>NZ_CP095475.1:0-3865000 GCF_030322905.1 Pseudoxanthomonas winnipegensis | reverse complement strand
GGGGGTCGTCGGTTCGATCCCGACAGGCTCCACCATCTGTCAGCACGATTCATTGGGTCTGTAGCTCAGGTGGTTAGAGCGCACCCCTGATAAGGGTGAGGTCGGTGGTTCGAGTCCTCCCAGACCCACCACTCTGGATGTCTTGATTGCGCATACGAATTTCAAAGTTTGAGCGCGGGCGTTGAGGCCTGTGTTCTGCTCTTTAACAACTTGTGATGTAGCGAGCGTTTTAGATGATCATCTAGACGTGTCGTGAGGCTAAGGCGGGGGAGAGATCCCCTGATTGTGAGTCGTTATATTCGCGCCGGGGCTTTGTACCCCCTGGCAACAGCACAGGATCCGTCCGGTGCTGAAAAAGGACCTCGAGGCAACTTGAGGTTATATGGTCAAGCGAATAAGCGCACACGGTGGATGCCTTGGCGGTCAGAGGCGATGAAGGACGTGGCAGCCTGCGAAAAGTGTGGGGGAGCTGGCAACAAGCATTGATCCCGCAATGTCCGAATGGGGAAACCCACTGCTTCGGCAGTATCCTGCAGTGAATACATAGCTGCTGGAGGCAAACCCGGTGAACTGAAATATCTAAGTAACCGGAGGAAAAGAAATCAACCGAGATTCCCTGAGTAGTGACGAGCGAACGGGGAACAGCCCTTAAGCTGATATGGTTTTAGAAGAACAGTCTGGAAAGACTGGCCATAGAAGGTGACAGCCCTGTATTTGAAAGGGCCATATCAGTGAAGACGAGTAGGGCGGGGCACGAGAAACCCTGTCTGAACATGGGGGGACCATCCTCCAAGGCTAAATACTCCTGACCGACCGATAGTGAACCAGTACCGTGAGGGAAAGGCGAAAAGAACCCCGGAGAGGGGAGTGAAATAGATCCTGAAACCGTGTGCGTACAAGCAGTAGGAGCCTCGCAAGGGGTGACTGCGTACCTTTTGTATAATGGGTCAGCGACTTACTGTTCGTGGCAAGCTTAACCGTGTAGGGGAGGCGAAGGGAAACCGAGTCTGATAAGGGCGCATAGTCGCGGGCAGTAGACCCGAAACCGGGTGATCTAGTCATGGCCAGGGTGAAGGTGCCGTAACAGGTACTGGAGGCCCGAACCCACGTCTGTTGCAAAAGACGGGGATGAGCTGTGATTAGGAGTGAAAAGCTAATCGAACCCGGAGATAGCTGGTTCTCCTCGAAAGCTATTTAGGTAGCGCCTCATATGTATCCTCTTGGGGGTAGAGCACTGTTATGGCTAGCGGTCCATCGCGGATTAGCAAACCATTGCAAACTCCGAATACCAAGACGGACTGTATGGGAGACACACGGCGGGTGCTAACGTCCGTCGTGAAAAGGGAAACAACCCAGACCCACAGCTAAGGTCCCAAATTTCGTGCTAAGTGGAAAACGATGTGGAAAGGCACAGACAGCCAGGAGGTTGGCTTAGAAGCAGCCACCCTTTAAAGAAAGCGTAATAGCTCACTGGTCGAGTCGGTCTGCGCGGAAGATTTAACGGGGCTAAGCACGAAACCGAAGCTTGGGGTGCATCACTTTGTGATGCGCGGTAGAGGAGCGTTCCGTAAGCCTGCGAAGGTGGATTGAGAAGTCCGCTGGAGGTATCGGAAGTGCGAATGCTGACATGAGTAACGATAATGCGGGTGAAAAGCCCGCACGCCGAAAGCCCAAGGTTTCCTTGCGCAACGTTAATCGACGCAGGGTTAGTCGGTCCCTAAGGCGAGGGCGAAAGCCGTAGTCGATGGGAAGCAGGTTAATATTCCTGCACCTCGCGTAAGTGCGATGGAGGGACGGAGAAGGTTAGGCAGGCCAGGCGTTGGTTGTCCTGGTGAGAGCGTTGAGGCGGTTCCCTTTGGCAAATCCGGGGGAGCAACGTTGAGACGAAGGACCAGCCCTTTAGGGCGAAGCTGCTGATATCACGCTTCCAGGAAAAGCTCCTAAGCTTCAGCTTACGCAGACCGTACCGTAAACCGACACAGGTGGGTAGGATGAGAATTCTCAGGCGCTTGAGAGAACTCGGGTGAAGGAACTAGGCAAAATAGCACCGTAACTTCGGGAGAAGGTGCGCCTCTTCTGGTGAATAGCTGGGGGAGGCCGAAGTGACCAGGCCGCTGCGACTGTTTATCAAAAACACAGCACTCTGCAAACACGAAAGTGGACGTATAGGGTGTGACGCCTGCCCGGTGCTGGAAGGTTAATTGATGGGGTCAGCCGCAAGGCGAAGCTCTTGATCGAAGCCCCAGTAAACGGCGGCCGTAACTATAACGGTCCTAAGGTAGCGAAATTCCTTGTCGGGTAAGTTCCGACCTGCACGAATGGCGTAACGACAGCGGCGCTGTCTCCACCCGAGACTCAGTGAAATTGAAATCGCTGTGAAGATGCAGCGTTCCCGTGGCAAGACGGAAAGACCCCGTGAACCTTTACTATAGCTTTACATTGAACGTTGAGTTCGTCTGTGTAGGATAGGTGGGAGGCTATGAAACTGTGGCGCTAGCTGCAGTGGAGCCAACCTTGAAATACCACCCTGATGTGCTTGACGTTCTAACCTAGGTCCGTTATCCGGATCGGGGACCATGTATGGTGGGTAGTTTGACTGGGGCGGTCTCCTCCCAAAGAGTAACGGAGGAGCACGAAGGTACGCTCAGCGCGGTCGGACATCGCGCACTGTGTGCAAAGGCATAAGCGTGCTTGACTGCAAGATCGACGGATCAAGCAGGTACGAAAGTAGGTCTTAGTGATCCGGTGGTTCTGTATGGAAGGGCCATCGCTCAACGGATAAAAGGTACTCCGGGGATAACAGGCTGATACCGCCCAAGAGTTCATATCGACGGCGGTGTTTGGCACCTCGATGTCGGCTCATCACATCCTGGGGCTGTAGTCGGTCCCAAGGGTATGGCTGTTCGCCATTTAAAGTGGTACGCGAGCTGGGTTCAGAACGTCGTGAGACAGTTCGGTCCCTATCTGCCATGGGCGTTGGAGATTTGAGAGGGGCTGCTCCTAGTACGAGAGGACCGGAGTGGACGAACCTCTGGTGTTCCGGTTGTCACGCCAGTGGCACTGCCGGGTAGCTATGTTCGGAAGCGATAACCGCTGAAAGCATCTAAGCGGGAAGCGCGCCTCAAGATGAGATCTCCCGGGACACAAGTCCCCTAAAGGAACCATCAAGACTAGGTGGTTGATAGGTCAGGTGTGTAAGCGCTGTAAGGCGTTGAGCTAACTGATACTAATGATCCGTGTGGCTTGACCATATAACCTCAAGTGGCTTCGCCCTCGCGAAGACCACCTTAGCCTCGACGCACGTCGATGCTCACTAAACACTCTCTACATCACAAGTAACTACGCGAGACTGAGCGCCTAATCCAGCTGTATCGGATGGCGACGCTCCAACCGTCTCCCTGGTGAAATTAGCGCTGTGGTCCCACCCGATCCCATCCCGAACTCGGAAGTGAAACGCAGCTGCGCCGATGGTAGTGTGGCTTAAGCCATGCAAGAGTAGGTCATCGCCAGGGTCTTACCCCAGACCCCCTCAGATCCAACGATCTGAGGGGGTCTTCTTTTGCGCCTGGGAAAAGCAACGCTGCCGCCCGGCAGCGGGCGCAACGCAGAGAGCCAGGCAATACGCCCGAGCGTTCGATGCGGGCGGATCGGAGGGAAGCGGTGCCCTTGAGCCCGAAACCGAATGGCATGCAACGGAGAGCGGGACGGCAAGGGCAGGACCGAGTCGAAGAGCCGCACCGACGGTCGTTGCCGGAACGCTTCTGAAGCGGGCCTCGCGGCTCGTAGTGGTGGCTCTGGCCTTGCTAGCAGCAGAGAGAAGCTGCCTGACTCACGTCTACACTCACCCGGCGCATACGCTGCAGTCCAGCGGTTAAACATGTGGCGCCAGGTCGCCTGTTTTTCACCGGAGATTGCAATGTCGGGTGGCTTCATGGCCGCACGTATCGTTACGCAAGCGAGGTTTGCCATGAAGAAGTCCTGACCTGAGACGAATCATGTAGCCGACCGGCAGGTGAGTTCTCTACCCTCGACAGGCAAGGAGAACTCATGAAGAAGCGTTTCACCGATGAGCAGGTCATCGCGATCCTGCGCGAAGCGGAAGCGGGCGCGGCACCGATCAAGGTGCTGTGCAAGAAGCACAACATCAGCGAGCAGACGTTCTTCCGCTGGCGCAATCGCTTCGGCGGGATGGACGTGCCGGACGCCAGGCGGCTGAAGGATCTTGAATCGGAGAACGCCCGGCTCAAGCGGTTGGTGGCCGAGCAGATGCTGGTGATCGACGGGATGAAGGAGATCGTCCGAAAAAAATGACATCCCCGTCGGGGCGACGCGCTGCATTGGTCGCGTTGACCCGTCGGGGACTGTCGCAGCGCAAGGCCTGCCGCTACCTGGACCTGAGCCGGCGGATTGCCGGCTATGCGCTTCGCCAGCCGGCTGCGGACAAGCCCCTGGCCGAGCGACTGCTGGCGGCGTCGCCGCAGGTGCCGCGGTTCGGCTACCGGCGGATGGCGGCCTGGCTTGGCGTGGGGGAGGCCCGGGTCCGGCGCCTGTGGCGTTCGCTGGGTCTGAACATCCCGCGTCGGCGTCCGCGGCGCCGGCGCAGCGGCAGCGATATCCGCCTGCCCGGCGCGGTCCGGCCCAACGCCGTGTGGAGCTACGACTTCGTGCACGACCAGATGGTGGATGGTCGCAGCCTGAAGCTGCTGTGCGTGATCGACGAGTACACACGGGAATGCCTGGCCATCGAGGTCGGGGCCAGCCTGCGGGCGCAGGACGTGGTCCTGACCCTGTCGCGGCTGATGCGGCTGTACGGCAAGCCGGCGTTCGTGCGCTCGGACAACGGCGCCGAGTTCACTGCGGCGAAGGTCATGCGCTGGCTGCGCGATGCCGCGATCGGCCCAGCCTTCATCGCCCCGGGCAGTCCGTGGCAGAACGGCTTCGTGGAGAGCTTCAACGGCAAACTGCGCGACGAGTTGCTGAACCGCGAATGGTTCCGCAGCCGGGCCGAGGCCAAGGTGCTGATCGAGCGCTGGCGGCAGTTCTACAACGAGCGCAGGCCACACAGCGCACATGGCTACAAGCCCCCGGCAAGCATCCGCCGGAACTGGTCCGAACCCGATACCATCACCACAGGACTCACCGCCTGAGTGGCTACAAAGTCCGTACGCAGGTCAGTCCCACATCCATGCTTCCCGCCTGTTGGTGTGCGCTGGTCTGCTGGGGATCGCCACCTCGGCCATGGCCCAGCGCTACGGGCCGCAGGACGAGGGCCGTCGTTTCAACGACGGCACGCGCGTGGTCTGCAAGAACGTCGAGGTCCGCAAGAACAGCAAGGATTCCAACCGGATCCTGGGCACCGCCACGGGCGCCGTGGTCGGCGGTCTGCTGGGTAACCAGATTGGTGGCGGCAACGGCAAGAAGCTGGCCACGGTCGGCGGCGCCATCGCCGGCGGCGCGGCCGGTCGCACGATCCAGGGCAACCACCAGATCGATCACGGCGATCGCGTCGTGGAGAAGCAGTGCGTCCGCCGCTGATCCGCAGCGCTTCGTGAGACCGACAGAACGGCCGGGCATTGCCCGGCCGTTCTGCGTTATGGGCCGGGCGTGGGCGCTGAGGCTGCGATCAGCGGTACAAACGTCGCAGATGCAGCGCTGCGGCCGATGCGCCCGAATCGGCAAGCCTCACGGATCAAGCGCTGCGCGCTGAGGTCGCCGCCTGCGCGAACGCCTCGAAGGCACGCGCCACCGCTTCCGCACCGGGGTCGACAACGCCTTCCAGCGCTTCGGCACGCACAGAGGCCGAGCGGCCGGCCTGGGCTTTCTGCATCGTCGCCGTGGCGGCTGCGCCCTCGCGGGCTGCTTTAGCTGCGGCCTCCAGGTCGCCGGGCCGTTCGCGCAGCGCGGCGATGGCGGGAATGAGGGCGTCGAGCATGGTGCGATCGCCCTGGCGGGCGCCGCCGGTCTCCTGCATGCGGGCGATGCCGCGCTCCAGCGCCTCGGGCCAGGACGCGGCTTCCGCCATCGCCTGCGCGGCGGCGGTGAGCATGATCGACAGCAGCACGCCGCTGGACCCGCCCATGCTGTGTTCGATCAGGGCCGCCAGTTCCTGCGCCAGGCGTGCCTGTTCGCCGGTGCTTAGCGCGTCCGCCTCCAGCGCCGCGAGCACGGCGGCAGCGCCTTGGGCGAAGGTGGATCCGGCGTCGCCGTCTCCGACCTTGGCATCGAGCGCATCCAGTTCTTCCTTGGCTGCCAGCAGGGTCTGCGCGGCCTGCTTCAGTGCATTGGCGCGCTTGGCATCGCGATGGCCGCTGCCGGGGGCATGTTCGGATTGGGGGCGCTCGGGTTCGAAGTAGGTCACCGGTCGCGGCGTTGAGACGCCGGGCCAGGCCAGCGTTTCGACCGGCGCGCGCAGGGCCTCGAGCACGTCGGCGTCGGCCGGGCCCAGGGTGATCGAGAATCCGTGCATGTCCATCGAGGTCATCAGCGCCGCCGGCCGCACCATCACGGCGATGCGTTCCAGGCCGATGCGAGCGATCACGCCATTGGCCAGGCTGCCGAGCTCCTGCGTGGAGCAGCCGCCCAGGTCGTTGAGAAACACCACCAGCGGCGCGTCGGCGCCCAGGCGGGCGTCGGCGCCCTCCAGCAACGGCGAGAGCACGAGGTCGAGCGCATCCTGCAGTGACTGCGGATCGACCTTGCGCGCGCCCGGTTCGTTGTGGATGCCCAGGCCGAGTTCGGGCGAGCGCTTGCCCTGGTGCTGGCCGGGCACGGTGGCGCTGGAGAGCGCCATGCCCAGCGACAGCAGGCGGTCGGCGAAGGCCTGCCCGCGTTCGGCGATCTGCGCCAGCGCCACGCCCTGCGCCGCCAGATGCCCGACATACTTGTGCACCAGCACCGTGCCGGCCAGGCCGCGTGGCTGGGCGGCGTCGGGCAGGGCGATGTCGTCGCGCACCAGCACGGTGGCCACGTCGATGCCTTCGGCGCGCGCACGTTCGGCGGCCAGGCCGAAGTTGAGCCGATCGCCGGTGTAGTTCTTGATCACCAGCAGCACGCCGGGCGCCTGGCGGCAGGCGTGGATCGCGGCCAGGACCGCTTCGACACCGGGCGAGGCGAACAGGTCGCCGGCGATGGCGCCGGTCAGCATGCCCGGGCCGACGAAGCCGGCATGGGCGGGTTCGTGACCGGAGCCGCCGCCGGAGAGCACCGCCACCTTCGCGGCGTCGGGCTCGGCCTGCAGCACGATGCGCATGCCCGAATCGGGTGCGCTCATCCGCAGCGGCATCAGCTGCGCGGTGGCGTTGAGGAGGTCGGCGACGATGGCGCGCGGTGCGCCGAGGAACTGCTGCATGCGTCGGTCCTGTCCGGGAGGGGCTTGCGAGCCTAGGACATGACGCGTGAGTCAGGTGCGCAGACATGGGGGGGCATGCACAATGCCCGTCCCCCTCTTCAGGACGACCCGCACAATGGCCGGAGCCAGCCTGTTCACCCTGCTCGACGATATCGCCACCATGCTCGACGACGTGGCGGTGATGACCAAGGTCGCCGCGAAGAAGACCGCCGGTGTGCTCGGCGACGACCTGGCGCTCAACGCCCAGCAGGTCACCGGGGTCAAGGCCAACCGCGAACTGCCGGTGGTGTGGGCGGTGGCCAAGGGCTCGCTGCTGAACAAGGCGATCCTGGTGCCGGTGGCGCTGGCGATCAGCGTCTGGCTGCCGGTGGCGATCCCTTATCTGATGATGATCGGCGGCGCGTATCTGTGCTTTGAAGGCGTGGAGAAGCTGGCGCACAAGTTCCTGCATTCGACGGACGAGGACGCCGCGCATCATGCGCAGGAGGCGCGCGCCCTGGCCGATGAGCGCGTGGACGTGGTCGCGTTCGAGAAGGACAAGATCAAGGGCGCGGTGCGGACCGATTTCATCCTGTCCGCCGAGATCATCGTGCTCTCGCTGGGCGTGCTGAGCGAGCGCACGCCGCCGCCGACCTTCGTCGAGGAGGTGATCGTGCTGGCGCTGATCGCGCTGCTGATGACCGTCGGCGTGTACGGCCTGGTCGGGGCGATCGTGAAGCTGGACGACCTGGGCCTGTGGCTCTCGCGCAAGGGCGCCGCGCTGGCATCGATCGGCCGTGGCCTGCTGGTGGCCGCGCCGTTGCTGATGAAGTTCCTGTCCATCGCCGGCACCATCGCGATGTTCCTGGTCGGCGGCGGCATCCTGGTGCACAACATCGGCCCGCTGCATCACCTCATCGAAGGCCTGAGCCTGAGCGGTATGGCCGCCAGCGTGGCGGGCATGCTCTACAACGCCCTGATCGGCGTGCTGGCCGGCGCGATCGTGCTGGGCGTGGTGCAGCTGGTCGGCAAGGTGCGCGGCAAGTCCGCCGCGCACTGAAGGCCTTCGCTTAGGCGGCGCCGCGCCCGCGGCGCACCAGGCACAGCGACACGGCCATCAGCCAGCCCAGGATCAGCACGATCACCGACTTCTGTCCCAGTCCGGTCAGCGGCGGTGGGCACCAGGCCATCGCCCAGATCGCCAGGAAGCACAGCGCCGCCCACGGCAGCGCCCAGCGCCGGTGCGCCCGCCAGTAGGCGTCGTGGCGAAAGTCGTGGGCCTGCCACATCAGGCCGACCGTGGCGCAGACGAAGGCCGTGCTCGCCGCGCCCACGTGGATGCGCCCCTGCACGGTGGTATGCGCGCCGGGCATGTCCATCCACGCATAGGCGGTGATGCACAGGGCCAGCGCGGCGGTGACGAACAGCGCCATCGGCATCCGGCCGCGTGCGCGCGGATGCAGGCTGCCGCGCAGCCCGAAGATCAGCGCCAGCATGCCGACGCTGAGCACGCAGTAGGCGGACTGGAGCAGATGGCCCCAGGGCCCGATCAGATACAGGCTCATCTGATTGCGCACCACATCCAGATCCGAGCGCAGCAGGTGGACCACGATGGTCACGGCGACGAAGGTCGCCAGGCTGGCCAGGGCCAGCCCCGGCCACAGCAGGTTCACGCGGCCGTGCGGCGTCGAGGGGGAGGCGAAGGCGGTGGCGAGCGGCGCCGATCCTGGCATGTGGGCGGTCTGGCGATGGCATTGCTTCGTGCAATGCAGGGATTCTAGCGAGCGCGGTACGCGGCTGACCAATTCCGTGCTCACGCCGCGCTGGCTAGCATGGGGCCCTGTTTCGGTCGGAGGATGGGTCATGGCATTCAAGGCCTTGCTCGTGAACAAGCGCGACGGCGCGGTACAGCCGGAGCTGGTGACGCTGGAAGACGGCGATCTGATGGAGGGCGATGTCACCGTCGCGGTCGAGTACTCCACGGTGAATTACAAGGACGCGCTGGCGGTGACAGGCCGGGCGCCGATCATGCAGGTGTTCCCGTTGATTGCCGGTATCGATCTGGCCGGGCGTGTGCTCGCGTCGGCGCATGCCGGCTTCAAGCCCGGGGATGCGGTGCTGGTCAACGGCTGGGGACTGAGCCAGACCCACCACGGCGGTTTCGCCCAGCGCGCGCGCGTGCCGGGCGACTGGCTGGTGCGCGTGCCGGACGCCTTCGACACGCGCCAGGCGATGGCGATCGGCACCGCAGGCTACACGGCGATGCTCAGCGTGCTGGCGCTGGAGCACAACGGCCTGACCCCCGATGCGGGCGAGGTGCTGGTCACCGGCGCCAATGGCGGCGTGGGCTCGGTGGCCATCGCCGTGCTGGGCAAGCTGGGCTATCGCGTGGTCGCCTCGACCGGGCGCATGGCGGACGCCGACCATCTCAAGGCGCTGGGCGCGGCCGAAGTGATCGAACGCGGCCCGCTGGGCGAGCCCGGCAAGCCGCTGCAGAAGGCGCGCTGGGCCGGTGCGGTGGACAGCGTCGGTAGCCACACCCTGGCCAACGTGCTGGCGCAGACCCGCGAGCGTGGCACGGTCACCGCCTGCGGGCTGGCCCAGGGCATGGACCTGCCGACGACGGTGGCGCCGTTCATCCTGCGCAACGTCACCCTGGCGGGCATCAATTCGGTCGATGCGCCGCAGGCGCTGCGCGAAACCGCCTGGCAGCGTCTGGCCCGCGATCTGGATCCGGCCTTGCTGGCGTCGGTCACCACGCAGGTGGCGCTGGCCGAGGTGCCGCAGGTGGCCGACGACCTGTTCGCCGGCAAGGTGCGTGGGCGCGTGGTGGTGGACGTCAATGCCTGAGCCGGCCCCGGGCAGGGCGCACCCGATGACGCAGGTGCTGTTGGCGGGTGCGACCGGGCTGGTGGGCGGCCTGACGCTCTCGCAGCTGCTGCTCGACGAGCGGGTCACGCGGGTGGTGGCGCCGACCCGCCGCCCGCTGCCGATGACCCACGCCCGCCTGTTCAATCCGGTGGTGGATTTCGACGCGCTGCCGGCCGATGCGGACTGGTGGCGGGTGGACAGCGTGATCTGCGCGCTGGGGACGACGATGCGCCAGGCCGGTTCGCGCACGGCGTTCAGGCGGGTGGACCACGACTATCCGGTGGCGATCGCGCGCCATGCGCTGTCCGGCGGGGCGCTGGCCTATGCGCTGAATTCGGCGACCGGCGCCGATGTCGCCTCGCGCTTCTTCTACACCCGGGTCAAGGGCGAGGTGGAGCGCGACCTAGAGGCGCTGGGCTACACGTCGCTGACCCTGGTGCGCCCCGGCCTGATCGAGGGCGAGCGCGCGCAGCGCCGCACCGGCGAACGCCTGGCCGGCCTGGCCCTGCACGCCCTCTCGCCCGTGCTGCCGCGCCGCTTCCGGCCCAGTCCCGCCGAAGGCGTCGCCGCGGCGCTGGTCGATGCGGCCTTGAATGCGCGTCCCGGGCGCCATGTGATCGAGGCCGCGCAACTGGCGGGCTGATCCGGGCGCGTGCCGGCCGCGGGTTGGTCACGGCTGCAACCATGCGCGGCGGCGCCTGTCTTCGGTGTTATAAAGCACGCCGTTTTTAACGGATCGGTAACGCGCATGACGCTCTCGAACGCCCGCTCCCGCACGCGCCGCCGCGTGCCGGTGCTGTGCCTGCTGGCCACCGTCATCGCCGCGCCCCTGCATGCGGCTGAATTCAAGCTCGCCGACGGGGAAGTCACCGGGACCTGGACCACGCGCGCGACCTACGGCATGGGCGTGCGCACGACCGGCCGTTCGGAGCACCTGGTCGGCAAGGGCTTCCGGTCCGACGGCGTGGCCAAGGGCGGCGATGGCGCCGATACCGCGGACGACGGCAACCTCAACTACGGTGCCGGCGATGTGTATTCCTCGCTGTTCAAGCTCAGCACCGCGGTCGACCTGAAGTGGCGCAACTTGGGCGTGGCCGTCAGTGGCCGCGCCTGGTACGACACCGCGCTGAAGGACAACGACGTGCCGCAGGGCAACCAGCCCAGCGGCTTCAAGGGCAATGCGCCGCTGAGCGACCACGACTTCTCCCAGTCCAACCAGTTCTCCGGGGCGATGCTGTTGGATGCCTATGTCTACGGCCGCTTCAAGCTGGGCGAATCCACCACGTGGGATTCGCGCCTGGGCAAGCAGCGGGTGAAGTGGGGCGAGGGGGTGTTCTTCCAGGGCGTCAACCAGGTCAATCCCTACGACTACACCACGCTGCGCCGCCCCGGCACCGACCCGGCCACCGAGGCCCAGCTGCCGGTGGAGCTGTGGTGGAACAAGCTCAGCTTCGACAACGGCGTGTCGGTGGAGGCCTTCTACCAGTGGAAGTGGCGCCCGACCGAGCTGGATCCGTGCGGCACGTTCTGGTCCGGCGCGGACATCGGCATCGACAACGGCTGTTCGGGCCTGCAGTCCAATGCCTATTACCCGATCAACGCCTATTCGCCCGGTGCGGGGCAGTGGCTGAGCGATGGCTACATGAACGCCGTCGGCGCCTACCTGCCGCGCGGGCGCGACATCGAGGGCAAGGACAGCGGCCAGTACGGCGTGGCCGCGCACTACACGATCAAGCCCATCGCCACCGAGCTGGGCCTGTACTGGATGCGCTACAACTCGCGCCTGCCGATCCTCAACGCCACCACGCCGAACATGGCCAACGCCGATCCGACCCTGGTCGCGCGCATGACGGCCGACGGCGTGCCGCTGGCCTACGCGCAGCTGTCCCAGCGCCTGTCCACGATCACCGAGTCGTGGGAGTACCCGGAGGATCTCACCCTGATGGGCCTGTCGGCCTCGCACAAGGCCGGGGCGTGGAAGTTCGCCGGCGAGGTCAGCTTCACCCAGGACCTGCCGGTGCAGATCAACACCGCCGACATGTTCGCCGCGCTGACCCGCAACGGCGGGCCGGTCGGTGGGCGCACCGCCGGCCAGGATCCGGGCTTCCTGCTCAAGGGCTACGACCGCTTCGACAAGTGGCAGGCGCAGGCCTCGGTCACGCGCACGCTGGGGCCGGTGCTGGGCGCCAGCAGCGGCGTCATCGTCGGCGAGGCGGCCTGGCAGCACGTGGACCTGCCCGGGCTGGATGTCGCGCGCTATGGCCGTGGCTTCGCCTGGGGCTATTCGCCGCAGGGCTTCGACGGCAGCTGCGGCGCGGTGCAGAACCCGCAGGGCTGCGTGAACAAGGGCTACTTCACCAAGATGGCCTGGGGCTATCGCGTGCGTGGCCAGCTCAACTACGCGGTGGGCAGCACCACTCTGTCGCCCAGCCTGACCTGGGGCCAGGACGTGCACGGCTACGCGGTGGACGCCACCCTGGTGCAGGACCGCAAGACGGTCTCGCTGGGGCTGGCGGCCAAGTTCGCCGGCAACGCCTTCGCCTCGGTCGCGTATACGAACTATCTGGGCGATAACTCCTACGACGTGCTGGCCGATCACGACAACGTGGTGATGGCGATCGGCACTACGTTCTGAGCATGGCAGGCGCAGTGCCGCCGGCCTGGCGGCACTGCGTGCCCCTCAACCCGCGCAGCGCGTGCCCGGGCCGGGCGCTTCGGCCTGCACGCATTCGTTCACCTGCATGTCCAGGCCCTGGAACACGCGCTGCTCGCCGGCGCCCAGGCTGAACTGGTCCACCGGTGTGCGTGCGCAAGCGCGCTTGTCGTCGGTGCCGACGCGACAGGTCTCCTCGAACAGCTGGTAATGGCAGCGCCCACTGGCGCTGCGCACGCACTGGAACGTCGCCGAGCCTGCCTCGCGCGTGGTCCGGCTGAACAGCGTATCCACGCCGTCGCGCTGGCTGCGCGTGATGGACGTGCTGCTGCTGCCGTCGTGGCAGCCGAACAGCGCAAGCAGGCAGTAGAGGATCGAGGTCAACAGGCGCATGGCGCGCTCCTTGTCATGTGATCGGTGGGCCGGCACACAGGCAGGCCGGGGCTGGCCGTCCCGCTCGGCCAGGATGCGAAACCGTCGTCGCGCCGCCCGAGACCGGCCGCGCTGCGATGTGCTACATGCCCTTGAACAAGCCCATGAACGGCTGGCTGACGCTCAGCAGTTCCGGGCGGTTGCGCAGCTTCAACTGGCCCTTGCCGGTGTCGTCGCGGATCACCGAGGCCACGGCCTTGAGGTTGACGATGGTGGAGCGGTGGATCTGCTTGAACGCCGCCGGATCCAGCGCGCCCAGCAGCTCGCGCAGCGGCGTGCGCAGCAACGCCTCGCCCTCCGCGGTCATCACCACGGTGTACTTGTGGTCGGCGCGGAAGTAGGCGACGTCCTCGATCAGGATCAGCCGCGTCTCGCGCCCGGTGCTGGCCGTCACCCACGCCAGCGGCGCGGCGGCCGGGCGCGCGCTGGGGGCAAGCCGCTGCAGCAGCGCATCCAGCACGGCCACATCCGGTGCCGAGGGCTGCGTGCGCGCCTGCAGGCGCTGCACCGTGGCATCCAGGCGTTCGCGCGTGACCGGCTTGAGCAGGTAATCGACCGCGCCGTGTTCGAAGGCTTCCACCGCGTACTGGTCGTAGGCGGTGACGAACACGACCTGTGTGCGCGGGCTGGCATCGGCGACCGCGCGCGCCACCTCGATGCCGGTCAGGCCCGGCATGCGGATGTCGAGGAAGGCCACGTCCGGCTGGCGCTCGGCGATGGCTTCCAGCGCGCTGGCGCCGTCGCTGCATTCGGCGCCGATGCCCAGCTGTGGCCAGGCCTGGCGCAGCTGTGCGACCAGCGCGGCGCGCAGCAGGTCCTCGTCTTCGGCGACTACGCACTCAGCCATGGGCGTCGGCTCCGGCGCAGGCCTGTGCGGCCGGCAGCGGCGGCGGCGTGGCCGCTGCCGGCGAGGGCGGCACGCGGACCGGCGGCGGGCGCGGCAGCACCAGCGTCGCGGCCACGCCGGCGGGGAAGTTGGAGGTCAGCGAGAAACTCGCCGCATGGCCGTAGATCAGGCGCAGGCGCTCACGCAGGTTGGTCAGGCCGATGCCGGTGCCGCTGTTGTGCGCGCCGCCGAGGCCCAGGCCGTCATCGGCCACGGTCACCGCGATGCCCTCGTCGATGCTGCGCGCCATGATCCACAGCGTGCCGCCGCCGGGCTTGGGCTCCAGGCCGTGCTTGATGGCGTTCTCCACCAGTGTCTGCAGCATCATCGACGGCAGCGGCACGCCATGGAGCGCGTCGGGCACCTCGATGCGCGGGTCCAGGCGTGCGCCCATGCGGATCTTGAGGATCTCCAGGTAGGCGCGGGTGCGCTCCAGTTCCTCGCCCAGCGGCGACATCGCGTTCTCTTCGCGCGGCAGCGAGCGGCGCAGATACTGGATCAGGTGCCCCAGCATCTGCTCGGCGCGCGGCGGGTCGGTGGCCGCCAGCACCTGCGCATTGGCCAGCGTGTTGTAGAGGAAATGCGGCTCCACCTGCGCCTGCAGCAGGTTCAGGCGCGCCTGGGTGAGTTCCTTCTCGGTGGCGTTGTGCGCGGCGGCGGCCTGTTCGGCGCGTCGGCGCTCGGCCACGCGCCGGGAGATGGCCCGGGTCAGCGACTCGATGTGCTCGTAGTTGACGCCCTTGTCCACGGTGTACAGGTCGCGCCAGGCACCGGCATCGGGTTCGCAACGCAGGCTGGCGCGACAGGTGCCTTCGCCCGGCATGATGGTGATCAGGACTTCGTCGCGCTTGATCGCGCACAGCGCGGGCAGGTTGTACCAGGCGATCCTGCGCTGCGGCTCGAAGCCCGGACGTGGCACCTGGCCTTGGATGCGCAGGCTGTCGTGGACGATCTGCAGCGCGGTAATGCGTGGCAGCTCGCGCACCGCGCCTTCCAGCAGGGCGAAGGCGGCATCGGCTTCCATCGGCAGGTCGACCACGCGGCGCTGGCGGTTGGACAGGGTCGCCGCGTCCAGTTCGCCGGCCATGCCGCGCACGCGGTGCAGGTGATCGATCACGCGGATGGTCGCCGAGACCAGCAGCCCGATCGCCAGCAGCCAGAAGATCACGCCCGGCGGCGCCTGGAACTGGTGGAAGAACGCCGCCCACAGCGGGAAGGCGATGGCCAGCGTCAGCAGCCACGCGCCCACGACACGAACGAAGAAGAAGAATCGCGGAAGCACGGTGCAGACCCCTGGAAAACCTGTTGCGGCCGAGCATACCCAGCGCCCCCCGGAGCGCCAGCCTGGACGCGACCAGTCCACGGAATCGGCGACGAAAGGCCCGTCGGCAGGGACCAAACTCGCCCCTTCCCCCGATGACGCCCCTGATCCGTGCCGCGCTGAGCGCCATCTGCGGCCTTTGGCACCCGGCCCGCGCGCACTTTCGCGCGGCCTTCCGGGTCTTGCGACCGGTTTCTCGCGGACGGTCCGGGGCTGTGCCTGTGGGTGCCGGCCCAGGCGCCGCGGCTGGAGTCAGGCGATCAGGGAGCGCGCCGACCCCGTTTGGACGGGCTCAAAGCGGCGCGTGTTCTTCCTTGTAGATCCGCAGCCCGCGCGCCTGGTAGTTGGCCAGGGCGGCCGGGTGGTCGAGGGTGCAGGTATGGACCCAGACGCGTTCGGTGCCGGGCCAGTCCCAGGCGGCGCGGAGGGCGTGGCTCAGCAGCGGCCCGCCGAAGCCGTGCCCCAGGAACGCGCCGGCCAGGCCGAAGTAGCGGATCTCGGCGTTGCGCCCGTCCGGGCGATACAGCTCGTAATAGCCGGCGATGGCGCCGCGGTGATAAGCCACCCAAGTGCGGTGGCTGTCCTGCTCCACCAGCGCGCGCCAGTCGGCCTCGCTCCAGCGGTTCATGTCGCTCCAGTTCCAGTCCTTGCCGACCAGCCCGTAGAGGAAGCGGTTGAGCTCGGGTTGCGGGACTTCGCACTCGACGATCTGCAGGTCGGGCCGCTGCGGCTTCTCGCGCAGCGCGTCCGGCGAGGTCATCTCGAGGTAGAAGGTGGTGCAGCGCTGCGACATCCTGCGGCTCCTGGGAACGTTCCAATCCGATTGTGACCAACCCGATGGCGGCGGCGCCAGCGTTGCCTCGCGCCAGGCCGCGGGATGGTGGACGTCCGGAATGAGGTCATCGTCTGACAGCGGTGCTGTACAGGCGGCGGCCGTCGCATCGGATGCCTGGCTGCCTGTCGCGCGCCGACGAGCTCCCTGAGCGCTGACCTAGTCCGCCGGACCCGGGTGGGTGCATCGCGCCGTCCTGCACCAGAGGCGACGGGCGTGGCGCCTTGTGTCGCACGCATGCGCCCGGACGCGCGCTGTTGCGGTGTCCGGGCGGATATGACCCGCCCGTCACCCATGCGCGGGACGCAGGCCTCGTCGCGGCCACCATCCGCCGGCGCATGGTGGGATGGTCAAATTCTCGCCAATCCTCTGTGCGCGCCGCTTCGGCGACCGCTCGTCCGAGCCGACCCTCGAACGCCGGAAAAAGCGGCGCCGCGCGGCTTGACGGCTGTCATCAAATCGTGGCATTTGGTTCACACGTCTTTTATCGCGGCGTTCGTAGATTCGATTCGAGCAGCGCCCCACGGGCCCCTTGTCCGCCGCGCCGCCCCCTCTCACCCGCGTCACGTCGCCGGTCGCTCAATGGCCTGCGGCGGTTCTTCGCTCCGCGCTCGTTTTGCTGTTGCTGTTCCGTCTTTCTCCTCTTTCGTTCCTGCGACGGATGTTCGATCCCCCATGTCTGCGTCTGTGCTGCCCGAGTCCCCGCGTCCCCTGAAGCCTTCACCCCGCGCCGCGCTGCCGCTGTCGCAGGAGTCCCTGCGCGCCCGCGATGCGCGCGGCCGGTTCGCGCCGCGCGCGGCCAACGATCCCGACACGGTGCGCTCCGGCGTCTCGCCGCGCCGCACGTCGCTGTTCGTCACCTCGGAGATGGCCGACTTCATCAAGGCCGGCGGGCTGGGCGACGTCGCCGCCTCGCTGCCGCGCGCGCTGCGCCACCGCTACGACGCGCGCGTGCTGATTCCCGGCTACCGCGCCGTGCGCGCCAAGGCCGGCAAGCTGCAGATGGTCGGCCGGATCGCGCCCAAGGCCGGTCTGCCGGCCTGCGCGCTGGGCTACACCACGCTGGACGATGGCTTGCCCGTCTATGTGCTGATCTGCCCGGAGCTGTTCGAACGCGAAGGCTCGCCCTACGTGTCAAGCCTGGGCGCGGAGTGGGAAGACAATGCCGTGCGCTTCGCCACGCTCTCGCATGCCGCGGCCGAGATCGCCGGCGGCCGCGCCGGCCTGGACTGGGCGCCGGACCTGCTGCACCTCAACGACTGGCCGTGCGCGCTGGCCTCGGCCTATGTGAAGTGGTCCGGCGGCAGCACGCCGTGCCTGCTGACCATCCACAACCTGGCCTACCAGGGCCTGTTCCCGCACGCGGTGGCGCCGCTGCTCGGCATCCCCGAGGCGGCGCGCGCGGATCTGGAGTTCTACGGCCAGATGTCCTTCCTGCGCGGCGGCATCGTGCATGCCGCGCACGTCAACACCGTCAGCGTCAGCTACGCCGCGCAGATCACCCTGCCGGCGATGGGCTGTGGCCTGGACCGGCTGCTGGCGCGCCGCGCCGCGGCCGGCGGCCTGACCGGCATCCTCAACGGCATCGACGCCAGCTGGGACCCGAGTACCGACAACCATCTGCAGGCGCACTTCAACCTGCACGACTGGGCCGGCCGCAAGGCCAACGCGAGCCAGGTCCGGCGCGAGTTCGGCCTGCCCGAGCGCGACGGCCCGCTGTTCGCCGTGGTCTCGCGCCTGGTCCACCAGAAGGGGCTGGACCTGATATGCGAGGTCGCCCCGCAGATCGTGGCCGCCGGCGGGCAGATCGTGGTGATCGGCGGCGGCGAGCCGCAGATCGAGCAGAGCGTGCTGGCGCTGACGCGTCGCTACCCCGGTCATGTCGGCGCCTTCATCGGCTTCGAGGAACAATTGGCTCGGCGCATGTTCGCCGGCTCGGATTTCCTGTTGATGCCTTCCCGTTTCGAACCCTGTGGTCTGAGCCAGATGTACGCCCAGCGCTTCGGCAGCCTGCCCATCGCCCACGCCACCGGCGGGCTGATCGACACGGTGGACGATGGCGTGACCGGCTTCCTGTTCCAGGAGCCGTCGGCCGACGCGCTGCGTCGCTGCCTGGCGCGCGCCTTCCGCACCTTCCGCCTGCCGGGCCTGATCCAGGCCATGCGCCGCGCGGCCATGCTCAAGCCCAGCGGCTGGGACGTGGCGGGCAGCAAGTATCTGGCCCTCTACGACCGCACCGCGGCGCTGGCATGAGTGAGTCCGACCGGGCCGGGCAGAGGGCCAAGGTGATCACCGCCGGCGAAGGCGAGGCTTCGCAGACACGCGCCGATGCGCCGCTCGACCCGCGGCTGCAGGCGCTGGTCGATGGCCACGACGGCGATCCGTTCGCCTTGCTTGGCCCGCGCGCCACCGGCAGCGGCGGGATGCGGATCGTGGCGATGGCGCAGGGCGCCGAGGCCATGGCCGTGCTCAATGCGCAGGGCAAGGTCGTGGCACTGATGCGCTGCGTGCATCCGGCCGGCCTGTTCGAGGCCGAGCTGCCCACGCAGATGGCCTACCGCCTGCGCATCGCCTGGCCCGAGGCGCTGGAGGAGATCGAGGATCCCTATCGCTTCGGCCCGGCGCTGCAGCAGGAATGGCTGCATGGCATCGTCTCCGGCGATGGCGAGTCGGCACGGCTGGCGCTGGGCGCGCACCGCGTGACCCACGAGGGCGTGGACGGGGTGCGCTTTGCGGTGTGGGCGCCCAATGCGCGGCGCGTGTCGGTGGTGGGCGACTTCAACGGCTGGGACGGGCGCCGTCATCCGATGCGCCTGCGCCACGACGGCGGGGTGTGGGAGCTGTTCCTGCCCGGCATCGTGCCCGGCATGCGCTACAAGTACGAGATCACTGCGGCCGACGGCACCCGCCTGCCGCACAAGGCCGATCCGATGGCGCGCCAGTGCGAACTGCCGCCGGCCACCGCCTCGGTGGTGCCCGAGGCCGAAGCCTTCGCCTGGACCGACGTGGAATGGATGGCGCGCCGCGCGGCCCGTGCGACCACGCCCGAGCCGATCTCGATCTACGAGCTGCACGCCGGTTCCTGGCGCCTGCGCGAGGACGGCCGGCACATGAACTGGGACGAGCTGGCCGATGCGCTGATCCCGTACGTGCAGTGGCTGGGCTTCACCCATATCGAACTGCTGCCGATCACCGAGTATCCCTTCGGCGGCTCCTGGGGCTATCAGCCGCTGGGCATGTACGCGCCGACCGCGCGCTATGGTAGCCCGGAAGGCTTCGCCCGCTTCGTCGATGCCTGCCACAACGCCGGCATCGGCGTGATCCTGGACTGGGTCAGCGCGCATTTCCCCAACGACGCGCACGGCCTGCAGCGCTTCGACGGCACCGCGCTGTACGAGCATGCCGATCCCAAGGAGGGCTTCCACAAGGACTGGAACACCCTGATCTACAACTACGGGCGGCACGAGGTCTCGGCCTATCTGGTCGGCAGCGCGCTGGAGTGGATCGAGCGCTATCACATCGACGGCCTGCGCGTGGACGCGGTGGCGTCGATGCTCTACCGCGACTACAGCCGCAGCGAGGGCGAGTGGGTGCCCAACCAGCACGGCGGTCGCGAGAACCTGGAGGCGGTGGAGTTCATCCGCCGGCTCAACGGCGAGGTCGGCCGCCGCTTCCCCGGCGTGATGATGATCGCCGAGGAGTCCACCGCCTGGGGCGGGGTGACGCAGCCGCCGGAGCACGGCGGCCTGGGCTTCACCCACAAGTGGAACATGGGCTGGATGCACGACACGCTCGAATACATGAAGCGCGATCCAATCCACCGCAAGCATCACCACAGCGAGATGACCTTCGGCATGGTCTATGCGTTCTCCGAACGCTTCGTGTTGCCGCTCTCGCACGATGAAGTCGTGCACGGCAAGGGCTCGCTGCTCACGCGCATGCCGGGCGATGCCTGGCAGCGCTTCGCCAACCTGCGCGCGTACTTCGGTTTCATGTGGGCCCATCCGGGCCGCAAGCTGCTCTTCATGGGCGGCGAGTTCGGCCAGTGGTCGGAGTGGAACCACGACACGCAGCTGGACTGGGGGCTGATGCAGCAGCACGAGCATCACGGCCTGGCGCAGCTGGTGGGCGACCTCAACCGCCTGCTGTGCGCCGAGCCGGCGCTGTATCGCAACGACCACATGCCTGAGGGCTTCGACTGGTCGGTGGGCGACGACCACGCCAACAGCGTGTTCGCCTTCGTCCGCTTCGATCGCGATGGCGACGGCGCGCCGGTGCTGGCGGTCAGCAACTTCACCCCGATGCCGCGCTACGGCTATCGCGTCGGCGTGCCGCGTGCCGGTCAGTGGCGCGAGATCCTCAATACCGACAGCGGTCACTACGGTGGCTCCAATGTCGGCAACGCCGGGGCGGTGAGTACCGAGCCGGTGCCCATGCACGGGCACGCGCAGTCGCTCTCGCTGGCGCTGCCCCCGCTTTCCACCATCTGGCTGCGAGCCGTCTGATGCCGGGCCAGGGGGAGCATCCGGGCAGTTCGTGGCTCGGCGCGGTCGCACGCGCCGATGGGCAGACGCGGTTCCGGCTGTGGGCGCCGGACGCGCGCCAGGTGCGGCTGGAGGTGGAAGGGCAGGCGTCGCAGCCGCTGACGCGCCGCGACGACGGCAGCTTCGATGCGGTCCTGCCGCTGCCGCCCGGCACGCGCTACCGCTATCGCATCGACGATGCCGAGCCTGTCCCGGACCCGGCCTCGCGCTGGCAGCCCGAGGGCGTGCACGGTCCCAGCGTCGTCGTCGATGCCGAGGCTTATGTCTGGCAGCACGCCGACTGGCAGGGCCGGCCCTGGCGCGAGGCGGTACTCTACGAGCTGCACGTCGGCACCAGCGGTGGCTACGCCGGGGTGATGGCGCAGCTGCCGCGCCTGGTCGAGCTGGGCATCACCGCCATCGAATTGATGCCGCTCAACGCCTTCCCCGGCACGCGCAACTGGGGCTATGACGGTGTGCTGCCGTACGCGCCGGCGGCGGCCTACGGCAGCCCGGACGAACTTAAGGCGCTGATTGACGCGGCCCACGGCCACGGCCTGATGGTGCTGCTGGACGCGGTCTACAACCACTTCGGCCCGGACGGCAACTACCTGCACCAGTACGCGGAAGGCTTCTTCAACGCCGATGCGCATACGCCGTGGGGCCCGGCCATCGACTTCCGCCAGGAGGCGGTGCAGCGCTACTTCATCGACAACGCGCTGATGTGGCTGCACGAATACCGCTTCGACGGCCTGCGCCTGGATGCGGTGCACGCGATCGTGCCCAACGATTTTCTGGAGACCCTGCGCCAGGCCATCGTCGCCAGCGTGGCCAAAGACCGCCACGTGCACCTGGTGCTGGAGAACGAGGCCAACCAGGCCTTCCGCCTGGCCGACGGCTACACCGCGCAATGGGACGACGACTTCCACAATGCCCTGCACGTGCTGCTGACCGGCGAGGACGAGGGCTATTACGCCGCCTTCGCCGACGATGCCAGCGGGCACCTGGCGCGCGTGCTGGGCGAGGGCTTCGCCTACCAGGGCCAGCCCGATCCGCGCGGCCATGTGCGCGGCGAGCCGTCCGGCCATCTGCCGCCGACCAAGTTCGTGGTGTTCGCGCAGAACCACGACCAGATCGGCAACCGCGCGATGGGCGATCGCCTGATCACCCAGGTCGCCCCGTCGGCGCTGCGCGTGGCGCTGGCGCTGACCGCGCTGACGCCGATGATCCCGCTGTTCTTCATGGGCGAGCCCTGGGGCGCGCGGCAGCCGTTCCAGTTCTTCACCGACTACCAGGCGCCGCTGGACGAGGCGGTGCGCGAGGGCCGGCGGCGCGAGTTCGCGCAGTTCGCCGCGTTCGCCAATCCGGCGGTGCGGGCGAGCATCCCGGACCCCAACGCGGTGCAGACCTTCGAGGTGTCCAGGGTGGACATCGGCGAGTCGCTGCGCGGCGAGGGCGCGGCGTTCGCCGCATGGTTCGCGCAGCTGCTGCAGGTGCGCGCCACGCAGCTGGTGCCGCATCTGGATCAGGCGCGCGCGCTGGGCGCACAGGTGCTGGCCCCGGGCGCCATCGTCGCGCGCTGGCAGCTGGGCGCGGCGGTGCTGCAGGTGGAATTCAACCTGGGCACCGCGCCGCTGACCGTGCCCGTGCCGGCCGGCGCGCGTCTGCTGCATGCCGAAGGCGCCGATGCCGACAGCGATGCGCTGGGCCCCAACACCCTGCGCGCGTGGTGGCAGGACGCGCAGGCATGAGCGCCGACGCGCTGCACGCGCTGGCCGACGCCGCCGGCCTGCTGGTCGACTGGGTCGACGTGGCCAGCCAGCCGCGCACGGTGGCCGATACGACGCTGCGCGCCGTGCTCGAGGCGATGGAGCTGCCTTGCGCCACGCCGGCGCAGTGCGCCGACAGCCAGCGCCGGCTGGAAGCCATGCAGGGCCGGCCGGCGCTGCGGACCGCGGTAGTCGATACGCCGGTGGCCGTCGAGGGCCGGCCGGGCGCCGCGTACAAGCTGCTCGATGAGCACGGCCAGGCCCAGGAAGGCCGCTTCGACGAGCAGGGCGCGCTCGGCCCCATCGCGGTGCCGGGCTACTACCGCGTGCTGTGCGAAGGCGCTGGCGAAGACGGCATCGCGCTGGCCATCGCGCCCACGCGCTGCTGGTCGGTGGCCGATGCCTGCGGGGTGGCGCAGCCGCGCGCCTGGGGCGTGGGGCTGCAGGTCTATTCGGCGCGCACGCCGCTGGATGCCTCCATCGGCGATGCGCAGGGCGCGCTGGACTGGGCGCGGCGCGTGGCCGCCGCCGGCGGCGATGCGCTGGCGCTGAGCCCGATCCATGCCGCGCGGCCGCTGCAGCGGCATTACAGCCCGTATTCGCCCAGCGACCGGCGCTTCTTCGATCCGCTGTACGCCGCACCGGCGCTGGTGCTGGGCGAGGCGTTGGCGCGGCAGGCCCTGCACGTGGCCGGGCTGGAGACGCGCCTGGCGCAGTTGAACGCGGCCGCGCTGGTCGACTGGCACGACGGTGGGCAGGCCAAGTGGGCCTGGCTGCGCGCGCTGCGCGAGCAGGCCTTGCCCGAGGCGCTGCAGGCGGATCTGCAGGCCTTCATCGCGGACGGCGGGCCGGCGCTGGAGCAGCACGTGAGCTTCGCCGCGGCCGATGCCGGCGACGGCGACCCCGGCCTGCACCGCTATGCGCAGTGGCTGGCCGCGCGCAGCTGGCAGGACGTGCAGCGGCAGGCCCGTGCGGCGGGCATGCGCCTGGGTCTGATCAGCGACCTGGCGGTGGGCTTCGATCCGCACGGCGCCGAGGCCGCGGCGTGGCCGCAGGCGGTGCTGCACGGCCTGGTGCTGGGCGCGCCGCCGGACGCCTTCAACGCCGACGGCCAGGCCTGGGGCATCGGCAGCTATTCGCCGGCCGGCCTGCGCGCGAGCGGCTTCGCGCCCTTCATCGCGCTGCTGCGCGCGGTGATGCGCCAGCGCGGCGGCGTGCGCATCGACCACATCCTCGGGCTGCTGCGGCTGTGGGTGCTGCCCGATGGCGGCAGGGCCGGCGACGGCGTGTATCTGCGCTATCCCTTCGAGGACCTGCTGCGGCTGCTGGCGCTGGAATCCTGGCGCCAACGCTGCGTCGTGATCGGCGAGGACCTGGGCGTGGTGCCCGATGGCCTGCGCGAGGTGCTGGCTACGCACGGCGTGCTGGGCATCGACGTGCTGATGTTCACCCGCGACGCGGACGGCGCCTTCCTGCCGCCGGCGCAGTGGCGCCGCTCGGCGGCGGCCACCACGACCACGCACGACCTCCCCACGCTGGCCGGCTGGCGCATCGGCCGCGACCTGGACTGGCGCGAACGGCTGGGCACCGGCGGCCGGATCGACCGCGCCGCCGAGGACGCCCAGCGCAGCCAGGACGTCGCGCGCCTGCAGGCGCAGGTCCGCGCCGACGGCGGCGATGGCCAGACGCTGGCCAGCTGGCTGGCCTTCGCCGCGCACAGCCCGGCGCCGCTGGCGCTGCTGCCGGCCGAGGACGCGCTGGGCCTGGAGGAACAGCCCAATCTGCCCGGCGTGGTCGAAGGCCATCCCAACTGGTCGCGGCGCCTGCCGCAGGACACGCCACACCTGGATGCGGCGCTGGCCGCGTTCGCCACCGCACGCGGCGAGGGGACGCCATGACCGAGTTACGCGCCACCGCGCGCCTGCAGCTGCATGAAGGCTTCACCCTGCACGATGCCGCCGCGCAGGTGCCGTACTACGCGCAGCTGGGCGTGAGCCATCTCTATCTGTCGCCGATCGGCACGGCCGTGGCCGGCTCGACCCATGGCTACGACGTCACCGACCCGACCCGCGTCAATCCCGAGCTGGGGGGCGAGCAGGGGCTGATGGCGCTGCACGCGGCGGTGCGCGCGCACGACATGGGCCTGCTGCTGGACATCGTGCCCAACCACATGGCCGCCCATGCGACCAATCCGTGGTGGTGGGACGTGCTCAAGCACGGCCGCCGCAGCAAGCATGCCGACTGGTTCGACATCGACTGGCGCAGCCCCGGCCACGACGGCAAGCTCTGGCTGCCGGTGCTGGACCGGCCCTACGCGCAGGCGCTGGCCGAAGGCGCGCTCAAGCTGGGCGTATCCGCCGCCGGCGAGCTGCAGCTGGAACACCACGACGCCTGCTTCCCGGTGCGCGTGGACGGCGCGGCGGTCCCTGCGGATCTGGCGCTGCGCCGCGACTGGGCCTGGCGCATCAGCCAGGGCACCGCGCGCGGGGAGAGCACGCTGCACCGGCTGCTCGAACGCCAGTCCTACCGGCTGGCGTGGTGGGCGGTCGGCAACGACATGGTCAACTACCGGCGCTTCTTCGACATCACGTCCTTGGCGGCCATCCGCGTGGAGCGGCCGGATGTGTTCGCCGCGGTGCACGCGCTGCCGCTGCGATTGATCGCCGAGGGCGTGCTCGATGGCCTGCGCCTGGATCATGTCGACGGCCTGGCCGACCCGCGGGGCTACCTGCGCCGGCTGCGCGCGCAGGTCGACAAGGCCGGGCGCAAGCGTGGCCTGCGCCCGGGCAAGGTGACCCTGCTGGTGGAGAAGATCCTGGCGCCCGGCGAGACGCTGCCGCGCGACTGGCCGGTGCAGGGCACCACCGGCTACGACTTCATGGACCAGGTCTCCGGCGTGCTGCACGACGCGGACGGCGAGGCGGCGCTCACCGCGCTGTGGCAGCGTGTCAGCGGGCGCAGCGGGGACTTTGCGCAGGAGGAATTCCAGGCGCGTGGCGAGATCCTGGACGCCTCGCTGCAGGCCGAGTTCACCCGCGCCCAGCAGGCCGCGGTGGCCTGCGCGCACCTGGACCCGATCTGCCGCGAGTTCAGCCCGCAGATGATGGGCAAGGCGCTGACCGCGGTGATGCGGCGCTTCCCCGTGTACCGCACCTATGCCGGCAACGACGGGCTGGACGAGGGCGATGCGGCGTTGTTCGCGCGCGCCGCGCAGGCCGCGCGCGAACAGGCCAATCCGCGCGTGCAGGCCGCCATCGACGCGCTGCAGCGCTGGATGCGCGACGACCCCGACACGCCCAACGTGCAGCGCAGCCTGCGCCGCGTGCTGCGCCGGCGGCTGGAACAGCTGTCCGCGCCGCTCAACGCCAAGTCGGTGGAGGACACGGCCTTCTATCGCCACGGCGTGCTGCTCTCGCGCAACGAGGTCGGCTCGCATCCGCAGCATCTGGCGACCGATCCGCAGGTCTTCCATACCAGCGTCCAGGCGCATGCCGCCGGGCACCAGCGCGCGATGCTCGCCACCGCCACCCACGATCACAAGCGCGGCGAAGACGTGCGCATGCGCCTGGCGGTGCTGAGCGGCCGCGCGCCGTGGTGGGCCGAGCAGGTGCAGACCTTCAACGCGCTGGCCGGCGCGCGGATCGGCGCGGATGCGTGTTCGCCCGGCGATGCGTTGATGCTGTGGCAGACACTGATCGGCGCCTGGCCGCTGCAACTGGGCGCGGACGATGCCGACGGCCTGGCGGCCTTCGCCGAGCGCGTGGCCCAGTGGCAGACCAAGGCCCTGCGCGAGGCCAAGCTGCACAGCACCTGGACCGAGCCCAACGAAGCCTACGAGACCGCCGCACGCGCGCTGCTCGACCTGGCCCTGGTCGCACCCGAAGGCAAGGCGCTGCGCACCGCCCTGCACAGCGCCGCGCAGTCGATCGGCGCGGCTGGCGCGGTCAACGGCCTGGCCCAGGCCACGCTGCGGCTGACCGCGCCCGGCGTGCCCGATCTCTACCAGGGCACCGAGGGCTGGGACCTGTCGCTGGTCGATCCGGACAACCGTCGGCCGGTGGACTTCGACCTGCGCCGCCGCTGGCTGGCCGACGAGGCCTCCTGGGCCGCGCTGCTGCAGGACTGGCGCAGCGGCCAGGCCAAGGCGCGCCTGGTCGCGCTGCTGCTGCAGCTGCGGGCGCGGCTGCCCGAGCTGTTCGCCCGCGGCGACTACCGCGTGCTGCACGCCGAGGGGCCGCGCGCCGGGCAGGTGCTGGCCTTCCGCCGCCAGCACGAGGGCCAGCGCCTGGTGGTCGCGGTGCCGCGGCTGGTGGCCGAGGGCCTCGTCGACGCCGCCGTGCCGCAGCTGCCGGCAGACTGGTGGCAGGATGGGGCGCTGCCCGTTCCCGATGGCACCTGGCATAGCCTGCCCGACGGGCGCGTGCTGCAGATACCCTCGGGACGCATCGCGCTGTCCGAGTTGTTCGCCCATGCCCCGGTGGCCGTGCTGGTCGCCCCTGAATGACGTTTCGCCATGGACCCCAATGCCCGCAGGCTCCGCATCGAACAGCTGGCTCACGAGATCTGGGAAGCCGAGGGTCGCCCCGACGGCCAGTCCGCGCGACACTGGGCCATGGCCGAACGCCTGGCCGATGCCGAATCGCGCGTGGCCGAGCAGAGCGGCTCGACCCTGACGCCCCGATCCGAGGACGCTGACACGCCGTGACCCTCGCGCCCCCCCGCATCCGGCCGGCCCGCGCCCAGGACAAGCGTCGCCCGGTCCGCCGCTCGCGCATCCGCGAGGGCCGGCCCTTCCCGCTGGGGGCCACCTGGGACGGGCTGGGCGTGAACTTCGCCCTGTATTCGGCCAACGCCACGCGCGTGGAGCTGTGCCTGTTCGACGAGCGTGGGCGCGAGGCCGAGCGCATCGTGCTGCCCGAATACACCGACGAGATCTGGCACGGCTACCTGCCCGACGCGCGGCCCGGCCAGCTCTACGGCTATCGCGTGCACGGTCCGTACGCGCCCGACGCCGGCCATCGCTTCAACCCGTACAAGCTGCTGCTGGACCCGTACGCCAAGCAGATCGTGGGCGAGCCCAAGTGGGCGCCGCATCTGTTCGGCTACACCGTGGGCCACAAGGACAAGGACCTGTCCTTCGACCGCCGCGACAGCGCCGGCTACATGCCCAAGTGCGCGGTGATCGATCCGGCCTTCACCTGGGGCAACGACAAGCGCCTGCTCACGCCCTGGCAGCGCACGGTGATCTACGAGGCCCATATCCGCGGCCTGAGCATGACCCACCCGGGCGTGGACGAGAATCTGCGCGGCACCTTCTCGGCGCTGAAGAACGACGAGCTGGTCGAGTACATCCAGGGCCTGGGCGTGACCGCGGTCGAACTGCTGCCCATCCACGCCTTCGCCGACGACCAGCACCTGCTCGAGCAGGACCTGTCCAACTACTGGGGCTACAACACGCTGGGCTTCTTCGCCCCGCACTCGCGCTACATGGCCACCGGCTCGGTGCACGAGTTCAAGCAGATGGTCGCGCGCCTGCACCACGCTGGGCTGGAGGTGCTGCTGGACGTGGTCTACAACCACACCGCCGAAGGCAACCAGATGGGGCCGACGCTGTCGTTCAAGGGCATCGACAACGCCAGCTACTACCGCCTGGCCGACGACCGCCGCTACTACATCAACGACACCGGCACCGGGAACACCTTCGACCTGACCAACGCCGGCGCGCTGCGCATGGTGATGGATTCGCTGCGCTACTGGGTCGCCGAGATGCACGTGGACGGCTTCCGCTTCGACCTGGCCACCATCCTGGGGCGCGAGCGGCACGGCTTCGACCCTTCCAGCGGCTTCCTTGCCGCGTGCCGGCAGGATCCGCTGCTGAGCCAGGTCAAGCTGATCGCCGAGCCCTGGGACGTCGGCCCCGGCGGCTACCAGGTCGGCGGCTTCCCGCCGGGCTGGGTGGAGTGGAACGACAAATTCCGCGACAACGTGCGCGCGTTCTGGCGCGGCGACGAAGGCAAGCTCTCCGAGCTGGCCACGCGCCTGACCGGCAGCGCCGACCTGTTCAACCGCCGCGGCCGCCGGCCTGGCGCCTCGGTGAACTTCGTCACCGCCCACGACGGCTTCACCCTGCGCGACCTGGTCAGCTACAACGAGAAGCACAACCAGGCCAACGGCGAGGACAACCGCGACGGCACCGACAACAACCTGTCGTGCAACTACGGCGTCGAGGGACCCACCGACGACGTGCAGATCAACGCGGTGCGCGCGCGCCAGCAGCGCAACCTGCTGGCGACGCTGCTGCTGTCGCAGGGCACGCCGATGCTGCAGGCCGGCGATGAGTTCGGCCGCACCCAGGGCGGCAACAACAACGCCTACTGCCAGGACAACGCGATCAGCTGGCTGGACTGGGCGGCCGCCGCCTCGCCGGATGGCGCGGAGCTGACCCGCTTCGTACAGCGCCTGACCGCGCTGCGTCGGCGCTATCCGCTGCTGCATCGCGCGCGTTTCTTCGACGGCAAGTTCGACGAGGAGCTGGGCATCAAGGACGTGACCTGGATGTCCCCGGACGGCACCGAGATGGCCGAGGAGGACTGGCACAACCCGCAGGCGCGCGCGCTGATGATGCGCCTGGACGGCCGCGCGCCGGCCAGCGGCCTGCGTCAGGCGGCGGCCAACGTGACCCTGCTGATGCTGCTCAACGCCAACCCGGAGGACGTGGTGTTCCATCTGCCCACGGTCGAGGGCGAGCACTGGCGCGTGCAGATCGACACCAGCGGCCGCAGCGACGCGCGCGCGGTGCCGGCCGGCGCGGCCTGGACCGCGCTGGGCCGCTCGCTTGCGCTGATGGCGGTCGAACAGGACAGCGCCGCGTCCGCCGAGCGCGCGGGCTGAAAGCAATGCGCGTGCGGCCCGGCCTGCGCCATCTGGTGGTGGTGCTGGGCGACCAGCTCGACCCCGACTCGGCCGCACTGCACGACTTCGACCCGGACCGCGACGCGGTGTGGATGGCCGAAGTCGCGCACGAGGCCTCGCATGTGTGGAGCACCCAGCCGCGCATCGCGGTGTTCCTGGCGGCGATGCGCCACTTCCGCGATGCGCTGCGGGCGCGCGGCTGGCGCGTCGAATACCGCGCGCTGGACCGCCACGACTTCGCCACGCTCGAAGAGGCGCTGGCGCACGACCTGGCCGCGCTGCGGCCGGACAAGGTCGTCGCCGTCAGGCCGGGCGAATGGCGCCTGGCGCAGTCGCTGCCGCGGGTGGTGGCCGAGGCCGGCCTCGGCTGGAGCGAGCGGCCGGACCTGCATTTCTTCTGCGATCCGGCCGACTTCGCCGACTGGGCGCGCGGCCGGCGCGAGCTGCGCATGGAGCACTTCTACCGCTGGATCCGCCGCCGCGAGCAGGTGCTGATGGACGGCGCGCAGCCGGTGGCCGGGCGCTGGAACTTCGACGCGGACAACCGCAGGTCCTTCGGCAAGGGCGGGCCGCAGCAGGTGCCTGCTCCGGCCGCCTTCCCGCCCGATGCGGTGACCGGCGAGGTGATCGCGCTGGTGCGCGCGCGCTTCGGCGACCGGCCCGGCGACCTGTCGCGCTTCGACTGGCCGCTCACCCCGGCGCAGGCGCGGCAGGCGCTGGACGACTTCGTCGCGCTGCGCCTGCCGCAGTTCGGCCGCTACCAGGATGCGATGTGGACCGATCAGCCGTGGCTGTTCCATGCGCTGCTGTCGGCGGCGATGAACCTCAAGCTGCTCTCCCCGCGCGTGGTGGTCGAGGCGGCGGTGCGCGCCTGGCGCGACGGCCATGCGCCGATCGAGGCGGTGGAGGGCTTCGTACGCCAGGTGATCGGATGGCGCGAGTTCGTGCGCGGGGTGTACTGGCTGCGCATGCCGGCCTTCGCCCAGGACAACGCGCTGGACGCGCGGCAGCCGCTGCCGGCCTTCTACTGGGACGGGCGCACGCACATGGTGTGCATGCGCCAGACGCTGCAGCAGACCCTGCAGCTGGGCTATGCGCACCACATCCAGCGGTTGATGGTGACCGGTGCGTTCGCGCTCATGCTCGGCGTCGCGCCTGCGCAGATCCACGCCTGGTATCTGGCGGTCTATGTCGATGCGGTCGAGTGGGTGGAGCTGCCCAATACGCTGGGCATGAGCCAGTTCGCCGATGGCGGACGCATGGTGTCCAAGCCCTATGCCGCCTCGGGCCGTTACATCCAGCGCATGTCCAACTACTGCCAGGGCTGCCGCTACGACCCGGGCGCGGCCAGCGGCGAGGATGCCTGTCCGTTCACCACCTTGTACTGGGACTTCCTGCTGCGCCACGCGCGGCGCTTCGCCGACCATCCCCGCGCGGCGCTGCAATGGCGCAGCCTGGAGCGGCTGGACGGGGAGCAGCGCGCCGCCATCGCCGCACGCGCCGCGCAGCTACGCGCGCTGCTGACGCCGCTGGCGGACGCTTGATTCGTTTCGCGCGTTCCAGGCGCCGCGCCTCTACGTTTGGGCTCATCACTTCTCTAGCGCTGCGGCTCGCATCGAGCGCGGGCATACGCCGCCTTCGCCTCGCTGCGCTCAGCTGGGGCGAACGCGTAACCCTTGAGGCCTTGCCTCTTCGGGGGTGCTATAAGGCGTTCCGGCGGAATTGTTCGCCGGTTGAGGAGAGACCTGGATCATGGATCGGAGCCGGAGGCACTCGTCACACGTCGCAGTGATGGCAGGACTGCTCCTCAGCGCATCCTGCTTCGCCCAGGCGGCCGACTGTCCCGCACCCGCCGAGGCCGTAGGTGGGCCCAGCAACGCCCATACCCGCTATGTCGAGGCGAATCTGCTGCCCGCGGTCATCAAGCCGGGCGACAAGCCGATCCCCTTGGTCGAACGCATGCGTCAGTTCGACGTGCCGGGACTCAGCGTCGCGGTGATTCACAATGGCAAGCTCGACTGGGCACGTGGCTGGGGCCTGCGCGACACGGCGGCGTGCCTGCCCGTCACGCCGGGCACCGCGTTCCAGGCGGCATCGATCAGCAAGGCGGTGACGGCCGTCCTGGCGTTGCGGCTCGTGGAGCAGGGCAGGATCGCCTTGGATCAGGACATCAACATCGCCCTGCGTTCCTGGCAGTTGCCGAAGGATCCGAAGCTGGCTCCGAACGGCGTGACCCTCCGGGAACTGCTGAGCCATACGGCCGGGCTTGGAGTCCATGGATTCGGATCCGACTACCTGCCCGGTACGACGCCACTGCCCACCCCCGTCCAGATCCTGGACGGCGTGCCGCCCAGCCACAACGCGCCGGTGCGCAGCGTGTTGCCGGCGGGCGCGCAGTTCGAATACTCGGGCGGCGGCTATGTGGTGACGCAAGTCGCGCTTGCCGACGTGAGTGGCATCTCCTTCGCCGACCTCGCGCAACGTGAGGTGCTGGGGCCGCTCGGCATGACCCGCAGCGCCTTCGCGATGCCGCCGTCGAAGGCGATCCTGACCGACATGGCATTCGGCCATGTCAATGGCAGGCCGATTCCTGGCAACTACGTGGTTTACCCCGAGCTCGCACCCGCGGGCCTGTGGACGAGCGCCAGCGATCTGGCGCGTGTGTTGATCGACCTGCAAGCCTCGATCGCGGGCAAAAAGGGCCGCCGTCTCTCGCCCGGGATGGCGCGCGACATGATGAAGCCCGTGAAAGATAACTGGGGGCTTGGCTTTGCCTTGTACACGAACGGGGCCCCCCGTTTTGGCCACGACGGCCTGAATCAAGGATTTGAATCCTTCATGGTGGCTTACGAAGGCAAGGGCGACGGCATCGTGGCGCTGACCAACGGGGGCGATGGACGTCGGTTGATGGCGGACGTGGTCCGGGCCATCGCAACCGACTACGGTTGGCGCGACCTCGCGGTGCCGGCGACCGAGGAGAAGAAGCTGTCGCCCGAAGAGCTCTCCAAGGCCGCCGGTCGCTATGTGGGGGGCGGGCTCGACGTCGTGCTTGAGGCGCGCCCGGAGGGCTTGTTCGCCAACGCAGGCGCTCCGGTCGCCGAGCGATTGATCACGTTGTCTCCGACCCGCTTCCGCTCCGAATCCATGGGGATCACGGTCGAGTTCGCGCCCGATTTCTCGAGCGGCACCATGATCGAGGGCGGTCCTCCGATGAGGTTGGTGCGCGTTGAAAACCCGTCCTCGTCTGCGAGGACCCACTGAGCGATCGCTCGGGCGTTGACCGCAGGTCTTGGCTTGAATCCTGCCGATGTCGAAGCTTGGCGTTGCGGGGGCAGCGATACAGGCGACCGGGATCGGCCTCAGGTCTCGTGTTCCAGACTCCGCGCCAAGGCGTCGTCGAGGGTGGGGTAGAGGAACTGGAAGCCCTGGCCCTGGGCGCGGGCCGGGATCACGCGCTGACCGTCGATCAGCATCTGGCCCATTTCGCCGAACGCCGCCTTCAGCGCGAAGCCGGGGGTCGGCAGCAGGGTGGGGCGGTGCAGGGCGCGGCCCAGCGCGGCGGCGAAGTCGCGCTGCCGCACCGGTTCGGGCGCGGTGCCGTTGACCGGACCCTCCAGCGTGTCCTGTTCGATCAGCCACACGATCAGGCGCACCAGGTCCTCGCGCTGGATCCAGCTGAACCACTGCTCGCCGCTGCCGATCGGCCCGCCCAGGCCCAGCCGGTACGGCGTCAGCAGCTGCTGCAGCGCGCCGCCGCCTCCGTCCAGGACCACGCCGGTGCGCAGGCAGACCGTGCGCACGCCGAGCTGCTGGGCCGGCCAGGCCGCGGCCTCCCAGTCGGCCGCCAGGTGCGCGCCGAAATCCTCGCCGGGCGGGTCGGTTTCGGTCAGCGGGGTGTCGTCGCGCGGCCCGTAGTAGCCGATGGCCGAGCCGGAGACCAGCACCGCCGGGCGCACGGTCAGGCCCTGCATCCAGGCCAGCAGCGCCTCGGTGGTGCGCAGGCGCGATTCGCGCAGCTGCTGCTTGTAGCGCTCGGTCCAGCGCTGCCCGGCCAGCGGCGCGCCGGCCAGGTTGATCACCGCGTCGGCGCCGCCGGCGCCTTCGATGTCGGCCAGCAGGCGCACGCCCTGCGGCAGCACCTCGGCCGCCGCCTGCAGGTCGCGCGAGACCACGCTGACCTGCCAGCCGCGGGCCAGCAGCGCCGGGCACAGGGCCTGGCCGATGAAGCCGCTGCCGCCGGTGATCAGCACCTGCATGGGGGATGCCTCCTGTCCAGAGTTCCCGGCAGGGTAGGTGGCGTCTCGTGATGGCGCCGTGCGACGCGCGCGCCCGGGCCGAACGCCGACTGAGCGGGTCGCAGGGACGGATGAAACCGATTTCGCGCGTCGGGGTTATCCTTCAAGGGTTTCCATCAGCACGTCCGGCCGGTCCCCATGCCCAATCGCCTGTTCTCCCTCGTCCCTCTGACCGCTGTCCTGCTGCTGGCCGGCTGCGGCCATATGCCGTTCGAGAAGAAGGGCGAGATGCTGGCCAAGGAGAACTTCGATTCGGACGGTACCTACTCGCGCACCTTCGACCGCTCGCCCGAGCAGGTCTGCGAGGCCTCGCGCCGCGCGCTGCTGAGCCAGGGTTATGTGGTCAGCCGTTCGGACGCCTCCACGGTGGAGGCCAACAAGAACTTCCAGCCCGAGCCGGAAGTGCACGAACAGGTCGCCATCCGCGTCTCGTGCGTGGCCCAGGCCTCGGGCGAGTCGTGGGTGTTCGCCAGCGCCACCCAGGACCGCTACAACCTGCGCAAGTCCAATACCTCGGCCAGCGTGGGCACCGCGCTGGGCTCGCTGTCGCTGCCCTTCGGCAGCACCGACGACTCGCTGGTGCGCGTGGCCAGCCTGACCGTGCAGCAGCCCACTTTCTACCGCTCGTTCTTCGCCCTGGTCGAGCGCTACCTGCCGCCCCCGCCGCCGAAGAAGCCCAAGACCGACGCCGCGGCCAAGCCGGCCGAGACCCCGCCGCCGGCCCCGCAGCCGCTGCAGCCGCAGCCGGTGGGCGAGTCCATCCCGGTCCCGGCCAGCGAGGCCAAGCCGGCCGACGGCACCCTGGTGCCGCAGTCGACGGCGCCGGCCACGACGCCTTCGCAGGCGCCCGACACGCTCTGAGCGCGCCGGCTGCGTGGGTCGACCGGCCAGGCCGCCTTTGGGCGGCCTTCGTCGTTTCAGGGCGGGTCCTGTGGCGTCCGACTGGGGGAAGACGCTGGGTCGTCACGAGATTGTGGGCTCGGTGTCCCGGTTACCCGGATCTCGCTGCGCCGCACCTGGGTCATGCAGCCGATCTTCATCCGGGCGGGCCTAGGCTCGTGCCTCACATCGACAGCCTCGGGAGGGACGACACGATGGACACCCGCTATTTCGTCACGCAGGACAGTACCGGCGAGCGCCGCCGCGTGCGCATTCTCCCTGCGCCATCCGGCGGCACCGACGCCGGCCATCCGCACGACCGCTACGCACTGGACGACGGCTCGCCGGTGCGGCGCGTGGACAACGAGACCTTCCAGGTCATCGGCAGCGGCGCCTACGTCACGCTGGTGCGCGACTGACAACAGGCCCCGGCGCTACTGAGGCTCCTCCCCTTTCGCGCAGCGAAGGGGGGGGCTGGGAGGGGGTGCTTTTGCTTTTGCCTTCCCCGCGAAGAGCGACCCCAGCCCTCCCCTTGGCCTGCGGCCAGAGGGCGGGGCGCAGCCATGCCGCACACGCCACCTGACGCCACCTTCCGCCCGCCACTGCAACGATGCGGTGCGGGCCTTGCCATCGTCCGCATACCCGCCGCTCACGGAGGCGACCTATCCTTGTCGTCTTCGCGCATACGCGCCTGGCATCGAAAGAGGACACGCTGATGGAACTGGGTATGGTCGGACTGGGCAGGATGGGGGCCAACATGGCGCAGCGGCTGGCGCAGGGCGGCCATACGGTCAGCGGCTTCGATCCATCGCCCGAGGCGCGTCAGCGCGTCGCCGCCCAGGGCATCACCCCCGCCGAGTCGCTGCAGGCGCTGGTCGCCGGCCTGTCCGCGCCGCGCGTGGTCTGGCTGATGGTGCCGGCCGGCAAGATCGTCGACGACACCCTGGACACGCTGCTGCCGCTGCTGGCCAAGGGCGACATCGTCATCGACGGCGGCAACTCGTTCTACCAGGACACCTTGCGCCGCGCCCAGCGCCTGCAGGAGGCCGGCCTGCACTACGTCGACTGCGGCACCAGCGGCGGCGTGTGGGGCCTGACCGAGGGCTACAGCATGATGGTCGGTGGCGCCGACGACGCGCTGGCCCTGCTCAAGCCGATCTTCGAGACGCTGGCGCCGTCGCCGACCACCGGCTGGGGCCATGTCGGCCCGACCGGCGCCGGCCACTTCACCAAGATGGTCCACAACGGCGTCGAGTACGGGATGATGCAGGCCTATGCCGAGGGCTTCGCCATCCTCGAGCGCAAGGCCGATTTCAAGCTCGACCTGCACCAGGTCGCGCAGATCTGGCAGACCGGCTCGGTGGTGCGCTCCTGGCTGCTGGACCTGACCGCCGATGCGCTGAAGCAGAACCCGACCATGGCCGGCATCGCGCCCTACGTGGAGGACTCCGGCGAGGGCCGCTGGACCGCCAAGGAGGCGCTGGACCTGGACGTGTCCGCGCCGGTGATCACCCTGTCCCTGCTCGAGCGCCTGCGCTCGCGCGAGAAGGACTCCTTCGCCGACAAGCTGCTGGCGGCGATGCGCAACGGCTTCGGCGGGCATCGCATCACCAAGGAGTAAGCGCGGTTCAAGCCCTGGGTTCCCGCTTTCCGCGGGAGCCTGGATGTGTCCCGAGAGAAGCCCCCAAGGCGATGGGTTCCCGCGTTAGCGGGAACGACGGCTGGCGCGGGCCGACGCTTCGGCCAACACGCACCGCTGACGCGCACTGGCCATACTCGCGCGCCATGCGCGCGCTCGCCCTGCTCCTGCTGTGCCTGACCGTCTCGCCGCCGGCGCTGGCGCGCACGGTCTATCGCTGCGTGCGCGAGGGTACGCTGAGCCTGTCCACCGCGCCCGAGCAGGGTTCGAAGTGCGAGGCGGTGCAACTGGACGACAACGCCGTGCAGACGCCGGACCTGTGGGGGCGCATGGGCGTCTTCAGCGGCACCCTGTACGAGCGCGAGCAGGACGGGATCAAGGTCTACGGCACGCGCAAGCTGCCCGGCGCGGTGCCGTACCTGCGCTTCACCGTGGCCACGCCGCCGGGCGAGCCGGCGCATGCCGGCCTGGGCCAGGTCGGTACGCCCAGGCTGGATGCCTGGCCCAAGCTGTTCGCCGCCGCGGCCAGGCGCAATCAGGTCGAGGACGCGCTGCTGCGCGCCATCGCCCACGCCGAAAGCGGCTTCGATGCCGCCGCGGTGTCGCCCAAGGGCGCGCAGGGCGTGATGCAGCTGCTGCCGGGCACCCAGCGCGATTACGGGGTGGCCGATCCGTTCTCGCCCGAGCAGTCCATCGCCGCCGGCGCGCGCCACCTGCGCTGGCTGCTGCGCCGCTACGACGGCGACCGCACGCGCGCGCTGGCCGCCTACAACGCCGGCGTCGGCGCGGTGGAACGCTACGACGGCGTGCCGCCTTACGCGGAGACGCGCGCCTATGTCGACAAGGTCGAGGCGCTGCTGGCGCGTTACCGGCAGGCGCTGGGCACCGCGCCACTGCGCCCGGCCGACGCGGTGCCGCGGCCAGCGCCTGCCGCCGGGCTCACGCCTTCGGGGTGAGCTTGATCAGGTGTCCGGCGCCGGCGTCCTCGCCGTCTTCCAGCAGGTACAGGGCGCCGTCCGGCCCCTGCTCGATCTCACGAATGCGCTGGCCCATGTCGTAGCGCGCGGCCTCGCGCGCCTGCGTGCCGTTGAACTCCACCCGCACCAGCGCCTGCGAGGAGAGCCCGCCGATGAAACCGTCGCCCTTCCAGTCCGGGAACAGGCGGCCCGAATAGATCACGAAGCCCGCCGGCGAGATCACCGGCGTCCAGGTGATCTTGGGCGCGGCGAACTCCGGGCGCGTGGCGTGGTCCGGGATCGGGCGCCCGTCGTAGTGGTCGCCGTTGGAGACGATCGGATAGCCGTAGTTGGCGCCGCGCTCGACCAGGTTGAGCTCGTCGCCGCCCTTGGGGCCCATCTCGTGTTCCCACAGCCGGCCCTGCGCGTCGAAGGCCAGACCCAGGATGTTGCGGTGGCCCAGCGACCAGACCTGCGCGGCCACGCCGCCCTGGGCGGCGAAGGGATTGTCCGGCGGCACGCTGCCGTCGTCGTTGAGCCGGATGATCTTGCCCAGGTTGCTGGCCATGTCCTGGGCCGGGTCGAACTTCTGCCGCTCGCTGGAGCTGATCCACAGCTTGCCGTCGCGGTCGAACGCAAGCCGGTGCCCGTAATGCCCCTGGCCGCTGACCTTGGGCACCTGGCGCCAGATCACCTGCAGGTCCTGCAGCGCACCGCCGCCGGCCGCATCCAGCACCAGCTTGGCGCGCGCGACCGCGGCGCCGCGGGTGTCGTCTTCGCCGGCCTCCGCATAGCTCAGATACACCCAGTGGTTCTGCGCGAACTGCGGGTGCGGCAGCACGTCGCCGAACCCGCCCTGGCCGCCATAGGCAACCTTGGGCACGCCGGAAATCCGGGTGGCCTTGCCGGTCTTGAAGTCGAACAGCTGCAGCTGGCCGCGCTTCTCGGTCACCAGCAGGCGTCCATCCGGCAGGAAGGCCATCGCCCAGGGCTCGTCGAAGCGGTGCACCGGCGTGGCGGTGAAGGGCAGGGCGCCGGAGGCTGCCTCAGGCGCGGCCGCGCCGCTGCAGGCGGCGACCGCCAGCAGGGTGGGCAGCAGGGCCAGGCGCAGACGATGGGGAAGCGGCATGGCGCGAAGCTCTCGAAGTGCGCTGAGGCGCGGAATCGCGGTTGTAACCGCTGGCCGGCGCGCAGTTGTTCAGGCCGCGTCAGGCTGACCGGTTCGTCACCGGCGCCGTCGCGCCAGACGCCCACGCGCAAGAAGTGACACTTGGCATCTTGCGCGGCAGGTCCCCGGGTTCCACGCTGCGTCCTGCCCTCGCCAGGAATCTCGCCCATGCCCGCCCACGCCGTGTCGCCGCTGACGCCGTACCTGCCCATGGTGGCGATCGCCTTCCTGTACTACCGGCGCATCCGCCGCAGCTTCGGGCGCCAGCCCTGGCGACCGGTGCGCGCGGGGATCCGCCTGGGGATGCTGGCGCTGGTCACGGTGCTGCTGATCGTGCTGGGTTTCCTGATTCCGCACGTGGCGCCGGGGCTGGTGCTGGGCGCCCTGGCCGGCGCCGGGCTGGGCCTGCTGGCGCTGCGGCACACGCACAGCGAATGGCGCGACGGGCAGGGCTGGTACACGCCAAACCCCTGGATCGGCGCGCTGCTGATGGTCCTGCTGCTGGGGCGGCTGGCGTTTCGCTGGGCCAGCGGCGCCTTCGCCGGCGGCGCCGCCATGGCCGGCTCGCAGGCCAGTCCGTTGACGCTGGGCATGGCCGCGGCGCTGGTGATGTACTCGCTGGTGCACGTGGGCGGGCTGTGGCTGCGCATGCGCACGCTGCGTGAGCATGCACTGCCGCCGGTCGCCCCACCGCCGCCGCCCACCGTGTCCTGAGCCACGCCAGATGCTCGACTTCCAGCTGATCCACTGCCCGTACTGCGGCGAACCTTTGGAGATCGCCGTGGACGCCTCGGCCGGCGATGCCGACTACATCGAGGACTGCCAGGTGTGCTGTCGCCCGATCGCCATCGCCCTGCGCCTGGACGAAGAAGGCGATGCACAGATCGCCGCGCGCGCGGAGAACGACGCCTGACCCGGCGCCTGGCGCTGCTACAGTGACTCCAGTCCCGTACCGCGTCCCCACCCCATGAATCTGCCGCTGCATTTCGGCCTGCTTGGCGCCCTGGAAGCCGGTGCCATCGCCTTCGTCATCGGCCTGCTGGTGTACGCGGTCTGGCATGCCATCGCCGCGCGCACCGGGCTGCACCATTCCCACGCCATCGGCTGGAGCTGCGTGATCGCCGTGGCGATCGGTGGGGGCATCGACGCATGGCATCTGTTCTCGCTGGGCGTGGTCAAGCTGGAATCCCCGGTGTACGCGCGCTTGGCCCTGCAGCGCATCCACGATCCGGACGCGCTGGGGACGCGCGTGGCCCTGGAGGCGATCGGCGCGGTGGTCGGCGTGGTGCTGTCGCGCCTGGGATTCAGCGCGCGTTCCTCGGCGCGCAACGCCGTCTGAGCCGCGTCGAGGCGTACAGCGCGCGGACTCGGTCACGCGATCAACGCCGGCCTGACGTTCTGCCCACGCGTCGCTAACGACGGGCCTAACGCCGATCGCGGCGTGGCGGGTTAACGGCGCGTTGGTCGTGGGTTCGTCGCACCGGTGGAGTTCATGCCGCCCGCCGCAGGGTGTGCACTGTGCGTCGTGCTACGGCGCATGTCTCCGATGCAGAAGAGGTGCCCGTGCATGAAGCGTCTTCGATTCAACGCGTTCCCGCTGGTGCTGCTGTCCAGCAGCGTCCTGGTCGCGCCTGCATTGGCGCAGTCGCAGCAGCCGACACTGGCGCCGGCCGCCGCCGCATCTGCGGCACCCGACCAGCGCCAGCAGCGTTGGGACGATCTGGATGCCAACCATGATGGCTCCATCAGCAAGGCCGAGGCGGCCGGCAACGCCGGACTGTCGCAGGTGTTCGACCAGGTCGACGCCAATGCCGACGGCGCCGTGTCGCTGGACGAGTACAAAGCCTTCGTGACCCAGCACTACGGGCCCGGCGCCGGCGAACCGGCTCCCGGCCGACAAGCGGACCCCATCGCTCAGGTCCTGCCGGGCGAGAATCCGCACGCCGTCGCGTTTTCCGCTTGACCGCGGCGTGAAGACGGCGTTTCATGCGCGAGAGGCGCCGCCTTCACGGGTGCCTGGTCGCACCTTACCTGTTCTGCCCACCCCCTCGCGTCCGCGCGGTATCCGCGCACGGCGTCCCGCACCCAAGGAGTTTTCTGATGAAGATCCGCAACACGCTGCTGGCCTCGGCCGCCCTGGCCGCCACCCTCGCCCTGACCGCCTGCGGGCCGAAGGCCGACGAAACCGCCCCGGCGGCCTCGACTCCGGTCGAATCCACCGCCCCGGCCGAGACCACCACCCCGCCGGTCGAGTCGACCGCCCCGGCCGAGACTTCGGCTCCGGCCGAGACCACCATGCCCGCCGAGACCACCGCCCCGGCCGAGACGACCACGCCGCCGGAGAGCAAGCCGGCTGCCTGATCCCAGGCGACCGCAAGTCCGGCCGGCATCTCGTCGGCCGGGCCCAGGCGAACAGAACGGGCGACCCTTGCGGGTCGCCCGTTTTGCTTGGGCATCGCTATCCTGTGCAGCTCACTTCTCACAGGAGTGGCCATGCCACGGATCGACTGGGTCGGCTTCGACGGCGACGACACGCTGTGGAAGAGCGAGGACTACTACCGCGCGGCCGAGGCGGCGTTCGAGCAGATCATCGGCCACTACATCGACCTGGGCGACCGCCGCACCCAGCAGCATCTGCTGGCGGTCGAGCGGCGCAATCTGCGCGTGTTCGGCTATGGCGTCAAAGGCATGACCCTGTCGATGATCGAGGCGGCCATCGAGCTGACCGCACAGCGCATCAGCACCCAGCACGTGCAGGACATCATCGCCATCGGCCGGGCCACGCTGGATCATCCGGTGGAACTGATCGACGGCATTCGCCCGGCCGTGGAAGCCATCGCCGCGCGCCACCGCATCGTGCTGATCACCAAGGGCGACCTGTTCCATCAGGAAGCCAAGATCGTCAAGTGCGGGCTGTCGGACCTGTTCCACCGCATCGAGGTGGTCTCGGAGAAGGACACGCCCACCTACCAGCGCGTGCTCGACGAACTGGACGTGCGGCCCGAGCGCTTCGCCATGATCGGCAACTCGCTGCGCTCGGACATCGCGCCGGTGGTGGGCCTGGGCGGTTGGGGCATCCACATGCCGTATCACGTGACCTGGGCGCACGAGGCCGAGCACGACCTGGCCGAGAACACCCCGCGCCTGCTCCAGGTGCAGGACGCGCGCGAACTGCCCGGCGCGCTGGCCCGGATCGAGTCCGGCCTCGAAGCGCCATGAGCTGGCGCGCGCTGGCCTGCGCGGCGGCCCTGCTGGCGGTGCCGGCCATGCCTGCGATGGCGCAGCAGGCCGCGCCCCCGTCGACGCCGGCCTACGCCCCGGACACCGGCGATGCTTGGATCGACGCGCGGCTGCGCGACCTGGGCGCCTACGCGCCGCGCTATCCCGACGCCTTCGTCGACGAGATCGCGCGCTACCTGGATGCGCCGCGTGCCTACGTCGTCGCACTGGGGCAGCAGCCGAACTGGGCGCCCGGCGACGTGTACTACGCCTGCGCCCTGGCCAAGGCGCTGGCCCAGCCCTGCCGCACCGTGGTGCGCGCCCGCACCCAGGACGACAGCGACGGCTGGCAGGGCGTCGCCCAGCGCCTGACCGGCAAGGGCAAGCCGATCCCCTACCGCACCGTGCGCACCCTGCTGCGCACCAGCTACGCCCACTGGGCCCGGCCGCTGGACTGAGCGAACACGACGGCTTGGCAACTGGCCATCCTCGTAGCCTCGGCCACGGAGTAACGACTTGCGTTAGTAACGAGTTTCGTTACTATAGCGATGTGGCCATCCAGTCCTTCGCCGACAAGCACACCCAGCACCTTTTCGAAGGCCGGCGCGTGCGGCGCTGGATCAACGTTGAAGTGGTCGCGATGCGCAAGCTGGCAATGCTCAACGCGGCAGCGGTGCTGGATGACCTGCGTATTCCTCCCGCCAACCGGCTGGAGGCTTTACAGGGCGATCGTCGCGGCCAGCACAGCATCCGCATCAACGACCAGTACCGGGTGTGCTTCGTCTGGACCCCGACCGGTCCGGCGAACGTCGAAATCGTCGACTATCACTAAAAGGAGGCGCCATGCGCACCATCGCTTATCCCAAGCCCGGCGAGATCCTGCTACACGAGTTTCTCGAGCCCATGGGCATCACCCAGTACCGTTTGGCCAAGGCCATCGGCGTGCCGCAGCGGCGCATCGGCGAGATCGTCGGCGGCAATCGCGGCGTGACCGCGGATACCGCCCTGCGCCTGTCGCGCTACTTCGGCACCTCTGTCGGGTTCTGGTTGGGCCTGCAGATGGACCACGACGCGGCCGTGGCGCGCGACGCGCTGGCCGAGACGCTGGCAAAAATCGAACCGTACCGGCCAGCAGCGTAAAATCGGAGCGCCGCGACGCAGCGCAAGCGCTTATGCGTCGCTCGGTTTAGACATCCTTGCCGTCGGGCGTCAGCGCGAAAGCAGCTTGGCCGCGCAGCCTCGGATATGCACCAGGGAACAGCGGCGCGGGGAACCGAGTCAGAACGCTGTAGTAGCGGGAATTCAAGTGGTCGACATGTCCGATGAAGCACTAGAAAATCAGAAGCCGCGGGATCCGCGCCTGTCCGTAGCGCCCATGATGGACTGGACCGACCGCCATTGCCGGGCGTTCCATCGGGTGCTGGCGCCGGGCGCCTTGCTCTATACCGAGATGGTCCATGCCAATGCGGTGCTGCAGGGCGATCGGGAGCGGCTGCTCGGCCATGACGCCTCCGAGCATCCGGTGGCGCTGCAGCTGGGCGGCAGCGAGCCCGAGCGGATGGCCGCGGCTGCGCGCATCGGGCAGGACTACGGCTACGACGAGGTCAACCTCAATGTCGGCTGTCCCTCCGACCGGGTGCAGGCCGGGCGATTCGGCGCCTGCCTGATGAAGGAGCCGGCGCTGGTGGCCGAGTGCATCGCCGCCATGCGCACGGCGGTGTCCATCCCGGTCACGGTCAAGTGCCGGCTGGGCGTGGACGAGCTGGAGGACTACGCGCACTTCGCCGGCTTCATCGACACGGTCGCCGCGACCGGCTGCGATACCTTCATCGTGCACGCGCGCAAGGCCTGGCTCGATGGCCTGTCGCCCAAGGAGAACCGCGAGATCCCGCCGCTGCGCTACGAGTGGGCCTACCGGCTCAAGCGTGAGCGTCCGCAGCTGACGATCTCGCTCAATGGCGGCATCGCCGACCTGGAGGCGATCGCCACGCACCTGACGCAGGTCGATGCGGTGATGCTGGGCCGCGCGGCCTATCACGATCCCTACCTGCTGCATCGCGCCGATGCGCAGCTGGCCGGTATGCAGGTGCGCCCGCGCGAGGAGCTGCTGCGCGCACTGCGCCCTTACGTCGAGGCGGCGCTGGCGCGCGGTGTCGCGCTCAAGCACATCACCCGCCACGTGCTGGGCCTGTACGCCGGCCAGCCGGGCGGGCGCCAGTTCCGCCAGATCCTGAGCGAAGGCGCGCATCGCCCGGGCGCGGACTGGTCGCTGGTCGAACGCGCGCTGGCCGCCACCGGCGCCCCGCTGACCGCCGCCGCCTGAGGCCGGTGCGCCGGTGATCACGCGCGATCCACAGGCCTTCCTCGCTCTGGCGCGCACGCTCGCGCCGGACTGGGGCACCGCCACGGCGAGGGGCGTTTTCCTGGTGTCGCCCGATGGCTTTGCCCGTGCGGAGGAATCGGCCCGCGACAATGTCTACATGGCGAGCGAGGGCTTCGACGCGGCCGCGGCACTGGCCGAACACCGCACCCTGCATCAGGCGCTGTCGGCGCAGCTGCCGGTGATCGCCTTCGCCGGCGACGCGGCCACGCCCGATGCGCTGTTTCCCAACAACGTCTTCGCCACCGTGCCGGGCCGCGCGATCGTCGGACGCATGCGCCATCCGGTGCGCCAGCGCGAGGCCGCGCGCGGCGATATCCGGGCCTTCTTCACCGACGTGCTCGGTTATGCGCTGGAGGACCTCTCGACCCAGCCGCATCCGTGCGAGCTGACCGGATCGCTGGTGATCGACCGCGCGCGCGGCCTGGCCATCTGCGGGCTGTCCGAACGCTGCGACGCGCAGGGCGCGGCGCTGATGCACGCCGCCTTCGGCCTGCGGGCCACGCTGCTGGTCGACCTGGCGCCGGGCGAGTACCACACCAACGTGGTCCTGGCGCTGCTGGCCGGCCGCGCCGCGCTGGTCAGCCCCGCCGGCTTCGCCGATCCGGCACCGCTGCTGGCGGTGCTGCAGGCGCTGTACGGTCCGCATGTGATCGGGCTGGATGCGGCCGAGCAGCAGGCCTTCGCCGGCAATGCGATCAGCCTGAGGCCCGATTCGGTGTGGATGAGCCGCACCGCGCACCGGGCGCTGCGCCCGGCGACGCTGGCGGCGATGGCGGCGGCTGGCCTGGAGCTAAGGTCCGTGCCGCTGCCCGCCATCGAGGCCGCTGGCGGCTCGCTAAGATGCTGTGTGGGCGAGCTTTTCTAAGCCGGCCCGGCGCCTGAACGAGTCCGCATCCCCGTTCAGAAAATTCAGAACGGATTCACCGCGGCGCCCCAAGACTGGCCCCTTCCTCGCCACCGGAGTGTCGGTCGCGGTTCATCCCACCGCGCGAATAGCCGTTACGATTCCGTTATGACCAGCTCACGCGCTCTAGATGTCCTTTTAACCGCCGCGCTCCTGCTCGGCGCGACGTCTGCGGCCTGGGCGCAGGTCGATCCCGGCATCGCCCCGGTCCCCCAGCGCGGCCCGGGTGGTCGCCTGGATGCGGCCGACGCGGTGCGCCGTGCCCAGGCCGAGAGCGGCGGGCGCGTGTTGGGCGCCGAGCGCGTGCAGTTCGACGGCCGCGACATCATGCGGGTCAAGGTGATGGATCAGGACGGGCGCGTGCGCTACATGGACAGCGATTCGATGAGCCGGCGCGAGACGCGTCGCGGCGATCCGGGCCCGGGACGGGGCGACTTCCCGCCGATGCGTCCACGCGGGCCTAACCCCCCTCGCCCGTAAGCTGAACGGCATGGTGAGCCGTTCAGCTTGCCACCCGATACTCAGCAACGTCCCCATTTCAGTTAGGAAGACTCCATGCGCATTCTGCTGGTCGAAGACGAAGCTCCGCTGCGTGAAACCCTGGCCGCTCGCCTGAAGCGCGAAGGCTTTGCCGTCGATGCGGCGCAGGACGGCGAGGAAGGCCTGTACATGGGCCGCGAGGTGCCCTTCGACGTGGGCATCATCGACCTGGGCCTGCCCAAGATGTCGGGCATGGAGTTGATTAAGGCGCTGCGCGACGAGGGCAAGAAGTTCCCGGTGCTGATCCTGACCGCGCGTTCGAGCTGGCAGGACAAGGTCGAGGGCCTCAAGCAGGGCGCCGACGACTACTTGGTCAAGCCCTTCCACGTCGAGGAGCTGCTCGCCCGCGTCAACGCGCTGCTGCGCCGCGCCGCCGGCTGGAGCAAGCCCACGCTGGAGTGCGGTCCGGTCGCGCTGGATCTGGCCGCGCAGACGGTCAGCGTCAACGGCAGCAATGTCGATCTGACCAGCTACGAGTACAAGGTCCTCGAGTATCTGATGATGCACGCCGGCGAGCTGGTCTCGAAGGCCGACCTGACCGAGCACATCTACCAGCAGGACTTCGACCGCGACTCCAACGTGCTGGAGGTCTTCATCGGCCGCCTGCGCAAGAAGCTCGATCCCGACGGCGCGCTCAAGCCGATCGAAACCGTGCGCGGCCGCGGCTACCGCTTCGCCATCCCGCGCAACGAGGGCTGATGCCCGGGGCCGCGCCTTCCGCGCAGGCCCCGGCGGCAGGGCGCGAACGCATCGTCCGGTGGCGCCCGCGCTCGCTGCGGGCGCGCCAGCTGCTGGCCGCCAGCGTGGGCCTAGTGGCGTTTCTCGCGCTGGCCGGCGTGGCGCTGGACCGCGCCTTCGTCACCACGGCCGAGGACAACCTGCAGCGGCGGCTGGAAGGCTATGCGTACTCGTTCGCCAACAAGGTGGACTTCGCCCGCGACGGGTCGCTGATCAATCCATCGGATGCGGCGACGGTGATCGACCCGCGCTTCGGCCAGCCCGGCAGCGGGCTGTACGCGCAGATCGTGCTGCCCAATCCGGAGGCCGGCTGGGGGTCGGATTCGACCCTGGGCCCGTATCTGCCGCAGGGCAAGATGCTCAAGCCCAACGACAAGGTCTTCGAAGGCCCGCTGGACATGGTCCAGCTGGACGGGCGCGACGGCGCGATCTATCGCTTCGGCCTGGGCACGGTGTGGGCCGCGCGCGGACCCAAGAGCGAGTTTTCCTATTCGATCTACGTGCTCGAAGACACGCAGGTGCTCGACTCGCAGCTGCAGACCTTCCGTCATGCGCTGTGGGTCTATCTGGGCAGCGCGGGTGTGGTGCTGCTGCTGCTGCAGGGGCTGATCCTCAACTGGAGCCTGCGCCCGCTGCAGCGCGTGATCAACGAGCTCAAGCGGGTCCAGCGCGGCGAAGCCAAGGGCATGACCGAGCACCATCCGCGCGAGCTGGAGCCGCTGACCGAGAGCATCAACGCCTTCATCGATTCCGAGCGCGAGAACCTGGAGCGCCAGCGCAACACGCTGGCCGACCTGGCGCATAGCCTGAAGACGCCGCTGGCCGTGCTGCGCGCGCAGCTGGACGACGGGGTGCACGCCAATGCGCTGCGCGAGGAGCTCAACGTCCAGCTCAAGCGCATGAACGATCTGGTGTCCTATCAGCTGGCGCGCGCGGCCTCCACCGGCCACAAGCTGTTCTCGGCGCCGGTGGACATCGAGCCTCACGCCGACCAGATCGTGCGCGGGCTGGAGAAGGTGTACGCGGCCAAGGGCGTGATCTGCGAGTTCGAGATCGATCCGTCCGCGCGCTTCCACGGCGAGGTGGGCGACCTGCAGGAGCTGATGGGCAACCTGCTGGAGAACGCGTTCAAGTGGGCACGCTCGCGCGTGCTGCTGACCGTTGCGCCGATCAATTCGGCCGGCAATCGTCGCGCCGGTCTGCTGCTGGCGGTGGACGACGATGGCCCGGGCATCGCCGAGGACAACGTGGCCAACATCCTGCAGCGCGGCGTGCGCGGCGACGAGCGCGTGCAGGGCCACGGCATCGGCCTGTCCATCGTGCAAGACCTGGTGCGCGGCTATCGCGGCGAGTTGACCGTGAGCCGGTCGCAGGAGCTGGGCGGCGCGCGGTTCGAGGTGAAACTTCCTGAGGGGCTGTGAGTCGGCCCCAGCTGTGCAGGCAGCTTGGGAAGTAACGTCCTTCTTCGACTTTGACCCTCCTTGTTCGCCGCCGAGCAGGCGCCGGAGTTGGACATCAGGAGCTGCGGGCAACTTCCTACCGTCGCGAAAGCGGGAACCCATGGACCTTGCGCGACCTGGACGGACGTCCATGGATCCCCGCGTTCGCGGGGATGACGGGTTTTTTCTGTGCTACCGCCCTCGACGCAACAACCTTCCTAAGCGAAGTTCGAGGCCGCAAGCTCCTGATCGATTCCCGATTCCCGATTCCCGATTCCCGATTCCCGAATCCCGATTCCCGAATCCCGAATCCCGAATCCCGAATCCCGCCGCCGCGCTAGAACATCGCCGGCGGCGCGCCGTACAGCCTGACCAAGTGTCCGGCGACTTCCGGCATCGCCTCACGTAAGACCTGCGGGGCGGAGAAGTGATATTCGCTGACCACGGCGAAGAATTCCTCCGGCGACTCGGCCGCATAGCCGTCGATGCGGGTGCGCTTGCCGGCGTCCACGCGCAGGCACAGGGCGTCGTAGTGCTGCTGGAAGTCCTTGGCCCAGGCGCGCTGCCAGCTGCCGGGCAGGGGCGGGCTGCCGTCGAGCACGCCGTTGAGGCCGTCGAGCTTGTGCGCCATCTCGTGCACGACCACGCAGTAGCCGGCGGCCGGGTCTTCGATATCGGCCTGGACGTCGGCCCAGGACAGGATCAGCGGGCCGCTGTCCCAGGATTCGCCGGCCAGTTCGTCTTCCCACTCGTGCAGCACGCCGGCCGCATCGACGTGGCTGCGCTGCACGCGGAACGCCTCGGGATACACGATCAGCTGCGACCAGCCGCGCAGCCCGCCGATGCCGAATTCCAGCAGCGGCAGGCAGCACAGCGCGGCCAGCTGCACGCGTGCATGCTCGTCCAGCTCCAGGCCGCCCAGCGCCGTGATCGTCTTCTGATGGAGGAAGCGCGCCGCCAGGGCGCGCAGCGTCTCGCGCTGGGACGGCTGCAGGCCACGGACCCACGGCAGGCCGTCGCTGGCCTGCTGCCAGAGGGCGTCATCGAGGGAGGGCGGCTGGCCGCGCAGCCAGCGCAACAGCGGCTGGATCAGCGGAACATCCCGGGCAGGAAGCTGTTCCACTTGGGCGCGCGCAGGCGCAGCACGCCTTCGTCGTCGCCACCGCCGCCCTGGCTGGTCGCCGGTGCGGCGGCGTGGCCATAGCCGGACGCCGGACTGCTCTTGTCCGCCGTCGCGCCAGTGGTGGACTCGCCGGCGCGATTGCCCGACGCTGCCGGTGCGGTCGCGGCCACGGCAGTGCGCCCGTTCTGGGCCAGCACGGGCGAGGCGACGCAGGACAGCAGCACAACGGCAAGGCAGGCGCGAAGCATCGGAAGACTCCGGGGCGGGGCACACAGCGGCGAAACCCGATCATAACGCGCTTTTGACTTCCTGTACGCCATGACAGCATCCGCCGGGCCTCCCCATAATGGCGGCCTGATGACCGCCCTCCCTGTTCAGTCTCCCGCGTCCGCCGAGCGCGAGCGCCAGCTCCTGTCGCGCCTGATGCAGGGGCCGGTGTCCGGCGACCTGCTGGCGCAGGAGACCGGGCTGACCCGGACCGCCATCTGGAAGCGGGTCCAGGCCCTGCGCGAGGCCGGCATCGCCATCGCCGGCAGCGCCGGTCAGGGCTACGCGCTGCAGGGCCCGCTGGAACTGCTGGACGCCGACGCCCTGCGCGCGGCGCTGCCGGCCCAGGCGCTCGCCCTGGTCGCGCAGCTGGAGGTGGCCTGGAGCCTGGATTCCACCAACAGCGAGCTCCTGCGCCGCACCAGCCCGGACCACGGTTGCGCCGTGCTGCTGGCCGAGCGCCAGACCGGCGGTCGCGGCCGCCGCGGACGCAGCTGGGCCTCGCCCCTGGCCGCGCACATCTATCTGTCGGTGGCCCGGCGCTACAGCGGCGGCCTGGCCCGGCTGGGCGGGCTGAGCCTGGTGGCCGGCGTGGCGGTGGCCGAGGCGCTGCGCGCCCTGGGCCTGGCCCAGGTGGGCCTGAAGTGGCCCAACGATCTGGTGGTCGACGGGCGCAAGCTCGGCGGCCTGCTGGTCGAGGGCGGCGGCGAGGCCGGCGGCCCGGTCCGCGCAGTGGTCGGGATCGGGCTCAACGTGCGCATGCCGCAGGCGCAGGGCGAGGCGATCGACCAGCCCTGGATCGACCTGGCGGGCGCGCTGCCGACGCCGCCTGCGCGCCAGGCGGTGGTGGCGGCGGTGCTGGCGCAGCTGCTGCCGGCGCTGGCGCTGTTCGACAGCGAGGGGCTGGCGCCGTTCCTGCCGCGCTATGCGGCGCTGGATGCGCTGCGCGGACGCGCGGTGACGGTGAAGCTGGACGAGGGCGATGTGGTCGGCACCGCCGAGGGCATTGCCGAGGACGGCGCGCTGCGCGTGGTGACCGCGCAGGGCCTGCGCGTCTTCCATGCCGGCGAAGTCAGCGTGCGCGCGGCATGAGTCCGGAGGCGATGCCGCAGCGCTGGTTGCTCGATCTGGGCAACACCCGGCTCAAGGCCGCGCCGCTGCAGGCCGACGGCCGGATCGGCACGGTGGTCGCGCTGGATCACGGACGCGGCGCCCTGCTGGACCAGCTGCGCGCGCAGCTGCCTGCGTATGGCGCGTCGGCCTGCCTGGCCAGCGTCGCCGCGCCCGCCCTGACTGCCGGCGTGCTGGAGGTCCTGCAGGAACGCTTCCGGCTTGTCTCGCTGGCACGCACCCAGGCGCAGCTGGCCGGTCTGCGCGTGGCCTATGCCGAACCGGCGCGGCTGGGCGTGGACCGCTTCCTGGCCATGCTCGGCGCGCGCGCGCGCGGCGCCGGGCCATGGCTGGTAGCCGGCGTGGGCACAGCGGTGACGATCGATCTGGTCGCCGCCGACGGGACGCACCTGGGCGGGCGCATCGCGCCGTCGCCGCAGCTGATGCGGCAGGCCCTGCACCGGGCCGCCGCGCAGCTGCCGGCCGAGGGCGGGGCGTTCGACGAGTTCGCCAGCGAGACGGTCGACGCGCTGACCTCCGGCTGCGACGGTGCGGCCGTGGCCCTGATCGAACGCAGCCTGGCGCAGGGGGCGCAGCGCCTGGGCCAGATGCCGTCGCTGCTGCTGCATGGCGGCGGCAGCGCCCCGTTGGCGGCGCTGCTGCCGCAGGCGCAGCGCATCGACAGCCTGGTGCTGGAAGGCTTGGGCGTGTGGGCCGGGATCTCCGCCGTGCCGGACCGATAGAATCCCGCGCCATGCTGATCCGTGCCCTGATCCTGTTGCTGGTCGTCCTCAACCTCGGCGTCGCCGCGTGGTGGCTGATGGCGCCGTCGTCGCCGGCGCCGGTGCCGACCGCGCAGGTCGATGGCCTGCCCTTGCTGGAGACGCCGACCTCGCAGCAGCTGGCCCAGGCGCGTCGCGCCGCGGCCAGCCGCCCGGCGGTCGAGGCGCCGCCGTCGCCGCAGCTGGTCGAGGCCAAGCCGAGCACGGTCGTGCCCGCGCCGCCGGCCCCGCAGGCCAAGCCGGTCGCGCCGCTCAAGCCGGCGCCCGCGCCTGCTCCTGCGCCGGAACCGCCGCCCAAGCCGGCGCCGCTGGCCTGCACGGCGCTGGGTCCGTTCGACAGCGAGGCCGAGGCGCGCGCCGCCCAGGGCCGGCTCAAGCCAGCGCCCGCGTCGGCCAGGCTGCGCAGCCAGAACCAGCCGGCCCGCGCCTACTCGGTGATGGCGCCGTTCGCCGATCGCGCCGCAGCCGAGGACATGGCCCGGCGGATCACGGCCGCCGGCTTCGACGACCTGATGGTGATCTCCAACGGGCCGTCCTCGGGCGTGGCGCTGGGCCGCTACAGCACGCGCGAGGCCGCCCAGCGTCGCCAGCGCGACCTGGAGGCGGCCGGCTTCGATGCGCGCATGGAGGCGGTCGGTCCCGAGGGCCCGGTGCAGTGGTGGCTCGACGTGCGCGCCAGCGCGCCGGCGACCGCGCTGCAGGGCCAGGCCGGGGCCGCGCGCGCCGTGGCGCAGGACTGCGCACGCGCCAGCGGCTAGAATGCGCCGCGACGCATCATCGCCGCTTTAGCTCAGCAGGTAGAGCAACCGCCTTGTAAGCGGTAGGTCGTCCGTTCGATTCGGACAAGCGGCACCATCTCCCGCAAGGCCTAACGGGCGCCTTGTGCAACCGAAGCTGACCGCTGTTCAGCGTGTTCACGCAGTTTCGACGAGGCGCTCGGCAGCCTTCACATCAAGGTTTTCCAAAGGGGAAAGCCGGGAAACCAACTTCGGAGAATTCCCAATGAAGCGCACGATCTGCCTGCTGGTGCTGTCCGTTTTCTTCGCCGGTTCGCTGGCTGCCTGCAACACCGTCAAGGGCGCCGGCAAGGACGTCCAGAAGGTCGGCAGCAAGATGGAAGATTCCGCCGACAAGACCGGCGGCACCGGGACCAAGTAATCCCGCTGCAGCGTTCAAACGATTCAACAAGGAAGCCGGCGCAAGCCGGCTTCCTTGTTCGTGCGCGCCGGTGACAGGTGCGACAGGCGCGGTGGGCTAACGACCCCTCCACGCGCGGCTCATGCGCGCGCAACGTGCCGCCGGGCAGGCTGCCCGCACGGCATCGACCCGCCGTGTTGAAACCATGAGGTGAACGCATGAACAAGGACATCATCGCCGGCAACTGGAAGCAGCTCAAAGGCAAGGCCCAGGCCAAGTGGGGCGACCTGACCGACGACGTGTTCGACGTGGCCGAGGGCAACGCCGAGTACCTGGCCGGCAAGCTGCAGGAGCGCTACGGCTGGGACCGCGACCGCGCGCAGAAGGAAGTGAACGCCTTCGAGCGTTCGCTGGACGAGCGCCACTGATCTTTCTCAGGCGCAGCGTGATCAGGCAACGGGCCCCTCGCGGGCCCGTTGTCGTTTGCGGCCGTGTTGGCACGTGCGACGGGCGGGCCGCCGCTTGGGCCGGGCAGTGGCCGCGGGCGGGTAAACTGGACGGCCCGCTTGCCACCGCATCGCCTTCGCATGAGCACCCGCGTCCTGACCGGCATCACCACTTCCGGCACGCCCCACCTGGGCAACTACGTGGGCGCGGTCCGCCCGGCCATCGCCGCCAGCCGCGCCGCCGACACGGAGAGCTTCTACTTCCTGGCCGACCTGCACAGCCTGATCAAGGCGCAGGACCCGGCACGCACGCAGCGCTCGACGCTGGAGATCGCCGCGACCTGGCTGGCCGCCGGGCTGGAGCCGGACAAGGTGTGGTTCTACCGGCAGAGCGACATCCCCGAGATCTCCGAGCTGACCTGGTTCCTGACCTGCGTGGCCGGCAAGGGCATCCTTAACCGCGCCCATGCCTACAAGGCGGCGGTGGACAAGAACGTGGCCGACGGCGAGGACCCGGATGCGGGCGTGACCGCGGGCCTGTTCATGTACCCGGTGCTGATGGCCGCCGACATCCTGCTGTTCAATGCGCACCAGGTGCCGGTGGGACGCGACCAGATCCAGCACATCGAGATGGCGCGCGATTTCGGCCAGCGCTTCAACCATGTCTACGGCCGCGAGTACTTCACCCTGCCCGAGGCGCTGATCGACGATCACGTCGCCACCTTGCCCGGCCTGGATGGCCGCAAGATGAGCAAGAGCTATGGCAACACGATCCCGCTGTTCGCGCCGCCGGCCGAGCTGAAGAAGCTGATCTTCTCCATCCTCACCGACTCGCGCGCGCCGGGCGAGGCCAAGGACACCGAGGGCTCGCCGCTGTTCCAGCTCTACCAGGCCTTCGCCTCGGCCGAGGAAACGACCGACTTCGCCCAGGCCTATGCCGAGGGCATCGGCTGGGGCGATGCCAAGCAGCGCCTGTTCGAGCGCGTCGAGCGCGAGGTCGCGCCGCTGCGCGAACGCTACGAGACGCTGATCGCCAAGCCGGCGCGCATCGAGGAGATCCTGCGCGACGGCGCGCAGCGGCTGCGGGCGAAGTACGCCAAGCCGTTCCTGGGCGAACTGCGCGATGCGATCGGGCTGCGCGACCTGTCCTCGGTGAGCACGGTGCAGGCGCAGACGGCGCCGAAGGCGGCCCTGCCGGTGTTCAAGCAGTACCGCGAGGCCGACGGCAAGTTCTACTTCAAGCTCTCCGACGCGCAGGGCCAGGTGCTGGTGCAGAGCCGCGGCTTCGACGCGCCGCGCGATGCGGGGCTGCGCGTGGCGGCGATGAAGGAGGCGAGCTCCGCCGATGCGCTGCCGGCGGCCGATGTCGAGCTACGCGTTCCCCCCGACGAAGTGCTGGCCGCGCTGGCCGCGCTGCGCGAGGCCGCGGCGCAGACCTAGCGCGCGCTTTCTGGGACCTTGCGACCAAGGCCGCATCGTGCGTGCACGGGGCGCTGCCTAGAATCGCCGCATCCTTCTCGACACGGCGCGCACGCCATGAGCCAGCACGGCATCCACACGGTCGACACCGCCTTCCAGCGCGACCACTTCGACGCGTGCTATCTCATCGTCGAACACGGGCGCGGCGCGTTCGTCGATTGCGGCACCAACCATTCGGTGCCGCTGCTGCTGCAGGCGATCGCGCGGGCCGGGCTGACGCCGGCCGACATCGACTGGCTGCTGGTCACGCACATCCATCTGGACCACGCCGGCGGCGCCGGCCTGCTGCTGCAGCATCTGCCCAACGCCCGGGTCGTCGCGCATCCGCGCGCGGCGCCGCACCTGATCGATCCTTCGCGCATCATCGTCGGCGCAACCGCGGTGTACGGCGCCGCGGAGATCGAGCGCAGCTACGGCCAGGTGCAGCCGGTGCCGGAGTCGCGTGTGGTGGTGGCCGAGGACGGCCATGTGGTCGACCACAACGGTCGTCCGCTGCTGTGTCTGGATACACCCGGTCACGCTCGGCATCACTACTGCGTCTGGGACGCGCGCAGTGCGTGCTGGTTCACCGGCGACACCTTCGGCCTGTCCTATCGCGAGCTGGACGGCCCGCAGGGGCCCTTCATCCTGCCGACCAGTTCGCCGGTGCAGTTCGAGCCCGAAGCGCTCAAGCAGTCGATCGCGCGGATGCTCGCCTATGAGCCGCAGGGCATGTATCTGACCCACTACGACCGCGTCGGCTCCAGCTACGCCGAGGTCGAGAAGCTGGCGCAGGATCTGTACGAGCAGATCAATGCGATGGAGGCCCTGGGCCGCGATGCCGATGGCAAGCCCGACCGCCACGCGAAGCTGCTCGAGGCCCTGTCGACGCTGTACCTGCAGCGCGCCCGCGCGGCGCAGGTGCCGCTCGAGGATGCGCAGATCGAACGCGCGCTGGCGATGGACATCGAGCTCAATGCGCAGGGGCTGGCCTGCTGGTTGGATCGGGAGCGGCGGTGAGTGTTGCAAGCCGTGGCGGCAGTGACACCTGGCGGCGACTTCATGTGGGCAGGATCGAGCCTTGTCGCATCAAGGGAACTCAAGGATGACCAAGGGCAGGCAGATGACAGATTGGCGCGCGCGATGGGGTCTGGCGCGCGGTTCCGATGTGGCGGCCTTCTGGATGGCAATCGCGGTGGTCGGGACATTGATGGTGCTGGGCATATCGGGCGTACGGACCACCAGCGCGCTGCAGCCTGCTGCGCTGGCGTGCTTCGCTGCGTCGCTCTGGATCGAGCGCCCACTAGATCGACGGCGGGGGCTGTTGAACGTGCGCCTGGGGCAGATTCATGAAGCCTTCGCACAGGGCCTGGTGCCGCGCATGCCTTTGGCCTCGCGACTGTTGTCGATCACAGGCGCGGGACTGTTGCTGATCGCGGTCGTCCGCGCGATCGAAGGATAAGTACGCGTAGCTAAGCGCTCAGCGACTGGCCGCCGTCGACGGCCAGGATCTGGCCGGTGATCCAGCGCGCCGCGGGCGAGGCCAGGAAGACGGCGGCGTTGGCGATGTCCTCCACCGCACCGAACTCGCCGAACGGGATGCGCTCGCGGATGCGCGCGTACAGCGCCGGCTCCTGGGTGCGGCGCTGCTCCCACAGGCCGCCGGGGAACTCGATGGAGCCTGGTGCGATGGCGTTGACGCGGATCTTCTCGCGCGCCAGTTCGGTGGCCAGGGTCAGCGTGTAGTAGTTCAGCGCCGCCTTGGCGGTGGAGTAGGCGGCCGCGCGTGGCGTGGGCACCTGGCCGTTGATCGAGGAGATGTTGAGGATGCTCGGGGAGGCGCTGCGGCGCAGATGCGGCAGGGCCAGACGCGTGCTGCGCACGGCGGACATCAGGTCGACGTCGAAGCCGGCCTGCCAGCTGGCGTCGTCGCTGCCGTGGCCGTAGCCGGAGGCGTTGTTGATCAGCACGTCGATGCCGCCAAGCGCGCCGGCCGCGGCCTCGATCCAGGCCGCGATCTGCGCGGGATCGGACAGGTCGCAAGGCAGGGCGTGCACGGCCAGGCCATGCCGGGAGAGATCGGCCACCGCGGCCTGCAGCGGCGCCTGGCCGCGCGCGCAGATCGACAGCCGGGCGCCGGCCGCGGCGCAGCCCTGCGCGATGGCCAGGCCGATGCCGCGGCTGCCGCCGGCCACCAGCACGCGCAGACCCTGCAGGCTGGAAGTGTTCATCGCCTCGTGCTCCTGTTCGAAAACGCCCATGATGCGCCTGTGCCGGTGAGCGCCGGGGCGGTGGCGATGAAGCGCGGCATTCGCGCAATGGCCCGTGGTGGCCTCACAATGCCCGGCCCCCCCGTGGACCACGCCATGCGCAAGACCTACCACCTGGATATCGAAGGCCGGCATCCCGAGCGCCTGCTGGAGGCGGCCAAGCACGACATCCGCAAGTACCTCAAGCGCGAGCGCCGCAAGCCCTTGCCGGCCGGCGCGGACATCTGGGACTTCGATGCGCGCTTCGGCCAGGACGAGGCGGGCGCGCAGCCGCTGCCGCTGACCGAACTCATCCGCGCCATCGACCAGCATGTCGCGGCCGGCGCCGTGCAGTTCTATGTCGAACTGCTGCGCAAGCCGGGCAACCGCAATGCGCGGCCGCGCGGGCGCGACGGTACGGCTGCCGCGGATGCGGGCGAGGATCTGTACGACGTCGACTGAGGTCGCCTGACGGCGAGCGCTGGTTGCGGCAAGGCGCGTCGAGCGCCGTGGCACGCGCCGCCTGGACGTTTCGCGCCTTGGGCCAATCGTTACGCCCCTGCTGTGGTTCCCGTGAGAGCGGGAACTCAGGAGATTTGAAGCCAAGCACTAACGTCCATGGGTTCCCGCTTTCGCGGGAACGACGGTTTTGCCAGGTCTTTCAGGTCGAAGACGCAGCAGGCTCGAAGCGGCTCTGCTGACCGCTTTGGGTGCGGACACGTTCGAGCAGCGCGCCTTGCTCCGCGCGCGTCGGCGCGAGGGCGATCAGGGCAGGCGCTTGCGCAGTGCCTGTTCGCGTGCGGCGTTTTCCGCCCGCAGCTGGGCCAGCGGGGCGATGCCGGCGGCCGCGCGCTCCTGGTCGCTGACCGCGCCCTCGCGCACCGCCAGCGTGCAGGTGGGTGGCATTGCGCGCGCATCGCAGACGGGCTGGGTGCCGTACCACTGCTCGGGCTGCCGCGAGAGCAGCCAGCGATCGGTCGTGGCCGCGGCCAGCCAGCGCAGCTGCGCATCGTTCGGCGCCAGGGTGGCGCCCAGCGTCGCCAGCGCGTGCGCCAGGGCGTAGTCCTCGCCGGTCAGGCCGTGCTGGAAGATTGTAGCCGCCATGCGGTAATCGTCGGCGCTGTGCAGCGCGCCGGCCCGGATCATCGTGCGCACCTGTTCGCGGCGCTGTGCGTCGTGCTCGGCCATCGCCTTGGCGGCGGATTTCAGCGCGACTGGATCGGTCAGGGTCCGCACTTGGCCGCGTTCGGCCTGGTCGGCCTGGTACAGCGCGGCCAGCGAAGTGTCGGTCTGGGACTGGGCCGCGGCGCCGCCGCAGGCCAGGGCGCCACAGGCGATGAGCAGGAGTGCGCGAAGCTGCATGGGATCTTCCGTGAGAGGCAGGGGGCGAGTCTGACCGGGCCAGCCGCCCGCGTGCAACGCCCGCCCCGGCCCCCGACCGCGGGCCGAGGCCGCCAGCGCGCATTGTTGGATGGGCGATACGGCGAAGGCCACGGACTTGCGGCCGCATCTCTTCTGTGGGCGATCGCATCCGCGCGCGATGGGTCCCTCTCAGCGTTCGCCAGCGTCGCAGCAGGCCATCGGTGGATGTATCCCGCCTGCGCCTGCACGTTTCGTGATCAGCTCACGCCGGTTTGAGCACCGAGTCCAGCTGCGCCACGCACGAGAAATGCACGCTCTTCTGCTCGCCCAACTCCACTTTCTGGAAAGCCAGGTTGATCGGCGCCCAGATGGCCTGGTTCGGGAAGCGCAGCACGATGAAAGGGAAGAACGACAGCGAGGATTCGGACACGAAGCGCGCCGGATCGACCCAGGCGGCAGGATGCTCGCGTAGGGCGACTTCGCCGATGTAGCAACCGAAGCGGAACAGCGTGGAGGGAATGCGGTCGGCGGGCAGGCCGTCGTCGTGCATCCGCTGCAGGATGCGGTCGACGTGGTGCAAGGAGTCCAGGCTGTAATCCAGGACGGTCCCGTCCACGTCCTTGGTGGCAGCGACGATGTTGGCGGCGTGCCGTTCGGCGAATTCCGGCGCCGGTGGGAATTCCAGCTTGAGCTTCATGTTCACGATGGGGCGTCCTGAGGGGCGGATGGAACAGGACGGGCCTGATGACATCCGGCGTCATTGCACGTGGTCGGTGGCGGCATTCTGAGGCGCCACCGCCGCCATCGTCCATCCGCTGAGGTGCATGCGCGTCCAGGCCAGGACGCCCGTCGCGGCCTGGGCGATATCGCCTGGCGCCGCGGATCAGTCCGCCAGCGCCAGGTCGTCGATCAGCGCACGCAGGAAGCGTGCGGCTTCGCCACCGGTGCAGGCGCGGTGGTCGAAGGTCACCGACAGCGGGATGACCTTGTGCGATTCGAAGCCGCCCATCACCGGCGTCATCTGGAAGCGCGCGCGCCCGGCCGCGACGATGGCCACGCACGGCGGCACCACAATCGGGGTGGCGTAGCGACCGGCGAACATGCCGAAGTTGGACAGCGAGATGGTGTAGCCGGTCAGCTCGCTGGCCGGGATCGAGCGCTCCTGCACCTGGGTGCGCAGGCGGTTGACGCCTTCGCGCACGCCGCGCGCGTCCAGGATGTCGGCATTGCGCAGGGCGGGTACGAACAGGCCGTCGTCGGTGTCCACCGCGATGCCCACGTCCACGTGCGGATGCAGGGTCCGGGTCAGCGCCTCGCCGTCGAACCAGGCGTTCATCGCCGGCACCGCGCGGCAGGCGGCGACGAGGCCGCGCACCAGGCGCGCGGTGACGTCCTGGCCCGGCGCCCAGGCCTGGATGTCGGCGTCGTCGTTGAGCGTGGTCGCCACGACCTTGGCGTGCGCGTCGGCCATGACCCGCGCCATGTTGCGACGCACGCCCTTGAGCGGCTCGGGCTGGCCGCTGGCGCCGCTGCCCGGGGGCGAGGTGCGCATCGGCTTGCCGCTGGCCGACAGCGCGGTGCGCGCGCGGTCCGAGCCCCGCTCTCCCTGGGGTGCGGGTTCGGGACGTGCGGCAGCCGCTCTGGCCGCCGCACTCGCGCCCCCGGTGGGAGCGGGGAGCAGCAGCGAAGCATCGGCGGCGGCCTGCTTGACGTCGGCCATGGTGACCACGCCCTCGGCGCCGGTGGCGCGCACGCGCGCCAGGTCCACGCCCAGCTTGCGCGCCATCGCGCGGACCGCCGGCATCGCCTTGACGCCGCCCACGGCGATCGCGGCCTCGGCCTGGACCGCGTCGGAGGACTGCATCGCGCCGACCACCGTGCCGGCATCGTCGCGCTCGTGGTCGAAGCTTTCCACGGCCGGCGTCGGTGTGGGGGCCGGCGCCGGCTTGGCAGGCGCGGCGGGCTTGGGCGGGCCGTGGTGATGGCCGGTGTCCTGGCCTTCGGCGCGCTGGGGCAGGTTGGGATCGGGTTCGAACTGGGCCAGCATCGCGCCGGTCACCACCACCTCGCCGGCGGCGCCGGCCAGCTTGAGCACCTTGCCCGACACCGGCGAAGGCACCTCGACCACGGCCTTGGCCGTCTCCATCGACACCAGCGGTTCGTCCAGGCGCACCACGTCGCCCTCCTTGACGAACCATTCCACGATGGTCGCATCGGGCAGGCCCTCGCCCAGGTCGGGGAGGTGGAAGGTCTTGCTCTCGCTCATGGTCAGCTCTCTTGAATCAATTCGATCGCGCGGTCCGGGATCCAGCCGCTGCGTCCCTGTGCATCGTGCGCCCACCACCAGCCGGCGTGTTGGCGTTCCAGCGTGATCACATCGCCCGGGTCGGCGTCGAGTTCGCGCGTGTCGTAGTCCTGCTGGGCGGTGGCGCCGGCCTCGTCGATGCGGAACACGTCGGCCGGCATCCAGCCGCCCAGGCCCTGGGCCAGGGTGGCCCAGACGAAGTCGGGCCACTCGTGGTCGTGCTCGCCCAGCACCGCGCGCTCGCCCCGGGCCACGCGCACCGGCACGCGGTCGGGCGCGCGGTGGCGGGTCAGCACGCGCGCGCGCCGCATGTCAGCCGCGTGCCAGCGTGCGCTTGGCCGCCTCGACCACGCGCTGGGCGCTGGGCATGTACTTCATCTCCAGGCGGAACAGCGGCATGTGCGTGTCCGGCCCGGTGACGCGTTCGACCGGGGCCAGCAGGTCGTACATGCATTCCTCGGCCAGGCGCGCGGCGATCTCCGCGCCGAAGCCCGCCGTGCGGGGCGCCTCGTGCACGATCACGCAGCGCCCGGTCTTGGCCACCGACTCGGCGATGGTGTCGAAGTCCAGCGGGGTCAACGTGGCCACGTCGATCACCTCGGCGCTGATGCCCTCGGTGGCGAGCTGGTCGGCCGCCTCCAGCGCCTCCTTGACCTGCGCGCCCCAGCTTACCAGCGTCACATCCGCGCCGTCGCGCAGCACGAAGCACACGTCCAGCGGCAGCGCCTCGCCGTCGTCGGGCACGCGCTCCTTGTACTGGCGGTAGATGCGCTTGGGCTCCATGTAGATCACCGGATCCGGGTCGCGGATCGCCGCCAGCAGCAGGCCGTAGGCGCGCTGCGGCGAGGACGGCATGACCACGCGCAGGCCGGGCACGTTGGTGAAGATGGATTCGTTGGCCTCGGAGTGGTGCTCGGGCGCGCGGATGCCGCCGCCCCACGGCACGCGCAGCACCATCGGGCAGTGCAGGCGCCCACGCGTGCGGTAGCGCAGGCGGGCGGCGTGGCAGACCAGGTGGTCGACCATCGGGTAGACGAAGCCGTCGAACTGCGCCTCGGCCACCGGCTTGAGGCCTTGCGCGGCCATGCCCACGCTCAGGCCGGCGATGGTGGTCTCGTCCAGCGGCGTGTCCAGGATGCGCTGGGCGCCGAAGCGCTTCTGCAGGCCGGCGGTGGCGCGGAATACGCCGCCGTTGACGCCCACGTCCTCGCCCAGCACCACCACGGTGGGGTCGTGGGTGATTTCCCAGGCCAGGGCCTGGGTGATGGCTTCGATCAGGGTGATCGGCGTGGCCGCCGGGGTCTCGACGGTCGGCATCGCGTGGGTCTCGCTGGTCGCTTCGTGCGCGGGCATCGGCTTGTGCTCATCCATGGCGCTGCTCCCGGGCGATGGCGTCGGCGCGCTGCTTCAACAGTTCCGGCGGCGGGTCGGCGTAGAGGTAGTCGAACATCGCCTCCACCGGCTGCACCGGGGTGGCCAGATACGCGTTGACCTCTTCGTCCACGCGCTGCCCGCACTGCGCCTTCCAGGCGCTTTCCTGTTCCTCGTCCCACAGGCCCTGCGCGGTCAGCCAGGCGCGCATGCGCGGGATCGGGTCGCGTTCCCAGGCGGCCTTGACCTCGGCCTCGTCGCGGTAGCGGCGCGCATCGTCGGCGGTGGTGTGGTCGGACAGGCGATAGGTGACGAACTCCAGCACCGTGCCGCCCTGGCCGCTGCGCGCGCGCTGCATGGCCTGGTCCATCGCATCGAGCACGGCGATCAGGTCGTTGCCGTCCACCTGCAGGCAGAACAGGCCGCCGGCCAGGCCCTTCTGCGCCAGAGTTTGCGCACCGGTCTGCGCCGAGCGCGGGACCGAGATGGCCCAGCCGTTGTTGACCACGCCCAGCACCAGCGGCAGCTGGTAGGCGCCGGCCGAATTGAGCGCGGCGTAGAAATCGGTTTTGGACGAACCGCCGTCGCCGCAGGTGCTCACCGCCACGCGGTCTTCGCCGCGCAGCTTGAACGCCAGCGCCGCGCCGGCCGCGTGCAGGCACTGGGTGGAGATCGGCACCGACCAGGAGAAGTCCTGGCGCGGGACTTCGAAATCGTTGCCGCGCTCGTCGCCGCCCCAGTACAGCAGCACCTCGCGCGGCTTGACCCCGCGCATGAACTGCGCGCCGTACTCGCGATAGCTGGGCGCGAACACGTCCTGCGGGCGCATGGACGCGCCGATGCCCACGTGCGTGGCCTCGTGGCCCAGGCACGAGGCATAGGTGCCCAGCTTGCCGGTGCGCTGCAGCGCGATGGACTTGGTGTCGAACACGCGCACGAACAGCATCTGCTTGAACAGCTCGACCAGCCGGCCGGTGTCCTTGGCCAGTTCGGGCAGGGGGCGCCCGTTGGAAGTGCCGTCGGGGTTGAGGTACTGCAGGAATTCGATCTGGAAACTGGCTGCCAGGGACATGGCATCGTCGGTCTTGCGGAATGAGGACTTCATCATAGCCGCGCCATGGTAATGACCCGGTGCGGCTTTTCCTTCATGCAGCGCAGCAGCAACCGGTTCCCGTTCACCCCGTTTCACGCAAAAAAACGCGGCCCATCAAGGGCCGCGTGGGTTTTTGCCGGGATGTGTCGTCCTGCTTACCTGACCGCGGTGGAAAACCGTGTGCCGTTGTTGGACGTGTCGTGCTCGGCCGAGGTGGTGGACACCCGCGCGTCGAGCTGGACCGTGGATCCGCGCCGCGCCGTGCCCGTGGTCACCCACAGCGGGAAAGCCGCCTGCGCGCCATCGGCCAGCGGCGTGCGCGCGGCGCAGCGCAGCTGGGTATTGCGCAGCGAGCCCTCGCGCCGGCAGCTCCAGCCGCGCGGCGGATCGATCAGCGTCAGCACGTTCAGCGTATTGCCTTCGATCAGCACCTGGGCATTGGCCGCCGGCTGGCCGGCGTTGGCCACATGCACCACATAGCGCGTGTAGAACTGCGGGGCGCGGATGCTGGCCGGGCCTTCGACGGACACCGACACATCGGCGGTCGGCGGCGCGGTCACCTGCACCTGGGCCACGGCCTGGTTGTTGCTGCTGTCCGGGTCGAAGGTCTGCGAGGTCGCGGCCACGGCCAGGGTGACGCCGGTACCGGACTGGCTGGCCACCGAGGTCGCGCTGACGCTGAAGTCGGCCGTTGCGGCGTTGTCCAGCGTGGCGCTGTTGCAGGCCACCGAGGTCATGCCGTCGGCCACCTGCGCCGCATCGCAGCTCCAGCCACTCGGCGCGACGACCGTCATGTCCGGCAGCGCGCCGGCCAGCGAGAAGCCCACGCCCGGGGCGTTGGCGCCTTCGGGCCCGTTGTTGCGCACATTGACCGTGTAGTGCAGCGGCTGGCCGGCGACGACGCTGGCGGCGCCGGCCGTGGCGGCGATCGCCAGGTCGGCCTTGGGCGCCAGTTCGAAGTAGGCCACCACCGGATCGTGGTCGGACAGGCGGGCCGGCGAGGTCGCATCGTTGCGCGCCACTTCCGGGAAATCGGCGTTGATGCGCGCGTGGTCCATGCCGAAGGCGGTGGTCGCCAGCACCAGCGCGTCGTTGACCAGCACATGGTCCAGCGTCTGCGCGCTGCCGCCGAAGGTGTAGGAGTAGTTCTGGCCGGCGGCGAGCAGTTCGCCCAGGTTGGTCAGGTCCGGATTGACCAGGTCGGCGCCGTCGCCGGGCACCAGGGTCTGGGCATCGGGGCTGGGCAGCCCGGTGATGGTGCCCAGCGCATCGACGTAGCCGTCGTTGAACTGGAAGGCGTTGAAGTCGCCCAGCACGGTGATGCGCCGCTCCGGGTTGTCGGTCTGCAGACCCTGGATCAGGTCGGCCAGGAACACCGCCTGCGCCTGGCGCTTGGCGCGCACGCGCTCGCCGGCGGCGTCGAGCGTGTCGGCGCCGTTGAGTGAGCGCTGATGCACGGCGATCACGGTGATCGGGAAGCTGCGGCCGTCGGCCCAGTGCACCACCGCATCCAGCGCCAGCGGCGGACGATCATTGAGCAGGCTGGTGGCGCCGGAGGGCTCGGTCCAGGTGGTGTCCTTGCCGTACTGGGTCACGCCGGAGACCTCCACGCGCGCCACGCTGGCGCCGACCGTGGCGGTCTTGACCAGGAAGCCCACGTCGATGCCGCCCACATCGTTGCCTTCCTTCAGGTAGGGCACGTACTGCGGATCGGCCAGGCCCTGCGCCACCGCGTCGGCGTTGACCTTGTCGGCCACCTTCTGCAGCGTGGCCAGGTTCTCCATCTCCACCACCGCCAGGATGTCGGGCAGACGCAGATAGTCGCGGATGGCGACCGAGGCCTTGGACAGGCGGTTGGCGAAGGCCGAGGGCGTCAGCGTCGGCGCGCCGTTGCCGTCGGCGGTGGTGTCGAAGAAGCGCTCCATGTTGTAGCCGGCCACGGTGAACTCGTTGGCGTTGGGCGCGCGCGCCGGCGTCGGCCCCGGGCCGGCGACGGTGTCCACCGCCACGCTCGGGTCGCGCACGATCACGTAGTGGCGATAGCTGTAGTCCAGCGGGCCGGTCAGGCCGCTGACCACCGCGCCGGCGGCCAGGTCCAGCGCGGTGCCGGCGCCGCCCAGCGTGTCGCTGTCGATGGTCAGGATTTCCGGATTGCCGTCCCACTGCGGGATGGCGCCGGAGACCGGCGTGGGCGCCTCGATGCCCGGCTCGCGGAACGGGCGGGCGGTGTCGCCGATGACCGCGTAGAACTGGCCGTCGGTGGTGCCGGTGGCGTTGACCTCGTTGGTGAAGCCGCCGGTCGGGCCGACCACGCGCAGCTGCGGCACGGTCACGCGCATGCCTTCGAAGCGCTCCAGCTGGTCCAGGCCACCGCCGGCGGTGAGCATCGAGGCGTTCAGCGCGATCGGCGCCGGCAGCGCCTGGCCGCTGGCCAGCAGCGTGGCGGTGACGCCGCCGCTGAGTTCGGTCAGCGGGCGCTGGTAGGGATCGGCGCTGGGCACGTATTCCTGCACGGTGCCGGACACGCGCACCAGGTTGCCGACCACGGCCGCGGCCGGGCGCGTGCTGCCGGTGTAGACGTACAGGCCCTCGGAGGTGGCCGGATCGGCGTCGACCTCGGCGTCGGGCGTCTGGATCCAGAAGCCGACGTTCTTGACCGCGGTGACGATGCCGGTGGTGTAGACCAACGCGCCCTTGCGCGGCGATTCGATGCCCGCGCCCTGGATGTCGTGAATGGCGGTCAGCGACAGATCGTCGTTGACGATGGTGCCGGTGGCCTTGGCCGTGCCAAGCAACGCCGCGCCGGACAGGTTGGACAGGGTGAGGCTGAAGGTCTCGTCGGCCTCGGTGACGCTGTCGTCGATGAGGGCGATGGAGACCGTGGCGCTGGTCTGGCCCGCGGCAAGGGTGACGCGGCCGCTGCTGGCGACGTAGTCGCTGCCGGCCGTGGCGGTGCCGTCGGCCGTGGCGTAGTCCACCGCGATGCCGCCGGACGGCGCCGGCTGGCTCAGGGTCAGGGTGAACACGAGCGGGCCGGCGCCCTCGTCGCCCGAGGCGTCGGCGATGGACAGCACCGGCGTGCCGGCCGCGCCGCAGATCACGGCGGCGCTGGCGCGGTTGCGCGGAGTGGGCGCGCCGGTGGCGAAATCGGTGGCGTTGTCGTTGCCGTCGGTGCAGCCGTCGCCGGCGCGCAGCACCGCCAGGGTGTTGCTCGGCGCCAGGGTGGGGCCGCTGCCCTCGTAGCAGCTGGCCGTGCCGCCGAAGCCGACCAGATCCACCGCCCCGCTCGGGCAGGCGCCGCTGAGCGCGGTGGCGCTGGCCACCAGGGCGACCTTGCCGGCGGTGCCGGACATGGCGATGCCGCCGCTGGCATCCGGCGTGGGCAGGGCAGTGCTGCCGCCGCTGCCCTTGGCCTCCTGCACCAGGTAGTAGCCGCCGGCGGGCAGGCTGCCGCTCAGCGCGGTGACCGCCCAGCTGGAGCCGCTGGCGCTGGCGTACTGCACGCTGTAGCCGGACAGGTCCACCGCCGCGGTGCCGGTGTTGTGCAGCTCGATGAAGTCGTTGGTGTAGGTGGCGCCGCTGTTGCCGCCGCCGCCGTAGACCTGGCTGATCACCACCTGCGCCTGCGCGCACTGCGCGCCGCCCAGGCCCAACATCGCAAGCGCCAGCAGGCGCGACCAACGCGTCGTCATCGACGGCTTCTCCATGGCAAGGCTTCGGGGGATGGGGCCCGGTTCCGCCGGCCCGCGTCCGGACTATGAACGAAGCCTGAGTAAATTGCATGACAGCCATCGGCCGCGACACCGCGACACCCGGCGATGCCAGGCGGCGCGGGCGCTACCATGCCGCTCCCCTCGGGATGGCCGAACGCATGCAGATCCAGGACAACCAGCGGCCGCTGGAAGACGGCATCCACACCGACCTGGCCGGTCGCACCACCTATGGCGGCTATCTGCGCCTGGACCAGCTGCTGGCCGCGCAGCAGCCGCTGTCGGCGCCGCCGCACCACGACGAGATGCTGTTCATCGTCCAGCACCAGGTTTCCGAGCTGTGGATGAAGCTGATGATCCACGAGCTGAGCGCGGCCATCGGCCACCTGCGGCGCGACGAGGTCTGGCAGACGCGCAAGGTGCTGGCGCGCGCCAAGCAGGTGCTGCGCCAGCTGACCGAGCAGTGGTCGGTGCTGGAGACGCTGACGCCCTCGGAATACATGGGCTTCCGCGATGTGCTCGGCCCGTCCTCGGGCTTCCAGTCGCTGCAGTACCGGCAGCTGGAATTCATGCTGGGCAACAAGAACGCGGCGATGCTCAAGGTGTTCTCGCACGATCCGGCCGGCCAGCGCGCGCTGGCCGCCGCGCTGGAGGCGCCGAGCCTGTACGAGGAGTTCCTGCGCTACCTGGCGCGTTTCGGCCATGCGGTGCCGGCCCAGCACCTGGAGCGCGACTTCAGCCACGCGCACGTGCGCGACGAGGCGCTGCTGCCGATGTTCGAGCGCATCTATGCCGACACCGACCGCTACTGGCGCGAGTATTCGCTGGCCGAGGATTTCGTCGATCTGGAGACGCAGTTCCAGCTGTGGCGCTTCCGCCACATGCGCACGGTGATGCGCGTGATCGGCTTCAAGCGCGGCACCGGCGGCTCCTCGGGCGTGGGCTTTCTGAAGCAGGCGCTGGAGCTGGAGTTCTTCCCCGAGCTGTTCCAGGTGCGCACGGTGGTGGGGCTGACAGGCCCGTCAGCCTGAATCCGGCGCGATTGGTTTCATTTGACGCAATGACCCGCCTGCGGCCATCCTGCGCCGTCCCCCGCGCGGGGCGTTTTTTTGTCTACGCACGATTTAAGAGCGTGTTATGAGCTTTGAGGCGAGATGCGTTGGTCGTCAGCGGTGCGGAGGTGGCGTCGCGCGGTGCCGCCTTGGCTGGCCGCCAAGGCAAGCCGCGCGGCGCCGGCTCCGTGCCGCTGACGGCCAACCCTCCGGGAAGTCGCCTGGGGCGCGCCGATCCTGCGTTGCGCCCCTTGCCCAGGCGGCCAGCCTGGGCGGCGGCGCGCGCCTTGACTCGACGCGCCCCAGGCGGCTTCGCACTCGCCTCAAAGCCCATAACACGCTCTCAAGGGGAATCTGACGCATGACCGCCCAGTCCAACTGGTCCACGCTCGAGCCCGCGCCGCCGGCCAATGGCGATCCGCCGAAGTTCGACAACCTGATGGGGCATCCGCGACCGCTGTGGATGCTGTTCATGACCGAGTTCTGGGAGCGCTTTGCCTTCTATGGCATCCGCTGGGCCCTGGTCCTGTACATCGTCGCGCAGTTCTATGGCGGCGATGCGTCCGGGCAGGCCGATGCCAGCCGCACCTACGGCGCCTACCTGGCGCTGGTCTACGCGGCGGCGATCTTCGGCGGCTACATCGCCGACCGGGTGATCGGCTATCAGCGCTCGATCCTGCTCGGCGCGGTGGTGATGGCCGCGGGCCTGTTCCTGATCTCGGTGCCCAACCACCAGGTGTTCCAGCTGGGCCTGTCGACCATCATCGTCGGCAACGGCCTGTTCAAGCCCAACATCTCGACCATGGTCGGCAAGCTCTACGGGCTGAAGGACGAGCGCCGCGATTCGGGCTTCACCATCTTCTACATGGGCATCAACATCGGCGCGATGATCGCCCCGGTGCTGACCCAGTACCTGGCCGAGCAGGTCTTCGGCACCCAGGCCATGCCGTCCTACAAGATGGTGTTCATCGCCTCGGGCGTGGGCATGCTGGTGTCGCTGGTGTGGTTCTACATCGGCCGCCGCGGCCTGGGCGGCATCGGCACGCCGCCGGCCGACGCGCAAGGCATGGGGCGCACCTGGCTGGTGGCGGTGGGCTGCGTGCTCGCCGTGCCGGTGGTGTACTTCCTGCTGGCCATGGGCGCCAACGCGCTGGCCTGGGTGCTGGGCGTGATGTTCATCGTGCTGTCGGTGCTGCTGCTGGTCGAAGGCGTCCGCGAGGGCCGGGTCCAGCGCGACCGCGTGATCGCGATGCTGATCATCTTCCTGTTCAACGTGCTGTTCTGGTGCTTCTTCGAACAGGCCGGCAGCAGCTTCACCTTCCTGGCCGATGAGATCGTCAACCGCCAGTTCGGCGACTGGACCTTCCCGACCGCGTGGTTCCAGTCGGTCAACTCCATCGCCATCATCACCCTGGCGCCGCTGATCGCCTGGCTGTGGGTGCGCATGGGGCGCTTCAACCCTTCCATCCCGCGCAAGTTCGGCCTTGGCCTGCTGTTCAACGGCTCGGCCTTCCTGCTGCTGATGTTCGCCCTGTCCACCCTGGTCAGCGACGCCGGCAAGATCCCGTTCTGGACCTTGTTCATGGTCTACGTGCTGCAGTCGGTGGGCGAGCTGTGCCTGTCGCCGATCGGCCTGTCGATGGTGACCAAGCTGGCGCCGGTGCGCCTGGTCGGCTTCGGCATGGGCGGCTGGTTCCTGTCCACCGGCATCGGCAACAACCTCTCGGGCATCTTCGCCGGGCTGGTCAGCGGCGAGGGCGGCATGACCGTGGCCTCGGCGCAGCACGCCTACACGATGGGGTTCTGGATCCTCACCGGCTTCGGCGTGGCGCTGTTCCTGATCGCCCCGCTGGTCAACAAGCTGATGCACGGGGTGAAGTAAGCCCCGGTCCGCACGGCGCCGCGGCGGCTCAGCTCGCCGCGGCGTGTCTGGGGAGAGGCGGGTGCTTCAGGCGCCCGCATGCCCGCGCACGAAGGCGGCCGCCAGCCGTATGGCATCGGCGCCATCGCGGTCGCCACGCAACGCACGCACCAGCCGCGCCGGCGTCATGCCGGTGAATCGGGTCAGGTCGTGGGTGGCATGCGCCTGGTCGCTGTAGCCGTGCTGCGCCGCGGCCTCGGCGATGGGCGAGGCCGCGCCATCCAGCGTTCGTAGCAGCCCCTGCAGGCGCCGCACCCGCGCGTACTCCTTCGGCGTCAGGCCGACCGCCGTGAGGAAGCGCGCCTGCAGCGTGCGCAGGGACATGCCCAGCCGGTCGGCCAGCGCGGTCATGCGCAGATCGCCCTCTGCGGCGTCCAGCAGCGCGGCGGCCTGTTCGGCCAGCGGGTCCAGCGCGAAGCCGGCGCAGTAGACCTGCAGCAGATCCCACAACGGCTGGTGCGTCCCCGCGCTGACGCTGGCCTGGGTCGCCTGCGCGAAGTGCTGCGCGAATGCAGGGTCCAGGGTGTAGAGGTCCGGGGCCTGTTCGCGCAGGGTCGGCAGGCGCTCGCCGGCGACCAGTCCACTGGCGGCCGCGGTCAGGCGCACGCCGATGCAATGCACCGGGCCGGTAGCCTGCAGCCGGATGGGGCCACGTTGCTGCGCGGCGAAGCAGAACGCCTGGTCCGCCCGCAGCTGTCCGTCGGCCCCGTGGAAGCGCAGGGGCACGCCCAGTTCGGCCAGCAGTTCGCAGCGCCCGTCCGGGTACACGGTCTGGATGGCCGCGTCGGGCGTGGCGTCGCGCAGCTCCCACAGACAGTCCACGTAGCGGCGCAGCGCCGGCGGCGGCGTGTGTTCGGCGTAGTCCATGGCTGGGCATCGAACCGCCGCGCGCGTGTTTTTACAAGCCTTGCCCGCCGCGGCGTCGCTAAGGTCGCCTCATCTTCTGGACGGGGGTGCGAGATGCGGATGGCAGCGACGATGATGGTGGTGGGGTTGGGCATGTGGTCGGGCGCTGCGCAGGCCGCTGCACCGGACCTGGCGTGGCTGTCCGGCCGCTGGTGCGGGGGCGAGGCCGGGCGGGTCATCGAGGAAGCGTGGCTGGCGCCTGTCGGAGGCGAGCTGATCGGGATGTCGCGGACCGGCAAGGGTGAGACGACGCAGTCCTTCGAGTTCATGCGCATCGTGCGCGAGGGCGAAGGCCTGGCGATGCGCGTCCAGCCCAATGGCGAGACGGTGACGGTGTTCCCCATGGTGGCCAGCGGCCCGGGCTGGATCCGGTTCGGCAACCCCGCGCACGATTTCCCCAACACGATCGAGTATCGGCGCCAGGGCGAGCGCCTGAATGCCTGGATCGCAGGCCCGGGCCGGGATGGGAAACCCCAGCGCATCGACTTCGACTACACCCGCTGCGCGCCGTGAGCGTGCGATCAGGGCCCCGGGGCGCATGCGGCGTCCTCTGAAACAAAAACGCCGCGGGAGACCGCGGCGTTTTGTTCTCGGCGTTGCCGCGCGCTCAGCCCAGCGGCGGGTTACGGTCGGCCGAGGACACCGGGCTGACCGGGGCGTCCTTCAGCCCGGCCAGCAGGTTGTCCATACCGCTGCCGGCCAGGCGCTGCATCAGCGTGTGCAGCTGGGCGACCTCGGCCTCGTCGAGGACCGAGAGCAGGCGGCGTTCGCACTCGAGCACCAGCGGGGCCACGGTGTCGTGCAGGTCGCGGCCCTTCTCCGACAGCGCCAGCACCGAGCGGCGGCGGTCGTCGCCATGGATGTCGCGGCTGACCAGGCCGCGTTCGAGCAGGCGCGCCACCGCGCGGCTGACCGCCACCTTGTCCATCGCGGTCTGCTCGGCCACCTCGCCGGCGGACAGGCCGGGATAGCGGCCGAGCACGCACATCGTGCGCCACTCGGTCATCACCAGGCCGAAGCGGCGGTAGTACTCGGCGGAAATGGCCTGGCTGACGCGGTTGGACAGCACGCTCAGCTGGTAGGGGACGAAGGTTTCCAGCTGCAGGGTCAGCGGCTGGGCCGGTGGCAATGGGTCGGGCTGCTTCATGGTGCGGTGCGGCTTGTCAGCTTGTTTCAGATGAAACTATGCTGTCGCCAAGTCCTTTGCAAGGTGGGAGAAATGTCCGTGAGCGCCCAGCCCTCCATCCAGGCCCCGCAGACCAAGCCGCAGGTTGCCACGTTCGACAACCCAATGGGCATCGACGGCTTCGAATTCGTCGAATTCGCCGCCCCCGCCGGCCAGGGCGGCCAGCTGCACGACTACTTCCGCAAGCTCGGCTTCACCCAGGTGGCGCGGCACACGTCCCGGGCCATCAGCACCTATCGGCAGAACGACTGCACCTTCCTGATCAACGAGGACCCGGATTCCTTCGCCGCCGACTTCGCCGCCGAGCACGGACCGAGCGCCTGCGGCTTCGCCATCCGGGTCAACAAGCTGGCCGAGTGGGCCCGCGTGCAGGCGCTGAAGAACGGCGCCGAGCAGATCGGCCCGCGCGAGCTGACCAAGGCCGTGGCCGCGCCGGTGATCAAGGGCATCGGCGGCTGCATGCTCTACATCGTCGATCGCTACGACAGCAGCGGCACCATCCACGACCCAGACTACGAGTGGCTGCCGGACGCCGAGCGCATGCCCAAGGGCTTTGGCCTGACCTTCATCGACCATCTGACCCATAACCTCTACCCGGGCAACATGGCGCAGTGGGCGGACTACTACGAGCGGCTGTTCAACTTCCGCGAGATCCGCTACTTCGACATCAAGGGCGCCAAGACCGGCCTGCTGTCCAAGGCGATGACCGCCCCGGACGGCATGGTGCGCATCCCGCTCAACGAATCGTCCGATCCCAAGTCGCAGATCAACGAGTACCTGGATGCCTACAAGGGCGAGGGCATCCAGCACATCGCCTGCTTCACCGACGACATCTACGCCACGGTCGAGCAGATGCGCGCGGCGGGCGTGGACTTCCTGGACACGCCGGAGACGTATTTCGAGGTGATCGATCAGCGTATTCCGGAGCACGGCGAGGACGTCGAGCGCCTGGCGCGCAACAAGATCCTGATCGACGCCGATCCGGAGACCGGCAAGCGCAAGCTGCTGCAGATCTTCACCCAGAACGCGATCGGCCCGATCTTCTTCGAGATCATCCAGCGCAAGGGCAACGACGGCTTCGGCGAAGGCAATTTCAAGGCGCTGTTCGAAAGCATCGAGCGCGACCAGATGCGGCGTGGCGTGCTGTAAGCCGTGTCTTGAGCCCCTCTCCCTGCGGCGACCGGAGGAAGTCCCTGTGGGAGAGAGGGGTTGGGGTGAGGGTCCGGCGAAGTCCAGATGGCGAACGACGCTATGCTTCCAGCAAGCTTCCAGACAGGACGTCTGCCCATGCCAGGACGCATCAAGCCACCGCTGCCGACGCGGACGTTGCGCTACGCGCGCGTCTTACGTCGCGAGATGACGGAGGCCGAGCGCTTGCTCTGGCGGCATCTTCGCGGTGGCCAACTGAAAGGTCTGAAGTTCCGGCGGCAGCATCCGATTCCGCCTTATATCGTGGACTTCTGCTGTATCGAGCGCAGGATGATCGTCGAGCTGGATGGCGGCCAGCATTCGCAAGGTCGCGATGCGGCACGCACGGCGCTTCTTGAATCGCAGGGGTGGCGCGTGCTGCGCTTCTGGGACAACGAGGTGTTGTTGGAGGTTGAGGCGGTGGTCGAGGCGATCTGGCATTTCGCCTCCGGACGCACCCTCACCCCAACCCCTCTCTCCCACAGGGACTTCCTCCGGTCGCCGAGGGGAGAGGGGCTTTAGTGAGCCGCGAGACGTAGACAGGTGGGCGAGTCCATGAATTCGACGCAGTACATGACCGGCTTCGGCAACGCGTTCGCCAGCGAGGCGATCGCCGGGGCGCTGCCGGTGGGGCGCAGTTCGCCGCAGCAGGTGGCCTTCGGGCTGTATGCCGAGCAGCTGTCGGGCACGGCGTTCACCGCGCCGCGCGGGCAGAACCGGCGCAGCTGGCTGTACCGGATCCGGCCGGCGGCGATGCATGGCGGTTTCGCGTTGTTCGAGCAGGCGCCGGACTTCCACAACGGCTTCGGCCAGGGTCCGGTGAGCCCGGACCAGCTGCGCTGGTCGCCGCTGCCGCTGCCCGAGGCGCCGACCGACTTTGTCGAAGGCCTGCTGACCATGGCCGGCAACGGCGCGGCCGAGGCGCAGCACGGCGTGGGCATCCATCTGTACGCGGCCAACCGCGATATGGCGGGGCGCTGGTTCTACGATGCCGATGCCGAACTGCTGATCGTGCCGCAGCTGGGTCGGCTGCGGCTGGCCACCGAGTTCGGCGTGATCGAGCTGGAGCCGCAGCAGATCGCAGTGATCCCGCGCGGCGTGCGCTTCGCGGTAACGCTGCCCGACGGTCAGGCGCGCGGCTATGTCTGCGAGAACTTCGGTGCGCCGCTGCACCTGCCCGAGCTGGGGCCGATCGGGTCCAACGGCCTGGCCAATCCGCGCGATTTCGAGACGCCGGTGGCCGCCTACGAGGACATCGAGGGCGACTTCGAGCTGATCGCCAAGTTCCAGGGCCACCTGTGGCGCGCGCCCATCGGCCACAGCCCGCTGGACGTAGTCGCCTGGCACGGCAACGGGGCGCCGTACCGCTACGACCTGCGTCGCTTCAATGCGATCGGCTCGATCAGCTTCGATCATCCCGATCCGTCGATCTTCACCGTGCTGACCTCGCCCAGCGACACGCCGGGCACGGCCAATCTGGATTTCGTGATCTTCCCGCCGCGCTGGCTGGTGGCGCAGGATACCTTCCGCCCGCCGTGGTTCCACCGCAACGTGGCCAGCGAGTTCATGGGCCTGGTGCACGGCGCCTACGACGCCAAGGCCGAAGGCTTCGCGCCGGGCGGGGCCTCGCTGCACAACGGCATGACCGGACACGGGCCCGATGCGGCCACCTTCGAGAAGGCCTCGCATGCGGACCTGTCCAAGCCGGACGTGATCACCGACACGATGGCCTTCATGTTCGAGACGCGGGCGGTGCTGCGGCCCACGCGTCAGGCGATGGAGGCCGCGCACCGCCAGCGTGACTACCAGCAGTGCTGGGCGGGCCTGAAGCGCAACTTCCAGCCGCCGGGTTGAGGGCTGTCGGGACGGCAGGCGTCGGCGTCTCCAGCGCGTGCAGGTGGTCCTCGGGCAGCACCTCGCGCAGGCGGTCGGCGATGCGCTGCACGTAGCCGGTGGAGGTCAGGGCCGGCAGCAGCTGCAGCGCTTCGCGCATGGTCTGGACCGCCAGGTGATCGTCGGCCGCGCGCTGCAGCTGGGCATGCAGGCGCAGGGCGTCGGGATGGCGCTGCAGTTCGAGCATGCCGAGCAGGTACAGGCGCGCGGCCACCATCGAGCGGCGGTGAGCCGCAGGCGCGTGCACGGGTGCGGGAATGGTGGGCGCCGCCGGCGCGTGTGCAGGTCGCGGCGGCGGGGCGGCTTCTTCGGCCAGGCCCAGGTAGCCGGCGCGGATCAGCGCGGCCACGTGCAGCGGCGTGTCGGCGCCCAGCATCGCGGTCAGCGCCTCCAGGCTGCGCTGGCCATCGGCCAGGATCAGCACGCGCCGCTGGCGCATGTCCAGGCCCGCGCGATGTGTCTGCAGGGCGGCGTGGGCCTGATCGGTCTTGCGCGGGCGCATGCGAAGGCGGCTCGGAGGGAGGCGCGCGCAGCCTGCGTGGCGTCCATGAAGCGGCGGTGACACCGGTGGCGTGCATGCGCGCAAGTGCGGGCGCGGTCCGGGTTTGCGTGAGATTCACCGGCGCCCGCTAGGCTGGGGCGGACCGATATCCGCCTTCGAGGAGCCCGCCTGCATGAAATCCCTGCTGCCCCTGACTGCCGCGCTGGCCCTCACCCTGGCCGCGTGCAAGCCGGCCGACACGCCGCAGCCCAGCACGCCGGCCGCCTCCGAGCCGGCCGCCTCCACGCCGGCGCAGGCCTCGCCGCCGCCCGCGACCGGCGAAGCGGACCCACAGGCCAACGTGCCGGCCACCTGGCAGGGCTATGGCGATCTGAAGCTGGGCAGCACCGCCGACGCCGCGCGCCAGGCCTGGGGCGGCGAGCTCAACAGCAGCACGCCCTCGGAGGGCGGCGCCTGCTATCAGCTCACGCCCAAGTGGGCCACCGACAAGGCCGACGTGGCCTTCATGATCGAGGGCGATCACTTCGTCCGTTACGACGTGACCACCTCCAAGGAAGTCGCGCCCGGCGGCGGCAAGGTCGGCATGGACGAGGCCGCGCTGCGCGCGCTGTACGGCGACAAGCTGCAGTCGATGCCGCACAAGTACGTCGAAGGCGGCAAGTACCTGAGCGTGGACGGACAGGGAGGGGCGAAGCTGGTCTTCGAGACCGGCGCCGACGGCGTGGTCACCAGCTGGCGCGTGGGCCTGCCGCCGCAGATCGACTACGTCGAGGGCTGCGCGTAACGCGGAGTGTGGGTGGGTGTGTCTGTGGGGGCCATTGTCCTCCCGATCGGGGCGCGCCCACCCTGTAGAGCGGAGCTTGCTCCGCTGCCTTTCGACCGGGTCATCGGGAAAGCCCGGCGGAGCGAGCCCCGCTGCCTTTCGACCCGGTCATCGGGAAAGCTCCAGCGGAGCAAGCTCCGCTCTACAGGTGGAGTTCCGCTCAGGCCTTGCGTGGGAACAGGTAGATCAAGGTCCCCACCACCATCGCCGCGCCGACCGCCAGCAGGTTGGCCAGGCTGGCGCTGCACAGCAGGCCCAGGGTGAGCAGCAGCGCCAGCACCGGGATCAGCGGGCCACCGGGCAGGCGCAGGGCGTTGGGGTTGTCGCGATGCCTGCGCGCCAGCACCAGCACCGCCGCCGCGGTGCCGATGTAGGCCAGCAGGCGGGTCACCATCGACAGCAGGGCGAGCTTCTCGAACGAGCCTGACAGCGCCAGCGCCACCGACAGCACACCCTGCACGATGATCGCCGCAGCCGGCGTGCGGAAGCGCGGATGCACGCCCGCCAGGAACTTCGGCCCGAAGCCGTCCTGCGCCAGCGCGAACAGGAAGCGCGGCCCCAGCATCACCGTGTTGCTGGTGGTACCCAGGATCGAGATCACCGCGCCCACGGTCAGCACCAGCGCCAGGCCCTCGCCGCCGAAGCGCGCGGCCGCATCGGCCAGCGGCGTGGCCGACTCGGCCAGGCCGGGCAGGGTGCCCATCGCCACCACCTGTACCGCGGCGTAGATCAGCGTCACCAGCGCGATCATGGTGATCAGGGCGAAGGGCACGTCGCGGCGCGGGTTGCGGAACTCGCCGGCGGCGGCCGGGATGTTCTCGAAGCCGGCGTAGGCGAACAGCAGCAGCAAGGCCGCCTGGCCCAGATTGGGCAGGTCGCGCAGGTCCGGCGCGGTGCCGGCGAAGGCCAGCGACCAGTCCATGTAGAACAGGCCGACGACCACGAACAGCAGCAGCGGCACCAGCTTGCCGATCACCAGCGCCACGCCGGTGCGCGCGGCCGAGCGCACGCCGATCACGTTGATCGCGGTCAGCAGGCCCAGCGAGCCGATCACCACCACCAGGCGGCCGGCGCCGCTGGCGGCCGCCGGCCAGAAGCGCGAGACCGCATCGGCCAGGCCGTTGCCCAGCGCCGCGGCCGAGCTGATGCGCGTGAGCCAGATCATCCAGCCGACCTGGAAACCCGCGTAGCGGCCGAAGGCCTCGCGGGCGTAGAGATAGCTGCCGCCCGGCTGGTCGAAATAGCTGGCCGCCTGCGCGTAGCACAGCACCAGCAGCGCCACCGCCACGCCGGCCAGCAGCACCGCCCACAGGCTCAGCGGCCCCATCAGCGCGACCGTGGCCGCGGGCAGCAGGTAGATGCCACTGCCGATGACGTCGTTGATCGACAGCCCGACGATCTGCCAGCGGCTGACCGCGCGGACCAGCGTGCCCTGCGCGGGCGTCGGCGCGGCGCTCACGGCTGCGTGTCCGCAGGCAGCGGCGGCAGCGACCAGGCGCGTTGCAGGCGCTGGTACTCGGGCCGGGGCAACAGCACGAACAGCGGCCGGCGCGCCGGATCCAGCCAGGCCTGCAGCGCTTCCATGCTGGCCGGGGCCATGGCCGTGCAGCCGGCGGTCGCCTCGCCGGGCTTGCGCCACAGGTGGGCGAAGATGCAGCTGCCCAAGCCCGGCGTGGCCTTGGCGTTGTGTTCGATCACGAAACCGCGGGCGTAGCGCGGATCGCCGTCGTTGTGCAGATCCAGCCGCATGTGCTCGCTGGCGCCCTTGACGGCCTGCGCGCCGACCTGGCGTTCGTCGACGATCCGGTTGTAGAGCGGCGAGTCCGGCACGTCCACGCACCAGCTCGAGGCCTGCATCTGCTGGTAGGCGAGCCTGGTGTCGACCGAGGGCACATAGCCGAAGGCCTCGCCGATGCCGTAGATCCCGGCCGGGCTGCGGCCATCGCCCTCGCGCTTGCGCGGGCCTTCGTGCTGGGCGGGGAACAGGCCTTCGCCCCAGGCGCTGCCCTGCTTGCCGATCGCCACGGCGAAGGCCGGCGCCGCCGGTTTCCAGCCCGCTCCATCGCGTTCGAAGGTCTGCAGCCGGCCCCGGGTGTCGTCCCAGTCGCCGGTGGTGACCACCACCAGCTGTTGCGCCTGGGACATCGCGGGCGGGGCGGTAGTGCCTTTGGCCAGGGCCGGCTGCGTGGTCAGGACCAGCAGCGTGCACAGCAGGAAGTGGGGCAAGCGCAGGGACATGGACGCTCCGCGGGGCAGGGGGTCAGGCGTCGAGCAGGTGCTGGACGCGCTCCAGGTTGACCGCCAGCTGGCGCTCGCGGTCGGGGTTGGTCTGGCACAGCAGCACGAACACGAAGTCCAGCAGGGACTGCAGCGAACAACGGTACAGCAGCTGGGCGATGTGCGGGGCCGGATCGTGCGCGGACACCACCAGCGCCGCATCGGCGTGCGCGCGCAGCGGGTTGGCGGTGTGCCGGGTGATGGACACCACCGCGCCGCCGGCGTCCTGGAACTGGCGCGAGATCTGCGACAGCTGCGGCACCTGGCCGAACTCGGACAGCAGGATCAGCACGTCGCCCGGCCGCGCGGCCGAGACGTTGGTCATCATCAGGATCGCATCGGCGTGATGCACGGTCAGCACGCCCAGCAGCGACAGGCGCATGGCGAACTCGCGCGCGAACAGCCCGTCGTCGCCCAGCCCGCATACGAACACCTTCTGCGCCTGGTCGATTCGCGCGACGATCTGCTCGATGCGCGCGCGCGGGTTGAGCAGGCGGGTCTCCTCCTCGGCGGCGGCCTTGCTGCGGCGCAGGCTGTCTTCCAGCCGGGTGTAGGCATCGCCGCCGTCTTCGGACGCGGTCGGATCCGCCGGCTGGCCGCCATTGCCGCGCGCGATGGCCTGGCCGACCGAGTACTTCAGATCCGGATAGCCGCGGAAGCCGAGCTTCTGGCTGAACTTCACCACCGAGGACTGGCTGATGCCCAGCGCGCTGGCCAGTTGCTGGGAGGAGTAGTCGCGCAGCAGATGGGCGTTGTCGAGGATGTAGTCGGCGATGCGCCGCTCGATGGCGGACATGCGCTCGCGTTCGGCGCGGATCTTGAGCAGGGGGGGCATCAGCCGGTGCTCCTGCACAGGTTGTTGCTGTTGCTGTTGCCGTGGTTTCTGCTTTTCCGGGCCCCCTCCGCAGCGGCGGGACCGGCGGGGAAACACCCGAAGGGCGCCGCGCATGGATGCGCGGCGTTCGCGGCAGGGGCAGGATGCCCCTTCCGCGAATCCCCGCCGGTCACGCGGACCCGGCGCGCGTAGCGCGGCGGGCGCGAGGACGGGGTGTGCTTTCTTTTGGTTACTTTTCTTTGCACAAGCAAAGAAAAGTGACTCGCGCCCGACAGGGCGAGAAACGCTTTGGCGGTTGCCCCTGCTTTGAACAGAAGCTGCAACACCAGCGCGCTCGCTCTCTCGATTGCAGTAAAGCGAACCGCGCAACCCTCAAACGCGTTCGTGTTCTCCTTGGCTCCATGCGGCACTCCTCCAACGCGGAGCAGCATGTAACAGCAAAGGCTTTCGCGCCCCTCCGGGGCACGACCTACCTTTCTTTGCTTGTGCAAAGAAAGGTAGGCCAAAGAAAGCACACCCCGTCCTCGCGCCCGCCGCGCCTGCGGCGCGCCGGGTCCGCGCTGCCGACGGGAATTTCCGGACGGGGCATCCTGCCCCGACCGGAAACGCCGCGCATCCATGCGCGGCGCCCCTGCGGGGTTTGACCCGTCGGCATCGCCGCTGCGGAAGGGGCCCGGAAAGGCGGAAGCAACAGCAACAGAAACGGCAACAGCAACAGCAACAGCGCTAGCAGGTGCCGCTGGAGCAGAAGTCCCCGTCGTCCCCGCGCACGCGGGGACCCAGTGACTTGCGTGCAGGAGAGGCAAAGGCGCTGGATCCCCGCCTTCGCGGGGATGACGGCCGCAAAGACGCGTGGCGTTCCGGAGAAGGCGCATGTGCCTCACGGCGCGAGCAGCTCCAGCCCCTGGATCTCGCGGATGCCCAAGCCCGGCGCATCCGGGATGCTGATCTCCGACTCGTCGAACAGCACCCCGCCCACCACCGGATTGAACTGGCCCAGCGAGGGCCCGTCCAGATCGATCTTGGTGATCACATTGGCCTTGGCCACCGCCAGATGCACCGCCGCGGCCACGCTGATCGAGGACTCGATCATGCAGCCGATCATGCAGTCCACCCCGTACAGCGCGGCGATGTCGGCGATGCGGATGGCGTTGGACAGCCCGCCGGTCTTCATCAGCTTGATGTTGATGATGTCGGCGGCGCGGCGCTGGATCAGGTCGAACACCTGCTGCGGCGCGAACACGCTCTCGTCGGCCATCACCGGCGTGTTGACCCGCTCGGTGACGTACTTGAGGCCGTCGATGTCGGCGGCCTTGACCGGCTGTTCGAGCAGTTCGAGCACCACGCCGGCGTCCTCGAGCTTGCCCATGGCATAGACCGCCTGCTTGGCGGTCCAGCCCTGGTTGGCGTCCAGGCGCAGCAGGGCGCGGCCCTCGACCGCGGCGTGGATCGCCTTGACCCGCTCGATGTCCAGGCCGATGTCCTTGCCGACCTTGATCTTCAGCGACTCGAAGCCGCGCTCCAGCGCGGACAGCGAGTCGGCCACCATCTTGTCGATGTAGTCCACGCTGATGGTGATGTCGGTGGTGATCACCGGATCGCCGCCGCCCAGCAGCTGGTACAGCGGCGCGCCGTAGCGCTGCGCCCACAGGTCGTAGAGGGCGATCTCCACCGCGGCCTTGGCGCTGGTGTTGCGCTCCATCGCGGACTGCACCAGGGCGGTCAGATGATTGAGGTTGGCGATGTCCTGGCCGATCAGGCGCGGGGCGATGAAATGGCGGATGGCCTCGATGATCGAGCCATGCGTGTCGCCGGTGATCACCGCCGTGGCGGCGGCCTCGCCGTGGCCGGTGTGGCCGCTGTCGGTGCGGATCAGCACGATCACGTCTTCGACCGTGTCCACGGTGCGCAGCGCGGTCTTGAACGGGGTCTTCAACGGCACGCGCAGCATGCCCAACTCGATGTGGGTGATCTTCATTCTTGGGTTTTCGGGCGGATGCGCTGGATGTTGGTGATGCGGTCGACGTAGCTGGCGGTGTCGCTGGCCAGCATCGGTTCGAGCGGGGTGACCGACACGCCGTTGAGGTGGCCGGCCACGCGCTTGCCGTCGGCGCCGGCCCAGCCGCCGCCGGCGGTGTCGTGGATGACGTAGGTCAGGCCGTTGGCGTGGCCCAGCACCACCATGACGTGCCCCGGGATGTAGACCAGGTCGCCGAGCGCGAGTTGCCCAACCGCGGTCAGGCGCTTGGCGTCGGGGTCATCGGGGGCGAAGGCGATGCGATCCAGCGCCGGGCTGACCGCCTGCTGCGAGGTATTGCGCGGCAGCAGCACGCCGAAGCTGCGGTAGACCTCGGAGGTGAAGCCGCTGCAGTCGCGCGCATCGTAGGAATGGCCCCAGCCGTAGCGCTCGCCCAGGAACTTGAAGGCCTGGGTGATGAAGTCGCGCGGGGTCAGCGGCAGGTAGTCGGCCGCCGTGTCGGCCGTGCGCGGCAGCAGCGCCGGCACCAGCGCCAGCGAGCCGTCGGCGTTGCGGATCGGCAGCTGGATCACCCAGGCGGTGTAGGGCAGCTGGCCGTTGACCGGCTGGGTCGGCGCCCAGTCGGCCAGCACCGGCACGCGCACGCCCATGTCCAGCTGCAGCTGCGAGACCTGCGGCTGCTCGGGCGTGAACACCGTGGTAGCGGTGGCGCCGGTAACCACGCGATACGGCCCGCGCGCGCCGTAGTCGAACACCTGCTGGGCGCTGCCCAGGCCGACCAAGCGCTTCTCGATCCAGGCGCTATAGCGCTCGGAGGCGACGAACAGCCACTGCCCGTCGCGGCTCTCGTGCAACACGGCCACCGCATCGCCGGGGAACAGCGCGCTTTCCTGGAAGCGGTCGATGTCGTGGTCGTCCACGCTGCTGAAGACGCGCCGCGCGGTCGGGAAGGTGCGCAGGTCGGCGCGATGGGTGACCAGGCCGTAGCGCAGCGGCGTGGCGGCGGGCACGGCGTCCAGCGCCAGGCTGGCCTGCAGCGCGTCCAGGGCGGCGGCATCCAGCGCCTGGCCGTCGAGGCCGTAGAGCGTGCGCGTGGGCCGCGCCGACAGCGCCTGGATCGCCTCGACCACCTGCGCCCTGGGCAGCTGCGCGGGCAGGGCGCGCAGGTCGTGGATGGCCGGGTCGTCGCGGCGCATGCGCGCGTTCTGCGCGGCGATGCCGGCGCGGTCCAGCAGCACGCGGTCGGGCTGCCGCTGCCGGGCGATCCAGTAGGCGGCGGTGAGCTTGGGCGGATCGACGCCGACCACGCCGGTGACCGGGTCGATGGCGACCTGCGGCACCGGCACGCGCGCGGCCAGCGAGCCGATGGCCAGCAGCGACAGCAGGGCGCAGCAGGCGGCCGCGCGCAGGGCGTGGGCCGGGGAAGGCGGGCGCGTCATGGGGTGTCGCTCCGGAATCGATGAAGAAAAATAATTATTCCTCGTGATCTGAAATGCAAGAATAAATTATTGACCAGGCGCAGCCTGCGTGCTAATCGTGTCGTCCTCCGCCGCTGCCCGACGACCGCCTCGACGTGGACGCCTCGACCTGCCCCGGTTCTTCCTCCGCCACTCGCCTGGCGCGCAGCGCCCTGCTGTGCCTGGTCCTGGCGACCGCGCCGCTGGGCGCGCGCCCGGCCGCGCCCCCTGCGATGGTGCCCGAAGTGATCGCGCAGGTGGACCGCGGCCAGTTCCGGCAGGCGCAGGCCGGCATCGATCAGGCCCTGGCCGACGCCACGCTGGACGCGGCCACGCGCCAGGCCCTGCTCGACCAGCGCGAGCGGATGCGCCGCATCCGCCTGGATTTCAGCCTGGACCGCGCCGCGGCCTTCGCCAGGGTGCAGCAGGCGATCCCCGACCTGCGCCAGGACGAGTTCGACGCCTGGGACGCGCAGGGCCTGATCGAGCACATGGACATCGACGGGCAGCGCTGGTGGTTCAAGCGCGCCCCGTCCAACCTGTTCCTGCTGAGCAGCCAGGCCGTGGCGCGCCGCGCGCAGCCGCGCGCGCCCTCCGACGGCCCCAACGAGCGCCTCAACGACCACCACCGCGAAGTGCTGCGCGAGGCCAAGGCCAGCGGCCGCACCAGCGTGGCGCCGCGCCGCATCGAGGTGACCCAGTCCCTGACGGTCAAGGCCGATGCGGTGCCCGATGGCGAAACCATCCGCGCGTGGATTCCCTATCCGCGCGCCATCCCCGGCCAGCAGGAAGACATCGTGTTCCTGGACAGCACGCCGGCCGGCGCGCGCGTGGCCGGGACCGAGGCGCCGCAGCGCACCGCCTACCTGGAGGCCACCGCGCGCAAGGGCCAGCCCACGCGCTTCGCCGTGCACTACGCGGTGACCGTGTATGCGCGCCACTTCGCCATCGATCCGGCCAAGGTGATGGCCACCCCAAGCGACCCTGCGCTGAAGCCGTTCCTGGCCGAGCGTCCGCCGCATGTGGTGTTCACCCCGCAGCTGCGCGCGTTCTCCAGGCAGGTGGTGGGCGATGAGACCAACCCGTACCGCATCGCGCGCAAGCTGTTCGCCGCGGTGGACAAGATCCCGTGGGCCGGGGCGCGCGAGTACTCGACCATCAGCAACATCTCCGACTACGCCCTGCACGCCGGTCACGCCGACTGCGGCCAGCAGACCCTGCTGCTGATCGCGCTGCTGCGCATGAACGGCATCCCCGCGCGCTGGCAGAGCGGCTGGGTGTTCTCCGACGACGCGGTGGGCTACGACAACATCCACGACTGGGGCTGGCTGTACCTGGCGCCCTATGGCTGGGTGCCGATGGACGTGACCACCGGGGCGCTGGACAGCGCCGACCCGGCCGAGCGCGACTTCTACTTCGGCGGGCTCGACGCCTACCGCATGGCCTTCAACGACGACTGGTCGGTGGGCTTCGCCCAGCCCAAGGCGGCGTGGCGCTCGGACGATGTGGACTCGCAGCGCGGCGAGGCCGAGTGGCGCGGCGGCAACCTCTACTACGACCAGTGGACCTACGACTTCAAGTGGCATGTGGCGCCGCTCACGCGGGCGCCCTGACCCCTTTCGATCTTCCCCACCATTTCACCTGAAGGAGAGAGCAGGATGAAAGCCAAGCAGTACAAGCGCGTCGCGTTGTGTGTGGCCCTGGGCGCGTGCCTGGGCGCGATGGCGCCGGCCATGGCGCAGAGCACGACCGGCGCCATCGCCGGCCGCGCCGCCGTCGGCGACACGATCACGCTCACGCACCAGGCCACCGGCCTGACGCGCACGGTCACCGTCGGCAGCGATGGCCAGTACCGCCTGGCGCAGCTGCCGGTGGGCGAGTACCGCCTGGTGGTCGAACACGCCGGTGGCGGCGCCGGCGCGCCGCTGGAGGTCAGCGTGCCGCTGGGCGGCACCACCACGGTCAACCTGGGCGATGCCGGCGCGGTCACGCTCGATGGCGTGCGCGTGGTCGGCGCCAAGGTGATCAACCAGGTCGATGTCCATTCCACCGAGACCTCGTTCAACATCAGCCGCCAGGAGCTCTCGCGCCTGCCGGTGGACCAGAACCTCAGCGCGGTGGCGCTGCTGGCGCCGGGCGTGGTGTCCTCGGGCGCGACCTTCGGCGGGCTGACCTTCGGCGGTTCGTCGGTGGCCGAGAACGCGGTCTACATCAACGGCCTGGACGTGACCGATCCGTATCGGCGCCAGGGCTTCTCCTCGGTGCCGTTCGGCTTCTTCCAGGAAGTGCAGGTCAAGACCGGCGGCTACTCGGCCGAGTTCGGCCGCAGCACCGGCGGCGTCATCAATGCGGTGACCCGCTCGGGCGACAACACCTTCCGCGCCGGCGTGGAGTTCACCGCCGAGCCCTCGGCCTGGGCCGCGTCCAAGAAGGACCACTTCCATCACGACGGCACCCTGGACGAACGCGACCGCACCAGCCGCGATGCCAGTTCGTTCTACAAGACCAATGTCTGGGCCTCCGGCCCGCTGATCCGCGACAAGCTGTTCTTCTTCGGCATGTACGAGATCCGCGACAGCCAGCCGCGCGACATCGACACCACCCAGGCCTTCTACACCAAGGGCGACAACGACTTCTGGGGCGGCAAGCTGGACTGGCACATCACCGACGACCACCTGCTGGAACTGCTGGCCTTCTCCGACAAGGCCGACACGGTCACCGACGCCTATGGCTACGACTGGGACAGCGGCACGCGCGGGGCGTGGGTGGGCAGCAGCAATGCGGCCACCGGCGGCAACAACTGGTCGCTGACCTATACCGGCCACTTCGGCGACAACTTCGTGGCCAAGGCCCTGTACGGCGTGAACAAGCGCAGCGAGGACAGCGGCAGCCCGCTGGATGCGGCGTGCAGCATCGTCACGCGTTCGGGCAGCTATACCGCCGCCTTCGGGCCCAGGACCACGCAGGAAGGCTGCCACCCGAGCAATTCCAGCGTCAACAGCCGCGAGGACGAGCGCAAGGCGGCGCGCCTGGACTTCGAGTGGACCCTGGGCGATCACCTGCTGCGCTTCGGCGCCGACCAGGAAATCATGGATTCCACCAGCGCCCGGGTCTATCCGGGCGATGGCCGCAGCTATCAGGTGCAGGCGACCACGCCGGGCAGCGTGCTGCCGGGTGGCGGGGTGGTGCCGGCCGGCGTCAACGCCATCGTCGATGCGCGCTACTACGTCACCGGCGCGCCGGTGCGGGCCAAGGCGCAGGCGATCTACGTGGAGGACAACTGGAACGTCACGCCCAACATCCTGCTCAATCTGGGCGTGCGCGCGGACAAGTTCGAGAACACGCTGCTGGCCTCGGGCGCGACCTTCGCCAAAGCCGACTTCTCCGACATGGTGTCCCCGCGCGTGGGCTTCAGCTGGGACATGCGTGGCGACGGCACGACCAAGCTGTTCGGCAACGCGGGCCGCTACTACATCCCGCTGACCAACAAGCTCACCGACTACTTCGGCGGCGGCACCACCGACGAGCACACCTACTACGCGCTCAACGGCTGGTCCGAGCAGCGCCACCCGGTCACCGGCGCTCCCTACCTGCTGCCCAACCTCGGCGCGCAGATCGGCCCGGTCAATACCGACGGCAACGCGCCGGCGCCCAGCGACCTGCGCACCACGGTGGCCAAAAACATCAAGCAGGTCTACCAGGACGAATACATCCTGGGCTTCCAGCAGGCCATCAGCGAGGCCTGGTCCTATGGCGTCAACCTGACCTATCGCAAGATGACCCGCGCGGTCGAGGACGCGCGCATCAACCATGTCGAGGGCTGCCCCTGGTATTCGGGCGACTGGCCGATCATCAACCCGGGCGAGAAAACCACGCTGTGGTGCCCGACCACCGAGGACTGGGTGACTTTCGACTCGTCGAAGGACGGCTACAAGGCCGGCGGCAGCGGCGCGATCATGGGCTACAAGAAGCCGCGGCGCACCTACAAGGCGGCCGAGTTCCAGATCGACCGCGCCTGGGACGACAAGTGGTTCTTCAACGCCAGCTACATCTATGCGCGCAGCGAGGGCAACATCGAGGGCCCGGTGAACTCGGACACCGGCTACAACGACACCAACCTGGTGCAGTACTACGACCATCCGGCGGTCAACGAACGCTACGGCGTGCTGTTCAACGACTACCGCCACCAGATCAAGCTGCGCGGCGGCTTCAAGCTCAACGACATGTGGAGCTTCGGCGCGACGCTGGCGGCGCACTCGGGTGGGCCGATCACCGCCTTCGGCGTGGTCTGGCCCAACGACAGCCGCGCGGCCGGCGGCCCCGGCGAGTACAGCGGCGGCGGCTCGGGCTGGCTGTGCACGGCCAACTGCGGCGACTGGCGCACGCGCCAGCTGGTGTACACCGAGCGCGGCGCGTTCGGCCGCATGCCCTGGGTCTACAACCTGGGTGCCAACGTGACCTGGACCCTGCCGGTGGAGGGCATCGACCTGAAGGCGCGGCTGTCGGTGTACAACCTGCTCAACCGGCAGACGGTGATCAACGTGCATTCGCGCTACGAGAGCGCACCGGGCACGCCGATGCCGTATTTTGGCGAGGGCACGGTCTGGCAGGAGCCGCGCTGGACGCAGTTGGTGGTGACCTGGAACTTCTGACGGCAGGTGCGCGGGCGGCCCGTCGCGCACGGGCCGTCCATCGCGACGGGAACGGCATGTTCAAGCACACAGGCAAGGCGCTGGCCCTGGCAGGGCTGCTGCTCGCATCGGGACCCTCGGCGGCGGCCGATGCGCCGGCGCAGGCGTCCTTCGACACGCTGTTCGACCAGGCCATGGCGCGCTACCGGCTGCCCGGTCTGGCGGTGGGCGTGGTCGAGGACGGCAAGGTGGTCTACCTGCGCACGGCGGGCGAGACGCGTGCCGGCAGCGGCGAGAAGATCGACGCCGACACGCTGTTCAAGATCGCCTCCAACACTAAGGCCATGACCACCGGCGTGCTGGCGCGGCTGGTGGACCAGGGCAAGCTGAAGTGGGACGACCCGGTCACCCAGTACCTGCCGCAGTTCCGCATGGCCGATCCCTGGGTCACGCGCAACTTCCAGGTGCGCGACCTGCTGATCCATAACAGCGGGCTGGGGCTGGGGGCGGGCGATCTGATGCTGTGGCCCGAGCCCAACGACTTCACCCGCGCCGACATCATCGCCGGGCTGGCCTATCTGAGGCCCACGCACAGCTTCCGCGCGCACTACGCCTACGACAACCTGATGTACGTGGTCGCCGGCGAAGTGGCGGCCAAGGCCGGCGGCAAGCCCTACGACCAGCTGGTGCGGCAGGAGCTGTTCGGCCCGCTGGGCATGACCCGCTGCCAGGTCGGCGCGTTCGAGCGCGATGCGGTGGGCAACCTGGCCCAGCCGCACATGGTCCAGGACGGGCGCAACGTGGTGGTGCGCGCCGATGGCCCGACCATTCCGGACAACCCGTCCATGTCCGCCGGCGGCATCCGCTGCAGCGTGCGCGATCTGACCACCTGGATCGCGATGTGGCTGGCGCCCGATGCGGCCCATCCCTGGCTCTCGGCCCAGCAGCGCACCGCGCTGTGGACGCTGCATACGCCGATGCCGATCGGGACGCAGCTGCGCGACTGGGACGGCACCCATCTGTACGGCTATGGCTACGGCTGGCGGCTCTCGGACGTGGACGGCCAGTGGCGCGTGGCGCATACCGGCACGCTGATGGGCATGTATTCCTCGGTGACGCTGCTGCCGGACCGCAAGGTCGGCTTCGTGGTGCTGATCAACGGCGACGGCGAGGCCGCGCGCACCACGCTGACCGAGGCGCTGACCAAGCACTACACCCGCCCCGGCACGGGGCTGGATGTCGATCACTACGCGGGCCTGCTGGAACAGGCGCGCGCCAAGGCGGCCGCGAACGCCACGCACCCGCAGGTGCCGGACACCTCGGACCGCAAGCCCGCCACGGCGGCGCAGTTCGCGCGCTGGCAGGGCGTGTACCGCGATCCGTGGTTCGGCCAGGTGAGCCTGTGCCCGCAGGGCCAGGGCGTCGCGTTCCGCGCCGCACGCTCGCCGCTGATGCGCGGGCCGGTGCTGGTCTCGCACGGGCGCTGGCTGGTGGACTGGGACGATGCCAGCGTCGATGCCGAGCCGTGGCTGGACTTCGCCCAGGCCGACGGCAAGACCACGCTGACGCTGAAGTCAATCGACCCGGACGCCGATTTCAGCTACGACTATCAGGACCTGCACTTCCAGCGCGTGGCCGCGTGCCCGATGCAGCGGGGCGCAGCCGATCCATGAACCAGGGCCCGTCGATGCATTCCATTCCGAACCTGCCACTGCGCGCGGCCATGCTGCTGCTGGCCGCGCTGCTGCTGTCGGCCTGCGCCGGCCTGCCGCCGAAGAATCCGCTGGCGCAGTGGGAGCCCTCGCCGAATCAGAATGCGCGCGGGCCGATCCTGATCGTCATCCACTTCACCAGCGAGGACTCGGTCGCCGAGAGCCTGAAGACCCTCAAGACCGCCAACAGCGCAGGTCCGGTCAGTGCGCACTATCTGATCGGCGCCGACGGCAAGCGCTACCAGCTGGTCAGCGACGGCCGCCGTGCCTGGCATGCCGGCGCGGGCCACTGGGGCACGATCAACGACGTCAACTCCGCCTCGATCGGCATCGAGCTGGACAACGATGGCCACTCGCCCTTCGCCAATGCGCAGATCGACAGCCTGCTGCTGTTGCTGGACGACCTGTGCCGGCGCCACCACATCCCGCGCACGGCGATCATCGGCCACGAGGACATGGCGCCAGGTCGCAAGGTCGATCCGGGTCCGCTGTTCCCGTGGAAGCGGCTGGCGCAGGCCGGCTTCGGCGTGTGGCCGCGCGCCGATGCGCCGCCGGCGCCGGCCGGCTTCGACCCGTGGCTGGCGATGGCCACGCTGGGCTATCCGCTGGACAACCGCGGCGACGCGGTGCAGTCCTTCCGCCATCATTTCCGCGGCCTGGAGGGGCGCACTTTCGATGAGGAAGACCTGCGCATCCTGCATGACCTGACCCTGCCGCCTCCGGCGAAGGACGCGCAGGAGGATGCGCCGTGAGGCGTGTTATCCCCTTCCTGCTGGCGCTGGCCGCCTCCAGCGCGGCGCATGCCGCCGAGCCGGTGCGCACCTCGCCGGCCACCACCGCCGCGCAGGCCGGGCTGGTCGATGTGACCACGCTGGCGCCGGACGTGCGGCGCGACATCCGCTACGCCGGTGCGCACAACTTCACCGGCAAGCCGGTGGATGGCTACGAGGCGCCCAAGTGTCTGCTGCTGGCGCCGGTGGCACAGGCGCTGGCGCAGGTGCAGGCCGACCTGCGCGCGCAGGGCCTGGGCCTGAAGCTGTTCGACTGCTATCGCCCGGTGCGCGCGGTGCAGGCCTTCATGCGCTGGGCCGCCGATCTGCCCGACCAGACGATGAAGGCCGAGTTCTACCCGGCGCTGGACAAGACCCGGATCATCCCCGATGGCTACGTGGCCGAGGTCTCCGGCCACAGCCGCGGCGCGACGGTGGACCTGACCCTGGTGCGCTGCCAGGCCGGTGCCTGCACCGAGCTGGACATGGGCACGCCGTTCGACTTCTTCGATCCGCGCGCGCATACCGATGCGCCGGGCCTGAGCGAGGCGCAGCGCGCCAACCGCACACGTCTGGTCGAGGCGATGGCGCGGCGCGGCTTCGCCAACTATCCCGGCGAGTGGTGGCATTACACCTTCAAGCCGGAGCCCTCGCCCGACGTGCAGTTCGACGTGCCGGTGCGCTGACTTGTCCGAGCAGCTGTCTGTCGGATGTAGAGCGGAGCTTGCTCCGCTGCTCTTCGGCCGGATCAATCGGGAAAGCCCCAGCGGAGCAAGCTCCGCTCTACAGGTGGTAGCCGCCCGTGTGGCCTTTTCGGCCAATGGCGGCGATGGGCTCTCCGGGAAGGCCCCATCGCCGCCATGGCGGCTCCCACCTTACTTCGACCGGCCTGCGCGGCCGCTGGAATCGCTTCATGTCTGAGACCCACACCGCCCTGATCCAGTCCGACATCGTGCTGTTCGGCCTGATCGCCGCCACGCTGGCGTTCGTGTTCTGGACCGCCTCGCTCAAGGGCTTCTGGCAGAAGTTCTACGGCATCGTGCCGCCGCTGCTGCTGTGCTATTTCATCCCTGGCCTCTTCAACTCGCTCGGCGTGATCGACGGCGCCGGCAGCCAGCTCTACAACCCGGTCGCCAGCCGCGTGCTGCTGCCGGCCGCGCTGGTGCTGCTGACCCTGACCATCGACCTCAAGGCGGTCATGGGGCTGGGCTGGAAGCTGCTGGCGATGTACTTCGGCTCGTCCTTCAGCATCATGCTCGGCGCGTTCTTCGCCTTCTGGGTGATGCAGCACGCGCATCCGGCGACCACCGCCGGCGACACCTGGGGCGGCATGGCGGCGCTGGCCGGCAGCTGGATCGGCGGCGGCGCCAACATGGTCGCGATGAAGGAGATCTTCCAGGTCGACGAGACCACCTTCGGCCAGTTCGTGGTGCTCGATGTCGGCGTGGGCTATGTGTGGATGGCGGTGCTGATCTTCCTGGCCGGGCGCGCCAAGGCCATCGATGCGCGCTCGGGCGCCGACACCTCGGCCATCGACGCGCTCAAGGCGCGCCTGGCCGACTACAGCGCCCAGCACGCGCGCATCCCCACGCTGACCGACTACATGCTGATCATCGGCCTGGCCTTCGGCGTGGTCGGCCTGGCGCACGCGGTGTCGCCGCCGCTGGCGGGACTGTTCGCGCCGTATCCGTGGGCGCATGCGGCCAGCCTGGATTCGCCGTATGTGTGGGTGGTGCTGCTGGCCACCTTCGCCGGGCTGGCGTTGAGCTTCACCCGCGCGCGCCAGCTCGACGGCGCCGGCGCCTCGAAGATCGGCACGCTGCTGCTGTACGTGCTGATCGCCTGCATCGGCATGCAGATGGACATCGCCGCGCTGCTGGGCCGGCCCTGGCTGTTCGTGCTGGGCGTGCTGTGGATCGCCGTGCACATCGTGCTGCTGTGGCTGCTGGGCCGGCTGCTGAAGGTGCCGTTCTTCTACTTCGCCATCGGCTCGCAGAGCAATATCGGCGGGCCGGCCTCGGCGCCGGTGGTGGCGGCGGTGTTCCATCCGGCGCTGGCCCCGGTCGGCGCGCTGCTGGGCACGCTGGGCTATGCCACCGGCACGGTGCTGGCCTATCTGGTCGGCATCGGCCTGCGCGCGATGGCCGGCGCGGGCTGAGCCTGGGCGACCGCGCGCGCCCATCGTCGTTCCCGCGAAGGCGGGAATCCTGCGCCTTCGGCCTGGTGCGTGTTCCCGCGCCTGCGCTCTGTTTCCCGGCGGCCTACACGCGAATCGATGGCAGGCCCTAGAATCCCCTCACTCATCCGAGCGGGGCGGTGCGATGGTCGAGGGCTGGGGTTTGTTCGTGCTGGGCCTGGTGCTGCTGGCGCTGGGCGGCGACACGCTGGTCAAGGGCGTGTCGGGCATCGCGCAGCGGGCCGGGCTGTCGCCGTTCACCGCCGGGCTGTTGCTGCTGGCCTTCGGCACCTCGCTGCCGGAGCTGTTCGTCAACGGCGCGGCGCTGCTGCGCGGCACGCCGTCGCTGGCGCTGGGCAATGCGGTCGGCAGCAATCTGGTCAATCTGGGCCTGACCCTGCCGCTGGCGGCCCTGTTCGCCAGTGTGCAGGTGCGCCTGCGCCTGCTCACCCCGCTGCTGTGGGTACTGGTGATCGCCTCGCTGCTGGTGATGGTGTTCGGCTTGGACGGGCGCCTGAACCGGCTCGAGGGCGGCCTGCTGCTGCTCGGCTTCGTGCTGGTCGTGGTGAAGGTGATCGTGCGCGGGCGCGCCGAGGCGCCCGAGGTGCGCGCGCCGGTGGAGGCCTACGCCGCCACCCGCACCGTGACCTGGCTCAACCTGCTGCGGCTGCTGATCGGCGTGGTGCTGCTGGGCTACGGCGCGCGCGATGTGGTGGTCTCGATGGGCACCCTGGCCCCGGCGCTGGGCCTGACCCCGCTGATGGCCGGCCTGCTGCCGGTGGCCATCGGCACGGCGCTGCCGGAGATCGCCGCGGCCATCGCCGCCGCGCGCCGCGGGCAGGGCGACATGGTGCTGGGCCACGTGATCGGCTCCAGCGTGTGCAATCTGCTGCTGGTGGTGGGCGGCATGGCGCTGATCGCGCCGCTGGCGCTGCCGGCCTCGTTCGTGAAGCTGGAGCTGCCCGCGGCCATCGTCCTGTCCATCGTGCTAGTGCCGATGCTGCGCGGCGATGCGCGCGTCAGCCGCGGCGAGGCGGCCGTGCTGCTGCTGGCCTTCTGCGCCTGGGTGGCGCTGGAACTGGCCTGGCTGCGCTGATCAGCGCGGCGCGTCCTCTTTGTCCTGCGGCGCTTGGGGCCGGGTGACCTGCGGCGAGATCCGCGTGTCCTTCGGCGGCACCGGCCGGGCATGGGTCATCAGCGACAGCGCCGCCTTGCTCATCAGGTGCGCGCTGATCGGCGCGGTGATGAACAGGAACGCGGTGATCAGCAGCTCGCGCGGCTGCGGGTCCTGGCCCAGCACCAGGTGATAGCCGACCGAGGCGATCAGCACGCAGCCCACGCCCAGCGTGCTGCCCAGCGTCGGCGCATGCACGCGCCGGAAGAAGTCCGACAGCCGCACCAGGCCCAGCGCGCCGATCAGGATGAAGGCCGTGCCGGCGATCAGCACCAGCGCCAGCAGCACGCGGAAGAGGTCGATCATTCGAACACGTCCCGGCGCAGCACGAACTTGCACAGCACCACCGTGCTGCTGAAGCCCAGCATCGCCACCACCAGCGCCGCCTCGAAGTAGACCGGGCTGTCCAGATGCATGCCCAGCAGCATCAGCGCCGCGATGAAGGTCACCGACAGCGTGTCCAGCGCCAGGATGCGGTCGGCCACCGTGGGCCCGCGCAGCAGGCGCCACAGGCACAGCAGCGCGGACACGCCGATGGCCACCAGGCAGGCCACGATGGTGTGCTCGAAGAACAGATGTGCGGTCATGGAAAGATCTCCATCAGCGGTTTTTCGTAGCGGGTCTTGATGTTGTCGATCGCTTCCTGCGCGCTGCGCATGTCCAGCATGTGGACGAGCAGATAGCGGCGGTCGTCAGTCAGCGCGGCCGAGACCGTGCCGGGGGTCAGGGTGATCATGCTGGTCAGCGCGGCGATGCCGTGCAGGTTCTGGATGTCCAGCGGGATCCAGATGAAGCCCGGATGCAGTCGGCGCTCGGGGCCCAGCACCTGCATGGCGACGATCACGTTGGAGCGCAGGATGTCCCAGGCCACCACGCACAGCATGCGCGGCACCGGCCGCAGCGAACCGATGCGCGCGTACTCGCGGTCCAGGCGCGCGGCGAAGCGCGGGATCAGCCAGCCCAGCAGCAGGGCCAGCGCGAACTGGGCCGCGCTGTAGCTGTCGGTCATCAGCAGCCAGAACGCGATCACGCACAGGCTCAGCGGCCAGGACGGGGTCAGCCAGCGCAGCAGACGCGCGCCCATCACGGCGCCCTCAGCACGGACGGCGCCGCGCGCAGCTGGTCGGTATAGCCGGCCGCGTCCAGCAGCTGTTGGCCGGTCGCGTCGGTGTAGCGCATCAGCGGCGCGGCGAAGGCCGTCATCGCCACGCCGAAGGCCAGCAGCAACACCGTGGCCCAGGTCTCCTGCGGACGGGCGCGGGCGGGCACGGGCTGTTCGCATTCGGCCTGCTCCACCTGCGCGGGCAGGCGCCAGAACAGGCGCACGCCGGCGCGGCTGAGGCCGATGATCACCAGCAGGCTGGAGAGCAGCACCACGCTCCACACCAGCGGCGTCTGCGCCGGCGGCACCGCCGAGAGCAGCGCGGCCTTGGCCAGAAAGCCCGACAGCGGCGGCAGGCCCGCGGCCGAGACCGCGGCGATCAGGAACAGCGTGCCCGGCACCGCGCGTCCGGGCAGGGCGGCGATGATCGACTTGTCGTCGCCGGCCGTGCCGCGACGGCGGCGGATCAGGTCGGCGATCAGGAACAGCGCGGCCGCCACGAAGGTGCTGTGCGCCAGGTAGTACAGCCCCGCGCCGAGGGTCTGCGCCTGGCCCAGGGCGAAGGCCACGAACAGCGTGGCCGCCGACCAGATCACCAGATAGCCGATCATCAGCCGCAGCCGTGCCGAGCCCAGCACGCCCAGCGCGGCCACCAGCAGCGTGCCGGCGCCCAGCCACAGCAGCGCGGGGCGGGCGAAGCCGGCCAGCAGCCCGGCCTGCGCGCCCAGCAGCAGGGTGCTGACCCGCAGCACCGCGTACAGGCCGACCTTGGTCATCACCGCGAACAGCGCCGCCACCGCCGCCGGCGCGCGCGCATAGGTCTCCGGCAGCCACAGGTACAGCGGCAGCAGCGCGGCCTTGGCGCAGAACACCACCAGCAGCAGGCCGAAGGCGGCCTTGACCAGCCCGGCCTGCGCCGGCGGCACCTGGCCGATGCGCGCGGAGAGCTCGGCCATGTTGAGCGAACCCAGCAGCCCGTAGATCAGCCCCAGCGCGATCAGGAACACCGCCGAGGCGGCGACGTTGAAGGCCACGTAGTGGAACGCGCCGCGCAGGCGCAGCCCGCGCCCGCCGCTGGCCAGCAGGCCGTAGCTGGCGCTCAGCATCACCTCGAAGAACACGAACAGATTGAACACATCGCCGGTCAGGAAGGCGCCGTTGAGCCCCATCAGCTGCAGCTGGAAGAAGGCGTGGAAATGCGGCGCGCGCCGGTCCCAGCCGCCGCAGGCGTGCAGCAGGCAGGCCACGCCTAGCAGCCAGGTCACCGCCAGCATCCAGCCCGATAGCCGGTCGGCCATCAGCGCGATGCCCAGCCGCGCCGGCCAGTCGCCGAGCAGGTAGGCGACCACCTCGCCGTCGGCCACGCGCGCGACTACGGCCGCCACCGCCACGCCCTGCAGTGCCAGCATCCCCCACGCCGCCCAGCGCCGCGCCGCCCAGCCGAAGCGCCGGTGTTCGAGGAACAGCGCCAGCGCCGCGCCCAGCAGCGGCAGCACGATCGGCCACAGCAACAGATGGCTCATGCGCCCGGCTCCCGCGGCGGCGCGGCCGGCGGCTCGGGCGCGGCGTCATGCGCATCGACATGATCGCTGTGGTTGTCGGCGCGGCTGCGCATGGCCAGCACCAGGCTGACCGCGGTCATGGCGAAGGCGATCACGATCGCGGTCAGTACGAGCGCCTGCGGCAGCGGATCGGTGTAGTGCGCCAGGTCGGCCGGCTGGCCGTCCACCAGCACAGGTGGCTGGCCCGGCCGCAGCCGCCCGCCGGCGAAGATCAGCAGGTTGGTGGCATAGGACAGCAGGGTCAGGCCCAGGATCACATCGAAGGTGCGCGCGCGCAGCATCAGCCAGATGCCGGCGGCGGCGAGGATGCCGATGGCGCTGGCCAGGGCGAGTTCCATCAGGCGCGGCCTCCGGTGCTGGGCGAGCGGCGGTCCGGGTCCAGCGGCTTGCGCTGGGCGCGGCGGCGGCTCGAGCCGCGGATGGTGCCCAGCATCGAGAGCATCAGCATCGCCCCGCCGAACACCACCAGATACACGCCGGTGTCGAAGCCCAGCGCACTGGCCAGCGGCACCTGCCCGATCAGCGGCAGCTCCAGGTCCAGGTGGCCGCTGGTGAGGAAGGGCACGCCGAACAGCAGCGACGCCAGCCCGCTCAGCACCGCCAGCACCAGGCCGAGCCCGATCAGGCGGATGTAGTCGAAGCCGAAGCGCGACTCGACCGAGGCCGCGCCCTGGATGACGTACTGCATCAGCAGTGGCACGGCCAGCACCAGTCCGGCGATGAAGCCGCCGCCGGGCGCGTTGTGGCCGCGCAGGAACAGGAAGATCGACACGGTCAGGATCAGCGGGAACAGGATCTGGGTCAGGTCGGCCGGCACCGGCAGCTGCACCGGGTCGCCGGCGATCAGGCGCTCGGGCGCCATGCGCGCGCGACGCAGGCAGGCATGCACCACCAGCGCGGCGATGGCGAACACGGTGATCTCGCCGAAGGTGTCGAAGCCGCGGAAGTCGACCAGCGTCACGTTGACCACGTTGCGGCCGTAGGCCTCCGGCAGGGCGCGCGTCAGCAGCTCGCCGGCGACGGTGTCCGCGGGCCGGGTCATCATCGCGTAGGCCAGCACCGCCAGGCCCGCGCCCGCCGCGCAGGCGATCAGCGCATCGCGCCACTTGCGCCAGCGGGACGCTTCGGGCGGGCTGGTCTCCGGCAGGTAGTTCAGCGCCAGCATCATCAGCACCAGGGTCACCATCTCCACCAGCAGCTGGGTCAGGGCCAGGTCCGGCGCCGACAGCAGCACGAAGGTCAGGCTGATCATCAGCCCCGCCGCGCTCAGCACGATCGCCGCCAGCAGGCGCTGGCGATGCAGGCGCACCGCGCCGAGCGCGGCGGCGATCATCACCACCCACACCAGCGCGCCCAGCAGCGGCAGCGGCTGCACCCCGGCCAGCGACAGCGCCAGGCCGTCGCGCCGCAGCGGCACCGCGGCCGCGGCGATGGCCACCAGCACCAGCATCAGCAGGCTGCGCTGCAGGCTGTTGTTGGCCAGGCGCGTGCTGATGCGGTTGCCGGCGACGAACAGCAGCTCCAGATGCCGCTTGAACAGGTCGCGCCCGATCGCCCGGGTCACCACCGCGTGCAGATCCAGCAACCGCGCCAGCCCCAGGTACAGCGCCACGCCGCCGACCACGCCGGCCAGGCTCATCGCCAGCGGCCAGTTCAGGCCGTGCCACACCGCCAGGCTGTAGTCGGGCGTGGCCGGGCCCAGGATGGCGTAGACGCCGGCGTGCAGCAGCCGCGCCACGGTCAGCGCCGGGAAGATGCCCACCGCCACGCACAGCACCACCAGCACCTCGACGGGGATCTTCATCCAGCGCGGCGGCTCGTGCGGGGTGACTTCGAGGTCGCGCGGACCGTCGCCGAAGAAGGTCTCGTAGACGAAGCGCAGGCTGTAGGCCACGCCCAGCACACCGGCCAGCAGCGCGGCCACGCCGGTGAACACGCGCATCGGCGCCGGCGCCGGGGTCTCCAGCGCCGCGGCGAAGAACATTTCCTTGGACAGAAAGCCGTTGAGCAGCGGGATGCCAGCCATCGACAGCGAGGCCACGATCGCCAGCGTGCTGGTGAAGGGCATCAGCCGGCGCAGCCCGCCCAGCCGGCGGATGTCGCGCGTGCCGGTCTCGTGGTCGATGATGCCAGCGGCCATGAACAACGAGGCCTTGAACACCGCATGGTTGAGGATGTGGAACACGCCGGCCACCACCGCCAATGGCGTGGACAGGCCGAACAGCATCGTGATCAGGCCCAGGTGCGAGATGGTCGAATACGCCAGCAGGCCCTTCAGATCGTGCTGGAAGATCGCATACCACGCGCCCAGCAGCAGGGTGACCGCGCCGATGGTGCTGACCGTGTAGAAGAACAGGTCCGTCCCCGCCAGCGCCGGGTGCAGGCGCGCCAGCAGGAACACGCCGGCCTTCACCATCGTGGCCGAATGCAGATAGGCCGAGACCGGCGTTGGCGCGGCCATGGCCTGCGGCAGCCAGAAGTGGAACGGGAACTGCGCGCTCTTGGTCAGGATGCCGCCCAGCACCAGGAACAGCGCCCACGGATACAGCGCACTGGCGCGCAGCGTGTCGCCGGCGCCCAGCACCGTGTCCAGGTCGAAGCTGCCGACGATGCGGCCGATCAGCAGCACGCCGCCCAGCAGCGCCAGGCCGCCACCGCCGGTCACCACCAGCGCCATGCGCGCGCCTTCGCGTGCGTCCTTGCGATGCGTCCAGAAGCCGATCAGCAGGAACGAGGTCAGGCTGGTCAGCTCCCAGAACACGCACAGCAGCAACAGGTTGCCGGACACCACCACGCCCAGCATCGCGCCCATGAACAGCAGCAGGAAGGCCAGGAAACGCGGCACCGAGTCGCGCTCGCTGAGGTAGTAGCGCGCATACATCACCACCAGAGCGCCGATGGCCAGCACCAGCAGCGCGAACATCCAGGCGAAGCCGTCCACGCGCAGCGTGAACTCCAGGCCGATGCGCGGCAGCCAGGCGTGCCGGTCGTGCAGCACCTGCCCAGCGAGGATGGCCGGTGTCATCGCCGCCAGCAGCGCCAGACCGCCCAGCGGCGCCAGCGCGGCCAGCCACGCCAGCGCCGTGCGCGGCAGGCGATGGGCCGCGGCCACGATCGCCGCCATGACGAAGGGCAGGGCGAGCAGGGGAAGAAGGAGGTGGGGCATGCAGGGAATGCAGCCATTCGCGAGCAGGCCATCACGATAACAGCGGCGGCGTGAGCGGGCCGCTGACTGTCGGGTCATCGTGGTCAGCCAGGACCTGCGATCGATCCCCGGGCAGGTGGCGTTGGTGCCGCAAGGCCGTCAGGTTTGCGTCGCGTCGCCTAGGCCTGAATGGTCGTCAGAGTGCCGCCCCTCGCGAAGGCGGGGTCAAGCCGCGCGGGGAGAAGAGGGGGGCTTGCAGCGCCAACCCGAAGAGCCGCCCTTGCGGCGCGCTCTGCAGGGGACCGACAGGCCCTCGCGTCGCGGGAGTGCGCGCGGCGACGCGGATGCGTCGTGCTGGCCTATCCTGTGCGGATGACTGCGTCTGTCGCTGCCGCCGTGTCGTCTTCCCCCGCCCGCGTCGCTCTGGTGCTGGGCGGCAGCGGCCAGATCGGCCAGGCGCTGCTGGTCCGGCTGGTCGCGCGCGGCTGGTCGGTGCTGGCGGTCTCGCGCCACGGGCAGCCGGCGCGCGAGCGCGTGCAGTGGCTGGCCGGCGACCTGGCGACGATGCCCGCACTGCCCGACCGGGTCGATGCGATCTTCAGCGCCGGGCCGCTGGACCACTTCGCGCGCTGGTATGCCGGCAGCGCGCTGGTCGCGCCGCGCGTGGTGGCCTTCGGTTCGACCAGCCTGGGCACCAAGCAGACTTCCGTCGACGCGCATGAGCGCGACCTGGCCGCGCGCCTGCGCGATGCCGAGGCCGCGGTGTTCGCCGCGGCCGCCGCGCGCGGCGCGCAGGCCACCCTGCTGCGGCCCACGCTGGTCTACGGCGCCGGCCGCGATGCCTCGCTGACCCGGATCGCGGCGCTGGCGCGGCAGCTGCGCTGCTTCCCGCTGCCGCGCGGCGCCACCGGCGGCCTGCGCCAGCCGGTGCACGTGGACGATCTGGCCGATGCGGCGCTGGCCGCCTGCGATGCCGTGGCCAGCGCCGGCCAGGCCTACGCGCTGCCGGGCGGCGAGACGCTGACCTATCGCGAGATGGTGGCGCGCACGCTGGCGGCGATGTCACCGCCGCCGCGGCTGCTGGAACTGCCGCCGCCGCTGTTCGCCCTGGCGGTGCGCACGGCGCAGGCGCTGGGCGTGGCGCGTTCGCTCAACCCCGCCGCGGTGGCGCGCATGCGCCAGGACCTGGTGTTCGACGCCGCGCCCGCACGGCGGGACTTCGGCTATGCGCCGCGCGGCTTCGCGCCGACCGCGGCGATGCTGGGTCAGTAGCGCCAGCCCATCTTCCGGTAGAACTTGGCCAGTACCCAGATCGGGCCGATCAGCAGGTAGGACAGGTCGGTGAGGAAGCTGGGCTTGCGGCCCTCGATCTTGTGGCCGACGAACTGCGCGATCCACGCCACCACGAACACGCTCGCCGCGCTCCACAGCAGCACCTCGGTGCCCGCGCGCTGGCTGATCAGCCGGCACACGCAGCCCATGGTGAAGAACACCACGAACATCCCGTAGCCGATCGACCGCGAGAGCCGGTTGTAATACATCCACGCGCAGAACATCGCCAGGCCCGCCCACACCCCGCCGCGGAACCAGGTGGCCTGCACCGGGATGCACCACAGCAGCGCGATCACCGACCACAGGATTGCCGGCACCGCGACGACGTGGATGGCCTGGTTGGTGAGATTGCGGTGGTCTTGCGAGTAGTTCGCGAACCACCGATCGATCGGGCGTTGCGCGTCGACGTGCTGCATCGGGTCCCTCCCAGGAAGACCGACAGCATAGCCCGCCGCCCGCCGCCGCACCCAGCGGGCGGCATGCTGCGCCGCGAAATCGACGCGAACGCAAACAGAAGCGCCGCGCCTTCCTACGAAAGCGCGGCGCTTTGGCCCCTCCCCTTGCGCAGCAGGGGGAGGTTGGGAGGGGGTTGCCTCAGCTACGCGCGGCCCCAACCGAACGCCGCCTTGCCAACCCCGCCAACCATCACCGCTGCATCGCCACCACCGGCGTCGGCTCGACGACCGGAGCCGCCCGCTGCTGCGCCAGCAACTGCTGACTGCTGTGCTCGAAGCTCGGCGGCTGCGCCAGATCGACCGTGGCGCGGAAGCCCGGCGTGGTGCCCACGACATAAGCCTTGCCGTCCTGCACCGCCACCCCGCCGACCTTCTCCGGCGTATCGATGCCGTGCTGCTTGGCCTGCACGGTGATATGCGCGGCCAGCTCGTTCGAATAAGGCGCCGGCACCTGGGCACGGATGGCCGTGTACAGCCGATGGTCCGGATGCGAGGCCTGGTCCAGCCCCGGTGTCGCGATCGCCGGTCGTGCCGCCAGCGCCCGGCGGGTGTCAGGCCCGACCTCGCCATCCACCGCGATCCCGTGCGTGCGCTGCAGCCGCTCCACCGCCGCCCGCGTATGCGTGCCGAACTTGCCGTCCTCGGCCAAGCGCCGCCCGTGCTCGTCCCGCACGCCCAACGTGTTGAGCTGTTGCTGCAGGGCGCGCACGTTCGGGCCGTGGTCGCCGTGCTGGAGCACCTCGGCGCCGGCGCCACGATGCGATGCCGCGGTCGAGGTCGGCGCGGACGTGGTCTGTGCCGACGCATGGCGATCCCAGAACGTCTGGGGGCTGATCAGATGGCCCTGCGGATCGCGCAACTGGTAGTGCACGTGCTGGGCATATTGACCGGCGCCTTCGGGTCCGCGCCCGCCCATCGTGCCGATCGGATCGCCGGCGCGCACGACCTGGCCTTCCTTCACCGAGCGCGAATCCAGATGCAGGATCTCGTGCGAGTTGCCCTGCGCGTCGCGGATCTTCACCGTGCCGTACTGGCCGCCGGAGAAGGTCACCGTGCCGTCTATGGGCGAATGGACGGTCGGATGCCGCAGGTTGCGGCCGGCCTGGCCGCCCTCGTAGTTGAAGTCGGTGCCGCCATGCGGCCCCTTGCCACGATGCTCGCCGAAGTTGCCCGTGATGTGGGGGTCTTGACCGCCCTGGCCCGGCAGCATGCGCTCCATCGTCTGCTGGAAGCCGCCGTGGCCTTGCGCGTGGGAGGCGGGCGAGGGCGTCGCATGCGTCGGTGCGTGTCCCTGGGTCTGGGTCTGCGACAGGCGCTGTTCGACGAAGCGCTCGTAACGGTCCAGGTAGGGCGCCACCTCGCGCTGGGACAGGCCAAGACCGCCGTAGTCCTTGCTGGGGCCGTCGTGGTGGTACTTGTAGATGTAGTCCTCACCGTGGCCGCGGCTGCGCGCCAGGTCCCGATTGTCGATGAAGTGCTGCACCAGCGCCTGCGACTGGGTCCGCACGTCGAAGCGGTTGGCGTTGTTGAGCCCGTACTGGCCACCGGTGCGGTCGATGAACTGGCCAAGGCCGGACGCGGAGGTGGTCCCCGCGGCCGCATCCGGGTTGAAGCCGGATTCGACCCGGGCGATGGCCAGCACATAGGCCGTCTCGCGCGATGACAGCCCGGCCTCACGCGAGGCGTCGATCAGGTTGTCGATCACCCTGGACTGGGTCTGCGGGGTGGCATCGCCCCATCGGCGCGACTCGCCGTGCAGACGGCCATCGCCGGCGTCGATGGGCTCGCGGTAGTGGCTCCAGGGTTTGATCCTGTCGCTGCGATAGGCGGCCCCGCGGGGCTGCACCATTTCGGTGTAGATCGTGTCGTCGGTCATGTCGTGCGTTCCTTTCTATGAGACGGATTCTTCCTTGGGAGGGGTACTGCTCCATGTACTGCGTACTGCGTTGGCCACGCGCCGCCGGATGGCGGTGCGTGAGCTTTCCTTAGCTCAGGACGGGTAGGGCACCACCTCCGGGTGCTTGAGTCCCAGCTCCTCGAGCTTGTGTTGGTATTCGTCGTTGTTCGGGCTCTGCTGGCCGTCTTCCTCATGCAGCGGCGGAGTCGCGTGATTCAGCAGCCGGCCCTGGGCGTCGTAGAGGAAGAACCACTCGCAGAACTCGCAGCCATAAGGCAGTTCGCCGTATTGCACGACGAAGTAGGCGCCGCCCTTGCCGTCTTCGGCGCAGCCCAGGCCCACCGCGGTGTAGTCGCTCATCTGGGGGGGCGCGGCCAGGGTCTGGCGTTGCCCGTCGCGTTCCAGCTCGACCTGGGTCTTGGTGGAGGCGGCGCCGTCCTGGCGAGGCAACGCGTCCAGGTGCAGGCGTGCGCCTGGGCATTCCTTGATCATGCCGTTCTGTCCTTGTGCGGCCGCTTCGGTCGAAGCGGGAGAGGGTGAGGGAGCCGAAGCCTGTACCGGCGTGTCGGCGGTCTGATCCGTGGAAGGCGTCTTGCCGCCGCAGGCGGCCAGCACCAGGGTGAGGCCCAAGGCGGGCAGGATGGAGCGGGCGGGGCGCATCAGGTCACCTCCTTGGCAGTGCGAGTCACGGGAAGGCAGGCCATACGGTCAGCGGCGTCCGGCATGCGGGTCGAACTGTTCGAAGCCCGGCGGGCCGATCTCCTCTGCCATGGCGCGTCCGAGCGATTCATCGACTCAAAGCGACTGGTCGTCCACCTTCACCAGGGTCCAGCAGGGCCGCTGGGCGAAGTAATAGACCTGCTGGTCGCCGCTGTCCGGCGTGCGCACCAGCACCTTGCGTCCGCCGGCCTCGTCGGAGACCACGACCTCGCGTCCGCCGTTGCGGGCCGCCTCCAGGTTGGGAATCACCGGCCATTCGACCTCGGCCAGCGGGACCTGGCGGGTCACCGGCGCAGGTTCGGGCTGGGCGTTCGGATCGAGCTGGATCATCGTCAACGGATCGGCCGTGGCCTTTTCCTGGACCGCGATGTCGGCGCTGAAGCGCTGTACGAAGTGGTCGAAGTCCGCGTCGGGGCAGGTGGCCGGGGCCGCGGCGGATGCGGCTGGCGCAGCGGGGACAGGCGCGGCAGCAGGGGCGGGCGCCTGCGGCTTGCAGGCGGCGAGCGCCAGCATCAGCGCGGACACGTGCACGAGCGTGCGGGTGAAGACCACTGGATCCTCCTGATCGCAAACAAGGCGCCCCGGGCAGGGCGCTTCATCGGGCCGGAGGATACCCGGCGTCTGCGGCCAGGTTTGTGAAGCGCACCCCGCGTTGCGCGCGGGGTGCTTGGCGCCGTTCAGTCCAGGCGGATGTCGGCCAGCTTGAGCAGGGCCTCGGCGTAGCGGGCGCGGGTGCGCTCGATCACTTCCGGCGGCAGCACCGGGCCCGGCGCGGTCTTGCCCCAGTCCAGCGTCTCCAGGTAGTCGCGCACGATCTGCTTGTCGTAGCTGGGCGGGCTGAGGCCGACCTGGTACTCGTCGGCCGGCCAGTAGCGCGAGGAATCCGGCGTCAGCATCTCGTCCATGATGTACAGGCGGCCGTCGGCATCGGTGCCGAACTCGAACTTGGTGTCGGCCAGCAGGATGCCGCGCGAGGCGGCGTATTCGGCGGCGAAGCTGTAGATGCGCAGGGTCGCATCGCGCACGCGCTCGGCCAGGTCGCCGCCGACGGTCTTGACCATGGCGTCGAAGTCGATGTTCTCGTCGTGGTCGCCGACCGCGGCCTTGGTCGAGGGGGTGAAGATCGGCTCGCGCAGCTTCTGCGCCTGCTGCAGGCCGTCGGGCAGCTCGATGCCGCTGATCTTGCCGGTGCGCTGGTAGTCCTTCCAGCCGCTGCCGATCAGATAGCCGCGGGCGATGGCCTCCACCGGCACCGGCTTGAGCTTGCGCGTGACCACCGCGCGGCGCGCGTACAGCGCCGGGTCCACGCCCTCGGGCAGGACGTCGGCGACCTCGATGCCGGTCAGGTGGTTGGGCATCAGGTGGGCGGTCTTGTCGAACCAGAAGTTGGAGATCTGGCACAGCATCTCGCCCTTGCCGGGGATCGGGTCGGGCAGGACCACGTCGAAGGCGGAGAGGCGGTCGGTGGCGACGATCAGCAGATAGTCGCCGGGCGCGGCGTTGGCCGGCAGGCGTTCGCGTGGGATGTCGAAGACGTCGCGGACCTTGCCGCGATGGCGCAGGGTCAGACCGGGCAGATCGGCTTGCAACAGCGTGGTGGGCACACAGCACTCCTGGCGTGAGGCGAAAGGCGCTCGAAACCCCGCTCGCTGCGTGTGCCGGCGCGCCGGTTAAGGCGGCGGCGGGCCGCGTAGTGTACGCGCCTGCGCGCAAAGCGACAGGTGCCCAGGGCCCATCATCGATCCCCGGGCAGGCCGCGTTGGCGCCGCCCTGCGGCGCCAACCCGAAGGGCCGCCCTTGCGCGCACCCGGAGACTGCGTCATTGCTCGGTCGTGGACGGACCTCCACTCCTCCCGCTTGCTTGCCCCGGGCACGCGCAAGGACGGCGCCCCCCACCCGGGGATCGATGACGGGCCCTGGGCCGCCTACCGTAAAATGCCGCTTCCCTCCCCACCGCAGGCCCGACCTCCCGATGAATCGCTGGTACGGAAAACTGCTGGGCGGCATCGCCGGCGCGCTGCTGTTCCGCCCCAATCCGGTGTTCGGCGCCCTGGTGGGACTGCTGCTGGGCCATGCCTTCGACCGGGACTGGTTCCAGCTGTCGCGGGACAATCCGTACCGCGCCTTCGACCTGACCCGCGACGCCAGCGATGCGGAAGTCGACCAGGCCTATCGCCGCCTGATCTCCCAGTACCACCCCGACCGCCTGGCCGGCGCCGCGCCCGAGCTGCGCGCCCGCGCCGAGGCCCGCGCGCGCGAGCTCAACGCCGCCTACGACCGCATCAAGACGCTGCGCCGCAAGCGCGCCGCCTGACCTCCTTCCTCTTCCGGCAGACCGCCATGTCCAACTGCATCATTTCCCCGTCCATCCTGTCGGCCGACTTCGCCCGGCTTGGCGCCGAGGTCGACGCCGTGCTCGCCGCCGGCGCCGACTGGATCCATTTCGACGTGATGGACAACCACTACGTGCCCAACCTGACCATCGGCCCGATGGTGTGCGAGGCGCTGCGCAAGTACGGGGTGACCGCGCCGATCGACGTGCACCTGATGGTCGAGCCGGTGGACCGCGTCGTGCCGGACTTCGCCAAGGCCGGCGCCAGCCACATCAGCTTCCACCCCGAGGCCAGCCGCCACGTGCACCGCACGATCCAGCTGATCAAGTCGCACGGCTGCACCGCCGGCGTGGTGCTCAATCCGGCCACCTCGCTGGACGTGCTGGACTGGGTGCTGGACGAGGTGGACCTGGTGCTGCTGATGTCAGTCAACCCGGGCTTCGGCGGGCAGGCCTTCATTCCCTCGGCGCTGGACAAGCTGCGCGCGGTGCGCGAGCGCATCGACGCCAGCGGCCGCAGGATCCATCTGGAGATCGACGGCGGGGTGAAGGTGGACAACATCGGCCAGATCGCCGCCGCCGGCGCCGATACCTTCGTCGCCGGCTCGGCGATCTTCAACGCCCCGGACTATGCGCAGGTGATCTCGCAGATGCGCGCGGCCGTGGCGGGGGCGAAGTGAGCCTGTCCATCCGCAGCGCCACGCGCGAAGACATCCCGCTGATCCTGGAGCTGATCCGCGCGCTGGCCGAGTACGAGCGCGAGCCGCACGCGGTCCAGGCCACCGAGGCCGACCTGGGGCGCACGCTGTTCGACGCGGGCGCCACCGCCTACTGCGTGCTCTGCGAGCAGGACGGCGTGGCGCTGGGCTTTGCGGTGTACTTCTTCAACTACTCCACCTGGAAGGGGCGCAATGGCCTCTATCTGGAGGACCTGTTCGTGCGGCCGCAGGCGCGCGGCCAGGGCGCCGGCCTGGCCCTGCTGCGCCACCTGGCGCGGCTGGCGGTGGAGAAGGACTGCGGGCGCTTCGAGTGGTCGGTGCTGGACTGGAACCAGCCGGCGATCGATTTCTACCGCGCCGTGGGCGCGCGGCCGATGGACGAATGGACCATCTATCGCCTGGATGGCCAGGCGCTGACCGACTTCGCACAGGGCTAGGGGCGCACCATGTTCAATCTGCTCAAGGCCACGATGCTGGCGATCGCCGCGCTGCCGCTGGCCGCGGTGGCGGCGCCCGCGTCGGTGGATCTGCTGGTCGGTTCGTATACCGACAGCGGCTCGCCAGGGCTGTATGCCTACCGCTTCGATACCGGCAGCGGCCGGCTGGACGCGCAGCCCTGGCAGACGCTGCGCCTGGACAACCCGTCCTGGCTGGTGCTCGCGCCCGATCAGACGCGCGTGTACGCCGTCAGCGAGAACGGGCCGGGCGCGCGCGACACGGTCGGCCGCGCCGGGATGCTGGCCCTGGACGCGCAGCATCGGCTGACGCTGCAGGGCCAGGTCTCCACGCTCGGCGACCATCCCACCCACGCCAGCCTGACGCCGGACGGGCGCTATCTGCTGGTGGCCAACTACTCGGTCGACACGCATCCGGGCGGGTCACTGGCGGTCCTGCCGATCGATGCGCAGGGCCGGCTGCAGCCGGTCACCCAGCTGCTGACCTACCAGGCCAGTCACGTGGACCCCGAGCGCCAGCGCTCGTCGCATGTGCACTGGGTCGGGTTCTCGCCCGACGGCGCGACCGCCTATGCCTCCGACCTGGGCGGCGATCGCGTGTACGCCTACCGCTATGCGCCGCAGGCCAACGCCGAACGGCCGCTGCAGCCCGCGCCCACCCCGTTCCTGGCGCTGCCGCCTGGCAGCGGGCCGCGGCACCTGACCTTCGACGCCAGCGGCCGGCACGCCTACCTGACCCTGGAGATGGCCGGGCAGGTGGCGGTGCTGGACGTCGACGCGCAGGGCGCGCTGCGGCTGCGCGAGGTGGTGAACCTGTTCGCGCCCGGCTTCACCGGCGGCAACGGCGGCGGCGCGCTGCACCTGTCGGCGGATGGGCGCTTCCTGTACGCGATCAATCGCGGTGGCGACGATCATCTGGCCGTGTTCGCGGTCGGCGCCGATGGCGGCCTGACGCTGATCCAGCGCCGCGCCACCGTGGGCCAGCAGGCGCGCGAGTTTGCCATCGATCCGTCCGGGCGCTTCCTGCTGATCGCCGTGCAGGGCGCCAACCGGATCGTGGTGCTGGCGCGCGACCCGCACACCGGCAAGCTCGGCAAGACGCTGCAGGCGGTGGAAGTGGCGGCGCCGTCGGACCTGAAGTTCCTGCGGCCGTAGAGCGGAGCTTGTGGCAATCCCCTCTTGGGGACTCCGCTGGGGCTTTCCCACAAACCTTCCACCGGGGCCTCCCGCGACCCGGACGAAGGGCAGCGGAGTCCCCAAGAGGGATTGCCACGAGCTCCGCTCTACAGGAGGGCCGCGGCGGGATGTGAGGAGGCAGTTGCTCCCGCAAACCGGAGATGCCGCCCTATGGCGGCACACAAAAAAAGAACCGCGTCGAGTCGCCCCGGCGCGGTTCCCGCGAAGACTGGAGGCTGATCCTGCCTCCCTCCGTCGTCCCTGCTATGGCCTTCCACGCTACGTGTCTTATCTGACGGGAACATGACAGCCGCAGGCCGCGGCGACTGCTAGCCTGCGCCACCCCACGTCCGTTGCCCTCCCCATGTCCCAGCCGCGCTGGTGTCTGATCCTCAACGGCAAGGCCGCCGGCAACGATGCGGTGCGCGCCGCGGTGACGCAGGCGCGCGAGCGCGGCGCGCGGCTGGACGTGCGCGTGACCTGGGAGAGTGGCGATGCCGAGCGCTACGTCACCGAGGCCATCGCCGACGGCGTGGACACGGTGATCGCCGGCGGCGGCGACGGCACGCTCAGCGAGGTCGCCACCACCCTGGCCCATCGCGACGAGGGCGCCGACGCGCTGCCCGCGCTGGCCCTGCTGCCGCTGGGCACGGCCAACGACTTCGCCACCGCGGCCGAGCTGCCGCTGGAGCCGCAGGCCGCGCTGGCGCTGATCGCCGCGGCGCCGGCGCGTCCCATCGACCTGCTGCGCGTCACCGCGGACCACGGCCCGCACTGGTGCGCCAACATGGCCACCGGCGGCTTCGGTACCCAGGTCACGGTGGAGACCGACGAGGCGATGAAGCGCGTGCTCGGCGGCCTGGCCTATGTGGTCACCGGCCTGTCGCGACTGGGCCGGGTCGAGCCGATGCGGGCGCGCTTCCGCGGGCCCGACTTCGCCTGGGAAGTCAGCTTCATCGCGCTGGGGCTGGGCAACGGCCGCCAGGCCGGCGGCGGCCAGGCGCTGTGCCCGGACGCGCTGGTCGACGACGGCCTGCTGGAGTTGACCATCGTCCCCGAGCTGACCGGCGCCTTCGCCGCCACGCTGGGCACGCTGATCACCGGCGGCAAGCGCGCCGCGCTGGAGCAGGCCGCCGTGCGCGCGCGCCTGCCGTGGGTGGAGATCGACGTGGCCGAGCCGATCACGCTCAACCTGGACGGCGAACCGGAGACCTCGCGCCACTTCCGCGTGGACTGCGTGCCCGGCCGCCTGCGCATGCACCTGCCCGACGGCTGCCCGCTGCTGCTGACTGCAGGTGCGTGACAGGCATCGGGCGAGTTAGGGCGCCAGCCACCGTAGCCCAAGGCCCATGATCCCCAGCAGGAAGAAAAAGAGAAGAATCCAGGTAGCCCCACGATAGCGCGCCCAAAGAGCCTCACGTGTGGAGATCTCAGCGAGAACTTGTGCACGCTTATCGATGAGTGGTTTGGCAGAACGCATCTGCTCGTCCGCCGATAGCAACTGGCTGGCCGCATTCTGGAAATTGCCGTCGATTTGATGCTTCAGATCAGAATCAAGACGTTCAAGTTCAGGAAGAGAAACGTCCGCGAGGCCATCTGACGCCCCAAGATTCTTAAGGAGGAGATCGCGGATTCGCATTAACACCCTAACGCCTATTGGACTCCATTCCCGGAGCGTCGCGCGGATGTTCGGCTGAAGAAGAACGGGGCGTCAAGCCGTTCTTGCACCTTCTCGTGCCGGGCTTTTCTGATCGCGATACTTGGTTGCTGATGGTTCTTTGACTACCTGCGAAATATGGCCGAACCGGCGGTGTCTCAGTTGCGATATTGGAAGCAAGGGCGAAACAATCGGACAGTTGGCCTGAGCACCTCCTGGGTGGACGTGTGTGCATCCGGGGACTGCGCTTCCAATGACTCGATGTCCGTGGATCTCCGCGTTTGGAAAGATGGCGGCTCCTGTAGGTGGTCCTCGCGGCCGCGCCATCGCGGGTGGTGGATGTGTTGGAGGTGGCTAGGGTCAATGTGTGCCGGGCCCGGCGGCGCAGCCCCGGACGGGACGAGCCGGGCGATACAATGGTGCATTCCTATCCAAAAAGAACCCTCGATCCCATGTCGCAGCGTGACTGGGTGGCCGCCGCCATCCACAAGATCGAGGCCGACTTCAACCGCTCGGCCGACACCCATCTGATCCCGCTGGAGCTGCCTGGCTACCCCGGCATCGACCTGTACCTGAAGGACGAGTCCAGCCATCCCACCGGCAGCCTCAAGCACCGGCTGGCGCGCTCGCTGTTCCTGTACGCGCTGGCCAACGGCTGGCTGCGCGAGGGCGCGCCGGTGATCGAGGCCTCCAGCGGTTCGACCGCGGTGTCCGAGGCCTACTTCGCGCGCCTGCTGGGCCTGCCCTTCATCGCGGTGATGCCGGCCAGCACCTCGCCGGAGAAGATCGCCGCGATCACCTTCTACGGCGGCCAGTGCCATCTGGTCGAGCAGGCCGGGGCGATCAATGCCGAGTCCGAGCGCCTGGCGCGCGAGCACGGCGGTCACTTCATGGACCAGTTCACCTACGCCGAGCGCGCGACCGACTGGCGGGCGAACAACAACATCGCCGAGTCGATCTTCAAGCAGATGGCGGCCGAGCCGCATCCGATCCCGGAATGGATCGTGTGCAGCCCCGGCACCGGTGGCACCGGCGCCACGCTGGGCCGCTACGTGCGCTACCGCCGGCATGCCACGCGCATCCTGTGCGTGGATCCGGAGCACTCGGTGTTCTTCGACTACTACCGCGATGCGCTGGGCGGGGCGGGCGATCCGGCGCGCCTGCACCACTGCGGCTCGCGCATCGAGGGCATCGGCCGGCCGCGGGTGGAGCCGAGCTTCGTGCCGGCCTGCATCGATGCGATGGTCAAGGTGCCCGATGCCCTGAGCCTGGCGGCGATGCGCTGGGCCAGCGCGACCCTGGGCAGGCGCGTGGGCGGCTCCACCGGCACCAACCTGGTCGGCGTGCTGCACGCCGCCCACGCGATGTGCCGGGCCGGTCGCCGCGGCTCCATCGTCACCATCCTGTGCGATGCCGGCGACCGCTACGCGCACAGCTATTACGACCCGGCCTGGTACGCGCGCTGCGGCATCGATACCGCCGACAGCGATGCGGCCATTGCCGCGGCGGTGGCCGGCGGCGCGCTGCCGGCCCTGGCGACGGCCGCGGGCTGAGCGGGCGGATCGACGGCGGCAGGGCCGCACGACAGTCGGCCCGGGCCCAGGCAAGTCCTTGCAATAAAACGGGTTTCGGCAGCGCTGGCTGAGATTTCGGCCAGCTGCTGCGCCGCCGCATGCAGGTCGGGCGCAGAATGATTACTCTGTAATTACAGAGTAATTCCTGGTGACGCGATGGCGGACTGGAACACCTTGAGCACCGACCGGAGCCAGCGCCTGCAGGCCGCGGCCAAGCTGGCCAGGGGCCGCCTGGTGCGCAGCCAGGACGTGGTGCCCCTGCTGGAGGCCGTGCTGCGGCCCGGCGACCGGGTCTGCCTGGAAGGCAACAACCAGAAGCAGGCCGACTTCCTGGCCGAGTGCCTGACCCGGGTCGATCCGGCGCGCGTGCACGACCTGCACATGGTGCAGTCGGTGCTGTCGCTGCCGGCGCACCTGGACGTGTTCGAGAAGGGCATCGCCAGGAAGCTGGACTTCTCCTTCTCCGGTCCGCAGTCGGTGCGGCTGGCGCGGCTGCTGGGCGAGGGCCGGCTGGAACTCGGCGCGATCCACACCTACCTGGAACTGTTCGGCCGCTACTTCATCGACCTGACCCCGCGCGTGGCGCTGATCGCCGCGCATGCGGCCGATCGCCACGGCAATCTCTACACCGGCCCGAATACCGAGGACACCCCGGCGATCGTGGAGGCCACCGCCTTCGGCGGCGGCATCGTCATCGCCCAGGTCAACCAGATCCTCGACACGCTGCCGCGCGTGGACATCCCGGCCGATTGGGTGAACTTCGTCACCCACGCGCCCAGGCCGAACTACATCGAGCCGCTGTTCACCCGCGACCCGGCCCAGATCAGCGAGGTGCAGGTGCTCATGGCGATGATGGCCATCAAGGGCATCTACGCCGAGTACGGCGTCAACCGCCTCAACCACGGCATCGGCTTCGACACCGCGGCGATCGAACTGCTGCTGCCGACCTATGCCGAATCGCTGGGGCTGAAGGGCAGGATCTGCCAGCACTGGGCGCTCAACCCGCATCCGGCGCTGATCCCGGCGATCGAGTCGGGCTTCGTCAAGTCGGTGCACTCCTTCGGCTCGGAGCTGGGCATGGAGGACTACATCGCCGCGCGCCCGGACGTGTTCTTCGTCGGCGCGGACGGCTCGATGCGCTCCAATCGCGCGTTCTCGCAGACCGCCGGGCTGTATGCCTGCGACATGTTCATCGGCTCGACCCTGCAGATCGACCTGGCCGGCAACAGCTCGACCGCCACGCGCGACCGCATCGCCGGGTTCGGCGGCGCCCCCAACATGGGCTCGGACGCGCGCGGCCGGCGCCACGCCAGCCCGGCCTGGCTCAAGGCCGGGCGCGAAGCGGCCAGGCCCGGCGAGATGCCGCGCGGACGCAAGCTGGTGGTGCAGATGGTGGAGACCTTCCGCGAGCACATGGCCCCGGCGTTCGTCGACAGGCTCGATGCCTGGGAGCTGGCCGAGCGCGCCGGACTGGACCTGCCGCCTGTGATGATCTACGGCGACGACGTCAGCCATGTGCTGACCGAGGAGGGCATCGCCAACCTGCTGCTGTGCCGCACGCCTGAGGAGCGCGAACAGGCGATCCGCGGCGTAGCCGGCTACACCGCGGTCGGCCTGGGCCGCGACCGGCGCACGGTCGAGAACCTGCGCGACCGCGGCGTGATCAGACGTCCCGACGACCTGGGCATCCGCTCGCGCGATGCCACGCGCGACCTGCTGGCCGCGCGCACGGTCAAGGACCTGGTGCGCTGGTCAGGCGGCCTGTACGACCCGCCCAAGCGCTTCCGCAACTGGTAAGGGGCACGCCATGGAAACCCTGCGCTACCGCTACGACGGACGCATCGCGCCCACCGGCACACGCGACCACGTGCTGGTCGGCGTGGTCGCCTCGGGCAACCTGGAAGTCATGATCGAGCCGGCCGCGCTGGAGGGCGCGATGGAGATCGAGATCGTCACCGCCGCGCGCGGCTTCGGCGAGATCTGGCAGGCCGTGCTGGACGACTTCGCCACGCGGCATCCGCTCAAGGATGTGCGCATCTGGATCAACGACGTCGGCGCGACGCCGGCGGTGGTCAGCCTGCGCCTCGACCAGGCGGTGGAAACGCTGCAGGAGCCGGCCGCATGAGCACCGCGCGCAGCTTCTACGAGGCCGACGCGCGCGAGCGCATCGCCGGCTTGCTCGACCCGGGCAGTTTCGTCGAGTTCCTCGGCCCGCGCCGGCGCATCACCAGCCCGCACCTGGCGCAGCTGGATCAGCCGGGCGAGTTCGACGACGGCATCGTCGTGGGCGAGGGGACGCTGCAGGGGCGCCGGGTGCTGATCGCCGCGCAGCAGGGCCAGTTCATGGGCGGCGGCGTGGGCGAGGTGCACGGCGCCAAGCTGGTCGGGCTGCTGGAGCGCGCGCAGCGGGTCGGGCCCGCGGCGGTGCTGCTGCTGCTCGACACCGGCGGCGTGCGCCTGCACGAGGCCAACGCCGGGCTGATCGCGATCTCGGAGATCATGCGCGCCACGTTGGCCACGCGCGCGGCCGGCGTGCCGGTGCTGGCGCTGATCGGCAGCGGCAACGGCGCCTTCGGCGGCATGGGCATCGTCGCGCGCTGCTGCAGCGCCGTGCTGATGTCCGAGGAGGGGCGGCTGTCGCTGTCGGGTCCGGAGGTGATCGAGACGGTGCGCGGCGTCGAGGAATTCGATGCGCGCGACCGCGCCCTGGTGTGGCGGGTCACCGGCGGCAAGCATCGCGTGCTGCTGGGCGAGGCGGCGCAGCTGGTCGCCGACCGCATCGACGCGTTCGCGCAGGCCACGCTGGAGGTGCTGGATCGGCTGCGCCCGGCCGACGATGACGCGCAGCTGCTGCGGGCCATGGAGGGCGAGCACGCGCGCCTGGCGCTGCGCATCGAGGCGTTCGGCGATTGCCGCGATGGGCTGCAGGTGTGGGAGGCGCTGGGCATCGCGCAGCCGCAGGCCCTGCCGCTGCTGGACACCGCCGCCTTCCTGGAGGCCACGCGCGGCCGGAGGATGCCATGGTACTGAGCGAACTGCTGGACCGGCTGTTCCCGCTGGGACACCGCATCGACCAGCGCGACGACGTGCTGACCGGCACGGCGAGGACCGCGCTCGGCGAGGTCACGGTCATCGGCACCGCCAACCGGCTGGAGGTCGGCGTCGATCATGCGTTGGCCCTGGCCGCCACCGTCATCGCCAGCACCCAGGCGCACCCGCAGCGGCCGATCGTGATGCTGGTCGACACCGCCGGCCAACGGCTGTCGCGCCGCGATGAACTGCTGGGCATCAACGGCTACTTCGCCCACCTGGCCAAAGCGCTGGACCTGGCGCGCCGCCGCGGCGCGGCGCTGGTGTCGCTGGTCTATGGCGAGTCGGTGAGCGGCGGCTTCCTGTCCTTCGGCCTGATGGCCGATGCGGTCTACGCTCTGCCCGAGGCGCAGGTGCGGGTGATGGACCTGCGCGCGATGGCGCGCGTGACCAAGCAGCCGCTGGAGAAGCTGCAGGCGCTGTCGCAGAGCTCGCCGGTGTTCGCGCCGGGCGTGGAGAACTACGTGGCGATGGGCGCGGTGCGTGCGATCTGGCGCGGCGATCTGGCCCAGGCCTTGGTCGATGCGCTCGAGGCGCCGCACGAGGGCGACACCCGGCGCGCGCTCGGCGCGCAACGGGGCGGGCGGACGCTGGCGGCGGACGTGTCGGCGATGGTGGCCGCCGGCGATGCCTGAGCCGCTGCGCCGCCACACGCTGGTCTGGCTGCCGCCGCAGGCCGCGCACGCGGTCGCGCCGGCGCAGGCCACGCGCGCGCGTGCCTGGTTCGAACAAGGCCATCCGGCCATCGTTGCGCGGCGCCCGGCGGCGGCGCCGGCCGATCCGCTGCACCTGGGCGTGCCGCTGCCGCCGGCCGAAGGCAAGCAGCGGCTGGCCGTGCGCGCCGCGGCCGCGGACGTCCTGCGCATCGCCCCGCCGCCGGCATTGGAGCACAGCATCGCCGGCGCGCCGGCGGCATGGCGACCGGCGCTGGCGGCGCTGGCGCATCGGGCGCATGCGCTCGACCTGGTGCCACGCGTGTTCGGCGCCTTCTGCTGGCAGACGCTGACCGGCCTGGCGTACGTGCACGAGACGTCGGATCTGGACCTGCTCTGGGAGATCGATTCCGCCGCGCAGGCCGATGTCATCGTTCGCCTGTTGGACGAATGGGAGCGGCGCCATCGCCGTCGTGCCGATGGCGAGCTGCGCCTGCCCGACGGGCGCGCGCTGAGCTGGCGCGAATACGCCGGCGGCGCACTGCGGCTGCTGGTCAAGACCGAGGACGACGCGCGCCTGGTCGCACGCGCGGACCTGTTCGCGGCGCAGCAGGTGGCCGCTTGAGCGCGCACGAGCCGCAGCCTGCCTGCGTGCCGCGTCCGCAGGACCGTGCCGAAGCGTCGCGCCTGGGCCGGCTCGCCATCGCCAGCCTGCATGCCGAACTGGCGCTGGCACCCAAGCCCGGCCTGGTGACCCCGCGCGATGCCGGCAGCCACGCCGACATGGATGCGCGCACGTTCTGGCGCAGTCTGGCCGCGCTGCGCGCCTACTTCGAGGCGGTCGCGCAGGCGGGGCTGGCGCAGGCGCCGTTCGATGCGCTGCGCCGCCTTGGCCTGCAGGCCGAGGACGCGATGCTGCGCGCCACCGACGGCATCAACACCCATCGCGGTGCGATCTTCAGCCTGGGACTGCTGACCGCGGCTGCGGCGCGGCTGCGCCGCATCGAGCGCGGACCCGTCGCCGCCGAGGCGGTCTGCCACGCGGTCAGCGACTGGCGTGCCGCACTCGAGACCGCACCGCTCGACCCCGACAGCCCCGGCCAGCGCATGCGGCGCGCGCACCGCGTCGCCGGCGTGCGAGAACAGGCCGCGGAGGGCTTCCCGCTGCTGCGCGAGGCCGCGCTGCCGGCGCTGCGGGACGCGCAGCAGGCCGGGCACGCGCCCGCGGCCGCGCAGGCGCACGTGCTGATGACGCTGGTGGCGCGGGTCGACGACCTCAACCTGCTCCACCGCGGCGGCGCCGAGGGCCTGCGCTTCGCGCAACATCAGGCGCGCGCCTTCCTCGCCTGCGGCAGCGTGTGGCAGCCCGACTGGGAAGCGCAGCTGGAGACGGTGGGCGAGGCCTTCGTCGCACGCCGCCTGAGCCCCGGCGGCAGCGCCGATCTGCTCGCCTGCACCGTGTTCCTCGACCGGCAGGCGCGCGCATGAGCCTGGCGCTGCTGTGTCCGGGGCAGGGCGGCCAGCATCCGGCGATGTTCGCGCGGGTGCAGGGCGATGCGGCCGCCGAACGCATCCTCCGCTACGCAGCCGACTTATTGCGGGAAGCGCCCGAGGCGCTGGCCGCCAGCGAGGCGCGCTTCGACAACGCGATCGCCCAGCCGCTGGTGTGCGCGGCCACGCTGGCGACCTGGGCGGCGCTGCGCGCGCGCCTGCCGTCGCCGGGTCTGGTGCTCGGCTACAGCGTGGGCGAGCTGGCCGCCCATGGCGTGGCCGGCAGCGTGACGCCGCAGGTTTGCCTGTCCCTGTCCAAGGCGCGTGCGGCCTGCATGGACGCGGCCAGTCCCGCCGACGGCGGACTGCTGGCGGTGATCGGCCTGTCGCGCCGGCGCATCGAGCGCCTGTGCGAGGCCTGCGCGGTCGCCGTGGCGATCGTCAACGGTGAGGACCACTTCGTGCTGGGCGGTCGTGCGGCCGGCCTGCAGGCCACCCAGCGCGAGGCCGAAGCCCTCGGCGCGCGCACGCTGCGCTTGCCTGTGCATGTTCCCGCGCACACGCCGTGGCTGGCGCAGGCGGCCGATGCGTTCGCCAGGACGCTGCAGGACGCTGCCGTGCGGGCGCCCGCTCTGGATGTGCTGGCCGGTATCGATGGCCATCGCATCGCCTCGCGCGAGGACGTGATCCGCAGCCTGTCGCGCCAGCTCGCCCAGGCAGTGGACTGGCACGGGGTGATGGCGCAGGCGATCGAGCGCGGCGCGCGCGTGCTGCTGGAGATCGGTCCGGGCAGCGCCCTGGCGCGGATGGCGCGCCAGGCGCATCCGGACTGCGAGGCGCGCGCGGTGGAGGAATTCCAGACGCTGGAGGGCGTCGTGGACTGGGTCGTCAGCGCCCTGGAGCGCCAGGCGATGCACTGAAGCAGGACCCTTGGGTGGCGGGCCGCCACTCGACGCAGTCGCGATATCACGTGTCTTAGGGAGGGCGCATGAGTCCGCAAATCATCACGATCATCGGCTTGGTGATCATGTTCGTCGTGGCCACGGCGCTGCCCATCAACATGGGCGCGGTGGCCTTCGCCCTGGCCTTCATCGTCGGGGGGATCTGGCTGGGCATGGACGCCAAGGCGGTGCTGGGCGGTTTCCCCGGCGACCTGTTCCTGACCCTGGTCGGGATTACCTACCTGTTCGCCATCGCGCAGAAGAACGGCACCATCGACCTGCTGATCCACTGGGCGGTCAAGGCGGTGCGCGGCGAGCTGGTGGCGATCCCGTGGGTGATGTTCCTGGTCACCGCGCTGCTGACCGCCTTCGGCGCGCTGGGTCCGGCGGCGGTGGCGATCATCGGCCCGGTCGCGCTGCGCTTCGCCAAGCAGTACCGGATCAATCCGCTGCTGATGGGGCTGCTGGTCATCCACGGCGCGCAGGCCGGCGGTTTCTCGCCGATCAGCGTCTATGGCGGCATCACCAACAAGGTGGTGGAGAAGGCCGGCCTGCCGGTCAGCGAGATGTCGGTGTTCCTGACCAGCCTGGGCTTCAACCTGGCCATGGCGATCATCTGCTTCATCGCGTTCGGCGGCCTGGCGCTGCTCAAGCGCCACGAGCCTTCGCGGGCCGAGTCCGAAGCCGTGCCGGTCAACGAGGCCTCGCCGCGCAGCTTCGCCATCGAGGGCCATGGCGCGCTGGTGACTCCGGGCGGGGGCACCTTGTCGATCAATCCGGTCGCGCTGGAGGCCGTGTCGATCAAGCGCGACCATGTGTTCACCCTGATCGGCCTGGTCGGCCTGGGCGTGGCCTCGCTGATCTACAGCCTCAACGTCGGCCTGGTGTCGATGACCGTGGCGGTGCTGCTGGCGCTGCTCTCGCCCAACGCGCAGAAGGGCGCCGTGGAGAGCATCAGCTGGTCCACGGTGCTGCTGATCGCCGGCGTGGTCACCTACATCGAGGTGCTGCAGAAGGCGGGCGCGGTGGACTTCATCGGCAACGGCGTGTCGCATATCGGCATTCCGCTGCTGGGCGCGCTGCTGGTGTGCTACGTCGGCGGCATCGTGTCGGCGTTCGCCTCCTCGGCGGCGGTGCTGGGCGCGACGATTCCGCTGGCGGTGCCGTTCCTGCTGCAGGGGCATCTGGCCCCGGCCGGCGTGATCTGCGCGCTGGCCGTGTCCTCAACCATCGTCGACGTCAGTCCGTTCTCGACCAATGGCGCGCTGGTGGTGGCCTCGGCCGCGCCGGACGAACGCGAGAAGCTGTTCCGCCGCTTCCTGGTCTACAGCGGCCTGGTGGTCGCGCTGGGGCCGCTGGCCGCGTGGCTGGTGTTCGTGGTACCGGGTTGGCTGTGATGGCGCCACCCGGTAGAGCGGAGCTTGCTCCGCTGGGGCTTTCCCCGTGAACCGAACGAAGGGCAGCGGAGCAAGCTCCGCTGGGGCCTTCCCCGCGAGCCGAACGAAGGGCAGCGGAGCAAGCTCCGCTCTACAAGGGGGACGTGACGCGATCGGGAGAGCGCGTTGCTCGGACCAGAAGAAAGCGGAGTGCCGATCGCTCCGCGCTCACGCCTCACTCCGCTCCACTCACTCCCCGCTTTTGCGTCCGCGCGGCAGTGGCGCCGGCACGTTGAGCTTGCCGCCCGAGGCGACGTACTTGGCCAGGGCCTCGCCCTGACTGAGCAGGTGGCGGTGCATGGTGCGCTCGGCCTCGGCGGCGTCGCCGTTGCGGAAGCACGCCATCAGCTCGCGGTGTTCGCTCAGCGACATCGCCATGCGTCCCGGCGTGAGCAGCTGGCGGCCGCGATGCATCTTGAGGATGCGGTGCAGGTCGTGGGTGACGCGGATCAGCCACGGGTTGCCGGCGTGTTCCTGCACCGCTTCGTGGATGAGGTAATTGTTGCGGTAGAACTCGGCCATGTCGCCGCGCTCGGCGGCCGCCTCCATCGCCGCGTGCAGCGATTCCAGCCGCGCCAGGCCGTCGGCGTCGATCTTGCGCACCGCCTCGTAGGCGCAGCGGCCCTCCAGCATCGCCATGATCGGGAACAGCTCGTTGAGGTCTTCCAGCGTCAGCCGGGTCACCCGCGCGCCGCGGCCGGGCTCGATCTGCACCAGCCCCTCGGCGGCCAGCAGCTTGAGGCTCTCGCGCAGCGGGGTGCGGCTGATGCCCAGCTCCTGGGCCAGGGCGGGCTCGTCGATCCAGTCGCCCGGCGGCAGGACGTAGTCGTAGATCTTCTGTCGCAGCGTATCGGCCACTTCCTCGTACATGGGCACGCGCCGGCGGGAGCTGGACTTGTCGGGCGTCAGGGTCATGGACGGGTGCGGCGCTTGGCACGATGTGTCAGATCCGCATCTTAATCCCTGCGCAGCGGCGGCCGCGAACCGCAGCGGGCACCGCGGCGCGCGCCGTATCATGGTGCGCTCACGCTTGCCCTGCGGCCGGCGCGCCCCCAGATCGACCGCCTGCCCCATTCCCAGAGTGCCCCCCGCCATGAATCCGCTGCTCGATTTCTCCGGTCTGCCCAAGTTCGATGCCATCAAGCCCGAGCACGTCGGCCCGGCCATCGACACGCTGCTGGCCCAGGCCGAGGCCGCGGTGAAGCAGGCCGAGACAGTCAGCCCGGTGACGTGGGAGAGCTTCGTGGTGCCGCTGGACGATGCGACCGAGCGGCTGTGGCGAGCCTGGGGCCAGGTCAACCATCTGCAGGGCGTGCTGAACTCGCCGGCGCTGCGCAAGGCCTACAACGACAACCTGCCCAAGATCACGCGCTTCGGCAGCGCGCTGGGGCAGAACCTGGCGCTGTTCTCGCAGTACCGTGCACTCGCGGAAGACGCGGACCTGTCCACCCTGGACGCCGCGCGCGCCAAGACCCTGGACAACGCGCTGCGCGACTTCCGCCTCGGCGGCGCCGAACTGCCGGACGAGGCCAAGGCGCGCTTCGCCGCGGTGCGCGAGGAGCTGGCCAGCCTGTCGGCCAAGTTCTCCGAGAACGTGCTCGACGCCACCGACGAGTGGGAGTTCTGGATCAAGGACAAGCAGCACCTGGCCGGGCTGCCGGCCGATGTGATCGCCGCCTGCCGCGCCGCGGCCAAGGCCGACGACGAACCGGGCTGGAAGTTCACCCTGCAGATGCCGTGCTATCTGCCGGTGCAGACCTATGCCGACGACCGCGCGCTGCGCGAGACGCTGTACCGCGCCTATGCGGTGCGCGCCTCGGAGGCCGGCGAGGAGAAGCTGGACAACTCGCCGCTGATCGACCGCATCCTGGCCCTGCGCGCCGAGCTGGCGCGGCTGCTGGGTTTCGCCTCTTACGCCGAGTATTCGCTGGCGACCAAGATGGCGGGCAGCCCGGCCGAGGTGCTGAGCTTCCTGCGCGACCTGGGCGCCCGCGCGCTGCCGTACGCCAGGCAGGACCGCGCCGAGCTGGAGGCCTTCGCCCGGGATGAGCTGGGGCTGGAGACGGTCGAGCCCTGGGACCTGGCCTACGTCAGCGAGAAGCTCAAGCAGGCCCGCTACAGCTTCTCGGCCCAGGAAGTGAAGCAGTACTTCACCGAGGACGCGGTGCTGGCCGGGCTGTTCGGCGTGATCAAGGCGCTGTACGGCGTGGACGTGCTGCCCGACACCGCGCCGGTGTGGCATCCGGACGTGCGCTTCTATCGCCTGCAGGACGCCGATGGCGCGCTGGTCGGCCAGTTCTACCTGGACCTGTATGCGCGCGAGGGCAAGCGCGGCGGTGCGTGGATGGACGACTGCCGCAATCGTCGTCATCGCGCCGACGGCGAGCAGACCCCGCTGGTCTATCTGGTGTGCAACTTCGGCAAGGGCGTGGACGGCGGGCCGGCCACCTTCACCCACAGCGACGTGATCACCCTGTTCCACGAGATGGGCCACGGCCTGCACCAGCTGCTGACCGAGGTCGGCGAGCTGTCGGTGGCCGGCATCAACGGCGTGGAGTGGGACGCGGTGGAGCTGCCGAGCCAGTTCATGGAGAACTTCTGCTGGGAGTGGTCGCGCGTGCAGGGCATGACCCGCCACGCGGAGACCGGTGAGCCGCTGCCGCGCGCGCTGTTCGACAAGATGGTGGCCGCGCGCAATTTCCAAAGTGGCATGCAGACCGTGCGCCAGCTGGAGTTCGCCCTGTTCGACATGGAGCTGCACAGCGCCTTCGATCCCTCCAGGGAAGGGGTAATGGACCTGCTCGAGCGCATCCGCGACGAGGTGGCCGTCAACCGCGCGCCGAAGTGGGGCCGCTTCCCGCATGCCTTCAGCCACATCTTCGCCGGTGGCTATGGCGCGGGCTACTACAGCTACAAGTGGGCCGAGGTGCTCAGCGCCGATGCCTACGCGGCCTTCGAGGAAGCGCCCGATCAGCTGGCCGCCACCGGCGCGCGTTTCCGCGCCGAGATCCTCTCGCGCGGCGGCAGCCGCAGCGCGCTGGAGAACTTCACCGCCTTCCGCGGCCGCGAACCGCGCATCGACGCGCTGCTGCGGCATAGCGGGATGGCAGCTTGAGGGCAGGGGGCGCTGCGGCCGTGCGGCCGGCGGTGGCGACCGTCGGCCCGGGGTGCGCGGCAAACCCCCTACCGTCGTTCCCGCGAAAGCGGGAACCCATGGACGTTCGCACGCAAAGCTGAAAGGCACTGGGTTCCCGCGTTCGCGGGAACGACGTTTGGTAGAGGGTTCCAGAAGAGGGAATGAGCGCCAGACGATGCGTTGTGTTGCACGCTCTTAAAGCACCTCACCCCTCAATCGCCAGCCCCGATCTCGAGCCCCTCTTCGCAACTGTCTCCTCAAATCTCTGTAGAGCGGAGCTTGCTCCGCTGCTCTTCGTCCGGGTCGTGGGAAAGGCCCCGCCGGAGCAAGCTCTGCTGCGTTTCGGCCGGGCCATCGGGAAAGCCCCAGCGGAGCAAGCTCCGCTCTACGGACAGGAACCGCCTTTACGGCCTTTTCGGCCCATGGCGGCGATGGGGCTTTCGTAACTGAGGCGAATGGCCTGGAGCCTCCGATACCCCCCCGTCGTTCCCGCGAACGCGGGAACCCAGTGACTTGAGGGCGTCGCGCGGACGTCCATGGATTCCCGCTTTCGCGGGAATGACGGCTTCCAGGCTGCCCCAATGACGGCTCCCCTGGCCTCACGCGGGTATCCTGTACGCCCCACGTTGCATCGATGCACCCGTGTCCGCGTCTTCGTCTTCCGTACCGCATTACCAGACTGCTGGCGCGCGTCGCGCCGACCTGATCGTCCACGTCGCCGGGTTGGCGCTGGCCATCGGCGGCGGCGCGGCCATGCTCTGGCGCGCGGCGGCCAACGAGGCCCTGCTGTTGGCCACCTGCGTCTACGCGCTGGGGCTGCTGGTGATGTTCGCCTGCTCGGCGGCGTACAACTTCGCCGCGCCCGCGCGGCAGCCGGTGCTGCGCAAGCTCGATCACGCCGGCATCTTCGTGATGATCGCCGGCTCCTACACGCCGCTGCTGGTGCTGGCGCTGTCCGGCGCCTGGCGCTGGTCGATGATCGGCGTGGTCTGGGGCGTGGCGCTGTTCGGCGTGTTCGCCAAGCTGTGCCTGCCCGGGCTGGGCAAAGGCTTCTGGGTGGCGATCTATCTGCTGCTGGGCTGGGTCGGCATGGTCGCGATCAAGCCGATGGTGGCCGGGTTGCCGACGGCGGTGCTGTGGCTGATCGCCGCCGGTGGTCTGATCTACACCATCGGCGTGGGCTTCTACGTGCGCAAGTCGATGGTCTACAACCGCGCGCTGTGGCACGCCCATGTGCTGGGCGGTGCGCTGGCGCACTGGGCGGCGATCTGGCTGTGCCTGCGGCCGCTGCCGGCGGCTTGAAGGCGCGTTTTCAGCGGTTGCGGCGCGAGAGCAGGGCTTCCATCACGACCTTGCCGTCGGCGTTGCGCGCGCTGAGCAGACCGCCGTGGGCGCGCACGAACTGGTCGGCGATGTACAGGCCCAGGCCCAGGCCGCTGCTGGCGCTGAAGCGGCCCTTGAACGGCTCGAACAGCCGCGGCAGAAGCTCGTCGGAAATCGCGCCGACATTGCTCACCATCAGCCGCACGTGCGCATTCTCGCTGCCGTCCAGGCTGACCTCGACCGGCTCGCCGCCGCCGTGCTCCAGCGCATTGCCCAGCAGGTTGGAGAGGATCTGGGCGTAGCGGTCGGCGTCGACGTCGGCCACCAGATCGCCGGTGCAGGTCAGGCGCAGCACGCTGCCGGGCTTGGCCTGGCGGAATTCCTCCACCGCGCCGGCGGTCAGCGGCTGCAGGTCCTGCGCGACGAAGCTCATGCGCAGGCCGCGGGTGCGGATGCGCGAGAAGTCCAGCAGCTGCTCGACCATGCGCGCCATGCGCCGTCCGCTGCTTTCCAGGAAGCCCAGCGTGCGCTGCGCCGAGGCGTCCGGCGGCAGCTCCACGCCAAGCTTCTCCGCGCACAGCAGCACCACCGACAGCGGCGTGCGCAGGTCGTGGGTGAGCACGGCGGTCATGGTCTCGTTGAGCTCCAGCGCGCGTTCCAGCTCGGCGTTGCGGCGCGCCAGCAGGCGGCGCTGTTCGTAGAGCTCGACGAAGATCTGCACCTTGCCCAGGATTACGTGCGTCTCGATCGGCTTGTGCAGGAAGTCCACCGCGCCGGCCTCGTAGCCCTTGAACGCGCGCAGCGGATCGTTGGGCGAGGCAGTGAGGAAGATGATCGGCACCTGCCGGGTGCGCTGCGAGCCGCGCATCAGCTCGGCCAGGGCGAAGCCGTCCATCTCCGGCATGTGCACGTCCAGCAGCGCCAGGGCGACCTCGTGGGTCAGCAGCAGCTCCAGCGCCTGCGCGCCGGAGGAGGCGCACAGGATGTTGAGGTCGGCGCGGCGCAGCAGCGCCTCCATCGCGATCAGGTTCTCCTGGACGTCGTCGACGATCAGCAGGTTGATCGCCTCGCCGGTCGGCGCGTCCTGGGGCGTGAGATTGAGATTCATCGAGAAAGGGCCGAGAGGTGGTGGCAGAGTTCTGCCAGGGAAAGAACGGCGTCCGCACCGGCGCGGGCCAGGGCCGAGGCGGGCATCAGCGGTGAGGACGCATCGGCCGGGGTCTGGATCCAGGCGGTGCCGCCGGCGCGGCGCACCGCGGCCACGCCCTCGCTGCCGTCGCTGCTGGCGCCGGTGAGCAGGATCGCCAGCAGGCGCGGGCCGAAGACCTCGGCGGCGGTCTCGAACAGCGGGTCGATCGCCGGCCGCGAGAACAGCACCGGCTCGTCCAGCGAAAGCGCCACATGGCCGGCGTCCTCGACCAGCAGGTGATAGTCCGGCGGGGCGATCAGCACCTGGCCGGCGCGCAGTGGCTGCTTGTCCTGCGCCTCGTCCACCTCCAGCGCGCAGTGCGCGCCGACGATCTGCGCCACCTTGCTGGGCCGGTCGCGCGGCAGGTGCAGCACGATCAGCACCGGCTGGCTCAGCGTGGCCGGCAGGCTGGCCAGCAGCGTCTGCAGCGCCATCACGCCGCCGGCCGAGGCGCCGATGACGATGGCATCCAGGTCGTGGCCGCTGGGCAGCTTCATGCGGCCTTCCGGTACAGGCGCTGCTCGCGGCTGACCACCTCGAACGCGCCGGCATGCGGCCCGAACTGCAGCGACTCCTTGCTGCCCAGGCCAAGGAAGCCGCGATGTACCAGCGCCTCCTGGAACAGCCCGATCGCGCGGTCCTGCAGGGCGCGGTTGAAGTAGATCAGCACGTTGCGGCACGACACCAGGTGCACTTCGGAGAACACCGTGTCGGTGGCCAGGCTGTGGTCGGCGAAGACCACGTTGCGGCGCAGGCTGCGGTCGAACACCGCCCCGTTGTAGGCAGTGGTGTAGTAGTCGGCCAGCGAGCCGCTGCCGCCGGCGTCCAGATAGTTGCGGCTGAACAACGCCAGCCGCTCGATCGGGAAGATGCCGGCCTCGGCCTGGGCCAGCGCCTCGGTATTGATGTCGGTGGCGTAGAGGATCGTGCGCTCCAGCAGGCCTTCCTCGCGCAGCAGGATCGCCAGCGACCAGACCTCCTCGCCGGTGCTGCAGCCGGCCACCCACAGCTTGATCGAGGGATAGGTGCGCAGCACCGGCAGCACCTGCGCGCGCAGCGCGGCGAAGTAGGCCGGGTCGCGGAACATCTCCGAGACCTGCACGGTGAAGTACTGCAGCGACTGGGCGAACAGCGCCGGGTCGTGCAGCAGCCGGTGCTGCAGCTGCGCCACCGTGTCGCAGTCCAGCCGCGACATCGCATGGCGCACGCGCCGGCGCAGCGAGGACATGGCGTACTGGCGGAAGTCGTAGTGGTAGCGCCGGTAGATCGCCTCCAGCAGCAGCGACAGCTCCAGATCGAACAGCTCGGCCTCGTTCACTGCCGCGAGCACCACACCCGGCACAGCGAGACCAGCTTGTCCACATCGATGGGCTTGGCGATGTAGTCGTTGGCGCCGGCTTCCAGGCAGCGCTCGCGATCGTCGGCCATGGCCTTGGCGGTCAGGGCGATGATCGGCAGGTGCTGGTGGCGGCGCTGCTTGCGGATGTGCCGCATCGCGGTCAGCCCGTCCATCTCCGGCATCATGATGTCCATCAGCACCAGGTCCACCTCCTTGTCCTGCTCCAGGCGCTCGACCGCCTCGCGGCCGTTGCGCGCGATCTCCAGCTTCACCCCGAGCGGCTCGAGCACGCTGGACAGGGCGAAGATGTTGCGCACGTCGTCCTCGGCCAGCAGGATCGTACGCCCATCCAGCACCGCATCGCGCTTGCGCGCCTCGCGCAGCAGGCGCTGCTGGTCGCTGGGCAGCGAGGCCTCGACGCTGTGCAGGAACAGGGTCACCTCGTCCAGCAGCCGCTCCGGCGAGCGCGCGCCCTTGATGATGATGCTCTTGGAATAGCGGCGCAGGCGCTGCTCCTCCTCGCGGGTCAGCGCGCGGCCGGTGTAGACGATCACCGGCGGGAACGCGCCGGACTCGCGCTCGCCCATGCGCTCGAGCAGGTCGTAGCCGCTGCCGTCGGGCAGCGCCAGGTCGGTGACCATGCAGTCGAACGTCACCGCGGCCAGCTGTTCCATCGCCTCGGCGATGCTGCCCACCGCGGTGATGTCCAGGCCCTCGTGGGCGAGCAGGCGGCGCAGGTTCTCGCGCAGGTTGCGGTCGTCCTCGACGATCAGCAGGCGGCGCATGTTGCGCTCGCTGGTCTGCTCCAGCTGGCGGATCGCCGCCACCAGCCGCTCGCGCGTGGCCGGCTTGAGCAGGAAGCCCACCGCGCCCAGTTCCAGCGAGACCTGCGCGCGCTCCTGCGCGGACATCACGTGCACCGGGATGTGGCGCGTGGCCGGGTCGCGCTTGAGCTGTTCGAGCACGCTCAGGCCGGAGATGTCGGGCAGGCCGACGTCCAGCAGCACGCCGCTGGGCTGGATCTGCGGCGCCAGGGCGATGGCCTCCTGCGCCGAGCCGGCCACCACGCAGTCGAAGTCCATGTCGTGGGCCAGCTCGACCAGCGCCTGGGCGAAGGCGGCGTCGTCCTCCACCGCCAGGATCGCGCGGCCGGGGCGGGTGCGGCGGTCGCGGTCGTCGAACGCGCTCGGTGCCGGCGCTGGCGTGGCGCTCGCGGCCGGGGCGGGCGCAGGGGCTGCGGCGGGTGCGGGCGTCGCGGCCGCACGCACGGCCGGCTCGGGCGCGCGCGGCGTCACCGGCGTGTCGGACGTCTGCGGCGCGCCTTCCACCGGCAGCTCCAGGATGAAGGTGCTGCCGCGGCCGGGCTCGCTGTCCACGGTGATGGTGCCGCCCATGCGCTGGGCCAGATCGCGCGAGATCGACAGCCCCAGGCCGGTGCCGCCGAAGCGGCGCTGGGTGCTGCCATCGGCCTGGCGGAAGGCCTCGAAGATCACCCCGGTCTGCGCCTTGGCGATGCCGATGCCGGTGTCGCTGACCACGAAGCGCACCCGGCCCACGCCATGCCCCTGCACGACCAGGGCGACGTGGCCGTGCTCGGTGAACTTGACCGCGTTGGCCAGCAGGTTCTTGAGCACCTGCTGCAGGCGCTGGGCGTCGATGGTCAGCCGCTCCGGCGCGCCGGGCTCGGCGCGGATGTCCAGCCCCAGCGCCTTCTGCGCGGCCAGCGGCTCGAAGGTCTCGCGCAGGCGCACCAGCAGCGGCGCCACGGCGATGTTGTCCTCGGACAGCTCGACCTGGCCGGCCTCGATCTTGGACAGGTCCAGGATGTCGTTGATCAGCGCCAGCAGGTCGTTGTTGGACGAGTGGATGGCCTGGGCGTACTTGATCTGCTCGGCGCTGAGCGTGCCCTCGCGGTTGTCGGCCAGCAGCTTGGCCAGGATCAGCGAGCTGTTCAGCGGGGTGCGCAGCTCGTGGGACATGTTGGCCAGGAACTCGGACTTGTACTGCGAGGCGGCCTCCAGCTCCTTGCCGCTGCGCACCAGCTCGTCCTGCGCGGCCAGCAGCGAGCGGCGCTGCTCCTCCAGCTCGTGGGTGCGCTCTTCCAGGTGCACGTTGATCTGTTCCAGCTCGGCCTGCTGCTGCTCCAGGTTGGCCTGGGACTGCTGCAGGCTGCGGCTCTGCTCCTCCAGCTCCTCGTTGGCCACGCGCAGCTCTTCCTGCTGGGCCTGCAGCTCCTCGCTCTGGCGCTGGGTCTGCTCCAGCAGCTCGACCAGATCGGCGCGCAGCTGCGCGGTGCGCAGGGCCACGCCGATGATGTCCATGCAGCGCTCCAGCAGGGCCAGGGCGCGGCCGTCGCTGTGGGCCACGCCGCTGCGGCCCAGTTCGATCGCGCCGACCACGCGGCCATCGGCGGTGACCGGCGCCAGCATCAGCTCGCCCGGCGCGCTGCGGCCCAGGCCGGTCTGGATCTGCACGTGCGAAGCATCGACGGCGCGCAGCTGGCGGACCTGCTTCAGGCGCACCGCTTCGCCCAGCTGGCCCTCGCTGGCGGGAATCTCGCTGGCCATGCCGGCCGGCAGCGCGATGCCGCCGCTCAGCACCAGGCGCTCGCCGAGCAGGCGGTACAGCGCGCCGACGTGCGCACCGGTGGCCTGGCACAGCGCGCCCAGCGCGTGCTGGGCCAGCTCCTGCGGCGACAGGTCGCCCTGCACGGCCGCGGCCACCGCGGTCTGACGCTCCTGCAGCCACAGCGCACGCTGGGCGGACATGCGCGCGCGGATGCCCTGCATGGTGATCATGCCCATGCCCAGGAAGCACAGGCCGCCGAAGGTGCGATTGACCGCCGAGAACGAGGAGTTAGTGCTGGCCGGGGCCACCTGGAAGCCGATCGCCACCAGCACGCAGGCCAGCACCGCCACCAGCAGCGGCACGCGCGGGCGCGACTGGAAGTTGGTGATCGCCACGGCGAAGAAATGGACCAGCCAGACCGCATAGCCCAGCGGCGTCACCAGCTCCAGGCCCAGGGTGAGGATCAGCAGGCCGGCCGCGGCGGCCCAGATCCAGGCGTCCCGCGAGGTGTTGGAGATTTGCATGGTGCGCGTACGGCTGGAAAAAAGACCCCCGATGGTAGCCGAGATCACGCGCAGATCACGTGCAGCGCCTGCGCCGCCGCGCGGCCTCCACGCGGCCTTCACATGGCGACTTCGAAGAATGCTTGTGCCCGCCTCGTCGCCTCGCTGCGCGTTCCGGCGGGCGACGCTGTGTCATCCTGCCGGGTCGTGCCGTCCCGCTTCTCTCGCTCCCTTCCCGGTGTTATTCCCATGTCCAAGCCGCTGCGCATTCTCTTTGTCGAAGATCAGGCCGACCTGCGCGAGCTGATGTCCGACGTGTTCGTGCAGATGGGCATGGAGGTGGTCACGCTGGCCGACGCCGCCGCGGCGCTGGAGCTGCTGGCCGAAGGGCCGCAGGTCGACGTGCTGTTCACCGACGTCTACATGCCCGGCCAGATGAGCGGCGCCGAGCTGAGCATGCGTGTGGCCCAGCGTTGGCCGCAGGTGCGCATCGTGCTGGCCTCCGGCCATGCCCGCCACCAGCTGCCCGAGCTGCCGCCGGGCGTGCAGTTCATCCAGAAGCCCTACAGCCTGCAGCAGGCCGCGCGCCTGATCCGCGGCGAAGCGCCCAGCATCCAGGCCGCCTGAGCCGGCGCCCGCGCCGGGCGTAGGACCTTCGGCAGGGGAGGGCGGACCGCCGGGGCGGTAGGATCACCGGTCCGTGCGTGGCCGGGCTGGTGCCCGGCGCGCTTCACCTGATTGCCTGGGGATCCGCATGCTCCTGAAATCCACTGCCCCGCGCCTGCTCGGTGCCTTGGCCCTGGCCGCGTGCGCGGCCGGCGCCTGGGCGCAGACGCCGACCGTGTCGGCCGCCGACTACGCCCGCGCCGGCGCGCTGATGTTCGCCCAGCCGCTGGTCGACCACGCCGTCACCCGCGTGACCTGGCTGGACGACACGCACTTCGTCTACACCGATCACGACGCCAGCGGCGACCGCCTGCTGCAGACCGACACGGCGACCGGGACCACTGCGCCGCTGTTCGACGCCAAGGCGCTGGCCGCCTCGCTCAACACGCTGCTGGAGACCAAGGACAAGCCGATCAAGGCCGACAAGCTGGGCATCCGCGGCATCGCCCTGACCGCCGACGGCCGCTACCGCTTCGCCATGCGCGGCACCGAGGTGGTCTGCGACGCCAGCGCCAAGTGCGCCAAGGTCTACGCCAAGCAGGGCGCCGAGCCCGGCGCCCTGTCGCCGGACAAGAAGTCCGAGGCCTTCATCCGCGACTGGAACCTGTGGGTGCGCGACCTGGCCACCGGCAAGGAGACCCAGCTGACCACCGATGGCGTCAAGGACTACGGCTACGCCACCGACAACGCCGGCTGGAAGCACACCGACAGCGCCATCGTCGAGTGGTCGCCGGATTCGCGCAAGATCGCCACCTTCCAGCAGGATCAGCGCAAGACCAGCGACATGTACCTGGTCAGCACCAAGGTCGGCGCGCCCAAGCTGGAGGCGTGGAAGTACCCGCTGCCCGGCGACAAGCACGTGACCATGATCGAGCGGGTGATCATCGATGTGCCCACCCGCCAGGTCACGCGCCTGAAGATGGAGCCGGACCAGCACCGCTCCACGCTGTGCGACGACATCAGCTGCGGCCCGGACGGCGGCTGGGACGATGTGAAGTGGGCGCCGGACAGCAAGACCGTGGCCTTCGTGTCGACCTCGCGCTTCCACAAGGACGCCTGGTTCCGCATCGCCGACGCGGCCACCGGCGCGGTGCGCACCGTGTTCTCCGAACACGTCAAGACCCAGTACGAGAGCGGCAACGGCACGGCCAACTGGGCCTATCTGCCGGCCAGCAACGAGGCGGTGTGGTTCTCCGAGCGCTCCGACTGGGGCCAGCTGTACCTGTACGACCTGACCACCGGCAAGCTCAAGCACGCCATCACCACCGGTGAGGGCAACGTCACCGAGATGCTCAAGGTCGATCCGGCCACGCGCACGGTGTGGTTCCGCGGCGTCGGCCGCACCCCCGGCCTGAATCCGTATTACCAGCAGTTCTGGAAGGTCAGCCTGGACGGCGGCGCGCCGACCCTGCTCACGCCCGAGGCGTCCGACCACACCGTGGCGCTGTCGCCCGACGGCAAGCTGTTCGTCGATGCGTACTCGACCACCACCGTGCCGCCGGTGACCGTGCTGCGCAGCGCGGCCGACGGCAAGGACGTGGCGCCGATCGCCAAGGCCGACATCACCCGCCTGAAGGCCGCCGGCTGGGTGCCGCCGGAGCCGTTCACGGTCAAGGCGCGCGACGGCAAGACCGACCTGTACGGGATCCTGTTCAAGCCGTCCAACTTCGATCCGTCCAAGAAGTACCCGATCGTCAACTACATCTATCCCGGTCCGCAGACCGGCTCGGTGCGCGGGCGCAGCTTCCTGGCCGCGCACGGCGACAACCAGTCGCTGGCCGAACTGGGCTTCATCGTGGTGGCCATCGACGGCATGGGCACGCCGTGGCGCTCCAAGTCCTTCCACGACACCTGGTACGCCGACATGGCCGACAACACGCTGCCCGACCAGGTGGCCGGCATGAAGGAACTGGCCGCGCGCTATCCGTGGATCGACCTGTCGCGTGCCGGCATCTGGGGCCATTCGGGCGGCGGCAACGCCTCCACCGCGGCGATCCTGCGCTACCCGGACCTGTTCAAGGTGGCCTGGTCGGAGAGCGGCAACCACGACAACCGCGGCTACGAAGACGACTGGGCCGAGCGCTACCAGGGCGAGCTGATCGTCGGCAAGGACGGCAAGAGCAACTACGATGCCCAGGCCAACCAGTCGCTGGCCGGCAACCTCAAGGGCCATCTGATGCTGGTGCACGGGACGCTGGACGACAACGTGCCGCCGTACCTGACCCTGCTGGTGGCCGACGCGCTGATGAAGGCCAACAAGGACTTCGACATGCTGATGATCCCCAACGCCCGCCACGGCTATGGGGCCATGACGGCCTATGTCGCGCGTCGGCGCTGGGATTACTTCGTGCGCTACCTGGCCGGCGGCACGCCGCCGGCGCAGTACGACCTGCAGATGCCGAAGGATTGATCGCGAGCGGTCGATCTTCGCGCTGCCGATCGTGTTCGAGAGAGGCCGGGTCTTGCGAAGGATCCGGCCCTTCTCTTTTTCAGATCTGCATTCCCGCGAAAGCGGGATCCAGGGACGTCGCGCTTCGCTTCTGTTGGTGCCTTGAGATTCCACCGCAAGTCACAGCGAGAGGCAGGCCCCTAGAGAAACGCCGGTGCAAAACCGGCGCTTCTCTTCATCTTTTTCGTCGAATGGATCAGGTCTTCGACTCGAGCGGAAGCAGGCTCACAGGCCGGGTTTGCCCGATCAGGATCTCCTGCCCGTTCTGGTCCTTGACATGCAGGCGGGTGCGCTGCGCTTCGGCGGTACTCGGCTGCCCTTCACATCGCTCCATGCACATCTCCAGCTTGGTCTCGCACTGATCTTCGGGATTGCCACTGGACAGACACTGCCTGTACGCCATGTTGCACACGGCGACACACGACGCCTCCGCCTTTCCGGGGGTGAGTGAGAGGGCGGTGCCAACCGCCAGCGCGGCTCCAACGATGATTGCTTTCATCCGTCAATCTCCTTTTGGTGGGAATCATTCCCGTTGCAGTTCTAGCACTGCCGAGCTGCCGCTGGCGCAACCGTCATCACGGTCTGCTCGCGATACGAATGCTCACCCGACTTGGCCACCATGAGCGAACAGTTCCGGACGTCCGCAATGTAAATCGCGACTCCGTGCGAGCGAACGATCGATCGCAACGCAACACCCGATCCCGCCCGCACATCGTCCCGCCCGACGACAGCCAAACAGAGCAAGCGCTGTGTCATGTCAACGTTTCCGGTGGCCTGTCCCACCGGCCGCGCGCGATACTGCGCATCCCATGCGCAAGATCCTCCACATCGATATGGATGCCTTCTACGCATCGGTCGAACAGCGCGACGACCCGTCCCTGCGCGGCAAGCCCGTGGTGGTGGCCTGGCGCGGCGCGCGCTCGGTGGTGTGCGCGGCCAGCTACGAGGCGCGCGTGTTCGGCGTGCGCTCGGCCATGCCGGCGGTGCGCGCCGAGCGGCTGTGTCCGGACGCGGTCTTCGTGCCGCCCGACTTCACCCGCTATAAGGCCGTCTCGCGGCAGGTGCGCGAGATCTTCCTGGCCCATACCGACCTGGTCGAGCCGCTGTCGCTGGACGAGGCCTACCTGGACGTGACCGACCCCAAGATCGCCTCGCCCAGCGCCACGGCCACCGCGCAAGCGATCCGCGCGCAGATCTTCGAGACCACGCAGCTGACCGCCTCGGCGGGCATCGCGCCCAACAAGTTCCTGGCCAAGATCGCCTCGGACTGGAACAAGCCCAACGGACAGTACGTGATCAAGCCGGCGCAGGTCGAGGCGTTCCTGACGCCGCTGCCGGTCGGGCGCATCCCCGGCGTGGGCAAGGTCGCCGAGCAGAAGCTGGCCGAGCTGGGCATCGCCACGGTCGGCGAGCTGCGCGCGTGCTCGCTGGAGGAGCTCACCCTGCGCTTCGGTCGCTTCGGCGCGGCGCTGCACCGGCGCGCGCGCGGCATCGACGAGCGCCCGGTGGAGCCGGACCAGCCGGTGCAGTCGATCTCGGCCGAGGACACCTTCGCCGTGGACGTGCCGCTGGAGGAGCTGGACGAACCGATCGTGCGCATGGCGGCCAAGGCGTGGGCGGCCACGCGCAAGACCCCGCGCATCGGCCATACCGTGGTGCTCAAGCTCAAGACCGCGCAGTTCCGCATCCTCACCCGCAGTTTCACGCCCGAGGCGCCGCCGGCCTCGCTGGAAGCCTTCACCCGCATCGCGCTGGCCCTGCGCGAGCGCGTGGACCTGCCCGCCGACACGCGCTATCGCCTGGTCGGCGTGGGCCTGTCGGGATTCCGCGAGCGCGAGGAGGTGGCGGTGCAGGGCGCGCTGTTCGACCACGATCTGGCGCCCGCGGGCGATGACAAACCGGCCATGTGATTGTTTAACGCGCGGCGCGCGCACTAGCATCGGCGCCCATGTCGTTGCGCATCGTCCCTCGCTGGCTGTCCTGGCTGCGCCCGCCGGCGCTGGCCGTGCTGCTGCTGGCGGTGCTGGCCAATCCGGTGCTGGCGGCGGTGGGCGATCTGCATGAGGCCACGCGCGGCAGCGCCGCGCACCTGCATCAGGCCGACGGGCACGCGCTGGCCGCCGACGCGGACGATGCCGACGATGCGGGCGATCTGCTGCATGCGCTGATGCATGCGGCCCACTGCTGCGGCCACCTGACCGCGATCCCCTCGCAGTTCGCGCTGCTGCCGATGGCGGCGGTGCGTGCGGCCCCGCAGGCGCGTGCGGACCTGCCCGCGCGTTCGCACACCCCGAGCCTGGCGCTGCGTCCGCCGATCGCGGCCTGACGATCCCTCGCCCGCGGCGCCCGTGAAGGCTGCGCCGCAGGGATTCGTCATCGCCCTTTCGGAGATTCCCCATGTGGTTGCGACTGGCGGCATTGGCCGCCTTCGCGGCCGTGCCCTGCGCGTTGGCGCAGGACCGGCCGCCGGCTCCTCTGAGCCTGGACGAGGCGCTGCGGCGCGTGTCCGACACCCATCCCCAGCTGCGCCTGATCGACGGCGAGCGGCCCGTGCTGGAGGCGCGCCGTGACGCCGCCGCGCTGGCACCGGCGACCAGCCTCGGCGTGGAGCTGGAGAACGCGCTGGGCAGCGGCCAGACCCGCGCCTTCGACAGCGCCGAGCTGACCGTCTCGCTGTCCGGCGTGCTCGAACGCGGCGGCAAGCTCGACGCGCGCCGTGCGCTGGCCCAGGCCAACCTGGACGCGCTGGCGCCGCGGCGCGAGGCCGCCCGCCTGGACGTGCTGGCCCAGGTCGCCCAGCGCTACCAGGCCATCGCCCTGGCCCAGCGCGCGCTGGCCATCGCGCGGCTGGACATCGACCAGCGCCGGCGCGCCGTGCAGGCGGCGCAGGCGCGGCTGCAGGCCGGCGCCTCGCCCGAGTCGGTGCTGCTGACCGCACAGGCGCAGCTGGCCCAGGCCGAACTGGACCGCGACCGCGCGCTGGCGGCCGGCCAGGCCGCGCGCCGCCAGCTGGCCACGCTGTGGGGCCAGCGCGAGGCCGATTTCGACGCGGTCAGCGGCGATCTGGAGGCCCTGCCGCGGCTGGAATCCTTCGACGCCCTGAGCCGTCTGCTCGAACGCACGCCGGAGCTGGCCATCGTCGCCGGCCAGGCGCGCGTGAGCGAGGCGCAGCTGCGCCTGGCCACCAGTGCGCGCAGTGCCGATGTGCAATGGCAGCTGGGCGTGCGCCGCCTGCAGGACGCCGGCGACACCGCGCTGGTGGCAGGCTTCAGCCTGCCGCTGGGCGGCGCGCGCCGCGCCGAGCCGGAGATCCGCGCGGCCCAGGCCGAGCTCGCGGTCAGCACGCTGCAGCGCGACGCGGTGCTGCTGCAGCTGCATGCGACGCTGGCCGAGGCGCACGGTCGCTACCTGACCGCGCAACTGGAGACACAGCGCCTGGCGCGCGACGTGCTGCCGCGCCTGCAGCAGGCCGAACGCGCCGCCGAACGCGCCTGGCGCGCCGGCGCCATCAGCTACCTGGAATGGGCGCAGCTGCAGGCCCAGCGCGTGGAGGCGCTGCGGCGCCAGCTCGACGCCGCCGCGCAGGCCCAGACCGCCCTCATCGAACTGCAGCGCCTGACCGGGCAACCGGTGGTGGCGCCCCACGCTGCGCAGGAGATCAGCCCATGAACACGTATTCCCGCCTCCCGCGCTGCCTGCTGCTGTTCGGCACGCTGCTGCTGGCCGCCTGCGGCAAGGACGCGACGCCGGCCGTCGCGACGGACGATCACGCGCAAACCGCCACCCGCGACGAACACGCCGATACGCCGCAAGGTGCGCAGGAGGACGCCGAGGCCGACAGCACGGTGATCCCCGCGGACATCGCGCGCGAGGCCGGCATCCGCGTCGCCCCGGCCGGGCCGGGCACCATCGCCGACGCGCACGAGGTGCAGGGCGTGCTGACGCCGGTCGATGGCCGCATCGCCCAGGCCACCGCGCGCTTCCCCGGCCCGGTGCGCAGCCTGCGCGCCAACGTCGGCGATCGCGTGCGCGCCGGGCAGGCGCTGGCCAGCATCGAAAGCAATCTCAGCCTGACCTCCTACACCGTCAGTGCGCCGATCGGTGGCGTGATCACCGCACGCAGCGCGCAGCTGGGCGGGGTGGTGGGCGAGGGCGCCGCGCTGTTCGAGATCGCCGACCTGTCCACGCTGTGGGTGGACCTGCATGTCTTCGGCAGCGACACCCAGCACATCACCGCCGGCGTGCCGGTCACCGTGACCCGGATGACCGATGGCGTCAGCACCCGCACCACGCTCGAACGCGTGCTGCCCGGCACGGCCACGGCCAGCCAGAGCACCGTGGCGCGCGCGCTGCTGCGCAACGACGACGGCCTGTGGCGCCCGGGCGCGGCGGTGAAGGCGCGCATCGTGGTGGCCACCACGCCGGCGGCGCTGGTGGTACCGCTGGACGCGCTGCAGACGCTGGAGGGGCGGCAGGTGGTGTTCGTGCGCGAGGGCCAGGACCGCTACGTCGCCCGCGCGGTCGAACTGGGCCAGCGCGACGCGACCCAGGCGGCCGTGCTCGCCGGGCTGAAGCCAGGCGAGCAGGTCGTGGTCGAGCAGAGCTATGTGGTCAAGGCCGATCTCGGCAAGGCGGGGGCCGGCCATGCGCATTGAGACTGCCGTCCACGCCGGGCCTAGCACTCGGCCGTTCCCTTCGTTGCCGCGTACGCGGGAATCCAGCGCCTTCGCGCTCGAAGGGACGACATCGCCACATCACGGGCGTCCCGCATGCGCGCAGATGAAGCCGATGCAGGCGATGGCGTCTGTCGCACGAGGCATGACCAACACGGTCCCAGGAGGACACTCCCATGCTTGAGTCCATCCTGCGCCTCAGCATCGCCCACCGCTGGCTGGTCCTGGCGCTGACCGGCGTACTCATCGCCGTCGGCGCCTGGAGCTTCACCAAGCTTCCCATCGACGCCACGCCGGACATCACCAACGTCCAGGTGCAGATCAACACCGCCGCGCCCGGCTACGCACCGCAGGAGGCCGAGCAGCGCATCACCTTCCCGGTGGAGACGGCCATGGCTGGCCTGCCCGGCCTGGAGCGCACGCGCTCGCTGTCGCGCTATGGGCTTTCGCAGGTGACCGTGTCCTTCGTCGATGACACCGACCTGTACTTCGCCCGGCAACAGGTGGCCGAACGCCTGCAGCAGGTGCGCGCGCAGCTGCCCGAGGGCCTGGACCCGCAGCTGGGGCCCATCGCCACCGGTCTGGGCGAGATCTTCGCCTACACCGTCGACGCCGCGCCCGACGCGCGCAAGGCCGATGGCAGCCGCTACACCGCCACCGATCTGCGCACGTTGCAGGACTGGGTGATCCGCCCGCAGCTGCGGACCGTGCCCGGCGTGACCGAGGTCAACACCATCGGTGGCCACGCGCGGCAGATCCACGTCACGCCCGACCCGGCGCAGCTGCGCGCGCTCGGCCTGACGCTGGAAGACGTCGTGCAGGCGCTGCGCGTCAACAACCGCAATGTCGGCGCCGGCTACATCGAGCGCAACGGCCAGCAGCTGCTGGTGCGCATCCCCGGCCAGGTCGAGGGCATCGAGCAGCTGGGCGACATCGTGCTGGCGCGGCGCGAGGGCGTGCCGATCCACGTCCACGACGTCGCCCGGGTCGCCGAGGGACCGGAGCTGCGCAGCGGCGCCGCCACCCAGGACGGGCACGAGGTGGTGCTGGGCACGGTGATGATGCTGGTCGGCGCCAACAGCCGCAGCGTGGCGCGCGCGGCGGCCGAGAAGCTCGAGGTCGCCCAGCGCAGCCTGCCGCCCGGCGTCACCGCCACGCCCACCTACGACCGCACCGCGCTGGTCGAGCGCACCATCGCCACGGTCGCCAGGAACCTGGTCGAGGGCGCGCTGCTGGTGATCGTGGTGCTGTTCGCGCTGCTGGGCAATCTGCGCGCTGCGTTGATCACCGCCGCGGTGATCCCGCTGGCGATGCTGTTCACCCTGACCGGCATGGCCCGCGGCGGCGTGTCGGCCAACCTGATGAGCCTGGGCGCGCTGGACTTCGGCCTGATCGTCGATGGCGCGGTGATCATCATCGAGCACTGCCTGCACCGCTTCGGGCTGCGCCAGCGCGAACTGGGTCGCGTGCTCACCGACGAGGAGCGCTTCGAGGAAACCGCGCGCGCCAGCGCCGAGGTGATCCGGCCCAGCCTGTTCGGCCTGGGCATCATCACCGCGGTCTATCTGCCGATCTTCGCGCTCACCGGCGTGGAGGGAAAAATGTTCCACCCCATGGCCATCACCGTGGTGCTGGCGCTGAGCGGGGCGATGCTGCTCTCGCTCACCTTCGTGCCGGCCGCCATCGCGCTGTGGCTGGGGGGACGCGTACGCACCGGCGAGAACCGGGTGATGGGCTGGCTGCGGCGAGGCTACGTGCCGCTGCTGGACGCCAGCCTGCGCCATGGGCGCGTGGTCGCCCTTGCCGCGCTCGCGCTGGTGGCGCTGTGCGGTGCGCTGGCCACGCGGCTGGGCAGCGAGTTCGTGCCGCAGCTGGACGAAGGCGATATCGCCATGCACGCCATGCGCATTCCCGGCACGTCCCTGAGCCAGTCGGTGGACATGCAGCAGCGGGTGGAGAAGCGGGTGCTGGCCTTCCCCGAGGTCGCGCGCGTGTTCTCCAGGATCGGCACGCCGGAGGTGGCCTCCGACCCGATGCCGCCCTCGGTGGCCGATACCTTCATCATGCTCAAGGACCGCGCGCAGTGGCCCGATCCGCGCAAGTCCAAGGACGCGCTGATCGGCCAGATCCAAGCCGCGGTGCAGGCGCTGCCGGGCAACAACTACGAGTTCACCCAGCCGATCCAGATGCGCATGAACGAGCTGCTTTCCGGCGTGCGCGCCGACGTGGCCGTCGCGCTGTACGGCGACGATCTGGACACGCTGCGCCAGGTCGGCGCGCGTATCGAGGCCGTGGCCCGCGCCGTGCCGGGCGCGGCCGATGTGCGCCTGGAGGAGACCGAAGGCCTGCCGCTGCTCTCCGTGCTGCCCGATCGCGCCGCGCTGGCCGGCTACGGGCTCAACGCCGGCGACGTGCAGGACACGGTGGCCACGGCGATCGGCGGCGAAGTGGCCGGCCAGCTGTTCGAAGGCGATCGCCGCTTCGACATCGTCGTGCGCCTGCCCGAGGCGCTGCGCGGCGACCCGGCCGCGCTGGCCGACCTGCCGATCTCGCTGGCCCCGGCGCTGGCCGGCGACGAAGCCGACGAGGCCGGCCGCGTCGGTGGCTGGAACACGCCACGCACGGGCGCCGCGCCGCGCACGGTGCCGCTGCGCGAGCTGGCGCGCCTGGAGATCAGCGAAGGTCCCAGCCAGATCAACCGCCAGGACGGCAAGCGCCGCATCGTCGTCACCGCCAACGTGCGCCAGGGCGACCTGGGCAGCTTCGTGCAGCGCCTGCGCGAGGCGGTCGATGCGCGGGTCGAGCTGCCGACCGGTTACTGGATCAGCTACGGCGGCAGCTTCGAACAGCTGGCATCGGCCAGCCGACGACTGGCGATCGTGGTGCCGGCGACGCTGGCGCTGATCTTCGCGCTGTTGTTCTGGGCCTTCGGCAATGCGCGCGAGGCGGCGGTGGTGTTCACCGGGGTGCCGCTGGCGCTCACCGGCGGCGTGCTGGCGCTGGCAATGCGCGGACTGCCGCTGTCGATCTCGGCGGGCATCGGCTTCATCGCGCTGTCCGGCGTGGCCGTGCTCAACGGGTTGGTGCTGGTGAGCTTCGTGCGCGATCTGCGCGCGCGCGGCGTGGCGCTGGCCCAGGCCGTGCGCGAGGGCGCGCTCGGCCGCCTGCGCCCGGTGCTGATGACGGCGCTGGTGGCCTGCCTGGGCTTCGTGCCGATGGCGTTCAACACCGGCGCCGGCAGCGAGGTGCAGCGGCCGCTGGCCACGGTGGTGATCGGCGGCATCGTGTCCTCGACGCTGCTGACCCTGCTGGTGCTGCCGCTGCTGTATCGCTGGGCGCATCGGCGCGAGGCGGTGTAAGGCGGCGTTCGGGCTTTGCCCGACGTGTGGCCCACGGCCGCCGTCGCTGCCCGCAGGCGGCGGCGGCGGGCGGTTGCCGGGGCCTGGTAGTGCAGACGCCGCGCCTGGCTTGAACGCCGCGCTACGCGTCGGCGGCTAACATGCCGCTCCCCTTCGTCGCGTGGAGCGCACCGTGTCCTTCCCCTACCCGCTGGTGATTTTCGACCTGGACGGCACGCTGGTGGACAGCGCGCCGGACATCGCCGAGGCGGTCAACCGCACGCTGACCGACTGGAAGCTGCGGACCTTCGACCTGGCGCAGATCACCAACTGGATCGGCGAGGGCTCGCGCCAGCTGATCACCTACGCCATGCGCGCGGCCGGCAGCGATGCCGACATCGACGCGGTGATGCCCGGCTTCCTCAAGCACTACGGCGATACCGCGCTGGATGGCCAGCTGTATCCGGGCGTGGCCGACACGCTGGCGGCGCTGCACGGGCAGGGCGTGCGGCTGGCGGTGTGCACCAACAAGCCCGAGCAGTTCGTGCGCCCGCTGCTGGAGGCGCGCGGCGTGCTAGGCCTGTTCGACGGTATCGTCGGCGGCGACACGCTGCCCCAGCGCAAGCCGGCGCCCGAGCCGCTATGGCACTTGGCCACGCAGTTCGGCGTGGAGCCCGGCAAGAGCCTGATGGTGGGCGATTCGGAAAGCGATGCGCTGGCCGCGCACAACGCGGGCGTGCCGCTGGTGCTGCTGCGCTACGGTTATCGCAAGCAGTACGACCTCGACGCCGCCGGCGCGGTCGCGGTGCTCGACACCTTCCCCGAACTGCTCGCGCTGCGCTGAGGGTTCAGCGCCGGCGCGGGCGCTGCGTTTTTTTCCCGACAGGCACGCAATAGGCCGCATGCAGCGCCTGCATCACGCCCAGCGCCGGGCTGTCGAGCAGGCGGTAGAAGATGGTCTGGGCCTCGCGTCGGGTGTCCACCAGCTCGGCCTGGCGCAGCACTGCCAGGTGCTGGCTCAGCGCCGACATCGACAGGGCGCTCTTGGCCTGCAGTTCGCCCACCGAAGCCTCGCCCTCCACCAGCCGGCACAGCACGCGCAGCCGCGCCGGATGCGCCAGCGCCTTCAGCAGCGCGCTCGCGGACTGGGCGTGGCTGGCCATCGCGTCGGCGTCCAGCGCAGGCGAGGGCAGGCGGGCGGGCATGGGCTTGACCTTTCGTTTTCGATGCGTCTAATTTAGATAAATCTAAAATATGACGCAACGGGAGTTTCGGATGTCACCGGCATCTTCCTCGCCGCAGGTCCAACCCTTCCACGATCCGGCCACCGGTACGCTCACCTATGTCGTGCGCGATCCGCACAGTCCGGCGGCGGTGGTGATCGATCCGCTGCTGGATTACGACGCCAACGCCGCGCGCACCTCCACCGCCTCGGCCGACGCGCTGCTGGCCTGGGTGCGCGAACAGGGGCTGGACGTGCTGTGGATCCTGGAGACCCACGCCCACGCCGACCATCTCAGCGCGGCCGGCTATCTGCGCGATGCGCTCGGCGCGGGGATCGCCATCGGTCGCGGCATCGTCGGTATACAGGCGCGCTTCAAGGCGCTGTTCGGCCTGGGCGATGAGTTCGTGGCCGATGGACGCCAGTTCGACCGTCTGCTCGACGACGGCGACGTGCTGCAGGTGGGCGCGCTGACCGTGCGCGTGCTCGCCACGCCGGGCCACACGGAGGACAGCCTGAGCTATGTGATCGGCGATGCGGCCTTCATCGGCGACACGCTGTTCGCGCCGGCCTCGGGCACGGCGCGCACCGATTTCCCCGGCGGCGATGCGGCGCAGCTGTACGTCTCGATCCAGCGCCTGCTGGCGTTGCCGGAGGACACGCGTCTGTTCCTGTGCCACGACTATCCGGCGCAGGGCGCCGCGCCGAAGGTCGAGGTCACTGTCGCCGAGCAGCGCGCGCACAACCTGCATGTCGGCCAGGGCGCGAGCGAGGCCGACTTCGTCGCCCGCCGCCGCGCGCGCGATGCGGTCCTGCCGGTGCCGCGCCTGCTGCTGCCGGCCCTGCAGGTGAACATCCGCGGCGGTCGTCTGCCGCCTGCCGAGGCGGACGGGGTGGCCTATCTGCGCCTGCCGCTCAATCGGCTGGGCGTGCAATGAGCCTGGAGTGGAGCGGCGCACTGGCCGGCGGCGTGCTGATCGGCATGTCGGCCAGCGCGCTGCTGTGGCTGACCGGGCGCATCGCCGGCGTCAGCGGCATCGCCGGGCGCGCGCTGCTGGCGCCCAGCGAGGGCCTGGCCTGGCGGCTGGCCTTCCTGGCGGGGCTGATCTGCGTGGGGAGTCTGGCGCTGCACGCGCTGCCATCCGCACAGCCCACGCGCGCCGGCTTTCCGCCGTGGCTGCTCGTCGTGGCCGGCCTGCTGGTCGGGGTCGGCACACGCATGGGCAATGGGTGCACCAGTGGTCACGGCGTCTGCGGGCTGGCGCTGCATTCGCGTCGCTCGCTGGCCGCCGTTGCGATGTTCATGGCGGTGGCGATGGCGGTGACCTTCCTGGTGCGGCATGTAGGGAGTGGTCCATGAATCGGCAGGTCTGGGCCGCGGCGGCCTGTGGCGCGCTGTTCGGCGTCGGCCTGGTGGTCTCGGGCATGACCGATCCGCAGCGCGTGCTGGGCTTCCTCGATGTCGCCGGGCGCTGGGATCCGCGTCTGCTGTTCGTCCTGGGCGGCGCGGTGTTGACCAGCGGCGCGCTGTTTCCGCTGATCCGGCGACGTCAGGCACCGGTGTGCGCGCCGTCGTTCTCGCTGCCGGCCGCACGCGCGATCGATCGTCCGCTGTTGCTGGGCGCCGCGCTGTTCGGCGCCGGCTGGGGCCTGGCCGGCTACTGCCCCGGCCCCGCGCTGGTCGGCCTCGGCGCCGGCATCGGCGAGGCGCTGTGGTTCGTGCCGGCCATGCTGGCGGGCATGGCGCTGCACCGGCTGCTGGCGGGGGCATAAAAAAAGCCGGCGCAACGCGCCGGCTTTTCTCTGCAAACCTTCTTGGGCGAAGGCTTACTGCTTGGCCTGCCAGCGCACGCTGACGGTGTACTCGCGGCCGGGCTGGTTGTACCACTGGACGGTCTCGTAGTCCTTGTCGAACACGTTGGCGGCCTTGGCCAGCAGGGTCCAGTCGCGCGACAGGGCGTATTCCAGGCGCACGTCCATCGTGCCGTAGCCGGCCAGGCGCTCGGTGTTGGCCGCGTTGTCGTAGCGCTTGCCGGCGGCGTTGCCGGTCAGGCCCAGGCGGAAGTCGCCGATCGCATAGTCCAGGTCCAGGCGCGCGGTGTCGCGTGCGCGGCGCGCCAGCCACTTGTCGTGGTTGGCGCCGTCGCCGTCGTCGCGCGCATCGGCGTGGCTGAGCTGGGCGTTGATGTCCAGCCCGGCCAGGGTGACGAAGCCGGTCAGCTCGGCGCCGCGGATCCTGGCCTTGTCCACATTGACGATGTTGAAGGCCGTGTCGTAGCCGATCAGGTCCTCGATGCGGGTCTCGTAGGCGTTGAAGGTCCAGTTCCAGCCCTGGCCGTACTGCGCCAGGCCAAGGTTGAGCGACTTGCTCTTCTCCGGCTTGAGGTTCGGATTGCTGAAGCCCGGGTAGTACAGGTCGTTGAAGTTGGGCGCCTTGAAGCCGGTGCCCGCGTTGGCGGTGAACTTGAAGCCGTTGCCGAAGCCGAAGCCATAGCCCAGGCTGCCGGTGGTGTGCGAGCCGAACTGTTCGTTGTCGTCGTTGCGCACCGAGGCCTGCAGCGCGTGCGCGCCGAAGCTGCCCTGGTACTCGGCGAACACGCCGGTGTTGTCGCGCGCGTCGATGTCGTAGGGCGTGGTGCTGGTGACGCGGTCGTTCAGCCAGTCCACGCCCAGGGTGAAGGTCTGGCCTTCGGCGAAGCGGTAGTCGCCCTGCGCCGAGGCGGTGTCGCGGCGGGTGTCGAAGGTGCTGACGAAGCTGCGCGTGCCGGTATCGGCATCGGCGAAGTAGTTGTCGGCCTCATCGTCATTGCGGCCGGCCTGCACGGTCAGCTGGAACGCCTCGTTCGGGTTCCAGCGCAGCTTGCCGCCGGCCACGCGCTGCAGGCTCTTGGCCTCATTGCCGCCGAACAGGGTGCCGTCGTATTCGTTGTAGCTGTCGGCGTTGAGGAAGTTGCCCTCCAGCGCCAGCGTGTCGGTGACGTCGATCCCGGCGCGCAGGCCGAAGGAGGTGTTGCGGTAGCCGTCGCGGTCCGGCTCGTCGGCGTAGCAGCCGGCGCCGAAGGGATGGGCCGCATCGCCGGCGGTACCGCGGCAGGCGTTGATGCCATCGGTGTCCTGGTAGCCGCCGTTGGCCGACAGCCAGCCGCGTTCGCCGCGATAGCTGAAGCCGGCGCTGTGGTCGCGCAGGCCATGGCTGCCGAAGCCGGCCTGGGCGTAGGTGGTCAGGCCCTTGCCGCCGCTGCGGGTGAAGATCTGGATGACCCCGCCGATGGCTTCGGAGCCGTACAGGCTCGAGCGCGGGCCGCGCACGATCTCGATGCGCTCGATCTGCGACACCGGCAGGTCCTGGAACGCGGCCAGCCCTGCGGTAACCGAGCCGATGCGCACGCCGTCCACCAGCACCAGCACGTGATCCGATTCGCTGCCGCGCAGGAACACGCTGGTCAGCTTGCCCGGCCCGCCCTGGTTGGCGATGTTGATGCCGGCGCGGCCAGCCAGCAGCTCGGGCAGCGAGGTCGCCTGGCTGCGCTCGATCTCCTCGCGCGAGATGACCTGCACGGGGACCAGGCTGTCCTGGACGGCGACTTCGGTGCGCGTGGCGGTGACGCTGATCTGGTCCAGATCGGTCGCGTCGTCGGCGGGCCGCGCCAGGGCGGTGGCGGAAAGGCTCAGGCCGATGGCCAGGCAGAGCAGGGTGGTCTTCATGTGGGGAACTCCGTCGCGCGCCTCGCACGTGCAAGGCAGGAAAGTCGCGGCGACGGAAGGCAACACAGGCGGACAGCGCGCACGGCAAGGCGTGGGCGCGGCACGCGCGACGCCCTCCGCATCGCAACCGGTGGTGGGTTCGGTACGAACCCGTGCTGCTCAGGCCGGTCTCCGGGCTTGCGAGCTGGAAGGCACTCCTTCCGCCGTCGCGCCTTCCCGCGTGCGCTGAAGGCACGCAGTGGCCGATGCGTTGGCATGGCTCGCTTACCGTTGCGGGGGCAGCGCCGGATTCGTCCCGTGGCGGGGCTCACCGGCTTCCCGTTTCAACCTGGACGCGGTGGATGCGCGGCAGGTCACCTGAAAGCGGCGCGGATTGTACGCGATCCAGCGCCTGGCGCGGCGCTCAGTCGCTGTCGCGGCCGGGGCTGTCGAAGAAATCGAACGCCGGCGCGGCGCCGCCTTCCTCGTCGTGGCGGGTGGTGGTCACCGGTGCGGCGGCGGGGCGGCCGCGCGGGGCGGGCAATGCGGCGGCGGCGACCTCGACCTCGGCGACCATCTGCTGGCGGCGGGCGTCGGGCACGTCCTGCCAGTGGCAGCCCAGCAGGGCGCCTTCCAGGGCATAGAGCAGGTTGAGGCTGGGGCGGAAGCCGGCGCGCTTGATGCGCATAAAGGCTTCCACGGGACCGGCCGCGCGCAGGTCCTCTTCGGTGCGCAGGCCGACCTGACGCAGCCACGCAGCGGACTTGGGGCCGATGTTGCGCAGCTGCGTGGTGCTCACGCCAGGGCGTCCACGAAGGCCGCGGCGATGGCTTCCAGGCCGCGCTGGTCGTCTTCGTCGAAGCGGCCCAGCTGGGGGCTGTCGATGTCCAGCACGCCGATCAGGGCGCCGTCCTTCACCAGCGGCACCACCAGCTCCGAGCGCGAGGCCGCGTCGCAGGCGATATGGCCGGGGAAGGCTTCCACGTCGTGGACGCGCTGGGTCTGGCGGGTGCTGGCCGCCGCGCCACACACACCCTTGTCCAGGGCGATGCGCACGCACGCCGGCAGGCCCTGGAACGGCCCGACCACCAGCTCGGTGCCATCGAAGAAATAGAAGCCGGCCCAGTTGAAGCCGGGCAGTGCGTGGTAGAGCAGCGCGGCGAGGTTGGCGGCGTTGGCGATGCGGTCGGTTTCCCCGTACATCAGGCCGCGCGCCTGCTCCAGCAGCTGCGCGTATTGCTCGGGCTTGGTCCCGGAGAGGGTCTGGGTCGCGAATGACATGTCGTGGATTCTACGACGCATGGCGCGCAGACCGGCCATGTTGTTGCAGGAAACGCTATGTCCCCGGTGCGCGCGGCGCGGGAAGCTGGTTCTTGCGATCGAGGGTCGCGGGGGCGTGCGCGTTCTGGCTTCGGTTGGGCAGCGGTCCGGCGGGCGGTGTCCGCTTTTCCCTCAGTCGGGGCGTCATGCCCTGCCTTAAGGCGCTCGGCTTCCTGCCTCGCTCGTCGCGACCCCCGCCCGCCGGCCCGCTGCCGCGCGCGTCGAGATGATCGGCTTTGGTCGAAAGAGGTCCTGCTTGGTTCACTGGGGAGCCTCGACCGTTCGGGCCCGTGACGGCGCGCGATCGGACTCCCATCTCCGTGGGAGCGACTGTCTCCTCAATCTGTAGAGCGGAGCTTGCTTCGCTGCGCTTCGTTCGGTTCATGGGGAGGGCCCCAGCGGAGCGAGCTCCGCTCTACAGGGCTCACACCGAGCACGGGCAGAGCGAAGGGCGGTCGGCGAAGCGTGTTCCCCGGCCCTGCACCCTGGTGGCGGAGACAAAAAAAAGGCCCGACAGGGGGAGGGACCTGTCGGGCCTGGATTTGTGCGGGGGGAGGGACCCACACAAATGGGGGTTGCGTGGCGCGGTGCGCCGGCGCGAGAACTGCTGTTGCGACGCAGCATAACGCCGGACTTGGTGCGATGCAACATCCCTTGTGCGTACGACCGACGAACGGTCGGCCGCGGGTCGATGACGCGCCCTGGCGTCAGTCCGCGCGCGGTCCGCGATAGCGACTGCCGGCCGTGCAGGTCTCGTGGACCACAACCTGGCTCAGCATCGGCAGGGCCGGCTTGAGGTGGTCCCAGATCCACTCGGCGATGCGCTCGCTGGTCGGGTTGTCCAGGCCCTCGATGTCGTTGAGGTAGTGGTGGTCGAGCCGTTCGTAGAGCGGCTTGAAAGCCGCCTTGACGTCGGCGAAGTCCATCACCCAGCCGGTGTGCGGATCCAGGGGGCCGGTCAGATGCAGTTCGACGCGGAAGGAATGGCCGTGCAGGCGGGCGCACTTGTGCCCCTCGGGCACGTTCGGCAGCCGGTGCGCGGCCTCGAAAGTGAAGACCTTGAAGATGTCCATGGCGGGCAGTCCGGGGCCGGCGCGTAGGCGTCGGCGGTGAAGGAAAGGAGACGCGCCGGCCTGCGGCGCGTCCCCGATGGCAGCTTAGTGCGCGGCGCGCGGCGCGCTCTGGCGCCGACCGCCGTCGCGGCGGCCGCCGTTGTTGGGCGCGCTGCCGCTGCCGTGCTTCTTCGGGCCGGCGTGGGCGTGGGCCTGCGCCTGGCGCGGGGCGTCGCCGTGCGGGCGGCGGCCGTGGCGGCGCGGCGGACGGGTGCCCGACGGCTGCTCGGCCTTGCCCGGCGCGCTGTTGCCCCAGCGGATCGGATGCTGCGGCACGAAGCCCTCCACATCGCGGATCTCCACGTCGCGGCCCAGCAGGCGCACGATCTGGCGCAGCAGCTTGGCGTCTTCCTGCGCGACCAGCGACACCGCCTCGCCGGTGGAGCCGTTGCGGCCGGTGCGGCCGATGCGGTGCACGTAGTCCTCGGCCACCATCGGCAGGTCGAAGTTGATCACCTTGGGCAGCTGGTCGATATCGATGCCGCGCGCGGCGATATCGGTGGCCACCAGCACGTTGATCTTGCCGGCCTTGAAATCGCGCAGCGCGCGCAGGCGCTGGGCCTGGCTCTTGTTGCCGTGGATCGCCGCGGTCTGGATGCCGGACTTCTCCAGGAAGGTGGCCAGCTTGTCGCTGCCGTGCTTGGTCTTGGCGAACACCAGCGTCTGCACGCGCGTGTCGGCCGCCAGCAGGTGCAGCAGCAGCTCGCGCTTGCGCGCGCTGTCCACCGGGTGCACGCGGTGGGCGATGGTGTCGGCCACGGTGTTCTTCGGTGTGACCTGGATTTCCAGCGGGTCGACCATGAACTCGCGCGCCAGCGCCTTGATCGGCTCGGCGAAGGTGGCCGAGAACAGCAGCGTCTGCCGGTCCTGCTTGGGCAGCTTGGCCAGGATGCGCTTGATCGAGGGCAGAAAGCCCATGTCGAGCATGCGGTCGGCCTCGTCCAGCACCAGGATCTCGATGCCCGACAGGTCCACGCTGCGGCGCTCGATGTGGTCCAGCAGGCGGCCCGGGCAGGCGATGACCAGGTCCACGCCACGACGCAGCGCGTCCAGCTGCGGGCCCATGCCCACGCCGCCGTAGATGGTCGCGGCCGGGATGCGCAGGTACTTGCTGTAGTCGCGCAGGCTCTCGAAGACCTGCGTGGCCAGCTCGCGGGTCGGGGTCAGCACCAGCGCGCGCGGCCGGCGCGGGCCACGGGTGACCTCCTGCGAGGACGTACCCAGGTGCTGCAGCAGCGGCAGACCGAAGGCGGCGGTCTTGCCGGTGCCGGTCTGCGCGCCGGCCAGCAGGTCGCGGCCTTCCAGCGCCGGCGGGATCGCCTGCTCCTGGATCGGGGTGGGATGTTCATAACCCTGCTCGGTCAGCGCGCGCAGCAGGAACGGGGCAAGCCCCAGGGATTCAAACGACATGAGAAAACTCCGGATGGACGCCCACGCCGCGCGGCCCCTGCCTGATCCGTGCGACGCGAAAGCGCCGCCGGCCACGCAAGCCAACGCGAGGAGAAGCGTGTGTTGCCCGAAGCGTTCCCGAACCGCGCTGCGAGTAACTGGATGGGCGGCCCGTGCCGACACTGGCGCGAACCGTCTTTGCGAAGCGAAAAGGCGTCGGAAGGAAGGGGGGCGAGGCGGGCGTAGGGCCCGGGCCGCGCCGCTGGTCCCGTCAAGGGAAACACGACTGCCGCTAGCGAAGCGCGTCGATGGTAGCAGATTCCAGGCCCGCCCGTGGCCCCGCCTCACCCCCGCCCCGCCCCGCGGCGCTTCTGACGAGCGCCACTGCCACCTCCGATCACGTCACGGCCTTTGTAGAGCGGAGCTTGCTCCGCTGCTTTTCGTCCGGATCATGGGAAAGCCCCAGCGGAGCAAGCTCCGCTCTACAAAGGCCGGATCATAGGAAAGCCCCAGCGGAGCAAGCTCCGCTCTACAAAGGCCGGATCATGGGAAGGCCCCAGCGGAGCAAGCTCCGCTCTACAAGGGCCGGATCATGGGAAGGCCCCAGCGGAGCAAGCTCCGCTCTACAGGGGGGGGGGGGCGCCATGGCGGCGATGTGGCTTTCCCACGGACCATCCGACCCCCCAACACCAGGGGCGTATCATGCAGCCTCAGTTAAGGCAGAGCGGCCGATCCGACCATGAGCCTGCGCATCCAACGCAATCCCACCGACCCCAACCAGACCAGCGTGGAGGGCCACGGCTGCCGCGTCTGCCTGGTGCGCCATCTCGCCGTGTGCACCGCGCTGCCGCCCGATCAGGCCAAGGCGCTGGAGGCGATGACCGGCGACACCCATCTGCGCGCCGGCGAGTTGCTGGCGCGCGAAGGCGAGCCGCGGCGCTACGTCTTCACCGTGCAGAGCGGCGCCCTGCGCCGCACCCGCACGCTGGCCGACGGCCGCCGGCTGGTGGCCGGGTTCCTGATGCAGGGCGACTACATCGGCTTCTCCGGCGCCAGCCATTACCGGCACACCATCGAGGCGATCACCGACGCCAGCCTGTGCGCGGTCTCCCAGCCCGGCATGCGCCAGCTGTGCCAGACCTATCCGGGCCTGGAGCACGAGCTGATGGAGCGCGCCTGCATCGAGCTGGACGCCACGCGCGACAAGCTGATGGCGCTGGCGCGGATGACCCCGCCCGAGCGCCTGGCCGGCTTCCTGGTGGACATGGCCGCGCGCCGCGCGCGCCAGGGCCTGGACGATGCCGTGGTCGAACTGCCGATGACGCGCACCGACATCGCCGACTACCTGGGCCTGACCATCGAGACGGTTAGCCGCTGCTTCACCCGCCTGCGCACCGACGCGCTGATCGCCACGCCCGAGCCGCACACCGTGCGCCTGCTCGACCGCGACAGACTCGAGGCGTTGGCGGCCGCCGCCTGAGGCGTCCGCGCGGTCCCTAGGGACTGATGCTGTAGGTGATGTACAGGCCGCCGCCGGTGAGTACCACCATCGCCACGATGAAGGCCACGTCGGCCACCTGTTCGAGCCGGTGGTTGCGCGTACCGGTGCGCAGCCCGAAGTAGGACACCAGCGTGGCGATCAGGAAGATCACCGCGTCCCAGGCCAGCAGGTCGTCGGCCAGGGTCGCCTTCTGATTCACCGCCGCCGCCACGTGCAGCAGGCCGACCCCGGTCAGGCACACGCCGACCATGGCCGCCGAGATCGGGCAGATCAGCGCGCAGATCTTCTCGTCGAGCTTGCTGCGTGCGGGGTCGTACATGGCCGAACGTGTGGGGGTACGAACGTCGACTCTAGCGCAGCTGCGCGCATCGGCCGTTGCCCGGACTTAAACGCGGGCGTGCGTTTCGCTCATGGCTGCGCGCGGGGCGCGAGCCGGCCGTCGATCAGCTGCCAGTGCGCGTCGGCCCAGCCTGCCGGCAAGGCGTCGTGGGTGATCACGATGACGGTGCGGCCGGCGCTGGCCTGGGCCAGGTCGGCGAGCAGGGCCTGGGCGGTGTCCACGTCCAGGCCTTCGGTGGGTTCGTCCAGCAGCAGGATCGGGGCATCGCGCAGCAGCGCGCGTGCCAGGGCCAGGCGCCGGGCCTGGCCGGCCGACAGGGTGCGGCCGTGTTCGCCGACCCAGCCGTCGAGCTGGCCGGGCAGCGCGCGCACCAGATCGTCCAGGCGCACCTGCGCCAGCGCCTGCCACAGGCGCGCCTCGTCGGCTTCCGGCGCGCCCAGCTGCAGGTTCTCGCGCACGCTGCCGGCGAAGACCGGCGCCTCCTGCGGCAGCCAGGCGATGTGGCGATGCCAGTCGGCCAGGGCGAAGCCGCGCAGTTCCTGGCCGCCGTAGCGCAACGTACCTTCGGTGGGATCGACCAGCCGCAGCAGCAGCGCCAGCAGCGAGCTCTTGCCCGCGCCGCTGTCGCCGCCGATGGCCACGCGCGTGCCCGGCGCGATGCGCAGCTGCACCTGCCGCAACACAGGCGCGGCGGCGCCGGGCCAGCGGAAGGCGACCTGGTCCAGCGCCAGCACGCCGGTGGCGGGCACGGCCTGCGGCGCTTCGGGATCGGCCACCTGCGGGGCGGGGGCGAGGGTGGCCTCCAGCCGCTGCGCGGCGGTGGCGGCGGCGTGGCGTTCGCGCCAGGCCAGGGCGGCGCCCGCGCTGGCTTCCAGCAGGGCCACGGTCATGAAGAACAGGCCGGCGGCCGCCGGCGAGCCCAGCGTGCCGGTGCCGACCGCCTGTAGCAGCAGGCCCAGCACCAGCACCAGGGTCACCGCGCTGATCGCGCCATGGCCCAGGGTGCCCAGCGCGAGCACGCGCTTGCGCTGGCGTTCGAACCGTTCGAAGTGCGTGCTGCGCGCGTCGATGCGTGCGGCCCAGGTGGCGCTGGCGTGCAGGGCGGCCAGGTCGGTCGCGCCGTCCAGGCCGTCCAGCACCTCGGCGCGCAACGCGGCGCGGGCCTGCGCGCGGGCCTGTTCCTGCGCCTGTGCGCCGCGCGCGGTCAGCCAGGGCAGGCCGAGGCCCAGCAGCAGGCACGCCAGCAGCAGGACCAGCCCGGCCAGCGGCAGCACGCAGGCCATGACCACGCAGGCCAGCACCATCAGTGTGCCCAGCGCGACCAGCGGACCGAGCGCGCGCACCAGGCCGCCTTCGACACGTTCGATGTCGCCGACCAGCTGGCCCAGCAGTTCGCCGGTGCGCAGGTGGCCCAGCTGCAGCGGCGCCAGCGGCAGGGCGCGGCGGAAGAAGCCGGTGCGCAGATCCGCGCCGATGCGCAGGGTCACGTCGTGGCCGATCAACTTCTCGAAGTAGCGCGACAGGATGCGGATGAAGGTCAGGCCGCGGATGCCGGCCGACGGCCCGAACAGGTTGAACCCCAGCGCCCCCACGCCGGCCAGCGAGGCGGCGGTGAGGAAGTGCCCGGCCAGGCCGAGCAGCGCGGTGCCGGCCAGCGCGGTGAGCGTCATCAGGGCCAGGGTCAGCGCGACGCCGCGGCGGTGCCGGGCCAGCAAGGCGTTCATGCCGCCCTCCGTACGCTCGGCGTGCGGTCATTGCCCAGCCACAGCACCTGGCCCAGGCGTTCGATCACGGCCGCGCTGTGCGTGGCCACCAGCAGGGCGCGGCCCTGGCCGAAGCGCAGCAGGGCCTCGAGCAGCGCGGTCTCGGTGTCGGCGTCGAGGAAGGCGGTGGGCTCGTCGAGCAGCAACAGTTGCGGGTCCTGCAGCAGGGCACGGGCCAGCGCCACGCGCCGGGCCTGGCCGCCGGACAGGCCGAAGCCGCCTTCGCCGATGCGCGTGTCCAGGCCATCGGGCAGCGCGCGGGCGAAGTGCAGCACCTGCGCGGCCTCGGCGGCGGCCTGCAGCTGCGCGGGGCTGGCCTGCGGCGCGGCGATGCGCAGGTTGTCGGCGATCGTCCCGGCGAACAGATGCGGGCGCTGCGGCGCGTAGCCGATGCGCAGGCCGGGGGCGTGCTGGATCAGGCCCGCCTCCGGCGGCAGCCAGCCGGCCAGCGCCTCGAGCAGGGTGCTCTTGCCGCAGCCGCTGGGGCCGGCCAGGGCCAGGTGCTGGCCCGGGGCCAGGTCGAAGGACAGGCCCTGCACCGCGGCGCGCGCGGCACCGGCATGGCGCAGGCGCAGGTCGCGCACGCGCAGCAGCGCCGGGGCGAGGGCGGGCACGGGCCTGGCGTCGGCATGCGGCGGCGGGGCGGGTGCCGTGTCGTCCACGGCCAGCGCGCGGTTGATGCCGTCCAGCGCGGCCAGCGCGCCGGCGCGGTCGTGGTAGTGGGCGGCCAGCCGGCGCAGCGGGGCGTAGACCTCCGGCGCCAGCAGCAGGCAGAACAGGCCGGCGGCCAGGTCCAGCGGCGCGCTGCGCAGCTCGAGCATGCCCAGATAGGTCAGGCCCAGGTACAGGGCCACCATCGCCACGCCCATCGAGGCGAAGAACTCCAGCACCGCCGAGGACAGGAAAGCGATGCGCAGCACCTTCAGGCTGCCCTCGCGCACGCCCTGCGCGGCCTGCGCGATGCCGGCCAGCGCGGCGGAGGCCTGGCCGTACAGGCGGATCAGCCCCAGCCCGCGCAGGCGGTCGGCGAAATGCGCGCCCATGCGCGCCATGGCCTGCAGCTGGCGGTCGCTGGCGGCCTGCGCACCCCAGCCCACCAGCGCCATGAACACCGGGATCAGCGGCAGGGTGAGCAGCAGCACCGTGCCGACCACGCGGTCCACGCAGAACACCGCGGCCAGCAGCGCCAGCGGCACCCAGACCATTTCCATGCGCGCCAGCAGGAAGCCGCCGACATAGCCGTCCAGCGCATCGATGTGCGTGCCGGTCAGCTCGCTCAGCGCGCCGCTGCGCTGGCGTCGCAGCCACAACGGGCCGCGCGCCTGCATCCGCGCGAACACGCCCAGGCGCAGGCCGTGGCGCAGCGCCTGCACCGCATCGTCGGCCAGCGTCCGGGCCGCCCAGGCCAGCCCGGCGCGCGCCAGGCCCACGCCCAACAGCGCGGCCAGCGGCCACCACAGCGTCTGCATGGGCCGGTGTTCGGCCAGGACGTGCTGGGCCAGCAGCGCGATCAGGCCGGCCTGCGCGATCAGCAGCACCCCGCTGGCCGAAGTGGCCAGGCCGGCCAGGCGCAGGCGGCCGCGGACCGGTGCGACCACGGTCTCGAGGGTCAGGGGGGCGTCTGCGGTGGGCGCGACCAACATGGCGTCCATTCTGCGCCACGCCTCCTGGAAGGGCGTTGATCCAGATCAAGGTTGAATCCGGGCCAGGCGCGCAAGCTGTCGGCAATCTCCCAAACAGCTGCTCGTGCCATGCCCGACATGACCGTCGTTGAACTCAGCAGGCTGCAGTTCGCCCTGACTGCGCTGTACCACTTCCTGTTCGTCCCATTGACGCTGGGGCTGTCCTTCCTCATCGCCATCATGGAAAGCGTCTATGTGATGACCGGGCGCGATGTGTGGCGGCGCATGACCCTGTTCTGGGGCACGCTGTTCGGCATCAACTTCGCCATGGGCGTGGCGACCGGCATCGTCATGGAGTTCCAGTTCGGCACCAACTGGTCCTACTACAGCCAGTACGTCGGCGACATCTTCGGCGCGCCGCTGGCCATCGAGGGGCTGATGGCCTTCTTCCTGGAGGCGACCTTCATCGGCCTGTTCTTCTTCGGCTGGGACAAGCTGTCCAAGGTCCAGCACCTGGTGGTCACCTGGCTGGTGGCGCTGGGCTCGAACCTCTCGGCGCTGTGGATCCTGATCGCCAACGGCTGGATGCAGTACCCCGTCGGGGCGAAGTTCAATCCGGAGACCATGCGCATGGAGGTCACCGACTTCGCCGCGGTGCTGTTCAACCCCGTGGCGCAGGCCAAGTTCGTGCACACCGTCAGCGCCGGCTACGTGTGCGGGGCGGTGTTCGTGATGGCGATCAGCGCCTGGTACCTGCTGCGCGGGCGTCACCTGGAGTTCGCCAAGCGCTCGATGGCCGTGGCCGCCAGCTTCGGCCTGGCCGCGTCTTTGAGCGTGGTGGTGCTGGGCGATGAGAGCGGCTACATCGCCGGTGAGAACCAGAAGATGAAGCTGGCCGCGATCGAGGCCATGTGGGAAACCGAGCCCGCGCCGGCCGGCTTCAATGTCTTCGCGCTCCCCGACCAGGACACGCACAGCAACAGCGCGCAGATCCACATCCCCTGGGTGATGGGCCTGATCGGCACGCGCTCGTTCAATACGCAGATGCCCGGCATCCTGCCGCTGGTCGAACGGGCCAAGGAGCGCATCCGCAGCGGCCAGCAGGCCTATGCGGCCCTGCAGGCCCTGCGCGCGGACAGGAACGACGCCGCCGCGCGCGCCACCTTCGATGCGCACTGGGGCGACCTGGGTCACGGCCTGCTGCTCAAGCGCTATCGCGACGACATCGCCAACGCCACCGACGCGCAGATCGATCAGGCCGCCTTCGACACCGTGCCGCGCGTGGCGCCGCTGTTCTGGCTGTTCCGCGCGATGGCCGGGCTAGGCTTCTACTTCATCGGCTTCTTCGCCCTGGCGTTCTGGTACGCCAGCAAGCACACGCTGCATGAGAAGCGCTGGTTCCTGAAGCTCGCGTTCTGGACGCTGCTGCTGCCGTGGGTGGCGATCGAGTCCGGCTGGATCGTGGCCGAATACGGTCGCCAGCCCTGGATCATCGACGGCGTGCTGCCGACCTTCTTCGCCGCCTCGGGTCTGAAGCTGCACCAGATCCTGATCAGCCTGGGCGTGTTCGTCGGCCTCTACACCACGCTGGCGGTGATCGAGATCTACCTGCTGCGCAAGACCATCCTCAAGGGCCCCACCGAAGTCTCCGGTGGGCGTCAGCCCGACACCACCGGCACCCCGCTCGCCGCCGTCAACGCCTGAAGGCCACCTCATGGACACGATTCCGCTTAATTACGAAACCCTGCGCTTCATCTGGTGGCTGTTGCTGGGCATCCTGCTGATCGGCTTTGCGGTCATGGATGGCTTCGACCTGGGCGTGGCCACGCTGCTGCCCGGCGTGGCGCGCACCGATCAGGAGCGCCGGCTGGTCATCAACGTGGTCGGCCCGGTGTGGGAAGGCAACCAGGTGTGGCTGATCCTGGGCGGCGGCGCGATCTTCGCCGCGTTCCCGGCGCTGTACGCGGTCAGCTTCTCCGGCTTCTACCTGGCGATGATCCTGATCCTGATGGCGCTGATCCTGCGGCCGGTCGGCTTCAAGTTCCGCAGCAAGCTGGAGAAGCCGGCCTGGCGCGCGACCTGGGACTGGGTGCTGTTCGCCGCCGGGCTGGTGCCGGCGCTGGTGTTCGGCGTGGCGATGGGCAATGTGCTGGTCGGCGCGCCGTTCCGCTTCGACGAGTCGCTGCGCACGATCTACGAAGGCGATCTGTTCGGTCTGCTGATGCCCTTCCCGGTGCTGTGTGGCCTGGTCAGCGTGGCGATGCTGGCCACGCACGGCGCGGGCATGCTGGTGATCAAGACCAGCGGCGAGATCCAGGCCCGCGCCCGTCGCCTGGGCAGCCTGACCGCGCTGGCCACGGCGGTGCTGTTCGCGCTGGCCGGCGTGTGGCTGGCGCTGGGCGTCAAGGGCTATCAGCTCGTCGGCGCGCTCGATCATGCCGGCCCGTCCAATCCTTTGGCCAAGCAGGTGGAGGTGGCCGCCGGGGCCTGGATGAGCAACTACCACGCCATGCCGTGGACCTGGATCTTCCCGGTGCTGGGCGTGGCCGCCTTCCTGGCCTGCGCGGCGCTGCTGCGCGCCGGGCGCGAGGTGCCTTCGTTCCTCGCCTCGGCGGTGGGCATCGCGGCGATCATCCTGACCGAGGGCGTGGCGGTGTTTCCCTTCATGCTGCCGTCCTCGCTGGATCCGCGTTCCAGCCTGACCCTGTGGGATGCCTCGTCCAGTCACATGACGCTGTTCATCATGCTGCTGGCCACGGCGGTGTTCCTGCCGATCATCCTGGCCTACACCGCCTGGGTCTACCGCGTGCTGCGCGGCAAGGTCGGCGACGACGCCCTGACCCGCAACCCCAACGCCTACTGACGGCGCTCAACCTTAGGAGCAACGACGATGTGGTACTTCTCCTGGATCCTCGGCGTGAGCCTGGCCTGCTTCTTCGCCATCCTCAACGGCATGTGGTTCGAGATGCGCGAGGATGCGCGCAAGCGCTGATCCTTGGCGCTCGATGACGCGAAGCCCGCCGTGCGGCGGGCTTTGGTTTTAGCTCTTCTCGTGATCGACGGATCGGACGCTTGGTCGCTGGCTTCGGAGGGGCATCGGTCCGGCGGGCGGTGTCCGCTTTTCCCTCAATCAGGGCATTCTGTCCTGATTCGGGCGCTCGGCTTCCTGCCTCGCTCGTCGCGGCCACCGCCCGCCGGCCCGCTGCCTCGCGCGTCAAGTCACAGGACTTCGATTCGAGCCCCCTCCCTTGCGCGCAGCGCAGGGGAGGGCGGGGGTGGGGTGCTTTTGCTCTTTGCTTCTGTGGCTTGCCCGGTAAAGCCCCGACCCCTCCCCAGCCCTCCCCTTCGCCTGCGGCGAAAGGGAGGGGGCAGAGCGCTTGCTCAGTGCCTTCGAATTGGGAGGAATTCTGATCTTTCCGCTCACCGGGCCTCGCGCCGACCGGGCGTGGGGCAGAGCGGACTGGACGTCTTGTGACGACGCGCGGGCGCGCATGGTCCCCGCGGATGACCGACGCAACCCCCGCGGGAGCCGCCCTTGTGGCCTTTTCGGCCAACGGCGGCGATGGGGCTTTACCGGTAGAGCCTCATCGCCGCCGTGGCGGCTCCCACCAATGCGCGAGCCTCGGTCAATTCCAGGCATCGGCCATGGAGGTTAGCCAAGGATCGGCGCCCGGCTGCGTCGAGGCTGGTGGGCGAAGTCGGCTCGCCGGTCCGCCTCTCATGTCCTCAACTGATTCGCGTCGCGCACCCCGGCAGAGCACCTGTCCTTTTCTCGGTCGCCGGCCGGACGTATGCGGCGCCGGACTCGTTTAATTGTGTGTGCCCGGGTCGGCCAGGAACACCGTGCTCCACAGCTGTGCGGCGTTGGATTCGTCCTCGTGCGCGCCCTGTGCGCCGAAGGGCTCGATGCGATAGCGCCCCTGCTCCCAGCGCCAGGACCACAGCTCGGAGGTGCGCACCTCGCCGGCCGCCTTGATCAGCTGCTGCAAGCGCGCCTGCGCCTGCTGCAGCTGGGCGCGCACGGGTGCAGGCAGGTCATCGCGCGCCAGCTGGCGGCGCAGCCCGGCCAGCATCACCGCCTGCTGCCAGGCCCACACCACGGTGCCGTGGTAGGCCTGCGGCCCCAGGCGACCCCAGGCCGCCTGGTCGGCGAAGCCCGGGTTCGCGACCACCATGCCCACGTCGGTGATCAGCCCGGCCGGGAAGGGGCGCATCACCGCGGCCACGTCGCGCGCCAGCGTGTCCGGATCGGGCCGGCCGAACAGCAGCCCGAAGCCCACATCCGAATGCAGCACCGGCACGGCGTGCCCGTCCGCGTCCAGCGACAGCGCCGGGAACGCCAGCCCGGCGCCGGCGAGCGAGGCCAGGGCCGGCTCGACCGGTACGCCGAGCTGCTGCGCATAGGCGCGCAGCGCGGCGTCGGCCTGCGTGGCATCCAGGCGCACTTCGAACAGCGCGCGCGCCTGACGTTCCCAGGCATCGGCGCGTGCCGTGGCCGCGCGCAGGGCCTGGCGCTGCGCGTCGCTGGCGACGCCGTCCAGCAGGCCGCTGTCGACGAAGGCGCCGATCGCGCGCAGCGCGGCTGGCATCCAGACTACGTTGACATCGTAGGGGTAGCGGCCGCGGCCCAGGCCTTCCTCGCTGTCGCGCCACTGGCCAGTCATGCGCCCGGGCTTGAGCGACAGCAGATGATCGAAGGTCGGCGCCGCGGCGAAGGCCTCGCTGTTGCGCGCCACATGCAGCAGGTTGCGCAGCAGCGCCTGGGCGTTGCTGCTGTGCTGCAGGTCGTTGCGTGCGGCGAGAAACGCGCGGGCGCGGGCCTGGCCGCGCGGGTCCTCGACCAGCCAGGCCGCCATCACCGGCGCCAGCATGTAGTCGCCGTCGATCATGCCGTAGTCGTAGATCGGCGCGTCCGAGCGCGTGCCGTCGCCGGCCAGGTGGCGCAGGATGGCGAATTCGCCGATGTCCTCTTCGTGCGCGACTTCGCCCTGTGGCGACAGGCGCGCCAGCACCGCGCCCAGGCCGGCTTCGACCGCCGCCGGCTGCAGCACGGGCATCAGCAGGCGCGTGGACATCAGCGTGTCGCGGCCGAAGTAGGTGTCGAAGCGCCACGAGCCGGCGAGGAACTTCTCGCGATAGCTCAGGAACTGCAGCGCGTTGCGCATGCGCGCATCGGATGCGGCCTTGGCGTTGAGCAGCTGGCCGCTGGCGAGCGGGGTCAGCGGCGTCTCGCCGGTCGAGGCGAGCAGGCGCACGTGCACGGTGCCGCCGGCGCGCTCCGGTTCCAGCGTGATCGCGCCGGCCCGGGAGACGACGCGACCCTGGGTGATCTCCAGCGCGACGCGGTAGCCTGGCGCATCGTCGAGCCGGCGCCGCGCCCAGCTGACGCTTTGCGCGGCGACCTTCGCCTCGGTGGCCACCTGCGCGGGGATGGGCTGGCCCAGCTGCACATCGCGCAGCACGCGGATGCTGCCCAGCGCCGCCTTGTCCAGCGTCAGCGGACCGCCGCGCAGTTCGAGCTCGGCCACGATGCCGTGCATCGCCGGATCATCGCCCGACGCCTGTGGCCGCACCGACTGCAGCGTCCATTGCACCGGCGCCGTGGTCGGCGCGAACCACACCGCCACGCCGCTGTTGCCGGCCGGGAATGCGACCAGCAGACGCGGACGCGTGCCGCTGGTGGCCAGCACATGCGCCGCCACCGGCCCATGCTGATAGAAGGCGTTGGTGGTGCTGCCCTCGTCGATGCGGAACTGCAGTGCCTGTGCGCTGGCCGCGGACGGGGCGAGCGCGGTCAGCAAGCCGGCGATCGCCAGGCCTCTCCAGGTCCTGCCCAGTGCGGCCCGCAGGCGTGGCGCGGTCGATGGCCGTGGACGGCGCGATGGCTGGTGCATGTGATCGTTCCCTTTCAAGAAGTCGTCAACGACAACGCCCGGGCAGATCCCGGGCGTTGTCCTGTGCATTGCCTGTGTCACCAGACGGCGCGCCTGCGGATCACCACAGGTACTTGGCCTGGAAGTTGACCTCGCGACCCTCCAGCGGACGGGCCAGCAGCACGCCGCCGGCACTGGCCGCATTGCCGAAGATGCGCGAGTTCGACTCGGTCAGCCCCAGCTCGTTGGTCATGTTGGTGCCGCGCAGGTTCAACTGCCAGTGATCGCCGATGTTGCTGGTCACGCCGAAGTCCACCGTGTGGTACGAGCCCAGCTGCTGCAGGCCCGACTGATCCTGCGTGTGATCGCCCACATAGGTGTAGGTGACGTACGGCAGGATGTCGCCCCAGGCGGTCACGAAGCGGTAGCTGGGCGTGAACATGCCGCGGAACTTCGGCTGGCGCTGCAGCTGCTTACCTTCGATCGGCGCGCAGGCGTTCTTGCCGTTGATGTCGGTGTACTGGAAGCAGGCGTTGTAGTCGGTGTATTCGCCGTCCAGGTAGTTGGCCACCACCTGCAGGCGCAGGTTCTCCACCGGGGTCAGCGCACCCATCAGGTTCACGCCGTTGGACTTGGAGCCGTAGATCGAGCGGTCGCCCACCGGCGTGCCCAGGCCATTGGTCGGCTGGTATTGCAGGCCGGTGAAGACGCGGTGGTAGGCGCTCAGGTCCACGTACACCAGCGGCGACTGGTACTTGAAGCCGACTTCGTAGTTGCGGATCTTCTGCAGCGGCGGGTAGTCGTCGTTGGTGGTCCCGCGGATGCCGTTGTCGAAGTCCAGGAAGTGCCCGCCGGTGTTGACGCGTCCGTAGGCCGAGGTGTGCTCGTTGAAGCTGTAGTTGGCGCCGGCCGTCCACGAGGGATGGGTCTTGTCGTACTCGTTGTGCGCGTAGGTGCCGTTGCACACCGGCACGGCGTTGTCGTACAGCGTGCGCGGATTGCCATCCAGGTCCTGGTTGGTCATGTTGCACACATCGCTCTTGGCGTCCTGGTTCTCAAGACGCCCGGACAGGTCCAGCAGCCAGTTGCCCACGCGCCACGCGTCGGACACGTAGATCGCCTTGTTGGTGGCGCTGCCGCGCTGGGCGATGTGGTAGCCGCCGAAATCGGCGAAGCCCTGGCCGTCGGTGCGGTAGTAGGTCTGCCCGCCATTGACGTAGGTGACCGCGATCGGCGTGGCGTTGGGCGTGTTGGTCATCAGCATCTGGTTGCCCAGCGACCACTTGTCGGCCATCGTGTAGTGCGCGTAGTACAGGCCGACGGTCAGCGTGTTGCCTTCGAACAGCTCGCGGCTCAGGCGGAAGTCGTTGTTGAAGCTCTTCAGGTGCTTGTGGATATGCCACCAGCCCTGCTGGATCACGCTCTGGTCCAGCGGCACCGCGCCACCGGTGGTGGTGTAGGTGGCGGTGGCCGAACCGGCCGGCAGGTTGAAGCCGCCGGGCGTGTTCGGGTTGTAGAGCATGTCCGCCAGGCTGGCCGGGTTGTTGCCCGAGAACAGCGCATTGGTGTCCATGTCGCCGGCATCGAACAGGAAGCGGTCGCTGATCGACCAGCCGTTCTCCAGCTGATAGTCGAAGTTGCCGCCCAGGAAGAACATCTTCGCGCCGCGCCCGTCGGCCAGGTCGGCGTTGGTACCGCCGTTGGGATAGCTGGGCAGGTACACGTGCTGCATGGCCTTGCTGTAGTACGTGTCCTTCAGCGGGTCGAAGCCCGGATAGGCGCTGAAGCTGTCGGTGCCGCGCTGGATCAGCGGGATCGGGGTGATGAACTGGTTCTTGTCGTTGAGGTAGCGGCTGTACAGGGTGAACTTGCCCGCGTCGGTCTCGTGCGACAGCGTGGCGGTCAGCTGGCCGCCCTTGTCGGCCTTGAACTGCGGGTCGCGCACGCCGTCGGACTCGCGCCAGAAGCCGCCCACGCTGCCGTACCAGCTGTCGGCCAGCTTGAAGCCGGAGAAGCCATCCAGCCGCCACAGTCCCTCGTTGCCGTAGGTCACCCCGATGCTGCCGGAGGGCACGTCGGTGCCGGTCTTGAGGAAGAAGTTGGCCGAGGCGCCCATCTGGCCATCGGCGAACACCACCGACGGGCCGCCCTGCAGGATTTCCACGGCCTCCACCGTGTCGTCCAGGCGGAACATCGAGGTGGTCTCGAAGAACGACAGCGTCGGCATGCCGTACAGCGGCGAGCCCATCAACAGCGTGGAGAAGTACGGCGCATCGCCGCCGCCGGGGAAGCCGGCGATCTCGATGTTGGCGCCGGTCTGGCCACCGCTGCTTTCCGGCCACATGCCCGGCGAGATCTTGAGCAGATCGGCCGTGCTCTTGGGATTGGCTTGCTTGATCTGCTCGGCGTTGGCCGTGACGATGTTGAAGCTGGCCTCCAGCTTCTTCACGCCGCCGGCCTGGGCGGTACCCGAGACCACCACGGTGTCCAGCGTGGTGGCGTTGTCCTTGGACGCCGGCGCGGGCGTCGGTGTCTGTGGAGCGGTCGCGGCTTCCTGCGCGAAGGCGGTGGCGTTGAGACTGGCGGCGATCGCCGCCGAGAGCGCATAGCGCGTCAACCAGATGCGTTGCATGGTTCCCCTCCCCGGAGAATGTGGTTCCACGTCGTTCTAAAGACAGCACGGACACGCATGCGCGACGCTGTCTGCCTCCGTTGCCAGCGCCCCTCCTGCAGCCGGCAACAGCCCATCGCGCACGCGATGCGCGGCACGGTAGGGACGCGCTTACAAAGGTGTCAAATTGCCCGAGGAGACGGCACTCACAGTGTCCTCATGTCCTGCGCTGTCATCGCCGAGGATGCGCGGAATCGCCTTGATTTTCCGGGATTTTGCTTTTGCTGCTATCGAACGCGATGGCGCGCATCGAACAGGCGGGCGTTGCGGCGCAACACGGCGTGGCGCGCGCGGGACAGGCGATGACCGCAGGGCTGTCCGTCGCTGTCCAACGCGCCATCGGGGGCCTCGGCGCGGCCGCTTGCCTGCGTGCGTCCGATCGGACGGCCTGCATCGCAGCCCAGGCATTGTGGAGATCGCCAGGACAGCGCTCGAGGACCGGCACATCGGGAGCGCTCACCCTGATGCCGGGCCAACGACCGTCGCCTCAGGCGCCGGGATCTGCGGGCCGACAGAATCTGAGCAGCGTCGCATCGCCAGGCACCGGGCTGGCCTGGAAGCCGAACCAGTGCAGCAGTCGCGCCGCCTCGTGGTCCGCGGCAAGCGCCAGGGCATACAGATGGTGGAGACCGCGGGCCTTGGCGAGGTGGATCAGTTGCTCGAGCAGCGCCTCGGCAAGCCCCGAGTCATGGAAGGCGGGGTCCACCACCGTCGCGATCTCGCAGCAGATCCTGTCCGGGCCGTCGACGCCGTACTGGGCCACGCCACAGAGGCGATCCCCGACGAAGCCGCCGAGCACCACGCGACTCACGCCATCGGCATCGAGCAGATCCGGGGCCATGGCAGCGTCTGGGGAAAGCGGCAACCCCAGGAGACGATTCCGGCTGGCTGCCGGAAAGAGCGCGCGCAGGAAGGCGAGCTCCGCGTCCCCATCGCGAACGCCCAACGGCCGGATGGTGACCACGCGGCCATCGCGCAGCGCGCACGTCGTCACCGGAAAGTCCGGGCAGAGATAGCGATCGGCACCGATCGGCTCGGTCGTCATGGCAGGTCCTTAGGAGGGGCGGGTCGGCGCCTGTTTGCCGTCCTTGCCTGAACCACCCTCGCACCCAGATACAGGGCGGAATTCAGACAGGCGCCAATGAGCGCGAGAAGCATGTCCTTGTGCGCGTCCCAGACATCGCCCTGCGTCCCCAGATAGGCCGCGCCCAGATCCGGCGCGGCGATCAGCACGGCCGCCCACTCGATCAGCTCGTAAAGAGCGGAGGTCGCGACGATGCACTGGATGCAGGCCAGCTCGCGGATCCAGACCCTCATGGGGATCGCGCGAAGCAGCGCGCGGACCGCGGGCTGTACCAGCAGGCCGTACATGAAATGCACGAGGCGATCGTAGTGATTGCGGCCAGCCATGCCCGCCGGATCGAGCGGCAACTGGAACAGGGCATGCGCGAGCTGCCGGTAGGGCACCTGCGCATAGGTGTAGTGCGCCCCGATGCTGTGCAGCAGGAAGAAGGCGAGCAGCGCCGCATTGGTGCCGATGCCCCAGGCGCGGCCTCGCTGCAGCAAGATCAGGCAGGGGAGCGACAGGACGACCAGCAGGTTCTCGAGCAGCCAGTCGCGCGGGTGCCAGGGGTGGACGCCGGCGAGCAACCAGGCGACGCCGTACACCGCCAGACATCCATAGCCGACCCGCTGCCTGACGCGGACGCGTTGTCTGGATGCCAGGTCGGCCGCGGTCATCGTCATGGACGAGGTCATCTTCGCGACGCTGCCCGCTAATGGGCCACCAGCACAGGGAGCGAACTGGCCGCCAGCACGTCGCGGGTCATGCCGCCAAGCGACCATTCCCGCAGTCTGGAATGGCCGTAGCCCCCCATGACGAGCAGTTGCGCATCGACCTTCCTGGCATGGGAGAGCACCACTTCGCTGCAACTGTTCGCTTTGCTGCCCAGCGTCGCGAAGGCGGTCTCGATGCCATGTCGCTCGAGATGATCGGCAAACGCCTGTCGCAGGGCCTCATCCGCGCGTAGACCCTCCAGCGGCGGATCGATCTCGACGACATGCACCTGCTCGGCGCGTCGCAGGAGCGGAAGCGCGCCGCTGAGCGCCCGTCTGGCGTTGGGCGAGCCGTTCCACGCGACCAACGCGCGCTCAGGGGGAAGCGGATGCTTGCAGCGCGGCGGGACGAGCAGGATGGGCGTGCCGGACTGGAACAGCACCGCATTGAAGAAGCGTTTCAGCTGCGGGGCCGGCTTGGCCAGCCCGGCCCAGCCGGGAAGCACGCACAGGTCCGCCGCCTGCGCCAGCAGGGCCGCGACGGCGGACGGGTAATCGGTATTGGCTTCCCACACTTCGACGGTCACGTGGTTGGTGTGCCCGGCCACGCGTCCACGCACCAGCTCGGCGCGGTTGCTGGCCAGACTGCGCACGGCGTTCTCCGCCGCCGTCAACGCCTGGGTCGGTATCAGATCCCACGGGCCCTCGGTGGGCAAGGGAAGATCGCAGATCTCCGCCGCGCGCACCTGTGCATCGTAGGACTGAGCGAGCTTGATGGCGACCGAGAGCGTGTCGTTGTCTCCCGCGGTGTCGGTCAGAGGAACCAGGATGTTCTTCAACATGTTCGTCTCCTCGGTTGGGTTCGATCGCACAGGTCCAGGGTGTGCAGCAGATCGTCGGGGCGACTGCCGAGGCGATGCGTGCGCATGCCGAGTCCGTGCGAGAGCGTGTTCACGGCCTCGTCCTCCGCGTCGGCGAAGGCGACGAGTCGCCTGAGTCCTGCGCTGCGCGCCTTGGCGATCAGCAGCGCCATCAGCATCTCCTCGAGGCCTTGCCGTCGCCAGTCAGGCTTGACCAGAAGGCAGCACTCGCAGCGCCGTCGGTTCGCGACGATCCGAAAGCGCGCGATGCCGACGGCCACGTCCCGGCCATCGATCCGCGTCTCGGCGATCAGTCTTTGCGTCTGCGCGGTGTTGGCCATGCCTGCCGCATCGCCGTCGCGGTGCGGCCATCGCGACGGGATCCCGCCCAGCATCCACAGGACCTCACGCTGCTGCCCTGCCTCTTCGATCAGGGACCGGACTGCGGCTGCGTCGGCGTCGGTGCCGTCGCGGACGACCACATGCCGCAGGTCGCGAACCGGTCCGGACCAGGTCGCGCTGTCTGTAGGGGTGAACGCAGCGGCTTGCATGGTCGTCGCCTCATCTGGAGAAGAACACCGGAATGTGGGAGCGGTCGAGCAGATCGCGGGTGGTGCCACCCAGCATCCATTCCCTGGCCCTGGAATGTCCGTAGGCGCCGCACACCAGAAGATCCGCGCCGGCCTCGAGGGCGTAGTCGGCGAGGACATCGCTGATCGGGCGGCCCTGCGCCTGGGCCTCGTGGAAGGCCGCACGCCGGCCCTTGCGCACCAGGAACTCGGCAAGCAGATGACCGGCCTCGCTGGTCCGGCCGCTCGGGGCGACCGCGACGATCGACGCGCGATCGCACGGCACCAGCGCGCAGAAGTCATGGATGGCCCGCGCCGATTCCTGCGCGCCATTCCAGGCCAGCACCGCGTGGCGCAAGGGCGCCGGCAAGGGCATCCTGGCCGGGACGGCCAGCACCGGCCGGCCCGAGCCGAACGCAATGGCGGAGAACGTCGCGTGCTGCTTGCGCCGCTGTGAACGCCGTTCCCCACCGCAGGTCACCGCGGCGAAATCGAACAACTGCGCGCGCTGGGCGATCGCGTTCAACGGAATGTCCTTGCTCCCGTCCTCGACCTCGATGTCGTAGGGAACGCGCAGCCTGGCTGCGGCCGAGCGCAGCGAACGCGTGCTGCTGTCCATATCGCGCAAGGCCTGCATGACCGCAGGCTGCATGCGCGTGATCGGGTCGCTGCCCAGCGCGCCCATCGCGGCCCCGGGGAGTTCGACCGGCTGCACGAGCGTGAGATGCCCGCTTCGCCCTTCGACGAGCGCGGCGGCATGGGCCATGGCCGCCTGGTCACCCGCGGTGTTGGTGAGCGCGACGAGGATCTCGACCATGTGGCCTCCCTGCTCTTGATCTGCGGGTGCGCGCGCAGCATCGGCCTGGCAAGGCGGTGCCTCATTGATTCAGATCAAAGAAGGCCGCTGGAGAAGCGATTGAAATACGGATTACCGACTGCCGCGGGTTGATCTGGATCAAGGTGCCGGCCTCGTCCGATCAGCAGCATGGACTCGTCCCATCCTGGAGGACGCCCCCATGATCGAACTGGCAAGACGCGCCCTGGTACGTCACGCTGCCTGCGCGGTGGCAGCGGCGGCGCGCGAGGGCATCGACGTCGTGGTAGGACTCTATGAAGCCAGAGGGTCCGACGCGCGGGAAGACGCGCGGCAAGTCGCCGGATGCGTGCACCGTTATCTGGAGAAGCTGCGCTATTCGCTCGCTGCGCTGGAGTCCGCCGAGAAGCGTCAGTACGTGAAGCGCTGGCGCGAATTCCTGGTGGCCTACGACGACTATCTCGAGGTGGTCCGGCAGGCGCGCGTCGAACTGACAAGCGAAACCCACGGCGCGGGCGCATCGATCGGGCTCGGTCTGTTGCCACTCCAGCGCCGGCGTGATCCGCGCCTGGCACCGTCGGAGAGAAAGAACCGATAACGCGGTGTGTGACGCTTGGGCAGGTCGCAGCTAACACCTGGCGTATCGGCGAGGACGAGGACAGCTCCGCACCGCGCCGCCCTGCGCCGACGGTGCGGAGAGCGGATCCCACGCGCCGGCCAAGTCCGCCCTAGACCTGTCCCATGCCCCCGTCCACGAACAGTTCCACGCCGGTGATGAAGCTCGCCTCATCGCTGAGCAGGAACAGCGCCGCCGAAGCCACTTCCTCCGGCTTGGCCATCCGCCCCAGCAGAATGGGCGCGACGATCGACGCGCGCACCTCGTCCGGCACGCGCGCCATCATCTCGGTGTCCGTGGGGCCCGGCGCCACGACGTTGATGCGGATGCCACGCGGCGCGAGCTCGGCCGCCCAGGTCCGCGCATAGGAGCGCAGCGCCGCCTTGGTCGCCGCATAGGTGCCGTAGTTGGCGATGCCGAGCGAACTGGCGACCGAGCCCACCAGGACCACCGCCGCACCCGATCGCAGCGTGTCGACGGCGGCCTGCAGGCCATGCAGCGCGCCTCTCACGTTGACCGCGAAGTGCCGGTCGAAGTGATCCTGGGTGACATCGCCCAGCGCCGCGGGCTCGCTGATGCCGGCATTCAGCACCAGCGCGTCCAGAGACCCACAGCGCTCCCGCACCGCAGCGATCGCACGATCCAGGTCCTCACGCGCGCTCGCATCGGCGACCAGCCCCTGGGCGTCATGGCCGATGACGGAGACGGCGGCCTCCACCTGATCCTGCGCGCGGCCGGTGATGAACACCGTGGCCCCCTCCGCCGCCAGACGCGTTGCGATGGCCAAGCCGATGCCCTTCGCGCCACCCACGACCAATGCGACCTTGTTTGCCATCCGATTCATCACGCATGCCTTGCCCAGGAAGAGATGCGCGCTAAGGTATACGCAGTAAATCTGGTATCAAGAACGCACCATGAGTAGCGTAGATATACGCGGCGATACCGAGCTGGCCGCGCAGTCCTGCAGGGTGCTGTCCCAGATGGCGCAGATCCGGCCCGTGCTCGACAAGATCGCGGATAAGTGGACGATCCTGATCCTGATCGTGATCTGCCCGAAGCCCTCGCGCTTCAACGAGATCAAGCGTCGACTGGACGGCATCACCCACAAGGCGCTGGCCGACGCGTTGAAGCGCTTGGAACGCAACGGGCTGGTGACAAGAACCGTGCTGCCGACCTCGCCCGTCGGCGTCGAATATGCGATCACGCCCCAGGGACACGCCTTGCGCGAACCGTTCGAGGCGTTATGCGCCTGGGCGCTCGAACATGGCAGCGAACTCGACGCCGCCAGCGCGCGGTTCGATCAGCAGCAGAAAGCGCAGGCTTGAGCTGCGGACGCAGATCGCGACAGGCCTGGAGGGTCTGGCTAGACCATCGAGCGCGGCCCTGATTTTCGATGAGCCGGCGACCTTGCCGAAGCAGACTGTGCCCCTCGCATCGGCATCGCCCAACAAAAAACCCGCCGATGGGCGGGTTCTTCCTAACGCGCTGATTCCACAAGGGAAATCTGGTGGCTATGGGTGGACTCGAACCACCGACCCCAGCATTATGAGTGCTGTGCTCTAACCGGCTGAGCTACATAGCCGCGCGAAGAACCGGCAATTCTGGGCATCGGCCCACGGCTTGTCAATCGATGCGCGGCGGGTTGAGGCTGCGGCCGGGGCGTGGCACATTCGGACCCAGTAGATTTTCAGGAGTCCGCGTCGTGATCGATCCGGACGGTTACCGACCCAACGTCGGCATCGTGCTCATGCATCCGGAAGGCAAGGTCTTCTGGGCGCGCCGCGTGCGCCGCGACGGCTGGCAGTTCCCGCAGGGCGGGATGAACACCGACGAGACGCCGGTGGAAGCCATGTACCGCGAATTGCGCGAGGAGACCGGGCTGCTGCCCGAACACGTCGAGATCCTCGGCGCCACCCCCGGCTGGCTGCGCTACCGGCTGCCGCCGCGTGCGGTGCGCCGCAACGAGCGGCATGTCTGCATCGGCCAGAAGCAGGTCTGGTTCCTGCTGCGCCTGGTCGGCGAGGAGCGCCACGTGCGCCTGGACGTGACCGATACGCCCGAGTTCGACCACTGGCGCTGGGTCGACTTCTGGTACCCGATGGAGCATGTGGTGATGTTCAAGCGCGGCGTGTACGCACGGGCGCTGGGGCATCTGGCGCCGATGGCGCGGGGCGTGGCCGGCGCGCAGGCCGTGCCGCAGCAGCGCCAGGAGCGGCGGCCGGGCGAAGGCCAGGCGCGCAGTTCGCAGCGTCCGCGCGCCCGGGCCGGCCGGCGCCGCGAGGGTTCAGGCCCGGGTACGCCTGCAAATTGACAATCATTCGCATCCGCGATTGAATGGCATCGGGCCGGTCCGGCCCGCCGCCGTCCCGCCATCGCCGTGTACGTCTGCATCTGCAACGGGGTCACCGACCACCAGATCCGCGAAGCCGCCGCCAACGGCTGCAGGACCGTGTCCGAACTGACCATGCGCACCGGCGCCGGCAGCACCTGCGGCAGCTGCCTGGACATGGCCGCCGACCTGCTCGATGCGCACCACGCCAGCGTGGGGTTCCCGCTGCCGCTGCTGGGCGCCGCCCTGGCCAACGCCGCCTAGGGGCGCACCGCCCGCGCAGCGCGCGGGACTGATCACGATTCGCGTTTCCTCACGGTCCCGTGCCGGTCGCTATCCTGCGCGTCGATTCTCTGCGCATGGATATGACGATGAAGGGCGACGCCAAGGTCATCGAGTTCCTCAACAAGGTCCTCTACAACGAGCTGACCGCGATCAACCAGTACTTCCTGCACGCCAAGATGCTCAAGCACTGGGGCCTGAAGGAACTGGCCGAGTACGAGTACAAGGCATCCATCGACGAGATGAAGCATGCGGACAAGCTGGCCGACCGCATCCTGTTCCTCGAGGGCCTGCCGAACTTCCAGGCGCTGGGCAAGCTGCGCGTGGGCGAGAACCCGCGCGAGATGCTCGAGTGCGACCTGGCGCTGGAGCTGGAGGCGCTGCCGGTGCTGCGCGAGGGCGTGGCCTACTGCGAGACGGTGGGCGATTACGTCAGCCGCCAGTTGCTGGTGGACATCCTCGATTCGGAGGAAGAGCACGTGGACTGGCTGGAAACCCAGCTGGACCTGATCGGCCGGATCGGCGAACCGAACTACCTGTTGACCAAGCTCGACGACTGAGCCGCGGCCGGCGCGCCCTCCAGGCGCGCCAGATAGTCCTGTAGCGCCACCCGGGCACGCGCGAACTCGGCGATCACCAGCGCCACCGCCACGGCCGGGCGCTCCAGGCGCGCCTCGCGCGCGCCCAGTTCGATCCGCTTGGCCGCGGCCGACAGCGCCAGCGCGCCGAGATTGGCGCTGGAGGACTTGAGCGAATGCGCCGCCGCGCGCATGGCTTCCAGGTCGGGCGCGGCCGAGGCGGCCTCCAGCTCGGAGATCAGCCGCGGCGCGTCCTCGAGGAAGACCTGGATGATGCGGCCGGTGTCCGGGCCGGTGAACTCGACGAGCTCGTCCAGCAGCGCGGTGTCCAGCGCGACCGGGATGCCCAGCGCAGGCGCGCTGGGCGGCGGCGCAGGCGACGGCGGCGCGGCGGACGCGGGGTTGCCCTCTGAGACCGGGACCGCGGGGAGCGCGCCCACACTCGGCTCGCTGCTCGGGGTGTCCGAATCCGAGGCTTCGCCGACCGGCGGCAGCCAGCGCACCAGGCATTCCTCCAGCAGCGCGCGTGAGACCGGCTTGGACAGGTAGTCGTCCATGCCGGCGTCCAGGCAGCGCTGGCGGTCGCCGGCCATGGCGTTGGCGGTCATGGCCACGATCGGCAGGCGCGGCTGGCCGCGCTCGGCCTCGCGCTCGCGCCAGCGGCGCGTGGCGGTATAGCCGTCCAGCAGCGGCATCTGGCAGTCCATCAGCACCAGCGGGTAGCGGGTGCGCTCCATCTTCTCCAGCGCCATCACGCCGTTGTGGGCGTGGTCGGCGCGGAAGCCCAGCGACTCGAGCATCTTCTCGGCCACCGCCAGATTGACCGGGTTGTCCTCGACCAGCAGCACGCGGCGGCCGTCCACGGCGATGGGCTGCGAAGCGTCGGCGGCGGGTCCGACGCCGGCGAACGGCTCCGGTTCGGGCAGGGGCAGCGGCTGCTCGACGTGGACCGGCGCGCTGGCCGGGGCAGTGGGGGGCTTGGGGATGGTGCTCAGCAGCGCGCGCAGGTCCGATTCATGCGCCAGGCGCGGCAGCGAGGTCGCGCCGACGCGCAGCTCCTCGGGCACGGGCTCGTCGCCGTAGAGCCAGACCAGCTGGGTGCCGGTCTCCTGGGCGAGGCGGCCGATCACGCGGTGCAGGGCGCGGGCGCTGCTGCGCATGCTCGGGCTGAGATCAGCCACCACGGTGTGGAAGCCCGCGGTATTGGCGCGCAGCCGTTCCAGCGCCTCCTGCACGGTCTCCACGCACTGCAGGGAGGCGTTCCACTGCGGCACCAGGTTGGACAGGCGCGAGCGCAGCCGGCCGTCGGCGCTGACCAGCAGCACGCGCGCCTGCGCCGGGCGCGCCGGCGCGGGCAGGTCGCCCAGCGCCTTGAGCAGCGGGATCTCGAACCAGAAGGTCGACCCGCGCCCCAGCTCGGACACCACCGCGATGCGCCCGCCCATCAGGCCGACGATGCGCTTGCAGATGGCCAGCCCCAGGCCGGTGCCGCCGAAGATGCGGGTGGTGGACGCATCGGCCTGGCTGAAGGGACTGAACAGCCGCGCCTGCGCTTCGGGGTCGATGCCGATGCCGGTGTCGCGGACCTCGAAGCGCAACAGGTGCTGTGCGCCGGTCTCGCCCAGGCGCCGGGCGACCAGCGTCACCGAGCCGCGCTCGGTGAACTTGATGGCGTTGCCGATCAGGTTGGTCAGCACCTGGCGCAGGCGCAGCGGATCGCCGCGCACCGACAGGCGCACGGTCGGGTCCAGCTGCAGGCCAAGGCGCAGGCCGCGGCTCTCGGCCGGGCGCTGCATCAGCTGCATGACCTGCTCGAGCACCTCGCGCAGGTTGAAGGCGGTGTTCTCCAGCTCGAGCTTGTTCGCCTCCAGCTTGGAGTAGTCCAGGATGTCGTCGACGATGCGCAGCAGGGTCTGCGAGGAGGCGGTGGCGGTCAGCAGCAGCTGGCGCTGGTCCGGCGCCAGGGCCGAGCGCGAGAGCAGTTCGAGCATCGGCACGATGCCGTTGAGCGGGGTGCGGATCTCGTGGCTCATCGTGGCCAGGAACTCGCCCTTGGCCAGCACCGCCGATTCGGCCGCCTGCTTGGCCTTGATCAGCTCACCCTCGACGCGGCCCAGGCGCTCGACCTCGCGCTGGGCCATCTGGCGCTCGGACTCGGCGATGGCCGCGCGCGCATCGGCGGCCTCGATGTGGCGCGCGACCGCATGCAGCAGCACCAGCGTGGCCACGGTGGCCAGCAGGGCGGCCACGCCGGAGGAGAAAGCCACCAGCAGCCAAGGGCCGGGCACCATCGACAGGTCCAGCCACAGCGAGACCAGCAGCAGCACGGCCGCGGCGGCGGCCAGCCAGGACATCAGTGCCGCACGTCCTGGCGCGGCGACCACTACAGCACCGCGTTATGGAAGTCGAAGCCCAGGTCCTCGCCGACGCCCTGCACCAGGTTGCCCTGGATGAAGTCGACGCCGCCCATCCACATGGCCGCGGCGGCCTGCGGGTCCTCGATCTGCTGGCCGATCACCAGCAGGTTCTGGCGGTGCGCCAAGTCGATGGTGGCGCGCAGCTGGCCGCGCAGCGCGGCGTCCTTGTGCGCGCCGGCGAAACGGCTGGAGACGCGCAGATAGCTCAGCGGCAGCAGCGAGAGCAGCGCCTCGGCATCGGTGCCGGGCTCGAACTGGCTCAGGCAGAACTGCACGCCGGCCTGCATCGGGGCCTGGCAGAAATCGCGCAGCGCCACGGTGTGGATCAGCGCGTCGGACAGGCGCAGGTCCATCACCAGCGAGGACGGCTCGATGCCGCGGCGGCGGATCTCGCCGATCAGCCAGTCGGCCGCGCCAGGGCGGTTCAGGGTCAGCGGCGACTGCGACACGAACAGACGCAGCTCGGCGCCCTCGACCTTGCGCTTGGCGATCAGGTCCAGCGCGCGGGCGATGATCTGGCGGTCCAGGTCGACGATGTCGCCGGACAGCTCGGCCGCCGGCACGACCTGGGCGGCCGGCAGCAGCGTGCCGTCGGCCTGGCGCAGACGCATGAGCACCTGGAACTGGGCCTGGTCGCCGCCGGCCACCGACACGATCGGCTGGAACAGCAGTTCCAGCGTGGTGTCGGCCAGCGAGGCGCGGGCCTGTTCGCTGGCCGAGGGCGCCGGCACGTGCGCGGCGACGTGGCCGGGCTGGCTGCGCGCGGCCACGGCGGCGTGCTCGACCGCCTCCAGCGCCGCATCGCGGTCGGCGAAGCCCAGGGCCAGCTCGGAGTAGCCGATGATCGCGCGCAGCTGGATGGTCTCGCTGGCGCGCACCGGCAGCGACACCTTGGCCAGCTGGTCGTGCAGCGAGCGGGCGAAGCCCTCCAAGGCCTCGCGCGGCAGGCCGCGGGCCACGGTCAGGAAGCTGTTGTCGTTCAGGCGCGCCAGCGGATGCGGTGCGGCGAAGCCGGACAGCTGGCGCGCGGCCTGCGACATCAGCTGCTCGAAGGCGGCATAGCCGTAGCGGTCGCGCAGGCCCAGGGCGCCGGCGATCTCGATGAAGAACAGGCCGCCGTCGGCGTGTTCCTCCAGCGCCGAGGCCAGCTGCTGCTGGACGTAGGCGCGGGTGTGCAGGCCGGTCTCCGGATTGACGTCCAGCGGGGTCTGGTTGACCTCGGGCGCGGCGCTGGTCAGCACCTGCACCGGCAGGCGCTGGCGCATGCGGCGGATGCGGTTGGACACCGCGGCGATCAGGTGGCGCGGGCGGATTGGCTTGTTCAGGAAGTCGTCGGCGCCGCTGTCCAGCGCGTCGTACTGGCGTTCCGGATCCGGATCGCCGGTGAGGAAGACGATGGGCAGGTCCAGGTACTCGGGCCGCTCGCGGATGGCCATCGTCAGCGACATGCCGTCCTGGCCGGGCATGTGCAGGTCCATCAGCAGCAGGTCGGGCACGAAGCGCTGGATGCTGTCGATGACCTTGTCGGCCTCCATCTCCACTTCGGCCAGCATGCCCGCGCCGTGCAGCACGCTCTGGGCGAACAGGGCCTGCGGGCGGTCGTCTTCGACGATCAGCACGCGATACGGCGATTCGGCCGGACCGCCTTCGCCCTCCGCCGCGCCGGCGGCCGGGGGCGCGCCCGCGCCGCCGGGCAGGCCGGCGCCAGCGCCGTTATCGGACTCTGCTTCGGCGCTGGCGGAGAGGGCCGGCACGTCGTCGGTCCAGCGCCGCCAGTAGTTCGGCGGCGGCATCTCGGCGCGCACCAGCGGGCGCGGAGAAGAAGAGGACGAAGACGTGGGGGACGGCGGTGCGGGCATCGGGCTTTCCGGCGTGACTGATGTCCATTATGCGACGGACTGCCGTTAAAACGGGTTCTCGACCCGCTTACGGCCGCGATGCGGCCGTGGGTGATGAGCGGGGTCGCAGGCGTCGCCACACCGCGCGGGCGATCCATCCCAGCACCAGGGCGATGGTCAGGCTCAGCACCACCGCCACCGACAGCGCCAGCCAGGGATGGGCCAGCGCCAGGGCCAGGCCGCCGGTCACCACCACGTCCTCGGCGAGCGAGGCGGTCCAGTTGCTGACCGGCTCGGGCGAGGTGTTGAGCAAGGCGCGCGAGCCGGCCTTGAGTAGATGGCTGGTCAGCGCCACGCCGGCGCCGGCCGCCAGCGCGCCGGTGCCCAGGTGCCCGTCGGGCGAGAGTGTCGCGGCCGCGAGGAAGGCGCCGGCCGGCACCCGCGCCAGGGTCTGCAGCAGGTCCCAGACCGAATCCACGCCGGGGATCTTGTCGGCGAAGAACTCGGCCACCGCCAAGGCGCCGGAGGTGCCCAGCACCCACCACGACTGGGTGGCCTGCAGCGCCGGCGGCAGCTCGACCCAGCCCAGCAGCCCGGCCAGGCCGATCCCGAACACGGTCAGGTAGGCGCGGATGCCCGCCATCCAGGCCAGCAGGATCCCGATCACGAACAGATGTGCTTCGGTCATGGCCAACACGCTCTAGACTGGGGGCGACGGGAGGGGAGCGCGCGTCCCGTCGGGTCATCGCCAGTATAGGTCCCGCCGGGGCCGCGTCCGTGCAGGCGCGCGGGGGCGGCGCGTGGACCGTGCCGGCCTTCCTTGCCAACGCCGTGTCCGCCATGCACTCCACCATTCCGCAGTACCGCATCGTCCGCGGCCGCCAGGGCCGCCGCCTGCCGTGGCGGCTCCTGTTGGTCCTGGGCTGGCTCGCCTCGCTGGCGCTGGTCGCCGCCGCCGTCCTGTGGCTGACGCGCCCGGCCGGCCTAGACCAGCTGCGCCAGCGCGCGGCCAGCGCCGAGGCCGCCGAGCGCCAGTCCAGCCGCGAGGTCGCCGAGCTGCGCCGCCGGATGGTGGTGCTGGAGCAGTCCGACCGCATCAGTCGCGCGGCCAACCTGGACCTGCAGGATACCCTGGCCCAGCGCGAGACCCAGATCAACGATCTGCGCAGCGACCTGGCCTTCTACGCACGCCTGGCCGGTCCGACCGCCCAGCGCACGGACCTGACGGTGTTCTCCTCCAGGTTCGCCGCCCAGGGCGACGGGGCCTTCGGCTACCGGATCGTGCTGACCCAGACCCTGGACCGCGATGCGATCAGCACCGGGCAGATGCAGCTGGCGGTGGACGGCGTGCGCGCCGGCCGCCACGAGACGCTGGACTGGGCGCAGCTGCACACCGGCGGCGAGTCCGCGCCGCAGGCGTTCTCCTTCCGCTATTTCCAGGAGCTGTCCGGGCGCATCGTGCTGCCGGCCGGCTTCACCCCGCAGCGCGTGCGCGTGACCCTGCAGGCGCCCGGGCGGGCGCCGGTCGAGCGCGCGTTCGACTGGGCCCCGGCCCGCGGCTGACCGCAGTCCCCTTCCTCCCACGGAGCGTCCATGTTGAAGAAGAAGAGCAGCTGGCACGACGGCCAGGCCGTCGACACCCTCATCGGCGCGCAGGTCGTGCTGCATGGCGATCTGCAGTTCAGCGGCGGGCTGGTGGTGGAGGGCCGCATCCACGGCCGGGTCTTCGCCGCGCCCGGCCAGCCGGCCACGCTGACGCTGGGCGAGGCGGGCCTGATCGAGGGCGTGGTCGATGTGCCGGTGGTGATCGTCAACGGCCGCATCGAAGGCGACGTGCGCGCCACCGAGCGGGTGGAGCTGGCGCCCAAGGCGCGGGTCAGCGGCAACATCCACTACAAGGTGGTGGAGATGCGCGCCGGCGCCGTGCTGGTAGGACAGCTGATGCATCTGAGCGAGGGCGAGCCGGCGCAGGCTGCGGCGCCCGTGCCCGCACCGCTGGACGCGCTGCCGGAAGCCGCCAACGCCTAGGCCGCGCAGGCGAGCCTCGGCCCTGTTCATAACGGGCCGACTAAGCTGGCCCCATGTCTGCGAACGATCCGCCCAACGGCGCGCCGCGCCCGGCGTCCGAAGGCCCGCATCTGCTGCCCGTCAGCCGCGGCGCGCGCCTGACGGTGTATGCGCTGCTGGGTGTGCTGGTGCTCGCGCTGGGCTTCGGTGCCTGGGGCCTGTGGACGGTGTTCGCGCCAGGCGCGCGGCACGCGCCGACGGCGGCGCAATGGCAGGCCACGCAGGGCCGCGTGCATGAACTGGAACAGCAGGTCGCCACGCTCTCGCGCTCGGACCAGATCAGCCGCGAGGCCAACCGCGACCTGCAGGCCACGCTGAGCGACCGCGAGGAACAGATCGCCGGCCTGCGCGCTGACGTGGCCTTCTACGAGCGCTTCGTCGGCGCCACCGCGCAGCGGCGCGGCCTGGCGGTGCACGAGCTCAAGCTGCAGCCGCAGACCGACCAGGCCTGGCACTTCACCGCCACGCTTACCCAGAACCTCAACCGTGGCGCGGTCAACCGCGGCCGGCTGCAGCTGAGCGTGGAGGGCACGCGCGCGGGCAAGCTGGAGACGCTGGACTGGGGGCGGCTGCGCCAGCAGCCGCAGGCCGATGGGATGGCCTATTCGTTCAAGTATTTCCAACAGATCGAGGGCGAGATCGTGCTGCCGCCGGACTTCAAGCCGCTGCGCGTCACCGCGCGCCTGCAGCCGGACAACAGCGAGCGCGTGGACCAGTCCTTCACCTGGGCGCAGGCCGCCGGCGCGCAGGACGATGCGGCCCAGCCCTCGGGTTGAACTGACATCGTCCTGGCCCCATCCTTCCCCTCATGAGCACGCTCGTCTCCCTGCCCAATGCGACCCCGGCGCCGGACTACCAGTCGCTGGAGCGTCCGCTCAACTTCACCCATGCCGCCGCGGCCAAGGTGCGCGAGCTGATCGCCGAGGAAGGCAATGCCGACCTGGCGCTGCGCGTGTACATCGAGGGCGGCGGCTGCTCGGGGTTCCAGTACGGCTTCGAGTTCGACGAGAACCGCGCCGAGGACGACGTGGCCGTGCGCACCGACGAGGTCACCCTGCTGGTCGATCCGCTCAGCCTGCAGTATCTGATGGGCGCCGAGGTGGACTACACCGAGAGCCTGACCGGCGCGCAGTTCGTGATCCGCAACCCCAACGCCAAGACCACCTGCGGCTGCGGCAGCAGCTTCAGCATGTGATGCCGGCCGACGCGGGCGGCGCACGCACGCCGTTGCCTCTTCAGACCGGACCCTTGTCCGGTTTTTCGTTCGTGGCCGAGCCGTTGGACCGCGCCGATGCGCTGCGCGACGACGCGCGCGCGCTGGCCGCGCTGTGGCCGCAGGCGCGGGTGCTGGTGATCGACGCCGACGGGCTGGCCTACGCCGATCGCCACGGCGAGCTGCTGGCGCCCACCGGCGAGCAGCTGGGCGGCGGGCCGGGCCTGGCGACCTTCCTGGGCATGCGCGGAGAGGGGGCGTGGTTCGCCATCTCGGCCGACGTGGTCGCCTTCCAGGCGCCGGGCCGGATGGAGCTGCGCCAGGCCGCCAGCGACTGGGCGCATGCCGATTCGACCGCCTTCGCCCAGGCGCGCGCGCTGCTGCACTGGCAGCGGCGCACGCGGTTCTGCACCGTCTGCGGCGGCCGGCTCGAACTGCGCCGCGCCGGCTATATCGCGCGCTGCCTGCAGTGCCGCGCCGAGCACTACCCGCGCGTCGATCCGGCGGTGATCGTGGCCGTCAGCGACGGCACGCGGCTGCTGCTGGGGCGCCAAGCCGCGTGGCCGGCACAGCGCTATTCGGTGGTGGCCGGTTTCGTCGAGCCGGGCGAGAGCCTGGAGCAGACCGTGGCCCGCGAGGTGCTGGAAGAGACGCAAGTGCGCGTGCGCGCCGCGCGCTATCTCGGTTCGCAGCCGTGGCCGTTTCCCGGCGCCCTGATGCTGGGCTTCGAGGCCGATGCCGAGCCCGACGAACCGCGCGTCAACGGCGAGCTGGAGGATGCGCGCTGGTGCAGCGTGGACGAGGTCGGCGCGGCGCTGCGCGGCGAGGGCGAGCTGCTGCTGTCGCCGCCGCTGTCCATCGCCCGTGCGCTGATCGCGCACTGGCACCGCAAGATGACGGCCTGAGCCGCGCGGCGTCGATCGCTCTAGAATCGGCGCCACGCAAGGGAGCCTTCGAAATGTCGATCACGCTGGTGGCGGTCGTGGTGGCGGTGGTGCTGGGCCAGCTGGCGCCGCATGCGGTGAGCGCGTACCGGCGCCACGATCTGTACGCGCGCTGGTTGCACTGGCTGCAGGTGCGGCTGGGCGGCAGCGGGCTGTGGACTGGTCCGGCCGGCGCCGCGCTGGCGATCGCGCCCTGGCTGCTGCTGGTGATCGTGGTGCAGGCCTGGCTGCATGCGCCGCTGCTGGGCCTGCTGGGTCTGGTCTTCGGCGTGGCGGTGCTGGTCTGGGCCTGGGGCCCGCGCGACCTGGATGCCGACGTGCGCGCGGTGCTCGAGGCCGAGGAGGCCGCCGGGCAGCGCCTGGCGATGGCCGAGCTGGGGCCCGACAGCGACGACGCGCCGGGCCTGGTCGAGGCCGTGTTCCGCGCGGCGCTGACGCGCTGGTTCTCGGTGGTGTTCTGGTTCGCGCTGCTCGGCCCCGCCGGCGCGGTGCTGTACCGACTGTGCGCCCTGTCCGCGCGCGGCCCGGCGGCCGACACCCTGCCCGAGGCGCACCGCGCCGGCGCCGCGCGGCTGCTGACCCTGCTGGACTGGCCGATCGCGCAGCTGATGACGCTGTCGATGGCGCTGATGGGCAACTTCGACACGGTGTTCCAGGCCTGGCGTGGCGCCGGCGGCAACCGCTGGCGGCTGGACACCGGCTTCCTCGGCGCGGCCGCGCGCGCCAGCGTCAGCGCCGAAGTCGCCGAGGAAGTGCAGGACTATCTGGACGACGGCGTGCCCCCGCCGCCGCAGCTGCGCGACATGCCCGAACTGCGCGACGCGATGAGCCTGGTTTGGCGCATCCTGCTGCTGTGGCTGGCGGTGATGGCCTTGCTGGTGATCGCGGGGTGGGTGAGCTGACGCGCTTGCGCGGCATGCCGCGCGCGTCGGCGAACGCCCGGCCATGGATGGCCGGGCCGGACAACCCGTAAGGCGGCCAAGCCGCGCCATGGACGGCGGTGCGGTGGATAACCGAAGCGCGATGGCTTGCGCGGCATGCCGCGCTTCAGCGAACGCCCGGCCAGGGATGGCCGGGCCGGACGATCCGCAAGGCAGCCAAGGTCGCGCCATGGACGGCGGTGCGGCGGATAATCGAAGCGCGATGGCTTGCGCGGCATGCCGCGCTTCAGCGAACGCCCGGCCGCTGCGACATGTCCGCCAGCTCGATCCGGCATTTCGGCGCAAGGCCGGTCACCGAAAATCGTCTCTCCCGCGAAAGCGGGAACCCATGGACGTTGCGCGGTCTGGACGAACGTCACTGGATCCCCGCGTTCGCGGAGATGACGAGAAGAGAGATGCCCGCGAACGGTGCAGACATGCGAAGGCGAGCGCCTGGCCGCTGAGACACGGCTTGCGTATCGAGTTTGAGTTTCGGTGTGCGACCGATCATCGAAAATCGTCGCTCCCGCGAAGGCGGGAGCCCATGGGCGCTGTGCGGTCTGGACGAAAGTCCCTGGATCCCCGCGTTCGCGGGGATGACGAGAAGAAGGATTTCCGCGAACGGCGCAGGCATCCGAACGAGACGAGCGCTTGCTCGCGCTGACTTCAGGCAGCGCCTGCTCTCCGGCCGTGTCAGCGCTCAGGCCTTGTCAGCGCTCAGCCCGTGTCAGCGCTCAGCCCGTGCCAGCACTCAAACCGGCGGCGCCAGCAGCGTGAAGGGAAACCACGGCAGATTGCGCAGCAGCCAGTAGGCGGGAATCACCACCAGCCACACCCGCGGATCCATCGCCCAGCGCATGAGCGACCGCAGCACGCGCGGCTGCCAGCCCCACGACCAGAACAGCATCATCGGCAGCAGCGGCAACATCAGCATGCCCAGCGGATTCATGTGCAGGGCGGTGGGCAGATCGCCCTGCAGCAGGGCGTGCAGCGCGCGGGTCATGCCGCAGCCCGGACACCACAGGCCGGTGAGGCCGTGGAAGACACAACGGGGCAGCAGATTGCCCGGCTGATTGGGATCGACCACCCGCAGCACCAGCGCGCCGGCGGCGACCAATGGAACGGTCGCCGCCAGCAGGAGGACCCGCGGGCGCGTCAGTGCGATCACTGGCCGGCCTGCGCCCGGATCTGCTGCATCATCAGCTCGTAGTTGGCCATCGCATGGCCGCTGGCGAAGTTGTAGATCATCAGCACGATGCCGATCGCGGCGAACACCGTGGTCACGATGCACCAGGTCTTGGCCGTCTGCGAGGCGCGCTGGGCACCGGCGAAGTCGCCCGCGGCCAGCAGGCTATTGACCTTGGCGGCGAACACGATCGCCACGATGCCGGTGATCAGACCCGGGATGCCGCAGCACAGGCACAGGCTGAAGACCGTGGCCAGGATCGCCCACACCAGATGATTGGGCACCGGGCCCGGCGCGGCGGCCTGCGGCGGCGGGGTGTAGGGCGGCGGCGTATACGGCGGCGGATCGGACGGCGGCGTCGGCGGGCCGGGCGGCGGCGGAATCGTGCTCATCTACTCATCTCCCCAAGGGTTGGTGGCTGGAGTCTAGTCCAGCGTTGCGATCCTGCGAACCCGCGGTGCCTTCAGGCCGCATCGCCGCGCAGTGCGCGTACCCGGGCTTCGAGCTGTTCGGCGCTGCTGTCGGCGGGCATCGGTGCGCCGGCGACCACTTCGATATGCGCACGGAAGCGGCGCGGCAGGCGCATGCGGTGCAGGCGCGAGTCGCGATGCGACCACATGCTGGTCCACATGCCGCGCAGCGCCATCGGCACCACCGGCACCGGGCGGCGTTCGAGGATCTTCTCCACGCCGGACTTGAACGCGGCCATCTGCCCGTCCTTGGTCAGCGCGCCCTCTGGGAAGATGCCCACCAGCTGGCCGTCGGCCAGCGCCGCATCGATCTGTTCGAAGGCCTCCTGCATCAGCGCGGGGTTCTCGCGCGCGCCGGCGATCGGGATCGCCTTGGCGTTGCGGAAGATCCAGCGCATCACCGGGATGTTGAAGATCTTGTAGTACATGACGAAGCGCACCGGGCGCGGGATCGCGGCCGAGAGGATTAGCGCGTCCATGTAGCTGACGTGGTTGCACACGATCAGCGCCGGGCCCTCGTCGGGCAGGTGGCGCTCGATGCCGTGCAGGCGCAGCCGGTACAGCGCGCGCACCATCACCCAGCTCAGGAAGCGCATCAGGAACTCGGGCACGATCGAGAAGATCCAGATCGCCACCACGGCGTTGGCGATGGCCAGGGCCAGGAACACCTGCGGGATCGACCAGCCCAGGAAGCGCTGCACCGCCACGCCCAGCACCGCGGCGATGACGATGAACAGCGAGTTCTGGATGTTGACCCCGGCGATCACGCGCGAGAGCTCGCTGCGCGGCGTGCGGCTCTGGATCAGCGCGAACAGCGGCACCACGAAGAAGCCGGTGAACAGGCCGATGCCGACCAGGTCCATGCAGATGCGCCAGCCGCCGTGCGCCTGCAGGAACTGCATCACGCTCAGCCCGCTCTGCGTGGCCGCGCCCGGGCGGGCGAAGTACAGGTCGAGCATGAAGGCGGTGATGCCGAACGCGCCCAGCGGCACCAGGCCGATCTCCACTACGCGGCCGGAGAGCTTCTCGCACAGCAGCGAGCCGGTGCCGGTGCCGATGGAGAACAGCGCCAGGGCGAAGATGTACAGCGAGGGCGTGCCGCCCAGGTTGACCTCGGCATAAGTCGGCAGCTGCGCGGTCAGCACCGTGCCGATGAACCAGAACCACGACACGCCCAGGATCGCGTTGCGCACCGCCAGCTGCTTGCGCGCCAGGCGCATGATGGCCAGCGATTCGCCCAGCAGGTTCCAGTTGAGCTTGAGGTCCGGCGCGCCGGCTTCCACGCGCGGCACCTTGCGCGCGACCAGGTTGCCGGCCACCGCGAACACGATCACCGCCGTGGCCGCGGTCACCGGCCCGTGCGTGCCGGCGATCTGGAAGATCAGCCCGCCGAAGATCATGCCCACCAGGATCGACAGCGAGGTGCCCATCTCGACCAGGCCATTGCCGCCGGTGAGCTCCTCGGGCTTGAGCACCGAGGGCAGGATCGAATACTTGACCGGCCCGAACAGCGTGGACTGCGTGCCGGTGCAGAACAGCGCCACCAGCAGCACGGGCAGGTTCTGCGTCAGGAAGCCGACCGCGGCCAGCGTCATGATGCAGATCTCCATCGTGGTGGTGATCACGATCAGCCGCTGCTTCTCCAGCTTCTCGGCGATCTGCCCGGCGATGGAGGAGAACAGGAAGTACGGCAGGATGAACAGCGCCGGCGCCAGATTGGTGTACAGCGTGCGCTGCTGGGCATCGATGCCCAGGTAGAACAGCAGGCCGATGATGGCCTGCCGATACACGTTGTCGTTGAAGGCGCCGAAGCACTGGACGGCGAAGAACGGCAGGAACCGGCGCTGCTTGAGCAGCGCGAACTGGTTGTGGCCCGAGGACATGCGCGATTCCGTGCGAGAGCTGGGGCGCAGCCTAGGCCATCGTGGTGGGGTTGGGGAAGCGGGGGTTGGGGGAGCGGGGATTAGGGATTCGGGATTGGGGATTGGGGATTGGGGAGTTGCATGGGCGCGGCGGGGGTAGAGCGCGTGGCGTGAGGTGAGCGCTATTGATCGCTGACGCGCTCTTATGGGAGCAACTGTCTCTTCCGCCCACATCGCGGCCTCCTCGTAGAGCGGAGCTTGCTCCGCTGCCTTTCGGCCGGGTCAATCGGGAAAGCCCCAGCGGAGCAAGCTCCGCTCTACAGGTGGAGACGCCATGGCGGCGATGAGGCTTTCCCGGTCAAGCCCATCGCCGCCGTGGCGGCTCCCACCGAGCTCCGCCCTTTCCCTTTTCCTTTCGCGAAGCGAAGGGAGGGATGGGGAGCGGTTGCTCTTAGGCTGGCGCCGCGCTGGCGCCGGATGTGCTGGGCTCGGACGCCGGGCCGCGGATCACCTCGTCGGCGGCGGCGCGCAGTTTCGGCAGCAAGCGCAGGATCAGGGCCAGCTGGGTGCGCAGCAGGCGCTGCTTGTCCTCGATGTCCTCGGGCATCTGTTCGAGCGTGTCGGCCAGCTCGGCCACACCGGCGTCCAGGTCGGCCGGCGGCGGCTGACGCGCGGATAGCGCGCTCGCGGCCTGGCTCAGCGCGTCGTGCAGGCGCTGACCGGCCTGGTCGATGAGCGCGTCGTCGGCGTGCGGCGGCAGCGTGGCGCGGTGCGCGCCCAGCGCGGAGAGATAGCCCAGCAACGTGTTGGACAGCGCCAGGAAGCGGAAGCCCGCATCCAGGTTGCGGCGCAGGTAGCCCGGCTCGCGCACCATGTTGGCCAGCGCCGCCGACAGCGCCGCGTCGGCGTTGTGCATGTCGCGCCGGGCGATGCGATAGGCCAGATCGTCGCTGCCGCGGCCGCGGTACTGCGCCAGCACCTCGTCCAGGTAGCGGGTGCAGGCCTGCACCACCGAGGCCATCACCAGGTGCAGGCGCCGGCCCTGCCAGTCGGGCAGGATCAGGAATGAGGCCGCCGCGGCGATCGCGCAGCCGATCACCGTATCCAGCAGGCGCGGCCAGATCAGCAGGAAGCCATCGCCCAGCAGGTTGAAGCACAGCAGCGCCATCACCGTGATCGCCGCGGTGGCGATCATGTAGCGGTCGGTGCGGGTGACGAAGAACACCAGCGCGCCGGCCAGCGCGATCAGCAGCTGCAGCTCGGTGCCGGGGAACAGCTGCATCAGCGCCCAGGTGGCGCCCAAGCCGACCAGCGTGCCGGCGATGCGCTGCACCAGCCGCAGGCGCGTGGCGCCGTAGCTGGGCCGGCAGACGAAGGCGGTGGTCAGCAGGATCCAGAAGCCGTGGTCGGGATGGATCGCGCGCATCACCCCGTAGCCCACCGCCAGCGCGATGGCCATGCGCAGCCCGTGGCGGAACAGCAGCGACTTGGGCGTCAGCTGCGCCACCAGGCGCGCGCCCATCTCGCGCAGCGTATGCGGCGAGGCGTCGCGCAGGCGCGTGTCGATGCCTTCGCTGGTGGTGTCGGACAGGGCGGCTTCCGACAGCCGCCGCTCGATGGTCTGCAGGTTGGTGCCCAGCAGTTCCAGCGAGCCGAGCAGGCGGTTCCAGCGCGGGTTGTGCTGGTCGCGCAGAAAGGCCAGCGACTCGCGCAGGTCCGCCGTGGCGATGCGCGTCTGCTCACCGTACTCGAACGGCGTGCGCATGCGGATCGCCACGCCCAGCGCGGCGCAGGCCTTGCCCTGCAGCGCCAGCAGGCGCTGGCAGCGGTACAGCACGTCGCTGTGGAAGAAGGCCTCGGTCAGCGCCTCGTAGGGGTAGTGCGAGGAGCTGGCGCGCTCGTGGAAGTCCTGCGCCATGTAGTACAGGCGAAAGTACAGCCCCGACTGCACGCCGGGCCGGCCGGAGCGCCCGAAGCGCGCCAGGATCGCGGTCTTGGCGCCGTTGAGCGCCTCGACCACGCGCGCATTCTGCTGGGCCAGCGCCAGCCGGCGCGCGTTGACGTCGACCTCGCGCACCGGCTCGAACAGATCGGCCTTCAGACGCAGGAAGCGGCCCAGCTCCCAGAACAGCCGCGCCAGCCGCTCGCGCACCGGGCGATTGGCGAACAGCACCGTCCACAGGATCGACAGCAGCCCGTACCAGGCCGCGCCGAGCAGCAGCAGCCCGGTGCCCTGCCAGCTGGCGGCGGTGTGCGCCGGCGCGGGGTTGATGCCGTGGTCCATGCCGATCATCGCGTAGATCGACAGGCTGACCGTGCCGGTGGCGATGGAGGCATAGCGCTCGCCCAGCGCGCCGAGCAGGGTCAGGGCGAAGGTCGCCAGCGCCAGGCTGATCACGAACAGCAGCGGATGCGGGAACAGCAGCTTGACCGCGCTGGCGGCCAGCACGAAGCACAGCAGCGACAGCAGGACCGACTTGGTCCGGCCGAGCCAGTTGTCGTCGGTCTCGGCCAGGGCGCTGGCGATGATCCCCAGGAACAGCGGCGGGATCCACAGCAGCCGGTCGTGGTACCAGCACAGCCCCATGGCCACCGACAGCGCGATGAACACCCGCAGCCCGTAGCTGGCTTTCTCGTGGGCCCAAAGGCGGCCGAGGCGGGATTCGAAGGACGAGGACATGCGAAGGGAGCAGGCGCACTGGGACGGACGAGACGTCAGTGTGCCGCAAGCCGATGCAACGCAACGTGGCCGGTGCGCGTGGGCCTAGCGGCATCGCGCGTCCGTTCGCGTCCAGGCACGGACTCAGCGGGCGGGCGCGAGGCACGCCGATGCCCGCAGGGGCCGGTAGGCTTGTCGATCAGGTGATCGATGCGCAGCCGCCAGATCGGCGCATGCCCATTGAGCCGGCGCTGGCGAGCCGCAAGAAGAAACGCGCCCGGCAGGGCGCGTTTCGTTCAACGCGTCGCGCTGAAGACGCCGGCGCTCAGTCCTGCTCGCGCGCGATCGCGCGCCAGCCGATGTCGCGGCGGTGGAAGGCGTGCTCGAAGCCGATCCTGTCCACGCCGGCATAGGCGTTGGCCTGCGCCTGCGCGACACGCTCGCCCAGCGCGGCCACGCACAGCACGCGGCCGCCGGCGCTGACCACGCGGCCGTCGGCGTCCAGCGCGGTGCCGGCGTGGAAGACCTTGGCGCTGGCCGGCACCGCGTCCAGGCCTTCGATGACCTCGCCGGTGACCGGCGTGTCCGGGTACGGGCGCGCGGCGATCACCACGCCCAGCGAGGGCCGCGGGTCCCACTGCGCCTGGACCTCGTCGAGCCGGCCGTCGATCGCCGCCTCGACCAGGTCCACCAGGTCCGACTGCAGGCGCAGCATCACCGGCTGGGTCTCCGGGTCGCCGAAGCGCACGTTGAACTCGATCACCTTCGGCGCGCCGCTGGCGTCGATCATCAGGCCGGCATAGAGGAAGCCGGTGAACGGCACGCCGTCGGCGATCATGCCGGCCACGGTCGGCTCGACCACCTCGCGCATCACGCGCTCATGCACCTGCGGCGTCACCACCGGCGCGGGCGAGTAGGCGCCCATGCCGCCGGTGTTGGGGCCGGTGTCGCCGTCGCCCACGCGCTTGTGGTCCTGGCTGGTGGCCATCGGCAGCGCGGTGCGCCCGTCGACCATCGAGATGAAGCTGGCCTCCTCGCCGTCGAGGAACTCTTCGATCACCACGCGCGCGCCGGCCTGCCCGAAGGCGTTGCCGCTGAGCATGTCGCGCACGGCGGCCTCGGCCTCCTCCAGCGTCATCGCCACGATCACGCCCTTGCCCGCGGCCAGGCCGTCGGCCTTGATCACGATCGGCGCGCCCTTGTCGCGCACATAGGCCAGCGCCGCGTCCACGTCGGTATGCACCTGGTAGAACGCGGTCGGGATGCCGTGGCGGGCGAGGAAGTCCTTGGCGAAGGCCTTGCTGCCTTCCAGCTGCGCGGCGGCCGCGCTCGGCCCGAAGATGCGCAGGCCCGCGGCGCGGAACGCATCGACCACGCCGAGCACCAGCGGCACTTCCGGCCCGACCACGGTCAGCGCCACGCTCTCGTCCTGCGCGAGCTTGAGCAAGCCTTCGATGTCGGTGACCTTGACCGGCACGTTGCGGCAGCCGCGCTCGGTCGCGGTGCCGGCATTGCCCGGCGCGACCAGCACCTCACTGACGCGGGCGGACTGGGCCAGCTTCCAGGCCAGGGCGTGTTCGCGGCCGCCGGAGCCGATGACGAGGATTTTCATTGGGGCGCTGGGATTCGGGATTCGGGATTGGGGATTCGTTAGAAGCAGAGGCGGGATCGCGGGTCTGGAAGGGGCGTCGCTGTTGCGAATCCCCAATCCCGAATCCCCAATCCCCGCCTCTCAGTGCCGGAAGTGGCGCACGCCGGTGAAGACCATCGCGATGCCGTGCTCGTCGGCCGCGGCGATGACTTCGCCGTCGCGCATCGAGCCGCCGGGCTGGATCACCGCCTTGATGCCGGCCTGCGCGGCGGCGTCGATGCCGTCGCGGAACGGGAAGAACGCATCGCTGGCCATCACCGAGCTCTCCACCACCAGGCCGGCGTCCTGCGCCTTGATGCCGGCGATGCGCGCCGAATACACCCGGCTCATCTGCCCGGCGCCGACGCCGATCGTGCGGTGGTCCTTGGCGTAGACGATGGCGTTGGACTTGACGAACTTGGCCACCTTCCACGCGAACAGCAGGTCCTCGAACTGCGCCTCGGTCGGCGCGAGCTGGGTCACCACCTTCAGCTCGTCGCGGGTCACCACGCGGTCGTCGGCGGTCTGCATCAACATGCCCGAGCCGATGCGCTTGGTGTCGATGAAATGCGGCGAAGGCGGCGCCAGCGGAATGCGCAGCACGCGCACGTTGGCCTTCTTGGTGGCGTAGTCCAGTGCGCCCTGTTCGTAGTCCGGCGCGATCAGCACCTCGACGAACTGGCGGTCCAGGATCACCTTGGCCGTGGCCGCGTCCAGCGTGCGGTTGAAGGCGATGATGCCGCCGAAGGCGCTGGTCGGATCGGTCGCATAGGCCAGCTCGTAGGCATCGCCGGTGCCTGCGCCCACGGCCACGCCGCAGGGGTTGGCGTGCTTGACGATCACGCAGGCCGGCGCGTCGAACTGGCGCACGCATTCCCAGGCCGCGTCGCTGTCGGCGATGTTGTTGTAGCTCAGCTCCTTGCCCTGCAGTTGGGCGAAGGTGGCCAGTGAGCCGGGCGCCGGATACAGGTCGCGGTAGAAGGCGGCGCGCTGGTGCGGGTTCTCACCGTAGCGCAGGTCCATCACCTTGACGAAGTTGCCGTTGGCTTGCGCGGAGAACAGCGAACGCTCCGGCGCGGCCTCCATGGCCTGTCCGCGTGCGGCGCTGCCGGCCTCCGCGGAAGGCTCCACGCACGAGGACAGGTAGTTGCTGATCGCCGCGTCGTACTGCGCCACGCGGTTGAACGCGGCCACCGACAGCGCGAAGCGCTTGGCCGCCGAGAGCTGGCCGTCGTGGGCCTCCAGCTCGGCCAGCAGTTCGGCGTACTGGTCCGGCGAGGTCGCCACCGCTACGCGCGCGAAGTTCTTGGCCGCGCTGCGCAGCATCGCCGGGCCGCCGATGTCGATGTTCTCCACCGCGTCGGCCAGCGTGCAGTCGGCCTTGGCGGTGACCGCCTCGAACGGATAGAGGTTGAGCACCAGCAGATCGATCGGGGCGATGCCGTGCTGCGCCATCACCGCATCGTCGAGGCCGGCGCGGCCCAGCAGGCCGCCGTGCACCAGCGGGTGCAGCGTCTTGACCCGGCCGTCCATCATCTCGGGGAAGCCGGTGACCTCGGACACGTCCTTGACCGGCAGGCCGGCGTCGCGGATCGCCTTGGCGGTGCCGCCGGTGGACAGCAGTTCGACGCCGCGCGCGGCCAGCGCACGGGCCAGCTCGAGCAGGCCGGTCTTGTCGGAAACGGACAACAGGGCCCGGCGCACGGGCAGCAGATCGGAAGACATGGTCAGGAGTGGGAAGCGACGCGGGGGCGATATTGTAGAGCCCCGCGGCCCGTGGCTGCCGCCGGGCTGTCCCGGCTCGCGCCGCTGCCAGGCAGTGGCTTCGCGGTCCATGCCCCGCAGCGCGCGGGTGATCAGGCGGGTGCCGAGTGGCAGACCGCTTCGATGTTGTGGCCGTCCGGGTCGCGCACGAAGGCGCCGTAGTAGTGGGGGTGGTAGTGCGGCCGCACGCCCGGGACCCCGTTGTCGATGCCGCCTGCCGCCAGGGCCGCGGCATGGAAGGCATCGACCGCCGCGCGGTCGGCGGCCCGGAACGCGATGTGGATCGCCGGTCGGTTGGGGCCGCCGCTGCTGATCCAGAAGTCGGTCTTGGGCGGCTCCCCGAAGCCGGCCATGTCGTGGCTGCCCGTCAGTTCCGCGCTCACTTCCATGAGCAGGCGGTAGCCCAGGGGCGCGAGCGCCTGGGTGTAGAACGCCTTGCTTCTCTCGTAGTCGCTGACGGCGATGGCGGTGTGGTCGATCATGTCGGATGCCTCTGCCTATCCATCGGGTTCGGGAACCTGCCTCGGCGAGAGTTTATGCCGCCGGCCTGTCGTGGCAGGCGCTCCTGCCATGGCGATGGCGCGTTGCTGTCCACCGCTGGCTCCGCCGTGTGCGCGGTGCCTGTTCGCAAGAGATGCAGGTCAGCGATCCGCTCGACCGTTCGCTTTCTGGCCGGCTTCGCAGTGCGGGTGTGACGTGTTTGTTGCTTGTTGCGCCGTGCGCAGCGTGGATCGCGTGGTGCGCCAGGCGCGCGTCCGGATGCGCACGATGTGGATCGTCAGCGAAAGCGTGGGCGTGCTGCGCCGTGTCGGATGTCGATGGGCCACCGACCGCTCAGGTCAGCCCGTAGTCCTTGAGCTTCTTGCGCAGCGTGGCGCGATGGATGCCCAGCAGGGCCGCGGCGCGGCTCTGGTTGCCTTCGCAATGGTTGAGCACTTCGACGAACAACGGGATTTCCATCTCGCGCAGCACGATCTCGTAGACGTCGTCGGCCTCGCAGCCGTTGAGGTCGCGCAGGTAGCGGCGCACCGACTGGGCAACGTGTTCGCGCAACGGCGACTTTGGCGTGCCACGACTGGAGTCCTGGCGGGTCGTGGCGTTCAAGGCATCCCCGGATGTTTGTCGCATCGAAATGAACCCGGCCGGCGTTCGACACGCGAGGCGGAGCGCGGCGGGGGAGCGAGTCTAGCGCGTGGCCGCGGCGGGCGCACGCGCGCTGCGTCGCTTCTTCGCGTGTTCAGCGAAATTCGAAGGCGAAGGCAACCGCGCCGCCGTCCGGTTCACGCACCGGTACGGTCATCTGGCCGCTCTGGCCCGGGGCCAGCGTTGTCCCGCGCAGGCCAGGCTCGAGGTAATCGCTGGGCAGCAGCGCGCGCGCGCCGGTCACCCGGCCGTCGGCATCGGACAGCGACAGGACGATCGCCGGCCAAGGCTGCGGCCAAGGCGCGTCGTTGCGGAAGGTGGCGCGCACACGCAGCATGCCGGCGGCATCGGCCATCGGCTGCACGTCGCGGGTCAGCATGGTGTAGTCGCGCGGCTGCTGCCACGCCGGCAGCGTGCAGCGCAGCGCACCGCACAGTCGCTCCAGGGTCGGGCGCCAGGCCGCGTCCTGGGCCAGGCGCGCGCGATCGGCCACCAGCAGCTGCAGCGCCAGCAGCGCGCCCAGCGCGGCCAGGATCGCCCACTGCCAGCCCGGCACCGGAGGCCGCGCCACCGGCGCCGCAGTGCGCAGGAAGCTCGGGGCGGGCTGCGGCGTGTCGGCCGTCGGCGCCTCGGTGGCGGTGGAATCGCGGGATTCGGGATCGATCATCGAAGGGTCTTGCATGACGGCGGCCTGCGCGGCCGCCGTAGGTTCTGTGGAGAGGTGTTCGGGAACGGCGCGCGGCGCGTCGGCCGCGGGCGCGGCCGGTGGGGCGGGCGGGTCGGAAGACGGCGCGGGCCGGGTGAAGTGGCCCACCTCGCCCTGCGGCGGTGCGCGCAGCAGGCTGGCGATGCTGGCCGCGCGCGCGGGCGCCTCGCCCAGCGCCTGGCCGCAGCGCGGGCAGTGCGCCGGCCACGCGCCGCTGCCCGGCTCGGTCGGCAGCGGCAGATGGCAGTGCGGGCAGGCGCTCATCGCCTTATTCAAGCATGTTCAGGCCGGCGCGGCCTCGGTGCGGCGCACGCCGTCGATGCGCATCCAGTCCTCCATCCGGGTGGCGCGCAGCTCGGTGAACCACGGCGCGTAGCGCTGCAGCAGTTCCTCCTCCTGGCCGTGCAGGATGCCGCTCATGGCCAGGCGTCCGCCCGGTGCCACGCGCGCGGCCAGCGTATCGGCCAGCGCATCCAGCGCCGAGGCCAGGATGTTGGCCACCACCACCGGATAGGTGCGCGCCGGCTCGTCGGCCGGCAGGAACACCTGCAGCCGCGCCTGCACCGCGTTGCGCTCGGCGTTGTCGTGGGTGGCGATCAGCGCCTGCGGATCGTTGTCCACGCCCACCGCGCGTTCGGCGCCCAGCTTCAGCGCGGCCAGCGCCAGGATCCCCGAGCCGCAGCCGAAGTCGAGCACGGTCTGACCCTGCAGCTGCCCTTCGCCGGCCAGCGTGTCCAGCCACTGCAGGCACAGCGCGGTGGTCGGGTGCGTGCCCGAGCCGAAGGCCAGCCCCGGATCCAGCCGGACCACGGCCGCGTCGGCGGCCTGCGCGGCCTCGGGCAGGTCATGGTTCCACGGCACGATCCACGTGCGCGCGCCGAAGGCCATGGGCTGGAACTGGTCCAGCCACGCGCGTTCCCAGTCCTGGTCGGCAACGATGCGGAAGCTCGCCTGGGTCCAGTCCAGCCCCGGATCGAAGGCCTCCAGCGCCGCCAGCAGGGCCAGGGCGTCGGTCTCCTCGGGGAACAGCGCGGTCAGCACCAGCGCCTCCCACAGCGGTGTCTGGCCCACGCCCGGTTCCAGGATCGCGCGCTCGTTGCTGGTCTCGGCGTCGGCATCGACCAGGGTCACGGCGAGCGCGCCCAGGTCCTCCAGCGCGGTCTCGTAGCGGGGCTGGCGGGCCTCGCTGCAGGGGACGGAGAGTTCGAGGAACGGCATGGGCGTGGCCAGGCGGGCAAGGGGGCCGGGCATGCTAGACCATTGCCCTTGGGCAGGCCCAGAACCGGGACGCAGGTCCGCTCTGCCGCGCCTGGGCGAGGATCCGGCGCCGGGCATGGGCTAGACTGCCGGCCGCCGTGACCCGCCGCGCCCTGCGCCGGTGGCGGTCACGCCTCTTTTCTGGCTTCCCGCGCGTGTCGTCTCGACGATGAGGCATTTGGTGTTTCGCAGCACTGCAATGCGTTGCGCTGCCGGGCTGGCCCTGGCGGCGGCGCTGGCGTGGGCGATGACCGCCACGCGCGGTGCGCGGCATGCGGCGCTGGAGGCCGATGCCGGTACGCAGGCGCCGCTGCACAGCCTGCCGGTCGTGGCGCTGTCGGCGCTGGAGCAGGCCCGGCGCGGGACGTCGATTCCGCTGCACGGTCTGCCGGCCGATCTGTCCGCCGCGTTCGAACAGGTCCCGGACCTGCACGACTACCGCCAGCGTCTGCAGGTCGCGGCCGACGCCGGCGACGTGCAGGCGCGCTGGGTCGCCAGCCAGGTCGATGAGTACTGCGCCGGCTATGCGCAGGATCCGCAGGCCTTCGACGCCGACACCCGTGCCATCGCCGGCCTGGCCGGTCAGGCCGGCGCGGCGATGGCGCAGGCGCGCGCGCGCATGGGTTCGCGCTGCAGCGGCTATTCGCCGGCCGATGGCGTCAGCCGCGATCGCATCGTCGCGGCGCGCCGGCAGGCCGCGCGCGGCGGGCAGCTGGCGGCCGAGGCCTCGCTGCTGGCCTTGGGCCAGCCGCTGGAGCCTTCGGCAGCGTACAAGCGCGCGCTGGTCCAGCGCGTGCTGGACGCGGGCGATCCGCAGGCCTATCTGGCGCTGTCCGGCGCGCTGGGCGCGGCGGCCAGCGGCGATGACACCTATCAGGACATGGTGGCCGGCACGTCCTTCGCCGAGCTGGCCTGGCAGCTGGCCGCCTGCAAGTTGGGGCTGGCGTGCGGGCCGCGCAGCGCGCTGATGACGCGCTATTGCGCCAACGGTGGCATCTGCTCGCGCGATGCCAATCAGGATTTCCCGGCGTTCGTGATGGACGCGGCCGTGCCGCGCCAGGGCGCCGACACGATCGACACGATGGTCAATCGTCTGGTGCAGTCGACCAGGCAAGGAGAAGCAAGATGAAGCAGCGGCGTTTTCTGAAAGGCGTGCGCACCTGGGGCTGGGCCGTGCTGTTCGTGGCCTATACCGTCGGTGCGGTCGGGATCGTGATCCTCGACACGGCCGAGGAGCGCTACCGCGGTCTGTCCAAGATCCAGCTGACGTCGGTGACCTCCGAACGCGATACGCGCCGTGCCGGCGCGGCCGAGATCGCGGCGCTCTACCGGGCGCAGAGCGGGATGCCGTTCTCTTCGCTGCAGCCGGGTTCGACCTTCCAGATCGTCTGGCCGGATGGCTCGACCGAGACGGTGATGGTGGTCAGCCCCAGCTCGGCGCTCGGCACCGAGCCGCTGCCGGGGACCGCGCAGCCGGCGCCGGCCAAGCACTGAAGGTCCTGGGCACCGCACTGCTCTGCGGGAGTGGCGGGAAATGAAAAGGCCGGCGCAAAGCTGGCCTTTTTTTGTGGCTCTCTCCCAAGCGATGGATCTGGGCGTTTGGGGGTTCTGGCTTCGGAAGGGCAGCGGTCCGGCGCGCGGGGGCCGCTTTCCCCTCAATCAGGGCATCCTGCCCTGATTCGGGCGCTCGGCCTCTTGCCTCGCTAGTCGCGGCCCCCGCCCGCCGGCCCGCTGCCGCACGCGTTGGCTCATAGGGCTTAGGTTTGCGGGGGCGCTCGAACCCTTCCTCGCGCACAACGCGCCCAGTGACGGGAAGGTATCGACTTGAGGCCCCCTCCCTTGCGCGCAGCGCAGGGGAGGGATGGGGAGGGGTCGGGGCTTTCCCGATGAAGCCGCCAAAGCAACAGCAACAGCACCCCACCCCGGCCCTCCCCTTCGCCTGCGGCGAAAGGGAGGGGGCGAGGCTGGTTGGCGAAGTGCGCTTGCCGGCCCTGCCTTGCGGCGGAGACTGTTTTGCGCGACGTGCTGACCCGATCAGGTCAGCGAGATCGCCTTGGTCTTGCGCTCGGCCAGGCGCTTTTCCAGGTAGTGGATGTTCTGGCCGCCGGCCTGGAAGCCCTTGTCGCGCATGATCCGCTGCTGCAGCGGGATGTTGGTGCGGATGCCTTCGACCACCGTCTCGCTCAGCGCCACGCGCATGCGCGCGATGGCCGTCTCGCGGTCGGGACCGTGCACGATCAGCTTGCCGATCATCGAGTCGTAGTTCGGCGGCACGCGGTAGCCCTCGTAGATGTGCGTGTCCACGCGCACGCCGGGGCCACCCGGCGGATGGAAGTGCTGGATCAGGCCCGGATGCGGCATGAAGGTCTCCGGGTCCTCGGCATTGATGCGGCACTCGATGGCGTGGCCGTTCAAGACGATGTCGCTCTGCTTGATCGACAGCTTCTGGCCGGCGGCGATCTTGAGCTGCTCGCACACCAGGTCGATGCCGGTGACCATCTCGGTGACCGGATGCTCGACCTGGATGCGGGTGTTCATCTCGATGAAGTAGAAGCGCCCGTCCTCGAACAGGAACTCGAACGTACCCGCGCCGCGATAGCCGATGCGGATGCACGCATCCACGCAGACCTTGCCGATCTCGTCGCGCAAAGCCGGGGTGATACCCGGCGCCGGCGCTTCCTCGACCACCTTCTGGTGGCGGCGCTGCATCGAGCAGTCGCGCTCGCCCAGGTGGATGGCGTTGCCCTGGCCGTCGGCCAGCACCTGGATCTCCACGTGGCGCGGATTCTCCAGGTACTTCTCCATGTAGACCTCGCCATTGCCGAAGGCCGCCTTGGCCTCGGCCTTGGTGGTCTCGATGGAGGACTTCAGCGCGCCCTCGGCGTGCACCACGCGCATGCCGCGCCCGCCGCCACCGCCGGCCGCCTTGATGATCACCGGATAGCCGATCTCGCGGGCGATCTTGGTGTTGGTCACGATGTCATCGCCGAGCGGGCCGCCCGAGCCGGGCACGCAGGGCACGCCGGCGGACTTCATCGCGCGGATGGCCTCGACCTTGTCGCCCATCAGGCGGATGGTGTCGGCCTTGGGGCCGATGAAGATGAAGCCGGACTCCTCCACGCGCTCGGCGAAGTCGGCGTTCTCCGACAGGAAGCCGTAGCCGGGATGGATGGCCTGGGCGTCGGTGACCTCGGCCGCGGCGATCAGGCGCGGAATGTTGAGGTAGCTCTCGGCCGAGGGCGCCGGGCCGATGCACACCGACTCGTCGGCCATGGCCACGTGCTTGAGGTTGCGATCGACAGTGGAGTGGACCGCGACCGTGCGGATGCCCAGGGTTTGGCACGCGCGCAGGATGCGCAGCGCGATCTCGCCACGGTTGGCGATGACGACTTTATCGAGCATGGGATTCGGGATTCGGGATTGGGGATTCGTAAGCCGCGACGTCCTCGCGCGTTGCGCGCGCGGTGTCCAGCGAACGGATCAGGGCATTGAGTCGGGAAAAGACGCGGTCGAGCAACGCGGCCAGTGACGCGTCCGCATCGCAGAAGCCGAGTCGCGCGGCGAGTTGGGCTTGGGTATCCAGTTCCGAGAGCGAACCGCGGGCCATCGACAGGAAGCGAAGGTACTCGGCCGTGGAGCGGCGCGCCGCGCCTTCGGCGATGTTGGAAGGAACGCTGACGGCGGCTCTGCGCATTTGCGAAGTGAGTCCGAAACGCTCGGCGTCGGGAAAGTGCTCCGTGATCCGGTAGATCGATTCGACCAACGTCATCGCGTCGCGCCAGACGTCCAGGCGCTCGTGCGGTCGCGGCTGCGAATCCCGAATCACGAATCCCCAATCCCTGTCTTTAGCCAATCACAAACAGCGGCTGATCGAACTCCACCGGCTGGCCGCTCTCGCACATGACCGCGACGATGGTGCCGGACTGGTCGGCCTCGATCGGGTTGAACATCTTCATCGCCTCGATGATGGCCAGCGTCTCGCCGGCCTTGACCTGCTGGCCGACGGTGACGAAGGCCGGCTTGTCCGGGGCCGGGGAGGTGTAGAAGGTGCCGACCATCGGCGAGCGCAGCACGTGGCCCTCGGGCAGGCCGCTGGCGGGCTTGGCCGCACCGCCGGTGGAGGCCTCGGTCGGCGAGCTCATCGGCATGGCCTTGGCCTCGGCCGGCGCGGGCGCGGCGGCGTAGCTCACCGGCGCGGCGGCGGGCGCGGCGTAGCCGCCCTTGGGCACGCGGGCCAGTCGGACGGACTCCTCGCCTTCCTTGATCTCGATTTCGGCGAGATTGGATTCTTCCAGCAGGTCGATGAGTTTCTTGATCTTGCGCAGGTCCATGAAAGGCCTCGGTGGTTGAACGCGATAAGGAGGAGGTGGCGGGCCCGGCGGATGGGCCGGGGGGCGCGGATCAGGCGCGGCAGGCGCGCGCTGGTGCGGCCGTGGCCGCCGGCGTGCAGACGCGGGGCCAGGCTGCGCGGCGAAGGGATCGATGCTGCTGGTCGGCCATGGCGCGCTCCGCGAGGAGGCGGCAGTCTGGAGGAAGCTGGCAATGCTGTCCAGTTCGCCGAACTTTGCGGCGATTTAATCGCGCGTTTGAATTTGCCCGGCCGCCGGCGCCGCAGCGTCGATCCAGCGCTCGATCTCGCCGTCGGCGAAGGGCCCGACCTTCTGCCGCAGGATGCGCCCATCGGCGCCGACCAGCACGCTGTAGGGCAGCACGCCGGCCCGGTTGCCCAGCCGGACGCTGGCATCGGCCGGGCCGGGCGTGTCCAGCACCAGCGCATAGCGCACCGGCACGCGCTGCAGGAACTGCTGCACGTTCTGCGCGCTGTCCAGTGCCAGGCCGACCACCTGCACGCCGCGCGCGCCCTGGGCCGCGGCGAAGCGGTCGAGCTCCGGCATCTCCTTGACGCAGGGCGCGCACCAGCTGGCCCAGGCGTTGATCAGCAGCGGCCGGCCGCCGGCCAGCTGCGCCAGATCGACGGACTTGCCGTGCGGATCGGGCAGGACGAGGGCGGGCATCGCCTCGCCGACCGCGGCCATCGGCACCGTGGGGGTGGCGGGAGCAGGGGAAGGTGCTTCGGTGGGGGGGGGGCGGGCGCCCCCCCGCCCCCCCCCCCCCCCCCCCCCCCCCCCCCCACCACCACCCGGCGGCGACGCCGAGCACGCCGGCGGCCACGGCCACCAGCACCACCCGGGCGCTCACCGTGCCGAGGCCCGCTGCAGGGCGTCGCGCACCATCGGCGTGGTCAGCACGGTGGGCAGCACCTCGCCCTCGCCGCCGCTCTTCGGGAACACCACGTACAGCGGCACGCCCACCGCCTTGTGCGCCTGCAGGAAGGCGGTGATCTGCGGATCGACATTGGTCCAGTCGCCGCGCATCAGCACCGCGCCGGCCGACTGCATCGCCTGCTTGAAGTCATCCCCCGACAGCACGGCCTTCTCGTTGGCCTTGCAGGTCACGCACCAGTCGGCGGTCATGTCGACGAACACCACCTGGCCCTGCTTGCGCAGCGCGTCCAGGCGCTGCGGTGAGTAGGGCTCGATCCCGTCGGCCGCCGCGGTGGCCGCGGGCGTGCTCGCGGCGGGCAGCCGGTGCAGCAGCACCAGCGGTACCAGCGAGGCGATCAGCACCACCACCGCCAGGCCGCGCCGCAGCGGCGCGGTCTGGAAGCGCACGCGCTGGAACGCCCACAGCCCCAGCGCCAGCACCACCAGGCCGACCAGAGCCAGGCCGACCGCGTCGATGCCGCGCTGCTTGCCCAGCACCCACAGCATCCACACCGCGGTCAGATACATCGGGAAGGCCAGCACCTGCTTGAGCGTGTCCATCCACGCGCCCGGGCGCGGCAGCCGCGCGGCCAGCGCCGGCACCAGCCCGATCAGCAGGAACGGCAGCGCCAGGCCCAGGCCCAGCAGCGCGAACACCGCCAGCGCGACCGGCACGGGCGCGGCGAAGGCGAAGGTCAGCGCCGAGCCCATGAACGGCGCCGTGCACGGGCTGGCCACCACCACCGCCAGCACGCCGGTGAAGAAATCGCCGGACAGCCCACCGCGCTCGGTCAGCCCGCGGCCGACACCGGCCAGCCCGTAGCCGACGGCGAACACGCCCGACAGGCTCAGGCCCACGGCGAACATCAGATAGGCCAGCGCGCCGGTGACCAGCGGCTGCTGCAGCTGGAAGCCCCAGCCCAGCGCCTGCCCGGTGGCGCGCAGGGCCAGCGCGACGCCGCCGACCAGCAGGAAGCTGAGCAGCACGCCGGCGGTATAGGCCAGGGCGCCGGCCCGCGCCCGGCCGCGTCCGCTCTCGGCCAGGGACAAGGCCTTGAGCGAGAGCACCGGCAGCACGCACGGCATCACGTTGAGGATCAGTCCGCCCAGCAAGGCCGCGACCAGCGCCAGCGCCCAGCCGGACGCGCCGCCGGCGCCCTGGTCGGCGCGCGCCAGCGCCTCCGGCGGCGGGGTCGAACGCGGCACCTCGGCCGGAGCCGGCGGCGTTGCCGCCGGGGCAGCGGTGCCGGCTTCCAGCGCCACCGGCGCGGCCAGCGCGACGGCGCGCGCCTCCGGCGGCGTCACCGTGCCGGCCGGCAGCGCCAGCGCGACTCGGCGGGTCATCGGCGGATAGCAGATGCCATCGGTCTGGCAGCCCTGGAAGGTGACCTCCAGCGTGGCCTTGGCCGCGTCGGCGCGGTCGCGGATCACCGGCACCGGCACCTCGACCTGGTCGAAGTACACCGTGACCTCGCCGAAGTGCTCGTCGCGATGGGCCTTGCCCGGCGGCCAGCGCGGCGCGCCCAGCGACAGCCCCTCGGCGCCGTGCAGCGCCAGCTGGGTGCGGTCGCGGTACAGGTAATAGCCCTTGGCCGGGGTGAAGCGCGGCAGCAGCTGATTGCCGCCGTCGGCGATGGCTTCGAAGGCGAAGGCCTGCGCCTCCGGCAGGGGCGCCGCATCGGTGGCGCCCGGCACGGCGGCCTGCGTACCCAGCAGCGTCGATCCCCCGGCCGAGGCGCCGCCGAGCGGCAGGCCCAGCCCCGTGCCGGCGCCGGACGCGGCGGCCGCCGGAACCGCCACCTGCAGCGTGCGGGTCTGCGGCGGATAGCACAGCCCGGCATCGGCGCAGCCCTGGTAGCGCACCTTCAGCGTGACCTGGCCAGCGGTCGTGGCCTTGCCCGGCAGGAGCGCATCGAGCTGCTTGCGGTAGGTCTCCACCGGCCCGAAGAACTCGTCGACGTGCTTGTCCCCGTCCGGCAGCTGCAGCGTGCCGGCCGTGAACCCGCCGCCCTGCGCCTCCACCGAGATCCGCTGCCGGTACAGGTAATAGCCGTCGGCGATCTTCCAGTGCAGGGCGATGCCGTCCGGCTTGCCCTGGGCGCCCAGCACGAAGGCCTGATCGACCGGCAGCAGCTCGGACGGGTCGGCCGCCGTGGCCGGCAGGGTGGGGACGAGCAGGGCGAGCAGGGCCAGCGGACGGGCCAGACGGGAGATCAGCGACATGCGGCCAAGCTTAGCGGAGCGGCCGGTCCCGCAGGCGGCGCCACTGTGTTGCAAGGGGCATGGGCTTGCCGCCGATCCGGTGTCTGGGCCTTCCTGCCACCGGGCCTGAGGTCGATCACCGCCCGCGCGCCGCGGGCCGGGCCGGATCGCTCAGCCGCCGCGCGCGTCGCCGCCCGGGCGGCCGGGACCGCGGGTGCGGGGGCGTCCGGTGCGCTGCAGGGCCAGGGTTTCCATCACTTCCAGCAACGACAGGCGCGCCTTCAGCGGCGCCTCGCGAAAGGCGCGCACCAGGCGGAACTCCAGCGGGTCCTCGACCAGGATGGCCTCGGCGGTGGCGATCGAATCCAGTTCCACCTCGCGCGAGAGCGTCATCGCGCCGCGGCCGGTGGCCAGCCACTCGAACTGCGTGCCCGTCGCCAGCGCCACTTCACGCAGGTGCGAGACACTGGGACTCTTGCCCTTGGGGGACTCCCAATGGCTCACGGCGCTGCGCTGCACCCCGACGGATTCCGCCAACTGACTTTGCGAGAGACCGGCAAGGCGCCGCGCCATGCGGACTCGCTCGGGTGCATCCATCAAACCTCTCCGTGGCGATCGCCATCCAGAAACTTTTGTGACCATAGCCAAACGTTCCACGGATCGGAATGGAAAATGATAGCGATACTAACGTAGTGACCGAAAATAGGCATACGTGGTGCGCTTTTGGTAACCAAAAGTTTTCCATAGCGCGCTAGCAAAGGGTTTTGGCGGGGTTGAGCGCCTTGTGCTCACTAGTTTTCCTGCGTTTAGGTCGGCTACAGGCTTGGCTTCGCCCAACCGCGTTGGTATCTCTATGCCGGCCGGCAGGACGCTGGCACTGACAGGACGTCGGCGGGGGGAGTTGGCGCACGTCAAGGCGCGACGGAATCGGATTCCACAACCATTCCCTATGAAGCGCACGCATGCCGCACATGCGTGCGCTTCTTTTTTTGGCGCCGCCGAATCGCCCCGTCTGCCGCAGGCGCCTTCGCAAGAAATTCTCGCCGGCCGCCTTGAAAGGCCTGCCCGAGCGCCCCATCTGCCCTGTCAGCCCCCCGAGCCGTCCTGGCGTTGGGTCTTGGCGTTCCCGGTGTGCTGGCACTCGTCATGGACGAGTGCTAACATCGCCGGCCCTTTCCTAGTCCAATCAATCACTTAAGAGGATTGACATGAGCAACATCAAGCCGCTGTTCGACCGCGTGGTCATCAAGCGTATGGAAGAAGAAAAGCTGTCCGCGGGCGGCATCGTGATCCCCGACTCGGCCACCGAGAAGCCGATCAAGGGTGAGGTCGTCGCCGTCGGCGCCGGCAAGATCCTGGACAACGGTTCGGTGCGCGCCCCGCAGGTGAAGGTCGGCGACAAGGTCCTGTTCGGCAAGTACAGCGGCACGGAAGTGAAGCTGGACGGCACCGAGTACCTGGTGGTGAAGGAAGACGACATCTTCGCGACCATCGGCTAAGGCCGGCGCGACGTCCGCTTTCTCTCATTCCCATCATCCAAGAACAATCGAGGTAATACGCAATGGCTGCCAAGGACATTCGTTTCGGTGAAGACGCCCGCTCGCGCATGGTGCGCGGCGTGAACGTGCTCGCCAATGCCGTCAAGGCCACCCTGGGCCCGAAGGGCCGCAACGTCGTGCTGGAGAAGAGCTACGGCGCCCCGACGATCACCAAGGACGGCGTGTCCGTCGCCAAGGAGATCGAACTGGCCGACAAGTTCGAGAACATGGGCGCGCAGATGGTCAAGGAAGTCGCTTCCAAGACCTCCGACAACGCCGGTGACGGCACCACCACCGCCACCGTCCTGGCCCAGGCCTTCATCCGCGAAGGCATGAAGGCCGTCGCCGCCGGCATGAACCCGATGGACCTCAAGCGCGGCATCGACAAGGCCGTGACCGCCGCCGTCGCCGAGCTGAAGAACATCTCCAAGCCCACCGCCGACGACAAGGCCATCGCCCAGGTCGGCACGATCTCGGCCAACTCGGACGAGTCGATCGGCAACATCATCGCCGAGGCGATGAAGAAGGTCGGCAAGGAAGGCGTGATCACCGTCGAGGAAGGCTCGGGCCTGGAGAACGAGCTGGACGTGGTCGAGGGCATGCAGTTCGACCGCGGCTACCTCTCGCCGTACTTCATCAACAACCAGCAGAGCCAGTCGGCCGACCTGGACGACCCGTTCATCCTGCTGCACGACAAGAAGATCTCCAACGTGCGTGACCTGCTGCCCGTCCTCGAGGGCGTGGCCAAGGCCGGCAAGCCGCTGCTGATCGTGGCCGAGGAAGTCGAGGGCGAGGCCCTGGCGACCCTGGTGGTCAACACCATCCGCGGCATCGTCAAGGTCGTGGCCGTCAAGGCGCCGGGCTTCGGCGACCGTCGCAAGGCGATGCTGGAAGACATGGCCGTGCTGACCGGCGGCACCGTGATCTCCGAGGAAGTGGGCCTGTCGCTGGAGAAGGCCACGATCAAGGATCTGGGCCGCGCCAAGAAGGTGCAGGTCTCCAAGGAGAACACCACCATCATCGACGGCGCCGGCGACACCTCGGCGATCGAGTCGCGCATCAAGCAGATCAAGGCGCAGATCGAGGAGACCTCCTCGGACTACGACCGCGAGAAGCTGCAGGAACGCGTGGCCAAGCTGGCCGGCGGCGTGGCCGTGATCAAGGTCGGTGCCTCCACCGAGATCGAGATGAAGGAAAAGAAGGCCCGCGTCGAAGACGCCCTGCACGCCACGCGCGCTGCGGTGGAAGAAGGCGTGGTCCCGGGCGGCGGCGTCGCGCTGATCCGCGCCAAGGCCAACATCGGCGAGATCAAGGGCATCAACGAAGACCAGAACCACGGCATCCAGATCGCCCTGCGCGCCATGGAAGCGCCGCTGCGCGAGATCGTCACCAACGCCGGTGAAGAGCCCTCGGTGATCGTCAACAAGGTCAAGGACGGTTCGGGCAACTTCGGCTACAACGCCGCCAACGGCGAGTTCGGCGACATGGTCGAGTTCGGCATCCTGGATCCGACCAAGGTGACCCGCACCGCGCTGCAGAACGCCGCGTCCATCGCCGGCCTGATGATCACCACCGAAGCCATGGTGGCCGAGTCGCCGAAGAAGGAAGAGCCGGCGATGCCGCCGGGCGGTGGCATGGGTGGCATGGGCGGCATGGACTTCTAAGTCCGCCGCGCAGCCTTACCGCTGCTGTCGTACGACAAGGACCCCGCCGCGAGGCGGGGTCTTTTCGTTTCCGGCGGCGACCCCGCTGCGCCCGTCCCTTGGCGACCTCAGCGCGGTGCAAGGAACTGGCGCATGCGGGCCAGCTCCTCATCCAGCGCCTGGCCGAAGGCCGCCTCGCTCGGCGCTGCACCCGCGGCATAGCCGGTCGCGGCCTCCAGCTGGCCCTCGCGCCAGGTCAGGTTCGCCCAGCCGATCACCTGTCCGCGCCAAAGCATCGGCAGGGCGTAGTAGCCGAACTGGCGCCGGGCCGCGGGGGTGTAGGCCTCGAACTTGTAGGTCCAGTCCCAGAACAGGCTGAAGCGGCGCCGGTCCCAGACGATGGGGTCGAAGGGCGCCAGCAGGCGCAGCTGCTCGTCGAAGCGGTAACGGCGCGCTCGTGGATGTTCATCGGCGGGCCAGTACCAGTCGGTGCCGTCGATGCGCACCTGGGCCAGGCGCTGGCGCGCCAGGCGCAGGGCATTGCGCAGTTCGTCGCTCAGATGCGGCGCGCCGCCGCCGAGCAGTCGCGCCAGGTAGACCAGGCTGGTGGCGGGCAGCGGCGCGTACTTGCGCACCACCAGGTCGAGCAGCGCCGCGGCGCGTTCGGCGCGGGCGGCCGGCGCGTCGTCCGCCGGCGCATGCGCCACGGCCTCGTAGACCCGCGTGCCGCTGTCGCGCCGCTTGACCCGCAGCAGGCCGCGGTAATGCAGGCCGTCGAGCAACTGGGTGGTGGCATTGCTCGAGCCGCCCCAGTAGTTGCGCACGCGGCCATGGGCGAAGTGCTGCTCGACCTGGCGCGGATGCACCGCGCCGTGTTCGCGCACGAAGGCCAACACCGCGTTGGCCCGTCGCCGGGTCTGCGCGTCCCAGGCGGCCTTGACCTGGCGCGGATGCAGCAGTGCCAGCAGGGGACGCGGCAGGAAGCCGTAGTTGACCAGGAAGTCCTCCTCCACCTGCAGCCGCGCATAGCGGCGCTCCAGGTCGCCGGCGCGATAGTCCTTGACCCGATGGCGCAGAATCAGGTCCTGCGCGCGCGCCGGGGCGCGGATCGGATCGGCCTGGACGAAGCCCAGCTTCGCGATCGCGCCGGCCAGCGTGGTCGGGGTGAACAGGCTGCGCGCGACCGCGTAGCGGCGCAGGTCTTCCAGTCGGGGCGGGGCAGGCATGGGCGGCATTGAATCATGTGGCGAAGGATCGGCCCGATCGCGCATTGCCTGAGTTGCCGATGAAACAGTCGCGCCGGCGCAAAAGCCGTGGTATCAATGCTGCCCATGAACGCACCCCGCGCCCGCTATTACTTTTGGTTTCCGAAGCCACAGGCGGAGGAAGGAGCGCGTTCACCCTGAAGAAACCCTTCAGACGCGTCCCGAAAGCCGCCAGCAACCCTGGCGGCTTTTTTGTTGCCAGCCCGGCGGTCCACGTACCCCACCGATCCGACGACACGAGACTTCAAGATGGCCCCGCTCACTTCCGACCTGCGCATCCGCAAGATCGAGCCCCTGCATACCCCGGCCGAGCTGATGACGGAGTTTCCCTGCGATGACGTCGCCTCCGACACCGTCGCCGCCGCCCGCGCGGCGCTGCACGAGATCCTGCACGGCCGCGACGACCGCCTGGCGGTGGTGATCGGCCCCTGCTCGATTCACGACCCGGCCGCGGCGATGGACTACGCGCGCCGGCTGCGCCCGCTGCGCGATGCGCTGGGCGGCGAACTGGAAATCATCATGCGCGTGTACTTCGAGAAGCCGCGCACCACGGTGGGCTGGAAGGGCCTGATCAACGACCCGCGGCTGGACGGCAGCTTCCGCATCAACGAGGGCCTGGCCACCGCGCGCAGCCTGCTGCGCGAGATCAACCTGCTCGGCCTGCCGGCCGGCTGCGAGTACCTGGACGTGATCTCGCCGCAGTACATCTCCGACCTGGTGGCCTGGGGCGCGATCGGCGCGCGCACCACCGAGAGCCAGATCCACCGCGAGATGGCCAGCGGCCTGTCCTGCCCGGTGGGCTTCAAGAACGGCACCAGCGGCGATGTGAAGATCGCCGTGGACGCGGTCGGCGCGGCCTCGCATCCGCATCATTTCCTGGCCGTGACCAAGCACGGCCAGTCGGCGATCGCCTCGACCACCGGCAACCCGGACTGCCACGTGATCCTGCGCGGCGGCAAGGTGCCCAACTACGATGCGGCCAGCGTGCAGGCCGCCAGCGAGGTGCTGGCGCACAACGGCCTGGCGCCGCGCCTGATGATCGATGCCAGCCACGCCAACAGCGGCAAGAAGCCGGAGAACCAGCCCAAGGTCGTCGAGGATCTGGTGGCCCAGCTGGCCGCCGGCGAGGAGCGCATCGTCGGGGTGATGGTGGAAAGCCATCTGGTGGGCGGCCGCCAGGACCTGATCGAGGGTCAGCCGCTGACCTATGGCCAGAGCATCACCGACGGCTGCATCGGCTGGGACGATTCGGTGGCCGTGCTCGAGCGCCTGGCCGCCGGCGTGCGGGCGCGTCGCGCCCGTCGGATCGCGCAGGCCGCATGACCGCGCGCGCGGCCCGGCGGTCGCCGCCGGCCGCGCATACGTCCTGAACACACGCGTCGGGCATGCTTGGCCCGATGAACGCTTCCGACGCCGCGACGGCCCAGCGCCGTCCATCTCCCTTGCGCCGCTGGATGCGGCGCCTGGCCTGGCTGCTGCTGGGCTGCTACGCGGCCTATCTGGTCGCCGGCAATCTCTACCTCAACACGCCGCTGGGGCCGTGGAGCGTCAACCGCAAGCCGGAGAAGTTCGCCATGCACTGGGGCCCGGCGCTGACCTGGTGGCCGGGCGAGATCGTGCTGTGGAAGGTGTCGCTGCGCGGCCATGTCGGGCGCGTGGTGTGGACCATGCAGGCCGACCGCGTGGCCGGGCACATCTCGCTGCTCAACCTGGTGCACAAGGAAGTCTATGTGCCGCGCGTGCGCGCCACCGAGGTGACCGGGCAGATCGCCAGCGTGGCGCAGGAGATCCCGCCGCCGCCGGTGCGCCCGGGGGGCTGGCTGCTCAACTTTCCGGCCATCACCAGCGACAGCGTGCGCGGCGGCACGCTCGGGCCCTTGACGCTGGAGGGGCAGGGCAAGGCCAAGGTGGGCTTCACCAAGCGCCTGCGCGGCGGCCCGGCCGAGCTGCTGCCCTCCACTGCGCACTTCGAACATCTGCGCCTGGGCTATGGCCAGGTCGCGCTGCTGGAGGACGCCACGCTGGGCAGCGAGTTCGCGATGACCCCGACCACGCGCGCCCAGGCCAAGGGCATCGAGAAGCTGCGGCGCATGCGCATCGCGCTCGACGTGGCCGGCGGCACGCCGGCGCTGGCGGCCCGGCAGAGCGATGCGGGCAAGCTCGAACTGACCCTGCAGCCCGGCCAGGGCCGCGTGCAGGGGGCGCTGAAGCTGGTGCAGGCCGAACTGGCGCCGGGCGGCGTGCTGTCCTGGCGCATGCCGGTGGTGATCACCGACGTGCACGGGCAGGTGCATCGCAGCACGCTGACCGCCCAGCTCTCGGTCGACCGCGATCTGCATCTGAAGGCCAACATGCCGCCGCAGACCGACGGCGTGCTGGCGCTCGACGCGGACCTGCGCGCCGATGGCACGCGGATCCCGTTCGAGCAGCCGCGCACGCTGCTGCCGCGCACGTCCGGGCGGCTGGCCGGGCAATGGCAGTTCAGTTCGCTCAAGTGGGTCACCTCGCTGTTCGTCAACGTGCCCTGGCTGTCGCTGGACGGCGCCGGGCGGGTGCAGGGCGATGTCACGCTGGACCACGGCGTGCTGGCCGTGGGCAGCCACCTGGAGATCCCGCACGTGCAGGCGCGGGCCGATGTGGTGGCCCAGCGCGTGACCGGCACCGGCAGCGCCAAGGCGCGGCTGGAAGCCGGCGACGGCGGGCGGCCGCGCTCGCGCGTGGACGTGGCGCTGACCGACTACAGCGTCGCCGCGATCGACCAGCTCAAGCGGCCCTACATCCGCGGCAAGGACCTCAAGCTCCATACCGACAGCGACGCCGACCTGGCCAAGGCGCGCGAGTCGCTCAAGGCGCAGGCGACCTTCACCAATGCGCAGGTGCCGGACCTGCGGGCGTACAACCGCTTCCTGCCCAATGACCATCTGCGCTTCGACGGCGGCTCGGGCACGCTGACCGGTCAGCTGGCGCTGGATGCGGCCGGCCAGGCGGGCAACGGCCAGGTGCGCATCGCCGCGCGCGCGGCCCAGGTGCGGGCGGCGGGGCTGGCGATGCGCGGCGATGTGGACGTGGACCTGCGGCTCAAGCGCGCCGACCTGCAGCGCCAGCGCTTCGCCGTCGATGGCAGCACGGTCGCGCTGAAGAACATCAGCTTCGCTCACGCCGGGCTGAGCCGCAGCGGCTGGTGGGCCAACGTAGCGCTGCCGCGCGCGCAGATGGACGTGGCCGACGAGCGCCTGGCGGTGCAGGGCACGGTGTCCACGCAGATGAAGGACGTGGGCTTCCTGCTGGACCTGTTCTCGCAGGATCGCGATTACCCGGGCTGGATGGTCAAGCTGGTCGATGCCGGCACGGTGCGGGCGTCCACGCGCGTGCGCTGGCGCCAGCACGACCTGGTGCTGGACGACATCGACGCGCGCAACGACCGCTTCGACCTGGTCGGGCGCTTCCGCCTGCAGGGCCGCGACAAGGCGCAGGGCGATCTCTATGCGCGCTGGGGCGTGCTGGGCGCGGCGGTGGAGCTGCGCAACGGCGCCCATACCTTCCACTTGCTGGGCGCCAAGCGCTGGTACGAGGCCCAGCCGGGCTATCTGGATTGAGGTTCAGCTTGCAGCAGGCGTTCGTTTTGCACTGCAGCGTGCAATGTCCTCGCGGGGGGCGCAGGATTGACCCGCATCCCGACGTGGGGGAGGGAGCAGGCCCGGAACTGGCGCAAGCTGTTTCGGGCTTTTTATTGCCTGTTTTTTGGGTCGCGTGGTCGGGGAAGCTAACTTCGGCGAGCAGCCTCGACCCGGCCGGGCGCGGCTCCTCGACTCGGTCCGCCCTCCATGGCGGACTCGCCGCCGCGCCCGACCGGGTCGAGGCTCCTAGGCCCATGGATCGGGATTTCTTTCGATTCGAAGGGATCGAGCAGCGCCTTGCCCCTCCCTTTCGCCGCAGGCGAAGGGGAGGGCCGGGGAGGGGTGCTTTTGCTCTTGCTCTTGCTTCGGTGGCTCTACGGGTAAAGCCCCGACCCCTCCCCCTCAGTCGCTAGCCGCGACTTCGAGCTCCCCTGCGCTTCGCGCAAGGGAGGGGGCTTAAACCGAAGTCCTGTTACCTGACGCGCGAGGCAGCGGGCCACCTCCCGCCTCCCACATCGCATTGCTGCGTTCCGTGGGGCGGGACGCGCGCGGCGGCGGGGGCGGGGCCCAGGCGATAGAATGACGCCATGGACACGCCCGCTCCCCGCCAGATCCCGTTGCAGGTCGTCACTGCGCCCACCGCCGCCGCCTCGCTGGAGACCGGCGCCAAGCAGCTGGGCGGCGATAAGATCGGCCGCTCGCCGGTGCAGTTCGCCGACGCGCCGGTGCTGCGCAAGCCCTCCTGGATCCGCGTGCGCATCCCCTCGGGCAACGCCGTGGCCAACCTCAAGGCCAAGCTGCGCGAGAACCGCCTGGTCACCGTCTGCGAGGAGGCCAGCTGCCCGAACATCCATGAGTGCTTCGGCCACGGCACGGCGACCTTCATGATCCTGGGCGAGGTCTGCACCCGCCGCTGCTCGTTCTGCGACGTGGCCCACGGCCGGCCCAAGCCGCCCGATGCCAACGAGCCGGCCAGCCTGGGCAACACCGTGGCCGACATGGGCCTGAAGTACGTCGTGGTCACCAGCGTGGACCGCGACGACCTGCGCGACGGCGGTGCCCAGCATTTCGTCGACTGCATCGGCGCGATCCGCGAGAAGTCGCCGGGTACCCGCATCGAGATCCTGACGCCCGACTTCCGCGGCAAGGGACGCATGGAGCGCGCGCTGGAGATCCTGGCGACCAATCCGCCGGACGTTTTCAACCACAACATCGAGACCGTGCCGGACCTGTACCGCAACGTCCGTCCGGGCGCGGACTACCAGTGGTCGCTGACCCTGCTCAAGCAGTTCAAGGCCCAGCACCCGGAGATCCCGACCAAGTCCGGCATCATGCTTGGCCTGGGCGAGACCTTCGAGCAGATCCAGGCCACCATGCGCGACCTGCGCGCGCACGAGGTGGACATGATCACCATCGGCCAGTACCTGCAGCCCACGCCGCACCACCACCCGGTGCTGCGCTACTGGACGCCGGAGGACTACAAGGCCCTGGAGGTCTACGGCTACGAGCTGGGCTTCAGCCACGTCGCTTCGGGTCCGATGGTGCGCTCGTCGTATCACGCCGACCAGCAGGCCGCCGGCGCGGGCGTGGCCGCCTGATCCGCGCCTCCCACCCCAACCTGCGCAGCACTCTGTCCCGCCGCCTGGCCCTTAAGCCTGGCGGCGGTGTCGTATGGACGCCTTGTGCGGGTGCGTTCACATTGCGGAACCGCCTCCCCCCTAGGCTCGCACCGTGCGTGACAGCCCGCGCAACTTTCGGCACTGTGGCGTTGTCAACGTTCCACGCATCTTTCCCCACACGCTTCCACCGGCCCCGCGGCCGCGAGTCCATCGAATGAAAGCCAAGCTCACCCTGACCCTGCTGGCCCTGGCCCTGACCGCCCCGGTGGCGCTGCTGGCGCGGCCTGACGTGACACCCAGCAAGCCGGCCAGCACCAGCGTGGTGCCGATGGGGCCGACCGCCGACCAGTCCACCACCTCCAAGCTGGTCTACGGTCTGCTGTCCGACAGCCGCTACGCCTACCGCCCGCGCGCGCTGGACGATGCGCTGTCCCAGGACGTCTACAAGCGCTACCTGGATGCGCTGGACGGCGGCAAGCAGTTCTTCACCGCCAAGGACATCGAGGGCTTCATGCCGCTGTCCACGCGGCTGGACGATGCGATCAAGAGCGGCCAGCTCTCGCCGGCCTACGACATCTTCCAGGTCTACCGCCAGCGCGTCGGCGAGCGGGTGGCCTATGCACGCAGCCTGCTGAAGAAGCCGGACTTCGATTTCACCACCCACGAGCGCTGGGAGTACGACCGCGAGAAGGCGCCGTGGGCCAAGGACAGCGCCGAGCTCGACGCGATCTGGCGCAAGTCGGTGATGAACGACTGGCTGCGGCTGAAGATGGCCGGCAAGAAGCCCGACGCCATCGCCCAGACGCTGGACAAGCGCTACGCCAACATCCAGCGCAGCGTGGACGAGTTGGATAGCGAGGACGTGTTCCAGACCTTCCTCAACGCCTATACCTCGGCGGTGGACCCGCATACCGACTACTTCACGCCCAAGACGGCCGAGCAGTTCAACCAGCAGATGTCGCTGTCGCTGGAAGGCATCGGCGCGGTGCTGCAGCGCCAGGACGACACGGTGGTAATCCGTGAGATCGTCCCGGGCGGCCCGGCCGACCTGTCCAAGAAGCTGCAGCCCGGCGCGCGCATCGTCGGCGTGGCCCAGGGCAGCGATGGCGCCTTCACCGACGTGATCGGCTGGCGCACCGACGATGTGGTCGATCTGATCCGCGGCAAGAAGGGCACCCGCGTGCGCCTGGAGTTCATCGCGCCGGAGGCGGGCATGGACGGGCCGCACAGCACGGTGACCATCGTGCGCGACAAGGTGCAGCTGGCCGAGCAGGCCGCCAAGAGCGAGATCGTGACGCTGCCGGCCTCGGGCGCCACGCCTGAGCGACGCATCGGCGTGATCAAGCTGCCGGCGTTCTATCAGGACTTCGAAGGCCGTCGCCGCGATCCGAACAACTACACCTCGGCCACGCGCGACGTGCGCAAGCTGCTGGACGGCTTCAAGGGCCAGCACATCGACGGCGTGGTGATGGACCTGCGCAACAACGGCGGTGGTTCGCTGGACGAGGCGGTCGATCTGACCGGGCTGTTCATCGACCAGGGTCCGGTGGTGCAGGTGCGCGAATCCGGCGGCCGCGTCTCGGTCAGCGGCGACACCACCCCGGGCGTGTCCTGGGACGGGCCGCTGGCGGTGCTGATCAACCGCGGCTCGGCCTCGGCCTCGGAGATCTTCGCTGGCGCCATCCAGGACTACGGTCGTGGCCTGGTGATCGGTGAGACCAGCTTCGGCAAGGGCACCGTGCAGAACCTGGTCGACCTGGACCGCTGGCCGGCCAACGAGGGCGGCAAGCGCTTCGGCCAGCTGAAGCTGACCATCGCCCAGTTCTTCCGCGTGGCCGGTGGCAGCACCCAGCACAAGGGCGTGGTGCCGGACATCGCCTTCCCGGCCAGCATCGATGCGACCGAGTACGGCGAGGACACCTACGACAACGCGCTGCCGTGGACCAAGATCGCGCCGGTCAGCCACACCCAGTACGGCAACTTCGCCCCGCTGCTGCCGAAGCTGGAGGCCCTGCACGACGCGCGCGTCAAGAACGACCTGGAATACCAGTGGTGGTCCGAGGACGTGGCCCAGTTCCGCGCCGAGAAGGCCAAGAAGTACGTGACGCTCAACGAGGCCGAGCGCCTGGCCGAACGCGATCGCCAGGAAGCCCAGCGCAAGTCGCGTCAGGAAGAGCGCAAGAAGCTGGGCATGCCGCTGGACCCGCTGGCCGGCGACCTGGCCGACGACGGCCTGGGCGCGAGCGAGCGCGACATCGTCAAGGATGCCGCGCGCGAGAAGCTGGCCGACAAGCGTCCCGATCCGCTGCTGCACGAATCGGCCGCGATCCTGGGCGATGCGATCGGCGTGCTGGGCCAGGACAAGCAGCTCTCGGCGCAGGTGCTGCCGGTGTCGACCAAGTCGGGCAGCTGGGCGGATTGAGGGCGCCGCCACGGGCGGGAGCAGCTGTCTGCTCAAATCTCGCGGCGGCGTGCCTGTAGAGCGGAGCTTGCTCCGCTAGGGCTTTTCCCACGAACCGAACCAAGAGCAGCGGAGCAAGCTCCGCTCTACAGGCGGGGGCCGTCATTCCCGCGTTCGCGGGAATGACGATGGAGAATTCGACCGTGGCTTGAGCGTTGGCCGCAACGCGTTGATGGAACCAGGGCGCCTTCGGGCGCCCTGGTCGTTTGCGGGTCCGGGCGAGCGCCCGCAACGTCGGATTCCACCGGTATGGGTGTAGCCAGGCGCGGGGCAGGCCCTAGACTGTGCGGCCCCGCGCTGTGGTGAACCCCCATGTCTTCCCCGATGCACGCCGCCACGTCTCCGCGCACCGGCGGCCTGGCCGTGCCGGCCGCGCTGCTGCTGGTCTACGTGGTCTGGGGGTCGACCTATCTGGGGATCCGCATCGCCCTGGAGCACGGCGTGCCGCCGCTGCTGGTGACCTCGGGGCTGCGTTTCGTGGTCGCCGGCGCGCTGCTGTTCGGCGTGCTGCGCCTGCGCGGGGTGGCCGCGCCGACGCGCGCGCAGTGGAAGAACCTGGTCGTCATGGGCGCGCTGCTGCTGGGCATGGGCAATGCGCTGGTCGTGCTGGCCGAGACCACGGTGTCCTCCGGCCTGGCGGCAGTGGCGGTGGCCTCGGTGCCGGTGTGGATGGGGCTGTTCGGCCTGCTGCGCGGCCAGCGCGCCACGCGCATCGAATGGCTCGGCCTGATGCTGGGCTTCGCCGGGGTGGTGTGGCTCAACGCGGGCGGCACGCTCACCGCCAGTCCGCAGGGGCTGGTGTGCCTGCTGCTAGCGCCGATGGCCTGGGCCTTCGGCTCGGTGTGGTCGCGCGGACGCGACCTGCCGTCGCCCTTCATGGCCGCCGCCGGGCAGATGCTGTGCGGCGGCACCTTGATCATGCTGGCCGGCTGGCTGCGCGGCGAACGCCTGCACGCCGTGCCGCCGCTGGAGGGCGTGCTGGCGGTGGTCTACCTGGCGCTGTTCGGCTCGGTTATCGCCTTCACCGCCTATGTCTGGCTGCTGCATCACGTGCGCCCGGCGCTGGCCGGCAGCTATGCCTACGTCAATCCGGTCATCGCCGTGGCGCTGGGCGCGTGGCTGGCGCATGAGCGCTTCACCGCGCACGACCTGGGCGCGATGGCGGTGATCGTGGTCGGTGTGGTGGTGATCACGCTGGCCAAGGTGCGGCGCAAATGAGTGCGGCGGCGCCGACGCTGGACCGGCGCGGCGTGGCCGCCACGGTCGGCGCGTTCGTGGTGTGGGGCCTGTTCCCGCTGTACTGGCGGCTGCTGCAGCATGTGCCGTCGCTGCAGATCATCGCCCACCGCGTGGTCTGGAGCGCCGTGCTGGTGGTCGGCTGGCTGTGCCTGCGCGAGCGCGGCGCCTGGCTGCGGCGCATCGCCGCCCAGCCGCACGCACGCGCCACCCTGGCGCTGACCTCGGTGCTGATCAGCTGCAACTGGGGGCTGTACATCTGGTCGGTCAACAACGGCCATGTGGTCGAGGCCAGCCTGGGCTATTTCATCAACCCGCTGGTCAACGTGCTGCTGGGCGTGCTGGTGCTGCGCGAGCGGCTGACGCGGCTGCAGTGGATCGCGGTGGCGGTCGCGGCCGCCGGCGTGGCCTGGCTGACCTGGCAGGCGGGGCGCGCGCCCTGGATCGCGCTGGGCCTGGCCCTGAGCTTCGGCGCCTATGGCCTGCTGCGCAAGCTGGTGCAGGTCGATGCGGTGTCGGGGTTGGGCATGGAGAGCGTGTACCTGTTCGTGCCCGCGCTGGCGCTGGTGGCCTGGGGTGAGGCCGGGCACGGTGGCGCCTTCGTGCACGGCTGGAGCCTGGGCACCGACGTGCTGCTGGTGCTGGCCGGAGCGGTCACCGCGCTGCCGCTGCTGGGCTTCGCCTACGGCGTGCGGCGCATCCCGCTGTCGCTGGTCGGGCTGCTGCAGTACATCGCGCCGACGCTGCAGCTGCTGCTGGGCGTGCTGGTGTTCGGCGAGCCGTTCGGACTGGAGCGGGCCCTGGGCTTCGCCCTGATCTGGGCGGCGCTGGGCGTGTTCGTCGGCGACAGCCTGTGGCGCGGACGCCGGCGCGGCTGATGGCCTCACGACCCCGTCAGCCCGCAGGCGCGACCATGGCCGCCATGAAGGACGACGTGACCGCCCCGCCGAAGATCGCCGACGCGCAGCGCGCGGTGCTGGACGCCGCCGCCGGCGCCGACCCCGCGCATGCGGCGCTGGCGCTGGTGGTGGACACCGACGGCTCGACCTATGTGCGCGCCGGCGCGATGGCGCTGTTCGATACCCACGGTGGCCAGGTCGGCTGGCTCAGCGGCGGTTGCCTGGAGCCTGAGATCCAGGTGCGCGCGCTGGCGGCGATCGAACAAGGCGCCGTCGACTGGCTGGAACTGGACACCCGCGAAGACGAGGACCTGCTGTCCGGCTCGGCGATCGGCTGCCGCGGCCGCCTGCAGCTGGCGCTGCTGCCGCTGGCGCTGCTGCCGGGGCTGGAGACCGCGATCGCCGCCTGGCGCGGCGGCCAGGATCAGACGCTGCGGCTGCAGACGCACAAGCTCGATCAGCTGACCCTCACGCTGGGCGCGCAGCGCTGGACGCTGCCCTGCGCGCCTGCGCCGACCGGGCTGGCCGCCGGCATCGGGCTGCTGTTCCAGGCGCCGCCGCAGGTGCTGGTGCTGGGCGCCGGCCCGGAGACGCCGCTGCTGCTGCCGCTGCTGCGCGAGATCGGCTGGACCACGACCCTGGTCGAACGCCGCCCGCGCTGGCAGCCGGGCGACGCGCAGGCCGTCGGCGCCGATGCGCTGCAGCCCCTGGCGCCTGCCGAGGCGCTGACGCTGCCGGCTTCGGCTGGGGCCGATGCCGCGCTGGTCATGCACCACAACTTCGAACTGGATCGCGAAGCGCTCGAAGCGCTGGCCGCGACCGATATCCCCTTCGTCGGCCTGCTCGGGCCGGTGCGGCGGCAGCAGGACCTGTTCCGCCTGTTGCCGCCGGTGGCGCGTCAGGCGCTGGCCCCGCGGTTGCGTTCGCCGGTGGGGCTGGACCTGGGCGGGCGCGGCGCGCAGGCCATCGCGCTGAGCATCGCCGCGCAGCTGCAGGCCTGGCATCACGGCCGCACGGCGTGAGCGACCACATCGCCGTGGTGCTGGCCGCCGGCGGCAGCCGGCGCCTGGGCCGCGCCAAGCAGTTGCTGCCGCGCGCGGGCGAACCGCTGGTCTGCCGCGCCGTGCACCTGGCGCGCGCCACCGCGCCCCTGCGCCTGCTGGTGGTGGTCGGCGCGCGCGCGACCCAGGTCAGCGCCGCGGTGCGCGCCGCCGATGTGGAGACCGTGATGAACCGCCAGTGGCGCGAAGGCCTGGCCGCCAGCGTGCGCGCCGCGCGCGATGCGCTGGCGACCGACGCGCGCGGCGCCACGCGCGTGCTGCTGCTGGCCTGCGATCAGCCGGCGCTGGAGGCCGCGCATCTCCAGGCGCTGCTCGAGGCCGCCGCGCGGTCCGATTCGGGCTGCGCCGGCACGGTGCACGGCGCGCGCATCGGCATCCCCGCCGTGGTCACGCTGGCGCGCCTGGCGCAGGCCCAGCCGCAGGGCGATGCCGGCCTGCGCGAGCTGCTCAACGCGCTGACGCCCGAGACGGTCGGTCGGCTTGCGGCGCCGGAGCTGGAGTTGGACCTGGACACGCCGGCGGACCTGGTCACGGCGACCGCCCGCGGCCTGATCGATCCGCTGCCGTCCACGAGCGAGTAGCCGCTTCTTGGGGGGAGCCGCTGTCTCCTCGAATCTCGCAGCTTCCTGCCTGTAGAGCGGAGCTTGCTCCGCTGGGGCTTTCCCACGAACTGAACGAAGAGCAGCGGAGCAAGCTCCGCTCTACAGGTGGGAGCCGTCCTTATGGCTTTTTGGCCCACGGCGGCGAAGTGCTTTGCCGGTAGAGCCCATCGCCGCCGTGGGCCGAAAAGGCCACAAGGGCGGCTCCGGCGATGTAGGGCTTGCGCTTCGCAACTGGCCTTGCTGGGCAGACAGTGATGAGGCGTGATCGGAAGGCCTCATCGCCCCCGCGGCAGCCTTCGGCTTGTCGCCTTCAGCGCTGCGCCGTCAGTGCGTCGGTCGGCAGCGGCGGGGTCAGCGCCTCGGGCACGGGGCAGCGCGAGGTCGGGGTGGCGGTGGCGGCGAACCAGGCGTCCACCGTCGGCGCCAGCCGGTCCAGGCGCATCGGCAGGCTCAGATGGGTTTCGCCCGGCACTTCCAGATAGCGGTCGCGCGGCGCGGCGGCGGCGAGCATGCGGCCGTGCGCGACCGGGATGTGATGGTCGTTGGTGCCATGGACGATCAGCACGCAGGCCGGCGTGGCGCGCAGGGCGCCGGCGACGTCGACATCGTCCAGGTTCAGCCCCAGCTGCGCGTCGGCCGCGGCGATCACCGCGTCGAGGTTCTGCCGGCCGTAGGTCGCCTGCGCGATCAGCGTGGTCGCGGCGGACTTCCACGTGTCCGGCCGCGCGGCCAGCATGTGCGGGACCATGTCGCGGATGCCGCGGCCGGCGTTGGCGAAGGATTCCATCGCCACCACGCCGGCCACCTGGGGGCCCAGGTCGTGCGCGGCGAAGATCGCCGTGGCCGCGCCGTAGGACACGCCGAACAGGTACAACGGGCCGGCGATCTCGCCGCGCTGGCGCAGCTGGTCGACCACGCGCGCCACGTCCTGCCCTTCGCGCGTGCCATAGCCGGCCGGGCCACTGCCGGAGCGGCCGTGGTTGCGCAGGTCCAGGGTGATGGTGCGGTAGCCGGCCTGGGCCAGCTGCAGCGCCCAGGGCATCAGCGAGTCGCCGTCCATCATCCAGCCGTGCAGCAGCACCACCGTGCCACGCGGGGCGGCCGGCGCCTGCGGCCGCACGAAGTCCACGTCGAAGGCCACCTGCTGCAGCGCGCTGCCGTCCGGGTTGCCGGTGTAGCGGTAGTCCAGCCGGTAGTCGCCCGGGTCCAGCGCGCGCCAGTAGATCGGGACGCCGCCTTGCCCCGGCAGCTTGCCGCTGCGGGTGGGCAGGCGCGCCATCAGCCCCTCGATGCGCGGAGCATCCAGCAACGGCGACACGCCACCGGGCGCGACGATGCGGGTGCTGAGCGAGGTCGAGTTGGGCGGGATGCAGGCGACCAGCCAGACGCAGCAGGCGAGCACCAGCACAAGCAGGCGGGACATCGGCGTGGGGAAGACAGCGAACGGCGGCGCAGCCTAGCGCCGCCGCCGGCCGGCGCGCTATCGCACCGGCGTGACATTCGCATGACAGCTGTCGTGGGTTCAGACAGGCGGCTTGCGTGCGGTTAGGCGGTCACCGCGACGACGATGCGCGGTGACCGCCCAGTCCGATCGACTGCAGGCGTCGATGGCCGGACCGCCGGCGACGCCACGCCACCCCTTCCGCCGCGCCGGCGGTGACCTCACCGCCTCCAGGCGCTCACGACGGAAGCAGCCCTCAGACTTCGCGCAGCGCCTGGGTGATCGGCAGGCGCGCCGCGCGCAGGGCCGGGAACAGCCCGCCGACCAGCCCGATCGCCAGCGCCCACTTCAGCCCGCTCCACAGCAGTGGCGCGGAGACCTTGAACTGGAACACCACCTGGCTGAAGTTCTGCCCCAGCGTGGACACGCTGTAGTTGTTGAACAGCAGCCACGCCAGCGCGCCGCCCAGCAAGCCGCCCAGCAGCGCCAGCAGCATGGTTTCCAGCATCACCGCGGTCACCACCGGCAGGCCACGGAAGCCGATCGCGCGCATGGTGGCGATCTCGCGGGCGCGGGCGGCCACCGCCGCATACATCGTATTGAGCGCGCCGAACACCGCGCCCACCGCCATGATCGCGCCGATCACCGTGCCCAGGATGGTCAGCAGCTTGTTGAGGCCGCCGCCCTGCTTGGCGTAGTAGGCACGCGTGGTCTCCACGTCCAGCTTCAGGCGCGGATCGCCGGCCATGGCGGCCCTGAACTGCTCGAAGCCGGCCTTGCCCTCGGTCCTGACGGTTACCGACTGGTAGGCGCGGCGGTTGTAGGCGCTGGCCAGGGTTTCCGCATCGGCCCACAGCTCCGAGTCGTGCGCATCGCCGGAGGCGAACACGCCGACCACCTGCCACTGCTGGTTGCCCAGCTTCAGCGGCTGGCCGACCGAGAGTCCACCGAACTGATGCAGCGCGCCCTGGCCGACCACCAGCTCGCGCATGCCCGGCTTGAAGCGCCGGCCCTGGATGATCCGCATGCGCTCGTGCACGGCCCAGGCTTCCTCGCCCACGCCGCGCACCTGCACATTGGTGTCCGAACCATCGGACTTGGACGGCAGCGCGACCACCTGCGACAGCTCGGCCGAGACCAGCGGCCGGCCGTTGGCATCGCGCGCGATGCCGGGCAGGCGGCCGATCAGCGGCAGCTGGTCGCGGGTGATGACCGAGTTGGCCTCGGCCTGCGAGCCGCCGCGCAGCACGATGGCGCTGGTCTCATCGCCGGTGCCGTTGAGCTGGGCCTGGAAGCCGTTGCCCATCGCCAGCATCGCCACCAGCACCGCGACCACGCCGGCGATGCCGACCACGATCACCGAGGCCGCGCCCCAGCGCTGGGGCAGGCTGGCCACGCCGATGCGCGTGGCCTGCAGCGCCAGACGGCCGGTGCGGGTCAGCCCCAGCCACAGCCCCAGCAGCGCCGCGAGCGCCAACACGAGAAACCACGGCAGCGCCACCCAGACGCCGATGGCCACCACCAGTGCGCCGATGGTCAGCGCATTCCACAACCCTTGCTTGCGTTTCATGCGTGCGCTCCTTCAGCGGCCGGCCAGTGCATCGACGATCTTCAGGCGGCTGGCGCGTAGCGCCGGCAGCACGCCCACCACCAGCCCGATCATCACCACCAGGCCCGCGCCGACGGCCCAGGTCTGGCCGGGCACGCGCGCCGGCAGCATGCCGCCGGCCTTGGCCGCCAGCGCCGGCAGGATGCCCGCCGCCAGCCCCAGGCCGATCGCCCCGCCCAGGCCGATCAGCAGCAGCGACTCGACCAGCACCAGCCACAGCATCGTGCGGTCCTGGAAGCCCAGCGTCTTGAGCGTGGCCAGCTCCGGCACGCGCTCGCGCACGGCCTGGGCCATGGTGTTGCCGGTCAGCAGCAGCAGGGTGAAGAACACCGCGCCCATGATCGAGGTGACGATCAGGCCGATGTCGGCGAACTGCTTGACGAAGGCCTGCTGCCAGGACGACTCGGTCTGCGACTTGGTCTCGTGGTCGGAGTTCATCGACAGCGCGTCGATGGCCTGGGCCACGCGCGAGGCGTCGTCCGGGTTGTTGAGCGTGACCGTGTACCAGCTGACCTGGCTCTTGATGTAGTCGTTGGACTCATCGAAGTACTTCCAGTTCATCACCAGCTGGTTCTCCTCGTTGGCCGCCGTGCTGCGGTCCTTGGCGCGGAAGATGCCCACCAGCTGCAGCGGCCAGTCGTTGCTGCCGCCGCGCGGGAAGATGGTGGCCTGCAGCGGGATGGTGTCGCCGAGCTTCCAGCCGAACTTGTTTGCCAGCGTCTCGCCGACCACCGCGCCGGTGCGCGTGGTCTGGAAGGCCTTGAGCTGCGTGGGCGGGAGCTGCAGGTTGGGATAGAGGTCGAAGTAGTTGGGCGCGACCGAGAAGTTGGGGAAGAAGTCCTTCGGGTCGCGGTAGATGCCGCCGAACCACATCGCATAGGTCACGTCCTTGACCCCCTGGACCTGCTTGATCTTCTGCTCCAGGTTGAGCGGCAGGGTCTGGGTGATGGACAGGCGCGAGGCGACGATCAGGCGGTTGGCGCCATCGACCGAACCGCCGGAATTGAACGCCACGCGCACCGAGTCGAGCATCCCGTACAGCAGGAACGCGGCGACCACGCTGAGCAGGGTCAGGAAGGTGCGCGTCTTGCTGCGGAACAGCTGCGCCCAGACCAGGGAGAGATATTTCATGACGGACCTCGTGAGGCGAGGAGGGCTAAGGGAGAAGCGCGTGGAGGCGTCGTGCGGCGCGGGCCTCGGCGCGCGATTGCGCTCGTGCACGGACCGCGCCGGGTTTCATCGCTCAATGCTCGACCGCATCGACCAGCTCGCCCTTGTCCAGGTGCACCGTATGGGTGGCGTACTCGGCGGCCTTGGGATCGTGGGTGACCATGATGATGGTCTTGCCATGGTCGCGATTGAGCAGCTGCAGCAGGGTCAGCACTTCCTCGGCCGAGGCGCGGTCCAGATCGCCGGTGGGTTCGTCGCAGATCAGGAAGGTCGGGTCGGAGACGATGGCCCGGGCGATGGCCACGCGCTGCTGCTGGCCGCCGGAGAGTTCGTTGGGGCGATGGTCGCGGCGTTCGGCCAGGCCCACCAGGGTCAGGGCGATCTGCGCGCGGCGCTTGCGGTCGGCGGCCGACAGGTCGGTCAGCAGCAGCGGCAGCTCGACGTTCTTCTGCGCGGTGAGCATCGGCATCAGGTTGTAGAACTGGAACACGAAGCCCACGTGCCGGCTGCGCCAGTTGGCCAGCTGGCCGCCGCTGAGCCGCTCGATGTGCTCGCCCTCGATCTGGATCTCGCCCGAGGTCGGCGAATCCAGCCCGCCGATCAGATTGAGCAGGGTGGTCTTGCCCGAGCCGGACGGACCCATCAGCGCGACGAAGTCGCCGGCGGTGATGTCCAGGTCCAGGCCGTGCAGCACGTGCACCTTTTCCGGGCCGCGCTGGTAGGTCTTGGTGAGGTTGCGGATCGAAACCAGGGACGTCATGGCGATGCCTCGTGTGGATGCGGGCCAAGGCCCGGGCAGAAGGAAACAGGCGCAAGGCGCGTGGGGCCCTTCGCGTGCGGTCCGGCGCCTGCTGCGCCGGTCTTGCTCGATTGCAACGACGCTCGTGCGCGGCGGGGTTCGACATCGCCCGCCGCCTGAAACTCGAAGACCTCAGGACGCCGGTGCGCCATCGCCGACCGCGACGCTGTCGCCGTCCTTGAGCGTGGCCGGTGGATCGAGCACCACCTGCTCGCCGGCGCGCAGGCCGTCGAGGATCTGGCGCTCGCTGGCCAGGGTCTGGCCGGGCTTGAGCGTGCGGCGCTGGACCTTGTCGCCCTCGACGACGAAGGCGACCGGTACGCCATCGCGCTCCACCACCGCCGCGGCCGGCACGCGCACGCCCTGCGGCGCCGGTGCGTCGGCCTTGGGCGCGGCCTCCAGGAAGCTCACGTTGACGCCCATCTCCGGCACGATGCGCGGGTCCTTGACCTTCAGCGCGATGCGTACCTTGACCGTGGCCTTGCCGCGGTCGGCGGTGGGGATCACGGCGATCACCTCGGCCGGGATCTTCCAGTCCGGATAGGCGTTGAGCGTGGCCACCACCGGCATCTTGGGCTGCACGCGGCCGATGTAGGCCTCGCCCACGTCCACCTCGACCTCCAGCGAATCCATGTCCACGATGGTGCCGATGCCGGTGCGGGTGAAGCCGCCGCCGGCCGACAGCGGCGAGACGATCTCGCCGGGCTGGGCCGCCTTGGCGGTGATCACCCCGGCGAAGGGCGCGCGCACCACGGTGTAGTCCTTGCCGATGCTGGAGATCTTCAGCTGGTCGCGGGCGACCTGCACGTTGCGGCGCGCGGTCTCCAGCTGGGCGCGCAGCGCATCGCGCTCGGCCACCTGCTGCTCGTACTGCGAGCGCGAGACCAGCTGCTGGTTCACCAGCGCATCCAGGCGCCGGGCCTCGGCCTCGGCCCGGGTCAGCTGCGCCTGCATGTTCTGCACCTGGCTCTGCGAGGAGGAGAGCTGGGACTGCGCCAGGCGCTTTTCGGCGTCGGCGTTGATCGGGTCCAGGCGCGCCAGGATCTGGCCGGCCTCCACGCGCTGGCCTTCCTCGATCATCACCTCCTCGACCCGGCCGGTGATCTGCGCCGAGACGGTGGCCGTGCGCCGCGCGACCACATAGCCGGTGGCGTCCAGCACCGAGGCCGGCGCGTCGGCGCCGCCGGTCATCGCCGCGACCGTGGCCGTGCGCACCTGCACCGGCTTGGCCCGGCCGAGCGCGAACCACGCGGCCGCCGCCAGCACCAGCAACACAAGCACGACGACCACCGCAATCCACACGCCCTTGCGCGAGGGCGCCGGCGGCGGTGTCTTGCTGCGATCGATGCGCAGCTCCTTGAGCAGTTCGGCTGAGGCGTTCATGGATCCATCGATGACGTCGTTGAGGCGCAAGTGTGACCAGACCGGGTGATTCGTACCAAGCTGCCGGAAGTCACAACCTGCTTGCGGTCGGGGCGCAGCATGCGCGGCGCGTGGGCCCTGCGGCCAGTGACAGCTGTCATCCGCAATGGCTGATCGACGCCACTGCCGGACCCGCGCATGACGGCGCAGGCTAACCGCACCTTCCGGTAATGGCTGATACGTCCCATGCCCGTCATTCCTCTCGATCCGGCTTCACCGGCACCCGCGGCCCTGCTCGGCGCGCATGCCCGCTATGGCGCGCTGGTCGCCCTCGACGGCGTCGACCTGGCGCTGCGGCCCGGCCAGGTGCTGGCGCTGCTCGGCCCCAACGGCGCCGGCAAGAGCACCAGCGTGGCCCTGCTGCTGGGCCTGCAGCGTCCCGACGCCGGGCAGGCGCTGCTGTTCGGCCACGACCCCGATGCACTGAGCGCGCGGCGCCGGGTCGGCGTGATGCTGCAGAGCGCCGCCTTGCCCGACACGCTCACCGTCGGCGAGCTGATCGCGCAGACGCGCGGCTACTACGCCTGCCCGCTGAGCGTGGCCGACTGCGTGGCCATCGCCGGCCTGGACGGCCTGCTGCCGCGCCGCTATGGCCGGCTGTCGGGCGGGCAGCAGCGGCGCGTGCAGTTCGCCCTGGCCATCTGCGGCCGGCCCGAGGTGCTGTTCCTGGACGAGCCCACCACCGGCCTGGACATCCAGGCGCGGCGCCAGCTGTGGGCGGCGATCCGCGCGCGCGCCGCGGCCGGCTGCGCCGTGCTGCTGACCACCCACTACCTGGAGGAGGCCGAGGCGCTCGCCGACGAGGTCGCGGTGCTGCAGGCCGGGCACATCGTCGCGCGCGGCAGCGTGGCCGAGCTGCGCGGCCGCGTGCTGCAGCGCTGCATCCGCGCCCGCACCCGGGTGCCGGCGGCGGAGATCGCCCGCTGGCCCGGCGTGCACGCGGTGCGCCACGACGGGCAGGTCCTGGAGATCCAGGCCGAACCGGCCGAACCCATCGTCGCGCGCCTGCTCGCCGCCGATCCGCAGCTGGACGAACTGGAAGTGCGCCGCGCCGGCCTGGCCGACGCCTTCCTCGCCATCACCCAAGGCCGGGAGGCCGCATGAACGCCATCACCGCCACCGCGCCGTCCACGTTGCGGCTGTATGCCACCGAGGCGCGCTTCGAGGCGCTGCGGCTGCTGCGCACGCGCTCCTTCGTGCTGCCCACGCTGCTGTTTCCGCTGATGTTCTATCTGCTGTTCGGTGTGCTGCTCAATCATGGCAATGCCGAGGCCAAGCGCTATCTGATGGCCAGCTACAGCGTGTTCGGGGTGATGGGGCCGGGCCTGTTCGGCTTCGGCGTCAGCCTGGCGCTGGACCGCGAACGCGGCCTGCTCACCCTCAAGCGCGCGCTGCCGGTGCCGCCGGGCGCGCCCCTGGCCGCGCGCATGCTCATGGCGATGGTCTTCGCGCTGTGCGTCGGCGTGCTGCTGCTGATCGTCGGCACCGTGCTGGGCGGCGTGCAGCTGACGCCCGCGCAGGTGGCCGCCCTGCTGACGGTGGACGTGCTGGGCGTGCTGCCGTTCTGCGCGCTGGGGCTGCTGGTCGGCGCCCTGGTCGGCGGCAGCGGCGCCCCGGCGGTGGTCAACATGATCTACCTGCCGATGTCGCTGCTGTCCGGCCTGTGGCTGCCGCTGTCGATGCTGCCGGGCTTCTTTACCAGGCTCGCGCCGCTGTGGCCGGCCTGGCACCTGGGCCAGCTGGCGTTGAAGAGCGTGGGAATGGACGATGGCGGTGCGGTGCTGGTGCATGCAGGCGCGCTGGCCGCGTTCGCGGCGGTGTGCTTCGCGCTCGCCCGGCGCCGGCTGCGTCGGGCATGAAGTTCCGGCGCCTGTGGTGGCAAGATCGTGGCTTCGTTCAGGACCTGACCCCATGACCTTTCCCGTTCCTGCATGGCTGCGGCCCGCGCCGGGCTCGCGTGCCGCCGAACAGATCGCGCAAGGCAAGTCGCCATGGACCGAGGCGGTCCACCTGATCTGGTCGGCCTGGGTGTTCGTGGTGCCGGTGTTCGAGCCTCACGGCTTCACCGCGACCTGGTGGCTGTGCACGCTGGTGTCGTATCCGCTGTTCCTGCTGCTGTACACGCTGACGATGGTCTCGGCGCGCCGCCGGGCGAACATCGCCGCGCTGGGCATGGTGGCGATGGCCTCGGCGCTGTGCGCGGTGTATCCCTCGGCCATCAGCTATTTCATCTTCGGCTGTCTGACGCTCCGGGTGGAGGGGCGGCACGCGTTCGTGCGCTACCTGGGAATCATGCTGGTGCTCAACGCCGCGTTCCTGGCGTGCGCGCTGCTGGTCGGCTACCCCTGGCAGATCCTGCTGTGGCTGCCGATCTCCACCATCGGCACCGGGGTGGTGATCGCTGTGCAGCAGATCAACCAGCGCAAGGATTCGGCCCTGCGCCTGAGCCACGACGAGGTCCGCCGTCTGGCCGCCGTGGCCGAGCGCGAACGCATCGGCCGCGACCTGCACGACCTGCTCGGCCACACGCTGTCGCTGGTGGCGCTGAAGTCCGACCTGGCCGCGCGCCTGATCGAGCGCGATCCGCGCGCCGCGCGCGTGGAGATGGACGAAGTCAGCCGCGTCGCGCGCGAGGCGCTGGCCCAGGTGCGGCGCGCGGTCAGCGGCATCCGCTCGGCGCAGCTGGCCGCAGAGCTGGCCTCGGCCAGGCTGCTGCTGGAAACCGATGGCATCGCGATGGACTATCAAGTCGATGGCGTGTCGCTGCCGCCGGCGGTAGAAACCGCCTTCGCTATGGTCCTACGCGAAGCGGTGACCAATGTGCAGCGCCATGCACGGGCGCGCACGGTGCACATCGCCGTGGCCGCGCAGGACCAGGCGCTGACCCTGCGCATCCACGACGACGGTCGTGGCGGCGCGCTGGTGCCGGGCAACGGCCTGGACGGCATGCGCGCCCGCGTGCAGGCCCTCGGCGGCACGCTGCAGGTGGACAGCGTGCGCGGCCACGGCACCACCGTGCTCGCGCACGTGCCCTGCGCCTCCCCCGCACTCGCCGAAGACTCCACCGTGGGCGCAACGGTCTCTTCAAATCAAATCGCAGCCCCCCTGTAGAGCGGAGCTTGCTCCGCTGCTTTTGGCCGGATCGATCGGGAAAGCCTCAGCGGAGCAAGCTCCGCTCTACAGGGGGGCGCCGCAGCGGTGGCGATGAAGCTTCCCCATATAGAATCCCGCCATGCCCACCCAGCCCCTCCTGCCGTGATCCGCGTCCTGCTGGCCGAAGACCAGGCCATGGTGCGCGGCGCGCTGGCCGCCTTGCTGCGGCTGGAGGACGACATCGACGTGCTCGAAGCGGCGGCCGACGGCGAAGCCGCCTGGCGCGCCCTGCAGCGGCTCACGCCCGACGTGCTGGTCACCGACATCGAGATGCCCGGCCTGTCCGGCCTGGAGCTGGCCCAGCGCGTGCAGCGCCACGGCCTGGCCACGCGCGTGGTGATCGTCACCACCTTCGCCCGGCCCGGCTTCCTGCGTCGCGCGCTGGACGCCGGCGTGGCCGGCTACCTGCTCAAGGACGCGCCGCCCGAACACCTGGCCGAGGCGCTGCGCAGCGTGCATCGCGGCGGCCGCGCCATCGCCCCGGAGCTGGCGCTGGAAGCCTGGTCCGAGCGCGATCCGCTCAACGAGCGCGAGCGCCAGGTGCTGCGCCTGGCCGGCGACGGCGCCAGCGCCACCGACATCGCCAGGCAACTGCATCTCTCGCACGGCACCGTGCGCAACTACCTGTCCGAGGCGATCAGCAAGCTCGGCGTGGGCAACCGCATCGAAGCCTTCCGCGTGGCGCGGCAGAAGGGCTGGCTCTGAGCGCTCAAGCGCGACGGGCCTGGCGCCTAGGCCCGAATCCAAAACTGCGACGCGGGTAAGCCTTTTGCACGCAATCGCATCGCGCCTGCCCGCTACCATGGCGCGTCGTCCCGCCCACGCCACGCATGCTGTCCAAGAACCGCCTCGTCAACCAGATCGGCCCGCTGCTGGCGGCCATGATCTTCGTCTTGATCGGCTGGGGCATCCTGCGCGGCGCCGACCGCTTCGCCACCGATGCGCGCTGGGTCTCGCACACCCACGAGGTGATGGCGCGCATCGATGAGATCGAGGCGCGCCTGCGCGAGGCCGAATCGGCCGAACGCGGCTATCTGCTGACCGGTCAGGTCGGCTATCTGGCCGATTACCAAGCCGGCAAGGAACAGATTCCGCAGCTGTTCGCCGCGCTCGGCGCGCTGGTGCGCGACAACGGCCCGCAGGAGCAGCGTGTCACCCAGCTGCGCACGCTGATCGACCAGCGCCTGCGTCAGACCGACGCGGTGGTGCGGATCTACCAGCAGCAGGGCCTGGCCGCCGCGCAGGCGACCATCGACACGCAGGCGCGTCTGACCTCCGATGCCATCCGCCGCCAGGCGCGGACGATGGGCGACGCCGAGCGCGCGCTGCTGGTCGAACGCGCCGCCTCCAGCGACGAGAGCGCCACGCTGCTGCGCATCCTGGCGATCGCCGGCATCCCGATCGGCATCCTGGTCATCGCCATGGTCTATGCGCTGATGGTGCGCGAGATCCGCGGCCGCCGCCGCGCCGAGCGCCGGATCCAGCAGAGCAACGCGCGCCTGGAGGCCACCGTGGCCGAGCTGGAGCACACCAGCGGCGACCTGCGCGTGCTCAGCCACTTCGCCAGCATGCTGCAGAGCTGCGTGCGCGTGGAGGAGGCGCTGGCCTTGACCGGCGAGGTCATGGCGCAGCTGATGCCGGGCACCGGTGGCAGCATCTATCGCATTCGCGCCTCGCAGGACTACGCCGAGGCGATGGGCGGCTGGGGCACGCCGAGCGCGGCCAGCGCGGCGATGCTGACGCCGGACGATTGTTGGGCGCTACGCCGCGGCCAGCCGCAGCTGGTGCGGGGTCCGGGCACACTGCGCTGCCACCATATCGAGGGCGACGCCGGCGCCACCGCCTGCATCCCGCTCATGGCGCAGGGCCAGCAGCTGGGGTTCCTGTACGTCTCCGCGGACGACGCCGCCTTCCTGGCGCGCGTGCAGCTGATCGAGACCGCGGCCGAGCAGCTGGCCATGGCGCTGTCCAACCTGGAGCTGCAGGAACGCCTGCGCATCCAGTCCATCCGCGAGCCGCTGACCGGCCTGTTCAACCGGCGCTATCTGGAAGAGTCGCTGGCCCGCGAACTGGCGCGCTGCGCGCGCCGCGGCCTGCCGCTGGCGCTGATGATGCTGGACCTGGATCACTTCAAGCGCTTCAACGACACCCACGGCCACCCGGGCGGCGACGCGCTGCTGTCCGGCTTCGGCCAGCTGCTGCAGCAACTGTCGCGGCAGGAGGACATCGCCTGCCGCTATGGCGGCGAGGAGTTCACCCTGATCCTGCCCGAGTCCACACCGCAGGCCGCGGCCGAGCGCGCCGAGCAGATCCGCGCCGCGGTCGAGGCCATGCGCGTGCCGCATCTGGGCAAGGACCTGCCGCCGGTGACGGTGTCGATCGGCCTGGCCTGCTTCCCGCACGACGGCCAGGAGCCCGAGGCCCTGCTGCGCAGCGCCGACCAGGCCCTGTACCGCGCCAAGGCGCAGGGCCGCAACCGCGTCGAAAGCAGCCACGACCCGCGCGCCGTCCGCTCGGCCTGATCTCAGCCCCGGACGTCATCCCGCTTCGGCAAAAGCCCGCCTGGTGTGAGCTTGCCGGCGGCAGCTCGCTCGGTGAGAGCCGCCATGGCGGCGATGAGGCTCTACCGGGAGAGCGTCATCGCCGCCATGGCGGCTCCCACAGAAGACATCGGCGCCTAGGCGGCGCTGTTGCCGCTCACGGCGCGTAGCGGCTGCGCAGCATCTCGAAGGCCGCGCGCAGCGCCATCGCCTCGCCGCCGGCGGGGCGGCCGGGGCGATCGTTGTCGTTCCAGGCGTACACGTCCAGATGCGCCCACGGCGTGCCGGCCGGGACGAAGCGCTCCAGATACAGCGCCGCGGTCACCGCGCCGGCCATGCGCGAGCCGGCGTTGGCCAGGTCGGCCACGTGGCTGGTCAGATAGCGCAGGTACGGCCGCCACAGCGGCAGGCGCCACAGCGGGTCGCGCGTGCGCTCGCCGGCGGCGAGCCAGGCGTTGGCCAGCGCGTCGTCGTTGGAGAACAGCACCGGCAGCTCGGGCCCCAGCGCGATGCGCGCCGCGCCGGTGAGCGTGGCGAAGTCCAGCAGCACCTCGGGCGTGTCCTCGCCAGCATGGGCCAGCGCATCGCCCAGGATCACGCGGCCTTCGGCGTCGGTGTTGTCGATCTCCACGCTCACCCCGGTGCGCGTGGCGATGATCTCGCCGGGGCGGAACGCATCGGGACCGATCGCGTTCTCCAACGCCGGCACCAGCAGGGTCAGGCGCACCGGCAGGCGCTGGCGCATGACCAGTTCGGCCAGCGCGATCGCGTGCGCCGCGCCGCCCATGTCCTTCTTCATGTTGCGCATGCCGTCGGCCGGCTTGAGGTCCAGCCCGCCGGTGTCGAAGCACACGCCCTTGCCGACCAGCGACACCTTCGGCGCATCCTCGGCGCCCCAGCGCAGCGCGATCAGGCGCGGTGCGCGGTGCGAGGCGCGGCCCACCGCGTGGATCGCGGGAAAGTTCTGCGCCAGCAGCGCATCGCCGGTGATCGCCTCGACCTGCGCGCCATGCTCGGCGCCGATCTGGCGCACGACCGCTTCCAGCTCGTCCGGGCCCATGTCCTGGGTCGGCGTGTTGACCAGGTCGCGCACGCGCAGGCAGGCCGCCAGCAGGGCATCGGTGCGCGCATCGACCGCCTCGCGCAGCAGCCGGGCCGGCGTGCGCGTGGCGGTCTTGTAGCGATCGAAGCGATAGGCGCCCAGGCCCCAGCCCAGTTCCAGCGCCGCGCGCGCGTCGGCCGAGCGCGCGCTCACCACCTCCCAGGCGCTGCCGGCCGGCAGGCCCAGCGGCGCGTGGCCGTAGGACAGCGGATCGCCCGCGTCGGCGATGCCCAGCACCGCGCCGGCCACACCCGCCTCGCCCGGCAGCAGCGCCAGCGTGCCCGGCGCGGCGCTGAAGCCCTGCGCCTGCAGCCACGCGGCCACCGCCGGCGGCTGCTGCGCGCACCAGCCGCCGAACTGCTCGCGCTGCAGCACATGCAGCGGGCGCACCTGGTCGGTGCGGGCGTCGAGAAAGGCGGGAGCACTCATGCGGCGGCGGAGTCCTTGTCGTCCAGATGCGCGTCGAGCCAGTCGGCCAGCGCGGTGAGCGTGGAAAATTCGAGATCGGGCCGCGGCTCGTGCAGCGGCCAGGGCGCGCCCTCGCGGTTGAGCCAGGCCGCGCGCAGGCCCGCGCGCATGGCGCCGGCCGCGTCCATCACCGCGTGGTCGCCCACGTGCAGCACCTGTTCGGGCGGCAGCTCCAGGCGCACGCAGGCGGCGTGGAAGATGCTCGCCTCCGGCTTGGCCGCGCCGTGTTCGCGCGCGCCCAGCTGGAACACGAAGTGCTGATCCAGCCCGCAGCGCGCCAGGTCGGCATTGCCGTTGGTCAGCGCCGCCACCGGCACGCGCGCGGCGATCCGCGTCAGCGCCTCGACGGCGTCGGGATAGCACTCGACCCGGTTGCGCTCGGCATAGAAGATCTCGAACGCGGGATCGAGCAGCGCCAGGTCGGCCCCGCTGTGGCGCAGGGCGTGTTCCAGGGTCAGCTTGCGCAGCGCCGAGAGGTCGTGGATCAGGTGCGGGTTGTCGTCGGTGACCTGCGTGCGCAGCTCGCGCATCGTCTCGATCGGGAACTGGCGTGCGGTGGCGGGGCTGTGGGTTTCCAGCCAGGCGTGCAGCTTGCGTTCGATGCGCTCACCGATCGGGGCGAACGGCCACAGGGTGTCGTCCAGGTCGAGGGTGATGGCGCGGATGTCGAAGGTCATGGGGGGCATTTTAGCCTGTGGGCTGTGGCGCCTGCCTTGAGGGGCGCAGCCCGCCCTTGCCGTTGCCGTTGCCGGGCTGTTGCTGTTGCTGTTGCTTTGGCCGTGCTGTTGCCTTTGCTTTACCTGTCTGAGCCGTAAAGCGAGCCGAGCATCGCAGGAAGACGGGGCCGAAGAGTCGCCCTGTTTGAGCGAAGCGAGTTTGGGCGACGTGCCCCGTCTTCCGAGAAGCGCAGGGAACCGCCGCGTATCGGCGGCTCGCGTCCCGGCGAGAAGCGGTTTTGGCTACTTTTGACAAGACAAAAGTAGCTCGCGCGGCGAAGCCGTGCGAAAGCTTTGCTTTTAAGAAGCGCCTGCATGGCGCTCAAGTTTTGCTTGCAAATTTAAAGCGAGACTTGCCAGGAGCTGGCGCCGGGACTTGTAGGACGAAAGCAACGCGCCTGCGGCGCGCCAAGTGCAAAGCTTTCGCGCCTGCGGCGCGACTTCCTTTTGTCTTGTCAAAAGGAAGCAAAACCGCTTCTCGCCGGGACGCACGCCGACGCTACGCGTCGGTCCCCTGCGCTCCTCGCAAAGCAGGGCATTTATCCCCTTTTAGGGACGGCGCCCAAACTCGCTTCGCTCAAACAGGGCGCCTCTTCGGCCCTGCTTTGCTGCGGTGCTCGGCGTGCTTTACGGCTCAGACAGGTGGAGCAACCGCAAAGGCAAAGGCAACAACAGCAACAGCACCAGCAACGGCTGCGCTACTCCATCAGCCGCGCCCACCCCTCCATCCCCTGCACCCGCGCCAGCACCAGCTTGATGCACACCAGCATCGGCACCGCCAACAGCAGCCCCACGATCCCCCACAGCGAACCGAACACCATCAGCGACAGGATCAGGATCAGCGGCGAGAGCCGCATCTGCCGGCCCAGCACGATCGGCGTGACCACCTGGCCCTCCAGCGTGTGCAGGCCCAGATAGATCGCCGCCGGCAGCAGCGAGGGCCAGGCATCGTCGAAAGTGGTCAGGCCCACCACCAGCATCATCACGATGCCGATCAGCGGGCCCACGTAGGGCGCGAAGTTGAGGATCGCCACCATCGTGCCCCACAGCAGCGCATCGGCCAGCGGGAACTTCAGCAGCATCAGCGCGCCGGCGAACAGCAGGCCCACCACACCGTTGATCAGGCTGATGGTCAGCACATAGCGCGAGACCGCGCGCTCGATGGACTGCAGGATGCCCACGGTCAGCTTCTGCTGCTGGCGCCGCGGCATCAGCGCCACGGCATGGCGCTGCAGCGGCTGGCCATAGACCATGAAGAAGAACGTCAGCAGCACCACCGCCAGCACCGAGGCGATCATGCGCGGGGTGGCGGTCAGGGTGCGGTACGGATCGTCGGCGGTGCGCATCACCTGCGGGCGCCGGCCGGTGTCGCCGGCGGCGGCGCGGGCGAAGTTCTCGGCCGCCTGGTTGGCGTCGTAGACCGGCTTGGTCAGCTCATGCAGCTTGGGCGCGAGCTGGCGCAGCTCGCGCGGGGCCGCCTTGGCCCAGGCCGCGGCCGGCGGCACCATCTGGTAGGCCAGCGCCCCGGCCGCGGCCAGGCCCAGCAGCAGCACCAGCAGCGCGCCGAGGAAGCGCGGCACGTACAGCCGCTGCAGGCCGCGCAGCAGCGGGTTGCCGACCAGCGCCAGGAACACCGCCAGCAGCACCGGCAGGATCACCGCCTGCGCCAGCCACAGCGTGTAGCCGCAGGCCAGGAAGGCCAGGATCACCAGCGACAGCGGCCCGCGCGGGCGCGGTGGCGCCGGTTTGACGGGCAGGGGCGTGGGCGCCGGCGAGAGATCGGCTTCAGAGGTGGACATGCGGCGGCTGGCGTTAGCGTTCGGAAACGTCGGTGGCCGCTTCGGCCGGGCGCGGCGCCTGCGCCGCCCAGGCCTCGGTCTCACCGCGCGCCTCGGCGGCGCGGCCATAGGATGACACGCCGCGCGCCGCGGTCGGCGCCGGCCCGCCGTCGGCGGTGGCCAGCCCGGCCGCCCTCGCTGTGGTGTTGCCCTGCGCCAGCCGCGCCGCGTCGTCCGCGCCGGTGGTCGCGGCCGCCGCACCCGCCGCGGCGGCGGCCTGATGGGTGGCCCCGGCCGCCGACTGCGCGCTGCCGGCCGCATCGTGCGCCTTGTCCGCGGCCTGATCGGCCTGCCACGCGGCCATGGCCGCCTGCAGCGAGGTGAACATGCCGGAGATCGCGCTCACCGAGCGCAGCCACTTGGTCGCCCCAACCGCGCGCATCGGCCGGGTCTGGCCGATCACAAAGCCCAGCCCCAGGCCGGCCAGCACGATGCGCCATGGCGTCCAGCCGCGCTTCCAGTGCCCGATCAGGGCATCGGCATCGGCCAGGGTCTGGGCGCGGCGATGCTCGACCAGCGCCTCGGCACGGTCCACGCGATGGCGCAGGTGAGCGAACTTCATGGCGTGCCTCCTCGCTGGGCGCGCAGCTGCTCGGCGGCCGAGCGCGCCTCCGGCCCGGCGTCTTCCTCGTCGTCGTCGCCCAGGCCCATGGCCTTGAGCTGGCGCCGGGTGGCGTCCATCCGGCTGAAGCCGAAATAGCGCAGCGTCTGCCACACGCCCAGCGCGGTGATCGCCAGGCTCAGGCCCGCGGCCACCGACAGCGCGCCGAGCCAGGACAGCCCCAGCCGCTGCAGCAGGGCAATCAACGCGCCCATCAGCAGCAGCCAGCTGGACACGCCGAACGCGGCGGCCACCGACATCCACACCATGGCCCGGGCCAGCGAGGCGCGGGCCAGGGCGAAGTCGGCCAGGACCAGCCGGCGCAGCGATTTGGCGGTGGCCACTGCCGAGGACAGGCTGTCCTTGCCGGCCTTGCCGACGCGACGCAGGCTCTCGTCCAGCGAGGGCGTTGCGTCGTCGCCGGGGGCGGCGTCGTGGTCGGGTGCGCTCACGCCGGCTCCGGTGTCGCGGTCGTGCAGGCGATCAATCGCTGCTGCGTCCCAGCTTGGCGATGACCCAGCCGGCGGCCAGGGCGATGCCGAAGGAGGCCAGCGGACGCTCGCGGATCAGTTCGGCGGCGCTGTCGATCAGGTCGCGGCCCTTTTCCACCAGGGCGTCGACCTGCTCGCGTGCGGCTTCTCCGCCGAATTCGGCCGCGCTCAGGCCGGCCAGCGCGCCGTCGGACAGCTCGGCCTTGGCCGTGGCCTTGCCCAGGCGCAGTTCGTCGCCGGCGACCGAGGCGGCGCCCTTGACCGCATCGCTGGCGGCCGAGGCGGCGGACTTCAGGTGTTCCCCGGCCTCACCGAGGGAGGACTTCATCTTGTTGGCAGCGTCGGACATGGCATGGCTCCTTGAACGGGTGGGACAGCAGGTGGTCGAGCCTACCCCAGGGCCGCATGAATGCCCCGTCAGCGTGCCGCATGCGGCCCGTGACGGGACGGCCAGCATTCAGCGCATCAGCAGCGTGCCGTCCTCGCCGTCGCGCAGCACGCGCAGCACCAGCTGCTGCGGCGGCTTGGCGAAACTGCTGCGGAAGCTGGGCAGGTCGGCGAAGCGGCCGTTGCTGCCCTCGATGATCACATCGCCGCTGCGCAGCCCGTTGGTCCAGGCGCGGCTGCGCGGCTGCACCTGGCCGACCTGCACCCCGCCACCCACGCCGTTGGCGCGCAGGGTCTGGCGCAGGGCCTCGTCGACCTCGTTGAAGGTCGCCCCGGACAGGCGCGGGTCCAGCTGCGCGCCGGGCAGGTCGCGCTGCTGTTCCTTCAGGCCCACGCGCAGGCTGAGCGGCTTGCCGTCGCGGCGGATGTCCAGGGTGACCTGGCTGCCCACGCCCTGCAGGCCTTCGAAGTTGTGCAGCGCCGCGCTGTTGTCGATGCGCTGGTTGTTGGCCTGCAGCACCACGTCCCCGGGCTTGAGCCCCGCGGCGGCCGCGCCCGAACCGGGATACACCCCGGTCACCAGTGCGCCGCGCGGCGTATCCAGGCCCAGCGCCGTGGCCAGGCGCTGATCCACGTCCTGCGTGGTCACGCCCAGCGTGCCGCGCTTGACCACGCCCTTGTTGGTGTAGAGCTGCTCGGCGATGTTGCGCGCCAGGTCGATCGGGATGGCGAACCCTAAGCCGATGTTGCCGGCCATCGAGCCTGAAGGATTGAAGCTGGCGGTGTTGATGCCCACCAGCTGGCCCTGCAGGTTGACCAGCGCGCCGCCGGAGTTGCCCGGGTTGATCGAGGCATCGGTCTGGATGAAGTTCTGGTAGCCGGCCACCGGGATGCCGCTGCGGCCCACCGCCGAGACGATGCCCGAGGTCACCGTCTGGCCCAGGCCGTAGGGGTTGCCGACCGCGACGACGAAATCGCCGACCTGCAGCTTGTCGCTGTCGCCCAGCGGGATCTGGGTCAGGTCCTTGGGCGGGATGCGGATCAGGGCCACGTCGGTGTCCGGGTCCGAGCCGAGGAACTCGGCCTCCACCGTGCGACCGTCGCTCAAGGTCACCGACACGCCGTCGGCGTTCTCCACTACGTGGTGGTTGGTGAGCACCAGGCCGCGCTGGGCGTCGATGATCACGCCCGAGCCCAGCGCGCGCTGCACGCGCTCCTGCGGCATGTTGGGGATGCCGAACAGCCGGCGGAACACCGGATCGTTGGCGAACGGCCCCAGCGGGCTGGCCACGCGCACGGTCTGGCGGCTGTAGACGCTCACCACCGCCGGGGTGACGCGCTTGAGCATCGGCGCCAGCGACGGGACCGCCTGGCCTTCCACCGCGGCCGGCAGCGCCGCGCCCGCGGCGGCGGCCGGCAGGATCGCCGAGGACGGCGGCCCGTCCTCGCGCGCCAGCGCGGGGTGGTCGAAGGTCTGGTACAGGCCAAGGGCGACGAAGCCGCCGAAGGCAGCGGCGGCGGTCAGGGACAGCAGAGTCGGCAGTGGGCGCATACGGGTCGGTGGCGATCGGCATGGAAGGAGGCGCCCGGGGCGTGCGGCATCGCGGCAACGCGCCTGTCCTCACCGACCCCGGCAACCTGAACGAGTGTGATCAGCGGCGCCTAAACCGGCAATGAAATCGGCCCGCGCAGGCGCCGCGCGGGTTCCATGGAAGGCGCACCCGAGCGTTCCACGCAAACTGGGTGACGCGTGGTTGACAGTCCTCGGGGGCGGGACTACTTTCCATGGCTTGCGGCCCCAAGATGTAGCGAGGTGTCCGCGCAATGGCCCCAAGCCATAGGGTTTGGCTTGGGTTTCCCGGCGCCAGTGGGGAAGCGGCGCATGCATCAGGTGTGCAGGCGGTCCAGGCCGGACCGTCACCACAATCTGTTCGACGCTTCAGTGCCTTGCCCGGGCATGCGTGCGCACACGCCGCAGCTGACCGAAATTTCATCCATCTCGCGCGCGCGCCTAAGCTGGCGTGCGCGCCTTTCATCCATGACGGAGAGCTCCAATCCATGAGCACGGTGCGCCTTGAGGCGGTCAAGAAAGCAGAAGCGGCCCGCGTCATCCCGATGCAGCCCGCGTCCCAGGACATCTGGGACAAGAAGTACCGCCTGAAGAGCAAGGCCGGCGTGGCCATCGATGCCGACATCGACGGCACCTACCAGCGCGTGGCCCGCGCCCTGGCCGACGCCGAGCCGACCGCCGAGAAGCGCGCCTACTGGTACGAGCGCTTCGTCTGGGCGCTGCGCCGCGGCGCCATCCCCGCCGGGCGCATCACCTCCAACGCCGGCGCGCTGGAACACAAGCCGGCCACCAGCACGATCAACTGCACCGTCTCGGGCACCATCACCGACTCGATGGACGGCATCCTGGAGAAGGTCCACGAGGCCGGCCTGACCCTCAAGGCCGGCTGCGGCATCGGCTACGAGTTCTCCACGCTGCGGCCCAAGGGCGCCTTCGTCGCCGGCGCCGGCGCCTACACCTCCGGCCCGATGTCCTTCATGGATATCTTCGACAAGATGTGCTTCACCGTGTCCAGCGCCGGCGGGCGCCGCGGCGCGCAGATGGGCACCTTCGACGTGTCGCATCCGGACGTGAAGGACTTCATCCGCGCCAAGCGCGAGGACGGCCGCCTGCGCCAGTTCAACCTGTCCTTGCTGATCACCGACGGCTTCATGCAGGCGGTGGAGGACGATGCCGACTGGCCGCTGGTGTTCCCGGTCAACCAGAAGGAACAGGGCGACATCGACCTGACCGACGCGGCCAAGGTGGTCTGGCGCGAGTGGCCCAACGCCGACCAGTACGTGCAGCGCGACGACGGCCTGGTGGCCTGCAAGGTGTACGGGCATATCCGCGCCCGCCACCTGTGGGACATGATCATGGTGTCCACCTACGACTACGCCGAGCCGGGCTTCATCCTGATCGACCGCGTCAACGAGATGAACAACAACTGGTGGTGCGAGAACATCCGCGCGACCAACCCCTGCGGCGAGCAGCCGCTGCCGCCTTACGGCGCCTGCCTGCTGGGCTCGATCAACCTGACCACCTTCGTGCGCGACCCGTTCACCGAGCAGGCGCGCTTCGACTGGGAGGAATACAAGGAAGTCGTGCGCGTGTTCACCCGCATGCTCGACAACGTGGTCGAGGTCAACGGCCTGCCGCTGCAGCAGCAGCGCAACGAGATCCTGCGCAAGCGCCGCCACGGCATGGGCTTCCTGGGCCTGGGCTCCACCCTGACCATGCTGCGCATGAAGTACGGCAGCGCCGACTCGTGCGAGTTCACCGAGCAGATCGCCCGCGACATGGCGGTGGCCGGCTGGGAAACCGGCCTGGCGCTGGCCAAGGAGAAGGGCGCCGCCCCGATCATGGAGGAGCGCTTCGAGGTGACCCCGGCGATGCTGCGCCAGCGCCCGGAAATGGAGCGCGACGGCTGGCGCGTCGGCCAGCAGATCGAGGGCAAGGTGCTGCACGCCAAATACAGCCGCTACATGCAGCGCGTGGCCTCGGTCGCGCCCGAGCTGGTGGACGAGCTGGCCGAGGTCGGCGCGCGCTTCACCCACCACAGCTCGATCGCGCCCACCGGCACCATTTCGCTGAGCCTGGCCAACAACGCCTCCAACGGCATCGAGCCCTCCTTCGCCCATCACTACAGCCGCAACGTGATCCGCGAGGGCAAGAAGTCCAAGGAGAAGGTGGACGTGTTCTCCTACGAGCTGCTGGCCTACCGCGAGCTGGTCAACCCCAAGGCCATGCCGTTCTCCGAGGACGCCCAGGCCAAGCTGCCGGACTACTTCATCGCCGCCGACGACATCAGCCCCAAGGAGCATGTCGACGTGCAGGCCGCCGCGCAGAAGTGGGTGGACAGCTCGATCTCCAAGACCGCCAACGTGCCCACGGACTATCCCTACGAGCAGTTCAAGGACATCTACCGCTACGCCCACCAGCAGGGCCTGAAGGGCTGCACCACCTTCCGCTTCAACCCGGCCGCCTTCCAGGGCGTGCTGGTCAAGGAGGCGGACCTGGAGAACACCACCTACCGCTTCGAGCTGGAGGACGGCTCCTTCGTCGAGGTCAAGGGCAACGAGCAGATCGAATACGACGGCGAGATGCACACCGCCGCCAACCTGTTCGACGCGCTCAAGGAAGGGTATTACGGCAAGTTCTGAGCGCCGCGCGTGCCGGCCCACACCGGCATGCGCGATGCTGGAAGACCCCTGCGTCGCCGGCAGCACGGCGCAGGGGGGACACCCATAACACGCGGCTGCACTGGCATCGTCTTGGCACCCCTACGAGCCCTGATGGAGGGCACATGAGCACAGGAACGGAAATCTCGGCGACGCTTTCCGAAGCCGCCGAAAGTGTGAAGGAAAAGACCAGCGAGCTCGCCACCGTCGTGGCCGAGGCCGCCTCGCATGCCGCCGACACCGTCGCCAAGCGCGCGGCCACGGCGAAGAAGTCCGCCAGCAAGACCCTGGAGAAGGCCAAGAAGGCCGTGACCAAGCGCACCAGCAAGGTCACCAAGGCGGTCAAGAAGACCGTGGCCAGCACCAAGCAGAAACTGGTCGCCGCCAGCGCCTCGGCCAAGGCAGAGGCCGCCGCGCTGAAGGCCAAGGGCGTGGGCAAGCAGGTCGCCGCCAAGAAGGCCGCAAAGAAAGTGGCCAAGAAGGCGACGGCCAAGCGGCTCGCCGCCAAGCCAGCGGTGAAGAAGGCCGCCGCCAAGAAGGTTGCGGTCAAGAAGGCCGTCAAGAAAGCCGCAGTGAAGAAAGCGCCGGCCAAGAAAGCCGCCGTCAAGAAGGCGCCCGCCAAGAAAGCAGTGAAGAAAGCCGTCAAGAAAGTCGCCAAGCAAGCGAAGTGACCCGCAGCACCGCCCTGGCCGCGCCCCGGCCAGGGCACACCGCCTGAGCGCGCCTACTGGCGCACGGCGGTGTCCTCCCACCTCAACGCAGTACCGCATCCAGGACCCAAGGCCATGGCCGTCAAGATCGACAAGAAAATCAAGGGCTACAGCGTGCTCACCCCGGAAGACAAGGCGCGCCAGGCCGCCGCGCCGGTGCCCGCCGAGTCCGTCAGCCGCGCCACCGCCGAGGCCGAGCTGCCCGTGGCCGAAGTCATCCAGATGCACGAGCGCATCGAGCGCCCCGACGTGCTGGTCGGCAGCACCTACAAGATCAAGTCGCCGATGGTCGAGCACGCCATGTACGTGACCATCAACGACATCGTGCTCAATGCAGGCACCGAGCACGAGCACCGCCGCCCGTTCGAGATCTTCATCAACTCCAAGTCGATGGAGCACTTCCAGTGGATCGTCGCGCTGACGCGCATCATGTCGGCCGTGTTCCGCAAGGGCGGCGACGTGACCTTCCTGGTGGACGAGATGAAGGCCGTGTTCGACCCGCGCGGCGGCTACTTCAAGGCCGGCGGCGTCTACATGCCCTCGCTGGTCGCCGAGCTCGGCGCCATCGTCGAGGAGCACATGAAGTCCATCGGCCTGATCCACGACCCGGAAATGTCCGAGCACCAGAAGGCGATCCTGGCCGAAAAGCGCAAGCAGTACGAAGACCGCTCAAAAAAAAACACTGACGTAACCCCCAGCGCCAAGCGCAGCGACGCTGTTGCCCCCTCCCTTTCGCGCAGCGAAGGGGAGGGCCGGGGAGGGGTCGCTCCTGCCTCTGCTCCCACTTCCGCCGTCATCCCCAACAGCACCGCCGACCACGTCGAGGACATCGAAGTCACCGGCGACGGCGCCAGCTTCCCGCCCTCGGCCAGCATGTGCCACAAGTGCAACACCAAGGCCATGGTGATCATGGATGGGTGTCAGACTTGTTTGAATTGCGGGTATTCGAAGTGCGGTTAACTCAGAATATGGATATATTTACTCAGATCACGTACGTGGTAGGTCGCCTGACTCCAGACGGTGTGCAAATGCTTGGCACTGGATTCCTGTTCAGGCCTGACGGATATATTGCGACCACCCAACATGTAGTAGGCGTTGATCCATCAAACCTGGTTATCCTCGCTCCCCACATATCAAAAATTGATGAATATCAAGATTTATCCGATAACTCCTGCGTACCCATTCCAGTAACTGTAGAACAGCTCGACCCTATACGGGATCTGGCTGTTCTGAAAGGGGAAATAATTTTTAACGTTAATCTCCCGTCACTTTCGTCATTTGACCGAGTTGCCGTGGGTAGTGACTTGTGTATCTTTGGTTATCCACATTGCGTTGAGGGGCGCAGAGCCCTGACTTTTCAAAAGGCTGAACTTGGGGCTAAGGTGAAAATTAGCGAAAAAGGAGTATCGACAAATCACGCCGTTATTAACGTTCAAGCTCGCCCTGGCCAATCGGGTTCGATTGTTTTTAATCCACAAACCGGGACTGTTGCGGGTGTGCTGGTGGGCGCTTGGGCGCCAGCTGGAGGTGGGGGAATTTCGCTTGGTGGAATTAATCCCAGGGAGTTGCATCAGACGACCCACTGTGTCCCGGCAAGCTATTTGGAAGAGATGGTGTGATCGAAATCCCTGCCGGCAGTTTAGATGAGTGGCTGGAGCCGCTTAAACCATTTCAGCGTTCACATTTGGCTGCTTTTTTAGCACATGAAGAGCCTGAGGCCGCTGCTCAAGATTGGTTGAGTAGTACTGGCTCAAGCCAGATTATTCCTTTTGGTGGTGTCCCTAATCCAAATCCTTTCTGGGATCGATTTAGGCTTGAGTTTCGTAGATTCGTGTGTGATGACTCCGCTTACGTGGAAGAAAAGCAAGCACTGATTGCTGAGGCCGGGCCGGCCACGAAAGCTATACTTATTTCTGGGATTTCCGCGGCAATAGGGGCGACTATCGGTTACTCTGCAACGTTGCTCGCGCCCGCGGTGGCCCTCCTTCTATATGTAATCGCAAAGATGGGTTTACGGGCGTATTGCAACGTTGACGTTTAAAGGTCTTGCGGGCAGGTGTGAGCCCAAGTAGGAGTCAGGATACAGCTTTGAGCAGAATTGGTTGAGAGAGGACAATAGGGGTCAGAGTGCAGTTTTGCTCGTAAGCGACGGGCTCTGGCCCGTGCTTTCGCGACCATGAAACCGCACTCTGAGCCCTGTTCTGGGCCCATTGGCGCCGTGAGTCGGTAATGCGCCGGGTTTCACGCGGCCGCCTCATTCCGGACCGCCGTATGCCACGCATGCGCCGCGCGCAGACGCTGTTGCAGGATCTCCGCCAGCCGCGTCACCGCCGGCGGCGGCGCGACGACCGCGCGGTGGAGGGTCAGCCCCAGCGCCGGCAGCGTCGGCAGGCCGCCGGCGCCGGGCGGCAACAGGGTCAGTGTGTCCGGCACGCCGGCCGGCGTGCGTAGGGTCACGCCCAGGCCGGCGCGCACTGCGGCCCACACTCCGCCGAGGCTGGCGCTGGTGAAGGCGATGCGCCATGGGATGCCGGCGCGGTCCAGTGCCGTGGTCGCGGCGGTGCGCAGCAGGCACGGCGCCTCCAGCATCACCAGCGGCAGCGGTGCGTCGCCGCTCCAGGCCAGCGCGGGCGAGAGGCCGGGTGCGGCGGCGATCCAGCGCAGTGGCCAGGGCGCCTGCGCCTGGCAATGCGCCGAGCCGGCGCCGGACTCCCAGGCCAGCGCCAAGTCCAGTTGGCCGGCCTCGACCCGTGCCCGCAACTCGTGCTGGCGGGCGATGCGCGCTTCGATCCGCACCTGCGGGTGGGCGCGGGCGAAGCGCCCCAGGACGTCGGGCAGCATGTGTTCGCCGAAATCCTCCTGCAGCCCCAGCCGCACCCAGCCCTCCAGGGTCGTGTCCTGCAAGGCCACGATCGCCTCGTCGTTGAGCTCGAGCAGACGCCGCGCATAGCCCAACAAGGCCTCGCCGGCCTCGGTCAAGGCCAGGCCGCGGCCCTGGCGGCGGAGCACCGGCTGGCCGGCCTGTTCCTCCAGCTTCTTCAACTGCGCGCTGATCGCAGAGGTGGACCGACCGCGCCGCTCGGCCGCCTTGGCGAAGCTGCCCAGTTCCACGCCGACGACGAAAGTGCGCAACGCATCGAGATCGAAGGTGATCGGGCGCATCGGAACGATCCTGTTTTTCCGGATAAATGATTCGATATTTTCCGATTTTACGGAAGATCCGGCGCCACTAGGCTATGTTCGTTCCCCATTGCGAGGCCTCCGATGCGCGATTCCACCCCCACCGCCCCTTCCCCGCAGGCGGCGTTCGCCGACATCGCGCCGGCCTTTGCCCGGTTGACCGACGAGGTGCTGTTCGCCGAGGTGTGGCAGCGCCCCGGCCTGTCGCCGCGCGAGCGCAGCCTGGTCACCGTCGCTGCCTTGGTGGCGCTGTACCGTCTGGAGCAGCTGCCGTTCCACCTGCAGCGCGCACTGGATCACGGCCTGGACCGCGACACCCTGGCCGAGGCCATCACTCACCTGGCCTTCTATGCCGGCTGGCCGTGCGCGGCGTCGGCGCTGCCGTTGCTGCGCACCGCCGCTGCGGCCCGGCCGGCCACGACGGAGACGCCGTGATGCCGCATGCCCGTATCTCGCTGCTGCGCGGCACCTCGCCCGCTTATCTGCGTGCGCTGTCGTCCAGTCTCTACCAGGCCATGCACGAGGCCTTCGAGGTGCCTGCCGGCGATTGCTTCCAGATGATCCACCAGCTGGCGCCGGAGGAACTGGTGTTCGACCGCCACTACCTGGGCGGGCCGCGTTCGGACCGCTTCGTGCTGATCGCCCTCACCGCCGGCCGCGAGCGCAGCGATGCCTGCAAGCAGGCGTTCTACCGGCGCCTGGTCGAACTGCTGGCCATCGCGCGGGGATCGCGCCGGAGGACGTGATGGTCACCATCGTCACCACCTCGGCGCAGGACTGGTCCTTCGGCGGCGGCCGCGCCGGTATCGCAGCCAGCGGGGCGCCGGCATGATCGCCATGCAGTACAGCATCGCGCTTCCGGCCGACTACGACATGGCCATCATCCGCCGCCGCATCGCCGACAAGGGGCCGCTGCTGGACACGCTGCCCGGGCTGCTGTTCAAGGCCTATCTGGTCGCGGATCGGCGCGATCCGGCGCTGCCCGCCCGGCAAAACCTGTATGCGCCGTTCTATCTCTGGCGCGATGCGATGGCCATGCATCGCTTCCTCGACGGCCCCGCGTTCGCGGCGTTGTGCGAGTCCTTCGGCCGCCCGCCGGTTTCGTGCTGGATGGTCGAGGCCGCGAGCACACCTGCGGTCCTGCGCACGGCGCGCTACGCCACGCGCCAAATCCAGGCGGCCGCCTTCGCATCGATGGATGGCGCACCCGACGAAGTGGGAGAGGCGCACGATCGCGCGCTGGCCACGGTGCTGGGCTACGAACCGCAGGGATGGACGCGCCTGCGCTTTGGTCTGTGGCGCGATTTGCCGCCGGCGGCGCACAGCGTGCAGTCCTACGTCGTGCACCACCTCAGCGCGCCAGGCGTCGCCGCGGCAGCAGGGTGAGGCGATGACGACGCATGCTTAGAACAGATCGCGCAGTGATGGGGTCAGGTTTCCCGCCAACAGCCTGACTTTGAGCCCCATCGGCAAGTAGGGGCCGGAGTCCAGTTTCCTATGGGAGCGACGAGATCGGCTTCTATTTTCGCGAACATAAAGAGCTGCACTCTGACTCTTGATGTGGCGTGTTCGCGCACATGAAGCCGCGCTCTGACCCCTGTTTTGGCGCAGCCGCCTCAGCCTGTGATGGGCGGTCGGAAGCGCTTGCGCGCACGTGCGACTTGCACACGCACTACGCAGTCTTCGGCGTGATCGTTCACCAGGCCCATCGCCTGCATGAAGGCATACACGGTGGTCGGGCCGACGAACTTCCAGCCGCGCGCCTTCAGCGCCTTCGATAGCGCCACGGACTCCGGCGAGGTCGATCGGGTCTGCGGCACGGGCGGTGCCGGCGCCTCGTAGCGCCACACGAACGCCGCCAGTGAGCCTTCGCGCTGCACCAGTGCCTGGGCCATGCGCGCGTTATGGATGGCCGCCTCGATCTTGCCGCGATGGCGCACGATGCCGGGATCCTGCAGCAGCCGGGCCACGTCGTGCTCGTCGAACGCCGCAAGGCGGTGGTAATCGAAGTAGAGGAAGGCGGCACGGAAGTTCTCGCGCTTGGCCAGGATGGTGCGCCAGCTCAACCCGGACTGGAATCCTTCCAGGCAGAGCTTCTCGAACAGGCGACGGTCGTCGTCGACCGGGAAGCCCCACTCGGTGTCGTGGTAGTGGAAGAACTCCGGCGCCGCCGCGCACCAGCCGCAGCGCGGGCGGCCGTCAGGGCCGGGAACAGTGACGCTCATACGGCGCTCCTGGGACTGTCGACATGCCGACTCACGGCAGCAGGAACTCGAGGCAGGTCGCCACCTTGGCCGGTGCCACCTCGACGATCTCGCTGTGCACCACGCCAGCGGCGACGAAGGGATCGGCCTGCAGCCTGCGCTCTAGGTCCGAGCGGCTGAGGCCATGCGCCAGGATCGCGCCGCCGGCCTGCGGCGGAAGACTGCCGGCCAGCGCAAACACGCCGTCATCGAAGCCTTGCTGCAACCACTGCGCATGCGCCTGCAGCAGCGGCGCGGCCTGGCTGCGGTCGACGGCGAAGCGTAGAAGCACGATGAACATGCACGTACCCCTGTGGAAGAAAGCGATGGAGGCCGAACCGATCACCCGGCCGTCGATGCGGGCGCGTTGGCGGCCATGGCGTCGAGCCAGGACTCCATGCGCTCGACTTCGCGCTGGACAAACTGCGCATCGCCGAAGGCTTGCGTCAGCGCCGACACGCCCTGACTGAAGGCCAGCACGTGCATGGCCAGCGCGTCGGCGTCGGCGCCGCGCCCGAGCCGTTCGAACTGGCTTCCCAGCCACTCACGGAACAGGACAAACAACTGCGTGGCCTGCGCCAGTCCAGGGTGTTCGAGCTTGGACAACTCGCTGCACAGGGTTCCCACGGGGCAGCCATGGCGCATGATCAACGCCTGGTTGCGGACCACGATGCGGATGAAGGCGCGAATGCCATCGGCCGGCGCTGCCGCCTCTGCCTCCCAGCGCTGGAGCAGCGCGCGGGTTCCCTCCAGACGCAGGCCGATCACGGCCTCCAGGATGGCGTCCTTGCTTTTGAAGTGGTGATAGAAGTTGCCACGGGAGATCCCGACCGCGTCGGCTACGTCGGCGAACGAGGTCGCCTCGTAACCCCGCTCATAGAACAGCCGGTCCGCCTCGGCCAAGATGCGCGCACGTGTATCCATTCCCGCCCCTGATCAAGCCTGGCTTCTAGGACAATCATCCTAATCTCGGTAGATCGTATAGGTCAATTGTCCTAGGGGCCGCACGCAGACAATGAAACCGGGCGGGCGGCGCGGAAGCGATCAGAACAGGGATCGGAGTGCGGTTTTGCACTTAAGGCACGGGATCAGCCCGTGCTCTCGAGAACATGAAACTGCACTCTGATCCCCGATCTGCTATGAACCTGCGTCATGGAGCCAGCAGACAGCCAAGACGACCCACCGCTCGACGCCGAGGATCTTGAGGCTGTCGCGGTCCTCACGCCGGATGACTTCAACGCCATCGACCAAGCGCTTCTCACCACGAGCAGTACAAGCTGGCGCAAGGTTGCCGCTGTTGTCGGTACCGCCATGGACGCATACCCAGACTTCTACAAGGTCCCGGACGTCTTCTACGCGCAACGGGTTCGCGCTCTGGTTGCAGACGGGAAGTTAGAGGCACGGGGCAATCTCTACCGCATGCGTTTCAGTGAAGTTCGACTTCCGCAAGCGCGATAGTTCGCCATTTTGGAGGAAGGGCATGAAAAGTTTTGCGATAGTGCTATCCCTTCTTTGCCTGGTCTACTCGAAATCGGCCTCGTCCGGCGAATTTGAGCGCGGCTTTGAAGCTGGAAAAGTCGCGGCGCGGAGCTTCGAGCGCCATCTCAAGGAGGAGAGAAGCAAAGTGAAGGTCGATAAGGAGACCGCTGAACTCGCTAAGTACGTATATAACTACAGAAACTATGCCGTCGGATTGGCGCGGTCATCCAACTCTTACGTTGTGATCTTCTCTCTCCAAAGGAATCTGCGCGAAAGCGTCATCGTGGGTGGAGGGGCGAGATATGAGATTGACTCGGATACTCTTGAAATAAAGAGTGTTAAATTTTATGAATGATACGCGTGGAATGCGCGTCCGGGTAATGCTTTGTCCAGTTGAAGGCTGAAAATCAACCGGCCGACAATAGGGGTCAGAGTGCAGTTTTGCTCGTAAGCGACGGGATCCGGCTCGTGCTTGCGTGACAGTGAAACCGCACTCTGACCTTTTTTGGGGTATCAACTCCTCGGAGTAACATGAGCGGGATGAAGATCACCCCGGACGATGTGCGCGGGCGCGCTCGCGTCTGGGCGATGGCGCCAGATGACCCTGAAGGCGCGGCCGTTCTTGCCCGCAGGATCAATCATCCGTGGTATCGCTGCCAGGCGCTCGCACGTGCTGCCGAATTCTCTGATGGCCGCAAGCGCACCGAACTGCTCGATGCAGCCATTCAAGCGGCGCAGGAGCAGGACGAGCCCAATCGCATTGTGACGGCTTCATCATGGCCGATCCGTGTCCTGGTGGATCGCGTACCCAACCCGGCGGAAGGTCTGGTCCGCCGAATGATCCAGGTTGCCGAAACCGAGCCGCATACCCTTCGCCGAGCGCACGCGCTGCAGTCGCTTGCGTTCGCCGTGTCCCGCTCACCGTCGCTTCTTGGGCTTGTTGTTCCAGCGATGGCCAAGGCCATTCTTGACGGGCACGGGTGGCGCATTGATCGTGTGATCTGCGATACCTTCGAGTTGGTCCGCGAAACCCATCCAGATCTGTTGCTCTCCTTGGCGCTGCATCACAAGGCCAACCGTCAGCAGCAAAGGCTTTTGGCGTCACTCTCCGAGTGAGGATGACGACCCGACGTACACGTTTCTCCACTCCGTCACGGGAATTGGGGGTCAGGGGAATGGGGGTCAGAGTGCCATTCTGCTCGCGAGCGAAGAGGGGGCTCGGGCTCTTTCGGCCGTGAAATTGGACTCTGATCCCTGCTTTGGTCCATCGTTGCCGGAGGTTCTTCTTCAAGCGTGACCGATCAAGATCGTGCCAAGGGTGAAAAGATGAAGGTCGTCTACCTGGTTGGATGGAGTCCTGGCTGTGACAAAGTTGGTCTCAGTGACATGTTAAGGGCTCGGTTCAACTTTACTCTTGGTGAGGCCAAGAAGGCCGTTGACAACGTGCTAGAGGGCGAGCGCGTCGAGCTGCACGTCCACGACGACCAGTTAGAGGTCGTCTCCTCAGAACTTGATACCTTTTGTGTCAAGTACGAAGTGACCTGAATTCGACACTTGATGCTGCCTGAGACAGGAGGCAGGGGGCTGTTTTCCCTGCAGGGACGGCATTGGGCTCGTGCTTCAGCTGACACAAAGCTGTGCTCCGGGCCCTGTTTGGTCCCTCAAAGAGGGCAGGTTGCCTAGCCGATGCCCCAGAACGCGTCCTTGACCGCTTCCCAGAGCTGCTTGAGTGTCTCGCTGCGGCCGCGCGAGAAGGCGAGCCGAATGCACTGCACCAGCAGCGCAACAGCAAGCGCGGCGAACACCAGAAGACCCAAGGCCTCCCTCAATAGAAACGTAGCGACTGCCAAGGCTGCCAATAGCCCGAGAACCGCCAGGTCTGTCTTTAGCGTGCTTGGCGATGACGTTGGTCCCATGGCACCTAAGGTCTGAGTTAACCGAGATGCGAAACGGCGTCGGCTCGGACGCACTGTCAGCCTGCTTGCCGCACCGCCCAGTAAGCTGCGAGCGCGATCCCAGCCGTGAGTTGCAGAACGAGAATACATCCGACGCCGATGCGGCCGGCGGCTTGTTGGGTGCGGCGGGCCACATAGCCAAGCGCCAGCGTGACCATGAAGCTGATGGCCCAGGCGAACCACGCGATGCCTTTGCCAACGCACCCGAAGCTCTCGCAGTACATCCGCCAGAGCATGACGCCGCTGCTGGCCAGTGCGAGCAGGGCCAGCGCATAAACCCCCGTGGTGGCAAGCGCCAAGATACGGCGCCGCTTGGACGAAGTTTCAACGATCACCATCAGCGGTCTAACGCCAGCGTTAAGCCGAGTAGCGAAGCGGCGTCGGTTTGAACAAATGCTAGGGCGCATGTCGGGTCTTCCCAGCCTCGCTTTGATGAGAGGCGGGTGCGACCGATCAATGGTTGCTTGATACTGATGAGCCGGCACTTAGATGCAGTACACATGCGGCCCCTCCACGCCTTCAGACCACCAAGCCTCTAGCTCGGGGAAGCAAGAGATCACTTGGCCCACCACCTGCTCTGGCTTGTATCGAAGGTGCCCGGTTCTGAGAACCTCATGCCAAGGTCTGCGAAGATTGAACCAGCAGCCCAATGGGCCGCCTCTCCTGCGTTGAAGTCGACCATGTCTTGTCCGGCTTCGCATGGGCAAGCCTTCCGGCGCACTGAAGTTCAAGACGAAATATGGCCGGTGGTACTTGTCCCATTGAATCTCGAACTCATACGCCACACCCCCGTCAACCTTTCGAAAAGAAGTGCGCAGAGAATTGTTTGACTTGATGCGCGCAAATCCGCGCTCCAGCGCGAAGGGATAGAACTCTCGCTTCACGGCTTCGCGCAGGGGCTGTGGCATGTGTGATGGCCAAGGCCTGAGTCAGGTCGCGCTGCGAGGCGGCGTCGCCTCGAATGAACTGGTGGGCGCCGCTCCGGCCGCCATCAGCTGATCAACCAGTTCTGCCAGGGTGAGCGGGCCCGCGTCTTGCCAGAAGGCCTTTGGCATTGCCACGCCAAGTGTCTCCTGCAGTTCCGCGATCGTCTCCTCCACATCCAGATCCCTATCCATGGCGTCGAAGCGAGGGCCGCCTGCCACGACAGCGACGCTATCTCCGGGGAGGAAGTACGGGTTCGGCCAGCCCAAGTGACGCGCCATGATGACACCCATCTGGGTCGCGACGCGCTGCCGCTCGCCTCCGCCCCAGCGATCCAACAGACCGGGCGAGCGCGATCGCTGCTGGGCAGCGAGCGCCTTAAAGAACGAAAGGTCAGGTCCAAGCCAGCGAACGCCGATGAAGAATCTCTCCCATGGGTCGGTAGGCGGGTAGTGCGGCGGATACTGGAGCGGCTGGTCAGGAGTCATCGTCAGCATCTGATCCCACACCCCGGAGTTGGGCTGTCGCGGGGATTGTTTGGATGCGCTTTCAGGCCTTTCAAGCAGATTCCCGAGGGAGGTAAGGGGTTACGGACCGCGTCGTGCCGCCGCCAGCTGAAGCCTCCGGACGTGCCGACGGCCTGGACCACAAGCAGGCTAGACTCCGGTCCAGATCAACGCAGGGTAAAACAGGATGAATACGCATAGAAGCTTGCGCGTCGCGCTGCTTTCAGTCGCGCTCGTGTTCGGCACCGCGCAAGCCAAAGAATCCCAACTGCCGCAGCCACAGGCCCGCCTGCTCTCCAGCATTTCCGCCGATTCCATGCGCGGGGATCTGTCCTTCCTGGCGTCCGATGCGCTGGAGGGGCGGGGCACGCCGTCGCGCGGGCTGGATCTGGCGGCCGAGTACATCGCGGCGCAGTTCCGGGGCGCGGGGCTGGAGCCGTTGGGCGATGACGGGTATTTCCAGACGGCGGACTGGCGCCAGATCGCGCCGGAGAAGGAGCGGGCAAAGTTCGCCGATGCGCCCGAGCCGTTGATCGTGCGCAACGTGGTGGGCGTGCTGCGCGGTTCGGATCCGGTGTTGAGCAAGACCTATGTGCTGGTCACGGCGCATTACGACCACCTGGGCATCCGCAAGGACAAGGGCGATGACCCGATCTTCAACGGGGCCAACGACGATGGCAGCGGCACGGTCTCGGTGATCGCGCTGGCGCGCGCCTTCGCTGCGCAGCAGGTGCGGCCCAAGCGCAGCATCGTGTTCATGACGGTGTTCGGCGAGGAGCACGGGCTGGTGGGCTCGCGCTACTACGGCGCGCATCCGCTGGTGCCGGTGGCCGACACGGTGGCCAATATCAACCTGGAGCAGGTCGGCCGCACCGACGACAGCGAGGGCCCGCAGGTGCGCGCGGCCGCGATCACCGGCGCGGACTACTCGCAAGTGGCCGATGTGCTGCGCAAGGCGGGCGAGGCCACCGGCATCCGCATGACCAAGCACCCGGTCAACAGCGACCGCTATTTCGCCTTCAGCGACAACCAGGCGCTGGCCGATCTGGGCGTGCCGGCGCACACCATCAGCGTGGCCTACGCCTTTCCCGACTACCACGGCCCGGCCGACACCTGGGACAAGATCGACTACGCCAACATGGCCGCCATCGACCGCACCGTCGCCCTGGCCGTGTGGACCATCGCCAACGACCCGAAGGCGCCGCGCTGGAACGCCGACAACCCCAAGGCCGCCAAGTACGTCGGGGCCGCGCGCAGGCTGCACGGCGAGCAAAACGCCGCGCCCTGAGCGCGGTTGGCTTCCGTCGGCTGCCGCCTGGACGGGGGCGGCCGAAGCGCGCGCGGATGCCGCCCCGCGCGGTGTTGACACCGGCCACGGGGCGGAGCAACTTCGGTTTCGAGGAGCCTGGAAACGCCCCAGCGCACGCGGCCCGCCCCTGAACCTGGTGTCCCGGTGCCTGCAGTCCCGGCAGGGGCACCCGATGCGATGGCGGCATCGGCAGGGTGGCCATGACCGCCCCCGCAAGGGGCATGCGCCTGCCGGCGCGCTGCGGTGCTTGAGTCTCCTTTACTTCCGTCCGCCGGACATGGCGGGCGGTCACTTCGCGATGCCAAGGAGCAATAACGATGACGGACCATCTCTTCGATGAGCGGAACACGACGGGCGGCGCGCTGCCCGAGGACAGCCAGCACCTGCTGATGCAGGCCGGCCACCAGCTGCGGCTGCTGGCGCGGCTGGCGCAGCCCCGCCCCGGCGGCAAGCGGAAGCAGGCGCCCGGCGTGGGCGCGGCCGAGCTGGCCTGCAGCCTGGACCAGGTGGCCGGGCAGGTGGAGGCGGTGCTGCTGCGGATGTCGCGTCCGGCGCAGGCCGGCGCGGCGTTGGCGGCGGCCGAAGCCGCCGCGCCGTACGCGGTGGACGAGGCGACGCAGGCGCAGGGCCCGCGCCTGGCCTTCGGGGCGACGCTGGCGCAGCTGGACGCCCTGCAGCTGCTGGTCTCGGGCATCAAGGCCTTCGGCGATGCGGTGTTCGCCGAGCAGGCGGCCGACTACGCGGAAGGCAGCGTGTCGATGCTGGGCTTCGCGATCTTCAATCAGGCCAGCGAGGTGGCGGACCTGCTCACGGAGATCGCGGCGCAGCCGCTGGCGCCGGGCGGCGGCTCCGCGTCGGTGCGGGAAGTCCGGCTCACGTATGGCGGCGGGTCCGTCCTGGCGTTGTGCCACGACGCGCAGGCCGCACCGCGTCTGCCGCAGGCCGTCGGCCGGATGGCCGGGGCGATGTGGTTGCACTGACGCGCGCACACCGCGATCGGTGGGAAGCAGCGGCGGCCTCGGCCGCCGCTGTTGTCTGCGGGATGAAAGGCGGCTTGCGGGGGCGTCGTCGCCTTGGGCTTGGTGCGAAGTGGGTTTGCGCGTTGCGTTCGCGCATGGTGCGGCGGTTGGGTTCCGAGCCGCGTGGTCAGCGCCTGTGCTTGCGGAAAGACGCGCCCGCCTGGGTTTCGGCTGACACGCCGTGACCGGCTATGGGCCTACCGGGGGCAGCAGTACGCGCGTGCCGCGCGTGCTCGCCAGCTCGCTCTGCAGACATCGAGCACAGCCAGGCGGGTAGGCTAGTCTTCTATCGTTCGCACCAACCAAGGTTTTGCCATGCCCCTCCATCCCGACTTCCCCGTCGTCGAAGGCCATTACCCGCTCACGCCGGACTGGGCGATCACGCTGGACGCGCCCTACAACCGGCGCATCGAGGACGGCGACCTGGTGCTGTGGAACGAGCGTGTCACGGTGTGGATGACGATCTGGCACAACGACGGCGGGGCCGGCATCGAGGCGCGCCTGGACGATGTGCGCCAGCATCAGTCGCCGGAGGCGCACGACATCGAGCAGGCGCAGATCGGCGATATCCGCTTCTATGCCTATCGCCTGGCCGAGGAAGTCGACGACCCGGACGATGCGCGCAGGCCGGGTTATTACGGCCATGCCTTCGCGGAGGACAGCCAGGTGCAGATGGCGGTGTACTTCGACGATGAGGAGGATCTGGCGGTGGCCCGTGCGCTGCACCAGAGTCTGGTGCATACGGGCGGTGGTGACGCTGCGGAGTGAAGGTGTTCGGAGTGCGGCTGGCGGTGGCTCGCGGTGGCTGAGGTCGGCACGCAAAAGGCTCCGCGACTGGACATCGGCTTGTCGCTGTCAGATCGCCGAAGCCTTTGAACCTGCGGCCACGCAAGTAACCCACTACCGTCGTTCCCGCGAAAGCGGGAGCCCAGCGCCTCTCACGCGGAAGCGTCAAAGTCCATGGATTCCCGCGTGCGCGGGAATGACGGGCTTTTGGCTTACCGAAGGCGTTGAATTTGGAGCCACTCCCATCACCTACCACCGTCGTTCCCGCGAAAGCGGGAACCCAGGGACTTTCGCGGGAAAGCCTCCAAGGCGCTGGATTCCCGCGTGCGCGGGAATGACGGGCTTTTTCTCTTACCGAAGGCGTTGAATCTGGAGCCACTCCCATCACCCATCACCGTCGTTCCCGCGAAAGCGGGAACCCAGGGACTTTCGCGGGAGAGCCACAAAGGCGCTGGATTCCCGCGTTCGCGGGAATAGCGGATCTTCGAAAGGCGGTTGTCCATTCGTGCTTCGGCGTCCTCGATGCGCGCTAAAACGTCGCCCGGACCTGCAGCCCCACCGCCAGCGCATCACCCGCGCGCCTGTAGCTGAAGGTGCCCGGATCGACGATGTACTGCAGGTCCGGGCGCAGCGCCAGCCAGGGCCTGAGCTGGGCGGTGTAGGCCAGCTCGTACAGGCGTTCGGCATCGGTGAGCTGATAGAGCGGTGAATCGCTGGGGACGCCGGTGTCGGCCAGTTCGACGCGCTGCGCCGCGCGCAGGGCGCCGTTGACCTTGGCGCTGGCGTAGCCCAGTGCCAGGTGGTCCTGGCTGCGGGTGCCGATGCCCTGGTAATACAGGCCGGCCACGCGCCAGTGCCGCAGGGGCGAGGTCGCCTGGTCGGTCTGCATGTACTCGCCGAAGACGGTGAATCCGCGCGTGGGGTCGGCGGTCTCGGCGCTGAGCTTCTGCTCGGCCAGCAGCCACACGCCGTCGCGCCCGCTGACGCTGGCCGCGGTACCCAGCCGCCTGGCGCGGGAGGTGTCGGCGTAGGCGCCGATCTGGTAGCTGCCGGCGTAGGGGCCGCCAGCGCCCGGCGTCCAGGCCAGTTCGAGCACGAACAGCGAGCCGGTCGTGCCGCTGGCGAAGGGGCGGAAGGCGGTGTGCACGTTGTTGCCGCGCAGCTGCGGATTGACCTGGAACCAGCCGCCGCGCAGGACCACGTGCGCGGCCGGCGGCCAGCTGGCCTCGGCGCCCCAGCGCGCCACCGGGTAGTTGTACCAGCCGCTGTTGCCGGTCATCGACAGCGGGTGCGCGCACAACGCCGAGTTGAGGAAGCTGTTGCCCGCGGCCAGCAGCCCGAAGTGGCTGCCCATCGCGTAGAAGCCCAGCTTGAGATAGCCGCCGCCGGCGAAGCCGTAGTCGAAGCTGACCTCGCTCAGCCGCGTATAGGTGCCGCCGTAGACCTGCTGCATGGCGAAGCGATTGCCGACCAGATCGGCCGAGGCGCTGCGGCCGCGGCGATCGTTGAGCGTGAGGTGGAACGCCCCGCCGCGCCAGCCGGCCAGCCGATCCATGGCCAGGTCCAGGCCGACGCGCAGCTGCTGCGCATAGCGCGCGCCGCTGGCCCCGTCGCCGTTGTCGACGACGTCCACGGCCTCGCCGATGTAGTCGCCGCGCGGCGCGACACCGCGCGTGGCCCAGCCCTGGCGCACGCCGCCCCAGTCGCCGGTCATGGCGGCGGCCTGGTCAGGCGTGGCGTGGGCCTGCGCGCAGATCAGCAGCGCGCACAGCAGGGCACAACAGGAACGGCCGGGGGAATGCCGATGCATGGGTGTGGGTCCGCGGGGCGTGGCGTCGGGGAAACCGCGCGCGGTGACGGCGCGTCGGTGCCGGGAGGCCTCTGGGGTTACGCCGTTCGGAGCGCGGCGCCGCCATGGCGGTGCGTTGGGAGGGCTATCGACGTTGAAGCTCCTGCGACGCCACCTTGGGAAAGGTGGTCCCGGCGTCGCCGCTCACCGGCGGCATCGCACCGATACGCCCCCGAAAGACCCGAATCGTCGTTCCCGCGAACGCGGGAACCCAGCGACTTCCGCAGGTAAGGGCCAGCGGCCGGGGACACGCGTTGGAGGGAGGCTGCAGGTTTTCCGGCCATTCCCGTCGCGGAGCCGTAAGCGCTAAAGCAGGACCCAAGGCATCCGCCGCCGGCGTCGCGACGCACCGTGGCCCGGTTCGCGCACCGCAGCGGGCCATCGGCGCGCGCTTGAGGGAAGATGCTCCCTCTTGCAGCTTGGGAGGCTGGCGATGTCGAAGGTCCGTGTCGAAGGTTTCACCCTGTCCCTGGACGGCTTCGCCGCGGGGCCGCATCAGCGCCTGGAGGCGCCGATGGGCGAAGGCGCGCAGGACCTGCATCGGTGGCTGCGCGGGACGCGCACCTTCATGCAGACGCTGTTCGGCAAGGAGGGCGGCAGCACGGGGCTGGACGACGAGATCGCCGCGCGCGGGTTCGAGAACCTCGGCGCCTGGATCATCGGGCGCAACATGTTCGGGCCCATCCGTGGCGACTGGGGCGACGCGGACTGGCGCGGCTGGTGGGGCGACGATCCGCCGCACCACGTGCCGGTGTTCGTGCTGACCCACCATGCGCGGCCCAGCCTGCCGATGCAGGGCGGCACGGTCTTCCACTTCGTCACCGGCGGCATCCATGAGGCACTGGGCCTGGCGCGCGAGGCGGCCGGCCCGCGCGATATCCGCATCGGCGGCGGCGCCGACACCGTTCGCCAGTATCTGCAGGCCGGGTTGATCGACCAGCTGCATCTGGCCATCGCGCCGACGCTGCTGGGCTCGGGCGAGCGGCTGTTCGAAGGCGTGGACCTAACGGTGCCCGGTTATCGCTGCACCAGCTTCCGCGCCTCGGACGCGGCGCTGCATGTGGTGCTGGAGCGGGGCTGAGCCGCAGGCGTCGCAGCGCGGGTAGTTTCGTCCTTGCCCGGTGGCGGGTGTTTGTCGAGAATGCGGTTGGGCTGCGCATGGAGCGCGAGCCAGAAAAGGGGAAAACACATGAAGCGTGTTGTTTCGGCCCTCCTCGCGATGGCGAGCCTCTGCGTGGCCGGATGCGCCACCTACAACGTCGGCGGCGCATCGGCATCGGCGCAACTGAAGAAGTTCGAGCCGGTGCCCAGAAAATCGAGCCTGTATGTGTGCCGCGAGAAAGCCCTGCTGGTGGCGCGCGGGGTCAAGACCGTGGTCCTGGTCGACAACGAGCCGATCGGCGCACTGAAGGCCAACAGTTTCGTGCATACCGATCTTGCGCCCGGAAAGCACGGCGTGCTGCTGCGGCACGACGGCATCAATGCCGGCGCCGGCGGCTTCATGACCATCGACACCAAGCCCGATGAAGTGCGCTTCCTGTGGGTGGGCGTCACCGGCCACGGCTGGGGTGTGCTGACGGTGGACAACTTCGACAACGAGGCCAAAGCGCGCCAATGCGTGCTGGGTGCCGAGTACTCGGTGCCCTGAGCCGGAGCGGTCGGCATCCGCTGTAGCGGGCGCCGCGACGAATCTCGACGCGCCCCTCGCCCCTTGCTGACGCCGCGCAGTCACGGGCGGCGCTAGAGTGCCGCGCGATATCGATCGCGTGCGAGGTGTGGGATGCAAGGGGTTTCCGGAAAGCGCCAGGTGCTGGGGCTGGTCGGCTGGCTGCTGCTGGTGTTGGTCGCCGGCGCCATCGGCGCGGCGGCGTCGGTGCAGGCGGCGACTTTCTACGCCACGCTGGCGCTGCCGTCCTGGGCGCCGCCGGCGGCGGTGTTCGGGCCGGTGTGGAGCGTGCTGTATGTGCTGATGGGCATCGCGGCGTGGCTGGTGTGGCGACGCGGCGGCTGGGCCGCGCAGCGGCGGGCGCTGACCGTGTTCGTGGCGCAGCTGGCGCTCAATGCGCTGTGGAGCTGGTTGTTCTTCGGCTGGCACCTGGGCGCGGCGGCGATGCTGGACATCGTCGTGCTGTGGGTGCTGATCGTGGTCACGGTGGCGATGTTCTGGCGCGTGCGGCCGCTGGCCGGCGCGCTGCTGCTGCCGTATCTGGCGTGGGTCAGCTTCGCCAGTGCGCTCAACTACGCGGTATGGCACCTCAATCCGCAGGCACTGGGTTGAGCGAAGCGGGCGGACGGGAAACGAACGACCGCAGCATCGGCCGTCATGCCGCCAGCCGCGCCGCGTGCGCGGCTGGGCCGTTCGACGCTGGCGTCAGAGGCCTTTCAACAGGCCGCGCAGCAGCTTCTTGCCGGTGCTTTCCTTCTCCGCGGGCTGTTTCGGATCGCCGGTCGGCGACTGCGGGTCCTGGCCCGCGCCGCTGAGGTCCATGCCGAGCATGGCGCTGGCGGTGGACTTGGTGCGCACGCGCACGTTCCACTCCGGCGTCCAGGGCTGCTTGGGGTCTGCCGGCCTGGGCGGCCAGACCAGATTGGTTTCGGGGCCGTAGGCGATCATCGACAGCAGCCCCGCGCCGGTCTCGCCGCCGTCCTTGAGGATGCCCTTGGGGATCTGGCAGCGCGTGGTCTCCGGGCCCAGCAGCACCTTCTCCTTGACCCAGCGCTCCAGGCTGCCGCCGGGCAGGAAGTCCATCAGTCCGCTGCCCATGTCGGGCACCTCGGCGCTGCTCCACAGCACCATGTCGTTGCCCTGCTTGGCCATGACGTTGATGAAGTAGGCGCCGGCGCGCGCCACCGGCTGCCAGCTCAGGACGATGCCGTCGGCCGGCGCGCCCTGCTGCTGCAGGGCGATGTCGGGCATGAAGTCGGCCTGCGGGCCCAGGCTGAACTTCAGCGACTCCGGCACGCCCTGGCCGGTGATGCGGTGCTCGCCCTGCAGCGAGGCGCCGCGCTCGGCGCGCTTGCGCGCCTTCTGGTTGGGCCATAGCGCATAGCTGGGGTCGGGCCGCACGTCGCGATCGGGCGCGCGGCGCGCCTCGATCGTGCCGCTGGCCTCGGGCATGCCGTTGCGCATGCGCACCTGGATCACGCGCGGCTGGCCGGGGCGGATGCTGGCGCCGCAGCCCCAGTACACCAGCATGCGCGCCTCGGTGGCTTCCATCAGTGGGCCGTCGCCCTGCGAGTCGGGGATGACCGCCCGCGTGGGCGGCAGCAGCGGCAGCGCATCGCCCAGACCCAGGCCGGTCGGGATCGACTGCTGCGCGGGCAGGCCCGGCGCCAGCGTGTTGTGCAGGGCGATGTCGAAGTACAGCCCACTCGCCCCGGCCGAGCGCGCGTCGGGATAGCCCAGGTCCTGCTTGCCGCCCAGCATGCCGGCGAAGCGCCCCAGCGCGCCCATGTCGGGCATGCCGGCCATCCTGTGGGTGTCCACGTCGATGAAGACCTGGGTCGGTGCGGCCGGCGCGGCGGCGCGGGTGGGCAGGGCCAGCAGCAGGCAGGCGGCGAGGGCGGCGGGCAGGAGGCGGTGGCTGGACATGGGCGTTCCGGTGGCGTGCGTGTCCCGGGAATGCGCAAAACGGCGCAGGGACAGGCCATGCGGCGCGCATCACGCGCCGGTTCGCCGGATGCGCGGCCCAGGGTGGCCGCGCCGGATTTGATCAGGTCGGTGGATCTGGCCTTGCTGCCAGGCCCGGCGGCATCGCAGTCCGTCGCGCCGCCGGCAGTGGGAGCGCGCTCAGCCGTCGACCGGTTGCGCGGGTGTTTCCAGCAGCAACTGGTAGAAGGCCAGGTCCAGCCAGCGGCCGAACTTGAAGCCTACCTGCGGCAGCGTGCCGACATGGCGGAAGCCCAGGCGCTCGTGCAGGGTCACGCTGGCGGTGTTGCTGGCGTCGATGCCGCCGATCATCGCGTGCAGGCCCTGCGCGCGGGCGGCCTCGATCAGCGCCTGCACCACCACCCGGCCCAGGCCCTGGCCGCGGTGGTCAGGATGCACGTACACCGAGTGCTCGACCGAATACTTGTAGGCCGGGAAGGCGCGGAAGGTGCCGTAGCTGCCGAAGGCCAGCAGCGTGCCGTGCGCGTCCTCCACGCCGATCACCGGGAAGCCGCCATCGCCCTTGGCCTTGAACCAAGCCGTCATCGTGGCCGGCGTGCGCACCGCGTACTCGTACAGCGCGGTGGAGTGGAGGATGGCATCGTTGAAGATGTCCAGGATCGCGGCGGCGTGCTGGTCGTGCGTGCAGCGCACGAGGGTGTGGGCGGACATGGGGCTCTCTGGGCGAGGGAACGGCGGCCGCGCGTGGCTTCGCGCAACGGCGGCGCAGGCAGGCAGAATAAGGCGTCGGCGTCATCGTGTCCCGGTGCCCGCCGCGAAGCCCGCCTTCCTTCCTGCCTTCAAGGAGCACGCCGTGTCGATCGCCTCCGTCCGCGCCTTCTTTCAGCAGCACGCGCCCGAGGTGGAGGTGATCGAACACGCGCAGAGCACGGCCACCGTGGCGATGGCCGCCGAAGCGCTGGGCGTGACGCCGGGGCAGATCGCCAAGACCCTTGCCTTGGGGCTGGACGATGCGCTGTTGCTGCTGGTCATGGCCGGCGATGCGCGGCTAGGGCCTGTCCTCCCTCCCCGGGCAGGTCGCGCCGCCCTTGCGCGTGCCCGGGGCAAGGAAGCGGGAGGGAGTGGACGTCCGTCCACGACCGAGCAATGACGCGGCCCCGGGTGCGCGCAAGGGCGGCCCTTCGGGTTGGCGCTGCAAGGCCGCCATCTTCGCGCCGCGCGGCTTGGCCTGACGGCCAGTCAAGCCTGCGCCGCGCGACGCAAACCTGACGGCCTTGCAGCGCCAACGCGGCCTGCCCGGGGAGGGAGGACAGGCCCCCACCAGAAGTTCAAGGCCGCCTTCGGCACCAAGCCGCGCATGCTGCCGCCGGAGCAGACCCTGGCGCTGACCGGGCATCCGGTCGGCGGCGTGTGCCCGTTCGGCCTGGCCGGACCGGCGCGCATCTGCTGCGATGTCTCCCTGCAGGCGCATGCCTTGGTGTATCCGGCCGCCGGCTCGCCCAACAGCGCCGTGTGCCTGGCGCCGACGCGCCTGGTTGACCTGGTGCAGGCGCAGTGGGTGGATGTGGGCAAGGCCTGAGCGCGGCAGTCGCGACAGTGCGCTGAGGCGCGTTGGCGCGAACCGCGTCGTCGCCTCCCGAGCGCATGGCCATGGCATGCGCTTCCGGCGCTGGCTTCCCTTCGGACGCCAACCGTGGCACGGTCGCAGCATTCGCCAATGCCGCGTTTCGCGGCCTCGCAGGCGACGTCCGTTGCCACGCGGCGCCACATCGCGCCACGTCTGAATCCGTGCCCCCCGCGCGGTCGCGTTCCGACAATGGCTTAACCCGCGTGCAAGACGCCAGGGCTAGGGTTTTCACGCGGCGCACATGGCCCGCAACGCCCGGAGGTGGTCGATGTACCCGCCTGCAACCCCGTCTGCTGCTCTGCTCTCCCGTGCGCGTCGAAGCGCGTTGTCACTTGGCCTGTTGGCCGCGTCCGGCCTGTGCGCGCTGCCGGCCGCCGCGCGCGATGCCAGCCCGACCCCGGATCAGCTGCGCTGGCTGGAGCGGGTGCAGTTCGGCCTGGACAGCGCGAGCGTGGCCGCGCTCGGCCGGCAGGGCCAACGCGACTACCTGCGCGCGCAGCTGCACCCGGATGCGGGCGATACCAATCTGCCCGCGGCGGTGCAGGCACAGCTGCAGGGCTACGAAGGGCTGAACGTGTCGGCGCCGGCGGCACTGACGCAGCTGGCGGCGCGGCAGAAGGAGATCAACGCCATGCCCGACGGCGATGCCAAGGCCGCCGCGAAGAAGGCGCTGCAGGAACAGAAGAACCAGAACGTGCAGCAGGTGCGCCAGGCCGAATTGCTGCGTGCGGTCTACGACCCGGATCAGCTGCGCGAGCAACTGGTGTGGTTCTGGCTCAACCACTTCAGCGTGCAGGCCGACAAGGCGCGCGTGGGCTGGGTGCTGGGCGACTACGTCGATCGCGCGATCCGCCCGAATGCGTTGGGTCACTTCTCCGACCTGGTGCTGGCCACGCTCAAGAGCCCGGCCATGCTGGACTACCTGGACAACGCGCAGAACGCCAAGGGCAAGGTCAACGAGAACTACGCGCGCGAGCTGATGGAGCTGCACACGCTCGGCGTGGACGCCGGCTATACCCAGCACGATGTGCAGCAGCTGGCGCTGGTGCTGACCGGCGTGGGCATCGCGCCGCCCGATCGCGACGGCCCGCCCAAGCTCAAGCCGGCCCAGCAGGCCCAGTACCTGCGCGAGGGCGCGTTCGAGTTCAACCCGGCGCGCCATCAGGAGGGCGACAAGACCCTGCTGGGCCAGCGCATCGCCGGCGGCGGCTTCGACGAGGTGCGCAGCGCGGTGGAGCTCATCACCCGCCAGCCGGCGTGCGCGCACTTCATCTCCAGCCAGCTGGCGCAGTACTTCGTCGCCGATACGCCGCCGCCGGCGCTGGTGGACAAGATGGCCAAGGCCTTCCTGCGCAGCGATGGCGACATCGCCAAGGTGATGGAGGTGATGGTGAGCTCGCGCGAGTTCGCCGATGCCGGCCAGCGCAAGTTCAAGGATCCGTATCGCTACCTGGTGTCCTCGATCCGCTTCGCCTACGACGGCCAGGTGATCGCCAACCCCGCGCCGCTAGTGGGCTGGCTGGGGCAGCTGGGCGAGCAGAGCTTCGGCCGGATCACGCCCGACGGCTGGCCGCTGGCCTCCGACGCCTGGAACAGCTCGGGCCAGATGGCCAAGCGCTTCGAGATCGCCCGCGCCATCGGCGGTGGCGATGCGCGGCTGTTCACGCCCGCCAAGGCCGATGGCAAGGCCGAGCAACAGGGCGGCTTCCCGATGCCGGCCTCGCGGCTGTTCTATGCCGCGATCGAGCCGACGCTGGCGCCGGCTACGCGCGAGGCGCTGGCCAAGGCGCGTTCGCAGCAGGAGTGGAACGCCTTCCTGCTGGCGTCTCCCGACTTCAACTACCGCTGATCCCTACATCCCTGCACGAGGGTGTTCCCATGAAACGTCGTGATTTCCTCATCGCCAGCGCACTGACCGCCGCCGCCAGCGGCAGCATGGGCTGGTCCGGGCGGCTGTTCGCCGCTCCGCCGAAGGGTCGCAGCCGGATGCTGGTGGTGTTCCTGCGCGGCGGCTACGACTGCAACAACCTGCTGGTGCCGGTGGCCAGCGATTTCTACTACGACGCGCGTCCCACCCTGGCCATCGCCAGGCCCGACCCGGCCAACGACAAGAGCGCCATCGCGCTGGACGCGCACTGGGGCCTCAACCCGGTGCTGCGCGACAGCCTGCTGCCGCTGTGGCAGAGGAAGCAGCTGGCGTTCGTGCCGTTCGCCGGTACCGACGACCTGTCGCGCAGCCACTTCGAGACCCAGGACGACATCGAATCGGGCGAGGCCGGCGCCGATCGCCACGACTACCGCTCCGGCTTCCTGGCGCGGCTGTCGGCGGTGATGACCGGCGTGCCGGCGATCGCCTTCACCGACTCGCTGCCGCTGAGTTTCCAGGGCGCCGGCGAGATCCCCAACCTGTCGCTGCGCAACGATGCCAAGCCGGTGTTCGACCCGCGCCAGTCCGACATCTTGGCCGGCATGTACCAAGGCACCCAGCTGGCCAGCGCCGCGCGCGACGGCCTGGCCCTGCGCCAGCAGGTCAGCCAGGCGCTGCAGCAGGAGATGATGCAGGCCAGCCGCGGCGCGGCCAGCGCGCGCAGCTTCGCCGACGAGACCCGGCGCATGGCCGTGCTGATGCGCGACAAGTACCGGCTGGGCTTCGTCGATGTCGGCGGCTGGGACACGCACGTCAACCAGGGCAGCACCGACGGCCAGCTGGCCAACAACCTCAAGAACCTCGGCCAGGGCCTGGCGGCCTATGCCGATGCGCTGGGCGAGGACTGGAACGACACGGTGGTGGTAGTGCTGAGCGAGTTCGGCCGCACCTTCCGCGAGAACGGCGACAAGGGCACCGACCATGGCCACGGCACCACGTACTGGGTGCTGGGCGGCGGCGTCAAAGGCGGGCGCATCGCCGGGCCGCAGGTGGACGTGGCCCAGGCCAACCTGCTGCAGAACCGCGACTATCCGGTGCTGACCAACTACCGCGAGCTGTTCGGCGGCCTGCTGCAGCGCATGTGGGGCTTGAACGGCACCCAGCTTGAGCAGGTCTTCCCCGGCGCCAAGCCGAAGGATCTGCAGCTGGTGTGAGTTGCGACAAAGCGACAGGGCGCCATGGGGCGCCCTGTCGTGTCTTCAACGCGGCAGATCGAACTCAGCCGCGGCGTCCGCCGTCGAAGGGCTCGTCGGACAGATAGGCATCGCGCACCGCGCCCTTGGCCTCGTCCCAGTCCAGGCGCGAGCTGCCGCGCGCGCTGTTCCAGCCCAGGCGCAGCTCGTCGGCGACGGTGTCGTCCCACATGCGCCCGCCGAAGTCGCTGCTGAAACGCGAGCGCGTGCCATAGCGGTAGGCCGGCACGAAGTCCTCGTACTGGTGCTCCGGGCCGCGATACGGCGCACGTTCGAAGTGCGTGCGGAAGCGCTCGTCGCTGTCGGCATAGGCCAGATGGCTGCGGTCGGCGCGCTCCCAGGCATCGCGCGCGGCGGGGCGAGCCTGCTCCCATTCCAGGGTGGAGGTGCCGCGGTTGCGCGGCCATTCGCGTTCCAGCTCGGCCTCGCGCTCCTCCCAGCTGCGGCCGGGCTCGGCCTCGCGCGCCTGCAGGCCGTAGCCATAGACGCTGGCGTAGTCGCGATCGAAGTCCTTGGCCGGATCGTAGTAGGGGCGGTGCTTGTGCGCGGCGCGCCAATAGTCGGCCTCGACGGTCGGGTCGAGTTTCTCGGCCACGCCCTTGCCGACGGCGCCACCGGCGACCACGCCCACCGCAGCGCCGATCAGGGTGCCGATCGGTCCCAGGACCGAACCGGCGGCCGCGCCGACCGCGGCGCCACCGACCACGCCGCCGACGCCCACGCCGACCGGATGCGCGCCGGGCGTGCCGGTGATGGGATCGCGGTTCGGATTGGCGACGGTCTCATCGACGGTCGGGTCGTACTTGTCATTGGCCTTGCTCACTTGCATCTCCCATGTCCGGCCGCGACGTGCGACCGTTGCTGTGGGAACGACGGTGCAAGCCGCGCCGTTAACCACCCGTGGCACCGGCGTGAGCAAGTGTTCGGATGCGTTGGAGCGTTAGGTCTTGTGAGCAGGCCTGCACAAGCGTGAGCAGGGCGGATTGCGGGCCTTGCTTACGGCAGCAGCTGGATCCCGAACGGCCGCACTGCCAGGGCGAACAGCCAGAAGCACACCACGGTCAGCGCCGCGCTGGCGCCCAGCGTCCACCAGAAGCCCAGCCGCGGCAGCAGCAGGGGGAAGGCGAGGAACATCGGCAGCGTCGGTACCACGTACCAGAAGGTGTACCAGGCATGGTTGGCGATCTTCTCCGCCGGCTGCCGCTCCAGCTGCAGCCAGACCAGGGCCAGCAGCGTGACCAGCGGCAGCGCGGCGAGCAGGCCGCCGAGCCGGTCGCTGCGCTTGGCCGCTTCGGACACGACCACGACGATCAGCGCGGTGACGGCGTACTTGGCGATGAGCCAGGGCATAAGCAGCGTTCGTTTGGGAGAGAGGCGAGGCAGTCTAAGGCGCGCTCCGGGCGCAGACGACGCGCGTCACCGACCGACGCTGAAATCCCTCCACCGTCATTCCCGCGAACGCGGGAATCCAGGGACTCTTGCTTTCCCGCGTGCAGGTCGCTGGGTTCCCGCTTCCGCGGAAACGACGAAGGCCTGCGGACCGTTCTAGACTAGCCCCCTGCGCCGGAGGCTGTCCGGCGCGCTCCGCAGTCCACGTTGACTGGGAAGCCTGGCGCCTTTGCGACCCCTCCCGGGGCGCCCGTGCCGACCGTTTGGGGAAACGCGTATGCAACTTCGAATCCTGATGCTCGTCCTGAGCGTCCTGCAGGGGCGTCTGCTGATGCCAGGGCTGCTGTGCCTGCTGGTGGCCAGCATGGCCTGGGTGGCCGTGGCCGAGCCCGAGCGCGGGCCGCTGATCCTCGACATGCACCTGCACGCCCCGCCGGCGCCGGGCGCCGCGCCTGCGCCCTGTCTCGAAACCGGCGGGAGCTGTGCGGCGCCCGATGCCGCCGCCGCGCACCGGCATACCCAGGCCCAGCTGCGCCGCTACAACGTGATCGGCTTGGCCGCCGTGCAGGACAGCGGCCAGGCCATGCCGGCGTCCGAAGCGCGCGCGCCCGGCCACCTGGCGCTGGACCCGCTGCGCATCGACGCGGCGACCGAGGCGCGGGTCCAGGCGCTGCGCGCCAGCGGCCAGCTGACCCTGCTCGGTCTGCGCCGCCCAGCGGCAGAGATGGCGCTGGACGATCCACGCATGGAACCGCTGTGGCAGCTGGCCACGCGGGTGGATTTGCCGGTCGGCCTGCACCTGGGGCGCCAGGACGCCAGCCAGGCCGGCGCTGACGCCGAGCTGGAGGCGCTGCAGCACCTGCTGGCGCGGCATCCGCAGCTGCGCCTGGACCTGGTGCACGGGGCGCAGCCGCTCTCCGAGGCGCTGCTGGCCGTGCTCGATGCCCATCCGCAGGTGTACCTGGACGTCGGTCAGCTGGTCGCAGGTCAAAACCGCCCGGCCTTCTACCGCGACCTGCGGGCCATCCTCGATGCCGGCCTGGGCGACCAGGTGATGTTCGGCTCGGGCAGCCCGGCCTGGCCGGCCTCGATCGGCGCGTCCATCGACACCGTGCGCCGCGCGCCATTCCTGGATGATGGCCAGAAGCGCGACATCTTCTACAACAACGCCGCGCGCTTCCTGCGCCTGGAGCGCCAGCCGGCGCCGGCGTCGCGCACGATCTGAACGAAAAAACCGCGCGCCATCGCAGGGATGGCGCGCGGTTCGAGGCGTGCGAGGCCGCCGGCAGGCGGCCCGGCGCGGGATCAGTCCTTCAGCTCGGCCGGCACCTTGCCGCCGTTCTCGGCCAGCTTCTTCATCACCGCCTTGTGCAGGGCGATGTTCTGCTCGGCGCTGCCGGCCTCGCCGGCGTGGACGTTCAGTTCCTCGGCCAGCTCCTTGCGCGCGGTCAGGCTGGAATCCAGGTCGAGCAGCTTGAGCAGGTCGACGATGGAGTGCTGCCAGTCGCTCTTACCGCCCTTGCGCGCGGCGATGTCGGTCAACACGGCGGCGACATCGACCGGCTCGGCCGGCGTCGCGGGCGCAGGCGTCCGCGCGGGCGGGGCAATGCCGGCGGTGGCTTCGCTGCCGTCGACGATGACCACTTCGGGCTTGGCCGTGGCGCTCGGCGTGGCCGCGGTGGTGGCCTGCGGCGAGGCATGGCCGAAGATCTTGTTGACGATGCTGGAGAAGAGGCCCATCGCGATGTCTCCTTGTATGACGGTGGAACGGGGAGGCTAGCGACCCGGTCGCTCAGATCGGATGAAGCCGCCGCGTCGGCCGCGTTACGGGGCCAGCGAGATCGGCACGAAGGTGGCCTGGGTGAGCACCGGGGACTGCCATTCCTCCTTGCCGCCATGGCCGGCGTACCAGGTGCTGCCATCGCGCCTGACCAGGTAGGTGCCGTAACTCAGCGAGAACACCAGGTCGATGTCGCGCACGGTGAGGCGCTTGGGCTGCTTCACGTAGCCGGTCTTCTGGCCCAGGCCCACGGTGCCCCAGTCGGTATTGCCCCAGCCCATCGCGCTGCCGTCCTCGAACTGGGCGATGGCGTTGTACATGGACAGCTGCACCGCCTTGGGCCCACGCACGCCGGGCACCGGCAGCGGCGTCGCGGAGAAGCGCTCCGGCGGATCGTCCCGGAGCCCGTCGCCGAGCATGTAATTGCCGCGGGTGCCCCACGCGAGCAGCGTGCCGTCGCGCCGGATGGCCATCGAGGTGTAGGCGCCGGCGGCGATCGCGACCACCTCGTTCAGGCCATCGACGGCGGCGGGCAGGTCCAGCGCGGGCTCCTGCACCGGCTGGCGTCCCAACTGCCCATAGCGGTTGCCGCCCCAGGACAGCACCGTGCCGTCGCGGCGCAGCGCCAGCGTGTGCGTGAAGCCCATGGCGACCTGGGTGATGTCGGTCGCACCTGGCACGCGCACCGGCGTCAGCGCGGGCGGGCTGGCCTCGCCCCAGCGCTTGTTCGCCAGGCCGTCGCCGATCCTGCCTTCTTCGCGCCGGCCCCAGGCGCGCAGGCTGCCATCCTCGAGCAGGGCGATCGCGGTGCCTTCGCGGCCGTAGAGGTGGCGCACGGGAGGCAGCGATACCTGGACAACGCTGCTGCCGGTCCCGCCGCCCAGCCCCACGCCCGCGCCCCAGGCCAGGACACGGCCGTCCTCGGTCAGCGCATAGCCATTTTGGGCGCCGCCGGCGATCTCCCGGACGCGGGCAGGCAACGCGATCAACGTCGGCCGTGCCCAGCGCGTGCCGCCGTACTGTTGCGGGTTCGGACCAAGTTGCCCGTCTTTGAACTCGCCCCAGCCCACCACCGTGCCGTCCTCGCGCAGCGCCAGCATGGTTCCGTCCGAACCGCTGAGCTGGACGATCCGCGGCTCAGTCGCGGAGGCGGAGAGCAGGGGAAACAGGAGCAGACACAGAACCAGGAGGGTGCGCATATTGGCTTCCAGCAGGCAGGACATGCCAGAACACGCAAAACGGGGCCCGCAGGGGACGAGATCAGTACGGCGGCTTGCGCTTGGCGCGCTGGGTGCGCGCGGCCTCGGTCCACCAGGCCAGATCGTCGGCGAAGCGCGCGAAGCTCCTTTCCAGCGACTTGCCGGCCTCCTCGATCGGCTGGCCGTCCGCATCCAGCGTCTTGCCGATCGGACCGACGGTGACGGTGCTGGAGATCACCACCATGCCCATCTCCGTGAGCGTGCCGTGCCAGGCGAAACTGGCGTGCGCGCCGGACAGGCGGCCGGCCGAATAGCTGACGATGCCGGCGGGACGCCAGAACCATTCTTCGAGGAAGTGGTCGGTGAGGTTCTTCAGCCCCGGCTGCAGGCCCCAGTTGTATTCGCCGGTGACGAACACGAAACCATCGGCCGTGCGGATCTTCTCGGCCAGCGCCTCCATCGCCGGCGGCGCCTCGCCCTTGGGATATTCCTTGTACATGCGGTCCAGCATCGGCAGGTCGACCGCCTTGGCGTCGATCAGCTCGGCCTGCGCGCCGCGCGCATTGAGCGCGCGCACCGCGTATTCGGCCAGGCGGATGCCCATGCGGTCGCTGCGATAGGAACCATAGAACACGAGGATGCGGTCGGACATGGGCGCGGCCTGCTGGCAATGGGGAGAGCGATCATCACCGCTCACGCGGCAATGTCCCGTGCACGCCATCGCCGGAGGACCGATGGCGCGCCGCGCGCCCGCGCCATCGTCTAGCGCTTGCGGCCTACTTGCCCGGCCGGGCCACCGCGTACATTTCCCTGGCGATCTGCTTGAGCAGTGCGTTGTTGTCCTCGCCCTCCTTGTACAGGTCGAAGTGGGTGCGGCCGTCCAGGAAACGGAAGTCGCTCCTGGCGTGCAGACCGTCGAGCACGGCCTGGAACTTGTGCGCCGCGCCGTCCAGATAGAACGTGTCGGCGGTGCCGACGATCACGTGAATCTTGCCGTCCAGGTCGGGCCTCAGTTGCGGCCACTGCGCGGCCAGGCGTGCGGCGATGTCGTAGTGCGTCGTCCAGTACGCGGCGACCCTGGGATCGACCTTGCCGGTGTCGCGGTCGAACAGCGGCATCGGCGCGCCATCGACGCCACGCGGGGAGAACACCGATTCGTACGAGGCCAGCTGCCCGCCGTAGGGCCCCAGCACGCGCTCGATCTTGATCAGATCCTCGGCCGTCGCCACGACCTTGCCCGCCTCGCGCGCCATCGGGGCCACGCCGCCGTCGGGCAGGCGATACATGTTGGCGTTCGGGGCATAGAGATCCACGCCGGTGAAGTCGTGGAAGTCGGTGGGGTCCGGCGAAGTCGACCAGGTGCCGCCGAACAGCTTCGGGTAGCGGGTCTGTAGCCACAGCGTGGCCCAGCCGCCGGACGAGTGACCGGTGAGGAAGCGGCCGGAAGGCTTGCCGTCCATGCGGTACTGTTTTTCCAGCGCCGGGATGAGCTCTTCGGTCAGCGCCGTGCCCCACGGGCCGTTGTTCACCGAGTCGGCGAACTCGTGCGTGCCGCTGGGGACGGCCTCCTCCAGATAGACCCAGATCATCGCCGGCATCTGCTGGCGCGCCATCGCGTCCCAGGTGGTCACGATGCTGTCGGCGAAGGCGTCGTAGTTGCCGGTGAACCCGTGGGTCACATACACGGTGGGATAGCGCGTAGCGGCCTTGGCGTCGTAGCCGGGCGGCACCAGTACGCGGGCGCGCAGCCGGATCTCGCGGCCCCAGAAGGCGCTCAGCACCGGGCTGGTCATCGAGGCGTCGAAGCTGTGCGCTTTGGCCTGCGGCAGCGCGGCGCGCGCGGCCTCGGGCAGGCGCGGCGACAGCGCCCAGGGGTCGGACGTGTGCGGCACCGTCTGCGCCAGCGACAGGCTGGGCAAGGGCTTGCCCTGGGCCAGGTTCACCGCGGTGACCGCGCTGACCAGATCGCCGCCGCTGCGGCCGGTGTAGTTGTAGCTGTGGTCGACATCCAGCACGGCCTGCACGAGGTAGTCGCCGGACAGGGTGGAGAACGGGGCCGGGAAGGCGATCTGGTCCAGATCCATGTCCACGCTGCCGCCGCCTTCCAGGTGCGTCACTTCCTGCGCGGCGATGAACACCGAATGCGGCGCGGACGGATTGCCGTCGACCGCGGTGATCTGGCCGTTCCTGGACGCGGCCCGCACCGAGGCGGGGTCGCTGGCGAACACCAGCAGCCGGCCCGAGGTCGGCGCCGCGCCGGCCGGCAGGGTGATGTGGACGAAGCGGTGCGGTGCCGGCGTGTCCGCCGACGCATCGCGCGCCTGGGTGACGGGCGCACAGGCACTGAAAGCCAGCGCCAGCGAGCCGGCGACTGCAAGACGGTGCAGCATGAAGATCCCCTGGGGTTGAAGGTTGCGAGCTTTCCAACGAACGTAGTGCAGGCGTGCCGCGCGCGGCTCAGCCCTGCGGCACCTCGGGACGATAGCGGCGTTCGGCATTGGCGGCGACATCGGCCTCGGTGAACCACACCGGCCGCAGCCGGCCGGTGGTATGCAGCGGGGCCTGGTCGGCGAAGTGGGGCGAGGCCGGATCGCCGCTTTCCCCGCCCACGCTCACCGCCCAGGCCTGCGGCCCGTCGGCACCGAAGGCCACCACCGCCACGAAGCTGTTGCCCGAGGTGGTGTAGCGCAGGCGCGTGCCGGGATAGGTGCGCGATTCGGCGCTGGCCAGCGAACCCCAGCGCGAGGTCGTGAACGGCACCGGCAGGCTCGGCTTGGCATCGTCGAAGGTCTGCACGATGGCGCCATCGTTGCGCTGGTAACGGTTGATCTCGCCCCACGGCACCTGCCAGCGGCCGAAGTCGCGCTGCAGCTGATCGACCACGGCCTGCAGCACCGCCAGGCGCTGTTCGGGCGTGGCCAGGGTGGCCATCGCATCGACGCCGCCGCGATCGCGTTCGCGCGCCAGCGGGGTGATCTCCTTGAGCAGCGCATCGGCCCAGGTCACCGCCAGCGTGGTCGGCACCGAGTCCAGTCCCCAGCGACGGTCCCAGCCGGCCAGCGCGGCCATGGGGCCGGCGAGCGCGGCCTTGCGCGCATCGCCGTCGGGCAGGCCGGCGTAGTCGTGCTGCAGCAGCGGCAGCAGCGTGTCGAAGGCCGGCAGCCACGGGTCGTAGGCCGCCTCGATCAGCTGCTGCGGGGTGAAGGTCGGCCGCGCGCTCAGCACAGCGATGGCATGCGGCGCGCGTGCGTTCTCGCCGGCCTGGTCCATATAGCGCGGGAAATCGTTGGCGTTGGGGCTGTCGGCGCCGGCCGCGCTCCACGGCCAGTTGTTGGCGTTGTAGACCCAGCCGTTGCGCGGGTTGACCACCTGCGGCAGCGTGTCCAGCGCATGCAGCCCGTCCCAGGCGGTGGCCGGGTCGCTGCCGTCCACCGGCTTGCGGTAGTCCACGTGCGCATGGCGGATCGGCACGAACTGCGGATGCAGATAGGCGGTGGTGCCATCGGCATCGGCATAGAGCGTGTCGTTGGACGAGTTGGCCTGCAGCGCGGCCACCTTCATGAAGTCGGCGAAGCCGCCGGCCTTGGTGCGCAGGAACGACTGCTGCAGCGCCGCCACCGGCCGGTCCATCATGGCGAAAGCCACCCAGTGCGTGGCGTCCTGCGCGCGCACGATCGGCCCGTGGTGCGTGGCCCAGACGGTGAAGCCGCGCTGCGCCTGGCCGCCGGCCGCGGTGCGGTAGGACAGGGTGACCTGGCGCTGCTGCAGCGGCCGCAGCGTCTGGCCATCCCGGTAGCAGGGGCTGCCGTCGGCGCAGGGCGCGAGCGTCTCGACGAACTCGTCGACGTTGTCCACGCCGCTGCTGGTGTGCATCCAGCCGGCATGACGGTTGAAGCCCTGATAGACGAAGAACTGCCCCCAGGTCACCGCGCCATAGGCGTTCAGCCCCTCGTCGCTGCGCATTTGCAGCTCGGAGCGGAAGAAGTAGCTGGTGTGCGGATTGATCAGCAGCAGCGCGCGCCCGTCGGCGCTGTGCGAGGGCGCGATGGCGATGCCGTTGGAGCCGCTGGGCAGGCGCAGCTGCGGTTCGCGCTCCAGCAGTGTCATCGCCACCGGCTTGCGCTCGTGGAAGGCCTGCAGCTGGCTCAGCGCGATGCGCTCGATGTCGCCGCCGATGCTGCCTTCGCTGAAGCTCAGCGCCATCCACGGCTCGAAGTGGGTCAACAGCCGCGGCTTCACCTGCGGGTGCGCGGCCAGGTAGGCGTTGAGCCCGTCGGCCCAGGCTTGCATCAGCGTCTGCAGCCAGGCCGGGCTGGCCTGGTAGTCGGCCTGCAGTCGCGCCGGATCGTAGTAGAGCCGCTGGCGCAGGTCCTGCCACAGCATCGTCTCGCCTTCGACCTCGGCCAGCCGGCCCAGGTTGACCAGGTAGTTGGTTTCGATGCGGTTGAAGTCGTCCTCGGCCTGCGCGTAGATCATGCCGAACACCGCATCGGCATCGGTCTTGCCGTGCACGTGGGCGATGCCCCAGGTGTCGCGGGTGATCTCCACCTGCGCGGCATGCTGCTGCCAGCGGGCGCGTTCGCCGGCATCGGGCGCGGCCAGGGCGGTGGACGCCGCCAGCCCCGAAGCGAGCAGGCTGGCGGTGAGGACGAGGGCGTGTCGGGGCCTGCGGATCGAGCGGGGCAAGGGCATGGCGGCGGCGTGGTGGGGTGGCCCCGCATCCTAGCGCTCCCACCCCGCCCCGCGCCGCCGTAACTGAAGCCTCTCAGCCCCGCACCCTCCCTACCGTCGTTCCCGCGAACGCGGGAACCCATGGACGTTTACCGGAAGAGCCAGGACACAGGCCGCCCCCAAGAACGACAGCTGGGCCGCCCTACGGACTCTGATACACCACATCATCGATGGCGAAATCCACATCCGCCGGCGGCGGATCGGACACCACCATGAAGGGCTGCTTCACCGCGGTCAGGTCCAGGTCGTAGAAGGCGCTGAAGGGAATCGTCACCTGGTGCCAGTTGCCGTCGCGCACCAGCCCGTAGCTGTTGCCGCCGTTGACGAAGTCCACCCAGCTGTCGCCGAAGGAGGTGTTGATGCCGATCTTGAAGGTGCCGGTGGCGTTGGTCTTCATCTGGAACCTGAGCGAGCCGCCCGCGTAGTTGCTGAAGTTCTTGAAGCCGCTGCTGATGCCCAGCCCGTACCAGTTGTTGGCCGCGGCGTGATACGACATCACCTGGCTGCCCTCATAGGCCGCCCCGCTGTTGGGCGTCAGGTTGTTCCACAGGTACAGGTCGGTGCCGTTGCCGTAGTCCAGCTGGCCGCTGAGGCCCGCGCGCTCGGAGAACAGGCCGAAGGTGCCGGCCGGGGCGGCGTGGTCCGCGCCGATGTACAGCTCCGACCCGGGCGTGTCCTGGTACAGGCGGATGTAGTCCACCTCCATCTTGCCGGGGATGGGCGCGGTGATGCCGGCCACGTCGTGGATGCCCGGGTAGTTGCCGCCCACGGCCAGGTTGAGCAGCAGGAACTGCTGGGCATGGAACTCCTGCAGCGAGGCGCCCTGGATGTCGGAGATCGCGAACTCGAAGTACTGCTGCCCGTCGATGGACATGCGGATGTAGTTCGCATCCCAGGTCAGCCGGTAGGTGTGGAAATCGTTCTGCAGATCGACCGGGCTGTTGTAGTCGCTGCCGTAGTCGGCCTGCGAGCCGTTGTAGTCCCAGTGCACCGCGGCGCCGACGCGGCGGTTGGCCATGCCGTCGGCGATGGCCTGGGCCGAGCCGGCCTCCATCATGTCGATCTCGCCGCGCGCCGGCCACACGCCGACCGCGCCCAGCATCCAGTAGGCCGGCCACAGGCCATTGCCCACCTGCGGGATCTTGATCCGTGCTTCCAGCGTGCCGTACTTGAAGTGCATGCGGCCCTCGGTCTTCAGCCGCGCCGAGGTGAAGGGCATGCCGCCGAAGTCCTCGTGGCGGGCCTCGATCACCAGATGGCCGTTCTCCACGCGCGCGTTCTCCGGGCGGCTGGTGTAGTACTCCAGTTCGGCATTGCCCCAGCCGCAGTTGCCGATCTGGCAGCCGGTGCCGACGTCGTAGGTCCATTTGTTGCCATCGATGGCGGTGCCGTCGAAGTTGTCTTCCCACACCAGCGTCTGGGCCTGCACCGCCGGTGCGTAGCTGGCACACGCGGCGCTGAGGATCACGGCGGACGACACCGCCAGGGCACGGAATGAGCGCATGGTCTATCTCCCTTGGATGATGGCGCGACCGCCTCCGCGGCGGGGCCAGCGCCGACGCTCCTCCGCGTATGACAGCGCTGTCAAAGCCTGTTTTCGGCCATGTGCGAATTCGCGGGCTCTGTCACAGCCGTGCGTTCGCAGCGCATGAAGAACGGCGTCGTTTTTGCCGAGTCTTGCTGCATGACAACAGCGATGACACATGCAAGTGTTTGAAGTGGAAGCGTTTACTGGCGCTTTGCCCTGGCCCGGCCATCGCGCAGAATAGGGTTGCGATGTCCGCATCGGGCGGACGTGCAAACCAAGACAGGGACGTCCTGCATGTTGAAGTCCATTTTCGCCGCCGCGCTGCTGTACGCGGTCGCTGTTGCCGCGCCCGCCGCAGAAACACCCGCAAGCGAAGCCTCGGTCAGGGAACTGCTGCAGGTCACCGATGTGCGCGCGTTGGTCCAGTCCATGGAAGGCCAGATCCGGGAAACCGTCGGGCAGAACCTGCAGCGTGCGACCCAGGGGCAGGCGCTCAATGACGCGCAGCGCGCCATCATCGACAGGACCGGCAAGAAGATGCTCGATGTCATGATGGAACAAATGCGCTATGACGTCATGGAGCCGGACTACGTCCGCCTCTACATGGAGAGCTTCAGTCAGTCCGATGTCGAGGGGATGCTCGCCTTTTATCGCTCGCCCGCGGGCCAGAGCATGCTGAAGAAGATGCCGGTGTTGATGAAGAATTCGATGGCCTTGATCCAGGAGCGGCTGCAGCTGCTGCTGCCCCGGATCCAGGAGATGCAGGGCGAGATGATCGAACAGCTGCGGGCAGCCAAATCCGGGGATGCGTCCGGCAAGGAATGAGCAGGGTGCGACCCGGCGTGCGCCGCGCATGGTGATGCACGCCATCGGCGCGGCGCGGGGCTGACGGCGCATAGGGCGTGCGGCGGGGCGGGTGGCGGGCCGGATGCTGCATTGCAGGCGACGCCCGCCTCCCGCCCAGCTTAGGCTTGACGGTCCCGAAGCGATGTCCGAGGCCTCCATGCCGTTTTTCCGTGTCTTCGCGCTGGCCGCGCTGCTTGCGCTGCTGCTCGTCCCTGCCGTCCACGCGCAGCCGCGCGGGTTCCTGCGCGCGCAGGGCACGCAGATCGTCGATGAGGACGGCAAGCCGGTGATCCTGCGCGGCATGGGCCTGGGCGGCTGGATGCTGCAGGAGGGCTACATGCTGGAGCTGCCCAAGTTCGGCGCCCAGCGCGTGATCCGCCAGCACATCACCGAGTTGATCGGTCAGGACAAGACCCAGGCCTTCTACACCGCGTGGCTGGACCACCACACCACCAAGGCCGACATCGACGCGATGGGGGCGTGGGGCTTCAACTCGATCCGCCTGCCGATGCACTACGCGCTGTACACGCTGCCCGTCGAGGATGAGCCGGTCAAAGGCCGTCAGACCTGGATCGAGGACGGCTTCCAGCGCACCGACGCGCTGATCGCCTGGGCCAAGGCCAATGGCATGGTGGTGATCCTGGACCTGCATGCCGCGCCGGGCGGGCAGGGCAACGACCTCAGCATCGCCGACCGCGACCCGTCCAAGCCCTCACTGTGGGAGGACCCGGCCGCGCAGGACAAGCTGGTCGCGCTCTGGGAGCAGCTGGCGCGCCGCTACAAGGACGAGCCGGCGGTCGCCGCCTACGACCTGATCAACGAGCCGAACTGGGGGTTCACCGATCGCGCCGACGTGCACGGCTGCAAGGAGACCGGCAACGCGCCGCTGCGCGCGCTGCTCGAACGCACCACGCGCGCGATCCGCCGCATCGATCCGCGCCACATGATCGTGCTGGAGGGTAACTGCTGGGGCAGCAACTACGCCGGCGTGCTCGATGCGGGCCTGTGGGACGACAACCTGGTGCTGAGCTTCCACAAGTACTGGGACACGCCCGACCGCGCCAGCATCGCCAGGATGCTGGCGTTGCGCGACCGGCATCGGATCCCGCTGTGGCTGGGCGAGACCGGCGAGAACTCCAACGACTGGTACACCCGCACCGTGGCGCTGGCCGAAGGCCAGGGCATCGGCTGGAGCTGGTGGCCGCTGAAGAAGATCCGCTACAACAACCCGCTGCAGATCGTGCCCAATCCCGGTTACGAGGCCCTGCTGGCCTACTGGAACGGCACGGGCCCCAAGCCCTCGCCGCAGGCGGCCGAGGCGGCGCTGATGCAGTTGGCCACGCACGATGTGGCCTTCGCCAACAACCTGCAGCATCCCGATGTGGTCGATGCGCTCCTGCGCGCGCCGCATTCGGACCGGGCGCGGTCGTTCAAACCGCACCTCGTCGAGGCCGCCGGCGGGGCCTGGGCTGCCGTGGACTTCGATCTGGGACCGGACGGGGTGGCCTATCACGGCCGCACGCCGGCCAACGAATCGAGCGAGCCCGGCGGCTTGGTCTGGAATGCGCTGATGGCCTATCGCAACGACGGCATCGACCTGGGCCGCGATCGCGACGGGTCGCTGCACGTGGCCGGCCTGCAGGCCGGCGAATGGCTTCAGTACACCTTCACCGTCGCCGTTGCCGGCCGTTACGACCTGACGCTGGACATGCAGGGCGCGGGCGAGGTGGCGCTGGTGCTCAACGGCGATGCGCAGCCGGCCGCGCAGGCCGCCGGCGTGTTCCGGGGGCTGGCGCTGCAGCCGGGCACCAACACCTTGCGCATCCGCTCCGAAGGCGCGGCGTTCGACCTGAAGACGCTGCGCTTCACGCCGGCGCGCTGAAGCCTCAGCGCGCTGGCACGCCGTCCTGCCACTGCGGCCAGTGCGCGACGATGTGGTCGACCACGCGCGCGCCGACGGCATCGATGTTGCGCACGGTCTCGGGGAAGCCGCCGGCGGTCTCGCCCGGCGCGGGGTCCAGGTGCTGCAGCGTGGTCTCGCGCGGATTGCCCTGGTCGAAATTGACCGCGCCGCGCAGGCTGAGGATGCGATCGGTGCCGTGCGTGCGCTGGATCACCAGCGTCAGCGCGGCCGCCTCCATCTCGGTGATGACGTAGTCGTCGGCGCCGTAGAGTTTGGCGATGTCCTGCGCCTGCCGCGACAGGCCGGGGCCATGGAAGAAGGTATCGCCGGTCATGTGCGTGCCGGTGCCCACGAACGGCGCGCGCCGCGCGGCCGCGTCGGGATAGCGCAGGCGATACGCCCGCGCCGCGTCGGAATCGGCCAGCGGCACGCCCTGCGACAGCTGCATCGCCCAGCCCACCAGCGCCGGGTTGAGATGGAACACGCGGTAGGCCTCGTAGCCCTTGCGCGGCATGAAGGTCGACGCGCCGGGCGTGTTCTCCTCCGGCGCCCAGCGATGCCCCAGGTCGTAGTCGACCAGCCAGCTGGCCCAGTTGACCTCGCCGATGGTGCCGCGCTGCGGCGGCGTGCCGCCGACGCCGGTCAGCAGGTAATAGCTATGGGAGAAGTCGAACGCGGGATTGAGCAGGATCGCCTGCATCGAGGCGGCGCTGTTGACCTTGCCCATGCCCAGCACCGCGCCGCATACGCCCTCGGCACTGCAGTAGACCGGATTCAGCGCGCCGGGCACGGCGATGGGTTTGGCGTCGGCCCAGTAGCGCTCGTACCAGTGCTGGAACTCGCCGGCGCGGTCGCCGCTGTTGGCGCCGATCTCGAACATCGCCGCTACGAACACCTTGACCTGGATCGGCGCCGGCGTCGCGGCGTTCGCGCAGACGCTGGTCAGCCCCGCCAGGGCCGTCAGGCAGGGCAACACCACACGGGCAATCAGGGAACGCGGCATCGGCAGGCTCGGACAGGGAACAGGCGCGCCGGCAGCCCCGGCGCGAGGGCGCTCAGGCGCCGCGCAGGCGCAGCGTCAGGCCCTTGAGGAAGGCGCGCAGCAGCTGGTCGCCGCAGGGGCGGTAGTTCTTGTGGTCCGGCTGGCGGAACAGCGCCGAGAGCTCCGGCTTGGACACCGGGAAGCCGGCGGCCTCGAAGATCGCATGCATGTCCACGTCCTTGAGCTGGAAGGCCACGCGCAGCTTCTTCAGCACCAGGTTGTTGGTCACCCGCGTCTCCACCGGGCGCAGCGGCTGGCTCTCGTCGCGGCCGCGGAACTGCACGATCAGCCCGTCCAGCACGTGCGCCAGCAGCGCATCGCTGCACGGCGCGAAGCCTTCTTCGTCCTCCTTCTTCAGCGCGGCCTGCAGCTGCGCACGGTCGATGGGGAAGGCCGGGTCGGCCAGCTGTGCGATCTCGATGAGTTTGGGCTCGCTCAGATCGAGCATGTAGCGCACGCTGCGCAGGACGTCGTTGGTGATCATGGGTGGGGCTCGGCAGCAACGCCGCGTGTGCGGCAATCGCGCATTTTACGTCCTCGCGCGGACCCGCTCGTCACTCGCCTTGGCCGCAACAGCGAGGCCACCGATCCAAATCCCCGTCGTTCCCGCGAACGCGGGAACCCCTGGACGTTCGTACCGAGCGCGGGACCCACAAGCTCCCGGCTCCCCTGGACGACGGCACCCGTCACCCCTGCCCGACAGGCACCGGCCCCGAACGCGGCCCCAGCGCCCGAAACGCCAGGCGGTTGCGCCCGGCACGCTTGGCGTCGTACAGCGCCGCATCGGTCGCTTCCAGCAGCGGCGCGGGATCCGGGCCCTCGACCTGCCACGTCGCGCCGACCCCGACGCTGACGGTGACGTAGGGCCCGGGCTCGGGTGCGTTCAATCGGCGCTGTTCGACCGCGGCGCGCAGCGCCTCGGCCATGGCCTGGGCGGCCTGCGCATCGGTGGATGGCAGGATCACCGCGAACTCCTCGCCGCCATAGCGCGCCACCACGTCCAGCGCGCGCGTGCAGCCGGCGGCCAGGGTCTGCGCGACCGCGCGCAGATGGGCATCGCCGACCTGGTGGCCGAAGGCGTCGTTGAGCCGCTTGAAGTGATCGATGTCGATCATCAGCAGCGCCAGCGGCTCGCCGGAGCGGCGCGCGCGCTGCCATTCGCGGCTCAGGGCGGCATCGAACTCGCGGCGGTTGGCCAGTCCGGTCAGCGTGTCCACGCGCGCCAGCGCATGCAGCTCCTCGCGTTCGGTCATGGCGCGCAGTTGCAGCAGCACGCTGCGCGCGCCATAGCCCAGCAGCGCGAACACGAAGCCGCCGATCGCCCAGCGCGGATGCCCGCCGACGATCATCGCCGAGGTGACCAGTACGCTGATGGGCAGCAGCAGCGGGCTGCCGGCGCGCACGATCGAGGCCAGCCGCGGCAGCTGCCAGCCGGGCCGCGCATCGGGTACCGGGCGCAGCGCCAGCGACACCAGCAGCAGGAACGGCACGTCGATCAGCAGATCCCACAACGCCCCGAACTGGCCGTCCGCGGGTTCGCCGTGGTTGATGTAGGCCGCCACGCCCAGATAAACCCAGGCGAAGGCGGCCTGGCTACCATGGAAATGGCGCTGGGCCGCGGTGCCGGCGGCCAGCCAGCGCAGCACCGAGAAGACGGCGATGAAGGCGTTCTCCACGTCCAGCATCAGGGCCAGCCGGTCTAGCCCATCCTCGCTGGCGCTGCTCAAGGTGGCGAAGGTGAAGGTGTGGACGAAGAACAGCAGGCCCAGCGCGATCGCCATCAGCGCATCGAGCAGGCGCAGCGGCCACCCTTCGCCCTGATGACTGGCCAGGACGAAGGTGAGCGGCACCCCGTAGAGCACGTACAGCAGGACGCTGGCACCGGAGGTGGACGAGGTGTTGCCGAGTACCGTGGTCTGCAGCATGTTGACGCCCATGCCACCGGCCCACAGCAGCAGGCCGATCGCCAGCGCGATCCAGCCGCTGGCCGCCACGTTGCGTCGGCTGCGCCACAGGCAGGCGGCCGCGGCCAGCAGCGGCGCGCCGAGCAGAAACGCGAACGACACCGCCTCGGCATGGGCGGGTAGTGCCCACATCGCCGCCGCGTGGATCAACAGATATAGCCAGGGCAGCATGCGCACGCCGTCGGGTCCTCCCTGGGCCTCACCATACGCGGCCGCGAGCGCGGCTCACAAGCCGGTGCGCCAGACACGATGCAGCCATCCCATCGCGCAGACGCGCCCGTCGCCGCCGCGGGATTAGCATGGCCGCCCCCCGAGTCCGCACAGGTGCCTGCATGCCCGATTCCACGATGACCGCCATCGCCATCCGCGACGGCAAGGGCGCGGCCGACGCGCTGCATCCGGTGCAGGTGCCGCGCCCGGTGGCGGCCGAAGGCCAGGTGCTGATCCGCGTGCATGCCGCCGGCATCAACCGGCCGGATCTGCTGCAGCGTCAGGGCCACTATCCGCCGCCGCCCGGCGCGCCGGAGACGCTGGGGCTGGAAGTGGCCGGCGAGGTCGTCACCGGCGCCGGCCGCTGGCAGCCGGGCGACCGCGTCTGCGCGCTGCTGGCCGGCGGCGGCTATGCGCAGTACGTGGCGGTGGACGCGCGTCAGGTGCTGCCGCTGCCGGAAGGCTGCGACTTCGTCCATGCCGCGGCGCTGCCGGAGACGGTGTTCACCGTGTTCGCCAATGTGTTCGAGCATGGCCAGCTCAAGGCCGGCGAACGGCTGCTGCTGCACGGGGCCACCTCGGGCATCGGCGTGATGGCGATCCAGATGGCCAAGGCCGCCGGCGCGCAGGTGCTGGCGACCGCGCGCGGCGCGGACAAGGCCGTGCAGGCGCGCACGCTGGGCGCCGACATCGCGGTGGACACCCGCGCCGGTTCGTTCGTCGAGGCGGCCAAGGCGGCCGGCGGCGTCGATGTGTCGCTGGACATGGTCGGCGCCAGCGTGTTCGCCGACACGCTGGCGGTGCTCAACCCGCGCGGCCGCATCGTCTACATCGCCGCCCAGGGCGGCGGCACGCTGGAAGTGCCGATCATGGAACTGATGCGCCGCCAGGCCGTGCTGACCGGCTCGACCCTGCGTCCGCGCAGCGCGGAAGAGAAGGGCCGCCTGGCCACCGAGATCGAGCGCCGCGTCTGGCCGTGGATCGCGCAGGGCCAGGTGAAGGTGCTGGTCGACCGCACCTTCCCGCTGGAGCAGGCCGCGCAGGCGCATGCCTATCTCGAAGCCGGCCAGCATCTGGGCAAGGTCGTGCTGACGATGGCGTGATCCGAGCGCCGCTTCGGCCCGCACCCGACGTGGCATCATCGCCCTCCCCCACTCATTCGAATGCGCCCACGCCGCATGGCGTGCGGTGCCTGCACTGAGGAGCGGGGCATGCGGGTAGGCAGGGGGTGGGTGCTGGCGCTGTTGCTGGCGAGTGTGCCGCTGGCGCAGGCCCAGGCGCGGGCCGAACGGCCGGCGCAGGTGCGGATCGTCGAGCGTCCGGAAGGCTTCGTGCTGCTGGTGGACGGCCAACCGTTCTACGTCCGCGGCGCCGGCATGCGCGGCGACGCGCGCGAGCAGGACGCGCTGGCCGCGCGCGGCGGCAATGCCTTCCGCACCTGGCAGACCGGCGCCGACACCGCCCGGGTGAAGGCGATGCTGGACCACGCGCAGGCCAAGGGCCTGAAGGTGGCGATGGGCATCGAGGTCGCGCGCGAGCGGCATGGGTTCGATTACGACGACGCCGGCGCCGTGGAGGCACAGCGCGCGCGCATTCGCGGCGAGGTGCTCGCCTGGAAGGACCATCCCGCCGTGCTGATGTGGGTGGTCGGCAACGAGCTGAACCTGGAATCGACCAACCCACGCGTCTGGAACGCCGTGGACGCGCTGGCCGACATGATTCACCGGCTCGATCCGAATCATCCGGTGATGACCACCGTGGCGGGCCTGGACAAGCCGCTGGTCGAGGCGATCAAGGCGCGCGCGCCCGCGCTGGACCTGATCGGCATCCAGCTCTACGGCGACCTCGACCGGCTGCCGGAAAAGCTTCGCCAGAGCCAGTGGACCGGCCCTTATCTCGTCACCGAATGGGGACCGACCGGCCATTGGGAGAGCCCGCTCACCGCCTGGGGCGCGCCGATCGAGGACACGTCCACCGACAAGGCGCGGCTGCTGGCGCAGCGCTACCGCCAGGTCATCCAGGCCGACAAGCGCCAGGGGCTGGGGTCGTTCGTGTTCCTGTGGGGCCAGAAGCAGGAGCGCACGCCGACCTGGTATGGCCTGTTCCTGCCGGACGGCACCACCACGCCGGCGGTGGATACCTTGCAATGGCTGTGGACCGGCCATTGGCCGCGCAACCGTGCGCCGTCGATCCAGGCGCCGACGATCGACGGGCAGGGCGCGCGCGCCAGCGTCACCCTGGCGCCGGGCAGCGCGCATACCGCGTCGGCGCCCGCGCAGGATCCCGATGGCGATGCCCTGGACTATCGCTGGACCGTCCTGCGCGAGAGCCAGGCCACCAGCGTCGGCGGCGATCCGGAAACCGTCCCCGCCCAGGTCGATGTGGCCGTCGGCGACACGGCCAACGGCGCGATGCGCCTGGTCGCACCGCAGGCGCCCGGCAACTATCGGCTGTTCGTCGAGGTCCGCGATGGGCAGGGACATGCGGCCACCGCCAACCTGCCGTTCCGGGTCGAGCTCACTGCGGAAAAGTGATCCGCACCGCCTCGGCGCTGCGTTCGGCCGGGCCGTGGAAGGCCGCCTCGATATTGTTGCCATCGGGGTCGAGGACGAAGGCCGCGTAATACCCCGGGTGATAAGGCCGCAGCCCGGGCGCGCCGTGGTCGCGGCCGCCGTGGGCCAGGGCGACCTTATGGAAGGCATCGACCATGGCCGTATCGCGCGCCTGAAAGGCCAGGTGGTGGCGTCCGGTGAGTTCGCCGGTGGCGGCCGGGCTGTCGGCGCTGGAGACGAACAACTCGTCCGCCCAGAAGAAGCCCGGCCCGGTGCCGCCGATGGGGATGCCCAGCGCGCCGAGCACGGCGCTGTAGAAATCCTGGCTGGCATGCAGGTCGCGCACGACCAGATGCAGGTGGTCGATCAGGCGGCCGCGGAAGAGTTCCTGCGTTTCCATGGGAGCGCTCCGGCTGCGGTTGAAGTCGACCTAAGGTTTTAGCACTGCCACCGCGGCGGGCCCGTCACGCCGCTGACGGCCAGGACAGCACACGCCGCGTCGCGCTCATTCGTAGAACGCGTCGGATGCGTCGATCTCCAGCCCGTTGGCCTTGGCGTAGGCGACGGCGGCGCGGCACGCGGCCAGCGCGACCGGGTTGTCTTCCAGATGCGACACCGGCGCGCAGCGCATGGTCAGCAGGTCGGCGTCGTGGCACAGCGACGCCGTGCCATCGGCCGTCACGCAGATGGTGTCGTCGCCCGAGGTGACGAAGTACAGCCGTTCGGTATTGCGTCCATAGAGATGGAAAAAAGCCATTGCACTCTCCTTGTGTTGAGCGCTGGCGACCACGGTACAGACCGCGGCCGACCCGCCTGTTCAGGAATTCTCACGAACCCCGCCGGAGCCCGAACCGTCATCCAGACTTCACTCCGACGCGACATCATCATGCGACGTTGGCCGACGTTCGCGACAGAGGCGCTGAATCGCGTCCTACCCGCCGTTTTTTGGGTCGGTCGCTTCGCCACCCTCGGTCTGCCCCTTCGGCACCGTCGCCAGCGGTCGCCATCCGGCCGACGGGCGAGGGTCTGACAAGCACGCGACCCTCACGGCAACCCGCGACCGCCGCCGCGCGACTGCCTGTCAGGTCAAGCGAGGCACGCCGCCGTGGCGGCGCAGTTGGCGGCGCCTAGCCGACCTCCGCCAGCGTCGCCCGATCGCGCCCGGCGCGCTTGGCGGCATACATGGCCGCGTCGGCGCGCTGCAGCAGGCCGCGCGTGTCGCGGTCCTGCGGCAGCAGCCCGGTGATGCCGGTGCTGAGCGTGACGCGCAGCTCGGGCAGTCCCAGATCCCGGGCGATCGCATCGAGCGGTTCGCGCAGCGCGTCGATGCGCCGCAGGGCATGCGCCGGCTCGGCGTCGGGCAGCATGACCAGGAACTCCTCGCCGCCCATCCGCGCGACATAGTCCTGGCCACGGAACACCGCGCGCAGGGTCGCCGCCACGCGCTCCAGCACGCGGTCGCCCACGTCATGGCCGTAGCGGTCGTTGATGTCTTTGAAGTGGTCGATGTCCAGGAAGCACACCGTCAGCAGCCGGCCCTCCTGCTGGGCGCCGGCACGCGCCTGGGCCAGCCGTTCCAGCGCCGCGCGGCGGTTGGGCAACCCGGTCAGCGCGTCGGTCTGCGCCAGCAGGCGCATCTGGTCGCGCTGCTGGCGCAGGCTGCCCAGGCGCAGGGTCAAGGCCATGCTGGCGGTCAGGCCGAGCCAGACGCCGGTCACCATCAGCGTCTCCACTTCCCACAACGCCAGAAGGGTCGGCGCGAACAGCTCCAGCCCGGTGGCGAGCAGCAGGGGCGCCAGGCATGCCAGCGTGATCATCCCGCCGGGCTGCCGGCGGACCAGCGCCAGCACCGCGCGTGCGGCCAGCAGCACGCACAGCGCCACGAAGCCGACGCCATCGAGCAGCCAGATGGTCCGCAGGGCCGCCTCCGGCAGCACCAGCACCACCGCCGACAGCAGCAGGAACGCCATCGAGACCATGCCGGCGAGCCGATACACGCGCGACGAGGCCTTGCCCGGATCGCGCAGCATGCGCAGGGTCAGGCCGATCATCGCCGTCGGCAGGGCGGCGATCAGCCGCAGCGCCAGCGCCTCGTCCAGCGGCAGCCAGGGCCGCGGATAGGTCCACAGCCCGGACAGCAGGGCGATCCACAGCGCGAAGGTCACCGCGCCGATCGCCGCGGACAGGAAGGCGCGCTCCCGCGTGGCGATGAAGGTGAGCAGGCAGGACAGCACCAGCGACAGCACCACCGCCAGGCAGGCCACCCGCATCGAGAAGCGCAGCGTGTCCTGGCGCTGCACCACGGCCGGTTCGCCCAGCATCACGATCGGCCGCCACAGCGGCAGCGCCGCCTGGTCGAACTCGACCTCGATCGGCTGCAGGTTGCCGCGCGGCGGCACCAGCACCGTACCCATGCCGGTGCGGAAGCGCGAGTCCAGCGTGCGCGCGTCCAGCGGCGTGCCGCAACGCTCGCGCGTGCCGTGGCGGATCTCCACCTGGCCCTGGTAGATGTTCATCGCCAGCGCCGCCTGCGGCGTGCCCGGCCAGCCGCCGACGGGCGGCGCCAGCGGAATGCGCACATGGCCGGGGCGATGCTGGTGGCGGCAGGGATCGATGTGTTCCTCGGCCAGCGCCGGCTGGCCGGACACCACGAAGGCCCGCGGCTGCGACGCCGGCGCGCAGGCGGCCAGCCCGAGGACCAGCAGCAGGACCAGGCACAGCAGCCGGGGAAGACGCGACGCCAGGTCGAAGGTCATGGGCTTGGCAATAAGCGCCGCCACGCGGCGGACGACCATGGTATCGGCTGGCGCCAGCCGATCTGCAGTCTGGCGTGCGATCCGTGTGCGAGCCGGCCCGGTCAGGCCGGCCGGGCTTCGCTCAGGGCTTGGCGGCGGCCCGCGCCGGGTAGGCGAAGGTCGCCACCACCGGGAAGTGATCGGACGGATAGCGCGCACCGTCGTGGTCGGTCAGCGTGGCCACCGTCAGCGGCTGCAGGCCGCGGTAGAGGATCCAGTCGATGCGCTTGTCCGGCGTGCCGGTGAAGTCGTGGAAGGTCCGGTCCGGCCCACTGCGCGAGGGCGCCGTTTCCCAGCTGTCGTGCAGCAGCGCGGTCAGGGTGGCGTGCGGCGCGGAGTCGGGCGTGGTGTTGAAGTCGCCGGTCAGCACGATCGGCTCGTCGGCCGGCAGCGCCTTGAGCCGCTGCGCGATCAGCTGCGCGCACTTCACCCGCGCGGCCTCGTCTTGGTCGCGGTAGGGGAAGTGGGTGTTGTAGAGCACGAAGGTGCGCCCATCGGCGATCCGCTCGAAGCGCGCCCAGGTCACCATGCGCGGCAGCGGGTGGCCCCAGCTGATGCTGCCCGGCACCTCCGGCGTATCGGACAGCCAGAAGTTGCCCGAATCCAGCACCTTGAGCGCGTCCTTTCGATAGAACACGCCCATGTGCTCGTCCTCGTCGCCGCCGCGCCGGCCCTGGCCGAACCAGGCGTACTGCGGCAGGCGCGCGGCCAGATCGTCGGCCTGGCGCCTGACCAGCTCCTGGGTACCCATCACGTCCGGCGCCTGCTCGGTGACCACGCGCGCGAGCAGGTCGCGGCGGTTCTCCCAGCGGTTCTCGTTGGTGTCCGCCGGCGTGCGCACGTTGAAGCTCATCACCTTCAGCGTGGCCGGCGCGGCGGCCAAGGCCTGCGCCAGCGGCAGGCCGATGAGCAGCAGGAGCAGCATGCGCGCCTGGCGATGACGTGCGAGCAGCAGGCGGAAGGCGGGAGGCAGCAGACGGGACAGGGGCATGGGACCGGAGCAGGCGACGCGACGGGCGTCATGGTCCGGCAAACGCGCCCCGCGCGAAACGCGGCGAAAGTCGCAAGGCGAAGGCCTACCTCCGGCAGGCAGGTCGAGATTTATTGAACTGCATCACACATTCGGCGGCCTGCCGTACCGGCGCGCCGATCACGCGCCCCAGCTGGCGTGGAAGCTGCCCGGCGCATCGACGCGCTCGAAGGTGTGCGCGCCGAAGAAATCGCGCTGGGCCTGGATCAGGTTGGCCGGCAGGCGCGCACTGCGGTAGCCGTCGTAGTAGGCGATGGCCGAGGCGAAGCACGGCACCGGGATGCCGGCCTTGACCGCCGTGGCCACCACCTCGCGCAGCGCGCCCTGGTAGTCGGCGGCGATCTTCTGGAAGTACGGCGCCAGCAGCAGGTTGGCCAGCTTGGCGTCGGCCGCGTAGGCGTCGGTGATCTTCTGCAGGAAGCGCGCACGGATGATGCAGCCGGCGCGGAAGATGCTGGCGATCTGGCCGTACTGCAGGTCCCAGCCGTATTCGTCCGAGGCCGCGCGCATCTGCGCGAAGCCCTGCGCATAGGACACGATCTTGCTCAGGTACAGCGCCTTGCGCACCGCCTCGACGAAGACCGCGCGATCGCCGTCGAACGCGGGCGCATCCGGGCCGGCCAGGATCCTGGCGGCGGCCACGCGCTCGTCCTTCAGCGCCGACAGCACGCGGGCGAACACCGACTCGGTGATCAACGGCAGCGGCGTGCCCAGGTCCAGCGCGCTCTGGCTGGTCCACTTGCCCGTGCCCTTCTGCGCGGCGCGGTCTAGCACCTTGTCGACCAGATCGCCCTCGCCGCGGTCGTCGCGCTTGCGCAGGATCGTGGCGGTGATCTCGATCAGGTAGCTGTCCAGCTCGCCCTGGTTCCATTGCGCGTAGGTGTCGGCCAGCTCGGCGTTGGACAGGCCGAGCACGTGCTTGAGCACGGCATAGCTCTCGGCGATCAGCTGCATGTCGCCGTACTCGATGCCGTTGTGGACCATCTTGACGTAGTGGCCTGCGCCGTCCGGGCCGATGTAGGCCACGCAGGGCGTGCCGTCCTCGGCCTTGGCGGCGATCTCATTGAGGATCGGGGCGACCAGGTCGTAGGCGTCTTTCGGCCCGCCCGGCATGATCGAGGGCCCCTTGAGCGCGCCTTCCTCGCCGCCGGACACGCCGGTGCCGATGAAATGCAGACCGGCCTGGGCCAGCTCCTCGTTGCGCCGGCGCGTGTCCTGGAAGAAGGTGTTGCCGCCGTCGATCAGCACGTCGCCCTTGGCCAGCAGCGGCTTGAGTTCGGCGATGACCGCATCGGTGCCGGCGCCGGCCTTGACCATCAGCAGGATGCGGCGCGGGGTTTCCAGCGATTCGACGAATTCGGCCAGCGTGTAGCTCGGCACCAGGCCGGCGTCCGGATGTTCGGCCATCACCTCGTCGGTCTTCTCGCGGCTGCGGTTGAAGATCGAGACCTCGTGCCCGCGGCTTGCGATGTTCAACGCCAGGTTGCGGCCCATGACCGCCATGCCGACCACGCCAATGGGTTGCTTGCTCATATGCGCTCCGATTGCCTGGACGGCACTGTAGGAAGGGGGCGCGCATGATAACGAGCGCGTCAGGCGATGCATGTCTGCACCGTGCCACGCGTGCGCAACCGCGGTGTCCGCCGAAGCCAAACCGACCGCGCGCTGTCGCGGCGGTGACCATGCGGACAGACCGGGGCCGGTTTCAGCACGGCTTCAAACCAGCCCACACAGGCTCCAGGTCACTCTCCCTAGCCGATGCCCACCATGGATTGCCCCGTCTGCAAGACCACCGCGCTGATGATGTCCGAACGTCAGGGCATCGAGATCGACTACTGCCCGCAGTGCCGCGGGATCTGGCTGGACCGGGGCGAGCTGGACAAGCTGATCGACCGGGCCAGCCCGGAGCCGCCCGCGCGCCAGGTCGCCGCGCCGCCTCCGCCGCCGGCTGCCGCCTACGGGGCGCGTGCCTACCCGCGGCATGACGACGATCGCCGCCACCGCGACACAGGCCACGACGGCTATGGTCGCAAGCGCAAGAAGGAGAGCTTTCTCTCCGACCTGTTCGACTTCTGAAGCCGTTTCCAGCCTCGCGCGTCCCGCCCTCGACGTTGGCATGAGGCGAAGAGGCCTTCCGGCATCTTGAACGGCGCACTGACGGACCGCATGTCATGCTCTGGCAGCGTCGCGAATGCCATTGGATGCGCTAAGTGGTTGATTGCCAAGGACCTGGCGGCGATTGTGAACGGATTTCCAAAAGTGAATGCAATGCAACAGATGTCGCGATAATTGTTCCCTTGGTAGAACGAAGGGAACCATCCCGCGCCTTAGCAGTCCAACCCCCACATTGCTAAAATCGCTGCCATGACCCAGACCTCCGCTGCCACCGCCCTGGTGGCCAACAACCTCCCGATTCCCAGCCCGCTTGGCTCGCTGGACGCCTACATCGGCGCCGTGCACCAGATCCCGGTGCTCACGGTCGACGAGGAGCAGGCGCTGGCCCACCGTTTCCGCGACGAGGACGACCTCGACGCCGCGCGCGAACTGGTGCACTCGCACCTGCGCTTCGTCGTGCACGTCGCCCGCGGCTACAGCGGCTACGGCCTGCCGCTGGGCGACCTGATCCAGGAAGGCAACATCGGCCTGATGAAGGCCGTCAAGCGCTTCGACCCGGACATGGGCGTGCGCCTGGTGTCCTTCGCGGTGCACTGGATCCGTGCCGAGATGCACGAGTTCATCCTCAAGAACTGGCGCATCGTCAAGGTCGCCACGACCAAGGCGCAGCGCAAGCTGTTCTTCAACCTGCGCAAGTCCAAGACCCGCCTGGGCTGGATGAACGCGGCCGAAGTCAGCGCCGTGGCCAAGGACCTCAACGTCTCCGAGCGCGAAGTGGTGGAGATGGAGTCGCGCCTGTCCGGTCGTGACATCGGCTTCGATGCCCCGTCCGACGAGGACGACGACCACGCCCCGCCGTCGCCGGCCGCTTATCTGATGGCCAACGAGGAAGATCCCTCGCAGGCCTACGAGCGCGCCGACAGCGAGGACAACCAGCTCGAGTTGCTGCGCGAAGGCATGGCCAACCTCGACCAGCGCTCGCGCGACATCATCGCCCGCCGCTGGCTGGACGCCGACGCCAAGGTGACGCTGCAGGAGCTGGCCGACGAGTACGGTGTCTCGGCCGAGCGCATCCGCCAGATTGAGGCCAATGCGCTGAAGAAGATGAAGGCGCTGTTCACCGCCTGATTCGAGGCCAACGTGTTGCTGATTGAAAAGCCCCGCATTTGGCGGGGCTTTTTTTGTGGTTCTTCGCCGGATCGAGGGGTGGCTCGGTGACTGAGTGTTACGGCTTCGGAGGGGCCCGCTGCCTCGCGCGTTGACTCACGGGGCTTCGACTTGAAGGCGTCGGGCAAGTGCTCTGCCCCCTCCCTTTCGCCGCAGGCGAAGGGGAGGGCCGGGGAGGGGTGCTTTTGCTCTTCGCTTCTGTGGCTTGCCCGGGAAAGCCCCGGACCCCTCCCCATCCCTCCCCTGCGCTACGCGCAAGGGAGGGGGCCTCAAGTCGATGCCTTCCCGTCACTGATCGCACCCTGCCCCCTCCCTTTCGCCGTAGGCGAAGGGGAGGGCCGGGGAGGGGTGCTGTTGCTCTTGCTTCGGCGGCTTGACCGGTAAAGCCTTAAGCCCTCCCTTTCAAGCGCTAGCCGCGATTTCGAGCTCCCCTGCGCTACGCGCAAGGGAGGGGTTCTCGAACGACCGTGCAAACTGCTATCGGACGGGTCGAGGCTGGTCGGCGGAGTAAGTGCATCGGCTGCGCGACAAGCCGAAGGACTCTCTTGTTGTGTCTGCGGGCGGCGCCCAGGCAAGGGCACTGCAGTCACCCCTGACAATCGTGTAATCGCGATTTCAAGATTCATTCTCATTTGCTAAGCTGCCGCGCATCCGGTCGCCGCCGCGCGCGGCGACACGCGAAGTCCGTCCTCGTCCTGCACATGCCCGCCTCGCGGGCGTGATCGCTGGTGTGCGGCTTTGCCAGATTCGCCCCAGCCGTCGCCAGGGCATCACCCCTGACCGAGGCTGTTCGAGATGACTCCTGCTGCGCGTCGCACGCTCCGTGCGCCTGTTTCCCGTCCCCTGCGCCTGGCCCTGCTGGCCGCGCTGGCCAGTTCCCTGCCTGCCCATGCGCAGCAGGCCGAGACCGACCAGGACGCCGACACCACCCTGGACACGCTGCACGTCACCGCCGAGCAGATCGCCAAGCAGGCGCTGGGGACCTCGATCATCACGCGCGAGGACATCGAGCGCCGGCCGCCGGCCAACGACCTGTCCGACCTGCTGCGGACCATGCCGGGCGTCAACCTGACCGGCAACAGCGCTTCGGGCGCCTACGGCAACAACCGCCAGATCGACCTGCGCGGCATGGGGCCGGAGAACACGCTGATCCTGATCGACGGCCGCCGCGTGAGCGCGCGCGATTCGGTGCGGATGGGCGTGGCCGGCGAACGCAACAGCCGCGGCGATACCAACTGGGTGCCGGCCGAGGCGGTCGAGCGCATCGAAGTGCTGCGCGGCCCGGCCGCGGCGCGCTACGGCTCGGGCGCGGCCGGTGGCGTGGTCAACATCATCACCAAGCGTCCCACCGGCGACCTGTCGGGCAGCATGACGCTCTACGGCCTGGTGCCCGAGCACAGCGACGAGGGCGGCAGCCAGCGCGCCGGGTTCACCCTGAGCGGACCGCTGGCGCGCGATCTCTACTTCCGCCTGTACGGCAATCTCAACAAGACCGATGCCGATGCGCCGGACATCAACAGCGCGCATTCCCGCAGCGGCGTCGCCGCCGCCGGCCGCGAGGGCGTGCGCAACAAGGACATCAATGGCCTGCTGCGCTGGGACGCCAGCGACGCCCAGGTGGTCGAGCTGGAGTCCGGCTACAGCCGCCAGGGCAACATCTTCGCCGGCGAATATCTCAACAACTCCAACGCCACCGTGGTCAGCAAGGTCGGCGACAAGACCAATGTGATGACCCGCCGCGATGCGGCGCTGACCCATCGCGGCAAGTGGGACTTCGGCACCTCGCGCCTGACGGTGTCCTATGCGCAGACCGACAACGACCGCATCGCCGAAGGCCTGGCCGGCGGACCGGAGGGTTCGCTGTCGACCACGCCGGTGTGGACCCGTTCGACCCTGCGCGACGTCGCCGCCGACGGCGAGATCAACCTGCCGACCACGCTCGGCGGCGTGGACAACATCTGGACGGTGGGATTCGAGTACCGCAAGAGCCGGCTGGACGATCCGTACTCGGTCTCGCAGACGGCCCCCGGTGTGGTGGGCATCGATCCGAGCGGCCGCAACGGCAAGACCGATGAGCAGGTCAGTGCGGTGTTCGTCGAGGACAACCTCTACGCCACCGAGCGGCTGACCCTGACGCCTGGCCTGCGCTTCGATCACCACAGCGCGTTCGGCAACGAACTCAGTCCCAGCCTCAACGTGCAGTACAGGCTGGCGCCGGACTGGCTGATCAAGGGCGGCGTGGCGCGCGCGTTCAAGGCGCCCAACCTGTACCAGGCCAACCCGAATTACCTCTACTACACGCGCGGCAACGGCTGCCCGAGTTACTACGTCGGCGTCGGCACCGGCGGCTGCTACATCCAGGGCAGCGCGGACCTGGATCCGGAGACCAGCATCAACAAGGAGATCGGCATCGAGTGGCTGCCCGACACCGGCTACCACGCCTCGCTGACCTACTTCCACAACGACTACGACAACAAGATCGTGGCCGGCTACAGCGACTACTACCAGACGCCGGGCCGGGCTTTCGTCTATCAGTGGGTCAATGCCTCCAAGGCGCTGGTGCAGGGCGTGGAGGGCAATCTGAAGCTGCCGCTGCTCGGCGATCGCGGCCAGACGCTGAGCTGGGACACCAACCTGACCTGGATGATCGACAACAAGAACGAGGCCACCGGCCAGCCGCTGTCGGTGATCCCCAAGTACACGCTCAACTCGACTCTGGACTGGCGCGCGACCCAGCGCCTGTCCTTCGCGCTGATGGCCACCTTCTATGGCAAGCAGGAGCAGGCGCGGCTGGACCGCAACAACGAGGCGATCTGCGGCGCGGCCGGGCTGCCGGTGTGCGACTCGCTCGGCGCCTACCAGCTGTGGAGCACCAGCCTGCGTTACCGGATCACGCGCGATGTCAGCCTTGGCCTGGGTGTGAACAACCTGGCCGACAAGCGCATCTTCCGCGAAGGCAGCCGCGCCAGCAGCGCCGGCGCGCAGACCTATAACGAGCCCGGTCGCGCGTACTGGGCCAGCCTGCGGTTCGGCTTCTGATGCGCGCGCTCGCTTCCTGCCTGGGCGGCCTGCTGCTGCTCATGTTCGCTGCCGCGCCGGCGCGGGCCCAGCCCGACCTCACCCGCACCACCGGGCCGACGCTGGCCGACACCGGTTCGCGCGCGTACGCCTTCCATGTGCTCAGGTTCGTCTCGGCCGATGGTCAGCGCCATTACCGCGTGCGCGTGGCCGTGCCGAAGACGCCGGCGCCGGCCGGCGGCTTCCCCGCGCTGTATCTGCTCGACGGCAACGCGGCGCTGATGGAACTGGACGAGGCCGCGCTCGAGCTGCGGCGGGCCGGCGGGCATGCGCCGGTGCTGGTGTTCATCGCCACCGACAACGACCTGCGCATCGACAGCGCCGCGCGTTCCTACGACTACACGCCGACGCCGGCCGATGGCGCGCAGGAGGATGCGCTGGGCCGGCGCAGCGGCGGCGCCGATGCGTTCCTCGCGCTGATTGTCGATGAGGTGCGTCCGGCCGTGGCCCGGCTGATGGCGCTGGACCCGGCACGGCAGACGCTGTGGGGACATTCCTACGGCGGGCTGTTCGCGCTGCATGCGCTGTTCACCCGGCCGCAGGCCTTCGACCGCTATGTCGCGGTGGACGCCTCGCTGTGGTGGGGCAGCGGCCAGATTCTCGAGGAAGCCGCGCGCTTCCAGGCCAAGGCGCTGCCGGCGCCGGCCGCGCTGCTGATGCTCAACGGTCGCGGCGCGCAGGAACGCGCTGCGCCGCGGGCCGCCGATGCGGCGCGCAGCCAGGCGATGCAGGCGGCGCGGATGCATCTGCCCGCCGATGCGCCGGACACGCTGGCCGCGCAGCTGCGCAAGGTGCCCGGGCTCACGGTGGAGCAGAAGATCCTGCCGGGGCTCTCGCATGGGCAGACGCTGGGCGCCTCGCTGCAGCAGGCGATGGATTTCGCTGGCGCGCCGTAGGGAGGGGGCTGGAATAACGCGCGTCGTTCCCGCAGCAGCGGGAATCAGGTGTCTGATCGCATCGCGTCCCAGCTTCAGCCAGTGCCCGTAAGCCACACAAAACTCAACCTCGTCGTTCCCGCGAACGCGGGAACCCAGCGCCTTGGGCTCCCTGGGTGAACGTCCATGGGTTCCCGCTTTCGCAGGAACGACGGTAGGTTGGGGAAACGACGTTAGGTGGGTTCTTGCCGCGGCGTTGATGACACGCATCGGCCCGCGCGAAGCGGGCCGATGCGCGGCTCAGTCCGCCGCGCGGTGCGGATCCAGCGCGAGGTCCTGCACGGCGTGGTCGGGCACGGTCTCGCGCGGGGCCTGGCCGAAGATGATGCGGGCCGCGCGCTGGTAGCTCCAGTACGCCATGGCCCAGTTGACCAGCACCACGAAGCGGTTGCGGAAGCCGATCAGGAAGTACACGTGCGCGGCCAGCCAGAACCACCAGGCCAGCGGCCCGGACAGCTTGAACCGGCCCACGTGCACGATCGCCGCCATGCGGCCGATCGTGGCCAGGTTGCCGTAGTCGCTGTACTTGAACGGCGTCACCGGCTTGCCGGCCAGGCGCAGGCGCAGGCTCTTGGCGATGTAGCGGCCCATCTGCTTGGCCGCCGGCGCCACGCCCGGCACGGGCTTGCCATCGGCCTGGGTGACGGCGGCCAGATCGCCGCCGACGAAGACGTCCGGGTGTCCCGGCGCGCTCAGGTCCGGCCGCACCAGCACGCGTCCGGCGCGGTCCAGCGGCACGCCCAGGCTGCGCGCCAGCGGCGAGGCGGCCACGCCGGCGGCCCACACCACCGTGCGCGCGGCGAAGGTCTGCCCGCCCAGCGTGTAGCCGTGTTCGTCGATGTGGGTGACCGGCGCGCCGGTGCAGACCTCCACGCCCAGCTTCTCCAGCTGCGCGCGCGCCTTGTCGGTGAGGTCCTCGGGGAAGGACGGCAGCACGCGCGGGCCGGCCTCGATCAGGCGCACCCGCGCCTGGGTCGGATCGATATGGCGGAACTCGTGCTTGAGCGTGTGCCGGGCGATCTCGGCCAGGGTGCCGGCCAGTTCCACCCCGGTCGGGCCGCCGCCGACGATGGCGAAGTGCAGCCAGGCCGCGCGCTTGGCGGGGTCGGGCTCGGCCTCGGCGCGTTCGAAGGCTACCAGCATCTCGCGGCGCAGGCGCAGGGCGTCGTCCAGCGTCTTCAGGCCCGGCGCGTGCTCGGCCCAGGCGTCGTTGCCGAAGTAGGCATGGCCGGCGCCGGTGGCCAGCACCAGCGTGTCGTAGCGCAGGCTGGTGCCGTCGGCCAGCTCGATGGTGTGCGCGTCGGGCAGCAGGCGGGTGACCTCGCCCAGCTGCACCTCGACATTGCGCTGATCGCGCAGGATGTGGCGCAGCGGCGCGGCGATGTCCGGCGCGGACAGGCCGGCGGTGGCCACCTGGTACAGCAGCGGCTGGAACAGGTGGTGGTTGTGGCGGTCGATCAGGGTGATGCGCACCGGTGCGTCGTCGAGCGCGCGCGCGGCCCACAGGCCGGCGAACCCGCCGCCGACGATGACCAGATGGTGTGTTGAAACAGACATGAGCAACAGACTTGGAAACGGGGGGAGAGACGGGCGCCCGCGAGGCACCGCACGCCCCATCCTGTCACAGCCGGGTCGGCCTGGCGCTGAAGTCAATTCAACTTCTTGCTAATACGGCGCCGGATCGCACCGCCAGACGCAGCGCGATATCCAAACTCCCCAAGCAACCTCCCTCACCGTCATTCCCGCGAAAGCGGGAACCCAGAGACTTTTCGCCCCGAACGCCGGAAACCCCAACCTCCCGCCCGGGCAACCAACGCCGTCGCCCCACTCAATACAGATCCGTCGGATCCACATCCAGCGACCAGCGCACGCGCCGGGCCTCGGGCAGCGCCTCGACCTGCGCCAGCGCGGCCTGCAGCGCCGCGTGCAGGCGCGGGCGTTGGGCCGAGGAGAGCAGCAGCTGCATGCGCTGGAAGCCGGCGCGGCGCGGCATCGGCGCCGGCATCGGGCCGTGCAGCTCCAGGCCGGCATCGGCCTGCGCCAGCGCCGCGCGCACCGCGCGCAGGAAGGCCTGGACGTGCTCGATCTGCTTGGCCTCGGCGCGGAACATCGCCAGGTGCGCGAACGGCGGGAAGCCGGCCTCCTCGCGCTGGGCCAGCTCGGCCTGGGCGAAGGCGCGATAGCCGCCGGACAGCAGCGTCTCCAGCAGCGGATGACCGGGATGGTGGGTCTGCAGCCACACCTGGCCGGGGCGCGCGGCGCGCCCGGCACGGCCGGCGACCTGGATCAGCAGCTGGGCGAGCTTCTCGCCGGCGCGGAAATCGGCCGAGAACAGGCCCTCGTCCACGCCGACCACCACCACCAGCGTCAGCAGCGGCAGGTCGTGGCCCTTGGCCAGGATCTGCGTGCCGACCAGGATGCCGGGCCGGTCGCCGAGCGTGGCGAAGGCCTGTTCCAGCGCATCCTTGCGCTGGGTGGTGGAGCGGTCGATGCGCAGCACCGGCACCTGGGAAAAGGTATCGGCCAGCAGTTCCTCCAGCCGCTCGGTGCCCACGCCCTGCGGCTGCAGCGCCAGCCCGCCGCAGTCCGGGCAGGCCAGCGGCGCGCTCTGGCGATGGCCGCAGTGGTGGCACTGCAGGCGCCGGCCGGCGGCGTGCACCGTCATCGGCGCGTCGCAGCGATGGCAGTGCGCGCTCCAGCCGCAGTCGTGGCACAGCAGCACCGGCGCGTAGCCGCGGCGGTTCTTGAACACCAGCACCTGGCCGCCGGCCTGCAGCTGCGCGGCGATGGCCGCCAGCGTGTCGGGCGACAGGCCCGCGGCCAGGGGACGCTTGCGTACGTCGACCACGCGCACGCTGGGCGCCTTGGCCGCGCCGGCGCGCGTGGACAGACGCAGATGCGCATAGCGGCCGGCCTGGGCGTTGTGCAGGGTCTCCAGCGAGGGCGTGGCGCTGCCCAGCACCACCGGCACGTCCAGCGCCTTGCCGCGCACCAGGGCGAAGTCGCGGGCGTGGTAGCGGATGCCGTCCAGCTGCTTGTAGCTGCCGTCGTGCTCCTCGTCGATGACGATCAGCCCGGCCTCGGGCAGCGGCACGAACACCGCCGAGCGCGTGCCCACCACGACCCGGGCCTCGCCGCGCAGGCAGGCGGCCCAGGTCAGCGCGCGTTCGCCGTCGGCCAGGCCCGAATGCAGCGCGTACACCTCCACGCCCAGCCGCGCCCGGAAGCGCGCCAGCGTCTGCGGGGTCAGGCCGATCTCCGGCACCAGCACCAGCGCCTGCCGGCCGCGCGCCAGACAGGCGGCGATGGCGTGCAGATAGACCTCGGTCTTGCCCGAGCCGGTCACGCCCTCCAGCAGGATCGGGGCGAAGCCCTGCGCGGGGATGGCGGCTACCGCCGCCTGCTGTTCGTCATTGAGCACCGGGCCGGGCTGGGGATCGCGCGCGCGGCTGCGCGGCGGCTGGGCGACCCGCTCGGCCAGGCCGCGCTGCAGCAGACTGCGCGCGGCGGTGCGCCAGCCGGGGTGGAGGTCGTCGAGCTGCCATTCGGCCAGGCCTTCGCCGCGCAGGCGCTCGGCCAGCAGACGCGGCTGGCTGCCGGCGCGCAGGCGGTCCAGCGCGGTCATGCCGGCCTCGGTCAGGCGCCAGCCCCAGGCCTCGCGCACCGGCAGCGGCTCGCCGTGGCGCAAAGGGCCGGGCAGGGCGGTGGCCAGCACCTCGCCCAGCGGGGCGTGGGTGTAACCGGCCAGCCACTGCAGCGAGCGCGCCAACTCGCCGACCAGCAGCGGAGCCGGATCCAGCACGGCCAGCGCGGTGCGCAGTTCGCCCGGGGCGGCGCCGGCGGCGACCACCTCGACCACCACGCCGACCAGTTCGCGATTGCCGAACGGCACGCGCACCCGCCGGCCGACATCGTCCTGGCCGACGGCGTGGCCGGGGGGCGGCAGGTAGTCGAAGGCCTGCCGCAGGGGAACGGGCAAGGCGACGCGGAGCAACAGGGCGGACATCGCGGGCAAGTGTAGGGCACCGGTCACATCGCACCTCCGGTTGTGCAGTTGCGGCAGGAACCTGTCTGCCAGGTGACGAAACCCACGCAACTGGCCGACACACATGGGAAAACCGCCTTATCCACACCGCCTGTGGATAAGGCTGTGCATCACGCCGCTGCTCCACGCCAAATCAGCCGTCTTTTCTGGGCGGGCGTCATATTGGTGAAAAAAACGCCAAGGCCAATTAGTCAATTAAAATCAATCACTTGAGCGTGGAACAGGCGAAAAGTGGGCCGTTGTGGAGGCGGCCGAAGGGCCCGGATGACGCCGCTTTGGATGCTGTGCACAACCATCGATTCGTCAAGCCCCGAAGAATCCCGGGAAATTTGAATGTTTGGCCAATGTCAAGGGTTTTGTTGACGAACCCAACCGGACCATCGCCGCCTATCATGCGTATGTCACACGCCGCCGCCGACCGATCCTGACTTGAATACGCCCGCCGATGTCCCCGCCGCGCTCTCAGCCTTCCTGCGCGGCGTCGAACGCCGCGGCATCGTCCTGGCCGAGCTGCAGTGCGGCCGCCGCGAGACCGGCGAGATCGCCATGGCCGCGGCCCTGCGCGCCTTCGGCCAGTACGCCAGCGAGCAGCCGATGGCCGAATGGCCGCGCGGCTTCTGGTCGCTGCTGGCCTCGGCCCCGCCGCTGCGCCAGGCCCACCCCGAGGCGCGCTGGCCGCAGGAGATGGACTGGCTGGCCGACCTCTCCGACAGCGACCGACTGGCCCTGCTGCTGCGCCTGGCCGCCGGCCTGGACGAGGACGACGCGGCCGCCGTCATGGGGGTCAACCAGGTCGGCTATCGCGGAGCGCTGACCCGCGCCTGCCCGCGCGACGAGGCCGGCCAGCCCGACGCGGCCGCCTGGCGCGCGCTGGCCGAGGCGATCCAGCAGCATCTGCGCGCGCTCTCGCCCGAGCGCCTGGCCCATCTGAGCCGGCTGCGCGAGGCCTTGGCGCCGGACGTGCCCGAGCCGGCGCCGGCGCCGGCGCCGGCCAGCGTGGCGCCCGAGCCGGTCCGGAAGCCATCCCCGTCGCCCGCACCGCGCCGCCCCCGTTCGGCAGCCGCAAGGCGTCCCTTCCCGTGGCGCCAGGTGCTGATCGCCGCCGCCGTCCTGCTGGTATTGGCCGCCATCGCCGGCGGCTGGTGGTACCTGCACCAGGGCCGGCTGGCCGCACCGGCGACCGTCGGCGCCCAGGGCGGCGGGGACGGCGCCCAGCCGCTGCGCGACGAGGCCCAGGTGCAGGTCGAGCCGCTGTCGCGCGACGACGAGGCCGACAAGCGCTTCAGCCAGGCCGAGGCGGTGCTGACCCATCCGGATTTCGACGCGCTGATGGACCCGCAAGGGCTGGCGCTGGCGCAGCGGGCCGGGTTCCTGGCCTGGTACGCAGCCGCGCCGCAGGACCGCCAGCGCGAGGCCGCCGAGGCCATGAACGCCCCTGCGGAGGCTCGCGATGCGGCGCAGTAAGCCCCTCGTGGCCCTGGCCGTGGCGGCCGTGCTGGGCCTGGCGACCTCGGTGCTGCTGGCCCAGGCGAGCGACGAGCAGGCGCTCACGCCGGCGATCCAGGCCGCGCGCGCCGCGCGCCTGGCGGCGCTGAGCACGCCGGCGCGGCACGCCTTCGCCGACCGCATGGTCGCCTGGGACCGTCTGCCGCCGCTGGAGCGCGCCAGGCGCCGCGCCGAGTACGCCGACTGGCTGGCCCTGGACCCGGCCACCCGCAGCCGGCTGCAGCAGGCCGCCGCGACCCTGGCCACGCTGCCGCCGGCGCAGCAGCAGGCGCTGCTGACCCGGTTCGGGCAACTGGACCAGAGCGAACAGGCTGGTTGGCGCCTCGGCCCCGACCTCGGCGCCGACTTCCCCCGCCTGCAGCCGCTGCTGGCCTACATGCCGCAGGCGGAGATCGCGCCGATGCGCGCGGTGCTGCGCCAGCTGACCGCGCCGCAGCGTGCCGACCTGGCCGTGCTGGCCCAGCGCACGCCGCCGCAGGACCGCGATGCACTGCGCCAGGCGCTCATCGCCGCCGATCCCGCCGGTCGCGGGCAGTGGCTGCAGGAGCGGCTGCGCCACTAAAGCGGCGCGCCGTGCCGCCTCCGGGATGGACGGCAGGCCTCAGTGGGTGATGCTGGAGAACATCGGCACCAGCGAGAACATGCCCACCAGGATGAAGTACAGCACGCCGATCACCCCGTACTTGAGCGTGGTCAGCCACCACGCTTCGCCGTAGACGCGGCGCTGGGTCAGCCAGAGATAGACGGGCAGCCACAGCGCCAGCAGCACGCGCAGCACGCCCAGGGTCTGCGCCAGCCAGCCGGCGCTGGCAGGCAGGGCGTCGCCGATCAGCATCAGCACGAACATCGCCAGCAGCGCGAGCACCAGGAAGGCGTGGCTGTAGAGGCCCACCACCAGATGCTCCAGATAGCCGCGTCCGCTGCCCAGGTAGCACAGCTTCAGCAGCAGCGCGAAGGCCGGCACCAGCACGAACAGCGCACTGGGGATCGCGGCCAGGAAGACGTGCACGAACTCGCCCGGATCGTCGCTGTAGCGCTGCAGATTGAGCCGGGCGCGCTCGACCTTGGCATTGAGCCAGCGGTTGGCGAAGCCGGGCAGGGCGTCGATGTGGATCTGTTCGTTCGTGGTGCGCCTGGCCGGCTTGGGTGCTTCGGGCTCGGGGGTACTTTGCGCGTGCTCCGCTGCGCCTGCCTCGGGCGCGAGCGTGGCCGGCTGACTCGGGTCGAGCTGATGCAGGCGCGCCTGCGCATCGGCGCGCAGCTTGCGTTCGCCCATGGTCATGGCCCGGGCGGCGATGGAGTCGGCGGCGACCTGGGTCCTGGCCTCGCGCAGGGCGGCGAGCTTCTCGTCGCGGCTGGCCTCCACCGCCGCGACCGTGGTCTGCGCGCCGAAATGGCCCGGATCGGCGATCAGTTCGGGCCGGTCCCAGGCGCCGTCCTGCACGCCGCGCAGCATCGAGCCGATCTCCTTGCCGCCGTCCACATGCACCGCATACTGGGCCACGAAGAAGGTCAGCACGCTTAGCACCACGAACAGCCGCAGCGGCGGCACATACGGCGCGCGGTGGCCGCGCAGGAAGCGCACCGGCAAACGCCCCGGGACGATAAGCTCGCGCAGCGTGCGCACGATGCGCCCGTCCAGGTGCCAGAGCGACTCGAACACCTCCTCCACCGCATGGCCGAAGCTGCGCAGCGGGTTGTGCGCCGGCTGGCCGCAGGCATGGCAGTAATGGCCGGCAAGCGGGGTGGCGCAGTTGTCGCATGCGGCGGACGTGTGTCCGCCGGGCTGTCTGGTCATCGAAGTTGCGCCCCTTTCCCCAAGGTCGGCCGGTAAGATAGCGGCCCTTCCCGGCCCGATGCCAGCGCCCATCCCGCGCGCGATCGCAGCCGCTGTGCGTGTTTCCATGTCCGCCCCTTCCTTGCCCGCGCCGGGCCTTGCGCACGAGATGCGCAGCACCGGCCGCCTGGCGCTGCCGCTGGTCATCGGCCATGTCTCGGCCGGCCTGGTCGGCTTTGTCGACAACGTCATCGCCGGCCACCACGGCACCGCCACCCTGGCCGCCGTCACCACCGGCACCGCGCTGATGTGGCTGCCGCTGATGGTGCCGATCGGCACGCTGGTGGCGCTGGCCGCATCGGTGTCGCACCACGACGGCGCCGGCGAGCACGACCGCATCGGCCCGCTGTTCCGCCAGGCGCTGTGGCTGGCGGCGGGGCTGGGGCTGGCGATGTTCGCTTTCCTGAGCCTGATCCCGCATGCGCTGGCGCCGATGGGCATCGCGCCGGAGATCGTCCCGGGCGCGCGCGACTTCCTGCACGGCATCCGCTGGGGCATGCCGGCGATGGCCGCCTACCTGTGCATGCGCAACCTGAGCGAGGGCATGCACTGGACGCTGCCGACGATGGTGCTGGGCTTCGGCGGCCTGTTCCTGCTGGCGCCGCTGGGCTACGGGCTGGCCTTCGGCGCCTGGGGCCTGCCGGAACTGGGCGCCGGCGGGCTGGGCATCGCCTCGGCGGTGATGATGTGGGCGCAGGCGCTGCTGTTCCTCGCCTATCTGGCGCGCTCCAGGCGCTTCGCCCCGCTGGGGCTGTTCGCGCGTTTCGAACCGCCGCGCTGGGCGCAGATCGCCCCGCTGCTGCGCACCGGCCTGCCGATCGGGGTGACGGTGCTGATGGAGGGCGGGCTGTTCATCAGCACCGCGCTGCTGATCGCACGCCTGGGCGCGGTGCCGGCGGCGGCGCACCAGATCGCGATCAATCTCTCGGCGATCTGCTTCATGGTGCCGATGGCGCTGGCCGAGGCGACCACGGTGCGCGTGGGCCATGCGCTGGGGCGGCGCGATGCGCACGGCGTGCGCCGCGCGGTGCGTGCCGGCTACGCTATCGTGCTGGGCACGCAGACCTGTTCGGCGCTGGTGCTGGCGCTGTTCCACAACCAGATCGTGGGCATCTATACCGACGATCTGGCCGTGGCCGCGCTGGCCGGCAGCCTGCTGGTGCTGGCGGCGATCTTCCAGTTCCCCGACGGCATCCAGGTGATGTCGGCCGGCGCGCTGCGCGGGCTCAAGGACACGCGCGTGCCGATGCTGCTGGCCGCGCTGGCCTACTGGGGCGTCGGCATGCCGGCGGGCGCCACGCTGGGCCTGGGGCTGGGCTACGGTCCGCGCGGGATGTGGGTCGGCCTGACCATCGGCCTGACCGCCGCGGCGGTGATGATGGCCCTGCGCCTGCGCAGGAGCACCGCGCGCCTGGCCTGAGGGCGGGGCCGGCCGGCTGAACAGCCGTGCCGTGACGTGTGGGGCATGCCGCGGCGGCGCGGCTGCGACTAAGCTGATGCACCGTTTGTCGAACGAGCCCCCAGCGCCCATGAACCAACCCGTCCGCCGCGATCCGATCAGCCGATTCTTCATCGGCCTGTGGGACGTGATGAATTTCACCCGACGGCTGATCTTCAACCTGGTCTTCTTCGGCCTGCTGTTCCTGATCGGGGTGCTGGTGATCGTGGCCCTGGCCAAGGGCGGTGGCCCCAAGCCGCTGCAGGACCGCACCACCCTGGTGATCGCCCCGGACGCGGCGCTGGTGGAGCAGTACTCCTCCGACCCGGCCAGCCGCGCGCTGTCCAAGGCCTTCGGCCAGGCTGGCGGCGAGGTGCAGCTGCGCGACCTGCTGCGCGCGCTGGAAGTGGCCAAGACCGACCGCAGGATCGAGCGGGTCTTCGTCGATTTCGACAAGCTGAGGGCCAGCGGCTATGCCTCGCTGCGCGAGGTCGCCGCCGCGCTGGCCGACCTGCGCGCCTCGGGCAAGCAGATCCTGGCCTTCAGCGAGAACATGAGCCAGGGCCAGTACCTGCTGGCCGCGCAGGCCAACGAGGTCTATCTGGACCCGATGGGCAGCGTGGAGATCACCGGCTTGGGCCGCTACCGCCAGTACTTCCGCGAAGGCCTGCAGGACAAGCTGGGCGTGGACGTGCACCTGTTCCGCGTGGGCGAGTACAAGTCCGCCGCCGAGCCCTACATCCTGGACGCGGCCTCGCCCGACGCCAAGGAAGCCGACCTGTTCTGGATGAACGATGTGTGGGGCCGCTACCTGGCCGACGTCGGCAAGGCGCGCAAGCTCTCGCCCGAGGCGGTGAGCGCCGGGGTGACCAACCTGCCGGCCGAGGTGACCGCCACCGGCGGCGACCTGGCCAAGGTCGCCCTGCAGCAGAAGCTGGTCGACGGGCTGAAGACCTGGCAGGACGTGCAGCAACTGCTGATCGAACGCGGCGTGGCCGACGAGGACGACGCCGACAAGTCCGGCCTGGGCTTCCGCCACGTCACGCTGGAGCAGTACCTGGCGCAGCTGCCCGCCAAGCCGGCCGCGCTGGACGAGCGCCCGCAGGTGGCCGTGGTGGTGGCCTCCGGCGAGATCAGCTCCGGCGACCAGCCGGCCGGCCGCATCGGCGGGGAGAGCACCTCGGCCCTGCTGCGCACCGCGCGCGAGGACGACAAGGTCAAGGCCGTGGTGCTGCGCGTGGACTCGCCCGGCGGCGAGGTGTTCGCCTCCGAGCAGATCCGCCGCGAGGTGGTCGCGCTGCAGGCCGCCGGCAAGCCGGTGGTGGTGTCGATGGGCGACCTGGCCGCCTCGGGCGGCTACTGGATCAGCATGAACGCCGACCGCATCTATGCCGATCCTTCGACCATCAGCGGCTCGATCGGCATCTTCGGCCTGGTGCCCAACTTCACCCGTGCGCTGGGCAAGATCGGCGTGCATACCGATGGCGTGGGCACCACGCCTTTCGCCGGCGCGTTCGACCCGACCAAGCCGATGGATCCGCAGGTGAGCCAGATGATCCAGTCGGTCATCAACAAGGGCTACGCCGACTTCACCGGCCGGGTAGCCGCCGCGCGCCACAAGAGCGTCGAGCAGATCGACCAGATCGCCCGTGGCCGCGTGTGGACCGGCCAGCAGGCCATGGAACGCGGCCTGGTCGATCAGATGGGCGGGCTGAAGGACGCCATCGCCGATGCCGCCGCGCGCGCCAAGCTGGGCGCGGCCGACAAGTACCGGGTGCAGTACGTGGAGAAGGAACTGTCGCCGTTCGAGCAGTTCCTGGCCAACGCGGCCGGCAGCCCGATGGGCCAGGCGCTGGTGGGCCGTTCGGATCTCGCCCAGAGCCTGCTGCTCAAGGCCGCCCCGCACACCGCCGAGCAGCTGAAGTTCGTGCAGGACGCGCTGGAGCGCAAGCCTGGCGGCAAGCCGGTCAGCGAGCTGGCGTACTGCTTCTGCGGGTTGTGAAAGGAGGTGCCATGAAGACGACCGATTTCGACAGCCGCGACCTTGCCCAGGCCAATCACCGGATCGTGGCGGAGGGGGAATCCCTTCCCAGCGTCCGCCTCAAGGACGGCAGCCGGGTCCAGACCGGCACGGTGGGCGCGATGCTGCAGAACGTGGTGCGCTACAACGCCGGCGAGCGCGGCGAGGTCGAGCGCGAACTGGAGCTGGCGGTGCCCACGCTGATCAAGGTGGGGTTGTTCGACCTGTTCACGCCCGAGGAATGGATAGCCGGCGACAACCCCGGCCGCCGTCTGCTGGGCGAGTGGGCGCTGCAGGCACTGCAGCGCGCCGAACAGGGCTGACGCGTCACTGGCCTTCGGCGGCCTCGATCTGCTTGTCCTGCGCGTCCTTGGCCTGCTGCAGCTGGCCTTCGACGGCCTTGGCCTTGTCCAGTGGCCGGTGCAGGGCCTGGACCGCGGCGGTGCTCTGCGGCGTGGGCGGTTTGTCCGGCTGCGGCGCGGCCGGCGGGCTGCAGGCCGCGAGCGCGCCCAGGCAGGCGGCGCACAGCAAGCGAAGGCAAGGGGATGCGGACATGGCGGCTGCCTCGCGAGGGATGCGTGGCTATCCTACGCCGACGCCATCGCCGAGCGCGCCATGCCTCCTCGCTACACGCTGATCGAAGCCGTCCCAACCGTCGCGGTCTACCGCGGGCTGCGCGTCGGCGCGGGGCTGAGCGCGAAGACCGAAGAAGCCGCGGCCAAGGGGCTACCCCAGTCCTGCTTTGCCGTGCAGGTGCTGTACGAGGGCGAGCCGGTGGGCATGGGGCGCGTGATCGGCGACGGCGGCTGCTTCTACCAGGTCGTCGACATCGCCGTGCTGCCGGCGCATCAGGGGCAGGGCCTGGGTAAGCGCATCATGTCCGCGATCGCCGACTACTTGCGCCTGCAGGTGCCGGCCAGTGCCTATGTCAGTCTGATCGCCGACGGCCAGGCGCATCGGCTGTATGCGCAGTTCGGGTTCGCACCGACCGCGCCGGCGTCGATCGGCATGGCCCTGGTGCGCTGAAGGAGAACGCGATGTCCCATCCCCACCGCTGGCGCCTGGACGGACAGCTCGCCCTGGTGACCGGCGCCAGCGCCGGCATCGGCCTGGCCGCCGCGGCCGAACTGCTCTCGCTCGGCGCCGACGTGCTGCTGGTCGCACGCGACGCCGATGCGCTGGAGGCCGCGCGCGACGAGCTCACCGATGCTCATCCGGAGCGGATGATCGAGGGCTTCGCCGCCGACGTGGCCGACGACGAGGAGCGGCGTGCGCTACTGGACTGGGTCGAGGACCAGGGCGAGGGTCTGCACATCCTGGTCAATGCCGTCGGCGCCGGGGCCAACGGCAGCCTGCTGGATCTGGACGAAGCGACCTGGCGGGCGGTGTTCGAGACCGGGCTGTTCTCCGCCTTCGAGCTGTGCCGCTATGCGCAGCCGCTGCTGGCGCGGCACCCGGCCAGCAGCATCGTCAACGTCGGCGCGGCCAGCGGCCTGCGCGCGGTGCGCGGCGCCACGGTCGAAGGCATGGCCAAGGCCGCACTGCACCAGATGACGCGCAGCTTGGCGGTGGAATGGGCGCAGGACGGCATCCGCGTCAACGCGGTCGCGCCCTGGGCCATCCGCACACCCCGCACCGCCGCGCGCCTGGCCTCGTCGGCGCAGCACGAGCGCGTGCTGGCGCGCACGCCGCTGCAGCGCCTGGGCGAAGCGGAGGAGGTGGCCGGCGCGATCGCCTTCCTGTGCCTGCCGACGGCGGCCTACATCACCGGCGTCTGCCTGGACGTGGACGGCGGCTTCGGCTGCAGCGGCTTCTGACCAGCGCTCGCGAATCCCTCCGCTCGCAGCGATCTGCCCCCTCCCTTGGGAAGCAGGGGAGTTCGAAGTCGCGAGCTAGCGACTGAGGGGGAGGGGCTGGCTTTTGTTGTTGCGTTTGCGGTTGCCTGCAGCGAGAAGCAACAGCAAACGCACCCCACCCCAGCCCTCCCCTTCGCTTCGCGAAAGGGAGGGGGCAGAAGCAAAAGCCAAGACGCACTCAGGCAGAAGCTGGCGCAGGCAGTGGCCGATCAGCGCAAAAGTCAGTCGAGACAAAAGCCTGGAGTTGAGCCGGCAGGCAAACCATTCCGTTCGCGCGAATCCGCCCCCTCCCTTGCGAAGCAGGGGAGGGCTGGGGAGGGGTTGGCTTTTGCTTTTGTTGTTGCCTGCAGCAAGTAGCAACAGCAAAAGCACCCCTCCCCAGCCCTCCCCTTCGCTGCGCGAAAGGGAGGGGGCAAAGGCGCTAGGCGGGCTTTTTGCGGGCGCGGCTGCGCGAGGGTTTGGAGGGCTTGGCGCCGCTGGGGAGGCGGGGGGCGTCGGCCTCGGGGTCGGTGCCGCCCTGCAGCTGGGCCATCCACGACAGCGCGTCGACGTAGCCGAGGAAGTGCTGCAGATAGCCAGGCGCGGTGTCGTGCATCAGCGTCAGGGCGCGGTGCACCAGCAGGTGCGAGTTGAGCGGTCCCGAATCTTCCGGCGCCGGCTCCAGCGACTGGCGCAGCTGGCGCGCGGTGCGCACCTCTTCCCACAGGCGCTGGAACTCGTCCAGCGCCGGCAGCTGCGGATAGGACGCCGCGGCAGGCCGCATTGCCCCTGTGGCCTCACGCGCGGTGTGGGCGTGCCCCTGGGACTGGCCTGGCTGGCGACGGTGGTGATCCTGCGCGGACGTCGGGCCGGAAGGCGCAACCGGAGCAGGAGCGGCATGCGCCTCGTCGCGCGCGTCGAATCGCTGCTGCGCGCCGGCATGCAAGGCATCGAGCAGTTCGGCCAGCGGGCTGGCAACGCTCACGGCCTGGCGGGACGTTCTGCGCTTGCGCGCCCGGGCCTGCTCGACGCGCGTGCGGTACTCGGCCAGCAGCGCAGCCAGGCGCGCTTCCAGCAATGCGCGGGTCGCGCCGGTCTGCGCCTGGGTGCGCGCGGCCAGGGCGTCGAGCAGGGCGAAGCGCACCGGGTCGATGCGGTCGGCGCCCTGCGCGCGCCAGCGTTCCAGTTGGCCCAGCGCCGCCTGCACGTCAGGGTGTCGCGGCGGTCTTGGACGGGCGCGGCATCGGCGCGATCTCCACGCGGCGGTTGCGCGCGCGGCCCTCGGCGTCGTCGTTGGAGGCGACCGGCTGTTCGGAGCCGAACGCGGCGGCGAAGATGGAGGACGCCGGCACGCCTTCGGCGATCAGCGTGCGCGTCACCGTCAGCGCGCGCTGCGCGGAGAGTTCCCAGTTGTCGGCGTAGTGCAGGTTGTCGTCGTGGATCGGGCGGTCGTCGGTGAAGCCGCTGACCATCAGCACCTCGTCGCGCGCGTGCAGGTACTGACGCAGCGGTGCGGCCAGGCTGTGCAGTACCTCGCGCCCCTCCGGCTGCAGCTGGTCGGAGTTGAGCGCGAACAGCACGTTGCCGCGGATGCCGATGCGGCCATCGACGAGGGTCACCCGGCCGGCCGCCAGGGGACCGGCCAGCGCCTGCTCCAGCGCCTGGCGCCGGTGCGCCTCCTCGTCCAGCTTGCTCGACAGCTGCAGCTGCACGGCGATCACGCCGACCAGGATCAGCACGAAGGCGCCCAGCAGCACCGACATCAGATCGCCGAACGCCGCCCACACCGGCGTGCCGGCGCCTTCGTCCAGCTCGATCTCCCCACTCATGCCGCCGCGCTCTTGGCGTCGCCCAGCTGGCGCAGGTCCTCGATGATCTGGCGCTGCGAGAGCAGGCTCAGGTCGATCACTTCGCGCGCTTGGGCCACGTAATAGGCCAGCTGCTCATCGCTGCGCGCCAGCGACTTGTCCAGCGCCTGTTCGATGCCATGCAGGCGCTCGGTCAGTTCCGCGTTGGCCTGGCCGAACTGGGCCACCGCCGCGCCGAAGGCATCGCCCAGGCTGGCCACTTCGGTGGCGCTGGCGCCGACCTGCGCGGCGGCCTGCTCCAGCTTGCCGGTCTGCGCCTCGACGTGGTCGGTGAAGCGCGTGCCGACGCGTTCCAGCAGCTGCGCCGAGGTGGAGACCAGGGCGTCGATCGCGCCGCGCTGCTCGGTGGAGGCGTGGTTGACCGCGTCCAGCAGCGTGTCCAGCGTGGACATCAGCTGGTTGCGTTCGGCCAGCAGCTCGGTGTCGCGCACCATGGAATCGGAGAGCTTCTGGCGCAGTTCGGCGATGACCTCGGCCGCCGCGCGCGGCGCCTCGGCGGCGGCATCGACCAGGCGCGTGATCTGGGCGATGGTCTCCTGCGCATGCGTCTGCGCCTGGCCGGTGATCGCCTCGGCGGTCTGCGCCAGCGTGTCGCAGATGGCCTGCTGGCGCTGCGCGGTCTCGGCGCCGGCCTGTCGCCATTCCTCGCGCAGGGCCTGATGGGTCGAGGCGAGCGCCTCGGACCAGGCGGCCAGGCGCTGCCCGTCCTGGGCGGCTAGCGCGTCCTGCAGCGCGCTGTGCGAGCGGGTCAGCGTCTGCGCCACGGTGGCGGTGTGCTGGTCGAACGCCGCGGCCGCCTCGCGCAGCTGCTGCGCGTGCTGCTCGGCCTGCTGGGCCAGGGCCTCGCGCAGCTGCTGCTGGGTGTCCTCCGCGCTGCGCGCCACGGCGCCGGCGTGCGTGTCGAAGGTGCTGGCCGCCTGCGCGCTATGCCGGGCGAACGCGGCGCTGGCCGCCTCCAGCTGCACGCCGCCGCGTTCGGCCTGGGCGGTCAGCGTGTCGTGCAGCTGCGCCTGCGCCTGGCGGGCGTGGTCCAGCAGCGCGGCGGCGTGGGTCTGGAACGCGGCCCCGGCCTGCTCCAGCGCCTGCGCGTGCTGCGCGGCCTGGGCTGCGTGCAGCTCGCGCTGCTGGGCCAGGGCCTGGGTCCACTGCGTGTCGAGCTGCTGCGCGGTGCCGTCCAGGCGCGCGCCGATGGCCTCCACCGTGCGCGTGGCGTGCGTGGACAGCGCCTGGCCGGCGCCGTCCAACGCCTGCTGCAGGGCCTCGACCTGCGCGGCGTGCGCCTGGCGCTGCGCATCAAGCGCGGCGGTCCAGCTGTCGCGGGCCGCGCTGGTGGCGCCGGCGAAGCCCTTGTCCAGCGCGTCGAGCTGCTGCTGCACCGCCTCGCGCACGCTGGCCTGCAGCGTCTGCGCGTCGCGCGCCAGGCCGGTGAGGGTGCGTTCGACCACCGGCTGCAGCGCGGCGTTCACCGCCTGCGCGCTGTCGGCGACGCTGGCGGCCAGCGCGCGGGCCAGCACCTCGCTCAGCTGCACGTGCGCCGCCTCGGTCCGGGCATGCAGGACCTCGTGGCGTTCGACCAGCTGCGCGTGGGTGGCGCTGCTGTGGGTCTGGATGGTCTGCATCAGCGCGCCGAGCTGCTCGATCAGCTGCGGCATCAGCGCGGTCTGCGCCTGCTGCAGGCGGAAGGCCTCCTCCTGCCGATGCGCGCGCGAGTGCGGATGCAGCGTGGTGGCGATGGCCGCATCCAGCCGCTGCACGGCCTCCAGGCGCTCGCGCCGGCATAGCGCCGAGAGCAGGCCCAGCATCGCCGAGGTGGCCACGCCGGCGATCGAGGTGCCGAAGGCGAAGCCCAGGCCCTTCACCGGCGCGGCCAGCGAGCCGCGCATGGCCTGCAGGTCGATCGCGCTCTCCAGCGCCAGGCCGGTGCCGCGCAGCGTGGCCATCATGCCCAGCAGCGTGCCGAGCATGCCCAGCAGCACCAGCAGGCCGGTCAGGTACGGCGTCAGCGTCGGCGCCGGCAGGGCCACGCGCGCGCCTTCGATGCGCAGGCGCACCGGCTGGCGCAGGCTGGGGGCGAGCCGTTCCAGCCAGGCCGCCACACCCGAGGCCGCGGTGGGGTCCTCGGCCAGGGTCAGCTCCAGCGTGCGCGTGGCCTGGCGGTAGCGGTAGAGCTCGATCGCGCCGGCGATGTAACAGGCGGCGATCACCAGCGACACGGCCACGCCCAGCGCGTTGTTGCCGAGGTAGCCGGCGCCGACCCAGGCCACAGCGAGCAGGCCCAGGAGGAAGACGATCAGGTTCAGGACGGTTCTTGGCATGAAGGCATCAACGAAGGCGCGAGCGCCGCGAGCAGCGCATCGATCGGTTGGAAGCGCAGGTCCAGCTCGGCCAGCAGCGCGCGCTGCATGTCCTGGGCGAAGGTCTGCAGCCAGGCAGGCATCTGCGCGGCGTCGGTTGGGGGGGCGCTGGCCGGGACGGCGTCGGCCTCGGCCGGACGCAGGCGCAGGAAGTGCTGTTCCAGCAGCGCCGGGACCGCGGCCAGCGCGGTCTGCTCGCGCGGGCTCAGGGTCGATTCCATCACCGCGTCGACCTCGGCCAGCCGCGCCAGCGCCGCCGGGCCGTGGCCGAGCATGTCGCGCAGGCGGCCGCGCAGCAGGCCGGTGGTGGCCAGCATGGCGCGCTGGTGGGCCAGGTAGCGTTGGCGGAACACGGCGAAGTCCACGGCCAGGTCCAGGCTTGTGCCTTCGCCGGCGGCCTTGTCCAGGCGCCGCTGGATGGCCGCGGCCAGCTCGCGGTCCTCGCGGATCGCCGCGGCCAGGGCGGCGCGCTGGGCGTGGCAGGCGTCGGCTTCGGCGGCGTCGAAGCGCGGGCCGTCGGCGGCCGGCGGCGGCGCGCCGTCCAGCGCCCGCGACAGGGCGACCGCGCGGTTCCAGTCCACCCACTGCGCCAGCCGCTCGGGCAGCGCCGGCGGCGGGGCCGGCACGGCGACCTGGCCCAGCCGCGCGAGCAGGCGCACAAAGGCCGGGCCGGGGACAGGCCCGTGTTGTCGGGGTTTGGCCATGGAGGGGCGCGGTGGGCGCACTGAAAAAGACGACGATTTTACACGGCCGGCCCGGCGGACCCGGACGGGCCCGCCTGGGAGGTGCCGGCGCACCGGGGAGGCGCGCCGGCAAGGCCTCATGGCCGCCGCGGCCTGTGCGCACCCTGCTGGACTCGCACAGCCGGGGGTCTTGGCCGCACTGGAGATGGGCAGGCGCTGATTCGAGCCAGCCCGCGCCAGCCTGCACTCCATCGCAATGACAGCTGTCACTGGAGGGCGTGCCGGCGCACGCGCACGATGGCGCCGCCCCTTTCGGAGAACACGCCCATGTCCGCATCGCTTCGCGCCGGTCGCTACGGCATCGACGCGCCCTATGCCCCGCTCGGGATGCTCGCAGGCGCCCTGGCCTGTGCGGCCGTCGCGGTGTTCGTGGCGCCGCAGTGGTGGGTGAGCGCCATCATCCTGACGCTGATGGCGGGGCTGTATCTGCACACCACGCGGCGCGGGAAGTTCCTGGTCTGGCAGCGCCTGCTGGCCGCGCAGCCGTGGCGCGGCGACGAGCGGGTGCTGGACCTGGGCTGCGGCCGCGGCATGGTGCTGCTGGAGGTCGCGCGCCACCTGCCGCGCGGGCGCGCGGTCGGCGTGGACATCTGGAGCAGCAAGGACCAGTCGGGCAACGCCATGGCGGCCGCGCTGGCCAATGCCGAGGCCGAGGGCGTGGCCGCGCGCGTGGAGTTGCACACCGCCGACATGCGCCACCTGCCGTTCGCCGATGCCAGCTTCGATGCGGTGGTCTCCAATGTGGCCATCCACAACATCGCCAGGCGCGAGGGCCGCGCGCAGGCCATCGACGAGGCCTGGCGCGTGCTGCGCCCCGGCGGCGTGCTGCTGCTGGCCGACATCAACAAGACCGACGAGTACGTGGCCAGGCTCGCCACCCACGGCGTGACCGCCACGCGCCGCAGCCTGGGCTGGCGCATGTGGTGGGGCGGTCCGTGGGTGCCGACCCGTGTGGTCGAGGTGCGCAAGCCTGCTGCGGTGCGCGTGCTGGGCTGAGCGCGATCGGCGTGGAGTCGGCGCCTCCTGCGCCGCATGCGCCGGCCAAGGCGGCCCTGGCCGCCTGCATGCGCGTGCCGCTCCTCCGCCTGAATGCCATGGTCCGCCATAGGACTGGCGAGATACCGCAGCCGCGCCTGTAGAGCGGAGCTTGCTCCGCTGGGGCTTTCCCACGAACTGAACGGAAGGCAGCGGAGCAAGCTCCGCTCTACAAGGAGGGCGCGGCGTGATCGGAAGAGACGGGGGCTCTCACCAAGGTGACAGACTTGGCCAGCTTGACCACGTTCAGTCGGCGCGCAATGCGGTGGTATCCGCGAGGTGGCGATGCGGATCCAGGCGGGTGACGAAGACCTGCTCGACGCACCATTCGCCCTTGTATTCGTCTTCGCGCCGGTGCGAGGGCGTCATGCCCGCCCGCTGCAGCAGCGCCAGGCACGGCAGGTTGCGCAGGTCGCTGGCGGCTTGGACCTCCACAAGGGAGGGCAGGCCGGCCAGCCGCGTCAGCAGCCCGCGGACGCAGGCCGTGCCATGGCCCTGTCCCTGCGCGTCCGGCGTGATGCTCAGCCCGAACTCGGCCTGCGTGGCATCGGCCGACAGCCACACTCCGACATCGCCGATCAGCGCGTCGTCCTGCGCGCGCGCAAGCGCCAGCTGCCGCCAGCCATCGGGCACCAGGGCGTCGTGTCCGGCCTGCTCGCGCAGGAAGGCCTCGCAGGCCGGGCGGTCCATCGGCGGCCAGCCCTGGAAGCGGGCCACCGCCGGATCGCGGCGATAGGCGTGGAAGGCGTCCAGATCGTCCAGGCGCAGCGCGCGCAGGCGCAGCCCGGCGAAGCTGTAGGGAAACAGGTCGAAAGTGTGCATGGTCTGTGGGCGCGGGCGCTCAGCGCGGCCCGGTCAGCTTGATCTCGAACAGCTTGGGCCAGCGCTTGCCGGTGACGAAGATGCGGTCGCCCTGCGCGTCGTAGGCGATGCCGTTGGGCACGTCGTCGTTCGGGTCGGGCAGCTTGCGGTAATCGAACAGGCCCTTGAGGTCGACCCAGCCCACCACCGCGCCGGTGGCCGGATCGATGCGCGCGATGCGATCGGTCATCCACACATTGGCCCATAGCTGGCCCTTGATCCATTCCAGCTCGTTGACGCGCTGCAGCGGCTTTCCCTCGACGGTTACGGTGATGCTGCCGGTCGGCTGCAAGGTGTCCGGATCGAGCACGCGGATGACCGGCGTGCCGTCGCTCATGTACAGGTGCGTCTCATCGCGGGTCAGCGCCCAGCCTTCGCCCGGATAGCGGAAGCTGCCGACGATGTCCAAGGTCGCCAGGTCGCGGATCGCGCCCACGCCGCTGCGCCAGGTCAGCTGCAGCAGCTTGCCGTCGTGCGCGACGATGCCCTCGCCGAAGTATTGCGGCGGCAGTGCCGCCTCCTGCAGCACCTTGCCGGTGGCCAGCTCCACCTTGCGCACCACCGACTCGCCCAGCTCGCCGGTGCTCTCGTACAGCACGCCATCCAGGTAGAACAGCCCCTCGGTGAAGGCCTGCGTGTCGTGCGGATACGTCTTGACCGCCTTGACGCCATACACCGGCACCCGCGCGCAGGCGGGCAGGGTGAACAGCGCCAGCAGCAGCGCGAGAGCCGGGCGCAGGGGGGGGGCGGACATGCACTGCATCGGAGCGACGGTCGAGGAGCGAGGCGGCAGCTTAGCCCAGCGCAGGCGGTTGACGAGCGCTTTCAACGCATCCGGACGCCGCCCTTCAGCCGCGCTAACGCGCCGCGCCCGATGCGCTCAGCGCCTGAGCGTGGGCGAACAGCAGCTTGAGGATCGCCACATACGCCTTCTCGGTGTCCTGGCCGGCGGTGTTGGTGAAGAACACGATGCCGGTCCGCAGATCGGGCGTGGCCAGCATCTCGGTCTTCAGGCCGGGGTCGCTGCCGCCGTGGCCCACGTACCGGGTGTTGAACTTGGTCTGCCAGAACAGGCCGGAGTTCTTCTCGGCGATGTCGACATTGGCCGGCTTGTGCTCGGCCGTGAACTGCAGGCGCAGCATTTCATCCACCGAGGACGGCTTCAGGATGCGCGCACCGTTGGCCTGGCCGCCGCTGAGCAGGGCGATGAAGAACTTGGACAGGTCGTCGACCGAGGTGCGCAGTCCGCCATCGGGCCAGGTCGTGCCGGTGTAGGGCTGCAACGCGACGGCGATGCCGTCCTGCGACAGGTACAGCGTGGCGCCCTCGCGCAGATCGCGCGGCTGGAGACGCCAGTGGGTGCTGTCCATGCCGAGCGGGCGGAAGATGCGGTCCTCGGTGTAGCGATCCAGCGGCTGGCCGGTGGTGCGCTCGATGATGTAGCCGGCCAGCCCGGCGCCGATGTTGGAGTAGTCGCGCTCGGTCCCGGGCGCGGAGGCGTTGTAGTTCTCCGGGCTGTAGTCGGCCCCGCCCGGCACGAAGTAGCCGCGCAGAAAGTCGCCCAGCGGCTGCGGCGCATTGCGGCCGAAGTGGTAGCTCGCGGCGTACACGTCCCAGCGATCGGTGATGCTGGAGGTGTGCGTGGCGATCTGGCGCAGCGTGATCGGGATGTCGGGATGACGCGGGTTGCGCACCTGGAACGGCAGGTAGCCATCGATGTCCGCGTCGACGTCGAGCTTGCCTTCCTCCAGCGCGCGCATCATCGCCGCGCCCACGACGGTCTTGCTGATGGACGCGATGTTCATGACGGTCGCGGTGGTGAACGGACGTCCGCTCTCGCGGTCGGCCAGCCCGTAGGCACCGCGCCAGGCCACCTTGCCGTCCACGATGACCGCGGCCCCCACGCCGACCAGCCCGCCTTCGCGCATCTGCTGCCTGATCGCCGCATCGACCGAGGCCGCCTGGGCGGCAGGTTCGGCGCTGCGCTCGTCGGCGCGCGCTTCGGCCAGACACAGCGGGCCGCCAGCGAGCGACACGGTCAGCAGCGTGAGCAGCGTCTTGCGCAAGTACATGCGGAACCCCCTGTTGGAGCCGCGAGCGTCTCAGCCACGGCATCGCCGCCGCGTCTGCCGGAAGTCACTTCCGCGGGCATCCTGACCGATCCGTCAGCAGTGCGCCGCCCGTGCCCCACGGCGCACGCTCGGGCGGCCACCCTTCAGCGCGCCACCGCACCCAGCTGCGGCAGCGCGGGGAAGGCGCGCTGCAGGCAGTCGCTCCATTCGCAGGTGCGGCAGCCCGGGCCGATGGGCACGGCCGATTCGGGGCGGATGTCGATGCCGCGGGCGTAGACCAGGCGCTCGGCGTGGCGCAGGTCGCAGCCCACCGTGACGGCGAAGGTCTTGCGCGGCTGGCCGTAGCCGACCGGGCCGGTGCTGACCTGTCGGGCCAGCCAGAAGTGGCGTCGGCCATCGGGCAGGCGGGTGACCTGGGTCAGCACGCGTCCGGGCTGGTTGAAGGCCTCGTACACGATCCAGAGCGGGCAGGAGCCGCCGACCTGGGAGAAGTGGAAATCGGTGGACGAATGGCGCTTGGACACGTTGCCGGCGCGGTCCACGCGCATGAAGAAGATCGGCAGGCCCGGCGCGCCCTCGCGCTGCAGCGTGGACAGGCGATGGCACACCGCCTCGAAGCCCACGCCGAAGCGGTGCGCCAGCCATTCGATGTCGTAGCGGCTCTGCTCGGCGCTGCGCAGGAACTCGCCGTAGGGCATCACCAGCGCGCCGGCGAAGTAGTTGGACAGGCCGATGCGCGCCAGCGCAATGCGCTCGGCGTCGTCGAAACCGGCGCGCGCGGTCAGCGCGGCGATCAGGCCCGGGTGTTCCAGCAGCACCAGTTCGGCGGCCATCTGGAAGGCCTGCTGGCCCGGGCGCAGGTAGTCGGGCAGATGCAGCACGCGCGCGGCCGTGTCCAGGCGGCGCTTGATCTGGCCGCCGCCGTGGACCTCGGCCAGCACGCCGTGGCGGTCGGCCAGGCGCTGGCGCAGGCGCGGCGCGGTGTGGCCGGGCACCAGGCCCAGTTCGTCGAACAGGCCCTCGGCCAGCGTGTCCAGCTCGGGGATGTGGTTGCGCAGGCGGTTGAAATAGTCGCGCACCTGGTCGCCGGGCGGCAGCAAGGCCGGCGCGCCGGAGGTCGCATCGCCGATCTGCAGTTCCAGCGCCGCGGCGCGCTCGCGCAGGGCGCGATGCTCGCGATGCAGGTCCAGCAGCGCATGGGCGACCTGGGGCAGGTTGCCCGCCAGGGCGCGCAACTCGGCCGTGGTCACGCCGGGCCGGTCCAGCGCGACCAGGGTCTCGTGCAGCGGGTCGATCAGCGCGGCCGGGTCGTCGGCGTCGAACAGGCCGGCGGTGTCCTGCAGGACCTGGCGCAGGCGCTGCTGCACGGCGGGGGTCAGCGGGCGCTTGTTGCGCTCGATCTGGTTGAGATAGCTGGGCGAGAGGCCCAGCGCCTGGGCCAGCTGGGCCTGGGACAGGCCGTGGCGCTGGCGCAGGCGCTGCAGGCGCAGGCCGAGCTCGAGGCGGCGGTGGGGGCTCATCTTCGCAATCTTCGCAGAAATCCGGCCGGTCATTGGCCGGATTAAGCAGAATTGGGGCTGAAATCTGCCCCGATCTTGCGAAAGATGCGAATCCTGTCATTCGCCATCGCCCCAAGGGCCGCCCATGAACGCTGAACTGCCGCGCGTGTCTCTGCTGATCGACGGTGCCTTCGTCGAATCGCGCACCTCCACCTGGAAGGACATCGTCAACCCGGCCACGCAGGAAGTGCTCGGGCAGGTGCCCTTCGCCACCGTGGACGAGGTGGACCGCGCCGTGGCCGCCGCCAAGGAGGCCTTCAAGACCTGGCGCAAGACGCCCATCGGCACCCGCGCGCGCATCTTCCTCAAGTACCAGCAGCTGATCCGCGAGCACATGGGCGAGTTGGCGGCGATCCTCACCGCCGAGCAGGGCAAGACCCTGCCCGATGCCGAGGGCGACGTGTTCCGCGGCCTGGAGGTGGTCGAACACGCCGCGGCCATCGGCAACCTGCAGCTGGGCGAGCTGGCCAACAACGTGGCCAACGGCGTGGACACCTACACGCTCATGCAGCCGCTCGGCGTGTGCGCCGGCATCACCCCGTTCAACTTCCCGGCGATGATCCCGCTGTGGATGTTCCCGATGGCCATCGCCACCGGCAACACCTTCATCCTCAAGCCCTCCGAGCAGGACCCGATGGTGACCATGCGCCTGGTCGAACTGGCGCTGGAGGCGGGCATCCCCAAGGGCGTGCTCAACGTCGTCCACGGCGGCGAGGAGGTGGTCAACGCCATCTGCGATCACCCCGACATCAAGGCGGTGTCCTTCGTCGGCTCGACCAGGGTCGGCACGCATGTCTACAACCGCGCCTCGCTGGCCGGCAAGCGCGTGCAGTGCATGATGGGCGCCAAGAACCACGCCGTCGTCCTGCCCGATGCCAACAAGGAGCAGACGCTCAATGCGATGGCCGGCGCGGCGTTCGGCGCGGCCGGCCAGCGCTGCATGGCCGCCTCGACGATGGTGGTGGTGGGCGCGGCGCGCGACTGGATCCCCGATCTGGTCGAGAAGGCCAAGACGCTGAAAGTGGGCCCGGGCAACGCCAGCGGCGTGGACGTCGGCCCGCTGATCTCCACCACCGCGTGCTCGCGCGTGGAGGCGCTGATCGAATCGGGCATCGCCCAGGGCGCCAAGCTCGAACTGGACGGCCGCAAGCCGCAGGTCGAGGGCCACGCGCAGGGCAACTTCGTCGGCCCGACCATCTTCTCCGGCGTCAAGCCGGGCATGCGCATCTACGACGAGGAGATCTTCGGGCCGGTGCTGGTGATTGTGGAGGTCGACACGCTCGATGAGGCCATCGCCTTCGTCAACGCCAACCCCAACGGCAACGGCACCGCGCTGTTCACCCAGTCCGGCGCGGCCGCGCGCCGGTTCCAGGAAGACATCGACGTGGGCCAGGTCGGCATCAACGTGCCGATCCCGGTGCCGGTGCCGCTGTTCTCCTTCACCGGTTCGCGCGCCTCCAAGCTGGGCGACCTGGGTCCGTACGGCAAGCAGGTGGTGCTGTTCTACACCCAGACCAAGACGGTGACCGCGCGCTGGTTCGACGACGACACGCTCAGCCATGGCGTCAACACCACGATCAGTCTCAAGTGAGCCTTCGCACAAGGGCGATGCCATGAACGCAGTGATGAAACTCCCGCACGACGCGGCCGAACTCACCGAGGAGCAGCAGGCCTTCCGCGAGGCCGCGCGCGACTTCGCCGACAAGGAATTCGCCCCGCACGCCGCCCACTGGGACGCCGAATGCATCTTCCCGCGCGAGGCCATCGCCAAGGCCGGCCAGCTGGGCTTCTGCGGGCTGTACTCGCCCGAGGCCGTCGGCGGGCTGGGACTGTCGCGGCTGGATGCGGCGGTGGTGTTCGAGGAGCTGGCCAGCGTCGATCCCTCGACCGCCGCCTTCATCACCATCCACAACATGGCCACCTGGCTGATCGCCGGCAACGCCACGCCGGCCGTGCGCGATGCCTGGTGCCCGGGGCTGGTCGCCGGCGAGAAGCTGGCCTCGTATTGCTTGACCGAACCGGGCGCGGGCTCGGATGCGGCCTCGCTCAAGACCCGCGCCGTGCGCGAGGGCGACCACTACGTGCTCGACGGCGCCAAGGCCTTCATCTCCGGTGCCGGCGCCACCGACGTGCTGGTGGTGATGGCGCGCACCGGCGAGCCCGGCGCGCGCGGCATCAGCGCCTTCGTCGTGCCGGCCGATGCGGAGGGCATCAGCTACGGCCGCAAGGAAGAGAAGATGGGCTGGAACAGCCAGCCCACGCGCGGCATCACCTTCCAGGGCGTGCGCGTGCCGGCCGCCAACCTGCTGGGCCAGGAGGGCGACGGCTTCCGCCTGGCGATGAAGGCGCTGGACGGTGGGCGCATCAACATCGCCGCGTGCTCGCTGGGCGCGGCCCAGGGCGCGCTGGATGCGGCGCGCCGCTATCTGGGCGAGCGCAGCCAGTTCGGCAAGAAGCTGAGCGAGTTCCAGGCGCTGCAGTTCAAGCTGGCCGACATGGCCACCGAACTAGTCGCCGCGCGCCAGATGGTCCACACCGCCGCGCGCAAGCTCGACGCCGACGCGCCGGACAAGACCGTGTGGTGCGCGATGGCCAAGCGCTTCGCCACCGATGCGGGCTTCTCGGTCTGCAACGATGCGCTGCAGCTGCACGGCGGCTACGGCTACATCCGCGAGTACCCGGTCGAGCGCCTGCTGCGCGATTGCCGCGTGCACCAGATCCTGGAGGGCACCAACGAGATCATGCGCGTGATCATCTCGCGGCACCTGCTGAGCAGCGACGAGGCGCTGCGATGAGCTGGCGCGACACCGAGCACACCGGGCTCAAGGTCGAGGCCGAGGGCCATGTCGCCCTCGTCAGCCTGTCCAACCCGCCGGCCAATACCTGGACCGTGCACAGCCTGGCCGCGCTGCGCGACCTGGTCGGCGCGCTCAACGCCGACCGCGACATCTACGCGCTGGTGATCACCGGCGAGGGCGAGAAGTTCTTCTCGGCCGGCGCGGACCTGAAGCAGTTCGCCTCCGGCGACAAGGCGGCCGCGCGGGAGGCGGCGCGCCGCTTCGGCGAGGCCTTCGAAGCGCTGGCCGCGTTCCGGGGCGTGTCCATCGCCGCGATCAACGGCTATGCCATGGGCGGCGGGCTGGAATGCGCGCTGGCCTGCGACCTGCGCATCGCCGAGGAGCACGCGCAGCTCGCCCTCACCGAAGCGGCCGTGGGCCTGCTGCCGTGTGCGGGAGGCACACAGGCGCTGCCGCGGCTGGTCGGGGAGGGCTGGGCCAAGCGCATGATCCTGCTCGGCGAGCGCGTCGATGCGGCCACCGCGCTGCGCATCGGCCTGGTCGAAGAGGTGGTGCCGCGGGGAGAGGGCCGCGCACGTGCTCTGGACTGGGCGCGCAGCGCGGGCCGCCAGAGCCCGACCAGCGTGGCCGCGTGCAAGGCGCTGGTGCAGGCCACGCGCAGCGGCAGCTTCGCCGCGGCGCTGGTGGCCGAACGCGAGGCCTTCGTCGATCTGTTCGACACCGCCGACCAGGCCGAGGGCGTCAACGCGTTCCTTGAAAAGCGCGCGCCGCAATGGACCAACGCATGAATCCGCACGACTCGGTGGTCGAGGCGCCGGTGCTGTTCGAGACCCGCGAGGGCGCAGGCGGCAAGCGCATCGGCATCGCCACGCTCAACGCGCCCAAGACGCTCAACGGCCTGTCTTTGGAGATGACGCGCCTGCTGGACGCGCAGCTGCGCGCCTGGGCCGAGGACGCCGCCATCGCCTGCGTGGTGCTGCAGGGCGCGGGCGAGAAGGCCTTCTGCGCCGGCGGCGACCTGCACGGCCTGTACCGCAGCATGCGCGAGTACCGCGATGGCGGCGGCGAGGACATCACCTCCAACGCGTACGCGGCGGCATTCTTCGAAGAGGAATACCGCCTGGACTACTTCATCCACACCTATCCCAAGCCGCTGCTGTGCTGGGGCCATGGCATCGTGATGGGCGGCGGCATCGGCCTGATGTCGGGCGCCAGCCACCGCGTGGTCACCGAGCGCTCGCGGCTGGCCATGCCGGAGATCGGCATCGGCCTGTTCCCCGATGTCGGCGGCAGCTGGCTGCTGGCGCGCGTGCCGCGCGGGGCGGGCCTGTTCCTGGCGCTGACCGGCGCGCCGCTCAACGCCGGCGATGCGATCTACGCAGGCCTGGCCGATGTGTGCATCGACAGCGGCCGGCACGCCGCGCTGCTCGATGCGCTGGTCGCGCAGCCCTGGGACGAGGCGCCTGCGGCCAACCGCGCCGCGCTGACCAGGCTGCTGGCCGGCATGTCCATGCCGGCGCCGCCCGGGCCGCTGCAATCGCATGCCGAGCAGGTCGAGGCGCTGGTCGGCGCCGGTTCGCTGGAGCAGGTGGTGGCCGCCATCGGCGCCGCCTCCAGCGACGACGACCCGTGGCTGCAAACCGCGCAGGCCACGCTGGCCGCCGGTGCGCCGGGTTCGGCGCGCCTGGCCTGGGAACTGCAGCGCCGCGCCGCCGACCTGAGCCTGGCCGACACCTTCCGCCTGGAATGCATCGCCGCCCTGCATGTGGCCGCCCATGGCGACTTTGCCGAAGGCATCCGCGCGCTGCTGATCGACAAGGACCGCAAGCCGCGCTGGAACCCGGCCACCCTGGCCGAGGCCGACGCGCAGTGGGCGCAGGGTTTCCTCATCTCGCCCTGGCCCGCCGAGGCGCATCCGCTCGCCGACCTCGCATGAATACCCTGTAGAGCCGAGCTCGCTCGGCTGGGGCTCTACCGGGAAAGCCCCAGCCGAGCTTGCCCGGGTCCGGCTCTGTCGGGAAAGCCACAGCCGAGCGAGCTCGGCTCTACCACGCATCGATATCACTACGCCCCGGGAGGGCCTTACCAATGTCACATATCGCCTTCATCGGTCTGGGCAACATGGGCGGGCCGATGGCCGTCAACCTGGTCAAGGCCGGGCACACGCTGTCGGTGTTCGACCTGGCGCCCGCGGCGCTGGAGGCGGCCAAGGCCGCCGGCGCCCACGCCGCCGCCTCGGCCCTCGACACGCTGGACGGTGCCGAGGTGGTGATCTCGATGCTGCCGGCCAGTCGGCATGTCGAAGGCCTGTACCTGGGCGACGGCGGGCTGCTCGAAAAGATCCCGGCCGGCGCACTGGTGATCGACTGCAGCACCATCGCCCCGGCCAGCGCGCGCAAGGTCGCCCAGGCCGCGGCCGCGCACGGCCTGGCGATGCTCGACGCGCCGGTGTCCGGCGGCACCGCCGGCGCCCAGGCCGGCACGCTGACCTTCATCGTCGGCGGCGAGGCGCAGGTGCTCGAACGCGCCCGCCCCGTGCTGCAGGCGATGGGCAAGAACATTTTCCACGTCGGCGCCAGCGGCGCCGGCCAGGTCGCCAAGCTGTGCAACAACATGGCCCTGGGCGTGATCATGGCGGTGACCGGCGAGGCCATCGGCCTGGGCGTGGCGCACGGGCTGGACCCGAAGGTGCTCTCGCAGATGATGGCGGTCAGCACCGGGCGCAGCTGGGCCACCGAGGTCTGCAACCCATGGCCGGGCGTGCTGGAGAACGCACCGGCCTCGCGCGGCTACAGCGGCGGCTTCGGCAACGACCTGATGCTCAAGGACCTGGGCCTGGCGGTGGAGGCGGCCATGGGCGTGGGCGCGACCATCCCGCTGGGCGAACTGGCGCGCAACCTCTACGCCATGAACAAGCAGGCCGGACGCGGCGGCCTGGACTTCTCCAGCGTGGTGCAGCTGATCAGCGACAAGGCGCAGGGCTGAGGCTTCGCTGCAAACAGTGGGCCGTGCCTTGAAGCGCGGTCCAATCGCCGAGCCTCCGCCAACCTTCCACCGTCATTCCCGCGAAAGCGGGAATCCATTGACGTCGGCACTGCGCATGAAAGCCACTGGATGGTCAGGCATGCGCCTGCCGAGACGCACTTCCCGTTTTCGCGGAAATGACGGGTCTTCTTCGCCGTTCCGATCCGCGCTTGCCCGCTCTTGCTCGCTCGCCGCGCATCTCACTTGCAATGCGCATCGGTGACGATGCGCTGCACGCGGTCGTAGTCTGCCTTCCTGTCGGCCTGGTTCTCGGGCTTGGCGTAGCGCCAGGCCACTTCGGCCTCGCCCAGGCGCTTGTTCCAAGCCGCGCACAGGCGCTGGTCGGGCACGCGGGCGCAGACGTCGTGGATCACCTCGCAGGCGCGGCCTGCGCCGCCGGCCGGGTTGCCGTCCAGGCCGACGGTGTTCAGCGGCGCGCAGCGCGACTGCGGATTGGCCTCCTCGGTCAGGTAGGTGCCGCTGTCGTAGGTGGTGCACTGGAACAGGATCGGCGGCGCCGAGCCGGTGACCAGCCCGGCCGCGGCCGGGCTGGCCTGCGCGGGCTTGCGACCGGCCAGCGCGTCGGCGGCCGCGTCGTCTTTGTGCAGGGTCGGGTCCTGGATCAGCGTCATGCCGGGAATCGTCTGCAGCACCTGCGTGTCGTCGGCCGCCGGAACGATGGCCGAATCGCGTGCGCGCTCGCCGCCCTGGCGCGCCGCCGCCGGCGCGGCGAATGGAGCGGCCTGTGTCGCTGTGGGGGCCGCCGCCTGTGCCGCCGGCACCGCGCTCGCCGTCGGCGCGGCGGCAGCGGGCTTGTTGCCGGGCAGCGGCATGCTGGCTACGCCCTGCACGGCGCGCTTGTCGGTCTTGCTGCCGGCCGGGCAGGGGCTGTTCTGGACGGTCAGCGCGCCGGTGGCATCGGTGCAGCGGTAGATCGTCGTCGCCGGCCCGGTCGGCGCGGGCGGCGTCACGGTCGGATCCGGGGTGGCGCTCAGGTGCAGCGGCGCGGGCGGTGGCCCGGAAGGAGCAGGCAACGCGACCGGCGCCGCCTCGACGCTGCGCGCGGGCGGCACCGTCGAGGCGGCCGCAGGCGCGGGCGCGTTGCGCAGCGAAGACGGCAGCGGCCGGCTCGCCACCTCGCCGACCTGGCGCTTGTCTTCCTTGGTCCCGGCCGGGCACGGCGCGTTCTGCACCGTCATCTCGCCCTTGGCATCGGTGCAGCGGTAGATCGTGGTCTGCGCCAGCAGCGGCCACGCCAGGCCCAGCGCCGTCGCCGCCAGGGCGACGCGCGCCCAGTTCCTCACTCCCATCAACCTGCTCCGCAATCGTTGTCCAGGCGCGCGTCGAGACCGCGCTGTTCTTTGTCCAGCGCGTGCCGCTCGCTCTGCAGCGCGCTGTGGTACTGGCGCTGGATCTCGTAGCGCCGGTCGCGCAGCCGGTCGCAGACCTCGGCCTGCGGCAGCTGGTGACAGGCGTCGCGCACCCAGGTGTTGCCGACCACCACCGGTCCGCCGGGTCGATGATGGCCGGGCGGGCCCCAGCCGCCGCCGGGGTAGCCCAGCGACCACAGCGGCACCAGGCGCGGATTTCCGTCGCCATTGTCGCTGGTGTAGCTGCGCCCATCGTCGCTGGTGCACAGGTACATCGGCCGCGGCGGGGTGCGATAGATCACCACCTGCGCCGGTGCCGGTGGGGCGGCGGGGCGGGCTGGCGAGGCAGGGACCGCGGGCGAGGCCGGCACCGGCGGCGGATCCTCCGGGCGCAGCATCTCGCGCACTTCCTGGCGCTGGCCCGGCGGGCACTTCGCATCGCTCAGCGTCACCGTGCCGTCGCGGCCGACGCAGCGGTAGATCGTGACCGGATCGGCCGCACGGACGTCACCCGCCGCCAGGGCGGCAAGCACGAGCAACAGCGGCGGCAGCGGTGGGCGCGACATGCGCGCATCTTGCGCGCTGGCCTGCGGGGCGGGAAGCCTTGCGGCGCTGACGGTTCAGTCCCGCAGGACCTGGCCGGTGCGCGCGTCGCGGATCACGCTGGGGCGATCCAGGCCGCCGGTGCGGCCTTCCAGCACGCCGTCCACGCGCGCCAGCAGGCGCAGGTCGAGATCCTCGAACCGGCGCGCCGACGGCTCGCCGGCCAGGTTGGCGCTGGTGGACACCAGCGGCCCGCCGAAGGCGTTGCACAGCGCGATCACCTGCGGATGGGCGGTGACGCGCACGGCGATGCCGCTGTGCACGCCGGTGACCCAGCGCGGCGCCTGCGGCGAGGCCGGCACGATCCAGGTGTTGGCGCCAGGCCAGCTGTCGAGCACCGCGGCCTGGCGCGCGGCCGGCAGCGCATCCCAGTCCAGCAGCGGGGCGAGCTGCTCGCGCTCGGCGGCGATCAGGATCAGGCCCTTGTCGACGCTGCGCTGCTTGATCGCCAGCAGGCGCATCACGGCCGGCTGCGACAGCGGGTCGCAGCCCAGGCCCCACACGCCTTCGGTGGGATAGGCCAGCACACCGCCCTCGCGCAGCAGCGCGACGGCGGCGTCCAGGGACAGGGTCGAGACCGGCATGGCGTCAGAACGGTGCCGCGTCGTCGGCCGGCTTCTTCTTGATCACGGTCTTCTTGCCCGAGACCGGCATGGCCTTGGACGAGAGCATCGACACGGCCGGTTCGGGCTGGGCGGCGACCTTTTTCACCGCCTTTTTGGCGGCTTTCTTTGCGGGAGTCTTCTTGGCGGCCTTCTTCGCCGCAGGTTCCTTGGCGGCCTTGGCGCTCTTGGCGGGCGCCTTGGCCGCGGTCTTCTTCGCGCCGAAGCCCTTGCGCACCGGCTTGCCGGTCTCTTCCAGCAGCTTGACCACCTCGTCCAGCGTCAGCGACGCCGGTTCGCGATCCTTGGGGATCTTGCCGTTGAGCTTGCCGTCGGAGATGTACGGGCCGAAGCGGCCGTTGAGCACCTGGATGTCGCTGCCGTCGAACTCCTTGATGATCCGGTTGCGCGCGATCTCTTCCTTCTCCTCGATCAGGAACACCGCGCGGGCCAGGTCGATCGTGTACGGGTCGTCTTCCTTCTTCAGGGAGGCATAGGTGTTGCCGCGCCGGGCGAACGGGCCGAAGCGGCCGATGCCGACGCTGACGTCCTCGCCCTTGTCCTGGCCCAGCGCGCGCGGCATCAGGAACAGCTCCAGCGCCTCGTCCAGGGTGATGGTGTGCATCGACTGGCCCGGGCGCAGCGAGGCGAACTTGGGCTTCTCCTCGGCGTCCTCGGCGGTGCTGCCGATGGCCGCGTACGGCCCGAACCGGCCCAGCCGCACGCTGACCGGCTTGCCGGTCTTGGGATCGGTGCCCAGCTCGCGCGCGCCGCTGGCCTCGGCGCGGTCGACCGATTCCTTCTTCTCGTCCACCAGCTGGATGAAGGGCTCCCAGAAGCGCGTCATCAGCGGCACCCAGTCCTCCTCGCCGCGGCTGACCGCATCCAGCTCGTCTTCCATCTTGGCGGTGAAGTCGTAGTCCACGTAGCGGGTGAAGTGCCCGGACAGGAACTTGCTGACCGCGCGGCCGACGTCGGAGGGCCGGAAGCTGCGGCCTTCCATCTCCACATACTTGCGGAAGATCAGGGTCTGGATGATCGAGGCATAGGTGGAGGGACGGCCGATGCCGTATTCCTCCAGCGCCTTGACCAGCGCCGCTTCGGTGAAGCGCGGCGGCGGCTGGGTGAAGTGCTGCTCGGCGTTGATGCGGTCCAGCGGCACCGTGTCGCCCGGCTTCATCGCCGGCAGCTTGCGGCCTTCGTCCTCGTCCTCGGCGCTCTTGGTGTCCTTGCCTTCCTCGTACACGGCCAGAAAGCCGGGCACCACCACGGTGGTGCCGCTGGCGCGGAAGGCGTGCTGGCTGCCGGCGGCCAGCTCGACGCTGACCGTGTTGAGCGTGGCAGGGATCATCTGGCAGGCCACCGCGCGCTTCCAGATCAGCTCGTACAGGCGGCGCTCGTCGTCGGACAGGTAGCGCGACACCTGCGCGGGCGTGCGCAGGGCCGAGGTCGGGCGCACGGCTTCGTGCGCCTCCTGGGCGTTCTTGGACTTGGTCTGGTAGGTGTTGGGCTTGTCCGGCAGCGAGGCGGTGCCGTAGTCGCGGGCGATGACGTCGCGGATCTCGTCCAGCGCGTCCTGCGAGAGGTTTACCGAGTCGGTACGCATGTAGGAGATCAGGCCGACCGTGCCCTCCTCGCCGATGGCCACGCCCTCGTACAGCTTCTGCGCCACCTGCATGGTCTTGCGCGTGGTGAAGCCCAACTTGCGCGAGGCCTCCTGCTGCAGGGTCGAGGTGGTGAACGGCGGGGCGGGGCGACGCTTGCGCTCCTTGCTCGCCACGTCGGTGACATGCAGCGAGCCCTGCGCGGCCTGCTGGATGCGCAGGCGCGCGGCCTCGGCCGTGTCGCCGTCGGTGATGGTGAACTGTTCGAACTTCTGCCCGTCCAGCTTCACCAGCTTGGCGCTGAAATGCTGGCTGGGATGCGCGCACTCGGCGGCGATGGACCAATACTCGCGGGCGACGAAGGCTTCGATCTCCTCCTCGCGCTCGACGATCATGCGCAGCGCCGGGCTCTGCACGCGGCCGGCCGACAGGCCGCGCTGCACCTTGCGCCACAGCACCGGCGAGAGGTTGAAGCCCACCAAGTAGTCCAGCGCGCGGCGCGCCTGCTGCGCATCGACCAGGTCGGCGGCGATGCTGCGCGGCTTGGTCATGGCCTCCTTGATCGCGCGCGGCGTGATCTCGGTGAACACCACCCGGTGCATGGGCTTGCCCTGGACCAGGTTGCGTTCCTTCAGGATCTCGGCGATGTGCCAGCTGATCGCCTCGCCCTCGCGGTCCGGGTCGGTCGCCAGATAGATGTCGTCGGCCGTCTTGGCCGCCTTGGCGATCGCATCGACGTGCTTCTCGTTCTTTTCGATCAGGTCGTAGCGCATGGCGAAGCCGTTGTCCGGATCGACCGCGCCCTCCTTGGGCACCAGGTCGCGCACATGCCCGTAGCTGGCCAGGACGGTGAAGTCCTTGCCGAGGTATTTGTTGATCGTCTTGGCCTTGGCGGGCGACTCGACGATGAGCAGGTGCTTGGGCATTGGCTGGGGAGGTTCGATGCGGGCCGTGCGGGGCGGCGAGTGTGGGGCAGATCGGGGGAGGACAGAAGGCGACGCCCGGTCCTTTCGGCCCCGGGCGTTCAGCTTGTGGCTTTTTATAGTGGAATCACGGCCATGGTCCGGCTGTCAAGCCGGCCCGGTCACGGCTCACCGGTGGCTCATGGCCGCACCGATGCCCGCGAACACCACGATCGCCACGTAGCCGAGCAGCACCAGACCGGCCAGGACCAGCATGGTGATGGTCACCGCGCCCAGCTCGCGGCGCTGGCGTTCGGGGTGGGCGGTGAAGGCCCAGCGGTCCACCACCAGGGTGTCGCTCATCATGTCGTGCAGGCCCTGCTTGCGCGCGGTGATGCCGGCCATGATGGCCGAGGCGAGCAGGGTCAGGTTGCAGGTCACCGCGCCCAGCAGCACTAGCCCGGCGAACCGGCCGAAGCTGCGCAACACCGAAATGCGCTCGCCGTTGGAGCGCACCACCTTGATGCCCACCGCCAGCTTGCCCAGCGTGGCCTGGCTGCCTGAGGCGTGCATCAGGGTGAAATAGGCCGCCTGCACGAGGAAGGGCACCAAGTAGAACAGCAGGACGAAGGTCACGCCCAGCATCGGCGCGCGCCCGGCCTGCATGTCGGAGAACAGGTTGCCTCCGACGCCCATGACCACCACCACGATCATCAGCACCGCGAACATCACCGCGCCGACGATCAGGCCGTCCAGGGTCGCTGCGGCGAAGCGCTTGAGGAAGCCGGCGTAGACGATCTCGCCGCCGTCGACCACGTCCTGCTCGCGGGCGATGGTGGCGCGCGGGGCGGCGTAGGGCGAGGCCGGTTCGACCGTGGCCCCTGGTACGGCCGAGCGCCAGTCGGCGTTGGCGGGCGGGGTGGGTTCGGCGGCGAATGGCGCCGGATCCGCCGGCGGCGGCGCGACCGGCGCGTCGCCCAGCAGGCCCAGCTCGGCCGCGTGCCGGCCCAGCGGCTGCCAGTCGGGCAGCCCTTCGCGCCAGACCAGCGCGTCCTGGCCGATGCGGCCGGCGTTGAAGGCCTGGGCCAGCGCGGCCGCGTCCATCGGGCCGTGACGCTGGCGGTCACGGTCTGTGTAGTACCAGTTCGACATGCGATCCCCGTGTTGCTTCCAATTCCCCGGGCGCCACGTTAACCCAGGCGGGTGGGCGAACCCAGGCCCTGCCCGGGAGGGGCGCTAGCGCCCGCCGGCGCGGCACTGGGCCGGCAGCTGGCGGCGCGGCAGTTCCGAGCGGCAGCGCCAGCCGCCCGCGCCATCGGCTTCCAGCCAGATCCGTTTGCCGTCCAGGCGCGCCTGTCCGGGCCTGCGCAGGACGATCTCCAGCCCGCAGGCGCCGCTGGCCGGGAACTTGCCGATCGTGATCGCCGAGACCGCGCGCCCTGCGTAATCGCCAGGTGCGCGGAAAGGCGGCTGGCCATTGGCCGGACAGGATCCCGACGGTGCCTGGGCGATGGCCTGCTGGACCTGCGCCTGCACCGGTGCCGCCTCGCTCAGGGCCTGGGCGATCACCGATCGGGTGAGGTAGTCCTGGTAAGCGGGGAACGCGATGGCGGCCAGGACGGCGATCGGCGCAAGGCAGGCCAGCGCGACGATCGCGGCGATCGCGCAGCCGGACAGGCCGCGCCGGGCGGGCGTGCGCTGGGCTGAGGACGTGGCCGCCAGCGGCGGAGGGGCGGGCGGAAGCGCAGGACCCAGGCCCAGCTCGGGCCGCAGGGTCGACAGCGGCTGCCATTGCGCCAGACCTTCGCGCCATAGCAGCGATTGCTGGCCGAGCGTCCCGTCGCGCAGCAGACGCAGGATGTCCTCGGTCGGCACCGGACCCTCGGTCCGGGCCTCGTGCCGGTAATACCACTGACTCATCGATTCTCCCCGCGTCCCTGCGCGGCCTGCGCCTAGGCGCAGGCCGGTTGATCGGTCAGTGCACCGGCTCCGGCTCGTCGGCGAACATCTGGGTCTCCATCCAGGCGTAGGCCGCTTCCGACCCCGGCTGGTTGAACAGCACCATCAGCACGACCCACTTGAGGTCGTCCAGATCCAGTTCGTCCTGGTCCAGCGCCATGGCGCGGTCCAGCACCAGCTCGCGCTGGTCGGCGTCCAGGATGCCGTGCTGCTCGAGGAACATCAGGAAGCCGCGACCTTCCACGTCCAGCTTCTCCAGCTCAAGGCCGTGGAAGATGCGGATCGGGCCGTCCACGCGCGGCTCGCCGGCGCTGGGCCGCTGCTCGGCCAGCGCATCGAGCCAATCGAAGGCTTTATTGATTTCGGTGGGGCTGAAACCGGCCTGGATCAGGCCGTTCTGGAGGGAGTCGCGGTCGCGGACCGGATCGGCGTCTTCGGTGAAGTAATGTTCGAACAGGTATAGCAGGACGTCCAGGATGCTCTCTTTCATTGCCCTCGGCCTGTGCTCAAAAGCACTGTGGAGGTGGGAAAACTACGATCTGCGTGCGTAACGGCCATGTTCGACCGCCACCTGCCCATCCAGTTCCATGACCAGCAGCATGGAGGACACTTCAGCGGTCGTCAATCGGGTCCGCGCGACGAGTTGATCCATACCGGTTGGGTCGTGGCCAAGCGCTTCCCACAAGCGCTGGTAGTCGGGGTCCGGGTGCGTCCTGGCGGGATCGTCCCCTGGATGGGGGCGGTCGGCGGGTGCCGCAAGGCCCCTGGCCAGGTCGCCGGCGGCCTCGGCCAGGCCTTCGAGGATTTCCCGGGGGTGCTCGATCAGGGTCGCCCCGTCGCGGATCAGGCGATGGCAGCCGCGCGCCATCGGGTTGTGGATCGAGCCGGGCAGGGCGAAGACCTCGCGTCCGGCCTCGGCCGCCAGGCGGGCGGTGATCAGCGCGCCTGAACGCTCGGCCGCCTCGATCACCACGGTGCCCAGCGCCAGCCCGGCCAGGACCCGGTTGCGGCTGGGGAAGTGCGGCGCCCGCGCCCGCGTGCCGGGCGGGAACTCGCTGACCACCGCGCCGCGCTCGGCCAGGCGCGCGCGCAGGCGGGCGTGGCCGGCCGGATAGGCCAGGTCCGGCCCGGTGCCGACCACCGCCACCGTGCGCCCATCGGCCAGCGCCAGCGCGGCCTCGTGCGCGGCGGCATCGATGCCGGCGGCCATGCCGCTGAGCACCGCCCAGCCGGCCGAGGCCAGCGCATGGGCGAAGTCGGCGGCGTTGTCGCGGCCTCCTGCGGTGGGCGCGCGGCTGCCGACCACCGCCACGCCGGGGTGCCAGAGCAGGTCCGCATCGCCCTCGACGAACAGCGCCAGCGGCGGCGAGGCCGTCTGTGCCAGCAGCGGCGGGTAGTCGGCATGCCCCCAGTGCAGCAGGCGCCGCCGCGGCCCGGCCAGCCAGGCCAGGCAGCGCGCCAGGGCCGCGGCGCAGGGGGCGTCCAGGCGCGCGCAGCGCTTGGCCTCCAGCCCGGCCTGGCTCCAGGCCGCGGGCCCGGCGGCCAGCGCGGCGGCGGCGCTGCCATGGGTCTCGACCAGCTGCCGGCGTGGCGCGGTGGCGCCGCCTGCGAGCACCAGGGCCAGCCAGGCGCGGGTGTCTTCATCGTCCATGGCCGCCAGCGTGGCCCAGGAAACGACGACGGCGCCCTCGGGCGCCGTCGTGGTGTTGCGTAGGAAAAGTCGGATCAGTCGACGCTGGCGGTGGCCGTGTTCGGCATGCCGGCGTCCGGGTCGCGCAGGAAGTAGCCCACGCGCGAGGGCGCCGAGCCTTCCATGATCAGGCCGTAGCTGACCTTCTCGTAGGTCTTGAAGATCATCACGTGCGCGGTGTACTGGTCGGGCAGCTTGTTGCGGCCCTGGCCGGGCTTCTTGGTCTCGGCGATGCGCGAGGTCGAGCCCTTGAACGGGTCGAGCTTGTAGCTGCCCGGGCGCCACACCGACAGCACCGTGCCGTTGTCCAGGCCTTCGCGGCTACCGCCGGACAGGGCGACCACGTCGTGCGCGCCGCCGTAGGACAGCGTGTCGGAGATCGACATGATGCGCACCTTGCCGTCCACCAGCGGGGTGCGCGGCGGATGCGGGAAGAACTGCAGGTCGAAGGGCTGGGCCTCGACCGGGATCAGGCGATCGCCGGCGCGGACCTCGCGACCGTTGCCTTCCAGGTGCAGCGTGGTGGCGTTGCCCTCCGGATCGACCGCGGTGACGGTGCCGATGGCCATCTGCTCCAGCTCGTAGCCGAGGAAGTCGTCGTTGTCGTTCGGGGCCTGGAACTCCTTCCACAGGTTGCCCTCGCCGAGCGTGCGCTCGCCGCGGTAGTCCAGGTCGGTGCTGGGCTTGGGCTCGTCGTAGTACTTGGTCGGCCGCACCACGGCGTAGCGCTGGCCGACCTGCGGGGCCTCCAGGTCGACGGCGTAGACGTCCTGGCCGCCGAAGGCGCGCAGGCGGTCGTCCTGCAGGCCGGCGACGTAGGGCAGATCGTCGATGCTGTCGACCACGCGCAGGTGGCGCAGGAAGGGCTCGATGTCCGACAGCGGCACGCCGGTGATCGGCGCGTCCTGGCGCGGCCCGGGCTTGACCTGCGCCTGGGCCACGCGGTCCAGATAGGCCAGGCTGATCACGTCGCCGGGGTAGATCAGGTGCGGGTTGGCGATCTGCGGGTTGGCCTGCCAGATCTCCGGCCACAGCCAGGGCTTCTTGAGGAAGCGCGCCGAGATATCCCACAGCGTGTCGCCCTTGCGCACCACGTAGGTGTCGGGGTGGTTGCCGGCGAATTCTTGGGCCGTGGCGAAGGCGGCAAGGGTCAGGAACGCGACAGCCACAGCTGTGCGGCATTGTTTGAACATGGCGGTATGTACCTGATTCCCCTACAGGTGGTCGCCACTATAGTCCAGAAAAAGCCCGCCAACGCAAGCGATGGTGGGGGTCCGCTGCGCGGGGGCTTGTCCTCTGGCGGGGAGTGGGTCGCGCCGCCCTCGGGCGCGCCCGGGACAAGGAAGCGCGAGGAAGTGGACTTGGGTCGACGACCGAGCAATGACGCCGTCACAGGCCTGCCCAGGGGCGCCCTTCGGGTTGGGTCTGCAGGGCGGTCACGGTCGAGGGGCGCGCTGTGAACTGCGCAACGGTCCGTCCCGCGTCATGCGCTGCGCTCGACCGCCCTGTGGGCCCGACGCGGCCTACCCGGTGCCGGAGGACAAGCCCTACAATGTGCGGTCCGTCGCCGGACCGCATCCCGGCCTCCCCACCAGGTGCTCGCCATGGCCCAGTTGCCCATCCTCGAATTCCCCGATCCGCGCCTGCGCACCAAGGCGGTGCCCGTGCGCGCGGAGCAGATCGCCGAACCGGCGTTCCAGACCCTGCTCGACGACATGTTCGAGACCATGTACGAGGCGCCGGGCATCGGCCTGGCCGCCAGTCAGGTGGACGTGCACCAGCGCTTCATGGTCATCGACGTGAGCGAGGAGAAGAACGCCCCGCAGGTGTTCATCAACCCGGAGATCCTGGACAAGGCCGGCGAGCAGGTCTACCAGGAGGGCTGCCTGTCGGTGCCCGGCATCTTCGCCGACGTGACCCGCGCCGATGCGATCACGGTGAAGTTCATCGACCGCACCGGCGCGGCGCAGCAGCTGCGCGTGGACGGCCTGCTGGCGGTGTGCATCCAGCACGAGATGGACCACCTGGACGGCAAGCTGTTCGTCGATTACCTGTCCCCGCTCAAGCGCGAGATGGTCAAGAAGAAGCTGGCCAAGGCGCGACGGAATGCGGCATGAGGTGACGCCGGGGCGCGGGTCTTCGGGCCTGGGACCCGGCCGGTCGGCCCTGCCGACGCATCAGCCACGCGCGTGTCCCCCGTCTTTCGCTCCGAACCCAGAGTTGCGCCCCTCCACATGAAGATCGTCTTTGCCGGCACGCCGGATTTCGCCGTGCCGTCGCTGCGCGCGGCCGTGCGCCACAACGAAGTGGTCGCCGTCTACACCCAGCCCGACCGTCCCGCCGGGCGCGGGCGCGGGCTGACCGCATCGCCGGTCAAGCTCGAGGCGGTCAAGCGCGGCATCCCCGTGCTGCAGCCCGAGACGTTGCGCAATCCCGAGACCCAGGCCGCGCTGCGGCTGATGGCGCCGGATGTGATGGTGGTGGTCGCCTACGGCCTGATCCTGCCCAAGGCCGTGCTGGAGATCCCGCGCTACGGCTGCTGGAACGTGCACGCCTCGCTGCTGCCGCGCTGGCGCGGCGCCGCGCCGATCCAGCGCGCCATCGAGGCCGGCGACACCGAGAGCGGCGTGTGCCTGATGCAGATGGAGGCCGGCCTGGACACTGGGCCGGTGCTGCTGTCGCTGTCCACGCCGATCTCCGAGACCGACACCGGCGGCCAGCTGCACGACCGCCTGGCCGAGCTGGGCGGGCAGGTGCTGGCAGACGGCCTGGGCCTGCTGCGCGCCGACATGCGTCCGGTGCCGCGGCCGCAGCCCGCGCAGGGGGTGACCTACGCGCACAAGCTGGACAAGGCCGAGGCGCGGCTGGACTGGACCCAGCCGGCGCAGGTGCTGGCGCGCAAGGTGCGCGCCTTCGTGCCCTGGCCGATCGCGGAAGGCCAGGTGGCCGGTGAGCGCCTGCGCATCCACGGCGCCATCGCCATCGACCTGGCCCACAACGCCGCGCCCGGCACGCTGCTGGCCGCCACCCGCCAGGGGCTGGACATCGCCTGCGGTCAGGGTGCGCTGCGCCTGCGCGTGGTCCAGCGCGAGGGCGGCAAGGCGATCACCGCCGCCGACTACCTCAACGCGCGCCGCGATCTGTCCGGCGCATGAGCAGCCAGGCCGGCGTGGTGGTGCGGGTCACGGCTGCCCGCGTGCTGGACGCGGTGCTGCATCGCGGCCGCTCGCTCAAGGCCGAGCTGGCCACCGCGCTGCCGCAGCTGGCCGATCCGCGCGATCGCGCGCTGCTCGAGGCGATCTGCTTCGCCGCGCTGCGCCGGCGCACGGCCTACAACGCCGCGCTGAGCGGCTGGATGCCGCGCCCGCTGCAGGCCAGGGACAACGAACTGCGCGCGCTGCTGCTGGCCGGCCTGGCCCAGTTCGACGCGCTGCAGCTGCCGGCGCACGCGGCGCTGTCGGCCACGGTCGAGGCGGCGCGCACGCTGGGCCGGCCGCACCAGGCCGGCATGGTCAACGCGCTGCTGCGCCGCGCCCAGCGCGAAGGCGTGCCGGCGGCCGATGCGTCGGCGGCCTGGCCGCAGTGGCTGCAGCAGCGCATCCGCGCTGATTGGCCGGCGCAGGCCGATGCGCTCTTCGCCGCCAGCGCGCAGGCCGCGCCGCTGTGGCTGCGGGTCAACCGGCGCAAGAGCGGCCGCGACGCCTATCGCACGCAGCTGGCCGAGGCCGGGATCCAGGCCGAGACCGTCGCCGCCTTGCCCGACGGCCTGCGGCTGGCCGAATCGACCGCCGTCGGCGGCCTGCCGGGCTTCGACTCGGGCGTGGTGTCGGTTCAGGACGGCTCGGCCCAGCAGGTCGCCGATCTGTTCGCCCTGGCCGACCAGGCGCGGGTGCTGGACGCCTGCGCCGCGCCCGGCGGCAAGTCCGCGCACCTGCTCGAACGCCAGCCGGGCCTGCGACTGACGGCGCTCGATGTGGATGCGCGCCGCCTGCGCCGGGTCGAACAGACCCTGCAGCGGGTCGGCGCGACGGCCACGCTCAAGGCGGCCGACGCCAGCGATCCGCGCGGCTGGTGGGACGGGGTGCCGTTCGATGCCGTGCTGCTGGACGCGCCGTGCTCGGCCACCGGCATCGTGCGCCGCCAGCCCGACGTGCTGCTGCATCGCCGGCCCGAGGACATCGCCGCGCTGACCGCGCTGCAGGCGCGCCTGCTGGACGCGGCCTGGGCGGTGCTCGCGCCGGGCGGCACGCTGGTGTATGCGACCTGCTCGCTGCTGGCCGCAGAGAACGCCGAGCAGATCGAGGCCTTCCTCGCGCGTCACGACGCCGCGCAGCCGGACGATCCGGGTGAAGCCTTCGGCCACCCCAGCGGCGGCGGGCGCCAGCGCCTGACCGGCGAGGACGGCATGGATGGCTTCTTCTATGCCCGTCTGCGCAAGGCCGCCGCCTGAGCCGACGGCGCGCTTCGCCTCACCACGGCGTTCCGACATCGCCTCGCTATCATCCCGCGCCATGCGTCCCATGACTTACGCCAAGACCCGCTCGCTCGATACCTGGTTGCTGTTCATCACTGCCTTGCTGGTCATCGGTGCGGGCATCGGCCTGCGCGATCCGTGGCCGGCCGACGAGCCGCGCTTCACGCTGGTCGCCAAGCACATGGTGGAAAGCGGCGACTGGCTGTTCCCGCATCGCGGCGTGGAGCTGTACTCGGACAAGCCGCCGATGCTGATGTGGCTGGAGGGGCTGTTCTTCCTGCTCACCGGCAACTGGCGCGTGGCCTTCCTGATGCCCTCGCTGCTGGCCACGCTGGGCGCGATCTGGTGCGTCAAGGACCTGGGCCAGCGGCTGTGGACGCGCAAGGTCGGGCTGTACGCGGGCTGGGCGCTGCTGTTCGCCTTCCAGTTCACTTATCAGGCCAAGCGCGCGCAGATCGACGCGCTGGTGCTGGGCATGATCACGCTGGCCAACTACGGCCTGCTGCGGCATCTGCTCAAGGGGCCGGACTGGAAGATGTGGGTGCTGGGCTGGTTCTTCGCCGGCCTGGGCACGATCACCAAGGGCGTGGGCTTCCTGGCACTGCTGAGCATCGTGCCGGCGGCGGTGGTCTCGGCCCGCGGCTGGCCCGGGGTCAAGGTATGGGCCGGCGACCGGCGCTTCTGGCTGGGGCCGCTGGCCTTCCTGGTGGCGGTGTCGATCTGGCTGGTGCCGATGGTGACCACGGTGCTGCTGTCGGGCGATCCGGAGCACCGCGCCTACCTCAACGACATCCTGCTGCGGCAGACCGCCAAGCGCTACGCGCGCTCCTGGGACCACCCGCAGCCGTGGTGGTACTTCCTGCAGGTGCTGCTGATGTGGGCGCCGACCATCCTGGCGCTGCCCTGGGCGATCGCGCCGTGGGCGCGGCGCCTGCGCCTGCGCCACGATCCGCGCTATCTGGTGCCGCTGGCGTGGTGGCTGATCGTGATGGTGTTCTTCTCCATCCCGCACGGCAAACGCGACGTCTACATCATGCCGGCGCTGCCGATGCTGTGCCTGGCGCTGGCGCCGCTGCTGCCGGGCCTGCTGCGGCGGCGCGACGTGCGCGGGGTGCTGCATGCGTTCACCGCGGTGCTGGTGCTGGCCACGCTGGGGATGGGCATCGCGATGCTGACCGGCGAGCCCTCTTTCGAACGCGGCCTGCATCGCGACCGCGACCTGGACCAGGCCGCGACCCACACCCTGGCTTGGGTCCTGGTGGCGATCGGCACCTGGGGCCTGGGCAGCCTGCTGGCGTTCTGGCGACGGCCGGCGGTGGCGATGTGCTCGACGCTCGGCGCGACCTGGGTGCTGTACGGGTTGGTGGTGTGCCCGTTGCTCAACGATTCCAGCTCCGCGCGCGGGGTGATGCGCGAGGTGGCCCAGGCCATCGGTCCGCAGGCCGAGCTGGGCCTGGTGGCCTGGAAGGAGCAGAACCTGCTCATGAGCCAGTCCAACACCACCACCTTCGGCTTCCGCAAGCTGTGGAAGGACCAGCTGCGCGAGGGTCTGGCCTGGCAGGCGCAGGCGCCGCAGCGGCGCTGGCTGCTGGTCCAGGACATCGCCCTGCCGGCCTGCATCGACCGCGGCGTGGCCCGGCACGCGGGGCAGGCCGGTCGCCGCGGCTGGTGGCTGGTGCCGATGGCCGCGCGCACGGGCTGTCCGGCCTCGCCGGAGATTCCGTTCGACGATTCGGCGCGCAAGGCGCAGGTCGAGGCCCAGGGTGAGTAACGCGATGTTGTGGATGACTGGCGTACATGGGCCCGATGCCGAACGCGCCTGAACGGACATCGCTGCGGTTCCAGCCCTTTCCCGCCTCGCCGCGGCTGCGCGCCGCGCGCGCGCTGTACACGCTGGCCCTGGTGCTGCTGCCGTTCTGCCTGATCGCCACGCCCCTCGGCCTGTTGCCGGCGGCGGTGTGCACGCTGCTGGCGGTGCTGCTGGCGCCGGACCGGATCTGGGCGGCGCGCCTGGATGCCGGCCGGCCGCTGCTGTGGATGCTCCTGGCCGTGGCGCTGGTCGCCCTGGTGGTGAGCACCTCGACGCTGATCCACCACGACCGTTGGAGCGAGGCCGGCAACCGCGGGCGCGTGCTGGTGATGCCGCTGGCCATGCTGCTGGTGATCGGCCTGGCGCCGCCGCGCGCGGCGCTGTGGAGCGGCGCGGTCCTGGGCCTGTTCGGCGCCTGCGCGGTGGCGCTGGTCCAGCTGTGGCAGGGCGTGGCTCGCTCCGATGGCTGGATCAACGCCATCACCTTCGGCGACCTGACGGTGCTGCTGATGGGGCTGGTGGTGTTCCTGCGGCCGTCCGGGCGGCTGCTGCTGACCATCGCGGCCACCTGCGCCGGCCTGGTGACGGTGGTGCTGAGCGGCACGCGCGGGGCCTGGCCGGCGGCGGTGCTGGTGCTGGTCATCGCGCTGATCTCGCGCGCCAACGGCGGCAAGGCGCGACGCTGGGAATTCCTGGCGCTGGCGGGGCTGGCGGTCGTGGCCCTGGCCGCGCTGCTGCCGCATGTCAGCGAGCGGGTGGAGGAACTGCGCGGCGATATCCAGCGCTATGCGGTGGGCGATGCGGATTCGTCCTCCGGCGCGCGCATCGAGCTGATCGGCATGGCCGTGGACGAGCTGCAGCGCCAGCCCTGGACCGGCGTGGGCGTGGGGCATTTCGAACGCGTGGTGCTGGCCTCGCCCGAGTGCCAGCCGCCCGAGCCGCTGAGCTGGTGCGACCTGGACCACGCGCACAGCGACTTCCCCGAATGGGGCGCGACCATGGGCATTCCCGGCATCGTCGCGCTGCTGGCACTTTACGGCGTGCCGGCCTGGCTGTTCGTGCGCCAGCTGCGGGTGCGGCCGTTCCCGCGCCGCTCGCGCAGCGCCGCGTTGGCCGGACTGATGACGGTGGTGTCCTTCGTGCTGTGCGGGCTGAGCCAGTCGATGTGGGCCCACCAGCTCAGCGGCGGCGCCTATCTGACGCTGGTCGGCATCCTGCTGGGCTTCAGCCTGCGCGAGGATCCGCGGAAGGGCTAGGAACGAGAGAAGAGGAACGAGGAACGAGTTGTTGCCTTCACTCGTTCCTCGTTCCTCCTTTCTCGTTCCTCGCTTCATCAGCCACCGGCTGCCCGTGCTGCAGCAGCCACAGCATGATCGCCTTCTGCCGCACGTAGTTGGCGCGCACGTAGGCGTAGACCAGGCCGCGCCAGCCGTCCAGGAAGCCGAGCCGGAACACATAGCCGCGCCAGAAGCGCCACGCCGGCGACACCACCAGCTTGGCCAGCGAGGCGCGCTTGCCGCGGGCGAACTCGTGCTCGGCCATCATCTGCGCATAGCGCTGGGTCTTGGCCAGTTGCTGCTCCAGCGAGCGATATGGGTAGTGGATCAGGTCGCCGGCCAGCGTGCGGACCGGGCCCTCGACGCTGGCGGCTTCGTGGATCTCGCGCTGGCCGCGCCAGCCGCCGCGCCGGCGGTCGAACAGCCGCAGCACCCGGTCCGGATAGGCGTTGCCGTGACGCAGGAAGCGGCCGAAGTAATCGGACAGCCGGTTGAAGCGATAGCCCGCCGCGCCGGCGAAGCCGCCCTCGCGCGCGGCCTCGATCGCCGCGCGCAGCTTCGCGTCCACGCGCTCGTCCGCATCCAGGCACAGCACCCAGTCGTGCGCGGCGCTGCGCACCGCGAAGTCCTTCTGGCTGCGATAACCCTCGAAGTCGCGCAGCAGCACGCGCGCGCCGCGGGCCTGGGCGATGGCGACCGTGGCATCGGTCGAATGCGAGTCCACCACCACACACTCGTCGCAGAAGGCCAGCGAGTCCAGACAGTCGCCGATGCGGTCGGCTTCGTTGAACGTGATAATGCAGGCCGAAATGCGCGGCCGCGGGTCGTGTGGCGACGTCAAGGACATAACACGCTCATGGCCGACTACCTGCTGTTTGCGACCGAACGGTACGCCCTGCCTATTCTGGCGCCTCTGGCCCAGGCGCTGCACGCGTCCGGCCAGCAGGTCCACGCGTGGTTCGAGGGCAACGCGCGCGGGCTGGAGACGCAGGTGGCGCCGTGCGTGCGCCCGGTCGATCTGAAGGGCGCCGTGGCGCTGCGCCCGCGCGCGGTGTTCAGTGCGGCCAACTGGGTGCCGCCCTTCGTGGCCGGCGCCAAGGTGCAGCTGTTCCATGGCTTCAACGTGGAGAAGCGCGCCGACGGGCGCGGCCACTTCCGCGTGCGCGGGCTGTTCGACCTGTACTGCACGCAGGGGCCGGCCACCACCGCGCCGTTCCGCGCGCTGGCCGAGCGCGAAGGGCACTTCGCCGTGGCCCAGACCGGCTGGCCCAAGCTCGATCCGCTGTTCCGCGACGATGGCGGCGCCAGCGCCGCGCTGCGCGCCCCGGCGGGCGAGCGGCCGGTGATCCTGTTCGGCTCGACCTTCACCGAACGCCTGAGCGCCGCGCCGGTGCTGATCGACCAGATCGCCGCCGACATCGCGCGCGGCCAGCGCTACTGGCTGCTGACGCTGCATCCCAAGTGTCCGCCGGCGCTGTTCGATCGTTACCGCGCGCTGGCCGGCGCCAACGCCGCCTTCGTCGAGCCCGAGCAGGTGGTGGCCGCCCAGCGCGCGGCCGATGTGCTGGTGTCGGATACCTCCTCGATCGTCTCGGAGTTCGTCGTCCAGCACAAACCGGTGGTGACCCTGCGCAACCGCGCGCCCAAGCCGCACATGCTGGATTTCGACGACCCGGCGCAGCTGCCGGCGCAGCTGGAGCGCGCGCTGCAGCCAGCGCCGGCGCTGATGGAGGCGATCGTGCGTTATGCCGATTCGATCCATCCCGATCGCGATGGCTTCAGCGCCGAGCGGGTGATCGCCGCGACCGAGGACTTCATCGCCGGCGAGCTGGGCGTGCTCAGGCCCAAGCCCTTCGCCGCACGCCTGCGCGCCCTGCAGATCCGCAAGGATCTGGGCTACTGGGGCCCAGGCGCCCGGCTCTGACCCGCCTGTAGAGCGGAGCTTGCTCCGCTGGGGCCTTCCTCCGCGAGCCGAACGAAGAGCAGCGGAGTCCCCAAAAGGGGATTGCCACAAGCTCCGCTCTACAGGCAGGCCGCTGCGAGATTTGAGTAGACAGTTGCTCCCACCCTGCCAAGCGATGGCTTCCTCACCAGCGCAGCCGGCGCCGTGCCAGGGTGGCGGTGAGCTGATCGTGCAGGGCGCGGGCCTGGTCCAGCGGCATCAGGCGCAGCTCCAGGCGCGGCCCCTGGTGGGCGGCGCCGGCCGAGTCGAGCAGCAGCGTGGCCGTGCCGCAGCGGCGGTCCAGCGGCGAGCGGCTCAGGCGCAGCGCCTGCAGCTTGTCGACCTCGGCGAAGCGCCACCAGCGCGTCCACCAGCCACCGCGCACGGCCACCAGGCGTGTGTCCACGCTCCAGGCCATGCGCTGCATCTGCCGGCGCGCCTTGAACGCCGACCACGGCCACCACGCCAGCACCACCAGCGCCAGCACATCCAGCAGCGGCCACAGCGCCGCGGCCAGGACGATCAGCCAGAACGCCGGCCACAGGCACAGCCGCCACCATTGCCCGACCGGCATCGCATGCCACTGCGCCGGTGGCCACTGCGCGTCGGGCAGCAGGTGCTGCAGCAGCGCATCGCAGCGCTCGGGCGTGGCCAGCGGCACCAGTTCGCGGATCGCGCGGTCCTGTTCGTTGGAGCTGCCGACCACGGCGGTGTCGATGTCCAGGCTGCGCCGCCCGAAGCAGCGATGCAGCACACCCTCGCGCAGCGTCCAGGACTGGATCCGGCGCCGCGCCGCGCTGGAGCGCACGCGCGCCAGCAGGCCGCGTTCGACGGTCAGGCGCTGCTGCGCTTCGCTCAGGCGGAAGCCGTGGTACTGCAGCGCCGCCAGCGCGATCGACAGCGCCCGCAGCAGCGCCAGCGCCAGCAGCAGCACGCTGGTCGCGGTCAGCAGCCAGGTCAGCCAGCCCAGGTGCAGATGGCTGGCGAAGCCGAACGCCTGCCGGCCGTAGCGTTCGATCGCATCGGCGACCACGCGCTGCGGGAACAGCTGGTACAGCGCGCCGGCCGTGGCCGCCATCGCGATCATGCCGCGGTTGGAGATCAGGCCCAGGCGCACGATCTCGCCCGCGCCCAGGGTCAGCAGGGTGTTGCCTTCCTGCGCCTCGGGCGCGGCCTCGGCGCCGGCCTGGCCGCGATGGCGCACCAGCGACTCCAGCGCCAGCGCCTGGTCCAGCCGCAGCACGCGCATCTGCGCCTCGGGCTTGCTGCCGCCGGCCGACTCCAGGCGCAGCTCGGCCACGCCGAACAGCCGGTGCAGCAGGCTCTGATGCACCGCCACGTTGTGGATGCGGGCGAAGGGAATCTCGCGCCGGCTGCGGTTGAGCAGGCCGCTGCGGATGCTCAGGCCATCGGCGCCGACGCGGTAGCGGTAGGTCAGATAGCGCAGCAGCGAGGTGCCGACCAGGATCGCCATCACCACCAGCGTGGCGACATGGTTGTAGCGGTCCGAGTCGCCATCGCGCCCGCCCCCGAACACCACCAGCACGAGCAGCGGCAGCAGGAACTGCTTGAGCTGCTGGAGCAGCACGAACAGCCACGACCACGGATGCAGGCGCTGGTCGCGCGGACCGCGCTGCACGGCGTCAGGCGGCGCATTCACAGCGCGTCGTCGTCGCGGTCGAGCTGGTGCGCCAGGCGCTCGCGCAGGCGTTCGGCATCGCGCTGGTCCAGCCCGGAGACCGAGACCGCGTTCAGCCGCGTGCCGGCGGTATGCACCACCAGCGTGGCCAGCCGTGCGGCGCGATCCAGCGGACCGCGGCGCACGTCCAGATGCTGCACGCGCGAAATCGGCACATGGGTCTCGCTGCGCCACAGCCGGCCCTGCATCAGCGCGAAACCCTGCGCGTCCAGCCGCCAGCGGATGAAGCGATGGCGGCGATAGGCGATCACCGCCGCGCCCAGCGCGATCACTGCGACCGCGATGACGCCTTCGTCCAGCCAGGGCGTCAGGCCCGGCGCGGACAGCCAGGCCACGCCCAGGGCGAAGGCGCCGGCCACCAGCGTGCCGATGAAGGCGCCGAGCGCGGCCAGCCCGGCGCCGCGCGGCGGCAGCGCCTGCCAGCCATCGGGCAGCGCGGTGGCGGGTGCGGGTGCGGGTGGCGGAGCAGTTTCGGGAAGCGGAGGCGAGGACGACACGCGGAGCCTGGACGGGAAGGGCGGGAGCTAAGCGCCGCCGAGTCTAGAGCGTGCGGTGGCCCCGGAGGTGAGCGCGAGGCCGTCTCAGGACACCTCGACCCGGTGTCGCGCCCTCGGCCCAGGCGTCTTCGTCGCTTGCGCGACCCGCGCACTCCCTACCGTCGTTCCCGCGCAAGCGGGAACCCATGGACTTTACGCACAGCCTCCAGCGGCACCGGATCCCCGCTTTTCGCGGGAATGACGATCCTGAAAGCCGCCAGCAATCAGGACAGCGAAGACAGCAGCGCGTCCACGTCCAGCGCGTGCCCGGCGCGGGCGGCCTTGGTGCGCAGGTACTGCTCGTTGTCGGTGGTGATGCGGCCGGTGACCGGCAGGCGTTCGACCACTTCCACACCGACCGCGCGCAGGCGCTCGACCTTGGACGGGTTGTTGCTCAGCAGCCGCACCTGATGCACGCCCAGACCGCGCAGCATGGCCGCGGCGGTGCCGTAGCGTCGCTCGTCCGGGCCGAAGCCCAGCAGCGCGTCGGCATCGATGGTGTCCAGGCCCAGGTGCTGGTAGCCGTAGGCGCGCATCTTGGAGGCGATGCCGGTGCCGCGGCCTTCCTGGTCCAGGTACAGCAGCACGCCGCCGCCCAGCTCGGCCAGCTTGGCCAGGCCGTTGCGCAGCTGGTCGCCGCAGTCGCACTTGAGCGAGCCGAACAGATCGCCGGTCAGGCACGAGGAATGCACCCGCACCGGCACCGGCCGGCTGAAGTCCGGGGTGCCGACGATGATCGCCACCTGGTCGCGCTGGGCCACGCCGCCGCGGAACACCACGAAGCGTGCATCGCCCAGCCCGCGCAGCGGCACGCGGGTGCTGGCGACTTCCTCCCAGTCCTGCCCGGCGTCCGCCTGGCCGGCCTCGACCTGGTCCAGGGTGATGGCCAGACAGGCGTAGAACGGACCGGCCTGCGCGTCCAGGTCGTGCACCACCAGCGCCGGCAGCAGCAGCCCCAGGCGCGCCAGCTGCAGCCCGGCGGCATCCCGCGCGTTGGCCGGGTGCCAGGCGTCGCCGTGCGGCTGGGCCGGCAGATAGCTCAGGTCGGCGAGCTGATCGAAGCGCCCGTCCAGCGCCAGGCGCGCCCCTTGCGGCGCGTCCAGGCCGAGCACGCCGGCGCGGACCGGCCCGATCGACAGCGTCGCCCGCCCGCCGCTGGCCTCCAGGAAGCCGTGGAAGCTGTCCGGGGATGCGGTGTCCACCGCCAGCACGGCGGTCTGCCCACCCTGCGCATCGACCACGCGCAGCGGCCGGCCCGCGCGCAGCTCGGCAGCCGCCCGCTCGCACGCCACGGCGGCGGGATGGCCGAACAGGGCGAGGTGGAGGTGGGAAGCGGTCATGGCGGTCGGAATCAGCGGCGGGGCGAGAAACGGGAGGCGGCGTGCGATGGGGCGAATGGAGCCTGGTGGGCATTTTCGCCGATCCGCCGTGCGGCGGCGGCCACGCCAGCGGAACGATGCGGGTCTGGGCCGTCAGTGCGGGTGCTTGGCGGTCCAGTACGGGTCGGTCTGGCCACTGCCTGGCGGGCGCAGCGTGTAGCGCTTGTAGGTCCACTGGTACTGGGCCGGGTCGCGCCGGGCCACGCGCTCGATCTGCGCATTGAGCAGCGCCGTGCCCGCCACCGGGTCCGCGTCGCCGATGCCCGGCGGTGTCGGCTCGACGTGCAGGGCGAAGTCCAGACCGCTGCCCACGCGCTCGCACCAGCCCAGCAGCACGATCGCGCCGGTGCGCTCGGCCAGGCGGTTGACCAGGGTCATGGTCAGCGCCGGCACGCCGAAGAACGGCACGAACACGCCGTCGCCGGCCTTGGGCTGCTGGTCGGGCAGGATGCCGACCGCACCGCCCTCCTTGAGCACCTTGAACAGCTGGCGCACGGCCGGGCCCTCGGCGCGCACCTGGCGGATGTTCTCCGCCCCGCGCACGCGCTGCAGAAAGGCGTCGCCGGCGGCCGAGGCCGGCGGCTTGTAGACGATGGCGATGTCCCCGCGCGAGGCCAGCCACTGGTTCAGCAGCTCCCAGTTGCCGAAATGCGGCGCGGCCACGATCACCCCGCGCCCGGACTTGAGCGCCGCGTCGTACAGGTCCTGGCCGTGGCGCTGGCGCAGGTGCGCGTCCAGGTTCCGCGCGTGCGGCCGGGTCCAGAAGCGCAGCGTCTCCAGCGCCTGACGCGCGGTGCCGCGCAGGATGCGCCGGTGCAGATCGGCGCGCTGGCTGGGCAGCAGCTCGGGATAGGCCAGCTCCAGGTTGCGGCGGGCCACCCGGCTCTCGCGCGCGTCCAGCCGGCCCCAGGTCCAGGCCAGGGCATCGGCGAGGCGGCGCAGCAGCGGCCAGGGCAGGGAGGTGAGGGCGGCGGCGGCGCGGTAGGCGCCAGCGGCCAGCAGGTGCGGCTTCATCGTGCCAGTCTATCGGCGGTGTCAACCGGGCGGGGATTGCAAAGCCCGGCCCCCGTCCGCACCTTGGGCGGCCGAGACCGGTGCCCGAGGAGTTTCAAGCCGATGTTGTCGCTGATCCAGCGGGTGACCCGCGCCAGCGTGACGGTGGACGGCCAGACCGTCGGCGCCATCGGCCCCGGGCTGCTGGCCCTGGTCGGGCTGGAGCCGGGCGACGGCGAGGCGCAGATCCAGCGCATGGCCCAGCGCCTGCTGGGCTACCGGGTCTTCGCCGATGACGCCGGGCGGATGAACCGCTCGCTGACCGACACCGGCGGCGGCCTGCTGCTGGTCAGCCAGTTCACCCTAGCGGCCGATACGGCCTCGGGCATGCGGCCCAGCTTCACCACCGCCGCCCCGCCGGAAGAGGCTGAACGCGGCTTCAACCGGCTGGTGGAGGTCTGCCGGGCGCGGCACGGGGGGGTGGAAACCGGGCGTTTCGGCGCCCATATGGTGGTGGACCTGGTCAACGACGGCCCGGTGACTTTCCTGCTGCGGCCCTGAGCTGCTGCAAATGCTTCAAGACGCGAAAGCGTCAAATCTCGCGGCCCCGGGATAGGGGCGCGCGGCGGCGCGGTGACCTGGCTGGTGAACTATTTGCAGCCAGGCGCGGTATAATACGTGGTTCTCCAGACCTTTTCTTTTAGGCGGCGCAAGCACTCATGGCCAACGAACGTCCTGCCCAGGCATCCGACATCAAGCTGCTGATCAGCAAGGGCCTTGAACAAGGCTACCTGACCTATGCCGAGGTCAACGATCACCTGCCTGACGACATGGTCGATCCGGAGCAGATCGAAGACATCATCGGCATGATCAACGGCATGGGCATCCAGGTCCATGAAGTGGCGCCGGATGCCGAGACCCTGCTGCTGGCCGGCGAGGCCAGCGGCAACCGCGAGGTCGACGAGACCGCCGCCGAGGAAGCCGCCGCCGCGCTGACCTCGCTTGACACCGAGGGTGGCCGCACCACCGACCCGGTGCGCATGTACATGCGCGAGATGGGCACGGTCGAGCTGCTGACCCGCGAGGGCGAGATCGCCATCGCCAAGCGCATCGAGGAAGGCCTGGGCCAGGTGCAGGCCTCGCTGGGCCTGCTGCCGTCGATCGTGGACATGGTCCTGGAGGACTACGAGCTGCACAAGGCCGGCAAGAAGCGCCTGGCCGAGGTGGTCGTGGGCTTCAACGACATCGTCGAAGAGCCGGAGGCCCCCGCGGTCGAGGCGGCCGACGTCAGCGACGCCGATGCCGATGCCGACACCGACGACGAGGATGAGGACGAAGAGGGCGGCGCCGAAGAGGAAGCCGGCCCGACCGGTCCGGACCCGGAGGAGGTGGCGCGCCGCATGGAAGTGATGGCCGCCGCCATGGCCAAGTTCAAGAAGGGCTACGCCAAGAGCGGCGCCGACAGCAAGACCGGCGCCAAGCTGCGCGCCGAGATGGCCGAGGTGTTCGTCACCCTGAAGCTGCCGCTGGCCCTGACCGACAACCTGGTCAAGCACGTGCGCGACGTCCTGCAGCAGATCAAGGACCAGGAGCGCCGCGTGCTGCACCTGTCCACGGTCACCGCCAAGATGCCGCGCAAGGACTTCATCCGCTCCTGGGAAGGCAACCAGACCAACCTGGAGTGGGTCGACGAGGCGCTCAAGCGCAAGCAGAAGTGGTCCTCGGGCCTGCGTGAGGTCAAGGACCAGATCATCGCCCAGCAGCAGGCCACCATCGAGGTGGAGCAGGCGATGTACCTGACCCTGGCCGATCTGAAGGACATCAGCCGGCAGATGGCCTATGGCGAGGCCAAGGCGCGCAAGGCCAAGAAGGAAATGGTCGAGGCCAACCTGCGCCTGGTGATCTCCATCGCCAAGAAGTACACCAACCGCGGCCTGCAGTTCCTGGACCTGATCCAGGAGGGCAACATCGGCCTGATGAAGGCGGTGGACAAGTTCGAATACCGCCGCGGCTACAAGTTCTCGACCTACGCCACCTGGTGGATCCGCCAGGCGATCACCCGCTCGATCGCCGACCAGGCGCGCACCATCCGCATCCCGGTGCACATGATCGAGACGATCAACAAGCTCAACCGCATCTCGCGCCAGATGCTCCAGCAGTACGGCCGCGAGGCCACGCCGGAGGAGCTGGCCAAGGAGATGGACATGCCCGAGGACAAGATCCGCAAGGTCATGAAGATCGCCAAGGAGCCGATCTCCATGGAGACCCCGATCGGCGACGACGAGGACTCGCACCTGGGCGACTTCATCGAGGACACCAACGTGGAGTCCCCGATCGAGAACACCACCAACATCAACCTGATGGAAACGGTGCGCGACGTGCTGGCCGGGCTGACCCCGCGCGAGGCCAAGGTGCTGCGCATGCGCTTCGGCATCGACATGAACACCGACCACACCCTGGAAGAGGTCGGCAAGCAGTTCGACGTCACCCGCGAGCGCATCCGCCAGATCGAGGCCAAGGCGCTGCGCAAGCTGCGTCATCCCTCGCGTTCGGAGACGCTGCGCAGCTTCCTGGACATCGACTGATCCAGGCCAGGCGCGGGACCGTCCAGGCCCCGCGACGCGATCCACGACAGGCCCGCCATCGGCGGGCCTGTCGCGTTCTGCGGCGTCGGCGCGCGCGCCGTCCGGCAAAACCCTAACGTTCCATCGTCTAGCATCGGCGTTCTTGTCCCCCCAGCAAGGAGTCTGCGTGCGTGCCAACGCCGCCGACTGCGGTGTCTCCATCGCGGTCTTCCCGCAACGCCCCCCGTCCGCGCCGCGGCCCGAGTCGCCTTCGCCGGCGGATCGGACTCGCCAAGCGCGCCGGCGCCTGTATTCTTCTGCGCATGTCCCCGCGTCCGACCCTGTTGTGTTCCTTCCGCTGCGCCTGCACGCCAGCGTGGCGATCGCGCGCGTGATTCCCCTCCCGCAGCCAGGCCCCGCGCGTCGTACCGAATGAAGATCGCCGAACCCATCCGCGTGCCCTATCCCGAGCACGTCATCGACGAGCAGGCCTTCGCCTACGAACTGCTGCCGCCGCCGGCGCCTTTGGAGATGCCGCAGCAGTCGCTGCGCACCGGCAAGCTGCGCAGCCCGCCCATGCCCTCGGCGCCGCCGAACATGGCGCTGCGCCGGCTCTACATCTTCGGCGGGACGCTGGCGATCACGCTGGTCGGCCTGTACCAGATGTTCCGGGTGATGGCGACCGATGGCATCAACCTGCTCGAGGGGCTGTTCCTGACCCTGTTCGCGCTGCTGTTCGCCTGGGTGTCGCTGTCCTTCTGCAGCGCGCTGGCCGGCTTCCTGCTGATCGTCACGCGCCGCCGCCGCCGGCTGGGCCTGCGCCCGGAAGATCCGCTACCCACGCCGACCGTGCGCACCGCGCTGCTGATGCCCACCTACAACGAGGAGCCGCAGCGGCTGATGGCCGGCCTGCAGGCGATCTACGAGTCGGTGCGCGAGACCGGGCATATCGACCGCTTCGATTTCTTCATCCTCTCCGACACCACGCGCGGGCCGATCCGCATGGACGAGGTGGAGGAGTTCCATCGCCTGCGCGAGCGCCTGGGCGGCGCGCCCAACCTCTACTACCGCCACCGCGCCGACAACGCCGAGCGCAAGGCCGGCAACATCGCCGAGTGGGTGCGGCGCTTCGGCGCGGCCTATCCGCAGATGCTGATCCTGGACGCCGACAGCCTGATGACCGGCGACACCATCGTGCGCCTGGCCTGGGGCATGGAGACCCACCCGGACGTGGGACTGATCCAGTCGCTGCCGCTGATCGTCAACGGCAGCACGCTGTTCGCGCGCATGCAGCAGTTCGCCGGGCGCGTCTACGGCCCGGTGATCGCGCACGGCGTGGCCTGGTGGCACGGCACCGAGAGCAACTACTGGGGCCACAACGCGGTCATCCGCACCCAGGCCTTCGCCGATCATGCCGGCCTGCCCAAGCTCGGCGGCGTGCGCCCGTTCAAGGGCCATGTGCTTAGCCACGACTTCGTCGAGGCGGCGCTGATCCGCCGCGGCGGCTGGGCCTGCCACATGACGCCGGCGCTGGGCGGCAGCTTCGAGGAGGGCCCGCCCTCGCTGACCGACCTGCTGGTGCGCGACCGGCGCTGGTGCCAGGGCAACCTGCAGCACGTGGGCATCCTGCCCACGCGCGGGCTGCACTGGATCAGCCGCACCCACTTCATGATCGGCATCGGCCATTACCTGACCGCGCCGATGTGGGCGATGATGATGCTGATCGGCATCGCCATCCCGCTGGAGCAGGCCGGCACGCTGCTGAGCCTGTCGGACCTGGCGCATTTTTCGCCAGTGAGCTACTGGCGCTCGCTCGACCCGGACCGGATCCTGTACGTGTTCGAGGCGACGATGTTCGCGCTGTTCGCGCCCAAGGTGATGGGGTATCTGGCGGTGCTGGCCGACCGCAAGGTGCGACGCGGCTGCGGCGGTTGGTTCCGCATGATCGTGAGCATCGTGATCGAGAGCGTGCTGGCCGCGCTGATGGCGCCGATCGTGATGTACGTGCAGTCGCGCGGCGTGGCCGAGGTGCTGGCCGGCAAGGACTCGGGCTGGGACGCGCAGCGCCGCGACGACGGCTCGATGCCGTGGGGCCTGCTGGTGCGCCGCTACGGCGGGCTGTCGGTATTCGGCGTGCTGATGGGCGCGGCGGCGTACTTCGTCTCGCCTTCGCTGGCGCTGTGGATGTCGCCGGTGATCGCCGGCCTGGTGCTGTCGATCCCGATCGTGGCACTGACCTCGGCGCGTGGACCGGGGCAGGCGCTGCGCCGGCTCAAGCTGCTCAGCATCCCCGAGGAAACGCGGCCGCCGGCGATCCTGGTCCGCGCCGGCCGCCTGCGCCAGCGCATCGAGGCCGAAGCCGAGGCCGCTGCGGAAGCGAACTGATCGCTTCCGCAGCCATACACCCAACGCTTTGCTAGCGGAAACCAGATAAACGCCTAACACACGGCTCATGGGCACTTAATCGAGGCCCTCCAGGCTGGCGACATGACCTGGAACCTCACTCCCACCCTGGCGCCCTTCGCGGGCCGGTTCGCGCACGTGGCGCTGATCGACCGCCAGCACCCGCAACGCACGGCGGTCGAAGCCTTCATCGCCGCGGTGTACGAGGCGCGCTATGGCGCGCGCCTGCGCCACTTCCTGCCGCACCTGGTGGCCTATTGGGACGCGTCCGGCGCGCTGGTGGCCGCCGTGGGCATCCGCCTGGGCGACGAAGGCGCGCTGTTCGTCGAGCAGTACCTGGACGGCCAGGCCGAACACGCCATGGCGCAGCGGCTGGCCATGACCGCGCCGGTGCGGGCGAGCCTGGCCGAGGTCGGCAACTTCGCCGCGCGCACGCCCGGTGCCGCGCGCGAGCTCATCGTCCAGTTGACCTGCCTGCTGCACGCCGCGCAGGTCCGCTGGGTGCTGTTCGCCGCCACGCGCCAGTTGCGCAACGCCTTCGAGCGCCTGCAGCTGTCGCCGGTGGAACTGGCCGAAGCCCGGCCGGACCGGCTGCACGGCGCCGCCACGGACTGGGGCCGCTATTACGACACCCAGCCCTGGGTGATGTGCGGCAACGTGGCCCTTGGGCATGCCTACCTGCTGACGCGGCAGACGCAGGACGCCGTGGTCCAGCCGCAGACGGGGTTCTGCCTGGCCGGTGCGCTGTGATCGCCGCGCAGTGGCCGGCGCTTTCGGCGGGGCGCAGCGAGCGTGTGCTGACCGCGCAGGGCGCGTTGGGCGATCTGGCGCTGCTGGCGCGCGTGGAGCGGCTGGCCGGTCTGCTCGACACGGCCGGCCTGCGGCGGATCGCCAGCCGCCTGGACAACGGCGTGGAGTGGCTGGTGCTGGATCTGGCCGTTCGCCAGCTGGGCGGTGTGCATGTGCCGCTGCCGACCTTCTTCTCCGACGAGCAGGTGGCCCACGCGCTGGCCTCCAGCGCGGCCCAGGCGATGCTGGTGGCCGAAGGCGCCGGCGCGCGGCAGGGGTTGCGTTCGCTCGCGCCGCTGCTGGCCGGCACCGGGTTGTCGGGCTGGGCGCTGGAGCATGCCGAGCTCGCGCTTCCGGCCGGCACCGCCTGCGTCACCTACACCTCCGGTACGACCGGGCGCCCCAAGGGCGTGTGCCTGGATGCGGAGGCGCTGATGACCGTGGCCGGCTCGCTGGTGGCCGCCTCCGCGCGCATCGCCCCGCAGCGCCATCTGTGCCTGATGCCGCTGTCGACCCTGTTGGAGAACGTGGCCGGGCTGTACGCCACGCTGCTGGCCGATGCGCAGATCGCACTGCCGTCGCTGGCCGAGATCGGCTACACCGGCGCCAGTGGCCTGGACGTGCCCACCTTGCTGCGCTGCCTGCATCGCTACCAGCCGCAGAGCGTGATCCTGGTGCCCCAACTGCTGCTGGCCCTGGTGATGGCGGCCGAACAGGGCGCGCCACTGCCGTCGAGCCTGCGCTATCTCGCCGTCGGCGGTGGCCGGGTCGGCCCTGGCCTGCTGGCGCGCGCGCAGGCGCTGGGGCTGCCGGTGTTCGAAGGCTACGGCCTGACCGAATGCGCCTCGGTGGTCTGCCTCAACCGGCCCGACGCCGCACGCACCGGCAGCGTCGGCCAGCCGCTGCCCCACGCGCAGGTGGAAATCGACGGTGGCGAGATCCTGGTCCACGGCGTCAAGGCGCTTGGCTACCTGGGCGGCGAGACGCTCGCGCCCGGTCCGATCCGCACCGGCGATCTGGGACACATCGACCAGGCCGGTTTCGTTCACGTCACCGGTCGCCGCAAGAACGTCTTCATCACCGCCTTCGGCCGCAACGTTTCGCCCGAATGGGTGGAAAGCGAGCTGCTCTCCCACCCGGCGCTGGCCCAGGCGGTGGTGTGGGGCGAGGCGCAGGCCGACAACGTCGCCGTGCTCTGGCCGCGCCGCCCCGACCTGGACGCCGCCGCCATCGCCCGCGCATTGGCCGAGGTCAACGCAGGCCTGCCCGACTACGCGCGCGTGGCGCGCTTCGTCCGCGCGGATGCCCCGTTCTCCGCCGCCGACGGCCTGATGACGGCCAACGGACGCCCGCGGCGCGAAGCCATCCTCGCCCGCTACCAGGCCCAGGTGGACGCCGCCTACCGCAACCCGCTCAACGTTCCCCCTACCGGAGTTTCCCCATGCGCTTCCACGACACCCTGATCCAGCAGACGCAAGCCGAACGCGCCGGCCTGCTGTCCATCCCGATCATCCAATCGGCCCTGGCCGGGCAGATCGCCCGCGAAGACTACGTGGCCTTCCTGGGCCAGGCCTATCACCACGTGCGGCACACGGTGCCGCTGTTGATGGCTTGCGGCGCGCGCCTGCCGGCGCGCCTGGAGTGGCTGCGTACGGCCATCGGCGAGTACATCGAGGAGGAGATGGGCCATCAGGAATGGGTGCTGGACGACATCGCCGCCTGCGGCGCGGACCGGGCCGCGGCGGCCGCCTCCTCGCCGTCGCTGGCGACCGAGCTGATGGTGGCCTACGCCTACGACACGATCGCCCGCGGCAACCCGGTGGGCTTCTTCGGCATGGTGATGGTGCTGGAGGGCACCAGCGTCGCCCTGGCCACCCGCGCGGCCACCACCATCGAGGCGACGCTGGGGCTGCCTCGCAACGCCTTCAGCTATCTGCTCTCGCATGGCGACCTGGATGTGGAGCATGTGGGCTTCTTCGAAGGCCTGATGAACCGGCTCGACGATGCCGGCGACCAGGCGGCGGTGGTCCACGCCGCGCGCCGCTTCTATGTGCTGTACGGCGACATCTTCCGCACCTTGCGCGTCGATGGCGTGCGTCTGGCGGAGGCGGCGTGATGCGGCTCGATGGCAGGACGGTCGTCCTGACCGGTGCCAGCGGCGGCATCGGTTCGGTCCTGTGCGCTGAACTGGTGCGGGCCGGGGCGCGGGTGCTCGCCGTCGGGCGCAGCGCCGCGCGCCTGGCGGTGCTGGCGGGGACGCAGCCGACCGGCATGGTCACCTGGCTCGCGGCCGATCTGGACAGCGCGCCGGGCCGCGCAGCGTTGGTCCAGCGCGTGCGTAGCCTGCCGGCGCCTCCGGCCATGCTGATCCTGGGCCATGCGCACGCCGGTTTCGGCCTGTTCGAGGAGCAGTCCGGCGCGGAACTCGCGCAGGCGCTGCAGGCCAACCTGGTGTCGCCGGCGCTGCTGATCCACGACCTGCTGCCGCTACTGGACCGGCGCGGCGGCGCGGCGGTGGTGGCGATCGGCTCGACCTTCGGCAGCATCGGCTTCGCCGGGTTTTCCGCCTACAGCGCCAGCAAGTTCGGCCTGCGCGGGCTGTTCGAATCGCTGGCACGCGAATACGCGGACGCGCCGGTGCGGTTCCAGTATCTGTCTCCACGGGCGACGCGCACGGCGTTCAACGCGCCGCAGGTGGACGCGCTCAATGCCGAGCTCAAGACGGCCTACGACACGCCCGAGGCGGTGGCGCGCCAGCTGATGGACGCCATCGTGCGCGGCGTGCCGCGCCGCCAGCTGGGCTGGCCGGAAAAACTGTTCGTGCGGATCAATGGCGCCTTCCCCGCGCTGGTCGACCGCAGCCTGCTCGCGCAGCTGCCCATCATCCGGCGCCATGCGCGGCGCTCTTCCGTTTCTTCTTCCTGCGAGGTCGTGCATGAACCTGTCGCTCCGTGATGTCGTGCGCGGTGCCATCCTCGGCGCCGTTCTTGCCTGCGCGGGGCTGGCCTCGGCCGCCACGCAACCGGTGCCCGCCGACGTGGTCCGCATCCGCGATCGCTGGGCGGAAGTGAACTACCAGTTGCCCAAGGCGCAGCGCGCGGCCGCATTCGAGGCGCTGGCCGCGCAGGCCGCGCAGGTGCGCCAGGCCAGGCCCGACGATGCCGCGGCGCTGATCTGGGAGGGCATCGTGCTGTCCAGCTGGGCGGGCGAGAAGGGCGGCATGGGCGCGCTGTCGCTGGTCAAGCAGGCCAAGGCCGACTTCGAGACCGCGTTGAAGCGCGACCCCGCCGCGCTGGAAGGCTCGGCCTATACGAGTCTGGGCGCGCTCTACTACCAGGTGCCTGGCTGGCCGATCGGCTTCGGCAACGACGATACCGCCCGGCAGATGCTGCGCAAGGGGCTGGAGATCAACCCCAACGGCATCGACGCCAACTACTTCTATGGCGACTTCCTGCGCGACCAGAAGGACTGGGCGGGCGCACAGGCCGCGCTGAACAAGGCGCTGGCCGCGCCGGATCGTCCCGATCGCAAGGTCGCCGATGAAGGGCGCCGGCAGGAGATCGCGGCCAAGCTCGCGCAGGTGCGCCCGCACCTTGCCAAGCCCTGAGCCGCGCCAGCACACTGCCCGACATGCGCATCCTGCTGGTGGAAGACGATGTCTCGCTGGGTGAGGGCATTCGCACGGCGCTGCGGCGGGCGGCCTTCACGGTGGACTGGGTACAGGAGGGTGCCGCGGCACTGGCCGCCATCGGCGATGGCGCGTTCGATCTGGTCCTGCTGGACCTGGGGCTGCCGCGCATGGATGGGATCGAGGTCATCCGGCGCGCGCGCGCGCAGGGGGCCGACCTCCCGATCCTGGTGCTGAGCGCGCGCGAGCGTCCTGCCGATCGCACCCTGGGGCTGGACGTGGGCGCCGACGACTACCTGGGCAAGCCCTTCGACACGGCCGAACTGCTCGCCCGCGTGCGCGCCCTGCTGCGCCGCAGCGCGGGTCGCGCGCGGCCCACGCTCGAGGCCGGCGCGCTGCAGCTGGACCCCGCGCGGCTGACCGTGAGCTGGCACGGCAAGGGCCTGGACCTGACCCGGCGCGAGTTCGCGTTGCTGCGGCTGCTGATGGAACAGCGCGGACGCCCGCTGGGGCGCGACACCATCCAGCAGCATCTTTACGGCTGGGATGCGGACGTGGCCAGCAATGCGGTGGATGTGCATGTGCACCAGCTGCGTCGCAAGCTTTCGGCCAGCCTGATCCGCACGGTGCGCGGCATCGGCTATGCCTTGGACATGGAGGCCACGCAGTGAGGCCGCGCGCGCATTCGATCCGGCGCATGCTGCTGGTGTCGCTGCTGGGCATCGTGTCGGTGCTGATGGCGCTGGCGGCCGGCTTCAGCTATCACGCCGGGCTGCAGGAGGCGGGCGAGATGTTCGACGCGCGCCTGGTGCAATCGGCGCGCGTGCTGTCCAGCCTGATGGACGAGCCGCTGGGCGATGTCGCCGATCACCCCGGCGAGCCCATCGTGCTGCGCGGCTGGCACGGCCAGGCGCAGGGCGTGGGCGAGGCGCTGGCGTTCGACACCGGACACGCCTACGAGACCAAGCTCGCCTTCCAGGTGTGGAAGGACGATCGCCGCCTGCTGTTGCGCTCGGACAGTGCGCCGTCGGTGCCGTTCGCGCCGCTGCGCGCGGGCTATGCCGACGCGGTGGTCGCCGGCGAGCGCTGGCGCGTGTTCACCCTGCATTCGCCGCAGGGGCGCTGGTTCCAGTCCGCCGAACGCGCCGACATCCGCGAGGAACTGGCCGGCGACATCGCGCTGGGGACACTGTTGCCGCTGCTGTTGGCCCTGCCGCTGATGGCGCTGCTGACCTGGCTGGCGGTGCGCTGGGCCACGCGCTCGCTGGTGCGGCTGTCCGATCAGATCGGCGAGCGCGATCCGGAGAACATGCAGCCATTGGCGCCGCTCAACCTGCCGCTGGAAGTGCAGGGGCTGGTCGGCGCGCTCAATGCGCTGCTGCGTCGTCTGGAGGAAGCGCTGGCCCGCGAGCGCCGCTTCATCGCCGACGCGGCGCACGAACTGCGCACCCCGATCAGCGCGCTGAAGGTGCATGCCGGCAATGTGCGCATGGCGCGCGGCGAGACCGAGCGCGAGGACTCCCAGCGTCATCTCGACGCCAGCGTCGAGCGCATCGAGCGCCTGGTGTCCCAACTGCTCTCGCTCAGCCGCGCCGAGCACGGCCATTCCTCGGCGCGGATGCAGGTGCTGGACCTGGACGCGCTGGTGGCCATGGAACTGGACGACATCGCGCCGCTGACACGCGCCCGGCAGCAGACCGTCGCCACCGCCTTCGGCGAGTGCCGCGTCTGTGGCGATGAGCTGGGCCTGTCGTTGCTGGTGCGCAGCCTGGTGGAGAACGCCGCGCGCTACGCGCCGGAGGGCGGCTGCCTCGTGGTCTCGACCCAGGACACCATCGGTGGCGTCCTGCTGTGTGTCGCCGACTCCGGCCCGGGCATCCCGCCCGCGGCGCGCGAGCGCGTGTTCCTTCGCTTCCATCGCGAACTGGGAAGCGGCGTGGAGGGCAGCGGGCTGGGCCTGGCGATCGCCGACGAAGTGGTGCGCGCGCATCGCGGGCGGATCGAACTGGCCACGTCCCACACGCTGGGCGGGCTCGAGGTGCGCGTCTACCTGCCCGGCCCGCCGCGCGCGGCCTCGCACTGACGCCGCTCCGGGACGTGTGTGGGGTGAGTCGGCTTTCGTGCGGGCCGTCCTCAGACCGCGGCGACCGCCTGCGCGATGACCCCGGCCACCGCGTCCGGCATGGACAGCGGCGACATGTGGCTGGCGGGCAGTTCGGTGGTGCGGGCCTGTAGACGCGTGGCCAAGGCGCGCTGCAGATCGACGCTGACCGCCCTGTCCTGACTGGACACGACGTACCAGTTCGGTCGGTCGCGCCAGGCCGCATGGCCGATCCTGTCGTTGAAGGTGGTCAGCGCCAGCGGCGTCTGCACCACGGCCAGCGTGCGGGCTTCTTCCTCGGGCAGGTCCTGGGCGACGTTGGCGATCCAGCTGGCCTCACCCATCTTGAGGAACCCTTCGCCGAACGGCACGACCCCGCCCAGTCCGGGCGGCGGCGGGTGCTGGCCCACTTGATCGCCGGTCGACTCGCCGGCATCGGGCGCGAAGGCCGCCACGTAGACCAGCGCGCGCACCTTCGGGTCGTTGCCGGCCTCGGTGATGACCGTGCCGCCCCAGCTGTGCCCGACCAGGACGACCGGGCCATCGATGGCCTGGAGGGTGCGGCGGGTGGCCGCGACGTCGTCGGCCAGCGACGTGGTCGGGTTCTGCACGGCGACCACCTGCAGCCGCGCGCGCAGCAGCCGCGCGATGACGGCGCGCCAGCTGGAGGCGTCGGCCCAGGCGCCGTGCACCAGGACGACGGTGGGATTGGGGGCCTGTGCCATCGACGATTTCTCCTGATGAAGCGACGTGTCGCGTCGCGCGCTTTTGCGGATGTGGGAAAGAGCGTGGGGGCACCGGTCTCCTCAAATCTCGCAGCGGCGTGCCTGTAGAGCGGAGCTTGCTCCGCTGCTTTTCGTTCGGTTCTTAGGGAAGGCCCCAGCGGAGCAAGCTCCGCTCTACAGACGGGGACCGCCATGGCGGTGAGGGGCTCTAGCGGGAAGGCCTCATCGCCGGCATGCCGGCTCCCACCCGCACTCGCTCCGACGTCCACTCCAACTCTTCCCAGGTGCCACTCCCACATTTGCTTCCGGGCTGCCGTGGCGTGCGCGTCCTCAGCTCTTGACGAAGGCGAGCAGGTCCGGGTTGATGACGTCGGCGTGCGTGGTCAGCATGCCGTGCGGGTAGCCCTTGTAGACCTTGAGCGTGCCGTTCCTGAGCAGCTTGATCGACTTCAGCGCCGAGGCCTGGATCGGCACCACCTGGTCGTCGTCGCCGTGCAGGACCAGGGTCGGCACGGTGATGGCCTTGAGGTCTTCGGTCTGGTCGGTCTCGGAGAAGGCCTTGACGCCATCGACGTGGGCCTTGGCGCTGCCCATCATGCCCTGGCGCCACCAGTTCTGGACCACGCCGGGATAGACCTTCGCATCGGGCCGGTTGAAGCCGTAGAACGGACCTGCGGCCACGTCGAGGAAGAACTGCGCGCGGTTGCTGGCGGTGCTGTTGCGGAAGCCGTCGAACACCTCCAGCGGCAGGCCTTCCGGACTGGTCGGGGTCTTGAGCATCAGCGGCGGCACGGCGCTCACCAGCACGGCCTTGGCCACGCGGCCCTGCGGCTGGCCGAACCTGGCCACGTAGCGCGCCACCTCGCCACCGCCGGTGGAGTGGCCGATATGCACGGCGTTGCGCAGGTCCAGGTGTTCGGCCACGGCCGAGGCGTCGGCGGCGTAGTGGTCCATGTCGTGGCCTTCGCTGACCTGGGCCGAACGGCCGTGGCCGCGCCGGTCATGGGCGACCACGCGGTAGCCGTGCTGGACGAAGAACATCATCTGCGCGTCCCAGTCGTCCGAGGACAGCGGCCAGCCGTGGTGGAACACGATGGGCTGGGCGTTCTTCGGGCCCCAGTCCTTGTAAAAGATCTGGACGCCGTCTTTGGTCTGGACGTAGCTGCTGGTCATGGGCGGATTTCCTTGTGCGGTCGAGGGGGCCGGTCGTGGCAGGGCCACGGCCGGCAGGACGGCGGTGGCGATCAGGGCGGCACCGGCCTGGAGGGTCTGACGACGGGTGAACGTCAGGGGATCGTGCGGGTCGTGCGACATGCGAAGGGCTCCTTCGGCGGAAATGCCGCCCGGTCAGGCGCGGTGGGGCGAAGGCCATCGTGTCGCCAGCGACACAGGGACGCCTACCCTCGTTCGTTGCGTCCGTCGCTCCCTCTTTCGGGGGACGCGGCGTCGTGGCGGACGACGCGGCGGCCGAAGCGCCGTGCGTCCAGCGAGTACGCGCCGGGGCCCAGCAAGGCCAGGCCGGCGATGAGCAGCAGGGTCGGCGCCTGATCGACGGCCAGGTGCGCCAGCGCATGCACGCAGGCGAGCAGCAGCGCCAGCGGCGTGAGCCAGCCGCAGATCAGCAGCAGGCCGCCCGCCAGTGCCACGCCGGTCCACGCAGGGCTGCCCGCCGTGCGCGACTGCCACAGCGCCACCGCCAGCGCCACGCGCAGCAGCAGCAGGCCCACGCCGGGCCCCCGGTCGGGAAACATCGAGAACAGTCGCTGCATGGCCACCTCCGCCCGCGATGGGCGCATGGTCAAGGCGCGCTGCGCATCCCCCGAAAGAGGCGTCAGCGCGCCCCCCTGTCCTGACACAATCGATCCATGAGGGGCGCCGGCGTGCAGGGACACCGAGGGAACTGGATCATCCGCGCGTGCTCGGCGTGGCTGGTCCTGGCCTGGCTGTGGCCGTGCCTCGCGCACGCCGAAGACGCGCCGCCGGACGCGGCGCTGTCGGGATTCGACCACAGCAGCTGGACGCTCGAACGCGGCGCCCCGGCCGATATCTGGGACATGTTCCAGGGCCGCGATCGCGCCCTGTGGCTGGGTACCGGCAGCGGGCTCTACCGCTTCGACGGGCAGCGCTTCATGCGCACCGCGCCGCCGCCGGGGCAGGCCTTCCCCTCCAACAACCTCACCGTGCTCAAGGACGACGGCGCCGGGGGTGTCTGGGCGGGCACCTACGATGCCGGCGTCTTCCATCTGCATGGCCAGACGCTGCAGCGCTACGGCCCAGAGCAGGGCCTGCCGCCGGGGATCGCGTTCTCGATGGCGCGCGACGGGCAGGGGCGCTGGTGGGTGGCCAACGGCGACGGCCTGCGCTGGTTCGACGGGCAGCGCTGGCGCGCGCCGCAGGCCGGGCAGGGCTTCGCCGCGGGCGAGGCGTACTGGGTGCTGTGCGACGCGGGCGGCACCCTGTGGGTGGCCACGGCCGATCGCCTGCTGTATCTGCCGCGCGCGGGGCAGCGCTTCCTGGATGCCGGCGTGCCGCTGACCCGCTACGCGGCCTGGCGCAGGCGCCGGACGGCACGGTGTGGGTGGCCGATCGCAGGCGCGGCCTGTGGCCGGTGGCCGACCGCGCCGGGCTGTTGCCGGAAGATGCGCGGCAGCGGCGCGCCCTGCCGCAGCTGCGCCTGCAGCGCTTCGCCTTCCAGCGCGATGGCAGCCTGTGGGGCAGCGTGCTGGGCGGCGGCGGGATCGTGCGGCTGCGCTGGGAGCGCTCCGACGCCATGCCGCGTATCGAACGCTTCGATGTCGGCCAGGGCCTGCCTTCCACCTATGCCTCGCCGGTGCTGGAAGACCTGGAGGGCGACGTCTGGGTGGGCACCAATCTGGGCCTGTCGCGATTCCGCCGACACCTGATCCATCGCCTGGCCTGGCCGGGGCGCGATGCGCCGGACACGCTGATGACGCTGCCGGGGCAGCAGGTGCGCGCCTATGGCGAGGCCGGCACCGTCTGGCCGCTGGACCGCGCCCGCCTGGCGGCGCTGGGCCAGGGGCAGCGCCCGATGCCGGCGCAGGACGCCGCAGCGGTCTGGCGCTGGCAAGGGGGTCGGATCGTGCGTTCGCCGCGTCCGGCCGCGATGGCCGCAGCGCCGTCCGACGCAGGGCCGGGCGAGGTCTCGGCCCTGATCCAGTCCGCGCAGGCCGTGTGGGTGTGCGCGACCGCGGGCGGCGTGCTGCGCAACGCCGGCAGCGGCTGGTTACGCGAGACGCGCCTGCCCGACCGGCGCTGCTCGGCCCTGCAGGTGGATGCGCGCGGCGCGCTGCTGGTCGGCTACCCGGACGGCGGTGTCGCCGTGTTGGCGGACGATGCGCAGGGCGCGGCGACGGTGTCGCAGGCCGGCGTGGGGCCGATCACCGGGCTGTACCGCGACCAGGCGCTGACCTTGGTCGCGGGCGAGGAAGGCCTGGCGCTGGCCGACGCGGCGGGCGGCTATGCCCGCGTGCGTGGACTGCGCGAGGACCTGCTGCTCGGCATCAGCGGCATCGTGCGCCAGGGCGAAGGCGACCTGTGGCTTTACGGCATCCGGGGGCTGGTGCGCGTCTCGCCCGACGACCTGCGGCGCAGCGCCGCCACCGGGTTGCCGCTGGACCAGGCCCGCGCCTTCGACGCCGTCGACGGTCTGCCCGGCGTCGCCCTGCAGGCCAGTGCCGTGCCGACGTTGGCGCTGGGCCAGGATGGGCTGCTGTGGATGGCGAGCAACCAGGGCCTGGCCTGGCTGGACGTGAATGCCATCGCGCGCAACCGCGTCGCGCCGCAGGTCCGCCTGGGCGAGGTGGTGTCGGGCCAGGGCCGGCGGCCGCTGATCGACGGGCTGGTCCTGCCCAAGCGCACGCGCGAGCTGGAGCTGGACTATTCCGCCGCCAGCCTCGCGCGCCCGGACCGGGTGCGCTACCGGGTCCGCCTGGAGGGCGTGGATGCGCACTGGCGCGAGATGGGCGAGCTGGCCCAGGTGCGCTACGCCAACCTGCAGCCGGGGCGCTATCGCTTCGAGGTCATGGCCGCCAACGAGGACGGCGTGTGGAGCGTGCCGGTCCAGGCGGGCTTCGCCATCCGCCCCGCGTGGACCCAAACCGGGCTGTTCCGCGTGGCGATGCTGGTGCTGCTGGCGCTGGCGATCGCCGCGGTCATCGTCCTGCGCAGCCGCGCGCTGGCCGCGCGCTGGCGCGCGCGCCTGGAGGAACGCCACGGCGAGCGCGAACGCATCGCCCGCGACCTGCACGACACCTTGCTGCAGGGCATGCAGGGCCTGGTGCTGCGGCTGCATGCGGCCAACCAGCGGCTGCCGCCGACCGAGCCGGTGCGGCACGAGGTGGAGCACGCCCTGGAGCTGGCCGAATCCACCCTGCGCGAGGGGCGCGAGCGGGTGGTCGGCCTGCGCGGCGAGGACACGCGCATCGAACTGGGCGCGCGCCTGGCGGCGGTCGGCAAGCGCCTGGCCGACGGTCCGGCGCCCAGCCTGCGCCTGCTGATCGAAGGCCAGCCGCGCGCGCTGCCGACCTGCGTGGCCGAGGAGGCGTTCCTGATCGGGCGCGAGGCGCTGACCAACGCGCTGCGCCACGCCCAGGCCAAGGCCATCGAAGTGGAGATCGGCTACGGCCGCGAGGCGCTGCACCTGCGCGTGCGCGACGACGGCCTGGGCATGCCGGCCGACGCGCAGGCCAGGCGCGCGCACTTCGGCCTGCGCGGCATGCGCGAGCGCGCCGCGCGCATCGGCGGCACGCTGCAGGTGTGGTCGGCGCCGCGGATGGGCACGGAGATCGCCCTTTCGGTCCCGGCCGCGCGCGCCTACGCTGTGGCACGGACGCGCTGGTGGCAGCGCCTGCGCCGGGCTTCGCAGGAGGACGCGTGATGCAATCGCAGATCGGCGTGCTGGTGGTGGACGATCACCCGCTGTTGCGCGACGGGCTGCGCGCCATGCTCGAGGCGCAGCCGGACATGCGCCTGCTGGGCGAGGCCGGAGACGGCCACCAGGCCCTGGAGCGTTACGCGCAGCTGGCGCCCGATGTGGTGCTGATGGATCTGCAGATGCCCGGCATGGACGGTGTGGAAGCCATCGAGCGGCTGCGCCGGCACGATCCGCGTGCGCGCATCCTGGTGCTGACCACCTACAGCGGCGATGCGCGCGCGGTGCGCGCGCTGCAGGCCGGCGCCGCCGGCTATCTGCTCAAGGACATGCTGCGCCACGACCTGCTGGATACCATCCGCGCGGTCTTCGCCGGCCAGCGCCCGCGCATGCCGATGCACATCGCCGAGGGCATCGCCTGCCACGTGGCCGACGACGGGCTGTCCCAGCGCGAGACCGTGGTCCTGTCGGCCGCCGCCAGCGGGCTGACCAACAAGGCCATCGGCCAGCGCCTGTCGATCTCCGAACAGACCGTCAAGGCGCACATGAAGAGCCTGATGGCCAAGCTCGGCGCGCGCGATCGCACGCATGCGGTCACCATCGCCCTGCAGCGCGGGATCATCTCGCTGGAGCGGATCGAGCTGTAGGCGCGGCGAGGATTCGTGTGCGCGTGATGGCGGGCCCGGCGCGTTGCTCATGCGTTCCGACGCGCCGGGCTCGCCTTGCACTGCGCTGAGGTCAGCGCAGCATCTTCAGGCCGGCGTCGTATTCGGCCGGGCTGAGCTTGCCGTCGCGGTCCATGTCGATCATGCCGAAATGCGGCGCCAGCGGATGGTCCTTGGGCAGCTCGGCCTTGTCGATGAAGCCGTCGTGGTTCCTGTCCAGCGCGGCGAAGTCGCCCTGGGCCGGCGCGGCCGCGGCATGGTCGCCATGCGGGTGCGCCTGCGGACCGGCCCAGGCGGCGCCGGAAAGCAGACCGGCGCAGACCAGGGAGACAGCGAAGAACGGATGTTTCATGGAGAGCCTCTTGGGGTGGGAGAAGAAGGGGAACCTCAGAACCACACGCGCACACCGGCCACCAGCGCGGTCTCGCGCGGGTGGTCGGCCGCGTCGGCGCTGCCGCCGAAGGAGCGGGTGTGGTTCACGCCGATGTAGGGCGCGAAGCGGCGGGTGACCTCGTAGCGCAGGCGCAGCCCGGCCTCGACACTGTTGAGCCCGCTGCCCTGGCCGGTGCGCGGATCGTCCTTGGCCGACAGGTCGGCCTCGATGCGCGGCTGCAGGATCAGGCGGTTGGTGAGCAGCAGCTCGTACTCGGCCTCCAGGCGCGCGCCGAGCTGGCCCGCGCTGCCCAGATACGCGGTGGCGGCGACCTCGAACTTGTACGGCGCCAGGCCCTGCACGCCGAGCGCGGCCCAGGTGCGCCCGTCGCGCGGGCGGAAGTCCTGGCGCACGCCGGCGACCAGATCCCACCAGGGCGTGATGCTGCGGCCGTAGAGCACTTCCAGATCGGCCGATTCGGTGCGACCCGCGCTGCGCTCGCCTTCGCTGCGCAGCCACAGGCGATTCACGTCGCCGCCGATCCAGCTGCTGGCTTCCCAGGCCTGGCCGTGCGCATCGCTGGCGTTCCATGCCTCCAGGCGATCCAGCTGCACCAGCCAGTTGAGCGTCGGGCCATGCGCCATGGAGGCGTGCGAGAGCTGCGGGAAGGCGGCCGCGCGGTCTGCGTCGGTCAGGACGGGAATGGGCTCGCGCGGTTGCTGCGATGCGCCGTGATCCATCGCCGAATGGTCCATCGCGGAGTGGTCCATCGAGGAGTGATCCATCGTGGAGTGATCCATCGTGGAGTGGTCCATCGCGGAGTGGTCCATCGAGGAGTGATCCATCGAGGAGTGATCCATCGAGGAGTGATCCATCGTGGAGTGATCCATCGTGGAGTGGTCCATCGCGGAGTGGTCCATCGAGGAGTGATCCATCGAGGAGTGATCCATCGAGGAGTGATCCATCGTGGAGTGATCCATCGTGGAGTGATCCATCGCAGCGCTTCCCATGGACGAGGCGTGCTGCTTCGGCCTGTGCGGGCATGGCGAGGACGAAGGCTGTCCATTGGCTTGCGCTTGCGCGGCCTTCTTGCAGGTGGCGTGCGGCGTTTCCGCGGCGGTCTGGCCGGCCAGCGCCGGCGACAAAACGAGCAGGCCCAGGGCGATGGCCAGTGCGGTGTGGGGCGAGGTCTGCATGCTCATTCCTCCACCCGCACTTCGCGCATCATCCCGCTGTCCATGTGGTAGAGCAGATGGCAGTGGTAGGCCCAGCGGCCCAGCGCGTCGGCGCGCACGCGATAGCTGCGGCGCGTGCCCGGCGGCATGTCCACGGTGTGCTTGCGCACCTGGAAGCGGCCCTGCGCATCCTCCACATCGCTCCACATGCCATGCAGATGGATGGGGTGCTGCATCATGGTGTCGTTGACCAGCACGATGCGCACGCGCTCGCCGTAGTTGAGCCGCAGCGGCTCGGCGCTGGCGAACGGGATGCCGTTGAACGACCAGGCGAACTTCTCCATGTTGCCGGTCAGGTGCAGCTCGATCTCGCGGCCGGGCTCGCGCCCGTCGGGATCGTCGAAGACGCTGCGCAGGTCCGCATAGGTCAGTACCTTGCGGCCGTTGTCGCGCAGGCCGATGCCGGGGTCGTCCAGCTTGGGCGCGGTGGCCATCGACTGCATGTCCACCAGCGGGTTGCCGGTCTCGCTGGCCGGATGCGCAGGCATGCCACCGGCGCCATGGCCCATCGCGCCGTGATCCATCCCGGCCATGCCGCCGTGGCCCATGGCCGAGTGATCCATGCCGGCCATGTCGCCGTGCCCCATCGCCGCATGGTCCATGCCCGGCATGCTGGCCATGTCGTGTCCGGCCGCACTGTGGTCCATGCCGCCCATCGCGCCCATGTCGTGGCCCATGTCGCCCATGCTCAGCAGCGGGCGCGGATCGAGCGCGGGAATCGGCGCCTCCAGCCCGATGCGGGTGGTCAGCGTGCCGCGCGCATAGCCGGTGCGGCCCATGTCCTGGGCGAAGACGGTGTAGGCCTCCTGGCCGCGCGGCTCGACGATCACGTCCACCGTCTCGGCCACGGCCATGCGGAACTCGTCCACGCTGACCGGATGGACGTATTGCCCGTCCACCGCGACCACGGTCATCTTCAGGCCCGGGATGCGGATGTCGAAATAGGTCATGTTGGCGGCGTTGATGAAGCGCAGCAGCACCTTCTCGCCCGGGCGGAACTCGCCGCTCCAGTTGGCCGCCGGCGTCGTGCCGTTCATCAGATAGGTGTAGGTGTGGCCGTTGACGTCGGACAGGTCGCTGGGCGTCATCCGCATCCGGCCCCACATGCCGCGGTCGGCCAGCGTGGCCGAGAGCCCGTCGCGCCGCGCATCGCGCACGAAGTCGCCCACCGTGCGCTGGTAGTAGTTGTCGTAGGACGCCATCTTCTTCAGCCTCCGGAACAGCGCGGCCGGATCCAGGTCGGTCCAGTCCGACAGCAGTACCACGTGCTCGCGGTCGTAGTGGTACGGCGGCGGCGTGGCCGGCTCGATGACGATGGGCCCGTACAGCCCTGCCTGCTCCTGATGCAGCGAATGGCTGTGGTACCAGTAGGTGCCCGACTGGCGCAGCTTGAAGCGGTACAGATAGGCCTCGCCCGGATAGATGCCGTCGAAGCTCAGGCCCGGCACGCCGTCCATGTTGGCCGGCAGCAGCAGGCCATGCCAGTGCACCGAGGTCTGCGTGCCGGCGGCCAGGCGATTGCTGACGCGGATGGTGACCGTGTCGCCTTCGCGCCAGCGCAGCAGCGGGGCGGGCAGGCGGCCGTTGACGGTGATCGCCGGCCGCTCGCGGCCGGTGAAGTTGACGCGGCTCGCGCCGATGGCCAGGTCGAATTGGGTGCCGCGCAGTTCGTCGGCGGCCGCGAGGCGGTCCTGGGCGAAGGCGGGTACCCGCGCCAGCCCGAGGCCGAGCGTGGCGCCGCCCAGCGCCAGGCCGGTGACGAAGGTACGGCGGGAAGGGTCCGGGACCCGATCGGGCCCGGAGAAAAAGCGTGATGGCATAGACGCCTCGATCGAAAGCCGTGCCGATGCGGCACGAAGTGCAGGCGCAGCGCGCCAGGCCAGGGCCGGGCTGCGACTGCGATCCAGGCCGCGACAGACGCGGCCGAGCGGGCGCTAACGGATCGGGGGGCGGATCAGCGGCGGCATGGCGGGCGCGCCGCGCGTGGTCGCGTCGAACGCCAGCGTGCGGCTGGCGGGTGCGTGCGGGTGCACCAGGGTCGGCAGCGCCGGCACGATGACCTGCGAGGCCGCGGCGCAGTGGCATTCGGACGAGGCGCAGCAGTGCTCACCATGCTTCTGGTGCGCGCCCTCCATCGCCTGCCCGCAGGCCGGCGCGGCGCGCTGGTGCATCTGGCAATCGGCCTGCGCGTGGCCGGGCCGATGCTGCATCGACGCGTGCGCTTCATGGCCGCGCGATGCCGACGATGCGGCCGGCCCGTGCGCATTCGCCGCCGCCTGCGCCCAGGCGCGCGCCGCAGCGTCGCCTGCGCCATTCAGCAGCAGGATCGTGCACAACAGCAGGCGCAGGAGGGCGGACGGCAGCGACAAGGCGGATGCGGAAGCAGCGAGGAATGGCTGCAGGATAACCAAGAGATCCGCACGGGCAAGCCGATCGCCGCGCGTGGCCCCAGATAGGACAGAACCCTGGAGCCCACTCCACAAGGCCCTGCACGACGCATCGTCGTTCGTGGAATGAACAAATAATGAATGTCCATCTCGCAATGCAACAATCACGTTGACTCTGGACTTAGGTCCAAGTCTTAGGGTCCACCTCATGAACTCCACACCGCCACGTTCCCACTTCACGATCGGCGTGCTGGCCCAGCAGTCCGGGGTGGCGATCGACACGATCCGCTACTACGAGCGCGAGGGGCTGCTCTCGCCCGCCTATCGCCGCGCTTCGGGCTATCGCGAATACGACACGCAGTCGGTCGAGCGCATGCGCTTCATCCTGCGCGCCAAGGAGCTGGGCTTCAGCCTGGAGGAGATCCGCGAGCTGCTGGCGCTGGAATCCGATCGGGTCAACGGCGTGGAAGGCGTCAAGCAGCGCGCCAGCCGGCGCCTGCAGGAGTTGAACGTGCGCATCGCCCAGCTCACCGAGATGCGCGACGCCCTGGCGCGGCTGATCGACGCCTGCCCCGGCTGCGGCGAGCCGGAAGGCTGCCCGATCCTCTCCAGCATCCACGGCGCGCCGCCCGAGTCGAACGATGCGGCCGCGCCTTCGCCCGCGCCGGCCTCGTGCTGCGGCGCGGATCTCAAAGACAGGAAACACGATTCATGAGTCAGGCGGCAGCCACCACGTTGAACTTCCCGGTCCGCGGCATGACCTGCGCGGCGTGCGCGACCACGATCGAGAAGCTGCTCAACAAGCACCCGGGCGTCAAGGCGACGGTCAACTTTGCCAGCGAACGCGTGCAGCTGCAGTACGACCGCACCCTGGTCCAGCCGCAGGCCCTGGTGGAGACGCTGGACAAGGCCGGCTTCTCGGTGCCGCCGGAGACCGTGGCGCTGGAGATCACCGGCATGAGCTGCGCCGCCTGCGCGGCCGGCATCGAAGGCGTGCTGGCCAAGACGCCCGGCGTGATCGCCGGCAACGTCAACTTCGCCTCTGCCAAGGCGCGGGTGGAATATACCCCGGGCGTGGTCGACGTGGCGCAGATCGTCGAGCGCATCGGCAAGGCCGGCTTCGGCGCGAGCGAGGTGCGCGAGATCGGCGAGGCCGAGATGGCCGCGCGCGAGGCCGGCGAACGCGCGGCCTGGCGCCGCCAGGTCTGGATGTTCGTGGCCTCGGTGGTGCTGACCCTGCCGCTGTTCGCGCAGATGTTCACCATGTTCGACTTCGCCGACCTGGGCCACGCGCTGGGCGGCCACCACGCCGAACTGCTGCCGCGCTGGCTGCAGCTGGTGCTGGCCACGCCGGTGCAGTTCTGGATCGGCGCGCGCTTCTACAAGGCGGCCTTCAAGTCGCTGCGCAGCGGCACGGCCAACATGGACGTGCTCGTGGCGCTGGGCACGTCCATGGCCTATCTGTACAGCGTGGTGGTGACGGTACTGGATCTGCCGGGCCAGCATGTGTACTTCGAGGCCAGCGCCTCGATCATCACCCTGATCCTGCTCGGACGCCTGCTGGAGACGCGCGCCAAGCGCAAGACCTCCTCGGCGATCCGCGCGCTGCTCAACCTCAAGCCCAAGACCGCCAAGGTCGAACGCGACGGCAAGCTGGTCGAGGTCGATGCCGGCAGCCTGGTGGTGGGCGATGTGTTCGTGGTCGCCGCGGGCGAAAGCGTGCCGGTGGACGGCGAAGTGCTCAGCGGCACCTCCAGCGTGGACGAGGCGATGCTCTCGGGCGAGTCGATGCCGGTGAACAAGGAGCCCGGCAGCCGGCTGTTCGCCGCCACGGTCAACCAGTACGGCATGCTGCGCGCGCGCGCCACCGGCATCGGCGCGGACACCATGCTGGCCCAGATCATCCGCATGGTCGACGAGGCGCAAGGCTCCAAGGCGCCGATCCAGCACCTGGTCGACCGGATCGCCGGCATCTTCGTACCCGTCGTCGTGGCCATCGCCGCGCTGACCCTGGCCATCACCTGGATGGTGGCCGGCAGCTTCTCCGTCGCGTTGGTGCACGCGGTCGCGGTGCTGGTGATCGCCTGTCCGTGCTCGCTGGGCCTGGCCACGCCGACGGCGATCATGGTCGGCACCGGCATGGGCGCGCGCGCCGGCATCCTGATCCGCAACGCCGAGGTGCTCGAACGCGCCCGCGCGCTCAAGACCCTGGTGGTCGACAAGACCGGCACCCTGACCGAAGGCAAGCCGCAGGTGACCGATCTGCTGCCCAGCGCGGAGATCGAACGCGATGCCCTGCTGCGCCTGGCGGCCAGCCTGGAGGCCGGCTCGGAGCATCCGCTGGCCAAGGCGATCATGCAGGCCGCCGAGGCGGCCGGCGTGCAGGCGGCGGGCGTGACCGACTTCGAGACGATCCCGGGCAAGGGCGTGCGCGGCGTGATCGACGGGCGCCAGGCGATCCTGGGCTCGCCGGCCTGGCTGGCGGCCGAGCAGGCCCGCACCAGCACCGCGCTGGAAGCCCGCGCCCAGGCCGTGCAGGCCCAGGGCAAGACCGTGGTCGGCGTCGCGGTGGACGGCGTGACCGCCGGCTTCATCGCCATCGCCGACCAGCTGCGCGACACCTCGCGCGAGGCCGTGCGCCGGCTGCAGGCCATGGGCGTGGACGTGGTGATGATGACCGGCGACAACCGCCACACCGCCGAGGCGATCGCGCGCCAGGCCGGGATCACGCGCTATTTCGCCGAAGTCCTGCCGCAGCACAAGGCCGATGAGGTCAAGCGCCTGCAGCAGGCGCAGGTCGGGCACGTGGGCATGGTCGGCGACGGCATCAACGACGCACCGGCGCTGGCCGCGGCCGATGTGAGCCTGGCCATCGGCGCCGGCTCGGACATCGCCATCGAGGCGGCCGACGTGGTGCTGGTCAAGGGCGACCTGCGCCATGTGGCCACCGCCATCGACCTGTCCAGCGCCACGCTGCGCAAGATCCGCCAGAACCTGTTCTTCGCCTTCTTCTACAACGTGCTCGGCATCCCGCTGGCCGCCTTCGGCCTGCTCAATCCGGTCATCGCCGGCGCGGCGATGGCGATGAGCTCGATCTCGGTGGTGAGCAATTCGCTGCTGCTCAACCGCTGGCGTCCGAAATGATCGGATCGCCCTGGCCGGCCCGCTTTGAAGTCCCACTTCCCACACCCAAGGAAAGCCCAAGATGCATATCGAACTGACCGTAGACGGCATGAAGTGCGGAGGCTGCTCCGGCCGCCTCAAGCGCGTGCTGGAAGGCACCGACGGCGTGCAGGCCACGCAGATCGTGCTGGAGACCAAGCAGGTCGCCGTCGATTTCGACGAGGCCGGCATCGACGTCGATGCGATCAAGCACGTGATCACCGACGCCGGCTTCACCGTGCTGGCCGCCTGAGGCATGACCGGCCTGCGCCTGGCGGAATGACGGCGCGCCTACGGCCCGCGTTCGACGCGTGCCGCAGGCGCCCGGCCGACCGCCAGCACGCACAGGCCACCGACGCTGCAGCGGGGAGACGCCGCGGCGAAGGATGAAGGACAAGGACCGGAGCGGCGGAGGGGCCGTCCGAGGAGAAGGGGAACGCTTTCGCAGACGTCCGTTGTGCTGGCCGCCGTCCAGGCGGCCCGTGGCGGCGCGCTGCCACCTGGGGCCATCGCGCTCTGCCCGCTGCCGTTGCCACGGAGCCTCGATGAACGACACCGACCACGACGAAAGGCACCTGCCGAAGGTCCCGGCGCGTCAGCTCTGGCGCCTGCTGGGCGGCTACTGGCGCTCGGACGACCGGCTCATGGCCTGGCTCCTGCTGCTGTCCATCCCCGCGCTGCACGGGGTGATGGTCTACCAGGGCCTGCTGCAGAACCGCATCTACGGGGTGATGTTCGATGCGCTGGGCGATCGCCAGGCCAGCGTGTTCTGGCGGCAGCTGATCCTCACCGGCGCCGTCATGGCCACCTGGGTGCTGGCCCATACCCTGGTGGAATGGCTGATGCAGCTGCTCTACATGCGCTGGCGCACCTGGCTCAATGCGCACTTCTCCGACCGCTGGCTGGAGCGCAAGGCCTATTACCGCATGGACCGCACCGGCAGCATCGACAACCCGGATCAGCGCCTGTCCGAGGACCTGCAGATCCTGACCGAGAAGGGCGTGACCAAGGGCTTCGAGTTCCTGCACCAGATGGGCGTGGTGGTGGTCTTCACCGGCGTGCTATGGAACCTCTCGCGCGATATCGCCTTCACCGTCGCCGGGCAGCAGGTGGCCATTCCCGGGCTGGTGGTCTTCGTGTTCCTGGGCTTCTGCCTGCTCAGCACCGGCCTGGTGGAATGGCTGGGGCGGCCGCTGCTGCGCGCCCGCTATCGCCAGCAGGCGCGCGAGGGCGACTACCGCTTCGCCCTGGTGCGCGTGCGCGAGCACGCCGAGCCCATCGCGCTCTACGCGGGCGAGGCGTCCGAGCGCCGCCGCCTGGGCGGCGCCTTCGGCCGCATCCGCCAGAACTGGCGCAAGGTGGTGCGCCATACCTTCAGCGTCAATCTGGCCACCGATACCGGCAACCAGGGCGTGCAGCTGCTGCCGTGGATGCTCGGCGCCGGCGCGTACTTCGCCGGCGGCCTCTCGCTCGGCCAGCTGACGCGGCTGCATCAGACCTGCAACCAGACCCGCATCGGCCTGCTGTGGTTCATCCAGAACTACACCGAGCTGGCCGACGTGCGCGCCGCGCTGGCGCGCCTGGTCGAGCTGGACCACGCGCTGGACACCCACGATGCGCGCCACGACATCGTCGTGGCCGACAGCCAGGACGAGGTACTGCGCACCTACGCGCTGGCGCTGGAGTGCCCGGACGGGCGCGCGCTGGGCGAGCCGGTCTCGGTGGACATCAAGGCCGGGTCGAGCTGCGTGATCGTGGGGCCGTCCGGCTGTGGCAAGAGCACGTTCCTGCTGTCGCTGGCCGGCCTATGGCCGCACGGGCATGGCCGCATCGAGATGCCGCGCGGACGGCGCAGCATGTTCATCCCGCAGCGGCCCTACGTGCCGATCGGCTCGTTGAAGGAGGCGCTGTGCTACCCGGGCGACAGCGCCGACTTCGACGACCAAAGCTGCGTCGACGCCTTGCGCGCCTGCCGGCTGGAGCATCACGCCCAGCGCCTGGACGAGGTCGATCACTGGAGCAAGCGGCTCTCGCCCGGCGAGCAGCAGCGCCTGGCGTTCGCGCGCGTGCTGATGCAGCGCCCGCAGACGCTGTTCCTGGACGAGGCCACCTCGGCCCTGGACCAGGACACCGAGGCCTTGCTCTACCGGCAACTGCGCGAGCGGCTGCCGGGCTGCACGGTGATCAGCGTCGCCCATCGCGACTCGGTCATCGCCATGCACGAACGCAAGCTGAGTTTCTCCGGCGCGGGCAGGCCGGCGTGGTGTTCCGCGCCGCCTGCGCAGGTGGTCCCCGCGACGGGCTAGCCAGCCGGACCACGCAACAGCGGTAAGCGCCCAGGTGGGAAGGCCGGGTGCGCAGGCGCGCGGGGAGCGCGCCTGACACAAGCAAGTGGGGGGCGTAGCTCCCATCCCGGACGAGGCGGCCCGTGCCGCAGCGGCGGGCGAGTTTGACCCAGCGGTTCCCTTCTTCTCACGACCGGAGAGCCTTCGTTGAACACGATCACCCTGAGCGCACTGGCCATCGCCGTGTCCCTCTGCCTTGCCAGCGCGGCCCATGCCCAGACCGCGGACGCCGACGAAACGCAGGCGTCCAACCCGTTCACACAGCAGGTCCAGCCGCGACAGCTGGATGGCGTCAGCGTCACCGGCTCGCTGCTGCCGCGCAGCCAGCTGGAGACCTTCGTGCCCACCGTGACCATCACCCATCAGGACATGGTCCGGCAGGGCTTCAAGGACGTCGCCACCGCGCTGCGCGCGTCCACCCTGGGCGGCGGCGGCCTGCGCGAAGGCGCACCGATCGGCTCGGGCAATACGCAGGCCACGCGTTCGGTCAACCTGTTCGGCCTGGGCGCCAGCTATACCAAGATCCTGATCAACGGCCATCCCTTCGCCAACTTCCCGATGGCGGCCAATACCACCGACGGCGGCATGCTGGCCGACCTGAGCAACATCCCGATGGCGATGATCGACCGCGTCGAGATCCTGCCCGGCAGCCAGTCGGCGACCTATGGCGCCGACGCGGTGGCCGGCGTGGTCAACATCCTCCTGCGCCGCGATGTGCAAGGCACGGAGGTCAGCGTCCAGTCCAACGTCTACACCGAAGGCGGCGGCGCCAGCCAGCGGCTGCAGCTGGTGGGCGGAAGCGCGCTGGGCAGCGCCACCTCGCTGACCTATGCGCTGCAGTACGACCATGCCGCGCCGCTGCTGGGCACCGAGCGCAGGCTCACCGCCTACACGCCGGCCAAGGACGATGCCTTCGCCCGCACCTCGGCCACGTCCTACTACGATCCGGGCGCGCAGGGCTGCGCCCAGATGGCCGACCTGTTCGGCGGCACGATGGAATACAAGACCAACGGTGCGGCCAGGTACTGCGGTTCGGACAACACCGCGGCCTCGGTCTCCACCTACGACGCGGCGCGGCGCACGGTGGCCGGCTATCTTTCGCTCCAGCACGATGTCTCCGAGCGCATGACCGCCTATGCGGACCTGAACTACGCCCTGGGCCAGACGCAGAGCAACTGCTGCCTGACCTGGTACTGGCAGAACGTGACCGACCAGGCCTCCGGCAGGAACTACCTGATCTCGCGCGAGTTCGCGCTGGAGGAGATCGGCGGATTCGGCAACGCGGCCCGGCGCAACCGGACCCATCAGTACGACTTCACCGGCGGCCTGCGCGGCGATCTCGGCGATGGCGACTGGCGCTACGACGCCTACTATTCGCGCTCGGCGTATGCGGTCAAGCAGCACCAGCTGCAGCCGGTGACGCCGACGATGAATGCCTACCTGGCCCAGCGCTACCGCGATGTGCGCCAGGTCTTCGTGCCGCTGACGCCGCAGGAGTATCTGGGTTTCAGTTACGACCAAACGCGCAAGGCAGACACGATGACCCAGCAGGTCAGCGCGCGGGTCTACAACACTCGCCTGTTCGGCCTGCCCGGCGGCGACGCGGGCCTGGCGGTCCTGCTGGAAGGCGGCAACGAGCGCTGGAACGACAGCCCCGACGCCATGTCCCGCTCCGGTGCGATGTTCGGCGGCGCCACGCAGGCCAGCCACGGCGATCGCGATCGCTGGGGCGGCGCGGTGCAGATGGATCTGCCGGTGGCCTCGATGCTGACCGCGACCCTGGCCGGTCGCTACGACGACTACCGCTACTCCGGCTACGACCGCAACCGCCCGACCTGGCGCCTGGGCCTAGAGTTCCGGCCGTTCGAAAGCCTGCTGTTGCGCGGCGGCCTGGGCACCTCGTTCCGCGCGCCGGACATGTCCTTCCTGTATTCGGGCGCCAGCAAGGGCAACCAGAACACCTACGACTTCTATCGCTGCGATCAGCTGGGCGTGTCGCGCAGCAGTACGCAGTGCCGCTACATCATGCCCAGCTACACCAGCGGCAACCTGGCGCTGGAGCCGGTGACCTCCAAGTCCAAGAGCATCGGCCTGGTGTGGGCGCCGCTGCGCAACCTGACCTTCAACGCCGACTTCATGGACATCGAGATCCACAACGAGGTGCGCGCGCTGAGTCTGGCCAACATCCTCTTCGACGAGGCCGCCTGCCGGCAGAACGGGCAGGCGTCCTACCTGCCCAGCTGCGCCGACGCGCTGGCCCGGGTCAGCCGCGGCGCCGACGGGCTGATCACCGGCGTGCAGAACGGGTACTTCAACGTGGCCTACAAGCAGATGAAGCTGCTGATGGGCGGGGCCCACTATCGCCTGGCCACCGAGCGCCTGGGCAGCTGGAACTTCAAGCTCAACGCCAGTCGCATCGTCGACTACCGGGCGCAGCTGGATTCGGTGTCGCCCATCGTCGATGTGATCGACGAGCCCAAGGGCCAGGCCAGCTTCTTCCCGCGCATGCTCAACGCCACCGTCGGCTGGGAGCAGGGGCCGCTGTCGGTCACCCTGTGGGGCGTGCGCTACGGCAAGACGCCCAACTTCTCGGTGCGCACCTGGGGCTGGAGCCCGACCGCGGCGCAGGTGGCGCTGTACGGCCCGCCCGGCTACGACGATGCCTGGCTGCTGTTCAACGGCTCGGTGCAGTATCAGCTGCCGTTCCAGGCCACGTTGTCGCTGGCGGTCACCAACCTGGCCAACAGGATGCCGCCGAACCGCAACTGGACCTCCGCGCCGTACTTCAACTCCCAGCTCTACAACGTCTATGGGCGCGGCCTGAGCTTCGAGGTCACCAAGAAATTCTGAGCGCCTCATGCGGTCGCCCGCTTCGCTCCATCGGGCATCGGCGCGACCGCCTTGCACACCAATCGGGAATCTCCATGTCTTCTTTGATCGCCCAGGCCGAGCAGCGCCTGCTGGCACCGGCCTGCCTGTCCCTGGACGGGCTGGATCGGGTCTTCGCGCGTCTGCTGGCGCCGTCCACCGACGAGGCCGACCTCTATTTCCAGCAGACGCGCAGCGAGTCCTGGTCGCTCGAGGATGGCATCGTCAAGCAGGCGCGCCACAGCAGCGCGCAGGGCGTCGGCCTGCGCGCGGTCTGCGGCGACAGGACCGGCTTCGCCTACACCGATGCGATGGAGCTGTCGGCGCTGCTCAAGGCGGCCGGCTCGGCCCGGGCCATCGCGCAGGCGGGCGGGCAGGGGCGTGCGCATGCGCTGGTCCGCAACGCGCCGGCGCCGCTGTACGAGGCCATCGATCCCATCGATGGCCTGGCCGCGGAGGAGAAGGTCGCGCTGCTGCGCACGATCGACGCAGCGGCGCGCGCCCTGGACCCGCGCATCAGGCAGGTCAGCGCCAGCCTGATGGCCAGCTGCGAGACCGTCCTGATCGTCGCCGCCGACGGCACGCTGGTCGCCGACGTGCGGCCGCTGGTGCGGCTCAACGTGCAGGTGATCGCCGAACACGATGGCCGCCGCGAATCGGGCAGCGCCGGCGGCGGCGGACGCTACGACCTGGCGACGCTGATCGAGGGCGGTGCCGCGCTCGAGCACACGCGCGAGGCGGTGCGCCGCGCGCTGGTCAATCTGGAATCGGTCGCCGCGCCCGCCGGTGAGATGACCGTCGTGGTGGGACCCGGATGGCCGGGCGTGCTGCTGCACGAGGCCGTGGGCCATGGCCTGGAAGGCGACTTCAACCGCAAGCAGACCTCGGTGTTCTCCGAGCGCATGGGCCAGCGCGTGGCGGCCAGGGGCGTGACCATCGTCGACGACGGCACGCTGGCCGGCCGGCGTGGCTCGCTCTCGGTGGACGACGAAGGCACGCCGACCCAGCGCACCACGCTGATCGAGGACGGCGTGCTCAAGGGCTATCTGCACGATCGCATGAGCGCCCGGCTGATGGGCAAGGCGCGCACCGGCAACGGCCGGCGCGAGTCGTATGCCCACCTGCCGATGCCGCGCATGACCAATACCTACATGCTGCCGGGCGAGCACGCGCCCGAGGAGATCCTGCGCTCGGTCAGACGCGGGCTGTATGCGGTGAACTTCGCCGGCGGCCAGGTCGACATCACCAGCGGCAAGTTCGTGTTCTCCGCCAATGAGGCCTATCTGGTCGAGGACGGGCGCATCGTCGCGCCGGTGCGCGGCGCGACGCTGATCGGCGCCGGGGCCGAGGTGCTGAGCCGGATCTCGATGATCGGCAACGACCTGCGGCTGGACGCCGGCATCGCCATCTGCGGCAAGGCCGGGCAGAGCGTGCCGGTCGGCGTGGGCCAGCCCACCCTGCGCATCGATGCGATGACCGTGGGCGGGACCGCCGCATGAACCTGCGCGTCCATCCCGATGCGAACCAGGACGATCCCCAGCTGCTCGAGCTCGCCACGCTGTGCGAGCAGACCGTGGCCGCGTGCCGCGTCTTGGGCGCCGACCAGGCCGAGGTCGTCGCGCACGCCGCCAGCGGGCTGGAGGTGGGCGTGCGCAGGGATCAGGTCGAGACCCTGATCCGCAGCCAGGACGTCAGCGTGACCGTGACGGCCTGGCGCGCGGGCCGCAAAGGCGTGGTCAGTGTCGGCGACACACGCGCTGGCTCCCTGCGCGAGGCGGCCGAGCGCGCCTGCGCCTTCGCGCGCCTGACCGAGCCGGATGTCCACGGCGGACTGGCCGATCCGGACGGGTCTGCGCGCCAGCGGCCGCCGCTGGACCTGTGGCATCCCTGGGCACTGGAGGCCGAGCACGCCATCGCACTGGCCCGGCAGACCGAAGCCGCAGGGCGCGACTTCGACGCCCGGATCGCCAACACCAACGGCGCGCAGCTCGGCACGAGCGCGGAGCGCTCGGCGCGCGCCGATTCCAACGGCTTCCTCGGCACCGCCAGGCGGACCCGCCACCAGCTGTGGGCCTCGTTCATCACCCGCGACGCGCGCGGCATGCAGACGGGCAGCTGGTACGACAGCCGCTGTTCGCCCCAGGACCTGCAGGATCCGATCGAGATCGGCCGGCGCGCGGCGCTGCACGCCGTGCAGCGGCTGGGCGCACGCCGGCTCGGCACGCGTCAGTGCCCGGTGCTGTTCGCCGCGGACGTGGCGGCCGGCCTGCTCGGCCACTTCCTGGAGGCGGTGAGCGGCGCCGCGCTCTGCCAGCAGGCCAGCTTCCTGGCCGACGGCCTGGGGAGGACGGTGTTTCCCGCCTTCATGGACCTGCACGAGCGCCCGCATCTGCCGCGCGGCGCCGGTTCGCGCCACTTCGATGCCGAAGGCGTCGCCGCGGCAGACGACGCCTTGGTCCTGGGCGGCCGGCTGCAGCGCTATGCCCTCGACGTCCGTTCGGCGCGCCAGCTGGGCATGGCCAGCACCGGCAACGCCGGCGGCCTCAGCAATCTGCAGGTCGGTCATGGAACGGAGGATCTCGATGGCCTGCTGCGCCGCATGCACACCGGCCTGCTGGTGACGCAGGTGATGGGGCAGGGCGTGTCGATCGTGACCGGCGACTACTCGCGCGGCGTGTCCGGCTTCTGGGTCGAGCACGGCGCCATCGCCTATCCCGTGGACGAGATCACCATCGCCTCCAACCTGCGCGAAATGTTCGCCGGCATCGTCGCGGTCGGCCGCGATGTGGACACGCGCGGGCGGATCCGCACGGGATCGCTGCTGATCGAGCGCATGACGGTTGCCGGTGCGGGCTGAAGTCTTGGAGACGGCCAGGAACGCGCATCGAGTGCGTCGAAGGCGATGGCCTCCATGGCAGCTGCGGAGCCGCAGGTTAGATGGACGCGATCACGCGCCCTGCGCCCTGACGAAATCGATGAAGGCCCGCAGCGGCGGCGGCACCAGCACGCGATTGGGGTAGTACAGGAAGGGGCCCTGAAACGTCTGCCACCACGGCTTGAGCACGGGCTCCAGCGCGCCGGACGCCAGATGCGGCTGGAGCCAGTCCTCGAACAGATGGACGATGCCATTGCCGGCGACGGCCGCCTCGATCGCCAGGTCGACCCCTCCGCCGAGCTCCACCAGCAGCTGTCCGCGCGGGACGATGGTGATCACGTCCTCGCCCTGCTCGAACTCCCATTCGGACACCACGCCGCTGGGAAAGCGCCCGCGGATGCAGTCGTGGGCGAAGAGGTCGCGGGGATGGGCCGGGCGCCCGCGCCGGTCCAGATACGAGGGGGAGGCCGCGGTCGCGCTGCGCTGCACGCGTGGGCCGATCGGGAGGGCGATCATGTCCTGCTGCAGACGCTCGCCATAGCGAATGCCCGCATCGCAGCCGGCGGCGATGACGTCGACGAAGCTCTCCTGGGTCAGCACCTCCACGCTGATATCGGGATAGCGCGCCATGAAGGGCGGCAGGATCCGCGGCAGGACCAGGCGCGCGGCGCTGACCGGCACATTGAGCCGCAGCGTGCCGGTGGGCGTGCTCCTGAATCCGCTCATCGCGTCGGTCGCGGTGTCCAGTTCCCGCAGGGCGGGCTCGATGCGCGCCAGCAGCGCCTTGCCTGCGTCGGTCAGGCCGACACTGCGGGTCGTGCGGTTGAGCAGGCGCACCCCGAGCCGCGCTTCCAGGCGCTTGACCGCATCGCTGAGCTTGGACGCACTGATCCCGGCCACCCTGGCCGCCTCGCGGAATCCCGCGGCCCGCGCCACCAGGACAAAGGCCTGCATCTCGCCCAGCTGGTTCGTCATTGTTCGCTGATCCGGACGGCCTGTTCGCTTTGTAGTGGATTGTCGCACAGCCATCGCGTCCGTAGCTTTCCTCCACCCCCGACGAAACGAGTGCCACCATGAACGCTTCTTCCATCACTTCCACCCCTTCCACCACGCCGCGGGACTTCACCCTCGGCGACCGCAGCGTGGCCCGCCTCGGCTATGGCGCCATGCAGCTGTCCGGCCCGCACGCCTTCGGGCCGCCGAAGGATCGGGATGCGGCCGTGCGCGTGCTGCGCCACGCCGTGGAGCTGGGCGTCAACCATCTCGACACCAGCGACTTCTACGGCCCGCACATCACCAACCAGATCATCCGCGAGGCCCTGCATCCCTACCGCGACGGGCTCACCATCGTGACCAAGATCGGTGCCCGGCGCGGCGCGAGCGGCGAGTGGCTGCCGGCGATGTCGGCGGCGGAGCTCACCAGCGCCGTGCACGACAACCTGCGCAACCTCGGGCTCGAGGTCCTGGACGTGGTCAACCTGCGCTGCATGTTCGACGTGATGGCCCCGGCCGAAGGCACGATCGAACCCTACCTCACCGTCCTGGCCGAGCTGCAGCAGCGTGGCCTCATCCGCCACATCGGCCTGAGCAACGTCACCGGCACGCAGGTCGCCGAAGGCCGCGCGCTCTGCCGCATCGTCTGCGTGCAGAACCAGTACAACCTGGTGCACCGCGCCGATGACGCGCTTGTGGATTCCCTGGCGCGGGACGGCATCGCCTACGTGCCCTTCTTCCCGCTCGGCGGCTTCAACCCGCTGCAGGTCTCGGCGCTGTCCGCCGTCGCGCAGAAGCTGGGCGCCACGCCGATGCAGGTGGCACTGGCCTGGCTGCTGCAGCGCTCGCCCAATCTGCTGCTGATCCCGGGCACCTCCTCGGTGGAACACCTGCGCGAGAACATGCAGTCGGCGCAGCTGGTGCTCGATCGTGAGGACGTCGCGACGCTCGATGCGGTCGCTCAGCTGCAGGCCTGACCAGGCTCCATGGGCCAGCGACGTGCTGAAACAAGCGCGCGCGGAAATCCGCTTTCAATCGGAAGCGGACCGGGCTCCGGCTAGCGCTGGCATACCACTTCGACATTGACGCCATCCGGGTCCAGCACATAGGCCGCGTAATAGCGGGCGTGATAGCGCTCGCGCACGCCGGGTGGGCCGTTGTCGATGCCTCCCGCCGCCAGGGCCGCCTTGTGGAAGGCATCGACCGCAAGGCGGCTGTTCGAGGCGAAGGCCAGATGCATTCCGGCCACGGCCGCTTGGCCATCATGGATCCAGAGGCATGGATAGCCGCCCTGGCCGAGCCCGTAGCGCCAGCCGCCGGTCCTTGTTCGCTCGGGCTCCACCGCGATGATGCGGGCGAACCCCAGCGGGCCCAGGGCCGCCTCGTAGAAGCGACACGAGCGCGCGGCGTCGGTCACGGGGAATTCGATGTGATCAAGCATCGTCATGCGGCCTCGGGTCTAGGTGAAGGGGGCGGTGTCGTCTCGCACGGCCGCCCGGTCCGTGGAGGAAGGGCAGAGCAGGGGAGCGGGCACCCGCGCTCTGCCGGGTGGCGCCGGGCCGAGCAAGGCGCTCCGCGCTTCGCGCGAAGCCAGCAGTCCCGCATCGCGCGACTCGCCGCGGCAGCTCGCTCGAATCGCGCTGCCTACTCCAGATCCGCATCGATCCGGACGATGCGGCCGTCCGCTCCCAGCGTGATGTCCAGCAGGCCGATCTCGTGGCCGAAATCTCCGGTGAAGTCCACGCGGGCCACGGCCTGGTTCGGCGCGCGCTGCTGCAGCGAGAGCAGTCGGGTGACCGTGCGGTAGCCGATGAAATAGCGTTCCACATAGTCGCGGATGCCGGCATGGCCGACGAAGCTTCGTCCGGTGGACGGGTCGTCCACGATCGCGTCCGGAGCGAACAGTGCCAACGCGGCCTGCGCATCGAAGGCATTGGTCGCGGCGATGAGGGCCTCTGCAGCGGACTGCAACCGTTGTGTCGGGGTCATGGGCTCACTCCTCGAGCTGCCAGCGCTTGTAGACGAACTCCAGGCTGTAGCCATCCAGATCCCTGACCTGCGCCGCGTAGTAGTGCGGGTCGTAGTGGAGCTGGGCGCCGGGCGGGTGGATCTCGGTGGCGCCGGCCCGCATGGCGGCGCGATAGGCCGCATCCACGTGCTCGGCGGAAGCGGCCACGAAGCCCACATGGGCGGCAACGCCACTGGGCTGCCCTTGCCTGAGCCAGAAGAACATCCTGCCGTTGGCGCCGAAGCCCTTGAGATCGGGATGGCCGGGCGGGCCGTCGCGGCCGTCGTAATCCAGGCGATTGACGATGCCGAGCGGCCTCAGCGCGGCCTCGTAGAAGGCCACCGAGCGCCGCAGGTCGCTTACCGTCAGAAACACATGATCCAGCATGGCGTCCTCCTCAGACGATGTAGCCGCCGGCGACTTCGATCGACTGCGCGTTGATCCATCCGCCGTCGGCCGACAGCAGCATCGCGATGACCCGCGCGACCTCTTCGGGCTCGCCGACACGGCCCAGCGCGGTCTGCGCGGACAACAGGGCCTCGAATTCATCGTTGAGCCCGCCGCCCAGCTCGGTCCGGATCGGGCCTGGCGAGACGGCGTTGACGCGGATGCCGCGCGCGCCGAACTCCTTGGCCATGTAGCGTGTCAGTACCTCCAGCCCGCCCTTGAAGGCGGCATACGGCGCCACGCCGGCGGTGGCCACGCGGGTGGTGGCGCTGGTCAGGTTGACGATGGAGGCGCCGCGTTCGAGCAGCGGCAGCAACTGCTGGACCAGGAAGAACGGGCCCTTGAGGTGCACGCCGAACAGACCGTCGAACTCCTGCTCGGTGACGGACTCGATCGGATTGAACAGCCCGTAGCCGGCGTTGTTGACCAGGCCCGCAAGCGTGCGGGTCCCCCATAACCTTTCCAGTTGCAGTGCGACGGCGTCGCCGAATTCGCCGAAGCTGGCGACATCGCCGACATCCAGTGGCAGGGCGCAGGCGCGCCCGCCCTGCGTGGTGATCTGTTCCACCACCGCCTCGGCGGCGGCGGGATTGCGGTTATAGGTCAGGATGACGCCCAGCCCGCGCCGCGCGCATTCCCTGGCCGTGGCGGCGCCGATGCCGCGGCTGCCTCCGGTGATGACGATGACACCCATGTGCTGCTCCGGTCTCGATGAGGAGCATCACGGTAGGGGCCATGCGTCGGGATGACCTGCCCATTCTTGGCGCAAACCTGCCCGATCCTGCTTTCCGCCTTGCGCGCGCGTGGCGGCTCCTGTCTGATCGTCGGCATGACATCGCAGCTCGACGAACTCCGCAGGCTGGCCGCCGGCGCGCAGAACAGGCAGACGCAGACCGGCATCCCACGGGTCGCGATGGTGCAGGGCCGGATCCCCGAGCACGCGCTCAGCGCGGTCTACGAGCCGATGATCAACCTGATCCTGCGCGGCGGGAAGTCGATGACGGTCGGCGGCAGCACCCTGCATTACGACCCGGCGACCTACTTCGTCATGACGGTGGAGCTGCCCGCGGTCGGTCAGGTCCACGCCGCGGCGGACGGAAGCCCCTACCTGGCCGTCGCCTTGAACCTGGATGCGGGCGTCATCGGACGCCTGCTGGACGACATGCAGGGCGCCGACGCCTGCCGCGGCGCCGCATCCCGCCCCGTGGCGGCCTTCTCCGTCGCCACCGTCACGCCCGAGCTGATGGACGCCTGGGTGCGCATGCTGAGTCTGATGGAGCGTCCGCGCGACATCCCGGCCCTGGCGCCGGTCTACGAGCGGGAGATCCTCTATCGCGTGCTCCAGGGCCCGCATGGGCAGCTGCTGCGCGACATCGCCACGCCGGAGACGGCGCTGGGGCGGGTGCGCAAGGCGATCCAGTGGATCCGGCAGCACTACGCGGCGCCCTTGCGGATCGGCACGCTCGCCCAACTGGCGGCGATGAGCGAGTCGGCCTTCCACCGCCACTTCAAGGCGGCCACCGCGCTCAGTCCGCTGCAGTACCAGAAGCAGCTGCGTCTGCTGCAGGCGCGCCAGCTGCTGACGGCACAGGGCGCCAGCGTGACCGCCGCGGCAATGGAAGTCGGCTATGAGAGCGCCACACAGTTCAGCCGTGAGTACGCCAGGGCCTTCGGCCTGCCGCCGTCGCAGGACGCGGCCCGCATCCTGGCGGCGTTTCGCGCCAACGCTTCCTGAAAGGAGGGCGGCGGTCGCGCGAGGGGAGTACGCGCGTTTGCGGCGCAACACGTCGCTGGTCTTCGCTCGAGTGTTTCAGCAAGAAAGCGACTCTGGTGTTGGCGGTGCGCCGGAAACATCGGTGGCCGACCTGCATGAATACATGGCCCCATGCGGGTGAGGCGCGGACCTGTCCATGCATCGCTCACCGTGCATCGTCCCGCTACAAACCCTTTCTTCTGAACGAAGGCGGGGGCGGCTGCTCGGGCGGCGGGCGTCCAGCAGACTCGTGCATGGTCGTCTGGTAGGGAATGAGCCCGGGATGCGGAGCAAGCTGTTCGTGCCGGGGGGGCGCCCGGAGCTGTTCGCCAAGGCGATGGCGGGCCAGGCCGATGCGGTCTCCTTCGATCTGGAGGATGCCGTGCCGGTGGAGGGCAAGGACCGGGCGCGGGAGGGCCTGGTGGCGTATCTGCGCGGGCTGGCGCCGACGCAGGCGGCGGGCAAGTGCATCATCGTGCGGATCAATGCCTACGATTCGCCGTACTTCTCCCAGGACCTGCAGGCGCTGGCGATCGCCGGCGTCGCGATGATCAACGTGCCCAAGCTCGAGCATGCCCAGACCGTCAGCGCCGTCGCCGAGCGCCTGGCCGCGGCCGAACAGGCCAACGGCGTCGCAGCGCCGATCGGCCTGCTGGTCAACATCGAGACGCCGGCCGGGCTGGCCAATGCCGCGGCGCTGGCCGCGGCGCATCCGCGGGTGGCCGGGTTGCAGCTGGGGCTGGGCGATCTGTTCGCGCCGTTCGCCATCGCCAGGACGGCGGCCAATGTCCATGCGGCGATGTTCGTCGTGCGCATGGCCGCGGCGCGGGCCGGCATCGCCGCGTACGACGGGGCCTGGCCCGATGTCGCCGATGAGGCGGGCTTCCTGGCCGAGGCCACGCTGGCCCGCGCGCTGGGCTTCAGCGGCAAGAGCTGCATCCATCCGCGCCAGGTCGCCCTGGCGCACCAGGTCTTCTCGGTGGACCAGGACGCGCTGGCGCATGCGCAGCGCGTGGTCGAGGCCGCGGCCGCGGCGCAGGCGCGCGGGCACGGCGCCTTCCTCGTCGATGGACGCATGGTGGACGCGCCTTACCTGGCCAGGGCACGGGCGCTGGTGGCCGCGGCCCGCAGTGAAGCGGAGGCTTCCGGATGAGCCGTTTTCAATCGCGTATTGGCATGCGCGGCATCCGATCTGTCGCGCTGGTCCTGCTCTGGCTGCTGTGCGTGTCGCTTCCGGCCGCCGCGTCCAATCTGGTCGGCCTGTCCGCCGCGCATCTCCCGCCGCTGCCCGCAGCGAAGGAGACCCGGCTGGAGGCGGTCGGCGATTCGCTGCTGGCGCTCCAGGCCGACCAGGCGTGGCGACTCGAGGCAGGCGCCAATGGGTGGCGCCCGCTGCGCTGGTCCCTGCCGATCGATCCCGCGCGGGTCCAGGCCATCGCCAGCGAGGGGAGCCGGGTGTGGCTGCTCTCGAACGCGGCGAACGGCGACCTGACGCTGACCGCGGCGCGACTGACCAGCGACGCGCTCGTGGAAACCGCACGTCTTCCGCGCCCGCCCGTCGCGCTGCGCAGCGCACGCGTGGCCTTCGACAACGGGCAGCTGACCCTGGCCGGGCTCGACGCCTCCGGCCAGCCACACGTGCTCCAGGAGGACGACGGCGGCTGGCATCGCCTGCCCGCATGGCCCGGCGGCGGACCCGTGCAGGGGCTGATGGCGCGCGGCTCCAGGCTGTATCTGGCCGCGGGCCAGCCGACGGCGCCGACGCTGTTCTCCTGGTCCTCCGACGCCGGCTGGCAGTCGCTGGGCGCCTTGCCCGGCGCCCTCGTGCCGGGCTCGGCGCAGCCGCTGGGTCAGGCGCATCTGATGTTCCTGGTGCAGGGCCAGCCCGATCTGCGCACCTTCCACACCATCACCCATGCCTGGAACCGGATGCCCCTGCCGGGCGCGGACCGCCCGGTCCAGGCCGCCAGGCTGGGCAACGGCCTGGCCTGGGTCGATGCCTCCGGCCGCATCGACGCCGCCGCGATCGAGTCTGGCAAGTACCTGCTCAAGTGGCAGGACTGGGCGGTGATCGTGTTCTACCTGGCCCTGGTCATCGGCATCGGCGGCTACTTCTATCTGCGCGAGCGGCGGCAGTCGACCTCGGATTTCTTCGTCGGCGGCCGCTCGATCCCGTTTTGGGCCGCGGGCATCAGCCTGTACGCGACCAACACCAGTTCGATCAGCTTCATCGCCATCCCGGCCAAGGCGTTCGAGACCAACTGGCAGTACATGACCAACAACCTGATCGCGGTGGTCGGGCTGATGTTCGTGGCGGTGTGGATCGTGCCGCTGCTGCGGCGGCTCAACCTGATGTCGGTGTTCTCCTATCTGGAGACGCGCTTCCACCCGGCGATCCGCATGCTGGCCAGCGCGCTGTGCATCGCCATGCAGGTCGGCGCGCGGATGAGCGTGATCCTGTTCCTGCCGGCGCTGGCCATCGCCACCATCACCGGCATCAGCGTGGCCCTGAGTGTGGTGCTGATGGGGGTGTTCACCATCATCTACACCGCCATGGGCGGCATGAAGGCGGTGATCTGGACCGACGTGGTCCAGGTCATCGTCAAGATGGGCGGGGCGATCTTCGCCATCGGCTTCATCATCTGGCACATCCCGGGCGGGGCGCCGGAGTTCTGGGATGTGGCCACCGCCAACCAGAAGATGAAGACCTTCGATTTCAGCTTCGACCTGACCAAGGCGACGGTGTGGGGCTTCATCTTCCTGGTGCTGTTCGACGTGGTGCTGACCTTCCCGAAGGACCAGGTGCTGATGCAGCGCACGCTGTCCACGCCCTCGGACAAGGAGGCGGGGCGTTCGATCTGGGCCTTCGCCGCGATCATGATCCCCGGCGGGCTGGTGTTCTATTCCATCGGCACCGCGCTGTTCGTCTATTACAAGGCGCATCCGGAGCGGCTCAACCCGACGCTGCCGATCGACGCCACCTTCCCCTTGTTCATCGCCGCCGAACTGCCGACCGGGGTGACCGGGCTGATCGTGGCCGGCATCTTCGCCGCCGCCATGGCCACGCTGTCCTCGATCATGAACTCGGTCGCCACCCTGGTCTCGGTGGACTTCTACGAGCGGCTGGTCAAGGCGCCCGATCAGCGCCGCAGCGTATTGTTCGCCGAGATCACCACGGTGGTGGTGGGCCTGGTGGGCATCGGCTTGGCGCTGCTGATGTCGCGTTACGACATCCACTCCTTGTTCGATGTGTCCATCGAGCTGGCCGGGCTGCTGGGCGGCGGCTTCGCCGGCTCGTACACGCTGGGCATGTTCACGCGCCGGGCCAACTCGCCGGGCGTGGCGATCGGCATCGGCTGCAGCATCGTGCTCACCTTCGTGGCGTGGTGGCTCGACCTGGTCCATCCGTACTTCTACCTGGCCATCTCGATCCTGCTGAGCATCGTGATCGGCTACCTGGCCAGCCTGTGCTTCCCGGCGCCGCAGCGCTCGCTCAAGGGGCTGACGATCTACCGCGATGCAGAATGAGCCTGGCCGCGCCGCTGTGTAATCTCATGCCCCGGGCTGGGGGCTGATGTGGACACGCAATTCCTGAAGACGTTCGTCACGGTCGCCGACCGTGGCTCCATGGCGGCGGCCGCGCGCGATCTGGACATCAGCCCGGCCGCGGTGGCCCAGCAGCTGCGCACGCTGGAACGCGAACTCGGCACCGGCCTGCTGGCGCGGGCCGGGCGCACCGTGACCCTGACCGAGGCCGGCGCGCGCATCCTGGAACGCGCCCGCGACCTGCTGCGCAACGTCTCGGACCTGCGCTCGGTGGCGCACGAGGGCGACATCAGCGGCGAGCTGCGGCTGGGCGCCTGCCCGACCGCGCTGGCGGGCATGCTGCCGGACGTGCTGACGTCCATGGTCTCGGCCTTCCCGCAGATCAACGTCTTCATCAAGCCGGGCTATTCGGCCGACCTGTATCGCGCGGTCGAGTCGGGCGAGCTGGACGCCGCCATGGTGCTGGAGGCGCCGTTCGAGCTGCCCAAGACCTGCGACTGGCTGCTGGTGCGCGAGGAGCCGCTGATCGTGCTGGCGCCGGCGCAGCTGGCCGACCAGGATCCGCATGCGCTGCTGGCCACCCAGCCGCTGATCCGCTACGACCGCCACCAGTGGGGCGGGCGCCAGGCCGACGACTACCTGCGCCGGCACGGCATCGTGCCCAAGGAGCGCTTCGAGCTCAACGCGCTCAACGCGATCGCGGTGATGGTCGATCGCGGCCTGGGCGTGTCGCTGGTGCCGGACTGGGCGCGCCCCTGGCCCGAAGGCCTGCGCCTGGCGCGCATCCCGCTGCCCGATGCCGACGTCTCGCGCCGCATCGGCGTGGTGTGGTCGCGCTCGTCGGTGCGCCTGCGCCTGGTCAACGCCCTCCTGCGCGAGTGCCGGTCCAGGGCGCAGGCGGCGCAGCCCGCCGAATGACAGGCGGCACGGCGGCGTTGCACGCGTAAGCAACAAAAGCTGCGGTTTGAACAAAGTCCGCTGCGCTTCCTTCCCCTCGAGGGCCCTTCTACGCTGATTGCATGGTCCGGCAGGCGCGTCTGGGAGGAACGCGCCACACGGGCAGCCTCGTCGCTGCCCAGCAAGCATCCGTTGCGGCCACCTGCGCGTGCGCCCGCTTTCGCCAAAGTCCATGAGATCGACACATGAAGAAGATGCCCGTGACACTCGGGGTGTTTGTGCTGGCCGCCGCCGTGAGCGCCAGCGTGCGCGCGCAGCAGGCCCAGGCCGCCGCCGCGCAAGGTGCAACCGAACAGAACCCGCAGGATGCGCGCGCGACCAAGGCCAAGGATCTGGACAGGATGATCGTGACCGGCACGCGGGCGCCCAAGGCGGTCGACAAGATCCCGGGTGCGATCTCGGTGATTTCCCCGCAGGAGGTCGCCCAGACGCTGGCGGTGACCGAGGATGCGACCGCGGTCCTGGCGCGGACCGTGCCAGGCTATTCCGAGTCCTCGCAGGCGATGAGCAATACCGGCGAGACGCTGCGCGGGCGCATTCCGCTGCGCCTGTTCGACGGCATCCCGCAGGGCTCGCCGCTGCGCGAGGGCACGCGCAACGGCACCTTCACCGACATGGGGATCGTGGGCCGGATCGAGGTGATCAACGGTCCGTCCGCCTCCGAGGGCATCGGCGCCACCGGGGGCGTGATCAACTACATCTCCAAGGTGCCCGACAAGATCGGCAGCGAGACCACCTTCACCGCGCGCTATCTGACCCAGGGGCATTCGGACAGCGATGGCTACAAGCTGGGGCTGACCTACGGCCTGAAGCAGGACAGCTACGACTTCATCGGCGCGGTGTCGTATCTGGATCGCGGCATCGCCTACGACGGCAAGGGCCGCACCGTGGGCATGAACACCAGCGGATCGCTGGCCGATTCGGAGTCGCGCAATGTTTACCTCAAGGGCGGCTACAACTTCGGCGAGGACGGCGAGCAGCGCCTGCAGGCCACCTACAGCCGCTTCAAGATCGAGGGCAAGGGCGAGTGGATCCAGGTGCTGGGCTGCCGCGGCCCCACCGATTCGCCACCGTGCGCCACGCCGTATCCCAACACCTCGGTGAAGGGGCAGATCTTCGGCTCCAAGGACGCCTTCAACGACTTCGAGCAGTACAGCCTGCAGTACACCCACCAGGACTTCTTTGGCGGCCGGCTGGATCTGGTGGGCTACAAGGCCGACCAGGCCATGCGCTATCTGCCGGAGAACGGCGACGACAAGCAGCTGGTCAAGGTCGGCCCGGGCTTCGACGAGTCCAAGCGCATCTACGACCAGTCCGAGATCGTGTCGAACAAGAAGGGCCTGCGCACCTCGTGGACGCGCTCTGCGCTGTTCGACGTCTCCGGGCTCGAGCTGCACACCGGCGTGGACCTGGTCGAGGACCGGGCCCAGCAGCGCCTGGCGCTGACCAATCGCGTGTGGGTGCCGCCGATGGACTACAAGAGCACCGCGCCCTACGCGCAGCTGTCCTGGGACATCGGCCCGCTGACCCTGAGCGGCGGCTATCGGCGCGAGGACGGCACGCTGAAGATCGACAGCTACACCACCACCGCCTATCGCAACAGCGTGTTCGTGCAGGGCGGCAAGCTGGACTACACCGCCAGCCTGCCCAACTTCGGCGCGATCTGGCGCGTCAACGACCAGTGGTCGATCTTCAGCGCCTACAGCAAGGGCTTCACCCTGCCCAACGTCGGCATCCCGCTGCGCAACGTCAACTACCCGGGCCAGTCGGTCCAGGGCATCCTCGACCTGCAGGCGGTCATCGTCAGCAACGTCGATGTGGGCTTCAACTGGCGCGGGGAGCGCGGGGCGCTCAACGGCACCTGGTACCACTCCAAGTCCGACCTGGGCGTGTCGCTGCAGATCGATCCGAACACCAGCGATTTCATCATGAGTCGCGTGCCCACCGACATCAAGGGCATCGAGCTCAGCGGCGAATGGAACTTCACCGATACCTTCAAGCTGACCGGGCTGTATTCGCGCATCCGCGGCAAGACCGCGTTCTGGGGCTCCGACGCGCTGGGCCGCTACGGCGCCGGTCCGTTGACCAAGCCGATGGGCATCCTCGACCTCAGTCCCGACAAGATCGGCGCCTCGGCCGTGTGGAAGTTCCTGCCCAATGCCGATGCCACCCTGGGCGCGACCAAGCTGCTGGATCGGCACATCAGCGGCGAGGACACCCGGCCCTTCGACGGGCGCAGGTTCACCTACGACGAGCGCACCACCGGCTACACCCTGTGGGACCTGGGCGTGAACTACGACGCCGGCCGGATCGGCAAGTTCACCCTGGGCGTGGAGAACCTGTTCAACAAGTACTACATCCTGAGCTGGTCGCAGCTGGCCGGTTACCAGAACTACTGGGCAGGCCGCGGACGCGTGGTCTCGCTGACCTACAACTACACCTTCTAAGCGGATGCGGGAACGTCGTTTCGTTCAGGGAGCAAGGGCCATGGCCGGCCAGGCCGATGCGGTGCGACGTGCGCGACCCGCCGGTGTGCGGCGGCGGTGCGAACGGGCGCAACGTGCGCAGGATCGGGCTCGATCCTGGGCGCGATCGGTCCTGGCGGCCTGGCTGTGTCTGGTGCCGCTGGTGCTCCAGGCCGAGGATCGCTGGCAGCGGCTGGATGCGTTCCTGACGCAGTCCACGTCCGCTGCCGGCTATCCCGGCGCGGTGGCGGTGGTCGAGGTCGATGGCGAGCCGGTGTTCCAGGGCGCGTACGGCCATCGCGATCTGGCGCGCACCCGGCCGATGCGGGCCGATGCGATCTTCCGCATCTATTCCATGACCAAGCCCGTGGCCACGGTGGCGGTGCTGACCCTGATGGAGCAGGGCAAGCTGGCGCTGGACGATCCCGTGAGCCGCTATCTGCCCGCCTTCGCCCAGACGCAGGTGGTGGTCGGCGGCGACCTCGCTCAGCCGCGCCTGGTGCCGGCGCTCCGCGCGATCACGCTGCGCCATCTGCTGACCCATACCAGCGGCCTTGCGGCCGATGCCACCCGTTATCCGGTGGCCACGGGCCTGCTCGAGCAGGCCGGAGTGGAGCAGGCGCGCGACCTGGCCGATGTCGCGGGCAGGCTGGCCAGGGTCCCGCTGGCGACACAGCCGGGCACCGAGTTCAACTACGAAGGCGCCAACACCGAGCTGCTGGCGCGTGTGGTGGAAGTGGTCAGCGGCGAGACGTTCTCGCACTATCTCCAGGCGCAGGTGCTGGCGCCGCTGGGCATGCGGGACACCGGGTTCGAGGTGCCTGCGGCGCAGCGCGGCCGGGTCGTGGATCTGCCGACGCTGGACGACCATGGCGCGCTGCGCATCGCCGACACGCCGAGCGCGCGCCAGCCCGGTGCGAGGCTGCGCGCCTACGACAGCGCGGCCGGTGGCCTGTATTCGACGGCGGGCGATTACCTGCGATTCGCACGGATGCTGCTCAACGACGGCGCATCCGGCGGCGTGCGCGTGCTCTCGCGCAAGACGGTCGAGCTGATGATGCGCGATCAGCTGGGCGGCTTCGATCCACCGGTGAAGGGCCTGGTCCCCGGTGAAGGCTTCGGGTTGGGCGGCTATGTGGTCACCGACCCGGCCGCGCGCGGGCGGCTGGGCAGCGTCGGCCAGTTCGGCTGGTCCGGCGCGGCCTCGACCTATTTCACGGTGGATCGCAAGGCGCATCTGGTCGCGGTGCTGCTGCTGCAATACCTGCCCGCCGATCGTCCGGGCGATCTGCCCAAGCTGGCGACGCCGTTCTACAACTTCGTCTATCAGGCGTTGCCATGAGACCCGTGGTGCTGGTGGCCGGCTCGGCCAATCTCGACTTCGTGGTGCAGGCCGATCACGTGCCCGCGCCCGGCGAGACCGTGCTCGGCCAGGACCTGCAGACCTTCCCCGGCGGCAAGGGCGCCAACCAGGCCGTCGCCTGCGCGCGCGCCGGTGGCGTGCGGACGCGGATGCTGCTGGCGCTGGGCGAGGACGGCTTCGCCGTGCCGGTGCGGGCCGCGCTGGAGCAGGCCGGCGTCGCCCTGCACGTGGTGCCGGCGCGCGATCGCGCCACCGGTACGGCGCTGGTGTGCCTGGCCGGCGATGGCGAGAACGCGATCATCGTTGCGCCTGGGGCCAATCACGCGTTGACCGGAGACGACTTGCCGCCGCTGGCGGACGTGGCCTTCCTGCTCATGCAGCTGGAAGTACCTTTGGCGGCCGTGTGCGGCTGGGCCGAGGCGGCGCACGCCGCCCGCGTCAGGGTCGTGCTCAATGCCGCGCCGGCGTGCGCCTTGCCCGACGACCTGCTGCGCAGGCTGGACGTGCTGGTGGTCAACGAGGGCGAGCTCGACCTGCTGGCCGGGCACGCAGGCGTTCGCGCCGATGCGCCCACGGCCGACAAGCTCGCGGCGCTGCCGGTGGCCTGCGTGGTGGTGACGCTGGGCGCACGCGGCTGCTATGCCTGGTCCGGCGGACGGGTCGCGTTGCAGCCGGCCTTCGCCGTGCAGGCGGTGGACACGACCGGCGCGGGCGATGCGTTCTGCGGCGCGCTGACCGCCGGCCTGGCCGGCGGCGCGACGCTCACCGCCGCGCTGCGCCGCGCCTGCGCGGTCTCGGCCCTGGCCTGCACGCGCGTGGGCGCCCAGTCCGGCGTCCCCACCTGCGCCGAGGTCGAGGCCTTCCTGCGCGATGCGCCAACGGCCGCCGCCGCCGTCGTCTCCGCGCTGGCCGACTATGCTGGCCTGGCGCACTGTCCTCTTCTCGAACCGACCTGCTGATGTCCGACCAAGACGCCCCCCAGCGCGAGCCCGTGCGCACCGAGTTCAAGTTCTCCCACGTCACCACCGGGCGCTATCTGCCCTCGCCGGGCAAGGCGCCGGGCTGGCCCTTCGCCGATATCGGCCAGTGGAAGATCCAGACCGCGCCGGCCTGGCGTGACTGGCTGACCGAGCTGCGCGACTGGCGGCGCGAGCATCTGGTGCGCATCGGCTTCGACGATGCCAACTACCGCAGGCCGGAGCTGCAATGGGCGCAGCGCAACTTCGTCCATGCGCAGATGATGGTCGAGGATCGCTACTTCTACGATCCGCAGCGCGGGTGCTACACGGTCGATCGCTACCTGGACGATCTGGAGGCGCGTTTCGGCGGCATCGACAGCGTCCTGGTCTGGTACATCTACCCCAACATCGGCATCGACGACCGCAACCAGTTCGACATGGCGGCCGATCTGCCGGGCGGGCTCGACGGGCTGCGCGCGGTGGTGGAGGCCTTCCACCGGCGCGGGGTGCGGGTCTTCCTGCCCACCATGCCCTGGGACCACGGCACCCGCGCGCCGGAGGGGCCGCACTGGGAGGCCCTCGCGCGCATCGTCGATGCGGTCGGCGCCGACGGCATCAACGGCGATACCTACAACGGGGTGCCGCGCGCCTTCTTCGACGCCTGCCTGGCGCGGGGTCGTCCGGTGGTGCTGCAGCCCGAGTCCACCATCAGCGCCGAGGAGCAGCTGGTCTGGAACGTGCAGAGCTGGGGCAAGAAGGCGCCGAACGAGTTCGTGCCGCCGCTGGCCAAGTTCAAGTGGCTCGAGCCGCGCCACATGATCAACTACGAGAACCGCTGGGGCCGCGATCGCCGCCACGACCTGCAGTACATCTTCTTCAACGGCATCGGCTACAACGCCTGGGAGAACGTGTGGGGCGTCTGGAACGGACTGACCGAGCGCGACGCGCAGACGCTGCGCCGCATCGCCGCGATCCAGCGCCAGTTCGCGCCGCTGTTCGTGTCCATGGACTGGGAGCCGTATTGGCCCACGCTGCTGCGCGGCCTGTTCGCCAGCCGCTTCCCTGGCCAGGGGCGCGCGCTGTGGACGCTGGTCAACCGACTGGAGTCGCCGCTGCGCGGTGAGCTGCTGCGCATCGAGCATGCGCCGGGCACGCGCTACTTCGACCTGTGGAATGGCAGTGAGCTGACGCCGCTGCTGCGCGAGGACGACGCCTATCTCACCCTGGAGCTGGAGGCGCTGGGCTTCGGCGCGGTCCTGGCGCTGGATGAGGGGATGGACGAGCCGGCGCTGGAAGACTTCCTCGCCCGGATGCGCCAGCACGCCGCCACGCCGCTGGGTCAGTGCTCGGCGCAGTGGCGCGCCCTGCCGCAGCAGTGCGTGGACGTTCCCGCGACGGCGCCCGCGGCGCAGCCGCCGGCAGGCATGGTGACCATCCCCGCGGGCGAGTTCGTGTTCGCCGTGGGCGGCATCGAGGTCGAAGGCGGAGTATGGGACGGTGTGGACGTGCAGTATCCGTGGGAGGACAGCGCACGCCGCTTCCACCGCGAACGTCTGCGGATGCGCGCCTTCCATATCGATCGCACGCCGGTGACCAATGCGCAGTTCAAGGCGTTCATCGACGCCAGCGGCTATGCGCCGGCCGATGCGCATCGCTTCCTGCATCACTGGCATGAAGGCGCGCCGGTGGCCGGCAGCGAGCAGCAGCCGGTGGTGTGGATCTCGCTCGAGGACGCACGCGCGTACGCGGCCTGGGCGGGCAAGCGCCTGCCGCGCGAGTGGGAATGGCAGTACGCCGCGCAGGGCAACGATGGCCGCGCCTACCCCTGGGGCGAAACCTGGGACGCCTCGGCCGTGCCGGCGCCGCAGTACGGGCCGCAGGCCGGCGCGCCGGCCGACGTGACCGCGCACCCCGCCGGCGCCAGCCCGTTCGGCGTGCTCGACCTGGTCGGCAACGTCTGGCAGTGGACCGACGAATACGTGGATGCGCACACGCGGGCGGCGGTGCTGCGCGGCGGAAGCCGCTACCGGCCGCAGACCTCGCACTGGTACTTCCCGCAGGCGCTGCGCCTGGACGAGCACGGCAAGTATCTGCTGATGGCGCCGTGCCGGGATCGCTCGGCCTATATCGGCTTCCGCTGCGTGGTGGATGCCGCATGAGCGCCATGCTGCGCTTTCCTTCGCCCGGGCGGGTGCGGCTGGGCGGTGTGCTCGGCGAGGCCATCGAGGCCAGCCGCAAGGGGCGGCTGTCGCACTTCATCGTGGATGCGCACAGCCCGGCGATTGCGCTGTTCGATCCGGCCCGCGCCGAGGGCAACCACGAAGGCGACTGGTACGGCGAGCACGCCGGCAAATGGCTGATCGCCGCGGCCCGCGCGGCCGCCCACCAGGGCGACGACGTGCTGCGCGCGCGGGTGCTGGAGGTGGCCGATCATCTCGCCGCCATCCAGCGCGCCGATGGTTATCTGGGCACCTACGCGCCCGAGCGGCGCTTCACCTTGCCGCAGCCGCCGCGCCCCTGGAGCTGGGACGGCGCGCCGGCGCTGCGCACCTGGGACGTGTGGACGCATGCCTATCTGGTGCTGGGCCTGATCGAAGCATGGCGGCTGGGCGGCAAGCCCGCGCATCTGGACGCCGCACGCGCCATCGGCCGGCTCTGCCATGCCGCCTTCGTCGAGCGCGGGCTGGACATCACCACCTGCGGCAATCACTTCGGCATGTCGGCCACGGTGCTGCTGGATGGCGCAGTGGAGCTGTTCCTGGTCACCGACGACCCGCAGTTTCTCGAGCTGGCCCGGCGCATCGTCGAACAGGCCGACCACAACCCACCGCTGGCCCTGGTCCAGCGCCTGCTGGCGGGCGTTGACGCGTCCGAGATCGGCACGGGCAAGGCTTACCAGCTGCTGTGGAACGCCGCGGCGCTGGCCAAGCTGGCGCGCGCCACCGGCGATGCGACGCTGCTGCCTGCGCTGGAGCGGCTGTGGGCCAACGTGCACGACCATCACCTGAGCCTGGGCGGCGGGCCGTGGGGCGGGGCAGGGCTGCGCTCGCGCGAGTGCTTCAACCCGCCGTTCGTGTTCGATCCGCAGGGGTATGTCGAGACCTGTTCCACCCTGGCCTGGCTGCAGTTCACCCGCGAACTGCTGGCCTGGACCGGCCATGCCCGCTACGTCGATGCGATCGAGCGCACCGCGTTCAACGACCTGCTCGGCGCGATGGCGGCCGACGGGCAGGACTGGTGCTACTACAGCTTCGGCAACGGCCGCCGGACGCATACCACCTACTGGCGCTGCTGCAAGTCCAGCGGGGCGATGGCGATGGAAGAGCTGCCGATGCTGGCGTACGCGACCAGTGCGCGGGACGTGCGCGTCAATCTCTTCGTCCCGGGCGAGGTCTTCTTCGACGACGGGCCCGCGCCCGGCCTGCGCATCGTCCAGCAAGGGCAGGGCGAGGTGCCGATGCAGGTCGAGCTGACGCTGCAGCCGGCCCACTCCGCGACCTTCGTGCTCGCCTTGCGGCAGCCCGCGTGGAGTGCACCCATGCAGGTCCGCATCGATGGCGAACTCCAGGACGCGCGCGCCGACGACGATGGCTACGTGCGGGTGCAACGCCAGTGGCAGATCGGCACGCGCATCGAGATCGCTTTCAGCGCACGTCCGCAGCTGCAGCGGCGCAGCAACCGCAACGTGCAGGAATCGCGTGCCCCCGACGGATCGCCCGTGGCGCAGGAAGTGCTGCGCCACGATTACGTGGCCGTGTCGTGGGGACCGTTGGCCTATGCCACGGCCCTGGCCGAAGGCGACAGTCCTGCGCCCGAGCTGCCGCTGTCCGACTGCTTGCTGGAGGCGCATCTGGGTCCGACTGAATCGCCAGGTGCGGAGATCGCGCTGGCGCTGCCTGGCGGCATCAGACGGCTCTCGCCGTTCTGGCGCGTCGGCGATCGCCGCGACGGCAGTTGGCATGCCACCTGGTTCCGCCTGCCGCTGACCGCGGAGGATGGGACGACTTCGCCAACAAATTGTCGGTCCAGAACCTAGGCTGGCGGCCTGTATCGCGTTGCCCTGGCGCCACACACTTCCCCCATGGGATCCATGCAAGCGCATTCATCGATGGCCACGAGCTCGCTGTTCGACCAGATCCATCGCGATGGTCCGCCAGGACCGCTGACGGGCGTCAGGGTGCTCGATCTCAGCGCCTACATCGCCGGCCCCTACGGCTGCACCCTGCTCGCCGACCAGGGCGCGACCGTGCTCAAGGTCGAACCGCCGGCCGGCGACAACCTGCGGCACTATCCCTCGACCCTGTCCAGCGAGAGCCGCGCCTTCCTCGGCGTCAATCGCAGCAAGCGCGGCATCGTGCTGGACCTCAAGGACCAGGCGCAGCACGCGCAACTGCTGCGCCTGGTGCGCGAGGCCGACGTGCTGGTCCACAACTTCCGCCCCAGCGTTCCGGCGCGCCTGGGCATCGATTTCGAACGGCTGTCGGCCTTCAACCCGCGGCTGGTGTACTGCGCGGTCTCCGGCTATGGCGAGCGCGGGCCGATGCGCGAGAAGGCCGGCTACGACCAGGTGCTGCAGGCCATGACCGGCATGTGCGCCCTGCAGGGCAAGCGCAGCGGCCCGCCGGAGATCATCTACGGCTCGGTGGTGGACTACTACGCCGCGGCCCTGGTCGCCTCGGGCGTGACCGCCGCCTTGTACGAACGCGAGCGCAGCGGCGTGGGCCAGTTCGTCGGCGTCTCGCTGCTGCGCGCCGCGCTGACCATGCAGTCGGCCAGGCTGGTCTGGGTCGAGGGCGAGGCGCTGGATATCGGCCGCGACATGCGCTCGGGTGGCGTGACCGGCATCCATCCGGCCAAGGAGGGATACCTCTACCTCTCGGCCAATACCGCGCGCTTCTGGCAGGCCCTGTGCCGACTCACCGGCCTGGACGCCCTGGCCGACGATCCGCGCTACGCCAGCGTCAAGCTGCGCGCCCAGCACGCCGGCGAGATCCTGCCGCGCCTGCACGAAGCCCTGCAGGCCCATACCGCCATGCAGTGGGAGGAGATCTTCGGCGACGCCGTGCCGTGCGCGGCCGCCCGCAAGATCGAGGACATGTTCCAGCACCCGCAGGTGCATGCCGAACAGATGATCGGCGAGGTCGCCCATCCCGTGGTTGGCAAGTACCAGAACGTCACCCGCCCCATCGTCTACGGCCGCACCCCCGGGCCCGAACCCTTCGCCGCGCCGACGCTGGGGCAAGACAATGCGTTGCTCTGATTTGGAGCGGGCGGTGCAAAGCGGGATCGATTGCCTTGCGACCCGCTCGCCTGTCATCTGATGGGCTGTTGCAGCAGCTGTTTCCCAAGCTGAGACAGCAAGCGGCTTCGATCAGAAAGAGCCAAAGAGCCACGTTTCGCGTGCGTCTAGGATCAGCCCTTCAGAAAACCGATAAACGCCCTCAGCGCGGCGGATTGATGGCGGCGACTCGGGAAGTAGATATAGAGTGCCTCCATGGGCGATGACCAGGCGGACAGCACGTGTGTCAGGCGTCCTTCCTCGATGAGGGCGGTCACCATCGCGCTTGGCGCGTTGACAATCCCGAGTCCACGGACGGCGAGGTCGATCTGCGAAGCGAGATCGTGGACGATGGTCGCTTCAGGCAGGGAGATCTGGATCCTGTCGTCGGCCGATACCAGCGTCCAGGGAATGATCGATCCGGTGAGCTGGCTGCGGCAGACGATCGCGCGATGCGTGAGCAGGTCGCTCGGGCTGCCGGGCTGTGGACGGTTCGCCAGATAGGACGGCGCTGCCACCAGAATCGCAGCTGACGGAGGCGCAACCCGGACGGCGACCATGTCCTTTTCGAGATGGTTGCCGAAGCGCAGACCGGCGTCGTAGCCCTGCTTGACGATATCCACCAGGCGCGCTTCGACCGCGATCTCCAGTTCCACCTCGGGAAACGCGTCCTTGAAGGCGACCAGCGTGCTGGCGATGAGCTGATCGAAGGGGGCCCGCGGCATCGTCAGGCGCAAGGGACCGGCCGGGCGACCGCTTCGGCCCGTTGCATCCTCGGCAGCCTGTCTGAGTTGCTCCACCGCCGGTGCGGCCGCTAGCAGGTAGTCGCTGCCGACGTCCGTCAGGCGCACGCTGCGCGTGGAGCGGCGAAACAGCGGCGTGCCGAGGCGCTCCTCAAGGCTTCGGATCGCCTGGCTGACCGCGGAGGGCGACACGCCCAGGCGCCGGGCCGCTTCCGAGAAGCTGCCCGCTTCCGCCACCGCCACGAACATGGCGACGCCATCAAGCGTGTCTCTGTATCGCACCCATCTGCCTTGAAGTTCTGCTTAAAGCCTCATGCCGGGGCGCCCCGCTTATCGCGGGCGCGCTTTCGACCTACTTATAAGGCATGCGCCAGAACGACAAGATGAGCAGTACGCCACCCCACACGCCCGGCATCGACGGTGAGCCTGCCCTCACGCGACGGGCCATCCTCATGGCGCTGGGCGCGGCAGCGACCCTGCCGATGGGCGCCTGGGCCGCAGCCCCCGCCGCGCTTGCCTCGCGCACGTTCGCAACGCCCCGGCATACCACCCATTACCTCGAATGCGGCCCGGCCGATGGGCCGTTGATGATGTTTCTGCATGGTTGGCCGGAACTCGGCCTCATCTGGCGCGCGCAGATGCAGGCCTTCGCGGCGGTGGGCTGGCGTTGCATCGCGCCGGACATGCGGGGCTATGGCGGCTCTTCGGCGCCGGCCGCGATCGACGCCTACACCAACGAGCAGGTCGTCAGGGACATGGCGGACCTGCATGACCATCTCGGCGGACGGCCGGCCATCTGGATCGGCCATGACTGGGGAAGCGTCATTGCCGCCTCGCTGGTCGCCCATGCGCCCGCCCGCGGGCGCGGCCTTGTCCTGATCTCCGTTCCCTATTTTCCGGATGCGAACGCGTTGCCGACGCTCGTTCCCCTGGTCGACCGCAGGATCTACCCGGCCGATGCGTATCCGGATGGGCAGTGGGACTACTACCGCTACTACACGACGCACTTCGAGGCCGCCGTCGCCGACCTGGACGCGGACAAGGCGGCCTCGCTGGCCTCGATCTACCGCTCCGGCGACCCCGCCAGCGTCGGCAAGCCCTCGCCCAATGCGGGTGTCACCCGCAAGGGCGGTCGCTTCGGTGAGGCCCATCGCGCGCCGCCGACCAGGCCGGATCCGGCGCTCTGGCCGGCGGCGGACTTCGCCGCACTGGTCGCGTCCTTCAATGCCCACGGCTTTCGCCCGCCATGCGCGTGGTATCTCAACGACGCGGCCAATATCGCCTATGCCCGCCGCGCGCCGGACGGCGGCCGGATCCCGCTGCCGGTGCTGTTCGTGAACGGCCAGTACGACCAGATCAACACCATCAACGGCAATCGCTACAGCGAGCCGATGCGCGCGGCCTGCGCGGACCTGACGACGGTCGACCTGCTCGGCGCGCACTGGCTGCCGCTCGAGCGCAAGTCCGAACTCGTCGGCGGCATCCAGGCGTGGCTGCAGGCCAAGCATCTGTCCGCCACACGAGCGTAAGGATTCAGGCGTGGATTCGAGGGAGCACCGGATCGGCGGTCTGCGCGCAAGCGCCGGCTGGGCGCAAAGCCGCGTGCTCGTCCTGCTGGCCCTCGCAGCAAGGTCGAACACCTGACCAGAAACGCCGTTCTGCGTCTGCAAAGCGCGAGGTCCGGATTCGCGTCTGCTCGACCGGCATGCCGTAAGCGACTGCGCTGGCAGTGACCTCGCTGGCGGCGCAGAAGTCAGTCTTGCTCCTCAGGTTGCCGCGCCGGGACAGCGTTCTCCGCCTGCCGGACAACCCATGATTGGGAGCTCGTGGGACTTCCGAACGGTGATGCATGGCATCGCGCGCTCACCCGTCTGTGCACTCCCTCTTTCCTGGGCTCAGGGAGTTCTTCAGCCACCGCAGCCGGTAGGCAGGTGTCTCCGGAGCGGTCTTACACACCAGCCCTTCATGCACGAGGCTGAAAGATGCACCACAGTGGGCGGGCAGATGAGTCGGTTTGCCGGCCGCATGATGGCGATGTCCAATGAGGACGTTGGCCACGCCCATCCGCAGGCGCCTGGAAGATGGCGGCCAATGCCGCGCGGGCCCGCGACAGGCTGGGCGCTGCCGAAGGCGAAGCAACGCTGGCCCAGGGCGTGACCTGGCTCGCGCTGGCTCCTCGCTCGATGGCGCACAGGCGCCAAGCCCGGCCCTTGACCGACTCGGCTCGTAATCGGCCCATCGCTCCCTCATGCACCACAGGATCAGGACATGCCAGGCTCTTCTCGCGTTGAACCCCCTCGCAGGACAGCCGCCAGCGGCTTCGTCCAGGTGCGCGGTGCCCGCGAGAACAACCTCAAGGATGTGGATGTGTCCATCCCGCGCAACGCGCTGGTGGTGTTCTCGGGGGTCTCCGGCTCCGGGAAGTCTTCGCTTGCCTTCGGCACCCTTTATGCCGAGGCCCAGCGACGCTACTTCGAGTCCGTGGCGCCCTATGCGCGGCGGCTGATCGATCAGGCGGGCGTGCCGGACGTCGATGCGATCGAAGGCCTGCCGCCCGCGGTGGCGCTGCAGCAGCAGCGAGGCGCCAGCAACGCGCGTTCCTCGGTGGGCAGCGTGACCACCCTGTCCAGTCTGGTGCGGATGATGTACTCGCGCGCAGGCGCCTATCCGGCCGGACAGCCGATGCTGTATGCCGAGGACTTCTCGCCCAACACGCCGCAGGGGGCGTGCCCCACCTGCCACGGCCTGGGCTACGTGTACGAAGTGACCGAGGCGATCATGGTCCCCGATCCTTCGTTGTCCATCCGCGAGCGTGCGATCGCTTCGTGGCCACCGGCCTGGCAGGGCCAGAACCTGCGCGACATCCTGGTCAGCATGGGCTACGACGTCGACCGGCCGTGGAAGGACCTGCCGAAGAAGGACCGCGACTGGATCCTGTTCACAGAGGAAACGCCGACGGTGCCGGTGTATGCGGGCTTCACGCCTGCCGAGACCCGCGCCGCGCTCAAGCGCAAGCTGGAGCCGAGCTACATGGGCACCTTCACCGGTGCCCGGCGGTATGTGCTGCACACCTTCGCCAACACCCAGAGCGCGCTGATGCGAAAGCGCGTGTCCCGTTTCATGGAGGGCAAGCTGTGCCCCGGCTGCCACGGGAAGCGGCTCAAGCCCGAAGCGCTGTCGGTCACCTTTGCCGGCGTGGACATCGGCGCCTTCCTGCAGATGCCGCTGGACCAGCTGGCGGCCCTGCTCGAACCGATTGCCCAAGGCGACTTCGGCGCCCATGCGGCGGGGGCGGGGACGGACAGGGAGGCGACCCCGCGCGACCGTGCCAGGCGCGCGGCGTCCAGCCGTGCGACGCATGCGGTATCGCCCGACGTGCGGCGCACCTCCGCACTGTCGGAAGAAAAGCGCCTTGCCGCACAGCGCCTGGCCGGCAGCGTGGTGGCACGCCTGCGCCAACTGCGCGGGCTGGGCCTGGGATACCTGACGCTTGACCGCGCCACGCCGACGCTCTCGGCCGGCGAGTTGCAGCGATTGCGGCTGGCGACACAGCTGAGTTCGCTGCTGTTCGGCGTCGTGTACGTGCTCGACGAGCCCTCTGCCGGGCTGCACCCCTCCGACAGCCAGGCCTTGTACGACGCGCTCGATCGGCTGCGTGACGCCGGCAACTCGGTGTTCGTGGTGGAGCACGACCTGGACCTGATGCGCCGTGCGCAATGGCTGGTGGATGTCGGGCCGGATGCCGGGGAGCAGGGCGGCCACGTGCTCTACAGCGGACAGCCGGCTGGCCTGCGCAAGATCGCCCAGTCGCGCACCGCGCGCTACCTGTTCGGTGAAATTCCCACGCCGGCAAGCCGGGCACGCGAAGCGACCGGCTGGCTGGAGATGCAGGGCATCCACCGCCATAACCTGCGTGGCGTGGATGCGCGTATTCCGCTGGGCGTGCTGACCGCCGTCACCGGGATCTCCGGCTCCGGCAAGTCCAGCCTCGTCGCGCAGGCCCTGCCGGAGCTGCTACTGCTGCACCTGGGCCACGAGCCGGAAGACGACGCCGACAGCGCCACCAGCGAAGGGCCTGCGGTGATCGAAGCGACCGGCGGCCATCTGGCGGGCGACGTGGACGCCCTACAACGGTTGGTGCAGGTCGACCAGAAGCCGATCGGGCGCACGCCGCGCTCGAATCTGGCCACCTACACCGGCCTGTTCGACCATGTGCGCAAGCTGTTCGCCGCCACGCCCGATGCGCGGCGCCGCCGCTACGACGCCGGCCGGTTCTCGTTCAACGTCGCCAAGGGACGCTGCGAGACCTGCGAGGGCGAAGGCTTCGTCAGCGTGGAACTGCTGTTCATGCCCAGCGTGTACGCGCCGTGCCCGACGTGCCACGGCGCACGCTACAACGAGGCGACGCTGAAGGTGCGATGGAACGGGCGCAACATCGCCGAGGTCCTGCAGATGACCGTGGACGAAGCCGGCGCGTTCTTTGCCGGGGAAGACGCCGTGGCGCGGCCCCTGCAACTGCTGCGCGACATCGGGCTGGGCTATCTGCGCCTGGGGCAGCCGGCGACCGAGCTGTCCGGGGGCGAGGCGCAGCGCATCAAGCTGGCGACCGAGCTTCAGCGCAGCCAGCGCGGACGCAGCCTGTATGTGCTCGACGAGCCGACCACCGGGCTGCATGCGTCGGATGTCGACCGCTTGCTGGTGCAGCTGCAACGCCTGGTCGACGCCGGCAATACCGTGGTGATGATCGAGCACGACATGCGCGCGGTGGCCCAGGCCGACTGGGTGATCGACGTGGGGCCGGGCGCGGGCGCTGCCGGCGGCCGCATCGTGGTCGCAGGCTCCCCCCGCACAGTGGCTGCAACGCCTGGCAGCCTGACCGCTCCGTTTCTTGCGCAGGCGTTGGTCGCCGGATCCGACGGTGAGCGTTGAAAGGGCGCACATGATCGCCTGACCCACATTCTTTCTTGCCGCGCAGAGCGAGCCCTCTGCGCGGTGTAGCTTTTTTTGCGGGCCGGACCGCAATCGTGCATTGCGACGTTGTCAGTTAAAGCCACATCACGGCAAAAATTTGACACGGACATGTGACAAACATGTCGATGGATGGCTCTGGAGTGGGGCCGACAAAAGGACTTGAAGAAGATGCTGTTTGCTTTGTTTGCCAAAGGTGCACGCGACGCCTTGGCTTCTGTGCTCTCTCGGAAATATGCCGCCATCTGCGCTCTTGGCCTGACCGCCGCGATCGTCAATTGCAATGCATCGGCGCAGGACGTGGACGAGTACAACGCAAAGGTCAAGAACTTTAGAGACGTCAAGCCACTTGGCCAGAATGTTTTCGGTGAGCGCGTAGAGCTCTATAAGGGGGGCCTGTCCTTCTTCCAGAAGGATTTGGCCATGCCAGGCAGGGGGCCGGACATATCCATTGGGCGCCTCTACACCCCGTCGGAGTCGCACAATGGCTATGGTGTGCCGGGATTCCAAGATTGGCAGCTCTCAGTTCCCCACCTCATCGCTAAAAGCACCAGCAAGGCTTGGAACGTTCTTGGATCCGCGGGCAGTAATAATCCGCTCGCACGCTGCTCACAGTTTTCATCCGGCGCCCCCTATCACATTGATGTCGATCTCTGGTTTAACGGCTACCAGCTAGTGACTGGAGAGGGGAGTCAGGAGGAGTTGCTGCTGAGGGCCTCGCAGAATGCCAACGCACCTGGTGGTCAGACTACTCAGTATCCCGTTGTCACTTCGTCCGGCTGGCAGTTTGCATGTCTGACGCAAACCGCCAATGGCCAGCCAGGCGAGGCGTTCCTCGCAACCGCTCCCAATGGGGAAAAGTATTGGTTCGACTGGTTGATTCTTTCGAGAACTTACAAGAAGACGTTCGAGCGGACGGCGGCGCCCCAGCCCCTTTCGGATAACATCTACGACGCCATGCTGATGGTGACGAAGGTCGAGGACAGATTCGGCAACTACGTGACGTATCAGTACGATGGCGATCAACTCAAGTCCATCCAAGGGAGCGATGGGCGATTGGTGACCATCAGCTGGACGTCGGATGGCTCGGCGATCACCAATGTGTCCTCGTCGGGGAGGACTTGGACCTACGCTTACGGCAGCGGCACCACCGGTAATGGAAATGCCTACACGTTTCTTCAGAGCGTGACCACGCCCGAGAGCAGGCAATGGATCTTCGCTCTTGACGCGTTCTACAAGTCTCGCATCTCGACAGGCAATGCCGGTTGCAGTATCCCTACCCGGCCTGCCTTGAACTCGATCGTGGGCACTATGACGGCGCCCTCAGGCGTCCAAGGCACTTTCACCATCGCCAACGTGCTGCACGGGCGATCCAACGTTCCCTATGCGTGTCTGAGCGCGGGGGGGAGTTCACAGTTCGCCAAGGCGCCGGCGCACTTCGACGCTCTTGCCATTATCGGCCGGACTTACTCAGGACCCGGCATCAACCGGTCCTGGAGCTATGCCTACGGCCCTATGAATGCGAGCTGGGACACGACATGTGCTTCCGGTTGCGAAAAGACGACAACGGTGGACGAGACCGCGCCAGACGGGGTGGTGACTCGTTACACCTATAGCAATGAATGGGGCGAGCGTGAGGGCAAGCAGATCTCGGTGGATTTAAACCTCAATGCGACCGCTGGCAGGAGGACCACGAGTTACACCTACGCGCCCAGCGCCGGGATGCCGTATCCAACGTCGATCGGCGGGACGTCGACGTACAACAGTGGTTCGCGCAATGACCTGCCTCTGACGACCTACACGCCGACCCAGGTCACGACTGTGGCGCAAGACGGCGACACGTTTACTACCACGGTGAACAGCTTCGATGCGTTCGCCAAGCCGCTGTCGGTAACACGTTCGAATTCGCTGGGCGCGAGCACGACGGATGCGTACGATTACGAGAACAACACCACCAAGTGGGTGCTGGCGCAGGTGCGCAAGGTGACCAACGCCGGCACCGGGCTGGTATCCAGCGAGGTGACCTACAACAGCGATGCACTCCCCGTCGCGCGCTATGCGTTTGGTCGTCTGCTGCACAGCTATGCCTACAATACCGATGGGACGTTGGCTTCCTTCTCCGATGGCGCCGGTCATGCGACCCAGACCTCGGACTGGTATCGTGGCATCCCGCGAACGATGACCTTCGCCGACAATACGACTCAGCATGCCGAGGTCAGTGACTGGGGGTGGATCACCTCCATTACCGACGCCCTAGGTAACAAGACCTGCTATGCCTACGATGCGATGGGCCGTGTCTCGCAGGTGACCTATCCTTCCGAGTCGACCACGGGCGTGTGCGATGCCAGCGCCTGGACGCCGACCACGCTCGTATTCGAGCCCGTGGGCGGCAGCGAGTACGGGCTGCCCGCTGGGCATTGGCGCCAGACCGTCTCGACCGGCGCGGGAAGCCGGATCACCTACTTCGACGCGATGTGGCAACCGTTGTTGGTGCGTGAGTTCGACGGCGGAGATGTGGCGGGAACCCAGCGTTTCACTCGCTTCACCTACGACGCCAACGGCCGGCAGACCTTCGCTTCCTATCCGAGCACCAGCAGTTCGCCAACAACAGGCAACTGGACCAGCTATGACGCGCTGGGGCGGACAACTTCGTCCTCCGTGGATAGCGACTCGGGCACGCTGACAACGCTGACCAGCTATCTGTCCGGGCATCGGACCCAGCTCACCGATCCGCGCAACCTGCAGACAACGACTTCCTATCAGGTCTACGATCAGCCGGCGTACGACAGTCCCACGTTGATCCTGGCGCCGGAGGACTCGCGGACCGTCATCAACCGCGATGTCTTCGGCAAGCCATTGTCGATCACCCGAAGCAATGGCTCCGGCTCGGTCTCGGTGACGCGCAGCTACGTCTACCAGGCCGATCAGCAACTGTGCAAATCGATCGAGCCGGAGGCCGGGGCGACGGTCTACGGCTATGACGCAGCGGGCAACATCGTGAAGTCCGCGACCGGGCTGAACGTCTCTTCGTATGTCAGCACCTCCTCGTGCGATCAAGACCAAGCCTGGGCCAGTGGCCGGATGGTGAGCCGCACGTACGACGCGCGCGATCGCCTGGCGACGTTGTCCTTCCCCGATGGTCGCGGCAACCAGAACTGGAGTTATACCGCTGATGGCCTGCCCAGTCAGGTCACGACCTACAACAGCAACAACGGCGATGTGGTGTCCAACACCTACAGCTACAACCACCGCCGGCTGCTGGTGGGGGAGGATATGGCCCAGCTTGGCACCGACACGGTCTCGATGGACTATGGCTACGACGCCAACGGCAACTTGGCGATGCACGTGTATCCCTCGACGCTGGCCGTGTCCTATGCGCCGAACGCACTTGGGCAGCCGACAAAGGCGGGGAGCTATGCCACCGGCGTGAGTTATTACCCCAACGGTGCGATCAAGCAGTTCACTTATGGCAACGGCATCGTCCACACCATGACCCAGAACGCTCGCCAGCTGCCGGCGCGCAGCACCGACGGTGCGGTGATGGACATGGGCTATAGCTTCGATGCCGACGGCAACGTCGCCTCGACCACCGACTACGTGGATGGCAGGCAGACCCGCTCAATGACCTATGACGGACTGAACCGGTTGGCGACCACCAGCTCGGTGATGTTCGGCGGGAACAACCAGGCGGCGTTCACATACGACGCGTTGGACAACCTGCAGACCTTCAAGGTGGGCGACAAGGTCGACTATCAGTACAACTACGACGGTCAGCAACGCCTGATCCTGGCGTCCAACGCGATTGGCCCGAGCGTGGGGGTCGGTTACGACGCCCAAGGCAATGTGGAGAACCGCAACGGCAGGCACTTCGACTTTGATTACGGCAATCGATTGCGTTGTAACGCAACGGCAGCGGGTTGCGCCGGTTCGGTGATCGAGCGTTATCGCTATGATGCCAATGGTCGCCGCGTGCTGAACGACAGCCCGACACTGGGCAAGATATTCTCGTTGTACGGGCAGGATGGCGTGCTGCGCCGCCAGCAGGACCAACGTACCGGCAAGACCTCCGAGTATGTGTACCTGGGCGGTAGCCTAGTAGCGCGGGTAGTCAACGTGCAGGCGCTGCCGGTGCCGACAACTTCGGTACCGGCCAGCAGCTCCAGCGGCCTGTACACCGTGAGCTGGACCGCTACCGCCAACACCACCAGCTACGAGGTGCAGGAGAAGGCGGGTAGTACGGGCGCCTGGACGGGCGTCTACAGCGGTACCGGTAACAGCCTGGCGTTCAGCGGCAAGGGCAATGGGGCGTACAGCTACCGCGCCCGCTCGTGCCTGTATGCAAACTGCGGGGCTTGGAGCAATGAGGCCACCGTGGCCGTTGAGCTGGTGCCGACCTCGGCGCCGAGCATCACCTCGCCAGCGACAGCGGTGAACGGCAACTTCAGCGTCAGCTGGGGTGCAGTGAGCAACACCACGGCCTACAAACTGGAACAGCAGGTCGGCTCGGGTAGTTGGAGCGAGATCTACAGTGGTCTGGCGCAGAGCAAGGACTTCACTGGTCTGGCTGCTGGAACCTATGGCTACCGTGTGCGCGCCTGCAGCGGTAGCGGCTGTGGTGGCTACTCGACCACCACCCAGACCACGGCCGTATACGCGCCCGGCACTCCGGCAACCCCAAGCGCACCAGGTGGCGTGGCGACCGGCAGCTATACGGTGAGCTGGAGCGCCGTGGGCGGTGCGAGCCAGTACCGGCTTGAGGAAAGCGCGAACGGGGGCGCCTGGTCCGAGGTGCTGGCCAGTGCGGCGACCAGCTACGGTGCCAGTGGCAAGGGCTCCGGCAGCTATGGCTATCGCTTGCGGGCATGCAACGCGGCAGGATGCAGTGGCTACTCGGGCACAGCCTCGGTGACGGTCACGTTGGCGCCGACGGACGCGCCAGGGATGAGCGTTCCGGCGGCAAGCACGACAGGCAGCTACGCCATCAGTTGGAGTGCGGTGGCCGGAGCGTCCAGCTACCAGGTACAGGAGAACGGTGGCCTGATCTACAACGGCAGTGGCACCTCGACCAGCATTGGCGGCAAGGGCAACGGCAGTTACCAGTACAACGCACGTGCCTGCAACGCGGGTGGGTGTGGACCATGGAGTTCCACGGCTACCACGACTGTCAGCATTCCGCCGCCCATCCCTTCCGCGCCAACGGGCTTGACGGTGCGTGGTCAAGCGGTGTCTCCACCCGGTACAAGGCCAGTCCTGTCGGAGTGGGACATCAGCTGGTCTGCCGTTGCGGGGGCGACCAGTTACCAGGTCGGCTACAACACCACGTCGGGACCAAGCGTGTTTTACACCGGAAGTGCCACCAAAACGGACTACACCCACACAGGAAGCTATAAATTCTCTGTAAGGGCCTGCAATGACTCCGGCTGCTCTGCATGGACGGTACAGAACTGATGAATACCAAATCCTGGTTCGTAAGCCTGTTGCTGGCGTGCTTAGCGAGCGCTTCGGCAGGAAATGCCTCTTCGCAGACGGTCGAATATATACATACGGATTCGCTCGGCACTCCTGTCGTTGTCACTGATGCGGCGAAGAGCGTCATCGAGCGTAGCGAGTATTCGCCTTACGGTGATTTGCTCAATCGCAATGACGAGGATTCTATCGGTTATGCGGGGCAGCCCCAAGATGCTGCGACCGGCTTAGCTTACATGCAGCAGCGCTACTACGACCCCAATCTTGGCGTTTTCCTTAGTGTTGATCCAGAAGGGGTGAGTAGGGAAACTGCGCGCAATTCAAATAGATATAATTACACTTCGAACAATCCTTACACTTTTATAGATCCAAACGGACGCCAAGTTGCAGGAAGTCCCAACGACTTAGATCATCCAGTTACTTCCGAACAATCAGAACAGATAATTACTTGGACATCTAACGTCATTCAGGCGATCGATCAGATAGTTCAGGCATATCCGCAGGGGGTCTATGAAGCGCCAGTCGCCGAAGGGCTGATAGGTGGACTGGATGCGATGGCAGCTGAGCTGCGCGCTTCGTCTGGCGCAGGCACCGCGCTAGCGGCTTCAACAGGCGTCAGTGAAGACGCGGTTTTTGCGCAAAGAACTTTCAGTTCGGCATTTGGTTCTGAAGGTCCTCTCGCAGGAAGAACCGTAGAGGGCGTGTCTAGTGCGCTGCAAAGTGGAGAGATGGTAGTTGCGGATGTCCCTGTGAATTATATTGTGCGTAATGGAACGACGATAATTCTTAATACCCGGTCGTCTCAAGCGCTTGAAATGGCTGGGATCCCGAGGAGCCAGTGGCTAGGTATCGATAGGACTGGTCAAGGGCTTTATGAAAAGCTACTCGACGGACAGCTTGCGAAAAATCCCAATGGCCCCTTTTCATCCGTGCGTCCCTCTGGAGGATTCTCCCCTTGATCAAGAAGAACATTTTTTCCCTTCCGTTGGCTTCTAGCGAATTAGTTCAACAGCCGCGCATTCGTATCGAGGGTGGGGACCTACAAATTTATCTCTTCACTACATTGGGAGCTATGGAGGAGGCGCATGGTTATGTTTTGCGTTTTGTCTCCCAACGAGCAGTTAGGAAGCGTTCCGAGATGTTTTGCACTGAATGGCACGTCGAACAAAATTATGACGCTTTGTGCGAAGTCATTGGCTCAGATTGGTTGAGCGAATTGCGGAGCATTTCGAGTCAGTCGGGTCTTTCGTCTGAAGGCTATCGTCACTTCATGACCTACATTGAAGATATCGGATGCGTCGAGGTTATAGCACTCGATGTGGAGCTGCAAAAAATTGAGTAGAATTTTGATCTCGAATTGGGTTGACTTAACCCGTGGGGTGGATCTTTTTTTTCGCCTCGCGCTGGATTAATTGGGATAAATTCATCTGCTCGAAGCTCTGGTGTGCGATTTCGCAATTGCGGCGTTGGTGACGATGCTCAAGCATCCACTGCTACTGGACCCGCTGTCATAGCGGATAGCGGCTGAGGGCGGGAGATGGCGAAACCCCGGCCAATGGCGGTTACGGGCGCTTGCGCACGAAATGCTGCTCCAACACCTCCCGCCCCCATTGGCTTCCCGGCCGCGCCTCCACGCAGGTAAAGCCGTGCGTTTCGTACAGGCGTCGCGCGGCCTGCAGGCCATCGAAGGTCCACAGATGCGTTTCGGCGAAGGCCGGCCGGGCGTCCACGAACGCGAGCGCCTCTGTCAGCAGGCGCCGGCCGATACCGCCGCCGCGCACCCCGTCATCCACGATGAACCAGCGCAGGTGGGCGACGGTTGGCCCGAGATCTTCGCCGTCGATGGCCACCGCACCCACGATCCGTTCGTCTACTTCGGCCGTCCACACGGCGTTGGGCGACGGCGCCTGGGCGCCCAGGCGCCCGCAGAACTCCGCCAGACCGCCCGCCACCATGGATTCGAACCGCTGGCCGAAGCCTGGCTCGCGCGCATAGAAGCGCGCGTGCATTTCGGTGATGCGTGCGATCAGTCCGGGGCGGTAGCCGCAGTGCACGGTCACCTCGGGCCCCGGGCGCGGCGGTTGCGGGGCACCCGGAGGTGCGCCGTGGCCCGCGCGTGCCAGCGCAGCGGCATAGAGGCGCATGCCCTCGAGCACCGCGCGATCCTCGCCCGGCCCGAGGTGCTCCAGAGCGCCGGTCACCTGGGCCCGCGCGAACGCGTGGATGCCCGCCACCCGCCGCCGGCCGCACGCGGTCAGGGCCAGCCGCTTCACGCGCCCGTCTTCCGCGCCGGTCGTTTCGCGCACGTCGCCCGAAGCCACCAGCTTGCGCAGCATGCGGCTCACGCTGGACTTCTCCAAGCGCAGATGCTCGCCCAGGTCGCGCGCCGTCAGCGTTCCGCCGTGCTGCTCGATCTCGATCAGGGCATGCACCGCGGAGGGGGACAGATCGGTCCCGGCGAAGTCGCCGCCCATGAAACCCAGCGTGCGGACCATGGCGCGGGACACGGCCCGCAGTTCTTCGACAAAGGGGTGAGGGGTGGGCATGGGCATCTCCAGTCAGTTGTAGCGTACAACCAAATTGGAGGGGCCGCCTACAGGCGCTTAATGCCGTCCCGGCCTAGTCGAAAGGACGAGGCCCTTTTTGGACAGCGCCTCGGCCATCTCCGGGTCACCGCCCGCGTGCGCTTCGGTCAGCCTGTCTCAGGGATTCGCCGAATGGGGGGGAGAACACGCTGTTCAGCGCCTGCACGCGCAGCGCGGGAGCTATGCAGATTTTCCGGATGGTATAGCCGGCGCTGTTGATGGTCCGCTTGAGCGTGGCATCGTCGAGCGACCCTTCTCGGAGTCCGACCTCGTGCACCAAGTGCGGCTTGCCGCCCAGCGACTGCGCAAGTGCGCTGGACAGCGCAAATCATTCACCCGAAGCGTAGTGCCAAGGTCCGGAGGTGTGGCCGTCGTAGCGGTCATCGATCCGTTTAAACCACCGCTTCAGATCGCGCAGGAAGCGCTTGTAATCGAAATCCTTGAATGTCCGGCCGCTCAACTGCCCGGACAACTGTTCAAGGATCTCGCGGGACACATAGCGCATCTTGTCCTTCATCGAGAGCGGGATGATGACCGACAGATCCAGCATGATGTCGGTGTAGAACTCGGCGTCCTTACGCCGGAAACGCACCCTTCGCTTGAGGTCCGCCGAATCGCCGTTGCACATCAGGAGCAGGGCGACGCCGGTGACTTCGGTGCCGTACGAATGGCGCGCGGACCTGGCGATCGCGTATTCATAGTGGTGCGTGATCCTCTCCAGCCGTGCCCGCCAGTCGGAAACCGACGTGATACTCAGCCTCATGGCGGCTTTCCCTCTGAGCTTGCTTTCTTGCCCCCCGGTTGGTGGCTGGATTTGCTTCGGACAAATGGGATCGCCTCCGCGGCACACATTTGCTCGAGCGCTTGCTCAAGCCGTCCACGCTGCTCCCGCGTCGCCAGCAGGACCTCGATACCCTCCGTGATGCCGAGCCTGCCTCGCGTCTCGGCAGAAAGCGAAAGCGCAAGGACGTCGCCAAGCAGGGACACCTGCTCCAAGCCCCCGTAGCAGGATTCGGATCCTCCGCCAATTTCCAGGTGGACATGATCCATCTGCAGATGCCTGTCCTGTTCGTCGTAGGCCTTTGCGTTCTGCAGGATCAGGTGACGCGAGGGCGCAGCGGCGTCATCGGCCAGCCCAACCACCACGCAGTCGTCGTCTTCCTCGACCGACACGACTTCCGCCGTGAACTTGTAGATCATTCGAACTCCCTCCGCCGGTCCGGCCCATCAACGTCGATCGGTCTGCTTTTCAGGCCCCAGGCGTGAGGGGCGGAAAAGGAGAAGTCACCCACGCCGGGTGGTAGCGCTCCTTGTACTCGTCTTGGACGACGCCTCGATTTACGTAGCGGTCGTGGCGGGCGCCAAGCGCGTCCCTCGCGAACGCCATGGCGCGCTCGATGGAGTCGAATGTCCATTCGTCTCCGAACGGAAGATCCGGGTCGGTCGCCTCGAACTCATAGAGATCGATGAAATCTGGGGTGCCGTTGTCGAACACCTCGCAGAGGCGGACCCTCCAGCAACCCGGGCCAGGGCGTTCGATGGAGATATAGCGAATCACGCATTGATCCCGCTCATGGCGCTCAGGCAGCAACTGCTCGACCTCGCGGCCAGCGGCAAGATTGGTTCTGACGTCCAGGTCGGTGAGATGGCGCATCGATCCTCCAGGAAGGGCTTCCAGTCTCTATTTTTCCACGCTGCCGGAGTGCCACTGGGCTCTGGCCTGATGAAGGCTCAACTCGTTGGCACCGCCGGCGAGGTTGGGATACTCCGACTGAACCGGGTCGTCCTCCCAATTGCACACATCACAAATCTCATATCCGCCCGACTCGCCAATCGTCCGATGTCCACAGCAGGGACACGGAAAGGAATCGTTGATCTCGTCTGTGTTCATGGCCTGCCCTGGTCGTCCTTGCCGCCCGGAATCCTGCGCGCCTGGCTGCGTCGACTGAGGGCATGGTGATCGCGCTCGATAGGGAATGGATCCGAATCCATCATTGGGCTCCGCGCTATACGTCCCTGACGATCATTTTGCTCTCGGTCGCGTTCGCAATGGAGATGCGCCTCCCCTTCACCGTGACACGCGAGACATGGTAGTGGACCTGGAAGGGGTCGGGCATCAATTCCATGAGGATGAACTCGGATGGAGCGCGGCCCTCTTGTTCATCGTTCTCCCTTGCAACGAGCTGGTACTGATCCTTGGTGTACCGGTGGAACAGCCTCAGCCTGCTCTTTTTCACTGCCTGTCCGTGGACGGGGCGTTCATAGGCCAAATGCTGTGAGAAACGCATTTTCAGCGTCTCGGCAAGCGGCGCCGCCAGCGACAGGTTGAAGTGCTTGTCGATGCGATCGAAGCCTTCCAGGTACTTCCCGACGAAGTAACTGTGGGTCTCAGCGGTGGAGTTCTGCCCCTCTTGGGCTAACGGCGATCCTGGCGCCTTCGCAGTCTCGGAGATGTTCACCGCGAACGCACGGTCGCCCACGACCCGCATGTCGATCCGGGAACCCTCCACAAACACGAATCTGTCGAACCGCCCCAGATTCAGCTCACGCTCCTGCAACCAGTCGGAAATGAAAAGAGAAAGGTAGTTGGAGGCCAGCTGGTAGCGGGCCCTGGTCGCCGTGGGGTGGCTATATTGCTCGAGATCGATGTAGACCGCGGTGACATTCACGATGACCTCTGGCGGTAGGAACGCGTGCGGATGCTGGAGGCGTCATGTTCCGGCTTGTTCGCTCGATCCGTAGTCCTCTGCCCGGCGCTTGACCCAGCGTGAGTCTCTGCAGTGCATGTCAGCTTCGGGTCCGCCCGTCGCGCCAGGACACGCGGAGGATCGTCGAGAAAGGGCCTGCGTGATAAGCACTGACGGATTATGTCCTTACGACAGCGTCGGTCTGGGCATTTTGTCGCCTTGTCGGGCATTCCCATAATGACGTTGATGACAGCATCATCGCTTCGAGCTGCGCGGTTACACCCTGGCGTAGAACTCGCTCGTTCTCAGCGATCCTGGCCTCGTGCAGCCATTCGTCAGTGGATGAATGGCGCGGTCCGGCGTAATGCTGGCGCGGCTTCATGCTGGCGCTTTGCGAACCAGCTTCACGGGGTTCCTTTGCCCAGCCGGGAACCAAAGCCATTATCTGGGTGGTCCCGGCACCAGACAGGATTGCCAGTGACTTGAACGTGGTGGGCCCACCAGGATTCGAACCTGGAACCAAAGGATTATGAGTCCTCTGCTCTAACCGTTGAGCTATAGGCCCTGCAAGGGTTTCAGGCGGTTCGGCGGGATCGCCGTTGTAATTTTGGTGTAGTCCGGCGACTGGTCAGCCGGCCCTCCAGCGCATCCATGGCATCCCGCATCGACGCGGCGTGAGTGTACCGTTCCGCCATAGCGCGCGTCCTCCATCCGCCCATCGCCTGGATCGTTGCGGCGTCGAGCCCGGCGTGCGCGGCATTGGTCGCCGCGGTGTGGCGCATGGTGTGCGGCGTGACGTGCTTGGTGATGCCAGCGCGCTGCACGCAGCGCTCGAACACCGAGTTCATCTGATAGGCACGGCCCGACTTCGCGCGCTTCGACGCGAAGATCCACGCGTCAGGATCCAGGCCCTCGGTCAGCTCGCCAAGGTAGTCGGCCAGCACCTGCGGCATCGGCTGTTCGCGCCTGCCGGCCTTGTCGCGGCCGATCCACAGAACCCGCCGCTCGACGTCGACATCCCGCGCGCGCAGGTTCAGCGCCGCTTCGTGCCTGAGGCCGGTGTAGAGCGTGACCATGACGAACGGATGCGCCAGCTGGGACTGGTCGTTGGCCGCGGCCCTGAGCAAGCGCTGCGACTCTGCCGGGGTGAGGTAGATGATCTTGCCGTCCGCTTCCCTCAGCCGCTCAAGGTCGGGCACAGCGGCGAGCAGCTTCCGCTTGCGCATCGTGTTGAGCATGTGCAGCAGGGCGGACCGTTCGCGGTTGATCGTCGAATCGCTCGCGCGCTCGCCCCGGCGCTTGGCGATGTAGGCCATCCAGTCGTCCGAGGTGAAGCGAGCAACCCCGATGCTCCCCAGATGGGGAACGAGGTGCTCTCGGAAGCGCATGCCCTTCGCGGTGATGTCCCTACCGCTGTGCACGCGCAGATAGGCGAGGTAGTCGTCCGCGGCTTGCCTGACGGTCATCGAGGCCGGCCGGCGGCTGCCGGTAACCCCGTGGGCGTCGGCGCGCTTGGCAGCCTTGAGCGTGGCCACCACATCCTCAGCCTGGGTCCGCGTGTAGCCCTCTGATTCGAGGCCCACAACCTGGTGGTGCCGGCGTCGGTTGACCATGACGTTCACGGTCCAGCGGCCGTCGCCGCCGGCCAGGCGCGTATAGGTGATGCCGTGCTCGCTCAGCGACTGGCCAGGCTGCAGGCCGCGCATGCCGCCGCGGGTGAGCTTGGCGAAGGCGGTCATTTGCCCTTCTGGCCGATGCCCAATCGCTTGGCCTGCTCGAGGACCTTTTCGAATTTGGCCCCCTCTTTCTGCAGCTCGGCAAGCTGTTGGTTCAGAGCGTCTCGCTTCGAGTCGAGCACGCTGAAGAGCGCATGCATCTCCTCGTTGTGCTGCCCCATCCGGAACGACATCTCCAGTCGCCAGATGATGTCTGCGGTCATGGAGCGACCATGGGCCGAGGCTGATTGCTCGATCTTCGCCTTGAGCTCAGGGGGAAGGCGGATCTTGAAATGTGGGGACTCTGGAGGCATGCGGAAAATAATGGCCCATACCGGGCCTTGACGGCAATGGCCCGTTGTGGAACATTGTTTGCCGATGGCCCGTTGTGGGTCATTACGGACAACCCAACGAGGAGCGCAATGATCGATATCCACAAGAACCTGGCAGCCGAGCGCCTGAAAGGGCCTGACGCGGCGAAGTACCTGGGCTGCAGTCACAGCACGCTCGAAAAGATGCGCCATGAGGGCCGCGGCCCCCGCTACGTGAAGCTGGGCGGTCGTGTCTTCTACCGCAAGTCCGACCTGGACGCCTACGTCGAGGCGGCGGTCGTCGAGACCACCGAGAGCCGTGCAAAGGCCGGCTGAAACAAGAACGGCCCGTCCTGGGGGCAACCAGAACGAGCCGCGAGTCACCCCGAACCCTGACAGGAACGAACTGACCATGACCAGCATACCGCGCGCCGACGCCGGCGCAACACGTGCACCCGAATCCACCTCGAACAAACAGGTCTTCTCGAAGGAGCAGATCGAGCAGATGGCCCGAGAGGTCGCCGCCGAGGAGGAGGCCAAGGAGCAGAGGTACCAGCGGATCCGTCTGGTGGACCAAGCCGACGAGCTGATTTTCAAGGCCCGGGCCGTGCTGTCGGCTCTCCAGTACGGCCGTCGAGAGATCGATGACGACGGCGAGACGATCGACGGCGTGACCTGGGTGGTCCGCGATCACCTTTCTCGGCTGAAGGAGATCGTCAATCAGATGGTGGACCTGAAGCCGAAGGAATCTCAGGAGGTGACCCCATGAACCTACCCAACGGCCAGCCGCTGCTGCTGCAGATGGCCCCGTCCTGGTCCTACCAGCGGCAGCTGGTGGAGATCGCCGAACGCACCGCGGCGCAGCTGATCGAGCTGCACCGGTGCCCGACGCCGGAGCGCTGCGACATCATGGCCGCGGCGCTGGAGGGCACCAAGCTGCACGTCCTGCAGCTGCGCACAGCCTTGGTCCAGGAAGGCACAGGAAATGGGGCGTGACCGCATCCCAGAGCGGAAGCGCCCCAGGTTCACGGGGAGGGGGAAGGGGCATCCCTTCTCCAGCTTCCCGAACTACATGCTCCAGTCCGAGGAATACGGCGCCCTCTCTGGGAACGCCGCCAAGCTGCTGACCCAGATCGCCAGCACCTACAACGGCAAGAACAACGGCGACCTCTCGATCGGCTGGAAGGACTACAGCACCAGGTTCAAGTGGGTGAGCAAGGCCACGCTGGAGAAGGCGCGCAAGGAGCTCGACGAGGCGGGCTTCATTCTGCTCACCAAGCACGGATTCCAGCGCCGGCCGCACCTCTACGCGCTGACCTGGCACGGCATCGACAGCTGCCCGGGCAAGGACCTGGAGGTGCCCCCGGGACCGCCCCGGAACTGCTGGAGGAAAACAGTTCCTGCGCCCCAGAATCTGAACTCACACGCCCCATTTTCTGGGGCGCAAGATGCAGCTTGACGGCTCTTGCGCCCCAGAATCTGGGGCTTATTCGTGCGTTTTGGTCGCTGCAGCGCCCCAGAATCTGGGGTCCCTTCTATATATCTACCAAGCGGAAGCGCACCGGGCGCTGGTGCGCGCTTCTGATTCACCGCTTCAAGGGCTTCTGCACCACGGCGGCCATTCGACGATCGATCGGCGAGCGCTCAGTGAGTCCTCAGTGAGCGCGCATGCTGCCGGCTCTGCTACTGGCATGAAAAACGCTGCTACTAGCAGGCGCGTGCATCGCGCCAGAGCGGCTTCCCCGGTTTCAAACCGGGAAACCTTACCCGAACCGTTCCCGACCACGCTGGCCGATGGGTTTTTCGGCGCACGCCGAGAAAGGGTCGGGAGCGCTCAATTTTCAGTAGTGCTTAGAGATCAATGGCATGCACGCCGAAACAGGGTTGCATCTGAAATACGACCCTTCAGCGCAACACCCAATTTCCGCAGGCTTCGCGCACGCGCGCGACGGCTACAGTAGAGGGAAGTAGCAATGGCTGACCTGGCACAGCCCCTGGTGTTCAACCTGGCCCGGCGCGCCGACCGCGAGCGCTTCGCCCGGCTCTACCACAACACCGACGCCGGCCTCTCGCAGGTCTACTGGCGCCTGTTCGAGGAGGTGGCCAGCACCTGGAAGCTTGAGGCTGACGTGCTCGATTGGTACCGGCGCCGGCTGCAGGTGGTGGTCGACCGCCTGGACGCGTGCTGTTTGGCGCTAGGAGGGCCGCACAACGCGATGCGCCACATGGGTACCAACCTGCACATGCAAGCGGCGCAGGGAATCGTAGAGAGCGCCAGGAACGCGTATGCCGTCCAGGTTGGGCAAGCCATCATCCGTGGCCGCGCTGCCGGAGGGCGCGCCAAGGAGCGGCCGGAGTGGTGGGACCCCATGGTGAAGCACGCCAAGCTGCTGCTGACCATGGGCCATAGCCCGCGCGATGTCGTCGGAATCTGTGCTCGAGGCGCCCCGCAGTCCGAAACGGCGATCCGGCGCATGCTGCAGCGCGAAGGTGTGCTGAGGAGATCCCAACCGGGCGCCAAGTAAGCAGACGCCCGTTTCGCCGGGTGCAATGCGCACCATGAGCGACGCATCGGACCGGAAGAACGGATCATCTACGGAGGCACGCGACAGCCGCGGCCGCTTCCGGTCGGGCAACCCTGGCCGCGCCAGAGGCACGCGGAACAAGGCGACCATCGCGGCCATGACCTTGCTGGAGAAGGGTTCCCAGCAGCTCATGCAGAAGGCGGTCGAACTGGCGATGGCCGGCGATGGCACCGCCCTGCGGCTCTGCATCGAGCGAATCGCGCCCCCCTCCCGTGAGCGCGCGCTCGCGATCGACCTGCCGGTGCCGGAGACCGCGGCGGACGTGCCGGCCACCCTGCGCGCCATCCTGCAGGCCGCCGCCCAGGGCGAGATCACCTCAGGTGAGGCTGAGCGCCTGTCGCGCACCGTGGAGACGTTCGCCCGCGCCCACGAGCTGGCCGACTTCGATGCGCGCCTGAAGGCGCTGGAGGCCGCCGGTGCGCGCTAACAATCGCCGCCGCCTGGCCGCGCTGGAGAACCGGCCTCTGCCGGCTCCTCTGTCCGCCGAGGACGAAGCATTCCAGGGGTACCTGGCTGCCTTCTACGACGCCCACGCCGGCACTGTGGATCAGGCCATCGTCGACGCTCTGAACGACGAGGCAAACCACACCACCCAGACGCGCTCGGCCGTCGTGTGGGTGGACTTCATCGAAGCCGTGGGCGCGATCAATCCAGACGCAGCGGAAGAGATCTACCGGAAGGTGGACCAACTGCTGGGCGAGTCCGTCCGTCAACGCCGCTGAGCGGCATCAGGAGGAAAGCGAGATGCAAGTCGAAACCCCCACCACCATCCTGCTGAGCGGCTCGCTGGCGCGCCAGTTCGGCCGCCGGCACAGCCTGGTCGTGGGGAGCGCCGCAGAGGCGGTGCGCGCGCTCTGCGCGATGCTGCCGGGGTTCAAGCGCTACATGGTCAATGCCAAGGACTGCGGCCTGGAGTTCGCTGTCTTCGCCGGCAAGCGCAACCTGGGGCTGGAGCAGCTCCACGACCCATGCTCGAAGCAGGTGATCCGGCTGATCCCCGTCCTGCGCGGCGCCAAGAACAGCGGCTGGCTGCAGACGGTGATCGGCGTGGCCATCATCGTGGTGGCTGGCGTCGCGTCCGGCGGCACGGCCTTCAGTGCACTGGGTGCGGGCGCCGCGGGCACCGCTGCGGGATACGCGGCCAGCCTGGGTCTTGCGGTTGCCCTCGGTGGCGTATCCCAGATCATCGCCGGCACGCCTAAGGGCCTGAGCACGCGCGAGGAATCCAGCAACCAGCCCAGCTACTCCTTCAGCGGCGTGGTGAACACGCTGGCCCAAGGCGGCTGCGTGCCGGTCGGCTACGGCGAAATGATCGTAGGCAGCGCCGTGATCTCGGCGGGCATCTACGCGGAGGACCAGCAGTGATGGAAGCAGGGGCGACCGTCCCTGAGCTCGGCGAACAGCTGCCGTCGCGAACGGAGCGCCTGACCTGGCTGCTGGGATGGTTCATCGAGCGGTACGGCGCCGGCGTCGACTGGGACTTGGCGCAGCGCTTCCAGGACATACCGACGATTCTCCCGGTACCCGAGCAGGACGTCATGGCCGCTGCAGCGATCAGCGAATACGTCAATGCCGCCGACCGCGCCACACCCGGAGCGCGCGCCGTCTTCTGGGAGTGCTTCGACACGATCCAGCCGGACAGGGAATGGCGGATCTGATGGACCGCGCAGCCGAACTTTCCGGCAGGCCTGGATCACCTGCCATCACCGCCGCGCAACGCGGCACAGCAAGGAGTGAACAGTGTTCGCCAGGCAACCCAAGACCGACCCCGTGACCGTCGTCGTCGACGGCCGGGAGATCCAGACCGACCAGGCCGGCGCCGAATGCATCAAGCAGCTGCAGCAGCAGCTCAGCGACGCCGGCCAGGCCCACGCCGATCAGCTCGGAGAGCTGCAGCGAAAGCTCGCTGACGCCGCCGCGGTGCCGCGGCAGCCAGCCGCCCCGGCACCGGCCTACCGCCCCACCGCGGCCGTCCTGAGCGATGCCGCGATCGAGAGCAGGGCCCAGGCCCGCGCCGACTTGCTGCTCGACGCCCAGGAAATCTACAAGATGGACTACCGCGGCAAGACCGACGACGAAGTTCGCAGGCTGGCCATCGGCTGCCTGCGGGGACACGAGCTGGTGCGCGACGCAACGCCGGAGGAGGTGAGGGGCATCTTCCGCATGGTCCTGGCCGATGTGCGCAAGGCGGAGGTGTCCAAGGATGCGGTGGTAGTCGCGCTGGCCGCCGCGCGCGGCCGCCAGACCCAGGTGACCGACAACGGCTATGCCGAGTCCGTGGCCGCCATCGACTTCCGCACCCGCCAGCAGCAGGAGGCCTGACATGTTCACCCTCATGACCGATCGGGCGAGCGTCACGGGCGCGCGGCGCACCGCGGATGGCTATCTCGTCGGCGACGCCAAGGTGGCGCGCGTCGGTGTGCAGCAGTACCTGGGCCGCGAGCTGGGCCGCCCCGACCTCTCGGTCGTCCGGGTCTACCGGCCGGCGGAGGAGGTGTTCCGCGACGCCACCATGCGCAGCTTCGCGCACCGGCCGGTGACGCTGGATCACCCGGGCGAGATGGTTGATTCCTCCAACTGGCGCAAGGTGGCCGCCGGCCAGGTCGGTGACCAGGTGGTTCGCGATGGCGAGTTCGTCCGCGTGCCGCTGGTGCTCATGGATGCCGACGCGATCCGCGCCTGGGAATCCGGCAAGCGCGAGCTGTCCATGGGCTACACCGCCGAGATCGTCTTTGGCGATGGCGTGACGCCTGACGGGGAGCACTACGATGCCAAGCAGGTCAACATCATGGCGAACCACCTGGCCATCGTGGACGTGGCGCGCGGCGGCCCGCAGCTGCGCCTCGATGCGGCCCCGGCCCAGATCCAGGCGTTCGACAGCGATGCCTTCCGCGCGCGGATGCTGGACCAGTTCAAGGACGCCAAGCACCTCACGCACGAGCAGGTGCAGGGCTTCGTCGATCAGCTGACCGCGAACGCCGCCGCCGGGCAAAGGCTGGTTGCCGCCGCCGCGGCGCAGAAGGCGGCGAGCCCCGCCTTCGCGGATCAGTACCGCCAGCATCGGGAGGTCTGCGACACCGCCTACGCGGACATGTGCGCTCGCCTCCAGGCCGGCCCGCAGAGGCGCTGAGGAGACCACCATGACGGACATCTTCAGCATCGTGCCGGCGGAGCGCGCCATCCAGATCCTGCACCCTGGGACCGGCGCTCCGGTCGGACTGAGCATCACCCTTCGCCCCGACAGCCACCCCAAGGTGCAGGCGGCCCTTCGTCAATCGGTTAACGCAAGGCTGGTAGCGCGGAACAAGCGCCCGGGCGCCACGGACGACCACGATCGCATCGAGCTGCTGGTCTCCGCCATCGCCGGGTGGGAGTGGCAGGGCGATCTCACCTTTCACGGGGACAAGCAATGCGGAGTCCACCAGGCGACTGGGCCTCGGCTATCTGGACGGTCTCAACGGGCTCAGAGGCTACGCAGGAGGGGGCTACGTCACGCCTTCCCCCGCTCCGATGATGCTCGCGCCTCCGACCAGCTCGGGCCAGCCCGCCAGCGGCGTAACCGTGAACGTGCAGATCAACAGCGACGGGAGCTCCAGCGTTAACAGCAGCCAGCCGGACCTGGAGCAGTTCGGTCGCCAGATCGGCCAATTCGTCGAGCAGAAATATCGCGACCTCCAGGTTCGCGACCTGAGTCCGAACGGCGTCATCGGACGCGCGATTCGGGGAAGGGTGTGATCATGACCAATGAGGAGAAACCCATGGAAATTCAGCATGTCCTAAGCCAGGCCTTTGCCCAAGGCGCGCCGCTCAGCTCCAAGGAGATCGACCAGCTGTTGCCGCTGGTGAACAAGGAGATCGAGCGGCAGGATGCGCGCTTCCGGCAGATCAATTCGACCGGCAAGGGACAGACGGGCCCGCTCTACAGCGATCTTCTGCTGAAGGGCACCGCGGACGAGGTCGCCGAGATGAAGGCCGAGTGCGAGCGGCTGGTGATCGAGCGTCAGCAGCTGCAGGCGAAGCGAGCCAAGCTCTACGAGCTCAAGCGAGGGGCTCTGATCTCCGAGGCCGCGGCGGATCTCCCCAACCTGCAGCAAGCCCTGATCGACAAGATCGAATCGGCCGAGCGCGCGAAGGCTGCGATGGACGAGGCGTTCCAGCAGATCGACCTGGCCTACAGCGCGGTGACGAGGGCGAGAGGGCAATGCAACGCCGGCGGGCTGACGCCGACTGCAAGCGCCACTATGAAAACGGTGCGGCGCTTGGAAGCTCTCGCCCGTTATGCGACGGCGGGGCGAGGTGATGGCGCCTGGTCTTCTCTCCGGGGCGGGCATGCGGGCAACATCGGCCTCGATGGTGAGGATGGTGAGCGCGGCGTTGCGCACGGCGGCGCTCAGGCGGACTGGCTGCGCCCGTGAGCGACATCGACCCCAAAGTTAAGGAGCAGCTTGACCGATGGGTCTTCGCCAAGACTGGGGACAGAAAATTCGCCCGGCAGGTGAACGCGTGGGTCAAGAAGACGAAGCTGCGCCAGTTGGTGGTGTTCCGTGAGTCGTCCCAGCAGCTTCTGCTGCAAGCCAACGTCTCCGCTGGCAACGGCGGCCGGATGCCTGTCGACACGGGCTTCCTGTGGAACTCGATCGCCGCGTCCAAGGAAGGCATTCCCAGGGGGCAGGGGCGGCCGCGGAAAGGCGCCAAGTACTCAGCGCCGGTGAATGGGGATCCGAGCCTGGTCTTCGCCACCCTGCAGATCGGCGACAAGGTGTGGGCCGGTTGGACCGCCGTCTACGCCGCACGCGTCGAGCATGGGTTCATCGGCGAGGACAGCGCCGGACGGACCTACGCGCAGTCGGGGCGGGGCTTCTTCCGCGCTGCCGCACAACGATGGGACCAGATCGTCGACGAGGCAATCATTAAGGCAAAGAGGGACATTCCATGAAGGACAACACCGAAGAGCCGACTGCGGCGCAGCTGCTCGACGAGCAGTGCCGGCGCCAGCTGCTGCTGGACGCGCACCGCATGGCGCCGCATCTCTTCTTCTCGGACAGCGACACCGAGGAGGACATCCGCAGGCAACTGGTCATGGCCTACATGGGACCCCAGGCTGACATGGATTGGAGCGATGACCGAACGGTCTACGGCGCCTTCAGGTCGATGAAGAAGCTGGACGTGTGGATCGGTCCTGGGGAGCGTGAGGAGCGCAAGATCGGGCGCCGCATCCATCTCGTGAACTAGAGCCACGCGCGGTCCTGGTCTTGGGCCGCGCCGGACCAGCCGGAGGTGTCCGCGACAACGCCGGCAGTCGCTGAGCCTTCGCCAAATCGTGGGGGCACCTCGAGGCTTGAGGCGACCAGAGCCCCGCTACGGCGGGGCTTCTGCTTTCAGTCGGTCAGCATCGACGCGGGGTGCGTCTTGCGCATGTCGCCCTTCTCGGTCGTCACGGTGATGGTGTCCCCGTCTCGGCGCCAGCACATTAGGTTCGTCATGGCATCGCTGCCGTCTGGCCGCTCCATGGAAACCGTGTTCCAGCCCGCGCATGCGCCGCCAAGGGACGTGGGCTGATCGCGCAGGACGAACATGGTGCCTGAGTCGACGCGGAGCCGGCCGGTGTACGGCTTCGCCTGCGGGGCGGCCCGGCGGTCGCTGGCCTCCATGATCCCGGCGACCACCGCCGAGCCCACGAACAGCACGACCGGGACGCCGATGACCGCGGCCAGAGTCCAGAGAACGATCTTCCCGGTGCTGCGCTTCGGTGGTTCTGACTGCATGGCCCGCCTCCCTGTGTAATTCCTGTGCAACCCTGCAGGAAACGGGCGGAAAATCGCGCGTATTCCTGACCGCTCTCGATGATCCAGATAGCACAAAAAAGGCCGAAAAAGAGGGTAATTTCCGATCCAAGGAAACGCCGTGGCATCCTTCGAAACCGGATTATGAGTCCTCTGCTCTAACCGTTGAGCTATAGGCCCGCTGCGGGGCGGGCATTGTAGCGTCCGGGGCGCCGGCGTCGATGCGGTTGTGGGCAGTGGGGTAGCCCGCGTCTGGGCGAGCCGCGTTGGGGCGCAGGTCGCGATCGAGCGTTGTGTGGAGCGCGAGTGTCGGCATGCGGGACCGGTCCTTTCCATGGAAGACGTCTCCGCGTCCGGTGTTCAAGTGCATCAGATGCTTTGGGAAAAGCGAAGACGCCGGGGGTTCGGCGTCCCAAGCGCCGCCCCGCTTCTTTGTCATCTCTGACATATCCAGTCGATGTCCGGCACTTGCGCTGCGGCAGGCCGGGCCGGAGCGCTTTGCCCCTCGTCATTGCTGCTGCGCAGCACGTGCGAATGCGGGTTTGCAGCTTGCAATCAGCACCGCGGCTGTTATCGTGCAATCGATTGCATGGGGAGGCTCATGCGGCGTCATGTCCGGTTGGGAGGCCGAGGCGATGGCACGAAGCGACAGTGCGCGGGGCTTGGGTTGGATCTACGCGGAGGGTGAACCTTCTCCGTGGCAGGGGCGCTTTTTTTCTCGTTCCAGTGTCCAGCGCGCTGTGGCAGCACGCGGGCTGAGGCCTGTGGCCGTTGCCCTGTCGCTGCGGCGTGGCCGGCGCTCGCCCCAGGAGCGCGCCATGACCCAGGAGCGCCCCGCATGAACACCGGTCCCACCCGCCGAGATCTGCTGCGCATGGGCGTGCTGGGCGGCGTCGGCCTCGCCTCCTCGGCGTTGCTTCCTGCGTGGGCCGCAGTCCCCGCGGCGGCGCCGGCCGCGCCCAAGGGGCGGCTGAAGCAGTCGGTAGCGCGGTGGCTGTTCCAGCAGCCCATCGAGCAGCTGTGCGTGACGGTCAAGCAGGTCGGCCTGTCGGCCATCGATCTGGTCGGGCCGGAGGAGTGGCCGGTGCTGAAGGCGCACGGCATCGACAGCCCGATGTGCAATGGGGCGGAGATCAGCCTGAAGCAGGGCTTCGCCGGCACCGAGTTCCATGACGAGCTGGTCGCGCGCTATACGCGTCATATCGACCTGGTCGCCGACGCGGGCTACCGCAACCTGATCTGTTTCTCCGGCAACCGCAACGGCATGGACCCGCTGCAGGGCATGCGCAATGCCGAGGTCGGGCTCAAGCGGGTGCTGGGCCATGCCGAGAAGCGCGGGGTGGTGCTGGTGATGGAGTTGCTGAACTCGCGCGTGGACCACGCCGACTATCTGTGCGACCACTCGGCCTGGGGCGTTGAGCTGTGCAAGCGCATCGGCTCGCCCAATTTCGGCCTGCTGTTCGACATCTATCACATGCAGATCATGGAAGGCGACATCATCGCGAGCATCCGTCGCAACCATGAATACTTCGTCCACTACCATACCGCCGGCGTGCCCGGACGGCATGAGCTGGACGACACCCAGGAGCTCAACTACGCCGCCATCTGCCGCGCGATCCGCGACACCGGCTTTGGCGGCTACGTGGCGCACGAATTCAGCGCCGCCCATACCGACCCGATCGACGCGCTGCGCCAGGCCATCGCCCTGTGCGACGTGTGAGAGACCCACTATCCACCGAGGGAAGCAGTCACCCATGGCAGACAACCACTACGACGCGATCGTCGTTGGCTCCGGCATCAGCGGCGGCTGGGCCGCCAAGGAGCTGACCGAGCGCGGCCTGAAGGTCCTGATGCTCGAGCGCGGCCGCAACATCGAGCACATCAAGGACTACGTCAACGCGGGCAAGGAGGCCTGGGACTATCCGCATCACGACACGCCGACCCAGCAGATGAAGGCCGATCATCCGGTCCTCAAGCGCGACTATCCGCTCTCGGAAAGCACCTACGGCATGTGGGCCGACGAGAAGGACTGCCCCTACACCGAGACCAAGCGCTTCGACTGGTTCCGCGGCTACCACGTGGGCGGACGCTCGCTGATGTGGGGACGGCAGAGCTATCGCCTGTCCGATATCGACTTCGGCGCCAACGCGAAGGAGGGCATCGCGGTGGACTGGCCGATCCGCTACGCCGATATCGCGCCGTGGTACGACCATGTCGAGCGCTTCGCCGGCATCGCCGGCACGACCGAGGGGCTGGACGTGCTGCCCGACGGGCAGTTCCTGCCGCCGATCCCGCTGAACATCGTCGAGCAGGACGTGGCCGCGCGTCTGAAGAAGGCCTTCGGCGGCACGCGCCACATGATCCACTCGCGCACGGCCAACATCACCCAGCCCAAGCCCGAGCAGGGCCGGGTCAACTGCCAGTACCGCAACAAGTGCATCCTGGGCTGTCCGTTCGGCGCGTATTTCTCCACGCAGTCGGCCACGCTGCCGGCGGCGATGGCCACCGGCAACCTGACGCTGCGGCCGTTCTCCATCGTCAAGGAAGTGCTGTACGACAAGGACCGCAAGCGCGCCAAGGGCGTGGAGATCATCGACGCGGAAACCGGGCAGACCTACGTCTACACGGCCAAGGTGGTGTTCCTCAACGCCTCGGCGTTCAACTCGACCTGGCTGCTGATGAACTCGGCCACCGATGTGTGGGAAGGCGGGCTGGGCTCGTCCTCGGGCGAGCTGGGCCACAACGTCATGGACCATCACTTCCGCGTCGGCGCCTCGGGCCGGGTGGATGGCTATGAGGACAAGTACTACTACGGGCGCCGGCCGTGCGGCTTCTACATCCCGCGCTTCCGCAATCTGGGAGACGAGCGGCGCGACTACGTGCGCGGCTTCGGCTACCAGGGTGGCGCCAGCCGCACCGGCTGGTCGCGCGACATCGCCGAGCTCAACATCGGCGCCGACCTCAAGCAGGCGCTGACCGTGCCGGGCGAATGGCGCATCGGCATGACCGCCTTCGGCGAGATCCTGCCCTACCACGACAACACCATCAGCCTGAACCGCAACGTCAAGGACAAGTGGGGCCTGCCGGTGCTGGCGATGGACGTGTCCCTGCGCGAGAACGAGCACGCCATGCGCAAGGACATGGGCGCTGACGCGGCCGAGATGCTCGAGGCCGCCGGCGTCAAGGACGTGGAGGTCTACGAGAGCGACTACGCGCCGGGCATGGGCATCCACGAGATGGGCACCGCGCGCATGGGCCGCGACCGCAAGACCTCGGTGCTGAACATGCACAACCAGGTCTGGGATGCGCCCAACGTGTTCGTGACCGACGGGGCGTGCATGACCTCGGCGGCCTGCGTGAATCCATCGCTGACCTACATGGCGCTGACCGCGCGCGCGGCCGACCATGCCGTGCGCGAACTCAAGGCGGGGAACCTGTAATGCAACGACGCGAACTGCTCAAGATGATCACCGCCGCCACCGGCATGGCCATGATCGGCCTGCCCTCGGTGGTGTTCGGCCAGGCCCAGCTGCCGGTGCCGCCGGCCAACAACGCCTTCTCCAAGACGCAGGTGGCGCTGCTGGACGAGATCGCCGAGACCATCCTGCCGCGCACCGACACGCCCGGCGCCAAGGATGCGGGCGTGGGGTTGTTCATGGCCCGCTTCGTGACCGATTGCTACGACCCGCAGCAGCAGGCGGTGTTCCGCGCTGGCCTGGCCGATCTGGACAAGCGCGCCAAGGGCGGCTTCCTGGCGCTCAAGCCGGCCCAGCGCACCGAGCTGCTGGACAAACTGGCCGCCGAGGCCCGGGCCGCCAGCCCCGATCCGAAGAAGGCCGACGACGAGGGCGCCGACAGCGCGGCGATTCCGCCGCATTACTTCACCATGATCAAGCAGCTGGTGCTGTTCGGCTTCTTCACCTCCGAGGTGGGCGCGACCAAGGTGCTGCGCTACGTGCCGGTGCCGGGCCGCTTCGACGGCGATCTGCCCTACGAGCCGGGCACCCCGGCCTGGGCGACCTGAAGGCCAACAACGCGCGATGCCAGGGCATCGCCCAAGGGAGAACGAGATGAGCAAGCAAGCGATCGCGATGCTGGCCTGTGCGCTGGCCGCCATGCCGGCGTGCGCGCAGCAGACGCAGGGCGACCCGGCCAAGACCGAGGTGTGGAAGCCGGTGCCGGCGGCCGTGGCCACGCCGGTGGGCGCGGCGCCGTCCGATGCGGTGGTGTTGTTCGACGGCAAGGACCTGTCGGCCTGGGAGGGCGAGGACGGCGGCAAGCCGGGCTGGAGCGTGGCCGATGGCGCGGTCACCGTGGTGCCGGGCAGCAAGGGCATCCGCAGCAAGAAGAGTTTCTGCGATGTGCAGCTGCACGTGGAATGGCGCACGCCGACCGAGACCAAGGGCCTGGAAGGGCAGAACCGCGGCAACAGCGGCATCTTCCTGCAGGACCGCTATGAGCTGCAGGTGCTGGACAGCTACCAGAGCGCGACGTATTCCAACGGCCAGGCCGGTTCGATCTACAAACAGGCCATTCCGCTGGTCAACGCCTCGCGCGCGCCGGGCCAGTGGCAGACCTACGATGTGATCTGGACCGCGCCGCGCTTCTCGCAGGGCGGCGGCCTGACCGCGCCGGCGCGCATCACCGTGCTGCACAACGGCGTGCTGGTGCAGAACGACACGGTGATCGCGGGCAAGACCGAATACATCGGCGCCCCGTCCTACGCACCGCATGGCTGCGCGCCGATCTTCCTGCAGGACCACAACGCCAAGGTGAGCTACCGCAACATCTGGGTGCGGGAGCTGTAGCCGGTTCGATCCGCCAGCGGCGGCATTGCACCCTCCGTAGAGCGGAGCTTGCTCCGCTGGGGCTTTCCCGACGATCCGGGCGAAGAGCAGCGGAGCGAGCTCCGCTCTACAGGGAGGGAGCGACTCGATCTGAGACAGTTGCTCGAATAGAGGCATCGCTTCAGAAGCCGATCGCCGCAATGCCAGCCAGGACGACGACCGCGCCGGTAACGCGGCGCATGAGATGGTCTTCGCCGAACAGCCAGCAGGCGAGCAGGGCGCCGATGACGATGGACGACTCGCGCAGCGGCGCGACCAGCGCCACCGGTGCGCGCTGCATGGCGGTGAGCACCAGCAGGTAGGCCAGCGGCGAGAACAGCGCCACCACCAGGATCGGCCTGGCGTCGCTGCGCAGGGTCGCCGCCAGCCGCTGCCTGCGGCGCAGCGCCAGCGGCGTCATGATCAGGCCCTGCAGCAGCAGGGTGCCGGCGTAGTAGCTCGCCGGCGCCAGGCGCCAGGTGGTGACCGCGTAGCTGTCCCAGAGCGTGTAGGCCGCGATCGCGGCCCCTGTCGCGCCGCCCCAGAGCATCCCCGGCAGCGCATGCCGGCTCCCTGTGCGGAAGGGATTGCCGATGACGACGAGGATGCCGGCGACGATGAGCAGCGCGCCCAGTACCGCCACCGGTGTCAGGCGTTCGCCCAGCACCAGCACCGCGAAGCCCATCGTCAGCATGGGCCCGGTCGCGCGCGCCACCGGATACACCACGCCTAGCGCGGCGCGGTCGTAGCCGGCCTGCAGCGTCAGCGAATATGCCGTGTGCAGGCCTGCCGAGAGGACCGATGCCACGACCAGCCGCGCATCGAACGGCTGCTGCTCGCGGATCGCCATCGCAATGCCGAACGGGACGAACAGTAACGTGGATGCCCAGGTATAGGCCCACACGAACAGGAAGGCGTCGCCGCGCTTGGACTTCGAGGCGAGGTTCCATACCGCGTGCGCCCCGGCCGCGCCGAGGACCATCGCGACCGTGCCGGGCGACATCAGGACAGGTCGGGCAGATCGATGCCCGCCCGCTCCGCGCGGCGCGTGCGCGCCGGATCGCGCAGCGCGAGCGCGGCGACCAGCGCATCGATGACGACCAGCTGGGCCAGCCGGCTGCCCGCCGCGGCCATCTGCGCAGGCAGCGGTGGCCCGCCGACGACCAGCGCGATATCGGCCAGCTTCGCCAGCGGCGTGCCGTACTGGTTGCTGATGGCGATGAGCGAGGCGCCGGCGGAGGCGGCCGCATCGGCGATGGCGAGCGTGGTGGCGGTGCGCCCCGTCGAGCTCACGGCGATCACGGCATCGCCTCGGCCGAGCAGGCGCACCGCGATCATGGCCGACAGATGATCAGCGATGCCGACGGTGGTGACGCCGACTGCGCGCAGGCGGAAGACCGCATCGGCGGCCACCGTCGCCGAAGGCCCGGCGCCGAAGACGATGACCTGGCGCGCGGCGTGCAGGACGCCGACCGCCTTGCCCAGCGCCGCCGGTTCCACCGCGCCACCGAGCGCGGTCAGCGCATCGGTGCCCGCGCGGATGGAGGCCTCCAGCACGGCGGCCAGCGGCGCATCGGCGGCGAGCGCGGCGGGAGGCGCGAAGAAGCCGGCGGTGCCGCGGGCGCGCGCGATCTCGAGCTTGAGTTCGGTGAAGCCGGCGAAGCCGATCGCCCGCGCGGCGCGCACCACGCTCGGCGGCGACACGCCGGCGCGTGCGGCGACCTCCGCGGTGGTGCTGGCGCCTACGAACAGCGGATCGGCCAGCAGCAGCGCGGCGACCTTGGCCTCGCTCGCGGCGAGGCCGCCGCAGCGCGCCTGGATGCTGCCGAGCCACTGGCCGAGCCGTCCTTCCGCCTGCGTAACGGAGTTACCTTTCTTCTTGCTCATATGGAATATGTTACATATCCGGCTCGGCCCGCGCGATTGGCGCGTAGGGCAAGCCCTTCCCACCAAGCAACAGGTGCGCGATGCACACGCAGTCCAATCCTTCCGACATTACCGTCGCGGTCGTCGGTCCCGGCGCCATCGGCACCACGGTCGCGGCGATGCTGCACGAGGTCGGTCGCACGCCCCTGCTGTGCGGCCGCACGGCCCGCGATCAGCTATGGCTGCAGGACGGCGATCGCTGCATCGGCGTCCCTGGGCCGGTGCTGACCGACCCCGCGCAGTGCGATCGCACGGTCGACCTGATCCTCCTGGCGGTGAAGGCGACGCAGAACGCGGCAGCGGCGCCGTGGCTCGCGGCGCTGGGCGGCCCGCGCACGGTGGTGTGCGCGCTGCAGAACGGTGTCGAGCAGGTCGACTCGCTCGCGCCGCACTGCTCGCAGGGACGGATCGTGCCCGCGGTCGTGTGGTTCCCCGCACAGGCGCAGGCCGATGGCAGCGTCCGCCTGCGTGCGCCGGCGCGCCTCACCCTGCCGGACACGCCCGATGCAGGCGTCGTCGCCGAGGCGCTGCGCGGCACCCGCTGCGCCATCGAGCTGGTCGCCGACTTCCGTACCGTGGCCTGGCGCAAGCTGCTGCAGAACGCGGTGGCCGGCCTCATGGCGCTGACGCAGCGCCGCTCCGGCATGTTCGCGCGCCCGGACATCGCCGGACTCGCCCTGGCGCATCTGCGCGAAGGCCTCGCCGTGGCGCGGGCCGAGGGCGCCGCGCTTGGCGACGAGGTGCCGCAGGCGATCCTGGACCAGTTCCAGTCCTCGCCGCCCGATCTGGGCACCTCCATCCTCGGCGACCGCCAGGCCGGCAGGCCGCTGGAATGGGACATCCGCAACGGCGTCATCGCCCGCCGCGGCCGCGTCCACGGCCTCCCGACCCCCGTCAGCGACATCGTGGTGCCGCTCCTGGCCGCGGCCAGTGACGGCCCAGGCTGATCTGTTCGGCGGCCGCTCCCACCTGTAGAGCGGAGCTTGCTCCGCTGGGGCTTTCCCGATGATGGCCGAAGCGCAGCGGAGCAAGCTCCGCTCTACAGAAATGGCGCGACGTGAAAGGCATCAGAGGCCGTGATGACAACGACCTGCAAAGAACGACGGCGCCCGAGGGCGCCGTCGTTCCGGTCCTGTGCCTGCGTGCCGCGCCTCAGCGCTTCACATCGGACGGCAGATGCTCGACCAGATAGGCCGCGCCGGCCTTATCCCGACGCCAATCAGCGACATCGTGGTGCCGCTCCTGGCCGCGGCCAGTGACGGCCCAGGTTGATCTGCTCGGCGGCCTGCTCCCACCTGTAGAGCGGAGCTTGCTCCGCTGGGGCTTTTCCGATGATGGCCGGAGCGCAGCGGAGCAAGCTCCGCTCTACAAAAATGGCGCGACGTGGAAGGCATCAAAGGCCGTGATGACCACGACCTGCAAAGAACGACGGCGCCCGAAGACGCCGTCGTTCCGGTCCTGTGCCTGCGTGCCGCGCCTCAGCGCTTCACATCGGCCGGCAGATGCTCGACCAGATAGGCCGCGCCGGCCTTGACCACGGCGGCCGGGTCGCGCGGGTTGTCGTGCTCGATGATGTACCACTTGACCCCGGCGCGATCGGCGGCGGGCAGGATCGCCTTCCAGTTCAGCACTCCGTTGCCGACCGCGGCGAAGCCGCTCTCATCGGCGGCCTGGCCTTCCGGCGCGTTGTCCTTGGCGTGCACTGCGTACAGACGGCCCTTGAGCTTGCCCAGGTACACCACCGGATCGTTGCCAGAACGCGCCACCCAGGCCAGGTCCAGCTCGGACTTCAGCGCCGGGCCGGCGCCCTCGAGCAGCAGCTCCAGGCCGGTCTTGTCGCCGAAGCGGACGAATTCGAAGTTGTGGTTGTGATAGGCCAGGGTCATGCCCTGTGCCTTGAGCGTGGTCGCCAGCTGGCCCAGCGACTTGCCCAGCGCGGTCCAGCCCGCGGCGTCCTTGGGCCGGTCGGCATCGTCCAGATAGGGCACCACCAGCACGCGGTTGCCGATGGCCTTGTTGAAGGCGACCACGCCGGGCAGATCCTTGCGCAGCTCGGCCAGCGGCACGTGCGAGGAGGTGACGATGATCCCGTACTTGTCCAGCAGCGCCTTGAGCTGCGGCGCGGTGGTGTCCTGCGTGCCCACGGTCTCCACCGCGGTGATGCCGGCGTCGTGGACCAGCTTGAGGCGGTCCTCCAGCGAGGGGATGTTGCGCAGCGAGTACATCTGCACGGCGATGGGCAGCTGCGCGGCGGTGCGTTCCTTGGCCAGCGCGGGAAGCGCTGCGCAGAGCAGCAGGGCGGTGGCGGCAAGGCGGCGGGGCAGGGTGAGCGTCATAGGTCCTCCCGGAGATTCGACGATCGAGGATGGCGGCGCGTGGTCACGCGTCGATGGATGTCCAGGCGCGCGTGCGTGCCGAGGCGATCACGCCCTCGACGATGCGCGCCGAGCGCAGGCCGTCGGCGAAGGTCGGCAGGCCCTCGGGCGTCTGCCCGGCGATGGCGCGGTAGGTGTCGGCGACGAAGGCCTCGAAACACTGCGCATAGCCCTGCGCATGGCCGGGCGGCAGCGAGGAGAGCCGGCGCTGCTCGGCGCTGCCGGCGCCCGGGCCGCGCACGAAGATCTCCTCGCGCTGGTCGGGCCGGCCGATCCACAGGCGCTCGCAGTCCTCCTGGTCGAAGGCCACGGCGGCCTTGGCGCCGTCGATCTCGAACCACAGCCGGTTATGGCGGCCGGCCGAGACCTGGCTCACCGTCAGCGTGGCCAGCGTGCCGCGCGTGGTCTTGAACAGGGCCGCGGCCACGTCCTCGCTGGACACCGCCTGCAGCGCACCGCCGGCGGCCGGTGTGGCGAAGCTCTCGCCGGTGCTCGCGCCGCGCTCGGCGATCACGGTCTCGAAGGCCGCGCTCACCTCGGCGAAGCGCTCGCCGCCGACCCATTCCACCAGGTCGCACCAGTGCGAGCCGATGTCGGCGAAGGCGCGCGATGCGCCGCCCAGCCTGGGGTCCACGCGCCAGTTGTTGCTGGCCGGATCCAGCAGCCAGTCCTGCAGATAGCTGCCGTGGATCAGGCGCAGCGGGCCCAGCTCGCCGCCGGCGATGCGGGCGCGCGCCTCGCGCACCACCGGGTGGTAGCGATAGACGAAGGGCACGGTGGCCACCAGGCCGGTGGCGGCGGCCAGATCGGCCAGCGCCTGGGCGTCGTCCAGCGTGGTGGCCAGCGGCTTTTCGCAGATCACGTGGCGGCCGGATTCCAGTGCGGCCTGCGCCATCGGCCGGTGCAGGTGGTTGGGCGTACAGACGTGCACCACCTGCACCTGCGGATCGGCCAGGGCCTCGTCCAGGTCGCGGTAGGCGCGCGGCAGGTTCCAGGCGCGTGCGGCCTCCTCGCCGCGGGCGGGCGAGGAGCCGACCACGCCGCGGACCTGCGCGCCGGCCAGCAGCGCGGCGCGGCGATGCACCGCGCCGATCATGCCGGTGCCGACGATGACGATGCCAAGCGGGCTCATGCGGTGGCGCTCCTCAATGCGTGGCCGAGGCGACGGCGGCCTTGGCCGGCCGATCGCGGAACAGCAGCAGGAAGGCGATCAGCACCACCAGCGCCACGCCGGCCGGGAACAGCCAGATGCTCTGCCAGTCGCGCCCCGCGGCGGTGGTGTAGTGCTCGACCACCGCGCCGGACAGGAAGGTGCCGATCAGCATGCCCACACCATAGGTGGCCAGGGTGATGAAGCCCTGCGCGCTGCTGCGGAAGGCCGGACCGGCATGGGCGTCGGTGTAGATCTGGCCGGTGACGAAGAAGAAGTCGTAGCAGATGCCGTGCAGCACGATGCCGATCACCAGCAGCGCGAAGCCGCCGCCGGCATCGCCGTAGGCGAACAGCGCGTAGCGCGCCACCCAGGCGGCCATGCCCAGCGCCAGCATGGTCTTGACCCCCAGCCGCGCGAACAGGAACGGCATGGCAAGCATCAGCAGCACTTCGGACACCTGGCCCAGCGACTGCAGCCCGGCCGCGCCGCGCACGCCCAGGTCGTTGAGATAGGGGTTGGTGAAGTTGTAGTAGAACGACAGCGGGATGCAGATGGCGATCGAGGCCAGGAAGAACACCAGGTACGAGCGCGACTTCAGCAGCCCCAGCGCATCCAGGCCGATCATCTTGCCCAGGCTGGCGTTGCGCTGCTGCTCCAGCGGCGGGGTGTGGGGCAGGGTGAAGGCGTACAGGCCCAGCAGCGCCGAGGCCAGCGCGGCCATGCGGAAGGTCAGCTCCAGGCGATGGGCCTGTTCCCAGCCCAGCCAGCCGATCAACACGCCGGCCACGATCCAGCCGACGCTGCCGGCCACGCGCACCGGCGGGAACTGCTTCTCCGGCACCTGCATGTGGCGCATGGCGATGCTGTTGGCCAGCGCCAGGGTGGGCATGAACAGCAGCATGTAGCCCATCACGCAGGCGGCGAAGGTGTCGAACGTGGTCGCCACCGAGGCCCCCCACATCAGCGCCGCGCCGGCCAGGTGCAGCACCGCCAGGATGCGCTGGGCGGCGAAGTAGCGGTCGGCGATCAGCCCCACCAGGAAGGGTGCCACGATCGCGCCGATGGACTGGCTCAGGAAGGCCGTGGCGACCTGGCCCGCGCTGGCCTGCAGCGGGCCCTGCACCAGATAGGTGCCCAGGGTCACGAACCACGCGCCCCAGATGAAGAACTGCAGGAACATCATCGCGCCGAGGCGCGACAGGATGGACGTCATGACTTCCCCTCCCAGGTCAGTGGTGTCTTAGAGCCCCAGCAAACCGCGCAGCGCTTCCGGGCTGGCGCCGCTGCCGGCGAAATCGTCGAAGGCGTGCTCGGTCACGCGGATGATGTGGTCGCGGATGAAAGGCGCGCCTTCGCGCGCGCCGTCCTCGGGGTGCTTGAGGCAGCACTCCCATTCCAGCACCGCCCATCCGGGGAAATCGTACTGGGCGAACTTGGAGAAGATCGCCTTGAAGTCGATCTGCCCATCGCCCAGCGAGCGGAACCGCCCGGGCCGGTCGATCCAGTCCTGGTAGCCGGCGTACACGCCGCTGCGCGCGCTGGGGCGGAACTCGGCGTCCTTGACGTGGAAGATGCCGATGCGCGCGTGGTAGCGGTCGATGAAGCCCAGGTAGTCCATCTGCTGCAGCAGCAGGTGGCTGGGGTCGTAGAGGATCTTGGCGCGCGGATGATGGTCGACCACCTCCAGGAAGCGCTCGAAGGTGGCGCCGTCGTGCAGGTCCTCGCCCGGGTGGATCTCGAAGCACAGGTCCACATCGCAGGCGTCGAACGCATCCAGGATCGGCCGCCAGCGGCGACCGAGTTCGGCGAAGGCCTCATCGACCAGGCCGGCCGGACGCTGCGGCCAGGGGTAGAAGTACGGCCAGGCCAGGGCGCCGGAGAAGCTGGCGTGCGCCTTCAGGCCCAGGCGCTGGCTGGCCTTGGCCGCCAGCTTGAGTTGTTCGACCGCCCAGGCCTGGCGCGCGGGCGGGTTGCCGCGCAGCGATTCCGGCGCGAAGCCGTCGAACAGCGTGTCGTAGGCCGGATGCACCGCGACCAGCTGGCCCTGCAGATGGGTCGACAGCTCGGTGATCTGCACGCCGTGGCCGGCCAGCATGCCGGCCAGATCGTCGCAGTAGTCCTGGCTCTCGGCGGCCTTGGCCAGGTCGAAGATGTGCGGTGCGCTGGTCGGCACCTGCACCCCGCGATAGCCCAGGCCTGCGGCCCATTGCGCCAGCGTGTCCAACCGGTTGAATGGCGCGGTGTCGCCAATGAACTGCGCCAGGAACAGCGCCGGGCCCTTGAGCGTTCGCATGCTTCGCGTTCTTGATGCAATCGATTGCACGATCCTAGCATGGCGTCGTGGCTGCGCACGTTGTGCATTGCACCGCAAGGCCGCGCCTGCCTGGGCGCCGCCGCCCGCGGCATAGCCATGGCCACCAAGGACGTGACACGCTTGCCCCATGCCGACCATCTACGACATTGCCAAGCACGCGGGCGTTTCGGCCGGCACGGTCTCGCGCGCGCTGTCGCGGCCGGAGAAGGTGCTGCCGGAAACGCGTGCGCGCATCGAGCGCGCCGTGGCCACGCTGGGCTATGTGCCCAACGCGGCCGCGCGCACGCTCAAGACCCAGCGCACCGGCAAGATCCTGGTCACCGTGCCGGACATCGCCAACCCGTTCTTCGCCCAGATCCTGCAGGGCGCCGAGGACGCCGCGCAGGCGGCCGGCTATGCGGTGCTGCTGGGAGATACCCAGCAGCAGCCGGCGCGCGAGGAACGCTATGCGCAGATGCTGCGCCGGAACGAGGCCGATGGGCTGATCGTGCTCGGCCACCGGCTGCCGCCGACCGCGCGGCAGATCGTCAAGCAGCTGGGCGCCGCGGCACCGGTGGTCAACGGCTGCGAGTTCGATCCGGCGCTGGGCATCCCCAGCGTGCACATCGACAACGCCGCGGCCGCGCGCGCGGCGATGGAGCATCTCTATGCGCTGGGCCACGCGCGCATCGCCGTGGTCGGCGGTCCGCCGGACAATCCGCTGCACCAGCAGCGCCTGCAGGGCGTGCGCGCGGCGGCCAAGGCGCGTGGCCGGGTGCGCCAGCTGCGCCTGGTGCCGGGGGACTTCTCGGTGGAATCGGGGCATGCCGCGGCCAGCGCCTGGCTGGGCACCGACGATGCGCCGACCGCGGCGTTCTGCTTCAGCGACCAGTCGGCGCTGGGCGTGCTGGCGGCCTGCCGCGAACGCGGCCTGCGCGTGCCGCGCGACCTCTCGGTGGTCGGCTTCGACGACCTGGCCTCATCGCGCTATCTCACCCCGCCGCTGACCACCGTGGCCCAGCCGATGCGCGAGATCGGCGTGCGCGCGGTGCAGCTGCTGCTGGACATCCTCGCCGCGGCCGACGTGCCGCTGCAGCAGACGCTGACCTTCGAACTGATGCTGCGCGGCTCGACGGCTGCGCCTAAGGCGTAAGCGCTGCGGTGTCCAAGGGCCGCTAACCTCAGCCGCTAAAAATCTCTAGCGTTATCCCCGCGAAGGCGAAATCCGCCCCTCCCCTTTCGCGCAGCGAAGGGGGAGGCTGGGAGGGGGTTGCTCTTGCCTTTGCCTTTGCCGCGAGAAGCAACCCCTCCCCATCCCTCCCCTTGGCCTTCGGCCAAAGGGAGGGGGCAAAAACGCCCGCCGCTTCGAGACGGCTGGCGTTCTTAGACCGGGCAGGCCGCCGCCGGGGCGGCGTCGGCGGCGGTGCCCCAGCCCTGCGGGTCGGGCTGCGTGCCCAGGGTGTAGTCCAGCGTGCCGCCCTGCTTGAGCGCGTCCACGTCCATCCACACCGCCGACTGCGGCTTGCCGTTGAAGCGCACGCCCTGCACGTAGCGCGGTCCGGCCTGCGGTGCGGCGTTGCCGCGCACGGTCAGGGTGCGGCCGTTGCCCAGGTTGATGCGCGCGTTGGTGAAGCGCGGCGGGTGCAGCAGCATCTGGCCGGTGCCCGGCATCAGCGGCGAGAAGCCCAGCGTACTGAACAGATAGAACGCCGACATCGTGCCCAGATCGTCGTTGCCGGTCACGCCGTTGGGCGCGTTGGTGAACAAGGTCTGCACCGAGGACAGCACCGTGGCCGTCTTCCACGGCTGGCCGATCAGGCTGTACAGCGCCGGCACGTGCATGGTCGGCTCGTTGTTGGGGTTATAGCGGTACTGGCCGTAGTAGCTGTAGGGCCCGCCGACCCAGGCCTTGCGCGCCGCGCCCTGCGGATCGGCCACGAGCTGGTCGTAGGCGAAGAAGTCATCCAGCCGCTTGCCCATCGCCTCGCGTCCGCCCATCGCCGTGGCCAGGCCCGGGATGTCCTGCGGCACCAGCCACTGGTACTGCCACGCCGTGCCCTCATGGAAGCCGTAGTGCGAGCGCGGGTCGTAGGTGCCGGTGGGCGGAGTGAACCATTGGCCATCGGCCAGGCGCGGACGCGGGAAGCCCTGGTAGCCCGAGGCCTGTTCGTGCAGGTCAGCGTCCCAGACCTTGTGCCAGTTGCCGCCGCGCGTGCGCAGCGCGGCCGCATCGTCGCCGTGGCCCAGCCTGCCTGCCATCAGCGACAGCGCGCAGTCGCCCAGCGCGTACTCCAGCGTGGCCGAGCCGCCGTTCTGCGGGTCCACGTCCATGCCCTTGGCCGGGAAGGTGCGGTCGAAGAACACGAAGCCATTGCGCAGATAGTTCACGTTGCCCGCGCGGCCCTCGTGGCGCGAGGCCAACGGCGGCACGCCCCAGGCATTCTTGCGCAGCGCGGCCCAGGCCTGCGGCTCCAGGCCCTTGAGCGCGCCGTAGCGCCACAGGTCCACCAGGAAGGGCGTGACCGGATCGCCGGTCATGGTGTTGGTGTCGAAGTTGGCGTAGCCCCAGCGCGGCAGCCAGCCGCCCTCCGCGTCGATGGCCAGCAGCGAGCGGCCGATGTCGCGCGCGCGCTGCGGCTCGATCAGCGCCAGCAGCTGGTTCTGCGAGCGGTAGGTGTCCCACAGCGAGAAGAACTCGTAATAGGTCCAGTCCTTGGCCTCGTGGATGGCGTCGTCGTAGCCGCGGTAGCGGCCGTCGGCGTCGTTGCCGGTCATCGGCTGCAGCAGCGCGTGGTAGAGCGCGGTGTAGAACACGGCGCGGTCGTCCTTGCTGCCGCCGTCGATGCGGATCTTGGACAGCGCCTGCTGCCACAGCGCACGCGCGTCTCGGCGCATCGGCTCGAAGGCGCGCAGCTTGCCGCCCTGCATGCCCTCGCTGCGCAGGTTGACGCGCGCGCCCTCGGCATCGACGTGCGAGATCGAGGTGATCGCGGTGACCTGCTTGTTCTTGCTGGTGTCGAAGCTGACCCAGGCGCCGTTGAGCGGCTCGTACTCGCTTTCCATGCTGTCGCGCGCGCCCGGCGTGCCGCCGGCCTGGCCCCACACGCCGAAGGCCTTGAACGGGCGGTCGTACTCGATGCGGAACCAGGTCGCGTACTGATGCCCGCCGCAGAAGCTCAGCGTGGTGATCTTGCCCTCGACCACGCGATCGCCGACCACATGCACCTGGCTGCCGATCACCCGATGCTTCTGGTTGGCCTGGCCGACGTTGATCAGCACGTGGCCTTCGCCGGCGGAGGCCGGGTAGGTGTAGCGCTCGCCCGAGGCGCGGGTCAGGGCGGTGGTCTCCACCTCGATGCCGCCGTAATCGGTCAGGCGCACGCGGTAGTCGCCGGCCTGGCCGGTCGAGCCGCCCTGCGTGTAGCGCGCGCCGTACTTGGTCTGGTCGAAGACATCGTTCTTGGACGTGTCGAAGTCGCCGCCGGGGCCGATGCGGCCGGTCACCGGCAGCACCGAGACCTGGCCGCCCTGTTCCCAGCAGCCGGCGCCGGAGATGAAGGAGTGGCCGAAGCCGCGGATGCGCTCGTCGCCATCGCGCCAGCCGGCGTAGTGCGAGCCGATCGGGCTGACCTGGATCATGCCGAACGGTGCGGCGGCGCCGGGGAAGGTGTTGCCCTCATCGCGCGTGCCGATGAAGGTGTTGACCTGCGCGGCCAGGTCGTCGTCGGCGGCGCGCGCCAGCGTGCCGGTGACGGGCAGCGCCAGCAGCAGGGCCACGCAGACGGCGCGGCGGCCATGGCGCAGCAGGGCGCGGCGGCGCGCGTGGGGGGCGGCGGCCGACAGCGGCGCGCGGGTGGGGTGGTCCATCGTGCTTCCCTCGTGATCGATGCAATGGCGGCGCGCCGCGGCGGCGGAGCCAGCCAGGCGTCGGCCGGATTTAGAACGATCCAAATCGACATTTCAAGCCGATTCGGCCACAGGCGACGCAAATGTCAGCCACGCCTGCGAAAACCGGCGATCGTGTCGAAGGATGCACCGCGTCGATGCTGCGGACGCACATGGATCCAGCGCGCGTCATGCCGTCCGGCCATGGCGACGACGCCATCGCCATGCCTGACGCCGCGCCACCGACGCGGCGACTTGCGGCCGGCACCGGCCATCGCGCAGCATGGCCGGTGCTGGGCCGTTCCAGCCAGGCCCAGGGAATGCGACACATGGCCGATACCCCCCGCAGGATCACGCTCAACGACATCGCTCATGCCTGCGGGGTGTCGCGCGCCACCGTCTCGCTCGTCCTGCGCAGCAGTCCGCTGGTGCATGCCGACACGCGCGAGCGGGTCGAGGCCGAGATGCGCCGCCAGGGCTACGTCTACAACCGCGCCGCGGCTAACCTGCGCCAGCGCGTGTCCACCGCGGTGGCGCTGGTGGTCAACGACCTGGCCAACCCGTTCTTCGCCGAGTTCGCCGCGGGCGTGGACGAGGCGCTGGGCGCCAAGGGCTATGTCACCCTGCTGGGCAGCAGCGGCGAATCGGCGCAGCGCCAGCGCCAGGTGCTGGGCTCGCTGATGGAGCACAACCCGGCCGGGGTGATCCTCTCGCCGGCCGAGGGCAGCGCCTTCGCCGACCTGGAGACGGTGATCGGCCGGCACACGCCGCTGCTGGTGTTCAACCGCGAGGTGGCCGGCAGCGCGTCCAAGGGTTTCCTCTACGATTTCATCGGCCTGGACAACCGCGCCGGCGCGCGCGCGGCGACCGAACTGCTGCTGGCGCAGGGGCACCGCCGCATCGCCTTCTATGGCGGGCATGCCGACTCGAGCTCGTGCCGCCAGCGCCGCGCCGGCTATCGCGAGGCCATGGCGGCGGCAGGGCTGGACGTGCCCGATGTCTGGATGATCGAGACCGCGCCCACGCGGCTGGAAGGCAATGCCCGCGCCGGCCTGCTGTTCGCCGATGGCGCCACGCCCACCGCGGCGGTCTGCTACAACGACGCGGTCGCGCTGGGGCTGATGCTGGGCCTGGTGCGCGAGGGGCGCCAGCCGGGCGTGGACTTCGCGGTGACCGGCTTCGACGATATTCCCGAGGCGGCGGTAGGCGTGCCGCCGCTGACCACCATCAGCACCGATCCACGCGAGCGCGGCCGGCAGGCCGCGGCGATGGTGGTCGAACGCGCCGCCCACCCGGGCATGGCCCGCCGCAACAGTGTGGTGCCGGCGCTGTTGACCCAGCGTGCGAGTACTTACGGCAATGCGAAGGGGCGGCGCTGAAGCAGGGCGTACGGGATCGCCATTGGCGATGTGCGTTGCCTACAACGATTCGAAGATGCGCGAAGACGTTTCTTCCCGCCGGCCGCAGCCGTGGCCGCACGCGCTTGCGCATCAACCGGCCGCAGATGCAGTTGCACAGCGCTCCGCACCTGTGGAAATGACAGTCACTGCGCGACACTTGTAGAGCGGAGCTTGCTCCGCTGCGTTTCGGCCGGATCGTCGGGAAGGCCCAGCAGAGCAAGCTCCGCTCTACAAAGAGGCTGCGATTCGATCTGAGGGACGGTTGCTCCCACGGGGAACTTCTGCGCCACCGCCGGGCTTGCGCGACATGCGCGCGATGCACGCCTTTCAGACGAAACCCACGCGCCACGGACGTGGCAGCGTTTTCAGACCGCGGGCCTGTCCGGTGTTCGCTGCAGGGCAGCATGCCTTTTCGGAAGCGGCGTGATATTTCTACGCCGCGCCAGTTAGATCGATCCAAATGCGGGTTTCATGAACGGGCCATCGCCAGGCCTGGCTGCCCCGTCGTGGATGCGACCGCCTGGTACACGCCACCGCATCGTCGTGAAGTTCATTCAACGAGAGAGAGACGCAATGAACGACAGCTCATTCCCCAAGCGCCAGCTGCTGGCGCTTGCCATCGCCGCCAGCTGCGCGGCGGCATCCGCGCCAGGTTGGGCCCAGCAGGCCGCCACGCCCGCGCCCGCCAATGCCGCCCCGGCCAACGCGCCGCAGACCGATGCGTCCCAGACCGGCGCGCCGCAGCAGGCGACCGACCTGGACAAGGTCACCGTCACCGGCTACCGCTATTCGATCGAGCAGAGCCTGGATCAGAAGCGTGAGGCCAATGCGGTGGTCGAGGTGGTCACCGCCGAGGACGTGGGCAAGTTCCCCGACAAGAACGTGGCCGACGCGCTGCAGCGCGTGCCCGGCGTGATCATCACCCGCGACGGTGGCGAGGGTAAGAACGTCAGCGTGCGCGGCCTGTCCTCCGAGCTGACCCTGACCGAGCTCAACGGCAACTACGTGGCCAGCGCCGAGACCAACGGCGATCCCACGCGCTCGTTCAACTACACGCTGCTGCCGTCGAACATGCTCTCCAGCGCCGAGCTGTTCAAGACGCCCGAGGCGCGCCTGGACGAGGGCGGCATCGGCGGCACGGTGATCCTGCACACGCGCCGTCCGCTGGAGCAGGAGGCCAACACCGGCTTCGTCTCGGCCGAAGGCACCTGGGCCGACACGACCAAGAAGACCGACGGTCAGTTCTCCGGCTCCTACTCCTGGCACGACAAGGACGACCGCTTCGGCGTGTTCGTCGGCTACACCCAGCAGAAGCGCACCGTGCGCACCCTGGGCGTGGATACCAGCGCCTGGAACTGGTACAGCGACGACAATGAGGCCCACCCGGCCACCGACGTCAACGGCAAGCCCTCCAACTTCGACAGCTACTGGTGGGGCGAGTCGGGCTTCTACGACCAGAACGGCAAGTACTACACGAATTTCATGATGCCCAACGTCGTGAACTTCAAGTCGGAGAAGGAGGAGCGCGAGCGCAAGGGCGGGCAGATCACCCTGCAGTTCAAGCCGACCGACGATCTGACCTTCACCGCCAACTACTTCCGGTTCGACATGGACCGGAACTCGCAGACCAACACCTTGTCGGTGCCGGAGTGGAACCTGGCCCGCTATTCGGGCGACGGCAACTGGCCGGGCGGGCGCCTGCTGGACGGGCTGACCATGGACCCCAGCGGCACCGTGGTCACCGGCGCCCAGTACAGCGTGCACCCGAACAAGACCTACTACTGCAGCGAGGCGGCCGCCGCGGCCGGCGGCATGCGGCCCGGCGGCTGGGGCCCCGACGACTGCACCATCCCCACGCCGTGGCTGACCGGTTCGTACAACCGCGAGAAGGCGCGTTCGCAGATGGCCGACTTCGAGCTGGCCTGGACCAGCGAGCGGCTGGACATCGCGGTCAAGGCCGGCCGCACCTGGGCCGATGGCGGTCCGCAGGTGCAGATGACCATGCCGGTCAAGCCGCGCCTGCCCACCACGGCCGGCAGCAACGGCACCACGGTCAACGGCACCGGCGCCTACACGCTGGGCAACTACTACACCGCCTGGGATCTGACCGGCACGCCCTCGCTGCAGGTCTCGCCCGAGCTGATGAACAACCTGCGCAACGGCATCGGCGAGATCGACCTGGGCTCGACCGGTTCGTCGTGGACGCGTAACAGCACCTGGCAGAAGTTCGCGCAGAGCGACTTCACCTGGCGCGGCGAGACCGGCAGCGTGCTCGATTCGATCCAGTTCGGCATGAAGTACCGCGACGGCGGCACGCGCCGCAGCACCGGCAACAACTACTGGGTCTGCCAGGGCGCCGATCCGTCCGACTACGACAGCCGCTTCCAGAACGGCTGCGATCCGGCCGCCTCGGTGTTCCAGTCGCAGTTCCTGTATCCGGAGCAGATCGGCAACATCGCCGGTGCGTTCAACACCAACGCCTTCCCGGCGATCAACTACCCGGCCTACATCGACTATCTCAACAAGACCTACGGGCCGATGCAGACCCGGCAGGAAGACAACTTCGTCTTCAACGTCGGCGAGAAGATCTATTCGGCCTATCTGCAGGCCAACTTCCGCACCGAGCGCCTGCGCGGCAACATCGGCCTGCGTCTGGTGCACACCGACCAGCATGCCGATTCCACCGACCGGGTCGATTACTACAACGACTACTTCTTCGACGATGCGGCCGGCAATCCCGCGCCCTGCCTGCCGGGCAACCTGCCGGCGGCCGGCGCGCCGGCGGGCTCGGGCTGCGTCAGCGGCTTCACCACGCTGCCGGACAGCCAGACCAACCCGGCCAGCGGCCACATCTCCTCGTTCGTGGTCAGCTCGCTGGACCGCAGCTATGTGGACCGCCTGCCCAGCTTCAACATCGCCTACGACCTGACCGACAACCTGGTGTTGCGCGGCGCGGCGTCCAAGGTGATGGCGCGACCGAGCTACGGCGACATCGCCGCGCCCGGTGGCCTGCAGTACTACAGCCAGGAATACGTCAACGACCGGCGCCTGATCGGCGGCGGCGACGTGACCGGCTGGTACGGCTCGGGCAGCAACAAGGCGCTGGAGCCCTACAAGGCCAACCAGTACGACCTGGGGCTGGAGTGGTACTTCCATCCGGGTTCGGTCGCCGGCGTCGGACTGTTCCGCAAGGACGTGAGCAACTTCCTGCTGCCGGTGGTCCAGGACGTCACCCAGAACATCGGTGGGCAGAGCGTGGTGGTGCAGAACTACTCCACCACCGCCAGCGGCCGCGACGCGGTGTCCGAGGGCGTGGAGGTCTATGCCCAGCACACCTTCGATTTCGGCCTGGGTCTGCAGTTCAACTACACCTACAACAAGACCAACGAGGCGCCGGTCACGCTGGAGGATGGCACCGAGATCGGCAAGTCGCCGCTGGTGGGCAGCGCCAAGAACCAGACCAACCTGACGGTGTTCTACGAAACCGAGAAGCTGCTGCTGCGCGCGTCCTACAACCGGCGCGGCCAGGTGGTCGACGGGCTGGTCAGCGGTCTGAACGTGTACGAGGAGCCGTATCAGCAGATCGACCTCAACGCGGCCTACAACTTCACGCCGGCCTTCAGCCTGACCGCTTCGATCCTCAACCTGACCAAGGAAGAGACGCGCACCTACCTGGGCAACGACACCAAGGCGCGCTTCAACTCCAACGGCTATGCCGGTCGGATCGCGTTCCTGGGCCTGACCTACAAGTTCTGATGCGGGACTCCCCGCGCCTCTCCCCGGGGGCGCGGGGCTTTTTTTGGTTTTCTCCGGATTGAGGCATCTTGGTTTGGGGTGTTGCGGCTTCCTTCGGAGGGCGGATTCTCCGGCTTCGGAAGGGCAGCGGTCCGGCGGACGGTGGCCGCTTGTCCCTCAATCAGGGCATCGGCGCCCTGATTCGGGCGCTCGGCGTCCTGCCTCGCTAGGCGCGGCCCCCGCCCGCCGGCCCGCTGCCTCGTGCGTCGGGTTAGAGGGCTTCGGTTTGAGCCCCCTCCCTTGCGCGCAGCGCAGGGCAGGGATGGGGAGGGGTTGGGGCTTTACCGGGCAAGCCACAGAAGCAAAAGCAACAGCACCCCACCCCCTCAGTCGCTAGTTCGCGACTTCGAACTCCCCTTCACCTGCGGCGAAAGGGAGGGGGCAAGGCGCTTGGGCGCACGTCCGCCTAGGCCGGCGAAGAGGCCCGCTTCTTCGAGCATGATGCGGAACAGTGTCTACAGCCTCACCAACGGATACACGCATGGGTGACAACCGCATCGGCAGCGTGGTGGTGGTCGGCGGCGGCAGCGCCGGCTGGATGGCCGCCGCGGCGCTGGCCACGTATCTGGGCCGGCAGGCGCGCGTGCGCCTGGTGGAGTCCGAACAGATCGGCATCGTCGGCGTGGGCGAGGCCAGCGTGCCGCATATGCGCACCTTCAACGCGCAGGTGCTGGGCCTGGACGAGCGCGAGTTCGCCCAGCGCACGCAGGCCACGGCCAAGCTGGGCATCGCCTTCGAGGACTGGGGGCGGATCGGCGAGCGCTATGTGCACGGCTTCGGCACGATTGGCCAGTCCAAGGGGCCGCTGCCGTTCCACCAGTTCTGGCTCAAGCAGTTCCTGGGCGGACGCGCGGAACCGATTGGGGCGTATTCGCTGCAGACGGTGATGGCACCGCTGGAGCGCTTCGTGCCGGGCGTGGCGAATGCGCCGGCCGGTTCGCCGCTGGTCGACATCGCCTACGCCTATCACTTCGATGCCGGGCTCTATGCGCAGTACCTGCGCCAGGTGTCCGAGGCGCGTGGCGTGGAGCGCATCGAAGGCCGCATCGTGCAGGTGCACCAGCATCCCGAGACCGGCCACGTGACCTCGCTCACGCTGGACGGTGGGCAGCAGGTGGAGGGGGAGCTGTTCATCGATTGTTCGGGCTTCGTCGGCCTGTTGATCGAGCAGACCCTGCAGGCCGGCTACATCGACTGGTCGCAGTGGCTGCGCTGCGACCGCGCGCTGGCCGTGCCGTGTGCGCGCAGCGGGCCGATCGTGCCGTACACGCGCGCCACCGCGCGCGGCGCCGGCTGGCAGTGGCGCATCCCGCTGCAGCACCGCACCGGCAACGGCTACGTGTATTCCAGCGCCTATGTGGACGACGACCAGGCCGCCACCACGCTGCTGGGGCATCTGGATGGCGCGCCGCAGGGACAGCCGCGCCAGCTGCGCTTCACCACCGGCATGCGCCGCAGGTTCTGGCAGGGCAATGTGGTGGCGCTGGGGCTGGCGGCCGGGTTCCTGGAGCCGCTGGAGTCGACCAGCCTGTACCTGGCCCAGTCCGGCATCAGCCGCCTGCTGGCCTTGTTCCCCACGCGCGATTTCGACCCGCTGCTGGCGCAGCGCTACAACCGCGAGTCGGCGTTCGAATACGAACGCGTGCGCGATTTCCTGATCCTGCACTACCACGCCACCACGCGCGAGGACACGCCATTCTGGCGCGACTGCCGGACGATGCAGGTCCCGGAGAGCCTGCGCGAGGCGATGGAGCTGTTCGCCGCCGACGGGCGCTACTTCCGCAACGGCGAGGATTTCTTCGCGCTGCCCAGCTGGGTGCAGGTGATGCTGGGCCAGGGCATCGTGCCGCGTGGCTACCATCCGATCGTGGACGACATGCCGCAGGAGGCGCTGGCCCGCTACGTCGAAGGCACGCGCGAACGTTTGGCCGAAGCGGTGGCGGCGATGCCGACCCACCAGCAGTTCTTGGATCGTTACTGGAAGGCGGAAGCACCATGATCGAACGTGTGATGGCGAGCGCCCGGCCCGGCCTGCGGTGGTCGCGTGCCTGGCTGGCCGTGTTGCTGTGGCTGGTCGTCGCGCCCCTGCAGGCCATGAACGTGCAGGACCTGGGCGCCACGGGCCGCTGGCAGCTGCGTCTGTTGCCTGGCAGCGCGCAGGCCGCGGCGCATCCGCGGTTCACCGCGTGGCAGGCGGCGCAGGTGCCGGGCACGGTGCATACCGATCTGTTCAAGGCCGGCCTGATCGCCGACCCGTACGTCGGCGCGCCCGAGGCCGGGCTGCAGTGGATCGGTCTGGGCGACTGGGAGTACCGCCTGGTGTTCGACGCCGATGCGGCCGCGCGCCAGGCCGCGCGTACCGAGCTGGTGTTCGACGGGCTGGACACCTTCGCCGAGGTGACGCTCAACGACACGCGCGTGCTGCAGGCCGACAACGCCTTCCGCCAGTGGCGGGTGCCGGTCACCGGCCGGCTGCGCGCCACCGGCAACGAGCTGCGCGTGGTGCTGCGCTCGCCGATCGCCACGCTGCTGCCCAAGGTGCAGGCGATGCCGGTCAAGATCGCCGGCAACTATCCCTCGCCCTATGGCGATGAGCCGCGCGATGCGATGACGGCCAACTTCGTGCGCAAGCCCGGTTACCACTACGGTTGGGACTGGGGTCCGCGCTATGTCACCGCCGGCGTGTGGCAGCCGGTGCGGCTGGAGAGCTGGGACACGCTGCGGGTGGCCGACCTGCACCTGCGCCAGGACCAGGTCACCGAGCAGGTCGCCAGGCTCACCGCGCAGGCCACGCTGGAGGTGCAGCGCGCCGGCGACTACCAGGCAAGGCTGTGGCAGAGCGCGCCGGACGGCACGCGCACGCTGGCCGCGCAGCAGCGCGTCACGCTGGCGGCGGGCCAGGCGCAGCTCGCCCTGCCGGCGCAGGTGGCGCGGCCGGCGCGCTGGTATCCGGCCGGCTACGGCGCGCAGCCGCTGTACCGCTATACGCTCGAGCTGCTCGATGACCAGGGCCATGGCGTGGCGCAGGTCACGCGCCGCATCGGCCTGCGCAGCGTCGAGCTGCGCCGCGAGGCCGATGCCGGGGGCCGCAGCTTCGAATTCGTGATCAACGGCATCCCGGTGTTCGCCAAGGGCGCCAACGTCATCCCCTTCGACATGTTCGTGCCCAGGGTGACGCATGCGCAGCTGCGGCGCGTGCTGCAGTCGGCGGTGGACGCCAACATGAACATGGTCCGCAACTGGGGCGGCGGTTACTACGAGAGCGACGATTTCTTCGACATCGCCGACGAGCTGGGCCTGCTGGTGTGGCAGGACTTCATGTTCGGCGGCGGCATGCAGCCGGCCTACGATCCGGCCTTCCGCGCCAACGTGGTCGAGGAAGCGCGCCAGCAGGTGATCCGCCTGCGCAACCATCCCTCGCTGGTGCTGTGGTGCGGCAACAACGAGGAGGAGACCGCGTGGAAGTCCTGGGGCCAGGGCAAGACGCTGAAGGAGGCCGATCCGGCCTTCGCCCAGCGCGTGTGGCAGGGCTATGTGCAGCTGTTCGGCACTGATCTGCGCGAGGTGGTGGCGCGCGAAGGCGGAGGCATCGCCTACTGGGCCAGCTCGCCCAGCGATGACCTGGCCGAGCAGGCCAACATCCCCTCCAGTGGCGACATGCACTACTGGGAGGTGTGGGGCAACCCGGCCCGGCCACCGACCGCCTATCTCGACATCACCCCGCGCTTCATGTCCGAGTACGGGCTGCAGGCCTGGCCTGCGCTGCGCACCATCGACGCGTTCGCCACCAAGGCCGAGCAGGGGGTCGACACGCCGGTGATCCGCGCGCACCAGAAGTTCATGGCCGGCGAGGGCAATACCCGCCTGCTGCACTACATCGCGATGGAGTTCGGCCAGCCGCGCGACTTCCCCAGCTTCGTCCAGGCCAGCCAGGCCATGCAGGCCGAGGGCATCGCGCTGGCTGCGCTGCATCACCGCGCCAGCCGGCCGCACACGATGGGTTCGCTGTACTGGCAGCTCAACGATGTCTGGCCGGGCGCGTCGTGGTCCTCGGTCGACTGGTTCGGGCGCTGGAAGGCGCTGCAGTTCCAGGCGCGGCGCTTCTTCGCGCCGGTCACGGTGGCGGCGCTGCGCGCGCAGGGCCAGACCGAGGTGAGCGCGATCTCCGACCGCACCGCGCCGCGCACCGGCACCCTGCGCCTGCGGGTGATGGATCTGGACGGCAAGGTGCTGCGCGAGGAGCGCCGCACGCTCACGCTGGCGCCGCTGTCGGCCACGCAGGTGGCCCGCTACAGCGACGCGCAGCTGCTCGGGCAGGCCGATCCGGCGCGCACGGTGGCGGTGTTCGAGCTGCAGGTGGCCGGCGAACCGGACGCGCGCCAGGTGGTGTACTTCAAGCCGGCCTATGCGCTGGCCTGGTCGCGGGCGAAGGTGCGGGCGCGCTGGACGCAGGACGACAGCGGTCTGCGGCTGGAGCTGTCCTCGCCGCAGCTGGCGCGCATGGCCTGGATCGACTTCGGCGCGCTGGATGCGCAGGTCTCGGACAACGCGCTGACCCTGCTGCCGGGCGAGCCGGTGGTGGTGCGGGTCGCTTCCAGCGCCGATCCGGCCGCGCTCAAGGCGGCGCTGCGCGTGAGCAGCGTCGCCGATGTGGTGGGGCCGGCGCCGGCGAGCCCGAACTGATCGGCTCGGTGGGCTGCTGCATGTAGAGCGGAGCTTGCTCCGCTGGGGCCTTTTCCGCGAACTGAACGAAGAGCAGCGGAGCAAGCTCCGCTCTACAGGGAGGCTGCTGCGAGACCTTGCTTCTATGCATCAAGGCGCATGCAGCCGGTTGTAGGACACATCCAGCCAGGCGGGCTTCTCGGCGTACATCTCGCGGATCAGGCGCTTGAGCAGGCCGATCAGCGCCTCGTCCTCGTGGTGGCGGTAGCTGAGGATGATGGGCGAGGTCGCGCGCTCGTCGTCGACCAGCCGGTAGTGCAGGTCCGAGCGCTGCAGCCGCGCCGAGGCGGGGATCAGGCAGATGCCGGTCTCGGCCGCGACCAGGCCCAGGGCGGTCTGCAGCTCGCGCACCTCCTGCACCTCGGGCGGGCGCACGCCGTGGTCGCGCAGCAGCGAGAGCACGTGGTCGGCGAAGCTGGGGCGCGGATCGCTGGGGTAGACGATCAGCTTCTGCCCCTTCAACTCGGCCGGCGACAGCGGCGCGTCGTCGCCGGCCAGGGGAAAGGCAGGCGGGATCGCCACCACCAGCCGCTCCTCGCGCAGCACCAGGCGCTCGACGCTGGTGTCGCTGGTGCGCAGGCGGCCGAAGCCGATATCGATGCGGCCGCTCTTGAGCGCCTCGACCTGCTGGCCGGACATCAGCTCCACCAGCCGCACGTCGGTGTCGGGCAGCGCCTGGCGCAGGCGGCGCACCACGGTGGGCAGGCCGCCGTAGAGTGTGGAGGCGACGAAGCCGATGTTGATCACCCGGCGCTGGCCGTGGCCGACGCGGCGCGCGGCGTCCTTCATCTGCTCCACGCGGCCCAGCACCTGCTGGGCCTCCTCGTAGAACAGCCGGCCGGCGTCGGTGAGGCGGATGGGGCGGCTGCTGCGCACGATCAGGGTCACGCCCAGGTCCTCTTCCAGCTGCTGGATCTGGCGGCTCAGCGGCGGCTGGGCGATATGCAGCAGTTCGGCGGCGCGGGTGAAGTTGCGCTCGCGGGCGACGGTCACGAAGTACTTGAGCTGGCGCAGGTCCATGGGCATTCGACCAAAGTTTGGCCATGACGAAAAGGTAATGATGCGGCGCAATAAAGCAGAAGAATCGCGGCTCTAAGGCTAGATCATACCTTCAGGGTATCGATCCAGATCAAACATGTCTTGGACGCGGTGCGCGGTCGGTCCCAAGAATCCACCCCATGGAACCGCGCACCCTGTCCCCCGTCCCCACCTCCGCCGCGACGATCGAGCGGGTGGAGACGCTGCTGATCGATCTGCCCACCATCCGACCGCACCGCCTGTCGGTGGCCACCATGAGCGGCCAGACGCTGATGCTGGTGCGCCTGCACTGCAGCGACGGCGTGGTCGGGCTGGGCGAGGGCACCACCATCGCCGGCCTGGCCTATGGCGCCGAGAGCCCCGAAGGCATGAAGCTGGCCATCGACACCTATGTCGCGCCGGTCCTGCTGGGCAGCGACGCCCGCCGCGTGCAGGCGCTGATGGCGCGCGTGGGCAAGCTGGTCAAGGGCAACCACTTCGCCAAGTGCGCCGTCGAGACCGCGCTGCTGGATGCGCAGGGCAAGCGCGTGGGCCTGCCGCTGTCCGAGCTGCTGGGCGGACGCGTGCGCGACCGCCTGGGCGTGGCCTGGACGCTGGCCTCTGGCGACACCGCCCGGGACATCGCCGAGGCCGAGGCGATGCTGGCCGCGCGCCGGCACAACGTGTTCAAGCTCAAGATCGGGCGCAAGCCGGTGGCCGAGGACGTGGCGCACGTGGCCGCGATCAAGCGCGCCCTGGGCGATGCCGCCAGCGTGCGCGTGGACGTCAACATGGCCTGGAGCGAGACCGAGGCGGTGCGCGCGCTGCCGGCGCTGGCCGATGCCGGCTGCGAGCTGGTCGAACAGCCGGTGGCCTCGGCCGCGGCCCTGGCCCGGCTGATGCGCCGCTTCCCCATCGCGCTGATGGCCGATGAAGTGCTGACCGGCCCGGACAGCGCGTTCGAACTGGCCAGGGTGGGCGGGGCGGACGTGTTCGCGGTCAAGACCGAGCAGTCCGGCGGCCTGCTCGCCGCGCAGAAGGTCGGCGCCATCGCCGATGCGGCCGGCATCGAGCTCTACGGCGGCACCATGCTCGAAGGCAGCGTAGGCACGATCGCCGCCGCGCACGTGTTCGCCACCTTCCCGCGCCTGCAATGGGGCACCGAGCTGTTCGGACCGCTGCTGCTGACCGAGGAGATCCTGGCCACGCCGCTGGTCTACCGCGACTTCCATCTGGAGGTGCCCAGCGCGCCGGGCTTAGGGATCGCCCTGGACGAGGAGCGCATCGCCGCCTTCCGCCGCGACCGCAGCCGCACCACGGTCGCGCCCACCGGCACGGAGGGCTGAGCCATGCTCTTCCACGTACGCATGGATGTGAAGCTGCCGCTGGACATGGACCCGGCCCGCGCGGCCGAGCTCAAGGCGACCGAGAAGGCGCGCTTCCAGGAGCTGCAGCGCAGCGGCCAGTGGCGCCACATCTGGCGCATCGTCGGCCAGTACTCGAACGTGTCGATCTTCGACGTGGACAGCCCGGCGCAGCTGCACGAGCTGCTGCTGTCGCTGCCGCTGTTCCCCTACATGGACATCGCGGTGATGCCGCTGTGCCGCCATCCGTCCTCGCTGCACGAGGACGACCGCTAGAGATTTCGCATTCCCGCGTGCGCTCCCTGGGAGGGGACGTCACAAGGCAGCCTTCGCCACCAAGAGGAGACATCGCATGAGCGTCAGCATCTTCGCCAGCCAGGACGTGCAGGATTTCCTGCGCACCGTGGCCAATCTGGACGGCCAGGACGGCGATGCCCGGACCAAGCAGGTCCTGCACCGCATCCTGTCGGACCTGTTCAAGGCCATCGAGGACCTGGACCTCACCCCGGACGAGATCTGGGCCGGCATCAACTATCTCAACAAGCTCGGCCAGGACAACGAGGCGGCGCTGCTGGCCGCCGGTATCGGCCTGGAGCACTACATCGACATGCGCCTGGACGAGGAGGACCGCCTGGCCGGGATCAGCGGCGGCACGCCGCGCACGATCGAGGGCCCGCTGTACGTGGCCGGCGCCCCGGTCACGGTGCGCAGCGCGCGCATCGACCGCGATCCCGATCCGGACGCCGGCCCGCTGCGCATCCACGGCGTGGTGCGCGGCCAGGACGGCGCGCCGCTGGCCGGGGCGCTGGTGGAGTGCTGGCATGCCAATTCCAAGGGCTTCTACTCGCACTTCGACCCGACCGGGGCGCAGACCGAGTTCAACCTGCGCGGCACGGTCAAGACCGGGCCGGACGGGCGCTACGAGTTCCTGACCCGCATGCCGGTGGGCTATGGCTGCCCGCCGCAGGGCGCGACCCAGCAGCTGCTCAACCGTCTGGCGCGGCATGGCAACCGTCCCGCGCACGTGCACTTCTTCGTCAGCGGCGACGATCACCGCAGGCTGACCACGCAGTTCAACATCGATGGCGATCCGCTGCTGTGGGACGACTTCGCCTTCGCCACGCGCGATGGGCTGGTGCCGCCGGTGAAGACCGGCGAGGGCGGCAAGGCGCTGGGCTTCGAGACCGAGACCTACCAGGACATCGAGTTCGACTTCGACCTGCTGCCGCTGGAAGCGGGCAAGGACGTCCAGGCCGTCCACCGGCTGCGCGCCGCCGCCTGAGCACCACCCGCGGGCGCCGCCGGACGCGCCGCCCGCGCGCCCTTCAAGCCTTCGGCCCCGCGCGCGTGCGCGCGGCGCCCTTGCCATCCTCGAACGGGAGGACCCTGCATGTCCGCGATCATCGAACCCACCCACGACGTCGAGCAGCTGCTGGCCACCGCGCTGCAGGACGATCCGCAGGCCGGCGTCTTCCGCTGCCGGCGCGACATCTTCACCGACCCGGAGCTGTTCGAGCTGGAGATGAAGGCCCTGTTCGAGTCGAACTGGGTGTATCTGGCGCACGAGAGCCAGATCCCGAACAACAACGACTACTTCACCACCTACATCGGCCGCCAGCCGGTGGTGATCACCCGCGACAAGACCGGCGAGCTGCACGCGGTGATCAACGCCTGCGCGCACCGCGGCGCGATGCTGTGCCGGCGCAAGCACGGCAACAAGGGCAGCTTCACCTGTCCCTTCCACGGCTGGACCTTCAGCAACACCGGCAAGCTGCTCAAGGTCAAGGACGAGAAGACCACCCAGTATCCGCCGCAGTTCGGCGAGGGCGGCTCGCACGATCTCAAGCGCGTGCCGCGCTTCGCCAGCTATCGCGGCTTCCTGTTCGGCAGCCTGTCCGAGGACGTGCTGCCGCTGGAAGAGCATCTGGGCCAGACGCGGGTGATCATCGACCAGATCGTCGATCAGGCGCCCGAGGGCCTGGAGGTGCTGCGCGGCAGCTCGTCCTACATCTACGACGGCAACTGGAAGCTGCAGATGGAGAACGGCGCCGACGGCTATCACGTCAGCTCGGTGCACTGGAACTACTCGGCCACCATGGGCCGGCGCAAGGAGACCGGCACCAAGGCGGTGGACGCCAACGGCTGGAGCAAGAGCATCGGCGGCGTCTACGGCTTCGAGCACGGCCACATCCTGCTGTGGACCCAGTCGCTCAACCCCGAGGTGCGGCCGGTGTGGGCGCACCGCGAGGAGATCGCCCGGCGCGTGGGCGCCGAGCGCGCCGAGTTCATCACCCGGCAGACGCGCAACCTGTGCCTGTATCCCAACGTCTATCTGATGGACCAGTTCTCCACGCAGATCCGCGTGGCCCGCCCGATCAGCGTGGACAAGACCGAGATCACCATCTACTGCTTCGGCGTCAAGGGCGAGAGCGCCGAAGAGCGCGCCACGCGCATCCGCCAATACGAAGATTTCTTCAACGTCTCGGGCATGGGCACGGCCGACGATCTGGAGGAATTCCGCGCCTGCCAGCAGGGCTATGCCGGCACGGCGGCCCTGTGGAACGACCTCAGCCGCGGCGCGCCGCTGTGGGTGGAGGGGCCGGACGAGAACGCCAGGAAGATGGGCATGCAGCCGCTGCTGTCCGGCGGCCGCAGCGAGGACGAGGGCCTGTTCGTGCGGCAGCACGCGTACTGGGCGCAGGCCATGCGCCGCGCGCTGGCGCGCCAGGACGATGGAGCGGCCGCGTGAGCCACGAGATCGCCACCATCGCGGCCTTCCTGTATCGCGAGGCGCGCCTGCTCGACGATCGCCAGTGGGACGAATGGCTGACGCTGTACGCCGAGGACGTCACCTACTGGATGCCGGCCTGGGACGACGACGACCGGCTGACCGAGGACCCGCAGTCGCAGATCTCGCTGATCTATTACCCCAGCCGCGACGGTCTGGAAGACCGCGTGTTCCGCATCAAGACCGAGCGCTCCAGCGCGTCCACGCCCGAGCCGCGCACCGGTCACAACACGACCAACATCGAGGTGCTCGCCGAGCGCGGCGACGAGGTGGACGTGCGCTACAACTTCCACACGCTCAACCACCGCTACAAGGTCACCGACCACTTCTTCGGCACCTGCTACGCGACGCTGCGCCGCGAAGGCGGCGGCTATCTGATCGCCGACAAGAAGATCGTGCTGAAGAACGATTACATCCGCCAGGTCATCGACATCTACCACGTCTGAGCCGGGCGCGAAGGAGGACACCATGAGCTACCGCATCGCGTTGAACTTCGAGGACGGCGTCACCCGCTTCATCGACTGCAATCCCGGCGAGAAGGTGCTGGACGCCGCGTTCCGCGCCAAGGTCAACCTGCCGATGGACTGCTCGGACGGCGTGTGCGGCACCTGCAAGTGCCGCGCCGAGGCCGGCGCCTACGACCTGGGCGAGGACTACATCGACGATGCGCTGAGCGCCGACGAGGCCGCCGCCGGCCTGGTGCTGACTTGTCAGATGGTGCCGTCCAGCGACTGCACGATCGCCGTGCCGACGACCTCGGCGGCCTGCAAGACCGGCACCTCCCGCTTCAAGGCCGCGGTGGTGGACGTGGTGCCGCACGCGGACGCCGCGCTGGAACTGAAGCTGGAGGCGCTGGAGGGCGCGCCGGCGTTCCTGCCCGGCCAGTACGTCAACATCGCCGTGCCCGGCAGCGGCGGGCAGATGCGCTCGTACTCCTTCAGTTCGCCGCCGGGCTCGGATGCGCCGTCGTTCCTAATCAAGCGCGTGCCCGGCGGGCTGATGAGCGGCTACCTGGACAGCGCCAGCCCGGGCCAGGTGCTGGAGCTGACCGGTCCGCTGGGCAGCTTCTACCTGCGCGCGGTGACGCGGCCGGTGCTGATGCTGGCCGGCGGCACCGGCCTGGCGCCGTTCTTGTCGATGCTGGCCCAGCTCGCGCAGACCGGCAGCGCGCATCCGGTGCATCTGATGTACGGCGTCACCCGCGGCGCCGACCTGGTGCTGGTGGAGCAGCTGCAGCGCTTCTCCGAGCGGCTGGACTTCTTCAGCTTCACCACCTGCGTGGTCGATCCCGCCTCGCGCCATCCCAAGCTTGGCTACGTCACCGACCATCTGCCGGCCGAGGCGCTGCACGCCGGCGAGGTGGACGTCTATCTGTGCGGCCCGCCGCCGATGGTCGATGCGGTGCGCAACCACTTCAGCGCGGTCGCGCTGACGCCTGCCAACTTCTACTACGAGAAGTTCACGCCCAATGCGCCGGCCAGCGCGCCACAGGACCTGGCCGCGTGAGCGGACGCTTCGCCGGGCAGGTGATGGTGGTGACCGGGGCCGCGCAGGGCATCGGCCAGGGCGTGGCGCAGCGTGCCGCGGCCGAGGGCGCGCAGGTGGTGCTGGTGGACCGCGCGGACTTCGTGGACGAGGTCGCCGCGGCGATCGGCGCGCAGGCGGTGGGCTTCAACGCCGACCTGGAGACCCATGCGGGCGCGCAGGCGGCGATGGACTTCGCCGCGCGCCACTTCGGCGGCATCGACATCCTGGTCAACAACGTCGGCGGCGCGATCCGCATGCGGCCTTACGCGGCCTTCGAGCCGGCGCAGATCGACGCGGAGATCCGCCGCTCGCTGATGCCCACGCTGTACGGCTGCCACGCGGTGCTGCCGCACCTGCTGGCGCGCGGCGGCGGCACCATCGTCAACGTCTCCTCCAACGCCACCCGCGGCATCCACCGCGTGCCGTACTCGGCGGCCAAGGGCGGCATCAATGCGCTGACCCAGTCGCTGGCCATGGAGCTGGGGGAACACCACATCCGCGTGGTCGCCACCGCGCCGGGCGGCACCGCCGCGCCGCCGCGGCGGGTGCCGCGCAATGCCGAAGGCGACAGCGCGCAGGAGCAGGCGTGGATGGCGCAGGCGGTCGAGCAGGTCACCGCTTCCACCTTCCTCAAGCGCTACGCGACCGTGGACGAGCAGGTCGCGCCGATCCTGTTCCTGGCCTCGCGCGAGGCCTCCTACATCACCGGCTCGATCCTGCCGGTGGCCGGTGGCGACACCGGCTGAAGCACTCGACGCCAACGACCGCATCCACGCCACGCACGACCTGGGAGGGAACATGCCCGCGCACCACACGTACACCACCGGATACCTCATGTCGCCGATCGAGCCCGCGCACGGAGGCCGGCCATGAGCGCATCGGCGCCGCTGCGCATCGGCATCGTCGGCGGCGGCATCGCCGGCGTGGGCCTGGCGCTGGGGCTGGCGCGCCGACCGCATCTGGAGGTGCGCCTGTTCGAGTCGGCGCGCGCCTTCGGCGAGATCGGCGCCGGCGTGTCCTTCGGCCCCAACGCGGTGCGGGCGATCCAGGGCCTGGGCATGGGCGAGGCTTACGCCGAACTGGCCGATCGCACGCCGGCGCCGCATGGCGATGTGTGGTTCGAATGGCGCCGTGGCGAGGATGCGCGCCTGCTCGGCGCCACGCGCGCGCCCGGGGTCGGGCAGTCGTCCGTGCATCGCGCCGATTTCCTCGACGCGCTGGCCACGCGCCTGCCGCTGGGGATGACCGCCTTCGACAAGCGCGCGGTCGGCGTGGAGCAGGGCGACGACGCGGCCCGCGTGCACTTCGCCGATGGCAGCCACTACGAGGGCGATCTGCTGATCGCCGCCGACGGCATCAAGTCGGCGCTGCGCGCCGAGGTGCTGCGGCCGCTGGGGCAGGCGCCGGTGGCGCCGCGCTTCACCGGCACCTGCGCCTATCGCGGCATGATCGAAAGCGAACGCCTGCGCCGGGCCTTCATCGCCGCCGGCGTGGACACGCATCTGGTCGATGTGCCGCAGATGATCCTGGGGCTGGACGCCCACATCCTGACCTTCCCGGTCAAGCAGGGGCGGCTGATCAACGTGGTGGCCTTCGTGTCCGACCGCAGCGATCCGGACCCGCAGTGGCCGCAGGGCCAGCCCTGGGTGCGCGAGGCCAGCCGCCGCGAGATGCTCGAGGCCTATGCGCACTGGGGCATCGCCGCGCGCACGCTGCTCGAATGCATCGACGCGCCCACGCACTGGGCGCTGCACGAGGGGGCGCAGCTGTCGCGCTACGTGCACGGCCGCCTGGCGCTGATCGGCGATGCCGCCCACGCCATGCTGCCGCACCAGGGCGCCGGCGCCGGCCAGGGGCTGGAGGACGCCTACTTCTTCGCCCGGCTGCTGTCCGACCCCGCGCTGACGCGGGCGCAGCTGCCGGCGCTGCTGGAGGCCTACGACACGATCCGCAGGCCGCGCGCATGCCGGGTGCAGCGCACCTCGTGGGAGGCCGGCGAGGTCTACGAACTGCGCGATCCCAAGGTCGGCAGCGACGACGCGGCGCTGGGCGCCACGCTGGCCTCGCGCTTCGACTGGATCTGGAACCACGACCTGGACGCCGAGGTGGAACAGGCGCGCCAGGCCATCAACACCGTCGCGGCCTGAGGGGACGCAGGCCGCGACGCCATCAACGCCGCGCTGCGCCTGCCTGTCGGCAGGCCGGCGCGGTCAACCCGCACGTGTCATTGGTCTTCGGAGGGAGGAGACATGCACAGCGTCGACGTGAACCAGGCAATCGAACGCGGCCGCTTCGGCCGGCTGCAGTGGACGGTGGTGGCCCTGTGTGGGCTGCTGCTGGTGGTGGATGGCTACGACGTGTTCATCGCCGGCACGGTGCTGCCGACGCTGATCAAGGAATGGGGATTGACCAAGCCCGAGGCCGGCGTGCTGCAGGCCTGGGCGCTGTTCGGGATGATGTTCGGCGCGCTGATCTTCGGCTCGCTGGCCGACCGCTTCGGCCGCAAGAAAGGCGTGGTGATCAGCTTCCTGCTGTTCACCGTGGCCACGCTGCTGACCGGCTTCGCCCAGGACCCGACCCAGTTCAAGGTGGCGCGCTTCTTCGCCGGCATGGGCTGCGGCGGGCTGATGCCCAACGCGGTGGCGCTGGTCAACGAGTACTCGCCCAAGCGGCTGCGCGGCACGATGGTGGCGCTGATGTTCAGCGGCTACTCGGTCGGCGGCATGGTCTCGGCCGGGCTGGGCATCTGGATGATCCCCAACCTGGGCTGGCGCCCGATGTTCTGGATCGCGGTGCTGCCGCTGCTGTTCCTGCCGCTGGTGTGGTGGAAGCTGCCCGAGTCGCTGGGCTTCCTGATCCGGCGGGGCGAACAGGCGCAGGCGCGCGCCATCCACGCGCGTCTGCCCGGCGCCACGCCGCTGGGGCCACAGGACGTGCTGGTCTACGACGCACCGGGCGGGGCGACGGCGTCGGTGGCCGAGCTGTTCCGCGGCGGCCGCGCGCTGCGTACGCTGATGCTGTGGACGGCGTTCTTCTGCTGCCTGCTGCTGGTCTTCCTGCTCAGCTCGTGGCTGCCCAAGGTCATGCAGGAGGCCGGCTACGCGGAGAAGGCCAGCCTGCTGACCCTGTTCTCGCTCAACTTCGGCGGCATGGCCGGCGCGATCCTGGGCGGGCGCCTGGGCGACCGCTTCGGCCTGCCGCGGGTGGTGGTGGCGTTCTTCGTCGCGGCCACGCTGTCCATCGCGCTGATCGGCTTCAACCTGCCGGTGGCGGCGCTGTTCACGCTGGTCTTCGTCGCCGGCGCGGCCACCATCGGCACGCAGATCCTGCTCTACGCCAGCGTAGCCCAGCTCTACGAACTGTCGATCCGCTCCACCGGCCTGGGCTGGGCCTCGGGCGTGGGCCGCATCGGCGCGATCGTCGGGCCGACGCTGGGCGGCGTGCTGCTGGCCAGGGAGCTGCCGCTGCAGCAGAACTTCCTGATCTTCGCCATCCCTGCGGCGGTGGCCACGCTGGCGACCCTGGTCTACGCGCTGGCCAGCCAGCCGGCGGCCGCCGCGCCCCGCGTGGCCGTGGCCGACGCGCCCTGACCATGCGTGCGGCGCTGCGCCAGCTCGGTCGCGATGCCTCCCTGTCGGCGGTCCTGGCCGGGGTGGTGGCCACGCTGATCTCGTTCGCCGGGCCGCTGGTGATCGTGGTCCAGGCCGCGGCCGGGCTGCCGGCGCCGCTGCTGGCCTCGTGGGTCTGGGCCATCTGCATCGGCAGCGGCGTGCTGGGGATCGTGCTGAGCCTGCGCCATCGCGTGCCGGTGGTGATCGCCTGGTCGATTCCCGGCTCGGTGCTGCTGGTCAGCCTGCTGCCCACGGTCGACTACGCGGTGGCGATCGGCGCCTACCTGGTGGCCAGCGCGCTGCTGCTGGTCATCGGGCTGTCCGGCGCCTTCGACCGGATCGTGGCGCGGCTTCCGCCGGCGATCACCGCGGCGATGCTGGCCGGGGTGCTGTTCGGCTTCGCCACCAAGGCCTTCGTCGGCATGGCCGCGCAGGTGTGGCTGGTGCTGGCGATGTTCGCGGCGTTCTTCGTCGGCCGGCGCTGGTTCGCGCCCTATGCGGTGATGGCGGTGCTGGTCACCGGCGTGCTGGTGGCGGCGCTGTGCGGGCAGTTGCAGGGGCCGCTGCCGACGCTGGCGCTAACCGCGCCGGTGTGGGTCGCGCCGCGCTTCGAGTGGCAGGCCATCGTCGGCCTGGGCCTGCCGCTGCTGGTGGTGGCGCTGACCGGGCAGTTCCTGCCGGGCATCGCCGTGCTGCGCACGGCCGGCTATGCGCGGCCGGCGGCCAGCACGCTGCTGGTGTGGTCGGGCGCGGCCTCGGCGCTGATGGCGCCGTTCGGCTGCCATGGCCTCAACCCCGGCGCGGTCACCGCCGCGCTGTGCACCGGGCCGGAGGCGCATCCGCGCGCCGAGCGGCGCTATGTGGCCGGGGTCTCGGGCGCGCTGGCCTACCTGCTGCTGGGCAGCGTCGCCGGCACCGTGGTGGCGTTGTTCTCCACCTTGCCCAAGGAACTGGTCGCCACGCTGGCCGGGCTGGCGCTGTTTCCGAGCATCGCCCACGCGCTCAGCACCGCGCTGGCCGCGCCGCGCGAGCGCGACGCGGCGCTGGTGACCTTCATCGTCGGCGCCTCGGGCATGTCGTTGCTGGGGCTGGGCGCGGCGTTCTGGAGCCTGGTCTTCGGCCTGGCCGCGCATCTGCTGCTGGCGTGGCGGCGCCCGCGTGTGCTGGTGGGCGTCGAACAGCCGCGCTGAGCCCAGCGCACGTTGTCTTGGCCCGTCCCGCTCCGTGCGCGGCGCGACGGGGAGGTCTTGCCGCACGCCTGTCATCGCGCGCCCGCTGCCGGGTCGCGCCCGTGCTTCATCACACCTGGTTTGGGGAGAACCATATGCCGTCATCCATCGTCACGCCGCGCCGCGCCACCCTGGCCTGCGCGCTCGCTCTTGCCCTCTCTGCGCCGGGCCTGGCCCAGGCGCAGAACACCACCGATGCGCGCCAGGACGCGCGCATCGCCCAGCTGGAAAGCGAAGTCCTCGCGCTCAAGCAGATGGTCGAGCAGCAGCAGACCCAGCTGGTCGATGCCCGCACCCGCCTGGCGCAGGCCACCGCGCCTGGCGCACCGCCGCTCAAGGGGCCGGGCGTGCAGGCCAGCGGCGCGCTGCCGCCGGCGCTGACCTCGGCCACCGCGGCCGGCACCGTGGCCCCGGCCACCGCGCCGGGCAAGGCGCCGATCCAGAACACCGCCATCGTCGCCAGCGGCGACAGCCACTTCAGCTTCGGCGGCTTCATCAAGCTGGACATGCTCTCGACCTGGACCAGCGACGGCCCGATCGCCGACAGCACGCCGGGGCGGCTGTTCTATTTCCCCGCGGCCACGCCGGTGGATGCCGGCCCCGGCAAGCAGTACGCCGACTTCCATGCGCAGTTCTCGCGGGTGTGGTTCGGCGTGGACCGCGTCACCGACGCCGGCGACAAGCTCAAGGGCTATGTCGAGTTCGACTTCTTCGGCGGCGGCAACAACAACGTGGGCAACGAGAAGTTCTCCAACGGCTATCCGCCCACGCTGCGCCACGCCTACGTGCAGTGGAACCACTGGCTGGCCGGCCAGACCTGGACCAATCTGATGGACCTGGGCTCGCTGCCGGAGACGGTGGACTTCGTCGGCATCGTCGACGGCACGCTGTTCGCGCGTCAGGCGCAGATCCGCTACACCACCGGCAACTGGTCCTTCTCGCTCGAGAACCCGCAGACCTGGTACCAGAACCGCAGCCCGACCCAGATCAGCTCCGGCGAGAACGATCTGCCCGACCTCACCGCGCGCTGGACGACCAAGGGCGACTGGGGCCACTTCACCGTGGCGGCGCTGGCCCGCCAGCTGCGCACGGCCGACGACAGCACCTCCGGCTTCGGCCTGAGCGTGGCCGGCTCGATCAAGGCCGGGCCGAAGGACCTGCTGCAGTACACGGTCAGCGGCGGGCCCGGGCTGGGGCGTTACATCGGCTTCGGCCTGATCCCCGATGGTTACATCGACACCGCCGGCCGGCTCAAGGCGCAGGACGGCTATGCGGGCTTCGCCGCGTGGCGCCACAACTGGACCGCCAACCTGCGCAGCACGCTGGCCTACTCGGCCGCCTACATCGCCGTGGACGAGCGGGCGGTCGGCGTGCAGGCCACCGAGCGCACGCAGTCCTGGCGCGTGAACCTGATCTACTCGCCGTTCCCGCGGCTGGACGTGGGCGCCGAGCTGAGCTGGGCGCGGCGCGATCTGGGCAACGATGCCGAGGGCGAGCTGGGCCGCGTGCAGACCACGGTCAAGTACACGTTCTGAGCACGCGCGGGTCGGCGCTGGCCGATGCTGCGAACAGGGTGGCGCGCCGCTATCACAGCGCGCCACCGATGCTTACCTGCACATCGAACGAGGCACCGCCGTCATGGCGGTCGCCGCATCGAGGGCGCCGTCCTAGCGCGGTCGATGCTTGCCGCGCGGCTTGGCAGGCCCGGGCAGGGTGAGCCGGTAGACCAGCACGCGGTTGTCGTTGTCGAAGGCCGAATCGCAGCCATGGCCCTGCATCACGCAGCGGCGGGCGATGAAGTCGTTGTCGTTGCCGACCAGCAGCAGCCAGTCGTCCGGCCGCGCCGGGTCCAGCGCCGGCAGCAGCGCCATGGCTTCCCATTTCTCCGACATCAGGCCGGGGTGTGGGCCCGCGGCGACGTCGAGGTCCAGGCCGACCTGCGCCAGCCGGTCCGGGTCGAGCAGGTTGATCAGCTCGGTCCAGCGCATGGGCTTGATGCCGGGCTTGAGCGCCGTGGACGCGGGCGATGCCAGCAGCGAGGTGTCGCCGCGCTCGTAGCGCGAGCCGGCCAGATTGCTGGCCCCGGCAGTGTCGACCAGCAGGATCGACTTGTAGACGACCGGCTCGGGCTTGTCCGCGCCCAGCCCGGCGCCGTCGCGGGCCAGCAGCAGGAAGCGCGTGTCGTCCAGCACGCGCAGTTCGCTCTGCGCCGCGGTGCGATCGGCCGGCTTGCCGTTGCCCTTGTGCGTGTAGATCGGCAGCTGCACCACGTAATGGCCGATCGGCCGCTTCGGCAGCGCGTGCCCGGAGACGTCGTAGACCAGCACGCGCGTGTCGCGGCGGCCGGCGTGTTCGCCCGCGGCGGTGTCCTGCACCAGCGCGCTCTGCAGCGCCACGAACAGGCGCGTGCCATCGGGCGACAGGCCCAGGCCCTCGACGCCCTGGTTGTTGCGGCGCCCGTGCTGCGGCGCCTGCAGCGAGCCGAATGCGGGCAGCCCATCGCGGCGCGGCGCGATCCCCGGCGGCGGCTCGATCACCCCGCGCAGGCGCCCGGCCGGGTCGAAGTAATAGACGTTGGCCGTGTACTCGTCGCCGATGTAGAAGTGTCCGTCGGCGGTGAACTGCAGCGACTCGGCATCGAGCGAGATCTTGCCCGCGCCAGGTCCGCTGGCCGGCGAGGGCAGGGTGAAGCCGCCCTGCACCACGGTGTGCGCGCCGGGGTCTGCGCCGGTGAAGGGTTGGCCTTCGAAGTCGCGCAGCGTCAGCCCGCCATCGGGCACCAGGATCAGCGTCTCGCCCGCCGTCTGGCCCGCGCGCGGCAGGCGCAGCGTCATGCTCAGGCGTTCGAGACGGCCGGCGTAGTCGTAGAACAGGCCGGCGTCCGGATCGTTGCGGCCGCGGTCGGGCAGGGTCCACAGCACGCCCTCGTAGCCATCGCGCGTGCGCCGCCACTGGCCGGCCTGCACGCCCAGCGAGGAGAACGACCCCAGCGTGTCGCCCATGAAGTCCAGCGTGCCGGCCGGCACGCGCCCGGCGGCGACCAGGCCGTGATCGACATAGGTCCTGCCGTCGAATTGCACCGCATGCGGCGGCGGTGTGGTGGCCAGGTGCGGCGTGGTGAAGCTCGCCGTGCCGGCCGCGGCCGCCAGCAGCCAGGGCGCCAGACTCATGCGCGCACCCGCGTGCGGGAGCAGGACGTTGCGTGGACTGCGGAACAACAGCGGAATGCAGGCATGGCAGGATCGGAAGAAGAAGAGGGCAGCGAGGCGGCCACGGCCGCACGGCGCGAGCGTAGCAGCCGCCCGCGCCGCGCCGCATGACCGCAGCGCCCTGGCCGCGACGCATCGGCGCACAGTAAAACGCCCCGGCAGAGAGAGGGGCCGGGGCGTCTTGGGGATTGGCTCGCGCGATCTTGGGAGCCTTGCGGCTTCCGCGACGCGGAAAGGATCGCGCACCAACTGCCGGGGTTTTGCTCTGGACGGCACTCCCGGCTAATCCGTCTGTCGCCTCGCGCAGGTCCTGGCCGTCGATCACGCACCGCGCCGGACCTGCGGGCACAGGATGGCGAGCGCGTGCGTCGCCGATGTGACGGTCGGACGATGGTTTGGTTGCAGCCGGCCGCGCGCGCTGATGGCGCGCTCACGGCCGCGCGTGCAGGCTGGCCGTACTGAAGTCCCCCAAGGTGCGCTCCAATGGAAGAACCCCGCAAGCACTGGCGGTCCGGCAAGGTCGAGGACACGCCGTTCCGCGTGGAGATCTGGAGCCACGACGGCAAGACCATGATCAAGTCGCTGCAGATCGACGATCTACCGCCCGAGCTGTACGGCGACGACGAACTGCACGTGGCCGATGCCGAGGCCGCCTTCGCCAAGGCCGAGCGCATGGTGGCCGAGCAGCTGCAGCAGCGGCGCCAGATCGAGCAGGACCAGGCCGAACTGGGCCGCGCCCCGGACGCCGACTGACGCCCGAGTCGCGATCGCCGCGCGCCTCCGCAGGTGCGGCAGAACCTGCCGAGACGGCACAATGGGCGCCCTCCGTCCGCGGGACGCGGCGCCGCATCGGCGTCGCCGTGCCGGACGCCCTTCCTCCCCGGGATCCACGCCGGCCATGCGCCTGACCGACTCCGCCGTGCCGCGCTTCGACTGCGACGCCCCCCTGATCGAAGCACATGGCCGCTGTTTTGCACCCGACGGCCGAGCTGGCGCAGGCATGCGGCGGGTGCGCGCGTGATCGATCGCCTGCCGCGGCTGGACCGTATCGATCTGAACATCCTGGCCGAGCTGCAGCGCCAGGGCCGGATCACCAACGCCGACCTGGCCGACCGGGTCGGCCTGTCGCCCAGCCCGTGCCTGGCGCGGGTCAAGCGCCTGGAGCGCGCCGGCTACATCGCCGGCTATGGCGCGCGGCTCGACCTGGCCAAGCTGTTCCGCGTGCAGGTGGTCTATACCTCGGTGACCCTGGACAACCACCGTCGCGAGGACTTCGACACCTTCGAGGCCGGCCTGCGCAGCGTGGAGGAGCTAACCGAATGCCACCTGGTCAGCGGCGGCTTCGACTACCTGCTCAAGTTCGTGGTGCGCGACGTGGCCCACTACCAGGCGCTGGTCGAGGGCCTGCTGGATCGTCACATCGGCATCAGCAAGTACTTCTCCTACATCGTGATCAAGTCGCCGATCCTGCGCGGCGAGGTGTCGGTGAAGTCCTTGGCCTGAGCGCCGCGTTGAGCCGCGGTTGGGGTGTGGGTCGGCAGGATCTGCTGCATGATAGATGCGGAAATTCTTCGGGAAATCGCCGATAATTCTTGCGCCAAGAGCTTCCTTCCCGAATGAGCGCGGCAGCATGTGCCGCGCAACCGCGCCAGACCTCAAGCTTTCATCGCGCAGGGGTGGCGAACGCGGCCAATCTGCCGGAGGGGTTCGGGTAAGGTTTTCTCCGTTGGCCGCGATGGGCCTGACGAACGACAAGGTGAGGCCATGCGTGTGCTGGTGATGGGAAGTGGCGTGATCGGCACGACCACCGCGTGGTACCTGGCCCAGGCCGGGTTCGAGGTGTGCGTGGTCGATCGCCAGCCCGGCCCGGCCCTGGAGACCAGCTTCGCCAACGCCGGCCAGATCTCGCCGGGCTATGCCTCGCCGTGGGCGGCGCCGGGCGTGCCGGCCAAGGCCTTCAAGTGGCTGTTCCAGAAGCATGCGCCGCTGGCGATCAAGCCTGGCCTGGACCCGCGCCAGTACAGCTGGCTGCTGCAGATGATGGCCAACTGCACCAGCGCGCACTACGCGCGCAACAAGGCGCGCATGGTGCGCCTGTCCGAATACAGCCGCGACTGCCTGGACGAACTGGTCGCCGCCACCGGCATCGCCTACGAGGGTCGGCGCCTGGGCACCATCCAGCTGTTCCGCACCCAGGCCCAGCTGGACGGCGCGGCCAAGGACGTGGCGGTGCTGGACGAGTACGGCGTGCCGTACGAGCTGCTCGACCCGGCCGGCATCGCCCGCTACGAGCCGGCGCTGGCCGCCGCGCCGGTGGCCCTGGTCGGCGCGCTGCGCCTGCCCAACGACCAGACCGGCGACTGTCACCTGTTCACCCGGCGGCTGGAGGCGATGGCGCGCGAAGCCGGGGTGGAGTTCCGCTACGACACGCGCATCGAGGCGATCGAGGCCGACGGCCGCCGGATCACCGGCGTGCGCCTGGACGGCCGGCTGGAGACCGCCGACCGCTACGTGCTGGCCCTGGGCAGCGAGTCGCCGCGACTGCTGGCGCCGCTGGGCCTGGACCTGCCGGTGTATCCGCTCAAGGGTTATTCGCTGACCCTGCCGATCCTTGAGCCGGCGATGTCGCCGGTGTCCACGATCCTGGACGAAAGCTACAAGGTCGCCGTGACTCGCTTCGATGCGCGCATCCGCGTGGGCGGCATGGCCGAGGTGGCCGGCTACGACCACGTGCTCAACCCGCAGCGCCGCGAGACGCTGGAGCTGGTCGTGCGCGACCTGTATCCGCAGGGCGGTGCGCTGGAGCAGGCGCAGTTCTGGACCGGGCTGCGCCCGGCCACGCCGGACGGCACCCCCGTGGTCGGGGCCACGCCGCTGGACAATCTCTACACCAACACCGGGCACGGCACGCTGGGCTGGACCATGGCCTGCGGCTCGGGCCGCTACCTGGCCGACCTGATGGCGGGCCACGCACCGGCGATCGACACCGAAGGCCTGGACATGTCCCGTTACCGCAACAGCGCCGCCCGCGGCGCGGCCGCCTGATGCGCCCGGCCCGTGCACTGATCGACCTGGGCGCGCTGCAGGACAACTACCTGCTGGCCAAGCGCCTGGGCGGCGGCAAGGCCGTGGCGGTGGTCAAGGCCGACGCCTACGGCCACGGCGCGGTGCGCTGCGCACGCGCGCTGACCGGCATCGCCGACGCCTTCGGCGTGGCCTGCCTGGAGGAGGCCATCGAGCTGCGCGAGGCCGGCATCGAGACGCCGATCCTGCTGCTGGAAGGCTTCCTCGAGGCGGCCGAACTGCCGCTGATCGATCGCCACCGGCTGTGGACCGCGGTGGCCTCGCCCTGGCAGCTGCAGGCGCTGGCGCGCTACAGCCCGCAGCAGCCGCTGCACGTGTGGCTGAAGCTGGACAGCGGCATGCACCGCCTCGGCCTGTCGCCAGCGCAGTTCGTCGAGGCCTTGGCCGCGCTGCAGCGCGATCCGAAGATCGCCTCGGTCGTCGCGATGAGCCACCTGGCGCGCGCCGACGAGCTGGACAGCGACTTCAGCGAGGTCCAGCGGCGCGTGTTCGAACAGGCCACGGCCGACTTCGCCGGGCCGACCAGCTTCAACAACTCGCCGGCGCTGCTGGGCTGGCCCGGCATCCGCAGCGACTGGGTGCGCCCCGGGCTGATGCTCTACGGCGCCAGCCCGTTCGCGCTGGACGCGGGGCCGGCGCACCCGCTGCGGCCGGTGATGCAGCTGGAATCGGCGCTGATCGCCGTGCGCGACCTGCCGGCCGGCGAGTCGGTCGGCTATGGCGCGCGTTTCACCGCGCCTGTGCCGATGCGCATCGGCGTGGCCGCGATGGGCTACGCCGACGGTTATCCGCAGCGGGCGCCCAACGGCACCCCGGTGCTGATCGATGGCCAGAGCACGCGCGTGATCGGGCGCGTGTCGATGGACATGCTGACCGTGGACATCACCGATCTGCCCGGCGCCGATGTCGGCAGCCGCGTGACCTTCTGGGGCGCATCGCCCACCGCGGCCCGGATCGCCGAGACCTGCAGCACCAGCCCCTATGCGCTGCTGTGCGGCCTCAAGCGCGTGCGCCGCGAGTATCTCGATGCCGCGGCGGGATCCGCCGCACGCGTGGCGTCTACGGCGTCGGCGTCCGGCTGAGCGCGGCGCACGCTTCGGCGGTTTGGCGCGCGTCACGTCTTGCGGTCTTTCGCGCTTCGAACCTCGCCATAGTCCAGGTCCCGAAGCTCGTCATCTTTCAAGCGTCCTGGCTCGCCATCTTTCAAGCCTCCAAGTCGTCATCCCCGCGAACGCGGGGATCCAGCGACTCCATTCGTCATGCTCGCAAGGCACTGGATCCCCGCGTTAGCGGGGATGACGAAGGAAGGATGTTTGCCATATCTAGCACGCTCTTCGGTGCACGGCGGATCATCGGAATCGTCGCTCCCGCGAAGGCGGGAGCCCATGGACGTCGCGCGATCCGGACGAACTTCCCTGGATCCCCGCCTTCGCGGGGATGACGCCTTCAAGTCCAGTTGCTGAGCGCGGATCTCTTTATGCCCGCGCGGATTCCAATCGCCCGGCTACCGCCAGGGCAGGCAGACCGGCTAACGCGTCTCGGCCAGCTCGAACATCCGCATGACCTCGCAGAAGCCGGCCTGCACGGCGGCGCGTTCGCCCGGCGGCAGGTCGCGGGTGGCGGCAGCCAGCAGCTTGATCGCCCAGGTGCGCTGATCGTCGCGGCTGCTGCGCGCGAAGCCAGCCAGCTGCGTGGCGGCCGTGGACACACGTTCCTGTACGAGTTCGCGTTGGATCGGCATGGTTCCCCCTGCAGGGCCGCTCCCCAGCGGCCCGGCCATCCTAGCGCGGCCGCGCCGACGATCAAGCCGCTGGACCCGGGACCATTGTGACGGCGCGCCCGATGTCGTCCCAATGACCGCGGCAAGGCCAAAAACGGACATGCGCTGTCCGCTGTCGGCCTCCGATTTTTTGCGCAGTTGGCGAGGAAGGCGCGGCACGGGCGCAGGGTCCGCTTCGGCAACTGCGCAAAACCCCAGACCGGCCTCTGACCCGAAACCCTTAAGAATCCGTTATTTGGTGCATGCGCACCCGTGTGGTGCGCAATGACACATCCGGGCCCGGATGTGCATCTTGCGGCGCAGCATGTAAGCGGTTGCAACTCCTGATACGGTGCCGCCCGCCAACGAACCCAAGGCCCGGAAGAGGAGAGCTTCCAGTGCCAAACGCCATAGCCAATCCGCACGCCACGCACCAATTTGATGCTGCACTGCAGCAGGCCGCCGGGTCCCGGACGGGCGGTCGTTCCCTGTGTGTCACCGCCGGCACGTCGCGTCGATGAACGTCACGATCAAGGACGTCGCCCGCGCCGCCGAGGTGTCCGTGGCCACCGTGTCGCGTGCCCTCAACGGGCGCCAGTACGTGGCCGACGAGGTGCGGGCCCGCATCCTGCAGGTGGCCAGTGAGCTGCGCTACAGCCCGCACCATGCCGCCCGCGCGCTGAGCAGCCGCCGCACCCACACCATCGGCGTGGTCCTGCCCGACCTGTACGGCGAATTCTTCTCCGAGCTGATGCGCGGCATCGATCACGCCGCGCGCGAACGCGGCCTGCACCTGCTGGTCTCCAGCTGCCACGGCAGCCTGGCCGAGCAGCGCGATGCGCTGCGCGCCACGCCCGGGCGGGTGGACGGCGTGCTGGTGATGTCGCCGTTCCTGGGCAGCGTCGAATCCCTGGACGAGGCCCTGGCGCCGGACGTGCCGGCGGTGCTGATGAACTGCGCCGGCAGCCCGCGCGCGGCCGTGCTCAACGTGGACAACCACGGCGGTGCCTTCGCCATGACCCGGCACCTGCTGGACGTCGGCCATCGCCGCATCGCCTTCATCGCCGGGCCCGAGGACAACTTCGATGCCCGCGAGCGCCTGCGCGGCTACTGCGAGGCACTGGCCACGGTCGCCGACGCGGCCGAACCCTGGGTGGTGCAGGGCAACTTCGACGAGGCCTCCGGCTATGCCGCGGGCGAGGCCTTCGCCGCCGGCGAGCGCCCCGATGCGGTGTTCGCGGCCAACGACATGACCGCGCTGGGCTGCCTGTTCGCCCTGCGCAAGGCCGGCCTGCGCGTGCCCGAGGACATCGCGGTGGCCGGCTTCGACGACGTGCCGATGGCGCGCTACGTCAACCCGGCGCTGACCACCATGCGCGTGGACATCGCCAGCCTCGGCGCGCGCGCCCTGCATCTGCTGCTGCAGCACCCGGCGCTGGGCGAGTCCGGCACGCCGGTCGATACCGCCCCGCTGATCCCGCACCTGGTCGTGCGCGACTCCAGTGCCACCCCGGAGCGCCGCATGGCCTGACCCCTCCGTCCAGCCGCTGTCTTCTTCCCGCTTTCCCGCACGACACGTCCCACAAGAAAAACACGCGATCCGACTGCCCTAAGGAGGGCACCGTCATGAAGAATAAGCACGCCATCTCCCGCTCCCCGTCCCGCAGCATCCTGGCCATCGCACTGGCCGGCTGCATGGTCGCCTCGGTGCCTGCGTTCGCGCAGTCGTCCAACGCCACGCTTCGCGGCAAGGCCGAAAGCGGCGCGGACGTCACCGCCACCAACACCGCCACCGGCCTGAGCCGTCGCGTGACCGCCAGCGCCGACGGCAGCTACGCCCTGGTCGGCCTGCCGCCGGGTACCTACAAGATCCAGGCCGGCGGCGTGGAAAAGACCGTCACCCTGGCCGTGGCCACCTCGGTCAGCCTGGACATGCAGGCCGCGGACGCGGCGCCGGCCGGCGACGCCAAGGAGCTGGACACGGTGCGCGTCAAGGCGCCGCCGCTGCAGGAGGTCAAGACCTCCGAGGTCGGTACCAACGTGTCGCTGCAGCAGATCAACTCGGTCCCGCAGCTGACGCGCAACTTCCTCGAGTTCGCCGACACCGTGCCGGGCATGCAGTTCACCACCGACTCCTCGGGCCATAGCGATATCCGCGGCGGCGCGCAGCAGACCTCGGCGGTCAACGTCTACATCGACGGCGTGGGCCAGAAGAGCTACCTGTTCGGCGGCGTGTCCGGTCAGCAGCAGAGCGCGGGCAACCCGTTCCCGCAGCTGGCCATCGGCGAGTACAAGGTCATCACGTCCAACTACAAGGCCGAGTTCGACCAGGTCGGTTCGGCGGCGATCGTGGCGGCGACCAAGTCGGGCACCAACGAGTTCCACGGCGAAGTGTTCGGTCGCATGACCAACTCCGACTGGCGCAAGCCGACCCCGGCCGAGGAGCAGTCCGCCGGCGGCAAGCAGAAGACCCACCAGAACGAGTACGGCTTCGCGCTGGGCGGTCCGATCATCCAGGACAAGATGCACTTCTTCGTTTCCTACGAAGGCAAGGGCTTCGAGATCCCGGCCGACCCGGTGGCGGTGATCGACAACAATTCGCTGTCCTATGCCGATGACCTGCCGGCGTCGGTGCAGGCCAAGTATGGCCCGATCACCCGTCCGTTCAAGGAAGACCTGTACTTCGGCAAGATCGACTGGGAGATCGGCGACAACGATCGCCTGGAGCTGACCGCCAAGGTGCGTCGTGAGGACAGCATCGACACCATCGGCGGCAACACCACCGCGCAGGCGGCCAAGATCAACAACAACAAGGAAGACCGCTACGACCTGAAGTGGGAGCACTACGGCGAGGGCTTCTTCAACGAAGCGCGCGTGACCTACGAGGACGTGCTGTTCAACCCCACCGCCAAGACCATCGGCAGGCAGAGCGTCTACACCGCCGGGCAGAATCAGGACCGCGTGCTGATCTTCGACGACGCGACCTCGGGTCTGTCGATCCAGCGCAAGGGCCAGAAGGGCCCGGCGTTCCAGGACGACCTGACGTTCAACAGCTTCAACTGGAACGGCGACCACGTCATCAAGATGGGCGTCAAGTACAAGGACGTGGAGCTGACCCAGAGCGAGAACTCCATCGTCAATCCGGCGTTCTACTATGCGGTGACCGATGGCGCCGGCACCGCCGCGATTCCGTATCAGGTCATCTTCAACCAGCCGTACGAAGGCTTCTCGCCGTCGGTCACGACCAAGGACAAGCAGATCGGCCTGTACATCCAGGACGACTGGGACGTCAACGACAAGCTGCAGCTGAACCTGGGCGTGCGCTGGGATTACGAGAAGGTGCCCTCGTATACGGATTTCCAGACGCCGCAGGCCGTCATCGACGCGATCAATTCGCAGGATCCCAACGCCCCCGCCGGTCAGACCTTCGCTCAGACCATGGCCAAGGGCGGCGTGGACATGAACGACTACATCAGCACCGGCAAGAACCGCAAGGCGCAGAAGGGCGACATCGCCCCGCGCCTGGGCTTCTCGTACGACTTCAACGCCGACCAGCGCTGGGTGATGTTCGGTGGCGCCGGCCGCAGCTACGACCGCAACCTCTACGACTATCTGGGCCTGGAGCAGGTCAAGGGCGCGCTGTCGCAGTACACGGTCAAGTTCATCGAGTCCGGGTCCTGCACGACCCTGGTGCCGCAGCAGTGCGTGAACTGGAACCCGTCCTACCTGTCCGGCATCGATGCCGTCTCGGGCCTGGTGGTCGACCCGACCTCGCGTACGGGCACCGAGGTCGACATGCTCAACAACGACCTCAAGACGCCGTATTCGGACCAGTTCTCGCTGGGCCTGCGTCACCAGATGGGCGACTGGAACACCTCGGCCACCCTGGCCTACGTGCACAGCAAGGACGGCTTCGCTTTCACCCTGGGTTCGCGCTATCCGGACGGCAGCTTCTGGCAGAACGGCAGCCAGCCGTGGGGTCATAACGCCGAAGGCCTGGGCACCATCATCCTGGGCGACAACGGCATCGAGACCAAGACCAAGCAGGTGCTGCTGTCGGCCGACAAGCCGTACACCAAGGAATCGGGCTGGGCCTTCTCGGCGGCGTATACGTTCTCCGACGCCAAGGGCAACCGCGGCGGCGACGAGCACTACTCGTTCGATGCGGCGACCATCCATGACTATCCGTACATCAGCCTGCAGTCGGTGCCCAAGCACCGCCTGGTGCTGACCGGGACCTACGACCTGCCGTGGGAGATCAGTCTGTCCGGCAAGTTGACGCTGGCCACCACCCAGCCTCTCAACGTCGCGGTCACGCCGGACAACTGGGATGCTCCGGCTGGCCCGGCCTATGTCACGGCGCTGAAGGATCTGCCCGGTCAGAAGTTCCTGGTGGGCGGCCCGATCTTCGGCACCCGTCAGTTCGACCTGTCCGCGTCCAAGGACATGCATGTCACCGAGAACGTCACCGTCCAGGTGCGCGCGGACGTGATCAATGTCTTCAACTGGGACAACCTGAGCAGCTACTTCATCGACTACGGCTCCGGCGGCGTGTATTCGCCCGTGGTCACCTACAACGACACCAACACCGCGGTCAGCTACACCTCGCCGCGGACGGTGTTCCTGAGCGCGCGCGTGATCTGGTAAGTGCGCTAGTGTTGGCATCGAAGTAAGGACAGGGCCCGCGCAAGCGGGCCTTGTCTTGTGAGGACATGGGGAGCGCGCACGTGGCATCAGAGAGCATCGCCAGCATCGTGGTGGTCGGCGGGGGCGCGGCCGGCTGGTCGGCCGCCGCGGCCTTGATCCGCCATCTGCCCCATTGCCGGGTCCAGCTGGTGGAATCGGAGGAGATCGGCATCGTCGGCGTGGGCGAGGCCACCGTGCCGAACGTGCGCTACTTCAACCGGCAGGTCCTGGGGCTGGAGGAGGGGGAGTTCGTCCGGCGCACGCAGGGCACGTTCAAGCTCGGGATCGAGTTCCGCGACTGGCGCCGGCCCGGAGATGCCTACATGCATGGCTTCGGGGCGGTCGGTTACGACATGGGGCCGCTGGCCTTCCATCAGCTCTGGCTGCACGAAGTCCGCGCGGGGCGGGCCGATGCCGATATCGGGCGCTACGTCCTGCAGAACCTGGCCGCCCGGCAGGGGCGCTTCATGACCGCGCCCGCCGATGCGCCGGCGGGCTCTCCGTTGGCCGATATCGCCTATGCCTACCACTTCGACGCCACGCTCTACGCCGGCTATCTGCGCGAGCGGGCCGAGCGCCAGGGCGTGGTCCGCGTAGAGGGACGCGTGGTCGAGGCGACGCTGCGCGCGCAGGAGGGATTCGTCGAGGCCGTCGTGCTGGCCGACGGTCGCCGCATCGAGGGCGACCTGTTCATCGATTGCTCCGGCTTCCGCAGCCTGCTGCTCGGCGAGGCCCTGCAGGTGCCCTGGGTGGACTGGAGCCACTGGCTTCCCTGCGATCGCGCCGTGGCCGTGCCCTGTGCGCCGGCCGGGCCGCCCGAGCCCTTCACCCGCTCGACCGCACGGACGGCGGGCTGGCAGTGGCACATCCCGCTGCAGCATCGCGTCGGCAATGGCCACGTCTACAGCAGCGCCTTCATGGACGATGCGACCGCCACCGAGCAGCTGATGTCCAGCCTGGAAGGGCCGGCGCGCGCCGAGCCGCGCCTGCTGCGTTTCGCCACCGGGCGGCGCGCGCGCTTCTGGGAGCGCAATGTGGTGGCGATGGGGCTGGCCAGCGGTTTCATGGAGCCGCTGGAGTCCACCAGCATCCTGCTGGTCCACAACGCGGTGCTGCGCCTGCTCGACGTCTTCCCCGACAGGACCTTCGATCCGGCCCTGCTGCGGCGCTACAACGAGACGACCGTGTTCGAATGGGAGCGCATCCGCGACTTCCTGATCCTGCACTACAAGGCGACCGAGCGCGACGACAGCGCCTTCTGGCGGCATTGCGCCGCCATGGCGATCCCCGATTCGCTGCAGCAGGTGATCGACCTGTTCGCCGGCAGTGGGCGCTATCACCGCAACGGCGAGGAGTTCTTCTCCACCAGCAGCTGGGTCCAGGTCCTGCTCGGACAGGGCATCGTCCCGCAGCGGGAGCATCCCCTGCTGGCGGCCATCCCCGAGCCGCAGATCCAGCAGTTCGTCGGTCGCGTCGCCCAGGTCCTGGACAACTGCGTCGCCGCGATGCCGCCGCACGAGCATTTCATTGCGCGGACCTGCGCCGCACCGCCGCCATAGGGGTATTCAGTCGGCTGGCCGCTGACGCATGACGGCCAGGCTAAAAGCCAAAGGAGAAAGTGGCGCAATGAAAGTGAGGAGACAGTTGACTGCTCTGCTTTCCGCAGCCATGGCATTGCTATTCGTCGGCTTGGTCGCGTCAAACCATCGCGATGAACGGACATCCATTACAAGTGCTTTTTCCGAGGTCTCGCGAGATCAAGGCGTCTCGTTGGCTATCGGGAAGTCTGCGATGGCGACACAAGGGGCGCTGCCGTCGGCAGACCTTCATGGCAGGTACGATCTCGTACGCAGGTGTATCGCCTACTTCCAGTTCGGGGCTCTCATGGAGCGGAGGAAAAACGATCCCGATTTTGGATTGAACAACCCAGCCGCGATGGAGATGCTTCCGGTAAGCGAGCAGGAGCGTCTGATCAGGAACAAGGCGATCGTGGAAGAAGGTGATCAAGCATGCGAGAAATATAGAGGACCAGCCTACGCTGAGCTTTTGCGTGCCGTGTATGACGTGTCTGCGAAGCTGGCCGATGCCGGAGATCTTCGTGCCGCAACCTGCTTTATTGAAGCGTCATGGGGCACGCCGGTCGATCCTTCGGCCGAGTATGTGGCGCTCGCGCGAGCGTACAAGGCGAATGCGAAAAGATACGCGGATCAAGGCATCATGCGCGGCGACTGGCGTAGCGCCATAGCAGCTTTCGATGCTGGGCAGGCAGAGCATGGAATAACAACGCTGATTGGATACTCGATCGCAGAGAAATATGCGCTGGCGCGCTTGCTTCAGATGGGATCATCGGATCCTGACCAGAGCGCGCGTTACGCGTATGACGCTGAAGTGTTGGCGAGCACGATGACTGCGGCCGATCTTGCACGCGAGGACGTTCGCGCGCGCCAGTTGTACGGCACTCGTTTTCGTGGGAAGCCAATGCCCGATAGCGCTCTTTCACAGGGTTGCGAAATCTGATGACGGTAAGAAGGACTGTGGTGAGTTGTCGATCTCTTGCAGCTGTGGCCGGCGGGTGAGAGACATCGAGGTGGCCTTCGGGTCCCACATCCAGTGTGCTTGCGGAACTTTCTTGATACACGGCTGTCCGGATGTCGCTTCCAGTGTGCCGGCGCCATGTAGGTTCGCTTCGCTCCTTGCATCTGGACGCATTCGTGAATTGGTCCGGCCACCCGGCGCCGTAGAGGCTAGGTAGAAGGCAGGCTGGCAGGTGTTTGGCGTCAACTGAACCGGCATTGGCATCTGCACGCAACGTGCAGTGCGTTAGAGGCATCATGAGCGTCCGACCCAAAGCGGCAGGTGTGCGTCATGGCCAGCGATGAACCGAACGTCCCCGGCGTCGAGGACTACGAGGCCGCCGCCGGCGGCTGGGGCGCGCTGCGCGCGGTGGCCAAGGCGCTGAAGGATCAGATGGACGTGCCGCGCGAGACCTCGGCGCTGCGGCGGGTCAACCAGCCCGATGGCTTCGACTGTCCGGGCTGCGCCTGGCCCGATCCGGCGCATACCTCGTCCTTCGAGTTCTGCGAGAACGGGGCCAAGGCGGTCAGCTGGGAGGCCACCGCCAAGCGCGCGCCCCCTGAGTTCTTCGCTCGGCACCGCGTCAGCGAGCTGTGGGCGTGGAACGACCACCAGCTCGAGGACGCCGGTCGCCTGACCGAGCCGATGGTCTACGACCACCAGAGCGACCGCTACCTGCCGATCGGCTGGGACGAGGCGTTCGAGCGCATCGGGCGCGCGCTGCGTGCACTGCCTTCGCCGGACATGGCCGAGTTCTATACCTCGGGGCGCGCGTCGAACGAGGCCGCGTTCCTGTACCAGCTGATGGTGCGCGAGTTCGGCACCAACAACTTCCCCGACTGCTCCAACATGTGCCACGAGGCCACCAGCGTGGGCCTGCCGCAGTCCATCGGCGTGGGCAAGGGCACGGTGACGCTGGAGGACTTCGATCACTGCGACGCGCTCTTCAGCTTCGGCCACAACCCGGGCACCAATCATCCGCGCATGCTCACCACGCTGCGGGCGCTGGCCAAGCGCGGCGTGCCGATCATCGCGGTCAATCCGCTCAAGGAGCGCGGCCTGGAGCGCTTCGTCTCGCCGCAGCATCCGACCGAGATGCTGACCAACCACGGCACGCAGATCGCCCAGGCCTACTACCAGGTCAAGGTCGGCGGCGACGCGGCCATGCTCAAGGGCATGATGAAGTGGCTGCTGCAGGCCGATGCGGACGACATCGCGGCCGGCGGCACGGGGCTGCTCGACCGCGCCTTCATCGGCGAACACACCGAGGGCTTCGAGGCGCTGCGCGCGGACATCGAGGCCACGCGCTGGGAGGACATCGTGCAGGCCTCGGGCCTGGCCCGCGCCGACATCGAGGCCGCGGCCCAGGTCTATGCCAAGGCCGAGCGCGTGATCCTGTGCTACGGCATGGGCATGACCCAGCACCTGCGCGGCACGCAGAACGTGCACCTGATGGCCGACCTGCTGCTCCTGCGCGGCAACATGGGCAAGCCCGGCGCCGGCATCGCGCCGATCCGTGGCCATTCCAACGTGCAGGGCGACCGCACGGTCGGCATCACCGAGAAGCCCACCCAGGCGCTGCTCGACGGCATCCAGGCCAAGTACGGGTTCTCCTTCCCACTCAGCCATGGGCACGACGCGGTAGAGGCGATGAAGGCCATCCGCGACGGCCGCTCCAAGGCCTTCGTCGCGCTGGGCGGCAACCTGGCCGTGGCCATGCCCGATCCGCAGGCCTGCTTCGCCGCGATGCGTTCGCTGGACCTGGCCGTGCATATCGCCACCAAGCCCAACCGCTCGCATCTGATCCCGGCCAGGGAGACCTTCCTGCTGCCGTGCCTGGGTCGCACTGAGCGTGACGAGCAGGCCGGCGGCCCGCAGTCGGTGACGGTGGAGGATTCGATGTCGATGGTGCACGCCTCGCAGGGCACGCTGACGCCGGCGTCGGAGCAACTGCGCTCGGAGCCGGCGATCATCGCCGGCATGGCCCGCGCGCTGCTGCCGCACAGCAAGGTCGACTGGGCGTGGCTGGTCGAGGACTACGACCGCATCCGCGACGGGATCGAGGCGGTGTTCCCGATCTTCCGCGACTACAACCAGCGCATCCGCACCCCGGGCGGGTTTCGCCTGCCAGTCGGCGCCTCGGTGCGCGACTGGGGCGGGCCGGGCAAGAAGGCGCAGTTCCTGGTCGTCGAAGGGTTGGCCGAGGACGCGCCGGTGGCGCAGCTGGGCCTGCTGACCCTGACGACGCTGCGCGCGCACGACCAGTACAACACCACGCTCTACGGCCTGAGCGATCGCTACCGCGGCGTGCACGGGCGGCGCGACGTGGTGTTCCTCAACGCCGAAGACCTGGCCATGCTGGGGCTGGAGCAGGGCGATCTGATCGACGTGGCCTCGCGCCTGCCCGGCGCGAACGGCGAGGACCACACCGTGCGCGGCTTCACCGCAGTGGCCTACGACATCCCGCGCGGCTGCGCGGCGATGTACTACCCGGAAGGCAATTGCCTGGTGCCGCTGGAGAGCTACGACCGGCAGTCCGGCACGCCGACCTACAAGTCGGTGCCGGTCAAGGTCAGCGCCGCGGCCTGAGGGCGGGTGCTGCGCACCGCCGGAGCGGCGCTCAGTCGAAGCGCCAGCCGCCGTCGGGATCGCGCGGATAGACCTCCACGCGTGCGCCGGCGGGCAGCGCGTCGGCGTCGGGCGCCAGCGTCGCCCAGGCGTTGGCCTGCAGCAGCGAGGCGATGCGGAAGGACTCCTGCCCGGCTAGCACGCGCACGCGCAGCGTGCCGTCCTCGTCGTGGCTGACGCGCGCCTTGAGAAAGCCGCGCAACACCCCGCGCCCGCGCACCGGTTCGGCAAGGCGGGCCAGCAGCGGTCGTTCGGGCGGCCTACCCAGCCAGTGCCGCAGCAGGGGCACGGCGAAGAAGCGAAATCCCAGCACGGTGGCGACCGGATTGCCCGGCAGCCCCAGCAGCAGCGGCCCCTGCGCCAGGCGCGCGGCCAGCAGCGGTTTGCCCGGGCGGATGGCCACGCCCTGGAACAGCAGCTGCGCACCGGCCGTGCCCAGCGCCGCCGGAACGAAGTCGTGCACGCCGGCCGAGACCGCGCCGGTGGTCAGCACCAGATCGGCCTCGACCGCGACCTCGGCCAGCGCGGCGGCGAACTGCGCCGGGTCGTCGCCCAGGGTGCGGCAGGCCAGCACGCGCGCGCCGAGCTCGGTCAGCGCGGTCTGCAGGAAGGGGCCGTTGCTGGCGCGGATCTGGCCCGGCCGCAGCGGGGCGTCGGCATCGGCGACGAGTTCGTCGCCCGTGGACAGGATCGCCACGCGCGGCGCGCGCCCGATCTGGATCTGCCCGATCCCGGCCGCGGCCAGCAACATCCGCAGCGTGGCATCGACCGGCGTGCCGGCCGTGGCGATCGGGTCGCCGGGCTGCAGGTCGCTGCCGGCGCGGCGGATGTGACGCGCCGGTGCGAGGTCTTCCAGGACGCGCATGCGCGCCGCGTCCAGGCGTTCGGTGCGCTCGTAGGGCACCACGCTGTCCGCGCCGGGCGGTAGCGCCGCGCCGGTCATGATCTCCCAGGCCGCGGCCGGCGCCTGCGGCGGCGCGTCGCCGGCGACCACGCGTCCGGCGATCGGCCACACGCTGCCGGCGGCGATGGCCCGGCCATCGCTGCGCAGCGCGTAACCGTCCATGGCGGCGTTGTCGAACGGCGGCAGCGCCGCCTGCGCGCGCACCGCTTCAGCCAGCACGCGCCCGGCCGCCTCGTCGGTGGCGCAGGCTTCGGCCGGCAGCGCGCCGGCCGAGGCGATCAGCCGGGCCAGCGCGGCTTCGTAGGACAGCAGGCCTTCGCCCGCGCAGGGATCAGCCATGCCGCACCTCGCCGCGCAGCCGCGCCAGGTCCTCGGGCGTGTTGGCGTTGTCCAGCACCTGCGCCGCCTGCGGCGCGAGCAGGCGCACGTCGTCGGCGTCCAGTGCGCGGCGCAGGCCGAAGTGTCCGCCCTCGACCTGGCGGCGCAGGCGCTGCAGCGCGGGCAGGGCCCAGAGCGCGCACAGCGGCTCGGGCAGGCCGTCGCCGGCGCTGCGGAAGGCCACCGCACCGTCGCCCGGGACGAAGGCCGCGGTCAGCCGCTGCAGCGTGGCCGCCTCGAGCCCCGGCAGGTCGCAGGCGATGACCAGCCACGCGGCCTGGGGCGCTGACGCATGCGCGGCGAGCAGGCCGGCGGCCGGGCCGATGCCGTGATGCCGATCGAGCAGCTGCGGGAAGCGCGCCCGCAGCGGGTCGTCCTGCTGGTCGGCGCGCACCGACACCAGGCAGCGCTGCACCTGCGCCTGCAGCAGGGAGAAGGCGACCTCAAGCTGCGGCTGGGTGCCGTAGACCAGGGCCGCCTTGTCGCGGCCCATGCGCCGGCTCGCGCCGCCGGCCAGGACCAGGCCGTGCAGTGCGAGGGGGGCGTCGGTCGAGGCAGGCCGAGGCGTGGTCATCGCGACCGATGTTAGCGCCGGCGGCCCGGCGCGCCTGTGGCCCGTGCTTGCGTTCGCGATGTCGCTTCCACGCGCCGGCTCATGAGCGCATCACCATGCGATTGCGGCCGCCGGCCTTGGCGTCGTACAGGGCCAGGTCGGCCAGATGGATCAAGGTGGCCGGGCCTTCGTCCTCGCCCATGCGGCTCGGCCACAGCGCCACCGCGCCGACGCTGATGGTGACCACGCTGGCGCTGTAGCTCTCGGCGTGGGGGATCTTCAGCGCGCGCACGTTGCGGCACACGGCCTCGCCCATCGCGCGCAGGGCGTCGGCATCGCAGCCGGGCAGGACCAGGGCCAGCTCCTCGCCGCCATAGCGCGCGGCCAGATCGCCCTGTCGCCGCGCGCTCTGCTTGAGCACCTGCGCCACCCGGGTGAGACAGACGTCGCCGGCCTGGTGGCCGTAGGTGTCGTTGAAGTTCTTGAAGTGGTCCAGATCGGCCAGCAGCAGCCCCAGCGGCGTGCCCTCGCGGCGCGCGCGGGCCCATGCGTCGGCCAGCGTCTCGTCCAGGGCGCGGCGATTGGCCAGGCCGGTCAGGGCGTCGGTACGCACCAGCGTCTCGAGCTGGTCCTGCGCCGCCTGGCGCGCCAGCAGCTGGCGACGCAGCCACTCGCCCAGCCCGGCCAGCAGCACCACGGTGAACAGCGTCAGCAGCGCGTGGGTGCGCACCGAGCCGCGCCAGGCGGCCAGGGCCTCGTCCTCGGACAGCGCCGCCACGGCGATCAGCGGGAAGCCCTCGACGTGCTGGAAGCCGCTGATCCGCCGGGTGTGGTCCAACGGCGACACGTAGGCCAGCGAACCGGCCGGCGCGCCGCGCAGCCGCGCGAACAGGTCGCTGTGCGAGAAGTCCTGGCCGACGGCATTGAGTTCGGGCGAGCGCGCGCAGACCAGCCCCGCATCGTCGAGCAGGGTGATGGCGCCATGCCGGCCGACGTCGAAGCCGCGGTAGTGCTCGGCGAAATACGCCGAGCGGATGCTCGCCAGCACCACGCCGGCGAACTGCCCGCGCGCATCGTTGTAGCGGCGGCTGACGGTGAGGATCCACTGGTTGTCCGAGCGGCTGCGCACCGGCGGGCCTACCCACGGCAAGGTGTCGTCCACCGCCTGGTGATGCTTGAAATAGGCCCGGTCGCCGTTGTTCATGTTGGGCGGCAGGTGGTCCAGCGACGAGGCGATCCAGCGGCCCTGCGCATCGTAGACGAACAGGCCATGGATGCGGCCCGAGCGGCGCGCTTCGTCGCGCAGGTAGCCGTCCAGCTGGGCCAGGTCGCGCGGCGTGGCGCCCTCGATGCGCAGGTTCTCGACGATGCCGGACAGCACGCCGTCGGCCACCAGCATCGAATCCCCGGCGTGCTGGCTGACCGAACGCGCCAGGTTGCCCGCGTCCGAATAGATCTGTTCGGTCGCCTCGCGCCGGGTCTCCAGCCCGTGCCAGTACTCGGCCCCGGCGAACAACAGGCACACGGCCAGCACGAATGCGCGCAGCAACTCGGGCAGCCATCGCCGGCGTGGTGGGTCGGACATGCTCATTCCCGGTGGCCCCCCTCCCGGGCGCGCGCGGTGGTGTGATTGCGACTCACGCCGTCCCGGCGCCAACATCTTCCACCACGAATCTTGCCCCAGACCCGGCCGAGATGGGATGAAGGGCGCCCGGCTCTCTAGCGCGCCAGCTGCTGGCGCAGCATGCCCAGCAGGGCCTGCCGGTTGTATGGCTTGGGCAGGAACCTGGCGTTGGTCGGGAAGTCGCGGAACGAGCCCTCGGCATGGCCGGAAGTCAGCACCACCGGGATCTGCGCATCCAGATCGGCCACGCGCCGGGCCAGCTGGATGCCGTCCATGCCGCCGGGCATGTTGATGTCGCTGAAGACCAGATCGAAGGCGGCACCGCTCTCCAGCAGTTGCAGCGCCTGGTTGCCGCCGTTGGCCTGCGTGACCTGATAGCCCTCGGCTTCGAGGATCAGGGCCGCGATCTCGCGCGCACCCGCGTCATCCTCGACGATGAGGATCATTGGGATAGGAGCCATGTGACGCGGAAAACCTGAAGACCCGAGTAAGCCGAATAATCGTCACAGCGCTGTGAAAGGGGGGTGACCTCGGCTAGGCTGGGGTGGTGCCCGCCGCAGCAGTTACGGCGGGGAGCGTTGCGGAGTTCCCATGCCAGCCTTTTCGCGAGACCACTACCGTCAGATCGTCGAGCTGTCCGGTGACAGCATTTTCGAACTCGATGGCGGCGGCCGCGTGGTCTCGGTTAACCAGCGTGGGCTTGAGCTGCTGGAGGCCTACGGCCGTCACGACGTGGTCGGCCGGCACTGGCACGACCTGTGGACGCCGGCGATGCGGGCGATCGCCCGCGAGGCCGTGCGCCTGGCCTGCGTGGGCCAGCGCAACGAGTTCCAGGGCGCCATCCAGACCCTGCGCGACCAGGAGCGGATCTGGTCGGTGATCGTCAGCCCGCTGGCGCTGGACCGCGGCCAGCCGGTGCTGCTGCTGGCCATGTGCCGCGACGTCACCGATCGCCTGCGCTCCGAACACGCGCTGCGCCTGATCAACGAGAGCCTGACCTCGCAGCTGCAGGGCGCCGAGCTGCGCGAGCTGGTGACCGCGCGCCACGCCGACTTCCTGGAATCCTCGCTCACCCAGACCCAGGAGCAGGCCGAGGCCGAGCGCCATGCCGCCGAGGCGCTGCGCGGGCAGGTGGACATCGCCGAGGCCGCGCGCAGCCTGGCCGAGCGCGCGCGTGATTCGGCCGAGCTGGCCTCGCTGCAGGCGCAGAAGGGCGAGGCGGTCGGCCAGCTGGTGGCCGGCATCGCCCACGACTTCAACAACATGCTGCAGACCGCGGTGGCGGCCATCAGCGTGGTCACCGACACGCCCGAGCAGCTCACCCCGCTGCAGCGCAAGCTGCTGGGGCGCGGGCAGGAGGCGCTGCATCATGCCTCGATGCTGGCGCGCCGGCTGCTGGCGTTCTCGCGCCGGCATCCGCCGCGCTTCGAGGCGCTGGACCTGCGCGAGGTGGCCACGTCCATGGCCGAGCTGATGCGCCAGTCGCTGGGCCCGGACATGGTGCTGGTGGTCGAGCCCGCGCCGCAGGCGTTGATCACCCAGGGCGATCCGCACGCCATCGGCCAGGCGGTGATGAACCTGTGCATCAACGCCCGCGATGCCTGCCAGAACCGCGGCCAGATCACCGTGTCCTTCTCGCACCAGTCCATCGCCAGCGATGGCGCCACGCCCTCGCGCGCCAGCGGCCAGTACGTGGTGCTGTCGGTGGCCGACACCGGCACGGGCATGGACCAGGCCACGCTGTCGCGGCTGTTCGAGCCCTACTTCACCACCAAGCCCGAGGGGGAGGGCACCGGCCTTGGCCTGGCGCAGGTCTATGCGCTGATGCGCCACAGCGGCGGCTTCATCGATGTCGATACCGCGCTTGGGCGCGGCACGGTCATGAGCCTGTGGTTTCCCCAGGCCGAGGGCGCCGGCGCCCTCGCGCAGGCCACGCACGCGGCCTGCGCGGGCGCGTAAAGCACGACGGCCGCTTGCGCGGCCGTCGTTGCTTGAAGGATGCGGACGCTTACTGCGCCTTGGGCACGCCGATGGCCTTGACGTCGTCGTCGCTCAGGCGGGTATTGGCGTCGGCGCTGAGCAGGGCGTTGACGTCCTGCAGGTCGGCCGCGTCCAGCGTGCCGGCGGCGGCTTCCAGCAGCAGGCGGTTCTGCAGGAAGTTGTACTTGGCCAGCGAGTACTGCTGCTGCGCGGAGACCAGGTTGTTCTGGTTGGTCAGCACGTCCAGCACGGTGCGGGTGCCCACTTCCAGGCCGACCTGCGAGGCGTCGTAGGCGCTGCGCGCGGAGACCACGGCCGAACGACGGGCCTCGATCTCGCTGATGCCGGCCTCCAGCACCTGGTAGGCGTTGCGCGTGTTGCGCACCACCGCGCGGCGCTGCTGTTCGAAGGCATCCTGGGCCGAATCGCGCTGGGCGACGGCCTGGCGCACCTGCGATTGCGTGGCGCCGCCGGAGAAGATCGGCACGTTCAGGGTCAGGCCGATCGAGCGCGAGTCGTACTCGCCGCGGCGCGAACCGTCCGTGCCGGTGTCCGAGTCGCCGCCCCAATTGGCGCTGCGGCCGTAGCTGCCGCTCAGGCTCAGGGTCGGCAGATGGCCGGCGCGGGCCGCGCTGATGCCGGAGTCGGCCGACTGCACCTGCAGCTGCAGCGACTTCAGCTGCGGATTCTGCGCCAACGCGGTGTCGACCCAGCCATCGGCGCTGTATTGCGAGGGCAGCTGCGGCTTGAAGTCGTCCGGCAGGCCGCGCAGGTTGGTCACCGGCTGGCCGGTGATCTCGGTCAGGGCCTCGTAGGCGTCCTTGAGCGCGTTGCGCTGGGTGATGACCGTGGCGCGCGCGCTGTCGTAGGAGGCGCGGGCTTCGTGCACGTCGGTGATCGGGGCCAGACCCACGTCCAGACGCTTCTGCGCGTAGTCGAACTGCTTCTGGAACGCGGCCTGCGCGGCCTCGGCCGAGGCCAGCGTCTCGATCGCGATCAGCACGTTGAAGTAGGCCGCCGAGGTGCGCGTGATCAGCGAGTCGTTGGCCGAATCCAGGTCGAAATCCGCCGCCTGGCTCAGCGCGCGCTGCGAGTTGACCCGGGCGTAGTCGCCGAAGTTGATCAGGCTCTGGTTCACCGTCACGGCGTAGTCGCGCGAGCGCGGGCTGTCGATCCACTCGCCGCCATGGGTGACCTTGGAACTGGAGCGCCCGAGCGAGGCGGTGCCGTTGACCTGCGGCAGCAGCGTGGCGCGGGCCTGGACCACCCCTTCCTTCTGCGACAGGCGCGCGGCCTCGGCCTGGGCCAGGGTCGGGTCGCCGTTGCGGGCCATTTCATAGGTCTGCATCAGGTCGGTGGCCGAGGCGGCCGAGGGCAGCGCCAGCGCGACGGCGAGAACGAGGGGGAGACGGCTCATCGTGGGAGTTCCTTGAAAGTTTGTGCCAAGCGCTTAGAAGACGAACGCAGGGACCGGCGCGGCGCCGACCAGATAACCCAGCGCATCGGTCTCGAACAACGATTCGATGCGCGCGCCGCTGGTGTCGTTGTGCACCAGCACCGCTTCCATGGCCGGCGAGCGGCCGCGCACCACGAACAGGCGTCCGCCCGGACGCACCAGTTCCATGAAGCCCAGCGGCAGGGTGTCCACCGCGGCGGTGATGCAGACCGCGTCGAACTTGCGGTCGGTGGTCCAGGCCAGCGCGTCGGCGGTTTCGATGCGCACGTTGCTGCCCAGCCCCGCGGCCTGCAGGTTGGCCTGGGCGAAGGCGGCCAGCTCGGGGTGCAGCTCCAGGCTGACCACTTCGCGGCCCAGCGCGGCCAGGCAGGCGGTGAGGAAGCCGCTGCCGGTGCCGATTTCCAGCACATCCTCGCCGGGCTGCACGTCCAGCGCCTGCAGGACGCGGCCTTCGACCACCGGCTTCATCATGCGCTGGCCGTGGCCCAGCGGCAGTTCCAGATCGGCATAGGCCACCGCGCGGTGCGCCGGCGGCACGAAGGCCTCGCGCGGCAGGGTGGCCAGCGTGTCCAGGACGCGGGGTTCCAGTACGTCCCAGGGACGGATCTGCTGTTCCACCATGTTTTCGCGGGCTTGGGCGTAGTTGATCGTCATGGGCATGCTCGGGGGGCGTGTCGGTGTACCGGGGCGGGCATTCTAGCGGCGCGCGGCACGGCAGGCGTGCTGAGCATCGCCGCCGCACCCGGGGTGGACGCAGTGCCGGAAGTCACCGGACCGGAAGTCATGGCCGGGCCGTGGCGGCTCGGGTTCAGCGGCGGGCATAGGCGCGCAGGAACATGTCCACCGTGTTATCCAGGTGACGGTCGATCTCGCCCGCTTCCAGCCGACCCAGCAGGCCGCACATCATGCGGCCGTAGATCTCGCCCTTGAGCAGGGTGAAGAACTGGCGGGCGGCCACGTCGATGTCCTCGATGTCCAGGTGCCCCTGCGCGACCTGTTCGCGCAGCAGCCCGGCGAAGATGTCGTGGGTGCGCTTGGGGCCGGACTCCCAGAAGATCTGGCGCAGGTGCTCGTCGGCCTGGGTGCTGGCCAGCAGCATGCGGTAGGTGTTGATCGCCTGCTCGCTGGTGACCATGGCGAAGAAGCCTTCGGCGATCTGCCGCAGCTGCGCGCGCACGCCGACATCGCCCTGCACCTTGAAGGTGGCATCGGGCAGCAGCTCCTCGCACAGGTTGCGGATCGCCTCGGAGAACAGCGACTCCTTGTCGCCGAAATGGCTGTAGACGGTCAGCTTGGACACGCCGGCCTCGGCCGCGATGCGGTCCATGCTGACGCCGGCGAAGCCCTCGCGCGCGAACAGCGCCTTGGCCGCCTCGAGGATCGCCGCGCGCTTGGCCAGGTCCTTGGGACGGCCCGGGCCTGACGGCGTCGTGCTGCGGGAGGAGTCGGAAGACACGGGGAGCGGAGCCTGCGGGACCATCGCGCAATACTAGACTAGACGGTTCGATATTTACAGTCCGGGCGCGCCGTCGCGGACGCGCCCGTCATCGTTGCGTCAGCTTGCCCGACTGCCCCGGGGGCCGGCGGGACCGGCCCCCGGGACGGGGATCAGGCGCGCAGGCCGGCCGGCTGGCGTTCGAGCTGGGCCAGCACGGCCTCGGTCGCCTGCGCGGTGCTCAGCGCCTGGCCGGGGCCGGCCAGGTCGGCGGTGAAGGCGCGCGCGTCCAGGGCGGCGTCCACGGCCTGCTCGATGCGCTGGGCCTCGGCTTCCAGCCCGAGCGAATGGCGCAGCAGCAGCGCGGCCGAGAGGATGGTGGCGTAGGGGTTGGCGATGCCCTTGCCGGCGATGTCCGGGGCCGAGCCATGGATCGGCTCGTACAGGCCGACCCGGCTCTGGCCGAGCGAGGCCGACGGCAGCAGGCCCAGCGAGCCGGCCAGCATCGAGGCCTCGTCGGTGAGGATGTCCCCGAACATGTTCTCGGTGACGATCACGTCGTACTCGCGCGGCTTGGACAGCAGGTGCATGGCCATCGAATCGACTAGCTGGTGCTCCAGGGCGATGTCCGGGAACTCCTCGCGGCCGACCCGCGCGGCCACCTCGCGCCACAGGCGCGAGGTCTCCAGCACGTTGGCCTTGTCCACCGAGGTGACCTTGCCGCGGCGCGCGCGGGCCAGGCCGAAGGCGCTGCGCAGCACCCGCTCCACCTCGGCCACCGAATAGCTGCACAGATCGCTGGCCGCTTCGGCGGTGCGGGTCTTGTCGCCGAAATAGATGCCGCCGGTCAGCTCGCGCACGACCACGATGTCCACGCCGGCCAGCAGGTGCGGCTTGATCGGCGAGGCGTCCAGCGCGGCCGGGTGCGGCCGCACCGGGCGCAGGTTGGCGAACAGGCCCAGCGCCTTGCGGATCGCCAGCAGGCCCTGCTCGGGCCGGATCTTGGCGTTGGGGTCGGACCACTTGGGCCCGCCGACCGCGCCCAGCAGCACCGCGTCGGCCTGCTGGCAGGCGAGGGTGGTGGCCTCGGGCAGCGGCACCCCGTGGCGGTCGATGGCGACCCCGCCGATGTCGTGCTCGGCGAAGCGGAAATCGTGGCCGTGCTGTTGGGCCACGGCCTTGAGGACGGCGACGGCCGCGGCGGCCACTTCCGGGCCGATGCCGTCGCCGGGCAGGACGACGATGTCAGCGTGCATGGGCGGCCTCGTAGCGGGCGATGTCGGGGACGCGGGCCAGCAGATAGCCCAGCTGGTCGACGCCTTCGAGCAGGCAGGTCTGCGAGAAGCCGTCCAGCGGGAACGCATAGACGCGCCCGTCGGGCGTGCGCAGCTCGCGCGCGGCCACATCGATGGTCAGCTCGTCGTCGGGACGCTCCATCAGCGTCTGCACGTCGGCCTCGGCCAGCACCACCGGCAGCAGGCCGTTCTTGAGGCTGTTGCCGCGGAAGATGTCGGCGATCTCACTGGACACCACGGCCTGCAGGCCCAAGTCGGTCAGCGCCCAGGGCGCGTGCTCGCGCGAGGAGCCGCAGCCGAAGTTGCGCCCGGCCAGCAGGATCGAACGCCCGGCGTTGTGCGGCTGGTTGAAGGCGAAGTCCGGATTGGGCGTGCCGTCGGCCTTCCAGCGCCAGTCGTTGAAGGCGTTGCGGCCCAGGCCGGCGCGCTCGGTGGTGGACAAGAAGCGCGCCGGAATGATCTGGTCGGTGTCGATGTTGGTCGAACGCAGCACGACGGCCCTGGAGGTGATGGTGCGGATACCTGCCATCACGCGGCCTCCTCGCTGCCGCCCAGCGCGAAATCGGCCGGCACGTCGGTGACCTCGGCGGCGGGCAGCGCCTCGGGCGCGGGCGCTTCCTGGCGCGGGCGCAGCGGCGTGTCGCGCACGCTGCGGGCCAGCGCGCTGGCCACCGTGGCGGTGAAGGCCACGTGCGCGGCCTGGTTGGATTCGGGACTGGGCATCAGGCCACTTCCTTGGATTCGGTTGCTGCGAACAGATCACGCACATCGCTGACGTGGCCGTTGACCGCGGCCCAGGCCGCGCTCAGCGGCGAGGCGAGCAGGGTACGCGAGCCGGGGCCCTGGCGGCCCTCGAAATTGCGGTTGGAGGTGGACACGGCCAGCTCGCCCGGCGCCACCAGATCGCCGTTCATGGCGATGCACATCGAGCAGCCCGGCTCGCGCCACTGCGCGCCGGCGGCGCGCACGATGGCGTCGATGCCCTCGGCCTCGGCCTGGCGCTTGACGATCTCCGAGCCCGGCACCACCAGCATGCGCACGCCCTCGGCGACCTTGCGCCCGGCCAGCACGCGGGCGACCTCGCGCATGTCGCGCAGGCGGCCGTTGGTGCACGAGCCGACGAACACCACGTCGACCTTGGCGCCTTCCACGCGCTCGCCCGCATGGAAGCCCATGTAGTCCAGGCCCTTCTGCGCGGCCGCGTCGTTGGCGGCGGGGATGGCCGCATCGACCGCGATCGCCGTGCCCGGGTGCGTGCCCCAGGTCAGGGTCGGGCGGATGTCGGCCGCGTCGATCACCACTTCGGCATCGAAACGCGCGCCCGCATCGCTGCGCAGGGTCTTCCAGTAGGCGACCGCGGCGTCGAAGTCGGCGCCCTTGGGCCCACGCGGGGTGTCCGCGACATAGTCGAAGGTGATCTGGTCGGGCGCGACCATGCCGGCGCGCGCGCCGGCCTCGATGGACATGTTGCACAGGGTCATGCGCTGCTCCATGTCCATCGCCTCGATGGTCGAGCCGCGGAACTCCAGCACATGGCCGGTGCCGCCGTTGACCCCGATCACCCCGATGATGTGCAGCACCACGTCCTTGGCGCCCACGCCCGGGGCCAGCGGCCCGTCGACCGTGATCGACATGGTCCGCGGCTTGCGCTGCAGCAGGCACTGGGTGGCCAGCACATGGCCGACCTCGCTGGTGCCGATGCCGAAGGCCAGCGCGCCGAACGCGCCGTGCGTGGAGGTGTGGCTGTCGCCGCAGACGATGGTCATGCCGGGCTGGGTGAAGCCCTGCTCGGGGGCGATGACGTGGACGATGCCGCGGTTGGCCGAGCCCATGTCGAACAGCTCGATGCCGTACTGCGCGCAGTTGGCTTCCAGCGTCTGCACCTGCTTCTCGGCCGCGGCGGTGTAGTAGGGCAGCCGGCCATCGGCGCCGGCCGGCAGGGTCGGCGTGGAATGGTCCATCGTGGCCTTGGTCCGGTCCGGGCGGCGCGGCGCCAGGCCGCGCGCGCGCAGCTCGGTGAAGGCCTGCGGCGAGGTGACCTCGTGGATCAGGTGCAGGTCGATGTACAGCACCGCGGGCGCGGTGTCGCTTTCGGGAACCACGACATGCGCGTCCCACAGCTTGTCGAACAACGTACGGGGGGCGGAACTCATTGCGGATGGCCTTGCGTTGAATGCGGGGTCGGGGAGCGGCGCGCGCTGAAGCGCAGGCGCACGTAATCGGCGTGCCACTGGCCGGCGGCATCGCACAGCGCCGGGCGCAGCAGCGCCTCGGTGTCGGCCAGCACACGGCTGCGGGTGTCGGCGTTAAGGCCGCTCAGGAAGGGATCGGCGAAGGTCTGCAGCCAGCCGGCGATGCCGGTGGGCAGCGGCGTCGGGCGCGGGATCAGCGCGATCTGCGTGACTTCGAAGTCATGCTGCGCCAGCCGCGCGGCGTACTCCTCGGCCGTGGGGAAGAACCAGGCGAAGGCCGGCGCGCCGGCGCCGTTGGCCTGCAGCGCCGCGCGCAGCGCGGTGGTGATCGCTGCCACGTTGCCATGGCCGCCGAACTCGGCGACGAAGCGCCCGCCGGGCTTGAGCGCGTGGCGCACGCCGGCCAGCACCGCGTCGGGCTGGCGCATCCAGTGCAGCGCGGCGTTGCTGAAGACCGCATCGAAGTCGCCCTCGAAGGTCAGGGCGTGCCCGTCCATCACGCGCGCATCGATGCCGCGTTCGACCGCAGCGGCGACCAGCTCGGGCGAGGCATCCACACCCACCACGTCCGCACCGGCCTGGACCAGCTGCGCGGTCAGCACGCCGTCGCCGCAGCCCAGGTCCAGGATGCGCTCGCCGGGCCGGGCATCGAGCAGCGCCGACACCGAGGCGCCCAGCGCCGGCACGAAGCCGGCGTTGCGCGCGTAGCGGGCCGCATCCCAGGCCTGGCCTGCCGCGGAGGCGGCGGGGTGCGTCGCCGCGTTCATGCCGCGGCGGCTTCGCTCGGCGCCGGGGCGTGCTGGCGCTGGCGCAGCAGGCGGTTGGCCACGTCCAGCCAGGCCAGCGCGCTGGCCTCGATGATGTCCTTGGACGTGCCGGTGCCTTCGTATTCCAGGCCGTCGGCGCGGACCGACAGGCTGGCCTCGCCACGCGCGTCGGCGCCGATGCCGACGCTATGCACCTGGTAGCTGTCCAGCTCCAACTTGACGCCGGTGGCGGCCGAGAGCGCGCCGAACAGCGCGTCGACCGGGCCATTGCCCTGCGCCGTCTCGGCCACGCGGTTGCCTTCCGGATCGGACAGTTCGACCAGCGCGTTGGCGCGGCCGCCGACATCGGAGATGGTCATCGAGGCCAGGCGATAGCCATCGCTGACCGCGGCATCCTGCATCAGCATCTGCAGGTCGGCATCGCCGACCACGCGCTGGCGCTCGCACAGGCCCTTGAACTGCTCGAATACCAGCTTCAGCTCGTCCTCTTCCAGCAGATAGCCCAGCGCGCGCAGGCGCGCATCGACCGCGGCGCGGCCGCTGTGGCGGCCCAGCACCATCTGCGTGTCCGGCCAGCCCACGTCCTGCGGCCGCATGATCTCGTAGGTGCCGCGGTGGCGCAGCATGCCGTGCTGGTGGATGCCCGACTCGTGGGCGAAGGCGTTGGTGCCGACCACCGCCTTGTTGCGCTGGACCGGCATGCCGATCAGGCGCTGCAGCAGCTGCGAGGTCGGCACGATGCGCGGGGTCTGGATGCCGGTGTCCAAGCCGTAGAACGCGTTGCGGACCTTCAGCGCCATGGCGATCTCCTCGATGGCGCAGTTGCCCGCGCGCTCGCCGATGCCGTTGATGCTGCCCTCGATCTGGCGCGCGCCGGCCTCGGCGGCGGCCAGCGAGTTGGCCACGGCCAGGCCCAGGTCGTTGTGGCAGTGCGCGCTGAAGATCACCTTGTCGGCGCCGCTGATGTCGGCCACGCCGGCGATCACGCGGCGGAACATGTCGCCGATCTCCTCCGGGGTGGTGAAGCCGACGGTATCGGGCAGGTTGATGGTCCGCGCGCCGGCGGCGATGGCGGTGCGGGCGACCTCGATCAGGTAGTCGATCTCGGTGCGGGTGGCGTCCTCGGCGGAGAACTCCACGTCATCGACATAACCGCGCGCCAGGGTCACGTGCCGGTGCACCGACTCGAGCACCTGCTCCTTGCTCATGCGCAGCTTGTGCTCGCGATGCAGCGGGCTGGTGGACAAAAAGACGTGCAGGCGCGGGTTGGCGGCCGCTTCCAGCGCGCGGGCGGAGATCTCGATGTCGCCGGCCAGGCAGCGCGACAGCACCGCCAGGGTCGGCGTGCGCACCTCGCGGCCGATCAGGGCCATGGCCTGGCGGTCGGATTCGGAGCTGGCCGGGAAGCCGGTCTCGATGATGTCCACGCCCAGCTCGGCCAGGGCGCGGGCCATGACCACCTTCTGCTGCGGGGACATGCTGCAGCCCGGGGACTGCTCGCCATCGCGCAGGGTGGTGTCGAAAATTCGGACGGTGTCGGTGGATACGGCGGTGTTCATACGAAGGGATCCTCTACGGCGACGGCCGTGCGGATGGCCGTGGGACGGCGCGGGGTCTGGAAGGCGATGCGGCGTGCGGCGCGGCGCGCGGGGCGCGGCGCCAACGGGACGGAAAGGGCGAGGGCGAGGATCATGCCGCCACCCCGGTCACGGCCGTGGCCGGCGGGTCGATGCAGATGGCGACCGACTCGCAGTCGTACACCTTCTCCAACTGATGGCGCAGGGTCTCCATCGGACGGGTGCCCTCGATGTGCATGCCCAGCTCCCAGCGGCCATCGGCGCGCGGCACGGCATGCACCGCGCGCGGGGCGAAGCCGCGGCGCTCGACCATGCCGATCACGCGCACCAGGGCGCCTTCGGCCGGGCTCACGATCAGATCAAGCCGGTATTGCATGGGACTTGGGCTCCGGTGCGGCTTTGGCGGGGTTGGATTCCAGCATCGAGCTGTTGGCGTGGTTGGGCGGCACCAGCGGCCAGACGTTGGCCTTGATGTCGATGCTCACGTGCAGCAGCGCCGGGCCGGGCGTGGCCAGCAGCTCGGCCAGGGCGTCGTCGACCTGCTCGCGCGCGGCGATGTGCCGGGCCGGGATGCCGAACACGCGGGCAAGCGCAGCGAAGTCCGGGTTGTCGGACAGGTCGATCTCGCTATAGCGCTCGGCGAAGAACAGCTCCTGCCACTGGCGCACCATGCCCAGCGCGGAGTTGTCCAGCAGGACGATCTTCACCGGCAGCTTGCAGCGCGCGATGGTGACCAGCTCCTGCACGTTCATCATGAAACCGCCGTCGCCGTTGACCAGCACGACGGTCCGCTCCGGGCAGGCGAACTGCGCGCCCATCGCCGCCGGCAGGCCGAAGCCCATCGTGCCCAGCGCGCCGCTGGTCAGGTGGTGGCGCGGATGGTTGAACTTGCAGTGCTGCGCTACCCACATCTGGTGCTGGCCGACATCGCTGGTGATGATCGCGTCGGCCGGGGCGACCTCGCTCAGCCGCTTCAGCAGCGCCGGGGCGTAGATGTCCGTGCCCGGCGCGTCGTAGCGGAAGCCGAAGCGCTCGCGGTTGGCGGCGCACTTGGCCTTCCACGCGTAGCAGGCGCTGCGCGCACCGCTCAGCGCGCGCAGGCCGCTGGCCAGATCGCCGGGAATGGCGATGTCGGCCGTGCGCAGCTTGGAGATCTCGTAGGCGTCGGCGTCCAGGTGGATGACGCGGGCGAACGGGGCGAACTCGGCCAGCTTGCCGGTGGCGCGGTCGTCGAAGCGCGCGCCGACCACGATCAGCAGATCGCTTTCCTGCACGGCCATGTTGGCCGCGCGGGTGCCGTGCATGCCCAGCATCCCCAGGTAGTTGCCGTGGTTGGCCGGCAGCGCGCCCAGGCCGCGCAGGGTCAGCACGGTCGGGATGCCGCTGGCCTCGACGAACTGGCGGAACGCCTCGACCGCATTGCCCAGCGCGATGCCGCCGCCGCCGTAGACCACCGGCTTCTCGGCGCCGGCGATGGCCGCCAGCGCCTCGGCGATGGCCGCTTCGGCCGGCGCCGGGGCCGGCGCGACCGCCGCCGGCACGTGATCGGGCAGGTGCGAGGCGTCGTTGATCTGCACGTCCTTGGGCAGGTCGATCAGGACCGGACCGGGGCGGCCCTCACGCGCGATGCGGAAGGCCTCGGCGAACACCCGCGGCAGATCCTCGACCCGGCGCACCAGGAAGCTGTGCTTGACGATCGGCATGGTCATGCCGAACACGTCCAGCTCCTGGAAGGCGTCGGTGCCGATCAGCGGCGTGGCGACCTGGCCGGTCAGGCACACCATCGGCACCGAATCGAGCATCGCATCGGCGATGCCGGTGATCAGGTTCGACGCGCCCGGGCCGGAGGTGGCCACGCACACGCCGACCTTGCCGGAGGCGCGCGCATAGCCGTTGGCGGCCAGCGCCGCGCCCTGCTCGTGGCGCACCAGGATGTGCTTGAGCGCCGAGTCCACCAGCGCGTCGTAGAATGGCATGATGGTCCCGCCGGGATAGCCGAAGATCGTGTCCACGCCCTCGGTTTCCAGGGCGTGGGCGATCCAGCGGGCGCCATTGCGTGGGGCAGTGGCGGTCGGTGCGTTCATGCGGCGGCGGCCTGTGGTTGCGCTGCGGGCTTGGGGGCGTTGTCGGCCAGCCACACCATCTTGGCGCGCAGCTGCTTGCCGACCACTTCGATCGGGTGCTCCAGGTCGGCCTGCTTGAACTTCTTGTAGTTCGGCAGGCCCGCTTCGTATTCGGCCACCCAGTTCTTGGTGAAGGTGCCGTCCTGGATGTCGGTCAGGACCTCCTTCATGCGCGCCTTGGTCGAGGCATCGATCACGCGCGGGCCGCTGACGTAGTCGCCGTACTGCGCGGTCTCGGAAATGAACTCCAGCATGCGGGTAATGCCGCCTTCGTAGAACAGGTCCACGATCAGCTTCAGCTCGTGCAGCACTTCGTAGTAGGCGATCTCGGGCTGGTAGCCGGCTTCCACCAGCGTCTCGAAGCCGGCCTGCACCAGCGAGGACGCGCCGCCGCACAGCACGGCCTGCTCGCCGAACAGATCGGTCTCGGTCTCTTCCTTGAAGGTGGTCTTGATGATGTTGGCGCGCGCGCCGCCCAGGCCGGCGGCGTAGGCCAGCGCGTACTGCTCGGCCTTGCCCGACTTGTCCTGGTAGACCGCGTAGATGCACGGTACGCCGCGGCCGATCTCGTATTCGCGGCGCACCAGCGCGCCCGGGCCCTTGGGCGCGACCAGGACCACGTCCAGGTCCTCGCGCGGGGCGATCATGCCGAAGTGCACGTTCAGGCCGTGGGCGAACAGCAGCACCGCGCCCTGCTTCATGTTCGGCGCCAGCACCTCGTTGTACAGCTGCTTCTGCACCATGTCCGGGGTCAGCACGGCGACCAGGTCGGCGTCCTTGACCGCCTCGGCCGGCGACTTGACCAGGAAGCCGTCGGCCTTGGCCTTGGCTTCGGTCGGGCCGCCCGGACGCAGGCCGACCGTCACATCGAAGCCCGACTCGCGCAGGTTCATCGCATGGGCGCGGCCCTGGCTGCCGTAGCCGACGATGGCGATGGTGGGCTGGGGGAGGTTGGAGGTCGAAGCGGTCATGGGCGGCGTTCCTGTCTGGCTGAAAGTTGGGGTTGAAACTTTTGAAGGGGCTGAAAGCACGAAACCCCGCACTTCGCAGTGCGGGGTTTCGTCAGGGTTTCGTGTGCTTGCTGCTTACACGACCGTCCGTCCCGCACCGTGAGGCGAGTGAATAAGTACGAGCACGAGGAGCGAGGCCGCGGCGTGCGCGGTCTGCTGGGCGGTCGTGATCGGACGGAAGGCGTTCATCAGGCCGGCAGAAAACCATGCCCGGCGCGGGGCTGTCAAGCGCGGATTTCGTTGCGCGGGAAACCGTGCCGCAGCGCAGGCGGGCCTCACCGCTCCCGCTCGCGCTCCAGCCACTGCGCGATGGCCCGGCGTTCGCGCTGCAGGCGGCGCTGCTGGTCCTGGTACTCCTGGTCCAGCGCCCGGTACAGCGCGACGATCACCAGCACCATCAGCAGGGCGAAGGGCAGGGCGGCCACGGTGATCATCGCCTGCAGCGCCTCCAGGCCGCCGACCAGCAGCAAGGTCGCGGCGATCAGGGCGATGGCCGAGCCCCAGACGAGCTTGCGCGACAGCGGCGGGTCCTGCGCCTTGTCGTAGGACATGCTGGCCAGCACCAGTACGGCCGAATCTGCCGAGGTGACGAAGAAGATCGACAACAGCAGCAGCGCCAGACCGGACAGCAGCCAGGACAGCGGCAGGCTGTCGAACATCGCGAACAGGACCGTCTCGTAGCCCTGCGCCAGCGCCGCGGCCAGATCGACATGGCCGAACAGCTGCGCCCACAGCGCCGCGCCGCCGAAGGTGGAGAACCACAGGAAGCCCAGCAGGCTCGGCGCCAGCACCACGCCGAACACGAACTCGCGGATGCGCCGGCCGTAGGACACCCGCGCGATGAACGCGCCCACGAACGGCGCCCAGGCGATCCACCAGGCCCAGTAGAAGATCGTCCAGGTCGCCACCCAGGTCGAACGCGAGAACGGCGACATGCGCAGGCTCATGTTGACCAGGCTGTTGAGATAGCTGCCCAGGGTGGTGGTGAAGGTGTCGAAGATGAAGCTGGTCGGCCCCAGCACCAGCACGAAGGCCAGCAGCAGCGCCGCCAGGCCGACGTTGAAGTTGGACAGCCATTTGATGCCGCGCTCCACGCCGGTGACGCTGGAGGCCATGTACAGCACGAAGGACACCGCGATGACGGTCAGCTGCACCGGCGCGGAGGCGTGGATGCCGAACACCCGCTCCAGGCCCGCGGCGATCTGGATGGTGCCGAAGCCCAGCGTGGTGGCCACGCCGATGGTGGTGGCCACCACCGCGGCGATATTGACCGCGTGGCCGATCCAGCCCTCATGGCGGCGGCCGAGCACCGGCTCGAGCAGGTCGCTGATCAGCCCGCGTCCGCCGCGGTTGAACTGGAACCACGCCATCGCCAGGCCGATCAGCGCGTACACCGACCACGGATGCAGGCCCCAGTGGAAGAAGGCGTAGCGCATCGCCGCGCGCGCGGCGTCCATGCTGCGCGGCTGCAGCCCCTCGGGCGGGGTGATGAAATGCGACAGCGGCTCGGCCGCGCCCCAGAACACCAGGCCGATGCCCATGCCCGCGGCAAACAGCATCGACAACCAGCTGGCGTTGGAGAACTGCGGCTGCGCATCCTCGCCGCCGATGCGCAGGTCGGCGAAGCGGCCCACGCACAGGAACAGCAGGAACACCAGCGCGGCGAACACCACCAGCAGATACAGCGAGCCGGCCGCGCCGATGGTCTGCTTCAGCGCCGCCTGCATCACCGCATTGAACGCATCGGGCGCGACGCCGGCGGCGAGCACCAGCGCGATGACGATGAACAGCGAAATCCTGTAGACCACGGCCAGCTCCGTTCGTGCGGCGCGCCCGGCGGCCGCCGCGAAAAGCGGTGCACGGTACAGCCGCGGCGGTGATCGGCACGTGGCGACGCACTGCACCGTGCATCGCGGGCGCCGCACCGACCCGCCTGGCGTGCCTCACTTCCCAGGCAGGCTTCAGAGCAGGCAACCCCCCTCCGTCATTCCCGCGAAAGCGGGAATCCATGGACCTCGCGCTCTCGCATGGGCGCCACCCACCTCGCGCCCGCTAAACCACGACGAAAGCCTTCTCCCAGCGTCGCTTAGCGCGCTCCATCCCCGATATGCGCATCCAGGAAGGCCTGCAGCTGATTGAAGAAGGCGATCGAATTGGCCTCGTTGTAGAAGCCATGGCCCTCGTTGGGCACCGCCATCCACTGCGGCGGATGGCCGGCGGCGGTGAGCGCGGCGCGCATCGCCTTGGCCTGGGCGAAGGGCGCACGCTCATCGTCCTCGCCGTGCGCCAGCAGCACCGGCACGGTGATCTTGCCGGCCAGGGTGACCGGCGAGTTGGCGGCCAGCTCGGCCGCATCGCGCCCGATCACCCGCTGCAGGTAGTGACGGCCCGAATCGGTGCGCTTGATGTCGCCCTTGCTGTACATCATGTCCAGGTCGTAGATGCCGGCCAGGCCGACCGCGCACTGGAACATCCCGGGCGCGCGCGCCACCGTCATCATCGCCGAGTAGCCGCCGAAGCTGCCGCCGTAGACGCATACGCGCTTGGGATCGGCCATGCCCTGGGCGATGGCCCAGCGCACGCCGTCGAGCAGATCGTCCTGGATGCGCGTGCCCCACTTCAGATAACCGGCCTCCATGAAGGCCGCGCCGCGCCCGCCGCTGCCGCGATAGTTGACCTGCAGCACCAGGTAGCCGCGGCTGGCCAGGAACTGCGCGTCGGTATCGAACTCCCAGTCGTCGCGGATGCCGTGCGGGCCGCCGTGCGGCAGCAGCACCATCGGCAGCGCCTTGGGATCGCGCACGCCCGCGGGCACGGTGACGATCGCCTCCAGGGGCAGGCCGTCGCTGGCGGTGAAGCGCCGCACGCGTCGCTCGCCCATCCGCGCCGGGTCGATGCCCTCGCGCGGGGTCAGCAGGCGGCGCAGCTTGTTGTCGCTGCGGTTGAGCAGATACCACGCGCCCGGGTCGCGGTCGCTGTCGATGAACAGCAGCACGACCTGGCCGTCCTGGCTCTGGTTGACGAACTCCACATGCTTGCCTGGCAGCGCCGTGGTCAGCGCCTGATGCAGCTGCGCGTCGGGCGAGTCGGCATCGAAATAGGTGAAGCGGCTCGGCCCGCGCCCGGCCTGCGCGGCGAACGGCACCGACGGCGCATGGGTCCACTGCAGATCGCTGACGCTGGCGAAGCTGTCGCGCGCCAGGACCTGCACGCTGCCGCCCTGGGCGTCGCTGCGCACCAGTTCGGCCGGCCCGCCCTTGCGGCTGCGCAAGGCATAGAGCTGACGATCGTCGGGACTGAAGGCGAACGGCTGCCACAGCTCGGCCTCGCTGGTGGGCATGGGCAGCCAGGCGCCGTCGTCGCCGGCGCGATACAGTAGCGGCTTGTCGTCATCGTCGGTGCCGATGGCGAAGCGCGGCTTGCCGGTGTGGTCGAGCACGAAGTCCAGGTCCGGCACGCCGATGTCGGCGATCAGGCGGAAGGTGACCTTCTCGGTGTCCACGTCGTAGAGCATCGAGCGCCGCGCCTCGAGCGAGAGCTGGCGCAGGTAGAAATGGCCGTTCGGGATCTCCGGCACGCCCTCGATATAGCCGAAGCCGCGGTCGAGCGTCGACCTGGCCGCGCGCTGCTCGTAGCCGTAGATGTACTTCTGCCCGCTGCCGTCGAAGTTGCTGGCGATCACCTCGCCGTTGGGCCGCGGCTTCTCCAGGGTGCCGACCTTGCGGCCCTTGGCGATCACCAGCCGCGTGTTGCTGACCCATTGCACCTGGGTGGCCAGCTCATAGCGCGGGAACTTCAGCAGCGCCGTCTGCACCATGTCCGACAGCCGGTACACCGCCAGCGCCGACATGCCATGGTCCAGATCGACCGAGGCTGCCAGATACTTGCCGTCCGGCGAGAGCATCGGGCCGGACAGCTTGCTCGCCTGCGCGAACGCCTCCACCGGCACCGGCGCCTCCGCCCCGGCCTGCGCACATGCACAGGCCACCACCGCGGCCACCATGGCCCGCTTCCATGCCTTCATCGTCGCCCCTTGTCGTGTTGTCGCCCATGCCGGGCGTCTACCCCCGCCAAAACGATAGCGCAAACCCGCAGGCGCGTGAATGCGGCGACGCCCGCTCAGGCAGGGTGTTGTCGTCGGCGTACCAGGCCGGGGAACTCGACTTCGCCAACCAGCCTCGACCCGGCCGCGCGCGGCTTCTCGGCCAGGTTCGCCATCCATGGCGGACTCGCCGCCGCGGGCCACCCCTGCTCCCTCTCCGCGCGCCCGGCCGGGTCGAGGCGCTGCGAGCGGATGGGTCGGGACTTGTTTTGACTCACGACCCGAAGCCTCATCGCGTGAGGTGTGAGGCAGCGGGCCGGCGGGTGGGGGCCGCGCCCAGCGAGGCAGGACGCTGAGCGCCCGAATCAGGGCGGGATGCCCTGATTGAGGGGAAAGCGGCCCCCGCCCGCCGGACCGATACCCCTCCGAAGCCGCAAGGCGTCCCACTCGGGCACTTGAACAAAGCACAAAACAAAAGACCCCGCCGGTCGCCCGGCGGGGTCTGTCTTGCAACTTCTAGACGGGCTCAGACCGACGCCCGATCAAACCACTTAGAAGTCGTACTGCACCTGGAAGCGCACATAGCGCGGAGTGGTGTAGTACTTGCCCAGCTTGTAGCTGTTGTAGGTCTCGCCGTACTGGGTGTCTTCCTTGGTCTCGTACACCTGCAGCGGCTTGACCGAGTTGAACAGATTCAGCACCGACATCTGCAGGCTCAGGCCATTGGCCCACTGCGGCTTGTAGACCACGTTCGGGTTGACGGCCCAGGTCCACGGCGTGCGGCCGGCGGTGCCCTGCTTGGCGATCTCGCCGTTGCAGTAGTGGAACACGCCGCCGTAGCCGTACTCGGTGCCGAAGGTGCCGGTACCGCCACCCAGGCAGCTGATCGGCGCGCCCGACTGGACCTGCAGATCAACACCCATCGACCACTCGTCGGTGAAGTTGTACGCACCGTACGCCTTCAGCGTGTGGCGATGGTCGTTGAACAGATAGCCATCGGCGCCGTACATGATCTCGGCGAAGTCGAAGTCCGAGGTCGTGCCGGTGTCGGACTGGCCATTGGTGCTCTTGACCAGACCCTCGTAGTTGCCGCTGAGCTTGGACCAGGTGTAGTTGATGCTGGCGTACCACTTGTCGGTGGCCTTCTCCGCGCTCAGGGTCAACGCCTTGTAGTAACGCTTGGCCTTGGGACCCAGGGCGCTGCCATCGACGTGGATGTTGTCGGCCTTGCCGTCGCCATCGACATCCAGCGTGATGTTCAGGTCTTCGCCCGGGTTGTACAGGTAGCAGCCCGGCAGACCGTCCGGAATCGTCCACTGGTCAGCCCAGTGACCGGCCACGTCGTAGCCCTGCGCCTGGGCGGCGTTGTAGATCGCCCGCACATCGCAGGTGTCGTCGATGGCCTGGTTGATGCGACGGTAGGTGGCCTTGGCCCCCAGCGTCCAGCCGTCGACGAAGCTGTTGTCCGAGTGCAGCAGCTGCTGGTAACCCAGGATGGCCTCGTCCTGCGTGTAGGGCTTCAGGCCCTTGCTGGCCACGGCCTTCGGATCCGGTGCAACACCGTTCTCGCCGTTGATGACGTAGTCGGCCGAGCCGCCGCGGAAGGGCGCGGTGTTCAGCGGCGCGCCGCTGACCGGATCGATGCCGTCATAGGTGTAGTAGTTGACGGTGTAGAACGAGGCGCTGGCGGCGCGCAGGGCGACGTTGGCCGCGATCGGCAGCGAGTAGCGGCCCAGCGAACCGAACAGCTTGCTGTCGCCGTTGCCGGCCACATCCCACGAGAAGCCCAGACGCGGCTGCCAGATGTCGTCCTGCTTGACGAAGGTGGTGCCCGAGCTGTTCTTGTTGTCGAACGAGTCGTTGCGGATACCGCCGTACAGCATGAAGTTGTCGGTGATCTGCCAGTTGTCCTGCAGGTACCAGGACTTCTGGTCGATCTTGACACCGCCGCCGGTGCGGAAGTTGATCAGGCGCGCATAGCCGTCGTACAGGCGCCAGTAGCCGCCCGAGGAGTAGGCCGTGCCCGAGGTCGACTTCCACTGCTCATCGCTGTAGCCGAAGGCCACCTTGTGGTCGCCCAGCTGCCACTCGAAGTCGGCCTTGTAGCTGTCGCGCGAGTTCTTGCCGCCTTCCATGCCCACGCTCTGGGCCACGGCGCAGCCGATCTTCGTGCCGGTCTGGTCGATCACGTACGGGCAGTCGCCGATGGGGCCGAAGACGTTGCCGTCGTACGAGCTGTGCTTGCCGTCGGGGCTGATGGTGAACTGCGAATCCTTGTTGCGCATCTGACCGTACTGCAGCGCCATGGTCAGGTTGTCGGTCAGGTAGCTGGTCCACTTGAAGATGTCGGTCTGGCCGCCGCTCTTGCCGACCAGCTGGCCGTTGTAGTCGGTCTTGGCCGGATGATCGTCGGCGCCGTAGGCGGCGTTGTAGTAGTCGTAGGTGTAGCGGCTGCCGTTGTCGAAGCCGGTGTACTCGAGGTGGTTGGCGTCGTTGAGGTACCAGTCCAGCTTGACCAGCCAGTACGGCGTCTTGGACTCATAGTCCTGCGCGGTGGTGGAGCGCGAGGCCGTGGAGGGCGACAGGGTCGGATTGCCGTCGGCGTCCAGCTCGGTCTGCACGTCCGAGCGCGCACCGTAGGAGGTGGTGTTGCTCTTGTCGAACTCGGCCAGCGCGAACACGAACAGCTTGTCCTTGATCAGCGGACCGCCGATCCAGCCGGTGTAGGTGTTGGAGGCGTTGTAGTTGTTGTGGTAGCTGCGGAAGATCTGGTCGTCGCTGTTGCGATAGACGTTGGGCACGCTGGCGCGCAGGCTGTCGGGCACGCTGGTCCAGCTCAGGCCGCCGTGCCATTCGTTGGTGCCGCGCTTGACGTTGACGCTGGTCACGCCGCCGGTGGAGAAGCCGTACTGCGCGCCGTAGCCGCCGGTCTGCACGTCCAGCTGGTCGATCGCCTGGAAGGGGACTTCCGAGAAGGACAGGCTGTCGTAGAGGTTGGTGATGTTGAAGCCGTTGACGTAGTAGCTGTTCTCGGCCGCCGAGGCGCCGCCGAAGGAGGCGTTGCCGAAGTAGCCCGAGCTCTTGACCGTGCCCGGGGTCAGCAGCGAGACGCTGGTGATGTCACGCGGCACCGGCAGCGCGTTGAGCTGCTCGGCGGTGAAGGTGGTGCGCGACTCGACGCTGGACAGGTCGATGCCGTTGACGTTCTTCATGCCGCGCACGACGACCGTGTCCAGGCTCTTGGCCGCACCGCCGCCGCTCGCATCGGCGAACTCGGCGTTGACCGTCTGGCCGGCCACGACGGTGACGGTCTGGCTGGAGGCGGTGCCGTCGGCGCCGGTCAGAGTGACCGTATAGGTGCCGGTGGGCAGGGCGGGGATGCGGAAGCGGCCGTTGGCATCGACCGGCACCTGACGCGACACGCCGGAGGCGGAACTGGTGATCTGCACGGTCTGGCCGGCGACGGCCGGCGCGGTGCCGGCGATGTTGCCGGCGGTGCTCTGCGCGTAGGCAGCGCCCTGCGCCAGCGCGGCGCCGAGCACGAGGGCCAGGGCGGTGCGGCGCAAGCCGTGGTGACGATTTCTGTGGCTCATGTGAATGTGGCTTCCCAATAAATGCATCAAGGCAAAAGCGCCCCTCCGGACCGGCCCGCGGGATGCGGAGACGGGGGTAGGGCGCGGGCAATGCGCGCGGCCGCGTAACGGACGTCCAACGGCGCGCGAACGGGAACTTAACGAGCTAGTTCGTCCCAAGCGTGGCGATGTGTGTCGCAATTCACGTAATTTGTCACGGATCGTCAGAAATTAATGGCATCAAAACTAAAAGCCAGCTAATCAGTGACGTGTTTGTTATTTTTCTCACCCGTTAAGGGGGATTTCATCTTTTTGACGGCCTCGACAGGGAGGTGATTACGATGCGATCCCGCACTGCAAGATCGCCCTATGCGCCTGGACCTCCATCTCCTGCGTCGACACCCCTCGGCCATGCTGCTGGTCGTCCAGCTGGCCGGGGTGCTGCTCTACCCGGCCATGAACGACACCCGCACCGGCCAGGCGCTGCTGGGGGCGTTCGGCATCCTGGTGCTGGCCCTGGCGCTGTGGGTGGTCAATCGCAGCCCGGCGGTCAACTGGATCGCCTGGCTGCTGGCGCTGCCCTCGGTGGCCTGCTCGCTGCTCGGGGTGACCCGGCAGCTGCCGGGGCTGGTGACCTTCGCCCAGGCCATGGAATGCCTGCTGTACTTCTATACGGCCGCCAGCCTGATCGGCTACATGCTGGACGACCACCGCGTCACCAGCGACGAGCTGTTCGCCGCCGGCGCCACCTTCACCCTGCTGGCGTGGGCGTTCGCCTTCGCCTTCTCGGTGTGCCAGCAGTGGTACCCGGGCAGCTTCAGCGCCAACGGCGTGACCAGCGGTGCGCGCAGCTGGATGGAGCTGCTGTATCTGAGCTTCAGCGTGCTCTCGGCGGTGGGCCTGAGCGACATCGTGCCGGTGCTGCCGCAGGCGCGTGCGCTGGTCATGCTCGAGCAGTTCGCCGGGGTGATGTACATCGCGCTGGTGGTCTCGCGCCTGATCGCGCTGACCACCCTGCGCGTGCGTGCGCAGCGCGACGACCGGCCCGAGGGTTGACCCACGCGCTACGATGCGCGGCTTTGGCCAGGCCTCGTCCGCGCACCGCATGAAACTGCAGGTTCCCTTCATCCAGCTCCCGGTCCTGTTCGATCCCGGACCGCTGCTGCACGAGGCGACGGCCGTGGCGGACAGGCACTGGCAGCGCTGCGCCGACGGCGGCGAGCGGCTGCGGCTGGTCAGCAGCGGCGGCGATGCGGCCAGCGGGGCGCTGTCCGGCCCGATGCGTGCCACGCCGTTCCTGCGGCAGATGCCGCTGCTGCAGCAGGCGCTGGCCGGGCTGGGCGCGACCTGGGGCCAGGTGTTCCTGCAGCGCATCGCGGTCGGGCGGCAATACGCGGCCGAAGTGGCGGTGGACTACTACCACCGCGAGCGCCTGCGCCTCCACCTGCCGCTGGAGAGTCCGCCGGACGTGCTGCTCGAATGCGGCGACGAGGTCGCGCACCTGGCGCCGGGCACGGCCTGGGTGTTCGATACCTGGCGTCCGCATCGCTTCGCCGGCCCGGCGCAGGGGCCGTGCCTGCATCTGGTGGCCGACACCGTCGGCGGCGAGCGGTTCTGGGAGCTGCTGACCCGCGGCCGCACCCCGGGCCGCGCCGAGCGCGAGCCCTGGCAGCCGCTGCAGCTGACCCTGGCGCCCGATCAGCGCGCGGCGCTGGCGCTGGAGGCGCATGGCGCGCCACAGGTGATGACGCCCTGGGAGCTGCGCGAGCATCTGATGTTCCTGTTGAACGAGGCCGTGCCGCATCCGCGTCTGGCCGGCCTACAGGCCTTGCTGCTGCGCCTGTCGCGGCACTGGCATGCGCTGTGGGCGCGGCATGGGGCCGAGGCGGCCGGCAGGCCGGCGTATCGGGCGCTGCTGGCTTCCACCGGGCAGGCTTGCCAGCAACTGGGCGTCGAGCAACTGGTGCTGCGCAACGGCATCGGCCTGTGGCCGGCGCTGCAGGCGCAGGTGCTGGACGTGGCCGTGGCCGAAGAGGACGGGCTGCGCCGGGGAGGCGCGCGGAAGTCCGAGGCGCCGCCGCCTGGGGCGCCCACGGTCGCCACGCCGAAGCCGCGCTCGCCGCCCACGCGCCTGCGGCAGCCGTTGTTCGTAGTGGCGGCGCCGTGCTCGGGCGCGGGTCTGGTGGCGCGCACGCTGGCGCGGGCGCCGGGTCTGTATGCCGCTGGCGAGGAGGCGCGTCGGGCGATCGACGGCATCCAGCGTCTGGCGGCGCCGCAGCGGGCCGACTTCAGTCATCGCCTGCTGGCAGGCGATGCGGTCGAGGACACGGTGCGCCGGGTGCGCGAGCGTCTGGCGCGCGGCTTGCGCGGTCACGATGGCAAGCCGGTGCCGGCCGCCGGCGGCACGGTGCGCCTGCTGCGTGCGGACGCGCGCGATGCGCTGCGGGTGCCGTTCCTGGCGCAGGCGTTCCCCGATGCGCGCTTCGTGTTCGTCCATCGCGAGCCGCATGAGGCGCTGGGCAGTCTGTTGCGCGCCTGGGAGGAGGGCCGCATGCAGGACGCGGGCGTGCTGCCGGGCTGGGAGGGGCCGGCCTGGACGCTGGCCCGGCCGCCGGGCTGGCAGGCGTTGTCCGGTCTGCCGCTGGAGGCTGTGGTCGCGGGTCAGTGGTCGGGGATCATGCGGGTGCTGCTCGACGATCTGGCGCAGCTGCCGCCCGAGCGTTGGCTGGGGCTGGACCTGGACCGGCTGCTGGCCGATCCGGACGGGGAGATGCAGCGCGTGGCGGGCTTCGCCGGGCTGGAATGGAGCCTCGAACTGGGCCAGACCCTGCCGCGCGCGCAGCCGCCGGCCAGCCCGTCCTCGGCGGAGCGCTGGCGTCCGCATGCCGCACGCCTGCAGCCCGCCCTGGGCGACGTTCCGCAGCGCGCGCTGGAAGCTTCCTTCCACGGCTGAGCCGTTCTTCCGTTCTAGGTTGCGGCGGGTGCGCGTGTTGCCGCTTTGGGTGAATAAAGGCTCTGCTTCGGAGGGGCAGCGGTCCGGCGGGCGGGGGCCGCTTTTCCCTCAATCAGGGCATCCTGCCCTGATTCGGGCGCTCGGCGTCCTGCCTCGTTAGGCGCGGCCCCCGCCCGCCGGCCCGCTGCCGCGCGCGTCAGGTCGCGGGGGCTTCGGTTTGCGCGGTCGTTCGAGACCCTCGCTCATACGCACAGCGCGATCAGTGACGGGAGGGCATCGACTTGAGGCCCCCTCCTTGCGCGTAGCGCAGGGGAGGGATGGGGAGGGGGCGGGGCTTTACCGGGCAAGCCACCGAAGCAAGAGCAAAAGCGCCCCCCATCAGTCGCTAGTTTTCGACTTCGAGTTCCCCTTCGCCTGCGGCGAAAGGGAGGGGCGAGGTGGGTTGGCGAAGTCCACCCGACGGCCTTGCGTTGGGCGAGGGCACACAAAAAAGGCGCCCTCGCGGGCGCCTTTCGTGACGACGGCTGGCCTGGATCAGGCCTTGTCGTGGCCTGCGTCGCGCGCGATGGCGTCCAGCAGGATCTTCTTGGCCTCGTCGGCGCCGCCCCACCCGTCGATCTTGACCCACTTGCCCTTCTCCAGGTCCTTGTAGTGCTCGAAGAAGTGGCCGATGCGCTCCAGCCAATGGCCGCTGACCTGGGCGATGTCGTTGATGTGCGAGTATCCGCTGAAGACCTTCTCCACCGGCACGGCGAGCAGCTTCTCGTCGCTGCCGGCCTCGTCGCTCATGCGCAGCACGCCGACCGGGCGGCAGCGGATGACCGAGCCGGGCACCAGCGGCAGCGGCAGCACCACCAGCACGTCGGCCGGGTCGCCGTCGCCGCACAGGGTGTGCGGCACGTAGCCGTAGTTGCAGGGGTAGCGCATCGGGGTGGACAGGATGCGGTCGACGAAGATCGCGCCGGATTCCTTGTCCACTTCGTACTTCACCGGCTCGGAATCCTTGGGGATCTCGATGATGACGTTGATCTCGTCCGGCGGATTCTTGCCGGTGGGGACGCTGCCCAGGCCCATGCGCTGCTCCAATGCTTTGAGGTGATCGAAAGTGGGCCGCATTCTAGCGCAGCGGTGCTGCAACGCAGCGCCAACGCCCGGCAAGGGGCTGCCAAGGCGTCGGCGCCACCGGGGAAGCGGGCTCAGCCCAGCAGCGGGATGATCAGCAGCGCGACGATGTTGATGATCTTGATCAGCGGATTGATCGCCGGGCCCGCGGTGTCCTTGTAGGGGTCGCCGACGGTGTCGCCGGTGACCGCGGCCTTGTGCGCCTCGCTGCCCTTGCCGCCGAAGTGCCCGTCCTCGATGTACTTCTTGGCGTTGTCCCAGGCGCCGCCGCCGGTGGTCATCGAGATGGCCACGAACAGGCCGGTGACGATGGTGCCGATCAGCAGGCCGCCCAGCGCCTGCGCGCCCAGCACCAGGCCGACGATGATCGGCACCACCACCGGCAGCAGCGAGGGCACGATCATCTCGCGGATGGCCGCGCGGGTGAGCAGGTCGACCGCGGCGTGGTACTGCGGCTTGCCGCTGCCGTCCATGATCCCGGGGATCTCGCGGAACTGGCGCCGCACTTCCTCCACCACGCTGCCGGCGGCGCGGCCCACCGCTTCCATGGCCATGGCGCCGAACAGGTAGGGGATCAGGCCGCCGATCAGCAGGCCGATGATCACGCGGTGATCGGACAGGTCGAAGCTGTAGGCCGATCCAGGATGCGCGGCGGCCAGGTTGTGGGTGTAGTCGGCGAACAGCACCAGCGCGGCCAGCGCCGCCGAGCCGATCGCATAGCCCTTGGTCACCGCCTTGGTGGTGTTGCCGACCGCGTCGAGCGGGTCGGTGACCGCGCGGACCTCGGCCGGCAGCTCGGCCATCTCGGCGATGCCACCGGCGTTGTCGGTGATCGGGCCGTAGGCGTCGAGGGCGACGATCATGCCGGCCATCGACAGCATGGCCGTGGCGGCGATGGCGATGCCGTACAGGCCGCCGAGCGCGTGCGCGCCCCAGATCGCCAGGCACACGGCGACCACGGGCAGGGCGGTGGATTTCATCGACACGCCCAGGCCGGCGATGATGTTGGTGCCATGGCCGGTGGTGGAGGCCTGCGCGACGTGCTGCACCGGCTTGTACTGGGTGCCGGTGTAGTACTCGGTGATCCACACGATCGCGCCGGTGAGGACCAGGCCGATCAGGGCGCAGCCGTACAGCGGCAGGGCGCCGATGGCCGAGTCGCGCATCAGGGCGGTGGTGATGGGGTAGAAGGCGATCGCCGCCAGCACCGCCGAGACGATCACGCCCTTGTACAGCGCGCCCATGATCGAGCCGCCGCCGCTTTCATTAGGATCGCCCACCCGCACGAACAGCGCGCCGATGATCGAGGCGATGATCGACACCCCGCCCAGCACCAGCGGGTAGAGGATCGCGTTCGCGCCGGCCTGCGCGGCCATCAGCCCGCCCAGCAGCATGGTCGCGATCACCGTGACCGCGTAGGTCTCGAACAGGTCGGCGGCCATGCCGGCGCAGTCGCCCACGTTGTCGCCGACGTTGTCGGCGATCACCGCCGGATTGCGCGGATCGTCCTCGGGGATGCCGGCCTCGACCTTGCCCACCAGGTCGGCGCCCACGTCCGCGCCCTTGGTGAAGATGCCGCCGCCCAGGCGCGCGAAGATCGAGATCAGCGACGAGCCGAAGGCCAGCCCGACCAGCGCATGCAGCGCCTGCTCGGTCGGCACCTGCAGCACATGGGTCAGCAGCGCCCAGTAGCCGGCCACGCCCAGCAGGCCCAGGCCCACCACCAGCATCCCGGTGATCGCCCCGCCGCGGAAGGCCACGTCCATCGCCGGGCCCATGCCGTGGCGCGCGGCCTCGGCGGTGCGCACGTTGGCCCGCACCGAGACATTCATGCCGATGTAGCCGGCCGCGCCCGACAGCACCGCGCCCAGGGCGAAGCCGATCGCGGTCGGCCAGCTGAGGAAGACGCCGACCAGCACGAACAGGACCGCCCCGGCGATGGCGATGGTCAGGTACTGGCGGTTGAGATAGGCGCGCGCGCCCTCCTGCACGGCCGCAGCGATCTGCTGCATGCGCGCGTTGCCGGCCGGGCGCGAGAGCACCCAGCGCGACGAGACGATTCCGTACAGGATGGCGATTGCCGCGCATGCCAGCGCCAGCGCAAGACCGTAGTGTTCCAACATGACCCCTCCCAAGGCAGATGGACGGTTCGCCGCGCGCATCGACACGCCCGGCGCCGAGGACGGGCGTCGATCGACCGGTGCCCGTTGTGGGGCAGTGTAGGCCTGCGCGCGCTCTGCGCGATGATGCAGTGCCGCGCGATGCGTGATGGCGCGCTCAGGCGTCGGCGCGCCGCTGGGCAGTGGGGTGCGGTCGGGCCGGTGCCGGCGGCGTGGCGCCGGTCTCGGCGGTCGATGCCAGGCCCAGGGCCAGCATGCGTCCGGTCACCCCGTCCCAATCCAGCACGCCGCTGTTGTCGATGCTGGCGCGGTCGTAGGCCAGGGCGCGGCGCAGCGCCGCCACGATGCTGCCCTCCACGCCGGGCGTGTAGGCCGAGGTGTGCACGCCGCGCGCGGCGAAGTCCGGCGCCACGATCGGCACCCGGCAATAGGTGTACTGCAGCATCTTCATGCTCGACTGGCTCAGGTAGTCGGCATTGAGCGCCGGCCGGTACGGCGCCAGTCCGGCATCGGCATGCTGCAGGTAGGGCACGATCGCATCGAAGGGCTGCTCGCCGTGCTCGATCACGTTGGGCGGCGGCGCCTGCAGTCGCGCGCCCTTGCCGAACAGGTGGAAGCGCACCTGCGGCTCGGCGCGCGCCATGCAGTCCACGGCGTGGTCGTCGAACAGCATGTCGCCCACGCTGACCACGTTGCGCGTGCCGGCCGGGTAGGGCGAGGGCCGCGGGGTGTCGAACAGCGCCTTGTCGATGCCGTGCGGGATGTAGTGCACGTGGGGCACGTGCGGGTAGTCGGCCACCATCACCTCGGCTGGCACGCGCACCAGGCTGAAGTGCGGCAGCGCCTCGCGCTCGGCATCCAGGATCAGCGGGTGGTACTTGAGCGTGGCGATGCGGTCGCACACGCTGTAGATGAAGCGCGCCTGCGGGAAGCGCCGCGCCAGGGCCGGCACCAGGCACAGGCCGGCGCCGTTCTCCACGACGAATACATCGGCATCGGCAATGCCCTGCAGCAGCGTGCGCGTGAGCATGGCCGGGTAGAGCGAGAACAGCGGCCGGGTGATCGCGTCCAGCGCTGGGCGCCCCAGCGACAATGGATGCAGCGCCGGCCGCCACAGGTACTTGCGCACGCCGGGCCCGACCTGGCGCCAGGCGTTGAACGGCCCCTGGAACCGGCGCGCCTGCGGCTTGAGCCGGGTCAGCGGGCTCAGGCCCACGGTCACGAAGTCCACCGCATGCCCCTGCCGCGCCAGCGACTCGGTCCAGAAGTGAAAGTCCACTTTGCGCGCCGAGGTGGCCTCGTGGACGGTCAGCATCACAATCTTCAAAACGCAAATGTCCTCAAACACGCACGGCGGGAACGTTGCGCGTCCTCCATCTCGCCGGGATGACATGCCGTGACGGAGTCCGCGCGCCTAGTGGAACGCGAGCCCGTCATGACACAGGTCACGCGCTCGCGCGCTCGGTTCAGCGCGGTGTGGACACGGTGAACGGGCGAAGCGATCCGGTGTTCAGCCAGCGCGTGCCAGCCTGCCGCCCGCTTCCCTTCCCTTAGAAAGGACCTGCCCATGTCCGCATCCGCTTCCCGCCTGGCCCTGGCCGGCCTGCTGTGCCTGCCGCTGACGGCGCTGGCCCAGCAGGCGCCGGAGATCCAGCGCCCGGTTGGCACCCCACAGGCCAACGGCGTGCTGCATACGCTGCGCCAGATCCCCGAGGCCTGCACCCGCATCGAAGGCCGCTTCACCGGCGAGGCCGCCCAGCCCTATGCGATGAACCTGGTGCGCACCAGCAGCGTCTGCCAGGCGCGCGCGATGTTCATGGACTACGACAAGGTCCAGCCCAGCGAGGCCAAGGGCTGGAAGCTCAACGACATCATCAAGGTGCCCTCGGCCAGCTGCGCCGGCCAGCAGGCGGTGGTGCAGGTGTGGCGCAAGCCGGCCGGGCAGGCACTCAAGCTCGACGGCCAGGAACGCGCCCGCCTGTACCTGCAGGACGCCAAGGCCCAGGCCCAGGCCGGCAAGCTGGCCGCGCTGCCGGCCTACGCGGCCAAGCTGGAGGTCGAGGGCAAGCCCTGCCGGTAAACATGGTGCTCTGGCCTCCGCCCGGGAATGCGCGGCCTCAGCCTTCCCAGGCAGGCAGTTTCTGCTTCACCGCCATGTTCTTGAGTTCCACGTACTTGGGCAGGCCGTCGCGGCCGTAGGGCAGCGGCGCCTCGCCCTGGATCAGCGGCGAGAGATAGCGGCGCGCGCGCTCGGTGATGCCGAAGCCATCCTTGCGGATGAAGCCGGCCGGCATAGTCTTCTCGTGGTTGGCGACCTTGGACAGCGGTGCCGGGGCGATCTTCCAGCGGTAGGGCGCATCGGCGCCGCGCACGATCACCGGCATGACCGCGTTGTGCCCGGCCAGGGCGTACTGCACGGCCGCCTTGCCCACGGCCTGGGCCTGATCCCAGTCGGTCTTGGAGGCGATGTGGCGGGCCGAGCGCTGCAGGTAGTCCGGCAGCGCCCAGTGCACCTTGTAGCCCAGCGTGGCCTTGACCTTGCCGGCCAGATACGAAGCCACGCCGCCCAGCTGGGCATGGCCGAAGGCATCGGTGCCGCCGCCGGCGTCGGCGACGAAGCGGCCGTCGGCGCTGCGGATGCCCTCGCTGGCCACGACCACGCAATAGCCGACGCGCTTGACCACCTTGTCCACCTGGGCCAGGAACGCGGCCTCGTCGTAAGCGCGCTCGGGGAACAGGATCAGGTGCGGCGCCTGGTCCGGGCCGGTGCCGGCCAGGCCCGCGGCCGCCGCCAGCCAGCCGGCGTGGCGGCCCATGGCCTCGTAGACGAAGACCTTGGTCGAGGTCTCGGCCATCGCCGCCACGTCCAGCGCGCATTCGCGCACCGACACGGCGGTGTACTTGGCCGCCGAGCCGAAGCCGGGGCAGGTGTCGGTGACCGCCAGGTCGTTGTCGATGGTCTTGGGCACGCCCACGCAGGTCAGCGGATAGCCGAAGGCCTGGGCCAGCTGGGAGACCTTCCACGCGGTATCGGCCGAGTCGTTGCCGCCGTTGTAGAGGAACCAGCGCACGCCGTGGGCCTTGAGCACCTCCAGCAGACGCTCGTATCGGGCGCGGTCGGCTTCCAGCGACTTGAGCTTGACCCGGCACGAGCCGAACGCGCCGCCCGGCGTATGCGCCAGCGCGGCGATCGCCGCGGCCGATTCCTTCGAGGTGTCGATCAGCTCCTCGCGCAGGGCGCCGAGGATGCCGTTGCGCGCCGCCAGGACCTTGACCTTGTGCCGCCTGGCCTCGCCGATGACGCCGGCGGCGGTGGCATTGATCACGGCGGTCACACCGCCGGACTGCGCGTACAACAGGGTGGAAGCCGCCATCGTCTTTCCTGGGGTCTGGACCGGATGGGGTAAGCTTCCCATATCGATGCGCCGGTCGCGTCGGCGCCGCCGCCGTGCTGGCTGCCCGCTCCGGCCTCACAGGTTTCCTCATTGAATGCTGGAGTGACACGATGCGACTGGTTCTTCTGGGACCGCCCGGTTCGGGCAAGGGCACGCAGGCCACGCGCCTGAAGGACCACTTCAAGGTCCCGCACATCTCCACCGGCGACCTGCTGCGTGCCGAGGTGGCGGCCGGCACCGAGCTCGGCAAGCAGGCCAAGGCGGTGATGGATGCCGGCAACCTGGTCTCCGACGAGATCCTGCTGGGCATGCTCGAATCGCGCCTGTCCCAGCCCGACGTCGCCAACGGTTTCATCCTGGACGGCTATCCGCGCAACCTGGCCCAGGCCGACGCGCTGAACCAGCTGCTGGCCCGCATCGGCCAGCCGATGGACGCGGCCGTGCAGCTGGACGTGCCGACCGAGCTGCTGGTCGAGCGCATCGCCGGCCGCGCCCAAGCCGAGGGCCGCGCGGACGACAACCCCGAATCGGTGCGCAAGCGCCTGCAGGTCTACGCGGACAGCACCGCGCCGGTGATCGACTTCTACAAGCAGCAGGGCCGCCTGACCGTGGTCGACGGCGTGGGCGAGCTGGACGAAGTCACCCAGCGGCTGACCGAGGCGCTGGCCAAGCGCTAGTCGAAAGCCAGGAGTGAGCGCGCAGGAGTGAGGACCGAGCAAAGGCAACCGCTGCCGGATTGGCTCGCTCCTCGCTTCTTGCTCCTCCCACGCACTCCTCGCTCCTTCCCCTCACTCCTGCTGCAACGATGAGCAAACTGCACATCCTCGGCATCGCCGGCACCTTCATGGGCGGCGTGGCGGCGCTGGCGCGCGAGCTGGGCCACACCGTCGAAGGCAGCGACCAGGCGATCTATCCGCCCATGTCCACGCAGCTGGAGCGGCTGGGCATCGCGCTGGCGCAGGGCTATGCGCCTGCCAACATCTCGCCGGACTGCGATGCGGTGATCATCGGCAATGCGCTGTCGCGCGGCAACGCCGCGGTGGAGGCGGTGCTCGACGCCGGCCGCGCCTACACCTCCGGCGCGCAGTGGCTGAGCGAGGCGGTGCTGCCCGGGCGCACCACGCTGGCCGTGGCCGGTACGCACGGCAAGACCACCACCACCACCATCCTGGCCTATCTGCTGGAGGCCGCCGGGCGCGCGCCGGGCTTCCTGATCGGCGGGGTAGCCGAGGACTTCGGCGTGTCGGCGCGGCTCGGAGGCTCGCCCGCCGCGGCCGCATCCGGCGCCGCGCCGGACCACGGCGATCCGGTGCCGGACGCCGACGCGCCGCTCTTCGTGGTCGAAGCCGACGAGTACGACACCGCCTTCTTCGACAAGCGCAGCAAGTTCGTGCACTACCGGCCGCGCGTGGCGATCCTCAACAACCTCGAGTACGACCACGCCGACATCTTCCCCGACGTGGCCGCGATCCAGCGCCAGTTCCACCATCTGGTGCGCACCGTGCCGGGCAACGGCCGGCTGATCGTCAACGGCGCCGATGCGCGCCTGGACGAGGTGCTGGCGATGGGCTGCTGGACGCCGGTGGAGCGCTTCGGCTTCGATGCTTCGCTGGACTGGAGCGCGCGCCTGATCGAGGCCGACGGCAGCGCCTTCGCCGTACTGCGGCATGGGGTGGAAGTGGGCCAGGTGCATTGGCCGCTGGTCGGCCGGCACAACGTGCTCAACGGCCTGGCGGCGCTGGCCGCCGCCAACGCCGTGGGCGTGGACATCGCCGGCGTGATGCCGGCGCTGGCCGCGTTCCGCAGCGTCAAGCGCCGGCTGGAGGTGATCGGCCAGTCGCGCGGCGTCACCGTGTACGACGACTTCGCCCATCACCCCACGGCCATCGCCACCACGCTCGAGGGCCTGCGTGCGAAGGTCGGCGCGGCGCGCATCGTGGTGGCGATGGAGCCGCGCAGCAATTCGATGCGGCTGGGCGCGCACGCGCAGGCGCTGGCGCCGTCGCTGGATGGCGCCGATGCGGTGGTGTTCCTGCACCGGCCCGAGCTGGCCTGGGACGCCGGCAAGGTGATCGCCGCCGTCCGCGGCCAGGCGCATGCGGTGCCCGACAGCGATGCGCTGATCGCCGCGCTGGGCACGCTGGTGCGCGAGGGCGACCATGTGGTGTTCATGTCCAACGGCGGCTTCGACGGGGCGCCGCGGCGCTTCCTGGCGTCCTTGCAGCAGGAGTGAGCGACAGCCGGGCCTGCGCGCCCTGGCCGTTGCGCACTTCGCTTCGCTCACCCCTCTTCACCTCCGCTCTGCCTACACTCCCGGCCATGCCCGCGACCGAGACGCTTCCCCTGTTCCCGCTCAACACCGTGCTGCTGCCCGGGGCGGGGCTGGGGCTGCGGGTGTTCGAGCGTCGCTACCTGGACCTGATCCGGGAATGCGGGCGCAGCGGGCGCGGCTTCGGCGTGTGCCTGATCCTGCAGGGCGGCGAGGCCGGTGCCCCCGCGACGCCGGCGGCCTATGGCACCGAGGCGACCATCGAGGACTTCGGCACCGGCAGCGACGGCCTGCTGACCCTGCGCCTGCGCGGCGGCCGGCGCTTCCACGTGCAGCGCACGCGGGTGCGCGACAACGGGCTGGTGGTGGGCGAGGTGGACTGGTGCCCGCCCGAGGACGACGACGAACTGCGCCCCGAGCACGGCCTGCTGGCCACGGTGCTGGAGAAGATCTTTGAGAAGGCCGGCGCGACTCCGCCCGGCATGACCGCCGCCGACCTGGACAGCGCCGCCTGGGTGGGCTGGCGCCTGGCCGAACTGCTGCCGCTCAGCGACGCCCAGCGCCTGGCCGTGCTGCAGGAAGACGACCCGCATGCGCGCCTGGATCATCTGCTGGCGCTGATGGCCTAGCGCCTTCGCTGGCCTGAGGCTGCGACGGACTCGCTTTCCATCGTCGTTAGCCGCGACAAATTCTCTACCGTCGTTCCCGCGAAGGCGGGAACCCAGTGGCTTTCCCGACGACAACCAAGGCACTGGGATCCCGCTTTCGCGGGAACGACGGGTGATGGACGGCGACCGTCCGAACGGCCGGTCACCCGCTGCGGGCAGCGCACCCGCGCCGCAGGCCTCAGCGCGCCCGCACCGGCGGCAGCTGCGCGGGCGGGGCGTGTTCCAGCGGCAGCTGATCGGTGCGCAGGCGCAGCACTGGCAGGCCGGAGGACGGATGCGGCGCCAGCGCCTGCGGCAGGCCGCGCACCGAATCGCGCACCTGGTCCAGCGAGGCGTCGGCGTCGGGCAGCGGCCGCCACATGCCGACCAGCCCGAACAGGGTCTGGTGGCGCAGCGTCTGCGCGCCGCCGATCCACAGCGGCACCTGGCCCGGCTGCAGCGCGATCGGGCTGGCCCACAGGCGCAGCGCGTACTGCTGGTCGGCGCGCGGGCCGGGCTTGAGCATCAGCAGGCTCTCGGCGCGCGTGTCCAGCGTCGCCGGCAGCACCGGATGGCGTTCCGGCGGCAGGTCGCTGTCCAGCAGCTGCAGCGCGCGCTCCCAGCCGGCCTGCGGCTGCAGGCGCCAGCCCTGGTCTTCCAGGTGGCGCACCAGCGGCTGCAGCGGGCCGGCGACCTGCACGTCCAGCGGCCAGCGCTGGGCGTCGTCGAACTCGTTACGCGTGGCCGGCAGCTTGCGCCAGTCGTCCTTCCACCAGTCCGGCAAGGGCCGGGCGATCGAGGCGATCGGCGCATCGAACAGCGCCAGCATGCGATCCACCGCACGCGGCCCGTGCCACAGCGCGGCCAGCACGAACACGCCGTAGAACAGCCAGGCCAGCGGCTTGACCCACAGCGAGCGCCGCACCCGGCTGCGGTAGGCCACGCCCAGGATCAGCACCCACACCACGCCCAGCAGGGTGCCGCCGACCACATCGCTGAGCCAGTGCGCGCCCAGGTAGATGCGGGCGAAGCCGATCGTGCTGACCACCACACCGGCGACCACGTACGGCCAGGCGCGGTCGCGGCCCGGCAGCTCGCGCGAGATCAGCACGGCGAAGAAGCCGAAGATGATCGTGCTCATGGTCACCGCCTTGGACGGGAAGCCGAAGCCCCCCGCCACCACCGGCGGCTTGGGAATGTCCACCACCACGCCCAGCCAGCCGGTCAGGGCCACGCCGAAGACGATCGCCGCCACCCAGTGGCCCACCGCCAGCCAGCGCTTGCGCCAGGCCAGGTAGCCCAGCACCGCCAGCCAGGCCGGCGCCAGCACGTCGGCATCGCCGATCGCCGCGATCGCCGCCAGCGGGCGGTCGGCCAGCGGATTGCGCAGGCTGTGCATGAGTTCGTACAGCGCCAGGTCCACGCCCAGCGGCTCGCCATGGCCCAGCACCACCACCAGGAAGGCGAACAGCACCCAGGCCAGGGCCAGCAGCGCCACCGCCAGCACCGCCAGCGACACCGTCTCGCGGCGCCTGGGATCGAACAGCGCCACCGAATGGCGCCCCAGCACCGGATGCGCGCGCGACCAGGCCAGGCCGCGCGCGAGCAGCGCATCGGCGTGCGCGGCGAACCAGCGGTAGCTGTACAGCACCGCCGCCCAGATCACGCCCAGCACCACCAGCAGCAGGCCCACCACCACCGCCAGGCGCCCGGCGACCGCGGCGACCGCGTCGTAGGCCTGGCCCAGCATCCAGCCCGGCAGCAGGAACAGCACCGCCCAGGACAGGCCGGCCGCCGCGCTGGCCGGCAGATAGCGCTTGAGCGGCATGTGCAGCATGCCGGCCACCGCCGGCACGAACGGCCGGATCGGCCCGACATAGCGCGCGATGAAGATCGCCTTGAGGCTGTTGCGGTGGAACAGGCGCTCGCCGCGCTCCAGCAGCTGCGGGTACTTGCTGAAGGGCCAGTGCGCGCGCAGCTGCGTGCCCCAGCGCCGGCCCACCCAGAAGCTCACCCCGTCGCCGACGAAGGCGCCCAGCGCCGCGCACACCACCGCATAGGGGCCGGACAGTTCTCCCAGCCCGATCACCACGCCCACGCCGATCAGCAGCGGCAGCGCGGGCACGATCGCGCCCAGCACGATCAGCGAATCGCACAGGGCAATGAGGAAGACCACCGCGCCGGCGGCGACCGGATGCGCGGCGATCCAGTCGAGCAGGCCGTCGAACCAGGAGTCCATCGGCGAAATTATAGGTGCCCGGCGCGGGCGCGCAGGAGCGCGAAGTGAACGGCGCCCGCGCGCGGCGCCCGGTCCTTGCCTGCCGTGCATGCCGCCATGCGCGGGCATGGCACTTAAACTTGCGCGGCGACCGGCCCGGTCGCGCCATTGGCGCTCGCGCATGACGACTCTGTCAGGCAAGACTCTCTTCATCACCGGCGGCTCGCGCGGCATCGGCCTGGCCATCGCGCTGCGCGCCGCGCGCGACGGCGCCAACGTGGCCGTCGCCGCCAAGTCCTCGGTGCCCAATCCCAAGCTGCCCGGCACCATCCACAGCGCGGCCCAGGCGGTGAACGAGGCCGGCGGCAGTGGCCTGGCCCTGCAGTGCGACATCCGCGAGGAGGATCAGGTGCGCGCGGCGGTGGCGGCCACGGTCGACACCTTCGGCGGCATCGACATCCTCATCAACAACGCCAGCGCGATCTGGCTGCGCGGCACGCTGGACACGCCGATGAAGCGCTTCGACCTGATGCAGCAGGTCAACGCGCGCGGCAGCTTCCTGTGCGCGCAGACCTGCCTGCCGCACCTGCTGCAGGCGCCCAATCCGCACATCCTGACCCTGTGCCCGCCGCCGTCGCTGGATCCCAAGTGGTGGGGCCCGCACACCGGCTACACGCTGGCCAAGATGGGCATGAGCCTGGTCACGCTGGGTCTGGCGGCCGAGTTCGGCCCGCAGGGCGTGGCGGTCAACGGCCTGTGGCCGCGCACGCTGATCGCCACCGACGCGCTGAACATGATCCCCGGCGTGTCGCTGGCCAACGGACGCTCGCCTGCGATCATGGGCGACGCCGCCCACGCCGTGCTGACCCGCCGTGCGACGGATTGCACCGGCCAGTTCCTGATCGACGATCAGGTGCTGGCCCAGGCCGGCGTCCACGACTTGTCCGGCTACGCCATCGACCCCACCCAGCCGTTGCTGCCGGACCTGTTCCTGGACTGACCGGCCCTCAGGCCCGCTGGCGCCTCTTTCCCCCTCTTAAAGTTGTTCAACACCATGAAATATCTGCACGCCATGCTCCGCGTCCGCGATCTGGACGCCACCGCCAAGTTCTTCACCGAAGGGCTGGGCCTGCGCGAGACCCGCCGCAAGGACAGCCCCGAAGGCCGCTACACGCTGGTCTACTTCGGCGCCCCGGAGAACCCCGAGGCCGAGGTCGAGCTGACCTACAACTGGCCGGCCGAGGATGGCGGCGTCGAGGACTACGGCAGCGCCCGCAATTTCGGCCACCTGGCCTTCGAGGTGGACGACATCTACGCCGCCTGCGCCCACCTGCAGTCGCTGGGCGTCACCATCAACCGCCCGCCGCGCGATGGCTACATGGCCTTCGTGCGCAGCCCGGACCTGATCTCCATCGAGCTGCTGCAGAAGGGCAAGCCGCTGGCCCCGGCCGAGCCCTGGGCCTCGATGGCCAATACCGGCACCTGGTAAGCCGGCTTCCCCCGCGGCGCCTGCCGGCGTCGCGGCTTCGGCCCGCACTGCCTGCGCCGGTGTGCGCTGGCAGGACGCGCGCTGTCCAGCTTGAAAGCACCGATCCGTCGTTCCCGCGAAAGCAGGAACCCAGTGCCTTGGCTTGCCCCCGTGGAAGCCGCCGGGCTCTTCCGCGCGCCGTGCCGCGCGGGGCTCGGCGCCGCGCCGGGCTGGCCGTATCATCGCCGCCGGCCGACGCGCGCTGGCCCGGGTCGAGGGCGCGGGCGGGCCGTGTCTTTCGTCCTTTGCCGGTATCGCCGAATGATGTCTTCTTCCGTGGCGCAGCGTCGCCTGCGCTGGCCGGCACCGGCCTATGCCGCCATCGCGCTGGTGGCCTGCGCGTTCGCCTTCGTCGGGCTGGCCCGCAGCAACTACTGGGCCGATGAGCTGTTCACCGTCTACGTGATCGGCGGAGGCGACGGCCTGGACGGCGTCTGGCGGCGCGCGCTGACCGACGTGCATCCGCCGCTGTACTACATGCTGCTGTATGGCTGGAGCCGGCTGGGCGGGCTGTCGGAGGTCTGGCTGCGCCTGTCCAGCGCGCTGTGCGCGGTGCTGGCGCTGGCGCTGACCGCGCGCGTGCTGTGGCGGCGCTTCAGCCCGGCGGCGCTGGGTTTCGCCCTGGCGCTGGTGGCGGTGTCCACGTTCTGGTTCGAACAGTCGCAGAACGCGCGCAGCTATGGCGCGGCGATCCTGATCGCCGCGGCGCTGATGGGCCTGACGCTGCGCCTGCGCGAACGCACGCCGGCGACCGGGGCCTTCCCGTGGGGCGCGTTCGCCGCGCTGTTCGCGCTGGGCCTGGCCGGCAGCCTGATGCACTTCTACCTGCTGCTGCTCACCGGCATGGTGCTGGCCTGGCTGCTGCCGGTGCCGCGCCTGCGCCTGCCGGTGATCCTGGCCGGGCTGCTGATCCTGGCCGTGGTCGGCGGCTACACCTGGCTGCTGCTGCATGCCACGCAGCAGGACGTGGACAAGACCTGGTACCGCGCCGATGTGCACTTCTTCTGGTCGCAGACGCGCATCGCGCGCAAGCACCTGGCCGCGGCCGGCGCGAGCTGGGCGCTGACCGCGCTGATCGTGGCCGCGCTGTGGCAGCGCTGGCGCGGCGGCCGCGGCAGCCTGGGCGCGCGCGTGCAGGAAGGAGGCCGCCACGCGGCGCGGCTGGCGCTGTTCGTGCTGCTCGGGGTGATCGCCAGCGGCGTGCTGGTCAGCTGCGTGGTCGCCCCGTCGTACTCGGCGCGCAATGTGCTGATCACCCTGCCGTTCCTGTGTGCGCTGCTGGCCTGGCTGTACGAGGCGGCTGGCCCGCGCCTGTCCGGGCGCGGCGGCCAGCTCGCCGCGGGGCTGCTGGTGGTGGCCGTGGCCAGCGGGCTGTGGATGTGCAGCGGGCGCTTCGTCGAACGCAACGAGCCCTGGCGCAGCGGCGCGCAGTTCGTCGCGGGCATGCCCGGCTGTGTGGGGCAGCAGATCCCGGTGATGCATCCCTACAAGTTCGGTCCGCCCACGCCGCAGTACCGGGCCTTCGCCGAGCGCCAGTTCTTCGGTCACTACGCACCGGCCGGGATGCGGCTGCGCGCGTGGATGCCCAACGAGCTGGTCGGCCGCCACCGCGTGCCGGAGCTGACGGCGTTGCTGGTGGCGCGCGCGCAGCAGGCCGGCAGCGGCGCCTGCCCGCTGCTGGCCTGGGCCGTGCACGACCTGGACAAGAAGTCCGCACCGCTGCTGGCACAGGACCTGGCGCGTGCGCCGGGCATCGCGCCGGCGCGGGTGGTGATGCAGACCTTCGAGCGCGCGCGGCGTCGCTCGACCGGCTGGGCGCCGGTGGAGGACGGCTTCGTGTTCTACGTGGTGCCGGCGGCCGCGCCCGGCGCCGCGCCGGCCGACCCCGGGCCGCTGGTGGCGATGCCCGCGGGCACGCTGGGCAAGCGCGAGGTGGTGACGCTGCTGCCGCCCGCGCCGGGGCAGGGCGCGATGGACCGCTTCGGCGTCCAGGACTGGCGCGACGGGACGCTGCAGCGCCAGGACACGGTCAGCACGCCGCAGCTGTTCTGCGATCCGCCGATGCGCGCGGACAGCGAGATCCGGCCGAATGCGAAGCGGCCTGGGTGTTCGGCGCCGGTGGGCGCTTCCCGGTAAAGCCGCTCGACGCCATTGGCCGAAAAGGCCACAAGGGCGGCTCCGCCCCTGTAGAGCGGAGCTCGCTCCGCTGGGGCTTTCCCCCAAGAACCGGACGAAGCGCAGCGGAGCAAGCTCCGCTCTACGGGCAGGTCTCTGCGAGATTCGAGGAGACAGTTGCTCCGCCGGGTCCCTCCCCACGAACCGAACGAAGGGCAGCGGAGTCCCCAAAAGGGGATTGCCACAAGCTGCGCTCTACAGTGCGCCCCCGGGGCCTTTTCGGCCAATGGCGGCGATGGGCTTTACCGATGCAACGCCAGTCATCGCAGTGACCCCACACGCACCACCAAGCGATCGGCGACAATGCCCCGCTCATCCCCCCGCACGCAGGACCGATCGCCATGACCGCCGCTTCCGACCTCATCGCCTCCGCCAAGCAGTACACGCTCAGCGTGTACCGCCAGCGCGAACTGGTGCTGGAGCGAGGCCAGGGCGCGCACGTGTGGGACACCGAAGGCCGCGAGTACATCGACCTGTCGGCCGGCATCGCCGTGTGCGGCCTGGGCCACCACGACCCGGACCTCACCGCCGCGCTGATCGAACAGGCCGGCAAGCTCTGGCACACCAGCAACATCTTCTACAGCGAGCCGCCGCTGCGCCTGGCGCAGGAGCTGGTGGAGGCCTCGCGCTTCGCCACCCGCGCCTTCCTGTGCAACTCGGGCGCCGAGGCCAACGAGGCGGCGATCAAGCTGGTGCGCAAGTGGGCGGCCGGGCAGGGGCGCACGCCCGAGCGGCGCGTGATCGTCACCTTCCGCGGCAGCTTCCACGGCCGCACGCTGGCCACGGTCACCGCCACCGCCCAGCCCAAGTATCAGGAAGGCTACGAGCCGCTGCCCGGCGGCTTCCGCTACGTGGACTTCAACGACCTGGCCCAGCTGGAAGCGGCGATGGCCGGCGGCGACGTGGCCGCGGTGATGCTCGAGCCGGTGCAGGGCGAGGGTGGCGTGCTGCCGGCCGCGCCGGGCTATCTGAAGGGCGTCGAGGCGCTGTGCCGCCAGCACGACGCCCTGCTGGTGCTGGACGAGATCCAGTGCGGCATGGGCCGCACCGGTGAACTGTTCGCGCACTGGCAGGACGGGGTGACGCCGGACATCGTGACCCTGGCCAAGGCCCTGGGCGGCGGCTTCCCGATCGGCGCGATGCTGGTGGGGCCGAAGGTGGCCGAGGTGATGCAGTTCGGCGCGCACGGCACCACCTTCGGCGGCAATCCGCTGGGCGCGGCGGTGGCGCGCGTGGCGCTGGCCAAGCTGGGCTCGCCGCAGATCGCGGCCAATGTCGTGCGCCAGTCGCAGGCGCTGCGGGCGGCGCTGGCCCGCCTGGATGGCGAGCTGCAGCTGTTCGCCGAGGTGCGCGGCCGCGGGCTGATGCTCGGCGCGGTGCTGCGCCCGGCGTACGCCGGCCAGGCCGCGGCCATCCTCGACGCCTGCGCCGCGCATGGCCTGCTGCTGCTGCAGGCCGGCCCGGACGTGCTGCGCTTCGTGCCGGCGCTCAACCTCACCGACGAGGAACTGGCCGAAGGCCTCACCCGCCTGGAAGCCGCCCTGCGCGACTGGCTCTCCGCGCGCTGAGAGGCCGGCCAAGCCTGTGGGAACAACGCGCTTTTCCGATCAAGTCGCCACCGCCCTGTAGAGCGGAGCTCGCTCCGCTGCATTTCGGCCGGATCATCGGGAAAGCCCCAGCGGAGCTTGCTCCACAGCATTTCGGCTGGATTATCGGGAAAGCCTCAGCGGAGCAAGCTCCGCTCTACAGGGGGGGGCGGGCCCTGTGGCCTTTTGGTCTACGGCGGCGAGGGGGCTTTGCAAGTGAAACCCATCGCCGCCTGGGCGGCTCCCACAAAGACGGGGCAAGCCCCCTGCTAGAATCCTCGTCCTTCGGTCTGCGTTCGAGTACCCCGCCATGAGCCAACCCGCCACCGCGCCGGCCAATGCCGAAAAGCGCTACACCGTCACCCGCGCCGACCTGCCGCTGAGCTGCCCGCTGCCGTCGATGGCGCTGTGGAACTCGCATCCGCGCGTCTACCTGCCCATCGAGGACGCGCCCAACGGCGAGGCCGACTGCCCGTACTGCGGTTCGCACTTCGTCCTTGCCGACTGAGCCGGGCACGCGCCGGCTGACGGTGGTGCAGCTGCTGCCGGCACTGCACGCCGGCGGCGTCGAGCGCTCCACCCTGGAAATCGCCGCCGCGCTGGTCGCGGCCGGCCATCGCGCCCTCGTGGTGTCCGCCGGCGGGCGCCTGGTGCCAGCGCTGGAAGCCAGCGGCGCCACCCATCTCACGCTGGACATCGGCCGCAAGGCGCTGGGCACGCTGCGCCACGTGCGCACGCTGCGCGCGCTGTTCGAGCGCGAGCGCCCCGACATCGTCCACGCGCGCTCGCGCCTGCCGGCCTGGATCGGCTGGGGCGCGCTGCGCGGCATGCCGCGCGCCGCGCGCCCGCACCTGGTCACCACGGTGCACGGGCTCAATTCGCCCGGCGCTTACAGCGCCATCATGACCCGCGGCGAGCGCGTGATCTGCGTGTCCGACACCGTGCGCCGCTACGTCCTGCAGCACTACCCCAGGACCGATCCGGCGCGCCTGCGGGTGATCCCGCGCGGCCTGGATCCGACGCAATTCCCACGTGCGCCATGGCCTGATGCGCCAATGCGCGCCTGGGCCGCCGAGCAGTTCCCGCAGCTGGCCGGCGACGGCCCGCTGCTGCTGCTGCCCGGGCGCGGCACGCGGCTCAAGGGCCATGGCGACGGCCTGCAGCTGCTGGCCGCGCTGCGCGCCGACGGGCTGGACGCGCGCCTGTGGCTGCCCGGCGCGCGCGCGCCCGGCCGCGAGGACTACGTGGCCGAACTGGAAGCCCTGGCGGCGCAGCTGGGCATCGCCCAGGCGGTCGCCTTCACCGAGGTCACCGCGCGCATCGCCGACGCCTATGCCGCCAGCGATCTGGTGCTGCAGCTCTCGCGCAAGCCCGAGTCGTTCGGCCGCACCGTGATCGAGGCCCTCTCGGTCGGGCGCCCGGTGCTGGGCTGGGCGCACGGCGGGGTGGGCGAACTGCTGGGCGAACTGCAGCCCTCCGGCGCGGTCGCGCCGTTCGATGCGCAGGCGTTGGCCGCCGCCGCGCGCGCACTGCTGGCCGCACCGCCGGCGCCGCCGGCTACCATGCCCTACACGCTGGCCGCGATGCAGCGCGCCACGCTGGCGCTCTACCAGGAACTCACCGCCTCATGACCACGCCCGCTTCGACGCTCCGACTTGCTCCGCGCGCGGACGGCTGGCGCTGGGCGCCGGCCTGGATCCTGCTGTTCGTCGCGCTGTGGCCGGCGCCGGGCTATGCCGAAGCGGTGCTAGCGCTGGGCGCGCTGGCCGCGCTGGTGCAGCTGGCCCTGCACCGCTTCCGCGGCGGCGATCGCCTGCTCAGCAACGAGGCCTGGGCGCTGACCAGCGTGATGTTCTGCGCCTACTGGGTGCCGGAATTCATCTCCGCCTTCGACGCGGTCGACCATGGCCGCGCCTGGGGCGAGGCCGCCACCGACCTGCGCTATCTGCCCTTCCTGTGGCTGGTGGCCTCGGCGGTGGCCAACGAGCGCGGCCGGCGGATCACCTTCGGCGGGCTGGCCATCATCGTGGCGATCTGGACGCTGGATGCGCTGGTGCAGGTGGCGGTGGGCACCAGCCCGCTGTTCTTCGGCATCGACTCGCTCAAGCAGGCCTTCAGCGGCCATCCGATGTGTTCGGCGGCCGAGGTCGAGGCGGTGGACCGGCTCAGCGGCTTCCTGGGGCCGTGCAACCTCAAGCTCGGCCTGGTGCTGGCCAGCCTGTCGCCGTTCGGCCTGTTCGCCGCCGGGCGCCGCTTCGGCATGGGCGGTTGGCTGCTGGCCGCGGCGGCGATCGGCGTGGTGGTCCTGCTGGCCGGCGCGCGCGCGGCCTGGATCACCTATGCGCTGGTACTGGTGTTCTCCGGCTGGCGGCTGCTGGGCTGGAAGCCGCTGCTGGGCGTGTTCGCCACCGCCGCGGTGCTGCTGGCGGTGATGGCCGTGGCCTCGCCCAAGCTGGCCAAGCGCGTGCAGCTGACCACCGCGGCCTTCGCCGGCGACGAGGCCGGCGTGGACACCGCGCTGTCCGGACGCGGGCGCATCTGGCAGGCCGCCGGCTGCATGATCGGCGAGCACCCGATCAACGGCGTGGGCGTGCGCAACTTCCGCGATGTCTTCCCGGCCTGCGATCCCACGCCGAGCGTGGCGCCGGCCTGGGGCCACGGCCCGGCGCTGCATGCGCACCAGATCGTGCTGGAGATCCTGGCCGAGACCGGCGTGATCGGCCTGCTGCTGTGGCTGTCCGGCGCGGCGCTGGCCTGGCGCGCCTGGCGCTTCGCCACGCCGGAAGCGCGCGATCGCGCGCGGCCGGCGATGCTGGCGCTGGCGGTGACGGTGTTCCCGTTGAACACGCACTTGGCCTTCTACTCGACCTTCTGGGGCGGGCTGACGCTGCTGCTGGCCGCGCTGTACGCCGGCAGCCTGCTGGCGCGCCACGATGCCGCCGCGGCCTGAGCCGCACTGCCCCGGCCTGGGTCCGCTGCGCTGGCTGTGCCGGCGCGTGGCGGCCTGGCCGCAGCGGCGCGTGCTGGCGCTGGGCCGCGCGCTGGCCTGGCTGCTGACGCCGCTGCTGGCCTCGCGCCGGCGCATCGCGCGAATCAATTTGGCGCTGTGTTTCCCGCAGCTGGACGCAGCCGCGCGCGAGGCGCTGGTGCGCGCCAACACGCGCGACAGCGTGATCGGCCTGCTGGAGATGATCCGCGCCTGGTACGCGCCTTCCAGCGCCTTGGCCGGCCTGTTCGAGGTCGAAGGCCTGGAGCACCTGCGCGCCGCGCAGGCGCAGGGCCGCGGCGTGCTGCTGCTGACCGCGCACTTCCCCAATGTCGACCTGGGCGCGCGCCTGCTGGGCGAGGCGCTGGGCGCGCCGATGTCGTGCATGGTCCGGCGCACCGGCGGTTCCTGCGGCGAGCGGCTGATGCAGGACGGGCGGCGGCGAGTGTTCGCCCATGTGGTCGGCAAGAAGGACGTGCGCGGTCTGCTGCGTGCGCTGTCGGGCGGCGCGCGCATGGTCTACCTGGCCGACCAGAACTTCACCTACAACAGCGCCTTCGTGCCGTTCTTCGGCGTGCAGGCCGCCACGCTCACCACCACCCCCGAGCTGGCGCGCCGCGCCGGCGTGGCGATCGTGCCGTACTGGTGCCAGCGCCTGGCCGATGGCCGCTACCGCGTGCGCGTGGACCCACCCTGGCCGCAGGCCGACGCATCCGACCCGAGCGCCTTCGCCGCGCGCTACATGCGCGAGCTGGAAGCGGTGATCCGCGCGCATCCGGCGCAATACCTGTGGTGGCACCGGCGCTTCAAGACGCGGCCGGCGGGGGAGGCTTCGCCCTACGGACGAGGAGTTAGCGCAGAGGAGTGAGAAGTGAGCGAGCTCCTCTTTTTCTCATTCCTCGCCCTCTTAGCTCGCTCCTGCCCAATGATGCGGCGCGGCGGGCGCCCACCTGGCGGGCGGGCCACAATCGCGCGTCGCTCCCGGGGGTCGAGCATGGCGCTGCGCAGCGTGTCCGCGGTTGTGTTGAGCATGGCCGCGACGGTCTGCCTGCTGGCGGAGGGGAGCAGGGCGGCGACGCAGGCAGACGCCGCGGCGCCGCGCGACGACGCAGGCGTGCCGTCCTGGACCGTCACGGCGCCTGTGCAGGAGCGCTACCTGGCCGCGCACGGCCTGCGCGGCTTCGCCGGCGGCTACGGCAGCGATGGGCTGGAGGTGTGGAGCTTCCCGGTGCAGATCGCATCGGGCTATCGGCTGGAATTCCTGCGCGGCGATGGCACGCGCTGGGAGGCCGCCGATGCGCCGGCCGCGGCCACGGTCGATCCCTTCGGCCTGACCCGCGTCTACGCGGCGCCGGGGCTGCGCGTGTCCGAGCGGATCGAGGCGCGCGACACGCTGCCCGGCGTGCGCGTGCGGCTGCGGGTGGAGCAGGCGCCGCCCGGGCTACGCATCCGCGTGCACCTGGTGCCCTCGCTCAACCTGATGTGGCCGGCGGGCATCGGCGGCCAGGAATTCGGCTGGGACGATGCCGCCAAGGGGCTGCTCCTGCAGGAGCCCAGCGGCGCCTTCCGCGCCCTGGTGGCCTCGCCGCAGGCCGGCGCGCACAGCGTGCCCAACAACGACCGCCGCGGCAGCGCCTTCGGCCAGCCGCTGTTCCTGGACCTGCTGCCGACCGCCTGCGGTCGCGCCCGCTGCGCCACGCTGGCCCTCGCCGCGCAGAGCGAGCGCGACGAAGACGTGCACGACACGGCGGCCGCGCTGCTCGAGGCGCCCGAGGCGCCGGCCGCGGCGGATGCCGCGCGCTACGCGCAGGCCACGCGCCTGCGCATCGCCACGCCCGATGCCCAGGCCGACCGCGCGCTGCGCTGGGCGCAGGTGGCGCTGGAACAGGCCTGGTCGTGCAACCCGCGGCTGGGCTGCGGCCTGGTCGCCGGCTACGGGCCCTCGCACGGCGCGCGGCGGCCGCAGTACGCCTGGTACTTCGGCGGCGACGGGCTGGTGACCACGCGCGCCCTGATCGCCAGCGGGCAGTTCGAGCGCGCGGCGGCGCAGCTGGCGTTCGAGCTGCGCTACCAGCATCCGGACAACGGCATGCTGTGGCACGAGCTGTCGCAGAGCGCGGGCTTCCTGCAGTGGGTGCGCGACTACCCGCACATGTACGCGCACGTGGACATCGCCTTCGACTTCCTGAGCGTCACCGCCGAGTACACGCGCGCCAGCGGCGATGACGCCTTCCTGCGCGCGCACTGGCCGCAGCTGCTGGCGGCCTGGCGCTACTGCCGGGGGCTGGTCGATGCCGGCGACGGCCTGCCGCGCGTGCCGGCGGGCAAGATGAGCGGCAACGAGCAGGACGCGCTGACCGACGAGCTGACCCTGTCGGCGGCCTGGGTGGACGCGGCACAGGCGATGGCGGCGATGGCCGATACGCAGGGCGAGGCGGCCCTGGCCGCGCAGGCGCGCGCCGACGCCGTGCGCGCCCGCGCCGCCATCCGCGCGCGCTACCGCGACCCGGCGGGGCAGTGGATCAGCGGCTTCCACCGCGACGGGCGTCCGGGCGAGCGCTTCAGCGGCGCGGACCTGGCGGCCATCGGCAGCGGCGCTGCCACTCCCCAGGAGGCCGCGGCCATCTTCGCGCAGCTGGCCACGCCGGACGTGCTCACCGACTGGGGCCTGCGCAGCAAGCCGGCGAGCGCGCCGGATTACGAGCCGCAAGCCTATTCGCGCGGCAGCGTCTGGGGCCTGGGCAGCGCGGGCGCGGCCGAGGCGATGTGGCGCGCCGGCCGCGGCGCGCAGGCGGCGGACCTGTGGCAGCGGCTGGTGCCCTGGGCGGCGCAGGACGCGCCCGGGCACATGCACGAGGTGCAGTCGGGCGCGGCCTTCGTGCCGCAGCGCGAGTCCGTGCCCGAGCAGACCTGGTCCTCGGCCTCCTTCCTGTCGGCCGCCATCGGCGGGCTACTGGGCCTGGAAGTAGACGGCGCGCGGCGGCGGCTCGCCTTCGCGCCGCAGCCGCCGGCCGGATGGGACTGGCTGCGCGTGCAGGGCGTGCGCGCGGGCGCCGATGGCGGCACGGTCGACCTGGCCTGGCGCCGCGAAGCGCACCGCGCCGTGCTGGAGCTGGACAACCATGGCCAGGCCTTCGACCTGACCTGGCGCCAGTTGGGCGGCGGTGCCGCACCGGCCACGCTCGAACGCCGCATCGGCCCCGGACGTACGCGCCTGGTGATGCCTTGGAGCGAGGAGTGAGCGCAGAGGCGTGAGGCGTGAGCAGGAGCTGCTTTCGCTCATGTCTCACGCCTCTCCACTCACTCCCGCCTCACCGATACAGCGCGCCGCGCCCCTCAGGCTGGCGCTTGAAGCGCCGATGGATCCACAGGTACTGCGCCGGCACCACGCGGATCATCGCCTCGATCGCCGCCATCACCCGCGCCGTGTCGGCGGTGGCGTCCTTGGACGGGAAGTCCTCGAACGCCGGCGACAGCCGCAGCGTATAGCCGCCATCGGGCCGGCGCTCGTGGGCGAAGGCGATCACCGCCGCGCCCGACAGCCGCGCCAGCTGATGGGTCGAAGTCAGGCTGTAGGCCGGCCGGCCGAAGAACGGCACGAACACGCTCTCGCCCCGGCGCGTGTCCTGGTCCGGCGCGAACCACAACAGCCCGCCCTGCTTGAGGTGCTTGAGCGCCGGGCGCAGCTCCTCGCGGCCGAACATCGCCGTGGCATAGCGCAGCCGGCCGTGCTTGACCGCCCATTCCATCGCCCCGGTGGCGTGCGGACGGTACATGCCGGCCAGCGGCGCGTAGTCGCACATCAGCCGCGCGGAGAGCTCCAGCGTGGTGAAGTGGCCGGAGATCACGATCACCCCGCGCCCGCCAGCCTGCGCGGCCTGCAGATGCTCCAGGCCTTCCACGCGCAGGCCGCGGCGCATCGGCGCCACATCGCCCCACCAGGCGCGCGCGAACTCGAACAGGCCCACGCCCAGCGCGGTGAACACCTCGTCCAGCAGCCGCGCGCGCGCGGCCGCGTCCAGTTCGGGGAAGCACAGCGCCAGGTTGCGCGCGGCGACCTTGCGGCGCGCGCCCAGGACGACTTTGAGCAGCCGCCCCAGCGGCTTGCCCAGCCTGCGCTGCAGGCCCCAGGGCAGGCGCGCGGCCAGCGCGGCCAGGCCGATCCCCAGCCACGTGGGCCAGGTGGACGGCGCCAGCGGCGCCGGGCCGGGATCGAAGGGCGTGGCCTGGCGCGGCGCGGCCTGCGCGGAACGGTCGGTCATGGCCGCCATTGTAGGCCGGGCGGCGCTGGATCCCCGTGCCGCGTCCTTTCTCGTATCCTTGCGCCCGATGCGTCGTGACCTGACCGAAACATGGTTGCGTGCCCTGTATTCGGCCGTGCTCTACGTGCTGACGCCGGCCACGGTCTACCACCTGATCTGGCGCGGGTTCCGCGTGCCGGGCTATTTCCAGCGCTGGGGCGAACGCTATGCCGCCTGGAGCGGGGCGCCGCACGACGTGGACGTGTGGGTGCACGCGGTCTCGGTGGGCGAGGTCAACGCCGCCGCGCCGGTGGTCGATGCGCTGCGCCGCGACCATCCGCACCTGAAGCTGCTGATCACCACCATCACCCCGACCGGCTCGGACCGCGTGCGCGCGCTGTGGGGCGATGCGGTGCTGCACGTCTACGCGCCCTACGACCTGCCCGGCGCGGTCGGCCGCTTTCTGGCGCACTTCCAGCCCGACGTGGCCCTGGTGATGGAAACCGAACTGTGGCCCAACCTGCTGCTGGGCTGCCGCGACCGCGGCATCCGCAGCTACATCCTCAACGCGCGGCTGTCGGCGCGCTCGCTGCGCGGCTACCGCGTGCTGGCGCCGCTGATCCGCCGCGTGGTGGCCAGCGTGCACCGCATCGGCGCCCAGTCCGTCGCCGACGGCAAGCGCTTCGTGCGCCTGGGCGCCTCGCCCGAGGCCATCGTCGACACCGGCAACCTGAAGTTCGACATCGCCGTGCCGCAGGGGCTGGACGCGCTGGTGGCGCAGTTCGGCCGCGAGGTCGGCGCGCGGCCGGTGTGGATCGCCGCCAGCACCCATCCTGACGAAGAAGCCCAGGTGGTGGCCATCCACCGCCGGCTGCTGGCGCGCTTCCCCGACCTGCTGCTGCTGTGGGCGCCACGCCATCCCGAGCGCTTCGGGCGCGTGGCCGAGCTGGCCCAGGCCGCCGGCTGGCGGGTCGGCCGGCGCAGCCTCGCCGGCTGGCCGCGCGCGGGCGATGCGGTGTTCGTGCTCGACACACTGGGCGAGCTGATGGGCTTCTACGCCTGCGCGCAGGTGGCCTTCGTCGGCGGCAGCCTGCAGGCCATCGGCGGCCACAACCTGCTCGAGCCGGCCGCGGTCGGCACCGCGATGGTCACCGGCCCGCATCTGCACAACTTCGTGGAGATCTCGCGCCGCCTGCAGGAGGCCGGCGCGCTGGAGATCGGCCGCAATGCCGAGGAGGTGGGCACGCTGCTCGAGGCCCTGCTGGCCGACGCACCACGGCGCGCGCAGATGGCCCAGGCCGGCCGCCTGCTGGTCGAACGCGGCCGCGGCGCCCTGGCCCGCACGATGGCGATGGTCGCCCCGGACCTGCGCCCGCACTAACCGCGCCAGAAGACATCAGCCGCCGTCGGCGGCCGCCCTGTAGAGCGGAGCTTGCTCCGCTGAGGCCTTACCCAAGAACCCAACGAAGCGCAGCGGAGCGAGCTCCGCTCTACGGCGTGGCTTTGCCAATGATCCGACCAAGCGCAGCGGAGCAAGCTCCGCTCTACGGGGTGGCTTGCCAATGATCCGGCCAAGCGCAGCGGAGCAAGCTCCGCTCTACAAGGGGGGCGCGGCGTGAGCGGGGGAGACCGCGACTCCGGCAGCGCCATCCCATGGCTGCCGGCGCTCGGGGCGAGGCCAGATCCGGCTTGCCTCGAACCCGCAGCCTCAAGCCTCAATGCGTCCGCGAACGCCCGGCATTGAGCTCGATCAGCCGTTCGCGGATCGCATCGGCGTCCTGCGCCTTCGGCGCCACCTGCAGATAGCGCGACAGGTCGGCCTGCGCGCCGCGGGCGTAGTCGAGCCTGAGATAGGCCAGGCCGCGATCGCGCAGGGCGTCGGGCTGGTCGGGCACCAGCTTGAGCACGCGGTCGGCGCTGCGCGCGGCGCGGTCCCATTCGTCGCGCTCGGCGTAGACCCCGTGCAGGTTGCGCAGCACGCGCACCAGGATCGCCCGGTGCGAGGCCGGGTCCAGGATCTGCAGCAGCGCGTTGTCGTCGGGTACATCGCCGCCCAGATGCGGCTTGGCACGCTCGCGCAGCTCGTCGGCGCCCAGCGGCCGGCCGCCGTTGAACGGGTCCATCACCAGGATGCCGTCGTCCACCGGCAGGCGCACCAGGAAGTGCCCGGGGAAGGACACCCCGTCCAGCGGCACGCCCAGCCGGCGCGCCACCTCGATCTGCACCACCGCCAGCGAGATCGGATTGCCCAGGCGCCGCTCGAATACCTCGTTGAGGTAGCTGTTGCGCGGGTCGTAGTACTCGTCGTGGTCGCCGGCGTAGCCCAGCTCCTCGAACAGGTGCCGGTTGATCGCCGCCATCTTCAGCGGCCAGGACGCGATCAGGTCGATCTCCCGGCGCAGATGCTCGGCGTGGCTCTGCACCAGGGTGTCGTAGAGGTCGGCGTCCAGCTGCGGGTATTCATCGCGCGCGATCAGCAGCGCGGTGCCCAGCAGCGGCAGCGCATCGTCGGCCTGGCTGGCCAACGAACCCCATTCCGGCAGTGTCAGTCGATCCCCCATGCCCACAGACTGCAGGCATTCGCGCGGCTTATCAAGCCCGTCCGCGCTAGGGCCTGCCATCAGTTCCCGTGCAGGTCGCGCCGCGTAAGGGCGGCCCTTCGGGTTGGCGCTGCAAGGCCGCCATCTTCGCGCCGCGCGGCTTGGCCTGACGGCCAGTCAAGCCTGCGCCGCGCGACGCAAACCTGACGGCCTTGCAGCGCCAACGCGACCTACCCGGGAACCGATGACAGCCCTGGTTGTCGCCTAGTTGGGCTGGGCTTTCAGCTCGACCTTTGGGTCCACTTTCAGCGTATCGCCGTCCTTGACGCCGAGCTTGGCGGCCTGGCCCGCGTTGAGCTCCAGCACGTACAGCGCCGGGGCCTTGCTGGGGTAGGACGGGCAGGCGTTGCCGGCGCTGCACGGCGGCACGTCGCGCTGCTGGCCGACCAGCTTGAGGTCGTGGTCGAAATAGAGGATGTCCAGCGGGATGTGGGTGTTCTTCATCCAGTACGACAGCGGCTGCTCGTCTTCGTGGATGAACAGCATGCCGTGGTCGGCGGGCAGCTCGTCGCGGAACATCAGCCCGCGCTGGCGCTCGCCTTCCTGATCGGCGATCTCGACCTGGTAGCGCTGTCCGGCCAGCTCCACCCAGGGCGTGCGCGCGCAGCCGGTGGTGCAGATCAGCAGGAGCGCAGTGAGCAGGACGAGGCGAAGAGACATGCGGACAGCCGTGGCGCGTTCGGGAGCGCGCACCTTCGTGCAAGGCCCGGGGCAGGTCAAGTGCGCCGCGGCCGGCGGCCGTCACCGCGCGTCCGGTCGCTCCGCGTCGTAGGCCTGGGCGATGCCGGCGTACTGGCCGCGCGCACGGCGCGCCAGCGCATCGACGAGGGACGGATCGGGCTGGCCGAACAGCTGGCCGGCCAGCGCGGCGGCCGCGGCCTCCAGGCCGAGCGGATCGTCCGGCGTCCCGGCGCGCGCAGCGGCGTCGTACTGGCCGAAGCGCTGCTCCAGCAGCGCGGCCAGCCCCGCATGCGCCGCGTCCCGGGTGACCCCGGTGGCCTCGGCCTGCTTGGACAGCAGCCACCACGGCGGCCGCGGCGTGGCCTGGCGCGCGGGCGGCGCGCCGTCCAGCACCCGCAGCAGCGCGAACTGCGCCAGCCAGACGCGGAACACGAACAGCTCCAGCAGGCAGGCCGGCGGATCGCCGTGCCGTTCCAGCACCTGCGCATAGGCCAGGCGGTAGTCGATCCAGCGATAGGAGGCTTCGACGGCGGCGTAGGGCGAGCTGTGGTGCATGCGACATCCTGTCGGTGCGGTTCCGCGCGCATCGGGGCCTGGGTGCAGCGCAGGCCCGTGCCGGGCGGGGAGTCTGGCTTGTCTAAAGCTTAACTTTACTTTATTTGAAAGTCAGATGCGCAAGTTGCAGACTCCGGCCTCGCTACCGTCGTGGCATGGATATCGCGCGCAGACGGCAGGGCTTCGCCAGCCGTTTCAACAAGGCCCTGGAGACCTCGGGTCGTTCGGGGCTCAGCGACGGCGAGCTGCTCAAGCTGTTCGGCCGTCACGGCATAGCGGTGACCACCCAGACCGTCTCCAACTGGCGCAACGGCAAGCACATGCCCCGGCTGGAGCAGATCGAGGGCCTGGCCGAGGCGCTGAACATGGAGGCCGCCGAGCTGGCCTTCGGCGGCAAGGGCGGCAAGCTGCGCGTGCAGGAGCCGCGTGCGGCCTGGCACGTGGACAGCCCGGAGGAGCGCACCCTGGTCGAGGGCCTGGCGCTGCTGGAGCCGGAGGAGAAGGCGCTGGTGCAGGAACTGGTGCGCGTGCTGGGCCAGCGCCACGCCGCCAAGCGCCGCGGCCGCCGCAAGCGCGTCTGACGCAGCCTGGGGGAGCCACTGGCGCTTCCGATCAATCCGCGCCCCCTTGTAGAGCGGAGCTCGCTCCGCTGCGCTTCGTCCGGTTCGTCGGGAAAGCGCCAGCGGAGCAAGCTCCGCTCTACACAGGGGATCGGCCTGGCTTTACAGCACCTGCGGCGGTTCGCCGCCGACGATGACCACATCGGCGCGGCGGCGCGCGAACAGGCCGACGCTGACCACGCCCGGGATCTGGTTGAGCGCAGTCTCCATCGCCACAGGGTCGGTGATCGACAGGTTGTGCACGTCCAGCACCACATTGCCGTTGTCGGTGACCACGCCGTCGCGCCAGACCGGCTGGCCGCCGGTCAAGGCCAGGATCTCGCGCGCCACCAGGCTGCGCGCCATCGGGATCACTTCCACCGGCAGCGGGAAGCGGCCCAGCACCGGCACCTGCTTGGACGGGTCGACGATGCACACGAAGCGCGCGCTGGCCTGGGCGATGATCTTCTCGCGCGTCAGCGCCGCGCCGCCGCCCTTGATCAGGCACTTGTGCGGGTCGCACTCGTCGGCGCCGTCCACGTACAGCGACAGCGTGCCGGTGTGGTTGAGGTCCAGCACCTCGATGCCGTGCGCCTTCAGCCGCGCGGTGCTCTGCTCGGAGCTGGACACCGCGCCCTTGATGCGCGACGGGTCGCGGCCGAGCGCGTCGATGAAGTAGGCCACGGTCGAGCCGGTGCCGACACCGACGATCATGCCGTCTTCGAGGTAATCCATGGCTTTTTCGGCGGCCAGGCGCTTGGCTTCGGTCATGAGGGCAGATGGGGAGTGGAGCGGAGTGAGGAGTGAGCAAAGGCAGGAGCCGAGGCGATGGGGGAGGCGAGCTTTCGCTCATGCCTCACTTCCCTGCGCTCACTCCTGCTCCAAGGACAGCAGCAGCTTCCACTGCGCCGCCGTCACCGGCAGCACCGACAGGCGCGTGCCCTTGCGGATCAGGGCGAAGTCCTCGCCCAGCGCATCGGCGTGTTCGCGGATCTGCGCCAGGCTGACGCCGTGCTTGAGATGGCGCACGTACTTGACGTCCACCAGCTCCCAGCGCGGCTGCGCCGGATCGGACTTGGGGTCGTAGTACTTGGACTTCCTGTCGAACTGGCTCGGGTCAGGATAGGCCGGGGTCGCCACCTCGGCCACGCCGTAGATGCCCGGCACCTCGGCGTTGGAGTGGTAGAACAGCACGCCATCGCCGACCTGCATGGCCTTCATGAAGTTGCGCGCCTGGTAGTTGCGCACGCCGGTCCACGGCTCGGTGCCCACGCGCTGAAGGTCATCGATGGAGAAGTCGTCCGGCTCGGACTTCATCAGCCAGTAGCGGCGGCGGGCGGTCATCGCGGTTCCAGGATCAGCGTGGAGGATTCGGTGCAGATCGCGTCGGGACGCACGTCCCAGGCGCGCGGCGGCGGCAGGGACGTGCGCTGGGTCTCGAAGCCCACGCCCACCAGCCACGGCGGCGGCGCGCTCGCGGTGCGCATGGCGAAGCTGCGGTCGTACCAGCCCCCGCCCATGCCCAGCCGGTGGCCGCTGGCGTCGAAGCCCACCAGCGGCATCACCACCAGCGCCATCTGTTCGGGTTCCAGCGCCGAGGACGGCGCCACGTCGGGTTCGGGAATGCCGAAGCGGTTGGTCACCAGGCCATCGCCCGCGCGCCACGGCGCGAAGCGCAGCTCCTCGCCATGCAGTACCGGCAGGCAGTAGATCAGGCCGGCGGGCAGCTTGAGCTGGAATGCGTGCAGGCCGATCTCGCCATCGGTGGCCCAGTAGCCGGCGACATAGCCGCGCTCGGGCAGGAACGGCAGCGCCAGCAGCCGCGCGGCCAGGGCCTCGGCGCCGGCGATGCGCGTGGCGGCGGGCAAGGCGCGGCGGCGTTCGCGCAGGCGCGCGCGCAGGGCGGGCAGGGCGTCGCTATCGCTCATGAAAAAAAGAATGCCGCGTCCTGGTGCAGGGCGCGGCATTCTAGAAGATTGAAGACATCCTCCGCCAATGGCGATGCGGCGAAACGACCTTGAACCCGGGGTTCAAGTGGGACAGCTTGGGGGCCATCGGGCTTCCCGCTACAAGGCGGACTTGCGCTCCCGGCTTCCGTTGCTGCCCCGCGGTCGTCATTAAGGGACAAGGCGAATGTTTTGCACGCTGTCGATCACAGCAGAGGATGCGTGGCCAGTATAGCGATGCGTCGAGGTTTGCCTAGGCCGTTCGTCGGCGCGGTTCAGTGCGCGGTGGTGGAGGTGCAGCGGATGTGTGGATGAGGCATGGCTTCGCGCGCGCTGCGATGCAGAGGTGAAGGCTGATCGCGAAGGCCTCATCGCCCCGAGAGCGGCTCCCATTCCTGCGTGGGAATGACGAGGACGACAGACAGAACTGCGTCTGGCGATGGCCCACCTGTAGAGCGGAGCTTGCTCCGCTGCTCTTCGTTCCGTTCGTGGGGAAGGCCCCAGCGGAGCAAGCTCCGCTCTACAGACGGGCGGCCGCTAGCGTTGAGGAGACAGTTGCTCCCACAAGAGCGGGATGGAATGACGAGGACGACAGGCCGAACTGCGGAGGGCAGGAACTATCACTGCGTCACCGGGCTACTGACGACTTTTTGCGATAGCCGCCATGGCTTCTCCCACTTGGCACCCGCGTCAGCGCGGTTCGAGCCAGCCGTCCAGGCGGCGGTGCAGGTCGGCCAGGGTGCGCGTGAGTTCGCTGTCCTGCGCGGCCTGCTGGTCGCGCAGCTGCTGCAGTTCGTGCGCCAGGTTCAGCGCGGCCAGCACGGCGATGCGGTCGGCCGAGGCCATGCGGTGCGCGCCGCGCACCTCGCGCATGCGCGTGTCCAGCAGCTTGGCCGCGGCCATCAGGCTGCCGCGCTCGCCCGGCTCGACGCCGATGGTGTATTCGCGATCCAGGATATGGACGTTGACCGGCTCGCTGCTGCTCACGTGTGCTGCTCCAGCGAGCGCAGGCGGGTGATCATCGCCTCCACGCGCGAACGCGCCAGTTCGTTCTTGGCCAGCAGCTGCGAGCGCTCGCTGCTCAGCTGCTCCTGCTGCACGCGCAGGCTGCGGTTCTCCTCCGTCAGCCGCTGGCAGCGCTCGCCCAACTCCTGCAGGCGCGAGGCCAGGGCGCGCAGCTGTTCGATGGCATCGGGCGGATTCATGCCGGCACCTTAGGCACGGGGCCGGCGGCCGGTCAAGCTGCAAACGGGCGCGCGATGCAGGCCTGGGTTCAGGCGCTGGCGCGCAGGTCCGGATCGGGGGCGTAGTCGCGCAGGAATTCCAGGCACTGCAGGCGTTCCATCGCCCGGGCGACGTAGTGGCCCTGGACCTCGTCGCAGCCGCGCTGGCGCAGGAAGGCCAGCTGCGCTGCGGTCTCCACCCCCTCGGCCACCACCTTGAGCGAGAGCGACTGGGCCAGGGCGATGATGGCGCTGGTGATGGCCTCGTCCTCGAGGTTCTGGTCCAGGTCGCGCACGAAGGTCTGGTCGATCTTCAGCGTGGTCAGCGGCAGGCGCTTGAGATAGGCCAGCGAGGAATAGCCGGTGCCGAAATCGTCGATCGCGATCGACACGCCCAGCGCGCGGCAGGCCTCCAGCACGCTGCTGCTCTGCTCGGGGTTGGCCATCAGCACGCTTTCGGTCAGTTCCAGCTCCAGCCGCGAGGGGTTGACGCCTGCCTCGGCCAGCACGCGGGCGACCACGTCGGCCAGGTCGCCGCGCTGCAGCTGCAGGGCCGAGACGTTGACCGCCACGCTCAGATGGGTCAGGCCGGCCTCGTGCCAGGCGCGCAGGGTCTGGCAGGCCTGGCGCAGGGTCCAGATGCCGATCTCCACGATCAGGCCGCTCTCCTCGGCCAGCGGGATGAACAGGCTGGGCGAGATCTCGCCCAGTTCGCGGCTTTCCCAGCGCAGCAGCGCCTCGGTGCCGGTAATGCGCTCGCGATGCAGCGACAGGCGCGGCTGGTAGACCACGCGCAGCTCGTCGCGCTCCAGCGCCCGGCGCAGCGCGCTGGACAGGATGGCGCGGTGGCGGGTCTTCTCGTCCATCACCTCCGAATACACCGCCCAGGTGTGGCGGCCGGCGGCCTTGGCCTGGTACATGGCCGTGTCGGCGTGCTTGAGCAGCTCGGTCGGCACCTGGGCGTGCTCGGGGTAGAGGCTGATGCCGATCGAGGGCGAGACCGCCAGCTCCAGCCGGTCGCCGAAGGACAGCGGCTGGGTGAAGGCCTGGATGATGCGCTCGGCCACGCGCTCGGCATCGACCGGCGCGGCGATGCCTTCCAGCACCACGGTGAACTCATCGCCGCTGAGCCGGGCCACGGTGTGCTGGGCGCCGACGGTCTGCTGCACGCGCGCGGCGGCCGCGCGCAGGATGCGATCGCCGGTGGCGTGGCCCAGCGAGTCGTTGATGTCCTTGAAGCGGTCCAGGTCGATGAAGAGCACCGCCACGCGGCCCTTCTCGCGGCGCGCGCGCACCACCGCGCGCGAGAGCCGCTCGGACAGCAGCGAGCGGTTGGGCAGACTGGTCAGGGTGTCGTAGTTGGCCAGGTAGCGCAGCTCCTGCTCGGCGCGCTTCTGCTCGGTGATGTCGCCCAGCACCAGCACCACCATCGGCCGCTGCCCGCTGCCGTCGGGCACCACGTTGGTCTCGATGCGGCACAGGATCTCCTCGCCGTCCTTGCGCACCTTCCAGGCCTCGCCGGACCAGCGGCCCTCGCGCGCCAGCTGCTGGCTCATGCGCGAGGCGCTGTCGCCCAGCTTCTGCCGGCTGTCCAGTAGCGACAGCGGCTGGCCGGCCACTTCGGCGCCGTCGTAGCCGGTCATGCGGCTGAAGGACGGGTTGACGGTGATGAAGCGGTAGTCGGCATCGAGCACGGCCACCGCCTCGCTCATGCTGCGCATCACTTCGCTGGCCACGCGGTGCTCGTATTCGGCGCGGCGGCTGGCGGTGATGTCGCGCGCGGTGCCGGCCAGGCGCAGGGCGCGGCCATGGACATCGCGCTCCACCACCCGGCCGCGCGCGCGGACCCAGATCCAGTCGCCGTCGCCGCGCAGGTCCATGCGGTGTTCGGACATGAACAACGGTTCCTGCCCGCGCAGGTGGCTGCGCAGGCGCTGGGTCACCAGCGGCAGGTCGTGCGGATGCACCGCGGGCATCTCGCCGATGCGGGTGAGCATGACGATGGTGTGGCTGGCGGGAGACTGCTCGTCGGCGCGCATGCGATGCAGGCGGCGGCCGATCAGGTCGTAGTCCCAGAACACCTCGCCCGAGGCCCACAGCGCCAGCTTGAGCGGATCCTCGCTCTCCGGCGCGGTCGATACGTGCGCACGGCGGCCGGGCAGGTACGGCCGCCACAGCGCGCGCGTGCCGACCGCGATCACGCCCAGCAGCACCAGCGCCGCCAGCGCCATCCACATCGATGACAACGATGTCGAAACGGCGCCAGCGCCAAGCAGGAAGACCAGGGAGGACGGTGGCATCACGTGGGAACGGCTCCGCCGCGGCGGCCAGGACAGGCGCTGCCCGGCAGTGTAGGCGTGAGCGCCGTCACACAACAAGCGGCGCTGCGGCCTTTCGATTTACACTTGTTCGATGCATCCGTTTTTCAAGTCAGACCGTGCGCAGGTGACCCCATGAGCCTGCCCACCCCCGAGGACGTCGACCAGGCCGCGCGCGCGCTGGCCCTCGGCGCCAGCCCTTACGAACTCCACGGCGCGCTGTGCGGCTGGCTGGCTGGCGGCGGCGCCAATGCGCAGGACTGGCCGGCCCGCGTGCTGGCCGACCCGGCGCTGCCGACGCCGCCGGCCGACAGCGCGCTGGACACGCTGCGCACCACCACCGCCACCCAGCTGGAGGACCGCGGCTTCGGCTTCGACCTGCTGCTGCCCGATCCGGCCGCCGGCCTGGAGGAACGCGCGCAGGCGCTGTTCGACTGGTGCCGGGCGTTCCTGGGCGGCTTCGGCCTGGCCGCGGTCGGCGATGCGCCGCTGTCCGACGACGGCGCCGAGGCGCTGGCCGACCTGGGCAAGCTGGCCCAGGCCAGCCCCGAACTGGGCGAGGGCGAAGAGGACGAGGACGCGCTGGCCGAGATCGAGGAATTCGTGCGCGTGGCCGTGCTGCTGCTGCACGGCGACTGCGTGCTGGCGCCGCGCCATCGCAAAAGCCTGAACTGATGCGCGCGGCCACCGGCATCGGCGCGGCCGAATTCGCGCGCCGGCGCAAGGCCCTGATGCGCATGGCCGGCGAGGACGCCATCCTGGTGCTGCCGGCCGCGCCCGAGCGCGTGCGCAGCCACGATACGCACTATCCGTACCGGCAGGATTCGGACTTCTGGTATCTCACCGGCTATCCCGAGCCCGGGGCGGTGCTGGTGCTGATCCCCGGCCGCCGCCACGGCGAGGTGATCCTGTTCAACCGCGACCGCGACCCGGCGCGCGAGGTCTACGACGGCCCGCGCATCGGCCAGCAGGGCGCGGTGGACGGTTATGGCATGGACGATGCCTATCCGATCGAGGACATGGACGAGATCCTGCCGGGCATGCTGGAAGGCCGCTCGCGGGTGTACTACCACTTCGGCCGCGACACCGAGTTCGACCTCAAGCTGATCGGCTGGGTCAACCAGGTGCGCGCCCAGGCGCGCGGCGGCGCGCAGCCGCCGCACGAGTTCCTCGAGCTGGGCCATCTGCTGCACGAGCAGCGGCTGTTCAAGTCCGCCGACGAACTCAAGCTGATGCAGCGCGCCGCCGAGATCAGCATCGACGCGCACCTGGCCGCGATGCGCGGCGCCCATGCCGGCGTGCGCGAGTACCAACTGCAGGCGGTGATCGAATGCGTGTTCCGCGCCAGCGATGCCTGGCCGGCCTACGGCAGCATCGTCGGCGCCGGCGCCAATGCCTGCATCCTGCATTACGTGGCCAACAACGCGCAGGCCAGGGCGGGCGAGCTGGTGCTGATCGACGCCGGTGCCGAATACCGCAACTACGCCGCCGACATCACCCGCACCTTTCCGGTGGATGGGCGCTTCAGCAAACCGCAGCGCCAGCTGCACGACCTGGTCGGCGCCGCGCAGGCCGCCGCGCTGGCGCAGGCGCGCCCGGGCGTGCCCTACGAGGCCGGCCACGAGGCGGCGGTGGAAGTGCTGACCGAGGGGCTGCTGCAGCTGGGCCTGCTCAAGGGCAAGCTGGAGACGTGCATCGCCGAGGGCAGCTACAAGCGTTTCTACCGGCACAAGACCGGCCACTGGCTGGGCCTGGACGTGCACGACGTGGGCGACTACCGCCTGCAGGGCGAGTCGCGCCTGCTCGAGCCGGGCATGGTGTTCACCATCGAGCCGGGCCTGTACATCTCGCCCGACGACACCAGCGTGGAGGCCAAGTGGCGCGGCATCGGCATCCGCACCGAGGACAACGTGGCCATCACCGCCGACGGCCACCGCGTGCTCACCGCCGCGCTGGCGCGCAGCGCCGACGAGATCGAAGCGGTGATGGCCAGCGGCGGTTGAGATGCGGGGAAGCCACTGTCTCCTCAAATCCCGCAGCCGCACATCTGTAGAGCGGAGCTTGCTCCGCTGGGGCCTTTCCCACGAACCGAACGAAGAGCAGCGGAGTCCCCAAGAGGGGATTGCCACAAGCTCCGCGTTACAGGTGGAATCCGCCACGGCGGCGAGGGGCGCTCCACGTAAAGCCTCATGCCGCGCTGGCGCGCAGCGCCGATGAGGTTGAAGCGGCTCAAATCCCGCAGCGGCCCATCTGTAGAGCGGAGCTTGCTCCGCTGGGGCCTTTCTCACGAACCGAACGAAGAGCAGCGGAGTCCCCAAGAGGGGATTGCCACAAGCTCCGCTCTACAGGTGGGAGCCGCCACGGCGGCGAGGGGCTCTCCAGGTAAAGCCTCATTGCCGCGCTGGCGCGCAGCGCCGATGAGGTTGAAGCGGTGATGGCCAGCGGCGGTTGAGATTCGGGCAAGCCACTGTCTCCTCAAATCTCGCAGCCGCCTATCTGTAGAGCGGAGCTTGCTCCGCTGGGGCCTTTCTCATGAACTGAACGAAGAGCAGCGGAGCAAGCTCCGCTCTACACATGGGAGCCGCCATGGCGGCGAGGGGCTCTACCGGGAATGCTCCATCGCCGCCGTGGCGGCACCCACCCACATCAGTGCTCCGCAAATGCCGGGCGGGTGAGGTTGTCGGCGCCGGTCTCGGTGCACAGCACCTCGTCCTCGATGCGGATGCCGCCGTAGGGCTTGAACTGCGCCACGCGGTCCCAGTCGATCGCCTCGCCGTGGCCGGCGGCCCTGGCGTCGTCCAGCAGCATGTCGATGAAGTACAGGCCCGGCTCGATGGTCACCACCATGCCCGGCTCCAGCACGCGGGTCAGGCGCAGGTAAGGGTGACCTTCGGGACGCTCGATGCGCCCGCCGCGATCGGAGGCCGCGAAGCCGGCCACATCGTGCACCTGCAAACCGATCCCGTGGCCCAGGCCATGCGGGAAGAAGGTCGCCGACAGCCCGCTGGCAACCGCCGCCTCGGGCGAGACGGTGATGACGCCGAAGTCCTTGAGGATGCCCATCAGCGCCAGGTGCGCGTCCAGGTGCAGCTGCTTGTAGTCCACGCCCGGCGCCACGGCCTGGCCCATGCGGATCTGGGCCGCGTCCAGCGCCTGGATCATGGCGTAGAACTCGCTGCCGGAGTCGGCCGCGTAGGTACGGGTGATGTCGCTGGCGTAGCCGGCGGCGCTGGCGCCGGCGTCGATCAGGAAGCTGCGCGACTGGGTGGGCGCCACGCGCTCCAGTTCGGTGTAGTGCAGCACGGCGGCGTGTTCGTTGAGGCCGATGATGTTGCCGTAGGGCAGCTCGGTCGCGTCCTGGCCGACCGCGGCGCAATAGGCCATGTGGATGTCGAACTCGCTGGCGCCGGCGCGGAAGGCCGCCTCGGCCGCGCGATGCCCGCGCACGGCCAGCGCCTGCGCCTGGCGCATCAGCGCGATCTCGTACGGCGTCTTGTAGGCGCGGTGGTAGGCCAGGTAATCGATCACCGCCTCGGGATTGTTGGGCACGTAGGCGCCCAGCGCGCTGTGCGCCTCGCCCAGGATCGCGCAGCGCGCGATGTCCTTGGGCAGCAGCGCGGCGGCCTGGTCGGCGGTGCGGATGATGTCGATGTCGAAGTGCGCGACCCACCAGCCGCTCGGCGCGGCCGGCACCACGTGCCAGTAATCGCGCGGCTGCAGGAAGATCAGGCGCGGGCGCTGGCCGGGCGTGTACACGATCCAGCTGTCGGGCACGCGCGTCAGCGGCAGCCAGGCCTTGAACTGCGGATTGACGTAGAAGGGGTAGTTCAGATCGTCGGCATGCTGGTAGTGCAGGCGGCCGCTGGGGATGACCAGATGGTCCAGGCCGCCGCGCGCCAGCGCTTCGTCCGCGCGCGCCTTGAGCGTGTCCAGGTGGGCGGCGTAGCGCGGGGCGGGATCGGGCAGGGACATGGCGGCGGCTCGTTGCGGTGAAGAGTCGCGAAGTTTACCCGCCGCCTGGTGCGGGGCTCTTGTCGCGGTGTGTTGCACGCGGGGCGGTGCGTCCGCAGCACCTGATGGCGCTTGGCGTCGAAGCGCCTAGCCCAAAACCGTCGTTCCCGCGAAAGCGGGAACGCAAGGATGTTGCTCGAACTGGACGGAAGTCCCTGGATCCCCGCGTTCGCGGGGATGACGGGCTTTGAGTGCATCGCGCAGAGCGGGATCGGCCTTTGGCAAGTCGGTGGGCTCCAGGCTCGTGCCGCACTAGCAACAAGACCTCTCTACCGTCATTCCCGCGAAAGCGGGAATCCAGGGACGTTGCTCGAACTGGACGGAAGTCTCTGGATCCCCGCGTCCGCGGGGATGACGTGCTTTCGCGGGAATCCATGGACGTTCGCGAGCGGAACCAAAGTCCATGGGTTCCCGCTTTCGCGGGAACGACGATGAAGGGGCGTAGCGCTGCCGATCCAACGGCCGCGCGTCGGCGTGCGGTCGCGCTAGCGTTCGATCCAGTCGCGCAGCGCGGACAGGTGCTCGGCCGAGACGGTGAGGAAGCGCAGGCCGGCCAGCGACTGGCCGGGCGTGTGCGCCGCGCCGGTCCACAGCAGGTGCGCGCCGACGTCGATATCGGTCTCCCGGCCGGTGGAGCCGACCGGCAGCGAGAACTGCAGCTGGTACAGCGCGTCCTCGCGCACCGGCGTGTCGGCCACCAGCAGCATGCCGGCCTCGGACAGGTTGCCGACGCGGCCGACCAGCTGGCCGGTCATGGTGTCGGTGACGGCGATGGCGCCGTCGGGGCTGCGGCGCTGGGCGCGGCGCGCTTCGGTGATGCTCATGCGGCCTCCATGCCGGCCAGGTCGCGCAGCTTGGCCAGGGCGGCCTGCCAGGCCCGGTCGAGCAGGCTGCCGTGCTCCTCACTGACCGGGCGCGCCTGGTCGATGGCCATCAGCCGCGCCACGCTGTCCAGCGTGTGCTCGCCGACCTTCTGCCCGCGCGCGCTGACGAACAGCGCGTGGCCGCTGGTCGGGTTGTACCAGGACAGGCGCAGCCGGCGCAGGTCGCCCTGCTGGTTCTGCACGAATTCGAACCAAGTACCGAACGGCAGCCGCCGCAGCGATTCGTAGCTGGCCTGTTCGGCCGGCGAGCGCGGCAGCGGCGCGGGCCGGCGCGGGGCGACCTGCGCGGCGGCGGCGACCTTGGCCTGCAGCTTCAGCGCCGGCTCGCCGGGCAGCTCGGGCTCGGGCGCGTTGGCCAGGCGCCGGGCGATCACCGCGGCCTCGTCGCTGTGGTAGCCGACCTTGACCAGGGCCTGCTCGATCTGCGTCGGCAGCGCGGGCTCGGGCGTGTCCTGCCCGGTCACCGCATCGGCGATGCGCGTGGTCAGCGCGCAGACTTCCTGCCATTCGTCCGAGTCATCGCCGTGGCGCAGGCGGATCAGGGTCAGCACGTCGGCCCAGGCCTGCGACAGCAGGGCCTGCACGAAGGGCGGGATTGGCCGCGCGCCCAGGGCCTGGTCGATGCTGCCGGCGGCGGCGGTCTTGGCGTTCTCCAGGCGGTCGCGCCCGCGCGCGGCCTCCACCAGCCGGCGTTCGGCCACCTCGGCCTTGCGCGCGGCCGTCTGGAAGTGGTCCTGCACGTCGCGGTGGGCCTGGGCGAACACGGCCTCGTCGCCGGTGTATTCGGTCAGCACCTTGGACACGGCCGCCTTGAGCTTGGCCAGCAGGACCGGGTCGGTGTCGTCTTCGCCCAGCCAGTTGGCGCCGGACTCGGCCACGGCATTGAGCAGTTCGCGCGCCGGATGCTGCGGGCTCAGGAAGAAGGCGCGGTCGTTCAGCGCGGCCTGCACCACCGGCACCTGCAGCTGGCCGAGCAGGTCCGAGGCCGGGCCGCGGCGGACCTCGCGGCCGATCTGTCGATACAGCAGGTCCAGCAGTTCGAAGGTGTCGGCATCCTCGCGCGCCAGCTCGGCCTGCGGGCCGTGCAGGCGGCGCAGGCCGGCCAGGACGCGCTCGCGGATGTCCTCCAGCGCCAGCGGCGTGCTCGGCACCTGGCCCTGCGCGACCTGCAGCTGCAGGGTCTGCAGCGTGCTGAGCACGTGCGCGGTGGGCAGCGACGCCTCGCTGGCCGCGCCGAAGCCGCCCGTGTGCGGTGCACCGACCGAGGGCGGGGTGGCGTTGGCGCCGCCCGCAGCCTGGCCCGGCGAGGCGGTGGGCGACGGGGGCGCGGGGTGCGAGGCGCCGGGCTTCATCCAGGCCGGCAGCAGGCCGGCGTCCTTGGCCGCCGGCGGGGGCGCGCTGGCGCGGGCGTGGCTGGCCGACAGCAGCCGCTGCAGCGAGGCGAAGCTCACCACCGGCGCGGTCGAACGCCGGGCCTGACCGGGGCGGACCCAGCCGGGCAGCTCCACCGGCGGCAGGCCGGTCCTGGATGCCGGCGGGGCCGGTGCGGGGTCGGACGCGCTGCGTGCGGTCGGCGTGCGGGCGCGCTGCGGGGCGAACACCAGCCCCGGCAGCACGCCCTGGCGGCCCAGGGTCTGGGCGATCTGTTCGAGCAGCTCGCCATAGCCGGACATCACGTGCTGCTCGAACAGGCGGTACAGCTGCAGCTGGGAGGTCAGGTCCACCTCCAGCGTGGCCGCGCCCACGCGCAGGGCCTGGCACAGCGAGTGCGGCGACAGCGGCTGGCGCGCCTCGTCCAGCGCCGGGCTGCCGGCCAGCACCCCGAAGCGCTGGGACAGCAGGTGCAGCGCCTGCTGGTGGCGATGGCTGTGGCGGCGCGCGATCTCCTCCAGGACGATGTTCTGGTCGATGACCGCGTCCTCGACCAGGGTCAACAGCGCGGGCGGTTGTTCGACGGCCTGAGGGCGCTGGGGCGGGCTGCGCAGGGCGGCCAGCTCGGCCTCCAGCCGCGCCAGCAGCGCCGGCAGGACCTTGGCGCGGTCGCGGCGCAGGTGCTGCAGGTGCGACAGGTAGCTGGTCTGCGTCTCGTTGCTGCGGGCGCGGTTGGCGCTGAGGAACAGCTCCTGCTCCAGCGCGTCCAGGCTGGATTCCACGCCCAGGAACAGCGCCTGCTGCAGCTGGGCCAGCAAGGCCTCCAGGATCCGGCGCACGCGCACGGGCAACGCGGCCGAAGCCAGCGTGTCGGTGGCGGTCAAGATCGGTGAAGCAGCCCCTGGAGCGACCATCGGGTTCCCGTGCGGTCATGCGCTTTGCGGCGGTTTTGTAACACAACGCCATCGAAGGCCGACAATGGCCGCACTGCGAGGGGTCGTGGTCTGGCCGGCGGGATACGCCGCAGCCGGTCATCGCGGCGCTGAGTTCTGCGCCTCGTGGGAGCCGCCATGGCGGCGATAGGGCTTTCCCGGGAGAGCCTCATCGCCGCCATGGCGGCTCCCACCTGTAGAGCGGAGCTTGCTCCGCTGCTCTTCGTTCGGTTGGTGGGGAAGGCCTCAGCGGAGCAAGCTCCGCTCTACAAGGAGGCCGCGGCTTGATCCGAGAGCCAGGTGCTCCCACCAGGCGACAGCGCGATGGGGACGCGCAGGTGCGCCTAGCCTTCCAGGAACAGCGCCATCACATCGTTGGCGAAGCGAAGCCCCAGCGGCGTGGGCACCACGCGCCCGTCCTCGACCCGCAGCCAGCCGTTGGCCTGCGCCTGGGCCAACGGCGTGGCCAGATGCGCGGCCGGCAGCCCGGTGCGCACCTGGAAGTCGCGCAGGGCGAAGCCTTCCTTGAGCCGCAGCAGGTTGAGCATGTATTCGAACGGGCGCCGCGCCGGGGCGATCTCGTCGTCGTCGCCGATGCCGGCCGGCGTGCCGGCGCTGGCCAGATACGTGGTCGGATGCTTGACCTTCCAGCGGCGCAGGATGCGCTGCCCCGCGCCGGAACTGATCTTGCCGTGCGCGCCGGCGCCGATGCCCAGATAGTCGCCGTAGCGCCAGTAGTTGAGGTTGTGCGCGCACTGCCGTCCGGGGCGGGCGTAGGCGCTGACCTCGTAGTGCGCATAGCCGGCGTCGGCCAGCGCCGCCTGGCAGGCCTCCTGCATGTCGTAGGCGTCGTCCTCTTCCGGGATGCCCTGCGGCGGCCGGGCGAAGAACACCGTGTTGGGCTCCAGCGTGAGCTGGTAGTGCGACACGTGCGCCGGCTGCAGGGCGAAGGCGCGCTCCAGATCGTGCAGCGCCATCGCCAGCGACTGGCCGGGCAGGGCGTACATCAGGTCCAGGTTGAGATTGTCCAGACCGGTGTCCTGGGCCAGCTTGACCGCGTGCTCGGCCTGGGCGCTGTCGTGGATGCGGCCCAGCCGCTGCAGGCAACCATCGTCGAAGCTCTGGATGCCGAAGCTCAGCCGGTTCACGCCCGCAGCGCGATAGGCGCCGAAGCGATCGTGCTCGGCCGTGCCCGGGTTGGTCTCCAGGGTCACCTCGCACTCGGGCGCGAAGCGCAGCCGGGCGCTGGCCGCCTGCAGGAAGCGGTCGATGTGCTCGGCCGGGAACAGGCTGGGCGTGCCGCCGCCGAAGAACACGCTGTGGATCGTGCGGCCCCAGACCAGCGGCAGGTCCTGGTCCAGGTCGCGGATCAGCGCGTCGATGTAGGCATCGAAGGGCAGCGCGCCGCTGCCCTGGTGCGAGTTGAAGTCGCAGTACGGGCACTTGCGCACGCACCAGGGCAGATGCACGTACAGCGACAGCGGCGGCGGGATCAGCTTCACATCCGCGGGCTGGGCCGCGTGCAGCGGATCGAACAGCCGCGCGTCATCGGGCTGCGCGTCGGCGGAATCGGCAGGGGGTGCCACGGGAAGCATCGGATGGGACCAGGCTCGCCGGTATCAGAACAGCGTGGTCAAACGCTGGCCGAGCGCTTCCAGCGCGCGGGCGCGGTGGCTCAGCCGGTTCTTCAGCGCGGTGTCCATCTCGGCCGCGGTCAGGCCGTGGTCCGGATCCAGGAACAGCGGGTTGTAGCCGAAGCCGCCGTTGCCGCGCAGCGCGCGGGTGATCTGGCCTTCCCACGCGCCCTCGGCGATCAGCGGCTGCGGATCCTCGGGATGGCGCAGCAGCACGATCACCGCGTAGAAGCGCGCGCGACGCTGGTCGTCGGGCACGTCGCGCATCGCCTCCAGCAGCTTGGCGTTGTTGGCTGCGTCGCTGGTGGGCTGGCCGGCGTAGCGCGCGCTGTACAGGCCGGGCGCGCCGCCCAGCGCATCGACGATCAGGCCCGAGTCGTCGGCCAGCGCCGGTAGCCCGGTGACCGCGGCGGCGTGGCGCGCCTTGATCAGGGCGTTCTCGACGAAGGTCAGGCCGGTCTCGGGCACGTCCTCCACGCCGAGCCGCTTCTGCGGCACCACCTCGTAGGGCAGGTGCGCCAGCATCGCGGCGAATTCGTCCAGCTTGCCGGCATTGCCGCTGGCCAGGACAAGGCGCTTGATCATTTCGGCTCCAGCAGATCCCAGGTATTGCCATACAGGTCGCGGAACACCGCGACGGTGGCGTAGGCCTCCTCGCGCGGGCGTTCCAGGAATTCCACGCCGGCCGCGGTCATGGCGGCGTGGTCGCGCCAGAAGTCGTCGGTGTGCAGGAAGAAGCCCACGCGCCCGCCGGTCTGGTCGCCGATGCGCTGGCGCTGTTGCTCGTCGCTCGCGCGGGCCAGCAGCAGGGCCGCGGCGCGCTGGTCGCTCGGGCCGACCACCACCCAGCGCTTGTGGCCCTGGTCGAGGTCTTCGAGCAGGGCGAAGCCCAGCTTGCCGGTGTACCAGGCGATCGCCTCGTCGTAGTCGGCCACCACCAGCGTGGTCAGGGCGATGCGTCGGGTCACGGCTGGGCGAGCGCGTCGCGCTGGGCCTGCACCAGCTGGGCGATGCCGGCCTGGGCCAGGCCGAGCAGCGCATCCATCTCCTCGCGGCGGAAGGCATGGCCCTCGGCCGTGCCCTGCACCTCGATGAAGCCGCCGCCGTCGTTCATCACCACGTTCATGTCGGTGTCGCAGTCGCTGTCCTCGGCATAGTCCAGGTCCAGCACCGGCACGCCCTTGTAGATGCCCACCGACACCGCGGCGATCGCGCCGAAGATCGGGTCGCGCTTGATCTCGCGCCGCGCCTTCAACCCGTTGATCGCATCGACCAGGGCCACGTAGGCGCCGGTGATGGCCGCCGTGCGCGTGCCGCCATCGGCCTGCAGCACGTCGCAGTCCAGGGTGATGGTGCGTTCGCCCAGCGCGCCGCGGTCCACGCAGGCGCGCAGCGCACGGCCGATCAGGCGCTGGATCTCCAGCGTGCGCCCGCCCTGCTTGCCGCGCGCGGCCTCGCGGTCCGAGCGGGTATGCGTGGAGCGCGGCAGCATGCCGTATTCGGCCGTCACCCAGCCCTCGCCCTTGCCGCGCAGGAAGGCCGGCACCTTGTTGTCCACCGAGGCGGTGCACAGCACGCGCGTGTCGCCGAAGGACACCAGCACCGAGCCCTCGGCATGGCGGGTGAAACCGCGCTGGATGGACACGGGGCGGAGCTGGTCGGCGGTGCGACCACTGGGGCGGGAAAACGTCATGCGTGGGATGCCTGCTTGAGGAGGGGCGGCGATCTAGAGACCGGCCGGCCAGGCGCCCTAGGGTACCATCCACGCCCTCTTCGCCCTTCGGAAAAGCCCCGCCGTGATCCGTTCCATGACCGCCTACGCCACCGTCGAACAGCCCGTGGACGGCGGCGCGCTCAGCGCCGAACTGCGTGCGGTCAACCACCGGTTCCTGGAACTGAGCCTGCGCCTGCCCGACGAGCTGCGCGCGCTCGAGCCGGCGCTGCGCGAGCGCGTGGCCGCGCGCGTGGGCCGCGGCAAGCTGGATCTGGTGCTGCGCCTGCGCACCGCCGAAGGCGAGGGCGGCCTGCACCTGGACCAGGGCATGGTCGATGACCTGGCGGCGGTGAACGCGCAGCTGGCCGCGCGCTTTCCCGCGTTGCGCACCAGCCTGACCGAGCTGCTGCAGTTCCCCGGCGTGCTGCGCAGCCGGGCGCTCGATGCCGAGGCGCTGCAGGCGGCCGCGCTGGCGCTGCTGGAGCGGCTGCTGGACCAGTTCGTCGATGCCCGCGAACGCGAAGGCGGCAAGCTCGCCCAGGCCATCGCCGAGCGCGTGGACGCCATCGCCGCGCGCGCGGCCGAAGCCCGCACGCTGATCCCGCAGATCCGCGCCGGCCAGCGCCAGAAGCTGGAGGCGCGCCTGGCCGAGCTGGCCCAGCCGGCCGACCCGGGCCGCCTGGAACAGGAACTGGTGCTGTCCCTGCAGAAGCTGGACGTGGACGAGGAGCTGGACCGCCTGGACAGCCACATCAAGGAGATCCGCCGCGTGCTCAAGGGCGAGGCGGCCGTGGGCCGGCGCCTGGACTTCCTGCTGCAGGAGTTCAACCGCGAGGCCAACACCCTGGGCTCCAAGTCGGTGGACGTGCGCACCACCAACATCGCCGTCGAGCTCAAGGTGCTGATCGACCAGATCCGCGAGCAGGTGCAGAACCTGGAGTAATCGCTCGGCCCTTTCCGCGCGCGGCGTCTTTGCTAGACTTGCGCGCCTTTTCCGACCGTCGCGCTCCGGCGCGGCAGCTAAGGCCATCGCCATGCGCGGCACCCTGTATATCGTCGCGGCCCCGTCGGGCGCCGGAAAGAGCAGCATCGTCAACGCCACGCTGGCGCGCGACCCGCGCATCAGCCTGTCGATCTCGTTCACCTCGCGCGCGCCGCGCCCGGGCGAGCGCCATGCCCAGCACTACCACTTCGTCAGCGAAGCGCAGTTCCAGGCGATGATCGACGCCGGCGAGTTCTTCGAATACGCCCGTGTGCACGGCGACTGGAAGGGCAGTGCGCGCCAGTCGGTCGAGCCGCAGCTGGCCGCCGGCCAGGACGTGCTGCTGGAGATCGACTGGCAGGGCGCGCGCCAGGTGCGCGAGAAGGTGCCCGAGGCGGTGAGCGTGTTCATCCTGCCGCCCTCGCGCGACGCGCTGGAGGAGCGCATGCGCAAGCGCGGACAGGACAGCGAGGACGTCATCGCCCAGCGCCTGGCCGCCGCGCGCGAGGAGATGTCGCACTACGGCGAGTTCGACTACGTGATCGTCAACGAAGTCTTCGACACCGCGGTGGAGGAGATGTGCGCCATCTTCACCGCCAGCCGCCTGCGCCGCGAGCGCCAGGCCGCCGAACACCGCGCCCTGATCGAGGCGCTGCTGGCGCAGTAAGCTGGCGGCAGGCGCGGATCAGGCGATCCGCAGCGGGGTGCAAATGGAGCTCAGACTCGAGTTGCGGGCGCTGGATGCGCAGATGGTCGCAGCGTGGCGCGCCGCGTTTCCAAATGAAATCGCGGTCGTCCAGGGGGACATCCTGGCGGCGCGCGCCGACGCCATCGTCAGTCCCGCCAACAGCTTTGGCTTCATGGACGGTGGCATCGACCTGCACTACGTCAACGCCTTCGGCTGGGAATTGCAGGATCGCCTCCAGGCTCGCATCGCAGCTTCGCACGACGGCGAGCTGCTGGTGGGGCAAGCTGCGGTCATCCCGACGGGCCATGCGGCCATTCCCTTTATGGTCAGCGCGCCGACGATGCGCGTGCCGTCACGGATCGGGTCGACGGTGAATGTCTATCTCGCATTCCGTGCGGCGCTCCTGGCCGTGCAACGGCACAACGCCGCGGGCGGCGTGGCGATCCGTTCGCTCCTCTGTCCCGCGCTCGGCGCAGGCATCGGCGGCATGCCGGTCGAGCGGGTTGCGCGGCAGATGTGGGCCGCGTGGGAGGAGGTCGTTCTCGCACGTGCGGATTGGCGGGATTCGGCACGTGGAATCCTGGCTCGGCACGCCTTTCTCCTCGACTGAAGCCAATTCGAAAGGGCTGGACGCGCTTAACCTATTGATTTTCAAGGGATGGATTGCAATTGGGGCGGGCGATCCCTAGAATTCCCGGTCCCTTTCCGCTAGTCGCGCGGCCCACCTGTCCGGTGGATGGCCGCCAGGAGCCCACATGGCCCGCATCACCGTAGAAGATTGCCTGGAAGTCGTCGACAACCGTTTCGAGCTGGTCATGATGGCCGCCAAGCGCGCCCGCCAGCTGGCCAACGGCGTCGAGGCCACCATCGACAACGAGACCGACGACAAGCCGACCGTGCTGGCGCTGCGCGAGATCGCCGCGCGCAAGGTCGACAACGACCTGATCGACCGCGTCGAGAAGGCCGAGCGCGAGCGCGCCGAGCGCGAGGCGCTGGAGTGGGCCGCCGCCGAAGTGGTCGCCGACGACGACATGTCCAAGGGCGACGACTAAAAGCCCATCGGCTTCCTCGCCTGACGCAGCGGCCCGCCCATGGCGGGCCGTTGTCGTTTCCGGTGCCGGCTCGCGCGCAGGCGCGAGCGCGTGCCGTCGGGTGGAACGCGCGCTGCATGAACCAGTGTGATGCAGCGCATGCGCGCCCGTGGTGCATTGCTGCGACCGGGCCGCTGGCATAGGCTTCGCGCATGACTCCCGGGCGTTCCAGCAAAGCCATCCAACCCGCACCGCCGCACGAGGACGACGTACCCGAGTACGTGCGTCGCTTCGAGGCGGCCGCCAGCTATCTGCCCGCCGATCAGTTGCCGCTGCTGCGCCGGGCCTGGCAGGTCGGCGCGGCCGCGCACGAGGGTCAGACGCGCAAGTCCGGCGAGCCCTACATCACCCATCCGGTGGCCGTGGCCCAGGTGCTGGCCGAGCTGGGCATGGACGTGGAGACGCTGATCGCCGCGGTCCTGCACGACACCATCGAGGACACGCCGCTGACCCGCGAGGAGATCGCCGGCGAGTTCGGCGAGGCGGTGGCCGAACTGGTCGACGGCGTGACCAAGCTGGACAAGCTCAAGTTCCGCGACCGCAAGGAAGCGGCGGCCGAGTCCTTCCGCAAGATGCTGCTGGCCATGTCGCGCGACCTGCGCGTGATCATGATCAAGCTCGCCGACCGCCTGCACAACATGCGCACGCTCGGCGCGCAGAGCGCCGAGGCGCGCAGCCGCATCGCGCGCGAGACGCTGGACATCTACGCGCCCATCGCCCAGCGCCTGGGCATGAGCCTGGTCAAGTCCGAGCTGCAGGACCTGAGCTTCGCCGCCATGTATCCCTGGCGCCACGCGATCATCCGCAAGCACATCCAGAGCCAGCCGGTGATGCGCCGCGAGGCGCTGGCGCAGATCGAGACCCAGCTGACCCAGAGCCTGACCCGCGAGGGCATCGCCCATCGCCTGGTGAGCCGGGTCAAGACCGCCTGGAGCATCTACACCAAGATGCGCAGCGAGGGCAAAAGCTTCGACCAGGTGATGGACGTGTTCGGCTTCCGCGTGGTGGTGACCAGCGTGCCGGACGTGTACCACGCCCTCGGCGCGGCGCATGGGCAGTTCAAGCCGCTGGACGGGCGCTTCCGCGACTTCATCGCGATCCCCAAGGCCAACGGCTACCAGTCGCTGCACACGGTGCTGTTCGGCCCGTACGGCTCGCCGATCGAGGTGCAGATCCGCACCGAGGAGATGGATCTGGTGGCCGAGCGCGGCATCGCCGCGCACTGGACCTACAAGTTCGGCACGCAGATGCCCAACAGCGCGCAGAGCCGTGCCCATGCCTGGATTTCCGAGCTGATCGAGAACCAGCGCTCGGCCGGCTCGTCGCTGGAGTTCCTGGACAACGTCAAGGTCGACCTGTTCCCCGACGAGGTCTATCTGTTCACGCCCAAGGGCAAGATCCTGTCGCTGCCGCGCAATTCCACCGCGCTGGATTTCGCCTATGCGGTGCACACCGACGTGGGCAACCAGGCGGTGGCCTCGCGCGTGGACAAGAAGCTGGTGCCGCTGCGCACCAAGCTCACCAGCGGCCAGAGCGTGGAGATCATCACCGCCAAGTCGGCCGCGCCCAAGCCGCAGTGGCTGGAATTCGTGGTGACCTCCAAGGCGCGCACCGCCATCCGCCACCAGCTCAAGCAGCTCGGTCACGAGGATGCGGTGCAACTGGGCCACCGCATGCTCGACCGCGCGCTGGAGGACCTGGACAGCTCGCTGGACCGCCTGCCGGCGCAGCGGCTGGAGAGCTTCCTGATCGAGCACAAGTACCCGCGCCTGGAGGCGCTGCTGGAGGACGTGGCGCTGGGCAACTGGATGCCGGCCCAGGCCGCGCAGGCGATGATGGCCTTCGCCGACCTGCGCAGCGGCGGCCATTCCAAGCATTCGCAGGAGAAGATCCTGATCACCGGCGGCGAGCGCGGCGTGATCAGCTTCGCCAACTGCTGCCAGCCGATCCCGGGCGACGAGATCATGGGCTTCCACACCGCCGGCAAGGGCATCGTGGTGCACCGCCTGGACTGTCCCAACGTGGCCGAGTTCCGCAAGTCGCCGGATCGCTGGGTGGCGATCGACTGGGACCCGGGCGTGAGCGGCGATTACGACGCCAGCCTGCTGATCGAAGTGGAGAACCGCACCGGCGTGCTGGCCCAGGTGGCCGCCGCGGTGGCGCAGAGCCAGTCCAACATCGAGCGCGTGGAGTACCTGGAGCGCGACATCAACGCCGCGGTGCTGCGCTTCAACATCCAGGTGCGCGATCGCAACCATCTGGCCGAGGTGATGCGGCGCCTGCGGCGGTTGCAGACGGTGCTGGGGGTTCGGCGGGCGTAGTGGGGCGGGGATTCGGGATTCGGGATTCGGGATTCGGGATTCGGGATTCGGGAAGAGCGTCCCCTGTCGATCTGAAGGTCCTGCGCTTGTGATTGCGAAGCTGTGGAAGGGGCTGGCGACTCACGTTCTCTGAGCCGAAGGCTTTTCGCCCCCTCCCTTTCGCGCAGCGAAGGGGAGGGTTGGGGAGGGGTTCGCTGTTGCAGTTGCTGCTTCGCCTCTAGAAGTCACACCGCGCGAAGAGCACCCCTCCCCCGACCCTCCCCTGCGCTGCGCGCAAGGGAGGGGGCCGTTCAATGGCGTTGATGGCGGTGCTCCCGGCCTGCTGTATCAAGGCTCCGGCCTCGGCCCACTCGCCGAACGCCAATCCCCAATCCCCAATCCCCAATCCCCAATCCCGAATCCCCAATCCCCAATCCCCAATCCCCAATCCCCAATCCCCAATCCCCAATCCCCAATCCCCAATCCCCAATCCCGAATCCCGAATCCCGAATCCCGAATCCCGAATCCCACCCAGCTAAAATACCCAGCCCTGTCCCCAGAACCCCAACACCATGACCAAGCAGATCATCCACACCGACCACGCGCCGGCCGCGATCGGCCCGTATTCGCAGGCCGTGCGCGCCGGCGACACGGTGTACTTCTCCGGCCAGATTCCGCTGGACCCGGCCACCGGCAACCTGGTCGAGGGCGACATCACCGCGCAGGCGCGGCGTTCGTTCGACAACCTCAAGGCCGTGGCCGAGGCCGCGGGCGGCTCGCTGGGCGACATGGTGCGCCTGGGCCTGTACCTGACCGACCTGAGCCAGTTCGCCGCGGTCAATGCGGTGATGCAGGAGTACTTCAGCGCGCCGTTCCCGGCCCGTTCGACCATCGAGGTCTCCGGCCTGCCCAAGGGCGCGCTGTTCGAGGTCGACGCGGTGATGGTGCTTGGCGCGTGATCGGGCCTGCATGCGGCGTTGTCCGACGTGCGCATGCGTCGATCTGAAGTAGCAATCGCGCAGGACGGCCGGCATCCTAGCGGCCTATGACCGGCCCCACGATGCCCGCCGTCCGCAGCCTGGAGCCTGCCTTCCACCAGCCCATCGTCGGGCTCAGCGGCGCCGGCCCCAAGCTGGCCGAGAAACTCGCCGCGCGCGGCCTGCTGACGCTGCAGGACCTGTGGCTGCTGCTGCCGCTGCGCTACGAGGACCGCACCTCCCTGACGCCGATCGCGCGCCTGCAGCCCGGCGTGGCGGCGCAGGTGGAGGGCACCATCGAGGCGGTCGAACGCGGCTTCCGCTACCGCCCGGTGCTGCGGGTGGCGATCGGCGATGCGTCGCGCGCCACGCTGGTACTGCGCTTCTTCCATTTCCGCGCGGCGCAGGTGGCACAGTTCGCCGTCGGTGCGCGGCTGCGCGTGTATGGCGTGCCGCGCCAGGGCCAGCAGGGGCTGGAGATCATCCATCCCAGCTACCGGCTGCTGGACGCGCAGGGCGATACGCCGCTGGGCGAGACGCTGGAGCCGGTGTATCCGGCCATCGAGGGCGTCGGTCCGGCGGTGCTGCGCAAGCTGATCTCGCAGGCACTGGATCGCCTGCCGGACCAGGCCGCGCTGGAGCTGCTGCCCGAACCGCTGCTGCGCCAGCAGCGCCTGCCCGACGGCCAGGCCTTGCCCTCATTGCGCGAGGCGCTGCTGACCATGCACCGCCCGGCGCGCGATGCCGACGTGGCGGCGCTGTCGGCCGGCACGCATCCGGCGCAGCGGCGTCTGGCGCTGGAGGAACTGCTGGCCCATCACCTCAGCCTGCGGCGCCAGCGCATCGCCCTGCAGCAGCATGGCGCGCATGCGCTGGCGGGCAAGGGCGCGCTGGTGGCCAAGCTGCTCAAGACCCTGCCGTTCAAACTGACCGGCGCGCAGCAGCGGGTGTTCGCGCAGATCCGCGCCGATCTGGCCCAGCCGCGGCCGATGCTGCGCCTGGTGCAGGGTGATGTCGGCAGCGGCAAGACCGTGGTCGCGGCGCTGGCGGCGATGCTGGCGGTCGAATCCGGCAAGCAGGTCGCGCTGGCCGCGCCGACCGAGCTGCTGGCCGAACAGCACCTGGCCAACCTGCGCGGCTGGCTCGAGCCGCTGGGCGTGCGCGTGGCCTGGCTGGCCGGCAAGGTCACTGGCAAGGCACGCGCCAAGGTGCTCGAAGACGTCGCCAGCGGCGCGGCCCAGGTCGTGGTCGGCACCCACGCGCTGATGCAGGAGGCGGTGGCCTTCCACGACCTGGCCCTGGCCATCGTCGACGAGCAGCACCGCTTCGGCGTGCACCAGCGCCTGGCGCTGCGCGATAAAGGTCGGGCTGCGCCGCAGGCGCCGTCCGGGCGAGCCAGGGATGGCGAGCGGCAAGGCACCCGGGATGGTGATCAGGCGATCGATCGGCGTCTGTCTCCCCACCAGCTGGTCATGACCGCCACGCCGATCCCGCGCACGCTGGCCATGGCCGCCTATGCCGATCTGGACGTCTCGGCCATCGACGAACTGCCGCCGGGTCGCACGCCGGTGCAGACCATCGTGCTCAGCGCCGAGCGTCGCCCCGAGCTGATCGAGCGCATCCGCGTGGCCTGCGCCGAAGGCCGGCAGGTCTACTGGGTGTGCACGCTGATCGAAGAGGCCGACGACGACGCCAAGGCGCAGGCCGGCAGCGCCGGCCCGGGGCTTCGCTTCGAGGCGCAGGCCGCGCAGACCACCTTCGAGCAGCTGACCGCGGCGCTGCCGCAGGCGCGCGTGGCGCTGGTGCACGGCCGCATGAAGCCGGCCGAGAAGCAGGCGGTCATGCGCGCCTTCAAGCAGGGCGAGTGCGACCTGCTGGTGGCCACCACGGTGATCGAAGTGGGCGTGGACGTGCCCAACGCCTCGCTGATGGTGATCGAGAACGCCGAGCGCCTGGGTCTGGCGCAGCTGCACCAGCTGCGCGGGCGCGTCGGCCGTGGGGCGATGGCCTCCTCGTGCGTGCTGCTCTATCAGGCGCCGCTGTCGCAGATGGCGCGCGAGCGCCTGGACACGATGCGCCAGACCAACGATGGCTTCCTCATCGCCGAAAAGGACCTGGAGCTGCGCGGCCCGGGCGAACTGCTTGGCACGCGCCAGACCGGCCTGGCCGCCTTCCGCGTGGCCGACCTGGCGCGCGATGCCGGCCTGCTGCCGCAGGTGCACGCCCTGGCCGACCGCCTGCTCGACACCGACCCGGCGCTGGCCGATCGCCTGATCGCACGCTGGATCGGCGGCGCCGCGCGTTACGCCAGCGCCTGAGGCGCTGGCAGGCTTGAGCGCGGAGGAGTGAGGCGCGAGCGGGCGCCGCTTTTTCTCGCGCCTCACTCTTCTCCACTCACTTCTGGCTTCTCTCCTACAGCTCCCGGCTATGTCAGACTCGGCGACCGTTCCATGAGAGCTCCCGGAGCATGACCGCGAAGATTCCGCTTCTCATCGATACCGACCCGGGCGTGGATGACGCGCTCGCGCTGTTGATGGCCTTCAACGACACCGCCCACGATGTGGTCGGCCTGACCATCGCCGCCGGCAACGTCGGCCTGCAGCACACCGTGCGCAATGCGCTCAAGCTGTGCGAGGTCGCCGGCCGCAGCGAGGTGCCGGTGTTCGCCGGCTGCGCCGCGCCGCTGCTGCATCCCTCGCCCGACGCGGCCGATGTGCATGGCCTGGATGGCTTCGGCGACACCGGCTATACGCCGGCGGCGCATGGCGCCCAGACCGAGCACGCCGCGCTGGCGATCCTGCGCCTGTCGCACGAGTACGCCGGCCGCCTGCTGCTGGTCACCCTGGGCCCGCTGACCAACGTGGCGGTGGCGCTGAAACTCGACCCGACTCTGCCGCAGCGTGTGGCGCGGCTGGTGGTGATGGGCGGGGCGGCATCGGCGCACGGCAACCTGACCCCGGCGGCCGAGTTCAACGTGGCCTTCGACCCGGAGGCGGCGCATCTGGTGTTCCAGGCCTTCCCGCAGTTCGACGTGGCCGACTGGGAGGCCACGCTGGCCCACGGGCTGCACCACCGCCGGGTGGAGCAGTGGCTGGCCGCGCCGTCGCCGCGCGCGGCCTTCTACGAGACCATCTCGCGCCAGACGCGGCTGTGGTCGGCCGATCGCCGCGGCGATCACTGGCATAGCGCCGATGCGCTGGCCATGGCCCTGGCCTTGCATCCGGACGGCGCCACCGAGCTGGTCGAGCGCCCGCTGGCGGTCGAACTGGCCGGCACCCTGACCCGCGGCGCCACCATCACCGACTGGAACCGCCAGACCGGCCGGCCGGACAACGCCCGGCTGCTGCTGCGCTACGACCAGGCGCGGTTCGAGGCGCTGGTCGAGGCGGCCCTGGCCGCCGCGTAAGCCAGGTCTTGCACGGGGTGGGGTGGGCCGCTACAATGCGCGGCTCACCTTTTCGACATCTGGTGCCCGCCATGAAGGCCGACATCCATCCGCAGTACCGCGACGTCGTCTTCCACGATGTCACCTCCGACTTCAAGATCCTGACCCGCTCGACCCTTGCCAGCAAGGAAACGATCAAGTGGGAAGACGGCAACGAATACCCGCTGGTCAAGGTCGAAGTGTCCTCCGCCTCGCACCCGTTCTATACGGGCAAGCACAAGGTCATGGACACCGGCGGCCGCATCGACAAGTTCCAGAAGCGCTACGCGCGCTGATCGAACGCGATTCCTGAGCGGTTCGAATGACGGCTGTGTCCCTCGCGGGACACGGCCGTTTTCGCATGTGCGCCCCGGGCGCCGGGCGCCGGGTGGCATCATCCTTTGGTCTGACGGGAACGGTCCGTCACGGCCCTCGATACCGGGCCGTATGCGATAATCCTCGGACTGCGCGGCTAGGTTTCCAGTCGTCGCGGATCCTGTCTACGCGCCACGGCCGACAGGCTTTGGCGCTTCCCCACGAAGGAGTGCACTGTGTCCGAACTTGACCAGGCCACGCTGAGCGCCGGCGACAAATCGGCGACTCTGCCTGTACTGAAACCCACGCTTGGCAACGATTGCGTCGACATCTCCAAGCTGACCAAGGAAACGGGTCTTTTCACCTACGATCCCGGCTTCGGCGCCACCGCCGCCTGCAAGTCCGCCATCACCTACATCGATGGCGACAAGGGCGTGCTGCTGTATCGCGGCTATCCGATCGAGCAGCTGGCCGCCCATTCCAGCTTCACCGAGGTCTCCTACCTGCTCATGAACGGTGAGCTGCCGTCCAAGGACGAGCTGGCCAAGTTCGAGCACGAAGTGACGCATCACACGATGATGCACGAGTCGCTCAAGAGCTTCCTCAAGGGCTTCCACTACGACGCCCATCCGATGGCCATGCTGGCCGCCTCGGTGGCTTCGCTGTCGGCGTTCTATCACGACACCCTGGATCTCAACGATCCCGAGCAGCGCCGTCTGGCGGCGATCCGCCTGATCGCCAAGATGCCGACCCTGGCCGCCGCGGCGCACCGCTACGCGCTGGGTCAGCCGATCCGCTATCCGCGCAACAATCTGGGCTACGTCGAGCGCTTCCTGCACATGATGTTCGAGGTGCCGAGCGAGGACCTGGAGCTCAGCCCGGTCGTGGCCAAGGCGATGGATCTGCTGTTCATCCTGCACGCCGACCACGAGCAGAACGCTTCGACCTCGACCGTGCGTCTGGTCGGCTCCACCGGCGCCAATCCCTACGCCTCGGTCGCCGCGGGCATCACCGCGCTGTGGGGCCCGGCGCACGGCGGCGCCAACGAGGCGGTGCTCAAGCAGCTGGCCGAGATCGGCGATGCCAAGCACGTCGCCAAGGCGGTCGAGCGCGCCAAGGACAAGAACGACCCGTTCCGCCTGATGGGCTTCGGCCATCGCGTGTACAAGAACTTCGACCCGCGCGCCAAGATCATCCGCGAGATGACCCACAAGGTGCTGGGCGAGCTGGGCGTCAACGATCCGCTGCTGGAAGTGGCGATGAAGCTGGAAGAGGCCGCGCTGAAGGACGATTACTTCGTCGAGCGCAAGCTGTATCCCAACGTGGACTTCTACAGCGGCATCATCTACAAGGCGCTGAACATCCCCACCGAGATGTTCACCGTGCTGTTCGCCATCGGCCGCACGCCGGGCTGGGTGTCGCACTGGCTGGAGCAGCAGGTCGACCCGGACGCGCGCATCGGCCGTCCGCGCCAGATCTACGTCGGTTCGCCGAGCCGCGACTACCCGAAGGCCTGATCGGTCTTTGGAATCGCGCAAGAAGAAGCCCCGCGGTTGCGGGGCTTTTTTTTGCCTCGGGGCGCTGCGACGAATAGCGCAGGACTCCTTCCAGCTCGAAGACACTGAGCAAGCGCTCTGCCCCCTCTCCTTCGCCTGCGGCGAAAGGGAGCGGGCTCAGACCGAAGCCTTCTGACCTGACGCGCGAGGCAGCGGGCCGGCGGGCGGTGCCCGCGCCTAGCGAGCAGGAGCCTGTAGAGCGGAGCTTGCTCCGCTGCTCTTCGTTCGGTTCGTAGGGGAAGGCCCCAGCGGAGCAAGCTCCGCTCTACAGCAGGCCGCCGCAAGATTTGAGGAGACAGTTGCTCCTGCCGAGCCTGGATTGCGATGTGCTGCGAACGCATTGACGCGTGAGGCCGGCCTTGCAGGAGCCGCCATGGCGTCGTTGGCGCTTCAGAGGTGCGTCGCGGGCTCGGCGCCGGCGCGGCTCAGTCCCGCGCGTGCGTGCCCGGGTGCACGGTGACCGAGGCGGTCATGCCGGCGGCCAGGAGGGTGTCCTTCGGCACGCTGGCCGGGTCGATGCGCACGCGCACCGGCACGCGCTGGGCCAGGCGGATCCAGTTGAAGGTCGGGCTGACGGTGGCCAGCAGGTCGCTGCTGCTGGTGGGGTTGTCGGCGTCTGTGATGCCGCGGGCGATGCCTTCGACGGTGCCGCGCAGGGCATGGCCGCCGCTCATCAGGCGGATGTCGGCGCGGTCGCCCGGGCGGATGCGCGGGAGCTTGGTTTCCTCGAAGTAGCCGTAGACCCACATCGTGTCGCTGCGCACCAGCGCCATGCGCGCCGCGCCGGCGCTGGCGTAGTCGCCCACGCGCACGTTGAGGTTGGTGATGTAGCCGTTGGCGGCGGCGCGCACGGTGGCGCGCTCCAGGTTGAGCTGGGCCAGGTCCAGTGCGGCCTGGGCCTGTTCGACCGCGGCAAGTGCCTTGGACTGGGAGGCGGTGGCGGCGTTGCGGTTGGCGCGGGCCTGCTCGACCGCGGCCTGCGCGGCGCGCGCGGTGGCGCTGGCGTCGGCGCGGGCCTCGGCCGAGATCACCGCGGCGGCGGCCTCGCGGCGCTGGGCCTGGGCCGCGTACTTCTGGTAGTCGGCCTGGCTGGCGGCGGTGCTGGCCGCGGCGGCGGAGATGTTGGCGCCGGCGGCGCGCGCGGCGGCCTGCGCGGCGGCCAGGTCGGCCTGGGCCTGGGCGACGGCCAGCTCGAAGCGGCGCGGGTCGATGCGGAACAGGACATCGCCGGCCTTCACGGCCTGGTTGTCCTGCACGCCGACCTCGGCCACCAGGCCGGACACGTCCGGAGCGATGCGCACGATCTCGGCGCGGATGCGGCCGTCGCGCGTCCACGGCGAATACATGTAGTGCTTCCACAGCGCGTAGCCGATCAGGGCGGCGGCCAGCACGACGAGGGTTGTCAGCGCGGTGCGGATCAGGGATTGGGTGTTCATGGCGGTTGGGGTTGAAAGGGGTTGGATAGGGGGCGTGGCGCTTGCTGCGAGTGGCCGGGCGTTGGCGGGTTCAGTTCAGCAACAGCAGGCCGAGCAGCCCGAACACGCACACGTACACGGCCAGGCGGAACAGCGGCGGATGCCAGGCGTAGCGATACAGGCCGGCGCGCGCGGCCAGGCCGTCGAGCAGCCAGAACACCACGAACAGGACGGAGGCCAGCACCAGCAGGCCGGGGACGTAGACGCCGCCGATGGAGATTTCAGGAGGTAGCACGGGCAGGCTCCGGGGCAGGGGTGCGGCCGGCGGCGCCGGCCAGCACCGAGTCGGCATCGCGCAGGGCGCTGCGCAGCAGGTGCAGGTGCTCGCGCACCGGCTGCAGCGACGGCGGCACGGCGCCTTCGATGAGGGTCTGGTTCAGCGCGGCGTCCAGGTGCGCCAGCGCGGCGTCGTGGTCGGCCGGGGAGAGGTGGCCGTACAGGCGGCCGATGGCGGCAACGGCGGCGTCGATATGCGCCTCGATGGACGGCGGCACGGCGGCGTCGATGCTGTCGTGGCGCAGCTCGATCAGGGTGCGCCCGGTCTCGTGCACCGACAGCGCCCAGGCCAGCAGGGTGCGCGATTCGTCGCTACCCTGCTGGGTGTGGTTGACCACCTGCAGGAACAGGTCGCGGCTGACGCTCTCGAAACGCGGCGCCAGTCCGCTCAGCGGTGCGCGCGCGGCCAGCGCGACCTGGCGGCGCAGTTCGACCAGCAGGCGGCGACGCTGCCCAGGCGTGCCGATCACCGAGGGGATCAGCTGGAAGGCCAGCATCGCCAGCAGCGCGCCGATGCCTAGGGCGACTGCACCGTTGATGAAACTGGAGGTATCCAGGTTGGGCGCAAGGCCCAGGCCCAGGCCGACGACGCTGCCCAGGCACATGCCCAGACTGAGGCCGAACAGCGTTGGCCGGGTCGACAGGTAGACGGCCACCATGAAGAACGGCGCGCTGCCCAGCACCAGCATGCCGAAGCTGTCGATGCGCGGCAGCACCAGGGTGAAGCAGAGGAAGGCCGACAGCAGGCCCAGGAAGATGCCCTTGGTGGTCTGCGCCGCCGCGATATGCGCATTGGCGCCGGAGGCCAGGATCGCGGTGAAGGCGATCACGTTGGCCATGGCGCCGGCGCCGCTGGTCCAGCCGCTCTGCATCCAGGCCAGGCCCAGCACGAAGGTGACCAGGAAGCTGCGCGCCACGGTCACCGCCACCGCGACCCGGTCGGTGGCGTAGTGAAAGCGTATCTGCTCGTTGGCGCGGCGCAGCGGCGCGCTCACGCCCGGCTGCTGCAGGGCGGCGGCGGTGTGGGTGAGGTCGCGCAGTTCGCCGGTCAGGCGCCGCAGCAGCGAGGCGCCGGTGTCGAAGTCGTCCAGCAGCGGCGCGGCCAGGCTGGCGCGCAGCGCGGTCGCGCGCGCCGGCTGCGCCTCGTACACCGCCTCCAGGCGCTCGCTGAGCCGCGCGTAGTCGGCGCCGGCGGCGCGCTCGGCCAGCGCATCGCCGAGCGGGCGGTACAGCTGCAGCAGCGCGGCGAAGACCGGGTCGTCGCGGTCGCGCTGCTGCAGCCGGTTCATCAGATGGTGCAGCGACTGGAAGCGCGTGGAGGCGGCCATGAAGCGCTGGTTGAGCAGGCGCATGCGCCGGCTGCGCACGCGCGCCTCCGGATCCTCGAACACCACCGAGGCGCGCAGGTCCTCCAGCGCCATGCTCTGGCGCACGAAGCGCAGATGCGCCTGCTCGATCTGCGCGCGCGGGATCGTCCCGCGCGTGCCATCGCGGACGAAGTCCAGGAAGCTGTCCATCAGCGTGGTCGCCGTGGTGCGCAGGCTGTTGCGCAGACGCACCGGGAACACCACGTCGAACACCACCGCGCTGACCAGGATGCCGAGCAGCACCTCGGTCAGGCGCGCGACGGCCAGATCGAACACGTGCATCGGCGTATTGACCGCCGGCAGGGCGATGATCGCCACGGTATAGCCGGACAGCACGAAGCCGTACGAGCGGAAGTTACGGAACGCCAGCGCGCCGCCGGCGCACATGCCCACCCACAGCGACAGCGCCAGCAGGAACAGCACCGGCTGCTGCGGGAACAGCGCGGTGATGGTCACCGCTGCGATGCTGCCCACGATCGTGCCCAGCGCGCGGTAGAACGACTTGGCCAGGACCATGCCGCTCTGCCGGTTCATCAGCACGATCACGGTGACCATCGAGGTCGAGGGCGAGGCGAAGCCCATGCGCATGGCGATCCACGCCGCCAGGTACATCGACAGCAGCACCTTGAACACGAACAGCCAGGCCGGGCCCTCGCCGCGCAGCACCTCGCGCACCTGCGTGGACAGCGGCACCTTTGCGGGGCTCGCGGCGGCGGGCGCGGCGCTCACTGGGCCTCCTCCACGCCGCGCAGCAGCTTGGCCAGCAGCAGCTTGAGCTGCTCCAGCTCATCGGCCTGGAGATGGCGCGTATAGGCCAGCAGCACGGCGCTGATGTCGGGGATGAGCGCGGTGACACGTGCGCGCCCGGCCTCGGTCAGGCGCAGCAGCCACATGCGCCGGTCGTGCGGGCTGGGCTCGCGTTCGACCAGGCCCTTGTCGACCAGCTGCTGGGTCAGGCGGGTGATGTTGGCCGACTTCTCGCTGGTCGCATCGGCGATCTGCGAGGGATTGATCGCACCGTCCGGGCTGGCCTCGATCATCATCAGCACGTTGTACTCGGCGTAGGTGAGGCCGTGCTCACGCATGGACTCGTTGCCGTGATCGGTGGTGATCTTGTAGAGCAGCTTGACCAGGCGCACCACCGTGGCGGCGGGGCGCGGGAAGCCAGGGTGACGGCGGCTGGTGGCGGCCAGCCCCTGTTCGGTCGCATCGAAGCGGCTGGTGGCGGGCGGGATTCTGTTCACAAGCTAATATTACACTTATGTAGTAAATCCTGCAGTCAACGCCACCTGAACGGGTCAATGGGCCAGGTGCAGTTCTCCCAAGGGCCCAACCAGGCGCGCCGGCACCGAGACCAGACGCATGCCGGCGTTGATCTGGACCACGAAGTGCAGGTGTGGGGCGGAGGAAAAGCCGGTGTTGCCGGACAGCCCGATGCGCTGACCGGCGGCGACCGACTCGCCTGGACGCACCAAGCTGCCTTCGGGCTTGAGGTGGGCGTAGAGGGCCATGCTGCCGTCGGCATGCAGGATGCGGATGAAGTTGCTGCGCCCGCGCAAGGCCTCGCGCTGCGGCCCGCCGTGTTCGAAGCCGTCCTGCACCTGCAGCACCACGCCCGCGCGCGCGGCCAGGATCGGCGTGCCCTCGGGCAGGGCGAAATCCAGCGCGTCGGCGTTCTCCGCATCGTCGTGGCTGAAGTGCCCGCCGGGGCCCTGGTCCACGCGCACCGGCGCGTCGAACGGCAGCCGATACGTCGCCTGCAGCGGCCGCGCCTGCGGATCGCCGGGGACCGCGTCGAGCTTGAGCTGGAAATCGCTGCCGGCCTGGGGATCGGCCACGATCAGCGTGGCGACCAGGGCGCGTCCGTGCGCGGGCAGCAGCTTGCGTACCGGCAGCGCGGGCGAGGCGACGACACCGCGCAGGCGCTGCGCGTCCAGCTGCACCTGGACCGGCCCGGGCAGCGGGTTCTCGACCCAGGCCAGGGTGCGGGTGGGCGTGCGCTCCAGGCGCAGGCGGGCGAGGGGGCCATCCGCGGGGTCACGGCTCGCGGCGGGCGCTTGCGGGTTCCCGTCTACAGCGGACGTCGTACGCGCCTGCGCGGCGGCCTGAGGCGCGGGGCGGACCGTGTTCCACCACGGCAGCGCGGCGCGCGTCGGGCCCGGCAGGAGCAGGGCCAGCGCGACGCCGCACGCCGCGCGCCGGATCACGGCAGGCAGCTGCCGCGCAGGCGCAGGGCGCGGGCGATATCGCGCAGGTCGAAGGCGGCGATGGCCTGGTTGTCGTGCTGCACGAACAGCGCGCCGTCCGGGAAGCGCGTCGTGCCCGCCGCGTAGAGCGCCTCGCCATCGGTCTGCGCCACGACCTTGCCGGTGAAGGTGCCCACCGGCGCCAGCGTGTCGCGGCGATAGACCCGGAACAGCGTCGGGGTGAGCTGGTCGGCCGCGATCCACCAGCCGTCGTCCAGATCGCAGTCCCACAGCGCGATGCCCTCGGCATCGGCCAGGAACACCGGCAGGCTGGCGCCGCGGAACCGGCCTTCGAGCGTGTAATCGCGGAAGGTCGAGCCCACGCGCCGGTCCTCGTCGGCGATCAGCAGGCGGTCGTGCGTCGGATCGCCGGCGATCGATTCGACCATGCGCAGCATGCCGGCCTGGCCGGTATCGCCGAAGCTGCCGGCCGCACGCACCTGCAGGCCGCCGTCGGGCTGCAGGTCCACCTCGAAGCGGCGCACGCGCTGGTCCATCTGCTCGCGCGGCGGCAGCTGCCCGGTGCGGAAATCGGCCATGAAGCTGTCGGTGACCAGCAGCTCGAGCAGGTCCGGCGCGGTCTCGCGCAGCCACAGCCCGTAGGGCACCTTGAGCGTGTCGGCGCCGATGAAGCCGCGCGGCGTGAAGTCCGGCAGCGACAGCGCCTGCACGCGGTGGTTGTCGCGCTCGGCCACGAACACCGTATCGCCCCACACCGCGATGCCGTTGGGCCGCCCGAACTGGCCCGGCCCCGCGCCCGGTCCGCCGACCGTGCGCAGGCGCTTGCCGCTGTCGGCATCGAACACGATCAGCTGGTTGCTGGCCTTGGCGGTGACGATCACCCAGGCGCCGTCGTCCTCGGTCGGCCAGACCGCCAGCGAGTCCAGCTCGGCCTGGGGCAGCGGTTCGGAGATCCAGGCCTCGCTCACCACCGCGTCGGGCGCGGGCGCCTTCGGCACGGTCTCCGGGGTCGGGCCAGGGGCGGGGCGGGGCAGGCTGGTGCAGCCGGCCAGCAGCAGGCCGGCGAGCAGGAGCAGGGGGGCGCGGTTCATGGGCGGCGATTATGCGCGAGCGCTCCGCGCAGACCGCGTCCATGCGGCAGGCGGAAGGCGGTTTCAGGTGGAAGCATCGCTCCATCGCGATGGAGCGATTGACAACCGCTTCCGGCGCTGGCAACCTGCGCCCACCATCGAGACCGGCAGAGGGACAGGCCCTTTGAAGCCGGGGCAGCCAGCGGGACGCGCAAGCGCCTCGTGGTCGGTGCCAAATCCTGCGGCGACGCCTACGCGTTTAGACCGAAAGATGGTTCGTACGATGCATCGACGGCATGGCCGTTCGACGCGCACGACGAACGCGAGCTTCCCCGCGAAAGCTCGATGGCCGCTCCTTCCCGGATCCGCCATGAGCCTCGTGAACGCCGCCGCCCTCCCCGAATCCCCCGACGTCGATGCCTGTTGTGCCGGTGCGCAGGTCAGCGCCGTGGCCGCGATCCGCGGCGAACTGCCGGTGGCCCTGGCCCTGCGCCACGCCGGCGCGCGCACGCTGAACCTGCGCTACGAACTGCACGGCCCGGCCGGCGCGCCGGTGGTGTTCGTGGCCGGCGGCATCTCCGCGCACCGCCACGTCGCGGCCAGCGCGCAGTTCCCCGAGAACGGCTGGGCCAACGACCTGGTCCGCGCCGGCCGCACGCTGGATCCGGCGCGCGTGCGCATCCTGTCCTTCGACTTCATCGGCGCCGACGGCCAGCTCGACGCGCCGATCGATCCGGCCGACCAGGCCGATGCCATCGTCGCGCTGCTCGATGCGCTGGACATCGCCGCGCTGCGCGCCTTCGTCGGCTACTCCTACGGTGCGCTGGTCGGCCAGCACCTGGCCGCGCGCCATCCGCAGCGCGTCGAGCGCCTGGTCGCGGTCAGCGGCGCGCATCGTCCGCATCCGTTCGCCTCGGCCTGGCGCGCGCTGCAGCGCCACGCGGTGGCGCTGGGCCAGCTGCAGTGCGCCGACCAGCAGGGCCTGTCGCTGGCGCGCCAGTTCGCGATGCTGAGCTACCGCACGCCCGAGGAGTTCGGCGAGCGCTTCGACGCCGCGCCCGAGCTGGTCAACGGCCGCGTGCGCGTGGCCGCCGAGGACTACCTGGACGCCGCCGGCGCGACCTACGTCGCGCGCACCCCGGTCACCGCCTTCCTGCGCCTGTCCGAATCCATCGACCTGCACCGCATCGACCCCTCGACCATCGCCGTGCCCACCACCGTGGTGGCCGTCGAGGGCGACCGGCTGGTGCCGCTGGCCGACCTGGTCACCCTGGTCGAAGGGCTGGGCAAGCGCGGCAGCCTGCGCGTGCTGCGCTCGCCCTACGGCCACGACGCCTTCCTGAAAGAAACCGACCGCATCGACGCGATCCTCGCCACCGCCCTTCGCCCCACCGGAGACACCCCGTGAGCCATTCCTCCCACGACGCCATCCCCTGCAGCGCCGCCACCGCCGCCGTGCGCGCCGGCATCGATCGCGACACCGCCTACGGCGCGGTGACCCCGCCGATCGTGCTGTCGTCCAACTTCTCCTTCGACGGCTTCGGCAACAAGCGCCAGTACGACTACACGCGCAGCGGCAATCCCACGCGCGACCTGCTGGGCGAGGCGCTGGCCGAGCTGGAAGGCGGCGCGGGCGGGGTGATCACCTCCACCGGCATGGGCGCGATCAACCTGGTGCTCAACGCGCTGCTGCAGCCGGGCGACAAGCTGGTGGTGCCGCACGATGCCTACGGCGGCAGCTGGCGCCTGTTCAACGCGCTGGCGGCCAAGGGCCACTTCGAACTGATCACCGCCGACCTGACCAATCCGGTGTCGCTGGGTGAGGCGCTGGCGGCCTCGCCCAAGCTGGTGCTGATCGAGACCCCGTCCAACCCGCTGCTGCGCATCACCGACCTGCGCCTGGTCATCGAGGCCGCGCACAAGGCCGGGGCCAAGGTGGTGGTGGACAACACCTTCCTGTCGCCGGCGCTGCAGCGGCCGATCGAGTTCGGCGCCGACCTGGTGCTGCATTCGACCACCAAGTACGTCAACGGCCACAGCGATGTGGTCGGCGGCGCGGTGATCGCGCGCGAGGCCGAGCTGCACCAGCAGCTGGTGTGGTGGGCCAATGCGCTGGGGCTGACCGGCTCGCCGTTCGACGCCTTCCTGACCCTGCGCGGCCTGCGCACGCTGGACGCGCGCCTGCGCGTGCATCAGGAGAACGCGTCGGCCATCGTCGCCGCGCTCGACGGCCACGCGGCCGTGGCCAAGGTCTACTACCCCGGCCTGGCCTCGCATCCGGGCCATGCGCTGGCCGCGCGCCAGCAGAAGGGCTTCGGCGCGATGATCTCCTTCGAGCTGGACGGCGGCGAGGCGGCGGTGCGCGCCTTCGTCGACGGCCTGCGCTACTTCACCCTGGCCGAGTCGCTGGGCGGCGTGGAGAGCCTGGTCGCGCACCCGGCCACCATGACCCACGCGGCGATGACCGCCGAAGCGCGCGCCAAGGCCGGCATCTCCGATGGCCTACTGCGCCTGTCGGTGGGCATCGAGCTGGCCGACGACCTGGTCGCCGACCTGCGCGCCGGCCTGGCCCGCGCCCAGGCGGTGATCGCCCAGGCAAGCCGGAAAACGGTCGACGCATGAGCGCGGTGATCCGCCTGGGCACGCGCCGCGCGCCGCGTCTGGCGCTGCTGGGCACCGGGGTGGTCGGCAGTGCCCTGGTGGGCCGCTATCAGCGCCTGCAGGCGCGCGGCGTGGCGCTGCCGGTGTTCGCCTGGATCGCCAACTCGCGCGGCGTGGTCGAAGGCGAGGGCGATCTGCACGAGGGCCTGGCGCGGCTGCGCGCCGCGCCGGCCAATGCGCGCATCGTGCCGCCCTGGGCCGAGGCCGATGCGCTGGACGCCGGCGACATCGTCATCGACGCCACGGCCAGCGATGCCATCGCGTTGCGCCATGCCGAATGGCTGGGCCGCGGCGTGCACGTGGTGACCGCCAACAAGCTCGGCCGCGGCGCCGATCTGCTGCGCGCCCAGGCGATCGCCGAGGCCGCGCGCGAGGGCGCGGCGTGCTATGGCGACAGCGCCACGGTCGGCGCCGGGCTGCCGCTGCTGCGCAGCCTGCGCGCGCTGGTCGCCGGGGGCGACGCGATCGCCTCGGTCGAGGGCGTGCTGTCGGGCTCGCTGGCCTTCCTGTTCCATAGCTTCGATGGCCGCACGCCGTTCTCGGCCTGTGTGCGCCAGGCGCGTGAGGCCGGTTTCACCGAACCGGATCCGCGCATCGACCTGTCCGGCGAGGACGTGCGCCGCAAGCTGCTGATCCTGGCGCGCGCGGCCGGCGTGCCGCTGCAGGTCGGCGATGTGCGGGTCGAGTCATTGGTGCCGCAGGTGCTGGCCAGCGCGTCCGACGCGCAGGTCGATGCGCTGCTGGACACACTGGATGCGCCGCTGGAGGAGCGCCTGCGCGCGGCACGCGCGCAGGGCGCGCAGTTGCGGTTCGTCGGGCGTTTCGATGCGCGCGGCGCCAGCGTGTCGCTGCAGGCCCTGCCCGCGGGACATGCGCTGTGCGGCGGCGCCGGGACCGATAATCGCGTGGCGATCCACAGCGATCGCTACGCGCAGCAGCCGCTGCTGATCCAGGGGCCGGGCGCCGGCGCCGAGGTCACCGCTGCGGCGCTGCTGGACGATGTGTTGGCCGTGTTGCCGGGTCGGGCCTCACTGGCCGCGTGACGTTGGTGCCGGCGGCCTCAGGCGGTCAGCGATTGCATGCTGTCCGTCATTCGTTGGCATATCTGGCGGACAGGGACGGCCAGCGCGCGATACCGCGCTTCGGCGCGAACGTTCCGCGCATCGCCGCCTTCTTTGCGCCTTCGCGATGCGTCATGGCTGCGCGCGTCAGTCGCGCGGCAGCAGCCCGTGGGCGTTGCGCGCCGGGGGCGCCAGGCGGCTGAGCTGCAGCTGCTGCAGCACGCGGGGCTCGTGCTCGGCGCTCCAGCCGCTGGCGCTACTTTCGAAGCACGTGGCGCACACCACGATGCCGTAGCGTTCGATCACGCGGCCCGCGTCAGAATCTGGCGCGAAATACAGTTTTTGGTCGCAGCAGAAGCATCTTGCGGTCATGGAATCGGGTAGCACGGCCTGTCCCCTGGCATTGGTTGGAATGCATGGGGAGGGATCGCGCATGGGGCGTGCCAACTTCGCGGGCGAAACTGTGACTTCGCTTCGGATTCGCGCCCAGACATCGAGAAACGCGACGCGGCGCACGCTCGTCATGGCGCCAGCGCCTTCAGCAGCGCCGCATTGAACCGCGCCGGATCCTGCACCTGCGGCGAGTGCCCCAGGTCGTCGAACTCGATCAGCTTCGCGCCCGGGATCGCCGCGGCCGCGCGCTTGCCCAGCACCGGATAGTTGCCCAGCGTGGCGCGGATCTGCGGCGGCGCCTTGCCCTTGCCGATCGCGGTGCGGTCCTTGAGGCCGATGAACAAGGTGGTCGGCACGGCGATCCTGGGCAGCTCGTAGACCACCGGCTGGTTGTAGACCATGTCGTAGGTCAGCGCCTGGTCCCAGGCGTTGATCTCCTTGCCGGCGCCGGCGTACAGGCCGGCCTGCATGCGCGCCCAGCGCTCGAAGGCCGGCTTCCAGGTGCCGGCGTAGTACACGTCCAGCTGGTACTGCTTGATGCTCTCGAAGCTGGTCTTCAGCTCGCCGGCATACCACTGGTCCACGCTCTGGTAGGGCACGCCGACGGCCTTCCAGTCCTCCAGGCCGAGCGGGTCGACCAGCGCCAGGTGGCTGACCTCGCCCGGGAACATCAGCGCATACCGGATCGCCAGCATGCCGCCCATCGAGTGACCGACGATCACCGCCTTGTCGATGCCCAGACTGGTCAGCAATGCATGGGTGTTGTCGGCCAGCCCGGCCAGCGAGAACTGGTAATGGCGCGGCTTGGACGACTTGCAGAAGCCCACCTGGTCCGGCGCGATCACCCGATAGCCGGACCTAGCCAGGGCCACGATGGTGTCCTCCCAGGTGGCGGCGCAGAAGTTCTTGCCATGCAGCAGCACGGCGGTCTGGCCGTTGGCCTGGCCGGTCGGCGCCACGTCCATGTAGACCATTTCCAGGTCCTGCCGCTGCGCGCTGAAGGCGTAGCGCTGGACCGGATGCGGATAGTCGAAGCCTTCCAGGCGCGGGCCGTAGGCGGGCTGCTGCTGGGCGAGGGCGGGCGCGGCCAGGGCGGCCAGGCACAGGGCCAGGAACGAACGCGGCATGCGCGACTCCAGTGGAGGGACGAGAGGCGCAGCGTAGGCAGGCCCGGGCGAGGCCGCAGTGAGGACCTCGCGCAGGCGTGCCGGCGTGTCCCAGTCCGCGGGACGCACTGGATGCCAGGCGCGAGCGCCAGCCGGGAACGCATCAGCGACGGCGCGTCCGTAGCGCCGGTCAGCACTCGATGACGTTCACCGCCAGGCCGCCGCGGCTGGTTTCCTTGTACTTGTCGCGCATGTCGCGGCCGGTGTCGCGCATGGTGCGGATCACCTTGTCCAGGCTGACCTTGTGCTTGCCGTCGCCGCGCATGGCCATGCGGCTGGCATTGATCGCCTTGACCGCGCCCATCGCGTTGCGCTCGATGCAGGGGATCTGCACCAGGCCGCCGATCGGGTCGCAGGTCAGGCCGAGGTTGTGTTCCATGCCGATCTCGGCGGCGTTCTCGATCTGGCTGGTGTTGCCGCCCAGCGCCGCGGTCAGGCCGGCGGCGGCCATCGAGCAAGCCACGCCGACCTCGCCCTGGCAACCGACCTCGGCGCCGGAGATCGAGGCGTTCTCCTTGTAGAGGATGCCCACCGCCGCGGCGGTCAGCAGGAAGTCGAACACGCGCGCCTCATCGGCCCCGGCGCAGAAGCGGTCGAAGTAATGCAGCACCGCCGGGATGATGCCGGCCGCGCCGTTGGTGGGCGCGGTGACCACGCGCCCGCCGGCGGCGTTCTCCTCGTTGACCGCCAGGGCGTACAGGTTGACCCAGTCCAGCGTGGTCAGCGGATCGCGCATGGCCGCCTCGGGCTTGGAGGACAGCTCGCGGTACAGCGCCGGGGCGCGCCGGCCCACGTGCAGGCCGCCGGGCAGGGTGCCTTCCTGGCGGATGCCGCGCGCCACGCAGGACTGCATGGCGCTCCAGAGCTCGCGCAGGCCATCGCGGATCTCCTCCGGGCTGCGCCAGACCTGCTCGTTCTCGAACATCAGCTGGGCGATGGACAGGCCGGTCTCGTTGCTGCGCGCGATCAGCGCATCGCCGCTGGCGAAGGGATGCGGCAGGGCGGTCTCGTCGGCGACGATACGGTCCTCGGCGGCCTCGTCGGCATTGACCACGAAGCCGCCGCCGACCGAGTAGTAATCGCGCGTGGCGATCACGTTGTCGGCGGCGTCGAAGGCGGAGAAGCGCATGCCATTGGTGTGGAACGGCAGCTTCTGGCGCTTGTTCATCACCAGGTCGCGCTTCTCGTCGAAATCGATGGCGTGCTGGCCCATCAGCAGGATCCGCTTCTCGCCGCGGATGCGCGCCAGGGTGGCGGGGATGATGTCCGGGTCGATCAGGTTCGGGCGGTGGCCTTCCAGGCCCAGCAGCACGGCCTTGTCGGTGCCGTGGCCGCGGCCGGTCAGCGCCAGCGAGCCGAACACCTCGGCGCGCAGCCGCGCGGTACGCGCCAGGTGGCCCGGATCGAGCAGCCAGCGGTGCACGAAGCGCTCGGCCGCGCGCATCGGCCCGACGGTGTGGGAGGAACTCGGCCCGATGCCGATCTTGAACAGGTCGAAGGTACTGACGGCCACGGTGGATTCCAGGCAGGGGTTGCGTTGATGGGGTCAGCGCGACGCGCGCGCCTGCGGCGCTGGCGCATCGGGCTGCAGGTGGCGGGCCAGCGCCGCGCGCACGCTGGCGTGGGTGCGGGCCATGTGTTCGTCGTGCAGGCGGCAGGCCTTGATCACGTTGCGCGCCAGGGCCGCATCGGCGATGGCCATGTGCTCGTCCAGCGAGAAGCGCTTGTCGCGGGCGCGCGGCAGCGCGGCGTACCGGTAGCGCTCGGCCTGGTGATAGAACATGTCCTGCAGGCGCAGCAGCCAGGGCGAGCGGCAGGCGCCGAGCAGGGCGCGGTGGAAGGCGAAGTTGCGCGCCTCCAGTTCGTCCAGCACATCGCCCGGCGGCTGGGTGGTGCTGCCGGAGAGGTCGCGTTCGATTGCCGCCAGCGCGTCCAGCGCCTGGACCACCTGCGCCTCCCAGGCCGCATCGCCGTGCAGGATGGAGTCGTTCATTGCCTCGTCCACCACCAGCACGCGCACCTTGGCGATGTCGTCCAGCTCCTGCAGCGACAGCGGCGCCACCCAGAAGCCGCGCTGGTCCGCGCTGACCACCAACTGCTCGCCGCACAGGCGCGCCAGCGCCTCGCGCAGCGGCGCCAGGCCGATGCCGTAGCGCTGCTGCAGCTCGGCCAGCTTCAGCTTGGCGGCGGCCTTGAGCCGGCCGCGCACGATGTCGTGCCGCAGCTGCTGGTGGATGCGGCTGGCCAGGGTGCCGGAGACGGCAACGTCCATAAAAATCGAAATTATCGGCGGGATGAGGGCTCACCGGGCATTGTAGGCCAGCCACCCCGCACTTAATTTCGATATTCAAGCCCCGTCGCCGGGTCCGCTCCAAAGCAACGCCGCTGCCCGTACTCGACGCGGCATCTCCGTGCGGGTTAACTCAGCCGCTCGCCTGCCCGCCACGCCCGCATGACCGACCTGCTGCTCTACCAGCGCGACGACTGCCACCTGTGCGATGCGGCCCTGGCCGTGCTGGCCGCGGCGCGCGTGCCGGAGCCGGCCAGCGTGTTCATCGACGACGATGCCGCGCTGGAGGCGCGCTACGGCCTGCGCGTGCCGGTGTTGCGCGACGCGCGCTCGCAGGCCGAACTGGACTGGCCCTTCACCATCGAAGCGGTGCGCGCCTTCCTGGCGCGCTGAGGGCCCGGCAGGCTCAGTGCGCCGGCGGCGGCGTGTTCGCCTTGATCGGCGTGTACTGCGCGGACACCAGCACCCAGCCCTGCGGCGTGCGTTTGGCGGTGGCGCCCAGGCGCATCGCCATCGCGCGCTCGCCGACCACGTAGTGCAGCTGCGCCGAGAGCACCGCGGCGTCGCCATGCGCGCGCACGACCACCTCGTCCATCGTCACCGGCGGCGCGGCGACCTTCTTGTCCGGCGCGTAGAACGAGAGCACCGCGTCGTGCTCGTCCACCTGGCCCAGCGGGCTGATCTCGACGAACGAGGCATCCAGCACCTGGCGCAGGCGCGCCAGGTCGAAATCGAGTTCGGCCTGCTGGTACTGGCGCAGGGCGTCTTCCGGCGTGGCCGGCAGGGCGGACGGCGCAGCGGCCGCGGGCAGGGACAGCGCGGCGGACAGCAACATCGCGATCAGGGGCGCACGCATGCTCGAAGGCCTGGCAAGGGAAGTGCCGGCACGATGCGCCGCGTGCGCCGATCCGCGCATGGCCGGGAAGTCATGCGCACCTCTGGCCTAGTGCTTCCCCGCATTGTGGGAGCCACTGTCTCTTCAAATCTTGCAGCGGCCTGCCTGTAGAGCGGAGCTCGCTCCGCTGCTCTTCGTTCGGTTCGTGGGGGAAGGCCCCAGCGGAGCGAGCTCCGCTCTACAGGGGGGAGCCGCCACGGCAGCGATAGGGCTTTAACGGGAAAGCCCATCGCCGCCGTGGCGGCTCCTACCCATCTTTCCCGCTCAGCTGCCGGGCTTGAGCACGACCTTGGTGCTGATGGCCACCGCGTCGGGGATGGTCTTGGTGTCCTTCCAGTCGCCGCCGCCGACACCGAAGTCCAGGCGCTTGACCGTGGCCTTGCCGGCCAGCGTGGGCTGCGCGCCCGGCGTCCACACGAAGGTCAGCGTCACCGGCTTGGAGACCCCGCGCAGGGTCAGCACGCCGTCGGTGCTGTAGCGATCGCCGCCCAGCGACTTGAAGCCCTTGGCCTTGTAGGTGGCCTGAGCGAACTTGCCTACGTCGAAGAAGTCCGCGCTGGCCAGGGTCGAGTCGCGGTCGCCGTTGCCGCTGCTGGTGCCGGCCAGGCCGATGGTGACGTCGATCGTGCCCAGCTCGGGGTGGGCCGGGTCGAAGCTGACCTTGGTGTCGAACTTGCCGAACTTGCCGGTGAAGGTCTCCCCGTCGTAGCTGCTGGCGAACACCAGCGTCGAGCCGGGCGCCTGCACGTAAGTGGCGGCGCGGGCCGGGGCGGCGACGAAGGCGGCCACCAGGGCGGCGGCGGTCAGGGCGGGGCTGAGGAAATGGCGGGACATGTCATGCATCCTTCGGTTGGGCCGACACGCGCAACCAGCCGCGCGGCAGCATGCGGGCGAGCGTGGCGTCGCCCTGGAACAGGTGGTGGTAGAACGCCGCGCCGGCGTGCAGCGCCACCAGCACGATCAGCACGTACAGGCCCCATTCGTGCGCCGAATGGGCCAGGTGGCGCAGGTGTTCGTCGGGCGCGACCAGCTTGGGCATCTCGAACAGGCCGAAGAACTTGAACGGCCGCAGCCCGCTGGCCGAGTCGTACAGCCAGCCCGACAGCGGCATGGCGAACATCACGCCATACAGCAGCACGTGGGTCAGCGTGGCGATGGCGTGTTGCCAGCGCGGCGTGCCCGGCACCGGTGGCGGCGCGCCGGCGTACAGGCGCCAGGCCAGGCGCAGCGCCACCAGCACCAGCACCGTGATGCCCAGCGACTTGTGCGCGGTATAGACCCAGAAGTACTTGGGCGTGCGCGGCAGGTCGCCCATGGTCAGGCCGACCACGCACAGCACCAGCAGCAACAGCAGGATCAGCCAGTGCAGGGTCTGGCTGACGGCGCCCCAGCGTTGGGCGTTGGCTCGGGTCATGGCGTGGCGGGTTCCTGGGCGGGCGTGGACGGGGAGGCGGCGTCGGCGGGCGTGGCGGCGGCGGGTTCGAGCGCCTCGCGCGTGCGCGTGGCCTCCACCTGCAGGTTCAGCTGCACCGCATCGCCGATCACCGAGGGCCAGGCATCGATGCCGAAGGCCGCGCGGCTGAGCGTGGTGGTGGCCGAGAAGCCCGCCGTGCGCCGGAACGGCGGCAGCGGATGGCGCTTGAGCTGGTTGAAGGTCACCGCCAGGGTGACCTCGCGGGTGACGCCGTGCAGGGTCAGCTGGCCGACCACGTCGAAGTGGTCGCCGCCGCGCGGCATGACCCGGGTGGAGACGAATTCGGCGCGCGGATGGTCCTTGACGTCGAGCAGGTTGGAGGCGGCCACGGCCTTGTTCCAGGCCGCATCGCCCAGATCGGCGCGGTCCAGCGGCACGCTGACCTGCACGCGCGCGCGGCTCCAGTCGCCGGGGTCGAATTCGATCAGCCCGGTGCTGCCCGAGACCGTGCCCATCGCCTGCGAGAAGCCGGCGTGCGAGACGGAGAACAGCACCCGGGTGTGGACCGGATCGAGCTGGTAGGTCTCGCTGGCGGCCCAGGCGGCGCCCGGCATGGCCAGGGCGGCGAGCAGGCAGAGGCGCGAGCGCAGCGTGCGGAGGCGGGATGGGTTGGGCATGGGGGGGATTCTAGGCATGCCGCCGGTCGCGCGCTTCGGGCCCCGCGGCAACATTCCATTGCGCGGCGCGCAATGGCGTTCTGGCCGGACCCGCGGCCTGCGCAGTTGCCAGCCCCGGCCACGGGCCTGCACGATGGCCCGCAGGCGGGTCGTGATGGCGCGCGCAGGCGGGTGAAGGAAGAGATCCGGATGTGGGGACGCGCGATCGTGTTGTGGAGCCTGCTGGCCTGGAGCGGGCTGGCGGGCGCGCTTGTCCCGCTGACCCCGCAGCCGCGGCAGATGGGCGTGGCCGACGGCCTGCCCAGCGCCACCATCACCGCCTTCGCCGAGGACCATCTGGGCTATCTGTGGATGGCCAGCAGCGACGGCCTGGCGCGCTATGACGGGCGCGGCTTCCGCATCTGGCGGATGGAGCACGGGCTCAGGGACAACCAGCTGTGGGCGCTGTACGTCGATGCGCGCAACCAGCTGTGGATCGGCACCGAGAACGAGGGCGTGGCGGTCTTCGACGCCGATCGCCGCAACTTCCGCTTCTACAACCGCGCCAACACCCCGCAGCTGCGCAGCAATTCCATCTGGTGCATCTCGGCCACGCCGGATGGCAGCCTGTGGTTCGGCACCTCGGCCGGCGGGCTGACCCGGCGCCTGCCGGACGGGCGCTTCGAGCTCTACCGGGCCCGGCCCGACGACCCGCGCGCGCTGCCCGGGCGCGATGTGGTGCACATGGCGGTGACGCCGGACGGCAGCCTGTGGGTGGGTACGCGCAGCGGCCTGGCGCGCTGGACCGGGCATGACTTCGAACGCGTGCCGGCCGCCGCGCTGCCTTCGCCCACGATCAACCGCCTCACGGTCGAGGCCGACGGCAGCCTGTGGGTGGCGACCAGCCGCGGCGTGTCGCTGCGCAAGCCCGACGGCAGCTGGGTGCGCGACCCGTGGCGGCCGGTCACCCACATCCCGATCCTGCAGACCATGCTGCGCGACATCGCCGGCACCTACTGGCTCGATACCGCCGCCGGCATGGGCTACAAGGCCGCCGACGGCACGGTGCGCAACGTGCCGCTGTACAGCGTCTCGGCGCGCGGCGTGGTCAAGCCCAACTGGATGGGCGGCTACGAGGACCGCGACGGCGGCCTGTGGTTCGCCAGCCTCAACGCGGGGCTTTGGCATCTGCCGGCCAACTGGCGCCAGTTCGCCGTGCTCACCAACGACGCCAGCGACCCGAGCACCATGACCAACCCGTTCGTGCTGGCGCAGGCGCCGTCCAGACGCGGCGGGCTGTGGCTGGTCGGCACCCGCGGCGCGCTGGACTGGCTCGATCCGGCGACCGGCCGGATGGAGCAGCACATCCAGCCGCTGGATCCGGTCAACTGGCCGCAGTCGGTGGAAGAGGACAGCCAGGGCCGGGTCTGGGTCGGGCTGATCTACAAGCTGCTGCGCTACGACCCGGCCACCCGCCAGCGGCGCGAGTGGACCGTGGACGATGCCCGCGACAAGCCGCTGCCCGGCGGCATCGTCGAACTGCGCCGCTGCGGCGCGCAGCTGTGGATCAGCACCAACTCGGCCGGCCTGCAACTGCGCGACGAGCAGGGCCATGTGCTGCGCAACCTGGAACGCGGCACCGCCGACTATCCCTCCGGCCTGGTCGTGCAGCAGATGCGCTGCGACGCCGGCCAGCGCCTGTGGCTGGCCACCAACCAGGGCGTGCTGACCTGGGATGCCGCGCGTGGGCGCCTGGCCGCCGTGCCCGGCGCGCCGGATCAGCCCGTGTTCTCGCTGGACCTGGCCGCCGACGGCAGCCTGTGGACCGGGCGCATGGGCCAGCTGGACCATTACGCCTGGGATGGCCATCGCCTGCGCTGGCGGCAGTCGATCGGCATCGCGCAGGATTTCCCGTCCATCGCCCCGACCGGGATGCGCGTGGACGCGCGCGGCGTGGTGTGGACCATCTCCAGCCGCGGCCTGGCGCGGGTCGATCCGATCCAGGGCACGGTGCGCACCTACAGCGTGCGCGACGGCCTGCCCAATCCCGAGATCCGCCACGGCACCCTGGTCCAGGCCGTCAGTGGCCAGCTGTCGATGGCCACGCCCGATGGCCTGGTGCTGTTCGACCCGGCGCGGCTGGTGCCCTCGGCGCGGCGGCCGGACCTGCAGTTCGAATTCGTCGGCGTGCGCCGCGGCGATCGCGGCCTGGACCTGACCCATGTCGGCCATCCGCTGCTGGACAGCGAGGACCGCGACCTGCACGTGATCGCCCGCCTGCTGTCCTTCACCGGCGCCGAGGGCACCACCTATCGCTTCCGCCTGAGCGGCTACGACCCGGGCTGGGTCGAGGTGGGCAACACCGGCGAGCGCATCTTCTCGCGCCTGCCGCCGGGCCGCTACGCGCTGGAAGTGCAGGGCCGCAGCAGCGACAGCGTGTGGTCGCAGGTCAAGACGCTGCGTTTCCGCGTGGCTCCGCCATGGTGGCAGAGCTCGTGGGGCGTGGCCTGCATGGTCGGCCTGCTGATCGTGCTGATCGCCTGGTGGATGCACGCCTACCGCCGGCGCCTGCGCCGCCGCACCGAATGGCAGATGGCCCAGCACCGGCGCAGCGTGGCCGAGCAGGCCTCGCAGGCCAAGACCCAGTTCCTGGCCACGCTCGGTCACGAGGTGCGCACGCCGATGACCGGCGTGCTGGGCATGAGCGAACTGCTGCTGGCGACAAAGCTGGACGAGCGCCAGCACCGCTACATCCGCTCGATCCAGAACGCCGGTCGTCACCTGCTGCGGCTGGTCAACGACGCGCTGGACCTGGCGCGCATCGAGGCCGGCCGCCTGGAGCTGGATCAGCAGGACTTCGATCTGCGCGAACTGCTGGACGAAGTGGTCGCGCTGACCGCGCCGATGGCCGAACGGCGCGGCCTGACCTTCACCAGCGAGATCGATCCGCGCCTGCCGGCCGCGCTGCGCGGCGATGCGGTGCGCGTGCGCCAGATCCTGCTCAACCTGCTGAGCAACGCGGTCAAGTTCACCGAGCGCGGGCAGGTCCGCCTGCAGGCGCTGCCGCTGGACGGGCAGGGCCTGCGCCTGGTGGTCAGCGACACCGGCCCGGGCATCAACGCCGAGCAGCAGGCGCGGCTGTTCCGGCGCTTCGAGCAGGGCGACGGTGCGCATACGCGCTACGGCGGCAGCGGCCTGGGGCTGGCGATCAGCCAGGAGCTGGCCGCGGCGATGGGCGGCGGCATCGCGGTGGAGAGCACCCCGGGCGAGGGCACGCGCTTCGTGGTCGACCTGCCGCTGCCGGTGGCGCAGGGCGATGCGACCGGCGCGGTCCAGGCCGACGCCATTGAGGTGCCGCTGTCGGTGCTGCTGGTCGAGGACGACGCCACCATCGCCGAGGTGATCGTCGGCCTGCTGCAGGCCCGCGGCCACCGCGTGCGCGCCGTGCCGCACGGGCTGGCCGCGCTGACCGAACTGGCGCTGGCGCCGGTCGATATCGCCCTGCTCGATCTGGACCTGCCCGGCATGGACGGACTGGCGCTGGCGCGCGAACTGCGCCGCCAGGGCTTCGCCCAGCCGCTGCTGGCGGTGACCGCGCGCGCCGACGCGCAGGCCGAAGTACAGGCGCGCGAGGCCGGCTTCGACGCCTTCCTGCGCAAGCCGGTGACCGGCGAACTGCTGGCCGCCGCGATGACCGCCGCGCGCGCGGCAGCCAATCTGCGCAAGGAGTAGCGCTGGCCGCGGGGGTCGTCGTTCCCGCGAACGCGGGAACCCGGCGACTTTTGCGCGAAGCCGCGAAGCTCGATTCGCGTCCCTGCAAAGGGGACCGTCCCGTCAAATCCCGCAGCGGCTTGCCTGTAGAGCGGAGCTTGCTCCGCTGGGGCTTTCCCACGAACCGAACGAAGAACAGCGGAGCAAGCTCCGCTCTACAGATCCCGAAGCCGTCATGCGCACGCGCCGTCACCCGCAATCGATGAAAGAACCGCTTCGAGCCGTTTCGTATCGCACAAGCGCTTGCACACGCCGATGCGCGTTGCGAGGATGAACCGGGGACATCGATGGAGTGAGCCGAAGCATGGAATGCCGGTGCGAGGGGCTGCGCCGTGTGCTCTGGACGCTGGCGCTGTGCTGCGCCGTGGCGAAGGCCCACGCGCAGGTGCCGCAGCGGCCCGCGTTCCGCCTGACCGCCACCGCCGAGGGTTTGCCCTCGACCTCGATCACCGCCCTGGCCACCGATCGCACCGGCTACCTGTGGCTGACCACCTACGACGGACTGGCGCGCTTCGACGGCACCGAGTTCACCGTCTGGCAGCACGACCCGCGCGACCCCGCCTCGGTGGCCGGCAACCTGCAGCAGGCGCTGTATGTCGATCCGCACGACCAGGTCTGGGTGGCCAGCGCCGGCCTGAGCGTGCTCGATGTGGAACGCCGCGGCTTCCGCCACTATCGCCGCGCGCAGTACCCGCAGATGCGCAGCGACGACGTGTACGCCATCGCCGGCCTGGACGATCACGTCTGGTTCGGCACCAACGGCGGCGGCCTGTACCGCATCGACGCCGACGGCGCGCTGACCCGCTTCGACCAGGCCAACACCGGCGGCATGCTGCCCTCGGATGTGGTCACCAGTCTGGCCGTCGATGCGCGCGGCCGGCTCTGGGTCGGCACCGAAGCCGGACTGGCCTATGTGCAGGGCGGCCGACTCAACGCGCTGCCCGCAGGCGGCCCCGGCGCGCTGGCCGTGCTCTCGCTGACCCGCGTCGGCGACACGCTGTGGGCCGGCACCCGCGCCGGGCCGCGCGTCCTGGGCCGCGACGAGGTCTGGCGCACGCCGCCGTGGTCGGCGATGTTCGAGGGCGCCAATCAGATCCTGGCCGTCGCCGATGCGGGCGACGGTGAATCCTGGCTCGGCACCGCCAACGGCCTGTGGCTGACGCATGGCGCGCAGGCGCCGCAATGGGTGCGCGATCGCGACGGGCTGTTCGACCGCCACTTCGTCACCAGCTTCCAGGCCGTGGCCGGCGGTGGGCTGTGGATGGGCGTGGTCGGCAAGGGCCTGGCCTATCTGCGCCCGGACTGGCGGCGCATGGCCGTGCTGCCGGCAGCCAAGGGCACCTCGATCAGCCCCTACTGCAGCGTGGCCCCCGGCCGCCACGGCTTGCTGTGGCAGACCGACGCGGCCGGCACGCTGGAGCAGGTCGACAGCCGCAGCGGCGCGGTGACGGTGACCGCCTTCCGCGGCATCGACCCGCTGCATCTGGGCCTGACCAGCGCGGTGCAGGACCGACGCGGCGCGCTGTGGCTGGGCGTGCGCCCGGCCGCGCTGGTGCGGCTGGATCTGGCCACCGGCGCGCGCCGCGACTGGCCGCTGCACAGCGCCGGGCAGGTGGCGTTCGCGCCCGAGACCCTGCTGGAGGATGCGCGCGGCGATCTGTGGCTGGGCACGCCGGGCGCGGTGCAGCGTCGCGATGGCCGCAGCGGGGAGGTCCTGGACGCATTCGCCCGGCATCCCGTCACCGGCCACGAACTGGCCTTCCAGCAGCTGCGCCTGGGGCCCGATGGCGAACCCTGGATCGCCAGCGGCACCGGCCTGCTGCGCTGGGAGCCGGCCACGCGGCGCCTGCTGCCGGTGGACGGGCCGGACGGCGCGCTGGAGGTGTCCGGCTTCGTGCCGGAATCGGCGCAGGCGCTGTGGGTGTTCCGCATCGGGGAACTGGAACGCTGGCAATGGCGCGAGGGCCGCTGGCAGCTGTCGCGCCGCATCGAGGCCGGTCTGCCCAACGTGAGCGCCAACGGCATGCAGCGCGACGGCCAGGGCCGGCTGTGGCTGGCCACCCAGCGCGGCCTGCTGCGCGTGGACGTGTCCGATCCGCAGCGCGCGGTGGTACGCACCTTCGGCGTGCGCGACGGACTGAGCAGCCAGGAGTTCCTCGAAAAATGCCTGTACCGGCTCGAAAGCGGCGTGCTGGCCTCGACCACCAGCGATGGCGCGCTGGTGCTGATCGACCCGGCCACGCCCGACCGCGCCGCGCTCTCGCCGCCGCTGCTGCTGCGGCCGCCCACGGTCGTGCGCGAGGGCCGCATCGAAGCGCTGCCCGCGCCGACGCCGCGCCTGCGGCCGGACGACCGCGAGTTGCGCGTGGGCATGCGGCTGCTGGCCTTCGACGATGTGGCCGGCAGCCGCTACCGCTCGCGCCTGCTCGGCCTGGATCCGGACTGGGTCGATCAGGGCGCCAGCGGCGATCGCGTGCTCTCCGCGCTGGCGCCGGGCGACTACACGCTGGCGCTGCAGGGCTTCGACGCCAGCGGCAACGCCTCCGCCGTGCATCGCTTGCATTTCAGCGTGGCTCCGCCGTGGTGGCGCAGCGTGTCCGGCCTGCTCGTGCTCTCGCTGCTGGGGTTGTGCCTGCTGCTGGCCGGCGCCTGGGCGTATCGGCGCCGCGTGCAGCGGCGCAGCGCATGGCAGATGGCCCAGCACAGGCGCGTGCTGGCCGAACAGGCCTCGCAGGCCAAGACCCACTTCCTGGCCACGCTGGGCCATGAGGTGCGCACGCCGATGACCGGCGTGCTGGGCATGAGCGAACTGCTCGCCGCCACGCCGCTGGACGCCAACCAACGCGGCTATGTGGCGGCGATCCAGAAGGCCGGCACGCATCTGCTGCGCCTGGTCAACGATGCGCTGGACCTGGCCCGCATCGAGGCCGGACGGCTGGCGCTGGACGTGCAGGACTTCGACCCGCGCGAACTGCTCGGCGAGGTCGCCGCGCTCATCGCACCCAACGCCGAGCGCAAGGGCCTGGCCTTCGACTGGCAGGTGGACGCGGACGTGCCGCGCGCGCTGCGCGGCGATCCGCTGCGCGTGCGCCAGATCGCGATGAACCTGCTGGGCAATGCGGTCAAGTTCACCGCCCGCGGCCGCGTCGCGCTGCACGCACAGGCGGCGGAGGCGGGCGTGGTGCTGATCGTCAGCGACACCGGGCCGGGCATGAGCGCCGAACAGCAGGCGCGGCTGTTCCAGCGCTTCGAGCAGGCCGAGGGCGCACGCACCACCGCGCGCTACGGCGGCAGCGGCCTGGGCCTGGCGATCTGCCAGGAGCTGGCACAGGCCATGGGCGGGCGGATCACGGTGGACAGCGCGCCGGGGCAGGGCACGCGCTTCTTGGCGCACCTGCCGCTGCCTGCCGCGGCGGATGCACCCGTGCCGGCGGCGCGCGATCGCCCCTTGCAGCAGGTGCGACCGCTGTCCGTGCTGCTGGTCGAGGACGACGCCACCGTCGCCGCGGTCATCAGCGGCCTGCTGCAGGCGCGCGGCCACCGCGTGCGTGCGGTGGCGCACGGGCTGGCGGCCCTGGCCGAGGCGCGCGTGGAGCGCTTCGACATCGCCCTGCTCGATCTCGACCTGCCCGGCCTGGATGGCCTGGCCCTGGCCACCCAGCTGCGCGCCCAGGGCCTGGACCTGCCGCTGCTGGCAGTCACGGCCCGCGCCGACGCCGAGGCAGAACCGCTGGCGCGCGCCGCCGGCTTCGACGGATTCCTGCGCAAGCCGGTCACCGGCGACCTGCTCGAGGACGCGATCGCGGCGCTGTGTCGGTGAAGTGCGCTGGTGAGCATTCCGTCTAGGTTTGCGCGCGCTTCGGCGAGGACCCGGTACAGCGCTTGGTAGCATCCCGCCTCCGATCCGCTGTCGAGCCCTCGTCATGGATGAGTCCTCCACGCCGCCCTTGTCCGCTGTCCGTGCCGATCCGCCGCCCGCGGCGCTCACCGGCAAACTCGATGGCCGGCTGACCGAGCACGGTGCGCAGGCCGAAGGCCAGCTGCGCGCCGGCGGCGAACACCTCAAGGCCGGGCTCGATGCCAGGGTCGAAGGCGCGATCACCCGCGCCGAGGGCCAGGTGCGCTACACGCTGGAAGGCCGCCTGAGCGGTTTCGTCCAAGGCAACGCGGCGGCGCGCGGCTTCGGCGTCGACGCCCGCGTGCAGGAGGGCGGCACGGTCAGGTTCGAGGCCGCGGTGCCCGAGCGTGCCGCGCGCGAGATCGACCCGCGTTCGATCAATCCCTTCGACCCGGCGTCGATGCCGGTGGGTACACGCATCAGCATGGACGCGGCGCACACCGGCAGCGTCGAGGTCGGCACCCGGCTGCGGCAGCTGGCCACCCGGGATCGCGTCGGGCAGGAGCAGGGCGTCCAGGTCTCGATCGAGGCGCTGGAGGGCCAGCGCGTGCGCGTCGTGGCCGGTCCGCGCGAAGCGGTGGAGGCCTATCACGGCATCGGCTTGAAGCTCGGCCCGGCCAGCGCCATGCTCGGACGCGAGGATCATGTTTCCGGCGGCACGCTGCACACCGCGCAGTTCGATCTGTCTAATCCACAGGGCCGCCAGGCCTACGACGCCTTCATGCGCTCCGGGGTCATGCCCGAACGCGATGCGCCCGGGCTGTCCGAGGTCAGCACGGTCTCGCGCCTGGACCTGCGTTCGGAAGGCAAGGTCGATCTTGGCCTGGGCGCACGCTCGACCTCGCTATCGACCGGCGTCAACAGCGGCCAGGCCGTGCGCACCGTGCACGGCGACGGCAGCGCCGAGGTCTCGCGCACGCTGCGCTACCGCGAGCACGATGTCAGCCTGCGGATCGACCAGTCCTTCGCCGCCGATGGCACGCCGGGCGAGCGCAGCTATCGCTATCGCTTCACCCCGGACGCCACCCAGGCCGGTCAGCTCAACGCGGTCTACGGACGCGAGGGCGCGACGCCGTTCAAGGCCGGCCAGGAGGCCACCTTGCGCTTCACCGAGCAGGAGATGGCGGGGCTGCAGGCGCAGACCCTGCGGGCCAACCAGAACATCGCGCGCACCGGCGGCAACGATGCGATCCGCCTGCTGGCCGAGCCGACGCCCCAGGGCGGCCAGCGCACGCCGGAACGCTTCGCCGTCGACCTGATCCACAACCCCAGCACGCTGGCGGGCCTGCCTTCGACCCTGTACACCGTCGCGCTGCGCTCGGGCGAAGAGGCGCGCGGAAGGCCGCTGTCGTTCTCGCCGCTGCCCGGGCAGCTGGAAGGCGCCGCGGTGCAGGCGCCACAGGCGCCCGCCCCGGGCGCGCCACCGCCGGCCGCACCGAAGGTCGACTTCAACACCGCGGCGACCTCGCCGCCGCAGCTGGGCCATGCCGGCCATCCCGATACGCCGCTGTTCGCCGCGATCCGGGACCGCGCGCCCGCCGGCGTGAGTGAAGACCATCTGGCCCGCGCCACGCTGCTGGCGCGTCAGGAAGGCATCACGGTCGAGCGCTTGCGGCAGGTCGGCGTCCACGACCAGACCCTGTGGCTGGCGGGCGATCAGCCGGGCCAGCGCGCCGGGGTGGATCTGCGTCAGCCGGCGCCGCAGGCGCAGCAGACCGGCGCCCAGTTGCTGACGATGCCGCAGCCGCAGGATCCGGCGCAGCAGCAGGAGCGCCAGGCGACGATGGCCCGCGGCTGAAGCCCGGCGCGCGAAGTCGCGCGCCTGGCTGTCGCGCGTCAGCGCGCGCTGTGCCGATGCACGGCCTGGACCAGTGCGGTGACGTGATCGGGGTTCATGTCCGGCGACATGCCGTGGCCGAGATTGAAGACGTGGCCATCGCGCGAGCCGCCGTTGCCGGCGGCATAGCTGTCCAGCACGCGCTGGACCTGCGCGTCGATCGCCGCGGGCGAGCCGTACAGCACGGCCGGGTCGAGATTGCCCTGCAGCGCCACCGTGCCGGCGGTGCGGCGCGCGGCTTCCTCCAGTTCCACCAGCCAGTCCACGCCGACCGCCTCGGTGCCGCTGGCGGCCAGCGCCTCCAGGTGCGCGGCGTTGCCCTTGCCGAACAGGATCAGCGGCGCGCGCTCGGCGCCATGTCCGCGCTGCAGCTCGGCGGCGATGCGCTGCAGGTAGGGCAGGGAGAACTCGCGGTACATGGCCGGGCTCAGCACGCCGCCCCAGGTGTCGAACACCTGCAGCGCCTGCGCGCCGGCCGCGTGCTGGGCGGCCAGGTAGGCGATCACCGCATCGGTGTTGACCTTGAGCAGGGCGTGCAGCGTGTCCGGGGCGTTGAGCGCCATCGCCTTGATCCGGGCGAAGTCCTTGCTGCCGCCGCCTTCGACCATGTAGCAGGCCAGCGTCCACGGGCTGCCGGAGAAGCCGATCAGCGGCACGCGGCCGTCCAGCTCGCGGCGGATCAGGCGCACCGCGTCCATGACGTAGCGCAGCTCGGTCTCCATGTCCGGCACGCCCAGGCGCGCGACCTCGTCGGCGCTGCGCACGGTGTGGCGGAACTTGGGGCCTTCGCCTTCGACGAAGTACAGCTCCAGCCCCATCGCATCGGGGATGGTGAGGATGTCGGAGAACAGGATCGCCGCGTCCAGCTCGAAGCGCGCCAGCGGCTGCAGCGTGACCTCGCAGGCGATCTCCGGGTGCTTGGCCATCCCCAGGAAACTGCCGGCGCGCGCCCGCGTGGCGCGGTACTCGGGCAGGTAGCGCCCGGCCTGGCGCATCAGCCACACGGGCGTGCGATCGGTGGGCTGGCGGCGCAGGGCGCGCAGCAGGCGGTCATTCTTGAGCGGCGGCAGGGACAAGGCAGGTCTTCCGTAAAGAGAGGGAATCAGGCGGGGGAGGGCGCGGGGACGCGGCCCGGCAGGATCAGGCCGTATAGCAGCAGGTCCTCGAAGACCCCGTGCTTGCATTCGTGTGACACCAGGCGGCCTTCCAGACGCAGGCCGGCCTTCTCCATGACCCGCGCCGAGGCCGGATTGCGCGCCAGGCAGGCGCCGCCGATGCGGCTCAGGCCGAGCGCGGCGTGGCCATGATCGATCAGGCGGCGCGTCGCTTCGGTGGCATAGCCCTGGCCCCAGTAGGGCACGCCGATCCAGTAGCCCAGCATCGCCCGCGCGTGGGTGCGGGACATCTCGTGCAGCGCGACGGTGCCGATCAGGGCACCGTCCTGGCGCAGCGTGATCGCGTAGGCGATGCGCGTGCCGGCGGCCAGCGCCGGCGCCAGCCCGGCGATCCAGGTCGGCGCCGCGCCGTCGGGGTAGGGGTGAGGAATATTGGCCGTGGTGTCGGCCACGCGGGCATCGCCGGCCAGGCGCTGCACGTCGGCCGCGTCCGAAGGCAGGTACGGACGCAGCCGCAGGCGCGCCGTGTCGAGGACCGGCTGCATGGCTAGGCGCGCGGCGCCTCGAAGCCGTGCACGAACATCACCTGATAGCCGCGCTTGATGTGCGTGTCGCGCAGCTTCTCGAACGCGGCGGTGGCCTCGGCCTGGGCCATGAACTGCTCGCGTCGCAGCTGCCCACGCCCCCCGACCTGGCCGGCCTCGCGCAGCAGCTCCCAGCCGCCGAACAGGTCCGGCTGCAGGGTCAGCTGCAGGTAGCGGGGCGTCTGGCCTACGCTGGGGTGTTGCTGGAGAAGGACGCGCATGAAGCGAGTTTATCGCAGCGCGGGGGAAGGCCCGCGTCGCGGCTCCCACCCGTAGAGCGGAGCTTGCTCCGCCGCGTTTCGGCCAGATCATGGAAAAGCCCCAGCGGAGCAAGCTCTGCTCTACAGGGAGGCCGCAGCTTGATCTGAGAGACCGTTGCTCCCGCCTCAGCCGCCCAGCACCTGCGCCATGGCGCCGGCCAGCATGGCGCGCACGGTGTCCGGCGCGATGTCCGGGTCGCGCGCCGCGCGCATCGCCAGGCCTTCGACCACGGTGCGCATCAGCAGGGTGCGCCGCTGCAGGTCGGCTTCGTCGATCGGCGCGCCGCGCGACAGATCGTGCTGGCGCAGCCAGTCGCAGACGGTCTGGGTGGTGAGGCGGTCGTGGCGTTGCAGGACCTGGGCCACCACCGGGTCGCGCTGCGCCTCGGCGGTGATCTCCACGTACAGCGCCACGCTGGCGATGCTCGCGTCCCCGCCGGCGATCGACTCGCCGCGCGTCCACAGCCGGTGGATCTCCAGCAGCTCCTCGACGATGTTGGCCGACAGCGGCGTGGCCCGCATGCCCTCCTGATCCGACCGCAGCTGGCGCTCGATCAGCGCCAGGATCATCGCCCGCTTGTTGTCGAAGTAGCGGTACATCAGCCCCTGGCTGATGCCGGCCTCGGTGGCGATGTCGCTGACCGAGGCGGCGTGGAAGCCGCGGGCGATGAAGCAGCGCTGGGCGGCATCGAGGATGCGTTCGCGCTGGGCTTGGGCGCGCGCGTTGAGCGGGACGGTGGGGTCGAGCGCGGCGGAGCGTTGCGGAGGCATGGGGCTGGTCGGGGGTGCCACAAGGCCGCGATGTTAGTCCATCCGAAACGGAATGAACGGTCATTCATTTGTCATCGCCGGCACACAGACTGCGTCCGCTTCCCGCCACCCCATCCCCACCCTCATGCCTCCCACGCCACGTTCCCGTGCCCTGCGTCCGCAGGCGCTCGCGCTCTCCCTTGCCGCCTTGTTGCCTTCGCTGTCGCTGGCCCAGCAGCAGGATGCCTCCACCCAGGGCCCGGCTCCCGGCGCCTCCAGCGACAGCCGCGAGGCGGTCGAGCTGGACCAAGTCGTCGTCACCGCGCAGAAACGCGTCACCAACCTGCAGCAGACGCCGATCTCGGTCTCGGTCGCCGATGCCGAGGCCTTGAAGGACCGCAAGATCATCTCGCTGGGCAACCTGGCCGACGGCGCGATTCCCTCGTTGCGGGTCACGCCCTTCGCCACGCGCAGCTCTGCGCTGAACATCGGCATCCGCGGCATCGGCGCGGCCGCCGATGCCAACCAGCCGGCGCGCGACGCGGGCGTGGGCGTCTACGTCGATGGCGTCTTCCTCGGCCGCTCGCAGGGCCTGGGCGCCATGCTCTACGACGTGGAGCGCATCGAGGTGCTCAAGGGCCCGCAGGGCACGCTGTTCGGCCGCAACACCGAGGGCGGCGCGATCAGCATCGTGACCCGCCAGCCCACCGGCGAGCTCGGCGGCAGCGTCACCGCCGGGGTGTCCAACTACGGCGGCTACAACACCGGGCTGCACCTGGACCTGCCCAATGTCGGCGAGGTGAGCTTCAAGCTCGACGCGGTGCAGGCCAAGCGCGACGGCACCACGGACAATCCGATGCCGGGCCAGAAGGATTTCAACGCCTACTCCAAGCGCGGTGGGCGGCTGAGCGCGCTGTGGCAGCCCAGCGCGGGGTTCTCGGCGCTCTATGCCTACGACGATGCATACGACGCCACCACGCCGTACCACACCCAGGTGCTGGTGGCCGGCCCCTACGCCAGCCCGCTGCAGAAGGCCGGTGCCAGCACCGACCGGCGCGACAGCGCGATCCTCGGCGGCCCGCAGCGGCCCAATGTCGGCCGCACCGATGGCCACCTGCTCAACCTCAGCTGGGAGCTGAGCGACGCGCTGACGCTGAAGTCGATCAGCTCCTACCGGGAGCTGGAGCAGGGCCAGTTCGACATGGGCCTGATCGACGCGATCTCCACCTATTCGGGCGCGGGCCGGCCGTTCGCGCGCTACAGCCTGGCGCAGGTCTACCAGCACCAGTACAGCCAGGAGTTCCAGCTGATCGGCAACACCGCGCAGGTGGAGTATCTGGCCGGCGCGTTCTACTACCACGAGGCCGCCGGCGACAACGCGCAGACCCCGAACATGCTGGTGTGGGGACCCGGCGGCAACAGCTACACGCTCAATCCGGCGACCAATCCACTGGACCTGCGCAAGGTGACCATCGACCGCGCCAGCAAGGCCTGGACCGACAGCCTGGGCCTGTTCGGCCAGGCGACCTGGACGCCGGCGTCGCTGGAGCGCCTGCATCTGACCGCCGGTGGCCGTTTCACCCGCGACGACAAGAACGGCCGGCTGTACATCGTCAACGGCGCCAGCACGGGGCTGCGCTTCGACGATGCCTGGAGCCGGTTCGATCCGATGGTCAACATCGCCTACGACCTGGGCGCGCAGGCGATGGTCTATGCCAAGTACAGCACCGGCTTCAAGGCCGGCGGCGCCAACTCGCGCTCGACCAATTACACGGCCTTCGACCCGGAAGAGGTGACCGCCTACGAGCTGGGCCTGAAGTCGCAGTTCTGGGACAGCCGCGCCCGGTTCAACCTGGCGCTGTTCGATGCCACGGTCGAGCACAAGCAGGTGGACTTCACCCTGCCGTTCGATCCCAACAGCGGCGTCACCCGCACGACCGCGGTGACCACCAACGCGCTGGGCAAGGTCCAGTCGCGCGGCGCGGAGCTGGAGTTCTCGCTGATGCCGGTGGAGAACCTGACCCTGCGCCTGAGCCATGCCTATACCGACATCGACGCGTTGCGCACCGTCGACCCGTTCGGCGCCGGCGTGCAGGTGACGGTGCAGCCGCTGCTGGCGCCGAAGAACGCCAGCAGCCTGGCGGTGGACTACCTGGTGCCGCTGGCCAACGCCTCGGCGCTGAAGTTCCACCTGGACGGCAACTGGTCCGACGGCTTCTACACCTCCGAGTACGACCAGACGCTCACCGACCGCTCCACCGTGGTCAACGCGCGCGTCGCGCTGGTGGACGTGCCGATGGGCTCGGGCGGCGCGACGGCGGAGTTCTCGCTGTGGTCGCGCAACCTGCTCGACGAGCAGCACCTGTTCTACAAGCTCAACAGCGCCGCGCTCGGCCAGACCGGCATCTTCAACGATCCGCGCACGTTCGGCCTCGACGTGACCGTCCACTTCTGATCCACCGGAGTCCGCAGATGAAGCCTTCCCATTCCCCGCTGGTCCTGGCGATGGCGCTGCTGTGCGCCTGCGCGAGCCAGCAACCGGCCCGTTCCACGGCCGCCGCACCGGCCCCGCCGCCGCCCAATCCGCCCGCGGCGGCAAAGGCCGGCAACGTGCAGCCGCTGCCCGACGACGCGCGGCGCGTGGTGCCGCTGCAGGGCGTCTGGAACGCCCGCAGCTTCGCCGGCCTGCAGGGGCGCGATGGCCCGATCCCGGCGGACGCGTTCCTGCGCACCGCCGACCTGGGGCGCGCGACGGCCGCCGACCGCGACGCGCTGGCCAAGGCCGGCGTGCGCCTGGATATCGACCTGCGCACCGCCGACGAGCAGGCGCAGTCGCCCGACCTGCTCGCCAGCGATCCGCGCTTCGACTATCAGCGCATCTCGCTGATGGGCGTGGAGAAGATCGACCTGGGCCAGATGATGAGCGGCTTTCCCGATTCGCTGGGCGAGGCCTATGTGCAGTGGCTGGGCCGCAATCAGCCGCAGTTCCGCCAGGTCTTCACCCGGATCGCCGCGCAGGAGCAGGGCACGGTGCTGTTCCACTGCACCGCCGGCAAGGACCGCACCGGGGTGATCGCGGCCCTGCTGCTGGACCTGGCCGGGGTGTCGCACGACGACATCGTGCACAACTACGCCATCTCGGCCCATTACCTGGAGGGCCCGCCGAAGGACAACGCCATGAATGCGCAGCTCATGAGCGCGATCCAGGCCCATCCCGAGCTGGGTCGCAAGCTGGCCGGCATGGCCGGAACCGCGCCGCAGAACATGGAGCTTTTTCTGGCGACCCTGACGCGCCAGTACGGTGGCGCGGAGGGCTATCTGAAGACCATCGGCCTGAGCCAGGGCCAGATCGAGCGCTTGCGCGCGCGCCTGGGTCAGGCCGGCTGATCCGGAGGCCGCCGGGTAGCCTTAGCTGCGGCCGGCCCAGCCGCATGAAGCGTCTGGGCTCACCGGCAGCGATGGCTCAACCGCGAAAGCTGCGCCGATAGGCCGAGGGCGAAGTGCCGAGCGTCGCGGCGAAGCGCTGGCGCAGCGAGATGGCGCTGCCGAATCCCGCCTCGGCCGCGATGCGATCCAGCGCCAGGTCGCTGGTTTCCAGCAGCCGCTGCGCGCGCGCCAGGCGCTGGTGCGCCAGCCAGTCGCCGACGCTGGCGCCGGTCGCCTGGCGGAATCGCCGGGTGAAGGTGCGCCGGCTCATCAGCGCGCGCGCGGCCAGCGCGTCCACGTCCAGGCGCTGGTCCAGGTGCGTCATGGCCCATTCGAGGACCCGCGCCAGCCGTTCATCGCCCGGGTCGGTGGGCAGCGGCTGCTCGATGTACTGGGTCTGCCCGCCCTGGCGATGCGGCGCGACCACCAGCCGCCGCGCGATGCGGTTGGCCACCTCGGCGCCGTGCAGGCGGCGCACCAGATGCAGGCAGCAGTCGATGCCGGCCACGGTGCCGGCCGAGGTCAGCACGTCGCCGTCATCCACGTACAGCACATCCGGCTGCAGCCGCACCTGCGGATGGCGCCGGGCGAAGGTCTCCAGCGCGGCCCAGTGCGTGGTCGCCGGGCGGCCGTCGAGCAGCCCGGCATCGGCCAGCACGAAGGTGCCCAGGCACAGCCCCACCAGCCGCGCACCGGCGACGTGAGCGCGGCGCAGCGCGTCGATCAGCACGGCCGGCGCCGGTTCGTCCCGATCGCGCCAGGAGGGGACGATTACCGTGTCCGCGTCGTCCAGCCCCTCCAGTCCGTGGGCCGGCTGCACGCTGAAGCCGGCATCGGTGCGCAGCGGACCGGGCTCGGCCGCACAGACGCGCAGCTCGAAGGCGGGCAGGTCCGGCTCCGGGCGCGACTCGAACACCTGGCATGGCACGGCCAGGTGGAAGGGACTGATGCGGTCGAAGGCGACCACGGCGATGCGATGCGGCGACATGGCCCGATTCTATCGAAAGTCGCACATCGGGCCACTCGTCGACCCCGCGACCGGTGCCCAGACTGGCCGCCTTCTTCAACGAAAGGCTGCCGCCATGCCCGCTCCCCGTCGCGCCCTGCTGGTCATCGACGTCCAGAACGAATACTTCACCGGCCAGCTGCGCATCGCCCACCCGGCGGTGTCCACATCGCTGCCCAACATCGTCCGCGCCATCGACGTCGCCCGCGCACAGGGGGTACCGGTGGTTGTGTTCCAGCACACCATGGCGGCCGACGCACCGGTGTTCGCCGATGGCAGCGACACCTGGGCGCTGCATCCGGACGTGGCGGCCCGCCCGCGCGATCACCACCTCCTCAAGGCGCATCCCAGCGTGTTTACCGGCACCGACCTGGCCGCGTGGCTGGCCGCGCGCGACATCGATACCGTGACGGTGGTCGGCTACATGACCCACAACTGCAACGCATCCAGCGTCTTCGAGGCCTTCCATCGCGGCCTGTGCGTGGAAGTGCTCGGCGATGCCAGCGGCGCGCTGGCGTACGCCAACGCCGCCGGCCAGGCCAGCGCCGAGGAGATCCACCGCGTCTTCAGCGTGGTCTTCCACAGCAACTTCGCCGCCGTGGTGAGCACCGAGGCGTGGATCGCGGCGCTGCAGGCCGGCCAGGCGCTGCAGCCGGACAATGTGCTGAGCTCCCACCAGCGCGCGCGGTCCGCCACGGCCCAGCCGACGCCGACGGTGATCCGCAGCCGCGACTTCACCGGGACGCGCGCCTGGGAGGCCTTGCCGATCGCGCTGATCGACGGCGTCGGCGTGCGCCTGCACTGGACCGACCAGCCCTATGTCTGGCACGTCAACGACGGGCAGGAGGTCTTCGCCGTGCTCGACGGACGCGTGCGGATGCACTGGCGCCAGGACGGCGCCGAGCGGACCGCGCTGCTGGAAGCCGGCGATGTCTTCCACGCGCCGGAAGGCACCGAGCACGTCGCCCGTCCGCAGGGCGCGGCGCGCATCCTGGTGATCGAGCGCGAGGGCAGTGTCTAGCGGCGCGGCCTAGCTTCAGCCCATGCCGGCCAGCACCGGCAGCACCTGGGCCTCGTCCACGTCGGGCACCACCTCGGCCCTGCCGATGCCGCGCCACAGCACCAGGCGCAGGCGGCCGGCGATGTTCTTCTTGTCCAAGCGCATGCGCGCCAGCAGCGCCTGCGACGACAGGCCGGGCGGGATCTCGGTGGGCAGGCCGCAGGCGGTGAGCAGCGCGATCAGGCGTTCGGTGTCGGCGGCCTCGCTCATGCCCAGCCTGGCCGAGAGCCGCGCGGCCAGCACCATGCCCACGGCCACCGCCTCGCCGTGGTTGAGGTTGTCGTTGGCCACGCCGCCGTAGCCCTGTTCGGTCTCGATGGCGTGGCCGAAGGTATGGCCCAGGTTGAGCAGGGCGCGCTCGCCCTTCTCCAGCGGATCGCGCGCCACGATCGCGGCCTTGGCCTCGCAGCTGCGTGCGATGGCGGTGGCCAGCGCGCCGGCATCGCCGTCCAGCAGTGCGGTGTGCTCGGCCTCCAGCCACTCGAAGAACAGCGGATCGCCCAGCGCGCCGTACTTGACCACCTCGGCCAGGCCGGCACGCAGTTCGCGCGGCGGCAGCGTGGTCAGCGCGGTGGTGTCGGCGAACACCGCGCGCGGCGGATGGAAGGCGCCGACCAGGTTCTTGCCCTGCGGGATGTCCACCGCGGTCTTGCCGCCCACCGAGGAATCGACCATCGACAGCAGCGTGGTCGGTAGTTGCACCACGTCCACCCCGCGCATCCAGCACGCCGCGGCGAAACCGGCCAGGTCGCCGACCACGCCGCCGCCCAGGGCGAACACGCAGGCATCGCGGGTGGCGCCCAGTTCGGCCAGCGCCTCGATGGCCGCGCCAAAGTGGGCCAGCGTCTTGGACTCCTCGCCAGCCGGCAGCACGAAGCGCGCCAGCTGCAGCTCCGGGCGCGCCTCGCGCAGCGCCTGCGCCACCGCGTCGGCATACAGCGGCGCCACGTGGGTATCGCTGACCAGCAGCGCATGGCGGCCGCGCACGTGCTGGGCCAGTGCCTTGCCCGCGCGCAGCAGGCTGGGGCCAATGTGGATGGCGTAGGGCGCGTCGCCGCCGACGTGGACGGTCTGGGTGGCGGGGGTCATGCGGTGGAAGCTCCGGTGGGTTGCCAGTCGCGCGCCAGCCGCCCGACCAGGGCGGCGGTGGCTTCGCCCGGCGTGAGGCGGTCGGCGTCGAGCACCAGGTCGGCGACCTGGCGGTAGAGGGGATCGCGCACGGCGATCAGGTCGGTGAGCACCTGGCGGCGGTCGACGTTCTGCAGCAGCGGGCGGTTGCGGTCGCGGGCCACGCGCCGCAGCTGGGTCTCCACGTCCACGCGCAGATAGATGACGAAGCCGCGCGCCTGCATCAGCGCGCGGTTGTCCGCATCGAGCACCGCGCCGCCACCGCTGGCCACGACCTGGCCTTCGCCGGCCAGCAGCTGCGCCAGCGCCGCGCGTTCGCGGGCGCGGAAGCCGGCCTCGCCCTCGTGCTCGAAGATCTCCGGGATGCTCGACCCGGCGGCCTCGACCACGGCGTGGTCTGCATCGACGAAGCGCAGGCCGAAGCGTTCGGCGATGCGGCGGCCGATCGAGGTCTTGCCGGCGCCCATCGGGCCGACCATCACGAGGTTGGGGGCGGGATTCATCGCTCCGGATGATACTGGCGCCTCGCGCGCACCGGCCACGGCCGTTGCAGGCGAAACTGCGGCTTCAGCCGGCGATCACCCGCCGCTGCGCGTCCACGCGGACCACGTGGTCGGCCAGCGTCGGCAGGGTGCGCAGCGCCTGGCGGCTGACGCGCTCGTAGTGCTGGACGAAGCGCTCCAGCTGCGGGCGGGTCATGGCGGCGCGTTCGGGATGCTCGGCTTGTAGGCCTTCTTCGGCCTGCCAGCGCCAGTCCACGACATGCTCGAAGCCGGGCGGCTGCAGGAACCACAGCGTGTCGCAGGTCCGCCACAGCGCCGGGTAGTCGCGCGCCAGCGCGGCGTTGCAGTGGCTGCGCCAGGTGGCGTCGCGGTCCTCGTCGCGCTCCAGCGCGTTGATCGGCGCCACCAGGGCGGCCTGCGCCTGGGCCGGCGTGCCCAGGCACCAGCCCTCGAAGATCACCAGATCCACCGGCCCGTCCAGCCGCGGCCAGGTCGATTCGGCCGCGCGGTCGTCGGCCAGCTTGTCGAAGCGTGGCAGCGCCACCGGGCGGCCCTCGCACAGGGCCTGCAGCGTGTGCAGGGCCAGCGGCAGGTCGTGGGTGCCGGGCGGGCCGCGGGTGACCAGCAGCGGGTGCACCTGGCGTGCCAGGGCCTGGCGCGCGGCGCGGGTCAGGTAGAAGTCGTCCAGCGACAGCACCGCGCTGCGCAGGCCTTCGCGCTGCGCCGCCTGCGCCAGCTGCGCGGCCAGCGTGGACTTGCCGGTGCCCTGCAGCGCCGACAGGCCCCAGACCGGCACCGCCTGCGGCAGCGCGCGCGCGCTGCGCAGCGCCGCGGACACCAGCGAATCGGGGAAGCCGTGCGTGGGATGCGTCATCGGGCGACAATAGCGCACCGCCCGCGGGCCGCTGCCGTATCCAACCAGATGAGCGAAGTGCAAGTCGATCTGTACGCCCAAGCCCTGAACACCTTTTCGGCCCTGTACGAAGAAGCCCGCCAGAGCGGCACCGAGCCCGAGTACAACGCCATGAGCGTGGCCACCGCCACGCTGGACGGTCAGCCCTCGCTGCGCACCGTGCTGCTCAAGGCGCACGACGCGCGCGGCCTGGTGTTCTACAGCCATCTGGACAGCCAGAAGGGCCGCGAGTTGCAGGCCAATCCGCGCGCGGCGCTGCTGCTGCTGTGGCGCACGCTGCGCGAGGCCGGCATCCAGGTGCGCATCGAAGGCGCCGTGCAGCTGGTCACCGACGCCGAGGCCGACGCCTACTTCGCCACGCGTCCGCGCGAGAGCCAGCTCGGCGCCTGGGCCTCGGCGCAGTCGCACACGCTGAAGGACGCGGCCGAATTCCACGATCGCCTGGCCCAGGTCGAGGCTGAGTTCGACGGCGGCCCGGTGCCGCGTCCGGATGGCTGGACCGGGTTTCGCGTGGTGCCGGACAGCTTCGAGTTCTGGTACGGGGCCAGGTTCCGCCTGCACGAGCGCTGGCGCTACGAGCGCGCGCCGGACGGCCACTGGTCCAAGCGGATGCTGTTTCCTTGATCGGCCGCCTGCGGCGCCTGCCGGTGCGTCGGCCGACCGTCTTGTTGCCGCTGTCTTGAGCGCCGCGTTCTCGATCCGCGCGGCCAGCGCGCAGGACCTGCGCGCCTGGGCCAGCCTGCAGGGCGAGCTGTGGCCCGACCAGGACCTGGACGCCCGCGCGCACGTGGCCGAGGCGCTGCAGCGCGCCGATGCCGGCAACTTCCTCGCCTTCGCCGCGGACGGCACGGCGGTCGGCTTCGCCGAGGCTGCGCTGCGCAACGACTACGTCAACGGCACCGACAGCTCGCCGGTGGCCTTCCTGGAGGGCTGGTACGTCAATGCGCACTGGCGCGGCCAGGGCGTCGGACGCGCGCTGCTGTCGGCGGTACGGCACTGGGCGCAGGCGCAAGGCTGTACCGAGCTGGCCTCCGATACCGCGCTGGACAATGTGGCCGCGCAGCGCGCGCACGCCGCGTGCGGCTTCGCCGAGACCGAGCGCGTGGTGTACTTCCGCATGGCGCTGGACGACGAGGCCTGATGGCGATCGGCCCGCGCCGCATCGTCTGCCTCACCGAGGAGCCCTGCGAAACGCTGTACGCGCTGGGCGAATCGGCGCGCATCGTCGGCATCAGCGGCTTCACCGTGCGCCCGCCGCAGGCGCGGCGCGAGAAGCCCAAGGTCGCCGCGTTCACCAGCGCCAGCATCGACAAGATCCTGGCGCTCAAGCCTGAACTGGCGATCGGCTTCTCCGACATCCAGGCCGAGATCGCCGCCGCCCTGGTCAAGGCCGGCGTGGAGGTGTGGATCGCCAACCATCGCAGCGTGGCGGGCATCGTCGATTACGTGCGCCGCCTGGGCGCGCTGGTCGGCTGCGCGGCGCGCGCCGAGGCGTATGCCGACGCGCTCGAGCGCGGCCTCGATGCCATCCGGGCGCAGGCCGCGTCGCTGCCGCGGCGGCCGACGGTGTACTTCGAGGAATGGGACCAGCCGCTGATCACCGGCATCCAGTGGGTGGCCGAGCTGATCGAGATCGCCGGCGGCCGCGACGCCTTCCCCGTGCTGTCGCGCGAGCCGCTGGCCAAGGGCCGCATCCTGGCCGATGGCGCGCCGGTGATCGCCGCGGCGCCGGACATCATCCTGGGCTCCTGGTGCGGCAAGCGCTTCCGCCCCGAGCAGGTGGCCGCGCGGCCGGGCTGGGAGTCGATCCCGGCGGTGCGCGAGGGCCAGCTGCACGAGATCAAGTCGCCGCTGATCCTGCAGCCCGGCCCGGCCGCGCTGACCGATGGCGTGCAGGCGATCGCCGCGATCATCCAGGCCTGGAGCCGGCGAACGCGCTGACGCTCAGGCGGCCGCGGTGCGGCGCGCCAGCCACAGCGCCAGGCCCGCGCAGCCCAGCGACAGCGCGAACGGCGCCGCCTGCGCCAGCAGCGGCGCGCGCGCCAGCAGGGCGGCGAACACCGCCCCGCCGACGGTCAGCATGGTGGCCACCGTCACCGCTTCGCACAGCTGCAGCGCGGCGCTGTTGCGGCCCTGCTCGGCCGGCGGCGACAGCGCCAGGGTCAGCACCGACAGGCTGGCATAGAGCAGGCCCATGCCCAGTCCGGTGCAGGCCCAGCCGAGGACCGGCACCAGGACCGGCAGCGCCGGCCAGGCCACGGCGACGGTGGTGGCCACGCCGATCGCCAGCAGCGCGCAGCCCGTGCGCACCAGGGTCTGGCGGCGCAGGCGCGTCTGGTGGCCCTGGAACCACGAGCCGCAGAACCAGCCCAGCGCGCCCACGCTCAGCGCGATGCCGGCCCGGCTGGGCGACAGGCCGTGGGCCTGGCCCAGCACCAGCGGCAGGAAGGCCTCGCTACCGAAGAACGCCGCCGCGGCCACGCCGCGCAGGCCGACCACGCTGGCCAGCCCGCGCGCGCCGCGCAGCGTCCCGCGCGGCAGCAGCCGCCAGACGCTGACCAGCAGCGCCAGGGCAGGCAGCAGCACCAGCGCGGCGCGTGCGCCCGGCAGGTGGGCGGCCACGGACAGCGCGCATACGCCGATCGCCGCGCCGACGGCCCAGCCGATCGCATGTCCCGGCGCGCTCGCCTGCGTCGGCGCGGGCAGGGCGGCCAGCGCGGGACGCAGCAGCCAGGCCGCCGGAAGCGCCAGCACCGGCACCGCCAGGAACACCCAGCGCCAGCCCAGGTGCTCGACCACCAGCCCGCTCAAGGCCGGACCGATCAGCGATGGCACCACCCAGCCCGCGGAGAACGCCGCGAAGATCTTCGGCCGCAGCGCCTGCGGATACTGCCGGCCGACCAGCACGTACAGCGATACCGACAGCGCGCCGGCGCCCAGGCCCTGCACCAGGCGCCCTGCGATCAGCATCGGCATGCCGATCGCCAACCCGGCCAGCAGCAGGCCCACGACGAAGCAGGCCAGCCCGCCCCACAGCGCACCGGCCGGGCCGCGCCGGTCGCACCAGCGCCCGGCCACGGTCATGCCGACCACGCTGGTGGCCAGCGTGCTGCCGAAGGCGAAGGCATACAGCGGCAGGCCGTTCAGCGCCGTGGCCACCGTCGGCATCGCCGCGGCGATGGCCAGGGCCTCGAAGGCGCTGAGCGAGACCAGCGCGACCATGCCCAGCGTCGTGGCCCGGTAGCGCGGCGCCAGGACCGAAGTGACGGCGATGCCCTGCTCGGGCTTGGAAGTGGAAACGGAAGCACGCATACGAACTTTGCTCTCTAGGCGCCGCGGCGGACACGCTTGCCTGGCGGCGGCGGGGACGGCAGCATGCAACCTCAACTTTGCTTGAGGTCAAGCCAATGCAGGAACTGGCGGTCGGCGAGGTGGCCCAGCGCAGCGGCATGGCGGTGTCGGCGCTGCACTTCTACGAGAAGAAAGGATTGATCCGCAGCCTGCGCACCGCCGGCAACCAGCGGCGCTACCGGCGCGATGTGCTGCGGCGTCTGGCGGTGATCCGCGTGGCCCAGCGCGTGGGCGTGCCGCTGGAATCGGTGCGGCGCGCCTTCGACGCGTTGCCCGAATCGCGCACGCCGACCCGCGCCGAATGGGCGCGCATGTCGGCCGCCTGGAAGCACGAGCTGGATCAGCGCATCCTCGCCCTGCACCAGTTGCGCGACCAGCTCACCGACTGCATCGGCTGCGGCTGCCTGTCCCTGCGCCGCTGCCGGCTGAGCAATCCGGGCGATGCGCTGGGCGCCCAGGGCGATGGCCCGCAGCGGTGGCAGGTGGAGTAGGGGCGCCTTCGAGGGCGCTTCAGAAACTGCGTTCGAAGCGCAGCGGGCCGCCGCCGATGTCGCTGGCCACGTCCAGCTCGAAGCGCAGCGTGTCGCGCGGGCTGATCTCCACGCTGCCGACCTGATCCACGGCATCGCCGGTCCGCACCGGCTTGAAGGTGATCTGCTGGCGACGGCCGGACAGATCCACCGCCACACCGCGCACGCTGCCCTGGACCGGCACCTCGTCGTCGCCCTGCCGCTGCCGCAGCGCCACGATCACCAGCGCCCGGCCGGCGCCGCGGTCCAGTCCGTAGGCCTCGGCCGCCGATTCGGGCAGGGCCAGGCTGGGCAGCGCGTTGTAGCGCACCTGCAGCGCGCCCAGCGTGCGCACGCTGTCCACCGGCGCCACCGGCTGCACGCGCTGCGGCGCCTGCCCGCCTGAACACCCCGCCAGCGCCAGCAGGCTCGCCAGCGGCAGGACCAAGCGCGAGCGCGGACGCGCGGACATGGCGATCAGTCGTTGGCCGCCGACAGCTCGCCGCCGCGACGTGCGGCCGCGGCGATGGCCTGCGCGGTCAGCGCCTCGAAGCCACCGGCCTGGAAGGTCTCGATCGCGGCCTGGGTGGTGCCGTTGGGCGAGGTCACGCGCCGGCGCAGTTCGGCCGGCGGTTCGCCCGCCTCGGTCAGCATGCGCGCCGCGCCGAGCACGGTCTGCAGCGTCAGCGCACGCGCCGCTTCGGCGGGCAGGCCCTGGGCGATGCCGGCCGCCTCCATCGCCTCGGCCAGCAGAAAGACATAGGCCGGCCCGCTGCCGGACACGGCGGTGACCGCATCCATCTGCGCCTCGGTGTCGATCCACACGGTCGGGCCGGCGCTGGAGAGCAGGGCATCGGTGCGCGCACGTCCGGCGTCGTCGACCTGCGGCGTGGCGAACAGACCGGTCACGCCCGCCCCCAGCATCGCCGGCGTGTTGGGCATGGCGCGCACCACCGCGACCTCGCCACCCAGCCAGCGCGAGAGCTGCGCGGCGGTGATGCCTGCGGCGATCGAGACCACCAGCGGTCTGGCCGACTGCGCCCCAGTGGCCAGGCCTTCGCACACCCCGCGCATCACCTGCGGCTTGACCGCGAACAGCCACAGCGAGGCGCCCCGCACGGCCTCGCCGGCCTCCGCGAACACCTGCACGCCGAACTGCCGGGCCAGGCCCTCGCGCAGCTCGGCCACCGGCTCGGCCACGCGGATGCTGGCCGGCGCCGCCCCGCGCGCGATCAGCCCACCGATCAGACTGCGCGCCATGTTGCCGCCGCCGATGAAGGCGACCGTGTCGACGGCCGGCGCTGCGGATTCGGAACTCGATACGGTCATGGCGGCCTGATGCCCGGTGCGGTGAAGGATCGCCCGGATTATCGCCGTTCCCGGCGCAGGGATGTGGAGGCATCTTTTAGGAGTCTCTTCCCTCTTTGAAGCCTCTTCCCACCTGTAGAGCGGAGCTTGCTCCGCTGCTCTTCGTTCGGTTCGTGGGAAGGCCCCAGCGGAGCAAGCTCCGCTCTACAGGCAGGCCGCTGCGAGAACTGCGGCAAGGCGTGGCGCATTCATGTAGTCGCTTCGCCTTGCTCCTGTGGGAGCCGCCATGGCGGCGATGGGGCTTTCCCGGTAGAGCCTCGCGCCGCCATTGGCCAAAAAGCCAGGAGGGCGGCTCTTACCTGTAGAGCGGAGCTTGCTCCGCTGCTCTTCGTTCGGTTCGTGGGAAGGCCCCAGCGGAGCAAGCTCCGCTCTACAGGCAGGCGGCCGCGAGACTTGAGAGACAGGGGCTCCCACCAAGCTTCAGGCCTTGACCGGCCGCGCGCCGAACAGGGCGGTGCCCACCCGCACCATCGTCGCCCCCTCGGCCACGGCCAGCGCGCAGTCCTCGCTCATCCCCATCGACAGCGTATCCACGCCTGCGTGGCGCGCCGCCAGCGCATCGAACAGCTGTTTCATGCGCACGAACGCTGCCCGCCGCAGCGCCGGATCCTCGTGCGGCGCCGGGATCGCCATCAGCCCGCGCAGCGCCAGCCGCGGCTGCGCGGCGATCGCCTCGGTCAGCGACTCGACCGACTCCGGCGCACAGCCATGCTTGCTGGATTCATCGTCGATGTTGACCTGGATCAGCACGTTGAGCGGCCCGCGCTGCGGCGACCGCGCCGCCGCCAGGGCCGCGACCAGCTTGGGCCGGTCCACGGTCTGCACCCAGTCGAACAGCTCGGCCGCCAGGGCCGCCTTGTTGGACTGCAGATGGCCGATCAGATGCCACTCCAGCGCCAGCGCGGACAGCTCGGCCCGCTTGGCCTGCGCCTCCTGCACATAGTTCTCGCCGAACACGCGCTGGCCCGCGGCGGCCAACTCGGCCACCGCCTGCGCCGGATGAAACTTGGACACGGCCACCAGCGTGGGCATGGGCCGCTTGGCCGCGTCGGCTGCGTTCCGCAGCCTGTTCAGGGTGTCGCTCAGACGCTCGGAAAGCACGGTAAACAGGCCCGTTGGCAGTGTCGGGAAGGGCGCTATACTGCCTTTCGGGGATGTAGGGTTCCAGTTCGCAACACTTTCCACAGGGGCAAACCAGACGCATGGATATCGCCGAACTACTGGCCTTCTCGGTCAAGAACAAGGCCTCGGACCTGCATCTGTCCGCCGGGCTGCCGCCGATGATCCGCGTGGATGGCGACGTGCGCCGCATCAACATCCCCGCCCTGGACCACAAGCAGGTCCACGCGCTGGTCTACGACATCATGTCGGACAAGCAGCGCCGCGATTACGAGGAATTCCTCGAGGTCGACTTCTCCTTCGAGATCCCCTCGCTGGCGCGCTTCCGCGTCAACGCCTTCAACCAGAACCGCGGCGCCGGCGCGGTGTTCCGCACCATCCCGTCCGAGGTGCTGACCCTGGAGGACCTGGCCTGTCCGCCGCTGTTCCGCGAGATGGTGCAGCAGCCGCAGGGCCTGATCCTGGTGACCGGACCGACCGGCTCGGGCAAGTCGACCACCCTGGCGGCGATGATCGACTACATCAACAAGAGCGAATACGGCCACATCCTCACCGTCGAGGACCCGATCGAATTCGTCCACACCTCGCAGAAGTGCCTGATCAACCAGCGCGAGGTGCACCGCGACACGCACGGCTTCAACGAAGCGCTGCGCTCGGCGCTGCGCGAGGACCCCGACTACATCCTGGTCGGCGAGTTGCGCGACCTGGAGACCATCCGCCTGGCGCTGACCGCCGCGGAAACCGGCCATCTGGTGTTCGGCACCCTGCACACCAGCTCGGCGGCCAAGACCATCGACCGCATCATCGACGTGTTCCCCGCCGGCGAGAAGCCGATGGTGCGCTCGATGCTGTCCGAATCGCTGCGCGCGGTAATCAGCCAGGCGCTGCTGAAGAAGGTCGGCGGTGGCCGCACCGCCGCCTGGGAAATCATGGTCGGCACCCCGGCCATCCGCAACCTGATCCGCGAGGACAAGGTCGCGCAGATGTACTCGGCCATCCAGACCGGCCAGCAGTACGGCATGATGACCCTGGACCAGCACCTGCAGGACCTGGTCAAGCGCAGCCAGATCACGCGCCATCAGGCCAAGGAATACGCCAAGGACAAGCGGTTGTTCGAGTAAGGCCGGGAATTGGGAGTAGGGAATCGGGAATGGGGCAGGCCGCCATCCCGCGCTTTCCGCTCCCGTGGTGCCCGCAGCCGCGATTCCCGATTCTCCATTCCCGATTCCCAGCTCCGAAGGAGCAAGCATGAGCGCCATCGACTTCACCTCGTTCCTCAAGCTGATGGCGCATCAGAAGGCGTCGGACCTGTTCATCACCTCGGGCATGCCGCCGTCGATCAAGGTGCACGGCAAGCTCACTCCGATCACGCAGACGCCGCTGACGCCGCAGCAGTCGCGCGACCTGGTGCTCAACGTCATGACCCCCGCCCAGCGCGAGGAGTTCGAGAAGACCCACGAGTGCAACTTCGCCATCGGCGTGGCCGGCGTGGGCCGCTTCCGCGTGAGCTGCTTCTACCAGCGCAACCAGGTGGGCATGGTGCTGCGCCGGATCGAGACCAAGATCCCCAGCGTCGATGAGCTCAACCTGCCGCCGGTCATCAAGACCCTGGCGATGACCAAGCGCGGCATCATCATCTTCGTCGGCGCCACCGGCACCGGCAAGTCGACCTCGCTGGCGGCGATGATCGGCTACCGCAACCAGAACTCGACCGGTCACATCATCACCATCGAGGACCCGATCGAGTTCGTGCACAAGCACGAGGGCTGCATCATCACCCAGCGCGAGGTCGGCATCGACACCGACAGCTGGGAGAACGCGCTGAAGAACACCCTGCGCCAGGCGCCGGACGTGATCATGATCGGTGAGGTGCGCACCCGCGAGGGCATGGACCACGCCATCTCCTTCGCCGAGACCGGCCACCTGGTGCTGTGCACCCTGCACGCCAACAACGCCAACCAGGCGATGGACCGCATCATCAACTTCTTCCCCGAGGACCGCCGCAGCCAGCTGCTGATGGACCTCTCGCTCAACCTCAAGGGCGTGGTCGCCCAGCAGCTGGTCCCGACCCCCGACGGCAAGGCGCGCCGGGTGGCGATGGAGATCATGCTGGGCACGCCGCTGATCCAGGACTACATCCGCGACGGCGAGATCCACAAGCTCAAGGAAGTGATGAAGGAGTCCACCAACCTGGGCATGAAGACCTTCGACCAGAGCCTGTTCGAGCTCTACCAGGCCGGCGAGATCTCCTACGAGGACGCCCTGCGCTACGCCGATTCGCAGAACGAGGTGCGCCTGCGCATCAAGCTGGCCCAGGGCGGCGACGCGCGCACCCTGGCCCAGGGCCTGGACGGCGTCGAGGTCGCCGAGGCGCGCTGAGCGCAATGATTCAAGGGACCGCGGTGCCCAAGGGGCACTGCCACTGACGACAGGGGATGTTGATGGAACTACAGGCGGAAAATCCGTATCAGGCGCCTCGGGCGCCGCTCGACAGTGTGTCCGCCGGCCCGTCCAGGACGGTGCCTTTGCTTTATGCGCCGGCGACCTGGAAGTTCCTGCTGCTGTCCTTTGGCACGCTGGGCCTCTATCTCATCATCTGGTTCTACCGCAACTGGGTTGCCTTGCGGCGCGCCCGGCAGGTCGATCTCTGGCCGGTACCGCGCGCGATTTTCTCGGGCATCACCGCCTACTTCTGCTTCGAGCAGATGGAAGATCTGCTCGCCAAGCGGATGGGGCGCCGAGCTCCGCAGCTCAATGGCGGGCTGATGGCGTTCCTGTACTTCATCCTTTGCGTGACCTCGCGCCTGCCGCATCCCATCTGGATGATCTCCCTGCTTGCGCCGCTTCCGGTGCTCTGGGTCAACCTGCGGGTGCGCGCGGCCCACCTGGCCAGCAGCGAAGAGATCTGCGCGGACGATCCCCTGTCCTGGGGGGCCTGGATTCTGGTGGCGTTTGGCCTCCTCTTCTGTGCGCTGGCCCTGGTCGGCTTGCTGCTGCCGGATCCGGGCTAAGCGGTTTCCGGCGTAACGAAAGTCGGGACTTGGCTCGCTAAACTGCACGCGCCCCCTCCCTGCTGCCGCCCGCCGTGACACCTGCCAAGCCGCCTTCCGACGCTTCTGCCCTCGATACGCCCGCGCAGGAGATCGGCCTGGACGATGGCGGCGCCGATCATTCGCCGCCGGGCGTGGTGGTCACCTCGGGGCCGCTGACGCCGCCGCCGGATTCGGAAGGCACGGTGGCCGACGATCGGGCCTTCCACCACTCCGTGGCCGAGGACGTGCAGGGCATGGTGCTGGCCACGCTGACCGCCTCGCTGGGACTGGCGGTGTTCGCCAAGGGCGGGCTGATGATCGGCGGCATGGCGGGCGTGGCCTTCCTGGCGCATTACACCTTCGGCTGGAACTTCGGCCTGATGTTCGTGCTGGTGAACCTGCCGTTCTACTGGCTCTCGGTGCGACGCATGGGCTGGGAGTTCACCCTCAAGACCTTCGTGGCGGTCGGCGCCTGCGGCGTGCTCACCGACCTGCTGCCGCACTGGGCACCGTACGCGCAGATGACGCCGCTGTACTCGGCGCTGGTCGGTGGCGCGTTGGTCGGCATGGGCATCCTGTTCTTCATCCGCCACCACGCCAGCCTGGGCGGCGTGGGCATCCTGGCCGTCTACCTGCAGCGCACGCGCGGCATCAGCGCGGGCAAGGTGCAGATGACCTTCGATGCGGTGCTGATGGGCGTGGCCTGCTTCACGCTGGCGCCGTCGAAGGTGCTGTACTCGGCGCTGGGCGCGGTGGTGCTGAGCCTGGTGCTGATGTTCAACCATCGGCCGCATCGGTATATGGGCGTTTGAAGCGGGCGCCGTGAGCGAGCGTGCTGGATGCGCAGCTCAGTGGAAGGCCGCTTGAATCTTTGAGTCGTCATTACCGCGAACGCGGGAATCCAGGGACGTTGCTTTTCGGCTTTGAGTACGTGACTTCGCTGGTCCCCAGGCGTCATACGCTGCCGTTGAGGCGGCTCACCACGTGCCGTGGAATTTGCAGGGACTCATGTCCCTTCCCAGCATACGACGCATTGATATGTGGGGCCTTGCGTCAGCGACATCGGTCGGCTCTGCGTGTTCCGTCCAGTCTTCTCGCCGTGTCTTGCGCGGACGGATGGGAAGCAGCAAAAGCGAAAAGCGCAAAGTCCCTGGATTCCCGCTTTCGCGGGAATGACGGAATGGGGTGAACGACGAGGTTCAAGTGCTCGCGGGAATGACGGAGTAGCGAGGGCGACGAGGTCCCGCTTCCGTGAGAGCGACGGAGTAGCGCGAACCGCGAGATTCGCGCATTTGCAGGGAGTGGAGCGAACGATGAAGTGCCCGTGTCCGCGGGGAGTGGGGCTAGGGACAAGTGAGGAGGCGCTGGCGCTACTTCTTCGTCTTCGCCGACCTCAGTGGCTTGCCCGCCTGCATCCATGCCGGCTTGTGCCTGGCCGCCGCGGCGAACGCCGGGCAGCCTTCGTGGTGCGCGCCCGGCAGGTAGCCCAGGCTCATCAGGAACTCGCCGGTGATCTCGCCGCCGGTGAAGCGGAAGGTCCGCTTGAACAGCTTCACCCAGTCCGCCTTCTCCAGCGGGTGGTGGGCGTCGAGCCAGGCGGCGAAGCTGCCGTGCGAGGCGCGCAGGGTCTGGATGACCTGGGCGTTGTGGATCGCGGCCAGCACCTTGAGGCGGTTGCGGATGATGCCGGCGTCGGCCAGCAGCCGCGCGATGTCGGCCTCGCCGTAGGCGGCCACCCGGTCCACGTCGAAGCCGCTGTAGGCGGCGCGGAACGCGGCGCGCTTGCGCAGGATGGTCTCCCAGCTCAGGCCGGCCTGGTTGATCTCCAGCAGCAGGCGCTCGAACAGCACCGACTCCTCGCGCTGCGGAAAGCCGTACTCGGTGTCGTGGTAGTCGCCGTGGATCGGGTGGCCGAGGGCGATGGCGCAGTAGCCGCTCATGGGGGCAGTCCGGGTCGGTGAAGGGAGGGGCGGGCGTCAGCCCGCCTCGCGGACCACGTCGATCAGCGCCGGGCCATAGCGGTCCAGCTTGCTGCCGCCCACGCCGCCCACGCGCGCCAGGGCGCGCAGGTCGGTCGGGCGCTGCTGGGCGATGTTGCGCAGTGTGGCGTCGTGGAAGATGACGTAGGCCGGCACGTTCTGCTCCTTGGCCAGCTGCGCGCGCAGGCGGCGCAGGGCCTGGAACAGCGGCTGGTCGGTCTCGGGGACCTCGGCCGCGGCCGGGCTGGTGCCGCCGCTGCGCTGGCGCAGCTTGGGCGAATCCTTGCGCAGCAGCAGGGTCTGCTGGCCTTGCAGGACCGGCTTGGCCGAGGGCGTCAGGCGCAGGCTGCCGTGGCCTTCGGCGTCGACCTCCAGCACGCTGGCGGCCACCAGCTGGCGGAACACGCCACGCCAGGTTGCCGCATCGAGATCGCTGCCGATGCCATAGGTGGTGAGCTGATCGTGGCCGAGCTGGCGGATGCGCTCGGTGTCGGCGCCGCGCAGCACGTCGATCAGATGCGCCGCGCCGAAGCGCTGGCCGGTGCGGTAGACGCAGCTCAGCGCCTTGCGCGCGGCCTCGGTCGCGTCCCAGGTCGCGGCCGGGGTCAGGCAGTTGTCGCAGTTGCCGCAGGGTTGCGGATAGGTCTCGCCGAAGCCGGCCAGCAGCACCTGGCGCCGGCACTGCATCGATTCGCAATAGCCCAGCAGCTGGTCGAGCTTGCGCCGCTCCAGGCGCTTGCGCTCCTCGGCGGCCTCGCCCTGTTCGATCATCTGCTTGAGCAGCACCACATCGCCCAGGCCATAGGCCAGCCAGGCCTGGGCGGGCTCGCCGTCGCGGCCGGCTCGGCCGGTTTCCTGGTAGTAGCCCTCCAGCGACTTGGGCAGGTCGGTGTGGGCGACGAAGCGCACGTCCGGCTTGTCGATGCCCATGCCGAAGGCGATGGTCGCGCACATGACGATGCCGTCCTCGCGCAGGAAGCGGCGCTGGTTCTCGGCGCGCAGCCGCGCGTCCAGGCCGGCGTGGTAGGGCAGGGCGTCGAAGCCCTTCTCGCGCAGGAACTCGGCGGTCTGCTCGACCTTCTTGCGCGACATGCAGTAGACGATGCCGGCCTGGCCCTTGTGGTCCTCCAGGAAGTCCAGCAGCTGGCGGCGGCCGTTGTCCTTCTGCACCACGGTGTAGCGGATGTTGGGCCGGTCGAAGGAGCTGACGAAGCGGCACGCGTCCTCCAGCTGCAGGCGCTCGGCGATCTCGGCCTGGGTGGGCGGATCGGCCGTGGCGGTCAGGGCGATGCGCGGTACCTGCGGCCAGCGCTCGTGCAGCACGGTGAGCTGGCGGTACTCGGGGCGGAAGTCGTGGCCCCACTGCGACACGCAGTGCGCCTCGTCGATGGCGAACAGGCTCACCTGTGCGCGATCGAGCAGCGACAGGAAGCGCGGGGTCAGCAGCCGTTCGGGCGCCACGTACAGCAGATCCAGCTCGCCGGACAGCAGGTCGCGCTCGACCTGCTGGGCGGCCTGGGCCTCGAGCGAGGAGTTGAGGAACTCGGCGCGCACGCCCAGCTGGCGCAGCGCCTCGACCTGATCCTGCATCAGCGCGATCAGCGGCGAGACCACGATCGCCGTGCCCTCGCGCAGCAGCGCCGGCACCTGGTAGCACAGCGACTTGCCGCCGCCGGTGGGCATCAGCACCAGGGCGTCGTGGCCGCTGGCCAGGTGCTCGACGATGGCGGCCTGCTCGCCGCGGAAACCAGGGTGTCCGAACACCCGGTGGAGGATTTCTAGCGCACGTTCCTGCATGCGTACAGGATACCGGGCCGCGGTCTCATCCCCCAGATACGCAATGCCCGGCACAGGGCCGGGCATCGACTACAAATCACGTCGGAAATTTCTGGATCCCGGCTGCAGCCCCCGATTCACTGGCTGGTGGAGAGCCCCCTTGAGTCAAGGGGGCGCGCCGAAGGCGCGGGGATCTGGCAGACGAGTGAGCAGGGGCCCAAGGTTTCGCCAAAGGCGAAACTTTGGGGTAAGCCCGCAGGGACGAAGTCCCGAAGGGATTATTGCAACAGCGACCGCAGCATCCACGCATACTTCTCGTGGGTGTTCAGGCGCTGGGTCATCAGGTCCACGGTCGGGTCGTCGCTGCCGTTCTCGGCGGTCTTCAGCGTCTGGCGCGCGGTGCGGCAGACCGCCTCGTTGCCGACCACCAGCTGGCGCACCATCTCCTTCCAGTCGGCGCTGTCGGACAGGCCGGCCTCCTCGGGGATGGAGCTGAGCGCGACGAACTCGCGGTACGAACCCGGCGCGTTGTAGCCCAGGGCGCGGATGCGCTCGGCGACTTCGTCCAGCGCGCCCCACTGTTCGGTGTACTGGGTCTCGAACATCAGGTGCAGCGAGTTGAACATCGGCCCGGTCACGTTCCAGTGGAAGTTATGGGTCTTCAGGTACAGCGTGTACGCGTCGGCCAGGTAGTGCGACAGGGCGGCGGCGATGTCCTTGCGATCGGCCGGACTGATCCCGATATCCACACGCGGGGCGCTCGGCGCGGCGGCGGCCAGCGGCGTGCCCTTCTTCTTGGTGGCGGGTTTGGTCTTGGTCTTGGCCATGTGCAACTCCTCATCAGTGGCGATGCGTCACAATAAACGCCGCAGATGAAGATTGGTAATCAAAAGATTCACGCAGAACGATTCATGGCTTCAATCGCCCCGCTTCCCACCCAGCCCGACGCCGCGCGGCGCGCCATCGATGGCGCGCTGAGCCGCGACCGTGGCCGCCTGCACGGCCTGTGGTCGCGCTGGAAGGCCGCGCCGGAGGACGCGCAGCTGCGCGCGCGCTTCGGCCAGGCGCTGGCCGAGTCGGTGGCCGCCTGTCAGGCGCGCGCGGCCAACCTGCCGGCGGTGACCCTGGACCAGGCGCTGCCGATCGCGCGCGAGGGCGAGCGGATCGTCGAGCTGATCCGCCAGCACCAGGTCGTGGTGATCGCCGGCGAGACCGGCTCGGGCAAGACCACCCAGCTGCCCAAGCTGTGCCTGGCGGCCGGGCGCGGCGCGGCCGGCATGATCGGCTGCACCCAGCCGCGCCGCATCGCCGCGCGCGCGGTGGCCCGGCGCGTGGCCGAGGAGCTGCAGGTGCCCATGGGCGGCGCGGTTGGCTACCAGGTGCGCTTCAACGACAACGTCGGCGACGACACGCGCATCAAGTTCATGACCGACGGCATCCTGCTGGCGGAGATCGCCAGCGACCGCTGGCTGTCGAACTACGACACGATCATCGTCGACGAGGCGCACGAGCGCAGCCTCAACATCGACTTCCTGCTGGGGTATCTGAAGCAGCTGCTGCGCAAGCGCCGCGACCTGAAGGTCATCGTCACCTCGGCGACCATCGACACGGCGCGCTTCGCCGCGCACTTCGACGACGCGCCGGTGGTCAGCGTGGAAGGGCGCACCTTCCCGGTGGAAGTGCGCTATCGGCCGCTGGAGGAGCCGGGAGTGGAGAGCGGGGATTCGGGATTGGACACAGCGGATGGCGGCGAGCGCCCGACATCCCGTGCTTCCGCCAATCCCGACTCCCGACTCCCCAATCCCGGCCTCACCGTCAACGATGCGATCGTCGCGGCGGTCGACGAGATCACCCGGGAAGACGCGCGCGGCGACGTGCTGATCTTCCTGCCGGGCGAGCGCGAGATCCGCGACGCGCACCAGGCGCTGGAACGGCGCAAGTACCGCCATACCGAGGTGCTGCCGCTATATGCGCGGCTGTCGGCCAAGGACCAGGACGCGGTGTTCAATCCCGGCGCGCAGCGGCGCATCGTGCTGGCCACCAACGTGGCCGAGACCTCGCTGACCGTGCCGCGCATCCGCTACGTGGTCGATCCCGGCCTGGCGCGGGTCAAGCGCTACAGCCCGCGGCAGAAGCTGGACCGCCTGCACATCGAGCCGGTCAGCCAGGCCAGCGCCAACCAGCGCATGGGCCGCTGCGGCCGCGTGGCCGAAGGCATCTGCGTGCGCCTGTACGCGCAGGCCGATTTCGAGGCGCGTCCGCGCTATACGGACCCGGAGATCCGGCGTTCCTCGCTGGCCGGCGTGATCCTGCGCATGCTGCAGCTGGGCTTGGGCCGGATCGAGGATTTCCCGTTCCTGGAGGCGCCGGACGAGCGCGCCATCGCCGATGGCTGGCAGCAGCTGGTCGAGCTGGGCGCGGTCACCGAGGCCGACCGCCACGGCCTGCGCAAGCTGACCGAGGTCGGCCGGCGCATGGCGCGCCTGCCGGTGGACGTGAAGCTGGCGCGCATGCTGGTCGCCGCGCAGGCGCACGGCTGCCTGCGGCCGATGCTGGTGATCGCCGCGTTCCTGGGGATCCAGGATCCGCGCGAGCGCCCGCCCGAGGCGCGCGAGGCGGCAGACAACGCGCATGCCAAGTTCGCCGATGCGCGCTCGGAGTTCGTCGGCATCCTGCGGCTGTGGGACGGCTATGCGCAGGCGCACGAGGAGCTGACCCAGTCCAAGCTGCGCGACTGGTGCGGGCGCCACTTCCTGGGCTTCCTGCGCATGCGCGAGTGGCGCGAGCTGCATCGCCAGCTGCGGGTGCTGTGCGAGGAGCTGGGCTGGGCCGAAGAACCGGCCGCCGCCGCGATGGCGCCACTGCTGGCCGGCTCGCCCGCCGCGCCGGTGGGCCAGGACGGCAAGCCCGCCTCGCGGCCCACGCGCGGCGAACTGCATCGCGCCGCGCGCCTGGCGCGCGAGGGCAAGGCCTCGCTGCCGGGCGCAGCGCCGGCCCAGGCCGCGCCTGCGCCTGCGGCGCAGGACGACAGCGCGCCGCGGATCAGCGAGCGCGAGCGCAGCGCGGCCTACCAGTCGCTGCACCGCGCGCTGATCGCCGGCCTGCCGACCCAGGTCGGGCATCGCACCGAGAAGGGCGATTTCCTGGCCCCGCGCCAGCGCCGGTTCCATCTGTTCCCCGGCTCGGCCCTGGCCAAGAAGCCGCCGGCCTGGGTGCTGACCGCCACGCTGCTGGACACCCAGCGCGTGTGGGGCCTGACCAACGCGGCGATCGAGCCGGACTGGGTGATCGCCGAGGTGCCGCAGCTGCTGGCGCGCAAGCACTTCGACCCGCACTGGTCGCGTGCGCAGGGGCAGGTGCTGGCCTCCGAGCAGATCAGCCTGTTCGGCCTGGTGCTGGCGCCGAAGAAGCCGGTCCACTATGGCCGCATCGCGCCGCAGGAGGCGCATGAACTGTTCGTGCGCCAGGGGCTGGTGCCGGGCGAGATCAACACGCGCGCCTCGTTCGTCGCCGACAACGGCAAGGTGCTGGCCGCCGCGCACGAGGAAGAGGCCAAGCTGCGCCGCGCCGGCATCGTCGCCGACGAGGACTGGCAGGCGCGGTGGTATCTGGACCGCATCCCGGGCGAACTGCATTCGGCCGCAGGCCTGGATGCCTGGTGGAAGACGCTGCCCGACGACAAGCGCGGCCGGCTGCGCTGGTCGCTGGCCGATCTGCTGCCCGGCGAGGGCAGCGAGGCCGATCGCTATCCGAAGTATTTCGCGCTGGGCGATGCGCGCCTGCCGCTGCACTACACCTTCGAGCCGGGCGCGGAGGACGACGGCGTCACCCTCGAGGTGCCGCTGCATCTGCTGAACGCCCTGGATGCGGCGCGGCTGTCGTGGCTGGCGCCGGGCTTCGTCGCGGAGAAGGCGGCCGCGCTGATCCGCACGCTGCCCAAGGCGCAGCGGCGCAACTTCGTGCCGGCGCCGGACTTCGGCCGTGCGTTCTTCGAGGCGCATCGCAAGCCCTCCGGCGACGATCTGCGCGGCGAGCTGGCGCGCTTCCTGGCCAAGGCCACCGGCGTGGCGGTGAGCGCGCTGGATTTCGACGAAGCCGCGCTGGAGCCGCATCTGCGCATGCACCTGCGCCTGCGCGACGAGCAGGGCAAGGTGCTGGCGTCTTCGCGCGATCTGGAGGCGCTGCGCGAACGCTTCGGCACGCAGGCCGGCCATGCCTTCGCCGCGCGCGCCGGACGTGCGCTGGCCAGCGAGGGCCTGCACGCCTTCCCGCACGACCCGATCCCGCTGCAGGTGCCCGGCGAAGCCGGCGTGCCGGCGTATCCGGCGCTGGTGGACGAGGGCGACAGCGCCGCGCTGCGCATCTTCGCCGACCGCGCGCAGGCCGCCGCCGCACATCCCCGCGGCGTGCGGCGCCTGCTGGAGCTGGCGCTGGCCGACAAGGTCAAGCAGGCGCGCAAGCAGCTGCCGGTCTCGCCCAAGACCGGGCTGCTGTATGCGGCTATCGAGTCGCAGGAGCGCCTGCGCGGCGATATCGTCGATGCGGCCCTCAACGCGGTGCTGGCCGAGGGCCTGGGCGAGATCCGCGACCCGGGCAGCTTCGCCCAGCGCCGCGATGCGGCCGGCAAGGCGCTGTTCGGCGAGGCGATGGAGCGGCTCAAGCTGGCCGAGGCGATCCTGGCCGGCGTGGCCGAACTCAAGCCCGAGCTGGAGGCGCCGCTGATGGGCTGGGCGCGCGGCAACCTGGACGATCTGACCGCCCAGCTGGCCGCGCTGGTGCATCCGGGCTTCCTGCGCGACACGCCGGCGCCGGCGCTGTCCCAGTTCCCGCGGTATCTCAAGGCGATGAAGCTGCGCGCCGAGCGGGCCAAGCGCGATCCCACCCGCGACCAGCAGCGCATGCTGGAGCTGGTGCCGTTCATGCAGGCGCTGGAGGATGCCGCCGCGCTGGGCCGCGCCGCCTCGGACGACTGGCAGGCGCTGCGCTGGGATCTGGAGGAACTGCGCGTGTCGCTGTTCGCCCAGGAGCTGGGCGCGCGCAGCGGCGTCAGCCCGAAGAAGCTGGCCCAGCGCGTGGCCGCCCTCCAGGGGCGCTGACTCGCTCCCTCCCTTTCGCGTAGCGAAGGGGAGGGCTGGGGAGGGGTGCTGTTGCTTTGGCTTTTCAGGCGCTCCGCGAAAGGCACCCCCTCCCAGCCTCCCCCTGCCCGCTGCGCGGGCAAGGGGAGGGGCAGAGGCGCTCCTCGCGCGGGTGCGGCTTCGTTGGCGGTGGTGCAGCTCGGCCCCCTCCCTTTCGCGCTCAGCGCGAAGGGGAGGGACGGGGAGGGGTGCTGTTGCTTTGGCTCTTCAGGCGCTCCGCGAAAAGCCCCCCCTCCCAGCCTCCCCCTGCCCGCTGCGCGGGCAAGGGGAGGGGCAGAGGCGCTTCAGCGCCTAGGGATCACTCATCTCCGCTGACGCGCTCGCCCATCAGCTCGCGTTGCCGCTTCTCCAGCTCCTCGGCGTAGCGCTTGCGTACGAAGTTTTCGGACAGCACGCCGAGCACCTTGCGCTCGTCGTCGACCACGGCCAGTTCGTCGGCCTGGGTGGCGTCGAAGACCTTCATGATCGAGACGATGTCGGTGTCGGCGGTCAGCGCCGTGTCGCGGTGCTGGGCGTACTGCGCCACGGTGGCGTCCTCGCGCACGCGGTCGGCGTAGACCGTCGACAGGGGCACCAGCCCGGCGTAGTGGCCGCGCTCGTCCTCCAGCACCACGCGCTGGGTCGAACCCAGCGGGAAGCGGCGGCGGAACTCGGCCACGCTGGTGTCCTGCAAGGTGTGGTTGGCGTCCTTGCGCATCATCTTGCCGGCCGACAGGTTGCGCACCCAGCCCACGTCGCGCGCGCTGCGGATGCTTTCCCCGCGCAGGTGCAGGCGCCAGGTCGAGAACGAATAGCCGAAGGCCTGGCGCACCACCGTGTTGGCCACCAGCACCGCCACCATCACCGCGGTGGTCAGCACGAAATCGTGGGTGCCCTCCAGGATCAGCATGGCCATGGTCATCGGCGCGCCGACGATGGCCGCGGCCAGGGCCGCCATGCCCACCAATGCCGCGCCGGTGACGTCCACCACCGAGGCTTGGACCAGCTGGTTCATGCCCACCGCGAAGAACGCGCCGACCAGCGAGCCCATGAACAGCGAGGCGAAGAACAGGCCGCCGCGGAAGCCGAAACCCAGGCAGATGCCCGAGGCCAGGCACTTGAGCACCAGCAGCGTGGCCAGCAGCTGCAAGGTGTTGTCCCCGCCGATGTCCAGGTGCAGCGCGCCGTGGCCGGAGGACAGCACCTGCGGCGAGACCAGCGCCAGCGGGATCAGCAGCAGGCCGCCGATCACCGGCCGGCCCCAGATCGGCAGCTGGATCTTGCCGACGCCGCGTTCGATCCCGGCCACCAGCCGCATCACCGCGATGCCGATCAGCGCGCAGGTCAGCCCCAGGGCGATGTAGATGGCGTAGTCGCGCGGCTCGAGCTGGTAGGCGGTGGCCGCCGGCAGCGTATAGGCCGACGCGCCCAGCGTGTCGGCCATGAACGCCCCGGCCAGCGCGGCGGCGGCCACCGGCGCCAGCGCCGAGGGCACGTAGGCACCGATGACGATCTCGAAGGCGTAGAACGCCCCGGCCAGCGGCGCGCCGAAGGCCGCGGCGATCGCCCCGGCCGCGCCGGCGCCGACCAGGGTGCGCATGTCGGTGCGGCGCACGCGCAGGATGCGGCCCAGCTGCGAACCGGCGCCCGAGCCCATCTGGGTGTAGGTGGCCTCCAGCCCGACCGAGGCGCCGAAGCCGTTGGACAGCAGCGTCTGCGCGGCGACGATCAGGTTGTCGCGCATCGACATGCGGCCGCCGTGCAGGGCGTTGGCTTCGACCGAGTCGATCAGCGCGCGCTTGCGTCGCCGCGCGATGAGCGTCACCAGCCCGACCAGCAGGCCGCCCAGCGGCAGCACCAGCAGCTGGTTGAGGCTGACATGGTCGAGCATGCTCAGGCGCTGGTCCGGCGCCAGGCCGTACAGCCAGGCCTGCAGGCCATGGGCGATGCCGCTCTGCAGGACGGTCAGCGCCGCGGCGATCAGCCCGACCAGCGCGGCCAGGCCGATGAACCACAGGTCGCTGGCGCGCAACTGCCTGCGCAGCCAGTCCAGTGGACGGTGCGCCTGCAGGCCGCACCAGCGCGCCAGCGGCTGCAGCCTATCGGCGAGGCCTTGCATCAGGACGCACGCGAACGGTGGCCCCTGCCTGCGCACGCGCGGACCGGCGCGGCGCGGGGATGCACGGGGCGCCGGGGGCGGATCGCACGGTGTGTGCGCGGCATGGGTGTTCTTCAACGAGGGGCAGGCCGTTAGTGTAGTCGTACCCTTCGATCCCCACCGTGTGATGGTGCACGCCTGATGTCCGCTTCACCGACGCTGCCGCTGTCCGCCTCCGACGCCGCCCTTTCCGTGCTGCCCGCCGGCCTGCGCGACCAGGTCGAGCCCGCCCTGGCCCAGCCCGGCGCGCAGGACGGCATGCCCGATCCGTGGCCGGTGCTGGCCAACACCCTGGCGACCCTGGCCGGGCTGTCCGCCGATGCCGAGGTGCTGGGCGCGGCCCTGCTGTTCGGCCTGCCGGGCCTGCAGCCGGCGCTGCTGGGGACGCTGCGCACGCGCCATCCCGGCCTGCCGGCGCTGCTGGATGGCCAGGCCGCCGCCGCGCAGGTCTGGGCGCTGCATGCCGAGCCGGCCTCGGCGCGCAACACCGAAGGCCTGCGCCGGCTGCTGCTGGCCATGGTCCACGACCTGCGCGTGGTGCCGATCCTGCTGGCGCGGCAGCTGGCGCGCATGCGCGCGGCCGCGACGCTGCCGGCCGACCAGCGCCGCGAGCTGGCCCTGCTGACCCGCGACATCCACGCGCCGCTGGCCAACCGGCTCGGCATCTGGCAGCTGAAGTGGGAGCTGGAAGACCTCTCCTTCCGCTACCTGCAGCCGGACACCTACCGCTCCATCGCCGCGCAGCTGGACGACAAGCGCGGCGGGCGCGAGCGCTACATCGAGCAGGTCAAGGCGACCCTGCGCGAAACCCTGGCCGCGCATCACATCGCCGCCGAAGTCAGCGGCCGGCCCAAGCACATCTACAGCATCTGGAAGAAGATGCAGCGCAAGCAGGTGGCGCTGGACGAGCTGTTCGACCTGCGCGCGGTGCGCATCGCGGTCAGCGACGTGGCCCAGTGCTACGCGGCGCTGGGCGTGGTGCACGCGCTGTGGACGCCGATCCCGTCGGAGTTCGACGACTACATCGCCCGGCCCAAGGCCAACGACTACCGCTCGCTGCACACCGCGGTAATCGGCCCGGAAGGGCGCGCGCTGGAGGTGCAGATCCGCACCCACGAGATGCACGCCCAGGCCGAGCTGGGCGTGGCCGCGCACTGGCGCTACAAGGAGGGCGGCGGCGATGCCGCCTTCGACCGCAAGATCGCCTGGATGCGCCGGCTGCTGGAGCATGCCGGCGACAGCGAGGCGGGCGATACGGCCAAGGCGGAGGCCGCGCTGGGCGGGGAGTTCGCCGCCGAGCTGGCCGAGGACCGCATCTATACGCTCACGCCCAAGGGCGAGGTGATCGACCTGCCGCGCGGCGGCACGGTGCTGGATTTCGCCTACCACGTGCACACCATGGTCGGGCACCGCACGCGCGGGGCCAAGGTCAACGGCCGCATCGTGCCGCTGGGCCACGTGCTGCGCAGCGGCGACCGGGTGGAGATCATGACCGCCAAGACCGGCGAGCCCAAGCGCGACTGGCTGCTGCCGGCCAATGGCTTTCTGGCCAGTGCGCGTTCGCGCGACAAGGTGCGCGCGTACTTCCACAAGCTCGACCGCGCCGGCAACATCGCCGCCGGCAAGGAGCTGCTGGAGCGCGAGCTCAAGCGCCTGCATCTGCACCAGCTGGACCTGGGGCCGGCGCTGCGCAAGTTCCGCGCCGAGACGGCCGAGGAGCTGTACATCCAGGTGGCCCTGGGCGACACCGGCCCCAGCCAGGTCGCCCGTGCGCTGCAGGAAGAGCAGCGCGCGCAGGCCGGCGACGGCCCGCTGCCGCCGCAGAACCCGATCCGCCGCCCCGTGCAGCGCGCGCCCGGCGCGGACAAGTCGCGCTTCACCGTGCAGGGCGTGGGTAACCTGTTGGTGCAGCTGGCCAAGTGCTGCCAGCCGGTGGCCGGCGAACCCATCGTCGGCTACCTCACCCGCGGCCGCGGCGTCACCGTGCACCGGCGCGACTGCGCCGCGCTGCGCCGGCTGGCCGCCCAGCATCCGCAGCGCGTGCTGCCGGTGGAGTGGGGCGTGGCCGGCGGCGGTTACGAGGTCGATGCGCTGATCAGCGCCATCGACCGCAAGTGGCTGCTCAAGGACATCACCACGCTGATCGCGCAGGAGGATGCGCACGTGCTGGACATCCACAGCGACAGCGCCGGCGGCGCCGGCAAGATCCGCTTCCGGCTGAGGCTGAAGGTCTCCGACTACGGTCAGCTGTCCACCCTGCTCGGCAAGCTGGACGCGTTGCCCGGCGTGCAGGACGCGCGTCGCGCCGGCTGAGCGCGGCTTTCAAAGCGCGTTCTTGCCACACAGCAAAGCGCGTCTTCTGTTGTCCGCGCCGCGCAGTGGCCTCCGCCCCAGCTTTTAGCCCCCTCCCTTTCGTGCGCAGCACGAAGGGGAGCTCGAAGTCGCGGCGAGCGACTGAGGGGGATGGGGTGCTGTTGCTTCTGCACTTCAGGCGCCGCGCGAAAGGCACCCCCTCCCAACCTCCCCCTGCCCGCTGCGCGGGCAAGGGGAGGGGCAGGTCACTCGTCCAGCGTAGCCGCAGCTTTTGGCCCCCTCCCTTTCGTGCGAAGCACGAAGGGGAGGGCTGGGGAGGGGTGCTGTTGCTCTTGCACTTCAGGCGCCGCGCGAAAAGCACCCCCTCCCAACCCCCCCCTGCCCGCTGCGCGGGCAAGGGGAGGGGCAGATTGCTCGTCCAGCGTAGCCGCAGCTTTTGGCCCCCTCCCTTTCGTGCGGAGCACGAAGGGGAGCTCGAAGTCGCGGCTAGCGACTGAGGGGGAGGGGTGCTGTTGCTTCTGCACTTCAGGCGCCGCGCGAAAGGCACCCCCTCCCAACCTCCCCCTGCCCGCTGCGCGGGCAAGGGGAGGGGCACATGACCTCTCTGATCGTCGTTTCTGTGGACGTGGGAAACCAGCGGCTTGTGCACGCAGGGCGAGAGGCACTGGATCCCCGTGTTCGCAGGGAATGGCGATGGGTCGTGGTGTTTGGCTTCTCCCGCAAATCTGCTGTTCAGCATAGGGAACGGCTTGTCACGTTGGCTGGCGGATACTGCCGCGCGTGATGGAGCCGCACGACCGATTGCCTGACGGCAGGATCGAACCGCGCATCGACTGGCAGGCCGCGCCAGGCGAGCCGGCTCGCGTGCGCCCGCTGCCGGTACAGCGCCGGACGCGTCGCTGGCCGTGGATCCTCGGTGCGGCCGTGCTCGCGCTGCTGGTCGCGGCGGTGGCGCTGCGCCAACCGATCGCCGACCGGCTGTGGCAAGGCACGCGCGTGCAGGCCCTGCTCGACCAGGGCGAGGCGGCGCTCAAGCAGGGCCGGCTGAGCGCGCCGGACGGCAGTGGCGCGCGCCAGCGCTTCGAGGCCGCGCTGGCGCTGGACAACGACCGTAGCGAGGCACGCGACGGCCTGGCCCGCGTCGGTCGCGCCGCGATCGGTCAGGCGCGCGCCGCGCTGGCCGCGGGAGACCTCGCAGGTGCGGGCGCGGCGCTGGACCTGGCCCGCCAGCTGCAGGTGCCGCGCGCCGACGCCGACGCGATCGCGGCCGAACTGCGCCAGCGCGAGGCCCGCGCCGCCGGCATCGGCACGCTGCTGGCCCAGGCGGTGGCCGCGCGTGCGGCCGGGCGCATCGTCGGCGGCGACGATGCCGCGCTGCCGCTGTTCCAGCGCGTGCTGGGGCTGCAGCCGGACAACACCACCGCGCTGGAGGGCCGCGAGGATCTGCTGTCCGACCAGCTGCAGCAGGCGCGCCGCGCGTTGTCGGCCGGGGAGCTGGCCCAGGGCGCGCAGCTGATCGAGCAGGTGCGCGGCTTCGACGCCGGCCACTTCGACCTGCCGGCCGCGCGCGCGCAGCTGGCGCGCGCGCTGGACGATCAGCGTCGCCAGGCCGAGGCCGATCTGCGCCGCGGCCGCTTGGACGCGGCGCTGGAGCGCTACCGCGCCGTCCTCGCCGCCGCGCCCGGCGATGCCGCCGCCACGGCGGGCGTGCAGCAGGTCGCCCGGGCCTATGCCGAGGACGCACAGCGCCAGGCAGCGGATTTCGATTTCGAACAGGCGCGCGCCGCGCTGGCCCAGGCCCGCGCGCTGGCGCCGCAGTCGGCGGCCGTGGCCGAGGCCGCGCGCGCGATCGAGCGCGCCCAGCGCAGCCAGGCGCGGATGGAGCACGCCGCGCCACCCTCGCCGCAGCGCCAGCGCCGCGTGATCGCCCTGCTGGAAGAGGCCGAGCGCGCCCAGGCCCGCGGCGACTGGGTCGACCCGCCGGGCGAAAGCGCCTACGACAAGCTGCGCGCCGCCCAGGCGCTGGCGCCGGACGACGCGGCCGTGCGCCGCGCCGCGCAACGCCTGCTGCCCAACGTGCAGGGCTGCGTGAGCCGCGCGCTGGCCGCCAATCGCGTGCGCGCCGCGCAGACCTGCCTGGATGCCTGGCAGGCCATGGCGCCGGGCGATGCCAGCCTGGCGGCGGCGCGCCGGCAGCTGGCGATGCGCTGGATCGACATCGGCAGCGAGCGCCTGGGCGCCGGCGAGCTGGGCGTGGCCAGCGAGGCCCTGCAGCGCGCCCGCGGCCTGGACCGCAGCGCGCCGGGGCTGGCCGACTTCGCCGCGCGCATCGCCCACGCCCGCGCCGGAGGCGGCTGAGCATGGCGCGCGCACAGCCGCTGGTCGGCGAACTCATCCCGGCAGGCCAGGCCGGCACGCTCGGCCCGCATGAGCTCGAACAGCTGCGCCAGGCCGTGCGCAGGCTCGAGCACCCCAGCTTCGGCGCGCGCGTGGCCAACCTGGTCGGCGCGCCGGTGGAGCGGCTGGTCGGCTTCCTGCCGCGTCGGGCCCATGCGCTGATCGCCGCGGCCACGCGCAAGGCCATCGGCGCGGCCCTGCGCCTGTCGCTGACCACGCTGGACACGCGCGTGCCGGCCGAAGGCGCGCGCAAGTCCTCGGACTGGTGGCACCTGGGCGCGACCTCGGCCACCGGCGCCTTCGGCGGCGCGTTCGGCCTGACCGCGCTGGCGATCGAGCTGCCGCTGACCACCACGATCATGCTGCGCTCCATCGCCGACATCGCCCGCAGCGAGGGCGCCGACCTCAACGACCCGGCCGTGCGCCTGGAATGCGTGCGCGTGCTGGCGATGGGCGGCCCATCCTCGGCCGACGACGCGACCGAGGTCGGCTATTACGCCGCGCGCGAGGCGATGAGCCGCATGGTCGCCGACGCGGCCACGCACGTGGCCCGCCACGGCCTGCAGAAGGAAGGTGCGCCGGTGCTGGTCGGCCTGGTCAAGGCCATCGCCGAGCGCTACTCGATCCAGGTCAGCGAGAAGGCCGCCGCGCAGTGGATGCCGGTGCTCGGCGCGCTCGGCGGGGCGACGGTCAACGCCGTGTTCACCGACCACTTCCAGAGCATGGCCCGCGGCCACTTCGTCGTCCGCCGCCTCGAACGCCTGCACGGCCCGGAGACGGTGCGCGTGGCGTATGAGGCGCTGGCGCGGCTGATGGAGGAGTAGGGGGAAGAGGAGTGAGCAGAAGCGGGAGCGCCTGCGTTTGCTCTTACTCACTCCTCACGCCTCTCCACTCACTCCTGCTCCAAAAACAGCCGCCTCACCGTCGCGCGCGCCGCGTCCAGGGAGAAGTGGCGGCGCACATTGTCCAGGCCGTTGCCGGATAGATGGCGCCACAGTGCGGCGTCGCCGTCCAGGCGCAGCACGGCGTCGGCGAAGGCCTGGGGCGTGTCGGCCACCAGTACATCCAGGCCGTCGCGCAGATGCATGCCTTCGACCGCGATCGAGGTCGCCACCACCGGCAGGCCGTGGGCCATGGCCTGGTTGACCTTGCCCTTGACCCCGGCGCCGAAGCGCAGCGGCGCCAGCGCGATGCGGCTGGCGTCCAGCAGCGGCTGCAGGTCGGGCACGTGGCCGTGGACGATGAGATGGGCGCCGGCCAGGCGCCGCACCTGCGGCGGCGGGTCCATGCCCACCACGTGCAGGCGCAGCCGCGGGGCGCGGGCCAGGATCAGCGGCAGCACCTGCTCGCCGAACCACACCACCGCATCGACATTGGGCGGGTGGTGGAAGCCGCCGACGAACAGCAGATCGGCGCGGTCCTCGAACGCACCGCCGGGCGTGGCCGGGCGATGCAGGTTGGACAGGATCTCCACGCGCACCTGCGGCGCCACGCGCGCCAGTTCCTCGGCCTCGACCGGGCTGACCACCACGGTGGTGTCGGCCGCGGCCATCACCGCCAGTTCGCGCGCCTGGGTGGCCTGCGCCTGGCGCAGCATGGCCGCATCGCCGCTGGTCTGGGCGCCGCGCTGCTCGCGCAGGTAGTGCAGGTCCACGGTGTCGAACACCACCCTGGCCTGCGGCGCATGCGTGCGCAGCAGCGGCACAACCGCGTCGGCCACGTAGTGGCGGCAGACCATGGCCGTGGCGAAGCGCGCGCCGTGCTGGCGCAGGAAACGCGGCAGGGCAGTGGCGAACGGCGCGTACCAGACCTCCACGCCCATGGCCTGCAGCGCCTCGGTATAACCCGGCACATGGGCCAGGTCGGCGGCGACGAACACCACGTGCGCGCCTTCTTCCTGCAGCAGCGCGATCAGGTTGACCAGGCGCAGCGAGGCCGAGTCGCGGTCCGGCCGCGGCGTCATCGAATCGATCAGCAGCACCTGGCGCTGGTGCGCGTGCAGGCTGGCCGGAGAGGGTTCGCTGCGCTGGGTCGGATCGGCCTGCAGCGTGGCCTGCCACTTGTCGGCGAACACGCCGGCGTTGCGCACCTGGTAGGCCTTGATGCCGCTGCCGGTGTCGTTGCCGGCCGTGGCGCCTTCGCGGTGCACGACCACCGAGGCCGGCTGGTACAGCACGCGCCGGCCGGCCGCGCGCACGGCGAAGGCCAGGTCGGTGTCCTCGTAATAGGCCGGCGCGTAGCGGGTGTCGAAGCCGCCGACCTGTTCGAACAGCGCGCGCGGGATCGCCACCGCGGCGCCGGAGAGGTAATCGGCCTCGCGAACATAGCCATAGCGCGGGTCGTCGGGCGAGTCGAAGCGGCCGTAGTTCCAGGCCGAGCCATCGGCGAACACCACGCCGCCGGCCTCCTGCAGGCGGCCGTCCGGATAGACCAGCTTCGCCCCGGCCAGGCCGGTGCCCGGATGAGTGTCGAAGGTGCCCAGCAGCGCCTCCAGCCAGCCGGGCTGGGGCAGGGTGTCGTTGTTGAGGAAGACCAGGTAGCGTCCGCGCGCCAGCGCCGCGCCGTCGTTGCAGGCGGCGATGAAGCCGCCGTTGCGCGGCCGCAGGTGGTAGCGCAGGCCCTGCACCTGCGGCAGGCAGGCGGCGGTATCGTCGGGCGAGCCGTCGTCGACCACGATGATCTCCACCGGCAGCGCCGGCGGCCGGGCGGCCAGCGCGCGCAGGCAGTCCAGGGTCATCTGCAGCTGGCCGTAGACCGGGATGATCAGGCTGGCCAGCGGCGCCTCGGAGGCCGGCACGGCGAAGGGCGAGAACGGCTGAGAGGCCGGCAGCCACAGCGGCCGGGCCGGGGCGGGGCGGTTCAGGGCGCCGGCCAGGCGCTGCCAGGCGCGGCGGGCGGTCGGGGCCAGGCCGCGGCTGCGCGCGCTGGCGATGACGCGCCGCAGGGTGGAGGCCGCGCGCGTCCAGGCAAAGCGCGCCTCATCCCACAACATCCTCATCAGAACTCAACTCCGGCTGATCGGGCGGAAGGCCGCGCGGCCGGCCGCGTGCGGGGCTGCGCTAGACTCTCCTGTCCTTTTCATTGTCGCACCACCTGTGGCCCGCAACGATTACGACGCCGACGAGGCGTACGACGACGAGCACGACGAGGCCACAACGGCCCCCCCGGCCTGGCGCAACCGCCTGATCACCGCCGTGTTGGCGCTGCTGGGGCTGGGGCTGGGCTTCATGATTCCGTACGTGGCCTACCTGAACCATCAGGTCAGCCAGCGCTTCGGCGCGCTGCAGTGGCAGATCCCTACCCGCGTCTACGCGCGCCCACTGCCGCTGGCCGAGGGCGAGGCGCTGGACGCGGCCACGCTCAAGACCGAGCTGGACGCGGCCTCCTACCAGGACGACGGCAAGGGCCAGCTGCCCGGCACCTATGCGCGCGACGGCAACCGCTTCACCATCGCCAGCCGCGGCTTCACCGACGTGGACTACATCATCCCGGCCACGCGCATCCAGGTGACGCTGTCGGCGGGCGAGGTGCAGGGCCTGCGCGATCTGGCCCGCGGCCGCAACATCCGCTCGGCGCGGCTGGACCCGGCGCGCATTGCCACTCTCTACGGCCAACAGCAGGAGGAGCGCCGGCTGGTGCGGCTGGAGGACGTGCCCGAACTGCTGGTCACCGGCCTGCAGGCGGTCGAGGACCGCGACTTCGCCACCCACCATGGCATCGACCTGTCCGGCATCGCGCGCGCGGGCTGGGAGTTCGTCAGCAGCGGCGGCCAGGTGCGCCAGGGCGCCAGCACGCTGACCCAGCAGCTGGCCCGCAGCGGCCTGCTCGGCATCGGCCGCGAGCAGACCGTGGGCCGCAAGTTCAACGAGATCCTGTATGCGCTGATCCTGGAGGCGCGCTACGACAAGCGCACCATCCTGGAGGCCTACTTCAACCAGGTTTACTGGGGCCAGCGCGGCAGCCAGGCGATCCACGGCGTGTCGGCGGCCTCGGAGTTCTGGTTCGGCCGCGACCTGGACAGCCTGTCCACCGAGCAGATGGCGCTGCTGATCGGCATCGTCAAAGGCCCGTCCTACTACGATCCGCGCCGCCATCCCGAGCGCGCCCGCGAGCGCCGCGATCTGGCCCTGCGCCGTATGCTGGCGACCAGGCTGATCGACCAGAAGGAATTCGACCGCGCGGTGAAGGCCCCGCTGGGCGTGACCACCGACCCGGGCATCACCGCGGCCAACCGCTTCCCGGCCTATGTGGACCTGGTGCGCCGCCAGCTGGCCCACGACTATCCGTCCGACGCGCTGCAAGGCGCCGGCCTGACCGTGATGACCGGCATGTCGCCCTCGGCCCAGGCCTACGCCGAAGGCGCGGTCAAGCGCACCATCGACCAGCTGCAGAAGGGCAAGCGCCCGCCGCTGCAGGCCGGCCTGGTGCTGACCGACACCCACAACGGCGATGTGCTGGCGGTGATCGGCAACCGCGACGTGGCCGTGCCGGGCTTCAACCGCGCGGTCGAGGCCCAGCGTCAGGTCGGCTCGATCATCAAGCCCTTCGTCTACCTGCTGGCGCTGTCGCAGCCGGACACCTGGTCGCTGGCCAGCTGGGTGGACGATGAGCCGATCACCGTGCCGCTGGGTCGCGGCCGGAGCTGGAGCCCATCCAACTCCGACAACCGCAGCCACGGCCGGGTGCGGCTGATCGATGCGCTGGCCCATTCCTACAACCAGGCCACCGTGCGCGTGGGCCTGAAGGTCGACCCGCAGCGCGTGGCCGACCTGCTCAAGGTGCTGGCCGGCGTCGAGGCCGAGCCCAACCCCTCGCTGATCCTGGGCGCGACCGACCAGAGCCCGTATGCGATGGCGCAGGCCTACCAGTTCCTGGCCTCCGGCGGGCAGATCCAGCCGCTGCACGCCGTGCGCGGTGTGATCGACGCCCAGGGCCGGGTGCTCAACCGCTACGACAAGACCCCGGCCAAGGCGCAGGAGGGCGATTCGATCGCCGCCCACCTGGTCACCGTGGCGCTGCAGGCGGTGATCACCGACGGCACCGGCCGCCAGCTGCTCAGCGACGGCCTGGGCCGGCTGTCGCCGGCCGGCAAGACCGGCACCAGCAACGACGGCCGCGACAGCTGGTTCGCCGGCTACACCGGCGATCACCTGGCCGTGGTGTGGATGGGCAACGACCAGAACCTGGAGACCGGCCTGTATGGCGCCACCGGCGCGATGAAGGTCTGGTCGGGCATCTTCTCGCGCCTGCCCAGCGCGCCGCTGCAGGTCTCCAGCCAGGGCCTGGACTGGCAGTGGGTGGCCGATTCGGCCGCCACCGACGCCAGCTGCCCGGGCGCGCGCCGCTTCCCGTTCGTGGCCGGCCACGCGCCGCCGTACCAGGCCTGCCAGCAGTTCTCCACGCCGGAGGAACAGTCCGGCGGCTGGCGGCGCTGGTTCGGCCTGCCGCCCAAGGAGGAGCCGGAAGCCCCGGCCCGCGAACTGCCGACCCCGACCCCGCCGCCGCCGTCCACGAGCCCGCTATGACCCGTCCCTGCCGTCTTGCCCTGGCCTGCGCGCTGCTGCTGCCGCTGGCCGCCTGCGTGACCGAACCGCCGCCGCCGCCGGCCGCCCCGGCGCCGCCGCGCCTGACCCCGACCCAGGCGCTCAACGCCGTGCTGGCCGTGGCCAAGACCGACGACCGCGAGCTGGACGTGCAGCCGATCCGCGACCCGCAGGTCGAGGACCTGCGCGAGGCCTCGGTCGCCGCCCAGCGCCGCCGCGACTGGCAGGCCTCGGCCGAGGCGCTCAACCAGGCCCTGCTGATCAGCCCGGACGACCCGGCCGTGCTGCAGGAGCGGGCCGAGGTGGCCCTGGCCCTGGGCGACTGGGAGCGCGCCGAGACCCTGGCGCGCAAGGCGCTGTCGCTGGGCTCGAAGACCGGCCCGCTGTGCCGGCGCCACTGGTCGACCATCGAGCAGTCGCAGATCGCCCGCGGCGAGACGCAGAACGCCGCCTCGGCGCACGCCCAGATCGCGGCCTGCACCGTGGCCGGCTTCGACCGGATGTGAGCGGCGCCGGTCGCCGCCGCGCGGCGCGCTGATGGCGCAGCTGTCGCAGGCCAGCTGCGAGGCACTGGGCGAGGGCGGCGCCCTGGCCCAGCGCCTCGAGAACTTCGTCCCGCGCCAGGCGCAGCTGGCCCTCACAGGCGCCATCGCCGATGCGCTGGATGCGCGCGAGACCCTGCTGGCCGAGGCCGGCACCGGCACCGGCAAGACCTACGCCTACCTGGTGCCGGTGCTGCTGTCCGGGCTGAAGGCGATCCTGTCCACCGGCACCCGCGCGCTGCAGGATCAGCTGTTCCACCGCGACCTGCCGCGCGTGCGCGCCGCGCTGGGCGTGGGCCACAGCGCGGCGCTGCTCAAGGGGCGCGCCAACTATCTGTGCCGCTACCGGCTGGCGCAGGCGCGCGGCGAGCCGCGCTTCGTCTCGCGCGAGCAGGCCGACCAGTTCCAGCGCATCGTGGTGTGGAGCGGGCGCACCCGCTACGGCGACATGGCCGAGCTCGAATCGCTGCCCGAGGATTCGCCGCTGCTGCCCATGGTCACCTCGACCGTGGACAACTGCCTGGGCACCGAATGCCCGTTCTGGGACGACTGCTTCGTGGTCCAGGCGCGCCAGCGCGCGCAGGCCGCCGACGTGGTGGTGGTCAACCATCACCTGCTGCTGGCCGACCTGGCGCTCAAGCAGGAGGGCTTCGGCGAGATCCTGCCGGGCGCGCAGGTCTTCGTGATCGACGAGGCGCATCAGCTGCCGGAGCTGGCGGCGAACTTCTTCGGCGAAGGCTTCGGCCTGCGCCCGCTGCAGGAACTGTTGCGCGATGTGCTGGTCGAGGCGCGCCAGGCGCCCGGCGCGCTGGCGCCGCTGCAGCCGCCGGTGGCCGCGGCGGAGCAGACCCTGCGCGAGCTGCGCGCGGCGATGGAGTTCCTGCCGCCGCGCGGCACGCGCGAGCGCGCGCTCGGCAGCGCGCCGGTGCGCGAGGGCTTCGACGCCCTGGTCGTGGCGCTGGAGGACCTGGCCCGCGCGCTGGCGCCGCTGGCCGACACCACGCCCGGCCTGGACGCCTGCAACGCGCGCTGCCGCGATATCGAGGGGCGGCTGTTGCGCTGGCTTGGCGATCCCTCGGCGAACGGGCCGCAAGCCCTGCTGCGCCATGCCGATGTGCCCCCGGCGGACCTCGACGACCTGCCGCTGGCGCCGGACGACGCGCCGCACGACGCCTCGACCGATGTGTTCTGGTACGAACTGACCCCGCGCGGCTTCCGCTGCCAGCGCACGCCGCTCGATGTGTCAGGGCCCCTGCGCCAGCACCGGCAGGCCTCGCATGCGGCGTGGGTGTTCACCTCGGCCACGCTGACGGTGGGCGGTGGCTTCGACCACATCGCCCAGCGCCTGGGCCTGGACGATCCGCACACGCTGCTGCAGCCCAGCCCGTTCGACTGGCCGCGCCAGGCGCTGTGCTACCAGCCGCCAGGGCTGCCCGATCCCAACGCGCGCGGCTATGGCACGGCGCTGGTCGCCGCGCTGCTGCCGGTGCTGCATGCCTCGGACGGGCGCGCCTTCCTGTTGTTCGCCTCGCACCGCGCGCTGCGCGAGGCCGCCGAGGCGCTGCGCGACGCGCCCTGGCCGCTGTTCGTGCAGGGCCAGGCGCCGCGCGCCACGCTGCTGCAGCGCTTCCGCGAATCGGGCAATGGCGTGCTGCTGGGCTCGGCCAGCTTCCGCGAGGGCGTGGATGTGGTCGGCGAGGCCTTGAGCGTGGTCGCCATCGACAAGCTGCCCTTCGCCGCGCCGGACGATCCGGTGTTCGAGGCGCGGCTGGAGGCGATCCGCAACGCCGGCGGCAACCCCTTCCGCGACGAACAGCTGCCGCAGGCGGTGATCGCGCTCAAGCAGGGCGTGGGCCGGCTGATCCGCAGCGAGACCGACCGCGGCGTGCTGGTGCTGTGCGACCCGCGCCTGTCCGGCAAGGCCTATGGCCGAGTGTTCATGCAATCGCTGCCGCCGTTCGCGCGGACCCGCGAAGTGGCCGATGTGGCGGCGTTCTTCGGTAAGTGAGCGAAGCGCTGGTTGGGGAGCCTGTGCGGAAGCTGAGGGAAGAGGCTCGGGAAAGCCCATCGCCGGCATGGCAGCTCACACCGAGCAAAGGCACGGCGGTGGATTGATCAAGTCGCCGCCTCCTTGTAGAGCGGAGCTTGCTCCGCTGCGTTTCGATCGGGTCTTCGGGAAAGCCCCAGCGGAGCAAGCTCCGCTCTACACAGCGGGGATCCGCCTGGGCGACGATGAGGCTTGACCGACGAGGTCCGACTTCACCGACGGTCGCACCCAGCGCGTCGTTCGCACAGGCCGACCGGGCGCTTCTGAAATAATGCACGGGTCCGTCCCGCATCGCATCAGGTGACCCATGCCCGCAACGCTTCGCATCGCCATGGCCCAGTTCGACTATCCGGTCGGCGACGTGGCGGGCAACACCCGGCGCATCATCGAGCAGATCGCCATCGCCCGCGACGAATACGGCGCCGACGTGGTGCTGTTCCCCGAGCTGGCGCTGAGCGGCTATCCGCCGGAGGACCTGCTGATGCGGCCCTCGTTCCTGGCCGACTGCCACCGCGCGCTGGCCCAGGTCGCCCAGGCCGCGACCGGCATCGTCGCGGTGGTGGGCTGGCCCGAGAGCGCCGGCAGCGTGCTCTACAACGCCGCCAGCGTGCTGCGCGATGGCCGCATCGAGGCGACGTATCGCAAGCGCGAGCTGCCCAACTACAACGTCTTCGACGAGCGCCGCTACTTCCACGTCGATCCCGACGGCGGCAGCTGCGTGTTCGAGGTCAAGGGCGTGCCGGTGGGCGTGGTGATCTGCGAGGACCTGTGGTTCGCCGAACCGCTGGCCGACACCGCGCGCGCCGGCGCGCAGCTGGTGCTGGTGCCCAACGCCTCGCCGTTCGAGCACGGCAAGCACGCCCAGCGCGATGCGCTGCTGGCCCAGCGCGTGGCCGAGACCGGCGTGGCGCTGGCCTATCTCAACGTGGTCGGCGGCCAGGACGCGCTGGTGTTCGACGGCGCCTCGGTGGTGGCCAGCGGCAACGGCGAGATCTCGCCGGCGGCGGTGGCCTTCGCCGAGCAGTGGCTGGTGGCCGATTACGACGCCGCCTCGCGCGTGTTCTCGCCGGTGCTGTGGCGCGACGAGGGCGACGAGAGCCGCGATGGGCTGGCCTGGCGCGCGGTGGTGCGCGGCATCGCCGACTACTGCGGCAAGAACGGCTTCAGCAAGGTCTGGGTGGGGCTGTCCGGCGGCATCGACTCGGCGATGGTGCTGGCGCTGGCGGTCGATGCGCTGGGCGCCGGCAACGTCACCGCCGTGCGCATGCCCTCGCGCTACACCGCCGGGCTGTCCAACTCGCTGGCCGAGGAACAGTGCCGCGCGCTGGGCGTGCGCATGGAGACCGTGGCGATCGAGGCGCCGTTCAAGGGCTACCTGGAGGCGCTGGGTCCGTTGTTCGAAGGCCACCCGGTCGATACCACCGAGGAGAACCTGCAGTCGCGCGCGCGCGGGGCGATCATGATGGCCCTGTCCAACAAGTTCGGCGGGCTGCTGCTGACCACCGGCAACAAGAGCGAGTACGCGGTCGGCTACGCCACCATCTACGGCGACATGTGCGGCGGCTATGCGCCGATCAAGGACCTGTACAAGACCGAGGTGTTCGCGCTGTCGCGCTGGCGCAACACCGTGGGCGGCGCGCCTGTGATCCCGCCGGCGGTGATCGACCGCCCGCCCTCGGCCGAGCTGCGCGAGAACCAGCTCGACCAGGACTCGCTGCCGCCCTACGACGTGCTCGACGCGATCCTGCTGCGCTACGTCGATCTGGAGCAGTCGCGCGAGGAAATCATCGCCGCCGGCTTCGACGCCGACACCGTCCACCGCATGCTGCGTCTGGTGCGGGTCAACGAATGGAAGCGCCAGCAGGCCGCCCCCGGCCCGAAGGTCTCCCTGCGCGCCTTCGGCCGCGAGCGCCGCTACCCGATCAGCAACCGCTACCCGGCCTGAGCCGGCGCCGGAATCGGCACGGCGCGGCCGCTCACCCGGATCGGACCCGCCGCCGGGATGTGCACCCGCAGCTGGCTCGGCCGGCCCATGTCCTCGCCCTGCACGATGTGGAGGTCGGTCGGCGCCTGGACCGCGCCGAGCGCGCGCAGGTAGGCGCCGAAGGCCGCCGCGGCCGCGCCGGTGGCCGGATCCTCGACCACGCCGCCGGCGGGGAAGGGATTGCGCGCGGCGAATTCGCACTCCGAGACGCGCCAGACCAGCGCCACCGTGGCCAGTTCGTGCGCCTGCGTCAGCGCCTTGAGCCCGGCGAAGTCGTAGTCCAGCCGCGCCAGCCGCTCGCGCGTGGCGGCAGCCAGGATCAGGTGGCGCGCGCCGGCGTAGGCGATGGCCGGCGGCAGCGCCGGGTCCAGCTCGTCGGCGCTCCAGCGCAGCCGGGTCAGGGCCTGGTCGAGCAGGCCCGGCGGCAGCGCGGGCAGCACGTGCGGGGCGACGCTGGTCAGGGTCGCCCCGATGCCGGCATTCTCGCGCGCGGTGACCACCTCGACCAGGCCGGCGCGGGTGCGGAAGCGCAGCGTGCCCGGGCCGTCGCGCTGCGCCAGCGCGACCGCGCCGGCAATGGTGGCGTGCCCGCAGAACGGCACTTCGTCCAGCGGACTGAAGTAGCGCACGTCGAACGCGCCGGCCTCGCCCGGCTGGACGAAGATCGATTCGGAATAGCCCAGCCGTGTGGCCAGTGCCTGCATGTCCGCGGTCGCCATGCCCGAGGCATCGAGCACGACACCGGCAGGATTGCCGCCCTCGGGCCGATCGGTGAACGCGCTGTAGTGCAGGACATGAGGTGAGGACACGCACGGACCTTGGGAGCGGGAGAGTCGCCTCAGCTTAGGGCGTGGCGCGCACGCGGCCCAGCGCCGCGGCGCGATGCTGGATTCCAACCGCAGCCGTGGCTTCTGGCTGCGAGCGCGCATCGTCGCTCCGCCAGAGACCTCCGATCGTCGTTCCCGCGAAGGCGGGAACCCCGTGGCGTTAGCGCAGGGAACCAGTGTGCCGGGTTTGGCACCTTCGCCACTCGCCCCTAGCGCGCCCTATTGCCTCTTCCCCGCGCGAAGCTCCTGAAGCTGCGTGGTCATCTGTGCCTGCCGCGGATCGGTTCCCTGCGGCAGGGAAAAGAAGCGCTGCGCCGCCGCTTCGGCACCGGGATCATGCTGCTGGGTCAGGACCCAGGCCCGCATGAAGTTCGCCATCGGGTCGTCCGGAAGAGCCGCGACCAGGGCCTGCGTACAGGCCAGCGCGCCGGAGGGATCGTGTTCCCGACGCACGACGATGTCGCAGAGGCAGGTCTGTGCCCACTGCCGGTGGCGCGGCTCCTGCAACAGCACCGTGTAGGCTTGCTTCGCGGTGGCGTAGTCGCCGAGCTTTTCCGCGGAGATAGCCAGCTTGGTGTAGGTGCCCGGACTTGCCAGTCCGCGGTCGACGGTGTCCTGCAGGATGCGGACCGCCTGAGCGTGGTCGCCGTGCTTCTGGTACATCTCGGCGAGTTCATTGAGCACAGCGACATTGCGCGGCTCGAACCGGATCGCCTGGGTCATGTAGACCATGGCGTCATCAAACTGCCCGGCTTCCTGCAGGCCGCGTGCGGCACCGGCCAGCGCTGCGCCGTGCGGGGCGTCGGTGGCGACCGCGATCATCAGCGGCAGGGCCGCTGCGGGCTGCTTGTCGCGCTGTAACGCCATGCCTCGCTCCAGGAGCGTGGTATGACGCATGTAGGCCAACGCCGGATTCTCTTGCGCCGGGGCTTCGATGAAGGCATCGAAGGACGCCAGCGCCTGCCAGCTCCCACCCCAGCGCGGCATGGCGGCCAGGCGCAAGGCGTTCAGATAGTTCGGCAGGTCGGGCTCGGCCTGCGCACAGCGGTCGACGGTGTCCTGCCCGAGCGGCGGGCCGCTGCCCATCCGCACGATATCCAGCAGGGCCGCGCAGGCATAGCCCTGGTGGGGATCGATCGCCACGGCCTCCTGCAGCACCGGACGGGCCCGGTCCAGCCAGCGTTGCATGGCATCGAGCTGCTGCCGCGAGGTCTGGGAGATGAAGCCACCGCCCCGTTGCCTCCAGGCGTTGTTCAGATAGGCCAGGCCTACCGCCGTCATCGCGTAGACGCTTCGTGGCGACTGCGAAAGCCAGGCCTCCGCGGTCTTGCTGACCTCGGGCAGATCTCTTGACTCGTTCTTGAAGGCCTCGAAGGCGCGCTCCCACTCCGGATGCTGACGAGGCGACTGTGCGTAGGCGGCCTGTGCGCTGCTGAACGCCTGGTCGAGCTGTTTCCCGCCGTCCGGCCCGCTCAACAGCGCCTCGATGCGGGCAATGGGCCAAGGTCCCTCCAGAAGCGCGTCGCAGCGGGAGCGGGCGGCCCCGGATGGCCAGTGGTTGCCGGGCAGGTCAGGCGCGGCGATGCAGCGCGCGTGCGCATCCGGAATCGCGGCGACGTCGGTGATCTTTGCCAGATAGGCCGCCGCTTCATCCCTGGACCAGGGGGGAACCGACGCGGCGTTGGCTGTCTGGAGAGCGGGTGGGGTGGATGCGGCCTGGCAACCGCCCAACCCAGCGAACGCAGCCCACGACACTGCGGCCCACAGCAAAGACGGCAGCCGGCTTGCTTCCATGCGTCATCCCCGTTGAAAACGAAAAAGGAGCCTTGCGGCTCCTTTTACGCTTTTCCTCGCAGGAAAGTCAGTGGGCGTCTTCGCGCTCGTTGTCCAGCGCGGACTTCTCGCCGGCGAAGGGGTTGAGCTTGCGCATGGTCGAGGGGAAGTCCGGCCACTTGCCGGCCAGCCAGGGGTGCTGCGGGTCGTTCATCTGCAGCACGCGGCGGGCGTCGTCGGCCAGCGGCTTGTTGCCCAGGCGGGTGTAGGCCTCGCCCAGCAGGGCGACGGCGTCGTACTGGTACTCGCTCTGCGGCAGGGTCTCCAGGATGTACTTGGCGCGGCCCACGGCGGCGGTGTAGGCGCCGCGGTGCAGGTAGTACAGCGCGGTGTCCATCTCGTGGCGGGCGAAGGTATTGCGCAGCTGGACCATGCGCAGGCGCGCATCGGCGGCGTAGCGGCTGTTGGGGTAGCGCTCGGAGACGGTGTTGAAGTCGCTATAACCCTGCAACGGGGTGGACAGGTCGCGGCGGCTGGAATCCAGGCTCCAGACCTTCTGCAGGAACACCGTGTCGCGGTTGGAGTTGGCCAGGCCGCGCAGGTAGTACATGTAGGGCACGTTGCGCTGGGTCGGATAGGTGCGCAGGAAGCGGTCGATGCTCGACACGGCCTCCTCCAGCTTGCCCGACTTGTACTGCGCGTAGGCCAGTTCCATCTGCGCCTGCTCGGTGTACGGGCCGTACGGGTACTGGGCGATCAGCGACTGGAACTGCTTCTCCGCACCGGACCAGTTGCCGCGGGTCATGTCGGTGTGGGCCTCGGTGTAGATGGCCTCGACCGGGCGCGAGTCGACCGCCTTGTCCTTCTTGTTGCGGCCGCAGCCTGTGGCCGTGAGGGCCACCACCAGGAGCAGGAGCAGGACGCGGACGGTGGCGCGGGCGGACGGGGCTGCGAAACGCTGGGACATGGGCTGGCGGACGGGCCGCATCGGGGAAACGAGGGGGCGATGATAGCCTAGGCGGCTGCCGGGCCATGAATTCCGGCCAACTTCTTCACTGGAACCGCTTGACCGGATGACTGACGTAGCCGACGACGACGCCCCCCTGGACGCCCCCGCCACACAGGGCCCGCGCAGCGCCCAGGTGCCCACGCACGCGGCCGGGCGCCGGTTCGACGCGGTGCTGGCCGAGCTGTTCCCCGAGTTTTCCCGCTCGCGCCTGTCCGAATGGATCAAGTCCGGCGACGCGCGCCTGGATGGGGAGGTGGTGCGCCCGCGCGACCCGGTCACCCCCGGCCAGGTCGCCACGCTGGACGCCGTGCTGGACACCCAGACCCACGCCCAGCCCGAGGACATCCCCCTGCAGGTGCTGTACGAGGACAGCGAGGTCCTGGTGCTGGACAAGCCGGCCGGGCTGGTGGTCCACCCCGGCGCCGGCAACCCGACCGGCACCCTGGTCAACGCCCTGCTGTTCCGCGACTCGACGCTGTCCGCGCTGCCGCGCGCCGGCATCGTCCATCGCCTGGACAAGGACACCTCTGGAGTCATGGTCGTGGCCAAGACCCTGCCGGCGCACACCTCGCTGGTGGCGCAGCTCTCGGCACGTGAGGTGCATCGGCAGTATCTGGCGGTGGTGGTCGGCGCGATGGTGTCCGGCGCGACCGTCGATGCGCCGATCGACCGCCATCCGCGCGACCGACTGAAGATGGCCGTGCGCGAGGACGGGCGCGATGCGGTCACCCATGTGCGCCTGCGCGAACGCTTCCGCGGCCATACCGCGGTCGAGTGCCGGCTGGAGACCGGCCGCACCCACCAGATCCGCGTGCACATGGCGCATCTGCGCTTTCCCATCGTCGGCGATCCGCTCTACGGCGGCCCGCTGCGCCTGCCGCGCGGGGCGAGCGAGGAACTCAACGCCCAGCTGCGCGGCTTCCGCCGCCAGGCGCTGCACGCCGAGACGCTCGAGTTCAGCCACCCGACCACCGGCGAGCCGGTGCGCACCAGTGCGCCGGTCCCGGCCGACATGCTGGCGCTGATGGCGGCGCTGCGCGACGACGCGGCCGCGCACAAGCGCAAGTGAGCGCCCTGCTGCCCGCGCACTGGCCCGCGCCGCCCGGCGTGCGCGCGCTGGTGACGCTGCGCTTCGGCGCCGGCGGCTCGGCTGCGCCGTTTGACACCTTCAACCTGGGCAACCGCAGCGCCCCCGCGGGTGACGACTCCGCACAGGTGGAGGCCAACCGCGCCGAGCTGGCCACCCTAGCCGGCCTGCCGTCGCTGCCGCACTGGCTGCGTCAGGTGCACGGGACCGGCGTGGCGCGCTTCGAGACAGCGCTCGGCGCGCCGCGCGCGCAGGGCGATGAGCCGGAAGGCGACGCCGCGGTCACCGACGCCCCCGGCGTGGTGCTGGCTATCCTCACCGCCGACTGCCTGCCGGTGGTGTTCGCCGCCGCCGACGGCAGCGAGGTGGCCGCCGCCCACGCCGGCTGGCGCGGGCTGGCCGACGGGGTGTTGGAGCGCACCGTCGCCGCGATGCGCACGCCGGCCGCGCATGTGCGCGCCTGGCTGGGCCCGGCGGCGGGGCCGGAGGCCTACGAGATCGGCCAGGACGTGTTCGACGCGTTCACCGCGAGCGACCCCGGTGCCGCCGCGGCCTTCGTCGCGACCCGCCCCGGCCACTGGCGCGTGGACCTGTACGCACTGGCGCGCCGGCGCCTGGCCGCGGTCGGCGTGACCGACGTGCACGGCGGCACGCTGTGCACCCTCGGCGATCCGCAGCGCTTCTTCTCGCATCGCCGCGACCGCCGCAGCGGCCGCATGGCCACCCTGGTGTGGCGGGCGCCGACATGAGCGCGGCCGCGCCCTCCGGCGGCGATTCCGCCGCCCAGACGCGAGGCGCGGCGATCATCGTGTTCGACGGCGCATGCGCCATGTGCAACGGCTGGGTGCGCTTCCTGCTGCGCCACGATCGCGCCGCGCGCTATCGCTTCGCCGCCATGCAGGGCCGCACCGGCGCGGCCCTGCTGGCCGAGCACGGCCTGGACCCGCACGACCCGTCCTCGTTCCTGCTGGTCGACCGCGACGGCGCCCACGTCGAGACCGACGCCATCGCGCGCGTGCTGGGTGGCCTCGGCGGCGGCTGGCCGGTGCTGGCCACGGTCATGCGCGCCGTGCCGCGCGGCGCGCGCGACCGCGTCTATCGCTGGGTCGCCCGCAACCGCCGGCGCTGGGCCGGCGCCACCTGCGCCGTGCCCAGCCCCGAGCAGCGCGACCGCTTCCTGGACTGACGCGGCGCGGAAGGTCGGCGCCGAACCGCCGCACCGCCAGTGAGATGTCCCATTGCGACAGCAAAGGTGGTGAAATCCCCTTCAGGAGAGGTCACTCCCATCCCAGTCCTGCCTTCAGGCGCCCGCATGCCCTTGGAGTCGCGATGAAACGAATCCTGATGACGTTGGCCGTTCTGGTAGCAGCCATGCTTGCGGCTGTAACGCTGCGGAACAGCCCAGAGGGCTCATCGGTCGAGCAGGCGGATCCTGTCGCCAAGACAGTCGAAGAAGAACAAGCGCCCGAGAGCCCGGCGGCGAAGGGCAGCGGTGAACGCTCGGAGGCGCCAGGTCTTTCATCCAGTCAGTCGGTCGAAAGTCGATCCGCGCCCGGGGCCACCAGGAAGACCGGTTTCAAGCCGCTCGACAGCGACGGCGCCAAGCGCATCGACCTCATGGTGCACAAGCTCAGCTACGCGAATCCCGAGTTCATCGATCTTTACACGCTGGCCGAGAAAGAGAAGCAGGACCCGGCCTGGTCCCCCGACCTGGCCGAAAAGATAGAAGTCTCGCTGCGCTCGCATGGCCTGGAATACGACGCCCTGCAGATCGGGACGCCTTCCTGCTCGGCCTCGCTGTGCATGGTCAAGGCCGTGGCCCTCCGCGGGTATGCCGATCAGTTGCCGGCGTCCAATTGGCAGCGCTTGGTCGGCTCGGTCTTCGGGGAGAGCTGGTTTGCCGAGAACTTCATGGACGCCCACACCTATCTGGCGGATGACGACATCGGGACGACGTACATCTCCATCTTCGAGCGCAAGCGGTAGCTTTCCGATCAGGCAGGACCGGGGTCGGCCCGTCCAGGCGACGGGCCGACCCTTCAGGACGTCAGCGCACTCAGAAGGTGAAGCGCACCCGCCCGTAGTAGTACGCGCCGTTGCTGCCGATCGGCGAGAGGACGTCGTAGGGCAGGTTGCCGAAGTAGGCGATATCCGGGATCGAGCGGTCCGGATACTGGTCGAGCAGGTTCTGCCCGCCCAGGGCGATGCTCCACTGCGGCGTGATGCGGTATTCGACTTCCGCATCCAGCTGATACTCGGCGCTGTAGGTTTGGCGCGGGACGAAACCGTCACCGAAGTCGAACACGCGCGTGGCCTTGCCGTAACGGCTCAGGCGCGAGGTGAGCGACCACGTGTCGTCGGTCCAGCTCGCTGCCAGCGCGGCGCGCGTGCGCGGCGTGGCCTCGGTCAGCGTATTGCTCTCTTCCACGCCGAACAGCACGTAGTCCGGGTCCAGCGCGAGCAGCTGGCCCGGCGTGGCGACCAGATGCTTCAACTCGGTCTTGGCGTAGCTCCAGGTGCCGGTCAGCAGCAGCTGACCATCGCCGACGGACTGGCGCCAGTTGCTGACCAGCTCGGCGCCGCGGGTGCGGGTGTCGGCGGCGTTGACGAAGAAGCTGGCGCTCTGCACGCCGCCCACGCCGAAGCGGTCCTGCACGAAATCGGTCAGCGCATCGCCGGTGATGTCCTCGGACAGCGCGACGCGGTCGTCGATGTCGATCTGGAAGAAGTCCAGCGACAGGTCGAACTGGCTGCCGATGCGGCTGGTGAAGCCGAGACTGTAGTTGTGCGACTTCTCCGGCTTGAGCGGCTGGGCGCCCAGCGCCTGGGCGATGGGGTTGTTGACCGACAGCAGCCGGCCCTGCACCAGGCGGCCGGCGGCGTCGTAGCCGGTGGAGGTGGCCTCGTAGCCGATCTGGCTCAGCGAGGGCGCGCGGAAGTTGTTGGACACCGCCGCGCGCACGGCGAAGGCGGGCACGAACGCGTAGCGCGCGGCCAGCTTGCCGGTCCACTGGCCGCCGAAGTCCTGGTAGTGCTCGTAGCGGCCGGCGATGTCGGTGGAGAAGTGCTCGCCGAACTGACTGGACAGCGAGGCATAGGCGCTGGCGACGTTGCGCGACAGGTCGGCCACGTCCTGCGGAGTCAGGCCGCCGCCGGCCTGCGAGCCGGTCGGGCGGTCGGTGTAGGGGCCGGCCGCGTAGCTGGCCGGGTCGCCGGCGCCGGTCTCGTAGCGCTCGCGGCGGAACTCCACGCCGGTGCCGAGCGTATGCGTGGCCGTGCCGGCCTCGAACACCCGGCTTAGGTCCAGGTTGGCCACGGTCTGGTCGAAGGCGTAGTCGCCGGTCTTGAAGCGCGTGGGGCTGCCCGGGCCGAGCGAGGCGTTGAGCGAATCCTTCAGCCGGTAGGTGAAGTCGTTATGCCCGTAGTCCAGGCTGGCGTCGTAGGCCCAGTCGCCCCACTGGCCGCGCGCGCCGGCCACGGCCTGCGCGTCGCGGTTTTCGCCCAGCGACACCGGCCGGTAGCCGCGCGGGTAGACCTGCTTCCAGTTGGCCACGCTGTCGGGATAGCGGAAGTAGTTGGCGCCCTGCGTGTCGCGCTGGTTGAAGGTGCCGAAGGCGTAGAACTCGGAGGTGGCGCCGAACGGCACCGCCGCGTTGATCCAGGCGTTGAGGTCCTTGGACTTGCCGTCGCCCAGCACGTAGTTGCGCTTGCCGGCCAGGGCCAGGTTGTCCGGCGTCTGGTCCTCGAAGAAGGGAATCTGGTCGAAGCCGGCGCGGTTGGTGCCTTCGCGGTTCTTCAGCTCCACGCCCAGCTTGAAGAAGCCGTCCTCGCCGATGCGATCGCCGACCTTGGCGCTGAAGAAGCTGGTCTGGCCGTCGGTGATCTCGCGGTGGATCGGTTCGACATCGGTGTGGTTGGCGCCGAAGCTGGCCTCGATCGCGCCGGCGTCCGGATCGTCGTCCAGGATCACGTTGATCACCCCGGCCACCGCGTCCGAGCCGTATTGCGCGCCGGCGCCGTCGCGCAGCACCTCGATGCGCTTGATCGCGCTGATCGGGATGGCATTGAAATCGACCGGCGTGGTGCCCTTGCCGATCTTGCTGTCGGTGTTGACCAGGGCCGAGGTGTGGCGGCGCTTGCCGTTGACCAGCACCAGCACCTGGTCGGGCGAGAGCCCGCGCAGCTGCGCGGCGCGCACGTGGTCGGCGCCGCCGGAGTTGGACTGGCGCGGGAAGTTGAACGAGGGCAGCAGCGCCTGCAGCGCGCTGCCCAGTTCGCCATTGACCACGCCGGCCTTGCGGATGTCCTCGGCGGTGAGCACGTCCACCGGCGCGGTGGACTCGAGCACCGTGCGGTTGCTGGCGCGGGTGCCGGTGACGATCACCGTGTCCAGGTTGGTGGCGGTGGCCGGGGCGGCGTCCTGGGCGAAGGCGGGGGCCGACAGGGCCAGGGCGATGGCCAGGCTCAGCGGCCTGACGAACGGGGACGACATGGCAGTTCTCTCCTGAAGCGATAACGGTCGCGACCGGTCGCGCCGGCCGTGGCGGCGACTGGGGTCGGCAAGGGTTGCTGCATCCATCCGGATGAAGCGATATATTAACTTGACGTAAAGGCGGCGCGCGAGCCGTGGCTCGGTGCCGTGCGGCATGAGCTCATGCCGGGCGGTTATCCGCGCCGTGCCGCGTCGGCCTTCCGATCGTGTTCTCCTTGCCCGTTTTTCCGCCCCCCACCGAGATTTTGCCGATGCTGCTGCGTGCCCCGTTGATCGCCGTTCTGTTCACCTTGAGCGCCTGTGCCAGCGTCGCGCCTTCGCACCCCGCGCCCGCCGCCGTCAGCGCCACCCTGCAGGGCGATGCCTTGCGGCCGGCGCAGGCCAGCGGCTGGGTGCGCAGCGAGCTGTACTTCGGCGTGGGCGTGGAGGAAGGGCCGGGCGGGCGGCACGAGGACCAGCCGATCAGCGAGGCGCAGTGGCGCGCCTTCCTGGACAAGGAGGTCACCGCGCGCTTCCCGGATGGCCTGACCGTGCTGGATGGCTACGGCCAGTGGCTGTTCCGCGGCGCCGCGGCGCCGGAGCGGCTGAAGACCAAGGTGCTGGTGATCCTGCACGAGGACACGCCGCAGCGCCGTGCCGACATCGAGGCCATCCGCCTGGCGTGGAAGCAGGCCACCGGCCACCAGTCGGTGCTGTGGTCGCGTCAGCCGGTGGAGGTGTCGTTCTGAGCGCGTCGCCTTTCCAGATCCGCGTCGACGACCTGGGCGGCGCGCAGATCCGCGCGCTGCTCGAGTATCACCTGCGCCAGATGCACGCCAATTCGCCGCCGGGCAGCGTGTTCGCGCTGGATCTGAGCGGCCTGCAGGCGCCGGGCATGACGGTGTGGAGCGCCTGGCGTGGGCAGGCGCTGGTCGCCATCGGCGCGCTCAAGGAATGGGGCGAGGGCACCGGCGAGCTCAAGTCCATGCGCACCCATCCGGACCATCTGCGCCAGGGTGCGGCGGCCGCCGTGCTGGACCACATCATCGCGGTGGCGAAGGCCCGCGGCCTGCGCCGGCTGAGCCTGGAAACCGGGTCGGGCGAGGCCTTCGAGCCGGCGCTGGCCCTGTACCGCAAGCGTGGTTTCGGCAACGGGCCGGCGTTCGGCGACTATGTCGCCAGCGATTTCAACCAGTTCCTGCACCTGCCGCTTTGAAGCATCGATGCAGGCGGGCGAGGACATCGCCCGCCTGGAACCCCATGCCGGCCATCTCGCATCAGAGACCGACCTTGAATTGAGACGTGCACGTGAGGCAGTGGTGCACCTCCGCTTAGTGGCCCTGCCCTAAGCGAGGATGCGCGCAACTGGTCACAGTGCTAACCATCACGTCGGGATGCCAGATTAGCCAACCACGTGATCGAAAGAGAACGCGTGCATGCCGGCAAGGCTGCGCCAATTGGCGTACTATCAGTGCCATATGCCGACTGGCGAGTGGTCATGAGCGACATCGAAGTTAACGTTCTCGATTACCTGGGCGTTAAGCGGCCCAGTAATTTCTTTGCCAAGCGCAGTTCACTGCCCCCTGCCAAGAAGCTTCCTGGGAGCACGAAGGCCAAGGCTGCAGGCGCGCTGTCGTCCGCTGCGAGGCGACCGGTGAGGTCAACTAAGCCAGGCAAAGTAACGGTTGCCAAAGGTGGCCGGATCCGCGGCTCAAGCACAGCTGCGGAAGTACTTCCTTTGAGGAAGGGGCTGCCTCTGAAGGCGGTCGCGGCCGTGCAGCTTCCAGGATTTGTCATCACAAATCTTGCTCGTAAGCTCGACGTGACGCCCCAGGAGGTCCTGAGCGTCTCCAGTATCTCGCCCAGGACCTACCATCGCCGACAGGAAAATGACGGGTTATTGACCGAGACCGAATCCGACCGGGTCATGCGCATTGCTCGGCTTGCCAGGCAGGCCGAGCGGGTCTTTGGAGACGCAGGCAAGGCCAGTCGCTGGCTATCCACCCCAAATCGTATCCTCGGCAACGTGCCCCTGCAGCTGCTGGCCACCGACGCCGGCGCGCATGAGGTGGAGGATGAACTGGGACGAATCGAGTATGGCGACTTTGCCTGATGTTGGTCTACAGGATCAGCGCAGAGCAGCACGTCGGCACGGCACTCGCTGGCATTGGAGCCGCTCGCTACGGCGGTCGTTGGAACAGCCTCGGTGTGCATGTGGCTTACGCCGCTGAATCAACAGCACTCGCGATGCTCGAGGTGCTGGTCCACATGAATCTGGATATGGTTCCAGAGGGCCAGCGTCTGCTCACTTTCGCCATTCCGGACGACGCGGTGGTGGACTTGCCGCGCGATCAATGGCCAAACGGCTGGAGGAGCCTTCCCTATGATCCAGCCGTTCGCGCCGTGGGTGACGCCTTTATCGCAGGGCGGCAGCACTTGGCGCTGCGTGTGCCCAGTGCGATTGCCCAAGGGGCCTCTAACTTCCTCATCAATCCCGCCCATCCCCGCATCGGGCAAGTCGAGCTTGAGCGAAATGATCCGTTAGCATTGGATTCGAGGCTTTTCCGTTTCGGTCCTTCAGCGAGCTAAAAAAAGCCCCGCTTGCTGCAGGGCTAGTTGGTTAATGCTTGGCGCCTGTTCGATGTCAGGCGCCAGCAATATTGAACTCAACGCAACAACTTCGGCCTCTGTCGAAATCTACCTCGTTGTGGGCGATGTGGCCGCCTTGCAGGCAGTCGACCGGCGTCGCCGGCCTGAAGTTCCGCTCAGAAGTCGTAGGACACCGACAGCCGGATCGAGCGCGGCGGCTGGCGGATGGTGACGGTCTGGAACAGCGGGTTGTTGGGACTGGCGTCGGTGCTGGGCGTGGTCTGGGCGAAGGCGTAGCGCTGCAGCGCGACCTGGCTGTCGAGCACGTTGAAGATGCTGCCGGTGAAGGCCAGGCGGTGATCGCCGAAGTCCGGCGTCCAGGTCACGCCCAGGTCCAGCTGGGTCATCCACGGCATGCGGCCCTGTTTGCCCGGAGGCGAGGGTTCACCGTTGCAGAAGTGGTAGACGCTGCCATAGCCCAGCGGATCGAGCTGCTGCTGACCGTAGAAGCTCAGGCAGTGGCGCGGCGTGCCCGACACGGCCGCGAAGTTGGCCGACACCAGCCACTCCGGCGAGAAGGTGTAGTAGCCGTAGAGCTTGAGCTGATGGGTGTGGTCGTTGTTCTGCGGTCCGTTGGCGTTCTCCATGATCGTCCAGTTGTCCCAGTCGTAGCTGGTGGAGGTGCCGCCCTGGCTGGCATCCGAACGCACCTGGCCCTCGGTATTGCCGTAGCTGCGCGAGAACACATAGCTGGCCTTGCCGTACCAGTTGTCGGCGACCGGATGCTCGAGCACCGCCTCCAGGCCGTAGTACTTGCGGATCAGCTTCTGCTTGAAGCCCAGGTCCTGCATGCTCATCGGGAAGTCGAAGTACGAGCCGTCCCCATCGATCATGGTGAAGACGTTGGTGCGGCCGGGATTGATCAGATAGCAGGTGTTGAAGTTGGCCACATCGTGCCCGGCGGCATTGGCCGCGGCGGCGACCTGCGACATCGAGCAGAAGTCGTCGATCGCGTTGCGCAGATTGCGGTAGGTGCTCTTCAGGCCCCACACCCAGGCATCGCCCAGCGTGTGTTCGAAGCCCAGGATGAACTCGTCCTGGTATTCCGGCTCCAGCGTGCGCGCGGTGGCCGTCTTGGGATCGGGCGCCTGTCCGAACTGGTTGAGCGCCGAGTACTCGCCGGAGATATCGGTCAGCCCGGTGGGCGAGCCATCGGCGGCGATGCCCGAATAGGTGTACAGGTGGGTGGTGTTGTAGAAGCCGGCGGCGACGATCAGGCCGGGGTTGAGCGGCAGGCCCAGGTAGTAGCGTCCGGCGTTGGCGTAGACCTTGAAGCTCGAATCGCCGTGCACGTCCCAGGCCGCGCCCAGGCGCGGCGCCCACTGCGGCTTGGTCTGACGGATGTAGGGCACGCCGTCGGAGTTGAAGTTGGTGAACTGGTCGTTGCGCAGGCCGATGCTCAGCAGCAGGTTGTCGGCTACCTGCCACTTGTCCTCGATGTACTGCGCCTTCTGCGAGGAGCTGATGGTGGTGATGCCGCTCCAGGTGTTGCGCTGGACGTAGTAGCCCGCCGCGCCGTTGGGGAAACCGGCGACGGGGCCGATGCCGTGCGAGGCGTCCAGCGGCAGGCTGGGATCGTCGGCGCGCTGGTAGGACCAGACATAGCCGGGGCCCGGCGCATGGCCGCCCTGGTCCAGGGCCTGCGAGCGGATGTTGTCGATACCGGCACTGAGGGTGTGGTTGCCCAGGGTCCAGGCCAGGTCCACGCGCAGGTTGCTGGAGTGGTTGCCGCGGTCCGGTTCGCTGAGGTCGCCCTGGATCTGGTTGTTGTAGCGCGGCGTGCCGCCGTTGAGCGCCGGGTTCTGGTAGGTCCAGTTGTCCACGCGCACCAGGGTGGGGTCGTAGTTGGGCGGCTGCGCGTTGTACATCTTGGTGTCCATCTCGCCGTAGGTGGCCGAGAGGGTGAGCGTGTCGGTCAGGTAGCCGGTATAGCGGGCCACCCACATGTCGCCGCCGTACTGGCTGTCGCCGTTGGCGTACAAGAAGCCGCTGCGCTTCAGGGTCTTGTAGTCGTAGCCGTAGACGTTGCTGGAGCTATCCAGCCGATCACGCACGCCGGTCAGCTCCAGCAGGTTGTTGTCGTTGATGTTCCAGTTGAGCTTGACGTAGGCGCGCGGCATCTTGCTGGTCTGGCTGACGTAGTTGCCGCCGCTGTCCAGCGTGTTGGTGGAATCGGTCCAGTCGCGCTGGAACTCGCCGGCGGCGAAGAAGAACAGCCGGTCGCGGATGATCGGGCCGCCGGCGTAGGCCGAGACGGTATAGCTGTCGGTGCGGTTGGCGCCGTTGTAGTGATACAGGTCGCCGGCCAGCGGCGAATCGGGCAGGCCGTTGGCGTAGTGGGAATTCTTGGCCTCGGCGCGGCCCCAGTCCGGCTGCCACAGCACCTGCGCGCCGTAGTGCCACTGGTTGGTGCCGTGCTTGCCGACCGCGTTGATCACGCCGCCGTCGGAGCGGCCGAACTGCGCGCTGTAGCCGCCGGTGTAGATCTCCTGCTGGTCGATGGCGCCGTAGGGCAGGGTCAGGCCGCCGGCGGTGTTGAGCGGGTCGGTCGTGTTGAAGCCGTTGATGTAGTAGGCGTTCTCGGTCGGCGAGGAGCCGCCGAAGCTCACCAGCTCCTTGCCCGTGTCGCTGTGGAAGCCGCCGCTGTTGGCGACCACGCCCGGTGCCAGCTTGGCGATGTCCTCAGCGTTGCGGGCCAGCGGCAGGCGCGCCAGCTGGCTGGCGGTGATGACCGTGCGCGAGTCCACCGCCGAGGCGTCGATGCTCGGCACCGCCGAGGCCGACACCTTGACGGCGCCCAGGTTGGTGGCGCCTGCCGTCGCCGCGGGCGCGGCGAAGGACACTTCCGAGGCCACGCCGACCTTCACCAGCACGTGGGCGTCTGCACCGAGCGGCTGGCCGTCGCGGACCGCGCTCAGGGTGTATTCGCCCACCGGCAGGGCCGGGCTGCGGTACTGGCCATCGGCACCGACCTGGATCTCGCGGGTGGTGCCGGTGGCGCTCTGGATGCGGATGGTGCTGCCGGCCTCGGCCTGGCCGTACAGCGTGCCGGTCGTGGATTGGGCGAAGGCCGAGGGGCTGGCCGACAGCGCGAGCGCGGCCGCCAGGGCGTGGAACAGGAGGGAGCGGGAAAACGACATGGATCGGGTCTCCGGGGCGTGGTTGAGCGCGTCCGCACCGGCCGGAAGGACCAATGAGACATGCGGATCGCGGATGGCAAGAACTGCGGCCACGGCAACGCGTCCTGTGCGGACGTGGCGAACGGGCACTGCTACTACGAGGAATCCCCTGGCGGAGCGCGTCCGCCAAGCGTTTTTTTACCATTCTGTAATCGGTTTCACAACCCACTGACAAAATCGACAGAAAGACCGCCCCGTCTACGTTTCAGCGCGATCGAAGGTGGTTGCGGACGAAAACGTCGGTGCGATGGGTTGAAGCCGCCGGAGGCGGGCCGTGCGTGTCTGACTTTTCGCTTTGGCGCAGGTCTTGCGCATCGTGTGGAGGCGCGCCGTAGCAACGCGGGGTCTGCATGGACGTCCATGGATCCCCGCGTTCGCGGGGATGACGAGCATTGCGTTCGCAGCGCCAAGCCGCGGGAAAGCCTTTCCTTGTCGTGCCCGCGGAAGCGGGAAAGCAGCGCCTCTCATGCGGAGGGTGAAAGCCCCTGGCGCCTGCATCGATCACCAACGCGCACTAACGGGCGCGATGCATGTTGTCGCGGCGCGCGACGCCGCGCTGCAATCGAATGTCGCACGAAGCGCACGTGAGCCTCACCGCGCGCTGGCTAGCCTCCAGGACCCCACGTTCGAAGGTCATTCCCATGAGCAAGCGCGTTGCAGAGATCGTCGTCGAGACCCTGGAGGCGGCGGGCGTTCGGCATTGCTACGGCATCGTCGGCGACACCCTCAACCATGTCACCGACGCCATCCACCGCAGTTCGATCCAGTGGGTGCACATGCGCCACGAGGAGGCCGGCGCCTTCGCCGCCGGTGCCGACTCGCTGATCAGCGGCCAGCTGACCGCCTGTGCGGGCTCGTGCGGGCCGGGCAGCCTGCACTTCATCAACGGCGTGTTCGAGAGCAACCGCAACCGCGCACCGATGGTGCTGATCGCCAGCCAGATCGTCACGCCCGAGCTGGGCATGGAGTTCCCGCAGGAAGTGGACTTCAAGGCGGTCTACAGCAGCTGCAGCGTGTTCTGCGAGCAGGTGCACAGCCCGGAGCAGGCGCGGCGCGTGGTCGCGCTGGCCTGCCAGGCGGCGATCAGCCGGCGCGGCGTGGCGGTGGTGATCCTGCCGGCCGACATCAGCCAGGCGCAGGTCAAGCATGACGTGCCGTTCGCCGTGCATCGCGCCGAGCCGGTGCTGCGGCCCAACGATGGCGAGCTGCAGCGTATGGCCGAGCTGCTCGACCGCGGCACCAAGATCGGCATCTACGCCGGCGCCGGCTGCGAGGGCGCGCACGATGCGCTGGTCGCGCTGGGCGCACGGCTCAAGGCGCCGATCGCGCACACCTCGCGCGCCAAGGACTTCGTCGAATACGACAACCCGTACAACATGGGCATGACCGGCATCTTCGGCATCGAGTCCGGCTACCACACGCTGATGGCCTGCGACACGCTGCTGCTGCTCGGCGCGGACTTCGCCTGGGGCCAGTTCTATCCGGACAAGGCCACGATCGTGCAGGTGGATCGGGACGGAAGCCATCTGGGCCGGCGCCATCCGATCGATCTGGGCGTGGTCGGCGACATCGGCCCGACCCTGGAGGCGCTGCTGCCGTTGCTGGCCCAGCGCGAGGACAGCGGCTTCCTGGACGAGTGCATCGCGCACCGCGACAAGGCCATGGCCAAGCGCGCCGAGGAGGAGCAGCCGGGCGAGGGCGAGCTCATCCATCCCCAGCACCTGACCGCGCTGCTGGACCGCTACGCCGATGACGATGCGCTGTTCACCGCTGACGGCGGCTCGCCGATGGTGTGGGTGCTGCGCCATATCCGCGTCAACGGCCGGCGCCGCACGCTGCCCAGCCTGCTGCACGGCACGATGGCCAATGCGATGCCGCAGGCGCTGGGCCTGCAGAAGGCCTTCCCGCACCGGCAGGTGATCTCGCTGTCCGGCGATGGCGGTATCGCGATGCTGCTGGGCGATCTGCTCACCGCCATCCAGGAAGACCTGCCGATCAAGGTGGTGGTCTACAACAACAGCTCGCTCAACTTCGTCGAGCTGGAGCAGAAGGTCGAAGGCCTGCTGGACAACTACACCGATCTGAAGAACCCGGACTTCGGCCGGCTGGCCGAGGTGATCGGTTATTACGGCCGCACCGTGACCCGCAGCGCCGACCTGGAGCAGGCGGTGCGCGACTTCCTGGCCCATCCCGGCCCGGCGCTGCTGGACGTGCACACCAGCCCGACCGAGCTGGTCATGCCGCCGCAGATCGAGGCCGGGCAGGTGGCCGGCACCGCGCTGTATGCGGCCAAGGCCGTGCTGAGCGGGCGCCTGGGCGACGTCAAGGAACTGCTGACCACCAACTTCCTCAACAAGAAGTAGTCGCTCCGCACAGGGGCCGACCTGTAGAGCGGAGCTTGCTCCGCTGAGGCTTTCCCCACGAACCGAACGAAGAGCAGCGGAGTCCCCAAGATGGGATTGCCACGAGCTCCGCTCTACAAGGAGGTCGCCACTGGTCTGGTAGACAGTGGCTCCCCCCGACTCGGGCAGGACGCTTTGTGCATGGCATCGCGCTGTCAGGGGCGCGCGGGCGTCGTACCATCGCGCGGTCCCCACGCTTGGCCCTCCCGCATGTCCTCATCCGCTTCGCCGGCGCCGGTGCGCCCGCGCTGGTTCGTCGCCGGCGATCTCAACGGCTTCTTCGGCCTGGTGGTCGACAACCTGTCGATCCTGGGCTTCATCGCGATGGCGCTGGTGGGGATCTTCCAGTTCCCGGCCGAGGTGGTGTTCGGGCGCATGTTCCCCGGTACCGCCTTCGGCGTGCTGGTCGGCAACCTGGCCTATACGGTGATGGCGCGCCGGCTGGCGCAGCGCACCGGGCGCGAGGATGTGACCGCCATGCCGCTGGGTCTGGATGCGCCGACCAGCATCGGCATGGCGCTGCTGGTGCTGGGCCCGGCCTTCGTCGGCTTCAAGAGCGGTGGCATGGCGCCGGACGCCGCGGCGATCGCCACCTGGCAGCTGGGCATGGGCGCACTGGTGGTGATGGGGCTGTTCAAGCTGGTGCTGTCCTTCTTCGGCGAGGCGGTCACGCGCGCGCTGCCGCGCGCGGCGCTGCTGGGCTCGATCGCCGGCATCGCGCTGGTGCTGATGGGCCTGCTGCCGCTGCTGGAGACGCTCAAGTCGCCCGTGGTCGGCCTGCTCACCCTCGGTCTGCTGCTGTACGTGCTGATCGCCAAGGGGCGGCTGCCGATCCGCCTGCCTGGCGTGCTGGTGGCCTTCGTCGTCGGCACGGTGCTGTATTACGCGCTCGGCCTGGCGGGGCTGGGGGCGCCGGGCTTCCAGCTGCCGGCGCTGGTGGCGCCGCACATCGCGCTGCCGTGGCCGTCGCTGGGCTTCGTGCAGGGGCTCTCCTACGCGGTGCCGTATCTGCCGCTGCTGCTGCCGTTCGGCCTGTTGATGGTGGTCGGCGGCATCAACGTGTCCGAGAGCGCGCGCGCGGCGGGCGACGACTACCGCACCCGCGACATCCTGCTGGTCGAGGCCGTCGCCACGCTGGTGGCGGGCGTGTGCGGCGGCGTGGCGCAGACCACGCCCTACATCGGCCAGCCGGCCTACAAGCACATGGGCGCGCGCAGCGGCTACACGCTGCTCACCGGCTTGTTCATCGGCATCGGCGGCATGCTGGGCATCGTCTCGATGCTGGTGCAGTGGCTGCCGCTGGCGGTGCTCTCGCCGATCATCGTCTACGTGGCCATCGACATCACCACCCAGGCCTTCCAGGCCACGCCGCAGCGGCATGCCGGCGCGATGGTGCTGGGCTTCCTGCCGTCGGTGGCCTATCTGCTGCTGATCAAGGCGCATGGCTGGATCGCGCCGGAGGCCTTCGCCGCGATGGCCAGCACGCTCGATGGCCACGGCCTGCCGGAGATGGCGGTGATCGCGGTGCTGGGCAACGGCTTCATCATCACCGCGATGCTGTGGACCGGCGCGGTGGTGGCGATGATCGACGGCGTGCTGCGGCGCGCGGCGGCGTTCTGGCTGGTGGCGGCGCTGTTCACGCTGTTCGGCGTGATCCACTCGGTGATTCCCAGCGGCGGCATCTATGTGCCCTGGAAGCTCGAGGGCCTGGCCGCGACGATCTGCTGGCAGTTCACCGGCGCCTACCTGGCGCTGGCGGCGTTGATGGGCGTGCTGGCGCTGCAGCGGCGTCCGGCGCCCTGAAGGGAAGGGCGCGGCGGCGGGGCCCCTTGACGGGCGTTTGCGGCGCCTTCGACCATCGCCGCTTCTCCCCCGTGCGATGAGCTCCCGATGACGCCCGCCTCCCTGATGGTCCGTTGCCTGCGGCGTGTGACCCTGCTGGCCCTGCTATACCTGGTCACCGCCGCGACCGCGCAGGCCGCGCCGCCGGATTCCGCGCCGTGGTGGACCGGCCTGCCGCCGATGAAGCACACCACGGTCTACGGCCAGACCCTCCGCTACTACGACGTGGGCAGCGGCCCGACCCTGGTACTGCTGCACGGCCTGGGCAGCAACGCCGGCTTCGACTGGGGCGCGGTGATCCCCGAACTGGCCAAACACTACCGCGTGCTGGCGCCGGATCAGCTCGGCTTCGGCCAGTCCGCCAAGCCGTCGATCGCCTATGGCGTGACCACCTGGGTGGACATGCTGGGCGGGTTCCTGCGCGACCGCGACGTGCAGGAGTTCTCCCTGGCCGGCGAGTCGCTCGGCGGCTGGATCGCCGGCCTCTACACCGTGCGCGCCAGCCAGGCCGGCCTGCCCATGCCCACGCGCCTGATCCTGGTCGACGCCGGTGGCCATCCCTCGATGAAGCCCATCCCCGGCAAGTCCGGCGGCCCGGCCTCGTGGCCGCCGCTGTCCATCGCCGGCACGCGCGAGGGCCTGGCGCGGTTCGTTTTCCACGACCCGAACAAGGTCACGGCGCAGATTGCCGAACAGGCCTTCGCCATGCGCCTGGCCGAGGGCAGCCAGTACACCCAGGACAGCTTCCGCCAGGGCCTGGGCGCCGATGCCAGCGTGTTCCTCGACCAGGCCGCGCTGGCGCGGCTCGACCTGCCGGTGCTGGTGGTCTGGGGCGCGCAGGATCGGCTGGTGCCCCCGGCCAACGGCAAGGACTTCGCCGCGTGGATCCCGCATGCGCGCCTGGTGACGATCGATCAGGCCGGCCACGCGCCGGCGGTCGAACAGCCGCAGCGCTTCCTCGAAGCGGCCCTGCCGTTCCTGCAAGGGCGCTGAGCGCCGCGCCGCTGACGTCGTGCCGCCAGCCGCGCGGCGCGGGAACCGATCCGGCATGACGCGGTCCCACCTGCGTTCGATCGCAATCGCAGGTGGTGTTCCCGATGTCCTCGCAACCTTCTTCCAACCCCCGCTGGCCCTGGGCTCTCGTCGTCGTCCTGGTCGCGGCCGCCGGCTGGTGGCTGTTCGGTCAGCGCAATGCGCCGCAGCCCCCGTCAAACACGCAGGCTGCCACCGCAGAGCAGTCGCAGGCGCCTGCCGCCTCGACGCCGCCCGCCGGATCCCAGCCCCAGGCCGCCCCGGCCATCCAGCATCCGGTGCCCGGCGATGCGGCCGATGCCGCACTGCCGGCGCTGGCCGCCAGCGACGATGCGGCCTGGCAGGCCTTGTCCGGCGCGTTCGGCAACGACGCGGCGGTCGGCATCGTGCTGCGCGAGCATCTGATCCAGCGCCTGGTGGTGATGATCGACAACCTCACCCAGCCCAGCCTCACGCGCAATGCGCTGGCGGTGAAGCCGGTCGAAGGCACGCTGCAGGTCAGGGAAGGCGAGACGGCGATGGAGATCGATCCGGCCAATGCGCAGCGCTATGCGCCGCATGTCGCGGCCTTCACCCATGCCGACCCCGCCACGCTGGTGCAGGCGTATCGGCGCTTCTATCCGCTGTTCCAGCAGGCCTACCTGGAACTGGGCAAACCCAATGCCTACTTCAACGACCGCCTAGTGGAGGTGATCGACCATCTGCTGCAGGCGCCGGATCCCAGCGGGCCGCTGAGCGTCGAACCCGACGGCAAGGGCCGCCTGCGCTTCACCGATCCGGCGCTGGAGCGTCTGTCGGTGGGGCAGAAGGCGCTGGTGCGTCTGGGCCCGCAGCAGGAGGCCGCGGTGAAGCAACAGCTGCGCGCCATCCGCACCGCGCTGACGCGCATGGACTAGGTCTGCCCGAAAACGAAGGGCAGGGCGCCTCAGGCCGCGTCCAGCTCCGGGTAGTGGCGGAAGATGCCGTTGGTGTTGAACGGCAGCCGCCGCTCCGAGGCCAGATAGGCCGCGATGCGCGGGCGCTGCGCCACGCGCTCCTGCAGGCCGTGCAGCAGCGGCAGCTCCGGCGCCAGCGCGGCCATGCGCCGCGGGAACATGTACTGCAGCCCGCTCATCAGCTGGAACAGCGACAGGTCGACGTAGGAATGCTGGCGCAGCGCATGCCGGCCATCGGCCTGCGCGAGCACCTGTTCGAAGTAGCCCAGGAACTTGGGTAGGCGCTGCGCGCGCAGGTCCGCGGCGCGCCGCTGCGCCTCGGCCTGCTGGTCCTGGTAGTACAGCGAGGAGGCGATGGGGTGGTGGGTGTCGTGCACCTCGGCGACCAGGTCGGCGATGGTCAGCTGCAGCTGCAGGGCCTGCAGGCGGCGCGACTCGGCCTCCGGGACCAGCTCCAGCGTCGGGCCCAGGTAATGCAGGATCGCGCTCACCTGGGCCAGCACCAGGCGCCCGGCCTTGAGGAAGGGCGGCGCGAACGGCCGCGCGCCATCCTGCTGGCCGGACAGGAACGGCTCCATCACCGCATCGCCCTGTTCGCGGACCACGTCGGTGTAGTCGGCGCCGGCATCTTCCAGCGCCAGCCGCACGAACTCGCCGCGCCCCTGAATGCCGCTCCAGTAGTACAGCTCGTAATGCATCGCGCGCTCCGCCTCCGGGGGAACGCGTCAGGCTAGTCGAGCCGTGGCGAGGGAGGCGTGATGCGCGCCCGGTGTGTCGCGATGCGCGGTTCTCAAAGTGTTGAACGACTGCCGCCGATCGTCGGCGTGCGCCGCTTGTCCCGCACACCAGCGCCCGGCCAATCGCCGGGCGCCGGCGTCGCCGCTGTCTCAGTAGACCTCCAGCTCGTAGATGCGCGTGGCCGGGTCGCCGTTCTGCGTCGGCGTGTTGATCTTGAGCTGCACGTAGCGCGCCGTGACCGGATTGATGTCGTGCGTGCTGACGTTGGCGGTGTTGCTGCTGGCGCTGGCCACGGTGGACCAGGTGCTGGCGTCGGAGGACACCTGCAGCGTGTAGGCGCGGGTGTTCAACGCGCTGTTCTCGCCGCCGGCGCCGGCGTGTCGCACGATCACGCGCTTGACGCTCTTGGCGCTGCCAAGGTCGACCCGCAGCCACGCGCCGCTGACCAGGGAGCAGAACTTGTCGCTGGTGCCGCCCGAGACGCTGCCGTTGACCGCCTTGGCCGGCGTCTCGTTGGCGTTGCAGGCGCTACTTCCGGTCGCGGTCTTGGCATAGGCCAGGTTCGGCGAGGCGGTGCCGGTGCTCACCGCCTGATTGATGGCGCCCGCATAGTCGGCCGCGGTGCCCTGCGCGGCGCAGGCCTGGATATCGTCGTAGAGCCAGATGAAGCCGCCGGCGATGCCGGCCGAGGACTTCCAGGCGCTCATGCGACTGTTGACGCTGGCCGGGCTGTCGCCGCTGGCGCAGTTGTTGCCGTGTCGGCTCCACAGGCCCGGATCGACGGTGATGCCCAGGCTGTCGGACCAGGACTTGGGATCGTTGCCGGCGCCGCCGTCGTAGACCTGCAGATAGACCCCGTCGACCCGATCGCCCAGGTTGGCCTTGAGCGTCTTCCAGAACGTCACCTGCGTATACGGCGCGAAGGTGATCGCCAGGCCCAGGCTGTCGTAGAGCATCTTGCCGAAGGCGGTGGCCGAGGCCAGGTCGTAGGCCGACTCGTCGTCGAAGTTGACGGCGTTGGCGCCGGTGGCGTTCTTCAGCGCCTGGAAGTTGCGGTACAGGATGCTGTCCGACCCGGTGCCCTGGCTGTTGATCAGCGCTTTGATGTTCTCGAAATCGGTGGCGCCCGCCGAGCCGACGGACAGCTCGATGCGGGTCACCGAGGTCGGCGCGGTCTTGAGGCGGGTCAGGCGGCTGGGCCAGCCGCTGTCGCCCACGTAGCTGCCGTTGGACACGATCAGCTTGTCGTTGAGGTACAGGTCGCCGTTGGACTGGACGTGCACGCTCCAGAGCATGACGGTGGTGAAGCCCGAGGCGCGCAGGTCGTCGATGACGCTGGTGCCGCCGGAGTAGAACGGGCCGCCGCCGTAGATGGCGGAGTCGGCACGGGCCTGGCCGGGGAACAGCGGGGCGAGCGCAGCGAGCAGCAGGCAGAGCGAGAGACGGGTCGTGCGGTGCATGGTCCAGCTCCTGGTTGACGAAGGCGGGGGACGCCGACGCTCGGCAGGGCGGTGGGTGCCGTCAATTCGCGGAAAACGGTTGCGGCCCGCCGCCTGCGTCGATGTGTGACCTACAACGCAGTTGGGCGCGCCTGCGACGCCCTGGAAAAGTCGGAGATTAGATCGATCCAAAGGCTGTTATTGCGCCGCAGCAGCGGTTTTGCGCGAAGGCATGCGCCGATCGCCGGCCTGCCGTGCGCTTGCGTGTCATGACGCGGGGCTAGGCTTCCGTCAGCCAGGCCTGCTTGCGGGCGCGCGGCAGCTGCTTGACCTGCCATTCGGCGCGCGCGGCGCTGGCGCGGTCGGGGTAGGCGCGGCTGGCAAGGGTGCGCAGCGGCGGATGGGCGCGGGTGTAGCGCGCGCCGCGGCCCTGCTGATGGGCGGCGAAGCGCGCGGCCACATCGGTGGTGATGCCGCAGTAGTAGCTGCCGTTGCGGCATTCGAGCAGGTAGACGAACCAGGGCGCGGGCGCAGGCATCGGCGGGAATTATGCAGCGCCTGAGCGCTGCGTCTCACTCCCCCTTGAAACACGCTGGCTGAACGCCATGTGGAAGACATTGCCGGTATCGCCGGCCCCCTTTCTTCGAGGATGTTCCCATGCGAATGGACAAGCTGACTTCGCGCTTTCAGCAGGCACTGGCGGATGCGCAGTCGCTGGCCGTCGGCCGCGACAACAACTTCATCGAGCCGGTGCACCTGATGGTGGCGCTGATCGACCAGACCGGCGGCAGCACCAAGGCCCTGCTGCAGCAGGCCGGCGTCAACGTGCCGCTGCTGCGCGAGCGGCTGGGCGAGGCGCTCGACGCGCTGCCCAAGGTCACCGGGCAAGCCGGCAACCTGTCGGTCGGTAACGACCTGAACCGCCTGTTGAACGTCACCGACAAGCTCGCCCAGCAGCATGGCGATGCCTTCATCGCCAGCGAGTGGTTCGTCCTGGCCGCGGTCGAGGACAGCGGCCCGCTCGGCCTGATGCTGCGCAACGCCGGCGCCGACAAGGCGCGGATCAGCGCGGCCATCGACAAGATCCGCGGCGGGGAGAGCGTGCAGAGCGAGAACGCCGAGGACCAGCGCCAGGCGCTGGAGAAGTACACCATCGACCTGACCGCGCGCGCCGAGGCCGGCAAGCTGGATCCGGTGATCGGCCGCGACGAGGAAGTGCGCCGCACCATCCAGGTCCTGCAGCGCCGCACCAAGAACAATCCGGTGCTGATCGGCGAGCCCGGCGTGGGCAAGACCGCCATCGTCGAGGGCCTGGCCCAGCGCATCGTGAACGGCGAGGTGCCCGAGAACCTGCGCAACAAGCGCGTGCTGAGCCTGGACATGGGCGCGCTGATCGCCGGCGCCAAGTTCCGCGGCGAGTTCGAGGAGCGCCTGAAGGGCGTGCTCAACGACCTGGCCAAGAGCGAAGGCCAGATCATCCTGTTCATCGATGAGCTGCACACCATGGTCGGCGCCGGCAAGGCCGACGGCGCGATGGACGCGGGCAACATGCTCAAGCCGGCGCTGGCGCGCGGCGAGCTGCACTGCATCGGCGCCACCACGCTGGACGAGTACCGCAAGTACATCGAGAAGGACGCCGCGCTGGAGCGCCGCTTCCAGAAGGTCTACGTGGGCGAGCCCAGCGTCGAGGACACCATCGCCATCCTGCGCGGGCTCAAGGAGCGCTACGCGCTGCACCACGGCGTGGAGATCACCGACCCGGCCATCGTCGCGGCCGCCACGCTCTCGCACCGCTACATCACCGACCGCCAGCTGCCCGACAAGGCCATCGACCTGATGGACGAGGCGGCCAGCCGCATCCGCATGGAGATCGACTCCAAGCCGGAGGAGCTGGACCGCATGGAGCGCCGGTTGATCCAGCTCAAGATCCAGCGCGAGATGCTCAAGAAGGAGAAGGACGAGGCCTCGCGCAAGCGACTGGCCGATCTGGAGAGCGACATCGAGGCGCTGGAGCGCGAGTTCTCCGATCTGGAAGAGATCTGGAAGTCGGAGAAGGCTGCGCTGCAGGGCACGACCAAGATCAAGGAGCAGATCGAACAGGCCAAGCTGGACCTGGAAGCCGCCCAGCGCCGCCAGGACTACGCCAAGATGAGCGAGATCCAGTACGGCGTACTGCCGCAGCTGGAGAAGCAGCTGGCCGCCGCCGCCGAGGCCGAGCACACCGAGTTCAAGCTGGTGCAGGACCGCGTCACCGCCGAGGAGATCGCCGAGGTGGTCAGCCGCTGGACCGGCATTCCGGTCAACCGCATGCTCGAGGGCGAGCGCGAGAAGCTGCTGCGCATGGAGGACGTGCTGCACCAGCGCGTGGTCGGCCAGGAAGAGGCCATCCGCGTGGTGTCCGACGCGGTGCGCCGCTCGCGCGCCGGCCTGGCCGATCCGGACAAGCCTAGCGGCTCGTTCCTGTTCCTGGGTCCGACCGGCGTGGGCAAGACCGAGCTGTGCAAGGCGCTGGCCGAGTTCCTGTTCGACAGCTCCGATGCCATGGTGCGCATCGACATGAGCGAGTTCATGGAGAAGCACGCGGTGGCGCGGCTGGTCGGCGCGCCTCCGGGCTACGTGGGCTATGAGGAAGGCGGCTACCTGACCGAGGCCGTGCGCCGCCGGCCGTACTCGCTGATCCTGCTGGACGAGGTCGAGAAGGCCCATCCGGACGTGTTCAACATCCTGCTGCAGGTGCTCGACGACGGCCGCCTGACCGACGGTCAGGGCCGCACCGTGGACTTCCGCAACACCGTCATCGTGATGACCTCCAACCTGGGCTCGCACCAGATCCAGGAGCTGTCCGGCGACGACTCGCCCGAGGCCTATACGCAGATGAAGGCGGCGGTGATGGGCGTGGTGCAGGCGCACTTCCGCCCTGAGTTCATCAACCGGCTGGACGACATCGTCGTGTTCCACCCGCTGGACAAGGCGCAGATCAAGCAGATCGCGCGCATCCAGATGAGCGGGCTGGAGAAGCGCCTGGCCGAGCGCGGGCTGAAGCTGGAGGTGTCGGACAAGGCCTTCGAGCTGCTCGGCAACGTCGGCTTCGACCCGGTCTACGGCGCGCGTCCGCTGCGTCGCGCGATCCAGGCGCAGCTGGAGAACCCGCTGGCGCAAAAGATCCTGGCCGGCGAATTCGTCAGCGGCGACACCATTCAGGTCGATGCGCAGGGCGGGCAGCTGGTCTTCAGCAAGGCGTGATCGAGGGGGCGGGATTGGGGATTCGGGATTGGGGATTCGCAGAAGCGGTCCCTCTATCCCGGCCTCGCCCGCTCTGACCAATCACCAATCCCGAATCCCCAATCCCCGACGGCAACAGCCGTCGAGGACAGCTTGGCGAAAGCCAGCGGCGTGATGCTGTGGGGGCCGGCCTCGTGCCCCTCTTCGCCGTCTTCGCATGTCTGGTTTCGCCCTGGTGTCGTCTGTCGCCCATGCCTGGTCCACGCTGGTCGATCTGCTGGCCCGCGAGGCCGTGGCGCCGCTGCTGTCCGCGCTGCACCTGACCGGGCTCAGCGACGATCCGCGCGACATCGCCGCCTCGCTGCTGATCGCAGCGCTGCAGCTGGCGATCATCGGCCTGGTCTTCCGTCCGCTGGAGAGCCTCTGGCCGGCCGAGCGCTGGGAAGATCGGCGGCTGGCGCGGATCGACTTCCACTACACCTGGGTGATGCTGGTCGGGGTCTTCCCGCTGTTCTCGTTCCTGGTGCTGACGCCGCTGGCCAACCTTGCCGGCGGCGGTGCCGATGCCGGCTCCGCCGGGCACGGCCTGCGCGACGCGTGGCCCTGGCTGGACCGCCATCCTGCGGTGCTGTTCGTCGCCTACTACGTGGTCTACGACTTCACCTACTACTGGATGCACCGCGTGCAGCACTGGATGCCGTGGTGGTGGGCGATGCATTCGATGCACCACAGCCAGCGCCAGCTCAGCTGCTGGGCCAACGATCGCAGCCATTACCTGGACGGGGCGCTGCAGTCCTTCGTGCTGGCCGGGGTGGGCGTGGCCTTCGGCATCCGCGCCGACGAGTTCGCCTGGATGATGCTGCTGGGCGAGCTGGTGCAGAACTTCTCCCACGCCAACGTGCGCATCGGCTTCGGCCCGGTGCTGGGCAGGGTGCTGGTGGATCCCACCTTCCATCGCCTGCACCACATGGTCGTCGATCCGCAGCGGCCCAACCTGCACAACTGCAACTTCGGCCAGGTGCTGGCGGTGTGGGATGTGCTGTTCGGCACCGCGCTCTACGGCGAGCCGGTGCGGCCTACCGGCGTGGCCGACCCGATGGTCGACCGCGACAACGAGCTGGGCCTGGTGGCGATGCAGTGGGAGACGCTCAAGCGCTTCTGGGGCGCGGTGCGCTGCCGCGCCGGCTGGACGCCGGGGGATGTGGCCTTCGATGCGCACTATCGGCCGGTGCCGGTGCAGCACGAGGCGCATGCGCCGGTGCCGGCACACGGTGCGCAGGGCGTGCCGGCGCCGGAGGGCGAGCGCGTCCGCTGCTGATCCGGCCCGCGGCGCCGGGGCGGGTGTGCGGCCGCCTCAGGCAGACGTTGCGGCCGGCTCGGCAGCGGGCGGGCGGCCCTGGCGGTAGGGCGGCATGGCCATGATCATCTCGGCCAGCGAGAACGCCAGTTCGCGCTCGGCCAGCACGGCGGCATCGGCGCCGTGTTCGAGCAGGTGTTCGACCTCGGCCTCGCTGTGTGCGCGCGCCAGCACGGTCAGCTCGGGATTGAGCGCGCGCAGCTTGGCGATGGCCTCGCCGGCCTCCAGCGGCTGCGGGATGGCCAGCACCGCGATGCGCGCCTTGTCCGGCTGGGCCTCGGCCAGCACCGCATCGGCCGCCGCGCTGCCGCGGATGGCGGCAATGCCGGCCGCGTGCGCCTTGTCGACGTTGTCGCGGCTGTCGTCGATCACCACCACCGGCACGCCGCGCTCGTGCAGCACGTGCACCAGGTTGCTGCCGACCCGGCCGTAGCCGATCACGATGGCGTGCTCGCCTGCGCGCAGCGGCGGGCCGGGCAGGGGCTCGGGCTCGACCGCCGGGATGCCGGGGGCATCCTGCGGATGGCGCCGCAGCCAGCGGTCCAGCGCGGTGAACAGGAAGGGGTTTGCCACGATCGAGAGCAGTGCGCCGGCCAGGATCAGGTCGTGCCCCTCCTGCGGCAGGATCTTCAGGGCCAGGCCCAGGCCGGCCAGGATGAAGGAGAACTCGCCGATCTGCGCCAGGCTGGCCGAGATGGTGAGCGCCGTGCCCTTGGGATAGCCGAAGCTGCGCACGATGGCATAGGCCGCCAGCGACTTGCCGACCACGATGATCAGGAAGGTGGCCAGCACCTGCAGCGGGTACTTCACCACGATGGTCGGGTCGAACAGCATGCCGACCGAGACGAAGAACAGCACCGCGAACGCATCGCGCAGCGGCAGCGAATCGTTGGCCGCCTTGTGGCTTAGCTCGGACTCGTTGAGCAGCATGCCGGCGAAGAACGCGCCCAGGGCGAAGCTCACCCCGAACAGCTTGGCCGAGCCGAAGGCCACGCCCAGCGCGATCGCCAGCACCGACAGGGTGAACAGCTCGCGCGAGCCGGTCGCCGCGACGCGCTCCAGCGTCCAGGGGATCACCCGACGCCCGACCAGCAGCATCACCGCCACGAACGCGGCCACCTGCAGCAGCGTGGCGCCCATCGCCTTGGCGATCTCCATCCACGCCCCGCCGCCGGCCCGGGCGCCGGCCTCGCCTTCGCCCAGCGCGCCGGCTAGCGCCGGCAGCAGCACCAGCGCCAGGACCATGGCCAGGTCCTCCACGATCAGCCAGCCCACCGCGATGCGGCCGCGGCTGGTGTCGAGCATGCGCCGCTCCTCCATCGCCCGCAGCAGCACCACGGTACTGGCCACCGACAGCGCCAGGCCGAAGACGAAGCCCTGCATCGGGTTCCAGCCCATCCACCAGGCCAGGCCGAAGCCCAGCAGCGTGGCCACGGTGATCTGCACGACCGCGCCGGGGATGGCGATCTTCTTGACCGACATCAGGTCTTCGAGCGAGAAGTGCAGGCCCACGCCAAACATCAGCAGCATCACACCCAGCTCGGACAGCTGCGTGGCCAGGTCCTGGTCGGCAACGAAGCCGGGGGTGAACGGCCCGACGATCATGCCGGCCACCAGATAGCCCACCAGCGGCGAGAGCTTGAGCTTGTTGGCCAGCGCGCCCAACACGAAGGCCACGGCCAGGCCGACGGCGATGATGTCGATCAGGCTGGTGTCGTGATGCATGGGCGTCCTTGGTGTTGCGAGCCGTCGAGTTTGGCTCAGCATGAACAGGCTGCGCAAATCGAAAATGACCGAACGGTTCATGCGGCCTATCGATCATGACCGAACCGACAGCTGCGATGCCCCGACCTTACGCCCATCGCCGTTCGCTTCATGCCGATGCGACCTTGTGGTGGCTGCGCGCCCCGCTCGGCCTCACCCGCCCCCAACCACCGTCATGCCCGCGAACGCGGGAAGTGCCTTTCGGCAGACGCATGTCTGACTATCCGTGGACTTCGGCGGTCGCGTGCGAAACACCGAGGCGGCGACACCTGCCACCGCACAGCCCGCTAGAGATGCACTTCGGGCCGGATACGCACGGCCACCAGCACGCCCGCGATCAGCAGCCCGACCCCGAGCAGCATCACGCCGCCGGGCCAGGTGCCGCGCAGCAGGAAGGCGTAGAGCAGGGCGGCCAGGGTCTCGAACACGATGAGCTGGCCCACCAGCGCGGTGGGCAGGCGTTGGCTGGCGGCATTCCAGCACAGCGTGCCGGCCCAGGAAGACAGCAGCCCGATGGCGCCCATGAGGCCGACGAAGGCCCAGGGGCGCGGACCCAGCGGCGCCACATCCACCGTCGCGCTCGCCGTTGCGTAGCGCCAGGCCAGATAGGCCGCATAGCCGAGCAGGGCGATCGGCAGGGTCGCCAGGCCCTGGGCCGTGGCCCAGGCGCGCGCCTTGCGGTTCGGATGGGCGCGCATCCAGTCGCCGTTGCGCAGGGGATACCAGGTCCAGCAGGCGACGGCGCCCACCGCGAGGATCGCGCCCCACAGGTAGCGGCTGCGCTGGGCCTGGGAGGCGTGGGCGAGTGCGGCCATCTCGACCTGGTTGACGCAGGCGATGCCGGCCAGGATCACCAACAGGGCGGGGGCGAGGCGGGGCCAGGGCAGACGCCCGTCGCGGGCGTGGTTGCGCAGGTTGGCGGCGATGGCGATGACCACGGGCAGGGTGCCGATGATCATGGTCGGCAAGGGCGCGCCGGCGCGCTGGATGGCGCTGGAAAGACACAGGTAGTACAGGAAGTTGCCGACCACCGAGAGCTTGAGCGCTTCGGTCCAGTCGGCGCGCGTGAGTCGCCGCAGTTCGGCGCGGTCCCACCAGGCCAGCGGCAGCGTGATCAGGCCGAACGCCAGGTAGCGGCCCAGGGTGTGGAGGATGGGCGGGTACTCGGGCAGCAGCAGCGGCCCGACGAAGACCAGGCCCCACATCAAGCCTGCCATCAAGGCGAATGCCACGCCTGCGCCCATGGTCGGTGTTCCCCTGCGATGCCGTCACGTCAGGGCGCAGGGTGGCGCGTGGGCGCGGCCGCCGTCTTGTACCAGCTTGCGCTTGCGGTCGTGTCGGAGGCTCAGCGGATCTGGCGTTGATAGCGCGCCGGGGTGACGCCGTAGCGGCGTGCGAAGGCGCGGGTCAGGTGGGCCTGGTCGGTCAGGCCGGTGGCCGCGGCGACATCGGCCGGGCGCATGCCCCGGGCCAGCAGGCGCTTGGCTTCGGCCAGGCGCAAGGCCATCAGCATCTGGTGGGGAGTGAGGTGGTATTGCGCCTTGAACTTGCGCAGGAAGTGGAAGGGGCTCAGGTTCGCCACGGCGGCCAGGTCGGCCAGTGCCAGCGGCTCGTGCAGCGCGGCGCGCATGGCGTCGATGACGGGCGCCAGGCGTGCGGGGGCGCCATCGCGGAGCTCACGCATGGCGGTCCGCGCCAGGGGGCGCAGGCAGGCGATGAAGTCCAGCAGCAGGCCATCGGCCTGCAGGGCATCGCTGCATTGCCACAGGTGCTGGTGCAGGGAGGTCAGGCGCTGCGCGAGTTCGGGATGGCGCGATTCCACCACGTCGCCGAACCACCAGTGCGCTTCGCCGCTGAGCGCGCTGACCAGGGCCGGATCCAGATACAGCATGCGGTAGCGCCAGCCGCCTGCGGTTTCCGCGCGGCCGGTATGCGGTACGTCGGGGTGCATCAGGACGAGAGACTGTGGGGTGGCGAGGTGGTCGGCGCCGCGATAGCGGAACCGTTCGACGCCGGTTTCGATGATGCCCAGTCCGTACGCCTGGTGCGTGTGCGGTTCGAAGGCGTGCTGCACGATGCTTGCGCGGTAGAGCTCGGCGCCCGGCCGGCCCGCCACGTTCCGAAACTCGGCGTGGTCCTCGGAAGCGGTCAGGGGCTCTGGCAGGTGGGGCATGCCGAGAGTCTAAGAGCGATGCGTGCCCTGGTGGTGGCGCTTGAGTCAGGGAGATTGACCAATCTGCTGCTCGCAGCGTCATCAGCGTTAGGAGCGCAGTGCCGCAACGTTCCGGTCCTCTCGTTCCACGTGCCGGGTGTTTTCTAGTTTCGTCGAAGAACAAAAAGCGTTCTTTGCCTGATCGGGGTATGGCGGCGCGTGGTTGTTGTTCGGCTTCGGGTGGGCAGCGGTCCGGCGGGCGGTGTCCGCTTATCCCTCGGTCAGGGCATCCTGCCCTGACTCGGGCGCTCGGCGTCCTGCCTCGCTAGTCGCGGCCACCGCCCGCCGAACCGCTGCCTCGCGCGTCATGCAGTGGGGCTTCGGTTCAAAAGAAGTCTTGCTAACCCGACCCAGAGCCTCGGCCAGGTGTGCAGAGCCTGATCATTAAGGTTCGCGACAGCGCATGGGCGCTACGTGTCCTTGCAGCATGCCCGACGGCAGATGCGTTGTCGGACTCCAATGTGGGAGCCGCCATGGCGGCGATGAGGCTCTACCGGGCATGCCTGAGCAGCGATGAAGCTTTGCAGGGAAAGCCCCATCGCCGCCATGGCGGCTCCCACCAGGCATGGTGCGGAGGCTCAATTCTCTCCTGTCCCAGGCTGAGCCTGGGAGAGTTGGCGAGTCGAGGAGTCTTGCCCTACCGGATCGAGGCTGGTGGCCGAAGTGCGCTCACCAACCCTGTGTCTGGGCGCAAGAAAAAAGCCCCGGCCAGATCGGCCGGGGCTTTGGGTTCACGCGATGACGCTGGTGCGGTTTACCAGGTGTAGGCGATGCGGCCGTACACGTAGGCGCCGTTGAAGCCGAACGGCGAGTAGTTGCTGTACGGGAACACGCCGCTGGTGGAGTTGGCGTAGGTGTTTTCCTGCGGATAGGTGTCCAGCACGTTGTCCGCGCCCACCGTCAGCGTCCACTGCGAGGTCGGCTTGTAGCTGGCGTTGACGTCGACCAGCCACTTGGCGTCGAAGGTCTGGTCGTTGGCCGGCGTGGTCGAGTTGCGCACGGTGACGCTGCCATAGCGCGTGCCGGTCAGGCCCACGCTCCAGTGGTCGCTATGCCAGGTGCCGCCGACGATCGCCTTGCTCTTGGGGAAGCTGTCTTCCAGTCGGCCGATCTCGTCGCGCCCGACCAGGCCGGTGGTGATGCCCAGGCCGGTCAGCACGGCCGGCGAGGCGTCCAGGCGGGTCACCTCGGTCTTGCCGTAGCTGTAGCTGGCGGTCAGGTCCAGGCCGCTGGTGGCGAACGGGATCGCATAGGTGCCCACCACGTCCACGCCGCGGGTGCGGGTGTCGGCGGCGTTGGTGAAGTAGCGGAACTGGGTCACCTGGTCCTGGCCCAGGCTGGTCAGCAGCGCGCGCGCGGCCGGGGTGGTGTTGACGTTGGAGGACAGCAGGATGCGGTCGTCGATCTTGATCTGGTAGGCATCGACCGTCAGCGAGAACGCATCGGTCGGCTGCAGCACCAGGCCCACGCTGTAGGAGGTCGAGGTCTCGGCCTTGAGCGGCTTGGCGCCGAGGGCCTGGGCCACAGCGGTGTCGGCCGGGAAGGTGCCGGACTGGAAGAACACGCCGTTGTTGATCGTGCTGGAGATGGCCTGGAAGCTCTGCTGGGCCAGCGACGGGGCGCGGAAGCCGTTGGACGCCGTGGCGCGCAGGGCCACGCGGTCGGTGAAGGCGTAGCGCGCCGACAGCTTGCCGGAGACCTTGCTGCCGAAGTCCGAGTAGTCCTCGTAGCGACCGGTCAGGCCGGCGGAGAACTTGTCGGTGAAGTCGGCTTCCAGCCCGGTGTAGACCGCGTAGCTGTGGCGATCGGCATGCACGGCATTGGCCGGGGTGAAGCCGCCGAAGCCCTGCGCGCCGGAGCTGGAGCCGGCGATGCCCTGGCCCGCGTTGGCGTAGGAGCCGTACTCGCCCGGCGACTGGTTCCACTTCTCACCGCGGTACTCGGCGCCGAAGGACCAGGTCACCGGATAGGCCAGGCCCCAGTCCAGCGCCTGGGTGAAGTCGGCGTTGAAGATGTTCTGGGTGTACTCCAGCGCGCCATCGTAGAAGCTGGTCGGGCTGGCCGCGCCGAGCGTGTAGTTGATGGTGTTGCGGGTGTGGTAGTCGATCTTGTTGTAGCCGTAGTTGTAGCTGACGTCCCAGGTGAAGCCGCCGTCGGTATTGCCCTTGAGCCCGGCGATCAGCGAGCGGTCCTTGGAGTACTGGTTGATCACCGGCACGTAGCCGTCCGGGTAGAACTGCGCCAGCAGCGCGCTCTGGTTGTTGTGGTTCTTCGAGCGGTAGAAGGCGTAGGAATCGATGTCGCGGTTGCTGGCGATCGCCGTGGCGTAGGCGCTGAGGTGGTCGCTGAAGTCGAAGCTGGTGTTGGCCGACACCGCGCCGGCGTTCACGTCCGGGTCGCCGATCACGAAGGCCTTCTGGCCTACCGAGGGGAAGTTGCCGGTGTTGGGCGTGCTGCCAGCGTAGGCGCCGGAGCGGTTGGTCGGATCCTGGTAGCCGACCTGGCCGGCCACGTGCAGCTTGCCGCGACCGTCGGCGAAGCCCATGCCCGCATCGCCGGAGAGCTGGTACTGCTCGCCATCGCCCTTGGCGTACTTGCCGTAGTTCACCGCCAGGCTGCCGCCGCTGCCGGCGCCCTTGAGCACGATGTTGACCACGCCGGCGATGGCGTCCGAACCGTACTGCGCCGAGGCGCCGTCGCGCAGCACTTCCACGCGCTCGATGGCCGCGACCGGAATGCTGTTGAGGTCTACCGCCGAGGAGCCGCGGCCGATGCTGCCGTTGAGGTTGATCGCGGCCGAGCTGTGGTAGCGCTTGCCATTGACCAGCACCAGCACCTGGTCGGGCGAGAGCCCGCGCAGCTGCGCCGGGCGCACGCCGCTGGTGCCGTCCACCAGCGCCGGGCGCGGGAAGTTGAGCGAGGGCAGGGCGCGCGAGAGCGCGGTGGCCAGTTCGGTGGTGCCGGTCGCCTGCAGGGTCTCGGGCGAGATGATGTCGATCGGCGACTGCGATTCGGCCACGGTGCGGTCGGCCACATGCGTACCGGTGACGATCACGGTATCCAGCGTGCTGGCTTTGACGGGCGCCGAAGACGCGGCGTCCTGGGCGAAGGCGGGGGCGGCGGCCAGGGCGAGAGCCACGGCGGCGGCGAGGGGACTGGTCTTGCGGTTCATCTGTGCAACTCCGGTAATAAAGGCTCGCATCGCTGGGGGAGGGCTCGTCACCTGAACAGGGGGCGAGGTCGCGATGCACTTTCGAATTAACGCTTTTCTAACTGATGTGTCAAACCCGGTTTCGGCTGAAATCGCTTTGGCCGTGCGCGCCGCGCGCCGGAAAATCCGCAGTTGCGGCGCCCCGCGCGGGCTCCGAGTCAAGTATTCGTTAACGTTAGAATGGCGTCGCAGGAAGGGTCCTCATCTCCTCATGCCCTTCGGTTATTTCGGAAACCCCCCATGATTTCGTTGCGTAATTTCGCCCTCCGTCGCGGCGAACGCCTGCTGTTGTCCAATGTCGACCTGGCCATGCACGCCGGCTACCGGGTGGGCGTGGTCGGGCGCAACGGCACCGGCAAGTCCAGCCTGTTCGCCGCGGTGAAGGGCGAGCTGGAGGCCGACAAGGGCGATGTCGAGCTGCCCGGCAAGGTGCGCATCGCCAGCGTGGCGCAGGAGACTCCGGCTCTGCCCGATGCGGCGCTGGACTTCGTGCTGGGCGGCGACACCGAAGTGGCCGCCGTGCTCAAGGCCGAGGCCGATGCCATGGCCGCCGAGGACTGGGAAGCGGTGGCCGCCGTGCACATCCGCATGGAGGAAGTCGGCGGCTACGACGCCCAGGCGCGCGCCGGCAAGCTGCTGCACGGCCTGGGCTTTCCGGCCGACACCCACCAGCGCGCGGTCAAGGACTTCTCCGGCGGCTGGCGCGTGCGCCTGAACCTGGCGCGCGCGCTGATGATGCCCAGCGACCTCCTGCTGCTGGACGAACCGACCAACCACCTCGACCTGGACGCGGTGTTCTGGCTGGAGCAGTGGCTGCTGAAGTATCCCGGCACGTTGCTGCTGATCAGCCACGACCGCGAGTTCCTGGACAACGTGGCCACCCACACCCTGCACCTGCATGGCGGCGGCGCCAAGCTCTACGTTGGCGGGTATACCGACTTCGAACGCCAGCGCACCGAGCACCTGCGCCAGCAGCAGATCCAGCACGAGAAGGCCGAGGCCGAGCGCGCGCATCTGCAGAGCTTCATCGACCGCTTCAAGGCGCAGGCCAGCAAGGCCAGCCAGGCGCAGAGCCGCATCAAGCGCCTGGCCAAGATGGCCGGCACCGAGGCGGTGCGTGCCGAGCGCGAGTTCCGCATCGAATTCGCCGCGCCGGCGCGCCTGCCGTATTCGCTGATCCGCCTCAACCATGTCGAGGCCGGCTACGGCGAGGACACGGTGATTCTGCACAAGGTCGGCTTCGGCCTGGAGGCGGGCGACCGCATCGGCCTGCTCGGCCCCAACGGCGCGGGCAAGTCCACCCTGGTCAAGACCCTGGTCGGCGAGCTGGCGCCGGTGCATGGCGAGCGCAGTGCGCACCCGGACCTGTGCATCGGCTACTTCGCCCAGCACACGGTCGAGTCGCTGCACGAGGGGCAGTCGCCCATCGACCATTTTCGCGAGATCTCCCCGGATGCGTCCACCCAGTCGTTCCGCGACTTCCTGGGCAAGTGGAACTTCCCTGGCGATCGCGCCTTCGAGGTGGTCGATGGTTTCTCCGGCGGCGAGCGCGCGCGCCTGGCGCTGGCGCTGATCGCCTGGCAGCAGCCCAACGTGCTGCTGCTCGACGAGCCGACCAACCATCTGGATCTTGAGATGCGCGAGGCGCTGGCCGAAGCGCTCAGCATCTTCGAAGGCGCCATCGTGATGGTCAGCCACGACCGCCATCTGATCGGCCTGGTCTGCGACACCTTCTGGCGCGTGGCCGATGGCGTGGTCGAACCGTTCTCCGGCGACCTGGACGACTACGCCGCCTGGCTGCGCACGCGCCCGGCCGCGCAGGGCACCAAGCAGAAGCTGGCCCAGGCCGCGCCCACGCCACCGCCGCCGACCCCGCCGCTGGTGCAGAAGAAGCCACCGAACCCGCACAAGCTCAAGGCGGCCGAAGACAAGGTGGCGCAGCTGGAGGCGGCCGTGGCCGCGATCGATGCGCAGCTGGCCGACCCGGCCAACGCCGCCGACGGCAGCCGGCTGGCCGCGCTCGGCCGCCAGCGCGAGCAGGCCGCCGGCGACCTGGCCAAGGCCGAGGCGGCCTGGATGGCGCTGTACGACGACGCGGCCTGAGCCGGGGCGTCAGTCCGCCGGCGCGGTGTCCTGCGCCACGCGCTGTTCGAGCCAGCGCCGGAACTGCTGCGCGGCCGGGCTCTCGGGCCGCGAGCGCAGCCGGGTGAGCCAGTAGCGGCCCAGCGCGATGTGCAGATCGAACGGTCGCACGAGCTGGCCGCTGTCCAGCGCCTGCTGGAACAGCTCCACCGGCAGCAGCGCCACGCCGGCGCCCGCGGTGGCGGCCGCGGCCATCGCCAGGGACGTGTCGAACACCGGACCACGCGCATCCAGCGGCGCGATGCCGGCCGCCGCGCACCAGCGCGACCATTCGTCCTGCCGGTAGGTGCGCAGCAGCGTGTGCGCGGCCAGGTCCTCCGGGCGGTGCAGGGTCCTGGCCAGGGCCGGGGCGCACAGCGGGGCGAAGCGCACCGCCATCACCGGGGTGCTGTGCTGGCCGGGCCAGTCGCCCTCGCCGAAGCGGATCGCCAGCTCCAGCCCCTCGCCGGCCAGGTCCACGCGGTTGTTGTGGGTCTGCAGGCGCAGGTCGATGGCCGGATGCGCCGCGCCGAACTGCGCCAGGCGCGGCAGCAGCCAGCCGATGGCGAAGGTGCCGACCACGCCGACGTTCAAGGTCTCGCGATAGCGGCCGTCGGTGAAGCGATCCAGCGTGCCGGCGATGCGGTCGAAGCTTTCGTTGAGCATCGGGTACAGCGCCGCGCCCTCGTCGGTCAGCGCCACCCCGCGCGCCAGCCGATGGAACAGCACCACCTGCAGGCGCGATTCCAATACACGGATCTGATGGCTCAGCGCGGCCTGGCTGATGTGCAGCTCCAGCGCGGCGCGGGTGAAGTTCAGGTGGCGCGCGGCCGCCTCGAAGGCGCGCAAGGCATTGAGCGGCAGGGCGGATCGGAGCATGACGGCCGTACGGGAGGGAGAGGATGCAGGCACGCCGGCGGGGCATCGTGCGACGGGCACTGTAGCCCAAGCCATCGATCCAGCTTATGGCTGCCCCTGAAACTTCGCGCTGGTGGCCGCAGGGCTGCCTTCCAATAATCCTGGGACCCAACCGTTCGGAGTGCCGCCATGTCTGACCGTCGTCGATTCCTCCAGCGCAGCGGGACCGCGCTGCTCACCGCCTTCGCCGCGCCCTGGGCGGCCGCCGTCGCGCCGGTAGCGCCTGCCGCCGCGAAGGGCGGCGTGGCCGCGGCCATCGCCGGCGCCAAGGACTTCGCCGCGCTGGAGCAGGTCAGCGGGGGACGGTTGGGCGTGACCCTGCTGGAGGTCGGCACCGGCCGCCGGATGGGCCGCCGCCAGGACGAGCGCTTCCCGATGTGCAGCACCTTCAAGGCGCTGCTGGCCGCGCACGTCCTCAGCCTGGCCGACGCCGGGGCGCTGTCGCTGGATGAGCGCCTCCCGATCCGTCAGGCGCAGCTGCTGTCCTGGGCGCCGGAGTCGGAGCGGCACGTGGGCAAGGACCTCACCGTGCGCGATCTCTGCCGCGCGGCCGTCACCAACAGCGACAACACCGCGGCCAATCTGCTGCTGGCGCGGGCCGGTGGGCCGTCTGCGCTGACGGCGTTCCTGCGCAGGCAGGGCGACGCGGTGACCCGCAGCGATCGCTACGAGCCGGAGATGAACAACTTCGCGCCCGACGATCCGCGCGACACCACCAGTCCTGCGGCGGTGGCCGCCAGCCTGGCGCGCTTCGCGGTGGGCGATGGCCTGTCCAAGGCATCGCGTGCGCAGTACGCGGACTGGCTGATCGACAACCAGACCGGTGACGACTGTCTGCGTGCCGGCCTGGGCAAGCGCTGGCGCGTGGGCGACAAGACGGGCAACAACGGCCGCGACACGCGCAACGATCTGGCGGTGCTGTGGCCGCTCGCGGGCGGCACGCCGTGGGTGCTGGTGGCGCTGCTGCAAGGCGCACGGGTCGATTCGGATCAGCGCGACGCGGTGCTGGCGCGCGTGGGCGCGCTGGCGGATCAGATGATCGGTTGAGGGCGAGGCGGCGTTTCGCATGTTGCCGGTTCTTCCGATTGCATGATCTTGGCGTTTGGGCGTTCGGCTTCGAAGAGGCAGCGATATGGCAGGCGGTGTTTGCTTGTCCCTCGGTCGGGTCATCTGCCGCGCCTATGTGTCTATCGTCGTTCCCGCGAACGCGGGAACCCAGGGACTTTCGCTCGGAGCACGAAGAACAGGTTCTTCCCGCGATCCTGAGGTCGCGTTGCAGCTGAGCGTTGTGGCTTCGGAGGAGCGGTGCTTCCGGCTTCGGAGGGGCAGCGGTCCGGCGGGCGGGGGCCGCTGATCCCTCAATCACGGCATCCTGCCCTGATTCGGGCGCTCGGCATCCTGCCTCGCTAGGCGCGGCCCCCGCCCGCCGGCCCGCTGCTGCACGCGTCGAGTCATAAGGCTTCGGTTTGCGGGGGCGTTCGCCCCCCCCTCGCGCATCACGCGATCAGTGACAGGAAATCATCGACTTGAGGCCCCCTCCCTTGCGCGCAGCGCAGGGGAGCTCGAAATCGCGGCTAGCGATTGAGGGGGAGGGGTCGAGGCTTTCCCGGTCAAGCCACAGAAGCGAAGAGCAAAAGCACCCCACCCCCTCAGTCGCTAGTTCGCGACTTCGAGCTCCCCTTCGCCTGCGGCGAAAGGGAGGGGGCAGAGCGCTGCTCGATGCCTCGAGCTGGAAGACGTCCTGATCCATCCACAGTGGGGCTTCCACCGGTCGGTGCTGATCCCATGTGGGAGCCGCCATGCCTCCCACTTGTAGAGCGGAGCTTGCTCCGCTGGGGCTTTCCCTACGAACCGAACGAAGAGCAGCGGAGCGAGCTCCGCTCTACACACGGGCGGCTGCTAGATTTGAGAGACAGTTGCTCCCACAAGAGCATGCAGCGCTGTCAATCCTTTTCATCCCGGCGTCCGCTGTCGTTGGCGGATCGAGCCGAGGAGCCGCGCCCGGCCGGATCGCGGCTGGGCGGCGACGTCCGCTTTTGCAGCGGCCAGAATCTCGGCGAAGAACCAACAAACAAAAAGGCCGCTTCTCAGCGGCCTTCTTGCAGTCTGCGGCGCGGGCGCGCGGCAGGCTTACTTCAGCTTGGCATCGGCGCGCAGGGCGTCGGCCTTGTCGGTCTTCTCCCACGAGAAGGCGGTGGCGGTGTGCTGCGTGCCAGCGCCGTCGGTGTAGGTGAATTCCTTCGGCTTGCGGCCGAAGTGACCGTAGGAGGCGGTCGGCTGGTACATCGGGTGGATCAGGTCGAGCATCTGGATGATGCCGTACGGACGCAGGTCGAAATGCTTGCGGATCAGCTTCTCGATCTTCTCGTCGGCGATCTTGCCGGTGCCGAAGGTGGTGACCGAGATCGAGGTCGGCTCGGCCACGCCGATGGCGTAGGAGACCTGCACCTCGCAGCGGTCGGCCAGGCCGGCGGCGACCACGTTCTTGGCCACATAGCGCGCGGCGTAGGCGGCCGAGCGGTCGACCTTGGACGGATCCTTGCCCGAGAATGCGCCGCCACCGTGGCGCGCCCAGCCGCCGTAGGTGTCCACGATGATCTTGCGGCCGGTCAGGCCGCAGTCGCCCACGGGGCCGCCGATGATGAACTTGCCGGTCGGGTTGATGTGGAACTTGGTGCCCTTGTGCAGCCACTTGGACGGCAGCACCGGCTTGATGATCTCCTCGCGCACCGCCTCGATCAGGTCCTTCTGCTTGACGCCCGGATCGTGCTGGGTCGACAGGACCACCGCGTCGATGGCCGTGGCCACGCCGTCCTCGTAGCGCAGGGTGACCTGCGACTTGGCGTCGGGGCGCAGCCAGGACAGCGGCGAGTTCTTCTTCTTGCGGATCTGCGCCTGGCGCTCGACCAGCCGGTGCGAGAGGTGGATCGCCGCCGGCATGTAGCTGTCGGTCTCGTTGGTGGCGTAGCCGAACATCAGGCCCTGGTCGCCGGCGCCCTGTTCCTCGGGCTTCTTGCGGTCCACGCCCTGGTTGATGTCCGGCGACTGCTTGCCGATCAGGTTGAGCACGCCGCAGGTCTCGCCGTCGAAGCCGACCTCGGAGCTGTTGTAGCCGATGTCCAGGATGACCTTGCGGGTCAGGGCTTCCAGGTCGATCCAGGCGCTGGTGGTCACTTCGCCGGCCACGATCGCCACGCCGGTCTTGACCAGCGTCTCGCAGGCCACGCGGGCGCGCTTGTCCTGGGCCAGGATCGCGTCCAGGACGGCGTCGGAGATCTGGTCTGCGATCTTGTCCGGATGGCCCTCGGAGACCGATTCGGAAGTGAACAGGTAGCTGGACATCAGGCTTATATCCTTTGATTCGGATGAAAAGATGGCCGCGCATGATACACGCGCGGCGCCGGCCGCGCATGGTGGCGTGCCCCGTGTTGCCGGGACGTTACTTTCCGCGCCCCGGCCTGCGGCCGGGCGGTGTCATCGCCGTGCCGCACGCGTGCAACGCGGCTGACGCCATCGCGGCCCAGTCTGGCGTTCCAGATCCGCCGCTGACCGGGATGGGACCCGACCATGCGCCCTCTGGAAGACACCCTGCTCGAACGTTATCCGCGCTGGTTCGGCGGCCGCCGTGGCCTGCTGACCCGGCCGCTGCTGCGCCGCTACGGGCACTGGTCCGGACTGGACCAGGCGCTGGCATTCCTGAACGCGCACCGGGACAGCACGCCCTGGGACTTCGTCGCCGCCGCGCAAGGATTCCTGCAGTTGGACGGCAGCTTCGATGCGCAGGCCCTGGCGCGCATTCCCGCCAGCGGCCCGCTGCTGGTGGTCGCCAACCATCCTTCCGGCGCGCGCGATGCGATGGCGCTGCTGCATCTGGTCGGCCAGGTGCGGCGCGATGTGCGCATCGTCGCCAACGAGGTGCTGACCCACATCGCACCGCTGCGCCCGCTGCTGCTGCCGGTGCGCGTATTCGGCGGCAGCTCGGCCGCCGGCAGCCTGCGCGCGGTGCGCGCGGCGCTGGATGCCGGACAGTGCGTGATCGTGTTTCCGGCCGGCGAGGTGTCGCGCCTGTCGCCGCTGGGCGTGCGCGATACGCGCTGGCGGCCGGGCTTCGTGCGCTTCGCCCGGGCCAGTGGTGCCCAGGTGCTGCCGGTGCGCGTGCAGGCGCGCAACTCGGCGCTGTTCTACGGCGCCTCTGCGGTGTTCAAGCCGGCCGGCACGGTGCTGCTGCCGCGCGAGATGTTCGCGCGCCGCCAGCAGCCGCTGCGCCTGTACGTGGGCCAGGCGCAGGCGCTGGCCACGCACGCCGACGAGACCACCGTGCTGCGCCAGCTGCGGCGCGCGCTGTATGCGCTCGGCAGCCGCGCCGATGCCGGGGCCGAATCGCCGGCCGCGCTGATCGCGCCGGTGCCGGTGGCGCAGCTGCGCGCGGCGATCGCGGCGCTGCCGAGCTTCGGCCGCACCAGCGAGGGCCGGCGCATCGTCGCCGGGCCGCTGGCCGCCGACTCGCCGCTGCTGCGCGAGATCGGCCGCCTGCGCGAGCTGACCTTCCGCAAGGTGGGCGAGGGCACGGGCCGGGCGCTGGACGTGGACGACTACGACACCTGGTACGACCACATCGTGCTGTGGGACGAGGAGGCCGGCGCGGTCGCCGGCGCCTACCGCGTGGCGCGCGGGGCGCAGGTGCTGGCCAGGCGCGGGCTGGCCGGGCTGTACACGGCCAGCCTGTTCGACTGGTCCGAGGGCGCGCTGCCGCGCATCGCCCAGGGCATGGAGCTGGGCCGCAGCTTCGTCGCGCCCGACTACTGGAACAGCCGCAGCATCGACCAGCTGTGGCAGGGCATCGGCGCCTACCTGGTGGCCCATCCGCAGGTGCGCTATCTGTTCGGCGCGGTGTCGATGAGCGCGGCGCTGCCGCAGGCCGCGCGCGAGCAGATCGTGGCCTATTACCAGCGCTTCCACGGCCAGGACGCCGGCGCCACGGCGCGCCATCCCTTCGTGCTGCAGGCGGTGCCGGCGGCGTTCGAGACGCTGGATGCGCAGGCGGCCTTCGCCGTGCTGCGCGAGAACCTCGCCGCGCTCGGCGCCCAGGTGCCCATGCTGTTCCGTCAGTACACCGAGCTGTGCGAACCGGGCGGCGCGCACTTTCTGGCCTTCGGCGTGGACGCCGACTTCGCCGGCTGCGTCGACGGGCTGATCGAACTGGACCTGGAGCGCATGCACACGCGCAAGCGCCAGCGTTATCTGCACACCCCCACGCAGGAGCAAGCCGCATGAACCGCGCCGTGTTCGTCTCCGATGTGCACCTGGGCTCCACCCATTGCCATGCCGCCGAGTTCGCCGACTTCCTGACCCGGCTCAAGTGCAGGCAGCTCTATCTGGTCGGCGACATCGTCGATCTGTGGTGGATGTCGCGGCGGCGCGCGCGCTGGGACGCCGCCCACCAGCGCGTGGTCGAGGCGCTGCACGCGCTGGCGCGCAACGGCACCGAGCTGATCTACGTGCCCGGCAACCACGACCGCGCCGCGCGCCGTTTCTGCGGGCTGATGCTGCCGGCCATGCAGGTGCGTCGCCGCGTGATCCACACCACCGCCGACGGCCGCCGCCTGCTGGTGGTGCACGGCGACGACTACGATGCGGCCACGCACTTCGGCGGGCTGCAGGAGCAGTTCGGCGACTGGCTGTACTACCGCATCCTCACCGGCAACAAGCTGGTCAACCGCATGCGGCGGCGCTTCGGCCTGCGCTACTGGTCCCTGGCCGAATACCTCAAGCGCAAGAGCGCGGCGGCCGAGCGCTACATCGCCCGCTTCGTCGAGGCCGGCCTGGCCGACGCGCGCCGGCGCGGCCTGGACGGCATCGTCTGCGGCCACATCCATCGCGCCGCGCTGATGCGCCGCGACGGCCTGGTGTACGCCAACGATGGCGACTGGGTCGAGAGCCTCACCGCGCTGTGCGAGACCGCCGACGGCAGCCTGCAGCTGGTGTCCCACGCCGGCCAGGTGCTGAGCGAAGTGCCGGCGCGCCTGCGCCTGGTGCCGGACGAGCCGGCGCTGCCGCAGGCGGCCTGAGCGCGCGCTCGATGTAGCCGCGCTTTCGTTCCGCGCTGCGCCTGTCCGGGTGGCGCCGCGGGCTGCGTGTGCTGGGGCATGGAGCCAAGACTGCGCGCATCATTCCCCGGACTGCTGCTGATCGCGGCCCTGCTGGCGTTGGCGCTGGCGCGCGCGATGGTCGGCACCGCCCGCGATGGCCTGACCCTCGACGAGCCCTACCACTACGCCGCCGGTGTGTCCTACGCGCGGCTCGGCGACTACCGGATCAATCCCGAGCACCCGCCGCTGGCCAAGCTGTGGACCGGCTGGCTGGCGCCTGCCTCGGTAGTGCTGCCGCCGCTGCGCGAGCTGCACGAGAAGGACGACGAGCGCATCTACACCCAGTCCATGGCCTACCTGGACAACGCGCCGGCCGATTCCCAGCACCACATCCGCGTGGCGATGTTCGCGCTCAACCTGCTCCTGCTGGCCGCGCTGGCGCTGCTGGTGTGGAAGGTGGCGGGCCTGTGGTGGGCGACCGGGCTGCTGGCCTGGCTGGCGGTGGATCCCACGGTCGGCGCGCACCTGCCGGTGCTGATGACCGACCTGCCGGTGGCCCTCGCCCTGGGCATGAGCGCGGCCAGCGCGGCCTGGCTGGCCAGCACCTGGCGCTGGCCGGCCTGGCTGGCCTTCGTGCTGTCGGCGGGGCTGGCGCTCGGGTCCAAGCACTCGGCCCCCGGTGCGGTGGCCGGCATCGGCGTGGCGCTGCTGCTGGCCGCGGCCTGGCGGCACTGGCGCAGCCGGCGGGACGCGCTGCCCGGCACGCACGAGCGCGCCGCGACCCTGCTGGCGCGGTGGGCTGCGGTCGCACTGGCCGCCCTGGTCGCGGTGGCCGTGCTGTGGTCGCTGTACGGATTCCGCTTCCATGCCGGGCGCGATGGCAGCGACGCCTTCAATCGGCCGATGGCGCCCAAGATCGACGACCTGGCCTCTCCCGTGCAGCGCCGGGTGCTGCATGCGCTGGACGACGCGCGCCTGCTGCCGCGGGCCTATCTGTGGGGCATGGCCGACACGCTGCGCGCCGGCGTGGAAGGCCGCGGCCAGCGCGAGCACAAGCTGTTCGGCCACGAGTTCAAGGGCGCGCCGCCGTGGTTCTTCTGGCCCGGCCAGCTGGCGGCCAAGCTGCCGCTGCCGCTGCTGGCCGGCGCGCTGCTGGGCCTGCTGGCGCTATGGCGCGCGCCGCTGTCGAGCGGGCAGAAGCACCTGCTGCTGACCATGGGCGCGCTCGGGGCGGCATACTGGGCCAGCCTGCTCGGCTCGCGCGGCACCTATGCCGGTGTGCGCCACGCGCTGCCGCTGTTCCTGCCTTTGGCCACGCTGGCCGGCGCGCTGGCCTGGCGTGCCTCGGTGTCGGTCCGGCGGCGCTGGCTGCTGCCGCTGGCCTTCGCGCCCACCGCGCTGGCGCTGGTGATGACCGCACGCGAGCCGCGGCTGTGGGAGTACTTCAACGAGCTGGGCGGCGGCAGCGCGGAGGGCTGGCGCAACTTCTCCGATGAAGGCGTGGACCTGGGCCAGCGCCTGCCCGAGATCAGCCGCTGGATGCGGACCCACCAGCCGCCGGGAACCACGCTCTACAACAGTTATATGTACATGCCCGAATGGGTGCGCGGCAGCGGCTCGCCGCTGCGCGAATACGTGGAGAGCGTGGACGACACCAATCTCGCCGGGCGCTACGCCGGTCTGTTCGTGATGCGGTTGAGCAGCACCATTCCCGAGCCCGAGTACAACTGGAACCCGGCCGTCACCATGCGCAACCTGCATCAGGTGGGGCGGATCGGCGTGCTGGGCGTCTGGCAGGGCCGGATGGACGACAAGCGCCTGCGCGTGCGCGGCCTGTATCGCGAGGTGCTCAAGGAGGTCTATCGCACGCCCTCGCCCGACTGGCGGCAGGTGGCCACGCGCTGCGCGGAGATCCTCGAGGCGGTGCCGTTCGCCACCGGCTGCTATGTCGAGCGCGGCAATGCACTGGCGCGGCTGGGCGATGTCGCCGGTGCGCGCAAGGCCTGGGCGGGCGGGGCCGATCAGCTTGCGCCAGACGATCCCATCGGCTTGCAGCTGCGCGCGCTGGTCAAGGCCAGCGAAGGCGATCGTCTTCCGGCGAACTGGCGGCCGGTGCGCAATCCGAGCCTGGAGTAAGGCGCTTCGGCCGGTGTTGATCGCGGGCATCGGCATGCGTCGGGCCTGAAGCCAAGGGACCGGGCCGTGCGTGCGTGGCATCCGGGCAGGGCGGCTTGATCGGCAATCCCATCGGGCCGCTCGTGCAATGCGATGCACGGCGCGATCGCCCGCTGGCGGCTCATGGAAGCGGCGGCACATAGAGCCCGCAGCCCCGACCAAGCAGGCATGATGCGGGCATGGATTCGGTCACTCATCTTCTGCTTGGCGGCGCCATCGGCGCGGCCCTCGCCCCGGCGGGTCAGCGCCGCGCCGCCATCCTGGCCGGCGCGGCGCTCAACACCTTGCCGGACCTGGACGTGCTGCTGCTGCCGCGGTTCACCGACGACCCGGTGATGCTGATGACCTGGCATCGCAGCTTCCTGCATTCGGTGTTCGTGCTGCCGCTGATCGGCGCGCTGGTGTGGTGGGTGTGCCGGGTGCGCGGCACCCGGGTCAATTCGGCGCCGGCGCGCTGGTTCTGGCTGATCCAGGCCTGCCTGCTCAGCCATCCGCTGATGGACGCCTGCACGGTCTACGGCACCTCGCTGCTGTGGCCGCTGGATGTGCCACCCACGATGTGGTCGCTGTTCTTCATCATCGAACCGGCCTTCACCCTGTGGCTGCTGTTGGGCTGCGTCATCGCCTGGTGCGTGCCGCGCAAGCCGCTGGGCCAGCGCGGCGCGATCGCCGGCCTGGTGCTGGCCGCCGGCGTGCTGGGCGTGGCCGGCCTGGCCAAGGCGAGGGTCGATCGCCAGGCCGAGCGCACCCTGGCGGCGATGGGGTTGGGCGATGCGCCGCGCTTCTCCACGCCGATGCCGTTCTCCACCCTGCTGTGGCGGGTGGTGGCGATGACGCCGTCCGGCTATGTCGATGCCGAACGCTCGGTGTTCGATCGGGGGCCGATGGTGTTCCGCGGCCATCCCTCCAACACCCAGGCGCTGGCGCAGGCGATGCGGATCGGCATCCCGGCGGTGACGCGGCTGGACTGGTTCAACCACGGCTTCATGCGCGCCCGGGTGCAGGACGGGCGGCTGGTGCTGTCGGACCTGCGCATGGGTCTGGATCCGGACTACACCTTCAATTTCGCCGTGGCCGAGCTGCGCGATGAGGACTGGCAGGCGATGGCGCCGCAGCAGATCCAGGCGCGGCTGCCGATTTCAGGCGTTGATGGCTTCAGGCGATTGATCGGCGCGGTGTGGCAGCGCACCTTGCAGGAGGACGACACGCCGCTGCGGGCGCTGATCCTCGGGCCGCAGGCTCAGGCGGCGTCGGCGAACGACACCGCCACGCCGGCCTCCAGCGCATCGAAGTAGTCGCGCGTCAGGCGCAGCTGCTCCTCGGCGCTCTCGGCGCGGTTGACCACCGCGCGGAAGGCGGCGTTCTCCGGGCGGTCCTTCGCGTACCAGCCCAGGTGCTTGCGCGCGATGCGCACGCCCTGGGGCTCGCCGTAGAAGTCGTGCAGGGCCTGCAGATGGCCGAGCAGGATGTCGCGCACCTCGCCGATCATGGGGGGCGGCAGTTCCTCGCCGGTGGCCAGATAGTGGGCGATCTCGCGGAAGATCCACGGCCGCCCCTGCGCGGCGCGGCCGACCAGCACCGCGTCGGCGCCGGTGTCGCGAAGGACCTGCGCGGCCTTGCGCGGGGAGTCGATGTCGCCGTTGGCGAACACCGGGATGTCCAGCGCGGCCTTGATCGCGGCGATGGTGTCGTACTCGGCCACGCCGGTGTACTGCTGATCGCGGGTGCGCCCGTGCACGGCCAGGGCGGCGATGCCGGCGTCCTGGGCGATGCGGGCGATGGTCGGCGCGTTGCGGTGCCCGGCGTCCCAGCCGGTGCGGATCTTCAGCGTCACCGGCACGTCCACGGCCTGGACCACCGCCGCGACGATGCGCGCGACCAGCGCTTCGTCGCGCATCAGCGCCGAACCGGCCCAGGCGTTGCACACCTTCTTGGCCGGGCAGCCCATGTTGATGTCGATGATCTGCGCGCCGTGGTCGACGTTGTAGCGCGCCGCCTCGGCCAGCTGCGCGGGCTCGGTGCCGGCGATCTGCACGCTGACCGGCGCCGGCTCGCCCTCGTGGTCCATGCGCCGCAGCGACTTGTCGGTGCTCCAGAAGCGCGGATCGGAGATGGTCATCTCCGACACGGCCAGGCCCGCGCCCAGCCGCTTGCACAGCTGCCGGAACGGCTTGTCGGTGACCCCGGCCATCGGCGCCAGGATCAGCGGCGGTTCGATCTCGTAGGGGCCGATGCGCATGGGCGAGGGGCGAGGAGTGAGCGAAGAGACCTGAGGGATGAGCGGAGGGCGGCAGGAGTGCGTGCTGTTACTCACGCCTCCTGTCCACTCACTTCTCAGCTTTCCGGCGTGAGCCGCGGCATCGACACCGCCGCGCCTTCGCTCTCGGTCGAGCGGGCGGCGAAGCGGTTGGCGAAGCGCACGTGCAGGTTGAACGCGGCCTGCGGCGCATGCGCCAGCGAGGCGGCCAGCGCGCCGTTGAAGGCATCGCCCGCGCCGGTGGTGTCCACCGTCTGCGCGGTGTCGGCCGCCACGCGGTAATGGGCCTGCGCGTCGCCGCGCAGATGCTCGTCCTCGTGCGAGACGAAGGCGCCGACCGCGCCCAGGGTGATGACCACCGTACCGCCGGGCAGCAGCTGGCGGCACAGGCCGTGCAGCGTGTTGCCGTCCAGCGCGGCCACATCGTCGCCTTCCATGCGCTGGCCGACATGGCGGCCCAGCAGGGCGGCGAACTCGGTCTCGTTGGGCGTCAGGATGTCGCTCTGGCGCAGCAGCGCGATGCTGGCCACCGCGTTGGCCGGGGCGGGGTTGAGGATGGTGGTCACGCCCGCGGCGCGCGCGCTGGTCAGCGCCGCCTCGATGCTCTCCAGCGGCGACTCCAGCTGCGCCAGCACCACCTGCGCGCCGGCCAGCAGCGGCTGCTGCTGGGCGATGAAGCCGGGGCTCAGGGTGAAGTTGGCGCCGGGGCCGATCACGATGGTGTTGCGGCCGTGGTTGTCCACGTAGATGCCGCCGGTGCCGGTGGGTTCATCGCTGGCTTCGGCGACGACCTGCACCCCGTCCTGCTCGGCCAGGCCGCGCGCCATCGCACCGCCGACATCGCCGCCCAGCGCGCACACGAACGTGGTCCCCGCGCCCGCGCGCGCGGCCGCGATGGCCTGGTTGAAGCCCTTGCCGCCGGGGCCGGAGCTGTAGCGCCCGGCGATGGTGGCGCCGGCGGTGGGCAGCGCATCGCAGCGCCAGACGTGGTCGACATTGAACGAGCCGACGACAACGACAGAACTCATAGACATCTCTTCTTCTAATCCAACATAAAAACGGCGGCCGCAAAGCCGCCGTCGGGGGCGTCAGTATGCCGCAGCGCGGCACAGGCCTAGCGGCGAACGGCGTCAGCAATGCTGAACGAGGCGCGCGCGGACAGCGCGCGGGCGACTTGGTTCAGCTGAAGTGGCTCAGCACGCCGGCGATGGTGGCGGTCATGAACGTGGCGATCGAGCCGCCCAGCACCGCGCGCAGGCCGAAGCGCGCCAGGTCCGCGCGGCGCTCAGGGGCCAGGCCGCCAATGCCGCCGATCTGGATCGCGATCGAGCTGAAGTTGGCGAAGCCGCACAGCGCGTAGGTGGCGATCAGGCTGCCGTCGGCGCTGAGCGACACGCCCGGCACCTGGCCGTTCACGATGCGCGCCAGCTCGGTATAGGCGACGAATTCGTTGATCACCACCTTCTGCCCGATCAGCGAGCCGACCGTGGTCGCGTCCACCCATGGCGTGCCGATCACCCAGGCCACCGGCGCCAGCACATAGCCCAGGATCGTGGCCAGGTTGGTCGGCCGGCCGATCGCGGCGGCCAGGCCGCTCCATTCGCCGAACCAGGTCAGCGGCGCATTGAGCAGGGCGATCAGCGCGATGAAGGCCAGCAGCATCGCGCCGATGTTCAGCGCCAGGCGCAGGCCGTCGCCGGCGCCGGCCGCGGCCGCGTCGATCACGTTGCTGGTGGTCTTCTCCACTTCCATCTTGACCGTGCCGCGGGTCAGCGGCGTGCCGGTCTCGGGAATCAGGATCTTGGACACCACCAGCGTGGCCGGCGCGGCCATGATCGAGGCCGCCAGCAGGTGCTTGGCGTAGAAGGCCTGCTGCACCGGATCGCCATTGCCCAGCATGCCCACGTAGGCCGCCAGCACGCCGCCGGCGATGTGGGCCATGCCGCCGATCATCATCGTGATCAGCTCCGACTCGGTCATCCGCGGGATGTACGGGCGCACGGTCAGCGGCGCCTCGGTCTGGCCGATGAACACACTGGCGCAGACGCTGGTGGTTTCCGCGCCGGACACGCGCATCACCTTGGTGATGGCCCAGGCCATCGCCCGCACCACCGCCTGCATCACGCCCAGGTGGTAGAGCACGCCCATTAGCGCGGAGAAGAAGATGATGGTGGGCAGCACCTGGAAGGCGAAGATGAAGCCCGCCTTGGGCACGTCCATCAGGCTGCCGAAGATGAAGTTGGAGCCTTCGCCGACGAAGCTCAGCACCTTCACGAACACCTTGCCCAGCCAGTCGAAGACATCGCGCCCGCCGGGCACCAGCAGCACCAGCGCGGCGAAGCCGATCTGCAGCGCCACGCCGGTCACCACCAGGCGCCAGTCCACCGCGCGCTTGTTGTTGGAGAACAGCCAGGTGATGCCCAGCAGCACGACCAGCCCGAACAGGCCGAACGCGGCCCGCGATACACCTTCCAGCATTGCGATCCCCAAGACCACGCGACGTCGAAGCGATGCAGCCTAAGTGAGGGGGACGGGCGCGGCAAGGCGAGGCGGCGCGAAAGAGCGCCGCGCGGGCGCCGGGCGGCATGGGACGGGACGCGGCGGGCACGGTTCGCGCGGGCGCCGCGCCCGGTGCTACTGGCAGGGCGCGGTGGCCGGGTCGTCGGGCCGCAGCTCCAGGTCCACGGACACCGGCGCGGCAAGCGCCCGGCTGCCGAAGGCCTCGCGGAACAGCCGCTGCGCCTGGCGTTCGGCGTCCACGCGCTGGCGCAGGGCCAGGGTCGAGACGTCCGGCGCCGGGCCGGCCTTCAGGTAGGACAGCAGCAGCCGGTAGCGATAGGCCAGCGCCGGGTCGTCCGGCACCCGCGCGTCGAGCAGGCCCTGATCGTCGCTGTAGGCGTTGGCCAGCAGCAGCGCCGCTCGCGGATCGCCGGCCTGCAGCGCACGCTGCAGCATCGGCACGGCCTCGCCATACCAGTCGGCGAAGCCCGGGTCCTGCAGGTAGCGCTCGTGGTCCTGGGCCTGGGCCGCCTGCGGGAAGGGGCCGGCGGCGTAGCGCAGCAGGGCGTCGCGGTTGCCGGCCAGCGCCGCCTTGCGCAGATAGAACGCGGCTTTGCCGCGCAGCGCGGCGTCCACGCCCTGGCAGCGATCGCGGCCGGCGTCGGCGGGCGAGGGCGCGGCGCACAGCAGCAGTTCCACCGCGATCCGGCAGGCGGCCGCCGCCTCGCCGGCATCGGCCCGGCGCAGGACGGCCTGCAGATTGGCGCCGAGCGGTTCGCCCCAAGGGGGCAGGGCGGAGGCGGCGAGCGCGTCGGTGCGCGGGGGCGTCGCGCCGGCCGGATCATTGCGCGCGGCGAAGGCGCGCTGTGCCTGCGCGGTCTGCGCGGCGATCCGCGCCGACAGTGCGGCCGCCTCGTCGGCCTGCCGCCGCCAGCGCCAGACACCGAATCCCACGGCCGCCAGGACCAGCACGCCCATCACCAGGTTGAAGCGACCACGCGGGCTCACGCCGTGTCCTTGCTCGATCCGACAGCGACGAGTCTGCCATGGGCCCCGTGCATCCCGTGCCGCCTTGGCGCGTGCGCAAATAAAGAATCGGAAGCGCGATGACCATCGAAAAATTCAATCAGGACCATTTGACTCTTCAATGAGAATGATTATCATCCACGTCGAACCACACAGGAGCTGCCCCATGTCCGCCAACACCATCGCCTTCCCCCACGCCGACACGCGCGCCGCCGAGCGCAGCCCGCGCGTGGTGCCCCCGGCCGAGACCCTCAACAGCGAAGCCCTGCTCAAGGGCCGTCGCGAGATCCTGATCCAGCACGGCGACCGCGTGTATCGCCTGCGCCATACCAGCAACGACAAGCTGATCCTGACCAAGTAAGTCTTGGTTTGGCGGGCGATGGAGCGCCCGCTGCCGTGTTCGCGCCCGCACCGGGCGGCAGCGGCCAGTTCGCGCGCGGCGATGGCGCTCCCTCTCTCACCATCGCCGCGCGCGGGCCGCTGTCGCCGCCGGTGCACCTGCCTGACGCCATCCGCCCCCAGGAGCCGGTCATGACCCTCGACACGATTGCGCCGACCACGCGCGCCGATGCGACCCGCTCGCTGCCGCTGCCGCAGCAGCTGGCCGCGCTGGGCACCGTGCTGTGCCTGTATCGCGCCCAGCAGGGCAGCGAGCTGGCCGGCTGGAACCAGGCGGTGCGCGCGGCGATCCAGTCCGGCGTGGAAAGCGACGGGCTGCGCGAGAGCCTGCTGTTCTTCGACCGCGACGGCGCCTGCTGCTGGCGGCTGTGCCTGCTGCCGGACAGCGACTTCCTGGCCTGGGACCAGCTCAGTGCGCGGCTGCCGGCGCATGCGGCCGGCAACCCGCATGGGCGCGGGGTGAGCGAGCGGCTGTGGCAGCGCCTGGCCCGGCGCCTGACCGGCGAACAGTGGCGCGCGTGTCCGGTGCGCCTGCATGCGCTGGCAGCCGCCGGCGCCCAGGCGGTGCTGGCCGCCAGCCTGACGCCGGTCTCCGCGCTGGGCGCGGCCGCCACGCGCGCGATCGTGCACGCCGAGGGCGCCGAACTGGCCGCCTGGGACGACTGCTGCTGCGCGCAGGCCGCGCTGCAGTCGGTGGGCGTCGGTGCGGCGCATGGCGACCTGGCCGACTATGTGTTCAGGCCCGACCTGAAAGCCAGTCGATGACTTCGCGCGCATCACCCTTATGTATGCCACTGGCTCGCCTCGTCCGATGGCGTGCGCCGCCTGCCTGGGACGGGCGCGACCGCGCCGGGCCGCGCTTGCTTGAGGCGCGCGCGGCCGACTGAAGCCCGGGCGCCTGCGCCTGGCCGAGGCGACATCGCCAAGTCGGGATCGCCGCGACCGGCGCTTCCCTGTTGAACCTCACCTTGCGGTGGCCCTGCGTCAGCGCGTCTTCCTCCTCCTCCTGGGCGCCAGCCTCGACCGTGCACGGTCGCGCCAGCCTGCCGGGTCACCTTGCAAAGGGCCTGTCATGCCGACGTTCCGTGTCTCCCTGCTTGCCTGTGCGCTCGTCTGCGCGCTGGCGTCCCCGGCGCGCGCCGCCGATCCAGCCGTCGCCCCGCCGGACGCGTCCGGCGATGCGCTGCCCACGCGCGACTTCGATCCGCTGCAGGTCACCGCCACCCGCAGCCAGCGCGCGGTGTCCGACGTGCCCAACACCGTGGATGTGATCGAGCGCCAGCGTCTGGACCAGACCCTGGTCTTCGACATCAAGGATCTGGTGCGCTACGAGCCCGGCGTATCGGTGACCTCCAGCTTCGGGCGCTTCGGCCTGGGCGGCTTCCGCATCCGCGGGCTGGAGGCCAACCGCGTGCAGATCCTCACCGACGGCATCCGCGTGCCCGACGCGTTCGCCATCGGCAGCTATTCCAATGCCAACCGCAACTTCGTCGACCTGGACACGGTCAAGCGCGTGGAGATCCTGCGCGGGCCGGCCAGCGCGCTGTACGGCTCCGACGCGCTGGGCGGCGTGGTCGCCTTCGTCACCAAGGACCCTTCGGATTATCTGAAGGCGGGCAAGGACGCCTACTTCGGCCTCAAGTTCGGCTATGCGGGCGACTGGAACGGCCTGTTCGCCGGCGCCACGGCCGCCTTCGGCGGAGAGCGCTGGAGCGGCCTGGCGGTGGTCAGCCATCGCCAGGGGCAGGCGGAGGAGAACATGGGACACGACCGCAGCCAGACGCCGGTCGGCACCGCCGCCAACACCCGCACCGCGCCCAATCCGCAGGATCGCAACGGCACCAGCGTGCTGACCAAGCTGGTCTACGCACCGTCGCAGACCAACCGCCTGCGCCTGACGGTGGAGGGCAACCGCGACGACACCGACACCAACGTGCTCACCTCGCGCGGTTACACCGCCTCGACCCGCGCCACCACGCTGGACCTGCGCGGCGACGACCACCAGTCGCGCGAACGCGTGGCCCTGGCCCAGGAGCTGGACGCGCTGGACTGGGCGCTGGCCGACAGCCTGGACTGGCAGGTCTACTGGCAGGACAGCCAGACCACGCAGGACACCCACGAGCTGCGCACCACCGCCAGCCTGGGCCAGCATCGCCGCGACCGGCGCTTCGACTTCGAGCAGCGCGAGATCGGTGTGCAGGCCAACCTGCTCAAGACCATCGACGCCGGCAGCGTGGTCCACACCCTGCGCTACGGTCTGGACCTGCAGCGCACGCGCACCGAACAGGAACGCGATGGCCGGGTGACCTACGCCAACGGCACCAGCACCAATGTGATGTCGCCGGATGTCTTCCCGGTGCGAGACTTCCCGATCACCGATACCACCACCTCGGCCCTGTACGTCCAGGACGAGATGGCCTTCGGCCAGCGCTTCAGCCTGGTGCCGGCGGTGCGCGTGGACCATTACGACCTGGACCCGAAGCCCGATGCCATCTTCGTCGAGGACAACCCGGGTGTGGCCGTGACCGGCCTGAGCAAGACCAGCGTCTCGCCCAAGCTGGGCGCGGTGTGGAAGTTCGCCGGCGACTGGTCGCTGTACGGCGGCTACGCGCGCGGCTTCCGCGCGCCGCCCTACAACGACGCCAACCTGGGCTTCACCAATCTGCAGTTCGGCTACACCGCCATCCCCAACCCGGACCTCAAGCCGGAGACCAGCAACGGCTTCGAGCTGGGCCTGCGCTACACCGGCCCGGCGGTGTACGCCGCGCTGACCGGCTATCGCAACGACTACCACGACTTCATCGAGTCGCAGGGCTTCGTGGGCTACAACGCGCAGGGCCTGATGGTGTTCCAGTCGCGCAACTTGTCCCGTGCACGCATCTACGGCGGCGAGTTCAAGGGCGGCATCGACCTGGGCGCGCTGGCCGGCTGGAGCGGCTGGTCGCTGCGCGCGGCCGCGGCCTGGTCGCACGGGCAGGACCTGACCGCCGATGTGCCGCTGGACACGATCGATCCGCTGACCGGCACGCTCGGCCTGATCTACGACGCGCCGACCTGGGGCGTGGAGCTGGCCGGTTCCTTCGCCCGGCGCAAGGACCGGGTGTCCGACGCGACCTACTTCCGCGCGCCCGGTTATGGCGTGGCCGATCTGCTGGCGCACTGGAACTTCGCCCCCGGCGCGCGGGTGAACCTGGGCGTGTTCAACCTGGGCGACCGCAAGTACTTCAGCCCGGGCGACGTGCCGGTGGGCACGTTGGCCAGCAGCGCGACGCTGGATCGCTACACCAGTCCGGGCCGCACCGTCTCGGCCAGCCTGACGGTGGAATGGTGAGCCTGCGCATGCGCCCCGCACACCGCCGCACGACACCCGCGCCTGGCGGGTTCCAGCCTCTGTCCCAAGTCAAAGGAAAGCCTTCCATGTCCTGTCGCCTGTCCATCGCCGCGCTCGCGGCCCTCGCCGTGCTCGCACCGGCGCATGCGCAATCCGCCGATCCGGCGCGCGACCATGCGGCCATCCTGAAGATCGCCGGCGAGTTCGCGGTGGACTTCGCCTTCGACGAGACCGTGCTGCTGCAGCCCGGCTACGAGCGGGCCGCGGCCATGCGCAGCAGCGCCGACGAGGCGGTGGTCGTGGTCGAGGACACGCCCACGCGGGTGGTGCTGCAGCACCTGCTGGTCGACGGCAAGAGCGGCCACGTCACCAAGCACTGGCGCGAGGACTGGGTCTACCAGGCGCCGCGGCGGTTCGAGTTCAGCGCCGACCAGACCTGGACCGTGCGCGCGCTGTCGCCGCAGGAAACTACCGGCGCCTGGACGCAGTGCGTGTACGAGGTCAGCGACGCGCCGCGCTACTGCGGCACCGGGCGCTGGACCTACAGCGGCGAGGTGGCGACCTGGACCAGCGACGAGAGCTGGCGCCCGCTGCCGCGCCGCGAATACACCCGCCGCAGCGACTACAACGCCTTGCGCGTGGTCAACCGCCACACCATCACGCCCAACGGCTGGAGCCACGAGCAGTTCAACACCAAGGTGCTGCGCAAGCCCGACGGCCGCCAGGTGGAGATCGCGCGTGAGTTCGGCTTCGACGACTACCGCCGCGACAGCCAGGTCGACTTCGCGCCGGCCTACGCCTACTGGAAGGCGACCAGCGACTTCTGGGCCGGCGTGCGTGCGCGCTGGGCCGGATTCCTGAACGCGCCGCCGGGGCTGCACCTGAAGACCAAGCTCGATGGCATGGCGATGGTGATGCCGCTGTTCGAGCAGGCCGACACCCTGGTGCAGGGCGGCAAGGTCAAGGCCGCCGACACCGATGCGGTGTTCGCCAGGTACGTGGAAGCCGCGCCGGCGCCCGCCGATCGATGAAGGTGCGGCGGCCGCCCCGCACGGCGGCGCATCCCGCAGGCGCGACCCTATAATCGTGCTCGGGAGCGCCCGCCTCGGGCGACAGGCAAGGGGAGTGCAATGGGAACGGGAATGATCCTGGCCGCGTTGATCGTGGTCTTCGTCGTGGTCACGCTGTTCAAGGGCGTGCGCGTGGTGCCGCAGGGCTTCGAGTACACGGTCGAGCAGTTCGGCAAGTACACCAACACGCTGAGCCCGGGCCTGCACATCCTGATTCCCTACATGCAGGGCGTCGGCCGCAAGGTCAACATGATGGAGCAGGTCTTCGACGTGCCCTCGCAGGAAGTCATCACCAAGGACAACGCGGTGGTGAAGGTGGACGGGGTGGTGTTCTTCCAGGTGCTGGACGCGGCCAAGGCGGCCTATGAAGTGTCCAACCTGGACCAGGCGATGATCGCCCTGGTGCAGACCAACATCCGCACCGTCATCGGCTCGATGGACCTGGACGAATCGCTCAGCAACCGCGAGACCATCAACGCGCGCCTGCTGGGCGTGGTCGACCACGCCACCAGCCCGTGGGGCGTCAAGGTCAACCGCATCGAGATCAAGGACATCCAGCCGCCGCGCGACCTGGTCGATTCGATGGCCCGGCAGATGAAGGCCGAGCGCGACAAGCGCGCCTCGATCCTGGAAGCCGAGGGCGCGCGCCAGTCGGAGATCCTGCGCGCCGAGGGCGAGAAGCAGAGCGCCATCTTGGAGGCCGAGGGCAAGCGCGAGGCGGCCTACCGCGAGGCCGAGGCGCGCGAGCGCCTGGCCGAGGCGGAGGCCAAGGCCACCACCCTGGTGTCCCAGGCCATCGCCGACGGCGATGTGCAGGCGATCAACTACTTCGTGGCGCAGAAGTACGTCGAGGCGTTCAAGGAACTGGCCACCGCGCCCAACCAGAAGTTCGTGCTGATGCCGATGGAGGCCTCGGGCATGATCGGCTCGCTCGGCGGCATCGCGCAGCTGGCGCGCCAGGCGCTGGGCGAGGACGGTCCGCGGCCGCCGGCCATGCCGCCGAAGGTGCCGCGTGCCGGCGTTTGACGCGGCGACCCTGCGCCTGGCGTTCTGGGCCGGCCTGGCGCTGGTGCTGTTCGCCGCCGAGGCGCTGGTGCCCGGCGCCTCGCTGATGTGGCTGGGCTTCGCCGCCACGGCGATGGTGCTGGTGATGCTGATCGCGCCCGGGCTGGAGGTGCTGCCGCAGGCGGCGCTGTTCGCGGTCTTCGCCATCGCCTCGGTGCTGGTGTACCGGCGCTGGTTCCGCGCCCGTGCGCAGATCAGCGACAAGCCCTTGCTCAACCGGCGCGCCGAGCAGCTGGTCGGCCAGACCGCCGTGCTCGAGCAGCCCATCGTGCGCGGCCGTGGCCGCATCCAGCTCGCCGACACCTACTGGAGCGTGGCAGGCCCAGACCTGCCCGCCGGCGCGGCGGTGCGCGTGGTGTCCACCGACGGCATGACCCTGCAGGTGGAAGCGGCCTGACCGGCGCGGCCGTGGCCTGGGTCACGGCCGCGGGGCGGCGAGGTTCTGGGATAATGCTGGCCTCTTTGTAAGGACCAGCCCATGACCCAGAAGACGATCCTCAACGACAGCCACCGCGCGCTCGGCGCCAAGATGGTCTATTTCGGCGGCTGGGACATGCCGATCAGCTACGGCTCGCAGATCGAGGAACACCACGCCGTGCGCCGCGACGCCGGCATGTTCGACGTCAGCCACATGACCGTGGTCGACCTGCGCGGCCCGCGCGTGCGTGAGTTCCTGCGCTACCTGGTCGCCAACTCGGTGGACAAGCTCAAGAAGCCGGGCAAGGCGCTGTACACCGCGATGCTCGATGCCAACGGCGGGGTGATCGACGACCTGATCGTGTACTTCCTGGAGGACGCCTTCTTCCGCCTGGTGGTCAACGCCGCCACCCGCGAGAAGGACCTTGCCTGGATCAACAAGCAGGCCGCCGCCTATGGCGTGGAAGTGATCGAGCGCCCCGAGCTGGCGATGATCGCCGTGCAGGGGCCGAACGCGCGCGCCAAGGTCATCGGCCTGCTGCGCGAGGAGGATCGCGAGGCCGCCGACAAGCTGGCGCGCTTCGCCGCGCTGGACGCGGTCAGCAGCGCCGGGGTCGAACTGTTCCTCGCCCGCACCGGCTACACCGGTGAGGACGGCTTCGAGATCGTGCTGCCGGCCGAGCGCGCCGTGGCGTTCTGGGACGCGCTGCTGGAAGCCGGCGTCAAGCCGGCCGGCCTCGGCGCGCGCGATACGCTGCGCCTGGAGGCCGGCATGAATCTCTACGGCCAGGACATGGACGAGACCGTCTCGCCCTACGAGGCAGCGATGGGCTGGACCGTGGCGCTGGATGAGGGCCGCGAGTTCGTCGGCCGCGAGGTGCTCGAGGCCCAGCACCTGCAGGGCGCGCCGCGCCAGCTGATCGGCCTGGTGATGGACGAGAAGGGCGTGCTGCGCCACGGCCAGAAGGTGCTCACCGCGCAGGGCGAGGGCGAGATCCTGTCCGGCACCTTCTCGCCAACCCTGGGCAAGGCCATCGCCTTCGCCCGCGTCCCCAGCGGCGAGCCGGGTGAGGTGCGCGTGGACATCCGCGGCCGCGAGGTGCCGGTGCGCGTGGTCAAGTTCCCCTTCGTCCGCGACGGGCAGCCGCAGCCCGGCGTCATCGTCTAAAGGCAGCTCGCGACCATGGCCGAGCAACTGGACTACTTCGTCACCCTGCTTTCGCCCTGGTCCTACCTCGGACACCGGGCGTTCCTGGACATGGCCGCGCGCCACGGCGCGGTCGTGCGCACGCGGCCGGTGCGGATCTTCGATCTGTTCGGCGAGGTCGGCGCCCTGCCGCTGGCGCAGCGTCCGCCGGTGCGCCAGGCCTACCGGCTGATCGAACTGCAGCGCGTGCGCGAGCAGCGCGGCCTGCCGTTGAACCTGCGGCCGAAGTTCTACCCCTGCGATATCGCCCTGGCCGATCGCACGGTGATCGTGCTGATCGCGCAGGGCCACGATCCGCAGGCCTACATGGCCGACGCGTTCGCCGCGCTGTGGGCCAACGAGCAGGACCTGGCCGATCGCGCGACGCTGGCGACGCTGCTGTCCGCGCACGGCTTCGATGCCGAGGCGGTGCTCGCGCTGGCCGACGCGCCCCAGACCCATGCGACCCACCAGGACAACACCCGCGCCGCGATCGATGCCGGCCTCCCTGGCCTGCCGGGTTACGTGCGCGACGGCGAGCCGTTCTGGGGCCAGGACCGGATCGACCTGCTCGACGCTGCCCTGCGCAGCGGCCGCGCGCCGTACCGCGCCGGGTGACAAGTCGCGGCGGCCTTTCGTTAGACTTGCGCCATTCCCAACCATCGCGCCCAACCGGCCGGAGCATCCTCATGAGCGAGATCCCTGGTGATCTGAAATTCCTCAAGTCCCACGAGTGGGCGCGTGTCGAAGGCAACGGCCGCGTCACCGTCGGCATTTCCGACCACGCCCAGGGGCTGCTGGGCGACCTGGTCTACGTCGAGCTGCCCAACGTGGGCGATGCGGTCACCGCCGGCAACGCCTGCGCGGTGGTCGAGTCGGTCAAGGCCGCCTCGGACGTCTACAGCCCGGTGTCGGGTACGGTCGTCGAGGTCAACGAGGCGCTGGCCGACAAGCCGGAGACCATCAACGAGGACGCCTACGGCGAAGGCTGGCTGTTCGTGGTCGAGATCAGCGACGCCGACGAGCTCAACGACCTGCTCGGCCCGGACGACTACGCCGAGCAGCTGGAAGAAGACGAAGAGTGATCCATGCACGCCGGCCCGGTGCCGGCGTCGCACGCAAGACCAACGCCGCGTCCTGGACGCGGCGTTTTTTTTATGGGTCCGTTCCGGCGCCATCGCGGCGTGATGTTCGTGTCGTTGAGACGCTCGCCTGCATCGACATGGCAGGCGATCGGGATGCGCGCGACGCCGCGCGCTTGGAAAAAGTTTGCGCAGTTGGCGCGCGAGGCAGCTTGTGCGACGCGAAAACGCATGCCGCGAGCGCCTTCGGAATCAGGTGCGATTCAACTGCGCGACACCTTCGACACCACCCTCGGCACGCGCGTCCAAGCGCATGCGTCGGCAACCGCGTCACGCGCGACGCACGCAGCAAACTGCATAAAAAAAGCACTCTGCTCGACATGCCTTGTCGCGCGCGCGTCGCCGCGCCATCGGCTCGAACGCCATCGGCTCGGCAGGCCGGCGCGGCAAGGCGATGACGCGCTTCAAAACACATGAGAAATTTTTCTGAAAAACCATTGACACTAGAAAAAACCGTGATTAGGTTTCGCCCCAACGCGCACAGGCGCTATGCAAATCAAGCGAGTCGGTCATCGCGACGAAACCCACAACGGCAAGGTCGCCCGCCCGTACCCCCGGCAGGATGGTCGAAGGCTTCGCTTCCCCTGAAGAAATTCGAACCCCGATCCGCATCGACACCTGCGCCGCAGTCGCCGCAGGTGTCTTTGCTTTGACGGGTGCACGACGTCGGCCCCGGCCGGCGTCGCAACAGATCCGCCCCAGCGCGCATGGCGCGTCGGCGGCTGCATGCGGGTCCGACTCCCGCGGCGTTTTGAGTACTGGGCTTAGCAACGGATGTTTCATCCAAAGTAATCACTGACGAGGAGCCATCACATGGCAACGAAGAAAGCTGCGAAGAAGCCGGCCAAAAAGGCCGTCAAGAAGGTCGCCAAGAAAGCGGCCGCCAAGAAGGCTGTAAAGAAGGTCGCCAAGAAGGCCGCCAAGAAGGTCGCTAAGAAGGCCCCGGCGAAGAAGGTCGTGAAGAAGGCTGCCAAGAAGGTCGCGAAGAAGGCCGCCAAGAAGGCCCCGGCGAAGAAGGTCGCCAAGAAGGCCGCCAAGAAGGCTCCGGCGAAGAAGGCTGCCAAGAAGGCTCCGGCCAAGAAGGCTGCCAAGAAGTCGCCGGCCAAGAAGGCGACCAAGAAGAAGGCCGCTCCGGTCGCTCTGCCGGCAACCCCGGCGCCGCTGATCTAACGAGAAGTATCGCGGCGACATCGCCGCGCGCTGTCGTTCTGACTGCAGCTTCCTTCCCCGGTTGCCCAGCGGGGAAGGAAGTGTTTTTTTAGGGCGCCACCCCGGCGCCGCACGCGACACCCGGCCCGGCCCGCGCATCGCCGACCACGGCATCGGCCTGCCAGGCGCAGGAACAAAGTGGCGCCCGCGCCCTGCGGCCCGCGAAAGCCGCGTGCTAACATCCCGACCGTATGCCCTGCGCAACGCAGGGGGGCGATCACGCCAGAGAAGTCGGGGCAAGACGGATGATTCATCGGGGGAGCATGTCAAGGATCTGGTTCGGCGCGGCCATCGTGCTGATCTCCACGGCCTGTGCGCCGCTGCCTGCCGCCACGCGGACCAAGCAGGCCCCGCCGCCCGAGCAGACCGCCGAAGTGGCCGAGCCCAGCATCGGCAACACCGCCGAGGAGCTGCGCCACCTGATGGACGCCGGCTCGCTGACCGAGCTGCGTACCACCTACAACGGCAACTACGGCGCCAGCCTGCTGTTCCATGCCGACTCGCTCAACTATTACGTCACCCTGTTCCGCGACAAGCAGTTCTGGCGCGTGATCCGCACCAGTTCGGTCGAGCAGGCCGAGCAGGTCTACAAGACCTTCGTCGACCAGACCAACCAGCTCTCCCAGGTCTATATCGACACCGTGCGCCTGGAGGCCGGCAAGCGCTACACCGAGCGCATGGTCGAACTGAACCAGAAGCGCCTGCAGGGACTCCAGGCCGAAGTCGAGCAGCAGCGCCAGCAGGCCCTGCAGGTCAGCAACGCCCTGCAGCAGAACAAGCAGCAGGCCGTGAGCCTGAGCAGCGACCTGCGCGCCACCAACACCGAACTGGAAGCGCTGACCCGCCGCATCGAACAGCTGCAGCAACAGCAGGGCAATCCCGCGCTGGAGCTGCCGCCGACACCGGCCACCGCTCCGGCAGCGCAGCCGGCTGCGCCGAGCCCTTCGGTGCCGGCGCCGGGCACGGACTGAGCGAAGCGCCGGGTCGCGCCGTTTCGGCATGGCCCGGTTCGCAATCAAGCCCGGCAGTTGCCGGGCTTTTTTGTTCCTCGCCGAGCGTGGGGCGTCAAGCGCCTCACGACCTGCATGCGGTCTTGGCCCATCCATTCGCCGACCGGCCTCGCCCAGCCGAGCGCACCTACTCGTTGGTCATCCTTCTTGACTCACGCTCGGATGGAAAGGGAATGAGCTCGCCGCATCCCGTAGGAACCACTGCCTCTCAGCTCAGTCGCGGCCTCCTTGTAGAGCGGAGCTTGCTCCGCTGCTCTTCGTTCGGTTCGCAGGGAAGGCTCCAGCGGAGCAAGCTCCGCTCTACAGGGGGAGCCGCAATGGTGGCGATGAGGCACTACCAGGAATGCGTGAAGCGCGATGAGGCATCGCCGGTAAAGCCCCATCGCCGCCATTGGCCCAAAAGGCCAGAAGGGCGGCTCCCAGGGGATTTTCGCAAGGACTGTTTTATCGCCGTCCGACGGACCGCTGCCCCTGCGAAGCCGAAACGCACGCGCCGCGATCCCTCGACCGAGAGACCCTCTTGTCTTGATTCCAGGGACTACTTGCGCCAGTCGGCCGGGCACCCGTTCGAACAGACGCTGCCGCAGTGAGCGGCACTGCGAAGGCGCACGCCGCACGGGCAGCAGCCCGGGACCCGTCCAGCGCGAACTGCGGCAACCACGCATCCGAGGCCGGGGGTACTTCCCAACGAAAACGCCGGGCAAAGGCCGGCGTCGTTCTTGGCTGATGTTCGCCGGTTGGCGGATCAGTGCGGCGCAGCCACGGCCTTGCTCGAAGCCGCGCCGGCCTCGTCGTCGTCGCTGACGTTGTCGTCGGAGGCGGCGTGCATGGCCTGCGGCAGCGGATGACCGTTGGTCTGCGCCAGCAGCAGCTGCTTGGCCATGTCGGTGTCCAGCCAGCGCTGCGGCGACAGACCCAGCGCGGTGTCCAGCACCGTCGGCAGCAGGCCGGACGGCAGCGGACTGTTGCTGTTCCACAGGATCGCCACACCGAAGTCGCGCCCCGGCACCAGCGCGACCAGGCCGCGGTAGCCCTCCACCGCACCGGCATGGAACACGACCTGCTGGCCCGAGTAATCCAGCACGCGCCAGGCCAGCGCATAGCTGGCCGACTCCACGCGCGCACCGCGCCAGCCGGCGCGCATCTCGCCCGGCGTGCTGATCAGCGGCGCATGCAGCGTGGCCAGCAGCGGCGCCGGCAGCACGTCCGGACGATGGCCCAGCTGCGCCAGCAGCCACTGCGCCATGTCGCTGGCGCTGGCATTGACGCCGGCGGCCGGCGCCAGACGGTAGTAGGTCGGCTTGGGATTGATCGAAGCCCAGCCACTGCGCGCACGCACGTGCGGCTTGGCCCAGCTCGGGCTGTTCTCGATGCCGGCCAGGCCGATGCTGGCGTCGTTCATGCCCAATGGCTTGAAGATCCGCCGGTCCACGGCCTGATCGTAGAAGCTGCCGGTCGCGGCGAAGACCACATCGCCGATCAGGCTGAAGGCGACGTTCTGATACTCGTAGCACTGCCCCGGGCGGCAGCCCAGCGGCGCGGTGGCGAGCTTCTGCGAGACGGTGTAGTAGTCCGCGTTGCCTTCGATGTCGTTGTCGAAGGCGTTGTGCCAGCGAAGCCCGGTGCGGTGGCTGAGCACGTCGGCCACGGTGACCTCACGCGTGGCGACCGGATCGATCAGACGGAAGCTGGGCACATAGTCGGCGACCTTGCTGTCCCAGCGGATCACGCCATCGTTGACCAGCAGCCCGGCCATCGTGCCGGCGAAGGCCTTGGACAGCGAGGCTAGACGGAAGACGGTATGCGCATCGATCGGACGCGGGTTGCGCACATCGGTCACGCCATACCCCTTGGCGCTGATGATGCGGCCGTCCTGGACCACGGCCATGGCCAGCCCCGGGACGCGCTGGCCCACGGTCAGGTCCTTGGCCAGCGCCTCGAACGCGGCGACGTCGAAGCCCGGCGCGACCGGACGCACATCGCTGGGCGACAGCGCGGTGCGATACGGCAAGGGCTTGGTGGGAGATTCGTAGGGCGCCGGCGCGGCGCGCCAGGCGGCGGCTTGTGTCGCGCCTTCGGCGGCGCCGCTCATGGTGACCGTCGCCAGCTGTGCGGGCAGGGTCGGCGTCTGTGCAGTGGAGGACACGGCCAGCGGCAGCAGCGCGGCCAACAAGGTCATCGTCAGCGATCGCGCACGATGGCGCCCCCTGAGGTTTTTCATGTGCGAGATGCCCGCGTGATCTGGCGTGTTTTGGATCATAACGCTCATGTCGAGAAATGCACAAACGGCCGGAGATTGGCCGGCCATCTCTTTCATCCCATTGATCTTTTTGAACAGCGCGCCGCGCCCTCCGTGCGCCCTGTTCAGCGTCTTGCAACGCGACCAAAGCGGTAATGACGGCGTTGCAAGGTGCGGGCGATCATGCCCGGACATGGCCGCGCCAGCCCCCGATAACTCGCCAAGTTCCGGCCGCGATGCGCTACTGGGGATCGGGTTCGTGCTGGTGTGGTGCACCGGCTACATCGCCGGCAAAGTCGCCGTCGCCCACGCCGCGCCGCTGACCTCGCTGACGCTGCGCTTCGGCATCGCCGCGCTCGTGTTCGGCGCGCTGGCCCTGATCGGGCGGGTGGGGCGCTGCCGGCGCGTGGACCTGCTGCACAGCGCGGCCACCGGCGTGCTGATGCTGGCCCTGCACTTCGGCGCGGTCTACGTGGCCTTCCAGTGGGGCGCCAACGCCGGCGTGTCGGCCCTGGTGATCGGCGCCATGCCGCTGCTGGTGGCGCTGGTGGCCACCCTGGACGGCAGCGAACGGCTGGGCGCCTGGCGCTGGTTCGGCATGGCCCTGGGCCTGCTCGGCGTGGCGCTGGTGGTGGCCGACCGCGTCGATGGCGCCACGCCGCTGAAGGCCTGGGCGATGCTGGCGCTGGGCCTGGTCGGCATCACGGCCGGCACGCTCTACCAGAAGCGTCACGCCGCGCACCTGGACATGCGCCTGGGCCTGACCGTGCAGAATGCGGCCGCCACGCTGGTGCTCCTGCCGTTCGCGCTGTTGGAGGGGTTCCGCTTCGACGACAGCGCGGCCTTCCACGGCGCCCTGGCGTGGCTGGTGCTGGTCAATTCGATCGGCGGCTTCGCCCTGCTGTTCCTGCTGATCCGGCGCGGCGCGGCGACCCGCGTCGCCGCGCTGTTCTTCCTGATGCCGCCGGTGACCGCGGTGTTCGGCCACCTCACCCTGGGCGAGCACCTGACCTGGCTCAAGGGCGCGGGATTCGCCTGCGCGGCGATCGGCGTCTGGCTGGCCACGCGCAGCGAGGCGCCGCGGGCCGCCTAGCGATCCGCGCCTGCGCGCTGGCGATGTTGCAGTGCATCGGCTACCGTGCGCGGCAATCGAACGCGCCGGAGTCGCCGCCCGTGGTCACGCACAAGCCCCACCGGATCGAAGGGGGAGAGGGTCGGGCGCTCGCGCTGTCCTTCGTGTGCTTCTTCTGTGTGCTGGCCGCCTACTACGTGGTGCGCCCGGTCCGCGAGCAGCTGTCCGCGGCCGTGGGTTCGACCCAGCTGCCCTGGTTCTATCTGGCGACCTTCATCGCCACCCTGCTGCTGACGCCGGTGTTCGCCGGGCTCGCCTCGCGCTGGCCCAGGCGGCGGCTGGTGCCGCTGGTGTATCTGTTCTTCATCGTCTGCCAGCTGGCCTTCATCCCGGCCTTCACCTCGGTCGGCCTGCTCAGCCCGCGCGCGCTGGGCATGGTGTTCTTCGTCTGGGTGAGCGTGTTCAACCTGTTCGTGGTGTCGGTGTTCTGGATCTTCATGTCCGACATCTGGAGCCTGGCGCAGTCCCGGCGCCTGTTTCCCATCATCGCGGTGGCCGGCACGCTGGGCGCGCTGGCCGGCCCGATGCTGACGCGCTCGCTGGTGCAGCTGCTCGGCGTGGCGCCGCTGCTGCTGGTGTCGGCCGCGCTGCTGGGCGTGTCGACCGTGTGCGTGGTGCTGCTGGGCCGCTGGGCCAGCGCGCACGGCGCGCGCCGGCATGAGGACGGGCACGAGGCCGCGCTCGGCGGCAGCATGTGGGATGGCCTGAAGCAGATCTTCGCCGACCCCTTCATGCGCGGCATGGCGATCCTGCTGCTGCTGGCCGACGGCATCGGCACGGTCAACTACGCCCTGTTGGTCGACTACTCCGGCGCGACCTTCGCCGATGCGGTGGCGCGCACGCGCTTCCACGCCGACGTGGACCTGGCCGGCAACCTGCTCACGGTGATCGTGCAGCTGACCATCACCCGCTGGCTGCTGCCCCGGCGCGGACCGGGCACGCTGATCCTGCTGTGGTCGGTGATCAGCATCGCGGTGCTGCTGCTGGTGGTGTGCTCGTCCAATCCGCATGCGCCGCTGTTCGTGCTGCCGGTGCTGATCGGCCCGGTCGCACCCACGGTGCTGGCGCTGGTGGTAAGCCGCGGACTGGCCTACGGCATGGCCGAGCCGGCGCGCCACAGCCTTTACACCCGCGTGCCGCGCAACGTGCGCTACAAGGGCCAGAACGCGGTGGACACCGCGGTGTGGCGCTTCGGCGACGTGGCCATCGCTACTGGCATGAACGGGCTGAAGTCGGTCGGGATGACCATCGGCGGCTTCGCCGCGGTCAGTGCGCTGGCCGCCTTCGCCGCGGCCGGCATCGGCTGGCGCCTGTGGAAGCGCGTGGAGCGGATCGACGAGTCGGCCGCACCGCGCTGAGCCGGACGCGTGCTTACCGGCCGCGCACGCGGCACACTGCGCGCCTGCTCACCGACCGGATGGAACCATGCCTGCCATCGCCCTCGTCCTGACCGTCCTGGTCGCATTGCTGCACCTGTGGTTCCTGGTGCTGGAGATGGCGCTGTGGACGCGCCCGCTCGGGCTCAAGACCTTCCGCATGTCGCCGGAGAAGGCGCAGACCACGCGCATGCTGGCGGCCAACCAGGGGCTCTACAACGGCTTCCTCGCCGCCGGCCTGCTGTGGGGCGGGCTGCTGCTGCGCGACGTGCGCGTGGTGGCGTTCTTTCTGGCCTGCGTGGTGGTGGCCGGTGCCTTCGGGGCGGCGACGGTGAGCCGGCGCATCCTGTGGATCCAGGCCGCACCGGCGGCGCTGGCGCTGGTCTGTCTGTTCGCCGGCCTATGAGCGCGGCGCGCGCGCCGGCTTCGGCGAGACCCACATGTCCACCTGCGCGGTGAACACGGTGTCGCCAGCGGCGTCGCGCACGGCCACGTCCACCGGCAGCGCATAACCCTCTGTCGCCTCGCGTATCGGCGCGGCCGGCGTGGCCACCGCCTGCTGCGGGCCGACCGCCTTCTTCAGATAGCGCACCGACATGCCCTGGGGAATCCAGCGCATCGAGGCGGGGATGCTGGCGTCGGTCATCAGGCCGGCGGTGAGCTCGGCCAGGTTGCACAGGGCGATGGCGTGCACCGTGCCGATGTGGTTGTGCACGCGGCGGCGGTCGGCGATGCGCGCCTCGCAGCGTCCGACTTCCAGCAGGGTGATGCGCGGGGCGATGCTGCCGAAGTAGGGCGCCTTGAAGCACACCGCACGCGAGAACAGCCAGCCGCCTGCGGGCCAGCGCTGCAGGCGGCGATACAACGCCAGGAGAGGTGCGGCCATGTGAGGCGACTCCGGACAAGACGACGGCGGACCGAGGTCCGCCGTCGTGGGCAACGAAAAAAGCGCGGGGAACTCAGGCGGCTTCGCGGGCGTCGGCCTGTCGCACCTGCTGGCGGTAGCCGGCCGAGCGCAGTTCCTCGGTGTCGAAGTCGTCCACGCTGATGGTGTCCATCGTGATCGCACGCAGCTCTTCCAGCTGCACGCGCTCCTCGGCGGTGATCAGGCCCTCGCGCACGGCCTCGTCCAGCTGCGCCGGGAAGTCCAGCGCCTCGATGCCCTTGGTCTTGAGCGCCTTGATGAACTTGCGCTCGACCGGCTCGGCGGCCACGGCCTTGGCCAGATAGCTGGCGATGCGGCCGCCCGGGTTGTTCTCGCACGGGGTCAGGAACACACCGCGGGCCAGCTGATCGCGCGCGGCATTGGGCGTCATCAGCAGCGCGGCCACGCGATGACCCAGGCGGTCGCCGGGCGCCTCGGCGCGGCGGCCCCAGGGGAAGATCAGCGCCCACATCAGCCAGCCCACGGGGCGGATCGGGAAGTTGCGCAGCGCCGCAGACAGCGCCAGTTCGATCTCGTGCACGCTGTTGTGGAAGGCCCAGGCCAGCAGCGGCTGCTCGGCCTGCGGCGCGCCTTCGTCGTGATAGCGCTTGAGCATAGCGCTGGTCATGTAGATGTGGCTGAGCACATCGCCCAGGCGGCCGGACAGCGACTCCTTGAACTTCAGCTTGCCGCCCAGCGTCATCATCGAGATGTCGGCCATCAGCGCCAGGTTGGCCGAGTAGCGGTCCAGCTTGCGGAAGAAGCGCTTGGTGTAGGCGTCGCCCGGGGCGGCGCCGATGCGCGAGGCGGTCAGGCCGAACCAGAACGAACGCACCGCGTTGGAGATGCCGAAGCCGATATGGCCGAACAGGCTGCGATCGAACGCGTCCAGGCCCGCGGCGCGGTCCGGATCCTGCGCGGCCTTCATCTCCTTCATCACCCACGGATGGCACAGGATCGCGCCCTGGCCGAAGATCAGCAGGCTGCGGGTCATGATGTTGGCGCCTTCCACGGTGATGGCCACCGGCGAGGCCTGCCAGCTGCGGCCGGCGAAGTTGCGCGGGCCCAGGATGATGCCCTTGCCGCCGATCACATCCATCATGTCGGCGATGCACTCGCGGCTCATGCTGGTGCAGTGGTACTTGGCGATGGCCGACGGCACCGACGGCACGTCGCCGCGGTCCACCGCCGCGGCCGTGGCCTGCGACAGCGCGCTGATGATGTAGGCCTTGCCGCCGATGCGGGCCAGTGCTTCTTCCACGCCCTCGAAGCGGCCGACCGACAGGCCGAACTGCTTGCGGATGCGGGCGTAGGCGCCGGTGACCACCGCACCGGCCTTGGCGCCGCCGCTGGCGGTGGAGGGCAGGGTGATCGAGCGGCCCACGGCCAGGCACTCGTTGAGCATGTTCCAGCCCTTGCCGGCCATGTCGGCACCGCCGATCAGCTGGCTGAGCGGGATGAAGACTTCCCTGCCGTGGATCGGGCCATTCTGGAACGGCGAGTTGAGCGGGAAGTGGCGACGGCCGATCTCCACGCCCTCGGTGTCGCGCGGCAGCAGCGCCAGGGTGATGCCGATGTCCTTGGTGTCGCCCAGCAGACCATCGGGGTCGTACATGCGGAAGGCCAGGCCGATCAGCGTGGCCACCGGCGCCAGGGTGATGTAGCGCTTGTCGAAGGTGAGCTTCAGGCCCAGCACGTTGGCGCCGTTCCATTCGCCCTTGCAGACGATGCCGTAGTCGGGGATGGAGGTCGCATCGGAGCCGGCGAACGGCCCGGTCAGGCCGAAGCACGGCACTTCGTCGCCCACGGCCAGACGCGGCAGGTAATAGTCCTTCTGCTCCTGGGTGCCGTAGTGGTTGAGCAACTCGCCCGGGCCCAGCGAGTTGGGCACGCCGACCGTGGAGCTGACCACGCTGGAGATGGAGGCCAGCTTCTGGATCACCTTGTGGTGGGCCAGCGCCGAGAACCCCAGGCCGCCGTACTGCTTGGGAATGATCATGCCGAAGAACTTGTTCTTCTTGATGAAGTCCCACAGCTCGGGCGGCAGGTCGGCGTGGACGTGGGTGATCTCCCAGTCGTTGACCATCCGGCACAGCTCCTCGACCGGGCCATCCAGGAAGGCCTGCTCCTCGGCGGTGAGCTGCGGCTTGGGATAGTTGAGCAGCTTGTTCCAGTCCGGGTCGCCGGTGAACAGCTCACCCTCGAAGCCCACCGAACCGGTCTCCAGCGCGATGCGCTCGGTCTGCGACAGCGGCGGCAGCACCTTGCGGAAGAACTTCATCATCGGCGCGCTGACCAGCGCCTTGCGCGAGGCCGGCAGCAGCAGCGGCAGGGTGATCGCCGCGACGATGACCGCGGCCACGATGCACGCGGTGGCGCTGGCGCCGAGCAGCCAGCACGCGACCAGGGCGCAGGCGCTGATCGCGGCCCACGTGGCCAGGCGCATGCGGTGATAGGCGGCGATCGCGCCGGCCAGCAGGACGGCGAGGAACGGGACCAGGATGCTCATGAGCGTGCTCCGGAAGCGGAATCGAAAGCGGTATTGAAGGAGCGGGGGTGCCGGGCGCGCGCCAGCGTGCCCAGGTAGTCGAGCACCACCGCGGTGAATGCATCGTTGTCGTCGCCGGCCAGCATGTGGCCGACATTGGGAACCTGGACGTGCTGCGCGTGCGGCACCAGCGCCTGGAAGGTGCGCACGTTGTCTTCGGAGACCAGCTCGCTGCGGCCGCCGCTGATCAGCAGCACCGGGCAGCGCACGCTGCGCGCCGCCGCGGCGATGTCGTCCTGATGGCGGGCGCTGTCGCGCACCAGGTCGTCGACCAGGCGCCGATCCCAGTGCCAGTGCCAGCGGCCGTCCTCACCTGCGTGCAGCAGCGCGGCCAGTTCGTCGGCCGTCTTGCGGGCGCGCCGGTGCGGCAGATAGCCGGCCACCACATCGGCGGCATGCTCGAGCGAGTCGAAGCCGTCGGGGAACGCGGTGACGAACTGCAGCACGCGCGCCAGCCCGGCCTCGTCCCAGTGCGGGGTGACGTCCACCAGCACCACGGCCGAGAACAGCCCGGGCCAGCGGCTTTCGGCCAGCAGCCCGAACAGGCCACCCATCGAGGCGCCGACCAGCACCGGCGGCTCGGCCTGTTCGCCGGCGACGATGATCAGGTCGTCGACGAACTGCGCGCCGTCGTAGGCCACATCCTGCTGATTACGCTGCGAATCGCCGTGGCCGCGCGCGTCGTAGGCCAGGCCCGCATGGCCCTGCGCGGCCAGGCGCAGGCCGGTGCGCTGCCAGGCGCCGCGGGTCTGACCGAAGCCATGGGTATAGAGCACGGATGCCTGGTCCGCCGGCGCGCCCGACGGGGGCAGGTAGGCCGTGCCGGCCAAGTGGATGCCGCAGGCGCCGACGAGGTCGACCGCGCGCGTGGCGGCCGATCCAGGGGCGTCGAGCGGAGAGCGGGTGTCAACCATACGCACAAGTATGGGCGTGTGTTTCGAGCGCCGTCAATCCATACAAGCGTTTGATTCAACAAAAGAAAATGATGCATTGCAGCAAACGTACCGCTGCATGCTCATGCGTATGGTTAAATGCCGCGATGAACACGCCAGCGCCTTCGCCACGCCCCGTTCCCGCCTCGCGCTCGGCCCGTTTGAGCGCCGACGACTGGGCCCAGGCTGCGCTGGACATGGTCGCCGAGCAGGGCGTGGCCGCGGTCGCCGTCGAACCGCTGGCGCGGCGCCTGGGTGTGACCAAGGGCAGCTTTTATTGGCATTTCCCCTCGCGCGACACCTTGCTGCAGGCCGCGCTGGAGCGCTGGGAGATGGTCGAGCAGGAGAGCGTGTTCGGCAGCCTGGAGGCCGTGCCCGACCCGCGCGAGCGCCTCCGCCAGCTGTTCCTGCTGGTCGCGCACGAGGCCAAGTCGCACATTATTTATAGTGAGCTGCTCAAGGCGCTGGACCATCCGGCGGTCGCGCCGGTCATCCAGCGCGTGTCCCAGCGCCGTCTGGACTACCTGATCGCCTCGTTCCGCCAGGCCGGCATGAGCCGCACCGACGCCCAGCACCGCGCGCGCCTGGCCTATGCGGCCTACGTCGGCTTCCTGCAGCTGTCCCTGCAGCTGCACCAGCCGCGCATGCAGCACGAGGAGTTCGAGGATTACGTTAACCACATGATCGCCGCGCTGATTCCCAATTAGTTTCGCGACGGCCTTAAACCTTCCCGCCGCAGCGCGCATCCGAACTGGCATGCTGACCTCGGCCGTGACCTTCGCCACCGACCCGCTCGCCACCGACGCCACCGAAGTGGACGTCGAACAGGCGCGCGCCGCCGCCGCCGGCGATACCCGCGCCTTCGAGCAGCTCTACCGACGACACGTGGGCAAGGTGCACGGCGTGATCGTGCGTCTGGTCGGCGGCCACGGCGCCCGCGCCGAGGACCTGACCCAGGAGACCTTCGTGCGGGTGTGGCGTGCGCTGCCCGAGTTCCGCTTCGAAAGCGCGCTGTCCACTTGGCTGCACCGCATGGCGGTCAATACCGCGTTGATGGAACTGCGCAGCCGGCGCGCCGGTCCACGCTGGGAAGAGGAGGTCGACGGCGACGACGTGGCGATGCTCGACCCGCGCGAGCAGGGACCGGCCCTGCGCATGGACCTGGAGCGCGCGATCGGCACCTTGCCGCCACGCGCCCGCGCCGTGCTGGTCCTGCACGACGTGGAAGGCTGGAAACACGAGGAAATCTCCGCATCACTGGGCATGGCCGTCGGCAGTTCCAAGGCGCAGCTGCACCGCGCCAGGCAGTTGCTGCGGGTCCGTCTGGAGGCACACCAATGAACGAACGACACGACGACGATCTCCGCTTCGCCCTGCGCACCCTGCGCCAGGACGCGGCCCCCGAACGCGACCTCTGGCCCGATATCGCCGCACGGCTGGAACCGCGCAGCGCCGAGCCGTCAACGCACGCCGCGCCGCGCAGACAGCGCACGCGGCGCTGGCAGCCCTTCGCCCTGGCCGCCGCGCTGGCGCTGGTGGCGGTGATCGGCTGGCGCCTGCAGTCCGGTCTGCATCCCGCGTCCTCGGCGCCGACACCGTCGCTGGCGCAGACGCCACCGCGGGCACCCAGCCACGCCCCGCTGCGTGCCGAGGCCGTGCGCATGACGCGCGATTACCAGATCGCGCTGGAGCGGATGCAGGGCGCGCCGATGCCGGTGGCGCTGCAGCCGGCGCTGGAGGATCTCGATCGCAGCGCCAGCCAGGTGCTGGAAGCGATCGACCACAACCCGCGCTCGGCCCAGCTGCTGCAGACCCTGCGTTACACCTATGACCGCCGCCTGGCGCTGACCCGCCGCGCGGCCCTGAGCTAGAGGCCCCGATCATGCGACACCTCGTCTTCCTCGCCCTGCTCCTGGGCAGCGCCGCCGCCCAGGCCGGCACCCCGATCAACCAGACCCTGCCGCTGGACGCGCGCGGCAAGGTCGAAGTGGACAATCTCAAGGGCCGCATCCAGGTGCGCACCTGGGATCGCAACGAAGTCCAACTGCGCGGCACGCTCGGCGATGGCGTGGAGAAGCTCGACGTCGATGCCGACGGCGGCGGCTCGCTCGACATCAAGGTGCGCTATCCGAAGGACGGCGGCTGGGGCGGCAAGTCCTCCGGCCCGACCGACCTGCAACTGACCGTGCCGGTGCGGGCCTCGCTGGAGCTGCACTCGGTGTCGGCCGATATCGACGTGTCCGGCGTGGCCTCCGACGAGCTGTCGATCAACAGCGTCAGCGGCGAGGTACGGGTGGCCGCCGCCCCGCGCGAGGTTTCGATCAACACGGTCAGCGGCTCGGTCACCGCCACGGTCAACAGCAGCCAGGTCGATCTGCAGACCGTCAGCGGCGCGGTCGATCTGCGTGGCCGGCTCAGCGGCGAAGTCGAGGTCGAAACGGTGTCGGGCAGCATCCAGGTCGCGGTCAAGGAAGAGCGCCTGCGCGAGCTGTCCACCAACAGCGTCAGCGGCAGCACGCGCGTGTCCACCGCCCTGGCCCGCAACGGCAAGCTTTCACTGTCCAGCGTCAGCGGCAGCGTGCTGCTGGTGGCACCGAAGGATTTGTCCGCCCACGTCAGCGGCGAGACCTTCAGCGGCAGCCTCAAGGCCACCGGTGCCAGGATCGAGAAACCCGAATACGGCCCGGGCCGCTCCTTCGACAACCGCTACGGCAACGGCGAAGGCGAGATCACCCTGGAGACCTTCTCCGGCGACGCCGAGCTGCGGCTGGAGTAAGGGCTCGCACGCGTCGATGGCCCCCGCCTGCCGGGGCGATCGACGTTTTGCTGCAAGCCTTGCGCTGATCCCGCGCTGGCCCTGCTCAAGACAGCAAAATGGCGCCAAAGCGGCGCCATTTTCAGATGCTGTCTTTCGTGCTGGCTTTACTTTGCGCCCTTACAGATCCTGCTCGTAACGCACGTAAGGCACGGTGCCGTCGTCGCCGATGGGCGAGTTGGGAGCGAAGGGGTTCTTACCGCTGGTGACGATGTTCTCGGCGCCGACGGTGAGCTGGCCGCTCCACGGGGTACGCCAGGTCACGCCGACACCCAGACCTTCCCACTTGCCCGGCTGACCGGGGGCGTCGACGACGCGGCCGATGATGCTGCCGCTGAAGGCGCCGTAGCCGCCGCCGAGGCTGAGACTCCGGCTGGTCCACTGGTCGGGAATGCTGGTCAGCTCGGAGGCGGGCACCAGCTTGGCGTGCGCCACGGTGCCGCCAATGGTGACGAAGCCTTCGCGGCCGAGGTTCTTCTGGCCGAACACGGCCAGGTCGTTCTGCTCGAAGCGGCCCGGCGACACGCCGTTGCCGGTCATCCAGGCGGGCAGGGTGTCGTGACCGCTGCCCAGGCTCAGGCCCACCTTGCCGCCGGGTCGGCTGAGGCTGGTGGTAGCGCTGAGGTGCTGGCCGTTGTTCTGGCCGTCGTCGTCCAGACGGGCGACATTGCAGTAGGTGATCAGGCTGCTGATGCTGCTGCCGATGCCATTGCGGTTGTTGCACAGCAGGCCGAGCGATTCGCCAGCATCCAGACCGAAGGCGGCGCTGAGCGTGTTGCGGCCCATGCGCCAGCGGGCGCCGGCGGCGGCTTCGTCGGTCGGCTCCAGGATCAGGGCGCCTTCGACCTGGCCGTTGCTGTTCCATACCGGCAGCATCGTGGTGGAATTGGCGCGCGTCTGTGCGAGCGCACCCGTCCCGGCCGTGGACACGGCGAGCATCAGGGAAAGCAGCGTTCGAGAAGTACGCAGGCGCATGGTTCGGCTTGGACCAGCAGAGCGGGATGAAGTTCCCCTCCCGACATCCTCAAGCTAACTGATTTATGTTTATTTAACAAGCCAAGATGGCGTGAAATCGTGCGCTGCCGCCCGGTTCACTGCAGCCGTTCCGAGCTGCTCGCCACCATCGGCGTGGGCTCGAACAGCGCCTCGATCTGCGCCGGCGTGAACTGGTAGGTGCGCCCGCAGAATTCGCAGCGGACCTCGGCCTGCCCGGTCTCGGCGGCGGCCTCCGCTTCCTCGCGTCCCAGCGAAACCAGCATGCTTTCCACCCGCTCGCGCGAGCAGGAGCAGCCGAAGCGCACGGGCCGTTGGTCCAGCACCGACACCGATTCCTCATGGAACAGCCGGTGCAGCAGGGCGGTGGAGGCGGTCCCGAGCAGTTCTTCGCGGCCGAGGGTGTCGAACAGCAGGCCGGCGCGGTTCCAGCCGTCGGCGTCGCCTTCGTCGCCGGGCAGCTTCTGCAGCATCAGGCCGGCGACCTGTTCGCCGTCGGCGGCCAGCAGCAGGCGCGTCGGCAGCTGCTCGGAATTGCGGAAGTAGCCTTCGAACGCGGCGTCCAGGGTCGGCGTGCCCAGCTCGACCAGGCTCTGGTAGCGCTGCGGCTGGCGCGGGTCGAGGCCCGGATTCTCAATGGTGATGGCGAGCAGGGCATCCTGGCCCAGGGCGGTGAGATCGGCCGGCGCGTCGCCCGCCTCGCCCAGTTGGACGATGCCGCGCACTGTGCCCGCGGCGGTGCACTCGGCGAACAAGGTGCGCAGGCCGCGACTGGCGCGCAGTTGGACGGACAGGCGTCCCTCGATCTTGATGTGACCGGTGAACAGCGCGGCGGCGGCGATGGCCTTGCCGAGCAGGTCGCGGGCCTGCGGCGGATAGTCGGCCGGTTCGAGCAGTTCGGCCCAGGTCTGGCGCAGGCGCACGGCCACGCCGCGCACGCCGGCCTCCGGCAACAGGAAGCGGGTGCGCAGGTCGGTGGTGTCGGCGGATGCGGTCACAGGTGAATCCAGGAAGAAGTGGGAATGGCGACGCAGACAGGCCGCCCTGGGTCCCCTCAATGCGGTCGCGGCGGCCGTTTTCCAAGCGCCCGGCCACGCGTGGCCTGCGGGAAGAGGGGGGTGAACAGGTAACATCATCGCGCTTCATCGCCGCTAGCCGAGGATTTCCGCCATCGACGCCAAGCCTGCTGTCTCCCGCCGCCGTCGCTGGTTGCGCTGGCTGCTGGCGCTGCCGTTCCTGATCGCCGCCGCCTCGGCGCTGCAGGTGATGGTGCTGCGCTTCGTCGCCCCGCCGTTCTCCGCGTTCATGGTGGCACGGCAGCTGGAGGCCTGGGGCGAGGGCGACTGGCGCTTCCATCCGGTCTACGAATGGCGCGACCTGGAGCGGATCGCGCCCGCGCTGCCGCTGTCGATGGTCGCCGCCGAGGACCAGCGCTTCGCCGACCACGACGGCTTCGACCTGCAGGCCATCGAAAAGGCGCGCGCGCACAACGAGCGCGGTGGCCGCGTGCGCGGCGCCAGCACGATCAGCCAGCAGGTGGCCAAGAACCTGTTCCTGTGGTCCGGGCGCAGCTATGTGCGCAAGGGCATCGAGGCCTGGTACACGGTGCTGATCGAGCTGTTCTGGCCCAAGCGCCGGATCCTTGAGGTCTACGCCAACATCGCCGAGTTCGGCGACGGCGTGTACGGCGCGCAGGCGGCGGCGCGCAGCTTCTGGCGGACCGATGCCTCGCGGCTCAGCGCCCAGCAGGCGGCGCAGCTGGCGGCGGTGCTGCCGGCGCCGCGCAACTACGACGCCGCGCGGCCGGGGCCTTACGTGGCCCGCCGCGCCGGCTGGATCCAGCGTCAGGTCCGCCAGATCGGCGGCACCACTTATCTTGAATCCCTGGAGTGACCATGGCCTTCGACCTGTTGACTGTGGTGGTCGCCGCGCGCAACGAGCAGGAGGCCCTGCCGCGTCTGCATCCGCGCCTGCGCGCGGTGCTCGATCGGCTGGACGGAGTCACCGGACGCGTGCTGTACATCGACGATGGCAGTACCGATGCGACTTGGTCGGTGATGCAGCGCCTGGCCGAGCAGGACCCGCTGGTCGAGCTGCTGCGCCTGTCGCGCAACTTCGGCAAGGAAGCGGCGCTGACCGCCGGCCTGGACCAGGTCGCCGAGGACAGCGCGGTGTTGATCCTCGATGCCGACGGCCAGGACCCGCCGGAGCTGATCCCGCAGTTCGTCGCCGCCTGGCGCGAGGGCCATGACAACGTGTTCGGTACGCGCGTGGAGCGCGACGGCGAAAGCTGGCTCAAGCGCCTGACCGCGCATGGCTTCTATCGCGTGATCGGACGCCTGTCCAAGACGCCGATTCCGGCCGATACCGGCGATTTCCGCCTGCTCTCGCCGCGCGCGCTGGGCGCGCTCAAGCAGCTGCGCGAGCGGCATCGTTTCATGAAGGGCCTGTTCGGCTGGGTGGGTTACTCGCAGCTGGCCGTGCCTTATCACCGTGAGGCGCGCATCGCCGGGCACAGCAAGTTCGGCGCGTGGAAGCTGTGGAACTTCGCCCTCGAGGGCATCACCAGTTTCTCGACCGCGCCGCTGCGGGTGGCGACCTATCTGGGGCTGTTGGTGGCGGCGATGGCATTCGTCTTCGCCGTGGTCATCGTGGCACGCGCGATGCTGCACGGCGACCCGGTGGCGGGCTGGCCTAGCTTGATGACGGTGGTGCTGTTCCTGGGCGGGACGCAGCTGATCGCGCTGGGGCTGATCGGGGAGTATCTGGGCCGGCTGTATGAGGAATCCAAGCAGCGGCCGCTGTATCTGATCGATCAGTGGCGGCCGGCGCGGCAGAAGTTCACGTCGGAAGCAGAAGCGGTGGCTCAGCGTCAGTGCGTTGAATGAGGTTGGCGGGATCGGTCGCGCAAGGGCAGGGGCGGCGGCACTCCTGCAGTAGCGCCAAAGTCCCTGGATTCCCGCGTTCGCAGGAATGACGGGGAGGCTTACTTGGCGTACTGGCCGCCGCAGTTGGCGTCTTCGCCGCCGCCCAGATCCAGGGTCGCCAGCAGCGCGGCCGGGGGCGCGATGCTGCCCAGCGCCAGGGCCACCGCGCCGCGCAGGCCCAGCTTCTTGAGGTCGGGGCGGAACGAGGGATCCTTGAAGGTGCCGCCGATATCCAGCGGCGTGCGGAAGCTCAGGATGCTGCGGTCCTTCGGCCGCGGCCGCAGCACCAGGTCCAGCGACTCATCCTTCAGATTGATCGTGCCCTCGCCGAGCACGAGGGTGTCGGTGGTGTCGAAGGCCATCGCGCGGGTCTGCATCAGGCCGTCCTTGATGCCGAAATCGGCGAACGCGCAGCGGATCGGCACCTGCTTGTTGCGGTCGAACAGATAGCCCAGCGACTGGGTCACATCCAGGCCGGCCAGTTCGACCAGCAGCTGCGGCAAATGCCCCTTGCCCATGCCCACGCCCAGCTGGCCGTTGGCGTTGGCCGCCATCTCGGCGATCGAGTTGCCGGTGGTGTCGATATCGATTCCGCCGCCGATGCGTCCGATCGCGTCCTGGGTGAGTTTGACGCTCGGGAACAGCTGGCCCAGGTTGAGCGTGCGCACCGCGATCTGGGCGCGGGTGCGGATCACGGGCTGGCGCGCGTCCATGCGGATGTTGGAGCGGATGTCGCCGCCGGCCACGCCGAAGTTCAGCGGCTGCAGCTGCAGCAATCCGTCGTCGAGCAGCAGGTGCGCGTCCATGTCGTCGATCGGCAGCTTGGGCGCATTGATGCGGGTCGCCTTCAGGCGCACGTCCGCATCCATCGCACGCAGCTTGGACAGGTTGTAGCGCTCCTGCGGCAGCACGCGCGGGCTGGCGGCGAGCTTGGCGGCCTGCGCTTCCTGCTTGGCGCTGCGCGTCTCGGCCGGTCCGCCCTTGGAGGGCGCATTGATGAACCCGGCCAGGTCGTCGAAATCCAAGCGCTTGGACACCAGATCGGCGTCCAGCTTCAGCCGCGGTCCACCGACGGTGACCGCGGCCGAACCGCCCAGATCGCTGTCGCCGACCTTGCCGGCGAACTTGTCGTAATGCCAGACATTGCCGGCGCGGGTCAGGGTGCCGTCGATCGCGTAGGGCGGCGTTTCCGGCAGGGCCACGCCGATCAGCGGATACAGGTCGGCCAGGTCCTGGCCGGACAGCGCCATGCGCAGGTCGAAGCCGCCCAGATGCAGCGGATCGATCAACGTGCCGCGTGCGTGTGCCTTGGTGGCGCCGGCGGCGGCGTTGAGGTCGATGCGGTACGGGCGCTCGGTCTGGGTGAGGTCAATCGGCGACTGGATCCGTCCTTTCAGCGTAAAGGCGTTGGCGCCCCAGCGGCCCGCGCCGGTGAGGTCGATCGGCGGCGCGCGGTACTGCGCGTCCGGCTTGCCGCTGCTGGCCTGCACACGCAGGTCGGTCTTGTTGGGCGGGTCGAGGTAGTGCAGGCGCAGCGCATCGACGATCACCGCGCCGAAGCGCACGTCCATGCCGCCGTCCTGCGAGGGCTCGTCGCGCTTGAAGTTCCAGTTGCCGCCGCCCTGCGCGGTGGTGCGATTCTGCAGCTCGACGACGGGCTGGGTGATGCGGATCGCGGGCAGCGAGACGTTACGGTGGAACAGCAGTTGCGGCACGTCCAGGTCCAGCTCCAGGTGCTGGACGGTCGCCATCTCCGGCGCGGTCTCGAGCGCCCAGTCCGCATTGGCAAGGCGCAGGCCGTCGGCGCGGATGGTGCTGATCCGGCCCAGATCCACGTCCAGGTTGCCGTCGATGTGGAAGGCGCGCCCAGTCTTGGCCGACACCGCGCGCTCGACCGGCCCTTTGAACCAGTTCCAGTCCCAGAAGATGATCAGCAGCACGATCAGCACTGCGACGATTCCCAGTGCGGTCAGCACGGGATGGGCGCGAACGAAGGGGCGCGGCGTGGTATCTGCGGGCGTCATGAGCCCTACTATCGGCAAGCCGGGTGTTCACGTGCCGCGAAGAGCGCGCCGCCGGCTCCGTCACGCGCAGGCGGTGTCAGCCGCCGTGATGCAGGCGCGGCACCAGCACCTGACCGGTGACGGCGACGAAGTGGCAGACGCTGCCGGCGAGCACGAACAGGTGCCAGATCGCGTGGAAATAGCGCACCGAATCACGCTGGTAGAAGTAGGTGCCCAGCGTGTAGAACAGCCCGCCGGCCAGCAGCCAGCCCAGCGTGAAGGCATCGACCGATTTGAGCAGCGGCTCGATCGCGACCACCACCAGCCAGCCCATGACCACGTAGACGATGGTCGAAAACAGCTTGAAGCGCCCTGTATAGAACAGCTTGAACACCACGCCGATCACGGCGATGGTCCAGATCGCCGCGAACAGGCCCCAGCCCCACGGCCCGCGCAGTCCGATCAGCGTGAATGGCGTGTAGGTGCCGGCGATCAGCAGATAGATCGCGCAGTGGTCGAAGATCTGCAGCCGCGCCTTGGCCATCGGGTGCTGGATGGCGTGGTAAAGCGTGGAGGCCACGTAGAGCAGCAGCAAGGTGCTGCTGAAGACGATCGCGGTGCCCAACTGCCAGGCGTCGCCGTAGAGCGCGCTCAGGGTGATCAGCACCGCGCCGCCGGCCAGCGCCGCCACCGCGCCCAACCCATGGGTCAGGGCGCTGGCGATCTCGTCACGCAGGTTGGTCTCAGGATGCGCCTGCAGAGCCATGCTGCGAACTTTATCGCACCGCGATGAGCATGGTGCGTCGCAGCAGTCACAGTGGCGCCCGCTGACCGGGACGGATTCAGCAAAACCGGACGCGCGCCGCGGGCTCGGCTCAGCCCGCGTCCAGCGCGTGGGCGTGCTCGCGGGTGGCCGAGAAGCGCACGTCCGGCGCGCGTTCCTGCGCCAGCTGCAGGTTGACCCGGGTCGGCGCCAGGTAGACCAGCTCGCCGGCCGCGTCGATGCCGAGATTCATCGCGTTCTTCTCGCGGAACTCCTCCAGCTTCTTCGGGTTGTCGCAATGCACCCAGCGCGCGGTGGTCACGCCGACCGGCTCGAAGATCGCATCGACGCCGTATTCGTCCTTCAGGCGATAGGCGACCACGTCGAACTGCAGCACGCCCACGGCCCCCAGGATCAGGTCGTTGCTCATCAGCGGGCGGAAGAACTGCGTGGCGCCTTCCTCGCTCAGCTGCGCCAGGCCCTTCTGCAGCTGCTTGAGCTTGAGCGGATCGCGCAGGCGCGCGCGGCGGAACAGTTCCGGGGCGAAGTTGGGAATGCCGGTGAAGCTCAGGCTTTCGCCTTCGGTGAAGGTGTCGCCGATGGAGATCGTGCCGTGGTTGTGGATACCGATCACATCGCCCGGATAGGCCTCGGCCGCGATCTCGCGGTCGGAGGCCATGAAGGTCAACGCGTTGGCCAGCTTCTGCTCCTTGCCGCTGCGCACGTGGAAGGCCTTCATGCCGGCCGAGAACCGGCCCGAGCACACGCGCATGAACGCCACGCGGTCGCGGTGCTGCGGGTCCATGTTCGCCTGGATCTTGAACACGAAGCCGGTCAGCTTGCTCTCGGTGGGTTCGACCTCGCGGCCGGTGGTGGCGCGCGGCTGCGGCGACGGCGCATGCTCGACGAAGAAGTCCAGCAGCGGCTGCACGCCGAAGTTGTTCACGCCCGAGCCGAAGAACACCGGTGTCTGCTGGCCGGCCAGGTACGCCTGCGGGTCGAAGCCGTGGCTGGCGCCCTGCACCAGCTCCAGTTCCTCGCGCAGGTCGGCGAGCATCTTCTCGCCGATCTTTTCGGCCAGGCCCGGCGCGTCCAGCGAGGCGAAGATGGTCGAATCCTGGCGGGTGAAGTTGCGACCGGGTTCGTACAGGTGCACCTCGCCGGTGAGCAGGTGGACCACGCCCTTCAGGCGCTGGCCCATGCCGATCGGCCAGGTCACCGGCGCGCACTGGATGCCCAGCACGGTCTCCACTTCGTCCAGCAGTTCGATCGGGTCCTTGCCCTCGCGATCGAGCTTGTTGATGAAGGTCATGATCGGCGTGTCGCGCAGGCGGCACACCTCCATCAGCTTGATCGTGCGCTCCTCCACGCCCTTGGCCACGTCGATGACCATCAGCGCCGAGTCCACCGCTGTCAGCACGCGGTAGGTGTCCTCGCCGAAGTCGGCGTGGCCCGGCGTGTCGAGCAGGTTGACGATCTTGTCCTCGTAGGGGAACTGCATCACCGAGGAGGTGACCGAAATGCCGCGCTCCTTTTCCAGTGCCATCCAGTCCGAGGTCGCATGGCGCGCGGCCTTGCGGCCCTTGACGCTGCCGGCCATCTGGATCGCGCCGCCGAACAGCAGCAGCTTCTCGGTCAGCGTGGTCTTGCCGGCGTCGGGGTGGGAAATGATGGCGAAGGTGCGGCGGCGCGCGGCTTCGCGGGACACATCGGACATGGTCGTCGCGCCCGGGCGGGCGCGCAGGGAATCGAAGGAGCCGGCAAGTATAGCGGGGCGGCCCCCCCGGCTTCAGCCGGCCTCGTAGCCGGCGATCTCTTCGCGGGCCAGCAGTGCCGCCACCTGGGCGGCCGAGGCGCGGTCCATCGGTGCTTCGTCCACCACCGACAGCGGCGCCTGGCGCAGTGCCTGGCGCGGCAGCACGGCGATGTCGAAGCTGATCCCGTCGGCGGCGAAGACCCACACGGTGACATCGGCATGGCGCTGGCGGTCCATGCGCAGCCGGCGCACGCGCGCGTCGGCCGGGATGCGGTGGTCTTCCAGGAAACGCGCCACCGCGTCCTCGTCGTCGCTGTGCAGATGCAGCTGCACCGGCGACTGGGCATCGGCCGTGCCGTCCAGGACCGGACCGACCAGGCGCGGGGCGAAGCCTGCGAAGAATTCCATCGCCTGCAGCGCCGCCTCGCGTCGCGCCCGCAGCATGCCGGCGTGATCGGGGCCAGCGAACAGGCGCTGGTACTCGCGCAGCGCCTCTTCGATCTCGCGGTTGCGCGGCAGCGAGGCATCGTCGGAGATGCCCAGCCGGCTGGCCGCCTTGAGCTTGGCCTGGCGGTAATCGCGGATGCCGCTCTCGGCGATCAGCCGCGCGGCCTCGTGGGCCAGGCGGCGGCGCCGTTCCGCGGTCTGGGTCTGCGCGTGCTGGCGAGCGTGATGCATGGCGGACCCCTCAGGTTTTGTGGCCTGAGTGTGGAGCAGCGAGGAGTGAGTGGGAAGTGACTGGCCGTGCGCCTTCACCTTCGCTCGCTGCTCGCTTCCTCCGCGCTCGACCAACCCTGCCTCAGAAGATGTCGAACGCCGCCTCGTCGGTCGCGTTCTGATCCTGCAGGCTGTCCTCGCCCTGCATCCGCTCCAGGTCCTCGACCTTGATCCACTCGGTCGCGCCGTTGCGGCTGACCTGGACCATGCCCTCGGGCGGGTCGTTGGGCGTGATCGGCTTGTCCTTCAGTGCTACGCGCATGTAGTCGATCCAGATCGGCAGCGCGGCCTTGCCCCCGTACTCGCGGTAGCCCAGCGAGCGGAAGTTGTCCTTGCCGACCCAGACCGTGGTCACGTACGGCCCGGCGAAGCCGGAGAACCACGCGTCGCGATGGTCGTTGGTCGAGCCGGTCTTGCCGGCCGTGTCCGCGCGGCCGAGCACCTTGGCGGCCGTGCCGGTGCCGCGCTGGACCACGTCGCGCATCATCGAGACCAACTGGTAGGCGGTGCGTTCGTCGATGGCGCGCGGTGCCACGTTGGTGCCCGGCGGCGGCGCCTGCTCGTCGGCCGGCTCGGCCTTGGAGGTCGCCAGCGGTTCGGCCTTGGCCTGCGTGTCCTGGGCCGGTCCGAAATTGAAGCCGTCCACCACCTGGCTGGGGGCCGGCGCGTTGGCGCCGTGACGGCCGCAGCTTCGGCAGGCCACGACCGGGTTCTCCTTGAACACGACCTTGCCGTCGCGGTCCTTGACCTCGTCGATCAGCCAGGGCGTGACCAGCGAGCCGCCGTTGGCCAGCACCGCATAACCGCGCGCCACAGACATCGGCGTCAGCGAGGCCGAACCCAGCGCCATGGACAGATTGGGCGGCAGCTCGGCCTCGTCGAAGCCGAACTGGGCGATGAACTTGCGTGCGAAATCCACGCCGATCGCATCCAGCAGCCGCACCGAGACCAGGTTCTTGGACTTCACCAGCGCCTCGCGCAGGCGCATGGGGCCGTCGAACTTGCCGTCGTCGTTGCCCGGACGCCAGACATGACCGCGCCGGTCGCGGAACACCACCGGTGCGTCCAGCACGATCGACAGCGGGTTGAAGCCCTTCTCGAACGCGGCCGAATACAGGAACGGCTTGAAGCTTGAGCCCGGCTGGCGCCGCGCCTGGGTGGCGCGGTTGAACTTGTTGGCCGCGAAGCTGAAGCCGCCGACCAGCGCGCGGATCGCGCCACTGTTGGCGTCCAGCGACACCAGCGCCGACTGCGCTTGCGGCAGCTGGTCCAGCGTGTAGAGGTACTCGGGCTTGGCCTCGGTCGCGGTCTTGGTCTTGTCCTCGGCGTCCTTGTCCTTGCGCTCGGCGCCGATACGGACCAGATCGCCCCGCTGCAGCAGGCGGCCGGGCGTCTTGCCGGTCCAGCGGCTGGCGCTGGGGCCGAGCACGATCTGCTGCGCGTCGCGGGTCACCACCGTGGCGGTGTCGCCGCTGGTGGAGGCGACGATCACCGGATCCAGCCCGCCCTCGGACACGATTCCGGCCAGGTGCGCGGCCAGCGATTCGGCGTCGGCATCGCCGGTCACCTCGAAATGCTTCTCCGCGCCGCGCCAGCCGTGGCGATGATCGTAGGTCGCCAGGCCCGTCCGCACCGCCTGGTCGGCGGCCGGCTGCAGCACCGGATCGACCGTGGTGGTGACGTGGTAGCCCTTGTCCAGCACCTCGCCGCCGAACTTGGCCACCATTTCCTGGCGGACCATCTCGGCCACGTAGGGCGCATAGACGTCGATCGGGCGCTCGTGCGGCGCGGCGTGCGGCTGCTCGGCCTTGGCCGCGGCCGCCTCGCTCGCGCTGATGTAATGGTCTTCCAGCATCCGGTCGATCACGTAGACGCTGCGCTGGTGGTTGCGCTCCGGGTTGCTGATCGGATTGCCGCTGGAGGGGAACTTCAGCGAACTCACCAGCGTGGCCGCCTCGCCCAGTGTCAGCTGGTCCAGCGTCTTGCCGTAATAGAACTCCGCCGCCGCCGCCACACCGTAGGAGCGGTTGCCGAAGAAACTCTTGTTGAGGTACAGCTCCAGGATCTGGTCCTTGGTGAGCATCCGCTCGATGCGCATGGCCAGCATCATTTCGGCCAGCTTGCGGGTGTAGCTGTATTCGTTGCTCAGGAAGAACTGGCGCGCCACCTGCTGGGTGATGGTGCTGCCGCCGGCCACGCGACCGTCCTTGGTCAGCGTCTGCCAGACCGCACGCGAGATGCCGGTCGGGTCGATGCCGCCATGTTCGTAGAAGTTCGAGTCCTCAGCGGCCACGAACGCGCGCTGGACGTTGACCGGCACCTTGCTGATGTCGACCGGGTAGCGGCGGGTCTCGCCAAAGATTCCGATCAGGCTGCCGTCATTGGCATAGACGTACATCGGCTCCTGCAGCTGCACGTCGCGCAGCGACTGGATCGAAGGCAGCTTGGAGGAGATGGAGTAGTAGAAGAAGCCCAGGACGACGGCTCCCACCAGGGCGCCAGCCAGGCACAACAGCAGCGCCCAGCGGAGCAGGCGGCGGAAACGGGACATCGGGAGACTTCCGATTGCACAATTCGTGGCGCCGGAGTATAGATGAGTCGGAAGCGGGGACCGGCTTCCTGGGGGGAAACAAGTACTTGGGGGAAATCCTTAGCAAAAAGCGGCAACCCGTCACGGGAGGCCTTGTGGTCCTTGCAAGTTGTAAAAAATTCATTACTAATGTGAGGGCTGGCTGAACTAGCCCGTTGTGGTTTTCCGGTCGGAAGGGGATACACCGTGGGGCTCATCCCAAAAAGCCAATCTGCGCTGCTCGGCGTGGATATCAGCTCGACTGCGGTCAAGCTGCTCCAGCTCACGCGCGTGGGAAACCGCTTCCGCGTGGAGCATTACGCCGTCGAGCCGCTGCCTCCCAACGCGGTGGTCGAGAAGAACATCGTCGAAGTCGAGGCGGTGGGCGAGGCGATCCGCCGCGCCGTGACCCGCGCCGGCACCAAGGTCAAGAACGCCGCCGCGGCCGTGGCCGGTTCGGCGGTGATCACCAAGATCATTCCCATGCCCGCCGATCTGGACGAGGACGACCTGGAAGCCCAGATCGAGCTCGAGGCGGTCAACTACATCCCGTATCCGATCGAGGAAGTGAATCTGGACTTCGAGGTCCTGGGCCCCATGCCCGGCAACCCGGAGATGGTCCAGGTCCTGCTGGCCGCCTCGCGTTCGGAGAACGTCGAGCTGCGCCAGTCCGCGCTTGAGCTGGGCGGGCTGACCGCCAAGGTGATGGACGTGGAGGCCTTCGCGGTCGAAAACGCCTTCGCCCTGCTGGCGGGCGAGCTGCCGGTCCCGCATGACGGCGTTGTCGCGCTGGTGGACATCGGCGCGACCATGACCACGCTCAACGTCATCCGCAGCGGCCGCAGCCTCTACAGCCGCGAGCAGGTCTTCGGCGGCAAACAGCTGACCGACGAGGTGATGCGCCGCTACGGGCTCACCTACGAGGAGGCCGGCATGGCCAAGCGCCAGGGCGGCCTGCCGGAAAGCTACGAGATCGAAGTGCTCGAGCCGTTCAAGGAAGCCACGGTCCAGCAGGTCAGCCGCCTGCTGCAGTTCTTCTATGCCGGCAGCGAATTCAACCGCGTCGACCAGATCGTGTTGGCCGGCGGCTGCGCCGCCCTGGCCGGCCTGCCGGAAATGGTCGAGGAGCAGCTCGGTGTGCCGACCATCGTGGCCAATCCGCTGGCGCAGATGACGCTGGGTCCGAAGGTGCAGGCGCATGCGCTGGCCCAGGACGCGCCGGCGTTGATGATCGCCACCGGCCTGGCGCTGCGGAGCTTCGACTGATGGCAAAGATCAACTTGCTCCCGTGGCGCGCCGAGCGCCGCGCGCAACGCCAGAAAGAGTTCTACGGCATGCTGGGCGTGGCCGCGGCCATCTCGGTGCTGCTGGCGCTCTTCATCTGGTTCTACTACAACGGCCAGATCGACGGCCAGAACGAACGCAACGCCTTCCTGCAGGGCGAGATCGCCAAGGTCGACGCGCAGATCACCGAGATCAATGCGCTGGACAAGCAGAAAGACCGCCTGCTTGCCCGCAAGAAGGTCATCGAGGAGCTGCAGGCCAACCGCTCGCAGATGGTGCACCTGTTCGATTCGCTGGTGCGCACCATTCCCGACGGCGTGGTCCTGACCAGCATCAAGCAGGAGGGCAATGTCCTCACGCTGCAGGGGCGCTCGCAGTCCAATGCGCGGGTCAGTACCTACATGCGCAACCTCGAAGGCTCGGGCTGGATGACCAAGCCGGACCTGTCGGTGATCGAGGCCAAGGCCGCCGAAGGCCAGGGCCAGAGCGCGCCCGTCTCGGTGGTCGGACGGGCGCTTCCCTACATGTTCAGCCTCAAGGTCGAACTGGCGAATCCGGCCGATCCCGGCACCGCGCCCGCGGCTGATCCGGCGACCGCGCCCGCCGCCGCTCCGGCCGGTGCCGCGACGCCGGCGACCAGTCAGCCGCCGCAGGCCACCACGCCGCCGCAGACCCAGGGGAGCCCGGCGTCATGAGCCAGAAGAAGATCAAGATCAGCGAGCTGGACTTCAACAACATCGGCGGCTGGCCGCGGAACTACAAGATCGGGTTCTGCGTGCTGCTGGGTGCCCTGGTGCTGATCCTGGCCTATCTGCTCGTGTTCCGCGGGCAGGCCGAGGAGCTGGAAGGACTGGAGAGTCAGGAGGCCACCCTGCGCTCGGAGTTCGAGCAGAAGGCCGGCCGCGCCGCCAATCTGCAGCCGCTCAAGCAGCAGCTGGCGCAGATGGAGCAGGTGCTGCAGCAGATGCTGCGCCAGCTGCCCAGCAAGACCGAGATGCCCGACCTGATCGTCGACATTTCGCAGACCGCGCTGTCCAGCGGACTGACCAACGAGCTGTTCCAGCCCGGTGAGGAGTCGCAGAAGGAGTTCTACGCCGAGAAGCCGATCGCCTTGCGCATGGTGGGTAGCTATCACCAGTTCGGCGCCTTCGTCAGCGGCGTGGCGTCGCTGCCGCGCGTGGTCATCCTGACCATGCACGACATCTCCCTGCAGCCGGTGGATCCCAAGCAGGGCATCGCCAACGGCAATCTCGAGCTGTCGGGTACGGTCAAGACCTATCGCTACCTCGACGAGGAAGAGACCGCCGCGCAGGAGAAGGCTGCTGCGGCGGCTGGCACGCAACCTGCTGGGGCCACGCCATGACCCGGATCCCTTCCGCTCGTTCCCGTCTCCTGCTCGCAGGCCTGGCCCTGTTGGCCTTGTCCGGCTGCTCGCGCAGCATCACCAGTACGCCCGGCGATGCGCCGAATCTGCAGAACTGGGTCAACGACGTGCGTGCCCGTCCGGCGCCGCCGCTGGAGCCGCTGCCGGTGATGCAGCAGTTCGAGACTTTCGAGTACGCGGCCCAGAACCTGCGCGATCCGTTCAGCACCGCCTGGACCACGTCCGATGCCGGCAGCGGCTTGCGACCGGATCCGAACCGGCGCAAGGAAACGCTGGAGCAGTACCCGCTGGACAGCCTGAAGATGGTCGGCACCATCGGCAGCGGTTCGAACATCGTCGGGCTGGTGATGGCGCCGGACAAGGTGACCTATCGCGTCTCGCCCGGTGCCTACCTGGGGCAGAACGATGGGCGCATCACCGATGTCCAGCCCGACCGCATCAACCTCGTAGAACTGGTGTCTGACGGCGCCGGTGGCTGGCTGGAGCGTCCGGCGGCCGTGACGCTAGACCAATGATTAGGGGATACACGATGACCGCTTCCAACGCTCATGGCCTGCGTCCCCTGCGGCGACTGGCCGCCCACCGGTGGGGTGCACTGGTGCTGGCGATCGCGCTCGCCTCGGGCAGCGCGCCCGTGCTGGCCGCCGCCGCGGCGCCGGCCGGCGCCGCCCAGGCCGCGCCGGTCCAGGTGTCCGACGTCGACTTCCGTCGCAGCGAGGACGGCGCCGGGCGCCTGATCCTCAAGTTCGACCGCAAGGGCGCGGTGCCGGATCTGCGCACCGACAACGGCAAGGTCATCATCGACATGGCCAACGTCACCCTGCCGGCCTCCCTGCAGAGGCCGATGAATGTCACCGATTTCGCCACGCCGGTGCAGCGCATCGACGCGCATGCCTCGGGCAAGGGCGCGCAGCTGGTGCTCGACACCCGCGGGACCGTGGAGTCGCTGGCCTACCAGACCGAAGACCAATACGTGGTCGAGATCAGCCAGAAGTCCGGCAAGCCCGCGATGGGCGCCGCGGCCCAAGGCACCGGCGCCTCGCAGCTGGCCGCTGGCGGGGTCAAGCCGTATGTGGGCAAGCCGGTGACCTTCAACTTCCAGGACGTGCCGGTGCGCACCGTCCTGCAGCTGATCGCCGAGGAGTCCAACCTCAACATCGTCGCCTCCGACACCGTCCAGGGCAGCGTGACCCTGCGCCTGGTCAATGTGCCGTGGGATCAGGCGCTGGATATCGTCCTGCGCGCCAAGGGGCTGGACAAGCGCCGCGACGGCAACGTGGTCTGGGTGGCGCCGCAGCCCGAGCTGGCCAAGTTCGAGCAGGACAAGGAAGACGCGCGTATCGCGATCGAGAATCGCGAGGATCTGATCACCGACTACGTGCAGATCAACTACCACAGCGCGACTGAGATCTATAAGGCGCTGACTGAGGCCAAGGGCATCGGCAGTCAGAACGGTGGTGGCAGCGGCCAGAGCACTCAGGAGAACGGCTTTCTCTCCTCGCGTGGTCGTCTTGTCGCCGACGAGCGTACCAATACGCTCATGATCAGCGACATCCCGAAGAAGGTCGCGTCGATGCGCGAGCTGATCGCCGTGATCGATCGACCAGTGGATCAGGTGTTGATCGAGGCGCGCATCGTGGTGGCGAGCGACACGTTTGCGCGCGACCTCGGTGCTCGCTTTGGCGTCATCGGCGGCACCGGAAGAGGAATCCTCAGTGGATCCCTGGACAGTAACGTCAATTATCTGAACACCTCGGCGCAGCAACGGAATGAGCTCGCCAACTCTGGTACGAGCACAACGCTGCCGTCCCATCTGTTCCCCACTGGGCTGAACGTCAATATGCCGGCGGGGACGTTCACGAATGGGACGGCCAGCAGCATTGCTTACACTTTGCTGGGCACGAACTTCAACCTTGATCTGGAGTTGTCGGCGTTGCAGGAAGAAGGCCGCGGCGAGGTAGTCTCCAACCCGCGCATCATCACGGCCAACCAGCGTGAAGGCGACATCAAGCAGGGTACGGAAATCGGCTATGTCACGATCACTGGTGGCACGGCGGGTACGGCGGCCACGCCCAATGTGCAGTTCAAGGAAGCGCTGTTGGAGCTGAAGGTCACGCCGACCATCACGCACGATGGACGCATCTTCTTGAACATGTTCGTTAAGAAAGACGACGTGGCTGAGTACATCACGCTGGCTGGATACGGCACAGTTCCGACCCTCAACCGCCGCGAGATCAATACCGCCGTGCTGGTCGAGGACGGTCAGACCGTCGTCATCGGTGGTGTGTATGAGTTCACCGATCGTGCATCGGTCTCGAAGGTGCCGTTCCTGGCCGACATCCCCTTCCTGGGCAACCTGTTCAAGAAGCAGGGCAAGGAAAAGAACAAGGCCGAGCTGCTGATCTTCGTGACACCGAAGGTGATCGCGGTCCGCCAGTAAGCAGGTTCGTAGTGATGAGGAAAACGGGGCCGATCGGCCCCGTTTTCGCGTTGGTGTCTTGTGCGCACTCACAAGTGGGGCGGTAGCTGCGCCGCCCGGCGGATGATGGCGCTTCGCTGAACGCGAGGCCCAAGGTAAGGTGGGGCGCGGAACCCTTTCGATGAGGCCCGGTCGAAACGACGCGCCTGATCTCCACCATGAGAGCCCGTAATGGAACAGTCCCAAAACCTCCAGCCACCCGCGCCTCCCGTCGCGCCTGCGTCCGATGGCCGCCTGCGCGAGGCCTTCATGGCGCTGCGCGGCTCGCTGTCGGCAACCATCGTGGGACAGCAGTTGCTGGTGGACCGGTTGTTGATCGCGCTGTTGGCCGACGGCCATCTGCTGGTCGAAGGCGCGCCCGGTTTGGCCAAGACCATGGCGGTGCGTGCGCTGGCGGCGCGCATGGAGGCGGGCTTCGCGCGCGTGCAGTTCACGCCCGACCTGCTGCCGGCCGATCTGACCGGGACCGAGGTATGGCGGCCGCAGGATGGGCGCTTCGAGTTCCAGGCCGGGCCGATCTTCCATCCGATCCTGCTGGCCGACGAGATCAACCGTGCGCCGGCCAAGGTGCAGTCGGCGCTGCTGGAGGCCATGGGCGAACGCCAGGTCACAGTGGGCCGACACACCTATCCGCTGCCCTCGCTGTTCCTGGTCATGGCCACGCAGAACCCGATCGAGCAGGAGGGGACCTTCCCGTTGCCCGAGGCGCAGCTGGACCGCTTCCTGATGCACGTGAAGATCGGCTATCCCGAAGCGGCGGCCGAGTCGGAGATCCTGCGCCTGGCGCGTGAGCGCGCCCGTGATGCGTTGGCGCCGGTGGCCGAGCCGTTGCAGCAGATGCCGCTGGAGGATGTGTTCGCGGCGCGGCGCGAAGTGCTGGACCTGCACATGGCGCCGGCGCTGGAGGGCTACCTGATCGAGCTGGTGCTGGCCTCGCGCGATGCCGCGCGCTACGACGCCGCGCTGGGACGACGCATCGCCTGGGGCGCCAGCCCGCGCGGTTCGATCGCGCTGGAGCGCTGCGCGCGTGCGCATGCCTGGCTGGCCGGGCGCGACTTCGTCACCCCGGAGGACGTGCGGGCCGTGGCCGGCGATGTGCTGCGCCACCGCGTCCTGCCCAGCTACGAGGCCACGGCCGAAGGCTGGGACGGCGGTCGGCTGGTCGAGGCCCTGATTGAACGGGTGCCCCTGCCTTGAGTCGTAGGTTGGAACAGGCGAGCTACACGATGATCCCTCACCGTCGAACCAAGCTTGCAGGCGCGCTGCGTCGCATGCCTTCGGTGCGCCCGCATTGGCAGGTGCCACCGTCATGAGCGCGGTTCCCACCTCGCACGCCGATCCGGATCCCGCTGCGGTCAACGACGGCCTGCGCCCCACACTGACCGAACTGGTGCAGCTGCGTGCGCTGGCGCAGCGGCGCCCGGCCGCGCGTCGCGGCAGCCACCATCTCAGCGGCCCGGCCGCTTCGCCGCTGCGCGGGCGCGGAATGGAATATGCCGAGTCGCGCGAATACGTCGCCGGCGACGACGCGCGTCATATCGACTGGCGCCTGACCGCGCGCAGCGGCAAGCCGCACACCAAGCTGTTCCAGGCCGAACGCGAGCGGCTGACCCTGATCGTGGCCGATACCGCGGCGACGCTGTACTTCGGCACGCGTGTGCGCTTCAAGTCGGTGCAGGCCGCGCGCGCCGGCGCATTGGCGGCCTGGGCCGCGGTGGCCGACGGCGATCGCGTCGCGGTCCTGCGCGGGGCGGGGCGCGAGCCGTCCCTGCCGCCGGCCTCGGGCACGCGCGGTGCGCTGCGCACGCTCGACGCGCTGACCCGCTGGTATGCGCAGCCGCCGGAGGACGACCAGGGCCTGGCCGTGGCGCTCGAGCACGCCCAGCGCGTGCTGCGCCCCGGCTCGCGGCTGGTGATGCTGGCCGATCCGCGCAGCGTGGCGCAGATCCCCGAGCTGCGCTGGCCGTCGCTGGCGGCGCGCTGCGAGGTCATCGTGCTGCTGATGACCGATGCGCTGGAGCAGGCGCCGCCGCGGGCGTCGCTGCCGTTCCAGAGCGGCGAGCATCGGGTCGAATTGGACCTGGCCAATACCGCGCAGCGACAGCGCTGGGGCCGGGAATTCGTCCAGCCCCTGCATGCGGCGCTGGCGCAGCTGCCTACCCGTGGCGTGCGCGCTATGGCGCTGCGCGCCGATGCGCCCAGCGATGCGTGGCTGTCGCTGCTGGCGCGCGCCACCGCTCCGGCGACCGCATGAGCACGCCCGCGCCCCTGGTGCTGCGCGATGTGCACGTGCCGCCGGCGCCGGCCTGGTGGCCGCCGGCCCCCGGCTGGTGGCTGGTGCTGCTGGCCGTCGCGGTGCTGGTGGCGGTGCCGCTGCTGTGGCGCGCGCGGCGTCGCCGGCGGCGGGCGCGCTGGTTGCGGCTGTTCGAGGCCGAGTGTCACAGCGCGCTGCCGCCGCCGGAGCAGGTCGCGGCCGCCTCGCAGCTGCTGCGCCGCGCCGCGCGCCGGGTCGATCCGCGCGCCGATCGTTTGCAGGGTGCGGCCTGGCTGCAGTTCCTGGATGGTCCGAAGGGACATGCCTTCAGCGAGGACGTCGGTGCGCTGCTGCTCGACGGTGGCTATCGCCCGCGCGTGGATCCGCGGCAGATGGAGGCGCTGCGTGCGCTGGCCGCGACGCGCTTCGTGCAGCTGATGGAGGGCCGCCGATGAGCCTCCTGGCGCAGTGGATGCACGATGTCAGGCTGCTCTTCGGCGGCTTCGCCTGGCCTTGGATGTGGCTGGCGCTGCCGCTGCCGTGGCTGGTGACCTGGCTGCTGCCAGCGGTGCGCAGCCAGTCGCCGGCGCTGCGCGTGCCTTATGGCGATGCGCTGGACGGTATCGCGGTCAGCGCGGCCACCGCGCGGCGGTTCGGCATCAACTGGCTGGCCGCGCTTGCCTGGCTGCTGCTGTGCGCGGCGGCCGCGCGGCCGCAGCAGCTGGGCGAGGCGGTCACGCCGCCGCAGACCGGGCGCGATCTGATGCTGGCCGTCGACCTGTCCGGCAGCATGCGCGAGACCGACATGGAGCTGGGCGGCACCCCGGTCGACCGGCTCACCGCGGCCAAGGCGGTGCTGGCCGACTTCCTCGACCGCCGCGTGGGCGACCGCGTCGGCCTGCTGGTGTTCGGCAACCGCGCCTATGCGGTGGCGCCGCTGACGCTGGACCGCGATTCGGTGCGCGATCAGCTGCGCGACACGGTCAGCGGGCTGGCCGGGCGCGAGACGGCGATCGGCGACGCCATTGGCCTTGCGGTCAAGCGCCTGGCCGCACAGCCCAAGGGCCAGCGCGTGCTGATCCTGCTCACCGACGGCGTCAGCAACGCCGGCGCGCTGGATCCGGACAAGGCGGCCGAACTGGCCGCGCGCGAAGGCGTGCGCATCCACACCATCGCCTTCGGCGGCGGCGGGGGACTGTCGGTGTTCGGCATGCGCGTGGGGCTGCAGGGCCAGGACGATATCGACGAGGACGGCCTGCGCCGCATCGCCCAGGCCACCGGCGGGCGCTTCTTCCGCGCCCGCGACACGCAGGAGCTGGCCGGCATCTATTCGGAACTGGACAAGATCGAGCCGATCTCGCGCCCGGGTCGCGCGGTGCAGCCGCGCATCGAGCGCTATCCGGTGCCGCTGGCGCTCGCGCTGGGTCTGGGCGTGCTGGCGCTGGCTTGGCGAGGGCTGCGGGCATGAGTGCGTTGGTGCAGGCCATGGCGGATTTTCATTTCCTGCGGCCGTGGTGGCTGCTGGCCCTGATCGCGCTGCCTGGCCTGTGGTGGCTGTGGCGGCGACGCCAGCAGCGCGCCAACGCGTGGCGCGGCCTGGTCGATCAGCATCTGCTGGTGCATCTGCAGGTCGGCGGCGGCCGCGCCCAGGTGCTGGGATTGGTCGGCATTGTGCTGGCCTGGGTGCTGGCGACGCTGGCCCTGGCCGGCCCGAGCTGGCAGCGCAGCGAACAGCCGCTGTGGCAGACCCGCGCGCCGCTGGTGGTGGCGCTGGACCTGTCGGGCTCGATCGCCGCCAACGACCTGCCGCCCTCGCGCCTGCTGCAGGCGCGCGCCAAGCTGGCCACGCTGCTGCGCGAACGCGTCGGCGGTCAGGTCGCGCTGGTGGCCTACGCGGGCGAGCCGTTCACCGTAGCGCCGCTGACCGACGATGCGGCCAATGTGGCGCTGTTCCTGGACGCGCTGGACCCGGCGATCATGCCGGTGGACGGCAGCGATGCGCGTCGGGCGATCCTCTGGTCCGAAGAGCTGCTGCAACGCGCCGGGTTTGACCGCGGCCAGATCCTGCTGCTGACCGATCACGCCGATCCGGCTGCCGACGGTGCCGCCAAGCGCGCCCGCGACGCCGGCTTCAGCGTCTCGGTGCTGGGCCTGGGAACGCCGGCGGGTGCGGCCTATCGTCAGGCCGATGGCCAGTTCGGCCGCGCCCAGCTGGATGCGGCCTCGCTGCAGCGGCTGGCGACGGCCGGCGGCGGGCGCTTTGAGGTGCTGCGCACCGACGATGCCGACCTGCGCGCGCTGGGCGTGCTCGACCCGCAAGCCGAAGACGCCAGCGCCGCCCGCGGCGAAAAGGGCAGCGCCTGGCTGGATCAGGGCTACTGGCTGCTGCCGGCGCTGATGCTGCTGGTGCTGCTGGCGTTCCGCCGCGGCGGCGTGCTGGCCGCGCTGGCGCTGTGCGTGGTGCTGCCGATGGCCCAGCCCGCGCAGGCGATGGACTGGTGGAAGCGCGCCGATCAGCAGGCGCAGGATCGCATCGAGCAGGGCGCCAAGGCCTACCGCGGCGGCGACTACGCCGCGGCCACCAAGGACTTCACCGGTCTGGCCTCGGCCGACGGCCTGTACAACCTCGGCAACGCGCTGGCCAAGCAGGGCAAGTACGACGAGGCGATCGCCGCCTACGACAAGGCGCTCCAGCGCCAGCCGGGGATGGAAGACGCCATCGCCAACCGCGCCGCGGTCGAGGCCGCGCGCAAGCGGCAGCCGCCGGCCGGTGGTCAGGGCGGGCAGGGCGGCGACCAGGGCAAGCAGCCCCCTGAGCAGAAGTCTGGCCAGCAGCAGTCGTCCGGCGGCAAGCAGGACGACAAGCCGGGCCAGGATCAGCAGGACAAGCAGCAGCAAGACAAGCAGCAGCAGGACAAGCAGCAGGACAAGCAGGACGCGGACAAGGGCGCGAAGAACCCGTCCGGCGACGCCAAGTCCGAGCCACCCAAGTCGGCCGCCGAACAGCAGCGCGAGCAGCAGGCCGCCGACGCGGCCCAGCGCGAACGCATGCAGCAGGCCATGCAGCAGCAGGCCGGCCAGGGCGCGCAGCAGGAGCCGACCCAGGCCAAGCCGGAAACCGCGGCCGAGCGCGAGCAGCGCCAAGCCATCGAAGCCTGGCTGCGCCGCGTGCCGGACGATCCGGGTGGCCTGCTGCGCGCCAAGTTCCAGCTCGAGTACCAGCGTCGCCAGAGGGAAGGACAATGATGCAGCCGGCCGCCTCCACATCGACGCAGCGCAGGCGCGCGCCGTCGCGGTTCGTCGCGACCGCGTGGCTGGCGCTGCTCCTGCTGGCCTGGACGCTGCCCGCGCTGGCGCAGACGCGCGCCTGGCTGGACCGCTCGCGCACGGCGATGGGCCAGCCGGTGGTGCTGAGCATCGAAAGCGACCAGGACATCGGTCAGCCCGACCTGAGCCCGCTGCAGCGCGACTTCTCGGTGGTCGACACCTCCTCCAGCCGCCAGATGCAGATGGTCAACGGCCGCATCTCGCGCTCGGTCGTGCTGGCCATCACCCTGCAGCCGCGTCGCACCGGTGAGCTGACCGTGCCGGCGCTGGAGGTCAACGGCCAGCGCACGCCCGCGCTGGGCCTTCGCGTCACCGATGCACCCGTCGCCCAGCCCGGCAGCAGCAACGCCTATGTCGAGACCCAGGTCGACGACCCGACGCCTTACGTGCAGCAGACCGTCGGCGTGACCCTGCGCCTGTTCTACGCGGTGCCGCTGGTCTCCGGGCAACTGGACCTCGATGCGCCGCAGGGCACCTCGCTGCAGCGCGTGGGCGAGGACGTGCAGTCCACGCGCGAGGTCAATGGGCGTCGCTACAACGTGGTCGAACGCCACTTCCTGCTGGTGCCCGACCGCAGCGGCGACCTGCAGCTGCCGGCCGCGCGCTTCATCGGCCGCGCCGCCGGCGGTGGCGGCTTCTTCGACAGCATGCTGGGCATGGGCCAGCGCAGCGAGCTGAGCGCGTTCGGTCAGGCCCTGACCCTGCACGTGCAGCCGCAGCCGGCCAACGCCCCGCAGCCGTGGCTGCCGCTGGCCGACCTGCGCCTGCGCTATGCCAGCGCGCCGCGCGAGCTCAAGGCCGGCCAGGCCAGCAGCTTCGTGGTCGAGGCGGTGGCGCGCGGCGCCACCCGTGCGCAGCTGCCGGACCTGCCCACGCCGAACGTGGACGGCGCGCAGGTGTTCGCCGAGCCGGCGCAGTACGAGGACAGCTTCGACGGCGCCACGCCGGTGGTGAAGATCACCCGGCGCTATTCGATCGTGCCCAACGGCGCCGGCCGGCTGACGCTGCCCGGCATCAAGCTGGACTGGTGGGACGTCAAGGCCGATGCGGCCAGGACCGCGGCGCTGCCGGACATGCAGCTGGAGGTCGCCGCCGGGTCTGGCAGCTTCGCCAACGCGACCTTGCCCGCGCCCGCGCCGGCCGCGGAGGTCCCCGCGCCGCAGGCGCCGAGCGACGGCGCGCTGCCGGCCACGGCCGTCGGCGCCGGGTCGGTGGCTGGCCGCCTGTGGCCGTGGATCGCGCTGACCGCGGCGTTCGGCCTGCTGTGGCTGGGCACGCTGGTGTGGTTCCTGCGCCGGCCGTGGCGTGCGCCTGCGTCGGCCCCGGCCCGCGCGGCGGGCGCCGCCACGGCGGCCCCGGCACCGCGGGCGCGCCATGGCCTGCCGGACCTGCGCCGTGCGCTGGACACCGGCACGCTGGACGAGGTCGGCGAGATCCTGATCGGCATGGCCGCACCGCCGGCGCGGGATCTGGACGCGGTCTCCGCCCAATTGGCCGACCCGGCGCAGCGGCAGGCGATCGACGCGCTGCGCCGCGCACGCTGGGCCGACGGCGATGGCGCCCAGGCGCGTGCGCTGCTGCGTCAGGCCTTCGCCAGCGGGCCGACCTGGCGCGTGCCGGCGGGCCCGTCCGCGCAGGGCGAGGCGCTGGCGCCGCTGTATCCGAAGCGCTGAGCGGGTCTTACGGCCAGGCACGGCCTGGCTGTCAGTTCGGTCATTCTCTTTCCCTGCCGTCGCAGGCGGGCGCGGGGCCTTGCTAGAGTGGCCGTTTGCCCTCGAACCCCAGGATTCCACGCATGACCGACGCTGCTTCCGGCAAGTCCAAGCTGCCCTTGCATTGGAAGATGATGATCGGCTTCGTGCTCGGCCTGACGCTGGGCCTGATCGTGCACGCCACCGTCGGCGCCGACGCCGGCTGGGTGAAGCAGGTCACCGCGGTGACCGACCCGGCGGGCAAGCTGTTCCTCAACCTGATCTTCATGCTGGTGCTGCCGCTGCTGTTCTCGGCGCTGGTGGTGGGCATCTCGGAAATGGGCGACGTGCGCGCCCTGGGACGCATCGGCTGGCGCACGCTGGGCTTCACGGTGCTGGCGTCGGGGATCGCGGTGGTGCTGGGCCTGGTGCTGGTCAACCTGCTCAAGCCCGGCGCCGGCACCGACCCGGCCACCGCCCAGCAGATGCTGGCCGCCGGCGCCGAGCGCGCCGATTCGATCATCAGCAAGGGCAAGGAGGCGCCGGGCGGCGCCGGCATGCTGCTCTCGCTGGTGCCGGCCAACGTAGTCACCGCGGCGGCGGGCGGCAACTTCATGGGCGTGATGTTCTTCGCGCTGATGGTCGGGGTGGGCGTGGTGCTGACCCGCAGCGACAAGACCGATGCGTTCCGCAACGCGGTCGAGGGCCTGTTCGAGATCTCCATGACCCTGATCACCCTGGTGATCCGATTGGCGCCTTATGCGGTGTTCTGTTTCATGTTCAACCTGGCCGCGCTGTTCGGCTGGGAGCTGCTGATCCGGCTGGGGGCGTATGTCGGCGTGGTGGTGCTGGCGCTGGCGATCCACATGTTCGTGGTGTATTCGGCGCTGCTGAAGTGGGCCGGCTGGTCGCCGGTGAAGTGGTTCGGCGCGGTACGCGAGGTCATGGTGCTGTCTTTCTCCACCGCCTCGTCCAACGCGACCTTGCCGACCTCGCTGCGCGTGGCCGAGGACAACCTGCGGCTGCCGCGCAAGGTCTCGCGCTTCGTGCTGACCGTGGGTGCCACCGCCAACCAGAACGGCACGGCGCTGTTCGAGGGCGTCACGGTGCTGTTCCTGGCGCAGTTCTTCGGCGTCGAGCTGACCCTGCTGCAGCAGCTGACGGTGATGTTCGTCTGCATCCTGGGCGGGGTCGGCACCGCCGGCGTGCCGGCCGGCTCGCTGCCGGTGGTGGCGCTGATCTGCGGCATGGTCGGCGTGCCGCCGGAAGGCATCGGCATCATCCTGGGCGTGGACCGCTTCCTGGATATGTGCCGGACCACGCTCAATACGACCGGCGATCTGGTGCTGGCCACGCTGGTGGCCAAGGGCGAGGAGTGAGCGCAGGGGCGTGAGCGAAGCGGGCCGGCTGGCGCCGAGGCGCCGCCGCCTGGAAAGGCGAGGACTGAGGCCGAACGCATGCGTTGAGGCTGGGAGGCCGCCCGGACCGGGCTTTCACTCGCTTCTCACTCCGTTGCGCTCCCCGCCTCACTCGTTCCGAACCGTGCCTCATGGGACAATAGGCGTCCCTGGTGCCTCACGCGCCGCTTTCGCCCCAGTCCCTGACATGTCCGCTCCGACCCGCCGTCAGCTCGCCAACGCCATCCGTTTCCTCGCCGCCGATGCGGTGCAGGCCGCCAATTCCGGCCATCCGGGCATGCCCATGGGCATGGCCGACATCGCCGAGGTGTTGTGGAACGACTACCTGCGCCACAACCCCAACAACCCCAAGTGGTTCAACCGCGACCGCTTCGTGCTGTCCAACGGCCACGGCTCGATGCTGCAGTACGCGCTGCTGCACCTGACCGGCTACGACCTGCCGATCGAAGAGCTGAAGAACTTCCGCCAGCTGCATTCCAAGACCCCGGGCCATCCGGAAAGCCACATCACCCCCGGCATCGAGACCACCACCGGTCCGCTGGGGCAGGGCTTCGCCAATGCGGTCGGCTTCGCTCTGGCCGAGAAGCTGCTGGCCCAGCACTACAACCGCCCCGAGTACCAGGTCGTGGACCACCGCACCTGGGTGTTCATGGGCGATGGCTGCATGATGGAAGGCATCTCGCACGAGGCCGCCTCGCTGGCCGGCACGCTGGGCCTGGGCAAGCTGGTGGCCTTCTGGGACGACAACCACATCTCCATCGACGGCGAGACCGACGGCTGGTTCACCGACGACACTCCGGCGCGCTTCCGCGCCTACGGCTGGCACACCATCGGCCCGATCGACGGCCAGGATGCCGACGCCATCAAGGCCGCCATCGACGAGGCGCTGGAGGTCACCGACAAGCCGACCCTGATCGCGTGCAAGACCACGATCGGCTTCGGCTCGCCGAACAAGGCCGGCAAGGAGTCCAGCCACGGCTCGGCGCTGGGCAAGGACGAGGTGGAGGCCACGCGCAAGGCGCTGGACTGGCCGTACCCGGCCTTCGAGATCCCGAAGGAGATCTACGACGGCTGGCGCGCCACCGGTACGGGCAGCCTGCGCCAGGCCGAGTGGGAGCAGCTGTTCGACAAGTACGCCAAGCAGTACCCGGACCAGGCCGCCGAGCTGGCGCGCCGCTCGCACGCCAAGCTGCCGGACGACTTCCTGGCCAAGGCCGATGCCTACATCGCCAAGGTCCAGGCCGACATGCCCGAGATCGCCTCGCGCAAGGCCTCGCAGCAGGCGATCGAGTTCTACACCGGCCTGCTGCCGGAGATCGTCGGCGGTTCGGCCGACCTGGCGCCGTCCAACCTGACCTTGTGGAAGAACGCCAAGACCGCCGTCGGCGACGACCCGGACGCCAACTATGTGCACTACGGTGTGCGTGAGTTCGGCATGTCGGCCATCGCCAACGGCATCGCCCAGCACGGCGGGTTCATTCCGTTCGATGCGACCTTCCTGACCTTCAGCGACTACGCGCGCAACGCGCTGCGCATGAGTGCGCTGATGCGCAGCCATGTGCTGCACGTCTACACGCACGATTCGATCGGCCTGGGCGAGGACGGTCCGACGCACCAGCCGGTCGAGCATCTGGCCAGCCTGCGTCTGATCCCGCACAACGATGTGTGGCGTCCGTGCGATGCGGCCGAGACGGCGGCCTGCTGGAAGGCGGCGCTCGCCCGTCAGGATGGCCCGAGCTGCCTGATCTTCAGCCGCCAGAATCTGAAGCCCCAGCCGCGCGGCAAGGCGGAGATCGAGGGCATCTACCGCGGCGGCTATGTGCTGGCCGAGGCCGAGGGCGGCACCGCCAAGGTGATCCTGATCGCCACCGGTTCGGAAGTGGGCATCGCCTCGGAAGCGCGCGAGAAGCTGCAGGCCGCGGGCATCCCGACGCGTCTGGTGTCGATGCCGTGCACCAACGTGTTCGATCGCCAGGACGAGGCCTACCGTGAGTCGGTGCTGCCGCGCTCGATCCGCGCCCGCGTGGCGGTGGAAGCGGCCTCGACCGACTTCTGGTTCAAGTATGTGGGCCTGGACGGCACCATCGTGGGCATGACGAGCTTCGGCGAGTCGGCGCCGGCGGAGAAGCTGTTCCCGTACTTCGGCTTCACCGCCGACCACGTGGTCGAAGCGGCGCAGAGCGTGGTCGAGGGCTGAACGCCTTCGCCATTGTTGTGTCCATGAAGAAGCCGGGCATTGCCCGGCTTTTTCATGGTCCTTCGTCGGTGTGTGTGGTCGGTAAGAGGACTTCGCCAACCGGCCTCGAACCGGGCGTGCGCGGCTCATCGGCTCGGTCCGCCATCTAAGGCGGACTCGTCGCCGCGGGCCACCCTAAGGCCTGCTCTCCGCGCATACGCGCGGGTCGAGGCTCTGCGGCGGATCGATGGGGACTTTTTTTGAACCGAGGGCGCTGGCCAGGTGCCCCCTCTCTTTCGCCGCAGGCGAAGGGGAGCTCGAAGTCGCGAACTAGCGACTGAGGGGGTGGGGTGCTTCCGCTCTTCGCTTCGGTGGTTTGACCGGTAGAGCCCCGACCCCTCCCCATCCCTCCCCTGCGCTTCGCGCAAGGGAGGGGGCCTCAAGTCCATACCTTCCCGTCACTGATCGCGTTGTGCGCGAGGAAAGGTTCGAGCGCCCGCAAACCGAAGCCCGGTGACCTAACGCGTGCAGCAGCGGGCCGGCGGGCGGGGGCCGCGATGAGCGAGGCAGGACGCCGAGCGCCCGAATCAGGGCAGGATGCCCTGATTGAGGGATAAGCGGCCCCCGCCCGCCGGACCGCTGCCCTTCCGAAGTCAGAACGCTCACACGCCGCGCGCTTCTGATCGAGAAAAATGCTCCCCCGGGGACGCGGTGTTCAGGGCACAGGCGCGCCGTCGTGCAGCACCGGGTAGGGATTGACCGCAGTGCCCTTCCACCACTGCTTTTCCGGGCCCAGCTGGAAGATGGCGAAGTGCAGATGCGGCGCGTCGGGGCTGGCGTTGCCGGTGCTGCCGACGTAGCCGATCACCTGGCCGCGCTTGATGGGCTGCTTCTCCTGCAGGCCGTCGGCGTAGCGCTGGAGGTGCGCGTAGTAATAGGCCAGCCGGCCGCTCGGTTCGAACTGATAGATCGTCAGCCCGCCGCGCTTGCTGTCAAACAGCTTCTCCACCGTGCCGTCGGCCACGGCCAGCACCGGCGTCCCGGCCGGGGCCATGATGTCGATCGCATCGTGTACGCGTCCGGCGCTGCGCGCGTCGGTGAAGGTGTCGCGCAGCGCGCTGCGTTCCACGCCCTGCACCGGCACCAGCAGGCCCTGGCCGTCCTCCGGCGCGCGCAGCTGCGGCGCCACTGCCGGCATGGCGGGTGAGTCGGTGTCATCGCCTATCGGCGCCTGCGGCGAGACCGGCTCGACCGCCACGCGGGTGGGCTGCACGTCGCCGACCATCTGCAGGGCCGGCGTGGTCGGCGCGGTCCGGGCGACCGCGGCGTCGACCGCCGCGGCGGCCGTGCCCGGGGTGGAGGTGGGCTGCACGTCCAGCCCGACCGCGCGCAGAGCGTGCGTGCGTTCGACCAGGCGCAGGCCGACCGCGCCGATGACGATGCCCAGCAACAGCGTCAGCAGGAATCTCATGGCCTCACTCCTGGAAGGTCACCGGCACGCTGGCATCCACCGCGTCTGCGACTTGCAACACGTCCCAGTTGGTCAGGCGCACGCAGCCGTGGGACTGGGTCTTGCCCACGTTGCGCGGCTCGGGCGTGCCGTGCAGCCCATAGTGGTCCTTGGACAGGTCGATCCAGACCAGGCCCACCGGGTTGTTGGGGCCGGCGGCGATGGTGGCCTTCTTGTCGCCCTTCTTCGCGTCCCAGAACAGCTTGGGGTTGTAGTGGTAGGTCGGATTGCGGGAGATGCCAAGGATCTTCCACTGGCCGATCGGCAGCGGGTCGTGCGCGCTGCCGGAGGTCACCGGGAACTGCGCATACACCTTGCCCTGATCGTCCAGCAGCCGCAGCGTGGAGTCGGACTTGTCCACGACCACGCGCGCGGCCTTGGCCAGCGGCGCGGCGCCGAGCACATTGGTCACCTTGACCACCGTGCCGGCCTTGGCCGTGGCGAAGTCCAGGCCGGGGTTGAGCTGCTGCAGCGTCTGCGGCCCGACGTGGAAGCGCTCGCCCAGCGCCTCGACCAGCGAGGTATAGCCCAGCGCGTCCAGGCCGGCCTGCTTGGCGATCTGCTTGGGGATCTGCACGAACGGGCCGGCCACGTCCTCGGCGGTCAGCGTGTAGCTGGCGACGACCGGCTTGGTGTCGGCGTTCAAGGCCTGCCAGGTCGCCGCGTCGGGCTGGCCGGTGACCGGCAGGCCATGGGCGGCCTGGTAGCCGCGCAGGGCGCGCTGCTGGTTCGAGCCAGACTGCCCGTCGATCTCGCCCGGGGAGAAATGCGCGCGGTCCAGCAGCACCTGCAGGCGCAGCAGGCCCGAGGCGCCGTCGACGGTGGCTGCATCGTTGGCGCGCGCCGCATCCGGCGTGTCGGGCGTCGCGGCGGCGGGCGTGCTGGCGGCCGGCGCGGTGGTCTGGAAGGCGTGCGCTTGCAGCGGGGCGATCAGGGCCAGCGCGAGCAGGCTGGGAAGTAGCGATACGGCACGGGTCATGCAACCCTCCAGTCATGGGAATGGCCGCACCATGCGCACGCGGTGTGCGGCATCCGTGTGAAAATCCCGACTGGACGCTGACTGGCGCGACGATGGATCGAGGTATGACTCCGGCATTTCCCGACGGCTTGCGGCGCTCGCGCCCGCACGCGCATCATGCGCGGCTTTCCCGCCGCCCCGTTCTGGACGTCGCATGACCCTGTCGCAGCTGCGCGCCCGTGGTGCCTTCGTGGACACCTGGCTGCCGCGCTTGCAGCGTGCCCGCCCCTGGCTGCTGGGGCTGGCCGCGTTGATCGTGGCCGCGCTGGTGGTCGATGCCTTCGTCGACCTGTCGCGGCAGATCACCTACGACGGCGTGGTCGCCTCGGTGCGCGGCGTGCCGGGCTGGAAGCTGGGCCTGGCGCTGGCGGCCACCGCGCTGAGCTTCTTCTCGCTGACCGGCTACGACGCCTCGGCGCTGCGCTATGCCGGCGCGCGCGTGCCGTACCGCGTGGTCGCCAAGACCGCGTTCATCGCCTATGCCTTGAGCAACATGATCGGCCTGGGCGTGTTCACCGGTGGCGCGGTGCGCCTGCGCCTGTACGGCGCGGCGGGCGTGGAGGCCGGCCTGATCACCCGGGCGATCGCCTTCAACGCCCTGGCCTTCGGCCTGGGCATCAGCGTGGTCGGTGCAGGCGGCGTGCTGCTGGACGCGCGCGAGCTGGCGCCGCTGGCGCATATGCCGGTGTGGGTGCTGCAGGCGCTGGCCATCGGAGCATTGGCCCTGGCCGGCGCGCTGATGTGGGCCTGCCGGCGCGGTGAATTCAGGCTCGGCCCGATCCGCATCCGCCTGCCGGCGCCGAGCATGGCCTGGCAGCAGCTGGGCGTGTCGGTGGTGGACATCGTCGCTTCGGCGGCGGTGATGTGGTTCCTGCTGCCGGACGGGGCGATCGGCTTCCCGGCCTTCGTCGGCTTCTATGCCGCGGCCATGGTGCTGGGCGTGATCAGCCACGTGCCCGGCGGCCTGGGCGTGTTCGAGGCGGTGATGCTGCTGGCGCTGAAGGGCACGGTGCCCTCGGACCAGCTGGCCGGCGCGCTGGTGCTGTACCGGCTGATCTACTACGTGCTGCCGCTGCTGCTGGCCATGGTCGTGCTGGCCGTGCACGAGCTGCGCCTCAGCCCGGCCGCGCCGGTCGGCCGCGCGGTGGTCGGGCTGGCGCCGCATCTGCTGGCCGCCTTCACCGCGGTGGTGGCGATCATGCTGCTGGTCTCGGGCGTGACCCCGGCCACCGACCAGGCCACCGCTCTGCTGGCCATGCACGTGCCGCTGATGCTGGTGGAGGCCTCGCACTTCCTCAGCTCGATCGCCGGCGTGGCGATGCTGTTCGTCGCGCGCGCGCTGCTGCGCCGGCTGGACGCGGCCTGGTGGGCGGCGGTCGGCCTGACCCTGGCCGCGCTGGTGCTGGCCCTGCCCAAGGGCCTGGCGGTGGACGAATCGCTGATCCTGGGCAGCCTGATGGCGGTCCTGCTGCTCTCGCGCAAGCAGTTCACGCGCAAGGCCTCGCTGCTGGCCGTGCCCTTCAGCGGCGGCTGGCTGCTGGCGATGGTGGTGGTGTGCGTGGCGGTGACCGCGCTGCTGTTCTTCGTCTACCGCGATGTGGCCTACGCCAACCGCCTGTGGTGGCAGTTCGAGTTCGACGGCAACGCGCCGCGCTCGCTGCGCGCGATGGTCGGCGTGTCGATCCTGGCCCTGGTGCTGGCGCTGCGCCAGCTGCTGCGCCCGCCGGCGCCGCCGCTGCCGCTGCCCAGCGCCGAGGAACTGGCGCGCGCCCAGGAGATCCTGCGTCGCCAGCCTTCGGCCGACGCGGCGCTGGCGCTGACCGGCGACAAGCCGCTGCTGTTTTCCGAGAAGGGCGATGCGTTCGTGATGTTCGGACGCAAGGGCAAGTCGTGGGTGGCCCTGTTCGATCCGGTCGGCCCGCGCGAGGCCTGGCCCGAGCTGGTCTGGCGCTTCCTTGAGCGCGCCCGCGAATCGGGCGCGCGCGGCTGCTTCTACCAGGTGCGCCCGGACGCGCTGCCGCTGTACCTGGACGCGGGCCTGCGCCTGTTCAAGCTGGGCGAATACGCCTGGGTGCCGCTGGCCGGCTTCAGCCTGCAGGGCAAGCGTCGCGGCAATCTGCGCAACGGTGTCAACCGCAGCGAGCGCGAGGGCCTGAGCTTCAGCCTAGTCGAGCGCGACGAGGTGGCCGCGATCCTGCCCGAGCTGCGCACGGTCTCCGATGCGTGGCTGGCCAAGCACAACACCGCCGAGAAGCGCTTCTCGGTCGGCGCCTTCGACGATGCCTACATGGTGCGCAATCCGGTGGCGGTGGTGCGACGCGAGGGCAAGGTGATCGCCTTCGCCTCGCTGCTGGTGACCGATGTGCAGCAGGAGGCCAGCATCGACCTGATGCGCCAGCTGGAAGAGGCGCCCAACGGCACGATGGATTTCCTGTTCTCCAAGCTGATGCTGCATTTCGCCCAGGCCGGGTACGTGCGCTTCGGCCTGGGCATGGCGCCGCTGTCGGGCATGGCCGGACACGCGCTGGCGCCGCGCTGGCATCGCATCGGGCGCCTGCTGTTCGCCCACGGCGAGCACTTCTACAACTTCCGGGGGCTGCGCGCCTTCAAGGAAAAATTCGATCCGCAGTGGGAAGCCCGCTACCTGGCCGCGCCAGGCGGCATGGCGCCGCTGCTGGTGATGGGCGATGTCGCCGCGCTGATCAGCGGTGGCTACAAGGGAGTCATCCGCAAATGATCCGTCTGGCAAGCTGTCTGCTGCTGTTGGCCTGTGCGTTGCCGCTGGCCGCGCAGCAGCCCCGTCCCGCGCCCGAGCGCATCTCGCACGGCAATTTCCGCGACGTGGCGCTGTACCGGCCGGTCGGCCCGCTCAAGCAGGTGGTGCTGATGCTCTCCGGCGACGGCGGCTGGAACGGGACCATGGACGCCGATGCGCAGGCGCTGGCCGCCAACGGCACCTTCGTGGCCGGCATCGATACGCCGCAGATGCGTCGGCAGTTCACCGGCGACGGCAAGGGCTGCGTATTCCCCGATGGCGACCTGGAGAACCTCTCGCACTATCTGCAGGGCTATGCGCAGCTGCCGGGCTACCGCGCGCCGCTGCTGATCGGCGAGGGCAGTGGCGCGGCCATCGCCTATGCCATGGTGGCGGCGGGCGATCCGGGGATCTTCGCCGGCGCGCTGACCCTGGATTTCACCCCTGCGCTGGACCTGGGCCGGGTGCCCTGCGAGGGCAAGGGCAACATCTTCGACACGCTGCCCACGCGCGGGGCGACCACCACCCTGGTGCCGGCGCGCAACAAGCTGGCCGTGCCCTGGCTGACCCTGGACACCGACGGGCCGAAGAAGGGCTTCGACGCCAAGCCCTTCGCCGCGCAGGTCAAGGGGTCCTCGTTCGTGCAGCTGGCCACCGGCGGCGATCAGGCCGCGGTGCGCCGCGCCGCGCTGACCACCGCCGCGCACATGCTGGCGCGCGAGCAGGTGGCGACCTTGCCGCCGCCGCCGCCGCAGGATCTTTCCGGCCTGCCCTTGAACGAGGTTCCGGCCACCGGCGGCGCCCGCAGCGACACCTACGCCATCCTGCTCAGCGGCGACGGCGGCTGGGCCGGCCTCGATCAGGAAGTGGCCAAGGCGCTGGCGGCCAAGGGCATCCCGGTGGTGGGCTTCGACTCGCTGCGCTACTTCTGGAAGAAGCGCACGCCGCAGGGCCTGGCCAGCGACCTGGATCGCATCATCCGCTACTACGGCGCGCACTGGGGCAAGGCCAAGGTGATGCTGATCGGCTATTCGCAGGGCGCCGACGTGCTGCCGTTCGCGGTCAACCGGCTGGCGCCGGACACGCGCGCCCAGCTCCTGCAGGCCGTGTACCTGGCACTGAGCAACAACGCCGCGTTCGAGTTCCACGTCACCAACTGGATGAGCGACGACGTGGCCGACGCCATACCGACCATGCCGGAGATCCTCAAGCTCAAGGCTGCGCAGAACTTCTGCGTCTATGGCGAAGGCGACGACGAGCAGGTGTGCAGTAAGGTCCCGCCGGGCCACCTGCGCGTGCAGGCGTTGACCGGTGGCCACCACTTCGACGGCGACTACGCGCATCTGGCCGACATCATCCTCACCGCGGCCGACGCGGCCGAAGGCAAGCGCTGAGGCCTCCCGCGGGCGGCGCAGGATAGGCGCGCTTGGCCTCCATGCGGACGCGCATTCGGCGCGTTCGCGTAGCGCTGGCGTCGGCTGCGTGTGAGGTCGTCCGCCGTCAGACGGTCTGCGCCAGTGCCAGGCGCAGCAGGCGCGCCATCAGGTGTTCGCCGATGCCGCGCGGTGCCTCGAGGCCCATGCGCCGCAGCGCGATCGCATCGACCGGCGTGCGCGAGAACACCGCGCGGGCCACCGTGCGCAGCTTGCCGCCGCGCGTGCCGGTGCTGGCCTTCAGCCAGGTCAGGGCACGCACCAGGCGTTGCTCGGTGTCGGTGAAGTCGCTGCCCAGCGGATAGTCGGACAGGGTGCCATCGCGGCGGAACGGCGCCAGGGCCTGCGCCAGGTGCTGCGGCGTGTTGCGCTGCCAGTGCGCCGGCGCGCTGAAGTCGCGCCGCAGCTTGCCGGCGGCTTGGGCCTGCTCCAGCAGCGGCGCGGCGAAGCGCGCATCGGCGATGCCGGCCATGGCGATGATGCAGTCCTCGTCGCTTTGCGCGCGCAGGTCGGCGATGCCGTACTCGTCGACGAACACATCGCGCAGATGGCGGGCGATGGTGGTGTGGCCGTAGTTCCAGCGCAGGTTGGATTCGACGCGCTCGCCCTCGCCGCGCACGGCGCGCAGCATCAGCACGCTGCGCGCATCGTGCAGGGCGTGGGCCATGCTGACGAAGTCGTGCTGCCCACCCACGCCCGACACCACGCGGCCATCGTCCAGCCCGTCGGACACCGCCGCGCCTAGCGCGGTGGCCATCATGCAGCTGTTGAAGAAGCGCGCCTGCACGCGCTGCAGGCGCTCCAGCGCCTCGTGGCCGCCGTAGAGCTGGTTGATCTGGCTGATGCGCAGCATGCCGATGGCGCGGCGCTGGTCGTGATCCAGGTTGCGCAGCCAGTCGTAGAACTCCGGTGAGCCGAGGTAGAAGGCGCCGTGCAGGTACTCGCCCTCGGCCTGCAGGCGGGCGTGGTCCTGCGCGACGGCACTGCCGTCGGCCAGGCGTTGCATCAGCGCCGCATCGTCCAGCACGCGGCGCTTGATCACCCCGCGCTGCACCAGCAGGCGGAAGCCTTCGTTGAGCATCTCGCTGCAGCCGTACAGGCCGATCTGAAACGGCGCCATGCCGCCGCTCTCGATCACCGCCGGGTGATGCACCAGCTCCGGGTCCAGGGCGTGCAGCACGCGGCGATAGGCGGCGTTGTCGGTATGACGCAGCACCAGCGCGTGGCTGAGCGCATCGGCCAGCGTGCCGATACCGATCTGCAGCGTGCCGCCGTCGCGCACCAGGGTGCTGGCGTACAGGCCGATGGCGTAATCGGTGTCGCTGACCGGCTGGCGCGGCAGGGCGAACAAGGTTGGATACGGCCCGGGCAGATCGATCACCACGTCGAAGAAGGTCTCGTCCACGCTGGCCGTGCCGCCGATCCACGGCAGCTGCGGATCGACCTCGGCCACCAGCAGCGGGCGCGGCAGGCCGCGGCGCGCGATCGCCTCCAGCGTGTCCTGGGTGGTGTCGTTGTTGCACGACAGCGACAGGCGCACCGGATCACCGGGCCGGGCCTGCGGATCGCGCGCGACCTTCTGCACGATCACGTTCGGCGCGCGCTGGGCCACGCCGTCGGCGGCGTGGGTGTAGTTGAGGCTGACGTAGCGGCGCTGCATCTGACGCGAGTGCAGCAGCGCGCCGGACTGCATGTAGAACTCCTCGACCTGGATATGCGCCGGCAGCGCGTCGGCCTTGAGTGCCTGGACATAGCGCAGCCGGGGGAAGTCCTCGCCGAAGTGGCGCGCGCCGAACGGCTTGAAGAAGCGCGCCTCCAGCCCGTCGCCCTTCGGCGCGGGCGGGTCCAGCGACAGTGCGGTCAACAGCAGCAGCGGACGCGACGGGTCGCGTTCGATGCGGTCGTAGAGCGCGTTGAGCAGGCGATGCGGCTTGCCGATGCCCAGCGGCGCGGCGACGCGCAGCGGGCCGGGCACCCGCTGCAGGATCAGATCGACGGCATCGGACAGTTCGGCGAGGTGTTGGGGCATGCAGGGACATCGGATCGCGGTGGGAGGAGGGTAGCCGAGCGGCCGTGCAGGACCGCGTGCCGGGCTGTCCAGGCAGTGCCTGCCACGGCGTGCTGTAAAATGCGAATGGTTTTCATTAAGATACTGTCATCCCGGGCGCCGCCATGGACGCGGCCCCGGCCCGCGCCGGCCAGCCGCTCGCCCGCCTGCGCGCCCAACCCTTCTCGCCCCGGCTGGCACGACGCCCGGCCAGGTGCGTCCTGCCTCAGCCATCGGATCGTCCCCATGCCTTTCGCCCGCGCCTCCCTTCGCCTTCCCCGCCGGCCGCTGCCGCGCTGTTCCGTCCTGGCCGCGGGCCTGGCCCTGGCGCTGTCCGCGCAGGCTCAGACGCAGGGTGGTCCGGCCGACGCCGACCAGGCCCAGGAGCTGGACAAGATCCTGGTGGTCTCCCAGCGCGCGCAGCGCGTCAGCAACGGCGCCACCAACCTGGACCTGGCGATCAAGGACACGCCGCAGTCGATCAGCGCCATCAGCCGCGAGCAGATGGACGCCTTCGGCGCCAACACGCTCAACGATGCGCTGCGCCTGGCGACCGGCATCCAGGTGGAGGAGTGGGAGACCAACCGCACCAACTATCTCTCGCGCGGCTTCGAGATCGAGAACACGCAGATCGACGGCATCGGCCTGCCCAACGGCTGGGGCATCGTTACCGGGGCGATGGATTCCTACGGCTACGACAAGATCGAGGTGATCCGCGGCGCCAACGGCCTGCTGACCGGCGTGGGCAATGCGGCCGGCACGATCAACTACGTGCGCAAGCGGCCGACCAACGACGAGCAGGGCTCGGTCGGGATCAGCTACGGCTCATGGAACACCAGGCGCGAGCAGGTGGACTACTCCTCGCCGATCACCACCGACGGCAGCTGGGCGGTGCGCGTGGTCGCCGCGCACGAGGACGGCGGCTCTTACCTGCGCGACTACGACAAGGAGCGCACCTTCCTCTACGGCGTGGTCGACGGCCAGATCGGCGAGAACGGCACGTTGACCGCGGGATACTCGTGGCAGCAGGCCAACAGCACCGGCAACATGTGGGGCGCGCTGACCTTCAACACCATCGGCGGCGGCCAGATCGGCTGGCCGCGCAGCGCCTCCACCACCCAGGACTGGACTTACTGGAACACCAACAACCAGACCGGCTTCGTCGAGTACGCCCAGCAGCTCAGCGAAGACTGGAAGCTGAAGGTGGCCTACAACTACCGGCGCAGCACCGAGGACGATCAGCTGTTCTTCGCCTACACCACGACCGGCCTGGATCCGGTCACCGGCGAAGGCCTGAACGGCTGGCCGTACAAGGGGCGCGACAAGGTCACCGCCAACCTGGGCACGGTCGAACTCAACGGGACTTACGCGCTGTTCGGTCGCCCGCAGGAGGCGATGCTGGGCTTCAGCCTGGCCCAGAGCGAAAGCGGTGGGCATTACTGGTCGGCGCTGTCCGGCTTCGGCGCGCTGCCGGGCTTCCCCTATGCCGGTGATGTCGTGCCCGAGCCGCTCTGGGCCGCGCCGCAGCCGCAGGATTCGCTCAACCAGCACATCAAGCGCGCCTACGGCGCCACGCACGTCTCGCTGACCGAACGCCTGAAGACGGTGCTGGGCTTCAACTACACCTCGTTCTCGCGCAACGGCCTGGCCGGCGGTGCGTACTTCGAGCAGAGCGACAGCCATACCAGCCCCTATGCCGGCCTGACCTGGGACTTCACCCCGGACGTGCTGGGCTATGTCAGCTATTCGGACATCTACCAGCCGCAGGACCAGCAGGACATCAACCAGAACTACCTGCCGCCGACCAAGGGCAAGAACTACGAGGTCGGCGTCAAGGCCAACTGGCTGGACCAGCGCCTGCTGACCACGCTGGCGGTGTTCGATGCCAAGCAGGATGGCCTTGCGGTCTACCGCGGGCTGGACCCGGCCAGCGGCAACTACTACTACGAGCCTTCCGACGTGGAATCCAAGGGCGTCGAGCTGGAGGTCACCGGCAAGGTCAACGACTACCTCGACCTGGTGTTCGGCTATACGCACCTGAAGATGGATGGCGAGCAGGGCGACGACACCTATCCCTGGGTGCCGCGCAACACGGCCAACCTGGCCATCAGCGCGCGCCTGCCTAGTTACAGCGCGCTGTCCTTCGGCCTCAGCGGCCGCTGGCAGGACAAGACCGTCTCCGGCCCGGACAGCTATACCGGCTATACGGTCAGCCAGGACGCGCATACCGTGCTCGATGCCTTCGTCGGCTGGGACATCACCCGCGACCTGACCCTGCGCGTCAACGCGCGCAACATCACCGACCGCAAGTACATCGGCAGCCTGTACCAGATCGGCTACTACGGCGCGCCGCGCAACACCACGGCCAGCCTGGAATGGCGCTTCTGAGCTGATTCGGCCGACGCGTTCGGTCCGCCTCCTGTCCGCGAAAGCGCCGGCTGGTCCGGCGCTTTCGCGTTTCAGGTCAGTGCACATCGCCGTTCGTCGGGTGCCGCCCGCGACGCTTGACAGTGGTTCGATTACGCGCGTAATTTCAATAAAAATTACAGGCGTAAACGACATGGCGATCAGCGATGCCGAGGCGGTGGTGATGGAAGTGCTGTGGGAGCGCAACCCGCTGGGCGCCGACGAGGTGGTCGCCGCGCTGGCCAGCCGCAACGACTGGGCCGAGCCGACCATCAAGACCCTGCTCAACCGGCTGCTCAACAAGGGCGCGATCCAGGCGGCCAAGGAAGGGCGCCGCTATCTCTACTCGCCCGTGCTCACGCGCCAGGCCTGGGTGCAGCAGCAGAGCGAGGGCCTGCTGGAGCGGGTGTTCGGCGGGCGCGTGGCGCCGTTGGTGGCGCATTTCTCGCAGCGCGGCAAGCTCTCGGCGCAGGACATCGCCGAGCTCAAGCGCCTGGTCCAGGAGCTGGATGATGAGCAGTGAGCTGATGGCGTGGCTGGGCGAGACGACGCTGGCCACCAGCGCCGCGCTGGTGGTGGTGCTGTTGCTGCGCCGACCGATGCGCGCCGCCTTCGGCGCCGGGGCCGCGTATGCGCTGTGGGCGCTGGTGCCCGTGGCCTTGATCGCCGTGCTGCTGCCGGCGCCGGTGCGTTCGATGGCGCTGATGCCGATGGCCGTGCGGGTCGGTGGCGTGCAGGCTATCGCCGTGGCGCCGGCGGATGCGGCTGTGCCGTGGATGCCGGTGCTGCTCGTGCTCTGGCTGATCGGCGCGCTGGCGATGGTTGGCCTGCAGCTGTGGCAGCAGCGCAGATTCCTGCGCCGGCTCGGCCGGCTGCGCGTGCATGCCCACGGCGTGCGCGTGGCCGCGATCAGCGCGGGGCTACCGGCGGTGACCGGCGTGCTGCGCCCGCGCATCGTGCTGCCGGCGGATTTCCTGCATCGCTACGACGCGGACGAACGCGCCCTGGTGGTGGCGCACGAGCGCCAGCACATCGCCCGCGGCGATCTGCCCTGCAATGCGCTGGTGGCGCTGCTGCGCTGCGTCTACTGGTTCAACCCGCTGCTGCACTGGGCGGTGGCGCGCTATCGCCAGGACCAGGAGCTGGCCTGCGATGCGCGCGTGCTGCGGCTGCATCCGCGCGCGCGACGAGCGTATGCGCAGGCCATGTTGAAGACGCAGCTGGATGTCTTCGCCCTGCCGGTGGGCTGCCACTGGCACACACACCCGATCAAGGAGCGGATCGCCATGTTGAAACGTCCCAGTCCTCGTCGTTGGCAGACGCGTCTGTCCGCTGCCCTGCTGCTGGCGCTGTTCGCCGGTGGTGGCTATGTGGCCTGGGCGCAGCAGCCGGCGGCTGCGCCGTCGGCGCATGCGGCGGCGCCCACCGCCGCGCAGTACGGCGCGAACCTGCAGATCGAGGTGGACGGCGAGCGCCATGCGCTGGAGATGCACAGCGCGGCCGGCGTGCCGTTCGCCTTCGCCATCGATACCCAGGCCGGACACCGCTGGAGCGGCGAGCTGAGCGTCGAGCCCGATGCCCCTGGCCAAGCCAAGGTGCATGCCCGGCTGGCGCGGGATGGTGCCGACGTAACCGGCCCCGTGCTGCTGATTGCGCGCCTCGGCGAGGCGGCGTCGCTCAAGCTGACAACGGGCCCGGTGCAGGGCGCCGCGCGCGATGTGGCGTTGTCGGTGCGGGTGCGTGCGCTGGATGTCCCGGCCCGTCGCGTCGCCGCGGCAGCGCCGGTGGCGCGCAAGCAGGTGGCGCGTGCGCCTGAGCAGGCGCAAGCCGAAGAGACATCGCCCTTCGACTATTCCCAGCATGCGCCGCCGCGCTATCCCAAGGAGGCCGCGAACAACGGCATTTCCGGGCGTGTGGTGATGCTGGTCGATGTGGCGGCCGACGGTTCGGTGCAGGACGTGCAGGTGGAAGAATCCAGGCCTGCGGGCGTGTTCGATGCCGTTTCGGTGGAAGCGGTCCGCAAGTGGAAGTTCAAGCCGGTCCTGGAGCAGGGCCGGCCGGTCGCCCATCGCATGCGCGTGCCGATCGACTTCGATCTGGATGAGCCATCCGCACCCTCTGCGTCGCACCAAGGCGTCACGTCAGCGCCTGCCGGCTCGCATGAGCCCGTGGATCGTGGGCGCGTGCTGGCCGATGTCGCAGCCGATGGTGGTGTTTCCCGCGTGCGCCTGGATACGGCTCGCAAGCCGACTGCCCTGGAGCGGGAAGTGATGAAGACCGTCGCGGCGTCCAATCTGAAGTGGGTGTTGCAGCGCCAGGGCGTGGATGCCGCCACCGTCGCATTCGAGACCCGCCCGGCACCCGCGGGCTTCATGGCGGGCCGCTGATGACCACGCCCCCCAACAGCCTCCGGCCCGCCCGCTCTCGTGGGAGCCGCCATGGCGGCGATCGGGGCCTTGCCAGCGGAGCCCCATCGTGGCCTCTGCACTTCGCCACGATCTCCGCGCTGACGCTGCTGCTCTCCGCCTGCGCCACGCATCCGATCGACCCGGCGGAGGACACCCTGGTCCGCAATGCCAATGTCGATCAGCGCATGCTGACGCCGGAAGGCGGCGACGGCGCCGGCAAGATCGAACGCTATGCGCTGGCGCGGACCGAGGTGTTCCGCATGCCGCAGCCGGTGCAGGCCGACAACCCCGCGCTGCCCGCCGACTCACCGCGGCAGACGCTGGCACCGACCACGGTCTGCGCGCGCGTGATCCTCGATGCGCGCGGCGAGGTGCTGCGTGTCGAGCCGCTCGCCGACCGCGCCGAATGCGCCGCCGGCGCGCAGCCGGACAATGCCGATCTGGTGCAGGCGATGCTGGCCCAGGTGCGGCAATGGCGTTTCGAGCCGGCCGCCGTCTGCCATTTCAGCGCCGAGCATCCGCCGGCCGATCCGGAGCGCTGCGATGGCGCGCAGTCGGTCGAGCCGGTGCCGGTGACGCTGCTGTATGCCTTCACCTTCGAGGTGGAGCAGGGGCGTGTGCGTGTGGAGCGGGGCGGTGTGGGTGGTAGGTGATCTCCTCAACTCCAACAGCCGCCCTTCTGTAGAGCGGAGCTCGCTCCGCTGCTCTTCGTTCGGTTCGTGGGAAAGGCCCCAGCGGAGCAAGCTCCGCTCTACAGGGGGGAGCCGCCTTTGTGGCCTTTTTGGCCAATGGCGGCGAGGGGATTTGCCGGGAAAGCCTCTCGCCGCCATGGTGGCTCCCACACAGGGCCCTGCGAGAGGTGGTTAAAGCATCTCCGGCTTGAACAGGCCGCGGCGCGAGCGTTCGGGGCCGGACACCATGAACTTGCCATCGCCGCGGTAGTGCACGGTGCGCGGGATCTTCGGTGTCGGCGCCACGTGCGCCTTGACGACTTCCCAGACGAACAGGTTGTGCCGTTCCACCAGGCGGTCATCGTGCAGGCGGCACTCGAAGCTGGCGTGGCACTCGGCGATCAGCGGCGCCTGGACCTGGCTCGCCGGCTGGGCGGTCAGGCCGAAGGCCTCGAACTTGTCGACCTCGTTGCCGCTGCAGTTGCCGATGCGCACCACCGTGTCCAGCAGCGCCTCGGTCGGCAGATTGATCACGCACTGGCGGCTGGCGCGCACCAGCTCGAAGCTGCGGTTGCCGTTGGCGATCACGCAGGCCAGCAGCGAGGGCGAGAACTCCACCATCATGTGCCAGCCCATGGTCATGATGTCGCGTGCGCCGGCGTGCGCGCTGCTGACCAGCACCACCGGCCCGGGCTCGAGGAAGCGCCGCACCTGGTGTACGGGGAAGTCCTCTTTGGTGGGCGTTTTCATGCGGGCCTTGCACAGCGACAGCGGACCGCCATTGCACCGCGCCGGCCGTTCACGGCGTGTCAGTCCAGCACGTGCACCGCATCGGCCAGCTGCTGCACCTCATCGGGCTGGTGGCTGACGTAGAGCATGGGCAGCTGCAGTTCGGTGCGCACGCCGCGCAGATAGGGGATCAGTTCGCCGCGCCGCGCCGCGTCCAGGGCGGACAGCGGCTCATCCAGCAGCAGCAGGGCCGGCTGCGACAGCAGGGCGCGGCCGATCGCAACGCGCTGGGCCTCGCCGCCGGAGAGATTGCGCGGCCGCCGCTGCAGCAGCGGGCTGATGCCCAGCAGCTCGACCACCGCGTCGAAACCGAAGCGCGCGCCGGCGCTGCGCCCGTGCGTGCCGTAGCGCAGGTTGCCGCGCACATCCAGATGCGGGAACAGGCGCGCATCCTGGAACACATAGCCGATGCGGCGCCGATGCACCGGCACGTCGATGCCGCGCGCGCTGTCGAACAGCACCGTCCCATCGACCGCGATGCGCCCGGCCACGGGTCGCAGCAGCCCGGCGATGGCGTTGAGCACGCTGGTCTTGCCCGCGCCGGAAGGCCCGGCCAGCGCCAGCAGGCGCGCATCGCTGTGGATGCGCACATGGCGGGTGAACTGGCCGCGCTGCAGCTGCAGGTCCGCATCCAGCATCACAGCACCTCGGTCTCACGCCCGCGCTGGCGGCGCACCAGCCATTCGGACAGCACCAGCGCGGCCAGCGAGATGCACACCGACACCGCCGCCAGGCGCCAGATGCCGGCCTCGGCGCCGGGCACCTGCAGCAGGCCGTAGATGGCGGCGGACATGGTCTGCGTCTGGCCGGGGATGTTGGAGACGAAGGTGATGGTGGCGCCGAACTCTCCCAGGGCCTTGGCGAAGGCCAGCACCGCGCCGGCCACCAGCCCGGGCCAGGCCAGGGGCAGGGTGATGGTGGCGAACACCTTCCACGGCGGCGCGCCCAGGGTCGCGGCGGCGTGCTCCAGGCGGCGGTCGACCTGCTCGATCGACAGGCGGATGGCGCGCACCATCAGCGGGAAGCCCATGACCGCGCAGGCCACCGCCGCGCCGGTCCAGCGGAAGGCGAAGCGCAGGCCGAAGTGCTCCAGCAGCCAGGCCCCGATCGCCCCGCGCGTGCCCAGCGTCACCAGCAGCGCATAGCCCACCACCACCGGCGGCAGCACCAGCGGCAGATGCACCAGCGCATCGAGCAGCGCCCGCCCGGGAAAGCGCCGGCGCGCCAGCAGCCAGGCCATGGCGATAGCCGCCGGCAGGCTGCAGACGGCGGCCACGGCCGCCACCTTCAGGCTCAGGGCGATGGCGGTGAGTTCTTCGGGCGAGAAACCGAACACGCGTTACGGCAGGACCGTGAAGCCATGCTGGCGGAAGATCGCCTGCGCCGGCGCGGTGCCCAGCCACTGCACGAAGGCCGCGCGCGCCGGCGCGGTGCCGGCCTTGAGCGTGGCCACCGGATAGACGATGGCCGGATGGCTGGAGGCGGGGAAGGTGTCGACCACGCGCACGTTGGCATCGGCCGCCGCGTCGGAGCCGTAGACGATGCCCAGCGGCGACTCGCCGCGCGAGACCAGCAGCAGCGCCGAGCGTACGCTGTCCGATTCGGCCAGCCGGCCCTGCACGCCGTCCCACAGCCGCAGCGAGGTCAGCGCCGCCCTGGCGTACTTGCCGGCGGGCACGGCGTTGACCTGGCCGACCGCCAGGCGGCCATCGCCCAGCGCCTTGTCCAGCGCGCCGGGCTGGGTGAGCCTGACCTGCACGGTGCTGGCCTTGGGCGCGACCAGCACCAGGGTGTTGCCGAGCAGGTTGCGGCGGCTGGCCGGGTCGATCAGCGCGCGCTGCTGCAGATAGTCCATCCATTCCAGGTCGGCCGAGACGAACACGTCGGCCGGGGCGCCCTGTTCGATCTGGCGCGCCAGCGTCGAGCTGGCCGCGTAGGACACGGTGACCGGCGTGCCGGTGGTCTTCTGGTAGAGGGCGGCGGCCTGGTCCATCGATTCCTTCAGGCTGGCGGCGGCGAACACGGTGACCGGCGCGGAGTCGGCCGCCTGCGCGGCCAGCGCGGCGGTGGCCGCGAACAGGACCAGGCCTGCGCGCAGCAGGCGGGGGAGCAGGCGTGTCATCGCGAGGATGTCTCTCGATCGGGCATGTGCGCCGAGTATCGCGCGCCACGGTCGCGCCGGAGGTGAGAGCGCATGCGACGGAGCGTTCGCCCGGCTGCGCGTCGGTCACACCATGAGCGGAGTAGGCTGGCCTCCCGCACTGCCAGGCCAGGCCCGCCATGCGCACCGCCACCCCGATCACCGTCGTGCTGGAGCAGGAGCAGGACTTCGTGTTCCGGCTTCACTTCGAAGGCCTCGATGCGCCCGACGTGCTGTCCGACGAAGGCGCGCCGCTGGGCCATGACCAGGGTCCGCGGCCCTCGCATCTTCTGCTGGCCGCGATCGTCAACTGCCTCTCGGCCAGCCTGCTGTTCGCGCTGCGCAAGTACAAGAACGCGCCGGGCCGGCTGCGTGCCTCGATCAGCGCGGTCGCCGAGCGCAATGCCGACGGCCGGCTGCGCCTGCCGCGCGCCCTGGCCACGCTGCAGCTGCCCGAAGGCAGCGCGGACTATGCGCATCTGGAGCGCGTGCTGGCGACCTTCGAGGACTTCTGCACCGTGACCCAGAGCGTGCGCCAGGGCATCGATGTGCAGGTCGAGGTGCGCGACGCGCAGGGCCAGCTGCTGCTGGGCCAGGCACCGGCCGAGGCGGTGTTGTGAGCGCGCCGCTGCTGATCGCCTGCCCGCACTGCCAGGCGCGCAACCGCGTGCCGGCCGAACGCCTGGCCGAGGCGCCGACCTGCGGGCGCTGCCACCAGGCCTTGTTCACGGGGCATCCGCTGGCGCTGGACGCCGGCACGTTCGACCTGCATGCGCGCGACAGCGATCTGCCGCTGCTGGTGGATTTCTGGGCGCCGTGGTGCGGGCCGTGACGGGTGATGGCGCCGCAGTTCGAGGCCGCCGCCAAGCAGCTGGAGCCCCGCATGCGCCTGGCCAAGGTCGATACCGAGGCGCAGCCGGCGCTGGGCGCGCGCTTTTCCATCCGCAGCATTCCGACGATGGCCGTGTTCCTGCACGGGCGCGAGCTGGGGAGGCAGTCCGGCGCGCTGCAGGCGGCGCAGATCGTGCAATGGGCGCGGCGCGTGGCGCAGGGCTGAGTCGGGTCGGATCCCCGCGTTCGCGGGGATGACGGCTGTTGGGTTTGCAGCGCGAAGCCGCGAGTAAACCCTCTACCGTCGTTCCCGCGAAAGCGGGAACCCATGGACGTTGCGCGACCTGCACAGAAGTCCCTGGATCCCCGCGTTCGCGGGGATGACGGCTGTTGGGTTCGCGGCGCCAAGCCGCGAGCGAATCTCCCTACCGTCGTTCCCGCGAACGCGGGAACCCAGGGACTTTGCGGTGGCCTGCGCGGAAGTCCCTGGATCCCCGCGTTCGCGGGGATGACGGCTGTTGGGTTCGCAGCGTGCAGCCTCGAGCGACTCTTCCTATCGTCGTTCCCGCGAAAGCGGGAACCCATGGACGTTGCGGGGCCTGCGCGAAAGTCCCTGGATCCCCGCATCCGCGGGGATGACGGCTGTTGAGTCCGCAGCGCGAAGCCTCGAGTGAACCCTTCTACCGTCGTTCCCGCGAACGCGGGAACCCAGGGACTTTGCGGGGCCTGCGCGGAAGTCCATGGATCCCCGCGTTCGCGGGGATGACGAGCGTTAGGTTCGCAGCGCGAAGCGCAACCAAAGCCGCACCGCCGCCGCCTATCGCTCAGGGCACCAACCGCTCCAGCCCCGCGCGCGCCAGGACGCGTTCCCACGGGAACAGCGGTCCCGGGTCGCGCTTGCGTGCCACCAGACGCGTGGGCGCGTCCTCGGCGGGCACCTGAGCGGTGTCCAAGTCCTCGTGTCCGGCGATCCAGCGCAGGGCCGGCAGCGTCTGCCGCAGCCGGTCGAGCAGGGCGAGCAGGGCCTCGATCTGGGCGTCGGGATAGGGCTCGTCCATCGCCTGGTGGCCGGCATGCAGCCAGTGCGGGTAGCGCCCGCGGTTGACCAGCTCGATGCCGACGCTGCGCGCGTTGAGGCCACGCACATGGTGGGCGACGCGTTCGGGCGCGATCCACTGCTGCACGGCGCCGTCGCGGTCGATGTACCAGTGCCCGCTGTTGCCGGTGCCCGAGGCATAGCGCGGCTGTTCGCCGTAGTGGCGCGCGGTGGCCAGGTCCGGCAGCTCGGTGCAGTGGATGACCACCAGGTCGATCCGGTCCAGGGGCCGCGCCTCCAGCAGGTCCTGGTAGGGCAGGGGATCGGCGGTGATCGGCAAGGCATCGGGCATGGGCGCCGATGCTACACGGGCGGGCCGCGGGCGAGGGCGGGGTAAACTGCGCGTCCCCGGCGCCAGGCGCCGCCTGTCGCGTCCCATCCGCATGCCGCTCAATCCCGACTCCCCCCTGGCCAGGCTGATGGCCACCCTGCCGCGCCCGGGCACGGTGGAATGGATCGGGCTGCGCCCGGCGCGCGATGTGCCGATGCAGGCTGTCGCGCGCGTCCAGGCCAGCACCGGCGGCGGGCTGGAAGGCGATCGCTACAAGGGCGGCAGCGGCAAGCGCGGGCTGACCCTGATCCAGGCCGAGCATCTGCCGGTGATCGCCACGCTGGCCGGGCTGGATGCGGTGCAGGCGGCCACCCTGCGGCGCAATGTGGTGGTGCGCGGCCTGCCGCTGATCGCGCTGAAGGAGCGCCGCTTCCGTATCGGCAGCGTGGTGCTGGAAGGCACCGAGCCGTGCGATCCGTGTTCGCGCATGGAGGACGCGCTGGGCGCCGGCGGCTACAACGCCATGCGCGGCCATGGCGGCCTGTGCGCGCGCATCATCGAAGGCGGCAGCTTCGCGGTCGGCGATGCGGTGGTGCCGCTGTGATCCGCGGCCACGTCATCCTCTCGCACGGCTTCGAGAGCGGGCCGGACGCGACCAAGGTCACCGTGCTGGCGCAGGTCGCCCAGGCGGCCGGCTGGACCAGCGAGCGGCCGGACTTCACCGACCTGGACGCGCGCAGCGACCTGAGCCAGCTCGGCGATGTCGGCGCGCGCCTGGCGCGCCTGCGCACGCTGGCCGAGGCCGCCGCACGCAAGGGGCCGCTGGTGCTGGTCGGCTCCAGCCTCGGCGCCTATACCTCGGCCCAGGTGTCGCTGCAGGTGCCGGTGCACGGCCTGTTCCTGATGGCGCCGCCGACCGCGCTGGGGCCGATGCCCGCGCTGGACGCGGCGCAGGTGCCGCTGTCGGTCATCCATGGCTGGGACGACGAGCTGATCCCCGCCCGCAACGTCATCGACTGGGCCCAGGCCCGCCGCGCCCGCCTGCTGCTGGTCAACGACGACCATCGCCTGGCCAACCACGTCGATGCGGCCGCGGCCGCGTTCGGCGAGTTGCTGGCCGGGCTCTAGGCGGGAGTGAGCGGAGCGCAGTGAGGAGCGAGCAACAGCAACAATCTTCTCCACCTCCCTCGCGCTCGATCTCACGCACGCCTCACTCCTCTTCACTCACGCCTGGCTTTTTATGAAGTTCTACGTTTCCTGCGCCAAGGGCCTGGAGTACCTGCTGGTCGACGAGCTGACCGCGCTAGGTGCGGCCAAGGCCACGGCCACCGTCTCGGGCGTCAACGCCGAGGGCACGCTGCACGATGCGCAGCGCGCGGTGCTGTGGTCGCGTCTGGCCAGCCGCGTGCTGTGGCCGATCGGCGAGTTCGACTGCCCCGACCAGGACGCGCTGTACGACGGCATCTTCGCGCTGCCATGGACGCGGCACCTGACCTCCGAGTTGACCCTGGCCGTGGACGCGCACGTGTCCGGCGAGGCGATCACGCATGCGCGCTTCGCCGCGCAGCGGATCAAGGACGCCATCGTCGATCACCTGCGCGCCGAAGGCTTCGAACGTCCGTCGGTGGACGTGGACGAGCCGGACGTGCGCATCAACTTCTCGCTGCGCAAGGGCCGGGCGACGGTGTCGATCGACCTGGGCGGCGGGCCGCTGCACCGGCGCGGCTGGCGCCAGGTGCGCAACGAGGCGCCGCTGAAGGAGAACCTGGCCGCCGCCGTGCTGCTGCGCGGCGGCTGGCTGCAGTCCTACGCCGGCGGGGGCGGCCTGCTCGACCCGATGTGCGGCAGCGGCACGCTGCTGATCGAAGGCGTGCTGATGGCCGCCGACGTGGCGCCGGGCCTGCAGCGCCATGGCAGCCTGCCGCCGTCGCGCTGGCTGGGCTTCGACGCTGAGCAGTGGCGCGTGCTGCTGGACGAGGCGCGCACGCGCGAGGCCGCCGGCCGCGCCAAACTGGGCCAGGTCGCCTTCGGCAGCGACATCGATCCGCGCGCCATCGAGGCCGCCCGCGCCAGCGCGCGCGAGGCCGGCGTCGAGGACGCCATCGCCTTCAGCGTGGGCGACGTGGCGCAGCTGTCGGCGCCGCCGATCCGCCGCGGCGTGGTGGTGTGCAACCCGCCCTACGACGAACGCCTGGCGGCCGACGCCGCGCTCTACCGCGCGCTGGGCGATGGCCTGCGCCAGGCCGTGCCCGACTGGCGCGCCAGCCTGCTGTGCGGCGGCGCCGATCTGGCCATGGCCACCGGCCTGCGCGCGCAGAAGAAGTACCAGCTGTTCAACGGCGCCATCGAGTGCGCGCTGATCTTCGTCGACCCGATCGCGCCGCCGCAGCGTGTGGTCCCCGACGCGCCACCTGAGTTGAACGACGGCGCGCAGATGGTCGCCAACCGGCTGCGCAAGAACCTCAAGAAGCTCAAGGCCTGGCGCCAGCGCGAGGACGTGAGCTGCTACCGCGCCTACGACGCCGACCTGCCCGAATACGCCGCGGCGGTGGACGTCTACACCGAGGCCGAGGGCGCGCAGCGCACCTTCCTGCACGTGCAGGAATACGCCGCGCCGGCCAGCATCCCCGAGGCCGACGTGCAGCGCCGCTTCAACGAACTGCTCTCGGCGGTGCGCGCGGTGTTCGAGGTGCCGCGCGAGCAGGTGGCGATTAAGTCGCGCGCGCGCGGCAAGGGCGGCAGCAAGTACGGACGCATGGGCCAGCAGGGCGAGTTCATCGTCGTGCGCGAGCACGGCGCGCGGCTGCGCGTGAACCTGTTCGACTACCTGGATACCGGGCTGTTCCTGGACCACCGTCCGCTGCGCGGACAGATGGCCGCCCAGGCGCGCGGCCGGCGCTTCCTCAACCTCTTCAGCTATACCGGCGTGGCCAGCGTGGAGGCGGCGGTGGCCGGCGCCAGCAGCACCACCAGCGTCGACCTGTCGGCGACCTACCTGGAGTGGTGCGCCGAGAACCTGCGCGAGAACGGCCTGGGCGGCGCCCGGCACCAGCTGGTGCAGGCCGACGTGCTGGCCTGGCTGGAGGCCGACCGCGGCCAGTACGACCTGATCTTCTGCGACCCGCCGACCTTCTCCAACTCCGCGCGCGCCGAGGACTTCGACGTGCAGCGCGACCACGTGCGCCTGCTGCGCGCGGCGGTGGCGCGGCTGGCGCAGGGCGGGGTGCTGTACTTCTCCAACAACTTCCGCCGCTTCAGGCTGGACGAGGCGGCGGTGGTGGAGTTCGCGGTGTGCGAGGAGATCAGCCCCAGCACCATCGGCCCGGATTTCGAGCGCAACGCCCGCATCCACCGCGCCTGGCGCCTCACGCGGGCCTGATCGCCCACCGGCCGGTCAGTGCGCGAACCTGCGCGCGCCGGCCACGCAGACCGCCGCGCCGGCCATGACCCACAGCATGCTCGCGCGCACCGGCTCGTGCAGCAGGCCGGCGGCCAGCGCCAGGCCCAGGAACGGCTGCAGCAGCTGGATCTGCCCGACCGCGGCCACGCCGCCCTGCGCCAGTCCGCGATACCAGAAGATGAAGCCGATCAGCATGCTGAAGAGCGACACGTAGCCCAGCCCCAGCCAGGCCGGCGGGGTGATCGACGCCAGGCTGTCCGGACGCGACAGCCAGGCCAGCGGCAGCATCAGCGGCAGCGCGAGGACCAGGGCCCAGCTGATCACCTGCCAGCCGCCGAGCCGGCGCGACAGGCGCGCGCCTTCGGCATAGCCCAGGCCGCAGACCAGCACCGCCGCCAGCATCAGCAGGTCGCCGCGCAGCGAGGCCTGCAGCCCGCCCATGGCGGCGTAGCCGACCACCAGAGCGCTGCCCAGCAGCGAGAACGCCCAGAACGCCGGCCGCGGCCGGTCGCCCCCGCGCAGCACGCCGAAGATCGCCGTGCACAGCGGCAGCAGGCCCACGAACACCAGGGAATGGGCCGAGGTCACCTGCTGCAGCGCCAGCGCGGTCAGCAGCGGGAAGCCGACCACCACGCCCAGCGCCACCACCGCCAGGCTGGCCAGCTGCTGGCGCTGCGGCCGCGACTGGCGCAGCAGCATCAGCAGCGCCACGGCGAGCGCGGCGGCGATGCTGGCGCGCGCGCAGGTCAGGAACACCGGGGTAAAGCCGGACACCGCGATCCGCGTGGCCGGCAGCGATCCGGCAAAGATCGCCACGCCGAGACCGCCGTTGATCCAGCCGCGCGTGGTGTCGTCCATCGTCTCGTCTTGTCTTGGGGAGGGCGGGCCAGTAGGCCAGCGCCGCGCCGGGCGACCCAGACACAATCCAGTACGATCCGCGGGAACTGTTTTCCTTTTTGACCAGGACGGTTGGGGCATGGCGCGGCAGGCAATCCGGATCGACCAGGTGATCGAGGCCGTCAGGCAGGGCATCGCCGCGCGCACCTATCCGCCCGGGGCGCGGCTGCCCTCGGTGCGCGAGCAGGCGCGCCGGCTCGGCGTGTCGGTGTCCACCGTGGTCGAGGCCTACGAGCGGCTGGCGGCCGAAGGCCTGGTGCAGCCGCGCGCCGGCTCGGGCTTCTATGTGCAGGGGCCGGTCGCGCCGCTGGCGCTGTCGGGCCTGGGGCCGCGGTTGGATCGCCAGGTCGATCCGCTGTGGCTGTCGCGGCAATCGCTGGAGGCCGACCCGAGCGTGCTCAAGCCCGGCTGCGGCTGGCTGCCGCCGTCGTGGATGCCCGAGGCCAGCATGCGCCGCGCGCTGCGCCAGGTCGCGCGCGGCGACGCCGCCACCCTGTGCGACTACGGCAGCCCGCTCGGTCTTGCAGCCTTGCGCGTGCTGCTGGCGCGGCGCATGGTCGGCGCCGGCATCGCCGCGCGCCCCGAGCAGGTGCTGCTGGTCGAGTCGGGCACCCAGGCGCTGGATCTGGTGTGCCGCTTCCTGCTGGAGCCGGGCGATACGGTGCTGGTCGACGACCCCTGCTACTTCAACTTCCACGCGCTGCTGCGCGCGCATCGCGTGCAGGTGGTGAGCGTGCCCTACACGCCGGAGGGGCCGGACCTGGAGGCCTTCGCCGAGGTGCTGCGCACCCACGCGCCGCGGCTGTACATCACCAATTCCGGCCTGCACAACCCGACCGGCGCCACGCTCGCCCCGCGCATCGCGCACCAGGTGCTCAAGCTGGCCGAGCAGGCCGGGACGTGGATCGTGGAGGACGACATCTTCGCCGACTTCGAAACCACGCCGGCGTCGCGGCTGGCGGCGTTCGATGGCCTGGCGCGCGTGATCCACGTCGGCAGCTTCTCCAAGACGCTGTCGGCGTCGATGCGCTGCGGCTACATCGCCGCGCGTGCGGACTGGATCGACGACCTGGCCGACCTGCGCGTGGCGACCAGTTTCGGCGGCGGGCGGCTGGCCTCGGAGGTGCTGCTGGCCGCGCTCACCGATGGCGGCTACCGGCGTCATATCGAGCGTCTGCGCCTGCGCCTGGCGGTCGAGCGGCGCCGGGTGATCGAACGGCTGGCGCCGCTGGGCATCGTGCCGTGGCATGTGCCGGACGCCGGGATGTTCCTCTGGTGCCGCCTGCCGCAAGGGCGGCTGGCCGCGCCGCTGGCCCAGCACGGCCTGGCCCATGGCGTGGTGCTGGCGCCGGGCAACGCCTTCAGCCCGGCCCAGCGCGCCGTGGACTGCATGCGCTTCAACGTGGCCCAGTGCGGCGCGCCGCGGATCTTCGAGGTGCTGGCCGACGGCCTGGCCCGGCAGGGCTGAGGCGGCGCCATGCGGAAAGCTGCATCCGGCTGACGCATCACTGCACGCGCGCAGGCGCAACGCTGGGCCGCTATGGTGTGCGGCCCCCTCCGCTACGCCCGCCCCATGTCCGCTCCTGCCGCGCCGCTGCGCAACGATGCCAAGGTCCTGTCGCTGTCCGCGTTGGGCGGGGCGCTGGAGTTCTACGACTTCGTGGTGTTCGTGTTCTTCGCCAAGACCCTGGGCGCGCTGTTCTTCCCGGCCGAGATGCCGGCCTGGCTGCAGCAGGTGCAGACCTTCGGCATCTTCGCCGCCGGCTATCTGGTGCGGCCGATCGGCGGGGTGATGATGGCGCATTTCGGCGATCGCATCGGGCGCAAGCGCTTGTTCGCCTTCAGCGTGTTCCTGATGGCGCTGCCGACCCTGTGCATCGGCCTGCTGCCCACCTACGCGCAGGTCGGCATCGTCGCGCCGCTGCTGCTGCTGTTGCTGCGCCTGCTGCAGGGCCTGGCTATCGGCGGCGAGATGCCGGGGGCCTGGGTGTTCGTGGCCGAGCATGCGCCGGTGCGCAAGGTCGGTTTCGCCGTGGCCAGCCTGTCGGCCGGCATCAATGTCGGCACCCTGATGGGCTCGCTGATGGCCTCGGCGATGGCGCACTGGTTCACCCCGGCGCAGCTGCTGGATCACGCCTGGCGCATCCCGTTCCTGATCGGCGGCGTGTTCGGTTTCATCTCGGTGTGGCTGCGCCGCTGGCTGGACGAGACACCGGTGTTCGCGCAGATGCGCGCGCGCAAGGCGCTGGCCAGGCTGCCGATCCGCGACGTATTGCGCGACCACCGCGGCGGCGTGCTGGTGTCGATGGGCGTGACCTGGGCCCTGACCGCCGGCATCGTGGTGGTGATCCTGATGACGCCGACGCTGGTGCAGTCCTCGTTCGGCATCGCGCCGGCGCTGGCCAGCGAGGGCAATGTGCTGGCCGCGATCTGCCTGGTGATCGGCTGCGTGTGGAACGGGGTGCTGAGCGACCGCATCGGCTGCGCCCCGGCGCTGCTGGTGGCCTCGCTGGCGCTGCTGGTCGGCGTGTATCTGCTGTACTTCGACCTGGCCCGCGGCGGCGCGCACTTCCTGCCGCTGTATGCCTTCGCCGGCTTCACCGCCGGCGTGGCGGGCGTGACCCCGGCGATCATGGTGGCGTCGTTCCCGGCCTCGGTGCGCTACACCGGCCTGGCGCTGTCCTACAACCTGGCCTATGCCATCGCCGGCGCGGCGACGCCGCCGTTGATCGCCTATCTGGCCGCGCGCGTGGGCGCGCTGGCGCCGGCGCACTACGTGGCGCTGGTGGCGCTGGTCAACGTCGGGCTGGCGCTCTATCTGTGGAGGCGTCCGGCGGTCAAGTAAGCTGCTTCGCGCATCCGGGCGGCGGGCCCGTTATCGTGTGCCGCCTTTCGCCCGAGCGTCCCTGCCATGTCCACCGCCGCCGCACCGCTGCGCAACGATGCCAAGGTCCTGTCGCTGTCCGCGCTCGGCGGTGCGCTGGAGTTCTACGACTTCGTGGTCTTCGTGTTCTTCGCCAAGACCCTGGGCGCGCTGTTCTTTCCGCCGGAGATGCCGGCGTGGCTGCAGCAGCTGCAGACCTTCGCGATCTTCGCCGCCGGCTACCTGGTGCGGCCGATCGGCGGGGTGCTGATGGCGCACTTCGGCGATCGCATCGGGCGCAAGCGGCTGTTCGCCTTCAGCGTGTTCCTGATGGCGCTGCCGACGCTGTGCATCGGCCTGCTGCCGACCTATGCGCAGATCGGCATCGCCGCGCCGCTGCTGTTGCTGGTGATGCGCCTGATCCAGGGTCTGGCCATCGGCGGCGAGATGCCGGGGGCGTGGGTGTTCGTGGCCGAGCACGCGCCCGCCGGCAAGGTGGGCTTCGCGATCGGCACGCTGTCGGCGGGGCTGAGCCTGGGCCTGCTGCTCGGCGCGCTGGCCGCCTCGGCGATGGCGCACTGGTTCACCCCGGCGCAGCTGCTGGATTACGCCTGGCGCATTCCGTTTCTCATCGGCGGCGTGTTCGGCTTCGTGTCGGTATGGCTGCGCCGCTGGCTGGACGAGACGCCGGTGTTCGCGCAGATGCGCGCGCGCAAGGCGCTGGCCAAGCTGCCGATCCGCGACGTGCTGCGCGACCATCGCGGCGGCGTGCTGGTGTCGATGGGGGCGACCTGGGCGCTGACCGCGGCCATCGTGGTGGTGATCCTGATGACGCCGACGCTGGTGCAGTCCTCGTTCGGCATCTCGGCGGCACGGGCCAGCGAAGGCAGCGTGCTGGCGTCGGTCTGCCTGATCGTTGGCTGCCTGTGGACCGGGTTGCTGTCGGACCGGATCGGCCGCGCGCCGGCGCTGGCGGTGTCCTCGCTGGCGCTGATGGTGGGCGTCTACCTGCTGTATCTCGACCTGGCCCACGGCGGGCGTTACTTCCTGCCGCTCTACGCGCTGGCCGGCTTCACCGCGGGTGTGTCCGGCGTCGCGCCGGGGGTGATGACCGCGGCCTTCCCCGCGCCGGTGCGCTTCACCGGCCTGGCGCTGTCCTACAACATGGCTTATGCCATCGCCGGGGCGGTGACGCCGCCGCTGATCGCCTACCTGGCCGCGCGTGTGGGCGCGCTGGCGCCGGCGCACTACGTGGCGCTGGTGGCCCTGGTCAACGTCGGCCTGGCGCTGTATCTGGGGAAGCGCCAGGTCGCGGCGTGAGTCAGGCCGTCGCGCGGGCGCGATGCCCGGACAGCTCGGCGCCGACGTCGTGGCTGAACTTCAGATGCCACCAGGTCGAGGACAGCGAGATCAGCGTCACCAGCACGAAGGCCGCCGAGAAGTCGCCCAGCTGCGCGCTGCCATGGCCGCCGACGGCGATGGCGGTCTTCAGCGCCAATGCGCCCACGCACACGCCCACCGACAGCATCAGCTGCTGCAGCGTGCTGTAGAGGCTGGAGGCGTGGCTCATGCGGCGCGTGGGCACCGCCTCGTAGGCCACCGTGTTGTAGGCGGCGAACTGGAAGGACATGAACGCCCCGCAGCCCACCAGCAGCACGAACATCAACCAGTCCGGCCAGCCCGGACGGAACAGCGCGCACACCGCATAGCCCAGGCTGGACAGCACGCCGTTGGCGAGCAGGCCGTTGCGATAGCCGACCCGGCGCAGCAGCATCGGGGTGCACAGGCGCATCAGCAGCGCGCCCAGCGCGGTGGCCAGCACCAGCCGGCCGGCGTGCGCGGCGCTGTAGCCGAAGCCCAGCTGGAACAGCAGCGGCAGCAGGAACGGTTGCGCGCCCTGGGTGATGCGCATCAGCGAGCCGCCGATCACCGAGAGCCGGAACGAGTCGATCTTCAGCACGTCCAGGTCCAGCAGCGGCGCGGCCGCGCGCCGCGCATGCCACAGGTAGCCGGCCGCCGCCGAGGCGCTGACCGCCATCAGCGCCAGCCCGGTGACCAGGTTCCCCGGCTGGCCCACGCTTTCCAGGCCGAACAGGCCGCAGCCCAGGCACAGCCCGCACAGCACGAAGCCCGGCAGGTCGAACGGCCGGGGTTCGTCGGCCGCCTCGATGTAGGGGATCACCGCGCGCACCAGCACGAAGCCCAGGATCCCGATCGGCACGTTGATGTAGAAGATCCAGTGCCAGCTGGCGTGGGTCACCAGCAGGCCGCCCAGCGGCGGCCCCAGCAAGGGCCCCAGGAAGGCCGGCACCAGCGTCCAGGACATGGCCGAGACCAGATGCCTGCGCTCGACCGTGCGCAGCAGGATCAGCCGGCCGAGCGGGGCCATCATCGACCCGCCCGCGCCCTGCAGCAGGCGCGCGGCGACCATGGTCGGTACGCTGGTGGCCAGCGAGCACAGCACCGAGCCGGCGACGAACACCACGATCGAGGCGCTGAACACCCGCCGCGCGCCGAAGCGGTCGGCCATCGCGCCCGAGGCGGGGATGCCGATCGCCAGCGCCAGCAGGTAGCTGGTCATGGCGATGCTCATCGCCGGAGCGCTGGCGCCGAAGTCGCGCGCCATCGCCGGCAGCGCGGTGGCCAGCACCGTGGCGTCCAGCTGCTCCATGAAGATGGCGCAGGCCAGGATCAGCGAGATGACCCGGTAGTCGGGCGTCTTGCGGGGCGGGCGCGCCGGCGCGGGCGGCCGGGCCTGGGAAGCAGCAGTCACAGCGATCGGGTCCTGACCGACGCGGCCTCACGGTCCCGGCAGGCGGGCCTGGCGGCGGTGAACACGCGTCGAAGGGCCGGTGCGCGCGGGAGTTGCGCACCGCAACACGCGGATTATTCGCCTGTGGCGGGGGCCGGACAAGCCGCGCGGGGCGCAGCCTCCCGCAAGGCGGGACACAAGCGGCGGGCCTCGACCGGGGCCGGGGCGAGATTCACGGGCGATCGCAGCGTCGGCCGCTGCGATGCAGGGCGCTTAGTTGTAGATCTCCTGGATATCGGTCACGCGGCCATCCTTGAAGATGATCTGGATGGTCTTCTGCGACTGGTCGTACTCCCAGCGCTCGCCGATATTGGCGCTGTACTCGTTCTGCAGCGGAATCACGCGGTCGGGCTTGCCGGCCACCTGGGTCACCTTGCCGGCGCTGTCGCCGGTGCTGACCAGCTTGTTGCCGAAGCGCACGCTGCCGGCTGCCAGCGCCGTGCAGGCCAGCAGGCAGAGGGCCAAGCTCAACAGGATCCTTTTCATCGGGCTTTCCTTCGTATCAGGGGTGATTGCGAGCCCGCGGACTGTGCCACAAGCCGCCGAGCGGGGCACGGGCGGATGGTTGGGTCTGAGGTGTCCACTGTCATTGCTCAGCTTTCTGAATCCGACTTCTCGGTTTGAATCGATTACCCCCGGACTGCGAAGCATCCCGCAGCGTTCGATTGCCTGCGAAAAGGTTTCTTCTGCGGCTTGGGTGGGCGCAAGGCAGAAGCGTGTCGGCCTCGAAAGGGGCAGCGGTCCGGCGGGCGGCGGCCGCTTTTCCCTCAATCAGGGCATCCTGCCCTGATTCGGGCGCTCGGCATCCTGCCTCGCTGGGCGCGGCCACCGCCCGCCGGCCCGCTGCCGCGCGCGTTAGGTCACAGGACTTCGGTTTGTGCCCCCTCCCTTGCGCGCAGCGCAGGGGAGGGATGGGGAGGGGTCGGGGCTTTACCGGGCAAGCCACCGAAGCAAGAGCAACAGCACCCCTCCCCGGCCCTCCCCTTCGCCTGCGGCGAAAGGGAGGGGGCAAAGCGCTTACCCAATGCCTTCGGATCGAAAGAAATCCTGTGCTTCTCGATCGCACGGCCTCGCCCCGGCAGGGCGTGACACAGCGCGGGCCAGGCTGGTGCAAGGGTGCGCATAGTCCTCGCAGAATCCCGTGGGAGTCGCCATGGCCGAAAAGGCCACAAGGGCGGCTCCCACCGGAAGCATTAGGCGCGGTCAATCTTTTCCCATCCAAGCGCCGGCTATCAGTGGAAACCGAGCCGAGAAGCTGTACTTGGCCGGGTCGAGGCTGGTGGGCGAAGTCCGCTCACCAAAGCCGCACTCATCGATATCCGCAGTTCGGCAAAGCGTCCAAAAAGAAACCGCCGCAGTTTTCTGCGGCGGTGTCCTGGTGCTGCAACGCGCGCTGGCGCTTATTTCACCAGCGCCGCCGGGTCCTGCTTGGCGGTGAGGGCGGCGCACAGGGCGATGCTCTCGCGGGCCTGCTGCAGGCCGCGGATGGCGCCGGGCAGGTCCTTCAGGCGCGGCTCGAAGAACGCCTGCAGGCGGTCCGACTCGGCCGGGGTGCAGGCGCCGGCCGAGGCCATGCGCGGCAGCGAGCCGCCTGCGAAGGCGCCGATGCGCGCGTGGATGGCGTCGTAGTTCTGGGTGAACCAGGTCCACTGCGTGTCGCGATCGGCCACGGTGGTGTGCTTGCCGGCGGTCAGCAGGTAGCGCATCTCGCCGACCTTGACGTCCTTGCCCAGGCCGAAGCTGCGCACCTTGGCGGCCAGCGCCGGGTCCTCGGTGCGGCTGAGCGCCGAGAGCATGGCGTTGCGGTGGGCCGGATCGATCACGCCGGGCAGCGCGGCCATCAGCTGGTCCACGGCCGGAGCGCCGTGCTCCTGCACGCTCACCGACAGCGCGGCGGCGAGCAGGTCGGGGTTGGCCTGGTCGAAGGCCAGCGTCTTGCCGCCGGCCAGCACCGCATCGCCCTGCTTGAGCAGCTCGGCGCGCGCGGCCGGCACCTTCATGCTCAGGGCCAGGAAGCCGGCCAGTTCGGCGCGCTCCAGCGCATCGCTGCCTTCCTCGCCGTCCTTGCGCACATAGCCCAGCTGCTGCATGCGCGGCAGGTAAGCATCTTCGGCCCACCGGGTCAGCGCCGCGCGCTGGGCGTCGGTCCTGGCCAGGCGGCCGTACAGCCAGCCCACGTGTTCGGTGGGTACGGTCGCGACCTCGGAGACCTTGGAGGCGGTCAGCGGCTTGAGCGCGGCCAGCAGCTGGGCCGGGTTCAACTCGCCCAGGTCGAAGGCGGCGCTGACGCCGTCGCCGTAGGCCAGCTGCTCGGCATCGGTGAGCTGGGCCACATCGGCGGTGAGCGTCTTGAGCGCCTTGGCGTCCAGGCCGATGCGGTAGTAGCCGGCGGCGCCGGCGTTGGGCATCACCCAGCCGCCCTGCTTCGCGCCCGGCAGGGCCAGGGTGCCGCCGGCCGCCGACAGCAGGGTACAGGCCTTGTCGCTGCCGGCGCTGGTCTGGTAGCGCACGCAGACCGGCACGCCCCAGGTCTTGGCCGAATCGCCGGTGCTACCCAGCGGCAGGTAGCGCCGCTGGGTCAGCTTGAGCACCACCTGGCCCTTGGCGTCGGTGACCTCGGTGTGCACGTAGGGCACGCCAGGCTGGTCGAGGAAGCTATTGAACGCGGCGGTGAACTCCGGCCCCTTGCCGGCGGCGGTGGCGATGGCGCTGACCAGGTCGTCGGCGGTGGCGTTGCCGAACTTGTGCCGCTGGATGTACTGGCGCATGCCGGTGCGGAAGGTGTCCTCGCCCACATAGGCCTCGAACATGCCCAGCACCGCGGCGCCCTTCTGGTAGGTGATGCCGTCGAAGGCGTTCTCGATGTCGCCGTTGCCGGTGATCTCCTGGCGCATCTTGCGCGTGGCCACCAGCGCATCGCCGGACATCGCGCCCTGCGCGCCCTGCACGCGGTCCAGGTCGGCGCGGTATTCCGGATGCACCTTCATGGTGACCTTCTGCTGCATCCAGGTGGCGAAGGACTCGTTGAGCCACAGGTCGTTCCACCAGGACATGGTCACCGTGTCGCCGGTCCACTGGTGGGCCAGCTCATGGGCGATCACGTTGAAGGACGAGCGCTTGTAGCTGGTGGCCGAATCCTTGTCGAGCAGCAGCAGATAGTCGCGGTAGGTCACCAGGCCGGCGTTCTCCATCGCACCGGCGGAGAAGTCCGGCGCGGCCAGCTGGTCGAGCTTGTCGAAGGGATAGCCGAAGTCGTAATAGTCCTCCAGCGTGTGGATGATCACCGGCGTGGAGTCCAGCGCGATCTTCATGCGCGGGCCCTTGCCGTTGGGCGCCACGCCGCGCAGCGGCAGGGTGCCGGCGCGCTGCGGCGTGGCGGTGATGCCCGGGCCGTCGACGATGTCCCACGGGCCCACGGCGAAGGCGACCAGATAGGTCGGCAGCGGCAGCGTGCGGGCGAAGGTCAGCGTCTTCCAGCGCTTGCTGGTGGTCGTGGGCGCCTCCTGCACCTGGGCGGTATTGGCCACGGCCTGCAGGTCGGCCGGGATGGTCAGCTTGATGTCGTAGGGCGTCTTGAACGCCGGCTCGTCGAAGCTGGGGAAGGCGAAGCGCGCGCTGATCGGCTCCATCTGCGTCATCGCATACGGCTTGCCTTCGTAGGTGACCTTGTACAGGCCTTCCAGCGCCTGGTTGAACGGCGCGGTGTAGGCGATGGACAGGGTCAGTTCCTGCGGCTGCAGGGTCTTGCCGAAATCGATGCGGGCCACGCCGGCCTGCGCGTCGGCCACGGTGTACTTGGCCGCGGCGGCCTTGCCGTCGGCGCCGGTCACGCTGACCTTGCCGACCTTGAGCTCCTTGCCGTCGATCCACAGGTGGTCGCTGGCCTGGGTCAGCTTGACCTTGATCGTGGTGGTGCCGCTGAAGCTGTCCTGGGCGGGGTCGATCTTCAGGTCCAGCGCGTATTCCTGCGGCTGGGCCCAGGTGGGCAGGCGCCCGGTGGGCACGGCCTCGTCGGCGGCGGCGGCGCCGCAGCAGGCGCTGGCCAGCGCGAGGGCCAGCACGGAACGGGTCAGACGACGCATGGGCAAGGCTCCGGTCAAAAAAGGACTGCGCAGGCTGAGGCGCCGGCGGCGGGGCGCACAGTGCCACAAGGCAGGGGGGCGAGGTGTGGAGGGGGCGAGCGGGCGGAGTGGAACGCGTTGACGCGCGAGCGCTGCGTGTCGCCGGAAGCCCGTTCCGCGCCCGCTCGGGCTAGCCCCAGAACACCACCACCGCATGCAGCACCAGCCCGATCAGCCCGCCCACGATCGTGCCGTTGAAGCGGATGTACTGCAGGTCGCGGCCGACGGCCAGTTCCAGCACGTCCACCAGCTGACGCTCGTCCCAGCCCTTCATGGTCTGGGCGATGTGGTGGGTCACGCCGCTGCGCAGGCGGGTGGTGAGGCTCTCGGCGGCGGTGGTGAGGTGGGCGTTGAGCGCCTCGCGCAGCGAGGCGTCGCGGCCCAGCGCCTCGCCCAGGGTCTGCAGCAGGCGCTCCAGGTGCGCGGCCAGGCGCGAGTCGGGGTTCTCCAGGTCCGCGCGCAGGGCGGCATGGACCTGGTCCCACAGCCCGCGCACGTAGTCCTGCACGGCCGGGTGGTCGATCAGGTCCTGCTTGATCTGCTCCACGCGCTCCACCAGCGCCGGGTCCTCGCGCAGGCGCTGCACGTAGCGCGACAGCCAGGCCTCGTAGTCCTGACGCAGCGGATGGCCGGGCGTGGACAGCACGGTCTGCAGCTCCTCCAGCGCCGCGGCGGCGATGCGCTGGGCCAGGGCGTCGCCGATCTCGTCCACCGGCTTGATCAGGTCCACCGTGCCCATCAGCTTGGGCCATTCGCGCCGCGCATAGCGCACGATCAGCGCCGAGGCGCGGGCCTTGAGCGCCGGATCGTCCAGCCAGCGGGCGATGCGCTTGAGCGCGGCGTCCAGCAGCGCCTGGTGGCGGCCGTCGGCGGTGAGCAGGCCCAGCACCTGGCCGGCGGTGCCGGCGGCGTTCCAGCCGCGCAGGCGGGCGATCACGAAGCGCTGGATCGCCGCGCGCACGGCGCTCTCGTCCAGCAGGTCCAGCGCCTGCAGCGCCCAGCCGCGCGCCATGCCGGCCAGCAGCTTCGCCTGCGCCGGTTCGGCCAGCCACTGGCCCAGGCGCGCGGCCGGGTCGAACACGCGCAGCTTCTCCAGCAGGGCCTCGGGCGCCAGGAAGTGGTCGCGCACGAACACCGCCAGGCTGTCGGCCAGACGCGCCTTGCCGCGCGGCACGATCGCCGTGTGCGGGATCGGCAGGCCCAGCGGCCGGCGGAACAGCGCCACCACCGCGAACCAGTCCGCCATCGCGCCCACCGCCGCCGCCTCGCAGAACGCGGCCAGCCACGCCCAGCCGCCGCGCAGCCCCATCGCATGGCTCAAACCGAAGCCGGCCAGCATCAGCACCAGCAGGCCGAATGCGGCCAGCTTCATGCGGCGCAGGCGGATGCGGCGGGGATCGTCGGCCGGGCCGGTCAGCGGTTCAGTCATAGGGCAAAGCCTAGCGCGTGTTCTGCAAAGCCCTTGCGATCACGCCAGCAGCCGCCACAGCAGCGCGGTGCCGGCCAGTCCGACCAGCGAGACGATGGTCTGCAAGACGGACCACACCATCACCGTCTGCTTGAGCTTGAGATCGAAGTACTCGCGCACCATCCAGAAGCCGGCGTCGTTGACGTGGCAGAAGAACACCGAGCCGGCGCCGATGGCCAGCGCGATCAGCGCGCCCTGCGTGGGCGGCAGGTGCGCCACCAGCGGCGCCAGGATGCCGGCGGTGGTGGTCGTGGCCACTGTGGCCGAGCCGGTCGCCTGGCGCAGCGCCACGGCGATCAGCCAGGCCAGCAGCAGATAGGGCAGGTGCGCGCCCTGGGCGACCTTGGCGATGGTGTCGCTGATGCCGGCATCCAGCAGCACCTGCTTCAGGCCGCCGCCGGCGCCGATGGTCAGCAGCAGCGCGGCGATCGGCGGCAGGCTCTTGAGCAGCACCTGGTTGACCCGCGCGCGGCCCAGCCCGCCGCCCCAGCCCAGCAGCGCCACCGCGGCCAGCACCGCCAGGGCGAGGGCCACCATCGGTTCGCCCAGGAAGCGCAACGCCGTAGTGGCGGGCGCGTCCGGCGGCAGGGCGATCTTGGCCAGGGTGGCGCCGAGCATCAGCACCACCGGCAGCAGGATGATCGACAAGCTCGCGGCGAAGCCGGGCGGATGCGCCGGCGCCTCGCGCGCGGAGAACAGCGCCTCCATCTTGGCCGGCACGGCGATATCCATGCGTCGCGACAGCCAGATCCCGTACAGCGGCCCGGCCAGGATCACCGCGGGCACCGCGATGATGAAGCCGAACAGCATCGTCAGCCCCAGGTCCGCATGCAGCGTGCTGACCGCGATCAGCGGGCCCGGATGCGGCGGCATCAGCGCGTGCAGGGTGGTCATGCCGGCCAGCGCCGGGATGGCGATGCGCAGCAGCGGCTGCTGCGCGCGGCGCGCCATGACGAAGATGATCGGCACCATCATCACCAGGCCGACCTCGAAGAACAGCGGCAGGCCGATCACCATCGCCACCAGCGCCATCACCCAGGGCAGCGCCTTGCCCTTGCCGATGCCGAGCAGGGTGGAGGCGATGCGGTCGGCCGCGCCGGTGTCAGCCAGCATCGCGCCCAGCATGGCGCCCAGGGCGATGATCAGGCCGGCGTCGCCCAGCAGGTGGCCGGCGCCGGTGCTGAAGGACTTGGCCAGCTGTTCGGGCGGCAGCCCGATGCCCAGCCCGGCCACGAAGCTGCCGACCAGGATCGACAGGAACGGCGGCAGCCGGAGCAGGCTGATCAGCGCGACGATGCAGACGATGCCGGCCAGGGCGCACAGCAGCAGGCGCGAGTCGTGCGCGGCCCAGTGCACGGTGGTGAAGTCCAAGGCGACGCTCCGGTGGAAACTGACGGGGCTGTCAGTCTAGTCGGCGCGACCTGTCATCCCGATCGAGGCGAGCGGCTCGCCGGCGGACTTCACATTGGCTTCAAGCACTGCTCAACCGCGCCCCACACGGCCAGCGCAGCCTGTCCGGCATCGACCACCGGCCGGAGCCGTGCATGAAATCCCTGAAGTTGCTGTTGCGTTTGGCCATCGTCGGCGCGCTGGTGCTGGCGTTGCTGATTCCCCTGAGCATGACCCGCGGCCTGATCGCCGAGCGCACCGGCTACCGCGAACAGGCCGTCGAGCGCGTGGCGCTCAGCAGCGCCGGCGCGCAGCGGCTGGTCGGGCCGCTGCGCGCGCTACCGTATGTCGATGTGCGCGAGCAGGCGTGGACCGATGCCACCGGCCAGGCCCGCACGCGGCAGGTGCGTAGCGAGGGCACGCTGCTGCAGGCGCCGCTGTCGCTGCAGGTCGGCGGCCAGCTGCGGCCGCAGACGCGCAGGGTCGGGCTGTTCGACGTGCCGACCTACGTCTGGAACGGGCAGCTGTCGGCGCAGTTCTCCACCGCGTTGCCGCCGGCGCCGGCAGGGGCGGTGCGTCGCTACGGAACGCCCTATCTGGTGCTGGGCCTGCGCGATGTGCGCGGTCTGCAGGGCGCGCCCAGCCTGCGCGTCGACGGCGCGGCCCTGCGCCTGCAGCCCGGCACGCGCGCCTTCAACGCGCACCTGGCCGGCGTCAGCGCGCTCCTGCCCGAGGTGGTGGATGGACGCGTGCCGGGGCGCAGCGTGACGCTGTCCTTCGCGCTGGCCGGGACGCAGGCGCTGGAGGTGGTGCCGGTGGCCGACGACAGCCGCGTGCGGCTGGCCTCGTCGTGGCCGCATCCGGCCTTCGGCGGCGACTTCCTGCCCGTGCAGCGCACGGTCGGCGCGCGCGGCTTCGATGCGCAGTGGGCGGTGTCCTCGCTGGCCAGCCAGGCGCAGGCCCAGCTGCAGCGGCTGCAGTCCGACGGCGGGACGCAGCTGGACGCGCTGCGGGTGGAACTGGTCGACCCGGTCGATGCCTATACGCTGGCCGATCGCGCCTGCAAGTACGGGCTGCTGTTCGTGCTGCTGACCTTCGTCGGCTTCGGCCTGCTGGAACTGGTGCGGCGCATGCGGATCCATCCGCTGCAATACCTGCTGGTGGGCCTGGCGCTGGCGATGTTCTTCCTGCTGCTGTTCAGCTTGTCCGAGCACATCGCGTTCTGGCTGGCGTATCTGATCGCGGCCGTGGCCTGCATCGGCGTGCAGTTCGTGTACCTCGCAGGCGTACTGCGCAGCCCCTGGCTGGCCGGCGGGTTCGCGCTGGCGCTGACCGTGCTGTACGGCGCGCTCTACGGCCTGCTGATGTCCGAGGACAACGCGCTGCTGATGGGCTCGCTGCTGCTGTTCGCCATCCTGGCGGCCATCATGTGGATCACGCGCAGGATCGACTGGTATGCGCTGTCCACGGAGCTGCGCTGATGCTCCTGCACGGACGCGCGGTGCGCCACGCGGCGCGCCGTCTGCCGGCGGCGCTGTCGGTGTGCGGGCTGCGGGTCGAACCGGACGGGCCGCCGCTGCCGCCGCTGCGGCGCGGCGTAGGCGGTGCAGTGGTGTTCGAGCTGGCCCAGGCGACCGCGCAGGCGCTGCGCGAGCGACCGGCCGAGCTGCTGCGCGCGGCGCTGTGGCCGCGTTGCCCGCAGCTGCCGGCCTGGCGCCCGTGGCGCTGCCTGCGCGGCGTGCAGGGCGGGCTGGTGTGGCTCAGTGCGCGGTGCGATCGCGCCGCGTGGCTGGCGCTGGTGCCGGAGCAGGGCATCGCGGTCCTGCTGTGGCGGAGGCGCCGGGCGGGGTGCGGTAAATTAGGCCCATGACCTCGCTTGCTTCCGCCTTGCCCGCGCACCGCATCGCGGTGGTGCGCGGCGCCGAGATCGCGCCCTACCTGGACGATGTGGCGCGCCTGCGCATCGCCGTGTTCGCGCACTGGCCCTACCTCTATCAGGGCAGCCACGCCTACGAGTGCGACTACCTGGCCGCCTATGCGCGCTCGCCGCGCAGCGTGTTCGTGCTGGCGCTGGCGGGCGAGGAGGTCATCGGCGCCTCCACCGGCCTGCCGCTGCTGGACGATACCGAGGCCTTCTCCGCGCCGTTGATCGACCAGGGTCTGGATGCGAGCCGCGTCTTCTACTTCGGCGAGTCCGTGCTGCTGCCGGAGTGGCGCGGGCGCGGCATCGGCCATGCCTTCTTCGATGCGCGCGAGGCCCATGCGCGCGCGCTGGGCGGGTTCGACACGACCGCCTTCTGCGCGGTGGACCGCGACCCGGCCGATCCGCGCCGCCCGGCCGGGCATCGCGACAACGACGCGTTCTGGCGCAAGCGCGGCTACACGCGCCGCGACGGGCTGCAGCTGCGCCTGCCCTGGCGCGAGGCCGGGCACGGCGAGGTCGCGCACACGCTGACCTTCTGGACCCGTGCGCTGGAGCGGCAGGCATGAGGGTCGCCGTCGCCAAGTACCCGGTCGGCCAGCCGCGCGACTTCGATGCCTTCGCCGAGAAGCAGGTGCATCTGCTCCAGCAGGCCGCCGACGCCGGCGCGCGCATCGCCGTGCTGCCCGAATACCTGTCGCTCGAGCTGGCCGCGACCTTCCCGGTGGCGATCAGCGCCGACCTGCTGGCCTCGCTGGAAGCGACCCAGCAGTACGCCGAGGCATTCCTGCATCTCTACGCCACGCTGGCCCAGCGCATGGGCCTGCACGTGATCGCCGGCAGCTTCCTCACCGCAGTGGGCAACGGACGCTATCGCAACCGCGCGCACTGGTTCACCCCGGACGGGCGCCGTGGCTGGCAGGACAAGTTGCAGCTGACCGGCTTCGAGAAGAATGCCCAGGTGATCGAAGGCGGCGACGACCTGCGCGTGTTCGCCGCTGATGAGATCCGCGCTGGCATCGCGATCTGCTACGACGCCGAGTTCCCGCTGCCGGTGCGTGCCCAGCAGCAGGCCGGCGCGCGTCTGCTGGTGGTGCCCAGCTGCACCGACACCGCCGCCGGCGCCACCCGCGTGCGCGTGGGCTGCCTGGCGCGCGCGCTGGAGAACCGCCTGTTCGTCGCCCAGTCGGTGACCGCCGGCAGCGCGCCGTGGAGCCCGGCGCTGGACGAGAACACGGGCGAGGCCGCGCTGTTCGCGCCGATGGATGTGGATCTGCCCGCCAATGGGGTGATCGCGCAGACGGAAGGTGAGCAGATCTGGGCGATCGGCGAGCTGGATTTCGCGGCGCTGCAGGCCAGCGCGGCCCGCGCGCAGGTGGCCGTGGACCGCGACTGGCCCGGCCAGGATGCCCCGGCGCTGCGCCGCGCCCGGCTGACGCCGCTGGCCTGACCGGTTTGTCATCGGCGGCCATGACCTGTGGCCTGCTGCAGGCGCACAACGCGCTGGCAGACTCGGTGGGTTGCACGACACGACCTTCAACAACGCAGACGGGGATTAGGCATGAGGCGGATGAAATGGGCGGCGCTGGTCGCGGGGCTGGGGATGGCCTTCGCGACCCAGGCCGAGGAAACGGTGGACCTGGCGATGGTCGGCAAGATCCGGCAGGAGGCCTTCCACCGCTCGCAGGTGGCCGACACGCTGCAGTACCTGACCGAGCAGATCGGTCCGCGCCTGACCAATTCGCCGGCCATGGGCCGCGCCAATGCCTGGACCCGGGAGAAGTTCACCGAGTGGGGCCTGAGCAACGTCCACGACGAGGCTTTCGACGACTTCGGCCGCGGCTGGGAGTTCAGCAGCGCCAGCCTGGAGCTGCTCAGCCCGCGCGCCGCGCCGCTGCACGCCGTGCCCAAGGCCTGGACGCCGGGCACCAACGGCGCGGTCGAGGGCGAGGCCATCGCGCTCAACCTCAAGACCAAGGCCGACCTGGACAAGTACAAGGGCAAGCTGCGCGGCAAGATCGTGCTGCTCAGCGAGGCGCGCCCGTACAAGCCCAACACCGAGGCCGCCTCCAAGCGCTATGACGAGGCCGGCCTGCACGAGCTGCTGGACTTCGCCATCCCCGCGCCCACCGACAAGGCCGCGCGCGACAAGCGCCTGAAGGAATACCGCGAGCGCACCGAGCTGGCCAAGGCCACCAACCAGTTCCTGATCGACGAAGGCGCGCTGGCCGCGCTGAGCATCTCCGGCTGGGACGACGGCATCCTGCGCGTGGGCGGTGGCGGTTCGCGCAAGGCCGGCGAGCCGGTCGGCGTGCCCGAACTGGTGGTCGCCGCCGAGCACTACAACCCGCTGATGCGCGCGCTGGAGCGCAAGGACACCGTGCGCCTGCGCGTGCGCTCCGATGCGCGCTTCACCAGCCAGGGCAACGACCCGGGCTACAACACCATCGCCGAGCTCAAGGGCAGCGGCAAGGCCGACGAAGTGGTGATGCTGGGCGCGCACATGGACTCCTGGCACGCCGGCACCGGCGCCTCGGACAACGGCGCCGGCGTGGCGGTGATGATGGAGGCCATGCGCATCCTCAAGGCGGTCGGCGCCAAACCCAAGCGCACCATCCGCGTGGCGCTGTGGAGCGGCGAGGAGCAGGGCCTGATCGGCTCGACCGACTACGTCTCGCGCCATTTCGCCCGCTATCCCGAGCCGACCGACCCGGCGCAGAAGGAGCTGCCGTCCTCGCTGCGCACGCCGACCGGCCCACTGCAGAAGACCAAGGACTGGGGCAAGCTGTCGGCCTACTTCAACCTGGACAACGGCTCGGGCCGCATCCGCGGCATCTACGCGCAGGAAAACCAGGCGGTGATGCCGATCTTCAAGGCCTGGCTGGCGCCGTTCGAGGACATCGGCGCGAGCATCGTCACCAGCCGCAACACCGACAGCACCGACCACATCCCGTTCGACCGCGTGGGCCTGCCGGGCTTCCAGTTCGTGCAGGACCGGCTGGACTACGGCACTCAGGTCCACCACAGCGATCTGGACACCTACGACCACGCCGTCCCGGCCGACCTGCAGCAGGCCGCCGCGATCATCGCCACCTTCGCCTACCAGGCCGCGATGCGCGACGCACCGCTGCCGCGCAAGGACGTGATCGAGGAGTAAGGCGACCGCGCGTCGCGTCCTGGCGACGCGGCGCGCTGTGCGCTGGGTGGGGCCTGCGCGCGCCATGCTTGGGCATGGACGCGCCGGTCGGGATTCAGCGCACGACGAGCAGGGCTATGACCCCGAGCGCGAACAGGATCAGCACCGCGCCAGAGACCCGCTCCAGCCACGGCAGCGCCCGCGCGAAGCGGTGCAGCACCGCCGCATTGCCGATGCACATGGCCACCAGCAGGTCCCACAGCAGGACCACGCTGAACATCCACACGCCGTAGAACAGCTTCCAGCCCGCGCTGGTCTGCGCCCCGGTCAGCATCGCCGCCAGGCTGGCGTAGAACAGGGCGTTCTTCGGATTGAGGATGCCGGACAGAAAGCCCATGCCCATCGCGCGCAGCCAGGACGCCGCGCCGGCCGCCGCGCTGCGCGGCGCCTGGACGCCGTCCATCACCTGCAGGTCGCTTCTGCCGGCATGGACAAGGAACAGCCAGCCCAGATACAGCAGATACAGACAGCCGATCAGCTGAAGGCCGACGAACAGCGCGCTGCCCGGGCGCAAGGCCGACAGGCCGGCGAAGGCGATGAGGATGAAGACGCCGTTGGCCACGGCGATCCCCAGGCAGGCGCCGCTGGCCAGCCGCCAGCCGGCGCGCAGCGAGGTGCGCGCGACCAGGAAGAAATCGGGACCGGGCGAGAGCAGCGCCAGGAAGTGGGCCGCGGCGATGATCAGGAACTGCTGCATGCGGACATCGGTGCTCGAAGGACGCCCGAGTCTGTGCATGCCGACGGCGCGCGTCTTGAACGAAATTGCGCGGGACTCAGTCCCGGTAGCGCCCCGGCGTGGTGCCGGTATGCGCCTTGAAGATCCGCTGGAAATGGCTCTGATCGGCAAAGCCGAGATCGGCGGCGACGTCGGCCAACGCGTCGCCTGCCTGCAGACGCGTGCGCGCCTGGTTGATCGCCTGGTTCAACTGCCAGGCATGCGGGGTCAGGCCGGTCGCGGCACGGAACATGCGGATCATCTGGTAGCGGCTCAGGCCGGCCATGTGCGCCAGTTCCTGCAGCGAGTGCATCTCGGCGCCGGACTGGCTCAACGTGTCCAGCACCGGCCGCAGTCGCTGGCGGCTCGCGCCGGTTTCCCGCGCCGGGAAGACGCGCTGTGCCGGCAGGCGGCAGAAGCGTGCGACGAAGGCGAGGAGGGCGGCCTCCTTCTCCTGGATCGAGGCTGTGGAAAACAGCAGCGCGTTGAGCCGGCAGAAGGCCTGGTAGTGCGCAGGCTCAGCGCTCACCTGGATCGGCGCGCGCTCCAGTGCCTGCGCCTGCGGCCGCTGCGCCTGCAGCACGCGCTGCAGCCAGCGCGCATCCAGATGCAGCATCTGGTAGCTCCAGGCGCTGCCCGGCGCAGGATTGCAGGCATGCACGCGCGCAGGCGGGACCAGCACCAGCGAGCCCGGCTGCAGCACGACCGGGCCCTCGGCCGCGCCGGTGAAGACGCTGGTGCCCACATCGACCGCGCCGATGGAAAAGGTCGGATGGCTATGCGGCCGGTAACAGGCGCGACTCTGCCACGCACGCCTGCTCTCGACATGCGGCATCGCCGGATCGCGCCAGAACTGCGGGGCAGGGTTCATGAGGACATCAGGATGGCATGCCGGTGGCGGTGCGCGCGATGGTGGCTTAGTCGGAGAGGACGTTTGGTCAGGCTGCTTTGCTGCGCTTGGTTCGCTCGACGACTCGGACAGAGGTGCAGACGGCGAGAGCATTTGCCGCTGCAGCAGCAACGGCAACAGTAACGGCAACAGCAGCAGCAACGGCAACGGCAACGGCGCAACCCCTCCCCAGCCCTCCCCTTGGCCTGCGGCCAAAGGGAGGGAGCAAAAGCAAAGCCCGTCATTCCTAAGATCGACAATCGGCACTGCTGTTCGCGAATCAAGCAGACAGCAACACCGCCCAGTAGTCCTTGTCGATCGCATGATCGGCCCCCTCCCTTTCGCGAAGCGAAGGGGAGGGCTGGGGAGGGGTGCTCTTCGCGCCATGCTCGGCTGGCGCAACCCACTCCCGGCCTCAACTTGCTATGCACGGAAATGGGCAAAGCCGCAGCTTCACATTCAGCCGCTCAGCCGCTCAGCCGCTCAACCAATCGGTCAATCGGTCAATCGGTCAATCGGCGCGCGCAGTTGCATGACGGCTCTATCCGACTCGATCCACAGACTGCTCCGGAACCGCAGTCCCCGCCCGCCATCCCAAAGCGACCATCTCATCCAGCAGCGCCACCACCTGCGCGCGGTTGGCCAGCTCGTGCACAGGCAGTACCAGCAAGTCGCCTTCACTGGCCCAGGCGAGCAGGCTGCGCGCGGCCTGCACCTCGTCGGGCTGCAGCTGCAAGCGTTGCGGATCCAGGCCGTCGGCCAGTAGCTGCGCATGCATCAGCGCCGGTACCGAATCGGCATCACGACCGCGGGCATAACCCGGCAGTTCCTTGAGAATCACCCGCTCCGGCGCGTACGCGGCCGCGACATGCGCGACCGCGCGCAGATCCTCGTCCTGGCGATTGCCGGCATGGCCCAGCAACAGCCCCAGCCGACCGCCGCGTCGCGAAGCGTCGAGCGCATCGAGCAGGCTGCGCAGGCCCTCAGGATTGTGAGCATAGTCCACGACCACGCGCGTGCTGCCGAATATCCACTGCTGCAGCCTCCCGGGATTGTCGTCCGGGTCCTGCCCGAAGCGGGCGAGCACCCGCGCAATGGTCCCCGGCGAGATGCCCAGCAGACCACCAGCCAGAGCGCTCGCCGCGAGATTGCCCAGGTTGTAGCGCGCGCGATCGCCCAGACTCAGCTGCATCGCGGCGGTGGGGCCGAGGTCGTGTTCGACACCGGCCAGCGCCAGCCACAGATGCGCCTCACGCACGCCGCACGTCGGCTTGCCGAGCGCGCGATGCAGCCGCAGCAGCGGCTGGTCGAAATCCAGCGCGAACCACGCCAGCGGACACGACAGCGCGGTAGACTGCGTGCGCAGAAACGCATCGTCCGCATTGAGCACCAGATGCGCGCCCACGCCCACCGCGCGGGCCACGCTGAGCTTGACCTGCGCCAGCATGTGCAGGTCGTGCACGCCGAACTCGCCGAAGTGGTCGTGCGCCACATTGGTCACCACCGCCACATCGGCCTGTTCGATGGCCAGGCCGTGGCGCAGCAGGCCGCCGCGCGCGGTCTCCAGCACGGCGGCGCGGGCCTGGCCCTGGCGCAGCGCCTCGCGCGCGCCGGCCGGCCCGGAGAAGTCGCCGCTGTCCAGCGCCTGGCCCTGGAAGAACACACCATCGGTGCAGCAGTACGCGGTGTCCCCGGCATGCGCCTGGCACAGCGCGGCCAGCAGGCGCGTGGTGGTGGTCTTCCCGTTGGAGCCGGTCACCAGCGCGGTCGGGATGCGATGCAGGCGCGGCCAGGGCACCTGCGCCGGATCGGGCAGTTCGTCGACGAACCAGCTGCGCGCGCCACTGCCGCTGCCCAGCGTCAGCTCGTCCTCGTCCAGCAGGAAGGGCAGGGCGCGGGCGCGCGCCTTGCGCTGCAGGGCGAGCAGGGTCGGCTGCGCCTCGGCCGCGGCGCAGGCCTGCAGCGTGCGCAAGGCCTGCTCGATGTCCCAGGTGGCCGCATCGCCGGGCGCGTGCAGCGGCTCGGCCGGGCTGTTGCTGGCGATCCACCATGCCCAGACGTTCAGCGCGGTGGCGGTGTGCAGCTGATCCAGCGGCGCGGAGAAGGCGAGCGTGGCGCCGCTGGCATGGCGATGCCGATAGCGCGCGCCGGTCGGCCAGCCCAGCCGCGCCACGGCCTCGCGCACCAGCGCGTCCCAGCGCCGCAGCGCGTCCAGGTCGAACGCCTGCCCGGCCGCGCTTTCCAGCGCCGTTCCGGTGTCGGCGAAATAGACATTGGGTCCGGTCAGCCGACGCGCGTGTCGATAGGGCAGGGCCTGCATGGCGCGGCTCAGTCGGTCTCGCGGCGGAACACCAGGCCCCGCGCGTCCTGCACCACGCCCCCGGGCAGTGCGTCGGGCGTCTCCTCGTCGTCCTGCGCGTGCGTGGTCCGCTGCACGGGCGAAGGCGCGGCGCTGCCCTCGGCGCGGAACTTGGTGATCTGCTTCCAGGTGCGGCTGAGCTGGTCGGCGAAGATCAGCACCAGGTCGCCCGGCCGGCCCATGCGCAGCGCGGCGTCCACCGCCTGCTGTTCGTCGGGGATCAGTTCGATGGCCTCGGCGTCCACGCCCGCCGCGCGCAGGGCGCGTGCCAGGCGCTGCGGCACCTCGTCCTCGCCGCGTCCGCGCAACGCGTCGTCGCGGCGCACGATGTAGTGGTCGAACTGCCCGGCCACCGCGCGGGCGACGGCGTCGATGTCGGTGTCGCGGCGATCGCCCGGCACGCTCAGCACCACGATGCGCCGGCCGTCCACGTCCATGCGCCGCGCCAGGTCGGTCATGGTCGCCGCGGCGTGCGCGTTGTGCGCGTAGTCCATCAGCACCTTGAAGGGATGTTCCTCGAACAGGTTGAGCCTTCCTGGCGACTGGAAGAAGGTGGTGTCGAAGGTGCGCAGGCCCTGGCGGATCGCCTCGAGCCTGAGCCCCAGCGCGAAGGCCATCGCCCCGGCGAACATCGCGTTGGACACGTTGTGCGTGGCGCGGCCCTCCAGCGTGGCCGGGATTAGATGCGTCCACAGCAGCGGCAGATGCGCGCCCTTGTCGTAGAGCGTGATCATCTGGCCGTTGACGCCGTCTTCCAGCGCGCAGGCGCGGCCGCCGGCGCGGATATGCGCACGCACCAGCGCATGGGCAGGATTGGTGGTGACGTAGCAGACGTTGCGCGCCCGCGTGTAGGCGGACATGCGCAGCACCAGCGGGTCGTCGGCGTTGAGCACCGCGCAGTCGCGCGCCACCTCCACCACGATGCGCTTGACCCGCGCCAGCTGCGCCAGCGTGTCCACGCCCCGCGCGCCCAGGTGATCGGCGGCGACGTTGAGCACCGCGCCCACGTCCACCTCCGGCACGCCCAGCCCGGCGCGCAGCAGGCCGCCGCGCGCGGTCTCGAGCAGGGCGATGTCGATCTGCGGATCGCCCAGCACCATGCGCGCGGCGAGCGGGCCGGTCATGTCGCCCTCGACGGTGCGCTGGCCGTCGATGTACACCCCGTCGGTGCTGGTCATGCCCGGCACGTGGCCGGCCATCTTGGCGATGTGCGCCAGCATGCGCACGGTGGTGGTCTTGCCGTTGGTGCCGGTCAGCGCCGCGATCGGCACGCGGGACGGCGTGCCGGGCGGGAACAGCATGTCCAGCACCGGCCCGGCCGCATCGCGCGGGCGGCCCTCGCTCGGCGCCACGTGCATGCGCAGGCCGGGCGCGGCGTTGACCTCGCAGATCGCCCCGCCCACCTCGCGATGGCTGCGCGCGATGTCCGGGCTGATGAAGTCCACGCCGGCCACGTCCAGGCCGATCGCGCGCACCGCGCGCACGGCCATGTCGCGGTTGTCGGGGTGGATCAGGTCGGTGACGTCGGTGGCGGTGCCGCCGGTGGACAGGTTGGCGGTGGCGCGCAGGTACACCACCTCGCCTGCGGCCGGCACGCTGAAGTGGCCGTAGCCGACGCGTTCGAGCATGGCGTCGGCCTGTTCGTCCAGCTCCAGTTGGGTCAGCACCTTCTCGTGGCCGATGCCGCGGCGCGGATCGGCGTTGACCCGGTCGACCAGCTCGGCGATGTCGGCCACGCCATCGCCGACCACATGCCCGGGCGTGCGCCGGGTGGCGGCGACCAGCGCGCCGTCCACCACCAGCAGGCGGTGGTCGTCGCCGGCGATGTAGGTCTCCACGATCACCGAGCGCGCGTGTTCGCGCGCGGCCTCGAAGCCGGCGACGATCTCCTCCGGCGTGGACAGGTCGATGCTGATGCCGCGCCCGTGGTTGCCGTTGTACGGCTTGGTGACGACCGGGCCGCCCAGCGCGCGCGCGGCGCGCACCGCGCCTTCCAGCGTGGTGACCAGGCGCTGCTGCGGCACCGGCAGGCCCAGTCCGGCCAGCAGATGGTTGGTGGCCTCCTTGTCGCTGGCCAGCTCGACCGCCAGGTGCGGCGTGCGCCCGGTCAGCGTGGCCTGGATGCGCTGCTGATAGCGGCCGTGGCCGAACTGGATCAGCGAATGGGTGTCCAGCCGCAGCCACGGGATCCCGCGCGCCTGCGCCGCGGCGACCAGCGCGGCGGTGGACGGGCCCAGTGCGCGCCGCTGCGCGTAGAGGATGTAGTCGACCCTGGCCGTGTCCCAGCTCCAGCCATCGTCCGGCGCCGCGTCGCCGCGCAGGGGGGCGGGCATCAGCGAGGTGAGCAGGCGCAGGGCCAGTTCGCCGGCGGCCAGGCCTTCCTCGCGCTGGGTGTAGGCGTAGACCACCCGCTCCAGGCCCGGCGGCGCGTCCTCGCCGAGCAGGGTGGCGCCGAAGCGCACGTCTTCGCCGGCCATGGCCTGCACCGCCAGCGCCATGTGCTGCAGGACCTCGCTCAGCGGCAGGCCATCGCCCGCGCGCAGGCGATGGGCGAAGTCGCCCTGCGCGGCCAGGCCGGGCAGGGCGGCCAGCAGCGCCTCGGCGAAGGCCGGCCCCAGCCGGCCGCTGGGCCAGTCGCGCAGATCGCCCGGGTCCAGGTCCAGCCGGATCACCGGCTCGTGCGCGTAGATCGAGGGGCCTACATAGACCGCGCGTTCGACGATGCGCAGGGGCCGGCTCATGTCGGCTCCCGCGCCAGCGTGCCGGGCGAGGCCGTGCGCGTGGCCAGGTTGTAGGTGGCCCCGGCCAGCAGCAGATGCATCTTCAGGCCGAGCATGCACACCGGGTCGCGCTCGCTGGCCTCGGCCATGGAGGAGAACTCCAGCTCGCCCGCATCGACCACCGTGACCGCGCCGGAGCCTTCCACTTCCAGCGTGTTGTCCGGGCCGATGAAGGCGGCGGTGTCCTCGTCCAGGCCGATGCCGATGGCGAAGGGGTTGTAGGCCAGCGCCGCCAGCAGCCGGCCCAGCCGGTCGCGCTGGCGGAAGTGCTGGTCGATCACGAAGCGGTTTGTCAGCCCCAGGCCGGGCGCCAGGCGCACCGAATCGGCCTGCGGCGCCGCGCCTTCGCGGCCGAAGGCGATCATGTGCTCTGACAGGATCGCCGCCCCGGCGCTGGTGCCGCCGACCGGGATCCCGGCCGCGTTGCGCGCGCGGATCAGCTGCGCGGCCGGCGTGCCGCCCAGCAGCGTGGACAGCCGCAGCTGGTTGCCGCCGGTGAAGAAGATCGCGCTGGCCTGCTCGATCCGCGCCAGCCGCGCACGGTCCTGGCCGTCGCGGCGGGTGCCGAAGTCCAGCACCTCCACCTGGCGCGCGCCGAGTTCGTCGAACAGTTGCTCGTAGCGCGGCCCGGCCTCGCGCGACTGGCTGGCCGTGGGGATCACCGCGATGCGTGCCGCCTTGCCCCCGGCCAGCGCCACGAAGCGGCGCAGGATGCGCGCATCGCGCCCCTTGTCCTCGGCCCCGCCGATCGGCACCAGCCAGCCCCGCGCCGCGCCTTCGGCCACCTTGCTCGGACACATGACGCTGCCGCTCCTCGCCCGTTCAAACAGGCCGGGCAACGTAGCACGCGGGGTGTGGGCGGGCCGTCCGCGGGGTGACCGGCGGCCGCGGCGTCGAGCGCGTGTCTGTTCGCCTGGGCCGGTAGCCGGGCCTCGGAGTTCGACGAAAGAACGACGGCCCTGCCGTGCCCGCAGACGCGCTGTGAACCAAGATCCGTGCACAGACGAGGCGTACGGTATACTTCCGTACAAGTACAGGAGCCCTGTCATGAGCGTCTCACCCGCCCGTCTGGATCTGCGTCTGGCAACGCACGACAAGGAACGCATCGCCCGCGCCGCCGCGTTGCGCGGCATGCCGGTGTCGTCCTTCGTGCGCGACGCCGTGCTGCGCGAGGCCGATGCCGCCATCGCGGCCGACGCGGTCGTGACCCTGTCCAGGACCGAATCGCGCCACTTCCTGGAGGCGCTCGACGCACCGCTGCGCCCCAACGCACGCCTGAAGAAGGCGATGGACGCCGCGGCGCGCGTGGCCAAGCGCTGATCCGTGGCGCTGGCCTTCGCCGTCCTGGACGGCAAGCGGCACGACCGCGACGGCTTCCGCTGCGGCGTGGCGGCGCTGGACGACTATCTGCGCCAGCGCGCGGGGCAGCACCAGCGCGACGGCATCGCCACCACCCATGTCCTGATCGACGATGCCGCCCCCGCGCGGTTGCTCGGCTACTGCGCGCTGTCGGCCGCGCAGCTGCATCTGACCGAGCTGAAGCCGGCCGATCGCAAGCGTCTGCCCGCCTATCCGGTGCCGGCGATCCGCCTGGGCCGGCTGGCGGTGGCGCAGGCCGAGCAGGGGCGTGGCCACGGCCAGCTGCTGCTCGGCCATGCGGTCAATCTCGCCCTGTCGGTGCGCTCCACGCTGGGCGTGCGCGTGATGGTCGTCGATGCCAAGGACGGGCGCGCTGCGGCGTTCTGCGAGGGCTTCGGCTTTCGCCGCACGGCCTCGGCGGCCATGACGCTCTACCTGCCGCTGTGACCCGCGGCCCGCAGCCCGCGTCCAGCCGGTACAATCGCTCCCCGCGCATGGCCCCGTAGCTCAGCTGGATAGAGCGTCCCCCTCCTAAGGAAGGGGTCAAATTGTGGCGGTGGCCCAGGGTTTGATAACCCCTTGTTTCGTAACGCTGTCGATCATGCAGTAGAGGGTGGTGACGCTGGTTTAGACACCTCGAAACAGCATCGAACATCACTTGTTCGCCACAGCTTTGCCACGGGCTTTGTGGCTTGGATCCCATTGCAAAGGCAAGATCGAAACGGCTCCCGCTAGGCTGGGTCGTGATCGCAATGGCAGAGTGTTGGCTCTCGTCTGCAAGTGGGTCTTCCGTGACTGAAATATTTCAATATCTCGATGCTGCCGAGCAGTGCTCGGGGGCTGTTCGCGAACAGCAGGCGATCGCGCTTGGCCGTTGTGCAGAAATAGACGCGCTTCTTGTCCGGGCATCGAGCTTGCCGCCGAAGATGATCCCAGTGGCAAGGCTGTTGAAGATGAGTGCGCGGGGGATGTTCTTTGCTTCTGTTCGAACTGCTTTAACGGGGTATCGAGCGGCGCTTTTCCCGACACTGCGGGCGTCACTTGAAGCCGCTTGCTACGCGCAAGAGGTCGAACAGAATCCTGAACTTTCAGATATTTGGATGAGTCGGCAAAAGAGCGAAGAAGCGCGCAAGCAGTGCCGTAAAAAGTTTTCTGATGCCGTGCCGCACTGCTGTGACCGACTCGGCCGGCGCATGCCGGACAATGCGAGACTCATCCGATCCGTCTATGACCACATGATCGATGACGGTGCGCATCCTAATGTCCGTTCCATTGTTCCCGGGCTTCACTTTGAGGACAAAGAGGATGTTGTGGAACTTTCAATGGGCTTTGTGGTGCCAAAGCAGGTAAGGAACTCCCTCTTTTGTTGCTACGAGATTGGTCTTTTCACCGCATGGGTCATGGGCAATGTAGAGCCCATGGATCACGACTTTTGGATCGAGGCGAGTCGTCTCAACGATCAAAAGAATGACTGGGAAGCGGAGATTCAGTCGGGCAGCTAGGTGGGACCTTGGCCGCTACCTGCGATGGCCTCCCCGCATGCTTGGGCTAAGATGAGTTGATTCCAGGGACGGCATCGGTCACACATGTCTGCAAGCGCGCTCCAAACGCTCCGTCAGCTGTATCCGCAGCGCTATGCGCTTCGGCCCGAAGAAGTGGCCCATGTGCTTCGTGGTCAGAGCACCAGAGGGGTCGTGCAGCGCGTTCGAGAAGGGATGCAATCAGGGCGCTATCCAGGTGCCCGGAAGATCGACGGATTGATCCAGATGCCGCTCGAAGCCTTAGCTGAGATCCTGGATCCGGCGCCCGGGCCTCAGCCTGTTGTTCCAATCATCACGCCCTCTGTCTCACGGCGTCGCTCGGCCATTGGTCCGCGCCTGAGCTTCGTGCGCGCGGCAGGCTTCTGGCAGGAGGTGATGGGAGCGATCGGGGAAGCGGAGCTTGCTGTTGAGTTGGCCGAAGTTGCAGCGCAAGTTCTTGGTGAGCTTCACTACGAAGAGGCTAAGGGGAAGGCTGAGCGTGCCAAGCACGCGCTAATCAAGGATCAGTGCGGGCCGGACTAGAAGCGGGCAGCGCTGCGCATAAGTGATATGCAACAGGGGGATGTATGACCGATATCAAGCTTTACGACGAAAGCCGTGTGCTGCAATTTGATTCTAGAACCCAAATTCAGAACTGGCTCAAAGAGGAGGTTGAGGCTTGGAAGGGCCTAGATCTTGATCCGACCGACAAGCTTGGTGCCGCGTTTGCCAGCGAGCATTCCGACTTCGTCGAAGCGTTAGCTCGCTTTGTTGAGGCTTCTGACCCTGATGAGTCGCTGGTCGATGTCTTCTCTCCGGTGACAAGGGGGCAGGTGTTTACACACAGCTCGTCCAATTTTCCGACGCTGCGGATGATGTCGAGGAGGAGCGGCAATGCGTTTGGCGTGGCCTATGCCGCGTTTCGTTCTGATTACGCAGCGCAGTGGCGACGATCAACCTTCACGGCCCAACAGATCGCCTGGTTGCGCAGTGTAGTTATGATATCCGCAAGCCGTTTTGACCCTGATATCGATCAGGTAGAAGAAGTGCGGCAGGTAAGCGAGAGGCTGAATAAGAAGCAAGCTGATTTAATTGAAAAGCTTGAAGCCCACGTTGAAGAGCAGACTCAGCAACTTGAAAAGTTCAAGAACGACTTTGATGTGAACGAGCATGAGCGTGACGAGTCTTGGGGCGTAGGTCAAGTCAAGATTCAAAAGGAGTGGGCTGATCAGTCAAAGATTCGTGCCGACGAGTGGGATGCGTTGAAGAGGATTTACGACACAGAGCTGGGATTGCGAGCCCCGACAACCTATTGGCAAGATCGCGCCAAGACGCAGCTCAGGGCGGCAATCGCCTATGGAATAGTCTTCGCTGTTGTGATGGCAGCTTTTTCGTGGATCTTCACCACAATCGGCGTTCCGTATCTCTCTGGTATCAGAGAGAAGGCTAATGTCTTTGTTGCACTGGCTCCTTTGGTCATACCAGCTTTTGCCGCAGTATGGATCCTGCGCATCTTGGGTCGGCTTTTGTCTGAGAGCCTGTCACTGATGCGCGATGCAAGCGAAAGAAAAACCTTGGTAATGACTTTTTTAGCGCTTATGAAAGATGATTCAACAGGGCGATCGGTGATCAAGGATGAGGATCGCATTTTAATTCTCCATGCCCTGTTCCGACCTTCCAGCGGCGCGGTTGTCGATGACGCTCCGCCTGTCCACTGGTTCGATCTTCTTTCAAGCCGCGTTGGCAACAAGAAGTAGTCCCCAAACAACTAGTTCTCAGAAGCCATGCAGCAGCTTGATCACTACCTTAGGAATCCCCAGCCTGGCTATGCCTGCCTCATCACGGGTGGCTGGGGTGTTGGGAAGTCCTTCCAGTGGCATATTTACGCGCGGAACTTGCAGGACATGAAGCCGATCACCTTCTCGGCTGCCGGACTGCAAACAGCCGAGGATCTCGAACGCGCTCTGTTCCAAGCATCGGTTGATGAAATTGCGGGCACAACCGTTGCAGAGGTCGGTGCGGTGATTGGTCGTGCCCTTCTTCGCGTAGCGAAAGTGGACCCCGATGACATCAAATGGAAGGCTGATCTTACGCGGGACAAAACGGTTGTTTGCATTGATGACATCGAACGATTCGCAGGCTCTTTCAATGTCATCTTTGGTTTCATCGTAAACCTCATCGATGCCAGCGGCGTTCACTGTGTTCTCATCGCAGACGAGAGCAGGGCGCTGATCAAGTTTGACGACTATGCGTTGTTCAAAGAGCGAATTGTCGGAAAGACCCTCACGGTGAGGCCTGAGTCAGCACAGTTCTGCGAATACATCATTAAGGGATTCTCACGACGTCAAAATCGTGAGTCGCTGCTTGCTGGTCTCGATGCTTTGCTGGGGCTTATAGATCAGGCCAAGCTGGAAAATTTGCGGACTGTGCGTTTCTTCCTCACTGAGTTGGACCTCCTCTGCGCCGAACTCCCAACAGAAGTCCTGCCTCACGTGACGAGTAGTCACCTGCCGGCTGCGGTTTTGTTCTGGACACGGGCTGTTGCAAAAGCAGCCGGAAGTGAGAGGGTCGCACGGCAGGTTTTTGCTAGCGATGCCGTGGGGATTTCGCTCGCTCTGCGCGAAATCGCCAAGCAAAAAGGACATGTGAGAAGCGAGGAAAAGGACGAGCTTGGCGACCTGCTGGCCGATTTGAATTTAACAAATGCGGCTAGTGCATGGCCGATGTCACAAGCATTCATTGATCACATGCAGGGGCAACAAGGTGTTGACTATGCACGCTTGGCCACCGACTTTGGGTTGCTGGAACACCAGCGCGCATATGATCCTGTTGAAATTATTCATCACTACGAGAGATGGTCCGATCAAGAGGTTCAAGAGGCCATCGTCGCGGCAAGAGCCGAGTTTCACAATCAGGACGGCCTTCCACTGATGAGAATTCATCAGTTGTTTCGAAGTCTCTATTTCATGAGCGAGTTGGGTATTTTTGAGGTCGCCCCTGACGACTGGACCCGGGGAGCATTGGACCGCCTGGACGAGCTATCTTCTGAATTAGATCGCATTGAAGTTGCGGCTTTTGAAATTTGGCCCGCCCCGTATGATGAGAATGAAACGCAAGTCGTCGATAAGCTGCAAGCGCTCAACGAGGATCGAAATAGAGTTGCGGAGCGCGATCGACGAAAGAAGGCTCTTCGAACGCTATTAGAAGGAGGGGCGCCTGACGGGGATATGTCGATTACACCAGTCTTTGAAGATATGCCGGCGCCGGAAGAATTCCTAATTGAACTCAAAGCACTTGGAAGCCAGGCCGTCAGCAGATTTTCTGGAATTTTTCGTCGGCGGATGCAAATCAGCAATGCTCGTGACTTCGTCAGTCAAGATCGAGACTATGCAGCCGCATTGATGGAAGTGATCGAAGAGCAAGTTCCGATGAGGCGCCCTATGAGCGTGCTTGACGCGGAGCTTCGAAGGGCGATGACCACTCTGCGGAAGTTTGTGGAAAAGATGGATGGAGCAGTCGATAGATAGGCCACAGGATCCTCCCATGTCTCGTCGCAATGCCTGAGACCAATCGCGGCCATCCTGTGCTCATGCCCTCCCGACATGCCCACCGCGCGGCATTGCGCCGCTCCAAAGAACCTTCTGTGATCCCGCCTAGCGGCTTGTCAGAGCTTCCGCTCCTTCCTACTGGCATGGCTTGGCGGAATCCGGTGCGGGACTACGATTATGATCGGTCGGAGTGGCAGATCTACATTGTCTTACCACACGCCTCGGTAGAGCTGGCGCGCGTCAATCAAGTTGCCGATCAGACCTTCGAAGTCAGAGCTGGCGAAGACCATACACGGTGTGACACCGCCGCGCCCGCCTTCGCCCTTGCACTGGCCTGGGCCAGGCCGACGTTCGATGGCCCGTCTTCACACCTGGGTGGAGCGGGACGCTAAGCAAGCGCTATGCCGCTCCCATCACTGCAAGATCAAGAGTCACCCTGAGTATTTTTCATATACATACTGAGGTTCTCAGCTTCTTGTGCATAGCGGTCCATCGCGTCATAGAGATGGTGGCCCTCAAACGCGCCATGGTGTTTTTCGGCTAAGTGCATGATGGCGTTCTCGATATCATAAGCATCCAGCGGAGTGCATAAGGTTTTGCAAGCGAGCGCAACCGCGCGATGGAAGCGCTGCTCATCGAGTGGGTGAGCCGTATGCCAAGTTTCAACTTTCATCCAAGGATCGAGCGCTTCCAGGAGGGTGTCTTTGCTCATGTTGCGTGCTCCATGCTCAGGGTGGGGTAGAGCGGCGACGAAGTCTCAGTATGCCTCAGGCTGGCGGGAGTGCCGCAACCTGAGTTGAGATATGTCGTTGTCTATACAAAGACAAAGCCAAAGCGGCGCGCGATCAATCAGGGATGGAAGCCCTTGCCGCTGTTGAGCATTTCATCAAACTGGCCTCGCCGGTATTTTGGCAAGTTCACAGCCGGCGTAAACATGCTCAGGGTCTTGATCATGGTGGTGACTTGGTTTGGAACATCGTCGATGAGGTAATAGTCCACAAGCGCTTGAACCTCATGATCTTCGGCATGGCCGGTGAGGATGGCGATGTCCAGGCGAGGCACGCCCTTTTGGCTTAGGAAGGTTGCGAAGAAGTGTCGAAAGGCATGAAACACGACGCCCTTCGGCGTCCCGACCTCGCTTTTAAGGTAGGCACTGAACGATCGGCCGATCGCGTCGCTATACCCAATCACACTGTCTGCGCCTTCGAGGGTGATCGCACGCGCGCGAAGGTGCGGGAAAAGCCGATCATGACGAATGAGAGAGAGATCAGATACATAGTCCAAGAAGCCAGCATCGATCAAAGGTTGAGCGATGGGGATCACACGGCGCGACGATGAATTCTTCAGTTTTTGCAGCGCTTTGGTCAGCGTAAGACTCGTCTCATCAGCGTCGGGAGTAACGCGAAGCGAGAGGCAAGGATGTCCGCCTATGTAGAGAACATCCGCCTTTTTGAGCTGCGAGATTTCGTTCACACGTGCTCCCGTGTAAAGGCAAAGCATTGGAATCCACCAGCGATCTGGACGCGTGCCCCAAGCGGTAAAGCGCTCCGGCTCAAACATGCTGTTGAGTTCTAAGAGACTAAAAGGACGTCGAACTTTAACGACATTAGCTAAGTTCACATGCTGTCCCACGGTTCTTGCAGGATTTCTAAGGATTGCACCTTCCAAGTCCAAGCTATTGAACAGCGCATTGATCCGGGTCATGTGATTTCTGTATGTATAAGCAGATGGCTCGTCGGTGTTCTCCGCGCAGCCAAGTGCTAGGAGTTCAGGAACACTTAGACCCCGACAGTCTTTTCGAATACCTGCATTTTTGGGGAGCCAGCGCAATGCGTCGAAGAAGGTCTGTGTGTCGGCTTTGGTGATTTCATCAACAGGCTTGTCGCCGACAACCCTCATGAAGAATAGAAGCGTTGTTCGCGTGTCCCTGATGTTCTTTCCGTCCGTTTTACTTTGACGCATCTCGACCAAGCGTGCCGAAATGGCGCTCGATAGTAATAGCGGCTCGCGTGCTTTCGATTCAGTGGTCGAGGTGGTGTGGAGGGGCTGGCCCTGGTCTAGGGGGAGTGGCCCTGGGGCGGCGAGGGCTTGCACGATGCGGAGCAGCGATGCTTCGAACCGATCGTATGCGGCCTCGCCGACGAGTCTGGCTCCTTTGAACGAGATGGGGCCAGCAAGCACCTCTTTGAAGTGATAGATCTGGCAAGCTTCGGCAAGACTTGTGGATCCTGGCGTATTTAGCGGATTTCGGGAAAGATCATCATCAGACATAGTCGCACTCAAAATTGATAATGCCTGCAAACTAGTTTTAGCTTTTAATCTGTCAATGCCTTTTAGATAAATTGCAAGAAAGATAGTGCGCCGATATTACTGTTTCTAAATTTTAGATTTTTGCAAGAAATTTCGTCAAAGCAAGCATTGGCAGGGCTCCTCCCGTGTTACTCAGTGAGAGAGATCATCTTTCCAGATCTTTTCTATTTGCAATCATCGTAAATAAGGAAGCGAAAGGAAAATCGCCTAGGCCAAGCTTCTTGGTTTCCTGCGGGCTTAAAATCGGACTGCGGATCGGCTTGATAAAGGAGATCATGATCTTTTGCAGGCGTCGCCCTTTGCGCTTGTTGAAGCGGCATTTCTTTAACTCTCGGCTGAGTTGGGTGTGGATCATGGGCTTAGGTTTAGTGCCAGGCTTTTTACCGTCAATGGCTACCTTTGCTTAGATGGCCTCGCCTTGTTAGCCTCCTCGGAGCTTGCGCGCTTGCGGAGGCCGAGGCGCTTTGTGCGCCTGGGCTCGGAATTAATGCAACCCTCGCCGTGCGAATATCTCTAATACGCGCGGAAGCGTAATAGCGCCTTCTATGAACTGTTCTAGCGTCGCCATTGAGCGGGCGCTGGGATAAGCACCCTCGATTTCAGCCTCTTCAATAAGAAGCTTGACAAGGCGCTGGCGCTTGGCCTTGGCTGACGAACTTTGCTCAATGGGTGATTGATAAAGCTCTTGGAAGAGCAAGGGGAGGGTATGGCTCGTCAGTGATTTCATGCTCGATTTCTAACAGGGAATCGCCACACGTCAAGCTGATTCCTTGTCGGAATCGACAGTTTGTCCCTGGTCGTAGGCGAAGAAGAGCCCGTCATGGGAACTAGGGAGTTGGCTTGACCGCCTGGATTGGATCTGAAAAGAATGAGCTATCAGGTCTTGCCAAGGAAAAGCTGGGCCTCTTAACAACTGGAACTCACCCACAAAGGAGCGTTCCATGTTGGTCCCCAACACTCACATACAAACTTATAGCCGAGCCAAAGGCGACAATGCCTTGGCCATTGCAGCATCACTCGGCGGTCTTTTACTGACTGATCCTAGGACTGGTCAAGGTCATGACTTTCGGGGCAGAGGCCATGTTGTTCGAGTGCGGATTATGATTCCTGAGAATGCGCCACCATGGGCCGACGACCCGCAAGCGCTCTGGCTCGCGGCTGAGCAAGCCGAAAAGCGTCGGGACAGCACCGTCGGGCGAAGCTTCCGGATCACCCTGCCGCGTGAGCTTGACTCAGGCGCGCAGTGGGACCTGGTTCTGGATGTCACCAAACGGCTGGTTGACCGCTACGGGTTCGCTGTTCAAATGAGCTACCACGTTCGACCCTGCGGAGAAGACGTTGAGGCATATGCCAATTTGCTCGCCACCACGCGCCGCATGGATGCTTGCGGCCTCACGGTCAAAACGCGTGTCTTGGATGGCCACATCAATGGCCGAGCCGAGATCGAGCAAGTGCGCGCTATGGTCGACGAAGAGATCTTTCGTCACCTCCATCAGGCCAACGTCCCCGATCAAAGCGCACAGCTGCCACGAAGCTTCCGAGATCAATTGATAGCTAGGCGCGGGGAAGGTCCACTGGGAGAGCCCAATGGCTTCGAAGCGCTGTTGCTTAACTACCGAGATCGCCTTCGTTCTCAGGCCAAATTGTCGTCAGAAGGCGCCGTCTCTGGTTTGGCGATGACGCAAGGCCTAGTGGCGTCGGTTGCCCCGCAGCTTCCCGCTGTTCAATGCACCAGCCCCCTTGTCACCGCGCAGTCTCAGGGACCGTCTCCGCCCACATAGTGGTTCGATTCCGTCTCCGTAAGGAGGCCAGCATTGCTGGCCTTGTTCAACCCCACGCTATTCCGCATCTCAGAGCACGTGTCGCAGGCTCTCTGCGCCATAGGGGGTAGGAAAAGTCCGATCGCTGTATCAGAGAACGTCGCAACACGCCCTAGGGGCTCGAACGCTAAGAGTCGCAATGAATGCTTGCAAGCGCCCGTTGTAGTGGTTTGATTGGGGGGAGGCCACGCTGCTTAGGCGACCCCGGTTCAATCGTTCAAAGCCTAAGCCGTTCGTTAACCGCTTGCCCCAGCAACTCATACCAGCGATTCATTTCCATCTCGTTTCCGAACTTGACTGTCCAAACGGGCGATTTGATATCTCGAACGCTAATCGTAAGAGTCCCTTCATGCTTTGAGTTGTGCCAATGCTTTTCCCAGGATCGCACATCTGTAAATGCGTAGGTGCTGACATCCTTTCCAGAGCGAAGCTTGATCGCAGAGCGTGCCGTCGAAAGTGCGATGTCAGTATTTTTGTAGCCGTGATAGCGCTGATAGTCCTCCTGGAACGCGACACTGGCGCGCCGCGTCCTGAGTGTTTTGCTCATGCCAAGCGCGATCAACGCCCCAGCGCCAAGCATGAAGAAAAACAGCAGGTTCCAAATCGTCATGAGCGATCCTTGATGAAAAGAAGGGAGGCGTGCTGGTGCTACTGGATGCGACCGGTGACCTTCCAGTCGCTTCCCAACTCGGCAAAGGTGTAGATGCCATCAAGCTCATGACCAAGATCACGACCTGCCGCTTCGACCCTGGCGCTGACATGGCATGCGTAAGTAGGGGCGCTCTGAGACTTGACGCATTTGCCGCTCTCAAAGTCCCTGACCTTTGCGTTGTCGCTGCCCTCCTCCTTCATGTAAGTCACAAACGCTCGCTGCCGTTGGTCTGAGGACGGGCCACCCCCTGAGCACGAGGCTAGGCCGACAAGAAGTGAGCAGATGAGCAAGAAGCGACAGGTCGACATGGCCGGATCCTAGTGGTGGGCTGCGGGCTTGCAGTGGTCCGAAATTTACGGTAAATGTAATTTACATTCAATGAAATTTACCGAACACGTAACTTACGTTCATGCTTGGCGGCATGAGCGCTCCTCCACTGTCCATCCGACTCTTGCTGGCCAAGCGTGTGCGTGAGCTTCGCAAGGCCGCTGGGTGGTCCCAAACGGAGCTTGGCGTGCGCATGGGATTCTCGGAAAGCAACAGTTCTGCCGTTCGGATCAGCCGCTACGAGTCAGGCGACAGCGCGCCAGGTCTTGACACCATCAAGCAGTTGGCTGCGGCGCTTGGGGTCTCGGCTTCATACCTGGTGGCTGAAACCGAGGAGCTAGCGGAGTGGATCCGGCACTTTGATGCCGCATCGGCTAAGGAGCGCAAAGCGCTCTTGGAGTCCATCGGAGCTAGGCGCGAGGGTGATAACGGGGACTAGTCCCAACTGAGCTATCAAAATCCATGGTTGCGATTGCGGGGCTTAGAAGCGGGATCGGGACTAGGCCCAAGGCCAGGTCCGTTCTTCGCGGCGCTGATAACTGCGGATAGATCTTGATTGCCCAATGCCAAGGTCAGCGGGGCGAAAGCTGCTGCCAAGCTTTCGTCAAGCGCCACCAGTGGCCCGAATTGTCCCCTGCTGTCGGTGACAATCACTGGCACAAGCGGCAGTAAGTTGGGAAGCTCGGCAATGGCCGCCTCCGGTGCCATGACTAGCCAGCCGGCTGTATCATCCCCAACCCCTGACTTCATCACATCTACGAAGGGTCTGGATTCGCCCGGCAAAGCGTAGGCGTTGACCCGCTCCCTTCCATCAAGTTCTTGTGCATAGACGCTGCCTAGGTGAGGCAGCGTGATGCAAGCAGGGGCCGACGGTTGATAGATGAGGTAATGCACGAAAAAGGCGGATCTCAACCTTCCCGCGATCTTGCCGGAATCCGTAAGTTCGAGCAGCTTCGTTGCATCTTCAATCGCTCGAGGCGCAACAGGCTTTCCCCGCGAGACCGAAAAGAGGCGATGGGCGGTCTCCGCTAAAACAAAGATCTGTGGGTCTCGTTCAGGGTCTTTGGGGATACGATTGAGGTCAGCCCGCCAGGACCCGCTGACGAACTCGCCGCGCTTGGCTTGAAAGATGGCCAGCCGTGCTGTGTTGTCATCAAGCAGCGTGAGTAGCGCGAAGTCAGCACCGCTTCCGGGTTCTGTTTTTTTCCTGTCAGCACCCTGATATTTGTCGTAAGAACCCCAGTAGATATTAGGTTCTGAGTGGCTGCCTACCGGCGAAAGCGCGGTTATGAGCGCGTGGGCAGTGGAGAGAGAGCCCAGCAAAGATCCGGTGAGTGTTTCTTCGTTCTCGGTCTGGGTGAGGCACAGGGCTTCGACGATTCCCGCCGCCGCTTCGAATGCTGCTCTTAGAGTCGAACTTGGCACCACCACCTCCTTGTATGGGTGAAAACAGAGCTTAACGGCAAATCAGGTTAGGACCCATCCTTTGTTTTCCAACGCGCGTGCTGCCAAGTAGTTGAAGCGCATGGAGCGGTCCTCGTTGGCCCACAGCCGAGCGAGCTTGGCTTTCCAAGTGCGCGGCAAATGGTCTGCGCCCGGAGGTGTGACATCAGCAAATAGATGATCAAGAAGCGGTGCTGGTTTGTGCCAGATGCGACACCGAAGTGCCTCAACCAACTCCTCACGGTGCATGGGCCCAGCCTTATCATAGGACTTCATGAAAAGACGGAAGCGCTCCCACTCAAAAATCAGAAGAGACGCGTATCCGAGCCAAGCAAGCCATAGCTCACCCAAGCTTCTATAACGCCGGCCATGAAAGGGAAGGCCCTGGCCTTGATCATCAAATTCTAAGAAAGAACCTTTGTCATCGGTGCCTTCAATGAATCGATAGCCGAGTGTGGAGAAATATTGATCTGTTTCAGTTCTATTCGGAATACGCATGATTGACCTCCCCATTAAACCTAACGTCGAAGTGAGGTCCGTCAAGGGTTGCTATGGAAGGCCGCTAAATTAGATGCCTACGGGGTCTGTCACTTCTCGTCATTTGGGCTTCACGCGCCGTGGATCGATCCCGGCGTAGTAACTCTTCTACGGGAGGGCTCAGGCCATGGCTACGAAAAAGACGAGCAGCAAGCGCACGCTCATTGAACCCAATGGGGACAAGCGCTACGTGCGCCGCGACGAGGGTGGGAAGTTCAAAGAGAGTGACGACGTAAGCCGCTCTCTTCGGCAAGATGTCAAGAAGCCTGCAAAGAAGACGGTCCCGAGCGGCCAGGGCGATAAGGGGGATCAGAAACGCAAGCCTAAGTAATGAATCAAGAGTGAGCTTTGCGCTCAGCTCGATCAGCGGCCAAGGCTAAAAGCCCTGCAACGCGTTCGAGCCGACCAGCAAGCACTGCCAGAACCAGCGCCCCGATCAAGAAGCCGAGGCTGCTGCTTTGGATAGCGAGCTTGAACCAAGTTGGGCTTGACCAAAATTGCGCTCTTTCGCCTGTGTCGAGCAAGCTCACTGCCGCAACGCCGATGGCCAAGAGCACAGTGGTCAGTCCCGCTCTTCGCGTGCGTTGCTTTGCTTCAAGGTCTAGATGCTTGCTGTGCTCTCTCAGAGCTTGCGGATCGCAGTAGGCGAGCTTCTCGATCCATCGCCGCTCGTTAGCAATGGCTTGATCAATCGCCTCACCATGGGGGGTAAAGCCCTGCCGCCAAGCCCTAAGCACTTCAAGGGCTTGCCAGATTGCCCAAACAATGGCGAGCACCAAAAGCCCCATCAAAGCCCACACAGCTCCCGTAAGTGCCCAAGCGTAGCGCTGACCCAGAAAGAGCAGTGCCGTCATCACCAGCCAAGCTAAAACACCTGTAATGCCAAAGAACTTGTCGCTGCCTTCAAGAAACTTGGGGGTCGGGCGTTTGACCGCTTCCAGCAGCGCGGCGGTGCTGGGGATGACGCAATATGTAGGTTCGTCCATGTGGAAGCTTCGGTTCGGAAATAACGTTACGCGGATCTTCTGATGCAAGAACATTCATTACTAGTTAATATTTGTGAAGTTTCTGTCGGTTTTTTTGAATCCGGCCATGACCTTCGCTAGAAGGCAGAAGTGTTAGCAAAAGCAAACGTCTAACTCAATTCTTCATCGTCGAAGAGTGCACTTATGGTTTTTGCGTTTTTCGCAAAAACCGTGCACTCGCCGGGCCGAGGGTTGGTCACTTGGGAGGCGACCTTGGGTAGCGCTGCTGCGGCCCAGAAACTGCCAAAGCTTGCCGTGAGAATGAGACATTTGGCTCACATCAGGCAATGTCGTCGTTTCTATTTACAGATCAAAGCTAAGCCCTTCCTTGAATGCTCCTCAATCCTCGGAGCTTCAAGATGGCGATCTATCACGCAACACTCAAATCTTTTTCGCGCGGCAAGGGCGACTCGTCGGTTGCCGCCGCTGCATATCGTGCGGGCCTCGATCTGCACGATGAGCGAACCGGCACACCGCATCGCTTTGCCAAGCGCAAAGGTGTGGTCTCTCACCACACAATCGGCCCCGACGACATGCCCCCCTGGTGTCTAGATCCGCAAGTTTTCTGGAATGCGAATGAGCAAAGCGAGGCTCGCGCCAATGCTCGCATCGCCCGGGAACTGCAAGTTGCGCTCCCTAGCAGCTTGGATGCGGGGCAGCGTGAAAAGCTTGCCTTAGATCTGGGGCAGCTTTTAGTTGATCGCTATGGTGCACTGGTCTTGGTGGCCATACACATGCCCACCCGGCAGGGCGATCAGCGCAACTTCCATGTCCATTTGCTCATGTCAGCACGGCAGGTGAGCGCAAAGGGTCTCGGCGAGCGAGCTGGCGCAGCCTTTGAGGCGCGCCAGGGCGGCGGGACGAGAGAGCTTCGGCAAGTTCGAAAAGCCGTGGGTGAGATCATCAATGCGCACCTCAAACGCGCCCATCGCTCAGAGCGTGTCGATCATCGAACACTTAAAGCACAAGCTCAGGAAGCTGCACGCCTAGGTGACCATAGCCGCGCACGGACACTGTCCCGTAAGCCGACCAAGCCGCTTGGCAAGGCGAAAGTAGCAATTCTGCGTAAGGCGCAAGTGCAAGCAGAACTTTACGGAACCGGGCTACCCACGGCGGACTTTGCCTTGACCGACTATGTACAACTTCGGGTGAGGCACGAGAGCCGGCAGGACCTCCACGATGTGCCCAAGAGTCACAGTCATGAGCAAGCCCTCAAAGATCTACATCGCGAACTCCATGGCCGCGCTGTTGCAGGGCGAGGTCGGGGAAGCCCTGCACATGCGGCCAAAGACAAGCTCAGGACATCCGCAACTGATTTAAGAGACTCCCAACCCAAAGCTTCCATCGCGCCGCAATACAGTGGCCTGACCCGAAGTCTAAGCAAAGTAGGGCGCATCACCCGAGCCTCAGGGCGAGAAGACGCCGAAGTTTTGAACAGCCAAGCCGAACTTATCGAACGGTGGCTTGAAGCGCAACGACAGGCTGCGCAAGACGCCTTAGAGCTGCTTCGATCCATCCCTGGTATCGCGATCGAAGCAGAGTTCCAGCAAGCACAGAGTGCGTTGCTCTATCGACGGGTCGATAGCTATCTATCAAAGCCTTTCCTATTTGAAGACACCGAGACGCTGGCGCAAACGATGAGCAAGTATGCGTATGTGCTAACACGCCCGCATCGCGCGCGGATGGATCTGTTGCAAGCCAAGATGGAGCTGTCATTGCATGACGATGAACCGCTCACGACCGCAGCAGCCAAAGCACGATTGGAAGTGGCGAAGGCAAAGGCACGACTGTCGGCTGGCGCTAAGCAGCGCCAGGAATGGCGCATTGTTGAGGCGAGGAAAGAGATGGTGGAAGCTACGCAGGCGTTGGAGAAGAAATTTTCGATGTCATCAGCAACGCCGGATGCGCCAAGCGCAGCTGACCCAGAGTCGGCAGAGCCCGCAGCACAGGCAAGCGGGCATTGGGAACTCAAATGGAAGACGCCTCGGCCCTCATTTTGAGGCAGGCTTGGGGCGGCGCATTGCGCCGCTCCTACTGCGCGGGCGATGTCACTATGAGTTGGGCGATGTCGCTCTGAGGGCGGACTTATCGGTGGGATCGGGCGCTCGCAATTCAATGTCGGTGCCGGGAATAATGCGAACCTGTTTCAGGTCCAGATCAAAGATGGCATAGCGTGATTCACTGGCGAAGATGACTTTCCCGCGAGCAAGACGTTGATCCTTTTGCCAAAGCTCCTGCCATTCTGCCTGCGGCATATCCTTGATCTGCGAAACCTCGCTAGCGAACTGTTCTCTACCGGCTCGCTCACCAACCAGTCCTGGCATGATTGAAGTGAGTAATCCAAAGATAAAAGTCATCCCTACGGCGTAGACGACTACAACGGATTGACCAAGGGACAGGCCGATGTTGCGAGCCCAGAGCGGAAGCTTGCCTAGCTTCTGCACCCACTCCGGTGGCTTCCGGGCGGGAATACGCATCATCAGAAGGAAAAATGCCAAAAGCAAGAAGGCCGCCAAGGCGACATACCAATGGATGGCTTTAAGGACATTCAAACCCTGGAACATAACTGCGTAATAGCCGTTGACAACCTTCCAATCCGCTTTTTGATCGAACAAACCCTCATCAATGCCCCAAAGATGAAGGTGGGTGACGTTGGTGACGTGTCCACAACCGTGGAAGAGCACGCCGACGATCGTCGCTGCTGCGGCGAAACCGCCTACCACCGTCGCCCATTGCACGAGTTGAGGAAGCGTCTGGGAAGATGTGTCACGCATGGTTTGATGATCCGATTCAAAATCAAAAAGGGCGGGATGGGACCTTGGCACCAGGAAAGAAGAGTCAAGCTCGATATGCTTGTTTAGCCTTGGAGCCATTGACCAAAACGCTCCTTCCAGGTCAGGGCCTTGGCGCGAGGCTGGGGTTCTTCGGCATGTTTAAGTGCCGACTGAGGTTTTCCGGGCGAGTAGTAGTTGTCTTTGGCGCGACGATCACGATCGCGTCCTGCTTGGATTTCTTCTGGTGTCATGTCGTAAGACCACTCCACCCGGCCTCCGGTGATCCAATAGTGAGATCGGCAGGGGAACTGCCAATTGCCAATGGATGGGTTCAGCGAGACGCCAACGCCGTCATAGATCAGCTTCCAATCAGTTGGCGAGAGGTTAGAAATGACTTCCTTGCCGCAGCCGCACGCGCAGGCATGGGCGGTGCAGGGGAAGCGCGTTGAAACATAGAGCACTCCCTCATCCAATGGACGAGGGAAGCTCTCAACGAAGCGATGCTGATAGTGATCGACCTTCATGCCGCACCCAGGGTCGAGGCCATTGAACTTGAATGCGTGGCGTAGGTCGTGAGGTAGCCGCCTTTTCGGGCCGAATAGTAACCACGGCGCTTCTTCCAGGCCTCAATAGCCAGGATGGCGTTGAGTGCATTGAGTTCGCCAATCTGGGCATTGGTGTTGTAAAGATCATCTTCACCGCCTTCGCCGAGCGGTAGCGTGGCTTTGGCGGCGTCCCAGTTGTCACCTTCAAGAACCGTGGTCCGAACAACGGCGTAGACCTCATTGGCAGCATTCAACTTAACGCCCATGCCAACATCGATCACGACCACGGCTGAGCCAGAGAGCGTGTTTGCGATCAACTCACGAACCGCCCCGCGATCAACACAGACGAAAACGGTGTCGTAGTTCAGAAGTGCCTGGACATTGGCCTCAGTGATCATGACGGCGTTCGGCCTGATACAGGTGTGGATCTCGCCGTAGACCTTGGCTAGATAGTTGACCTTGTACGGACCATCTTTCAAGACCGCCAGCGGGACTGCGCCCGGATAGCGAAAGGCATTGTGCTGTTCGAGTCGGTCCCCATCGAACAGATCAAGACAAGCCACAGGCGTTTTGCAGATGAGATCCAGGAGGTGTGCACCAGTTCCACCCAATCCAACGATTGCGATGCGCTGCCCCCGAAGCTTGGCAGTGGGCACCGAAAGCCCCGCACGTGGTGAAGCGCTGTCTTCGTAAGCGAAAACCGACTTCGGCTGAACCTCCACCGGGCTGGCGTGGGGCGTTGAAGTAGCACGGGGATCGACGGCTTGTGCATGGCCCAAGAGCAGTTTGGCGTAGGTCGACACCTGCTCGTAATAGCCGGAATAAAGACCACTCTTGGGCTTGGACGAGAAATAGTGATCAATCCAAAGCCCGGGCGCGCGCTCCATCCGGTTGCTGTTGTTGATGATCTTGTTCAGAGGCTGGCCGAACGAGTCACACGGCACTTGACCGGCAAACCATGCCGTGTGGTCAGGTGCTGTGTGAGCAACATCTGCTGTGAGGTGAAGTGCGATCACAAGCGTTCCTACTGCCACGGTCTTATCGACCGTGGCGTAGGCGATGCCCTTGACGAGCAGGTGGCTGTCCCGGATTTCCAGGTCATACCCCTCGTCGCGCAGGCGTTGGAGTTCCGGACTACGACTTATCAGTGAGGACGACATAGAATTCCATCTCCTGCTTGATGTGGACGGCCTGGTGTTCGAGCAAGTTGCCTGCGGGGTTCTCTGTCGGGCCTTGCGCATACGACACGGTGTAGGTGGTGTTGGCGTCCTGCGGGCCGGCTCCCGGATGCTCCAATCGCACCACATCCCAGTAGGACAGAACGCGCTTGTGAACGACTGCTTCCCGGGTGTTGACGAATACCTTGATGCTCAGCGGAGCGGTGAAGAAGCGCTCAATGCTGGGTTGGTCCAGATCGATGATGGCGTTGTCGGCGATCTGCTCGTCGGGCTTTTCGCCCCGATGCTCAATCCAGATATCCAGCTCGTCCGGCACGCGACCCACTTGGCGCAGGGTGGTCAGCGTGAGCGGGCCCGGCCAGGCGTATCGAGTGTCATCAAGGATGAAATACCTCACGCCATCGGTCTTGGCAGCGAAAAACTGCAAAGAAGAATGCCTTTGGGGGAGGGGGCAGACCTCGTCCAGCTCAATGACACTGGTCGGGCCATCTTCCGGCCAAAGCACGAGGGCATGGTCGATTTCAGGTCGCAGATGAGCGGCAGACAAGATCTGACGTCCCGTGGGGGTAAGATCGGCAATCGGAAACGCCTGACCGTTCACGACAACGGTCGATTGATCCGGAGGCTGGTGATGCTTCGCTTCAATGTTCATGTTGATGATGTCCTGTATGGAAGGATCAAATCGTTCGGTAAATCGAACGACATGCGCAGGCTGCACCTCCCCAGGGGTTCTGTCAAGCGATAGTTTTTTGTTCGTTTTAACGATAAGATGCGTGGCTAGCTGCGTTAGGAGTGCTCATGCCCTCGTTACTGGGTGAGAAAATTCGTGCCAAGAGGACCGCTATGGGCCTCAGTCTCGATGACTTGGCCAAGCGAACCGACACCAGCAAGGGCTACATCTGGGAGCTTGAAAATCGGGACAAGCCCAATCCGTCCATCGACAAGCTGAACAAGATCGCTGTGGCACTGGGGCTGACGACTGAGTTCCTGCTGGGCACCCAAGGCGACAGTGTGGAAGCTTCTGTGGATGTGGCAGATCAGGCGTTCTTTCGTAACTACCAAGCGATGAGTCCTGTGGCCAAGGAAAAGCTCCGAAAGATGATGGAGATCCTCGACGGCGAGTAGCGAGAGATAGGGCATGGAGAAGCCAGTTCCGCCTAAACGCCCGATGGCTGAGGCCAACAGCCTCACCCTGTTGCTTGACCAGGTATTTGGAGCCGACCGCTTTCCCGTGGATGTCCAGGCGCTCGCGCTTGATTACTCGAAAGAGCGGTTTGGTCAAGAGCGAATCGCTAAGATCGCGGCGATGGATATCCCAGGCTTCGAAGGTGTCCTAAAAGCCAGAAGAGACGGTCAATGGGCGATTGGCTACAACAGCCAGCAATCGCCTGGGCGCGTTCGTTTCACCCTGGCACATGAGTTCGGCCACTACATGTTGCATAGACAGCTCCAAAGCGCCTTTCAGTGCACATCCAAAGATGTCTACGATTGGGAGTCTGCGGAGCGCAAGATAGAGACGGACGCCGATCTATTCGCGTCTTATCTGTTGATGCCGTTGAACGACTTCCGTCAGCAGGTTCAGGGGCATGCGGGACAGATCGACATGCTGCGCCACTGTGCTGATCGCTATGGCGTGTCGATCATGGCAGCGGCCTTGAAGTGGATCGAGATTGCGCCCAAACGTGCAGTTGTGGTCGTAGCACGGGATGGCTTTGTGCACTGGGCGCGATCGAACACTGCGGCGCGCAAATCCGGCTTGCTTCTTGCGGCAAAGAAGAACCTCATCGAGGTCCCCGGGGGGTCATTGCTCGCTCGGTCCGACGAGTCGGACTCAGGGCTTACCCAAAAGCAAAGCGCCAAGCTTTGGTTCCCCAGGGAGCCTGCGGGCATGGAGCTTGTTGAGCATATCCATGTAGTGGAGAGGGGCTGGCCTTATACCCTCGGGTTGCTGCTACTTCCGGACGCCATCCCGCGTTGGGAGCGCCGAGACGAGGAAGAAGAAGGCCTTGCGCCATTGAGCCAGCCAACGCGTTGGCGCTAAGCCTTGGGTCGCTTCACCTGTGCAGTGATATGACCGAAGCCATTGTTGTAGCTTGCCCTGAAAAGCAAAGGGCCGCCCGATGGCAGCCATTTACTTCTTTTGCGTCCCAACTGCCAAAGGCCCATCCAAGGAGAGGCTGGTCTAAAGCCGGGCTGGTCGCGACGGTTTACCGCACTCGTGAAGATCTTAGATCCGGCAAGTCGCTAGGGCAGTGGTTTCCGCCTATTTAAGGTATCGATCCAGAACAAGTGCCTCACAGAGGCGTTCGAGGGGAGCAAAGCTCCGCCCAGCTGTAAGTTCGGATCTGATGGCTCGGAACTCCGAATCCAGTCAATTGGTGAACCAAGCCTGGCTCATCCTCGGGCGTGTAGACCGCCAAGTGGAAGTTTGCTTCGCGCATCGATGGGCTCCGAAGTATGGCTTCAAAGTAGGGCGCGTTGACATCGACCAATAAATGGCCCAGCAGATAGAACTTTTGAACCGACGAAAGTCCATAGAGGAGGCGGGGTGGACTTGGATGATCGTGTCAGGCGGCTTGAAGTTGCTGTCGAAGTGGCCGTCCAAGATGTCATGCGCCTCGACCAAGCGCGTAGTAGTTCGACACTGGCCTGATCATCGCTGTTTCCGAGGCGATGTGGTCGTCGGGGTTCAATGTGGATTTCTTGACTTTCGACCCATGGCTGATAGAATTTGTCAAGACTAATTTTTTCAGGTTTCAGATTGACTACTAAGAAGCCCCGCATGATGGCTTTCATGGCGGCGCCGAACGCGCCGAAAGAGGTTGGCGCGCCCAAGAAAGGCGATGCCAATGCTGTGAACGCTCGGCGCCCAGCCCGGCAGCTGCGTGCCAAACTGCGTTTGCCTAAGGGGGCATATCCGCAGGATAAGGGTTTACCGAGTCAGAAGATGCTCAACATCATCGGCGAGAAAATTCCGCAAGATGTGGACATGTCAGACTGGGAGTCGCTCTGATCTATGCGTCAACCAAGGATGGGTTCCCGAAGAGCAAGAGTGGTTATCCCCTTAGATGCCAAGATGCCTGCCAAGTGGCACGGCTCAAACATCAAGCCGGGCGACATCTTGCTTGCGCGCTTCCCGTTCCGAGAGGCGCCTGATAGACCTGCGCCGCAGTATCACCCTGTTCTGGTGCTGGCAAAAAATGGCAGGATTGATCCTTGGCAATTGTTTGTTGCTTACGGCACAAGCAGTGATTTGGCATTAAAGAACGCGTGGCAATTCATCATCCCGCCCGCAGGCAATCATGCTTCTGCCAAGCGGGCTAATCGTCAACGCGACACGAAATTTGACCTGGGTCGCACCGCGCTTTTGAACTTCAATCAAGCCTGGTTTTCGTGTGCGGAAGATCACATTTATCCGCGCATTGGTGAGCTTGATCGGGCGGGCATGGCGGTCTATGAGAGCGCAAGGCGTGCCTACGAGTCCCACAAGGGCAGCTCTTTGATCCCCGGAAAGCCAATGTTGGACATGCCATCAGTGGCGGCTCCGCAAGGCTCTGCGCCGTCCCACGAGCTTCCCCCTGGGCCCGACTCGGCTAGTTAAACCTGGGGCAAAGCGCCGTTGAGATAGCTAGGGCTTCTGTGAGATTAGGCGTTGCCTTGAAAAGCGCGGGAGTATTGCTGCCGGCCGGACAGGTTGCCCTTGATCATTTGGTTTTGGCCCGCGTTTGAAAAGCGAGCGCCACTGCTAACGCCATGTTTTCCGGGCTTAGCGTCAAGAGCTGCTTCACGACCTCTTCCACATCGGTCCCAGCGCCGCCTTGGCGTTCAAGCTGTTCAAGTTTTTTGCCCAGTGCCACGGGATCCGGGTTGAAATAGCGCATGAAGGTTTTCAAGTCCTTATGTCCCGAGATCCTGGCCGCTTCCGCTGGGTTGAGATGATGTCCCATCTCTGTGATACGCGTATGGCGAAGATCGTGCATGCGCGCAGTCAGGATCTCTGGATCACCGAGCTTCTCTGCTATTTGCCCACGGACGCGATCCCAGGCTTGGGTGACGGTATCGGCGCGGATGCGCTTTCCGCGCGAGGTTACAAACACGGGGCCCTTCTTCGTTTTGCTTGCTTCGAAGCGCGCGGCGATCAAGGCCATGGGCTCTGAGGTCAACGGGATCACGCGCTCGTTATATTTTCCGTTCTTGGCCTTGGTTTCGCGAAGTCGCGCGGTCTTCTTCTTGAAGTTGATGTCCGCCCAATCGAGCTTCACGCACTCGGAGCGACGAGCTGCCGTCATGCGAGCAAAACGGATGACATCGGCCGTTGCCTGGTCGGTCCGGCCAGCATCAAGCTGCGCAACGATGGCGTTCCATTCTTCTTCTGTCAGCGTCCGGTCGCGCGAATCGTCCGAATTGAGTGACTTCAAGCTCTTGATCGGTGAGCGAAGGTCAATCTGCCAGCTTTCGTGCGCAATCCGGAAGAGGTTTCGGATCGTGGTCAGGGCCCGCTTTTTGCTGGCCTGGGCCATCGGGAGTGTGGTGCCGTCTCGCTTGACCTTGATGTAGGAGTTCACGAAGGAGCTGGCTTGTCGCCCCAAGAAGTCTTCCTGAGTCAAATCCTTGGCCAGCTTGCGAGTGAGGTGGGGCATGCCGGTTTGGCTCAACCCCAAACCTTTGCCGCCACCCAAAAAGAGATAGGCATTGGAGTGGTCAGTCTTGACCGAAGCATGCTTGATCAGTCCATCATCGATTTCTTGGACAAACCGGCGCAGCAGATCTCCGAAGGTCCAAGCCTCGGCGGTGTAGGCATACGGAGTTTGCCGAAGCTCCAATGAGGCGTGTTCTCGACGGACATAGGCCTCGGCCATGAGTCGAGCAGCATCGATGTGATGCTCAGTGTTCGGCGAGGCTTGGGGGTCGACGGGGTAGCGCACCAGCGGGAACTTCAAGGCCTGCCCGTTAAGGGACCTTCGGATGCGAGCTTCCCACCTGAGTTGCCCGTCCGTTCGAAGTGTCACACCCGCCACAGAGCTAACGGCCTGGGAGGCCTTGATCCCGCGTGGGAGCGTGCCCTTGAAGTCCTTGGTGCGCCCGGACTTTGCGGTTGCTTTTGCTTTGCTCACCTAGCCTCTCCCTGTATCCTTTGAACGATGGCCCCGTGGCACAATTGGATAGCGCGCGTCCCTCCTAAGGACGAGGTTGCTGGTTCGAACCCAGCCGGGGTCACCACCTTCTTTGGCAAGCTGCGTGAGCAGCCCTGTGGTTACCACAGATTTGCCACAGCCGAGCCAGACACGCATGCAAAGCCTTGCGCTGCTTGGGTCTTAGTCTAGCGACGTTGTCCCTCCTAAGGGGAAGGTCGCCCGTTCGAATCGGGCCGGGGTCACCATCGTGCAGCCATCAGGTGTGGCGAAATTTTCGCCAGTACCAGGCCGGCCTTCGAAGTTGCGCGTGAAACCATGAGATGCCTTGTTTCACAGCGCTTGACAGGCTTGCGGTGCATGCGGTTCATTAGCCGCCCATGACGCACCTGCCCACCCCTGCCGTGACCGCCAGCGCAACTTGCGCGGGCTTCGTCGCGGGCGCGGCGGGCATCGGCACGATTACCACCACCACGATCACCCGGACCCGGGTGCTGGTGGCCGTGCAAGCGTAGGTTCTTCGCAAACACCGCCCCGCACCCGGATCAGGATGCGGGAGCCCCACATCCTGATGCGCGCGAGGCCTTCTCCCCACCCGAGGTCTCCATGTCGTCGCCCGCTGCATCCGTCCAACCGCTGAAAACCGTCGCCCACAAGTTCGGCGGCACCTCCGTGGCCGATGCCACGCGCTACCGCCACGTGGCCGACCTGCTGCTGGCGCGCGATGAGGACGAGCAGGTCACCGTGGTCTCGGCGATGAAGGGCGTCACCGATGCGCTGATCGACCTGGCCGGGCGCGCGGCCGGCAACCTGGCCGACTGGCGCGAGCGCTGGCACGAGCTGCGCGCGCGCCATCGCGGCGCGGCCGTCGCGCTGCTGGGCGAGGATTCCGGCGCGACGGTGGAATGGCTGGACGGGCAGTTCGACACCCTGGCCGAGGTGCTGCAGGCGCTATCGGTGATCGGCGAGCTGCCGCGCGAGGTGCTCGAACGCGTGCAGGGCCTGGGCGAGGTGTATTCGGCGCGGCTGCTGGGCGACCACCTGCGCAGCCGCGGCCAGGACTGCGCGGTGCTCGATGCGCGCGATGTGCTGGTGGTCGATCGCGGCGAGCTGGGCGTGGACGTTGACTGGGAGACCAGCGCGCAGCGCTTGGCGCAATGGCGTGCCAGCCACCCGGCCCGGCGCGTGGTGGTGACCGGCTTCGTCGCGCGCGATCGCGCCAATCGCATCACCACGCTGGGCCGCAACGGCAGCGACTACTCCGGGGCGATCTTCGCCGCGCTGTTCAACGCCGCCGAGCTGCACATCTGGACCGACGTGGACGGCGTGCTCTCGGCCGATCCGCGCGTGGTGCCCGAGGCGGTGCAGCTGGAATCGCTCAGCTACGACGAGGCCTGCGAACTGGCCTATTTCGGCGCCAAGGTCGTGCATCCGCAGACCATGTCACCGGCGATCGAGCGCGGCCTGCCGATCATCATCCGCAACACCTTCCAGCCCGAGCATCCGGGCACGCGCATCACCGCGCGCAAGGACGCGGCCGGCCCGGTCAAGGGCCTGACGCTCTCGCCCGACCTGGCGGTGGTGAACCTGGAAGGCACCGGCCTGATCGGCGTGCCGGGCACGGCCGAGCGCGTGTTCTCGGCGCTGCGTGCCGAGCGCGTGTCGGTGGTGATGATCTCGCAGGGCTCCTCGGAACATTCGATCTGCTGCGTGGTCAAGGCGGTCGATGCCGCGCGTGCGCGCACCGCGCTGCTCACCGCCTTCGCCCACGAACTGGCGATCGGCCAGATCCAGCGCGTGCAGCTCACCGACGGGGTCAGCGTGCTGGCCGCGGTGGGCGACGGCATGGCCGGCCTGCCGGGCGTGGCGGCACGGTTGTTCGAATCGCTGGGCCGCGCGCGGGTCAACATCCTGGCCATCGCCCAGGGCTCGTCCGAGCGCAACATCTCGGTGGCCATCGCCAGCAGCGATGCGACCAAGGCGCTGCGCGCGGCGCATGCCGGCTTCTGGCTCTCGCCGCAGACCTTCGCGGTCGGCGTGATCGGGCCGGGCCATGTCGGCGGCGCGCTGCTGGATCAGCTGCGCGCGGCGCAGCCGCAGCTGCTGGGCAAGGCCAATGTCGACCTGCGCCTGCGCGCGATCGCCTCCTCGCACCGCATGCTGCTGGCTGAACGCAGCATCGAGGACGACTGGCGCGGCGTCTTCGCCCAGGCGCGCGAGCCGCTGGACCTGGACCGCTTCACCGAACACCTGCTGGCCTCGCACCTGCCGCATACGGTGATCGTGGACTGCTCGGCCAGCCCGGCCGTGGCCGATCGCTACGCCGGCTGGCTGGCCGCCGGCATCCACGTGGTCACGCCGAACAAGCAGGCCGGCTCGGGCTCGCTGCAGCGCTTCGAGGCCATCGCCGAGGCCGCGGCCGCCAGCGGGGCGCGCTTCCGCTACGAGGCCACCGTCGGCGCCGGCCTGCCGGTGATCACCACGCTGCGCGACCTGGTGGACACCGGCGATGCGGTGACCAGCATCGAAGGCATCTTCTCCGGCACGCTGGCCTGGCTGTTCAATCGCTTCGACGGCAGCGTGCCGTTCTCCGAACTGGTGCGGCAGGCGCGGGCCATGGGCTATACCGAGCCGGATCCGCGCGACGACCTGTCCGGCACCGATGTCGGCCGCAAGCTGGTGATCCTGGCGCGCGAGGCTGGCCGCGCGCTGTCGCTGGAGGACGTGCGCATCGAGAGCCTGGTGCCGCAGGCGCTGCGCCAGGCCAGCGTGGAGGACTTCATGGCGCGCCTGGACGAAGTGGACGCCGACTTCGCCCAGCGCCTGGCCGCGGCGAAGGCGGCCGGCAAGGTGCTGCGCTACGTCGCGCGCCTGGATCAGGACGGCGCCAGCGTCGGCCTGGTCGAGCTGCCCGCCGACCACGCCTTCGCCAACCTGCGCCAGACCGACAACGTCGTGCAGTTCACCACGCGTCGCTACTGCGACAACCCGCTGATCGTGCAGGGCCCCGGCGCCGGCCCGGAAGTGACCGCGGCCGGCGTGTTCGCCGATGTGCTGCGCGTGGCGGCCGGGCAGGGGGCGCGCCTGTGAGGCGGGAGGCACGCGCGTTCTCGCCGGCCTCGGTCGGCAATGTCGGGGTCGGCTTCGACATCCTGGGTCATGTGATCGAAGGCCCGGGCGACACCGTCACCGTGCGCCGCATCGAGGACCCTGTGGTGCGGATCGCCGCCATCCGCGGCACCACGCTCGACCTGCCGCTGGATGCACCGGCCAATACGGCGGGCGCGGCCTTGATCGCGATGCGCGAGGCGCTGGAGCTGCCGTTCGGCCTCGAGGTGGAGATCGACAAGGGCATCGCGCTGGGTTCGGGCATGGGCGGTTCGGCCGCCTCCTGCGTGGCGGCGGTGGTCGCGGCCAATGCCTTGCTCGACGAACCGCTGAGCCCGCAGGCGCTGTATCCGTTCACCCTGGTCGGCGAGGCGGTGGCCAGCGGTGGCCGGCATGGCGACAACCTGGGGCCGATGCTGCTGGGCGGGCTGGTGCTGGCCACGGCCGAGCACCTGGCCAGCGTGCCGGTGCCGCAGGGCTGGCACAGCCTGCTGGTGCATCCCGACGCGGTGCTGGAGACACGCCGCGCACGCGCCGCGCTGGCCGGCGCCTACGAGCTGAAGGACTTCGTCCACCAGAGCGCCAATCTGGCCCTGGTCCTGGCCGGCTGCTATCAGGGCGATGCCACCCTGGTGCGCGCCGGCCTGGCCGACGTGCTGGTCGAACCGCGGCGCGCGCCGCTGATCGGCGGCTTCGACGCGGCCAAGGCGGCGATGCTCGCCGGCGGGGCGATGGGGGCGAGCATCTCCGGTGCCGGCCCGAGCATCTTCGGCTGGTTCGAGACGCGGGCCGAGGCGCAGGCCGCGGCGCCGGCGGTGCAGGCGGCGTTCGAGCAGGCCGGCTTCACCTCGCAGGCCTGGGTCTCGCGCATCGCCGCGCCAGGGGCGCGCGTGCTCTGACCTTCTTGGCACTCGGAGACTCATCCTCTTGCCCGTGGGAGCCGCCATGGCGGCGATGAGGCTTTACCGGTAAGGCCCATCGCCGCCATGGCGGCTCCCACACAGAAACAACCGCATCCATCGCCCATCCCCCGCTTTTCGGAAAACCTCACCCATGCACTTCGTCTCCACTCGCAACGCCTCGCCCGCCGCTTCGCTGAGCGCGGCCATCGCCGCCGGCCTGGCGCCCGATGGCGGCCTGTACGTGCCCCAGGCCATGCCGCCGGTGCGCGCGCTGGCCGCCGGCGATTCGCTGGCCGGCACCGCCGCCACGCTGCTGCAGCCGTTCTTCGAAGGCGACGGCCTGGAAGGGGCCTTGCCGGACATCTGCGAGGCGGCCTTTGACTTCCCCGCGCCCCTGTTGCCGCTGGCCACGCCGAACGACCATGTGCTGGAGCTGTTCCATGGCCCGACCGCGGCGTTCAAGGACTTCGGCGCGCGCTTCCTGGCGCAGTGCCTGACCCGCCTGCGCGGCGCACAGGAGCCGCCGCTGACCATCCTGGTGGCGACCTCCGGCGATACCGGCGCGGCGGTGGCCGCCGCCTTCCATCGCCAGCCCAACCTGCGCGTGATCGTGCTGTATCCGGACGGGCGGGTCTCGCCGCGCCAGGCGCATCAGCTGGGCTGCTTCGGCGATAACATCACCGCCCTGCGCGTGGCCGGCTCGTTCGACGACTGCCAGGCGCTGGTCAAGCGCGCCCTGAACGACGCGCAGCTGCAGGCGCGCGCGCCGCTGAGTTCGGCCAATTCGATCAGCCTGGGGCGCCTGCTGCCGCAGATGAGCTATTACGCGCACGCCGCGCTCGGCCACCACGCCCGCAGCGGCAACACGCTGAACTTCGTCATCCCCACCGGCAACCTCGGCAATGCGATGGCCGCGATCCTGGCGCGGGCGATGGGCGTGCCGATCGGCCGCATCGTGCTGGCGACCAACGCCAACCACGTGCTGCCGGACTACTTCGACGGCGGCGAGTACGCGCCCCAGCCCAGCGTGGCGACCATCGCCAACGCCATGGACGTGGGCGCGCCGAGCAACTTCGAGCGCCTGCGCTGGCTGTATCGCGGCGACGACGCGGCGCTGCGCGCGGCCTTCGCCTCGGCCAGCGTGGACGACGACGCGATCCGGCTGGTGATCGCGCGCCGCTCTCGGCACTTCGGCGAGGTGTTCTGTCCGCATACGGCCACGGCGGTGAAGGTGCTCGAAGACCTGCGCAACCAGGGCGAGGGCGGCGACTGGGCGGTGGCCGCCACGGCGCACCCGGCCAAGTTCGAGAGCGTGGTCGAGCCGCTGGTCGGCCCGGTCGGGGTGCCGCCGGCCTTGGCCGACCTGCTGCTGCGCCCGGCCCACGCCGAGCCGATCGGACCCGATTACGAAGCTCTGGTCGGCCACGTCCTGGCCGGCGCCTGAGCCGGTGGTGAAAGCCGGCGGCACGCGCCGCCGGGCCGGCGACAGGCGCTGACTTATCATCGGCGGCGGTGCGTGGCGTCCACGCGTTGTCCGTGTCGTGATCGTGTCCTTCCATTCCGTTTCGCGTGCCGCCCGGCGGCTGTGGCTGCTGAGTGCGTTGCTGGTCCTGGCCGCCGGCCAGGCGCTGGCGCAGGGGCCGGCCGCGCCGGCGCCCAGCGTCGATGAGGCCTTGCAGCAGATCGACGATGCGCTGAGCACGCTGCAGGACCAGTCCAAGGACGAGCAGGTCCCCGAGAACCTGCACGCGCTGGGCCTGCAGGTGGCCGACGCCCAGCGCCAGGCCGATGCCCAGGCCTTGGCGCTGCAGCCGCAGCTGGACGAGATCGACGAGCGCCTCAAGCAGTTGGGCGACCTGGCCCCGGGCACGCGCGAGGCCAGCGACATCGCCGCCGAGCGCAAGCAGCTGCAGGCCAGCCACGACCGTCTGGACGGGGCGATCAAGCGCGCCAAGCTGCTCTCGGTCGAGGCGCAGCAACTAGGCGATGCCATCGAGAAGGCGCGCGCGCGCCAGCTCGGCGAGCAGCTGTTCGCCCGCGTCGCCTCGCCGCTCTCGCCGACCCTGTGGCGGCAGATGGCCCAGGCCTGGCCCGACGACCTGCAGCGCCTGCGCGCGGTCGGCCAGGACCTCACGCAGGCGCTCCAGCAGGGCGTGGCCACCCATGGCACCGCGCCGCTGGCCACCGGCATCGCGATCGCGATGCTGATCCTGTTGCCTGGTCCGCTGGCGCTGCGCTGGGTCGGCCAGCGCTATGTGATCCAACGCACGCCGGGCGGGCGCCTGCGGCGCTCGGCGCTGGCGGTCTGGACGCTGGTGCTGGGCACGGCGCTGCCGACGGTGGCGGCCTGGGTGCTGATCGATACCCTGCGCGCGATCCAGGCCATCCCCGAAGACCTGGACGGCCTGGCCGACGCGGTGGTCCGGGTGACCTTCTTCTCCGCCTTCGTCGGCGCCACCAGCGCGGCGCTGCTGCTGCCGCGTCAGCCGTCCTGGCGCCTGCTGCCGTTCGACGACGACACGGCGGTCAAGCTGGGCCGCTATGCCTGGCTGACCTCGGTGGCGGTGTGGCTGAGCGGCATGCTGACCGCGCTCAACCGCGTGGCGCGCACCAATCCGGTGACGGGGGTGGGTGTGGATGGGGTGATCGCGCTGGTGTTCGTGGCGCTGGTGATCGCCATGCTGGTAAGCCTGCTGCGCATCCACCGCGGGCCGGTCGAGGCCGCGGTCGAAGGCGGCGAGGCCACCGCGCCGGCCGTGCCGCAGCGCCGCTCCGGCGTGGTGGTGCTGATCTCGCTGCTGGCGCAGCTGGTGGTCGCCGCGGCCCTGGTCGGCGCGCTGCTGGGCTACGTCAATTTCGCCCGCGCCGCGACCCAGCAGATCATCTGGGCCGTGGTGGTCTGCGGTGCGGGCGGGCTGCTGATGATGTTCGCCGACGACCTGTCGCAGTGGCTGTTCAAGCCCGACAGCCGCTTCGGCAAGGCCGCCAGCGTGGGCCTGGGGCTGCGCTCCAGCCACATGGAGCAGGCCGCCGTGCTGACCGCGGCGGTGGCGCGACTGTGGCTGGTGCTGATGGTGATCGGCGCGCTGCTGGTGCCTTACGGCGCCAATTTCACCAGCATCACCGACTGGATCGTACAGGCGCGCAAGGCGTGGACGGCCAGCGGCCTGCCGCTGCAGCCCTGGGATGTGCTGCGCGCGGTGCTGGTGGCCCTGATCGGCCTGGCGCTGGTCAAGGCGGCGCACCGTTGGCTGGTGCGCACCTATCTGCCGAGCACCGAGCTGGAGCTGAGCACGCGCGCCTCGGTGGCCGCGGTGATGCGCTACCTGGGCATCACCGTGGTTGCCCTGTGCGTGCTGGTGACCCTGGGCCTGGACATGACCAAGCTGGCGATCGTGGCCAGCGCGCTGTCGGTGGGCATCGGCTTCGGCCTGCAGGCGATCACCCAGAACTTCATCTCCGGGCTGATCCTGATGGCCGAGCGTCCGGTGAAGATTGGCGACTGGGTGCGCATCGGCGATGCCGAGGGCGATGTGCGCCGCATCAACGTGCGCTCCACCGAGATCCAGGTGTCCGACCGCTCCACGCTGATCGTGCCCAACTCGGACCTGATCACCAAGACCATCCGCAACATGACCATGGCCGGTCCGCTGGGCCGCGTGCAGCTGCAGTTCTCGGTGCCGCTGGGCACCGACGTGGGCGCGGTGCGCACGCTGCTGCTGGACCTGTACGCCGCGCACGAGAACGTGCTGGCCGAGCCGGCGCCGTCGGTGTTCATCGACTCGATCGCCGCCGGCATGATCGCCATCAACAGCTTCGCCTACGTGCCCAGCCCGCGCGCGACCTATGGCACGCGCAGCGACCTGTTCTTCCAGTTGCTGCAGGCCCTGGCCGATGCGCAGATCGCGCTGGTCACGCCGCAGGATGTGCGGATTGTCGATGCGCCGCCGCCGGCGACCGGTCAGGATCACGCGCCGGGCTGAGCCACGGACTGGATTCCTGGGGTCGATTAGGCAACAGGCAGCGGGTGCAAGAGCCGGGCGGTAAGAGGGCAATGGGCAACGCTGCAGCCTGCGCGAAAAAACTTCTACCGTCGTTCCCGCGAAAGCGGGAACCCAGTGCCTTGGTTTCTCCGCGCGAAAGTCGCTGGGCTCCCGCTTTCGCGGGAGCGACGGGACTGTTATCCGTCCTGGGTCAACCCACCCGTGCGCGCAACCACCGCACACCGACGGTGTAGGCTGCCGCCACACAGGAGTCCGTCATGCACCCGATCCTCGCGCAGCTGCCGCCCGCTCAGCGCCAGGCGCTCGAACAGGCCTATGCCACGCCGCCGCGCGCCTATCACGCCATCGACCATGTGCAGGAGGTGCTGCGCCAGGTCGATGCGGTCGCGCAGGGGCCCGGCTGGCGCCAGCCGCGCGAGGTGCAGTGGGCCGCGCTGTACCACGACGCGATCTACGTGGCCGGGCGCGGCGACAACGAGGCGCGTTCGGCGCAGCTGGCGCAGGCCCATCTCGAACAGTGGCCGCAGCCGGGCGTGGACGCGGCCCGCGTGGTCGAGCTGATCGAACTCACCGCGCGCCATGGCAGCCTCTCGCCCGGCGATGTGGATGCCGAGGCGGCGCTGTTCCTGGACTGCGACATGGCGATTTTGGGCGCGGCGCCGGAGGTCTTCGACGTCTACGACCGCGGCATCGCCAGCGAATACGCCGGCGTGGTGCCGGGCTTCATCTTCCGTCGCAAGCGCAAGCAGTTCCTCAAGGACCTGCTGCAGCGCGAGCGCATTTATCTCAGCGATTTCTTCCACGCGCGCCTGGACGCGGCCGCGCGCGCGAACCTGCGGCGCGCGACGCGCTAACTAAGTCAGGCCTCGCCACGACACTTGGCGCCCGCGCTCAGCTCCTCCTCTTGCGCAGCAGGGGGAGGCCGGGAGGGGGTTGGATCAGTCCGCGGCGCGCTTTGGTTGGCCGCGCCGAACCACATCAACATCGTCATCTGCGAACGTTCATCGGCGCAGCCCGCACCACTGCAGGCTTTGCTGCACCGCACACGCGATCTGTCATGTTCACGACCGGTCCGCGTCACCGGACTTGAACACTTGGCTGCGCATCATGCGCCCACGTTCCGCGACCGCCGGGGTTGAAGCAAGACTTCCTTCCGGCCCTCGCGGACGACCAATACGGTCGTCAGTCCCCGATGCGACGACCTTTCGCCCAGGCTGCCGCGCCCATGCCGGCGCGGTGGCCCGAGGCGAAACACGCGGTGAGCAGATAGCCACCGGTCGGGGCTTCCCAGTCCAGCATCTCGCCGGCGCAGAACGCGCCCGGCACCGCCTGCAGCATCGCCTGCGCGTCCAGCGCCTCCAGACGCACGCCGCCGGCGCTGCTGATGACCTCGGCCACCGGGCGCGGGCGCAGCAGCGTCAGCGGCAGGCGGTGGATCGCCTGGGCGAGTGCGGTGGCGTCCTGCCGGGCGGCAGCGGCGACCGTCTCGAACACCAGCGCGGCCTTGGCGCCTTCGATGCCCACGGTGCGGCGCAGGTGTTCGCCCACCGAGCGGCCCTTGCGCGGCCGCGACAGCTCGGCGATCAGGCGCGGCAGGTCGCGGCCCGGCGCCAGATCGAGTTCGAGCGTGGCCTGGCCCTCGCGCGCGATCGCCTCGCGCAGGGCCGGGGCGATGGCGTAGATCAGGCTGCCTTCGATGCCGGTCTCGGTGAGCACGCATTCGCCCTGCAGCGCGTGCGCCGCGCCGTCCGCGTCGCGCCAGTGCGCCACCACCGGCTTGAGCGGCGCGCCGGCGTGCGGGCGCATGTGCGCGCTGAAGGCGATGTCGAAGCCGCAGTTGGCGGGTTTGAGCGGCACCACGTCCACGCCGCGCGCGGCCAGCCACGGCTGCCAGGCGCCGTCCGAACCCAGCTGCGGCCAGCTCGCCCCACCCAGGGCCAGCACCGTCGCATCGGCCGCCACCCGCAGCGGGCCCTGCGGCGTGTCGAAGCGCAGCGCCCCGTCCGCCTCCCAGCCGGTCCAGCGATGCTGGACGTGGAAGCGCACGCCCTGGTCCTTGAGCCGGCGCACCCAGGCGCGCAGCAGCGGCGCGGCCTTCATGTCGCTGGGGAACACGCGCCCGGAACTGCCGACGAAGGTGTCCACGCCCAGTCCGCGCGCCCAGGCGCGCAGCGCATCGGCATCGAAGTCGTCCAGCCAGGCGCCGACCTGCGCGGCGCGTTCGAAGTAGCGGGCATCGAACTGCGGGCGCGGCTCGGAATGGGTGAGGTTCATGCCGCCCTTGCCGGCGATCAGGAACTTGCGCCCGACCGAGCCCTTGGCCTCGTAGACCGCCACTTCCAGGCCTGCCTCCCGCGCGGTCTGGGCCGCCATCAGGCCGGCCGGGCCGCCGCCGATCACGGCCAGGGTGGGAGCGGGGGAGCGAGCTTGGGACATCGCGCCATTATGAAGGGCCGCGCGCATGACCGATGGCAGGCCACGTTGTCGCGCGCGGCGGCTATCGTGCGAGGCTGTCTCTCTTTCCAACCGGGGAACTTCGATGCGCGTGATGCCGACCCTTGCGGGGGCGCTGTTGACTGCTGGCCTGCTGGGCGCCGCCTCTTCCGGGCAGGCGCTGTCCGTCGAGCCGCCGCCGGCGCAGCTGGTGGACTTCGACGCCTATGTCGACAAGACGCGCGAGACCTTCGATGTGCCCGGCATCGCCGTGGCCATCGTCAAGGACGGGCAGGTGGTGCTCGAGCGCGGTTACGGTCTGCGCGAGCTGGGCAAGCCGGAGAAGGTGGACGCCAGGACGCTGTTCGCGATCGCCTCCAACACCAAGGCCTTCACCTCCGCCTCCATCGCCATGCTCGCCGACGAGGGCAAGCTGAGCCTGGACGATCGCGTCATCGACCACCTGCCGTGGTTCCGCATGTCCGATCCCATGGTGACCCACGAGCTGCGCATCCGCGACCTGCTGGCCCATCGCAGCGGCCTGTCGCTGGGCGCCGGCGACCTGTTGTACTGGCCGACGACCACCTACACCAACCAGGAGGTCGCGCAGCGGCTCAAGGACGTGCCGATCAAGGGCGGGTTCCGCTATCAGTACGCCTACGACAACATCCTGTTCGGCGTGGCCCAGCTGGTGATCGAGCAGGCCTCGGGCATGCCGTACAAGCAGTTCCTGCAGCAGCGCTTCTTCAAGCCGCTGGGCATGGACGACACGGTCTACAACAGCGACGACCTCAAGCCCGGCGACGATGTGGCCACCGGGCATTCCAAGGAGGATTTCACCCGGCTGGTGCCCGCACCGCGCATGACCTGGTCCAACGTCGGCGGCGCCGGCGGGATCTATTCCAGCGTGCACGACCTGTCCAAGTGGGTGATCGCCCAGCTCAACGGCGGAGTGATCTCCGGAGAGGGCGAAAGCGCCAAGCGCCTGTTCAGCGCCAAGCGCCAGGCCGACATGTGGACCATGCTCACGCCCATCCCGGTGTCCGAGCCCTCGGTGCCGGAGCTGGCCGCGGTCAAGCCCAACTACTTCGGCTATGGCGAGGGCTGGATGCTCTCGGACTACCGCGGCCGCAAGCTGGTCTGGCACACGGGCGGCTGGCCGGGCATGGTCTCGCGCATCACCCTGGTCCCGCAGGAGAAGCTGGGCGTGATCGTGCTGACCAACCAGGAGGTCGGCGCGGCCTTCAACGCGGTCACCCTGCGCGCGCTGGACGCCTACCTGGACGCGCCGAAGACCGACTGGAACGCCGCCTACGCCAAGGCCGTGGCCAAGTCGCACGGCGATGCCGACGAAAGCTGGGCCAAGCACCAGGCCGCGCGCGACGCCAGCTCCAAGCCCTCGCTGCCGCTGGCCCGCTACGCGCAGACCTATCGCGATGCCTGGTATGGCGACATCGTGATCGCGCAGGAGAACGGCAAGCTGGTGATCCGCTTCACCAAGACGCCGCAGCTGGTCGGCGAGCTCAGCCACTGGCAGCACGACACCTTCGTGGTGCGCTGGCGCGAGCGCTGGCTCAACGCCGATGCCTTCCTCACCTTCCAGCTGGATGCCGACGGCCAGATCACCGGCGCCGGCATGGAGCCGATCTCGCCGCTGACCGACTTCAGCTTCGACTTCCAGGATCTGGCGCTGAAGCCGGTGAAGGCGACGAAGACGCCATAGGCCTTATGTGGGAGCAACAGGCCTCAGATCGAGTCGCAGCCTCTGTGTAGAGCGGAGCTTGCTCCGCTGCCTTTCGGACGGATCGTCGGGAAGCCACAGCGGAGCAAGCTCCGCTCTACAGGTGGGATCCGCCATAGGCCGAGAAGGCCGCAGGGGCGGCCGCCACGAAAAGCAGGCGCTTACGAGGCTTTTCATGTGGGAGCCGCCATGGCGGCGATGAGGCTTTACCGGGAAAGCTCCAGCGCCGCCATGGTGGCTCCCACCGAGCGCTGGGTGCTTACGGCGCCTTGACGTCCAGCAGCTCCACGTCGAACACCAGCGAGGCGCCCGGCGGGATGACGCCGCCGGCGCCCTCGTCGCCATAGCCCAGCGCGGCCGGAATCATCAGCGTGCGCTTGCCGCCGACCTTCATCCCCGCCACGCCCTGGTCCCAGCCCTTGATGACCTGGCCGCCGCCGAGCGGGAAGGTGAAGGGCGTGCCGCGATCGATGGAACTGTCGAACTTCGGCCCATGCTTGTCCGGCTTGGTGTCGTCGTAGATCCAGCCGGTGTAGTGCACGCTGACGTTGTCGCCCGGCTTGGCCAGTGCGCCCTGGCCGACGTTGATCTCATGCACCTGCAGCGTGTCCACGCCGCCGTGCAGTTCGATCGGCTGGCGCGGCGGTGCGCAGGCGGCCAGCGCCAGGGTCAGGGCCAGAGGAATCCATCGGCGCATCGTGCGCTCCTGTAGAGGTGGCAAGGCGCGCCAAGGTAGCAGCCCGCTATCCTGTGCGCATGGCCAAGCTCCTGCTCAACCTGCGCAACGTGCCCGACGACGAAGCCGGCGAGGTGCGCGCATGGCTCACGCGCGCGGGCATCGCCTTCTACGAGACCACGCCCAGCAGCTGGGGCATCAGCCATGGCGGCATCTGGCTGAAGGACGAGGCGGACCTGCCGCGCGCCAAGGCCTTGATGGCCGAGTACCAGGCCGAGCGTGGCGAACGGGCCCGGGCGGCGCGCCAGCAGGCGCAACAGGACGGCACCGCCGACACCTTCGCCCGCCAGCTGCGCGCGCGGCCGCTGTACGTGGCCGGGATGCTGCTGGCGATCGTCGCGATCCTCGCGCTGACCCTGGCGCTGCCGTGGTGGCTGCTGCGCTGAGCCCCCGTAAAATGGCCGGCATGATCCTCAACATCGCCGCCTACCACTTCGTCGCCATCGACGACCCGCAGGCCCTGGCCAATGCGCTGCTGGCGCGCGCGCAGGCCGCCGACCTGCGCGGCACGCTGCTGGTCTCGCCGGAAGGGCTGAATGTGTTCCTGGCGGGGCAGGCGCCGGCGGTGCGCGACTTCGTCCAGGCGCTGCGCGCCGAGCCGGGCCTGGCGCAGATCGTCATCAAGGAGAGCTGGAGCGATGCGGTGCCCTTCGCCCGGCTCAAGGCCAAGGTCAAGCCGGAGATCATCACCTTCCGTCATCCCGGCAGCGAGCCGCTGGGCCGCGACCGCGCCCCGGCGGTGACGCCGCAGACGCTGGCGCGCTGGCTAGACCAGGGCCACGACGACGCGGGCAAGCCGGTGCGGCTGCTTGATACCCGCAACGAAGAGGAGGTCGGCCACGGCACCTTCGCCGGCGCGCTGACCCTGCCGATCACCGACTTCACCCAGCTGCCCGAGGCGCTGGCGCCGCACCGCGCAGCGCTGGCCGACGCGACGGTGGTGAGCTTCTGCACGGGCGGGGTGCGCTGCGAGAAGGCCGCGCTGTGGATGCACGACACCGGCATGGCCAACGTGCTGCAGCTGGAGGGCGGCATCCTGGGTTACTTCGAGCAGGTCGGCGGGCGTCATTACGACGGCGCCTGTTTCGTGTTCGACGACCGCCTGGCGCTGACGCCGGATCTGCGCCCGGTCGCGGCCGGCTAGGCCTAGTTGGCCGGCGCGCGCAGCACCCGGTCGCGGCCGTCGCGCTTGGCCTGCAGCAGGGCGTGGTCGGCGCGGCGCATGGTGTCTTCCAGCCGGTCGGTGGTGCGCACCTGGCTGAGGCCGGCGCTGAAGGTGATGCTGCGGCCGAACTCGATCCGCCGCACCGCCTCGCACAGGTCCTGGATCTGGCGCACGGCCTGCATCTCGGGCAGGCCCGGCATCAGCAGCACGAATTCCTCGCCGCCCAGGCGCCCGACGATGTCCTGGCGGCGCGCGTAGCGGCGCATCGCGTCGGCCACCAGCGCCAGCGCGCGGTCGCCGGCGTCGTGGCCCAGCTCGTCGTTGATGCGCTTGAAGTGATCCAGGTCCAGGTAGGCCAGGGTCATGGGCCGACGCGCATCGCGGGTCAGGGTGAACACCACCCGCGCGGCGCGGAACCAGCCCTCGCGATTGAGCAGGCCGGTCAGCATGTCCATGTCCACGCGCAGCTCCAGCTTGCTGCGCAGTTCGAACAGCTCCAGGGCGATGTCCAGGCGCCGCCGGCGCAGCATCAGGCCCGCGCCGATGCCCAGCACGAGCAGGGCCAGGTCGGGGAGCCAGCTCGCCAGCGAGGCGTGCACCAGCACCAGCATCGCCAGCGACGGCAGCAGCAGCGCCGCGCCCATGCCGATCGCATCGCGCAGGCGCAGGCTCAGCGGCAGGGCGTGCATGGCCATCAGCAGCAGGACCACATGGGCCAGGCCCAGGCCGTGCGGGTCGAGGGTGACGCTGTAGGCCAGCGCGCCGCTGGCGATCAGCACGCCCAGCACCGCCAGGCTGCCGGCCGTGTCCGAACGCAGCCCGCGCATCCGCACGACCCAGCCGATGATCAGGACCGCCACCGCGGTGGCGCCGCGCACGGCCATCAGCCGCCAGGCGTCGGGTTGGCCGGTCAGCAGGTCGCGCATGCCGCTGATGACGAACACCAGCGGCGTCGCCACGAACAGCACTTCGACATAGCGCCCGGATTCGCGCTGCTGCTGCTCGATGAGCGCGCTGCGCTGCTCCGGAGCCAGGTCATCGACCCGACCGTTGAACCAACCCATCCGTGACCAGCCCCCTGATTCCAGGGTGACACGATACTCAAATTGACGACGACGCGATGCAGCGGGGTCCGCGGCTATCCTGACCGATCGCCCGCCCTGGAAGCCTCCCGTTCATGATCACCGTCCATCACCTCAACAATTCCCGCTCCCAGCGCGTGCTGTGGCTGCTGGAGGAACTGGGCCTGGACTACACCGTGGTCCGCTATCAGCGCGATGCGCGCACGATGCTGGCGCCGCCGGAGCTGCGCAGGATCCACCCGCTGGGCAAGTCGCCGCTGATCGAGGACGAGGGCCGGCTACTGGCCGAATCCGGGGCGATCATCGAATACCTGGTCGAGCGCTACGACGTGGCCCGCGCCTTCGCGCCGACACCGGGCACCGATGCCCACCTGCGCTATCGCTACTGGCTGCACTATGCGGAAGGCTCGCTGATGCCGCCGCTGCTGATCACCCTGGTGCTGAGCCGGATCCGCAGCGCGCCGATGCCGTTCTTCGCCAAGCCCATCGCCCGCGGCATCGCCGACAAGGCGATGGCCGGCTTCGCACGCCCGCAGATCAAGCTGCACCTGGACTATTTGGAGCAGGAGTTGGGCCGCCACGCCTGGTTCGCCGGCGAGGATTTCAGCGCCGCCGATGTGCAGATGAGCTTCCCGCTGGAGGCCGCGCAGGCGCGCTATGGCTTCGAGGGCCATCCGCTGCTGGCGGGCTTCATCCAGCGCATCCACGCCCGGCTTGCCTACCAGCGCGCGCTGGCCCAGGGCGGGCCGTACGACCTGCTGAGCTGAATACAGCATCGCGCTGACAGGGCTGGAAGCCGGGCGCCCTGGCCCCATCTCAAGGGGCATGAGTACCTCTTCCCCGATCATTCCCTATTCGGTCCTGGACCTGGCCCCGGTGTGCGAGGGCAGCACGCCGAGCCAGGCCTTCGCCAACGTGCTGGATCTGGCCCGCCACGCCGAAGGCCTGGGCTATACCCGCTACTGGCTGGCCGAGCACCACAACATGCCCGGCATCGCCAGCGCCGCCACCGCGGTGCTGATCGGCTATGTCGCCGGCGGCACCTCGACCATCCGGGTCGGCTCGGGCGGCGTGATGCTGCCCAACCACGCGCCGCTGCAGGTGGCCGAACAGTTCGGCACGCTGGCCTCGCTGTATCCCGGACGCATCGACCTGGGGCTGGGCCGCGCGCCGGGCACCGACCAGCCCACCGCCCGCGCGCTGCGCCGCTACTTCGACAGCGCCGACCAGTTCCCGGCCGATGTGACCGAGCTGCTGCGCTACTTCGCCCCGGCCGAGCCCGGACAGCTGGTGCAGGCCGTGCCCGGCGCTGGCCTGGACGTGCCGGTGTGGCTGCTGGGCTCGAGCCTGTTCAGTGCCACCCTGGCCGCGCAGCTGGGGCTGCCGTTCGCCTTCGCCTCGCACTTCGCGCCCGACGCGATGGATCAGGCGCTGGCGGTCTATCACCGCGACTTCCGGCCCTCGCGCCATCTGCAGCAGCCTTATGCCGCTCTCGGCCTCAACGTGATCGCTGCCGACACTGACGAGGAGGCGCGCCGGCTTTTCACCACCGCCCAGCAGGCCTTCGTCAACCTGCGCCGCGGCCGGCCGGGCAAGATCCCGCCGCCGATCGACGATATCGAGGCCTACTGGCAGCCGCACGAGAAGGCCGGGGTCGAGCGCGCGCTGGCCTGCAGCGTGGTCGGCGCGCCGGCGACCGTGCGCAAGGGGCTGGAAGCCTTCATCGATCGCCATCGCCCGGACGAGCTGATCATCGTCGCCAACATCTACGACCACGGGGCGCGCAAGCATTCGTATCGCCTGGCCGCCGAGGCGCTGGCGCCGGCGAAGGCGGCTTAGGGCGGGGAGCGGAACGGGCTCGTTGTTACTAGCGGGCCCTGCCGTTTCTTGGGGCGAACCCTGTCGTCATCGAGACACGACGCCTAACCCTCGAAGTTCTTAGGTTCCCGCCTTCGCGGCAACGACGGTTCGGACACTATTGATGGCGTCCCGGGGCCTCTCGACAGACCCGGGCCAGACCCCGCCGCGGTACCCTATCGGCCCCTTATCGTCCCGGGCCGATGCCATGTCGATCACCTCCAAGCAGCGGCGCGATGCGCGCAAGCGCCGCGAGCAGCGGGCTCGCAACCAGGCCGCCGCCGGCCTTGGCGCGCCTTCGCCGATCGAACCGCATGCCGAGCTGCGCGACGACGACAAGCAGCTGCTGGCCGGGATCGTGCGCCGCGACGGGCAGTGGGTGCTGGGCATGGACGGGCGCATCGCCGGCGAATCGGACAGTGCCGCGCACGTGCTGGCGCTGATCCTGCGCGCGGCCGAACTGCACGACCGCGCCGGCACCAACGTGCGCCTGGTCTATTCGGACGATCTCAAGCATGCCGCCCATGCCGAGGCCGCCGGCCAGGGCCTGAGCTTCGACCAGTTCCGCCAGCAGCTGGTGGCCGGCCTGCAGGGCGAGCCGGAGACCCACTGAGCCGCATGGCCGCTTCCGCCTCGCGCGTCGGCGTGCGGCCGCTGCTGCGCACCGATGCGACCGCGCTGATCGCCGCGCACCGCGCCAGCGTGGCCCTGCATCGTCCCTGGGTGTCGCCCTGCCTGGACCAGCCCGGATTCGAGGCCTGGTTCGCCCGCACCCTGGCCGATGACTACGTGAGCCTGATCGCACGCGAACGCGATAGCGGCGCCATCGTCGGGGTGTTCAACGCCAGCCAGATCAGCCGCGGCAACCTGCTCAGCGCCTACCTGGGCTACTACGCCTGCGTGCCCTGCGCCGGGCGCGGCCTGATGCGCGAGGCGCTGCCGCAGGTGACCGCGCATCTGTTCGGCGAGGTCGGCCTGCATCGCCTCGAGGCCAATATCCAGCCCGGCAACGCCGCCTCGATCGCGCTGGCCCGCGGCGCCGGCTTCCGCCTGGAAGGCTTCTCGCCGCGCTATCTGCGCATCGACGGCATCTGGCAGGACCACGAGCGCTGGGCGCTGCTGGCCGACGAGGCCGGTTTCTAGCGGCTTCAGCCCGCGGTGTCGGCCGCAGCGGCCGCCGGCACCTGCCAGCCGCAGCTGCGCCCCTCGTTCTGCTGCTTGAGCCAGGCCTGCAGGGGCTGGAAGTATTCCAGCATCGGGCCGGCGTCCATCGCCTCGCTGCCGGTCAGCGCCTTGAGCGTCTGCGGCCAGGGCTGGCTGGCGCCCTGGCTCAGCATCGCCCAGAACTTCTGCCCGGCGACCTTGTTGCCGTAGAAGCTGCACTGGTTGAGCGGCCCGGTATGGCCGGCGGCATCGCACAGCGCCTTGTAGAACTGGAACTGCAGGATCGCCGCCATGAAGTAGCGCGTATACGGCGTGTTGGCCGGCACGTGGTACTTGGCGCCGGCGTCGAAGTACTCCTCGCCGCGCGGCGTGGCCGGGGCCACGCCCTGGTACTGCGTCTTGAGCTGCCACCAGGCGCGGTTGTAGTGGTCCGGCTTGATCGAGCCGTCGAACACGCCCCAGCGCCAGCGGTCGATCATCAGCCCGAACGGCAGGAAGGCCACCTTGCTCAGCGCCATGCGCATCTGCGCGTTGACCAGCGCCGGCTCATCCTGCGTCGCCTCGCGCACCAGGCCGATCGAGGCCAGGTAGCGGGGCGTCATCGCCAGCACGATGGTGTCGCCGATGGCCTCGTGGAAGCCGTCGTTGGCACCGGCCTGGAACACCGGCGGCTGCCGGTTGTAGGCCAGGTCGTAATACAGGTGCCCCAGCTCGTGGTAGAGCGTGGTGAAGCTGTCCTCGTCGGGCCGGATGCACATCTTGGTGCGCACGTCGCCGGCCATGTCCATGTCCCAGGCGCTGGCGTGGCAGACCACCTCGCGGTCGCGCGGCTTGATGAACTGCGCGCGGGTCCAGTAGCTCTCAGGCAGCGGCGGCATGCCCAGCGAGGTGTAGAAGTCCTGCGCGCGCCGGGCCATGTCCTTGGCGCTGGCCAGGTCCGCGTCGCGGCGCAGGTCGCCCAGGCGCGCGATGGCCGCATCGTAGGCGCTGCGGCTCAGGCGCTCGCGTTCGTTAGCGTCGGGCGCATGGCCCAGGGCGCGCAGCTGCGCGCCATAGGCCGCATCGCGCGCGGATTCGAACGGGTCGGTGGTGTCCAGGCCGGCGTCGGTCAGGGTGCGCTCGTACTGGGCATCGTTGCGCGCCTGCAGCGCGCCGGTGATGTCCAGCGCGTCGGCCTCGGGATAGGGCTGCAGCAGGTCCCACAGGTTGCTCCAGTCCTGCTGCCACATATTGCCCATCAGATGCGCCGGCAGCAGACCGCCGTCGACCTGGCCGCGCATGCCGTAGCGCGCCTCCAGCCGGGTGCGCGCGTAGCAGTGCAGCTGCTGGTACAGCGGCTTGACCTGGTTCCACAGGCGATCAGTCTGCGCGGCGATCTCGCCCGGGGCCATGTCGTAGCCGCTGCGCCACTGCTCGCCGGCATCGGCGAAGCCGATATCGCGCGCACCTTCGTTGATCAGGTCGACGAACTGCCCGTAGCGTGCCCGCATCGGCGTGGCCGCGTCGTGCCAGCCGCTCCAGGCCTGCAGCTGGGCGTCGTAGTCGCGGCTGTGCGCCAGCACCTGCTCCAGCTCGCCCAGGCTGCGGCAGTTGCGCGTCGGGCCGTCGCCGGTGCAGGCCTTGCCGGCGCCGTACATGCCTTCCAGCTCGGTCGACAGCTGGGTCAGACGCGCCAGCTTGGCCGGGTCCTGCGGCGCGGGCATGGCGCTCATCAGCTTGAGCAGGTGGATGGCGCGCGCATCGGAGGGCGCCATCTGCTGGCCCTCGAAGCGTCGCGACTGCGCGATCCAGGCATTGAGCTGGGTCAGCGCGCGCTCGTTGGTCTTGGCGGCCAGGCGCTGGCTGTCCGGATTGATGTAGGTCGAGGACAGCCACTGCGCCGCGCTCACCTCCGGCGCGCTCTCGCGCAGGCCGGCGTTGACGCGCGCGACGAAGGCCTGCGCGGTCTCGCCCTCGGGCGCGGCGTGGATCCCATCGGCCGGCGGCTGGTCCGAACCGCAGCCGGCCAGGGCCAGCAGCGACACGGCGCCCAGGGCGAACACGAGGTGGCGTGGCGGCACGGAGCGCTTCCTTTGCTTCAGGCGGTGAGCCCGCAGGCTAGAGAAGCCGACCAGACGCCGCAAGCGCGGCTCATGGTGCGGCGCTGGGGGCGCCGTTGTCGGGCAGGGCGGCGCGGATGCGCGCGCGCAGGCGCTCGGCGCGGCGGCGGATCTTGCGCCGGCCCAGCGCGCCGACCCAGCGCGAGAACGGCACGATCTCCTTGCCGGCTACCACCGATTTGGCGTCCACGCAGACCAGGCGCACGCCGTCCCCGTCGGGCAGCACCAGCAGATTGCCGGCGTTGAGGTCGAACAGCGGGATGCGATGGCGCAGCAGCCACTGCTCGAACACGCTGACCGCGGCGCACAGGGTCGCGGCCGGATAGCGCGGCGCCTCGAACAGCAGCGCGTACAGGCTGGGCGCATCGCCGCCTTCGGGCAGGGTCACCCGCTGGCAGCACAGGGCCTGGCCGTAGACGGTGCGGAACATGCCCAGCACGGTGGCCAGGTGCGGCGCCAGCTCCTCGGCCGGGATGCGCGCGGACAGCTGCAGCCAGGCGCGCAGCTCGGCGTGGTTCTCATCGCGCGCGGGCTTGCGCTGCGCGCGCCAGCGCGCCAGCCGCTGGCGCAGGCCCACGCGCGTGCGCTGCGCCGGCGGCAGCATGAATTTCAGGCATTGGCGCGTGTCGCGCCGGTCGATCACGCACACGCGGTTGGCGCCGCGGCCGATCACGATCATGTGGTTCCAGGCCTGTCCGGGCCTGGGAGCGGCAGTGGTGTCCATGCGCGTCCCCGAACGCGAAGAAGTGGGTCGTCGAAGCCGTGCGCCGTTTAGTGCGGCAGGCCGCGCTGGGCCAGCCAGCGGCGCGCGTCCTCGGCGTCGTGCTGCATCCAGCCGGCGGTGGAGCCGATGCGGAACGAATAGCCCCACGCGTCCATGTCGGCCATCAGCCGCGCGCGGCCCACGCCGGGCAGCTCGTCGGCCAGCACCACCTGCAGGTAGCAGGTGGCGTCTTCCTCGATGTCCGAATCGGTGGCATCGGTGTGCACCAGCGCGCGCGCCTCGGGCGTGAGCACGATCAGGTGGCAGGCCTCGTGCAGCAGCGAGTGCACCGGCGTGTCGCCGCGCACGTAGACGTTGTGCGCGATCACCCCGGCCTCCGGATCGCCCCAGAAGCTGCCCGGGATCGGCACGCCGTCGGGCACGCGGTGCAGCACCAGGTCGAAGCGCGCCAGCAGCGCGGCCAGCGTGTCGAACGGCAGTTCGTCCACGCGCAGCACCGTGGCCATGGCCGCCTCGCTGCCGGGCGGCGGGGCGGAATCGGAAGCGGGCAGGGCGTTGTGCGGGGACGACATGGGGGCGGTGCTTGTGCGCAAGGCGCGGGCATGGCGGCCCGCGCCGGGTTGGATCAGGCCTTGCCTTCGGGCAGGGCCACCGAGATGTCCAGCACGTCGTGATCGCCTTCCTTGAGCAGGTCGACCTTGACCGCGTCGGCGTCGATGTTGACGTACTTCTTGATCACTTCCAGCAGCTCGCGCTGCAGCAGCGGCAGATAGTCCGGCCCGCCGCGCTGGGTGCGCTCCTGGGCGATGATGATCTGCAGACGGTTCTTGGCCGTCTCGGCGGTGTTCTTCTTGGCCTTGAGGAAATCGAACATGCCCATGCTCAACCTCCGAACAGCTTGCTGAAGAAGCCCTTCTTCTCCGTTGTGGTGAAGCGCATCGGGCGGTCTTCGCCCAGCAGGCGCGCCACCGCATCGTCGTAGGCCTGGCCGGCCGGGGATTCCAGATCCAGGATCACCGGCTCGCCCTTGTTGGAGGCGTTGAGCACATCGCCCGACTCGGGGATCACGCCGATGGTCTTCAGGCCCAGGACCTCTTCCACGTCCTTGATCGAGAGCATTTCGCCGGTCTCCACGCGCGCCGGGTTGTAGCGCGTCAGCAGCAGGTTGGGCTTGAGCGTGCCGCCCTGTTCGGCCTTGCGGGTCTTGGAATCCAGCAAGCCCAGGATGCGGTCGGAGTCGCGCACCGAGGACACTTCCGGATTGACCACCACGATCGCCTTGTCGGCGAAGTACATCGCCAGGAAGGCGCCCTTCTCGATGCCGGCCGGCGAGTCGCAGACCACGAAGTCGAAGCCGTCGGCGTCCAGGTCCTTGAGCACCTTCTCCACGCCTTCGGTGGTCAGGGCGTCCTTGTCGCGGGTCTGCGAGGCGGCCAGCACGTACAGCGTGTCGAAGCGCTTGTCCTTGATCAGCGCCTGCTTGAGCGAGGCCTCGCCCTGGGTGACGTTGATGAAGTCGTACACCACGCGGCGCTCGCAGCCCATGATCAGGTCCAGGTTGCGCAGACCCACGTCGAAGTCGATGACGGCGACCTTCTTGCCGCGCCGGGCCAGGCCGACGGCCAGGCTGGCGCTGGTGGTGGTCTTGCCTACGCCGCCCTTGCCGGACGTGACGACGATGATCTCAGCCAATGGTGTTCTCCTGGAATGTGAAATGCGGTGGAGCTTTGCCATGTTGCGGGAACGGCCCGGTGAGGGCCATCTGTGCCGCGCTAGGTCTGCGCGGCGATGTTCAGCTGTCCGTCTTCCAGCCACACCTGCACGGGCTTGCCGTGCAGCGCGCGCGGGACGTCGTCCAGCACCTTGTAGTGGCCGGCCACGGCGACCAGTTCGGCGTGGAAGGCGCTGCAGAAGATGCGCGCGTCCTCGTTGCCCTGGGCACCGGCCAGCGCGCGCCCGCGCAGCGGGCCGTAGATGTGGATCGAGCCGTCGGCGATGACCTCGGCGCCGGCGCCGACCGAAGTCAGCACGGTCAGGTCGCGCTGCTCGGCATAGATCTGCTGGCCCGAGCGCACCGCGGTCTTGAGCACCATGCCGGGCTGCGCGACGGCCTTGGGCTTGGGCGGCTCCGGGGCGGGCGGGGGAGGCGGAGGCGGCGGCGCGGCCTGGACCGGCTCGCTGCGCTCGTACTGGGCGCGGAACTTGGCCAGCAGCGGCAGGCCGAGCTGTTCGGCCAGCGCCTCGATCTCGGCCGTGCCGTAGGCCAGGGCCACCGGCAGCACGCCGGCGCCGGTCAGGCCGTCGACCAGCGCCCGGGCGGTGGTCAGGTCAGGGGCCTGGATCAGGCCGCCGAAGTCCACGATCACCGCGGCGCGGCCGAACAGCTTGGGCGCGCGGTCCACACGCTCGCGCATCTCGCGCACCAGCGCGGCCACGTCCAGCGTGCGCACGCGCAGGTTGGCGATGCCGACCTGGCCGATCTTCAGTTCGCCGGCCTGCTCGTAGTTGGGGGTGGTGGGGGACGGGCTGCTCATGCGTTGCTCGCCCCCTGCGCGCCGGCGGGGGTGAAGGCGCGGGTACGCGTCCACGGGGTCTGCGGCAGCTTGCCGCCGTAGGTCTCCAGCACCCAGGGATAGCTGCACAGCTCCTTCATCAGCATGCTGGCGCGGACCTTGACGCCGGCCATGACGTGCTGGCCGACCTCGCGGAAGCCGAAGCTGCCATGGAACAGCAGCGCCGAGTCGGCGCCGTGGTCCAGGAACACCTCGCAGGCCAGCTGCGGGTAGCGCAGCTCGGCATAGCTCTGCACATCGGCATAGAAGGCCCGACCCACGCCGCCGCCGCGGCGGCGGCTGGCCACCACGATGCGGTCGATATAGAAGAAGGCCGGATAGCGCTCCTGGAACCAGCGGTAGTTGCTGCTGTCGTGCTCCTGGCCGGCGCCGAAGCCGACCAGGAAGCCGGCCAGGTTGCCATCGCGCTCGGCGACGCGGAAATACTCGGCGCGCTCGTAGAACTCGTGCACACGGGCGCTGTCCAGCGGCAGGATCGCCAGACCAGCGTTGTTGTTCAGGGCCAGGACGGAATCCAGCTCGCGCTCGCGCACGTCGCGGATGACGATGGACATCGGGCTTCAACTCCGGGGGAAAACTGCGCCCGACACCGCCGGGGCGGGCCGATTATCGCATGGGTGGCTGGCCGCTGCGGCAGGTCGGATGCGCGCAGGCATGACTTCAGGCCGGGTCGCGGGTCGCGGCACGCCCGTAAGATGCCGCCATGCTCGGACGAATCGCCCACACCCGCCTGTTGCGTGCCGCCGGGCTCTACACCTGGGCGCTGGTCGGCATTCCCATCGTGCTCAACGCCTGGTTCCTGCCGCCCTCGCGCGGGGCCGAGGGCGCCAGCCTGAACGTGCCGATGTCGCTGCTGGCCTATCTGGCCTTCGGCCTGTGCTACTGGCTGGCCACCCGCACCCTGCACGAGCGCCCGCCGCAGCATCACAGCCTGTCCAGCGTGCTGTTGCTGCTGGTGATGATCTCCTCGGCCGTGGCGGTGGGCTTCTACACCCGCACCGGCCTGGGCGCGCTGCTGCTGGCGGTGGTGGCCGGCGTGCTGCCGTGGATGCTGGAGCTGCGCTGGGCGGTGCTGTGGCTGATGTTCGCCCACGTGCCGCTGGTGCCCTCGTTCATGGCGCTGGACGACTTCAACTTCTGGGAGTCGGTGTTCCAGTCCTCCTTCTATGTGGGCTTCGCCGCCTTCGTGCTGGTCACCGCCTATGTGGCCCGGCAGCAGGCCCAGGCGCGCGAGGAGCAGCGCCGGCTCAATGCCGAGCTGCGCGCCACCCGCGTGCTGCTGACCGAGAGCGCGCGCGTCAACGAGCGCACCCGCATCTCGCGCGAGCTGCACGACCTGCTCGGCCACCACCTCACCGCGCTCAGCCTCAACCTGGAAGTGGCCAGCCACATCACCGAGGGCCGCGCCCAGGAGCATGTGCGCCAGGCGCACACCCTGGCGCGGCTGCTGCTCAACGACGTGCGCGAGGCGGTCAGCCAGCTGCGCGAGTCCGGCTCGATCGACCTGGCCGCCACCCTGCGTCCGCTGGCCGAGCACGTACCCTCGCTGCACATCCATCTGGACCTGCACGAGCCGTTGACCCTGGAGGATCCCGAGCGCGCCCACGTGCTGCTGCGCTGCGCCCAGGAGATCATCACCAACGCCGTGCGCCATGCCGCGGCGCGCAATCTGTGGATCCGCTGCCGGCGCGAGGGTGCCGAGCTGGTGATGGACGCGCGCGACGACGGCCGCGGCGCGGCCGAGCTGATCGGCGGCAACGGCCTGCGCGGCATGCGCGAGCGCCTGCGCCAGTATGGCGGCCAGCTGCAGCTGGATACCGCGCCGGGGGCGGGCTTCCGCCTGGCCCTGCGCCTGCCGGCGGCCAGCGACGATCCGCTGCTGTCCGGCCCGCTGACGCCGGCCTCGGCGCCCCTGATTTCTTCCGGAGAACTTCCATGATCCGCGTCTGCCTGGTCGACGACCAGAACCTGGTCCGCCAGGGCATCCGTTCGCTGCTGGCCCTGGACGACGGCATCGAGGTCGTCGGCGAGGCCGCCGACGGTCGCCAGGCCGTCGAGCTGATCCCGCAGGTCCGCCCCGACGTGGTCCTGATGGACATGCGCATGCCGGTGATGTCCGGCCTAGAGGCGCTGCAGGCGCTGGCCCGCGCCGGCCAGCTGCCGCCCTCGATCATCCTGACCACCTTCGACGACGACCAGCTGGTGCTGGCCGGGCTCAAGGCCGGCGCCAAGGGCTATCTGCTCAAGGACGTCTCGCTGGAACAGCTGGTCGGCGCCATCCGCACCGTGGCCGAAGGCGGCTCGCTGGTGCAGCCGGCGGTGACCCAGCGCCTGCTTTCGGGCCTGGAGCACATGCGCAACGAGTTCGTCAGCCTGGACCGCCCGGACCCGCTGACCGACCGCGAGACCGAGATCCTGCGCCTGATGGCCTCGGGCTTCTCCAACAAGGAGATCGCCAATTCGCTGGGCGTGGCCGAGGGCACGATCAAGAACCACGTCTCCAACATCCTGTCCAAGCTGGGTGTGCGCGACCGCACCCGGGCGGTGCTGAAGGCCTTCGAGCTGCAGCTGGTCTGAGGCCGAGGGGCCAACGGGTCTTTCCCTAAACGCCGCCGACATCCCCCGCCACCGTCGTTCCCGCGAACGCGGGAATCCAGGGACTTCGGGGCTCTACCGCGTGAGGGTCCATAGATTCCCGCTTTCGCGGGAACGACGGCTTTCTTGTTAGCCGTTCTGTCCAGCTTCGTGGCACGCAGGCGCGCCCATTCAGCTCCGGCCTTCGCCTTGAGTTGGCAGGTCCGCAAAAGAGCATGAGCCCGCACCAATCCCCCGTGGGAGCCGCCATGGCGGCGAAGAAGCTTTCCCGACAAAGCCCTTCGCCGCCATGGCGCCCACCTGTAGAGCGGAGCTTGCTCCGCTGGGGCCGTCCCCACGAACCGAACGAAGAGCAGCGGAGCGAGCTCCGCTCTACAGGCAGGCCGCTGCGAGATTTGAGGAGACAGTTGCTCCCACAGGGCCAGTCTCCGGCCGCGCCACCACACCGCACAGGCGCCCTTCGACAGCGCTCACACTCCAGCTGGTATGCCCTTGGTCTGTTAAGACTTCGTTCTCGCGGCAGAAGGCAATGATTCCGGTGCATTTTTCGGCTGACCGTCTCGATCCAAGCCTGCTACGATTCAGGACTGACTTGTTCCTTAACCCCCCATGGCCTCTCACCGGCCCCGGAGACCGCTGAATGACCCGTTTGCTCGAGTTCTTGATCGCCCTGGCGCTGGTATTGGCGCTGTTCCTGGTCATCGGCGTGGTCCTGCCGTCCCATCGGCACCTCGAAGGAAGCGTGGAAAGCAACCGCAAGATGACCATCGTGTACGACACGGTGAACAACGTGCGGCGCCTCAAGGATTGGAGCCTGATGCTGCCGGGTGACCCGGCCCACCTGAAGTATTCCGGCGGTGCCGATGGCAACGTCGGCAAGGGCGCCAAGGTCGAGTTCACCTCGGACGTGGCCAGCGCCTGGAAGAGCGGCAGCTGGGAAATCACCGACAGCCAGGCCCCGCCCGCTGGCGGCGGCCCGGCCAAGGTGGTCTATGCGATCGTCGACCAGACCCCGGGCAGCAACAAGTCCTCGGAGATCAACCTGACCCCGACCGGCCGCAATAACCGCAACGTGCGCATCAGCCAGTCCTATGACGTGGACTACGGCTGGAACCTCTACGGCCGCTTCCTGGGCATGTACATCAAGAGCCAGATCGGCGACTCGCTCGATGCCGGCCTGGCCAAGCTCTCGTCCAACCTGGCGACCATCCCCAACTTCGACTATCGCGTTGAAGGGACCAAGCTGACCGACTTGAAGATCACCGAGGTGCCCGCCGAGAACCTGCTGGTGGTCAACGCCGGCAGCATCGAGCGCAGCAACGACGCGATCAAGAAGTCGATCCTGGCCAACCAGGAGTGGATCAAGCGCGTGATGGACGCCAACGACCTGGAGCCCGCCGGTCCGTTCCGCATCGTCACCACGGAACTGGCCACGCAGACCTACACCTTCGACGTGGTCCAGCCGGTCCGCAAGAAGGGTGGCGCGGCCAAGGCCGACGACGCCAAGACCGACGATGCCGCCGCGGCGACGCCGGCGCCGGCGGGCGATGCGGCGCAGCTGCAGGTCAAGACCGCCGGGACCCCGGTGACCTACGTGCACACCGATGCGCACCAGGCCGCCACCGCCAAGTACACCGGCTACATGTCCGAGCTGGACGCCGCCCGCAACGGCCTGCGTGCCTGGGCGCTGACCAACGGCCATGCCATGACCGACCGTCCGTACGAGACCTGGAACAGCGGCGTGGACAAGTCGTTCACCGACGAGAGCTCCACCTACGACATCTACTGGGCGATCAAGTACTGATCGCCGGCGCCTGACGGGCGCCCGCTTCGATGTCCACGCGCCGCGCCTTCGCATCCCGAAGGCGCGGCGTTTTCATTTGCGGCCGGCGTGGCCGCGCCTTGCACAGGGGTGTCGCATGATCCTGCTTCGTTCGCCCGTTCCCTCACCGCTGGCGGCCATCGGTGCGGTGCTGTGCGCGCTGTCCATCGGCCTGGCCGCCTACGCCGCCCACGGCGTGGCCGACGCCAAGGCGCAGGCCGCGCTGCAGAGCGCCTGCCTGTACGGTTTCGGCCATGGCATCGCGCTGGCAGCCCTGGCGCCGCGCGCCCGGCGCGCGCTGGGCCAGTGGGCGCTGCGCCTGCTGCTGGTCGGCACGCTGCTGTTCTCCGGCAGCATCGCCGCGCACCATCTGGCCGGGGTCAGCAGTGGGCTGGCACCGGTGGGCGGAGTGGCGATGATGCTGGCCTGGCTGCTCTGGGCGGTGGACGTGCTGCGGCGCTGAGGGCGTCGCGCCGGGTGCCGGGCCTCAGCCCTGGTGCCGCCAGTGCCAGGGCTCGTAGACGATGCCGTGCGGGTTGTCGCGCGGATAGCTCATGGCGAAGCCGAAGCGGCCGGCATGCGCGCCCAGCCAGGCGAAGGCGGGCGTGCGTTCGAAGGATTCCTCGGCCGGCGCCTCGCCGGGCGTGCCGATGTCCAGCGCGGTGCCGGCGTGGTGTTCGCTGTAGCCGGGGGCGGCGTTGACGGTGAGGATCTGCTCGACCGTCTGTCCGCGCGCGCGCTTGCGCTCGAAGATGCCCAGTTGGTAAGCGTGGCTGCGATAGCCGGAGATCGCGTCCAGCCGCACCTGGTCCTCCCATGCCGCGGCCTGCATGGCGCGCCAGGCGCGGCTGGCGGCGCGGGTCAGCCAGAGCGGACGGTCGTAGCGATCGCGCCCGGCCAGCCAGAGCGTGGCCGGTTCGGCGATCAGCGCCAGGCCGGTGCGCGCGGCATAGTCGTCGGCGTCCAGGCCCAGGCGGTCCAGGCGTCTGCGCAGGCCGGTGAGCGGCAGGTCCGCCTCGCCGGCGCCGGGCAGGGGGCGCGCGTGTTCGATAGCCTCCAGGCGGTCCAGCGCCTCGTCGATGCCCGGCGTGCGGCTCCAGCCGGGCAGCAGGCCGACCAGGCCCTCAGGTACCACGGCGGCAAGATAGCGGCCGTCGTCCTTGCGCCGCAGGACGCGCGAGGCGCGGGCCAGCACGCGCGCATCGGCGTTGGCGCGCGCGCGCAGCAGCGGCGCCGGCCATAGCTCCACCTCGGCGGTGTTGAGCAGCAGGCCGGTTTGGGGCAGGGGGTGAGCAGACATGCGCGCCACTCTAGCGTGCGTGCCCGCAGCGCTCGTGCAGCAGCGCCAGAAGCCCGTGCGGATCGCGCACGTCCAGCAGCAGCGCGTGGCCGGCCGCGGTGGGCAGCCACAGCACGTGGCGGCTGTCGGCGGTGGCGACGAAGGCCTTGCACTTGTTGCGCAGCCGGTACCAGCCGCTGCGCAGTCCGGGCAGGGAATAGCCGCGGGTCTTGAGCTGCGGGCGCAGTTCGAGGTGTTCGTCCAGGTCGATCACGCGCGCCTGCGCCAGCTGCAGCTGCGCCAGGGCCACGCGGCTGCGGAAGAAGGTGCTGCGCACGTCCAGTTCGCCGTGGTCGATGCGCAGCGCCTGCCGGCGCAGCGCCCAGTCCAGCGCGGCCCACAGCGGCACGGTCAACATCGCCACCGACGCCAGTTGGAGGGCGATGGCGCCGAGGACGCCACCGGCCGGCTGCGGGGTCGCCCGACCCGTCAGAGGCGCGATCGCCAGCGCTGCGGCGCTGAGCAGCAGCGGCAGGCCGACCACCAGCACGAACAGCCAGAGCCGCGCGCTGCCGGGCGGCGGCGTGAGGGCCGGCGCCGCGCCCGCCGCATGCGATCGTGCGTGCGATGTCATGGCCGCACCAGGCCGATGAGCGGCATGGCCACGTGCAGGACCAGGTCGGCGCAGAAGTGGCCGAGCATCGCCATCTCCAGTCCGCGCCGCCAGTACAGCCAGCCGAACACGATCCCACCCACGCCGTTGAGCAGCAGGGTGCGCGCCACCACGCCGGGCGTGAGACCCCAGACCTGGGCGGCCGTCGGCAGGTGCCCGGCGCCAAACAGCAGCGCCGCGACGAGGATCGCCGCCCAGTACACGCCGGCACCGGGCGGGTCGCGACGCAGGCGCGCCACGCCCCAGACCAGCAGGGTCATCAGGAACAGGCGCAGCTGCAGTTCCTCGGCGATTCCGCCATAGAACGACGCCAGCGCGCCGTTGATGGCCGAGGCCTGCGCGCCGACGTGCGCCGGGGGATGCGCCATCGGCGGCAGCCAGCGATCGGCCAGCGGCGAGAGCGCCACGATCGCCAGGCCCGCGCCCAGGCCCAGCAGGGCGCTGGTCGCCGGGCGCAGCCGCGTCCAGTCCAGCGGGGTGCGATCGACCAGCCAGGCGCGCAGCACCGGGCTGCCCAGGCCGACGCGGTGGCCCATGCGCAGGCCCAGCCAGGCCATCGCACCGATGAGGACCACGGTCTGCAGCGCCTGCAGCACCATGACCAGCCCCAGCGGCACCGGCAGCCTGGCGAAGCGCTCGGGCATGGTCTGCGCCAGATACGGCATCAGCGCCACCACCGCCAGCGCGGCGAGCACGCCCCAGACCGCGGCGAGCTTGAGATCGTCCACGCCGCGCGGCGCGGCCGGTGCGGGGACGGCGTTCATTGCGGACGCTTGAAGACCAGCACCACCGGCTGCGCCGGCGCCGGCACGATCAGGTTGACCAGCTCCCAGCCCTGGTTGCCCTGCCTGGTGAGTTCCTCCTGGACCAGCTCGGTCTTCAGGGCGCCCAGCAGGCTGGGTTTCACTTCCACGGTGAGATAGCTCCAGCGGCGGTCGGTGCTCATGCGTCGTCTTCCTGTGGATCGGGGATCGGGGGTCTGGGCAGGCGGCCGGCCTTGCGCAGCGCGTCGCGCAACAGGTACTCGATCTGCGCGTTGAGCGAACGCAGGTCGTCGTCGGCCCATTTCTGGGCCGCGGCGAGCACCTCGGCGCTGATCCGCAGCGGGTAGGCCTTCTTCTCTGCCATATGGGCTCAGCCGTCCGTGTTCCGGCGTCCACGCCGGACGGCGAGCACGACGAGCAGGACGGCAGCGGAGACGTGGGCAGGCACTGGCGTTGCTCAGTACAAGCTGCCGGCGTTGACGATGGGTTGGGTGGCCCGATCGCCGCACAGCACCACCAGCAGGTTGCTGACCATCGCGGCGCGACGCTCCTCGTCCAGCTGCACGGTGCCGCTCTTTTCCAACTCGGCCAGGGCCATTTCGACCATGCCCACCGCGCCGGCGACGATGCGCGTGCGCGCGGCGATGACTGCGTTGGCCTGCTGGCGCTGCAGCATGGCCTGGGCGATCTCAGGCGCGTAGGCCAGATGGCTGATGCGCGCCTCGATCACGTCCACGCCGGCCTGGGTCAGGCGCTCGTCCAGGTGGTGCTTGAGCTGCTCGCTGATCTCGGCCGGATGGCTGCGCAGGGAGACCTGGCCGTCCTCGTGCTGGTCGTAAGGATGGCTGGTGGCCATCGCGCGCAGCGCCGCCTCGGACTGGATGTGCACGAAGCTCTCGTAGTCGTCCACGTTGTAGACCGCCTCGGAGGCCACGCTGACCTGCCAGACGATGACCGCGGCGATCTCGATGGGCGAGCCGTCCAGCTCGTTGACCTTCAGCCGGCCGCTCTCGAAGTTGCGCACGCGCAGGGAGACCTTCTTCTTGGCGTAGAAGGGGTTGTTCCAGCGCAGGCCGGACTGCTTGTCGGTGCCCACGTACTTGCCGAACAGGCTGATCACCGCGGCCTGGTTGGGCTGCAGCGTGTACAGGCCGATCAGGCACAACAACAGCGCCGCGGCCAGCACGATGGCCACCACCACCCGCGCCGCCGAGGCCACGCCGGCGCCGTCCGGGTCGGGGCCCAGGCCGGTGGCGAACAGCCACACCGCGCCGGCCAGCAGCACCAGCAGCACCAGCAGGAAGGGAAGGCCGGGCAGGGAACGGACGGGTTGTTCTTTCATGGCGGTGTCCTCGGATTTGGAGATAAAGATATCAAATTGATATCTTCCTGCAAGCGCCGTCCGTCGGCGCAGGCGGGCCGGGTCGGTCCGGGGACGGAAGAGACGGGCTGGCTAGAATGGCCGCCCCTTCTGCCTGGATCCGCCGCCCATGACCACGCTCGGCACGCCGCGCTCGCCTTCCGCCACCCGCGTCCTGCTGCTCGGCTCGGGCGAACTGGGCAAGGAGGTGGCCATCGAGCTGCAGCGCTTCGGCGTGGAGGTCATCGCCGCCGACCGCTATGCCGACGCGCCGGCCATGCAGGTCGCCCACCGCAGCCATGTGCTGGACATGCTCGACCCGGCCGCGCTGCGCGCGCTGATCGCGCAGGAGCGGCCGCACCTGGTGGTACCGGAGATCGAGGCCATCCACACCCCGACCCTGGTCGAGCTGGAAGCCGATGGTCTGCACGTGATCCCGACCGCGCGCGCCGCGCGCCTGACCATGGACCGCGAAGGCATCCGCCGCCTGGCCGCCGAGACGCTGGGCCTGCCGACCTCGCCGTACCGCTTCGTCGACACGCGCGAGGACTATCTCGCCGCGGTCGCGGCCATCGGCCTGCCGTGCGTGGTCAAGCCGCTGATGTCCTCCTCGGGCAAGGGCCAGAGCACGCTGCGCAGCGAGGCCGACATCGCCCCGGCCTGGGACTACGCCCAGACCGGCGGCCGCGCCGGCGCCGGGCGCTGCATCGTCGAGGGCTTCATCGACTTCGATTACGAGATCACCCTGCTGACCGTGCGCCACGCCGGCGGCACCAGCTTCTGCGCGCCGATCGGCCACTGGCAGAAGGACGGCGACTACCGCGAGAGCTGGCAGCCGCAGCCGATGAGCGCGGCCGCGCTGGCGCGCGCCCAGCAGATCGCCCGCGCGGTGACCGACGACCTGGGCGGGCGCGGGCTGTTCGGCGTGGAGCTGTTCGTCAAGGGCGATGCGGTGTGGTTCTCCGAGGTGTCCCCGCGCCCGCACGACACCGGGCTGGTGACGCTGGTGTCGCAGGACCTGAGCGAGTTCGCCCTGCATGCGCGCGCCATCCTCGGCCTGCCGGTTGGCGCGGGCGATGGCGAGACGATCACGACCGTCGCGCCTTCGGCTTCGTGCGCGATGCTGGCTCAAGGGCATGGCGTGCCCGTGTTCGCCCACGTCGAGGCCGCCCTGGCCGCGCCCGACACCGCACTGCGCCTGTTCGGCAAGCCGCGCGTGGAAGGCCAGCGTCGCGTCGGCGTCACCCTGGCCCGCGGCGCCGATATCGATGCCGCCCGCGCCAAGGCGCGCGAGGCCGCGGCGGCGATCGAGATCACGCTGGAGTAGCTCGCGCCTCTCTGCGAACTCATGTGGGAGCCGCTTCAGCGGCGATGGGTTTTACCGGCTTCGCTGATCGCCGCGAAGCGGCTCCGACAATCTAGTTATTGAGGTCGAATTTCCGGTTCCTCAGGAGCGTGGGGGAGGTGTCGCAGTTCGTGAGATGCGGCGCAATCAGGCTGTATTACACAGCAGTTGCGCGGAACCGCCCGCCAACCTGAACGAGGATGCCACAGTGCCAAACTTTGTTCTCAACAGCAACGCCCAAGCCAACGGCGATCATGAGGTTCACAACGTCACTAACGGTTGTCTCTATATGCCGGCTGCCTCAAATCAAATCGACCTTGGATGGCATGCTGGCTGCCAGGGCGCGGTTGCGGAAGGCAAGCGCCGCTATCCATCAGACAGGATCAATGGTTGCTATTGGTGCGCCAACGCGTGTCACACCAGTTAGTCATAGGCTGGAAGGGTGACATTACCCGCTGACCTGCCAAGCGGGTCAGCGATACTTCGGGCTTACATCTGGAGATCCGCCCACACCAGATGATGGTCGCTGCCATCGGCGATGGCAGCGTGCGGATCGTCGCTGGCGGGCCAGAACACGCCGCCGCCCAGATACGAGAAGCCTACTGACGGCAGGACGTAGTCCAGCCGCATCGCGCCGGCCTTGGGGCCGAAGTCGCCGGTGACCTGGGCCGGGGCGCCGCGATGGGCGATGCCCTTGGCGGCATAGGCGCGCGCGGTCGCCTCGCCGCCGGCGCTGGTCGGCGTGGGATGGCGCAGCACGCGCGGATGTTCGAGCAGCTCGACGATGGCCTCATGGCGACCGTCGCCGTCGACCGGGTCGTTGTTGAGATCGCCGGCGATGACGAACCGCGCGCCCGCCTCCAGCCCGCCGCAGCGGCCGGCGTCGTCGCACAGCCAGGGCGCGCCAGGCGCGTTGTCCAGGTAATGGCGCCACAGCGCGATTTCCTGCGCATTGCGCGCGCCGTTACGGTCCTCCGGCCCGTCGAACACCGGCGGAGTCGGATGCGAGACCAGGAAGTGGACCACGCCGCCCGGCGTGCGCACCGGCACGTCCCAATGCGACTTGGACGACAGCCGCAGCTGCGGCCAGGCCACGGCCGAATACCAAGGCTTGCCATTGCGCGGATCGACCGGGTTGGCCGCGCCGGGCACCTGCGACCACTTCAGCAGGCGGAAGCTGCGCACCGCGTCCGCATCGATCGGATACTTGGACAGCACCAGCATCCCGTATTGCCCCGGATGCAGGCCATAGCCCCAGGCATCGTTGCCGCCCGCGCGTCCCGGTCCGCCGACCTGGCCATCGTTGTCCAGGTCCAGGCCGCTGGGCACCCCGGTGTTGACCTCGGCCAGATAGCAGTAGGGATAGCGCAGCGGCGCGCCGCCGCCGGGCTGGGCGACTTCGAGGAAACGATGCTGGAACAGATCGGCCGCGCGCTGCGCCGGGTCGTAGTCGAACTCGTTGAGCAGCACCAGATCGGGCCGCACGACCTGCAGCACCGCGGCGATCTTGCGCGCGTGTGCGCTATCGCCTTCCAGTTCGGCGATCAGCCCGCCGGCCTGGTCCGAATACAGCGAGGTGTTGTAGGTCGCCACCCGCAGCGGGGCAGAGGGGGCGGGCGGCACCGCGGCATCGTGCGCGCAGCCGGCAAGCGTGGACAGGGCCATCAGGCAGAGCAGGGAAGTCAGTCGCATCGCAGGATTCTATGCGCCGCAGATGACACCCGGCGCCTGGGCTGCCTTCAACGCCGGTCATTCCTGCGAATGCGGGATGCCGCGTCTTTCGCATGAAGCGTCAACGTCCTTGGGTTCCCGCTTTCGCGGGAACGACGATGAGTGGGTCAGCGACTAGCCCGCCACATCCTCGATGCGGTCCCAAGTGCGTCCGTCGAAGGCCTCCAGCGGCGCGAACCGGCGCTTGTAGGCCATCTTGCGATGACCATCGATCCAGTAGCCTAGGTACAGATGCGTGCGCAGGTCGCGTCGGGCCCAGTCGATCTGGCGCAGGATCGCCAGCGTGCCCAGGCTGCGTGCGGCCAGGTCCGGGTCGAAGAAGGTGTACACCGCCGACAGCGCGCCGGGCACCAGGTCGGTGACGGCCGCCGCGATCAGCCGGCCGTCCTCGCGCAGTTCCAGGAAGCGCGTCTGCGACCAGCGCCCGACCAGGAACTGTTCGAACTCGTTCGCGCCGTGATCGTCCATGCCCCCGCCGACATGGCGGCTGGTGAGGTAGCGCTGGTACAGGGCCAGATGCTCCTCGCTGCGCTGGGCGGGCACCACCCGCGCCTCCACCCCCGCATTGCGCGCCGCGCAGCGACGCTGGCTGCGGTCGGGCGTGAAATGCGCCACCGGGATGCGCACCGGCACGCATGCGCGGCAGCCATGGCAATGCGGGCGATAGACCAGATCGCCGGAGCGACGGAAGCCCCACGACAGCGCGGTCGGATAGAACATCGGCAGACGCGGATCGCGCGGGTCGAGCACCAGGTCGCGCGCCGTGCGCTCGGGCCAGTAGCCGCAGGCATGTTCGCCGGTATGGAACAGCCGCACGTCGTCGCGCGGCGGCAGGGCGCCGCTGCCCATCATGCCGCGCCTCTTTCTCCCCGCGCGCCGCACGCGCCCCGCGGCGGCGCGGCGGTGCAGAGCGGATGGGGCAGGGGCATCGGCATGGCCGCAGCATACTGTGCCCTTGCCGTCCCGCCATGTGAGATCGGGCCTGCGTCGTGGCGCGGGCAGACGACCTGCCGCCCGCCGCCGCCATCGCCGCCGATCAGCGTCTCGTCTTGACGCGGCTGTCCGCCGTCTTAATGCGCCCGTGCCTGGGGTCAACGCGGGCCGCGATGCGGCGTTCTCCTTGCCAGTGGCACGTTGCCACGACACTGGAAGGAAGCACGCATGCGCAAGACCCTGATCGCGTTTTCCATCGTCGCTGCGCTGGGCGCCGGTACGGCCTGGGCCGCTGGCCAGGACGCCGGCACACCGCCCCCGCCGCCGCCCCCGCCGCCCAAGGCCCTGGACACCAACCAGGACGGCAAGATCAGCCGTGCCGAAGCCGCCGCCAACCCCTGGCTGGCCAAGCAGTTCGACGCCCTGGACAAGAACAAGGACGGCTTCCTGAGCCGCGACGAGTTGCCGCGCCCGCCGCGCGGTGAACGCGGCCACGGCCCGGGTCCCGATGGCTGGCTGTCCAGGCTGGATACCAACCACGACGGCCGTATCAGCGCCGCCGAAGCCAAGGCCGATCCCAAGTTCGCCGCCCGCTTCGCGGAGATGGACGTCAACAAGGATGGGTTCGTCGACAAGGTCGACTTCGAACAGAAGATCAAGCAGCGTCGTGACGAATGGTTCGCCAAGGCCGACACCAACAAGGACGGCCTGTTGAGCAAGGCCGAGTTCGACGCGGCCAAGCCGGACCGCCCGATGCATGGTCCGGGCGACGAGCGCGGTCCGCGTGGGCATCGCGGTGGCCCGGACGGCATGCCGCCGCCCCCGCCGCCGCCGGCCGACGCACCGGCCAAGTCGTAACGGGTCGATTGCGGTTCAAGCAGCCCCGCGCCGATAACGGCGCGGGGTTTTGCTTTTCAGGACGACCACGCTTTGACGCATGGCGCGGTCCTTCCCCGGCGTTCCTGCCTCAGAACGGCAGGCGACCGCTGGCCATCATCCCCCAGACCAGGCCGCCGCCGCCCAGCGCCATGCCCAGCACGAAGCCGGCCCAGGCCATCCAGCGTTCGCGGCGGCGATCGCGCGCGGCCTTGACCGGATCGCGCTGCGCTTCCACCGCGTGGCGCCGCGCCTTGATGCGCGGCTCGACCACCAGCCCCAGGTAGCTGACGCCGCCGAACAGTCCCAGCGTCAGCAGCAGCGGCACCAGCCAGCCGTGGCCCCAGGACGCATAGGCGAGCATGCCCAGGACGAAGGCCAGCGAAAGCAGCGCGCTCAGCGCCGCGCTGCGCTTGAGCTGCGTGCGTTCGCGCTCATCCAGGGCGCCGCGCAGGTTGCGTTTGAGGCCCAGCCAGACGCCCAGGCCCGCGCCGGCCGCGCCGATCCCGATGCTGCCCAGGCCGCCCAGCAGCAGCTTGCCCACGGACTTGGCGCCGACCGACCCGGCCAGCCCCAGCGCGGTGGCCGCCGCGGCCGGCGGCGTGCCGACCGTCAGCGCGCTGGTCACGACCAGGGCGAAGGCCGCCGCCGGCGCCGAGCCGCGCGCGAATTCGCCGAAGCGCGCCAGCAGCTCGCTGCGCACCTGCTCGCGCGCCCGCGACAGGCGCTTGCGCACGGCCGCGTCCGACAGGCCCAGCAGCGCGGCGACCTGCTGCGAGCTCTGGCCCTCGCGGTAGTACAGCAGCAGCGTCTCGCGGCTCTCGGCGGGCAGGGCGTCGATGAGCGCCAGCGCGGCGGTCTCCTGTTCGGTGACCAGCAGCCGCTCGCCGGGTTCGGGCGCGGGGTCGGCGGCGATGGCGATGGCCAGTTCGGCGTCCTGCCCGGTCATGGCGGCGTGCTTGCGCGCCCGCAGGTGGTCGCGGGCCAGGTTGCGGGTGATCTGCCGCAGCCAGGGCAGGAAGCTGTCGTGGTTCTTCAGCCGGTCCAGCCGCTGCCAGGCGCGCAGGAAGGCCTCCTGGGCGATGTCCTCGCTGGCCGCCACATCGCGCGTGATCGACAGGGCGATGGCGGTGATCGTGTTCTGGCAGGCCGACACGATCCGGCCGTAGGCGGCCGTGTCGCCGCGCCGGGCGGCGGGCAGTTCGTGGTGCAGCGTGGCATCCAGGGTCAGGGCGTGCATGGCAAGGCTTCCGGTCGAAATCCTCGTTCCATGACGCGCCGGCCCGGCGGATGTGACCGGATCAGCGCGGCGGCGAAGCCGGCGGCAGCATCGGGATGCGCACGCGCTGCTCGTCGTCCTTCAGCCCATCGTCCTGCGGCGTGCGTGCCTGGCGGGCGGCCGCCTGCGCGGCGGCCGCCGCTTGCGCTTCTGCCTGCGCCTGCTGGCGCAGGGCGCGGTGGTGCAGGAAGGTGAAGGCCGCCGCGGCCACGATCAGCGCCAGCAGTACCAGGCGGATGCGCAGCGCCCAGCGACGCTTGTTGTGGACGTCCTGGTCCGGCTCGGCGAAGGCCAGCGGCTGCGCCACGCCGGGCCGGGTGGTCTCCAGCAGGCCCTGGGCGCGCAGCAGTTCGCGCGCGCGCAGCTGGTCGTCGGCATGGCGCACCCACACGGTGGGCTGCTTGGCCTTGGGCGTGGGGTCGGAATACTTGAACTGGCTGCCGCGCCGGCCGTGATAGGAGCGGCCGTTGCTGATGTAGGTGGCGATGCCGGCCTGCTCGAGCAGCTGGGCCACTCCCTCGACGGTTTCCACGCGCTGGCTGGTGAAGATCTGGCGCACGGGGCTGCCTTATTCCTTGGCCGGCACGTGGGCCGCATCGCCGGCGCTGGGGACCACGCGGATCAGGCCCTCCTGCGCGGTGCTGGCCACCAGCCGACCGGCGCGGTCGAAGATCAGCCCGCGCGCCATGCCGCGCGCGTTCTGCATGGTCGGGCTGTCGATGGCGTACAGCAGCCAGTCGTCGGCGCGGAACGGGCGATGGAACCAGATCGCATGGTCCAGCGAGGCCATCTGCACATTCGGCTGGTAGTAGCTGATGCCGTGCGGGAAGTTGGCCGTGCCCAGCAGCTGGTAGTCCGAGGCATAGGCCAGCAGCGTGCGGTGCAGCTCGGGCGAATCGCCGACCCGCTCGGACAGCCGGAACCAGAACTGCTGCCGCGGCGGCAGGCGCTGCGGGTCCAGCTCGTTGCGCGGCTGCACGTGGCGGAACTCGAACGGCCCCAGCCGGTTGAGCCAGCGCTGCACCTTGGGCGGCAGGGTGGCCATCACCTGCGGCGGCACCGAGGGCTGCTCGTCGATGTCCTCCGGCGCCGGCACCTGCGGCATCTCCGGCTGGTGCTCGACCCCGGGCTCGTCGCCCTGGAAGGACGCGGCGCAGAAGAAGATCACCTTGCCGTGCTGGATCGCCGTGACCCGGCGCACCGAGAAGCTGCCGCCGTCGCGGGTGCGGTCCACGTCGTAGACGATCGGCGCTTCCACGTCGCCTGCGCGCAGGAAGTAGGCGTGCAGCGAATGCGCACGGCGCTGGGCGGCCGGGTCGACCGTGGCCTGCGCCGCCGACAGGGCCTGGCCCAGCACCTGGCCGCCGAACACGTACTTGGTGCCGATGTCCCGGCTTTGGCCGCGGAAGAGATTCTCCTCCAGGCGCTCCAGGCTGAGCAGTTCGATCAGTTCGGCGACGACGGGTTCGGGGGACACGGGCGGGCGCCGGCGGGCAGGTGGGCCGGCAGTATAGCGGCGGCGTCCGCGGGCCTCGTTGCCCGTCGCGGCGGGCTTTGCGCTACCATGCAGGTCCGTTTCGACGATGAGTCAGGTGGCCCGCGCCCCGCGCCGGCCGAGCGTGCGACATGAGCACTACCACCGCCCACCGCTGATCCACGCACATGGTCACCTGCAAGGGCGCCCGTGTGGCGCCCTTTGTGTTTGCGCAGACCCGTCCCCAGATGTCCTCGCCCCCCGACGCCCGGTCGTGGGCGCGGCCCCAAGCCCCTGAAAAGCCCATGATCACGATCACGCTCCCCGATGGCAGCCGCCGTCAGTTCGATGCCCCCGTTTCCGTCATGCAGGTCGCCCAGTCGATCGGCGCGGGCCTGGCCAAGGCCACCGTCGCCGGCGCCGTGGACGGCGTGCTGGTCGATGCCAGCGACGTCATCGACCACGACGCGACCCTGCGCATCATCACGCCCAAGGACGAGGAGGGCGTGGAGATCATCCGCCACTCCGCCGCGCACCTGGTCGGGCATGCGGTCAAGCAGCTCTACCCGGACGTGAAGATGGTCATCGGCCCGGTGATCGCCGAGGGCTTCTACTACGACATCTATTCCGAGCGCCCCTTCACGCCCGAGGACATGGCCGCCATTGAGGCGCGCATGGCCGAGCTGATCGCGCAGGACTACGACGTGATCAAGCGCATGACCCCGCGCGCCGAGGTGATCGAAATCTTCAAGGCCCGCGGCGAGGACTACAAGCTGCGCCTGATCGAGGACATGCCGCAGGACATCCAGGCCATGGGCATGTACTACCACCAGGAATACGTGGACATGTGCCGCGGCCCGCACGTGCCCAACACGCGCTTCCTCAAGGCCTTCAAGCTGACCCGGATCTCCGGCGCCTACTGGCGCGGCGATGCCAAGAACGAACAGCTGCAGCGCATCTACGGCACGGCCTGGGCCGACAAGAAGCAGCTGGACGCCTACATCCAGCGCATCGAGGAAGCCGAGAAGCGCGACCACCGCCGCATCGGCAAGCAGCAGGACCTGTTCCACCTGCAGGAAGAGGGCCCGGGCCTGGTGTTCTGGCATCCCAAGGGCTGGGCCCTGTGGCAGGTGGTCGAGCAGTACATGCGCCGGGTCTACCGCGAGAGCGGCTACGGCGAGGTGCGCTGCCCGCAGATCCTGGACGTGTCGCTGTGGCAGAAGTCGGGCCACTGGGACAACTACAAGGAGAACATGTTCTTCACCGAGTCGGAGAAGCGCACCTACGCGGTCAAGCCGATGAACTGCCCGGGCCACGTCCAGGTGTTCAACCAGGGCCTGCACAGCTATCGCGACCTGCCGATCCGCTACGGCGAGTTCGGCGCCTGCCACCGCAACGAGCCCTCCGGCGCGCTGCACGGCATCCTGCGCGTGCGCGGCTTCACCCAGGACGACGGCCACATCTTCTGCACCGAGGCCCAGATCGAGGCCGAGGTCACCGCCTTCCACCAGCAGGCGCTGAAGGTGTACGCCGACTTCGGTTTCGAGGACATCCAGATCAAGATCGCCCTGCGCCCCGAATCGCGCCTGGGCGACGACGCCACCTGGGACAAGGCCGAGGACGCGCTGCGTTCGGCCCTGCGCAGCTGCGGGGTGGAATGGCAGGAGCTGCCGGGCGAGGGCGCCTTCTACGGCCCCAAGATCGAGTACCACCTGCGCGACGCCATCGGCCGCACCTGGCAGCTGGGCACGATGCAGGTCGATTTCATGATGCCCGGCCGCCTGGGCGCCGAGTACGTGGACGAAAACAGCCAGAAACGGCACCCGGTCATGCTGCACCGGGCCATCGTCGGCTCGATGGAGCGCTTCATCGGCATCCTGATCGAGCACCACGCCGGCGCTTTCCCGGCCTGGCTGGCCCCGGTCCAGGCGGTGGTCGCCAACATCACCGACGCCCAGGCGCCGTACGTCGAGCAGGTGGCGAAAACCCTTTCAAATCAAGGTTTCCGCGTGGTTTCGGATTTGCGGAACGAAAAGATCGGCTATAAGATCCGCGAACACACGCTGCAGCGGGTGCCGTATCTGCTGGTGGTCGGAGACCGCGAGAGGGACAATGGCGCCGTGGCCGTGCGCACGCGCGCAGGCGAGGATTTGGGCACAATGTCCATCCAGGCCTTCGCCGAGCGCCTTGCGGCCGAGCAAGCGACCTGATCTTTCAGGTACCGGCGCCGTCAGGGGTGCCGGCCCCATTCCATCACGGAGACTGCAACATCAGTACCCCCGATAACAAGCAAAACCGCAAGAACCAGGAGATCCGCGTCCCGCGCGTGCGCGTGATCGGCAGCGACGGCGAAATGATCGGCGTGCTCTCGCGCGACGAGGCGCTGTCCATGGCCGAGGACGAGGGTCTGGACCTGGTCGAGATCCAGCCGCAGGCCGATCCGCCGGTGTGCAAGATCATGGACTTCGGCAAGTTCAAGTTCGAAGCCCAGAAGAAGGCCAACGAGGCCAAGAAGAAGACCAAGCAGGTCGAGATCAAGGAACTCAAGTTCCGCCCCGTCACCGACGAGGGCGACTACCAGATCAAGCTGCGCAACATGCGCCGTTTCCTGGAAGAGGGCGACAAGGTCAAGGTCAACATCCGCTTCCGTGGCCGCGAAATGAGCCACCAGGAGCTAGGTCGCGAGATGGCCTCGCGCATCGAGCGCGACCTGGGCGAGGACATCATCATCGAGTCCCGTCCGCGCCTGGAAGGCCGGCAGATGGTCATGATGATCGCGCCGAAGAAGAAGCAGTAAGCCTGCCCTGGCGCCCCTTCGCGGGCGCCGTGCGGCGCAAGCCGCCTGACCGGGCCCGCGCCCGGTTCATCGTTGCCGGCCCTTTGCGAACCTGCTGATTTGCAAGGAAATCGCCGGCCATGTATGATGCGCGGCCCGGTTTATCGCCGGGCGGCCGAAAGGCCATAGGAACCTGTCGCCGATTCGTTCCGGATCAGCGACTTACCAGCCGGTTGGGGCAGGACGGAAAGCGTGGCGCAGGCCACCGCCCAGACCAGTTATCGAAACCCACAAGGATCTAGCAATGCCCAAGATCAAGACCCACCGGGCGGCGGCGAAGCGTTTCCGCAAGACCGCCTCCGGCAAGTTTAAGGCTGGCCACGCCAACCGTAGCCACATCCTCACCAAGAAGGCGACCAAGCGGAAGCGTGGTCTTCGTGCGACGAACATCATTCGCGCCGAAGATTCCGGCCGTCTGAACCGCATGCTGCCCTATCTCTGAGGAACTAGACCATGGCACGAGTCAAGCGTGGTGTGACCGCACGTCGCCGTCACAAGAAGATCATCAGCCAGGCCAAGGGCTACTACAACGCGCGCCGCAAGGTGTTCCGCGTCGCCAAGCAGGCCGTCATCAAGGCCCAGCAGTACGCCTACATCGGCCGCAAGCAGAAGAAGCGCAACTTCCGTTCGCTGTGGATCACCCGCATCAACGCGGCGGCCCGCATCAACGGTCTGAGCTACAGCCGTTTCATGAACGGCCTGCTGAAGGCTGGCATCACCCTGGACCGCAAGGTCCTGGCCGACATCGCCGTCCACGACGCCGCCGGTTTTGCGGCGCTGGCTGAAAAGGCCAAGGGCGCGCTCGCGGCATAAGTGTCGATCCATCGAAGCGCACCGCCTCCGCGCGGCGCTTCGGCGGAAACAGCATTGCATGCATGGGGAAGGGCGCGAGTCCTTCCCCATTTTGTTTTGGGCGACCCGAAGGCGTGAGCCGGGTCGCCGCCGGACTCTTACCAGGACCTCCAAGGACCGATGAGCCAAATCGAAACCCTCACCGCGCAGGCGCTGGCCGACATCGCCGCCGCCACCGCGCCCGATGCGGTCGAATCCCTGCGCGTGGCGCTGCTGGGCAAGAACGGCCAGGTCACCGCCCAGCTCAAGGCGCTCGGCACGCTGCCGGCCGACCAGCGCAAGGCCGCCGGCGAAGCCATCAACCGCGCGCGCGATGCCATCGCCCAGGCGCTGTCCGAACGCAAGACCGTGCTGGAGGACGCAGCGCTCGACGCGCGCCTGGCCGGCGAGGCGATCGATGTGACCCTGCCGGGCCGCGACGGCACGCGCGGTGGCCTGCATCCGATCAGCCGCACCATCGAGCGCATCGCTGAGATCTTCGGCCGGCTGGGCTACGAGCTGGCCGACGGCCCGGAGATCGAGGACGACTGGCACAACTTCGAGGCGCTGAACTTCCCGCCGCATCATCCGGCGCGCGCCATGCACGACACCTTCTACTTCGGCGATGGCCGCCTGCTGCGCACCCACACCTCCGGCGTGCAGGTGCGCTACATGGGCGAGCACGCCCCGCCGCTGCGCATGATCGCGCTGGGCAAGGTGTATCGCAGCGACAGCGACCAGACCCATTCGCCCATGTTCCACCAGTGCGAGGGCCTGCTGGTGGACGAGCATTCGACCTTCGCCGACCTCAAGGGCACTTTGAGCGAGTTCGTGCGGGCCTTCTTCGAGCGCGATTTCGAAATGCGCTTCCGTCCCAGCTACTTCCCCTTCGTCGAACCCGGCGCGGAAGTGGACATCGCCTGGCAGCAGCCCGACGGCAGCACGCGCTGGCTGGAGGTGCTGGGCTGCGGCATGGTCCACCCGAACGTGCTGCGCAGCGTGGGCATCGACCCGGAGCGCTACACCGGCTTCGCCTTCGGCATGGGCGTGGAGCGCTTCGCGATGCTGCGCTACGGCGTGAGCGATCTGCGCGCGTTCTTCGAGAACGACGTGCGGTTTTTGCGGCAGTTTGCTTGAGTGATGGGAGTGGGGATTCGGGATTCGGGATTCGTAAAAGCGGATTTCGGGCCCAGCCCCGACCTCGCATGAGTCCGCTTCTCACCCATCCCGAATCCCCAATCCCTAATCCCGGAATTTCAAAATGAAATTCAGCGAAAACTGGCTGCGCAGCCACGTCCCCACCGGTGCCACGCGCGAGGAACTGTCGGCGACGCTGACCGCCATCGGCCTGGAGGTCGAGGACGTCACCGCACTGGGCGAAGGCCTGGACAAGGTGGTGGTGGCGCGCATCGTCGATTGCGCCCGTCATCCGGAAGCCGACCGCCTGCAGGTCTGTCAGGTCGATGCCGGCACCGGCGAGCGCCTGCAGATCGTGTGCGGCGCGCCCAATGCGCGCCCCGGGCTGGTCGCGCCGCTGGCGATGGTCGGCGCCAGGCTCGGTGAGATCTCGATCAAGGCCGCCAAGCTGCGCGGCGTGGACTCCAACGGCATGCTCTGCTCGGCCAAGGAGCTGGGCGTGGATGCCGACGCCTCCGGCCTGCTCGAACTGCCGGACGATGCGCCGCTGGGGACGCCGATCGCCGACTACCTGGGCCTGCCCGATGCCAGCATCGAGATCAAGCTGACGCCCAACCGTGCCGACTGCTTCAGCGTGCGCGGCATCGCCTTCGACGTGGCCGCCGCCAGCGGCAGCGACGTGGTGCCCTTCGACGCCGCGCCGGTGCCCGCCGTGCACGAGCATGCGCTGCAGGTGACGCTGGACGCCGGCGCCGATGCGCCGCGCTACTGCGGCCGCGTCATCGAGGGCGTCGATCCGACCCGCGCCACGCCGATCTGGATGGCCGAGCGCCTGCGCCGCAGCGGCGTGCGCCCGGTATCGCTGCTGGTGGACATCACCCAGTACGTGATGCTGGAGCTGGGCCAGCCGATGCATGCCTTCGACCGCGATCTGCTGACCGGTCCGGTCGGCGTGCGCCACGGCCGCAGCGGCGAGTCGCTGCAGCTGCTCGATGGTCGCACCGCCGCGCTGGACGACGGCTTCCTGGTGATCACCGATGCCGATCGTCCGGTCGCGCTGGCCGGCATCATGGGCGGGCAGGACGCCAAGGTCTCCGGCGCCACGCGCAACGTGTTCCTGGAGTCGGCCTACTTCGCGCCGGCCGCCATCATCGGCCGCGGCCGGCGCCTGGGCCTGCATACCGATGCCTCGCATCGCTACGAGCGCGGCGTCGATCCGGCGCTGGCGCCGCAGGCCATCGAGGTCGCCACGCGCCTGATCGTCGAGCTAGCCGGTGGCCAGCCCGGCCCGGTCGTGCAGGCGGCGCTGGATCAGCATCTGCCCGCGCCGGCGCCGATCGCGCTGCGCCGCGCCCGCGTGGCGCGCGTGCTCGGTCTGGAGATCCCGGACGCCGAAATCGAGCGCATCCTGCGCGCGCTGGGCATGCGGGTCGACGCCACCGATGCGGGCTGGTCGGTGGTCGCGCCCAGCCGGCGCTTCGACATCGCCATCGAAGAAGACCTGATCGAGGAACTGGCCCGCATCCACGGCTACGACCGCATCCCGGCCACGCTGCCCGGCGGCGCCACCCGCATCGCCGCCGACAGCGAGACCCGGCTGGACCAGGCCACCGTGCGCCGCCAGCTGGCCGCGCGCGACCTGCTGGAGACGGTCAACTTCGCCTTCGTCGACGCCCAGCTGCTGGCGCGCTGGGAGCTGACCGAAGGCGCGGTGCCGCTGGCCAATCCGCTCAGCAGCGAGCTGGGCGTGATGCGCACCTCCCTGTTGCCCGGTCTGGTCGCCGCCCTGCAGCGCAATGCGGCGCGCCAGACCAGCCGGATCCGCCTGTTCGAGCTGGGCAACGTGTTCGCCGCGGCCGGGCAGGGCGAGGCGCCGCGCGAGACGCTGCGCATCGCCGCCGCGGTCTGCGGCGACGCGCATGCCGAGCAGTGGGGCGTGCCGGCGCGCGCGGTGGAGTTCCACGACCTCAAGGGCGACCTGGAGAGCCTGGCGGCGGCGTCGGGCGCGGCGCTGACGTTCGAGCCGGCGAGCGAGGGCTTCGGCCATCCGGGTCGCTCGGCGCGGGTGCTGCGCGAGGGGCGGGTCATCGGCTGGATCGGGCAGCTGCATCCGCGCCTGCTCAAGGCGCTGGACCTGGATCTGCCGGTGCTGGCGTTCGAACTGGACCTGGCGCCGCTGGTCCAGCGCCAGATCCCGCGTGCGGGCGAGCTCTCGCGCTTCCCGTCGGTGCGCCGCGACCTGGCCTTCACCGTGGCCGAGGCGGTGCCCTTCGCCGCCATTGAGCGGACGGTGTGGAAGGCGGCCGGCCCGCTGCTCAGGCAGGTGCTGCTGTTCGACCGCTACGTCGGCGCCGGGGTCGAAACCGGTCAAAAGAGCCTCGCTATGGGCTTGATTTTGCAGGACAACACGCGCACATTGAACGATCGCGATGTGGACGAGGTGGTCGCCGCAACGGTGGCCGCCCTGGCGCAGGAACACGGCGCCGGCATGCGCGGATGAGGCTCTCGGGGAAATACCAATGGCATTGACCAAAGCGGAGATGGCCGAACGCCTGTTCGACGAAGTCGGTCTGAACAAGCGCGAGGCCAAGGAGTTCGTCGACGCGTACTTCGACGTGCTGCGTGACGCCCTGGAACAGGGGCGCCAGGTCAAGCTGTCCGGCTTCGGCAATTTCGACCTGCGGCGCAAGAACCAGCGCCCAGGCCGCAACCCCAAGACCGGCGAGGAGATCCCGATCTCCGCCCGCACCGTGGTCACCTTCCGCCCGGGCCAGAAACTCAAGGAACGCGTCGAGGCGTACGCAGGAGGCAACCCGAATGCTTGATCCCGGCAGCAACAAGGAATTGCCGCCGATCCCGGCCAAGCGCTACTTCACCATCGGTGAGGTGTCCGAGCTGTGCGACGTCAAGCCGCACGTGCTGCGCTACTGGGAGACCGAGTTCCCCAGCCTGGAGCCGGTCAAGCGCCGCGGCAACCGGCGCTACTACCAGCGCCACGACGTGCTGATGGTCCGCCAGATCCGCGGCCTGCTCTACGAACAGGGCTATACGATCGGCGGCGCGCGCCTGCGCCTGGAAGGCGAGGGCGCCAAGCAGGAATCGGCCCTGAGCAACCAGATCGTGCGCCAGGTGCGCCTGGAGCTGGAAGAAGTCCTGCAGCTGCTGCGCCGCTGAAGGCGCGGCCGCGGCTTACGCCATCGAAGGAACGCGGTGGGGTGCCCGCCCGCGGATGAATCCGGTATGATGCGCGGCCCACCGCGACGGTGGGTGAAGTTCTTTGCGACGTCGGGGCGTAGCGCAGCCTGGTAGCGCATCTGCCTGGGGGGCAGAGGGTCGTCGGTTCAAATCCGGCCGTCCCGACCAATCGCAGTGGAGTTCCAGACAAACGCCCGGTCTTCCGGGCGTTTTGCGTTTCGGCGATCCGGCCACGCCGGTTCGATTTACTCGCCTCCAGCGCATGGCGTTAAACCGCCTTGAGCTAGCTGAGCATCGAGTAACTGCGACCTGAAGCCGCAGACGGGCGCTCTGTCACAAAAGTCTGTCCGGTGTCGCACACGACCCGCGTTATCCAATTTGTGCAAAGCAGCAGCAGCAAAGGGTTTTGCCGGGAAACGACAGGAAATGCGCCGGGGAGGCCGGCACGCGGTTCGTGACTGGGGGCATCGTTCGTTGGGATGTCAGTCTGGAGGCCGACGCATCGCTATGCGATAGTCGATCGCAGGCCGTATTCACATTCGGCTGGTGACCTTGAGTTCGACAGGTCACATCGTCGGACCACGTCACGAAACTCTCGCCACACCGGAACACCCGTCCGGTTGGGCACCCGCGGGCCTCCCCCCAACCCAAAGGTAGACGACCGTTTTATGGCCTCATCGCCCTCTGTTCGAAGTTTGTTGGCATGGCTCGCGCTGGCGTGCGTGCTGTTTCTGACCAGCTGCAATTCCGTGCCCAAGGAGGTCGCGACCTCGCTGCCGGCTCCCGATCCGCTGGGCGAGCTGAAGGAAACGCCGGAGTACCGCATCGGTGCCGGCGATCTGATCGAGATCAAGGTCTTCCAGATCGAGGATCTCGAGCGCCAGGTGCGCGTGGACAACGAGGGCATGATCTCGCTGCCGCTCATCGGCAACCTCAAGGCGGCCGGGCTGACGCGCAGCGAGCTGGAAGGCGAGATCACCCAGCGCTACGGCGCCCGCTTCCTGCAGGACCCGCAGGTCTCGGTGCTGATCCAGGAGTTCACCAGCCAGCGCATCACCGTGTCCGGCGCGGTGTCCAAGCCGGGCAACTATCCGCTCAACGGCGCCACGCAGCTGACCCTGCAGCAGGCCCTGGCCGAGGCGCAGGGCGTGAGCGATCTGGCCAGCCGCAAGAACGTGGTGGTGTTCCGCGAGATCGGCGGGCAGAAGATGATCGCGCGCTTCGATCTGACCGAGATCGAGAAGGGCGCCAACCCCGATCCGGAAATCTACGGAGGCGACATCGTCGTGGTCTATCGCTCCGACGCACGCCTGCTCCTGCGCACCGTGCTTGAGCTGACCCCCTTCGTCATGGTTTTCAGGGCTTATCGATGAGTACGGTCGACCACCACTCCGGTCATCTCAACGCAAGACACGCCGACGTCACCCTGCTGGAGTACTGGCACGCCATCACCACCCGCCGCTGGCTGATCGCGGGCGTGACGCTGGCCGTGGCCGCCCTGGTGCTGGTGGTCACGCTGCTGATGACGCCCAAGTACCAGGCCACCACCACGTTGCAGATCAATCGCGACGCGATGAACGTGGTCAACATCGAGAACCTGATGCCGGCCGAGTCGCCGATGGACCGCGACTTCTACGACACGCAGTACGAGCTGCTGCGCAGCCGTTCGCTGGCCCAGCAGGTCATCCGCACGACCCATCTGGCCGAGCATCCCGCCTACAAGGAACTGGCCGAGAAGGTCGCCGCGCAGGCCGCCGACGGCGCCGAGGGCGACAAGGCCACGGTGCGCAAGCGGCAGCAGGAGGCGGTCGAGCGTGCGCTGACCGACAACGTGCTGGCCGGGCTGGACGTGGAGCCGGTGCGCAACTCGCGTCTGGCCAAGGTCCACTTCAGCTCGCCCGACCCGGCGCTCTCGGCCCAGGTCGCCAACGCCTACGCCTCGACCTTCATCGCCGACAACCTGCAGCGCCAGCTCGATGCCTCGACCTTCGCGGTCAAGTATCTGTCCGACCGGCTGGAGCAGCTGCGCGGCAAGGTGGAGGAATCCGAGCGTGCGCTGGTGGACTATTCGGGCGATCAGCAGATCGTCTCGATCGGCGACAACCAGCCCTCGCTGCCCGCGCAGAATCTGAGCGAGCTCAACGGCATGCTGGCCACCGCGCAGGCGGCCAAGCTGCAGGCCGAGGCCGCCTGGAACGAGGCGCGCGCCGGCGACGGGATGAACCTGCCGCAGGTGGTCTCCAGCCCGCTGATCCAGAACCTGCGCGAAGCGCAGTCGGAGATGGAGACCGAGTACAACCAGAAGCTGGCCACCTACAAGCCCGACTATCCGGAGATGCAGCGTCTGAAGAGCCGCATCGATGCGGGCAACCAGCAGATCCGCCGCGAGGTGGCGGTCATCCGGGCCTCGTTGAAGTCGCAATACGATGCGGCGGCCCAGCAGGAGCAGCTCACCGAGCAGCGCATCAGTGCGCTCAAGCACGACCAGCTGGATCTGGAAGAGCGCAGCATCCGCTACAACATGCTCAAGCGCGATGTGGACACCAACCGTCAGCTGTACGACGCGCTGCTGCAGCGCTTCAAGGAGATCGGCGTCGCAGGTAACGTCGGGGCCAACAATATCTCGGTCATCGACAAGGCGGAGATTCCGAGCACGCCCAGCTCGCCGCGGCTGGTGGTGAACCTGGCGCTGGGCCTGGTGTTCGGTTTCTTCCTCGGCCTGGTGCTCGCGCTGCTGCTGCATCTGGCCGGTTCGCTGCGACGCTCGCAGCCCCACACGACGCATTAAAACTGAATAGACGAGGAGCCTGCATTCGAGCCCCGACCCGTGAGCTGGTGCACAGAACCTTCGCAGTCTTTCTGCGAGTGTTGCACCGCAGCAACTGGTTTGTTCGCCGGGACGTTTTCGGTGAACAGGGGGACATGCAGTGCTCCAGTGCGAGGTGGTGGCCGTCGGCCTGACGTCCGGGACGCTTTCAAGCGTTTCGCGCGTTAACCGGAAGGGTAACCACGTCGAACATCGTTTCCCGGCATGCGCGCCTAGGCGCCGTGCCAGTGAAGCACCAGATTGGAGAGCGCCATGCTTCTTGCTGACCTCAGTAGCGGTACCGATACAAGCACCTCGCCGCGTCTGCTTTCCAAGTATTCGGCGGCGGCGGATGTCTTGCTGCGGGTCTCGGACATCGTGGTGGTGGTCGCGGCGGCCCTGATCGCCTATCGGTTGCGATTCGACACCTGGTTGCCGGCGGTGGGCTATCGCGGCGTGATCGGCACCACGCTGCTCTATGCGGTGATCTGCTTCACCGCCTTCCCCCTGTATCGCAGCTGGCGCGGGCGCGGCCTGGGCCGCGAGGTGATGGTGCTGGGCGTGGCCTGGAGTGGCGTGTTCGCGCTGTTCGCGGTGCACGCGCTGGTGGTGCAGATGGGGCAGTTCGTCTCGCGCAGCTGGCTCGGCGCCTGGTATCTGTTGGGGTTCGTCGGCCTGGTGGCCTCGCGTACGGTCCTGCGCAACGTGCTCAGCGCGCTGCGCAGCAGCGGCCTGGATACCCAGCGCGTGGTCGTGATCGGCCTGCGCACGCCGGTGTTCAAGCTGCAGCACTACCTGTCGCGCAACAGCTGGGTGGGTCTGCAGCTGGTCGGCTATTTCCAGAGCCGCTACGACATGGTGCCCAGCGCCGCGTCCAGCCGTCTGCCGTGCCTAGGCATCTCCGCGCCGGAGGAGCTCGAGCGCTACCTGCAGGAGAACACCATCGAGCAGGTGTGGATCTCCATGCCGCTGGGCGACCGCGACCGCATCAAGGCGCTGCTGCAGGTGCTGGACCGTTATCCGATCACGGTCAAGCTGGTGCCCGACCTGTTCGACTTCGGCATGCTTAACCAGCAGGGCGAGCAGATCGGCAACGTGCCGGTGATCAACCTGCGCCAGGGCGGCGTGGACCGCAACAACTACTTCGTGGTGGCCAAGTCGCTGCAGGACAAGATCGTGGCCATCGGCGCGCTGCTGGTGCTGTGGCCGCTGTTGCTGGCCGTGGCGATCGGCGTCAAGCTCAGCTCGCCCGGCCCTGTGTTCTTCCGCCAGAAGCGCAACGGCCTGGGTGGCCGCGAGTTCTACATGCTCAAGTTCCGCTCGATGTATGTCGACCAGCCCGGCGCGGGCAAGGGCGAGGTGAAGCAGGCGACCAAGGGGGACGCGCGCATCACGCGCTTCGGCGGGTTCCTGCGCCGCACCAGCATCGACGAGCTGCCGCAGATCTTCAACGTGCTCGGCGGCAGCATGTCCATCGTCGGGCCGCGCCCGCATGCGGCCCAGCACAACAGCCATTACGAGAAGCTGATCAACCGCTACATGCAGCGCCACTACGTCAAGCCGGGGATCACCGGCTGGGCGCAGGTCAACGGCTTCCGCGGCGAGACGCCGGAGCTGCGCACCATGAAGAAGCGCGTGCAGTACGACCTGGACTACATCCGCCGCTGGTCGCTGTGGCTGGACTGCAAGATCATCGTGCTCACGGCCGTGCGTGTGCTTGGCCAGAAGACCGCGTACTGATCCATGGCCGCAGTTCCCCATGAGGCCGTGCCGGTGCGCGCTGCCACGCACGCGCGGGCCACGCACCGGCAACGCGATCTGCTGATCGAGCTGCTGCTGCTGTTCGCGGTCGGTTACAACTTCCTGCTCGCCTTCGTCAACGCGAAGGTCACGCCGGTCTCGCCGGCGCTGACCTATGTCGCCGAGCTGCTGATCTACGCCGGCTGCTTCGGCATCGGGATCTGGACCCTGGAGCGTTCCAAGATCGTCGCGCTCATCGCCGGGATCACCGTGATCGTGGCGGTGCTGCTGTTCCGCTATCTGATCGAGTGGCGGGTGGATGCGAAGTTCATCCGCGACGCGATCATTCCGTTCGCCTTCCTGGTGCTCGGATCGGCGTACGGTGGTTCGCTGCCGAAGTTGTTCGTGCGCATGGCCGTCATCATCAGCCTGGTGGCCGGTTTCGAACTGGCCGCGCCGGATCTGTATGGCGACTGGGTCAACCCGAAGAGCTATTACGTCAACACGCGCGGCCTGGACGAGGGCGGCTTCTGGAACGAGGACAGCAACCTGTTCGTCAGCGCGACGCGTCCGGGCGAGCGCAACTTCCTGCCGGGCAGCAACCTGCCGCGCGCGTCCTCGATCTTCGTCGAGCCGGTGACCGCCGGCAACTTCATCGTGTTCTTCGTGGCGATCCTGCTGACGTTCTGGCGCTCGATGCGCTTGGGGCAGGTGGCGCTGTCGGTGGGCCTGCTGCTGTTCCTGATCGTGGCCACCGACGGACGGCTTGCGGTGGGCACCAGTCTCCTGCTGATCCTGGGTGCTCCGTTCCTCAGACGCCTGGATCAACGGCTCTCGTTCCTGATCATGCCGCTGGTGCTGCTGGGGGCGGCGGCGGTCGTCTGGATCTCGGGCGTGAGCGCCTACCAGGACAACACGCTGGGCCGCGTCTACCTCACCGTGAATGCGATGCTGCAGATGCCGGCCGAGGCCTGGATGGGGCTGGATTTTGACGCGCCCTACAAGTACTTCGACAGCGGCATCGCCTACTTCATCGCCTCGCAGTCGATCATGGTAGTGGGCTTCTTCCTGCTCGCCTACGCCTTCGGACTGGACATGCCGACCGAGGATGGTCAGGCGTTCAAGAACTTCTTCATGCTGGCGTTCTCCGTCGGCCTGCTGGTGTCCAACAGCCTGTTCTCGGTCAAGTCCGCGGCGCTGTGGTGGTTCGTCTGCGGTGCGCTGTGGCAGCTCAAGGGCGTGCCCTGGCGCACGCCGACCGGTCTTGCGCAGGAGGCGCATGCGATGGGGCCCCCCTTGGCGCCATCGCCGGAGGTCGCGCGATGAAGGTCGTTCATGTGGTGCGCCAGTTCCACCCCTCTGTCGGCGGGCTGGAAGACGTGGTGCTGAACGTCGCCATGCATCATCGCGACAACAGCCAGGATCAGGTGGAGGTGGTGACGCTGGATCGCATCTTCAGCGAGCCCGAGGTGCGCCTGCCTGCGCAGGCCGCGCATCGCGAGATCCCGGTCAGGCGCCTGCCGTGGTCCGGGTCCAGCCGCTATCCGCTCACGCCGAGCGTGCTGGGCGCGATCAGGTCGGCGGACGTGGTCCATGTGCACGGCATCGATTTCTTCTTCGACTATCTCGCCGCGACCCGGCTGGTGCATCGCAAGCCGATGATCGTGTCCACGCACGGCGGCTTCTTCCACACCGGCTACGCCTCGCGGCTCAAGCAGCTGTGGTTTTCCAGCATCACGCGCGCCTCGGCTCATGCCTACCAGCGCGTGGTGGCGACCAGCGAGAACGACGGCAGCCTGTTCTCCCGCGTAGTGGGGCCCAAGCGCCTGCGCGTGATCGAGAACGGCGTGGACGTGCAGAAGTTCGCCGGTCGCGGCAGCCAGACGCCGGGTCGGACGCTGATCTATTTCGGGCGCTGGTCGGTCAACAAGGGGCTGCTGGAGACGCTGGCGCTGTTCGAAGCGCTGCGCGCGCTGGATCCGGACTGGAAGCTGATCATCGCCGGCCGCGAATACGACCTCACCGCCGACGGTCTGGCGCGCGACATCGCCGCGCGCGGGCTGACCGATCATGTGCAGGTGGTGGCCTCGCCCTCCGAGGCCGAGCTGGCCGCCTTGCTGGAACGTGCGCAGTACTTCGTCTGCCTGTCGCGGCACGAGGGCTTCGGCATCGCGCCAGTGGAGGCGATGAGCGCCGGACTGATCCCGGTGCTCAGCGATATCCCGCCGTTCCGGCGGCTGGTGGAGGAATCCGGCCTGGGCGTGCTGGTCGACCCGATGGACCCCAAGGCCGGTGCGCAGGCGGCGCAGGCGCTGACGGCCGTGCCGGAAGAGGCCTTCGCGACGCGCCGTCAGGCGGCCATGGACTTCGTCCAGCGCTACCACTGGCGCCACGTGGTGGGACGCTATGTGGACGAATATCACACCGCGCTGGGCACGGCGGGGCGCGCGTGATGGCGACGCACGACCAGGACGCGCAGGCGCCCGCCACCGGCAAGCCGCTGCTGACCGTGCTGCAGCAGTTCAACGTGCCGACGCCCAAGACCAACCCCTACCTGGTGCAGCTGCTGGCGGCCCTGTCGCCGCTGGTGCGCGTGCGCTTCTGGTCGCTGCGCACGGCGCTGCTCTCGCGCTACGACGTGGTGCATCTGCACTGGCCCGAATACACGATGCGACATGCCACCGCCCTGGGCCGCGGCCTGCGCCAGTGCGCCGTCGCGCTGCTGCTGCTGCGCTGGACCGTGCTGCGCACGCCGATCGTGCGCACGCTGCACAACCTGGCCCCGCACGAGCAGGGCGGCGCGGTCGAGCGTTGGCTGCTGCGGCGCATGGACCGCATGACCTCGCGCTGGATCCGCATCAACGAGACCACCGAGCCGCGCGCGCCGGGCACCGATACCGCGCTGCATGGCCATTACGTCGACTGGTTCGCGCCGCATCCGCAGGGCACGCCGGTGGCTGGGCGCCTGTTGCACTTCGGCCTGATCCGGCCCTACAAGGGCGTGGAAGGGCTGTTGACGTCCATGGCTGGCCTCGACGAGCCCGGCTGCAGCCTGCGCGTGGTGGGCAACCCGGCAAGCCCGCAGATGCGCACGCTGATGGAGGCGGCCTGCGCACGCGATCCACGGGTCAGCGCCCTGCTGCAGTATGTCGACGATCCGACGCTGGCCTTGGAGGTGTCCGAATCCGAGCTGGTCGTGCTGCCCTACAAGGAGATGCACAACTCCGGCACCCTGCTGCTGGCCCTGTCGCTGGGTCGCCCGGTGCTGGTGCCGCGCACGGCCAACAACGCGGCCGTCGCCGCCGAAGTGGGGCCTGGCTGGGTCTTCATGTACGAGGGCGAGCTGGATGCGCAGGTGATCCAGTGGGGCCTGGCGCAGGCGCGTAACACGCTCCGCGCGCCGACGCCCGATCTGTCGCGGCGCGACTGGTCGCAGGCCGGGCAGCTGCATTACCGCAGCTATCTCGCCGCGCTCCGCCAGCGCCGTGGCCGGACGCAGGCTGCCGACACCGACCCCGCGCGCGATCGGCGCGCCGCGGACAACCGCAGCCGGTGAGGGCGTGTCGGTGGCCGTGAAGTCGGACTCGGGCGCGTCGCATCCGGGCCTGGGCAGCCGGGCCGCGGCCGGCGCGGCCAAGACCATGGCCGGGCAGGGCGCGCGCATGGTCGTGCAGTTCGGCGGGATCATCCTGCTGGCGCGCCTGCTGAGCCCGGAAGACTACGGCGTCATGGCGATGGTGACCGCGCTGGTCGGCATCTGCGAGATCCTGCGCGACTTCGGCCTGTCCTCGGCCGCGATCCAGGCCAAGAGCCTGTCCAAGGCGCAGCGCGACAACCTGTTCTGGATGAACAGCGCCATCGGCCTGGTGCTGGGCCTGGCGGTGTTCGCGGGCGCCGGCTGGATCGCGCGCTTCTATCACGAGCCGCGCCTGGCCGCGGTCAGCCAGGTCATGTCGGTGACCTTCCTGCTCAGCGGCATGAACACCCAGTACCGCGCGCATCTGAGTCGCGAGCTGATGTTCGGTCGCCTGGCGCTGAGTGATGTCGGCGGGCAGTCGCTGGGACTGATCGCGGCGGTGATCGCCGCGCTGGCCGGCCTGGGCTATTGGGCGCTGGTGATCCAGCAGGTGGTCGGCGGCGCGGTCGGCCTGCTGGTCGCGATGGTCGCCGCGCGCTGGCTGCCCGGCCGCCCGCAGCGCGGCGTGGAGATGCGCCACTTCCTCAGCTTCGGCTGGAACCTGATGGCCGCCCAGGCGCTGGGCTACGCCAGCCAGAACATCGGTCAGGTGCTGATCGGCTATCGCCTCGGCGCCGAGGCGCTGGGCCTGTACAACCGCGCCTTCCAGCTGCTGATGATGCCGCTGAACCAGATCAACGCGCCGGCCACCACCGTGGCCCTGCCGGTGCTGTCCAAGCTGCAGGACGAGCGCGAACGCTATTCGACCTTCCTGCTGCGTGGGCAGACGGTGATGGTCCATCTGATCGTGGCCATCTTCGCCTTCGCCTGCGCGCAGGGCGAGCCGCTGATCCGGTTGTTCCTGGGCGAGCAGTGGCGCGGGGCGGTGCCGATCTTCCAGGTGCTGACGCTGGGCGGCGTGTTTCAGGTCGTGGCCTATGCGACGTACTGGGTATTCCTGTCGCTGGGTCTGATGCGCGCGCAGCTGATCTACTCGGTGATCGCACGCGCGCTGCTGATCGTGTGCATCCTGGTGGGCTCGCACTGGGGCGCGCTGGGCGTGGCGGTCGGCTATGCGCTGGGCCTGGCGCTGATGTGGCCGATGTCGGTGATCTGGGTCACCCGGGTCGGCCAGGCGCCGGGCAGGGCGATGTTCAACAACGGGCTGCGGGCGCTGGTCGGCTACGGCCTGTGCGGCGCGGCCTCGTGGGCGGCGGCGCGGCACTGGGCGCAGACGCCGGTGCTGGAGCTGGCGATCGGCTTCGTGGCGATCGTGCTGGCGTTCGGCTTGGTGTGCCTGCTGTGGCCCGCATTCCGGCGGGATGTGGCCACGATCTTGAGCAGTCGCGAGCTGCTGCGACGGCGCGGCTCGGCCGCGTGATGGAGTTCGCACTTCGCATCTCGCGCGTGATTTAAGGCCGCGGGGGTTCAGTTTCGGCGTCGATGACGCCTCCTGGCTCATGTTCGGTGAACGCGCCACAGGCCACCCTCGCTGGTGTGACCGGCCGATTCCAGGCCCCGGGCCGTGATTTTTGCGACGCAGCACCCGGACTTGGATGTGGCGGCCGACACATGCTTGCCGTCGCTGCAGGCCACGACGCTGTAGCGACCGTACCCGCTCTCCATCCCCCCACTGGAGTTGCCATGCCGGCCTTCGACGCTTCGCCCTCCGCCACCGCGCGCACGATCCCCGCTTCCGCCACCGCCAAGCCGCAGTCGGGCCAGGAGCAGACGCGCTATCTGGTGCTGTCCGCCCACGACTACCGCACCCCGCGACGCGCCAATATCCACTTCATCGCCGACGAGCTGGCCAAGCGCGGTCCCACGCGCTTCTTCTCCCTGCGCTACAGCCGCCTGTCCAAGTACAAGCACGACCTGCGCCTGCCGCTGGACGCGACCGCCAATCAGGTCGTCCTCCACAAGGGCGTGGAGTGCTATCTGTGGCGCACGCTGGTGCATCCGTTCAATACGCGGCGCGCGTGGCTGCGTCCGATCGAGAACCTGATGTTCCGCGCCTATGCGGCGCGCCCGCCGGCGCAGCTGGTGCAGTGGATCCGCGAGTCGGATGTCATCGTGCTGGAGAGCGGCACGGCTGTGGCCTTCATCCGCCTGTGCAAGCAGCTCAATCCGAACGCGCGCCTGGTGTATCGGGCCTCCGACGGGTTGAGCACGATCGAGGTGGCGCAGTACATCACGCGCGAGTTCGACAATGTGTGCGGCATGCTCGATGCGATCGCGCTGGTATCGCCGGTGATGGCCGAGGAGATCAACAGCCAGCACAACGTCTATCACGTCGGTCATGGCGTCGATCCCGGGCTGGACCAGCTGGGCGATCCCAATCCTTATCCGGACACCGGCATCCATGCGGTCTCGGTGGGCTCGATGCTGTTCGATCCGACCTTCATCGCCCAGGCCAGCCATGCCTTCCCGCAGGTGACCTTCCATGTGATCGGCTCGGGCCAGGGGCGCGATCCGGACTATGGCGACAACGTCATCGTCTACGGCGAGATGAAGCACACCGACGTGGTGCGCTACATGAAGCACGCGCGCTTCGGCATCGCGCCGTATGCCTCCGAACAGGTGCCGGCGTATCTGGCGGACAGTTCGATGAAGCTGCTGCAATACGATTTCTTCGGCTTGCCGGGGGTCTGCCCGTATGCGGTGGTCGGCGGCTACGCCTCGCGCTTCGGCTATACGCCGGGCGATGCGGGCTCGATCCGCGCGGCCATCGAACAGGCCCTGGCCGCCCCGCATGTGCGCCACCGCCAGTGCCTGGACTGGCCGCAGACCACCGATCGTCTGCTTGAGCCCGAGCGCTATCCGGAAATCCGCGTCACGGCCTGAACAGGGTGACCGGCGCCGTGAGGGGTTTGCGTTCATTGGGATGACCCTGGCGCCGGATCGGCCGTCCGGGGCCCTGTGCGCACACGGACGTCCTGCCCGGATCCCTGTTTCGATGCGGCCGCATCCGAGGTGCGCCACGCATCGCCCATTTTCCCCCGGTGATTGAATGCTTGTTTTTCCCAGCCATCCCAACGACCTCGATGCACAGGCCGAGCGCCTGCCTCTGGGCGGCTATCCGGTCATCAGCACGCGCCTGCCGGTGTTCACCGCCGCCTTGCTGCGCGCGCTGGAACTGGGCGATCGCCAGCGGGTGTTCTTCGCCAACACCAACTTCGTCGTCGAGTGCCAGGCGCTGCGCCCGCAGATGCATACGGCCGGGGTGACCATCGTCAATGACGGCATCGGCATGGATCTGGCGGCGATGCTGGTGCACCGCCGTCGTTTCGCCGAGAACCTCAACGGCACCGACCTGATCCCGCGCCTGTGCCAGTCCAGCAGCCGGCCGCTGCGCTTCTTCCTGCTCGGCGGCAAGCCGGGCGTCGGCGAGGCCGCCGCACGCGCGCTGGAGGGCGTCTACGGTCAGCAGATCGTCGGCGTCTGCGACGGCTATGCGCAGATGCGCGCCCAGGGTGAGGGCCTGGTGGACACCATCAACGCCGCGGCACCGGACGTGCTGCTGGTCGCGCTGGGCAATCCGATCCAGGAGCGGTGGATCCTCGAGCACAGCGCCGCGCTGCAGGTGCCGCTTGCCTTCGGCGTGGGGGCGCTGCTGGATTTTTTGTCCGGCAACGCCAAGCGCGCGCCGCAGTGGGTGCAGAAGCTGCACATGGAGTGGGCCTACCGCCTGCTGCACGAGCCGCGGCGCCTGATCAAGCGGTATTCGGTGGATCTGTTCACCTTCTTCGGCGTCTGCCTGCGCGCGGCGCGGGCAGACCGCGCGGACTGAAGTCCCCCTGGCCGATCGGTGAAAAGCGGTCGCGAGGTGTTTCGGCTTGCGCCGGGTGCAGGGGAGGCACATGCGCGCCGCTGCTAGCATGCCGCCATGACGCAGGACATCGATCGGCTCATCGCCGCGCTGCAGCTCGCGCCGCATCCCGAAGGCGGCTACTACCGGCGCATCCACGCCTCGCAGTCGGAAGTGCTGTACGCCGGGCGCCTGCGCCCGGCCATGACGGCCATCCACTTCCTGCTGCGCCGGGGCCAGCGCAGCCGCTGGCACCGGGTCGATGCGGACGAGGGCTGGCACTGGCGGCAGGGTGGGCCCCTGCAGCTGCAGATCTTCGATCCGGAGAACGATACGCTGCAGACGCTCGCATTGAGCGCTGAAGCTTCCGCGATGGCCGTCGTCCCGGCGGGGCACTGGCAGCGCGCGTGGACCGAGGCGGCTTACGCGCTGGTGGACTGCACCGTCGCGCCCGGCTTCGTCTGGGAAGGCTTCGCGCTGCTCGACGCCGCGCCGCAGATCGCTGAATGCTTGCACGCCCTGGGCGCGCCGGACCTGGATTGAAACGCGGGAACGCCCCGTAAGATCCGGCCATCGGCGCCGGCCGGCGTCCCTGCAGGAGGTCCTTGTATGCGCAAGCTGCGCCTGAGTCTGGTCGCGCCGCTGTTGCTGTTCGTGCTGTCTGCCTCCGCGCAGCAGGCGCCGCCGCCGCCGGCCAGCGAGCCTGCGATCACCGACCTGGCGCCGATGACGGTCTCGGGCGTGCAGCCGGGTCCGGGCCTGTGGAAGGTCAGCCGCGATGGCCACGTGCTGTGGGTGCTGGGCACCCTGACGCCGTTGCCCAAACGCATGGACTGGCGTTCGACGGAGGTGGAATCGGCCATCGCCGGCTCGCAGGAGCTGCTGCTGCCGCCGAGCATGTCGCTGGACACCGGGCGCGGCATGTTCGGCAACCTGTTCCTGCTGCCGTCGCTGTTCAAGGCGGCCAAGAATCCCGACGGCCAGACCCTGCAGGAAGTTGTTCCGGCGTCCGAGTACGCGCGCTGGAGCACGCTCAAGGCGCGCTACCTGGGACGCGACCGCAGCGTCGAGCAGCGCCGCCCGATCTTCGCCGCGCTGGAGCTGTACAAGGCGGCGATGAAGGACGCCGCGCTCAGCACCGACAACGTCGTGGCCGAGCGGGTGCAGACCCTGGCCAAGCGCGCCGGCCTGAAGGTCACCTCCGTGGTGGCGACCGCCAGGCTGGAGGATCCCAAGGCGGCGATCCGCGAATTCCAGCGCACCGGGCTCGACGACCGCAGCTGCTTCAGCCGTACGCTGGACGTGCTCGAGCACGAGATCGATGCGATGCGCGCCCAGGCCAACGCCTGGGCGGTCGGCGACATCGACACCTTGCGCATCGCCCCGCAGGCGACCCAGTACGGCGTGTGCCAGGCGGCGATCAGCGAGAGCGGCCTGGCGCGCAAGCTGGGCCTCAGCACGCTGCGCCAGCAGTCGCTGGACCTGTGGCTGGAGAAGGCCCAGGCCGCGCTGGCCCAGCATCAGGGCACCGTGGCGCTGCTGCCGATGGGCCTGATCCTGGGTCGCAACAATCTGATCGATGCGCTCAAGGCGCGCGGCTACACGGTCGAGGCGCCAGACGCGCAGTGAGGCCGCCGGGCGGGCGCCGATCGCGCGCCCGGCAGGGCGGCGTCAGCGCGCCGCGGTCAGCGGGGTCGCGGCGGCCTGCAGCTGCGGCCAGCGGGCCAGCACCGCGCGGCGGATGCCGGCCACGTCCAGCCCGGCTTCGGCCAGCAGCTGTTCGCGGCTGGCGTGGTGCTGGAAGGCGTCGGGCAGGCCCAGGTGCAGCATCGGCACGGCCAGGCCCTCGGCGTTGAGCAGTTCGGCCACGCCCGAGCCCGCGCCGCCGGCCACCACGTTGTCCTCCAGGGTCAACAGGCCGTCGTGGCTGCGTGCCAGTTCCAGCACCAGCTCGCGGTCCAGCGGCTTGATGAAGCGCATGTTGACCACGGTCAGGCCCAGCTCGCGCGCGACCTGCTCGGCGGCCGGCACGATGGCGCCGAAGGCCAGCAGCGCGACCTGCCGGCCGCGCTGGCGCAGCTGTGCCTTGCCGATCGGCAGCGTGTCCAGCGTAGGCTCGACCGCCACGCCGGGGCCGGTGCCGCGCGGGTAGCGCACCGCGGCCGGGCCGGGATGGCGGAAGCCGGTGGACAGCATCTGCCGGCACTCGTTCTCGTCGGCCGGCGCCATGATCACCATGTGCGGCACGCAGCGCAGGAAGCTCAGGTCCAGGTTGCCCGCATGCGTGGCGCCGTCCGGGCCGACCACGCCGCCGCGGTCGATGGCGAACAGCACGTCCAGCTGCTGGATCGCCACATCGTGCACCAGCTGGTCGTAGGCGCGCTGCAGGAAGGTCGAGTAGATCGCCACCACCGGCTTGGCGCCGTCGCAGGCCATGCCCGCGGCCAGCGTCACCGCGTGCTGTTCGGCGATGGCCACATCGAAATAGCGATCGGGGAATTCCTTGGAGAAGCGCACCAGCCCCGAGCCCTCGCGCATGGCCGGCGTGATGCCCAGCAGCAGCGGATCGGCGGCGGCCATGTCGCACAGCCAGTCGCTGAAGACGTCGGTGTAGGTGGACTTCTTGGCGGGCGCCACGGTGGGCAGGCCCTTGGTCGGGTCGAAGGGGCCGACCGCGTGATAGCCGATCTGGTCGCCCTCGGCGCGCTCGTAGCCCTTGCCCTTGGTGGTGATCACGTGCAGCAGCTGCGGCCCCTTGAGGCCCTTGAGCGTCTTCAGCGCGCCGACCAGCGCCGGCACGTCATGGCCGTCGATCGGGCCGGTGTAGTGGAAGCCCATCTGCTCGAACAGCGTGGACGGCACGAACATGCCCTTCCAGTGCTCCTCCCAGCGCCGCATGAAGCGCGCCGGCGGCTTGCGCTTGTCGCCGAGCAGCTTCTTGCCGCCCTCGCGCAGCGCGTTGAGCGTGCGCGAGGAGCTCATCCGCCCCAGCAGCTGGGTCAAGGCGCCGACGTTCTCGGAGATCGACATCTGGTTGTCGTTGAGGATCACCAGCAGGTCGGGCTCCTCCTCCATGCCGCCGGCATGGTTGAGCGCCTCGAAGGCCATGCCCGCGGTCATCGCGCCGTCGCCGATCACCGCCACCGTGCGGCGGCCGTTGCCGGCGCGCGCGTTGGCGATGGCCATGCCCAATGCGGCCGAGATCGAGGTCGACGAATGGCCGACGCCGAAGGTGTCGTACTCGGATTCCTCGCGCTTGGGGAACGGCGCCACGCCATCGGCCTGCTTGACCGTGTGTATCGCATCGCGGCGGCCGGTGAGGATCTTGTGCGGATAGGTCTGATGGCCGACGTCCCAGACCAGGCGGTCGTTGGGCGTCTCGTACAGATAGTGCACGGCGACGGTCAGCTCGATCACGCCCAGGCCGGCGGCGAAATGGCCGCCGCTCCGGCCGACCGACTCGATCAGGTAGGCGCGCAGCTCGTCGGCGATGGCGGTCAGCTCGGCCTCGTCGAAGCGGCGCAGGTCGGCGGGCGTCTCGATCCTTGACAGGCGGGGATAGCGGGTAGCGTCGATCATCGTGGCCGTCGGCAATGCAGTTGCGCATTTTCCTCCCCCGGGAAGGGAGGGGCAAGCAAGGCGGTCAGTCTGGGATTACCCAACGGCGCGGAATGTGAAGTATCGGCCGCAAGGCTGGCGTCGGCCTTCAGGCCGACAGGCGCGAGCGCTTGGGCAGGTGCGTCTTCAGGAAGGCCATCTGGTCGGCCAGGATGTTGCGGTTGGACAGGATCAGGTGCTCGATCCAGCTCGGCCGGTAGGGCACGGCCAGCAGCGGCATGTGCGCCTGCTGCGGGGTGCGGTTGGCCTTGCGCGAGTTGCAGTGGAAGCAGGCGCTGACCACGTTTTCCCAGACATCGCGCCCGCCCTTGGACACGGGCAGCACGTGGTCGCGGGTCAGCAGCTGGCGCGAGAAGGTCTGGCCGCAGTACAGGCACAGGTGGTCGTCGCGTGCGAACAGCGCCTGGTTGGTCAGCGCGGGCGTGGGCGAGAGCCCGGCCGCGCGCGCATGGCCGCGCGAGGCGACAATGGGATGCAGCTCGATATAGCTCTGCTGGCCGGTCAGGCGGTTGAGTCCGCCGCGCACGGTCAGGCAGGGATCGCCCAGGGTCCAGGCCACCGCATCGCGCGCGTACAGGCAGGTCGCGTCCTGCCAGTTGATCCAGTCCAGCACGCGACCATGCGCATCCAGCGACAGGAAACGCACGCTGGAAGGACGCGCCAGTGCGGAGAGAGAGGCGGGGAGGCCATCGGCCGGGGACGATGCTTCCGGCAGGGCGCCGTCGATCAGGACCGGGTTGCCGGAGTCGTCCGAATGAAGCTGAGCGGTGTCTGCTTCCATCGGGGAAACAGCTTATACCCGATGGATGACGAATTGTGTACTGGCCCCAATGCAGCGCGCTCCGGAGTTTCCCCGGAGCGCGCTGGCGCGATGCCCTCAGGCGTCGAAGCGTGACGCGTCCATGGCCATCAGCGAGTCGGCACCGGCGCGGATGGCGGCGGCGTGGGACAGCGTGCGCGGCAGGATGCGCGCGTAGTAGAAGCGCGCGGTCTCTAGCTTGGCCTGCTTGAAGGCCGCATCGTGCTGCGAGGCCTGCGCGGCCACCACGCTGCGCGCCCACCAGTAGGCCAGCACGACATAGCCCGAATAGAACAGGTAGTCGGTGCTGGCCGCGCCCAGTTCCTCCGGATTGGCCGCCGCGCGCTTGAGCACGTCCTGGGTCAGCGCGCCCCATTCGGCGGCCTTCTCGCGCAACGGGCCGAGGAACTCGGCCACCGCCGCATCGTCCTGGTAGGCGCTGGCGAACTGCTCGATCAGACCCAGGAACAGCTTCAGCCCGGCCGCGCCGCTGGCGGCGGTCTTGCGTCCGATCAGATCCAGCGACTGGATGCCGGTGGTGCCTTCGTAGAGGGTGGTGATGCGCGCATCGCGGGCCAGCTGCTCCATGCCGTGCTCGTGGATGTAGCCATGGCCACCGAAGCACTGCAGCGCGTTGTAGGTGTTCTCGATGCTCCACTCGGTCTGGCAGGCCTTGGAGATCGGGGTGAGGAAGCCGGCCAGGATGTCGGCCTGCTCGCGTTCGGCCGGGTCGGTGGCGTGATGGGCGATGTCGACCTGGGTGCCGGCGTGCAGGGCGAGCAGGCGCGCGCCTTCGGTCAGGGCCTTGATCGACAGCAGCATCCGGCGCACGTCGGGGTGGACGATGATCGGGTCGGCCGGCTTGTCGGGGAACTTGGGACCGGACAGCGAGCGGGTCTGCAGACGCTCGCGCGCATAGGTCAGGGCGTTCTGGTAGGCGCGCTCGGACAGGCCGATGCCCTGCAGGCCCACGCCCAGGCGCGCGGTGTTCATCATGGTGAACATGGCCTGCAGGCCCTTGTGCGGCTGGCCGACCAGATAGCCTTCGGCGCCGTCGAAGTTCATCACGCAGGTCACCGAGCCCTTGATGCCCATCTTGTGCTCGATCGAGCCGCAGCGCAGCGCGTTGCGCGCCCCGACCGTGCCGTCGCGGGCGACCTGGAACTTGGGCACCACGAACAGCGAGATGCCCTTGGCCCCGGCCGGCGCGTCGGGCAACTTGGCCAGCACCAGGTGGACGATGTTGTCGACCAGGTCGTGCTCGCCGGCGGTGATGAAGATCTTGGTGCCGGTGATGGCGTAGCGCTCATCGCCCAGCGGCTCGGCGCGGGTGCGCAGCAGGCCCAGATCGGTGCCGCAATGCGGTTCGGTCAGGCACATGGTGCCGGTCCAGCGCCCCTCGACCAGCGGCTTGAGGAACACCTCCTGCTGCCAGGGCTGGCCGTGGAACTTCAGCGCCTCGATCGCCCCGTGCGAGAGCAGCGGGAAGTTGCCCCAGGCCAGGTTGGCGGCGTTGATCATCTCGCCCAGCGGCACGCCCACGGTGTGCGGCAGGCCCTGGCCGCCGAACTCGGTGGCCGCGGTCAGGCCGGTCCAGCCTCCTTGCGCGAACTGGGCATAAGCCTCCTTGAAGCCGGTCGGCGTGGTGACCTCGCCGGTGGCGGCGTCCAGGGTGCAGCCTTCCTCGTCGCCGACGCGGTTGAGCGGGGCCAGCACGGTGGTGGTGAAGCGGCCGGCCTCCTCCAGCACCGCGTCGATCAGCTCGGCGTTGGCGTCCGCGAAGCCCAGCCGGGCGAACAGGGGCTCGACGTCCAGCACGTCGTAGAGGGCGAAACGGACGTCTTTCAACGGGGCGCGGTAGCTGCTCATGCGGATGCTCTTGGTGGCGGCGCGGGCCGCCTCCCGGCCCGCTTCGGCCGCCAAGCATACTACTGCGTATGGAGTGGCGCCGACCCCGCGGCTCCGGCGCGGTGCGGGGACGCGGCGCCGTCAGTCCAGCAGGCCGTGGCGGACCGCGTAGCGCACAAGTTCGGCCGTATTGCGCACCGACAGCTTGTTCAGCACGCGGAAGCGGTGGTTCTCGGCCGTCTTGGTGCTGATGTCCAGGCGCCGGGCGATTTCCTTGGTGGTCTGGCCCTCGACGATGAGGTGGAACACCTCGCGCTCGCGCGAGGTCAGCGCCTGGTAGGGGTCGTCCAGCTCGCGCCCGGGCTGCTGGATCTGCGCGGCCAGGGCGAGCGCGGCCTGCGGGCTGAAGTGGCCCTGGCCGGCGTGCAGGTTGCGCACGGCGGCGATCAGTTCGGCCGTGGCGGCTTCCTTGAGCAGATAGCCGGCGGCGCCGGCGCGCACGGCGTGCAGCACGTATTCGTGCTCCTCGTGCATGGTCAGCACCAGCACGCGCGCCTCGGGGACGTCGCTGCGCAGCCTGCGGATCACGTCGATCCCGTTGAGCCGGGGCATCGAGATGTCCACCACCACCACGTCGGGCTGGCAGGTCTGCGCGGCGGCGACCGCGGCGACGCCGTCGGCGGCCTGGGCCACGACCTGGATGCCGCCGGCTGCCTGCAACAGGCTGGCCAGACTCTCCCGGACCAGGGTGTGGTCGTCGGCCAGCAGGACGCGGATCGGAGCTGTTGGCATGCGGGACCGGTAGGGAGCGATGCCAAATCGTTCGGCGCACGTGACATCCGATGTCCTGCGTTTGTCGTATGCGGACGCGGATTTGTCAATTGGGCGATGGAGTCATTCGCCCGAGAGCGGCACGCGCACCTGCACGCAGGTGCCGGCGCCGGGCGAGGACACCAGCCGGAAACTGCCGCCGCCCAGGCGCAGGCGCTCGCGCAGGCCGCCCAATCCGCTGCCGCCGCTAGTCAGCGCCAGTGCCGGGTCGCAACCCACGCCGTCGTCGACGATCTGCATGTGCGCCCAGTCGTCGTGCGCGACCAGACGCAGCAGGATCGAACGCGAGCGTGCATGCTTGAGCGCGTTGTTGAGCGACTCCTGCGCGGCGCGGAACAGCAGGGTCTGGCGTGCGTCGTCCATCGCCGGCAGCGGGCCGATCTCCAGGCTGACCTGCGGCCCGCCGGCCTCGGACTGGCTGCGCGCCAGCCAGCGCAGCGCGGCCTCCAGGCCCAGGTCGTCCAGGATCGGCGGGCGCAGCAGGCGCGACAGATGCCGGGTGTCCTCCAGGGTCTGGGTGCACAGCGCGATGGCGCTTTCCACCTGCGCGCGCAGCGGCGCCTGCGCCGGCCCCAGCGCGGTGCCGAGCAGGGCCAGGCGATGCTTGAGCACGGTGAGGTTCTGGCCGACGCCGTCGTGCAGCTCGCGCGCCAGGCGCCGACGTTCGTCCTCCTGCACCTTGACCACCGCACGGCCCAGCCGGCGGAACTCGCGCTCGTTGGCTTCCAGCCGGTCGAGCAGGGCCTGGTACCGCGCGGCGTCGTCGGTGCCGCTCATCGCGCACCCGCCTGCGCCGGCAGCCCGGCCAGCAGCGTGCGCCGCGCGGCGTCGGCGGCGGCCTCGGCGCGCGCGGCGGCATCGGTCTGGCCGAGCCGCGCCAGGCGCTGCGCGGCCTGGGCATGCAGATCGGCGGCGAACAGCACATCGCCCCGGCGCAGCAGCTGCTGCGCCTCGCGATAGCGCGCCTGCACCTGCGCATCGGCGCCGTCGCGCAGCGCGCTCAGCAGGAACTGCAGGCGCAGGCCGACATGGCCGAGCCGGGCGATGTCGTCGTCGAGCGCGGCCAGGGCCGCCTCGTCGTGCGCGCCCTGCAGGCGCGCCTGCAGCTGCAGCAGGCGCACGCCGGAGGCATCGGCCAGGCGGGTGGCCTCGGCCAGCGCCTGATGCGCGCCGCGGGCATCGCCGCGCAGGCTGGCCAGCTGCGCCTGCACCAGGGCGCGGGCGGCCTGCTGCTCTTCGGAGACCTCGTCGAACAGCTTGGCGTCCTGTTCCAGCTCGGCCGTGGCCCGCGCCGGCTGCCCGGCCGCCAGCCACAGCTGCGCGCGCAGCACCGCCACATCGGCGCGGCCGCGCTGGTCGTCGCGCTGTTCGAACAGCGTCGCCGCCTGGTCGGCCTGGGCCAGGCCTTCGGCCAGATGCCCCTGCCAGTAGGCCAGCTCGGCCAGGTTGCGGCGGGTGACGGCGACCTCTTCGAACATCTGGTGCGCCTCGGCCGTGCGCAGCGCGGACTGCAGCCGGGTGGCCGCGTCCTGCCACTGGCCGCGCGCGGTGGCCAGCAGGCCGAGGTTCTGTTCGATGCGCACCTGGCCGGTGACATCGTCCAGCGCGCGGTAGGCCGAGGCGGCCTGCTGCCAAAAAGCAGCTGCACTGTCGTAGTCGCCGAGCTGGAAGTTGGCGAAGCCGATGTTGTTGTAGGTCTGCGCCGTGCCGCGCGCATTGCCGACCTGCTGCCAGGCCTGCAGGGCGTCGCGGAAGGCCTGCAGCGCCTGCGCGTAGTCGCCGCGCTCCTCGGCCAGCAGGCCGGCTTCGTTGTGGGTGGCGGCCAGGCCGCCGCGGTCGCCCAGCGCCTGATAGAGGGCGCGCGCCTGCTCGAGACGGGCCGCGGCGCCGGCGAAGTCGCCGCGCACGCTGGCGATGCCGGACAGGTTGCGCAGGCTGGTGGCCACGCCGCGGCGGTTGCCGACCTGGGTACGCAGGTCGACCGCGCGGGTGTACTGCTCCTCGGCGGCCTTGCTCTGGCCCAGGCGGCCATAGCCGACGCCAAGCGCGTTGACGGTCTCCGCCTCGCCGGCCAGGTCGCGGCCGCGGCGGAACAGCAGCTGGGCGCGCAGCAGATAGTCGTCCACGGCCTTGGCGGCGTCGCCGGCGAGGATGGACTGCTTGCCCAGCTCGAACCACACCCGCGGGTCGTTCGGGTCGCGCTTGCTCAGGGCCAGCAGCCGCGCGCGCGCCGCATCGCCCTTGCCTGCCGCGGCCTGGGCGCGCGCCAGGTCGAGCTGGGCCTGGGCATCGTCGGGCCTGGCGTCGGCGATGGCCTGCCATACCGTCAGCGCGGCCTCCGCATCGCCCTCGGCGCTGGCGCGCATGGCGCTGAGCATCTGCGCGCTGCGCGGCCAGGTCTTGGAGTCGAACGGCCGTGCCAGCAGGGCATCGGCCTGATCGTCCTCGCCGATCGCCTCGGCGGCGCGCACCTGTTCCAGGCGCAGCGGCAGCACGTCTGGCGCGGCGTCGGTCGCCTGGGTCAGGGCCGCAAGGCGCGGCGCGCCCTGGCTCTGCGCACGCGCGATGCCGGCCCGGCCCAGGGCCTGCAGCGCGGCGTCCGGCGGCGGGGCGGGCCAGGGTGCGGGATCGAGGCCGAGCGCCGCGCCCACCGTCGTCAGCCAGCCGGCCGCCGCGGCGCTGGCCGTGCCGGCGATCGGACCTTCCAGCGTACGCGTGCCGCCGTCCGCACCGTCCAGCATGGCGCTGAGACGCCAGCCCTGCGCGTCGTGTCGCATGCGCGGGGCGAGCACTTGGCGCGCGGCGGCCGCGCGGCGCAGCGCGGGCAGATCCGGTCTGGCCTGGCCGGTCGGGTCGACCGAGCGCAGCGCCTGCAACGTCCGACACGCATCGACCACGGCCGTGCGCGCTTCCAGCGCATCGCGCAGCCAGGCGCCGAGACCTTCGCGCAGGACCGGGTCGAGGTCGCCGGCCAGCGGCAGCACCAGCGTGCGCGCCAGCGGCGCGACGACCGGGGCCTCGGCCACGGCCGGCGCACGCGCGTGCTTCCACGACCAGCCGGCCCAGCCGATCAGCACCAAGACGACCACCGCGGCCGCCACCAGCGCGATGCGTCGCCAGCCCGGGGCCTCCCGTTCCACATGGCGCCGGTCGATGGCGGCGACCACCTGGGCTGCGTCCTGCAGGCGCGCACGCGGCTGCGAACGCAGCAGCCGGTCGACCAGCCGCACGACCCACGGCGGCGTCTCCGGGCGCGCGCGGCTGACTGGTTCGGGCGTGCGCAGCATGCGCTGGGCCAGCACCTCGGCCATGGTGCCGTTGGCGAAGGGCAGCTGCCCGGTCAGCATCTCGTGCAGGATCAGCCCCAGCGCGTACAGGTCGCTGCGCGGGTCGACCGTCTCGCCGCGCGCCTGCTCCGGCGAGAGGTAGTCCGGCGTGCCCACGATCGCGCCCGAATGCCGCGTCAACCCGCTGCTGGCCATCGAGCGGGCGACGCCGAAATCGTTGATCGAGGCATTGCCCTCCGCATCGAGCAGCACGTTGGCCGGCTTGAGATCGCGGTGGACCACGGCGCGCGCATGCGCGGCCTGCAGGCCCAGCGCGATCTGCCGCGCGATGGACAGGGCGCGTTCGACGGGCAGCGGGCCTTCGCGCGCGAGCAGGGACTCGAGCGATTCGCCCGCCACGTAGTCCATGCTGATCAGCCAGCGGCCCTGGTGTTCGGCCAGGTCGTGGATGCGTACCACGTGCGGGCTGGAGACCTGGCGCGCCAGCAGCAGCTCCTGGCGGAAGCGCTCGAAGACCTGCGGCCGCTCGGCCAGCTCCGGGCGCAGCACCTTGATGGCGACCGGGACTTCCAGGGTCAGGTCGTTGGCCAGGTAGACCATGCCCATGCCGCCCATGCCGAGCAGGCGCTCGACGCGGAAGCGGCCGGCCAGCACCTGCCCGCTCGCCAGGACGTCGTGCAGGTGCAGGCCGGTGGCGGTGGGCGCGTCGGACATCAGGCCGAGGCGTGGTCGGTGCGGTCGCGCGCGCCGCGTGCGACCAGCCACAGCGCGCAGCGCTCGCAGAAGGCCTGCAGCAGTTCCATGTCCAGGGCGGTGATGGCCGCGCCGGGGCGCGTGCTGTCAGCGTACAGCGCGCCGATCACACGCTCGCCGTCGCACAGCGGCAGGCAGGCCAGCGCGCTGATGCCGGAGGCCATCACCGATTCGCGCGTGGACAGCCAGGGCAGGTGGCCGATGTCGTGGGCCACGGTGCCCAGGCCCTGCTCGAGCGCGCGCTGCAGCGCGCCGGTGCTGCCGCCGAAGTCGCGCGGGCTGCGCGTGCCGCAGGCGGCGGCCACGCGCGGCGCCTCCGGCCCGGCCAGCACTAGATAGCCGCGGTCGCACTGGGCCAGTTCGGTCACGGCATGGACGCTGGCGCTGAGCATGTCGTCCAGATCCAGCGCCTGGCCGACGCCATGGGTGAGGGCGGTGGCGCGCGTGCGGCGAGCCTGGGCGCGGCCGGCCTCGCGCGCGGCGTCCTCGTCCCCCAGCGGGGTGAACTCGACGTAGATGTCGCCGAAGCGCAGCCAGGCCGCGCCGGCCAGCCGCGCCGGCGCTTCCACGCGCAGGCTGTCGCGGAAGCTGCCGTTCTTGCTGCCCAGATCGTTCAACTCCCAGCCCAGCCCGTCGCTGCAGAGCCGGGCGTGGCTGCGCGAGACCGAGGGGTGGGAGAGCTGCAGGCCGTTGCCCTCGGCGCGGCCGATGGTCAAGGCCGCGCCTTCCTGCAGCAGCAGCGAAGGCGCGGGCGCATCGGGCAGGTAGGCGATCAGGCGTGCGGGCATTGCGCGAGCGTAAAGCAATGCGGCGCTGCTAAAGCGCCCGAAGAGCGTGTCATGGGCTTTGAAGTGAGTGCGAAGCCGCCTGGGGCGCGTCGAGTCAAGGCGCGCGCCGCCGCCCAGGCTGGCCGCCTGGGCAAGGTGCGCAACACAGGATCGGCGCGCCCCAGGCGACTTCCCGGAGGGTTGGCCATCAGCGGCACGGAGCCGGCGCCGCGCGGCTTACCTTGGCGCTCAGCCAAGGCTGCGCCACGCGACACCGGCTCCGCACCGCTGATGGCCAACGCATCTCACGTCAAAGCCCATGACACGCTCTAAGGATCGTAAAGGCGCTGATAGTCGATCGAGAAGCGCAGGGTGGCCGCGCCCGCCAGCAGCGCGCCGGCCGGATTGCCGGCATGGTCGCCGGCGCTCCACACCTGCGGGATGCCGGTGCCGGCCTGCGCGGAGACGCGTTCGCGGAAGCTGTCCACCGCCACGGTCGCGGCGGTGAAGTCGCCGGCGGCCAGCGCGGCGGTGATCGTGTCCAGATAGCCGTCCAGTGGGCCCGCCTGCGGCGGCGGCAGGGCATCGACCAGCTCGCGCAGTTTGCCCAGCTTGTCGGCCACGACGGCGTGGGTGGGGCGCAGGTCGCTGACCAGCAGGAACTGCGAGAACCCGTCGGTGGTGCCGCGTGAGCGCACGCTGCCGGGGGAGATTTCGTCGGTGATGTCGCGGAACGCGCCCCCCAGCGGGGCCTTGAACAGGCGCAGCGTCGAGCCGGCGGTGTAGGGCAGCACGTGGGTGTGCAGCTCCACGCGCACCAGCTTCTTGAAGCTTAAGCCCCCGGCTACCGGCGGTTCGACCGTGATCAGCAGCGGCAGCGGCTGGATCGGCTGGACCCCGGTGCCGGGCAGCCGCGCGGTCAGCGCGCCGAGTTCCGGCCCGGTCAGCAGCCGCGCGCTGATGCCCAGGTTCTCGGCGCTGAGGTTGCTGGCCTGGTCGAAGTTGATGGTCAGGTCGGCCAGCGGTGCGTTCGGCGCTCCGATGGCGACGGTGGCGGTGTCGCCGGCGATGGCCACGTTGACCGGCACGGTCTGGGCGGCGGCGGCCCCCGAGAGCAGCAACCCGGCGACCAGCAGCAGGCGAGATGCGAACAGCGGGAATCGAGTCATGGCGCGAACCTTGTCGATGGCGTGCAGCCGGTCCTGCACCGGCTGCGGGCGGAAGGCCCCTCGGGGGCCAGTGGTCAGGATCATAACCAGCCAAGAACAGGGATGCGCATCACTGAGGGTTTTTACCCAGGTCCGCTGGGGGCAATACCGGATTGGCGGGCCCCGACCCGGGCGGGCAACGTGTGGTCACCCCGTTACGGGTCCCACTTTCCGGAGCCACGCACATGTCCCTGTCCCGCCCCGTTCTCTCCCTGAGCGTCTGTGCAGTCCTCGGCGCCATGGGCGCCTTCTCCACCGCCCACGCCGCCGCGCGCCTGGACGCGCAGCTGCAGTCCAAGATCGCCAGCGCCGCGGCCGACGCGCCGCTGCAGGTGGTCATCACCTACAAGCAGAGCACCGCGCCGACCGCCTCGCAGCTGGCCGACCTCAAGGCGCTGGGCATCACCGAGGGTGTGAGCATGCGCAAGCTGCCCATCGCCGGTGCCGTGGCCACGCCGGCCGAGATCAAGGCGCTGGCCGCGCGCGACGACGTGGCCTCGATCTACTACAACGCGCCGCTGAAGTACTACGACGCCGAGGCCAGGGAGATCACCGGCGTCGAGCGCGCCTACGACAACCCGGGCGACTTCGGCCGTGCCTTGCCCTACAGCGGCCGCGGCGTGGGCGTGATGATCAACGACTCGGGCATCGACGGCACCAACAGCGACGTGGCCTATGGCACGCATGTGGTGCAGAACGTGCTGGCCAACACCAACCTGGCCACCTTCGACTCGATGCTGCCGATCACCTACGTGGAGAACGTGCCCAACACCGATCTGGGCTCGGGCCATGGCACGCACTGCGCCGGCATCGTCGGCGGCACCGGTGGTCATTCCAATGGCGTGTACCGGGGTGCGGCGCCGGGCGCCAGCCTGGTCGGCTATGGCTCGGGCGCGGTGCTGCTGATCCTCGATGCGGTCGGCGGCCTGGACTACGCGCTGGTGAACCAGTTCAGCTTCAAGGACCCGATCCGCGTGGTCAGCAACTCCTGGGGCACCTCGGGCAAGTTCGATCCCACCGATCCGGTAACGGTCTCCACCTACGAGCTGTACAAGCACGGCATCGTCAGCGTGTTCGCCGCCGGCAACGACGGCCCCAGCGAGGACACCCACAACCCCTACGCGCAGGCGCCGTGGGTGATCTCGGTGGCGGCCGGCGAGAAGGACGGCGTGCTGACCAGTTTCTCCTCGCGCGGCAAGCGGGGCGAGAGCGGCACCTTCACCATGGCCGACGGCAAGCAGTGGACCTACTTCAACGAGCCGACCATCACTGCGCCGGGCGTGGACATCATCTCCACTCGCGCGCTGACCGGTGCGCTGCCGCCGCTGGCCGCGCAGGAGGATGTGGCCACGCTGTCTCCCGCGCAGCTGCCGTTCTACACGGTGATGAGCGGCACCTCGATGGCGACCCCGCACGTGGCCGGCATCATCGCGCTGATGCTGGAGGCCAATCCGGACCTGACGCCCGCCCAGGTCAAGGACATCCTGGAGCGCACCGCGACCAACATCCCGGGCCGCGCCTACTGGGAAGCCGGCGCCGGCTATGTCAACGCCTACGATGCGCTGCAGGAAGCCGCCAAGCTTCGCTCGGGCTATGGCAGCACGGTCAACTCGCTGAAGACCTTCAACAGCAACGCGCTGCTGTCGCCGGGCAGCTCGCAGCCGTTCGAGGTGCTGTTCACGCCGGTGGGCGAGCCGCAGTACCAGACCTTCGAGGTCGGCGACAACGTGGCCTGGGTCAGTGCCAGCGCGACCATGACCGGCCCGACCGCCGCCCTGGTGCTGACCGATCCGGACGGCGAGCGCTACGGTTCGTCCATCGCGCTGCCGGTGCTGGGCAGCACGGTCAAGGCGAGCGCGCCGGGCAAGAAGGGCACCTGGAAGATCAGCGTCAGCGGCATCGGCTCGATCGGCGGCGTGGCGGTCGATCCGCTGCGCGTCACCAATGGCGTGTCGGCGCCTGGTGTGGTGTCGGGCACGATCGAGTTCATCAACAGCGCCGGCTTCAGCGGCCTGAAGGATGTGCCGACCTCCAGCGCCTACCGCGGTGCGGTGGAGTACGCGGTCTCCAACCGTCTGATGGACGGTTCTTCCAACGGCAACTTCCGTCCCAGCGATGCGCTGACGCGTGCCGAGCTGGCGCAGTATCTGGTCATGGGGGCCGGTATTCGCCAGTCGCTGCCGGCGCCGGGCAAGGTCAGCTTCACCGGCCTGTCGACCAAGGACCCGAGCTATGCGGCGGCCGAGGCGGTGGTGGCCAAGGGGGCGGTGCTGCGTGATCTGTCGCAGAGTCAGGCCGGGGTGATGGGCCTGGTCAACGGCAACTTCAAGCCGGCCGACAAGGTCACCAAGCTGCAGCTGGCCTACTCGCTGGTGCAGTCGCTGGGCCTGCAGGACACGGCGGTGAACTTCAACGGCACGCTGTCGGTCACCTACAACGGCAAGCAGCTGCCGATCGAGGACGTGGGCAGCATCCCGGCCAGCCTGCGTGGCTATGTCCAGTCGGCGCTGGACAACGGCATCCTCAACGCGCGCTACACCGTGACCCAGGGGGCCACGGATCTGCAGCCGACGCTGCACGCCTACTTCGATCCGACCAGCCTGGTCACGCGCGGCGCCTACGCGGTCACTGCCGGGCGCTTCCTGGACGTCAATCGTCAGGCTGAGAACTGATTCGACCTGAGGCTTTGTGCTGCTGCGCCTTGGATGGCGCGAGAAACGCCCCGCCTAGCGCGGGGCGTTTTTTTGAGTTAAGCGACTATGGCGAGTAGCCCTCATCGGCTTCGGAAGGGGGCAGCGGTCCGGCGCCGGAGGCCGCTTGTCCCTCGATCGAGGATGGCCGGCGGCGGCGCTTGCATGCGAAGAATCCTCGCGGTTTGCCGACCCGATCCCGGTAGGAGCCGCCATGGCGGCGATGAGGCTCTACCGAGAAAGCCTCATCGCCGCCATTGGCCAAAAACGGCCACAAGGGCGGCTCCCCCCAGTAGAGCGGAGCTCGCTACGCTGGGGCCTTTCCCCATCAACCGAACGAAGAGCAGCGGAGTCCCCAAAAGGGGATCGCCACAAGCTCCGCTCTACAGGCAGGTCGCTGTGAGACTTGAGGAGACGGTTGCTCCCACCGAAGCAGGAGGCGCAGTCAGACTTTCCCAAGCGTCAGCCGTGAAGGATTCACCGAGCCATGAGCCGCGCCCGGCCGGACAAGCTGCTCGGTGAAATCCGCTTTACCGTCTCAAAACGTTCCAGCGAAGCACCGCTGCTCAGCGCAGCACGCCGGCCAAACCCGGCGCGGCGCTCAGGCTGCTGTGCATGTCCAGCTCGAAGCTGCGCAGGCTCTGGTCCTCGGGCGTTGCGCGCACCGTGCCCTTGAGGGTGTAGGGCAGCGGCTGGCCGCTGGCCAGGGCGCCGGCCACGGCCATGCGCGCGTTGGCCGAGGGGGTGAAGTTCACGCCGACCACGTCGGCCGCCTCGGGTCCGATGGTGTAGCCGGGGGTGGCGCGCAGCGGGCCGGCGTCCTGGCCGGCGACGGTCACCGCCAGGTCGATGTCCTCGAAGCGCATCGGGATGCTGCTGTAGTTCTGCACGCGCAGTTCGACCTGCCAGCGCCCGTCGGTGCCGACCGTCACCTGCTGCAGGCTGACGGCCGGTTCGGACACGCGTTTGACCAGGCCGCGGTGGCAGGCGGTCAGGGCGATGGCGCAGAGCAGGAGCAGCAGGAAACGATGGGCACGGGGCATGGGCAGGAACCGGCGTGGTCAGGACGCGGGCGAGGATACACGCGGCCGTGGCCGGCCTTCAGCGCAGGGGCGCGCTGACCATCAGGTCGGACAGGTCGTAGCCGAGCTGGCCGGCGCGCAGCTTGATCGCCTCGAACAGCGTGCGGTCCATGGTCGGCTCGCGCGAAAGGATCCAGAAGTAGTCTCGGCCCGGCTCGCCGACCACGGCCCAGGTGTAGTCCGGGTCCAGGTCGATCACCCAGTAGTCCGCCCACACCCACGGCAGCCAGGACAGCCAGCCGGGCGCGAAGCGCACCTGCAGCTGGCCCGGCTGGCCGGCGACCGGGCGTGCCTCGCCCTCGGCCACGATCTGCTGGCCGTCCTTGCCCTGGCAGGCGTTGCGCACTCCCAGGTGCCCGGCGGCGCGCAGGGTGTAGGTGGCGGTGATCTCGCCTGCGCAGTCTTCCTGGAAGCGGTTGGGCAGGTGGGCGATCTCGTGCCACTGCCCGGCGTAGCGGGAGATGTCGAGCGCGGGCACCGAGGAGAGCGCCGGCTCGGCGGCGGGCGACGAGCCGGGCAGCCACAGCGCCAGCAATGCCAGCCAGGACAGCGGGGTGGGAATGCGGAACATGCGGGCCTCCGTCGGGGACGCCCAGTGTGGCCCAGCGCGGCCTCGCCCGCGAGGCGCTCAGCGCGGCTGCACAGGGTCAGGACGCGGGTGCGCGGCGCGCTTTCGCCTGGCCCGTTCTTGCCGGATAACGGGGCGCGCTGCGGTCATCGAACGGGGAGCTCCATGGACCAGGACTTGGTCGCCATCGTTTTGCCCTGGTTCCACCAGAGCGACTACGACGGGTTTCGCGGACTGGTGCGCGACCGCCAGTGGCACCGCACGTACCAGGCCTGGACACGCGCCGCACCCGATGCGCGAGCCCGCCTGGAGCGTCAGGGGATGCGCGTGGTCCAGATGCCGGTGCGCCTGCACGACTTCAAGGGCTATTGCGAACGAAACGGGCGTCGCCCCAACAGCGAGGCCCTGGTGGACTACTGCAACGCCCTGGCACGGCATTCCCCGGACGCCCAAGTCCCCGCATCGGGCGGGTAGCGGAAGGAGTCGGAGAGCGGCATGCCGCCGACGATCAGCGGTAGCGCGGGGTGCCGTCCGGGGAGATGCTGTCGATGGACTCCAGCAGGCGGCGCATGCGCTCTTCCATGTCCGCGCGCGACACGGACGGGGCGGTGGCGGGAATCGTGCGCAGCAGCGCGCCGTCTGGCCCATAGACCATCAGCACGCCGCGCAGGCAGCGATTCGACGTGTCCACCAGAAACGAGGTCACCACCTCGTAGTCCCCGACCCTGCGTTCCAATCGTTCCCCCGTCGCAGTTGAGCCCAGGCTCCAGCGTAAGCCGGCTCATGCGAAAAACCCGTCACAGTTTGGTGGTGAGCGGGTGACGACGGACAGCGCGATCGCGGGAAGCGAAGTCCGGGCGACGGGGCATCCGGCGCGCTGCCGCCCGCCGCCATCAGGCGCCCGGCTGCGAGGCCGCGCTGGCGTCCGGATGCGACGAGCGCCGCCGCAGCTTGCGCGACAGCCATTCGCCGATGTCGTCGATCAGGGTAAAGGCCGCCGGGATCACGATCAGGCTCAGCAGGGTGGAGGTCACCAGGCCGCCGATCACGGCGATGGCCATCGGCGCGCGGAAGCTGGAATCGCCGGCGAAGCCCAGCGCGATCGGCATCATGCCCGCGCCCATGGCCAGGGTGGTCATGATGATCGGCTGGGCGCGCTTGCGGCAGGCATCGATCAGGGCGTCGTGCTGGCTGAGGCCGTGTTCGTCCTCGGCGATCACCGCGTAGTCCACCAGCAGGATCGAGTTCTTGGTGGCGATGCCGATCAGCATCAGCAGGCCGATCAGTGCCGGCAGCGAGAGCATGTTCTGAGTGAGCAGCAGCGCGCCGAACGCACCGCCCGCGCACAGCGGCACGGCGATCAGGATGGTCAGCGGCATCAGCGCGTGGTTGAACAGCAGCAACAGCACCATGTAGATGCACGCGATGCCGGCGGCCATGGCCAGCAGGAAGCCGACGAACAGTTCCACGAACACCTCCGCATCGCCGGTGTTGAGGAAGCTCACGCCCGGCGGCAGGTGCTGCACGCTGGGCAGCTTCTGCACCGTCTCCATGACATCACCCAGCGGCCGGCCGTTGAGCTCGGCGGTGAGGGTGACGTTGCGCTGGCGCTGGTAGCGCGAGATCTGCGAGGGGCCGCTGCCCAGCTCGATGTCGGCGACCGCCGCCAGCGGCACCGACCCATAGCGGCCGGGTACGCGCAGCTGGCCGATCAGCGCGGGGTTGGACAGCGTGGTCTGCGAGAAGCCGACGCGGATCGGCACCTGGCGATCGGGCAGGTTGAGCTTGGCCAGGCGCTGCTCGTAGTCGCCCGCCGTGGCGATGCGGGCCGCCTCGGCGATGTCGGCGGTGGACACGCCCAGGTCCGCCGCCCGCGCCGGGTTGGGCACGATCTGGATCTCCGGGCGCAGCAGCGAGGCGGTCGAGGTCACGCTGCCCAGCCCCGGGATGTCGCGCAGGTCGCGCTCCAGCGCCAGCGAGGCGTCCTGCAGGTGCTGCGGATCGTCGCCGGACAGCACCAGCTGCAGCAGGTTGCCCGGTTCGGAACTGACATAGCTCACGCGCACGCCGGGCAGATCGGCCAGCCGCGCCCGCGCGTCGCGCTCCAGCGCGCGCTGGTCGCGCTTGCGCGTATCGGCCGCGCCCCAGTCCAGCACCAGGGTCGCCTTGCGCGGATCGGCCACGCCGGTGGTGGAGGGGTCGCCCAGGTCCAGCACGCTGCCCACGGCGGTGTAGACCTGCTTGAGCTCGGGCATGTCCTTGAGCAGGGCGCGCGCGCGTTCGGCCACGGCCACGGTGTCCTCCAGCCGCGTGCCCGGCGGCAGCTCCAGGCTCAGGTTGCTGCGGCCCAGGTCGGACTGCGGGATGAAGGTCGCCGGGATCAGCGGCACCAGCGCCAGCGAGGCCACGAACAGCCCGGCCGCGATCCACAGCGTGCGCCCGCGATGGCGCAGCGCCGCGTCCACCCAGCCCAGGTACCAGGTCATCAGCCGCGACTCGCCCTTCTCCTCGCCATGCGGCTTGAGCAGGTAGGCGGCCATCATTGGCGTGAGCAGGCGCGCGACCAGCAGCGAGAACAGCACGGCGGTGGCCGCGGTCCAGCCGAACTCGCGGAAGAACTTGCCGGCGATGCCCGGCATGAAGGCTACCGGCACGAACACCGCCGCCAGCGTCAGCGAGGTGGCGATGACGGCGTTGCCGATCTCGCCGGCCGCCTCGCGCGCGGCCTCCAGCGGCGGCTTGCCCATGCGCAGGTGGCGCACGATGTTCTCGATCTCCACGATCGCATCGTCGACCAGGATGCCGACCACCACCGACAGCGCCAGCAGGGTGATGATGTTGAGCGTGAAGCCGAACCAGTGCATCACCGCGAAGGTCGGGATGATCGACAGCGGCAGGGCCAGCGCCGAGACCCAGGTCGCGCGCCAGTCGCGCAGGAAGGCCCACACCACCAGCAGCGCCAGCAGCGCGCCTTCGTAGAGCATGGTCATCGACGAATCGTAGGAGCGATGGGTCTCGTCGATGGCCGTGGTGACCAGGCGGAAGTCCACGCCGGGGTGGGACGCCTTGAGCGCGTCCAGCGCCTTGTGCACGCCGGCTTCGACCTTGACCTCGCTGGAGCCGCGTGTGCGCGACATCGAGAAGGCCACCACCTCCTTGCCATCCAGCAGCGCGGCCTGGGTGGGGTCGGCCGCCGCGTCGGTGACCGTGGCCAGCGCCGACAGGCGCACCGAGCGCCCGTCCGGCAGGCTGATCGAGTAGTCGCGCAGCGCCTGCGCGTCGGCGACCGTGCCCAGCGTGCGGATGGTCTGCTGCGCGCCGTCCAGCTCGGCCTTGCCGCCGGCGCGTTCGACCTGGATCTTGGCCAGCTGCTGGGAGACAGCGCCGGCGGTGATGCCGAAGGCGAGCAGGGCGTTGGGATCCAGGTCCACGCGCACCTGGCGCTCGACGCCGCCCACGCGCGTGACCCGCGCCACGCCGGGGACGCCATACATTGCGCGCGAGATCTCGCGGTCGACGAACCAGCTGGCTTCGTCCGGGCTCATCTGCGGGGCGACCAGCGCATAGGTCATCAGCGAGCCGCCGATGTCGACCTTGGAGATCACCGGCTCCTGGATGTCCTGCGGCAGGTCGGTGCGGATGCGGGTGACCGCATCGCGCGTGTCGTCCAGCGCGGTGCCGAGGTCGGCCTCCAGCTGGAACTCGATGCTGGTGGTGCTGACGCCCTCGCTGACCGTGGACATCACGCGCTTGACGTTGTTGATCGTGGCCACCGAGTCCTCGACCTTGCGCGTGACCTCGGCCTCCAGCTGGCTGGGCGAGGCGCCCGGCTGGGTCACCGTGACGGTGGTCATCGGGAAGGCGATGTCGGGGAAGCGCGCGACCGGCAGCGCGTGGAAGCCCCACAGGCCGGCCACGCACAGCACGAAGAACAGCATCAGCGCCGGCAGCGGCCGGCGGATGGCCCAGGCGGAGAAGTTCATGGCGCGCGCGCTCCCTTGCCGGCCTCGACCACGCGCACGCGGTCGCCGTCGCCGAGGAAGCCCGCGCCCTCGGACACGACCTGCTCGCCGTCCTTCAGGCCTTCGACGATCTCGGTGCGGGCCTGCACGGTCTGCCCGGTGCGCACGCGCCGGCGGGCCACGCTGCCCTTGTCCTTGAGCGTGAACACATAGCTGTGGCCGTCGCGCTGGACGATGGCCGCGCTGGGCACCATCAGCGCCTGGCCATCGCCGGTGAGGATGCGGCCTTCGACGAAGGTACCCGGCTTGAGCGGGCCGGGCGCGGGCAGGTCCGCGTACACGGTGCCGGTCCGCGTCTGCGCATCCACGCCAGGGGTCACGGCGCGCACGCGGCCGGCGATCGGCTGGCCGGCATAGGTCAGCGCGACCGGGTTGCCGACGGCCACGTCGGCCAGCTGCGCTTCGGGCAGTTCGGCGCGCCATTCCAGGCGGCCGTCGCGGATCAGGCGCAGCAGCTCGCTGCCGGCCGCGACGACCTGGCCGGGCTGGATCAGCCGCTTGGAGATCACGCCATCGGCGGGCGCACGCAGCTCGGCGAAATCGCGCTGCAGCCGCGCCGCGTCCAGCGCGGCGCGCGCGGTCGCCAGCTGCGCCCGGGCCTGGGTCGCGGTGGCGCGCAGTTCGTCCAGGTCGCTGGCGCTGATCAGCTGCGAGGCCGCGAGCTTCTCGCCACGCGTCTGCTTGGCCTGCGCCAGTTCCAGCGCGGCCTTGGCCTGCTGGGCGGCGGCATCGGCCTGGGCCACCTCGCTGTCGAGCGTGCGGTGGTCCAGCTCCAGCAGGACCTGGCCCCGCTTCACCGTCTGGCCGACATCAACGTTGAGACGGGTGATGCGCTGGCCGCTCAGTTCGACGCCGAGCTGCATTTCCTCATAGGCCGACACCGGGCCGGACACGATCACGCTGCGCGCCAGCGGATAGATGCGCGCCGGCGTCAGGGCAACGGCGAGTGCCGAGGAGCCCTCCACGGGCTTGTCCTTGGCACCGCCACCACAGGCGGCAAACAGGGGCAGGGCGGCGAACAGCAGGGACCAACGCAGGAGTGGCGCACGCATAGAGGAACCAGAGGCAAGAGTGTGGAGTGCTGGCTGGTGCTAGGCGCCGGTCGGCCCGCACATGGCTGATGGAAACAGCGCTGGTCCGGGACGCGTCCCGGGCGAAGTCAGGTTGAGGCGGCGGATTGCCGGCGGATCTGTTGCTCGACCCCGTCCAGGAGCAGGTCGATGCCGTTACGGAAGCGCGCGTCGAAGTTCGGCTCGGCCAGCACCTCGCGCGCCTCCCAGCAGTGCGGGAAGCGCGCCCTGGCCAGTTCGAAGAACGCCTGCTGCACGCCTTCCAGCGCGTCCGGGTCGGTCGGTAGCGACTGCTCCTCGATCACGAAGCCCATGACGTAGTAGACCGAATCCAGCGCCGTGCTCGCGGCGAACGCCACCGGCGCGCCGGCCTGCATCAGCGCCGCGATGGTCGCATCGCCCACGCGCAGCATGTTCTCGGTGGCCAGGAAGGTGCCCGCGAACACGCGCGCGCCATCGCGGTGCGCCTTGAACGCGGTGCGGAACTCGCTTGCGATCTGATGCATCGTGGTCCGCCAGTCCTGTCCTTGTGGGATGTCGCGCGCCACCTCGGCGATCAGCGCATCGGCCAGCGCATCGATCAGCGCCTGCTTGCTCTTGAAGTGCCAATACAGCGACGGCGCACGGACCCCAGATTGCACGCCAGCTTGCGCAGGCTGATGCCCTCCATGCCCGCCTCGTCGAGCTGGCGAAACGCCGCCTGGAGAATGTGGTCCTGCGTAAGCGGGCTGCGCATGGCGTGGCGTGGCATCTAACAGCGTTAGGTTGCGGACTCTAACGGTGTTAGGGCGGGTTGGCAAATGCTTTGCCGAACAGGAAACGTCGAAGAAGACGACGGTTATCGGCTGGCCGCGTGTCTCTCAGCGGTCCTGTGGAGTTCCTTGTGCTGCTGACCAACAGGGCCCTGCGAATTCACCGATCGTCATCGGGCCGTTGGACTAGCGAATGTGGGCCTCATCTTGCCAGCGGCTAGCGCAGTTCGAGATACAAGCACTGACCAACTCAATGGGCGTCGCGTGCCCGTTTCCCGGGGGAGGATTCGACTGGGCAGCAAGCTGCCCAGTCGTTCGGTGCTACGTGGTTAGAGGAACACGTAGCCCAGCACACCGTCCATTGCCGGATTAGGCACGTTCTCGCAGACGGAGCTCAGGGTGTCGAAATGGTCCGAACGCCAAACGCCGTTGATCTTCTTAATGCCGCCGCGCTGACAACGGTAGAGTGGAACTGTGCCGGGGATCTGACTTTCAGCGACGTAGCCGAGGATTGAATTCATCGAATCGCGCCCCTGGCCTTCGCAATTGGGGTCACTAGATGTGAAGCGATCAATCCCTCCGGGGATGAAGCAACTGTAAAGCGTTCTACTGCCAGAGAACGGGGTGAAAGAGATGAATCCATTCGTCCCATCCTGCCTCCAACCCAGATCGCTCCACCCTTGCGGCATTTCGCGGCCGGAGAAGTGATTGACTTCCTTTGCATTGTAGTAGCGATACAGCTGCACCAGCGTGGCTCCAGCGGGCGCGGTGGATTGTGCGTTCTCGATATGCGCACTTGCGGACCACGCCTTCAGGCCAACGTCTTGCGCGTTGACGGATCCAACAATTCCAACAGATGCCGCGAATGTAAGAGCGGCCATCTTCAACATCTTCATTCAATGCTCCGTAAATCTCCATGCGGACCTCTTGTCCGCCTAGAGAGGCTAGCATGTGAAATGGACGCTTGGTTCGCGCAGTGCCTACACAATACGCATCGTACTGGCCGTGCCGTGCTGTCCTATGGTGGTCACGGCTATTTTTGGTTGGCCGACTGATGTGCAGGTTGCACGAGAGCTGTGTCCAGGCTGCTTCTCGGGCAGCTACCGCTCAGCGACATCCAGCATGTAAAGTGCTAAATGCAGGTGGTCCTGGATCAGGCCTTCATGGGCGCAGCTGTCTCCAATCACCTTCGCGATTGCCCGGGCTGTGGGAGCCGTCAGACGTTGTCTGGAAGCGATGTACCTCGCATGTAGCAGAGAACTCTGATCGCAAGAGATTCGTAACCCAAGGGAGGAAATCTGGTGCCAAGTTTTCGTGGAGATCTTCCCTCAAGCTCGGTTCTACGGCCGTAGGAAAGATGGTGGCCTTACCAGTTCCAGCGCTTGATCGATGACTTTGGACAGAGTTGCAGGCGAAACACCATTCCGCAGACTTGCCTCAAGTTGGAGATGGCCGTCCGCAGGGAATGGAATTCGCGGTCATTGCCTTGATCGACATTGCCGCAAAGCGCAGATAGTCCTGGGCGGGACGGGCGGCATGGAAGCTGTAGGCCTCAAAGCCTTCCTCACTCCAGATCGTGGCTTCGATCAGACATGGCTGGCTATGAAGTCCAATGCCCTACTAGCGCTCATGGGGTGAGCCTCACGCCGGCGCAGTTCCCGGAGTAGACGTGTCGCGAAAGTTAGGGGGATCATGGAGAAGGTAAGAGGTAGGTGGTGTTCGACCTAAACCTTTGACGCTACTGGCTTTCGTGCCACCAAAGTGGTGGCCGGGGAGGGAATCGAACCCCCGACACAGGGATTTTCAATCCCTTGCTCTACCAACTGAGCTACCCGGCCAGTGCTGCACTTGCGGCCGAGCCGAAGCGAGGCGCGCATGATACGGATGGATTCCCGATCCGGCAAGACGCCTGATCACTGAACGTGTCGCCGCGCGGCCGTGCCGGCCCGGCGGGGCCGGGTGCATCATCGCTGTCCCCGACACGGTTCGCCACCGGAGACGCCGCATGCAACGTCCGCGATTCGCCCGCCTGCTCGCCGCCGGCCTGCTGGCCGCCCTCGGCGCGGGCTGCGCCACCACCGGGCTGACCGATGCGCAGGAACTGGCGCTGTACCGGGCCCACGCCGGCGAGCCGGTCAAGAGCTTCACCGTCTTCGGCCAGCTCAACGGCTGGTCGCCGCTGGGCGATGCCGCGCTGGCGGTGTGGGCCCGGCCCAGCGAGGCCTACCTGCTGGAGCTGACAGGGCGTTGCGTCGATCTGGATTCGGCGCCGGCCATCACCGTGACCAACCAGGGCGGCCGGGTCTACGCGAAGTTCGACGACGTGCTGGTGCTGGGCGGGCTGCAGAACAGCTTCCGCATGCCGTGCCGGATCGCCGAGATCCGGCCGCTGGACGTCAAGGCCCTGCGGCAGGCGCAGAAGCAGCTGCGCCAGGCCAACGCGGCCGAACGCCAGGCCGGCACGCCGCCGGCGGGCAACCAATGACCGGCGGCCGTCACGGCGCGCTTGCGCGTTCGGCGCTCTGATCGACCCTTGGCATCCGCCACGCAAGAAGGAGATCCGCCATGAGCCGATGGACATCCCTGCCGACGCTGGCGCTGGCGGCCGCGCTGCTGGTGGCCGGCTGCGCCACCACCGGGCTGAGCGACAGCCAGCGCCTGGCGCTGTACCGCGCCCACGCCGGCGCGCCGCAGAAGGACCTGAGCAATGCGGACCGCCTGATCGGCTGGACCGCGCTGGGGGATGAGGCCGTGGCGGTCTGGACCCGCCCCAACGAGGCCTATCTGCTGGATCTGGGCAACAGCTGCAACGGGCTGAACAACGCGACCACGATCCTGATCACCAACCTGCTCGGGCAGGTGTCGGCGGGCATGGATCGGGTGACGGTCATCGACCGCCCGGGCGGCTTCCACGTCAGCTGCCGGATCCAGAGCATCCGCAGGCTCGACACCCAGGCCATCCGCGCCTCGGAACAGGCGCTGCGCGAGGCGAGGCTGGCCGAACGCGAGGCCGCCGACGCCGGCAGCTGAGGCTCAGGCCTGCGGGTCGGGCGCGACGTAGCCGGCGGGCTTCTCGGCCTCGCCGCCGAACAGGAACTTGCGCAGCTCGGCTTCGAGAAAGGCGCGGTCCTTGGGCGTGCGCGGCGAGAGGCGGTTCTCGTTGATCAGCATGGTCTGGTGCGCCAGCCACGCGGCCCAGCCGGCCTTGCCGATATGGGCGAACACCTGCTGTCCCAGCTCGCCCGGGTAGGGGACGAAGTCCAGGCCTTCGGTATCTTTCTTCTCGTACTGGCAGAACACGGTGCGGGGCATGTCAGGCATCCAGGAGTTTGCGGATGGGCGCAGGCAGGCCCAGCGTGGTCAGTTCGGCCGGGGCAACCCAACGCAGGTCCGCATTGTCGCCCACCGCATCGCGCGGCGACAGGCGCTTCCAGCGCAGCGGCTGCATGTGCAGGCGGTAATGGGTGAAGGTGTGCGGGGTGTCGGGCAGTTCGTCGGCGGCGTCGAAGTCGCCGGCCAGGTGCGCGTCGAACCAGGCGCGCGCGGCGCCGGTGTCGTCGGCCTGCGGCAGCGACCACAGGCCGGACCAGATGCCCACCGGCGGCCTGCGCTGCAGCAGCACGCGGCCCTGCGCGTCGAAGGCCATCAGCATCACCGCACTGCGCTCGGGCAGCGGCTTGCCGGGCTTGGGCGTGGGCAGCGCCTCGGTGAGGCCATCGCGGAAGGCGACGCACTGCGGCGAGACCGGACACAACAGGCAGGCCGGATTGGCGCGCGTGCACAGCGTGGCGCCGAAGTCCATCTGCGCCTGGGTGTAATCGGCCAGCCGACCCTGCGGCACGTGCTGGACGTGTTCGACTGCCAGCGCCCACAGCCGCTTCTCGATGGCCGGCAGGCCCGGCCAGCCGGCGATGCCGTGCACGCGCGACAGCACGCGCTTGACGTTGCCGTCCATGATGGCGAAGCGGTCGTTCCAGGCCTGGCTGAGGATGGCGCCGGCGGTGCTGCGGCCGATGCCGGGCAGGGCGTGCAAGGCCTCGAAGTCGCGCGGCAGCTCGCCGCCGTGAAGTTCGACACAGCGCTTGGCGGCGGCATGCAGGTTGCGGGCGCGGGCGTAGTAGCCAAGTCCCGCCCACTGCGCCATCACCTCGTCCGAGCTTGCGGCGGCCAGATCCGGCAGCGTGGGAAACGCCTGCAGGAAGCGCTCGAAATACGGAATGACCACGCGCACCTGGGTCTGCTGCAGCATGATCTCCGACAGCCATACGCGGTACGGCGTGCGCGGATGCTGCCAGGGCAGATCGTGGCGGCCGTGCTGGTCGAACCAGGTCAGGAGCGGAGTGGCGAAGGTGTCGATGGGCTGGCTCATGCTGGCGCTCAGCGGCGGTTCGTAGAGCCGAGCTTGCTCGGCTGGGGTTCTACCGGACAGCCCCCAGCCGAGCGAGCTCGGCTCTACAAGTGCACTGCGATTAGGCGGCGCTGCCCAGGGCTTCAGGCAGCAGGGCGTCGACGAAGGCTTCGGCGTCGAACACGCGCAGGTCCTCCGGGCGTTCGCCGATGCCGGCGTAGCGGATCGGGATGTTGAACTCGCGGGCGAGGGCGAACACCACGCCGCCCTTGGCGGTGCCGTCGAGCTTGGTCACCACCAGGCCGGTCACGCCCACGGCCGCATGGAACTGGCGCAGCTGCGAGAGCGCGTTCTGGCCGGTGGTGCCGTCGATCACCATCAGCACCTCGTGCGGCGCGCTGGCATCGACCTTGCCGAGCACGCGGCGGATCTTGCCCAGCTCGTTCATCAGGCCGGTCTGGGTGTGCAGGCGGCCGGCGGTGTCGGCGATCAGCACCTGGGTGCCGCGCGCCTTGCCGGCCTGCAGCGCGTCGAAGGCCACCGAGGCCGCGTCGGCGTTCTGGCCCTGGGCCACGACCGTCACGCCGTTGCGTTCGCCCCAGGCCTGCAGTTGGGCCACGGCGGCGGCGCGGAAGGTGTCGCCGGCGGCCAGCATCAGGCTGAAGCCGTCGTCCTTGAAGCGCTTGGCCAGCTTGCCGATGGTGGTGGTCTTGCCGACGCCGTTGACGCCCACGGTCAGCACCACGAAGGGCTTGGCGTCGCGGTCGATCGCCAGCGGCACGGCGACCGGCCGGAGGATGGCGATCAGCTCGGCGCGCAGGGCGGCCAGCAGCGCGTTGGCATCGGCGAACTCGCGCGCCTTCATGCGCTTGCGCAGGGATTCGACCAGGGCGGTGGTGGCGGTCACGCCGACGTCGGCGGTGATCAGCGCGGTCTCGATTTCGTCGAGCAGGTCGTCGTCGAGCTTGGGGTTGCGCGAGAACAGGCCGCCGAAGCTGCGCGCGAAGGCGCTGCCACGCAGGCGTTCGCGCCAGCCGGTTTTGCCGGGGGCGGCGGCGGGCTTGTCGATGGAGGTGGGGCGGGGCGCGGCGTCGGGCGCGGGAACCGGCGCTTCGACGGGCGGCGGCGCGATCGGTGCCGCAGGTGTGGGAGCCGGCGCGGGCGCGGGCGGGGCGGCGACCGCGACGGGCGCGTCGGCCACCGGTGCGGCGGGAACCGGCGTATCGATCAGCTGCCGTGGCGATGGGCCGGGCACGACGACGTCGGGCAGGGCCGGCGCGGCGGGCGCGAAGCGCTGGGGCTCGGGTGCGGGCGCGGGCTCGGGCTCGGCGGCCTGCAGGGTGTCGGCGACTTCGCGCGCCTGTTCGAGCGCGGCAGCCGCGTCGGCGGCATCGGAGGTGGCCGGGCGCGCCTCGGGGAAGGCGGCGGCCAGCTCTTCCACGCTGTAGCGGCGGGTGCTGCCGTCCTGGGCGGACGCTGCGTCCTGCGGCTTCTTGCGGCGGAAGAAACTGACCATGTGCAGCCTTGGTAATGCGAAAAATGAGGGCGCAGATGCTAACACCGGGGTCTGGAAGGCCTGGTGTGCGGGGGATGTCGCGAGGAAGGTGCGGGCTTGCGCGGGCTGGTCGTGCCCTCACCCCAACCCCTCTCCCGGGGGGAGAGGGGCTCAAACGCTTGGGGCTTGTGGGTCAGCGGGACAGGTCGAGCAGGAGCTTGTTGAGGCGGCGCACGTAGCCGGCCGGGTCCTTGAGGCTGTCGCCCGCGGCCAGCGCGGCCTGGTCGAACAGCACGCGGCTCAGGTCGCCGAAGCGTTCCTCGTCGCTTTCCGCATCCAGGCGCTCGATCAGGGGATGGCCCGGGTTGAACTCGAACACCGGCTTGCCCTCGGGCACCTTCTGCCCGCTGGCTTCCAGGATCTGGCGCATCTGCAGGCCCAGGTCGCCCTCGCCGATGGCCAGGATCGCCGGCGAATCGGTCAGGCGATGCGACACGCGCACCTCGGACACGTCCTCGCCCAGCGCCTGCTTCAGGCGCGCGACCAGCTGCTCCTTGTCCTTGGCGATCTGCTCCTGGGCCTTCTTGTCTTCCTCGGACTCCAGCGCGCCCAGGTCCAGGTCGCCGCGGGCGACATCGACGAAGGACTTGCCGTCGAACTCGGTCAGGTAGCTCATCAGCCACTCGTCGATGCGGTCGGTCAGCAGCAGCACCTCGATGCCCTTCTTGCGGAACACCTCCAGGTGCGGGCTGTCCTTGACCGCGGCGAAGCTCTCGCCGGTCAGGTAGTACAGCTTGTCCTGGCCTTCGACCATGCGTGCCACGTAGTCGGCCAGCGCCACGTCCTGGGCGTCGGTGCCGGACTTGGTCGAGGCGAAGCGCAGCAGGCCGGCGATCTTCTCGCGGTTGGCGTAGTCCTCCGAGGGGCCCTCCTTCAGGACCTGGCCGAACTCCTTCCAGAACCTGGCGTAATCCTCGGGCTTGTCCTTGGACAGCTTCTCCAGCATGTCCAGCGCGCGCTTGGTCAGGGCCGACTTCATCGAGTCGATCACCGGGCCCTTCTGCAGGATCTCGCGCGAGACATTGAGCGGCAGGTCGGAGGAGTCCACCACGCCCTTGATGAAGCGCAGATACAGCGGCAGGAACTGGTCGGCCTGGTCCATGATGTAGACGCGCTGCACGTACAGCTTGAGGCCCTTGGCCGCGTCGCGGTGGTACAGGTCGTACGGCGCGCGCGAGGGCGTGTACAGCAGCGAGGTGTACTCGAGCTTGCCCTCCACCTTGTTGTGGCTCCAGGCCAGCGCGTCGGCGTGGTCGTGGGCGATGTGCTTGTAGAACTCCTGGTACTCGGCGTCGGTCACCTCCGACTTGGGCCGGGTCCACAGCGCGCTGGCGCGGTTGACCGCCTCCCACTCGGGCGCGGCCGGGGCCTCGCCTTCGGCCGGGGCGGGCTGCTCCTTGAGCAGTTCGACCGGCAGGGCGATGTGGTCGGAGTACTTCTTGACGATGCCGCGCAGGCGCCAGCCGTCGGCGAAGCCTTCCTCGCCTTCCTTCAGGTGCAGCACGATGGTGGTGCCGCGCTGCGGCTTGTCGATCGTGGCGACCTCGAAGTCGCCCTCGCCCCTGGACGACCAGTGCACGCCCTCGCTGGCCGGCAGGCCGGCGCGGCGGCTGTAGACGTCGACCTGGTCGGCCACGATGAAGGCCGAATAGAAGCCCACGCCGAACTGGCCGATCAGGTTGGCGTCCTTCTTCTGGTCGCCGGAGAGGTTCTTGAGGAAATCGGCCGTGCCGGACTTGGCGATGGTGCCCAGGTGCGCGATGGCCTCATCGCGGCTCATGCCGATGCCGTTGTCCTCGATGGTGACCGTGCGCGCGTCCTTGTCGAAGGAGATGCGGATGCGCAGGTCGCTGCCGTCGCCTTCCAGCAGGGAGGCATCGGTCAGCGCCTCGAAGCGCAGCTTGTCGGCCGCGTCGGCGGCGTTGGAGACCAGCTCGCGCAGGAAGATCTCCTTGTTGGAGTACAGCGAGTGGATCATCAGCTGCAGCAGCTGCTTGACCTCGGTCTGGAAGCCGCGGGTTTCCTTGTGGGTCTCCGGATGGGTGTCGGTGGTCATGGGTCGTCTTGCTCCGTGGTGGGACCGGCCTGATCGGCCGCCGATGGCTTCTTCGGGTGTGGGCGCGAGGGCGGATTTCAAGATGGGCAAGCCATTGCGGGTCCGGTTTTCGCAGGAGCAACTGTCCCTCAAATCTCGCAGCGGCCCGCCTGTAGAGCGGAGCTTGCTCCGCTGCCCTTCGTTCGGATGGTGGGAAAGGCCCCAGCGGAGCAAGCTCCGCTCTACAGGTGGTAGCCGCCCTTGTGGCCTTTTTGGCCAATGGCGGCGATGGGCTTCACCGGTAGAGCCCATCGCCGCCATGGCGGCTCCCACCAGGGGCACGGCCAATGGGCGAAATTGCACTCCGGCCCCGGTTTTCCCCATCATCGCCAGCCCCGTCGTCCGCGCCGCGCCATGTCCCGACCGCCCCCTCCCTCGTCCCGCAACGCCGGCGCCGGCCAGGTGCGCATCGTCGGTGGGCGCTGGCGCAACACGCGCCTGGCCGTGCCGGACGTGGCCGGCCTGCGGCCCAGCAGCGACCGGGTGCGCGAGACCCTGTTCAACTGGCTGACCGGCCAGCTGGCCGGGGCGCGGGTGCTGGACCTGTTCGCCGGCACCGGCGCGCTGGGGCTGGAGGCGCTCTCGCGCGGGGCGGCCGGCGCGGTGCTGGTCGAACGCGACCCGGCCGCGGCGCGCCAGCTGGCGCAGACGGTGACAAGACTGCAAGCCGACGGTATCGCCCAGGTGGTGCAGGGCGATGCCTTGGCCTGGCTGGAGGGGCAGCCGGACGGGGGCTTCCAGATCGCCTTCCTCGACCCGCCGTTCGCCGACGGGCTGCATGCGCGCGTGCTGGAACGCCTGCCACGGCTGCTCGCGCCCGGCGCCTGGCTGTACCTGGAGGCCCCGCTCGAGCAGGCGCCGGCGCTGCCGCCCGGCTTCGTCCTGCATCGCGAGGGCCAGACCCGCCAGGTGCGCTATGCGCTGGCGCGTGCGCCGGGCTGAAAGGAGCGCTGCTACACTCGGCCCGCGAATTTCCACGGGTTTTGCAGCATGAGCGTGTCGCCCATCCGGACGGCGGTCTATCCGGGCACCTTCGATCCGATCACCAACGGTCACCTGGACCTGATCGACCGCGCCGCGCCGTTGTTCGAGCGCCTGGTCATCGGCGTGGCCGCCAGCCAGAAGAAAGGGCCGGCGCTGCCGCTGGAGCAGCGCGTGGACCTGGCGCGCGCCGCCACGGCCCATCACCGGCACGTGGAGGTGATCGGCTTCGACAGCCTGCTGGCCGATTTCGTCGCCCAGGTCGGCGGCCGGGTGCTGCTGCGCGGGCTGCGCGCGGTGTCCGACTTCGAGTACGAGTTCCAGATGGCCAGCATGAACCGGCATCTGATTCCCGACGTGGAAACGCTGTTCATGACCCCGGCCGAGCAATACGGCTTCATTTCCTCGACCCTGGTGCGCGAAGTGGCGCGCCTGGGCGGCGACGTGTCCGGCTTCGTGCCGGCCTCGGTCGCCAAGGCGCTGCAGGACGTGCGCCGCGCTTCGCTTTCCCCCGCCCCTTGAACCGAACGATCCAACCGGAGGCTGCACCATGAAGTCCACCAACCGCCTGCTCCTGGCCGCCTGCCTGGGCATGAGCCTGACCCTGGCCGCGTGCAAGAAGGAAGACGCGCCCGCGCAGCCGGCCGAGGCCGCCGCGATGACCGCGCCGACCACCAGCGACGATGCCGCGTGGAAGAAGTACCTGCAGGACGTCGTGCCGCGCAACATGGGCAACATCTCCAACCCGCCGATCATGTACTACCTGCCGGCCGAGACCGACCCGGACTTCCAGGGCAAGTACGACCGCCTGGCCGAGCAGGTCAGCAATGCCGCCCAGCGCGGCGTGACCTCCGGCAACATGGTGGCCTTCGGCTCGCCGGTCAGCGCCAAGATGGCCGACCTGATCGTGGCCTCCTTCGGCAAGGCCGCGGCCGGCTCGTTCAAGGGCGCGCGCGTGCTGTTCGTCGGCGCCGCGGCCGACAACGACCGCGTCAAGGCGGCGGTTGCGCCGTCCGGCGCGGACTACGTGTTCGTCGAAGCGAAGTGACCTCATGGCGCGGCCGTGCCTGGCACGGCCGCGTTTTTCGGTAGCGGAGGAGGCGATGCCTCCTCTTTTGCTTTTGGCGGGGCATGGGTGCCGTCGTCGGCGCCAAAGCGTGGCGCCAGCGTTGCCTTTGCGGTTGTTCTGCGTGCTTGCGTTCGAGCGGGCCGCGATCTGAGCCAACCCCCTCCCAGCCTCCCCCTGCTTCGCAAGGGGAGGGGCGGAGCGTTGCGAGCTGAGGGTTGACCGGGCGGGCTGGCGGAGCGTGGCGGGCCGGCGTGCAAGTTCGTCACGACGGCGGGAACACCCATTTCGTCATTCCCGCGAAGGCGGGAATCCAGCTTTTGCCTTTGCGGTTGTTTTTCGTGCCTGCGCCGAAGCGGGCCGCGATTTGATCCAACCCCCTCCCAGCCTCCCCCTGCTGCGCAAGGGGAGGGGCGGAGCTTTGTGAGCTGAGGGTTGAAGGGGCGGGCTGGCGGTGCGTGGCGGGCCGGCGTGCAAGTCCGTCACGACGGCGGGAACACCCATTTCGTCATTCCCGCGAAGGCGGGAATCCAGCTTTTGCCTTTGCGGTTGTTTTTCGTGCCTGCGTCGAAGCGGGCCGCGATCTGATCCAACCCCCTCCCGGCCTCCCCCTGCTGCGCAAGGGGAGGGGCGGTGCGCCAGTGTGTCGTCAGCGGGATGGTGCACTGCGGTCCGCGGCGCGGCCTGGGGGCGGCCCTGGGCGATAATGCGGGTTCCCCATCGCTGCGTGCCCGCCGCGCCCCATCGCCTTCCATGTCGCTGAAGATCAACTCCCTGTGCGTCAACTGCGACGTCTGCGAGCCGGCCTGTCCCAATCAGGCCATCGCGATGGGCGAGGAGATCTATGTCATCGACCCGGCGCGCTGCACCGAATGCGTGGGCCATTTCGACGAGCCTCAGTGCGTGGTGGTGTGCCCGGTGGAGTGCATCGATCCCGACCCGGCGTATCCTGAAAGCCGGGAGGACCTGCTGGCCAAGCTCCAGCGCCTGCAGGGTGAATGATCCGATTCCTCAACCCTTTGGAGAGCGCGTGAAACGTTCGAGCCTGTTCGCCGTCGCCCTGACGGTCCTCTTGCCGGTCGCTGCCAGCGCGCAGCAGGTCACCCATCCTCCCGGCGCGGCGATCGCCTCGGGCCACAAGCTGGCCACCGAGGCCGGCCTGGAGATCATCCGCGAGGGCGGCAATGCCTTCGACGCGGCGGTGGCGGTGTCCTCCACGCTGGGCGTGGTCGAGCCGATCAGCTCGGGGCTGGGCGGCGGCGGCTTCTTCCTGCTGCACGATGCAGCCACCGGCCAGGACACGATGATCGACGCGCGCGAGACCGCGCCCGAGTCGGCCTCGCCGGACAAGTACCTGGACAAGGACGGCAAGCTCGACCAGTCCAAGTCGATCAACGGCCCCTGGTCGGCCGGCATCCCCGGCCTGCCGGCGGCGCTGGTGGAACTGGCCGAGAAGCACGGCAAGCTGCCGCTCAAGCAGTCGCTGGCGCCGGCCATCCGCATCGCCACCGAGGGCTTCCCGGTCTATGACCGCATGGCCCGCGGCTATGCCCAGCGCGCCAAGGAAATGGAGAAGTACCCCGGCACGCGCGAGGTCTATCTGCGCGGCGGCAAGCCGATCCAGACCGGGGACATCTTCAAGCAGCCCGAACTGGCCCACACCCTGACCCTGCTGGCCGAGAAGGGCCGCGACGGCTTCTACAAGGGCGAGACGGCCAAGAAGCTGCTGGCCGGGGTCAAGGCCGCCGGCGGGCAGTGGACGGCGCAGGAACTGGCCGGCTACCAGGTCAAGACGCGCGTGCCGATCCAGTTCGACTACAAGGGCTGGAAGATCACCACCGTGCCGCCGCCGTCCTCCGGCGGCATCGCGCTGGCCGAGATGCTGCAGATCGTCGAGGGCTACGACCTCAAGGCGATGGACCCGGCCCACCGCGCCCACCTGGTGGTCGAGGCCATGCGCCGCGCCTACCGCGACCGCACCTTCTTCCTGGGCGATCCGGACTTCACCACCATTCCGCAGAAGGTCCTGCTGAGCAAGGACTACGCGCTGGGGCTGCGTTCGACCATCAACCCGGACAAGGCCACGCCCAGCGACCTGCTCTCGGGCAACCCGACGCCGCTGGAAGACGACGAGACCACGCACTTCTCGATCATCGACGCCCAGGGCAACCGCGTCGGCGCGACCCAGACGGTCAACCTGCTGTACGGCTCGGGCCTAATCCCCAAGGGCACCGGCGTGCTGCTCAACGACGAGATGGACGACTTCGCGCTCAAGCCCGGCACGCCCAACGCCTTCGGCGTGATGGGCTACGAGGCCAACGCGCCCAAGCCGGGCAAGCGCCCGCTGAGCTCGATGACGCCGACCTTCATGGAGAACGCCGACAAGACCATCGTGCTCGGCACGCCGGGCGGCAGCCGCATCATCACCATGGTGATGTTGGGCATCCTGGGCTACGACGATGGGCTGAGCGCGCAGCAGGTCGCCGCGCTGCCGCGCTACCACCACCAGTGGCTGCCGGACGTCATCGACGCCGAGACCGGCACCTTCTCGCCGGAGACGATCAAGGCGCTGGAGGCGATGGGCCACAAGGTCGAACAGCCCGGCGACGAGGCCGCCGGCGGTCGCGGCTCCAGTCACGTCTGGGGCAACCTGCAGACGGTGGAATGGGATCGCAAGACCAACACCCTCAGCGGCGGCAGCGACCCGCGCAATCCGGTCGGCGCCGCGGAAATCCTGACCACGACCACGCCCTGAAGATCGGCAACGTCGTGCGATGAGGAAGGCGACGCGGCTGCGTCGCCTTCTTCGCTTCCGGCGCGCAAGGCGCCGCGCAACACAGCCTTCGGGAGGAGGCAGGCATGAAACTCTGGTCGATCCTTGGCAATTCGCAGAAGCTCGATGGCGGGGCGATGTTCGGCAACGCGCCGCGCGCGCTGTGGGCGCGCTGGGTGGAGCCCGATGCGGGCAATCGCATCGCCCTGGCCTGCCGCGCGCTGCTGGTCGAGGACCTCGACGGCAGGACGGTGCTGTTCGAGACCGGCATCGGCGCGTTCTTCGAACCGAAACTGCGCGAGCGCTACGGCGTGGTCGAGCCGGAGCATGTGCTGCTCGACTCCCTGGCGCGCGCCGGCTTCTCGCACGAGGACATCGACGTGGTGGTGCTGAGCCACCTGCACTTCGACCATGCCGGCGGCCTGCTGGCGCCATGGCAGGAAGGCCAGGCGCCGGCGCTGCTGTTTCCCAAGGCGACCTTCGTGGTCGGTGCGACGCACTGGCAGCGGGCGCGGGCGCCGCATCCGCGCGACCGGGCCAGTTTCATCCCCGAGCTGCCCGGGCTGCTGGAGGCCAGCGGCCGGCTGGAGCTGGTGGAGGGCCCGCATGCGCGGGCGCTGGGCGAGACAGTGCGCTTCACCTTCAGCGACGGCCACACGCCGGGGCTGATGCTGTCGGAGATCGTCGGGCCGCAGCGCGACGCGCAGGGGCAGGCGCACGGCGGGGTAACATTCTGCGCCGACCTGATCCCGGGGCGCTTCTGGGTGCACGTGCCGATCACGATGGGCTACGACCGCAATGCCGAACTGCTGATCGACGAGAAGCGCGCCTTCCTGGACGACGCGCTGGCGCGCGGGGTGCGGCTGTTCTTCACCCACGACACCGACTGCGCCCTGGCCCAGGTCACCCGCGACGCGCAGGGCCGCTTCGGCACGACGCACGAGGTGGCCGAACTCCACGCCAGGCCGCTGGCGGCCTGAGCTGCCAGCGGGCGCTCCCGGTGGGAGCCCCAGCTACATGGATGGGAGTTGTTTGGCCCCCACCTGTAGAGCGGAGCTCGCTCCGCTGGGGCCTTCCCCACGAGCCGAACGAAGAGCAGCGGAGTCCCCAAGAGGGGATTGCCACAAGCTGCGCTCTGCAGGCGGGGCTGGGGCCTCCCCACGAACCGAACGAAGAGCAGCGGAGCAAGCTCCGCTCTACAGGCGGGGCTGGGGCCTTTCCCACGAGCCGAACGAAGAGCAGCGGAGTCCCCGAGAGGGGATTGCCACAAGCTCCGCTCTACAGGCGGGCCGCTGCGAGATTTGAGGAGACAGTTGCTCCCACACTGACTTCGCATCGTCCCTGCGATTGCCGGGACGATGCGCCTGCGGTGTCCGCGCCGCTTGGGCGCGAGCGCTCAGCTCTTCTTGAGACAGCTGGACATGAAGGTCTTGCGCGCGTCGCCGGCGAGCTTCTTGGCCGAGGCGTCGGCGTTGCAGGACTTCATGCGCTCCTGCGGCGTGGCGGCGGCGGCCGGCTTGGCGCTCAGGCAGGCCTTCTGCGCCGCCTTGTACTCCTCGCCCTTCTTGCCCTTGTTCTGGGCCGAGCACTCGGCCATACGGGTCTGGGAACTGGACTGCGCGGCATGGGCGTTGGCGCTCACGGCGCCGGCCAGCAGCGCGCAGGCCAGCAGGATCGAACGGGTCATGGCGTGGCTCTCCGAAAAGGAAGATGGGTGACGCGGGCGGATCCTACGCCCGGCCCCCGTGCCGATGTGTGGCAACGCTGCGACATGGCGCCGCCTGGCTGAGCGGCGTTCAGCCCCACCTGTAGAGCGGAGCTTGCTCCGCTGGGGCTTTCCCCACGAACCGAACGAAGAGCAGCTGACTGTAGAGCGGAGCTTGCTCCGCTGTGGCTTTCCCCAGGAACCGAACGAAGAGCAGCGGACTGTAGAGCGGAGCTTGCTCCGCTGTGGCTTTCCCCACGAACCGAACAAAGAGCAGCGGACTGTAGAGCGGAGCTTGCTCCGCTGGGGCTTTCCCCACGAACCGAACAAAGAGCAGCGAACTGTAGAGCGGAGCTTGCTCCGCTGGGGCTTTCCCCACGAACCGAACGAAGAGCAGCGGACTGTAGAGCGGAGCTTGCTCCGCTGGGGCTTTCCCTAGGAACCGAACGAAGAGCAGCGGACTGTAGAGCGGAGCTTGCTCCGCTGGGGCTTTCCCCAGGAACCGAACGAAGAGCAGCGGAGCAAGCTCCGCTCTACAACGCGGTCGTGGCCTGATCGAGAGAGACAGTGACTCCCACAGACCGTTCCAGCCTTCCTGGTCAGCCTACCCGCGTGCCGAAGATGCGGTCGCCGGCGTCGCCCAGGCCGGGCAGGATGTAGCCCTTCTCGTTGAGATGGTCGTCGATGGCGGCGGTGTAGACCTCCACGTCCGGGTGCGCGGCCTCCAGGGCCTTGAGGCCCTCGGGCGCGGCGACCAGGAAGATGCCTTTGATGCGGCGCGCGCCGGCGCGCTTGAGCATGTCGATGGTGGCGATCAGGGTGCCGCCGGTGGCCAGCATCGGGTCCAGGATCAGCGCATCGCGCTCCTCCAGGCGGCCGGTGAGGCGTTCGAAGTAGGGCACCGGCTGCAGGGTCTCCTCGTCGCGCTGCAGGCCGACCACGCTCACGCGCGCGGCCGGGATCAGCGCCAGCACGCCGGGCAGCATGCCCAGCCCCGCGCGCAGGATCGGCACCAGGGTGATCTTGGCGCCGGCGATCTTCTGCACCTCCACCGGGCCGGCCCAGCCCTGCATGGTCTCGGTCTCGGTGTGCAGGTCGGCGGTGGCCTCGTAGGCCAGCAGCGTGCCCAGTTCGGTGACCAGCTCGCGGAACCCCTTGGTGCTCAAGGACGCATCGCGCAGCAGGCCGATCTTGTGGCGGACCAGGGGGTGACGGACTTCGACGGTTTTCATGTCTGGCAGTGAGCGAAGGCGGGCGGGCCAGTGTGCCGCATCGCCCGCGTGCCGGCCCAGTCGCGGGCGCGTCGGGGCCCCCAGGCGCTGGGTGCTGGAAGGTGACCGCTCCGTCACTTTGCCGCGTGTGTCACGGTGCGGAAATCTCGTCGCAATACCGTGCCGCCCCATCTTTGTTCGTTGGGGAACGACACACCGTGCTGACGCGCCATCGCCTTGCCTGCGCCATTTCGCTCACGCTGACCGCGCTGGCGGCCCCGCCCGTGCTGGCAGGTCCCGCCGCCGACGCACCGGCCGCGGCCGCGCCTGCGGCCGATGCCACCACGCTGGACCGGCTGGTGGTGCGCCCCCAACTGGAGGCGCAGGTCCGCGCGATCGACCTCAAGCGCGACAGCAACGCCATCCTCGACGCGGTCGCCGCGGACGACGTGGGCGACTATCCCGACCAGAACGTGGCCGAATCGGTCTCGCGCCTGCCCGGCGTCAGCGTGACCCGCGACCAGGGCGAGGGCCGCTACGTGGTCGTGCGCGGCCTGGACGCGGCGCTCAACAGCGTCACCATCGACGGCATCGCCATCGGCACGACCGAAAGCGACAACCGCGCCACGCCGCTGGACCTGATCCCGTCCGATTCGACCGAACGCCTGAAGGTGGTCAAGTCGCCGACACCGGATATGCCGGGCGATTCGATCGGCGGGGCGATCGAGGTCGAATCGGCCTCGGCCTTCGACCGCGACGGCCGCAGCCTGCGCGGCAGGATCGAAGCCGACCACCAGCAGCTCAGCGGGCACACCAGCCCGCGGGCCGCCTTCAACTACAGCGAGCGCTTCGCGGACGACACGTTCGGCGTGGCGCTGGGCCTGAACTACCAGGACCGCAAGTTCGAGTCGGACAACACCGAGGGCGAGTACGACGCGCTGGACAGCGGAGAACTGTTCATGGTCCAGCAGCAGCGGCGCAAGTACTTCATCGAGCGCAAGCGTTGGGGCGCCAACCTCAACCTGGACTGGCGCCCGGACGCGGACAACCGCTACTACCTGCGCACGCTCTACAGCGACTACCAGGATGCCGAGACCCGGCAGAACACCGTCATCGACTTCGACCCGGACACCGTCGTGGCCCGGGGCGACGGCACCTATCTGGCGCCGGTGGACGACCTGAGCAAGCGCGTGCGCTTTCGCACCAAGAAGGAGAACACCGCCGCCGCCAGCTTCGGCGGCGAGAACCGGCTGAGCGGCGCGGTGCTGGACTACCAGGTCGGCTACACCAGGACCGAGGAGCGCGTGCCCGACGAACAGGAGGCCCGCTTCAAGATCACCAAGGCCGCCAAGAAGGGGCTGACGGCCAGCATCGACCAGACCGACCGCTTGCCGGACATCGACTTCTCCAGCGAGCGCTGGGCCGACAACGCCAACTACGCCTTCAACAAGTGGGTGCTCTCGCCGGGCAGCACGGACGACAAGGAGGTCAGCGCCAAGATCAACGCGCGCTTCGACGGCGACCACGCCAGCTACAAGATGGGTCTGCTGGGCCGCTTCCGCGACCGCGACGTGGACAAGAACGAGCCCGAGCTATCGAAGGGCCCGGCCATCGACCCGACCACCTGGACGGTCGCCGCGCCGGAGCATCGCCACAACAGCCTGGGCCAGGCGCTGAGCTCCTCGGCCATGCGCGCCTACTGGGCGCAGAACGGCGCGCGCTACAGCGCCGCCGCCGGCGATGTGGCCAGCAACGCCGTCGCCGCGCTGGCCGAGGACTACACCTCCAGGGAAGACATCCTGGCCGCCTACGCCATGGGCACCTGGGACATCGGCGCGCTGCGCGCGATCGCCGGCGTGCGCGTGGAGAACACCAGCTTCACCGCCACCGGCAACAGTATCGAGATCCAGGACGACGGGACCTTCAGCGCCACGCCGCTGAAGGCCCACCGCAGCTACACCAACGTGCTGCCGGGGCTGCATCTGCGCTGGGACGGCGGGGAGGGCTGGACGCTGCGCGCGGCGTTGAACAAGACCGTCTCGCGGCCCGGGTTCGGCCAGATCGCGCCGCATGCGACCATCGACCGCGACGACGGGCGGGTCGAGCTGGGCAATCCCGACCTCGATCCTTACGAATCGACCAATCTGGACCTGTCCTTCGAGAAGTATCTGGGGCAGAGCGGCATCGTCTCATTGGGCCTGTTCCGCAAGTGGATCGACGGCTACATCGTCGACACGGTCAGCAACAACGATCCGGCCTATGCCGGCTTCGACGTCACCCGTGCCATCAACGGCGATGACGCCAAGGTGCTGGGCGCCGAGTTCACCTACCAGCAGCAGCTCGACTTCCTGCCCGAGGGCTGGAACGGCCTGCTGGTCGGCGCCAGCGGCACCTGGCTGGACACCGATTTCGATCCTGGCGTAGCTACGCGCCAGGGTGAGGACTTCACGCTCCCGCGCGCATCCCGGCACGTGTACAGCGGCTACCTGGGCTACGAGAAGTACGGCGTGTCCGCGCGCGTGTCGGCGGTGTACCGCAGCGCGTACCTGGACGAGCTCGGCGCCTCGGCGCCGTACGACATCTACGTGGCGCCCAATACGCAGCTGGACTTCGGCCTGGACGTGCAGCTGAGCGACAGCGTGCAGCTGTTCTTCGATGCGTCCAATCTGCTGGACAAGCCGCTGGAGCGCTACCAGGGCGATCGCGCCCATACCCAGCAGTTCGAGGAATACGGCCGCAGCTTCGCGGTCGGCCTGAAGGTGAAGCTGTGATGGCCGCCGTGCATCTCCCGCGAGGCGCGGCCGCGTTGGCGCTGGCGTGCGCGCTGTTGTCGGCCTGCGATCGAGCGCCGGTCGCAGCGCCCGCGGCGTCCGCGCCGCCAGCCACATCCGCGACCAGCGACCGCGAGCCCGACGAGGCCGGCACCGGCGATCCGCTGCTGGCCACGGCCAAGGTGCCGCACCAGGTGGTGGCCGAGGCCTTCGTCACCGCCGCCACGCCGCAGGACAATCTGGATTCGCCGGCGGTGTGGGCCGCCCCGGATGGCGCGCGCTGGGTCATCACCACCGCCAAAAAGACCGGCGAGCTGGTGGTGTTCGACGGCGACACCGGCAAGCGTCTGCGCACCGTCGCCGGCAAGGGCGCCGCGCCGGGCCAGCTGGATCGGCCCAATGGGGTGTCGGTGGTGGGCGATCTGGCGCTGGTGGTCGAACGCGACAACCACCGCGTGCAGGCGTTCTCGCTGCCGGACTTCAAGTCGGTGGCGGTGTTCGGCAGCGAGGAGCTCAAGAAACCCTACGGCCTGTGGGCGCACCCCAAGGACGAAGGCATCGAGGTCATCGTCAGCGACAACTACATGCTGGGCGCCGACGAGGACACCGTGCCGCCGCTGGCGCAGCTCGGACAGCGCTTCCGTCGCTACCAGCTCAGCCGCGAAGGCGGGCAGTGGCAGGCGACGCTGCGCCAGACCTTCGGCGACACCGCGCAGGAGGGCGCGATCCGCATCGCCGAGTCGGTCTATGGCGACGCGGACAACGACCGCCTGCTGCTGGCCGAGGAGGACGTACCTACCGGCACGCGCCTGCGCGAATACCGGCTCTCCGATGGCACCTACACCGGCCGCGACATCGGCGCCGGCCTGTACAAGGCCCAGGCCGAGGGCATCGCGCTGCTGGCCTGCGCGGACGGCAGCGGCTACTGGATCGGCACCGACCAGTTCAAGGACCGCAGCCTGTTCCATGTGTTCGATCGCAGGACGCTGCGGCATCTGGGCGCCTTCGCCGGGCAGGTCACGGCCAACACCGACGGGGTGTGGATGGACGCGCGCGGCGATGCGCGCTTCCCGCAGGGCGCGTTCTATGCGCTGCACGACGACCAGGCGGTGGCCGCGTTCGACTGGCGCGACATCGCCAAGGCCCTGGCGCTGCCGGGCTGCAAGGCCTAGCTCCTGTCGTATCGGCTTTCTTCGGAGGGCAGCGTCAGGTCTGGGGCTTCAGGTCAAAGTCGAAAGAAGTCCCGATCCATCCGGCGAAGTGCCAAACAAGAAGGCCCGCTCGCGCGGGCCTTCATGCTGCCTGGGGCCTGGCGGATCAGGCCGCCTGCGCCTGCTGCTGACGCGATCCTTCGCGCAGGGCCTGGCCGACCATCGACACCAGCAGGTCCAGTTCGTCGGCGTCGATGAGGAAGTGCGGGGTGAAGCGCAGCGAATTGGCGCCGCCGTGGATCACGTTGAGCCCGCGCATGCGCAGCGACTCCTCGATCGACCCGGCGCCATAGCACTTGAACTGCGGCGCCAGCTCGCATGAGAACAGCAGGCCGGTGCCCTGCACATTGGTGATCAGCCCGCCCAGCTCGGCCTTGAGCTGTTCCAGCTTGGCCACCGCCTGCGCGCCGCGGCTGCGGATGTTCTCGCGCACCTGCGGGGTGAGCAGGGCCAGCGTGGCGCAGGCGGTCTCCAGGGCGCGCGGATTGCTGGTCATGGTGTTGCCGTACACGCCCTTGCGATACAGCCGGGCGGCGTGCTCGGTCACCGCCAGCACAGACAGCGGGTACTGGGCGGCGTTGAGCGCTTTGGAATAGGTCTCCATGTCCGGCGCCTCCAGGCCCTCGAAGCCCGGGTAGTCCACCACCGACAGCACGCCATGCGCGCGCAGGCCGGCCTGGATCGAGTCGACCAGCAGCAGGCTGCCGTGGGCCCGGGTGAGCTCGCGCGCGGCGGCGTAGAAGGCCGGCGGCAGCGCGCGGCCCGGGTCGCCTTCGCCCATCACCGGCTCGAGGAACACCGCCTCGATGAACCAGCCGTTGGCCTCCGCGTCGGCGAACACCTTGCGCAGCGCCGCCTCGTCGTAGGGCGGCACGGCGATCACCGAGTCCTCGCCGCGGTAGCTGGCCAGGTGCTGGGTATAGGTCTTGCGGCTGGAATCCGAATACAGCCCGGGCCGGTCGGTGCGGCCATGGAAGCTGCCCTTGATCACCACCCGCTTGAGCGTGGCGCCGGCATGGCGCGCACCCGGGTCGGTCAGCAGCTTGGCGTTGATGTCGGCGATGCGCGCGGCCAGGCCGACCGATTCGGAGCCCGAGTTCAGGCACAGGAACTTCGCATACGGGCAGCCGTCGGCGCGGGTGTGGCCGATCTCGGCGCGCAGCGCCGCATCGAAGCGCAGCTGCGACAGGCTGGGCGTCATGATGTTGGCCATCGCCTGCGGCTGGGCCATGGCCGCCAGCACCGCATCGGGCGTGTGGCCGAAGCCGATCATGCCGTAGCCGCCGGCGTCGTAGAGCACCGCGCCCTTCAGCGTGACCACCCACGGCCCGCAGGCCGCCAGGGCGACGTAGGGGTTGACCGCATCGTCGGCGTAGAAGTTGACGTAACCCTCCTGCACGCGCGCGACCTGTTCGGCCTCGTCCAGGTCCAGCAGCGCATCGAAGCTGTCCTCCAGCGCGGCGAACTGCGCGGCGGCCGCGGCGATGGCGCGGCCCAGGTCCGGATGGCCGGAGGCCAGTCGCGACAGGGTGGCCTCGTCCAGGCCTTCGGTCAGGCGGGTGCCGGCGCGGGCGCGCAGCGGGGCGAGGGGAGCGGTCACGGACATCGGCAGGTCTCCTGGGGCGAACGGGCGGGCGTGGCGCAGCGCAGCAGGGCAAGGCGCCAGGGGAAACGCAGGTATGCCTGCATTATTGAAGCAACGACCGTCGATTCGACAGGTATGATCCTGGCGAATCCACCGGTTTTTTCGTCGTATCGACGAAGGGAGCTGTGCACAATGACGGTATCCGCCCCCGATCAGGCCCTGTTGGCCCTGTTGCGCGAGGATGCGCGCGCGCCGGTGGCCGAGCTGGCGCGCCGCCTGGGCGTGTCGCGCACCACCGCGCAGAGCCGGCTGGAACGGCTCGAGCGCCAGGGCCTGATCGCCGGCTACACCGTGCGCCTGCGCGACGATGTGGAACACGGCCATATCCGTGCCCACATCCTGATCACCGTGCGGCCCAAGCAGATGGTCGCCGTGACCAATGCCCTGCGCGCGATGGCGCAGGTGCGGGCGCTGCATTCGGTCAGCGGCCCGCACGATCTGATCGCCATTGGCATGGCGCCCACGGTGGGCGAGATGGACGAGCTCACCGACCGCATCGGCGCGATCGAGGGCGTCGAGCGCACCACCTCTTCGATCGTGCTGTCGACCAAGTTCGAGCGCTGAGGCCCTGGATTGCGGGCGCTTGCCGCGCGATTTTCGTTTCGTTGCGCCACCCGCAGCGAGGCGACTCGACCGGATTGCGTTCGATCGCCGCGCGGTTTCTTGCACTGCATCCCGATTTGACAGGCTCGCCTGCGCTGGGGACCATTCCGGCAAGGCTTGCCGATTCCCCCGTGGAAGGACCCCATGACGCGCACCCAGCCCCGCTTGTTTGCCGCGCCCGCGCTGTTGTTCGCCCTGGCGGCCTGTTCTCCTTCAGATTCAAGGACCGATATGAATGCTGTGACCTCTTCGACTGCCGAACACGGCGGAGCCGTCGCGTCCGCGCGCAACCCCGCGCCCAAGGATGCCTATCGCATCACCATGACCATCAAGGATGCGCCGGGTCCCTTCGCCTGGATGAAGGCGCTGGCGCAGTACGACGTGGTCAACAAGGAATGCCTGAGTCCGCCCAAGGACAACCCCGGCGGCCGCACCGCCCCGGTGCCCACCGACGACGTGGAGATCCCGCTGCAGAAGATCTCCGAGACCGAGTACGTGGGAACGGTCTACGCCGACCAGATGCTCGATCAGGACTACACGGGGCGCGGCGTCTGCCACTGGAAGCTGATCCAGTTCCGGGTGCATATGAAGGCCACCGGTGCGCACGCCGAGACGCTGTTCATTCCGAGTATTCCCGACGACAAGCTGTTGGCCGGCTCGCCCGAGAACGTGTACTTCAACAGGGTTACATACCCTGAAGCAGAGGGGGTCGAGGACTATCCTGATACGGGCGGCGGCCGATCGGACTATGGTCCGTCGGTTCAAGACCAGGATCTGTTCACGGTGACATTTACGCCAGTCAAGGATGACGCGAAATGAAGAGAATGCAGAGCCAGCAGTACGCCGATCTCGCGGATTTCAGCTACGGCCGAGACCAGAAGGGTAATGAGGAGATCGATATCGCCTCGCTGGTGGGTAAGTCGGTCACCATGCCGGATGGGACGAATTACAAGATTCTGGCCTACGTCGACAAGCCATCGGGCTATCAAGGCACCATCTTCCAGCGGGAAGATACGCACGAAATCATCGTGGCGCATCGCGGAACCGAGTTCACGCGGGAGCCGCTCAGAGATGGCTTGCTGACTGACGGCGGCATGGTCTTCGGCCGGGTGAACCAGCAGGCTGCCGACGCGATCGCATTGACGGGCAGGGCGCTCGACCTTGCCGAGGTGGATGCGAAGAAACGCCATGAAAAGGCGCCCGAAGTCACCGTCACGGGCCACTCCCTCGGCGGCACGCTCGCGCAGATCACCGCGCACCACTTCGATCTGCGCGGCGAGGCCTTCAACCCCTATGGCGCCGCAAGCCTGGGACTGCGGATTCCAGAGGAAGCCACGCCGAAGTTCATCAATCACGTCATGGCGGCCGACGTGGTCAGTTCTGCCAGTCCGCACTACGGGCAGGTCCGCGTCTATGCGAAGGCCTCGGAGATCACGCAGTTGCGCGTATCCGGCTATCGGGATGGCGTCATCGCCGATGCGCTGACGCCTGACAACCCGATCGCGGCGTCGGTGAATACCTCGCACATGATGCACAACTTCCTCAACGTCGATGGCAACTACAAGCCCGACGTGTCGGCGCTGAGCGATCCGGCGGCGCGGACGCGGGCGCGCGAACACGAGCACATGATCGAAAGCTACCGGAGCGATGTCCGGGCGATCCGCCGCGGTGCGAGCGCGTTGGGCGATGCTGGCGAGATGCTCCGAGGCCCCGGTCCGGCCGTCGACCGGATCCGCGAACTCATCGAGCCGTCCCTGCCCGCGGGCGAGCCCGCGCGCCGGGAGCAGCATCGACAGCACGGCGCCTCGCTCGCGCCTGGCGCGGTGCCGCTGCCCGACATGCGCGACCCGGGCCACCCGGCGAACGGCCGCTACCAGCAGGCCTACGCCGGGGTCGCGCGGATCGATCAGGGCATGGGCCGCGCGCCCGATGGCAGCAGCGAGCGCCTGGCCGCGGCGCTGACCGCCGCCAGCCCGCATCTGTCCTCGATCGATCGGGTGGGCCTGAGCCCGGACGGCAGCCGTGCCTTCGCCGTGGAGGCCTCCAACGGCCCGGCCGAGGCGCGGCAGCGGGCGCAGGTGGAGGTGGCCAGCGCCGTGCAGCGCCCGGTCGAGGCCAGCACCGCGCAGTGGCAGCTCGCTACCGACCAGCTCGCCCAGTCGCACGCGCGCCAGCAGGCACAGGAGCGCGCCAATCCGGTGGTCCAGGGCCCGGTGATGGGCTGAGCGCGCCGGCGCGGGCGCCCCTTCGCAGGGGCGAGCCTGCGCCACGGCGGGGCCGGCCGCGCCGGCCCGCTAGAATACGCGGCTGACCCGACACCGACTGCCCGCGTTGAAGAAGTCCGATTTCCACTACGACCTGCCGCCCGAGCTGATCGCCCAGGCGCCGCTGCCCGAGCGTTCCGCCAGCCGTCTGCTGATCGTCCCGCCAGGCGATGCGCCGCTGGCCGACCTGCACGTGCGCGACCTGCCGGAGCAGCTGCGCGCCGGCGACCTGCTGGTGTTCAACGACACGCGCGTCATCCCGGCGCGGCTGTTCGGCCAGAAGGACACCGGCGGACGGGTCGAGATCCTGATCGAGCGCCTGCTGCCGGACAACCGTGCCCATGCGCAGATCGGCGCCAGCAAATCGCCCAAGCCGGGCGGCCGCATCGCGCTGGACGCCGGCGGCCACTGCGAGGTGCTGGGCCGCGAGGGCGAGTTCTACGAGCTGCGCTTCGAGGTCGGCGATGCGCTGGACAGCTGGCTGCTCAAGGCCGGGCGCATGCCGCTGCCGCCGTACATCACCCGCGAGCCAGGCCAGGACGACGACGAGCGCTACCAGACCGTGTTCGCGCGCGAGCTGGGCGCGGTCGCCGCGCCGACCGCGGGCCTGCATTTCGACGAAGCGCTGCTGGAACGGCTGAAGGCCCAGGGCGTGCAGTTCGGCCACATCACCCTGCATGTGGGCGCCGGTACCTTCCAGGCCATGCGCGTGGACGACGTGCGCGAGCACCGCATGCACAGCGAATGGCTCAACGTCGGCGCCGAGCTGGTGCAGCAGATCCGCCGCACCCGCGCTGCCGGCGGCCGGGTGATCGCGGTCGGCACCACGGTTGTGCGCGCGCTGGAAAGCGCCACCCGCGAGGGCCAGCTGCAGCCCTTCGCCGGCGAGACGCGCATCTTCATTTTCCCCGGCTATCGCATCACCAGCGTCGATGCGCTGATCACCAACTTCCATCTGCCAGAGAGCACGCTGCTGATGCTGGTCTCGGCCTTCGCCGGCAAGGCGCGCATCCTGCAGGCTTACCGGCATGCGGTGGCGCAGGGCTACCGGTTCTTCTCCTACGGCGATGCGATGCTGCTGTTCCCGCAGGCGCAGGAGGCGTCGGCATGAGCCGCATGGACTTCACGCTCAAGGCCACCGACGGCAACGCCCGGCGCGGCCAGCTGAGCTTTCCGCGCGGCACGGTGCAGACCCCGGCGTTCATGCCGGTGGGCACCTATGGCTCGGTCAAGGGCGTGTTCCCCGAGCACATCAAGGAACTGGGCGCCGAGATCATCCTGGGCAACACCTTCCACCTGTACCTGCGCCCGGGCCTGGAGGTCATCGGCCAGCACGGTGGCCTGCATGGCTTCGCGCGCTGGGACAGGCCGATCCTGACCGACTCGGGCGGCTTCCAGGTGTTCTCGCTGGCGCACCGGCGCAAGATCACCGAGGCCGGGGTGACCTTCGCCTCGCCGACCGACGGCGCCAAGGTGTTCCTGGGCCCGGAGGAGAGCATGAAGATCCAGCGCGTGCTCGACTCGGACATCGTGATGATCTTCGACGAGTGCCCGCCGGTGAACGTGGACGGCAAGCCGGTCGACAAGCGGGTGGTGCACAAGTCGATGGAGCTGTCCCTGCGCTGGGCGCGGCGCTCGCGCGAGGCGCACGATGGGCTGGGCAACGACGCGGCGCTGTTCGGCATCGTCCAGGGCGGCGTGCACGGCGATCTGCGCTCGCAGTCGGCCCAGGGGCTGCAGGACATCGGCTTCGACGGCTATGCCATCGGCGGCCTGGCGGTGGGCGAGACCGAAGACGAGCGCAATGCCATGCTCGACCATCTGCACCCGCAGCTGCCGGGCGACAAGCCGCGCTATCTGATGGGCGTGGGCCGGCCCGAGGACCTGGTCGAGGGCGTGGCGCGCGGGGTGGACATGTTCGACTGCGTCATGCCGACCCGCAACGCGCGCAACGGTCACTACTTCACCCGCTTCGGCACGGTGCGCATCCGCAACAGCAAGTACGAGCACGACCTGGACGTGATCGAGCCGGGCTGCGGCTGCTACGCCTGCCGCAACGGCTTCACCCGCAGCTACCTGCGCCACCTGGACCGCTGCAACGAGATGCTCGGGCCGATGCTCGGCACCCTGCACAACCTGTGGTACTACCAGTGGCTCATGGCGCAGATGCGCCAGGCCATCGAGCAGGGGCGGTTCCAGGCCTTCCGCGCCGCGTTCTATGCGGAGCGCGGGATGGCCGTGCCGGGGTGACCGGATTGTCACCGCGCGCGCCGGGGAAACTTTTGCCCGCCGGCGCTGTCGGATAAGGGCACGATGCGGGGAATTGGGGTGAATCGCACGCACGCGGGCCTTGCGGCCACGCGCTGGCGGCCACATGGCATAATTCCCGGCTGCTTTCGGCCCAACCATGGACCTTGTTGACATGAATCTGCTCGATTTCCTGATCCCCGCCGCCCACGCCCAGGCCGCCGGCGCGCCCGCCCCGCAGGGCGGTGGCCTGTCGATGCTGGTGTTCCCGATCGTCCTGATCGCGGTGATGTACTTCGTGATGATCCGCCCGCAGATGAAGCGCCAGAAGGAGCACAAGGCCCTGCTGGACAAGCTCTCGCGCGGCGATGAGGTCATCACCTCCGGCGGTATCGCAGGCACCGTGGCCGAGATCGGCGACAACTTCGTCACCGTCGAAGTCGCCGACGGGGTCAAGGTGCGGGTGCAGAAGGGCGCGGTCGGCAACGTGCTGCCCAAGGGCACCCTGAAGTCAGCCGTCTGAACCACCCGCTTCACCCGACGGACCGCCTGGCGCGGTCCGTCTTGCCGTTCAACGCCGTGCCGGGGGCCCCGAGATCCGGGGCCGGTGGTCACAGGTTCGATCAACCAAATGCGCGCCTGCTCGGCGCGGGTGCCAAGCAATGCTCGAGTTTCCCCGCTGGAAATACGTCCTGATCCTGGTAGTGCTGGTGGTGAGCGCGATCTATGCGCTGCCCAACATCTATCCCCAGGACCCTTCGGTGCAGATCACCGCCAGCCGCGGCGCGGCCATCGACGATGCGCTGCGCGCCAAGGTCGATGAGACGCTCAAGGCGGCGGGCATCACGCCCAAGCAGATCGAGAAGCGCGACGGCGACCTGCTGGTGCGCCTGTCCACGCCCGACGCGCAGGCCAAGGCCAACGACGCGCTGCGCGAATCGCTGGGCGAGAACTACACCCCGGCGCTGAACCTGGCCTCGACCGTGCCGGCCTGGCTGTCCAGGCTGGGCGCCAAGCCGATGGTGCGCGGCCTGGACCTGCAGGGCGGCGTGCACTTCACCCTGCAGGTGGACCAGAAGGCCGCGCTGGACAAGCGCGTGGAGGCCTACGCCGAAGACGCCCGCGTCGCGCTGCGCGACGCCAAGATCCGCGTCGACTCGGTGCTGCGCGGCGCCAACAACACCATCGTGGTCAACGTGGCCGAGGGGCAGAGCGCCACCGCCGCGCGCGATGCGCTGATGAAGGTGCTGGCGCCGGCCAACGCCAGCGCCTCCGGCGCGCTGGTCGGCGCCTCGGCGCTGACCTACGACGTGCAGGGCCAGCGCATCGTCATCGGCCTGCCCGAGAGCGAGCTGACCCGCATCTCCGGCGATGCGATCCAGCAGAACATCGCCACCCTGCGCAACCGCGTCAACCAGCTCGGCGTGGCCGAGCCGGTGATCCAGCAGCAGGGCAGCGACCGCATCGTGGTCGAACTGCCGGGCGTGCAGGACACCGCCGCGGCCAAGCGCATGATCGGCGCCACGGCCACCATCGAGTTCCGCGCCGTGGTCGAAGGCGACGCGCTGGAGGCCATGCGCACCGGCAACGTGCCGCCGGAAGCCAAGCTCTACCAGCTGCGCGACAACCGCGGCCCGGTGCTGCTCAACAAGCGCGTGCTGGCCTCGGGCGACCAGATGGTCAACGCCGTCTCCAACGTCGACCAGAACGGCCAGCCGGCCGTGGACATCACGCTCAACAGCGTCGCCGGCCAGCGCATGTTCGACTTCACCAGCGTCAACGTCGGCAAGCGCATGGCGGTGGTCTACATCGAGCGCATCCCGGAAGTGAAGATGGTCGATGGCAAGGAGGTGCGCAGCGTGCGCGTGAGCGAGGAAGCGCTGCAGCCCTCGACCATCAACGGCGTCTTCAGCAACAAGTTCCAGACCACCGGCCTGACCAAGGATGAGGCCGACAACCTGGCCAAACTGCTGCGCGCAGGTTCCCTGGCCGCGCCGATGAGCTTCGTCGAGGAATACGTGATCGGCCCCAGCCTGGGCGCGGAGAACGTCGAGCGCGGCATCAAGGCGGTGGTGTACTCGTTCCTGTTCACCCTGGTGTTCTTCACCATCTACTACCGCGTGTTCGGCGCGATCACCTCGGTGGCGCTGCTGTTCAACCTGCTGATCGTGGTGGCGGTGATGTCCATCTTCGGCGCGACCATGACCCTGCCGGGCTTCGCCGGTCTGGCGTTGTCGGTCGGCCTGTCGGTGGACGCCAACGTGCTGATCAACGAGCGCATCCGCGAGGAGCTGCGCCTGGGCGTGCCGGCCAAGAAGGCCATCGCCGAGGGCTACGAGCGCGCCAGCGGCACCATCCTGGACGCCAACCTGACCGGCCTGATCGTGGGCATCGCGCTGTTCGCCTTCGGCACCGGTCCGCTCAAGGGCTTCGCGCTGACGATGATCATCGGCATCTTCGCCTCGATGTTCACCGCGATCACCGTCTCGCGCGCCCTGGCCACGCTGATCTACGGTCGCCGCAAGAAGCTCAACTCGGTCGCGATCTGACGCCAGGCCCTCGCAAGCGCCTGCGCCAGTACGCGCGTCCCGCGCAAAAGCCCGCACCTGCGTGTGCGGACTTCTCAAGGAAAAACGTGGCATGAAACTTTTCCCGCTGCACATCGTTCCCAACGACACCAAGATCGACTTCATGCGCCCGCGCAAGCCGGTGCTGGTGCTGATGGTGGTGCTCCTGATCGCCTCGCTGGCCATCATCGGCCTGAAGGGCTTCAACTACGCGCTGGAGTTCACCGGCGGCACCGTGGTGCGCGCGCACTTCGAGAAGCCGGTCGATGTGGACCACCTGCGCACGCTGCTGGACCAGAACGGCTTCGAGAACGCCCAGGTGCAGAACGTGGGCAGCGCCAACGATGTGATGGTGCGCCTGCAGCCGCATGGCGAGCACAACAACGACGAGAACGCCGGTCGCGCCGTGGCCGAGTCGGTGCGCAAGGTCGTCACCAGCGATGCCAATCCGGCCACGGTGCAGCCGGGTGAGTTCGTCGGTCCGCAGGTGGGCAAGGACCTGGCCAAGAACGGTCTGTACGCGACCATCTTCATGCTGGCCGGCTTCCTGATCTACATCGCGTTCCGCTTCGAGTGGAAGTTCGCGGTGGTCGCCTCGCTGACGGCGTTCTTCGACCTGATCCTGACGGTGGCCTACATGTCGCTGCTGGGCCGTGAGTTCGATCTGACGGTGCTGGCCGGTCTGCTGTCGGTGATGGGCTTTGCGATCAACGACATCATCGTGGTCTTCGACCGTGTGCGCGAGAACTTCCGCAGTCTGCGCGTGGAGCCGCTGGAAGTGCTCAACCGTTCGATCAACCAGACGCTCTCGCGTACGGTGATCACGGCGGTGATGTTCTTCCTGTCGGCGCTGGCGCTGTATCTGTACGGCGGCCGTTCGATGGAAGGGCTGGCCGAGACGCACATGGTCGGTGCGGTGATCGTGGTGGTGTCCTCGGTGATCGTGGCGGTGCCGCTGCTGAGCATCGGTCCGTTCAAGGTCACCAAGCAGGATCTGCTGCCCAAGGCCAAGGATGTGGAGGCGCTGGCGCGCCGTCCCTGAGCGCTGTCGCCGCTTTCGACTCTGGCAAAGGCCGCGCTTTCAGTGCGGCCTTTGTTTTTGGGTTCTTTGCGATCGCGGTGGGGGCGCTTTGGCTTCGGAGGGGCAGCGGTCCGGCGGGCGGTGGCCGCTTATCCCTCGATCAGGGCATCCTGCCCTGACTCGGGCGCTCGGCTTCCTGCCTCGCTGGGCGCGGCCACCGCCCGCCGGACCGCTGCCTCGCGCGTCATGTCACGAGGCTTCGATTTGCAGAGTCGTGCGAACCCCTCCTCGCGCACAACGCGGCCAGTGACGGGAGAGCGTCGACTTGAGGCCCCCTCCCTTGCGCGTAGCGCAGGGGAGGGATGGGGAGGGGTCGGGGCTTTCTCGGGCGAGCCACAGAAGCGAAGAGCAAAATCACCCCACCCCCTCAGTCGCTAGTTCGCGACTTCGAGCTCCCCTTCGCCTGCGGCGAAAGGGAGGGGGCAGAGCGTTTTGCCCAACGCCTTCTGATCGAAAGGAGCCTTGATCTCGTGATCGCTGCGCCTCGATCCGGTCGGGCGCGTAAGCGTCAGCCAGGCATGGCCTGCGGCGGCGAGTCGGCCAGGGATGGCGGACCGAGCCGAGGAGCCGCCTGGCTGGGTCAAGGCTGGCGGGGAAGTGCAATCTCCGCCCGAGCTCATGCGGTCTGCAGGTTCATCTATCCGCGTACCGGCGAGGAGCCCGGTTGGTGAGCCGGCTTGCGCGTGCGGGGGCGCCTTTGCATCGTCGATGCGGTCGCGGGCCTACACTCGCCGGCATCCGAAACGAACGGGAGGGGCAGGACATGGGCAGATTCTCGGCAATGCTGCTGGTCGCCACGACGCTGCTGGCGGCCGCGCTGCCGGCGGCGGCCAGGGAGGTGGCCAGGCCGGTGCAGTGGAAGGTCGGCGATCAGGCGTTCTCCGGCGTGCTGGTCTACGACGACGCTGGCAAGGCCAAGCGTCCGGGCCTGTTGATGGTGCCGGACTGGATGGGCGTGACCGATGCGGCGGTCGATCGGGCCCGCGAAGTGGCCGGCGACGACTATGTGGTGCTGGTGGCCGATGTCTACGGCACCGGCGTGCGGCCGAAGAACGCCGAGGAGGCGGGCAAGCTGGCGGGTGGCCTCAAGGGCGATCGGCCAGCGCTGCGCGCCCGCGTGCGCAAGGCGGTGGAGGTGCTCAAGGCGCAGGCCGGCGCCGCGCCGCTGGATGTGGCGCGGATCGGCGCCTTCGGCTTCTGCTTCGGCGGCACCACGGTGCTGGAACTGGTGCGCGGCGGCGATGCGCTGGCCGGCGTGGTCACCTTCCATGGCGGACTGGAGCCGGGCAGCACGCCGGCCAAGCCGGGTTCGGCGAAGACGCCGGTGCTGGTGCTCAACGGGGCGGACGACCGGGGCGTATCGGCGCAGAGCATCGCTGACTTCCGCAAGGAGATGGACGCGGCCGGCGCGGACTGGCAGTTCGTCGATTTCAGCGGCGCGGTGCACTGCTTCGCCATCCCTGGCGCGAACAGCCCGCCCGGCTGCGTCTACAACGCGCGTGCGGCCAAGCGCGCCTACCGGATGGCGCAGGACTTCTTCGAGGAAGTGTTTTCGAAGCGGGAGTGAGCGAAGAAGCATGAGGCGTGATCGAGCGCGGGCACGCGGCCGCTCTTGCTCACGCCTCGCTTCTTTAGCCTCAGTGGCGGCGCTCGACCGCGTAACGCGCCAGGCCGCGAAGGGCGGCGACGGCGTCGTTTTCCGGCAGGCCTTCCAGCGCGGCCTCGGCGGCGCTGGCGTACTCGGTGGCGCGGCGCTGGCTGTAGGCGATGCCGCCGGTGGCGTGGATCGCGGACAGCACTTCGGGCATGGCGTCGGTCTGGCCGTCGGCCACGATCTGGCGCAGGCGCGACTGGGTGGTCGCGTCGGAATGGGCGATGGCGTGGATCAGCGGCAGCGTGGCCTTGCCCTCGGCCAGGTCGTCGCCCAGATTCTTGCCCAGATCGCTTGCGTCGGCGGTGTAGTCCAGCACGTCGTCGGCGATCTGGAAGGCGTAGCCCAGCTGCATGCCGTAGTCGTACAGGCGCTGCTGCAGGGCGGCGTCGGCGCCGGAGGCCAGCGCGCCCAGCTGGGTGCCGGCGGCGAACAGCACCGCGGTCTTGCGCTCGATCACGCGCAGATAGGCGGCCTCGTCGGTGTCGGGGTTGTGCACGTGCAGCAGCTGCAGCACCTCGCCCTCGGCGATGCGGTTGGTGGTGTCGGCCAGGATGCGCATGACGGCCATGCGGTCCAGTTCGACCATCAGCTGGAAGCTGCGCGAGTACAGGAAGTCCCCGACCAGCACGCTGGGCGCGTTGCCCCACAGCGCGTTGGCGGTGCTGCGGCCGCGGCGCAGGTCCGATTCGTCCACCACGTCGTCGTGCAGCAGGGTCGAGGTGTGGATGAACTCGATGATCGCCGCCAGCTGGTGGTGTTCCGGGCCGGCGTCCACGCCGCAGGCGCGGCCGGCCAGGGCGACCAGCATAGGCCGCAGGCGCTTGCCGCCGGCGGAGATGATGTGGTCGGCGATCTGGTTGATCAGCACCACGTCCGAGGCCAGGCGACGGCGGATGAGGGCGTCGATGGCCGCCATGTCCGCCGCGGCGAGGGACTGGATCTGCGGCAGCGCCAGGGCGGCGGAGGGGAGCTGAACGGCGGACATGCGGCCTGGGAGTTCCAAGGAGAACGGCGATTATAGGTGGGCCGGGGTGAGTTCCGGTCGGCGATGTCCTACACGCCGGCGCGGGGTTTTCCGGTAGACCGGACGGGCCGGCTATAATCCACTGTCCGCAGCCCGCATTCGGCGGGCGCTTCGCAACCGGACGAATCCTCATGGCACGCGGCATCAACAAGGTCATCCTGGTGGGCAACCTGGGCAACGACCCGGACACCAAGTACACGCAGGGCGGCATGGCCGTCACCCGGATCAGCCTGGCGACCACCAGCGTGCGCAATGACCGTGAAGGCAACAAGCAGGAACGCACCGAGTGGCACCGTGTGGTGTTCTTCGGCAAGCTCGGCGAAATCGCCGGCGAGTACCTGCGCAAGGGCTCGCAGGTCTACGTCGAAGGCGAGATCCGCTACGACAAGTACACCGGCCAGGACGGCGTGGAGAAATACACCACCGACATCGTCGCCAACGAGATGCAGATGCTCGGCGGCCGCGGCGAGGGCGGTGGTGGCATGGGCGGCGGCGATCGTCCGCAGCGCGCGCCGCGCCAGGAGTACGGCGGTGGCGGCGGTGGTCAGCGCGGCGGCGGCGACAACTACGGTGGTGGTGGCGGCGGTGGTGGATACGGCGGCGGCCAGCAGCAGCCGCGTCGCCAGGCCCCGGCCCAGCAGCCTGCGCCGATGGACGACTTCGCCGACGACGACATTCCGTTCTGAGCCGACGGCATGGGTGTCGACTGGAAAGCCCCGCATCGCGGGGCTTTTTCTTTGCTGTTCTGGCGATCGATGCGGTACGGCACACGGATTGCTCCGGCTTCGGAGGACCGCCCCCGGCCGGGTCGAGGCGCTGCGGCGAAGTGCTGCTCCAGCATTCAGCGCGGCTCGGAAGGTTCATGCGCCCACGTTTTGGCGAACAAATCGAAAGACCCCGCCTGCTGCGGGGTTCCTTCCCTTCATGGAGCGCCTGCCGCCGGCCGCCTTCAGCGATGCGGACGCATCATCCACTTGAGCAGCGGGGCGGCGGCCAGTGCGATCACGCCGCAGCCCAGGCCGATCCACATCATCAGCCAGAACAGGTGCGCGTAGCGGGCCGAGGCCTCGACCAGGTCCATCGTCTGGCCCTGGGGCACGTCGATGGAGGCGAGCTTGCCGAACATGGCCGCCAGCATTTCCGAGAACGCGGTGGCCAGGAACCAGGTGCCCATCATCAGGCTGACTACGCGCGGCACGGCCAGCTGGGTGACCGCCGACAGGCCGACCGGTGAGAGGCACATCTCGCCCAGCTCCAGCACGAAGTAAGCGACCACGATCCACCACACGCTGGCCATCTGCCCGGTGCTGCCCACGTGCTGCGCGGCCAGCGCCAGGGGGATGAAGGAAGCGCCGGCCAGCAGCAGGCCCCAGGCCGACTTCACCGGCTTGGACGGGTCCAGCCCGCGCCGGTCCAGCCAGGCCCACAGCGCGGCGAAGATCGGCGCCAGCAGGACCAGGAACAGGGCGCCGAGGTAGGTCAGCGAGCCGGCGGTCTGCGGCAGCACCAGGCAGTCGCGCACCAGCAGCACCACGATGATCGCCGCGGCGATGGCGAACACCGTGCGCGGCGCCTTGGACTGCGGATGCCGGTCTGACAGCGAGGCCGCCGCCACGAACGCGATCGGCGCCAGCAGCAGCGAGACGATCGACCACGGCAGCGGCGTGCCGTCGCGGATCACCAGCGCCGGCACGATGTCCTTGGTCAGCAGACGGTCGTTGAAGGTCACCCACGAGCCGTAGGTCTGCTCGTACAGGGTGAAGAACACCAGGGCCATGAAGATCAGCGCCATCAGCGCCAGCATCTGGCGGCGCTGCTCGGGCGTGCATTGGGTGGCGAGGAACCAGGCGAACCACAGCAGCACCCCGCCCAGCACCACCAGCATCAGCAGCTGGGCCAGGGTGACCTCGCCGCCGAGCGCGAACGCGCCGTTGGCGGTGGCCCACATCAGCCAGGCGATCGGCAGCACGCCGACGACGGCCAGCAGATAGATCAGCCATTCGCGCGGCAGGCCGGCCACGCGCTCGCGCAGCGAGGCCGGGTTGGCCGGTTCGGCATGGCCGTGCAGGTATTTCTGGCCCCACAGGAACATCGCCAGCCCGGCCAGCATGCCGATGCCGGCCGCGCCGAAGCCGTAGCGCCAGCCGTAGGCCTCGCCCAGATAGCCGCACACCAGCGAGGCGAACAGCGAGCCCAGGTTGATGCCGGCATAGAACAGCGAGAAGCCCGAGTCCCGGCGCGGGTCGTCGTCCGCATAGAGCCTGCCGACGATGGTGGAGATGTTGGGCTTGAGGAAGCCCACGCCCATGATGATCAGCGCCAGCGACAGATAGGTGATGCGCAGGCTGCCCTCATCGCGCAGCACCTGGCCGCCGCTGACCGTGGCGGTGTGGCCCTCGAAGGCCATGCCGACGTGGCCGGCCACCAGCAGCAGGCCGCCGAAGATCACCGCCTTGCGCATGCCCAGCCAGCGGTCGGCGAGCAGGCCGCCGATCACCGGGATGCAGTACACCAGCCCGCCGTAGGCGCCCAGCAGGTCGTAGCCGGCGTCGTCGCCGAACAGGTGATGCTTGGTCAGATACAGCAGCAGCAGCGCCTTCATGCCGTAGAAGGAGAAGCGCTCCCACATCTCGGTGAAGAAGCACACGTACACGCCCTTGGGATGGCCCAGGAAGTCCTCGCGGGCGGGCAGGGCGGCGGAGGTGGCGGACACGGGCGACCTTGCGGCAATGACAGGCGCGCGAGTATGCCAGTGCGCCGCCAGGACGGGGCCGGCGGCGCCCGACCGTGGCAATCGTCACTTGGCCCGGCTCGCCGGCTTGGAGTAGCGTTGCCGCTTTACGTCTTCCGCAGGGCCCAAGACCATGCAGCAGCCCGTCGCCGCGCCGCGGCAGCTCACCTTCCGTGCCGTCGTGCTGGCCGTCGTGCTGGCCGTGGTGCTCTCCGCCGCCAATGCCTACCTGGGCCTGTTCGCCGGCCTGACCATCGCCACGGCCATCCCCGCCGCCGTGGTCTCGATGGGCGTGCTGCGCCTGCTCGGCGGCGGCACGATCCTGGAGAACAACATCGTCCAGACCGGCGCTTCGGCCGGTTCGTCGATCGCCGCCGGCGTCATCTTCACCATCCCCGCGCTGGTGATCATGGGCTACTGGCCGGACTTCAAGTACTGGTGGGTGCTGGGCATCGCCGGCCTGGGCGGCCTGCTGGGCGTGCTGTTCTCGGTGCCGCTGCGCCGCTCGATGATCGTCGAGGAGCCGCTGCCCTTTCCCGAGGGCAAGGCCGCGGCCGAGGTGCTCAAGGCCGGCGAGAATCCGGGCCCGGGCCTGAAGATCCTGGCCGTGTCCGCGGCCATCGGCGCGCTGGTGAAGCTGGCTGCCGCCAGCGGCCTGCGGCTGATCCCCGACACCTGGACCCAGTCGACCTACCTGGGCAGCGCCCGGGTCACCGCCTTCATCGGCACCAACCTCTCGCCGGCGCTGCTGGGCGTGGGCTACATCGTCGGCCTGAACGTGGGCATCGTGGTGGTGTCCGGCTCGATCCTGTCCTGGCACATCGCCATCCCGCTGTATCAGGCCTTCTTCGCCGGCTCCGACGCGGCGCTGGCGGCCAAGATCGCCGCGGCCTCCTCGGCCGATGCCGCCTATGCCATCTGGAGCGCCAAGATCCGCTACCTGGGTGTGGGCGCGATGCTGATCGGCGGCATCTGGACGCTGTTCTCGCTGCGCAAGTCGCTGCTGGGCGGGATCAAGTCCGGCTTCGCCGCCGCGCGCAAGGGCAGCGGCGGCGTGGCCCTGGCCGAGACCGAGCGCGACCTGCCGATGAAGTGGATGCTGGTGGCGCTGGTGGTGTTCACCCTGCCGCTGCTGGGGCTGTACCAGGCCATCGTCGACGCGTGGCACGTGTCGATCCCGATGGCGATCATCATGGTCGTGGCCGGCTTCCTGTTCGTTTCGGTATCCGGCTATCTGGCCGGGCTGATCGGGTCGTCCAACAATCCGGTCTCGGGCATCACCATTTCCACCATCCTGTTCGCCTCGGCGGTGCTGGCCCTGCTGATGGGCTCAAGCGGCCTGACCCCGGTCGGCACAGGCGGCGCGCCGCTGGGCGCGGTGGCCGCGATCATGATCGGCGCGGTGGTGTGCTGCGCCGCGGCGGTCGGCGGCGACAACCTGCAGGACCTCAAGGCCGGCTATCTGGTCGGCGCCACGCCGTGGAAGCAGCAGCTGATGCTGGGCATCGGCGCGTTCTCCTGCGCGCTGATCATGGCGCCGGTGCTGAGCCTGCTCTCGCAGGCCTACGGCATCGGCGCGCCCACGCCCGAGCATCCCAACGCACTGGCCGCGCCGCAGGCCAACCTGATGGCCTCGGTCGCGCGCGGGCTGTTCGGCGGCCAGCTGCCGTGGACCTTCATCGCGCTCGGTGCGGTGGTCGGCGCGCTGGTCATCGCCATCGACGAATGGCTGAAATCGAGCGGCAAGCGCTTCCGCGTGCCGGTGCTGGCCGCGGCCATCGGCATCTACCTGCCGCTTGAGCTGATGGTGCCGATCTTCCTCGGTGGCCTGATCGCGCACCTGGTCGAGCGTTTCCACAAGGTGCGCGCCGACGACGAGGACGCGCGCGACCGCGTGCATCGCCCCGGCGTGCTGTTCGCCGCCGGCCTGATCACCGGCGAGGCGCTGATGGGCATCGCGATCGCGGTGCCGATCGTGCTCAGCAGCCGCGCCGACGTGCTGTCGGTCGGCCTGGACCTGGGCCAGTGGATCGGCCTGGCGGTGCTGGCGCTGGTCGGCTGGCTGCTGTATCGCACCGGCAAGAAGGGCGAGCAGGCGGCCTGAGCCGTCCCGCTTCCGTGGGAGCAACAGTCTCCTCAAATCGCAGCGGCCTGCCTGTAGAGCGGAGCTTGTGGCAATCCCCTTTTGGGGACTCCGCTGCTTTTCGGCCGGATCATGGGGAAGCCCCAGCGGAGCAAGCTCCGCTCTACAGGTTGGAGCCGCCATGGCGGCTCCCACACCACACCACACCACCATCGCGCTCTCGCTTTGCGCCGCCGCGCCGCGGCGGCCTACCATCGGCCACTTTTTGAAGTTTTTGGAGTCCGCGCAATGACGCTTCGTCCCGCCTTGCTGTCCCTGGCCCTGATCGCCGCGCTGCCGGCCGCCGCCGCCGAGCGCGGCTTCGACGTGCACGACCTGGTCAAGCTGGATCGCGTGTCCTCGCCCACGCTCTCGCCCGATGGCGGGCGGGTGGTGTTCGCCAAGCGCGTGATGAATGCCGAGGCGACCAAGGCCAGCACCGCGCTGTACCAGCGCGACCTGCGCACGCGCGACCTGCGTCCGCCGAACCAGATCACGCCCGAAGGCTGGAACGTCAACTCGCCGGCGTTCTCGCCCGATGGCCAGACGCTGTACTTCCTGAGCGCCAAGTCCGGCAGCCAGCAGCTGTACGCCATCCCGGCCACCGGCGGAGAGCCGCGCCAGCTGACCGACTTCGCCGTGGACGTGGACGGCTACAAGCTCTCGCCCACCGGCGATCGCATCGTCTTCAGCGCCGGAGTCTTCCAGGACTGCGGCTCTGACTTGGCCTGCACCAAGGGCAAGCTCGAGGCGGCGGCCAAGTCCAAGGCGACCGGCAAGGTGTTCGATCAGCTGTTCGTGCGCCACTGGGATACCTGGAACGACGGTCGTCGCAACACCTTGTTCGTCGCGCCGCTGCCGGCGGCCGGCGCCAAGCCGGTGGTCGGGGCCTCGGCGATCAGCGCGACCATCGCCGGCGATGCGCCGTCCAAGCCGTTCGGCGGCATGGACGATATCGCCTGGTCGCCGGACGGCCGCTCGGTGGTGGCCAGCATCCGCGTGGCCGGACGCGAGGAGCCGTGGTCGACCAACTTCGATCTCTACCAGCTCGACGCCGCCGGCCGCGCCGCGCCGAAGAACCTGACGGTGGTCAACAAGGCCTGGGACGCCGGCCCGGTGTTCAGCGCCGACGGCAAGACCCTGTACTACCGCGCGATGAAGCGCCCGGGCTTCGAGGCCGACCGCTTCGGCCTGATGGCGATGGACGTGAAGTCCGGCAAGACCCATGAGATCGCCGCGGACTGGGACCGCTCGGCCGGCGAGATCGTGCTGACCGCCGATGGCAAGTCGATCTACACCAGCGCCGATGACCTGGGCCAGCACCCGCTGTTCAAGGTCGACATCGCCAGTGGAAAGGTCAGCCAGCTGGTGGGCGAGGGCAGCGTCGGTTCGGCCAGCGTGGCCGGCCCCACGCTGGCCTTCACCCGCAACTCGCTCAAGAGCGGCGACCAGATCTTCGTGGCCGATCTGGAAGGCCAGCATCCGCGCGCGATCACCCCCAGCGCCGGCGAGGTGCTGCCGGAGGTGAAATTCGGCGACTACGAGCAGTTCACCTTCAAGGGCTGGAACAACGACACCGTGCACGGCTACGTGGTCAAGCCGTGGAACTACCAGGAGGGCAAGCAGTATCCGGTGGCCTTCCTGATCCATGGCGGCCCGCAGGGCAGCTTCGGCAACGGCTGGAGCTATCGCTGGAATCCGCAGACCTACGCCGGCCAGGGCTATGCGGTGGTCATGATCGACTTCCACGGCTCCACCGGCTACGGCCAGGCCTTCACCGATGCGATCAGCCAGCACTGGGGCGATCGCCCGCTGGAGGACCTGCAGAAGGGCTGGGCCGCCGCGCAGCAGCAGTACGCCTTCCTCAACGGCGACAAGGCCTGCGCGCTGGGCGCCAGCTACGGCGGCTACATGACCTACTGGATCGCCGGCACCTGGAACCAGCCCTGGAAGTGCCTGGTCGACCACGACGGCGTGTTCGACAACCGCATGATGGGCTACAGCACCGAGGAGCTGTGGTTCTCCGAATGGGAGAACGGCGGCACGCCGTGGGACAACCCGGAGAAGTACGAGAAGTTCAACCCGATCAACCACGTCGCCAACTGGCGCGTGCCGATCCTGGTGATCCACGGCCAGCAGGACTTCCGCATTCCGGTCGAGCAGGGCCTGGCGGCGTTCACCGCGGCCCAGCGTCGCGGCATCGAGTCCAAGTTCCTGTATTTCCCCGACGAGAACCACTGGGTGCTCAAGCCGCAGAACTCGATCCTGTGGCACGACACGGTCAACGCCTGGCTCAAGCAGCACATCGGCGAGTAAAGTCGACGCGTGCGCAGTCGGAAAGGCCGCACGCCGTCTGCGCATGCGGCCTTTTCTTTGCAGGCACCATCAGCCGCGGCATCCCTCACGAACCTGCCCCCGCAGGAGTTGTCCATGCCCACCGCAACGCATCGGTTCACCGTGGCCTTCGCCGGCCTCGAGCCGCTGCCCGCCACGCGCCTGAAGGTCGCCAGCGCCCTGCTGCTGGCCGACCTGCTCGACATCAGGCTGGTGCCCTGGACGGGCGCGCAGGTCGATCTGCTGGTGGCCGACGGCGGCGCGCCCGAGGGCGTCCAGGCGATCCGTGCGGCGTGGGCCGCGCGCCTGCCGGTACTGACCTTCTCGCGTGAGGCCAGCGGCCGCCAGGGCGAGAGCGAGCTGCGCCCGGACGCCTCGGTGCGGCGCATCGCCGAGGCGCTCAAGGCCGGCCTGGCGGCCGGGCATGCGGGCCAGCCGGGCGTCAACCTGCGCTCGCTGCGCCTGATCGACTGCCTGCGCCTGGACCGGCGCGACCCGGGCGCGCGGCGGCTGCTGATGGAGCTGGGCCTGTTCCGTGTGGTGGTCGATCCGGCGCGCGGCCAGCTGCACATGCTGCGGCGCATGCCGCTGGACGAACTGCTCGACCACGTCGAAGACCCGCGCTGGCAGTCCACGGTGCTGGACGAGGCCGACTGGCAGCGCCTCTACCGCGACGATGTCACCACCAGCCACGCCATCGCCCCGCTGTGGTGGCGCCTGGCGGTGCGTCCGACGCTGGCCCTGCCGGTGCTGCCGCCGGCGCGCCTGCAGCTGGCCGCCTGGCCCACGCTGGATCTGGCCAACACGCCGCCGGACTGGCTCGCGGTGCTGGCCCGGCTGCGCGACGAGGACTACACCCTGGCCGAGCTGGTGATCCAGACCGGCGTGGCGCCGCACACGGTGCGGCGGGTGATGTCGGTCGTGCAGTTGAGCGGCCTGGCCCTGATCGATGCACAGCAGGGGCCGGCCACCCGTGCCCGCCGCGGCAATGTCGAGGCGCGCCAGCCGCGTGCGCTGCTGCGCCTGGTCCGCCGGCTGGGCAGGCGCCTGCTGGGACGCGGGTAGGTCTGAACGGGCGAGGCGGGTTCGCTTCTGCTGGGAGACTCGTGTTCTGAGGCAGCCGCTGGTGGGGCCAGGCCAGGTGTCGGCCCACGCCAGGTCCGCCGCGCCGCGTGACTTGCGGCATGGGCGCGCGGGCTGCGGTGCGCGCTAGCGTGGGGTGCACGCGGTGATTCCCGTTCGCCGCCGTCCGCGGAGGATGCGACATGAAGTCCGTCATCGGCTGTCTGCTGTGCACCACCCTGTGCCTCGCCGTCGCGCCCGCGCTCGCCCGCGCCCTGCCCAAGCCCGCGCAGATCGACGCGCAGGTCGCCACGCTGATGCAGCGCACCGGCGCCCAGGGCCTGGCCATCGCCATCATCGACCGCGGCCAGCCGGTCTATGTGCAGGCCTACGGCAAGCGCAACGCGCAGGGCGACCCGCTCACCGTCGACACGGTGATGTACGGCGCCTCGCTCACCAAGACGGTGTTCGCCTATACCGTGATGCGATGGGTGGGGCAGGAGCGCATCGCGCTGGATACCTCCATCGCCGACGACCTGCCGCAGCCGCTGCCGCAGTACACCGGCGAGGACCTGGTGACCCGCTATACCGACTGGAGCGCGCTGGACGAGCGCTGGCGCAAGCTCACGCCGCGCATCCTGCTGCAGCATGCCAGCGGATTCGCCAACTTCGGCTTCCTGGAGCCGGACGAGAAGCTGCATTTCCACTTCGATCCCGGCACGCGCTACGCCTATTCCGGCGATGGCCTGGCGACGCTGCAGTTCGTGCTCGAGCAGGGCCGCGGCCTGGATGTGGGGCAGGGCACCGATGCGGTGTTCGCCGAGCTCGGCATGACGCGCACCGCGTTGAAGTGGCGGCCGGACTTCGCCGGCAACCTGGCCGACGGCTGGGACGCGAACGGCAAGCCCGCGCCGCACGACGAGCGCTCGCGGGTGCGCGCGGCCGGCTCGATGGACACCACCATCCGCGATCTGGCCAGGTTCGCCGCCGCACTGGTGGCCGGCCGCGGCATCGGCGCGCGCGAGCAGGCCGAGATGCTGAGCCCGCAGCGGCCGATCACCACCCGCAGCCAGTTCCCCACGCTGCAGGTGGAGCTGCCGCCGGCGCAGCGGCGCAAGGATCTTTCCGCCGGGCTGGGCGTGGTGACGTTCGAAGGGCCGCAGGGCCCGGGTTTCTTCAAGGGCGGCCACAACGACACCACCGGCAACACGCTGGTCTGCCTGCGCCGGCAGCAGCGTTGCCTGCTGGTGCTGGGCAACGATGTGCGCGCGGAGAAGGGCTTCGCCGAGCTGGTGGAGTTCGTGCTCGGCAAGACCGGTGTGCCCTACGACTGGGAGTACGGAACGTCCTGAGCGTCGCGGCCGGCGGCGGCGTCAAGGCAAGGTTTTACGTCGTCTCATCACCGCGGCAGCGGCGAGGGATGCGGACCCGGCAACGATCGTCACCGCGAGCGCTCCTCAGGCCTGCAGTGCGCGCCTGTGCGGTTCGTGCTGCGCCGCCAGCTGCGGGGATTCCTGCTGGCGCAGCTGCGCGGCGCTGTCGCGTGCCGGTTCGGCGCTGGCCTGTGCCAGGTCCACCGCGCTGCGCCGTTGCGTCGGATCGGCCAGTCCGCCCTGGACCGCGAACACCGCCTCGCCCTGCCGCCCGGGCAGCACGTGGTCGATGCGCTGCAGGCCTTCGCGGCGGGCGTCGGCCGCCAGGCTGGCGGCGGTGTTGAGGAAGGCCTCGTCGTCCTGCAGCCCCAGGCGCTGACGCTGCGGCGCCAGGCCGCGCACCGCGTCGTCCAGCAGGCGGTTGGCGGTGGGCGCACTCGCGCCCTCGGCGGTGCTGGCGCGCGCGCCGAGGCCGGCTTGGTCCTGCGCCTGCATGACCGCGTCGATGTAGTGCAGATCCAACCGGTGCATGAGCATCCTGCCGGGGACCAGCCGCTCGAACACGCCCAGCGGCTCCGGATCGGGCAGGGTGATGCGGTGCCCCGGCGCGTCGGGCATGGCGTACTTGAGCGGGAAGCTGTCCTCCTGCAGATAGGTCAGCAGCTCGTTCTTGACGGCGTAGCTGCGGATCAGGCCTTCGGCCGCGTAGGCCTTGGCCTCCTTGGGATCCAGCCCTGCGCGCTCCAAGGTCTTGTTGTGCACGCCCGAGGCGTTGAAGGTCACCGCGGGCGTATCGGACGCCAGCGCCGCGGCCGCTGCAAGTCCGCCGCCCAGCGAATGCCCGGTGAGGATGAGGTCGTCGCCCAGCATGACCTTGGCCTTCTTGGCCAGTTCGATCGACTGCCGGTACTGCGGGTCGTCGAAGCCCAGGCCCTGGCCGACGTTGTGCTTCCAGTCCTTGCCCTCGTCGGTGCCCGCGAAGGCCAGGACCACGTGGCCCTGTGGATCGCGGTAGAACGAGGCGTCGAAGCCGCTCTTGGCGTTGTGCTGCAAGGCGGGGTCGATGCCCAGCGCGCGCAGATCGTCGTCGCCCATCCGCGCCCAGCCTCCGGGAAGCGTCGGCGCCGGCCCCGACACGCCGCGGCGCAGATCGGCCACGGCATAGTTGTCCTGGAGCAGGGTGGACAGGTCGCGGTCGATCGGCCGCGGCTGCATGCCCGACACCTGGGCCGCGAATCCCTCGTTCTGCGGTGTGTTGCGATCATCCATTCGCCAATCCTTGCGTCTTGGTCGGGCCAACGGCCCGCGTCATCGGCGACGGGCCGCCGCCGACCGGTCTACTCGCGGGCGACGCCGTGCTGGGTCAGCCAGGCTTCGACGGCCGCGCGCTCCTGCTTGCCCTGCGCGTTGAGCAGCCGCTCCCGTGTCATGAAGAAGTAGCACTGGAAGGTCACGCCCTGCGCGTTGACCGCGCGCGGGTCGACGCCGGCCTCGAGCAGGCGCAGCAGCGCCTTGCCGTTGTTCGCCGAGGCCGCTTCGTGCAGCAAGGTGTTGCCCATGCTGTCCTTGCGATTCAGATCCACCCCGGCCTCGATCAGCATCTCCAGCTGCGGGGCGCGGCCGGACTGCACCGCGGAGAACACCGGCGTGCGGCCGCCGCGCGGGCTGACGATGTCCACCGGCGCCTTGTGCGCGATCAGCACGCGCAGGTGCTCGGGCGGCTCGACCATGGCGGCCATGTGGGCGACGGTCTCCTGGTCCATGCCCAGCAGGCGCGCGTCGGCGCCGGACTCGAGCAGCGCCGCCAGCGCCTCGGGCTGTTCGGTCCAAATGGCCCATTCGAGCAGGGTGACGTTGTCCTCGCCGTGTGCGGCCAGGTCGGTCGAGCCGGCAAGCGCGCGGATGCGGGCGATGTCGCCGTGCTGGATGGCCTGCGCCATCGGCACGATCGCCGGATCGTGGAAGGGGATGCGAGAGCTGTCCTTCATCGTTGCTGACATGCCGGTCTTCTCCTTCGCGCCGACCGGTCCGGCGGCGCATGAAGCCATGAGCAAGGAAGTCGCGAGGGCCGCTAGGGCCGGGACGTGCCTGCGCATTGCGGGGTTCCTTTCCGTCTGCGGGTGCGTCGGCCCGCCCTCGTGCCGGGCCGCGTCCCGATACTAGCAAAGCGTTGCGTCACCCAGACAAGCATCGCGACCGTGCATCCGTCACGGCATCGAGAGACAGGGCGGGGGCTTCAAGGCCTCGCTGGCCTGGCACCGGCAACGTCGCGGCGGTCTACCGTGGCCGCGCCGGCGGAACAGACGGCAATGACGCCTGCGCGCCGCCAGGGCGGGGGCCGCGCCTCGTATCAGCCGCGGGGCAGCGGCGCCAGATGCGGCGTCAGCAGCCCGGCCAGCCAGTCCATGAAGACCCGCACGCGTCGCGGCAGATGCCTGCGCTGGGCGTAGAGCAGGGTCAGCGGCATCGGCTCGGCCACCAGCTGCGGCAACACTTCGACCAGCTCGCCGCGTGCCAGTGCGTCGCGCACGCTCAGCAGCGGCACCTGGATGATGCCCAGGCCGGCCAGCGCGGCGATGTGGTAGGCCTCCACGTTGTTGACCGTGACCGCGCCGCCCATCGGCAGCAGACGGTAGGCCTCGCCGTCGAAGTACTCGAAGCCCGACGGGCGCTGGCCGAGCACGCTGGCGTAGTGCACCAGTTCGTGCGTGGCCAGGTCCTCCAGGCCGTGCGGCGTGCCGCGACGGGCGAGGTAGGCCGGGCTGGCGCAGTTGACGATGTGCATCACGCCTAAGGGCCGCGCGACCAGGGCGCTGTCCTGCGGAGTGCCGCCGCGCAGCACGCAGTCGAAGCCCTCGCGGACCACGTCCACCAGCCGGTCGGTGGCGCTGAGCTCGATCTCCAGCTGCGGATGCTCGGCCAGGAACGCCGGAAGCTGCGGCAGCACCAGCAGGCGCGCCATGCCGCTGCTCATGTCCACGCGCAACCGGCCGCGCAGCTGCCGGCCCTCAGTGAGGAACATGCCCTGCAGTTCCTCCAGGTCGGCCAGCACGTCGCGGCTGCGCTGATAGAACGCGCGGCCATCGGCGGTGGGCTGCACGCGGCGGGTGGTGCGGTGGAGCAGCTGCGTGCCCACGCGCGCCTCCAGCTGCTGTACGGCGGTGGACACGCTGGCCTTGGGCAGGCCCAGCGATTCGGCGGCGCGGGTGAACCCGCCCAGCTCGACCACGCGCTGGAAGGTCCGCAGGGATTGGGCGAACTCCATGATTGTTCACCGATGTTGAACAGTAATGCCAGATTCGAGTGATTTATCGACTGCGTCAATCCCAATAAGGTGCGCTGCATCGGCGCACTCCGCGCCTGCCAGGAGCCTTCCCATGAGCACGTCCCCCCGCATCACCCTGATCACCGGCGCCAACCGTGGCCTGGGCCGCAACGGCGCGCTGGCGGTGGCCAAGGCCGGCAGCGATGTGATCCTGACCTACCGCAGCCATGCCGACGAGGCCCAGGCGGTGGTCGCACAGGTCCAGGCGCTGGGCCGCCGCGCCGCCGCGCTGCAGTTCGACGTGGCCGACGCCGCGGCGCTGCCCGGCTTCGTCGAGGCGCTGCGCGCGCAGCTTGGCCAGTGGCAGGCCACGCAGTTGCATGCGCTGGTGAACAACGCGGGCACCGCGCTGTACGCGCCGATCGCCGAGACCACGCCGGCGCAGTTCGAGGAAATGGTCGCCGTGCATCTGCGCGGGCCGTACTTCCTGACCCAGGCGCTGCTGCCGCTGATCGCCGATGGGGGGCGCATCCTCAACGTCTCCAGCGGCCTGGCGCGGTTCGCGCTGCCAGGCAGTTCGGCCTACGCGATGATGAAGGGCGGCATCGAGGTGTTCACCCGGTATCTGGCCAAGGAGTTGGGCGCGCGCGGCATCAGCGTCAACACGCTGGCCCCGGGCGCCATCGAGACCGACTTCGGCGGCGGCCGCGTGCGCGACGATGCGCAGGTCAACGCGATGGTGTCCTCGGTCACCGCGCTCGGCCGCCCGGGCAAGGCCGACGACATCGGCCCGGTCATCGCCGTGCTGCTCGACCCGGCCACGCAGTGGATCAACGCCCAGCGCGTGGAGGCCTCGGGCGGCATGCTGGTTTAAGCCTGGGTGCCGCTGGAATTTGGAGGCGAAGAGAGGTTTTTCGACTGAAGGGTTTTGGAGCGAGAGCGTTCCGGCTTCGGGTGGGCAGCGGTCCGGCGGCCGGTGTCCGCTTATCCCTCGATCAGGGCATCCTGTCCTGTCTTAAAGGCGCTCGACTTCCTGCCTCGCTAGGCGCGGCCACCGGCCGCCGACCCGCTGCCTCGCACGTCAGGTCGCAGGGCTTCGGCTTGTGGCGCGGGGGCCTTCGAACCCTTCGTCGCGCACAACGCGGTCGGTGACGGGACATCATCGACGTGAGAGGCCCCCTCCCTTGCGCGCAGCGCAGGGGAGGGCTGGGGAGGGGTCGGGGCTTTACCGGGAAAGCCAGCGAAGCAAGAGCAAAAGCACCCCACCCCGGCCCTCCCCTTCGCCTGCGGCGAAAGGGAGGGGAAAGAGCGCGCTGCAGAGCCGCGCCCGCCCGGGTCGAGGCTGGTTGGCGAAGTCAGCTCACCGGACCCGCGCGCAGGCTGCGGGCAGGTGCTGTCCTGGCAGTCCGGGAAGAGCTGAAAAGAAAGGGCGGCCCCGAGGCCGCCCTTTCAAGTTCAGCAGCAGCGGAAGCCGCGCCCCCCGCCGAAGCGCGCTTCCTGGCGCTCGCGGAAGAAGGTCTTGTAGTCCATCGGTGTGCGGTCCGGGTGCTTCTCCAGCACATGGCGCACGTAGTTGTCGTAGTCGGGGATGCCGCAGCACAGCCGCGCGGTCTGCACCAGGCGCCGCCACACGCGGCGGTGCATCTGGTACTGACCGACGGGAACCAGCGCGGTGCCCATCACAGGTCCGCCATCTGGGCCGGCGTCAGCGCCACGTACTCGGTCTCACGATCGCTGCGCTGCGGGTTGCGGCGCGCGACCAGGATCGCCTTGATCGAATACACCAGCACCATCGCCACCACCAGCAGGAACAGCGTGGTCAGCGCCGTGTTGACGTAGGCATTGACCACCACCTTGTGCATCTCGGCCATCGACTTGGCCGGCGCCAGCACCTCACCGCGGCCGATCGCGTCCTGGAACTTGTGCGCCTGCGCCAGGAAGCCCTGGCCCGGGTTGCTGTCGAACAGCTTGATCAGCCCGGCCGTGGTGGTGCACGCCAGCAGCCACAGCGCCGGGATGCCGCAGACCCAGGCATAGCGGTCGCGCTTGAGCTTGAACAGCACCACCGTGCCGAGCAGCAGCGCGATGCCGGCCAGCATCTGGTTGGAGATGCCGAACAGCGGCCACAGCGTCTTGATGCCGCCGAACGGATCGGTCACGCCCGAATGCAGCAGATAGCCCCACAGCGCCACGCAGCCGGCGGTGGCGATGATGTTGGCGGTCCACGACTCGGTGCGCTTCATCGCCGGGACGAAGTTGCCGATCAGGTCCTGCAGCATGAAGCGGCCTGAGCGCGTGCCCGCATCGACCGCGGTCAGGATGAACAACGCCTCGAACAGGATCGCGAAGTGGTACCAGAAGCCCATCGAGTCGCCGGTGGGCAGCACCGCGTGCAGGATCTGGGCGATGCCCACCGCCAGCGTCGGCGCGCCGCCGGCGCGGTTGAGGATGGTGCTCTCGCCGATGTCCTTGGCCGTGGCGGTGAGCACGTCGGGGGTGATGACGAAGCCCATCTCGCTGACCTTGGCGGCCACGGCCACCACGTCGGTGCCGACCACGGCCGGCGGCGCGTTCATGGCGAAGTACACGCCCGGGTCGATGATGCAGGCCGCCACCAGCGCCATGATCGCCACGAAGGACTCCATCAGCATGCCGCCGTAGCCGATGTAGGGCATGTGCGCCTCATTGGCCAGCAGCTTGGGCGTGGTGCCCGAGGAGATCAGCGCATGGAAGCCGGACACCGCGCCGCAGGCGATGGTGATGAACAGGAACGGGAACAGCCCGCCGGTCCAGACCGGACCCTTGCCGGTGTGCGCGTACTCGGTCAGCGCCGGCATCTTCAGATCGGGCATCACGATCAGGATGCCGATGGCCAGGGCGATGATGGTGCCGATCTTGAGGAAGGTGGACAGGTAGTCGCGCGGCGCCAGCAGCAGCCACACCGGCAGCACCGAGGCGACGAAACCGTAGCCGATCATCATCCAGGTGATCTGCACCTTGGTGAAGGTCAGTGCAGGGCCCCAGCTCGGGTCGGCGGCGACCTTGCCGCCCAGCCAGATCGCCGCCAGCAGCAGCACCAGGCCGACCACCGAGATCTCGCCGATCTTGCCCGGGCGGATGTAGCGCATGTACAGGCCCATCAGGATCGCGATGGGCATGGTGGCGAACACGGTGAAGGTGCCCCACGGGCTCTCGGCCAGGGCGTTGACCACCACCATGGCCAGCACGCCCAGGATGATGATCATGATCAGGAAGGCGCCGAACAGGGCGATGGTGCCGGGGATCTGGCCCATCTCCTCGCGCACCAGATCACCCAGCGAACGCGCGTCGCGCCGGCTGGAAATGAACAGCACCATGAAGTCCTGCACCGCGCCGGCGAAGACCACGCCCAGCACCAGCCAGAGCAGGCCGGGCAGGTAGCCCATCTGCGCGGCCAGCACCGGGCCGACCAGCGGGCCGGCGCCGGCGATGGCGGCGAAGTGGTGGCCGAACAGCACATGCTTGTTGGTCGGCACGTAGTCCAGACCATCGTTGCGCAGCACCGCCGGCGTGGCCCGCGTGGGATCCAGCCGCATCACCTTGCTGGCAATGAACAAGGCGTAGTAGCGGTAGGCGACCAGATACAGCGAGACAGCCGCCACCACGATCCACAACGCGTTGACGGTTTCCCCGCGCCGCAGCGCCACCGTCCCCAGACAGAACGCGCCCAGGAGCGCGAGCAGCGCCCAGGCGACCTTGGATAGCCCCTTCATGAAATGTCCCCGGCTGTAATGTGGCAGACAGGGTTCAACAAGCCCCGGCGGGGGTCAATCATCCATTGTGCTGGTGACGGCTCCTACTTTGGTCTAGTAGCCGCCCGCGCGGCGGCGCCGCTTACAGCCAGCGCGCCCGCTTGAACAGCACGTACAGCACGCCGCAGGTCACCGCGACCGCGCCGATCAGCACCCAGTAGCCGAAGCGCGCATGCAGCTCGGGCATGCCTTCGAAGTTCATGCCGTACCAGCTGGTCATCAGGGTCGGGGCCGCCAGCAGCGCGGCCCAGGCGCCCAGGCGCTTGACCGTCTCGCCCTGGCCCAGGGTCACCAGGGAGAGGTTGACGCTGAGCGCGGTGCCGAGCATCTCGCGCAGGGTGTCGATGCCGTCGTTGACGCGCAGCGCGTGGTCGTGGACATCGCGCATGTACAGGCGGATCTCCTCGGGCACCAGCGGGTTCTGGGTGCGCACCAGTTGGGCCAGGACGTCCTGCAGCGGCCCGACCGCCACACGCATCAGGGTCAGCTCGCGCTTGAGGTCGTACAGCCGGCGCACCACCGCGCCGCGGTAGGTCTCGGAGAAGATGTCGCGTTCCAGGGTGAACAGCGTGTCGCGCGACTCCTCGATGATCGGCAGGTAGTTGTCGACGATGAAGTCCAGCACGGTGTACAGGCAGTAGGCCGGGCCGAGCTTGAGCAGCTCCGGCTCGCGCTCGATGCGCTGGCGCGCCGGGGTGTAGGACAGCGAGGCGCCGTGGCGCACGGTGATCAGATAGCGCTGGCCGAGGAAGGCCTGGGTCTCGCCATAGCGGATGCGTTCGTCGATGACCTGCACGGTGTGCATGGCCATGAACAGCGAGTGGCCGTAAGTCTCCAGCTTGGGCCGCTGGTGCGCCTTGCCGGCGTCCTCGACGGCCAGCGGGTGCAGGCAGAACTCCTCCTGCAGCTTCAGCAGCACGTGTTCCTCGGGTTCGTACAGACCGACCCAGACGAACGAGCCGTCGTCGCGGGCCAGCACGTCGCTGATCTCGTCCAGGGTCAGGTTGGTGCGCGTGCCTTGCCGGTCGTAGGCGGCGCAGGTGATCACACAGGCCGGGTTGCCGGGGGCCGAAGGCGGTTGCGGGACGGGGGGCAGGGCGTCGGTATGCGGGAGCAGGGTCATGCGCGGCATCCTGCGCCCGGGCGGCTGAAGGCGGCAACACGATCCGCCGCGGGCATGACCACCGGCACATCCACTAGTCCCAAGTTCACACTAGTGTTGTGTTCAACCTAGTGCCCGCACGCCGTGTCCATGGTCGATGTCGACAGCCAATTGAAGAAGTTCCAGAAGGAGCTCAGCGCCGGCACCGTCTCGCTCGCGCTGCTGGCGGTGCTGGCCCAGGCCGAGGAGCCGCTGTACGGCTATCTGATCGCCAAGCGCATGGAGCAGCTGGGCCAGGGCGTGCTGGCCGGCAAGCAGAGCGCGCTGTATCCGGTGCTGCGCAATCTGGAGGCCGCCGGCCTGCTGGAGAGCGAGGTCGAGCCGTCGGCGTCCGGCCCGCCGCGCCGCTACTACCGCATCACCGCCGCGGGCCGACAGGTCCTGGCGCAATGGGCCGCCGCCTGGCGCGCCACCCGAGATTCCGTCGATCTTGTCCTCAAGGGGACCACCGCATGAACGCACAAGGTTTGCCCACCACCATTCCCGAGTACCTGGACCAGCTGCGTGCGGCGCTGAAGGGCGCCGACCCGGCCATGATCCAGGACGCGCTCTACGACGCCGAGGAGTATCTGCGCGCCGAGCTGGCCGAGCAGCCCGGCAAGAGCGAGGCCGAGGTGATCGCCTCGGTCGCCGGCAGCTATGGCGCGCCGGCGGAGGTGGCCGACATCTATCGCCAGACCGAGGTCACGGTGAGCCGCGCGCTGCGCCCGCCGCCGCCGCCGCCGCGTCGCTCCTGGCTGGGGCGCTTCTTCGGCGTGGCCGCCGATCCGCGCACCTACGGCGCGCTGTTCTACATGCTGCTGTCCATGGCCACCGGCGTCTTCTACTTCAGCTGGGTGGTGACCGGCGCCAGCCTGTCGGTCGGTCTGCTGATCCTGATCATCGGCATCCCGATCCTGCTGCTGTTCCTGATGTCGGTGCGCCTGCTGTCGCTGGTCGAGGGACGCATCGTCGAGGTCCTGCTCGGCGTGCGCATGCCGCGACGCCCGCTCTATACCCAGCGCGACAAGTCCTGGTTCAAGCGCCTGGGTGAGCTGTTCACCGATGCCGGCACCTGGACGGCGATGCTCTATCTGCTGTTGATGCTGCCGCTGGGCATCGCCTACTTCACGCTGATCGTCACGCTGGGATCCACCGCGATCGCCTGCCTGCTCTCGCCGCTGAGCCTGCTGGGCGGCAACCACTACGTGTTTTGGGCGAACGGCGAGAACCTGCTGGACACCAGCCCGTGGATCGCGATCGTGACGCCGGTGGCCGGGTTCCTGCTGCTGTTCCTGACCCTGCATCTGGCGCGCTGGATCGGACGCTTCCATGGCTGGCTCGCCAAGCACCTGCTGGTGCGCACGCCGGTGGTGTGAGAGGGGAGGAGTGAGCGAAGAGGAGTGAGGAGTGAGCAAAAGCAGCGCCGCTCCGCTTACTCCTCTCTCGTGCCCTCAACGCTCGGCAAGTGGGTCATCTGCACACGTCGGCGCTTGCAACGCGGAAATCCATCCAGGGAAACAGACCACCGTGGTCAAGACGATCGGCAACATCGCGCTCTATTTCCTCGCCTTGGCTGTCGCCGCTTACGCCATCCTGGCCTACGCGCTGCTGCCCTTGGGAATCGGCGTCCATCCCGCCATGCGGCTGACGTTTCATGCGCACCAGGTGGGTATCTACACCCATGTGTTCGCTTCATCGCTCGCGCTGCTGACGGGCCCGTTCCAGTTCTCCTCCAGGCTCCGGCGGCGGTATCGGCAGGTGCATCGCTGGATGGGGCGCATTTACCTCGGAATCGGCGTCGCGTTGGGCGGGCTGTCGGGCCTGTACATGGCCAAGCTCGCCTTCGGCGGGCTCACAGCCAAGCTCGGCTTCGCGTGCCTGGCGTTGGCCTGGCTCTACACCGGCCTGCGGGCATTCGGCGCCATCCGCGCCGGCGATGTGGCCGCGCATCGCAGGTGGATGGTGCGCAACTTCGCGCTGACCTTCGCGGCCGTGACCCTTCGGATCTATCTGCCCATCTCGGTCGCCAGCGGCATTCCGTTCGAGACCTGCTATCCGGTGATCGCCTGGCTGTGCTGGATCCCGAATCTGCTCGTGGCCGAGGCGCTGTTCAATCGCGCAAATGGACCGTCACCGATGCGAGAAGTGCGCGCAGAGAAGTGATGAGTGAGGAGGACCACAGCGCCTTCACTCACTCCACTCACTTCTGCCTCAGTTGTACTTGGCGATGAAGGCCTTGACGTCGGGATAGACCGATTCGCGCCAGCGGCGGCCGCTGAAGATGCCGTAATGGCCGGCGCCTTCGACGGTGATGTGCTTGCGTCGGGCCTTGGGAATGCTGGTGCACAGCCCGTGCGCGGCCTTGGTCTGGCCGAGGCCGGCGATGTCGTCCAGTTCGCCCTCGATGCTCAGCAGCGCGGTGCCGGTGATCGCCGAGGGATCGACCTTGACGCCATCGATCGTCCACAGCCCGCGCGGCAGCAGGAACTCCTGGAAGACCACGCGGATGGTGTCCAGATAGAACTCGGCCGGCATGTCCAGCACCGCGTTGTATTCGTCGTAGAAGCGGCGGTGGGCGTCGGCGTCCTCCAGGTCGCCCTTGACCAGGTCGGCGTAGAAGTCCCAGTGCGACTGGAAGTGGCGGCTGGGATTCATGGCGATGAAGCCGGCGTGCTGCAGGAAGCCCGGATAGACCGCGCGGCCGTGGCCGGGGTAGTTCACCGGCACGGTATGGATGACGTTGTGCTCGAACCAGGACAGCGGGTTGCGCGTGGCCAGGTCGTTGACCTGGGTCGGGCTGACGCGCGCGTCGATCGGCCCGCCCATCATCACCAGCGATCGCGGCGTGGTCTCGCCCGCGCTGGCCATCAGCGACACCGCGGCCAGCACCGGCACCGTGGGCTGGCACACGCTCATCACGTGCAGCTTGTCGGCGCCGATATGGCGGATGAATTCCTGGATGTAGGCGACATAGTCCTCCAGGCCGAAACCGCCTTGCTCGGCCGGCACCAGGCGCGCGTCGATCCATTCGGTCACATAGACCTTGTGGTCGCGCAGCAGGGTGCGCACGGTGTCGCGCAGCAGCGTGGCGTGGTGGCCGGACAGGGGCGCGACCACCAGCACGGCGGGCTGGGCCTTGAGCCCGGCGATCACCGCCTGATCGTCGGTGAAGCGCTTGAAGCGCAGCAGCCGGCAGAACGGCTTGGCGATGATCTCCTGCTCGATCACCGGCAGGGTGTGGCCGTCGACCTCGACCTCGCCGATGTCCCAGTCGGGCTTCTCGTAATCCTTGCCCAGCCGGTGCATCAGCTCGTTGTAGGCCGAGATGCGCTCGGCGCCCGGCAGGGCCGAGAGCCAGCTGTTGGGATCGGAAAAAATGCGCGAGCTGGCGTCGGCCAGGTGGACCCATGGGGCCATCCACTGACGGCCCATCTCATGCCACTGGTAAAGCATCATAGGAACAAAACCGTGCTGGATCAGGCGGTTGCCGCGGCGCAGGATAGCCCAACGGCGGGCGCGCCACATGAAAGCGCCGCGGACCGGCTCAGGGGCTGGCTTCCAGCGCCGCCGCCTCGGCGGCCAGGGCCGGGCCGAGCCAGCAGTGCGAGCCGGCCGCGCGCAGCCCGGCGCGCCTGAACTGGCGCCGGTACCACGCCGCTGGCCGCGCCTGGAAGCCGACGTGGTCGCCCTCGAACGCGTCCTCCGCGGCGAAGGTCTCCAGGAACGCCACCCCGCCGCACAGCTCGGCCAGGCCGGGCAGGCCGCGGCGCAGTTCGGCGTCGGGCAGGTAGTGCAGCACGTCCGAACACACCAGCAGGTCCACCGGCGCGCACGGGCGCAGCCACTGGAAATCGCCGAAGGCGGCCAAGTGCAGGTTGCGGCGCGCGCCGAAGCGGCGCACCGCGTAGTCGCTGCTGTCGAAGCCCAGGTACTGCGCCTTGGGCCGCAGCTTGCGCAGCGGCGCGCGCCAGGCGCCTTCGCCGCAGCCGATGTCCAGCACCGTGCGGATGGGGCGTTCGAGCCAGTACTCGGCGCAGCTGACCGCCAGGGCGACCTTGCGCGCCAGCCGCGCGCTGCCGCCGATGTCGCCGCCGCGATACCAGTGCTGGAAATAGGCGGCGTCGTAGCGCTTGTCCAAGATGCGGGCCTGGGAAGGGATGAGCGACAATGATCGCCTCTTCGCAGCTGCGCGCGCCACGGAGCCGATTCGATGCAGGCTTATTTCTGGGTCAAGACCCTCCATGTGGTGTTCGTGGTGGCCTGGATGGCGGCGGTGTTCTACCTGCCGCGCATCCTGGTCAACCTGGCCGAAAGCGCCGGCCAGCCCGAGGTGCAGGCGCGGCTGGTGCTGATGGGACGGCGGCTGTATCGCTTCGGGCACATGATGTTCGGCATCGCGCTGGTGCTGGGTCTGGTGCTGTGGCTGGGCTACCGCTTCATCCCGGACTTCCCGACCATGGTCGGTCCCGGCAGCGGCTGGATGCACGCCAAGCTGGTGCTGGTGGTGCTGGTGCTGGCGCACTACGTGGTGTCCGGGCGCTGGCTCAAGCGCGTGGCGCGCGGCGGCGCGCTGCCCTCGGGGCGGGCGCTGCGCTGGTTCAACGAGCTGCCCGTGCTGGGACTGGTGGTGATCGTCTACCTGGTGCTGGCCAAACCGTTCTAGGCCCCCCGCGGCGGGCCCGCGCCCAGGACCAATGGCCCATGACCTGACCGGACTGCAAGGTAGGATTCGAAGTCCCCCTCTTCCGCCCGGATCCCGCCACGCCATGACCGCGTCCCGTCGCCGTGGGCTGCACGCCCTGGTCCTGCTGTCCTCCCTGCTGGCCTGCGTGGCCGCGCAGGCCGCCGAGCCCGCCGCCCAGGACACCGGCTTCAAGCCGCTGGAGGCCTTCGCCCCGCTGCAGCTGCCCACGCCGGCCACGGCCGTGCGCGGCGGCGCCGGCAAGCCCGGCCCGCTGTTCTGGCAGAACCGCGCCGATTACGCGCTCAAGGCCAGCATCGACCCGGCCAGCCATACGCTGAGCGGCGAGGCGACCATCACCTACAGCAACCACAGCCCCGACGCGCTGGACGTGCTGTGGCTGCAGCTGGACCAGAACATCTACCGCGCCGACTCGCGCGCGGCCAGCACCCGCACCGCGCGCCCGGGGCGCACCTCGCCCGGCAGCGACGGCATGACCATCGCCAGCGTCGAGGTCGAGCAGGGCGGCAAGCGCGTGCCGGTGCGGTATCTGGTCGACGACACGCGCATGCGCGTGGATCTGCCGATCGACCTGGCCGCCAGGACCGGCGTGCTCAAGCTGCATATCGCCTACCGCTACGTGGTGCCGGGCGAGTGGGGCGGACGCACCGCGGTCACCCCGACCAAGAACGGCGACATCTTCGAGATCGCCCAGTGGTATCCGCGCATGGCCGTCTACGACGACCTGCGCGGCTGGGACACGCAGCCGTATCTGGGCTCGGAGTTCTACCTGGAGTACGGCGATTTCGACTACGCCGTGACCGTGCCGTGGAACTACATCGTCGCCGGCTCCGGCGCGCTGACCAATGCCGATGAGGTCCTCACCGCCACCCAGCGCGCGCGGCTCAAGCAGGCGCAGGCCAGCGATAAAACGGTGATGATCCGCACCCCCGAGGAGGTCACCGACCCGGCCAGCCGGCCCGTGCGCAGCGGCACCCAGACCTGGCGCTTCCACATGGACCACACCCGCGACGTGGCCTTCGCCGCCTCGCCGGCGTTCGTATGGGACGCCGCGCGCATCAACCTGCCGGCCGGCAAGCAGGCGCTGGCCATGTCGGTCTACCCGGTGGAAGGCGCGGCCAACTGGGTGCGTTCGACCGAGTACGTCAAGGGCGCCATCGAGCACTTCTCGGACAAGTGGTACGCCTATCCGTGGCCGGTCGCGGTCAACCTGGGCGGCCACGGCGCCGGCATGGAATACCCGGGCATCGTGTTCGACGGCTACGAGGACAAGGACGACAAGCTGTTCTGGATCACCGCGCACGAGCTGGGCCACGGCTGGTTCCCGATGATCGTCGGGTCCAACGAGCGCCGCCATGCCTTCATGGACGAAGGTTTCAACACCTTCATCGACGTCTACGCCTCCGACGCCTTCAACCACGGCGAGTACGCGCCCAAGCGCGACGGCGAGTACGCGCCCAAGGGCGGCAACCCGGTCGATGAGATCCTGCCGGTGCTGGCCGACAAGGACGCGCCCACGCTGATGGACCTGGCCGATGCGACCAGCGAGAAGTACCGCCATCCGGTGACCTACTTCAAGGGCGCGCTGGGCCTGGTGCTGCTGCGCGAGCAGATCCTGGGACCGGCGCGCTTCGATCCGGCGTTCCGCAAGTACATCGCCACCTGGGCCTACAAGCACCCCACGCCGTCGGACTTCTTCCGCTTCATGGAAAGCGAGGCCGGCGAGGACCTGTCGTGGTGGTGGCGCGGCTGGTACTTCAACAACTGGCAGCTGGACCTGGGCATCAGCGCGGCCAGGTACGTCGATGGCGACCCGGCCAAGGGCCTGGCGGTGACGCTGGAGAACCGGCAGAAGCTGGTGATGCCGGCGACGCTGCGCATCGACTACACCGATGGCACGCATGAGGATCGGCGCGTGCCGGTGGAGACCTGGATCCAGCGCGCCGCGCCGCAGCTGCTGCTGGCCACGCGCAAGCCGGTGTCCAAGGTGACGATCGACCCCGACCACGTGCTGCCCGACGCCGACCGCGCCAACAACAGCGCCGTCCCCGGCGCCTGAGGCCGCCTGCATCACGGACCGGCCCGGGCGACGCCCGCGCCGGTCCGTGCGGTTGTTCGTCAGGCCTTCGTGCGCGGCCAGCGCAAGGCGATGACGGCGATGCTCAGCGACAGGACGATCTCGATCCCGCCCAGCACGAGGTAGTACGGCCGCGCGCCGGGCAGGGTGAGCAGCATGATCGCGGTGTAGGCCATGCCCAGCAGCACGTTGAGCCAGCGGCACAGGCGCGCCGGCAGCAGCAGCGCGCCGAGCACCATCAGCGCCGGCACGGCCATCATCAGCGACACCCCGACCAGCGAGCCCTCGCTGTAGGCGCCGACCGGACCTTCGCCGGCGAGCATGCCCTTGAGCTTGTCCGGCGTGTACAGGCCGAAGTAGTCGCCATACAGATAGCAGAACATCAGCGCGCCCCAGGCCGCCGACAGGCGCTGGCGCACGGGGACGGGCGTGTCTTGCAGCGGGGTACTCATTCCAGTGTGTCCGTCAGGGTGGAGGCAACCGGTCGCATGCCGAACAGCAGCAGCCACAGGCACAGGCCGATCTCGCCGAACGCCGCCGGCAGGGCCGCGTAGTTCGACAAGGCGCCCTGGTCGTAGCCCGGTACCAGCAGCGCGCCGAACACGTTGCACACATAACCAAGACCACCCAGGATCAGTGCGGCGCCCAGCACGCGCGGCAATTGCCGCGAGCGATAGACCAGCAGCCCCAGCGGCAGCAGCCACAGGCCCCAGAACAGGGTCGCCATGAAGATCGCGTTCCGGTAGGCCGTCATCGACTGCAGGGCTAGCGCCTCGCGCAGGTTGCTCGACACCGCGTCCAGGCCCGGATCGGTCAGCGCGGTCAGCGCATCCAGTCGATGGGCGGCGGCGATCAGGGCGATCGGCACCGCGATCACCGCCAGCACCACCATCGCGGCGGCCAGGGTGCGCTGCACGTGGCGCAGCAGGCGGTAGAGCAGGAACGGCAGCGCCAGGAAGGCCAACTGCTCCAGTACGAAGGACGCGATGCCGGCCCGGAACAGCCGCTGCCGCGCCACGATATGTTCGAGCATGCCGGTGGGGTCGCCCACGGCGCGGAGCTGGCCCGGCACGTAGGCCAGGCTGAATATGCCGGTGAGTACCACGACCAGGTACACCGCCCCGGTCCAGCGCGCGATCGATCCTTGGGTTGCCACCGGCGGTCCCGCGCCTGCGCGCACATTGAGAGTGAGAGCAAGCTAACGCCCGTGTCCTGTCGGCAGTGACTGCCGGAAGTCATGCGCGGGCAGGCCGATGCCTTCCGCGGCGCGCGGCGGTGCGCTTCAGCGGTGTGCGCAGGTGCACTGGGCGAACATGCCGCTGGCGAAGTAGGCCAGCAGCTCGGCGTCCTGGCTGCCCGGGGTGGCGCTGTCGAGCATGGCGCGCGCGGCGTCGGCCAGCTGCGCCGCTTCGTCGGCGCCGACCTTCTCGATGGCGTCCCACAGCACGGCCTGCTGCTCGTCCACGGCCGCCGCGGCGCTGAGCAACTGCGGCGAGGCGTCATCGGGCAGCGGCTGGCGGGTCGGGTCGGGCAGCAGCGCGGTCAGTTCCAGCGCATAACGCAGGCTGCGCAGGGCGATGGCGGCCAGCGAGGCGTCGATCCACGGCGTCAGCCCGGCAGGCAGCGCGTGCAGCGGCGTCGGGGCGCGGCCTGCCATCAGCGCCAGGCGCACCGGATCGGGCGCGTCTTCGACGGTACCGGCCACGTGCAGCGGCCAGCCGCGCAGCGCGGCGCGCGCCAGGTTCACACGCTGCGCCTCGGTCAATGCGGCGACCGAGCCGGCCAGGCTAGCCAGATGGAGGTTGGCGCGCGCATGCGCCGCGGCATGCGTGTCGGCGGCGTCGCCCGGCGGCAGCAACTGCTGGGTCTCCCACAGGCTGCGCGCGTAGTGGAGGACGCAATGGGCGAGCTGATTCATCGAGGACTTCGAGCGGACGGCGAGCGCCGAGGAACGGCGCAAACGCCGGCAGGGGAGCGCATTCTAGGCGATGACGGCATGCCACTGGCTGAGTGGTCGAGCTTGGGGATCAGTTGTTGCTGGGGCAGCGCCGTAGGCGGGTAATTGATCGCCGTCGATTGCCCGCACAAGCAGTGACATCCGTGGGAGCCGCCATGGCGGCGATGAGGCTTTCCCGGCAGGGCCTCATCGCCGCCATGGCGCCCCTGTAGAGCGGAGCTTGCTCCGCTGCTCTTCGGTCGGTTCGTGGGGAGGGCTCCAGCGGAGCAAGCTCCGCTCTACATGCAGGCGGGGACAATTGCTCCCACCAAGGACGATGAGCTCAGCAGGCCTACAACACATAGCTCAGCAAGCCCATCAAGAGAGATGAGCACAGCTGGCTTATCGAAAGAGATCAGCTCAGCGGGGAAGAAGCGCTCGATGGTGGTGCGGCTTCGGCAATCAGCCGCGCTTGCGCAGCGGCGTGTTGCCGAGTTTTTCGACCCGGCCGCCGGCGCGTTCGAAGGCGTCCAGGCGGTCCTGCAGTTGGCGTTGCGCGGCGCGCTTGTCCTCGCGCGGGCGGGAGAATTCGATATCCGGCGGCATGGCCTTGGAACTACGCAGTGTCGTCATAAGCATCTCTTGGAGCGCGCTGCATCAATGCCAGTGCGGTTGTCAGCCGTCCGTGAAGGCCTCGCGCCGTCCGCATCGCAACCAGGCAGAGCCTGCCGGCCACCGCGTAAGCGCGGGTCAAGTTAGGAGCGCATCCCACCCAACGGGACAGGAACGCGTCTTGACGCAGTATCGTCCTGGGCGCTGTGGTTTGATGTCCGGACGGCACAAGCCATGCTGTGCTTTTCTCCCCCTCTGCCGAAAAATCGTCTTCTGGCGATCCCCACCTCATGAAAAAATTCCTCAAGTTCCTTCTGGGCGCCGTCCTGCTGTTGCTGGTGGTCGGCGTCGTCTTCCTGTTCTGGCCCATCAAGAACGTGGCCGGCCCCAAGCCCGACAGCGACCAGTCGGTCGATGTGGTCCTGGTCGGCGGCGGCATCATGAGCGTCACCCTGGCCACCTATCTGCAGGAGCTGGAGCCGGACTGGAACGTGCAGCTGTTCGAACGTCTGGACGGCGTGGCGCTGGAGAGCTCCAACGGCTGGAACAACGCCGGCACCGGACACTCGGCCTTCGCCGAGCTCAACTACACCCCGGAGCTGCCCGACGGCTCCATCGAGACCAAGCGCGCGGTCGGCATTGCCGAGCAGTTCGAGGTCTCGCGCGAGTTCTGGTCGCACCAGGTGCGCGAGGGTCGGCTGGGAACCCCGTCGGACTTCATCAATCCCACCCCGCACATGAGCTTCGTCTGGGGCGATGACCGCATCGAGTACCTGCGCAAGCGCCACGACGCGCTGGTCAAGAATCCGCTGTTCTACGGCATGCAGTACTCCACCGATCCGGCGCAGATCAAGGCCTGGGCACCGCTGGTGATGGAAGGCCGCGATCCGGCGCAGAAGGTGGCCGCCACCTACATGCCGCTGGGCACTGACGTGAACTTCGGCGTGATCACCAACCAGCTCACCGCGGCCCTGCAGAAGAATCCGCACTTCCACCTCAACCTGCAAAACGAGGTGCAGGGCCTGCACCAGAACCAGGACAAGACCTGGAACGTCACCGTGCGCGACCTCAAGACCGACCAGCTGCGCACGGTCCGCTCGCGCTTCGTGTTTATCGGTGCCGGCGGTGCGGCGCTGAAGCTGCTGCAGATGTCGGGCATCCCCGAGGCGAAGAACTATGCCGGCTTCCCGGTGGGCGGCCAGTTCCTGGCCTTCCAGGCGCCGGCCATCGCCGGCCGCCACGACGTCAAGGTCTATGGCATGGCCGATACCGGTTCGCCGCCGATGTCGGTGCCGCATATCGACGCGCGCAAGCTGGACGGCAAGCCGGTCGTGCTGTTCGGGCCGTTCGCGCTGTACAGCACCAAGTTCCTCAAGGCCGGTTCGCAGTGGGACCTGTATTCCTCGGTCAACCAGCACAACGTGGGCGGCATGCTCAAGGTCGGCGAGGAGAACCTGGACCTGGTCAAGTACCTGCTTCAGCAGGCCGAGCTGACCGACGCCGATCGCCAGGCCGAACTGGTCAAGTACTACCCCAACGCCAAGCGCGAGGACTGGAAGCTGATCACCGCCGGACAGCGCGTGCAGGTGATCAAGCGCGACCCGGCGACCGGCAAGACCAGCCTGCAGTTCGGCACCGAGATCGTCACCGACCAGGACGACACCATCGCCGCGCTGCTGGGCGCCTCGCCGGGCGCATCGACCTCGCCGCCGATCATGCTCAAGCTGATGGCTCAGGCCTTCCCCAAGCAGATGGAAGCCGGCTGGAAGCAGAAGCTGGAGCAGATCGTGCCCAGCTACGGCCAGGAGCTCAACAAGAGCGCGGCGCTGACCAACCGGATCCGGCGCATGACCAGCGAGACGCTGCACCTGCCCTACATCGAGGTGCCGGACAACGCCGGCCTGCAGCCCGCCCCGGCCGCCGAGCCCGCGGTGCAGCCGCAGCCCGAAGTGCCGGTCAAGACCGAGGACAAGACCAACAAGGCGATGCAGGCGTTGTAGTTCTCCAAGCCGTTCGATCGCTCGCCCCTGACGGACGCCCGCGGCGCTGAGCCGCGGGCGTTCTCGTCTGTGGGGCGTGGACCGACGACCTCGCCTATCGGTTAGAGTGCGACCGAGATGGGACAAGGAGAGGCTTGGGGAATGGAGATTGCTCAGAAGCGAAACTCGAACCGCATCCGCTATGTCTTCGAAGACGACAAGGTGCGCTACGCCATCGCCGACGGCTCGGGAAAGCGGGAATTCTCAGTGCGCTACGACCAGATCTCTCGAGAGAGGCAGTCTCTGGAGGAGCGCAGTACCTGGTTCCGGAACGCGGGGGCGCTCTGGCTGCTGCTCGGGATCGTGCTCACGATCTGGGACTGGTCCAGGCTGGGTAGGCTGGACATGTCCATCTGGGTGCCGATCGGCGTGGTCTGCCTGTCCCTCTACTGGCTGCGAGTCACGCGGTTTGTGATCTTCCCAAGCGAGCAGGGCAATCTGCTGGTGATCGATGACGCCGACGGCAAGCGCATCATTGAAGAGCTCTTCCGGCGGCGCGCGGACTACCTGCGCCGTGAGTACGACGTCGTGCGCGCTGGCGACACGCCCGACCACCTGCGCGGCAGGCTGCGCTGGTTGTACGAAGAAGGGGCATTGGACGAGCGGCAGCTGAGCGAACGGCTGGAAGCGGTCGAATTGATGGAAGCTCGGCTGCAATCGGTGACGCCGTTGCCTCCCGCTGGCGGTGTCCTGCACTGAGTCAGTTGCGCGCCAGCGTCCAGCTGCGCAGCAGGCCGTCCACGCCGGCCTCGATCATGTCGAAGGCCTTCACGAAGTCCTGCGGGCCGCCGTACCAGGGGTCGGGGACGTCGACCGGGCGCTGGCCTGGCGCGTACTCCATCAGCAGGCCGATCCGGGCGCGCGCATCGGGCGGGGCCAGGCGCTCGATGGCGCGGACATGCTGGGCGGTCATGCCCAGGATCAGGTCGAAATGGCGATAGTCGCGCGCCTCGATCAGCCGGGCCCGATGCGGCGGCATGGGCACGCCGCGTCGCTGCAGCTCCTGCAGGGCACGACGGTCGGGCGGATTGCCGACTTCCTCGTCGGTGACCGCCGCACTGTCGGTGTCCACCTCGATGCCCTGCGCGGCCGCCTTGCGCAGCAGCAGCGCCTGCGCGGTGGGCGAGCGGCAGATGTTGCCGGTGCAGACGAACAGCACCGAGGGGGTGGTCTGGGACATGGCGACGGATTGCCGGAAAGGGGACGACATCCTAGAGGGTGCGATGGGCTTTGCGATGCGACGCGTCGGCCGGCGAAGGCAAAGTCGCCCCACGACCCCTCCGGCTCAGAACAGCCGGATATCCAGGTCGAACGGCTCGATGGACAGGAGCCTGATCCGCGCCGTCTGCGGATGGCGATGGTTGATCAGCACGTTCCGGTCCGGCGCACCGTCCAGGGGCACGATCGCCGATGGGACACGCAGCAGCGGTGCCGTCCTGGCCTCATGCCAGCGATCGCCATGCTGCTGGGTCAGCGTTTCGTCCAGGCGCCATCCTGACGGCAGGGAGGTCACTTCGATCGTTTCCATCGCGAGGTCATCGGGAACCTCGTAGCGCACCATGACCTGCGGCGGCATCAGCTCGGGGTCCTGGATGTGGACCAGCTTCTCCAGCACGCACAGGGACGGAGAAGTGGCGCAGTAGGTGAGCGCATGCCCGACGGTATTCCAGCGGCCGTCGTACAGCAGCCCATAACCCCCATCGAAGACCTGGGCGAAGTCCTCGCCGGACAAACGCCACAGCAGCATCAGGCGGCGGCGCCCCAGGCGATCCTGGCCAGCACGGCTTCCACGAGCCGGGCGCCGGCCTCGGTCTGGGCGACATCGAGCGGGGTCTCATGGCTCAGCACCCCCAAGGGCTTGCGCAGCCAGAGATGCGCCTTCTGCGTGTCCTTGAAGGTGTCTTCGGCCAGGGTCTGGATGCGGAGCAGCCGCACCGCGCGGTCCGATTCTTCCACGGTCAGCGGCTGCGCCTTCTCTGCCCGGTGGCGTCGCGTGCGCTGCGGGATGACGAAGCGTTCGATTTCCTGCTCGCTGATCCCGGCCTGCGTCAGCCCGCGCAGCGCGAGCAAGGGCAAGCGATGGCGCACCAACAGCGCCAGGTCGGCCTGTGAGCGAATATCGCGCCCCAGCACCGGCCGGCCGCCGAGCTTTCGCGCGACTTCTTCGATGATGGTGGACAAGATGCACCTCCTGCGGCCTTGCGGCAACTTGCCGTCAATGTATGGGGCGGATTGCCGGGGGTCAAGGTGCCGCCTTTGCGGGCCTGGGCGTTTCGAACCCGGCGGCATGTCGACGACCACGCCGCGCCCCAGCGCATCGGAGGCGGGTTCCAAGACGCGTGCCTAACGCGGACGATGCAGCTGCACCCGGTCGCGGCCCTCGTGCTTGGCCTGGTACAGCGCCAGGTCGGCGTCGTTGAACAGCCGCAGCGTGTCCTCGCGGGTGCGGACCATGGCGATGGCCACGCCGGCGCTGATGGTGATGTGCCAGGGCGTGTCCTGGCCGGGCACGCGCAGCTCGCAGGCGGCCACGGCCTTGCGGATGCATTCGGCCACGTCCAGCGCGTGCTGGGCGTCGGTGGTCGGCAGCACGCAGGCGAACTCCTCGCCGCCGTGGCGGGCGACGGTGGCCTGCGCGCCGGCGCAGTCGCGCATGGCCGCGGCGACTTGGCGCAGGGCCTCGTCGCCGGCGGGGTGGCCGAAGCGGTCGTTGAAGCGCTTGAAGTGGTCCACGTCCAGCAGGATCAGCGCGCGCGGCAGGGGCCCGTCCGGCGAGGGCGAGACCACTTCCAGCAGGCGGCGGCGGTTGTCCAGGCCGGTGAGCTCGTCGCGGTAGGACAGGGTGCGCAGGCGTTCGTTGGCTTCGTGCAGTTCGGCGGTGCGCTCGCGCACGTGTTGTTCCAGCACGCGACGCTGTTCGCGCAGGCGGCGCGTGCGCCAGGCCGCCAGCCCGTAGCCGACCAGCAGCACGGCGAACCCCGCGGCCACCCGCGCGCCCGGCGTCTGCCACCACGCGGCCTGGATGTTGATCGGCACTTCCAATGGCGTGCTCGTGTTGCCGGCGTGGTCGCGCGCCTCCACGCGCAGGCGGTAGTGGCCCGGCGGCAGCGCGTTGAAGCTGCGGAAATTCTGTTCGGTCCAGTCGCCCGGCGCGGTGTCGTAGCCGAGCAGCTGGGTGCGGAAGCGCGAGTCGGCCTCGCGGAACCAGGACAGCAGCGCGTAGTCGATGCGCAGCTCGCGCTTGCCCGGCGGCACCTCCAGCGCGGGTCCGGCCACCGGGCGGCCGTCGATCCGCAGGCCGGTCACGCGCAGCGGCTTGGGCTGGGTGTCGTGCAGCTCACGCCTTGGGTCGTAGACGGCCAGCCCACCCAGCGTGCCGGTCCAGAAGCGGTCGTGCCGGTCCAGAAACTGCACGTAGTTGCATTCCTGGTGCAGCAGGCCGTCGTGGCGCCCGAAGATGCGGCTCTCGTAACCGCGCGCGGTCGGGGTGAGCAGCTGCACGCCGTTGTTGGTGCACAGGTAGACCCGGCCCTTGCTGTCGACCTGGGCGTTGTAGACGCTGGGGTCGGGTGGTGGTGGCAGCGGCTCGGGCAGTAACCGGGGCTGGCGCGGGTCGCTGATGTCCACGCGTGCCACGCCGGCGCTGCTGGTGCCCAGCCACAGGATCTGGCGGTGCCCGGCGTCGGGGATCAGGCTCAGGCCGATGACGTTGGTGTCGGTCAGGCCCAGGTCCGTGCCCAGCGTGTCCCAGCGTGTACCGTCGAAGCGCGCCAGGCCGTGGTTGGTGGCCGCCCACAGCCACGAGCGCCCCTGCGCATCGACCACGTCCAGCACCCGCAGCGCGCGCCAGGGGGCGTTGCTCACCGGCGGCGGGAAGCGCGTCCAGGCGCCGTCGCGCAGCCGGTACAGGCCGGTCTCGCGGGTGGCGAACCACTGCTCGCGCCGGCCCTCGTAGGTGCGCACCAGGGTGTCGTAGAGCAGTTCGCCCTCGGTGTGCTTCCAGGGCGTGGCGATCGGCGCGAAACGCGACTGGCCCGGCGACCTGCGCAGCACCACGCCGCCGCGCAGACTGACCCAGTAGGTGCTGCGTCCGGCCTCGTCGTGGGTGGCGATCACCGAGCCGATGTTGGCGTCCGGCGGCACGCCCTCGTCCTGGCCGAAGTGGTGCCACTGGCGGCCCTGGTAGAGCGACAGGCCTTCGCCCGAGGAACTCACCCACAGCCGCTCGCCGCCGTGGCCGTCGGGTTCGACCAGGAAGCCGAACACGCCCAGCCCGTCCGAGCCCATCAGCGAGGCGATCACCCAGGGGCTGGCGCCGAGCACGGTGCGGGTCACGCCCCAGTCGCTGGCCATCCACAGCACGTCCAGCCCGTCGGGGCTGCGCCAGGCGATCACGTCGCGGATCACGTCCGACCGCAGGCCGTGGCGGCGATTGAACACCTGCAGGGTGTCCTCGTGCAGGCGAAGCAGGCCGGCGCGGCTGGCCACCCAGATCGCGCGGTTGCCGTCCGGCAGCGCGGTATTGGCCACGTTGTAGATCACGTTGCTGGGCAGACCGTCGTGGTCGTGGCTCCAGTGGCGCAGGCCGTCGGCGCGCATGCGCCACAGGCCGCCGGTGTAGGTGGAGATCCACAGTTCCTCGCGGCCCTGCTGCATGACCGGCATCAGGTCCTCGACCTGGGCCACGTCGAACTGATGACCCTCCCAGCGCCGCCAGGCGACCTGGCCCGGATCGCGGTACCACAGGCCGCGCGCGTTGGTGCCCAGCCACTGCCGGCCGGGCACGCCCAACTGCCGGGTCTGAGCCATCGACCGCAGCGGGTCGGCTGGCAGCGAGGCATTGCCGGGATCCAGCTCCCAGCGCCCGTCGCGCAGGCGCATCAGGCCGTGGTCCCAGGTCAGCGCCCACAGCACCACCTCGCCGCTGGGGTCGGTGGTCTCGGCGAAATGCTTGATCTGGTTGGAGGGCAGGCCGGTGTCGGTGTTGGCCGCCTGCCAGCGCTTGCCGTCATAGACCGCCAGGCCCGTATTGCGGAAGGCCGCCCACACCCGCCCGCCGTGGTCGACGAACACATGCGTGGCCGAGTGTCGCAGCGCCGGCTCGTCCACCGCCATCCAGCGGCGCCCGTCGTAGCGGTAGACGCCGGCCGGCGTGGCGCCCCAGACGAAGCCATTCCTGTCCACGCAGGTCGAGGACACGCCGGCGTCCGGCAGCCCCTCGTCCTGGCCGAAGTTGGTGAAGGCCGGCGCCTCCAGATCGGTGAGATCGAGCGGACGCACGCTCGCCGCGGCGCCGGCCGCAGCCTGCGTGGCAGGTATGGCGCAGCACAGCAGCATCCACAGGATGGCCCTGGCCTTGGACATGCGACGGTTCTCCCCTTGGCCCGATTATGCAGACTCCCATGCAAGAAAAAGGCCCCGCGCGCGGGCGGGGCCTTCCGGGAACGTGATGCGTTGCAGCATTCAGTGCGCGCTGTGCTCCAGGGCCTTCACCGCATCCAGCGTTTCCTGCACATGCAGCTTGGGGCTGCGGTCGGAGTAGACGTGGGCGACCTTGCCCTGCGGCGTGATCACGTACGAGGTACGGTCCGACCAGCCGGGCTTCTCGGCCAGGGTGGCGTCGTATTGCGCGGCGATCTTGGCGCCCGCGTCGGCCGCCACCGGGAACTTGCCGCCGCAGGTCTCGGTGTTCTTGGAGAAGTCCGCCAGCTGGTCGGTGTTGCCGGCGGTCACGCCGATCACCGTGGCGCCATGCGCCTTGAACTGGTCCACCGCTTCGGAGAACAGGTGCGCCTCCAGGTTGCAGCCGGCGGTGTTGGCGGCGGGGAAGAAATAAACCACCACCGGGCCCTTCTTCAGCGCATCGGCCAGGGTGAAGGTGAAGGGCTTGCCGGCCAGATAGGCCGGCGCGCTGAAGGCGGGGGCCTCAGCGCCGGTCTTCAGCGCGGCCGAGGCGGTCGCCGCAACGCATAGCGAGACCGCCAGCGCCACGGCACGTGGCAGGAAATTCTTCATGGTCATGCTCCGATTGGGGTGCGGTCGTTATACGCCAGCTTTCGTATAGGAATGCGCCGGGCCGCCACGGGCGCCTATGGGGTAGCCTGCACGGGAGCAGGATGCTGTTGCTGGGCGATGTAGTCCAGCTCGTGCAACGCGGTCGAGTTGCCGGGTTCTAACTGCAGGGACTGTTCATAGGCCGCCCGGGCCCCGTCCAGATCTTTTAGTTCGGTTCTGGAGAACCCGATCCCACGCAGCGCCATTGGTTGGATGTAGGCCGCTTCGGTGTGGCTGCGGCCAAGTTCGAGCGCGGTGTTGTACGCGTCCAGGGCCTCGGCGGGCCGCCCTAATTGATTGAGCACAAACCCCTTTTCGGTCCAGGCACTGGGGTAGTAAGGTCCCACCGCGATGGCCGTGTCCAGCAGGCGCAACGCCTCCTCGAACCTGTGCAACTGCGCCAGTCCGTAGCCTGCCTGCTGGTAGGCCATCGCGCAGGCGATATCCAGCCACTCGGTGGGCTCGCCGTTGCCGGCGTCGGCCATGTATTGCGCGTATTCGCGGCGGCTGGAAAAGCTCATTGCCCTGCGTCCAGGCTGGCTGCGTTGCGCATCGCAGTATGCAAGGGCCGGCTGCAGCAGCGGCATGGCTGTGTCGACATCGCCCTGGAGCATCGTGGTGGTCGCCTCGCCGACGTCCTTGCGATAGGCATGACCGGTACCCGGCTCAGCGCTGTAGTAAAGACGGCTTTCCACAATCTCCGTTTGGGCCCAGGCCACGGCGGGGACCAGCGAAATCAGCAGCAGCGATCGGTTCCAGGACATGTGCAGGCTTCCTTGTTCCGGCAGTGGAGAAAGTGGGCCATCGCCGCGTTGTGCGGTGGGAAACTGCTGTGAGGCTTATTCCCGGCGCTGGGCGAACAGCCAGGCCCACAGCGCCGGGTCGGCGTAGGTGGCATCCCAGACGTTGTGATTGCCGTGCGGATACTCGGTATAGCGCACCGGATGGACGGCGGCCTCGAAGGCGGCCACCAGCCGGTGGTCGTCCTCAGGCAGGACGATATCGTCCTGCGCGCCATGGAACATCCAGATCGGCGTGCCGCCCAGCCGCGTGGCGATGGCGGCATAGGGATCGGCCAGGCCGTCGACCGGGGTGACGCGCAGGCTCGGCCGCTGCGGGCGCGGCGGATGCACCGCGCCGCACACCGGCGCCAGCGCGGCGAACCGCTCCGGCGCCAGCAGCGCGACTTCCCAGGTGCCGTAGCCGCCCATCGAGATGCCGGTGACGTAGACGCGCGCGGGATCGGCCTGGAACTCGGCCAGCGTCGCCGCCTGCGCGGCCAGGGCGACGCGTGCGTTGGTGCCGGTCCATTCCTCCTCGTCCGGCACTTGCGGCAGGACCACCAGCGCGGGGAAATCGCGCCGATGCCGCTTCAGATACGGCCCGAGGCCGGCGTCGAGCTGCTTGCGATTGTCGCGACCGCGCTCGCCCGAGCCATGCAGGAACAACACCAGCGCCGGCGCACCCTGATAGGCGGCGGGCGAGGGGACGAACACCTGGTAGCGATGCGTCGCACCATCGACCTGCACGCTGCGTTCGACGAAGCGTCCCGACACGGTCTCAGGCCTGGAAGCGCAGGCGGCGAGCAGGGAACAAAGCAACAACAGGGAGAACCTTTTCATGAAACGCATGATCCTGCGGACACAGCGCGCATCCTAGGTCCCTGGCTCGGCTTACGCATGGCGTGCTGCAGCAGATCATGCCCACGGACGCCAGTAGACCAGCAGCGCCAAGACCGCACAGTGCGTCGCCACCAGCGACCAGAACGCGATCTGATAGCTCCGCTTTCGGTTCTTGTGACGCAGACTGCGTTGCGCGATCAGCGCCCCGGGCCAGCCGCCAAGCAATTCCAGCAGATGCAGCGTCTGTTCCGGTGTGCGCCATGCGTTGGATCCGGCTGCACGTTTGTCCAGGGCGTACGCGGTCCAGGTCACGCCGCTCATCGCCAGCACGCCGATCACGCCCCAGTCGGGCACGCGATGTGACCAGGCCAGCCACGCAAGAACCAGCCCGTAGGCGACCAGGATGCACCAGCCCGGCCAGCCTCCATGCCAGGCCTGAGGCGCGTTAGCTGCCGCGCGTTGCCTGGCCGATGCGCTCGGGGGGACGACGCGGCGGACCCTTTTGGCCGCGGGTTGCCCATCGCGGCCCTGGCCCTGCGTATAGCGCAGCCATTCGCCCACTTCCGGCCTGCGCCCCTGCTGCCGGTAGTCGCGGATGTGGAAGAACAGCTTCGGCCCGTCCACTGGCTGGATGAAGCCGTAGCCGCGCGCGTCGTGCCACTCGGTCACCTTGCCCAGCCGCTCGCCGTCGCGCATCCGCCCGCTCCTTCAGAGCAGCACCAGGGTGGCCAGGCCAAGAAAGCTCATGAAGCCCATCACGTCGGTGAGGGTGGTCAGGATCACGCTGCCGGCCAGCGCCGGGTCGAAGCCCATGCGCTTGAGCGCCAGCGGCACGGCCACGCCGCCGGCCGCGGCGGTCAGCAGGTTCAGGGTCAGCGCGGTGCCGATCACCAGCGACAGGCCGGGCTGGCGGAACCACACCAGCACGATCAGGCCCAGCAGCGTGCCCAGCCCCAGCCCGTTGATCAGCGCCACGCCCAGCTCCTTGCGCAGCAGCACGTAGACGTTGGAGGCGCCGATCTGTCCCAGCGCCAGGCCGCGCACCATCAGCGCCAGCACCTGGGTGCCGGCGTTGCCGCCCATGCCGGCCACGATCGGCATCAGCGCGGCCAGCGCGACGATCTTGGCGATGGTGCCCTCGAACTGGCTGACCACCGAGGAGGCGATGAAGGCGGTGCCCAGGTTGATGCCCAGCCACAGCATGCGCCGGCGGAAGGCGCGCCGGATCGGCGAGAACAGGTCCTCGTCCTCGTCCAGGCCGGCCGCGCTCATGGCCTGGTGCTCGGCCTGGTCGCGGATGATGTCGACCACGTCGTCGATGGTGATGCGGCCCATCAGGATGTTGTTGTCGTCCACCACTGGCGCCGAGACCCAGTCGTGGTCGGAGAACTTGCGCGCGACTTCCTCCGAGCGCTCCTCCACGTCGATGGCCGGCTGCTCGTCGTCGATCAGGCGATTGATCGGCGTGGACGGCTCGTGGGTGACCAGCGCGGCCAGCGGCACGCGGCCCAGGTACTGGTGCTTCTTGCTGACCACGAACAGGTAGTCGGTGTGGTCGGGCAGCTCGCCGCGTAGGCGCAGATAGCGCAGCACCACCTCGATGTTGACGTCGGCCCGCACCGTGACCACGTCGGGATTCATCAGGCGGCCGGCGCTGTCCTCGGGGTAGGACAGCACCTGCTCCAGGCGCTCGCGGTTCTCGCGGTCCATCGACTTGAGGACCTCGTCGATGACCGTGTCGGGCAGGTCCTCGACCAGATCGGCCAGGTCGTCGATGTCCAGGTCCTCGACCGCCGCGACGATCTCGTCGGGGTCCATCTCGGCCAGCAGGCTTTCGCGCACTTCCTCGCCGACGTGGACCAGCACCTCGCCATCGTCCTCCGGATCGACCAGGCCCCAGACCACCTCGCGCTTGCCGGGCGGCAGCGATTCGAGCAGGTTGCCGATCTCGGCCGGCGAGAGCGTGTTGACCAGGCGCCGCACCGGCCCCAGACGACCGCTGTCCAGCGCATCGGAAAGCAGGCGCAGCTGACGTGCGGTCTTGTCGTGGCGGACGGCTTCTGCCATGCGCATGGCCCCTGTGCGGTCGGTGGAAGCACCGCCTCGCCGAAGGACGATGCGCTGCAGGTCAGGTGTTCATCGCGGCATTATCGCTTTTAAGCCATGAGTGCGTGAAGAGCATGGAGGCATAGGCGAAGCACCGGCCCGCCCTCACGTCTCGTTGTTCGCTCCCGCCTTCGCCAGCCAGCGCTCGATGCCGCTGCGGTCGCGCGCCTTGAGCAGGGCGGGGGCGGCCTTGAGCAGGGCGCCGCGGTCGTGGCCGCGGATGGTGCGGCGCAGTTCGAGCATGTGCGAGGGATGCAGGCTGAAGTGTTCCAGCCCCAGGGCCAGCAGGATCGGCGCCATCGCCGGGTCGCCGGCGATCTCGCCGCACACCGCGACCTGCTTGCCGTGGCGGCGGCCGGCGCGCAGCACGCCGTCGAGCAGATGCAGCAGCGCCGGGCGCAGCGGCGAGTACAGCTCGCCCAGGGCATCGTTGTTGCGGTCGGCCGCCAGCAGGTACTGCACCAGGTCGTTGGTGCCGATGGAGAGGAAATCGACCAGGTCGATGAAGTGCTCCACGCAGATCGCCGCCGACGGCACCTCGATCATCGCGCCGATCTGCACCTGCGCCGCGATTTCGTGGCCTTCCTTGACCAGCTGCCGGGCCAGGCGCTTGAGGCGCTTGCGCACGTCGAGCAGTTCCTCGCGGATGGCCACCATCGGCACCAGCACGCGCACCGGGCCGTAGCCCGAGGCGCGCAGGATGGCGCGCAGCTGGGTATCGAACACCTCGCCATGCGCGCGCGAGAGGCGCACGCCGCGCAGGCCCAGCGCCGGGTTGGCCTCGCCGCGCAGGGCCAGGCCGGTGCGGTCGGCCTTGTCCGCGCCCAGGTCCAGGGTGCGGATGGTCACCGGCCGCCCGCTCATGCCCAGCACCACGTCGCGATAGGTGTGGAACTGTTCTTCCTCGCTGGGCAGCTCGGCACGCTGCAGGAACAGGAACTCGGTGCGGTACAGCCCGATCCCGGCCGCGCCCAGCGCATGGGCCTGGGCCACGTCCTCGCGCGATTCGGCGTTGGCGTGCAGCGCGATGTCCACGCCGTCGCGCGTGCGGGTGGGCTTGCTGCGCAGGCGGCCGAGCTCGCGCTGCTCGCGCTTGAGATCCTTCAGGCGCTGGCGGAACTCGCGCAGGTCCGCGGCGGAGGGTTCGACCACCACCTCGCCGGTCTCGCCATCGACGATCAGCGCATCGCCGTCGTTGATCTTGGCCAACGCCGCGCTGCAGCCCACCACCAGCGGCATGTGCAGGCTGCGCGCCAGGATGGCGCTGTGCGAGAGCGGGCTACCGGTGGAGGTGACCACCGCCACCACGCCCTGGGCCTGCAGCTGCGCCAGTTCGGAAGGGGCCACCGTATCGCTGACCAGGATCTCGCCGGCCAGGCCTTCCGGATCGATGGCGCGGCTGTGCAGATGGGCATGGATGCGCCCGATCACATGGTCCAGATCGTCCATGCGGCTTTTCAGGTAGGCGTCGTCCATGTCGCGGAACACGGCCGCCAGGCGGTCGCGCTGCAGGCGCAGGGCGTAGTCGGCGCCGTAGCGGCCCTTGCGGATCAGGTCGTCCAGGCCCTGCAGCAGTTCCGGATCGTCCAGCAGCAGGGCGTGCAGGTCGAGGAATTCGCCGACCTCGCGCGCCAGCGCGCCGTGCAGGCGCGTGCGCAGCTCGCGCATTTCCGCCCGCGCCGCGTCGATGGCGCCGTGCAGGCGTGCCAGCTCTTCATCGACCTCGCGCGCGCGGATGCGCTGCTCGGCCACGTCCAGCGCGTGCGGCAGGCGCACGCGCGCGCGACCCAGGGCACTGCCGCGCGAAGCCCCGTGGCCCGGCAGCAGTTTCCTCATCAGGCGTCCTCGTCGAAGCGCCGTTCGAACAGGTCGACGATGGCCTGCATGCACGCGGCCTCGTCCTCGCCGTCGGTGCGCACGGTGACCTGGGTGCCCTTGCCGGCGGCCAGCAGCATCACGCCCATGATGCTCTTGGCGTTGACCTGGCGCCCCTTGGCGGCCAGGGTCACGTGGCTGCGGAAGGGCGAGACCACCTGGACCAGCTTGGCGGTGGCGCGCGCATGCAGCCCTAAGGCGTTGGAGACGGTGAGTTCGCGCTCAAGCATCGTCGAGGATGGCTCCATTTCGTGAGCCGGCCGCCGCGGTGGCCGGGAGTTCGTCCAGTCCCTGTTCGGGGTAGTTCATCACCCGTAGCAGCATCGGCAGGCTCAGCGCCGAGACGCGCCGTACCGGCGTGCCCAGGCGCGCCACGCGGGCGGCCAGGTTGCTGGGCGAGCCGCCGTAGACGTCGGTCAGCACCAGCACGCCTTCGCCGCCGTCCACGCGCCGCAGCGCGGCCGAGGCCTGCGGCAGCAGCGCGTCCAGGTCCGCGTCGAACGGCACCTCGAAGGCCTCGGCCTTCAACGGCAGGTTGCGCAGCATGCCGCCGGCCACCGCCAGGAGCGAGGGGCCGATGCCGGGATGGGTGATGAGCAGGACGCCACAGGTCATGGTGACAACATTAACAGGCTGATGCCGCGCGCATCGACATGGGATCACGGTTTTCTCCGTCCCGCGACGCGCCGCAGCACGCACTGGCGCGCGCTTGGCGCGTCAGTCCAGTTCGCGATGGAAGGTGGCGACCTGGTCCCAGCCCTGGGTGCGGGCGTGTTCGGCCAGTCGCTCGGTGAGGAAGACCGAGCGGTGCTTGCCGCCGGTGCAGCCGAAGGCCACGGTCACGTAGCTGCGGGTCTCACCGCGCAGGCGCGGCAGCCAGGTGTCCAGGAATTCGCTGACCTGCTGCACATAGCGCTGCACGTCGTCCTGCGCCTCGAGGTATTCGCGCACCGGGGCGTCGCGGCCGGTCAGCGGGCGCAGCTCGGGCTGCCAGTGCGGGTTGGGCAGCACGCGCGCGTCGAACACGAAGTCCGCATCGGCCGGCACGCCGCGGCGGTAGGCGAAGGATTCGAACAGCAGCGAGGGCGCGTCGCGGCTGTCGAAGGCGAACTCGCCGACCACGCGGCGGCGCAGCTGGTGCACGTTGAGCTGGCTGGTGTCGATGACCAGGTCCGCCTCCAGCCTCAGCGGCTGGGTGACCTGGCGCTCGCGCGCGATCGCCTCGGGCAGCGACAGGCCGGTATGGCTCAGCGGGTGGCGCCGGCGCGTGTCCGAGTAGCGGCGCAGCAGCACCGCGTCCTCCGAGTCGAAGAACACCAGCTTGGCGTCCAGCCCCAGCCGTCCCACCGCCGCGCGCCACAGCGAGAGTCTGGACAGATCGCTGTGGCGGTTGCGCACGTCGATGCCCACGGCGACCTTCTGCGGCAGCACGTCCTCGCGCATCAGGCTGCGGATGAAGTCCGGCAGCAGCTCGATGGGCAGGTTGTCCACGCAGTAGTAGTCCAGATCCTCCAGCGTCTTGAGCGCCACCGACTTGCCCGAGCCTGACAGGCCGCTGACGATCAGCACGAACGGTGCCTGCGTCGCCTCGGCGGGCTTGCCGCCCTCGTCGGTCGGGGCCTGACTCATGGCGTGCTGCGCTCCAGCAGGTTGCTGTGGCGGGCGATGAACATCGCCGCCGGGTCGATGCCCTTGGTGCGCAGGATATGCAGGCGCGTGGCCGCCTCGGTCAGCACCGCCAGGTTGCGGCCGGGCATCACCGGCAGGGTGATCAGCGGCACGTCCAGGTCCAGCACGTGGCGCGCGCCCGAGTCGCCGGTCAGGCGGTCGTAGCCGTGCACGCCGGGCTCGGTCATCGGCCGGGTCAGGTGCACGATCAGGCGCAGGTACTTGTTCTTCTTCACCGAGGTGTCGCCGAACATGTCGCGTACGTTGAGCACGCCCAGCCCGCGCACTTCCAGCAGGTCCTGCAGCAGCTCCGGGCAGGTGCCATCGAGCACGTCTGGGGCGATCTGGGTGAACTCGGGCGCGTCGTCGGCCACCAGGCGATGGCCGCGTGTCAGCAGTTCCAGCGCCAGCTCGCTTTTGCCCGAGCCGGCCTCGCCGGTGATCAGCACGCCGATGGAATAGATCTCCATGAACACGCCGTGCAGCGTCACCCGTGGCGCCAGCGTGCGCGCCATGTGGTAGGACAGGAAGTTGAGCAGCTCATGGCCGCGGCGCGGCGAGACCCACAGCGGGGTCTCGGTCTCCTCGGCGGTGGCGCGCAGGTCCTCGGGGCAGGACTGGTTCTTGCTGATCACCAGCGCCAGCGGCCGGTCGGCCATCATCTTCTCGATGGTCTCCCAGCGCTGGCGCGAATCCAGCCCGTCCAGCCAGGCCAGCTCCTCGGTGCCCAGGATCTGCACCTTGTTGGGATAGATCGCATTGAGGTAGCCGGCCAGCGAGGGCCGGCGCTTGACCTTGCCGGCGGTGTCGATCTGACGCTTACCGCCGGCCCGCCCGGCGATCCAGCGCAGGCCCAGCTTGTCCTTCATCTGCTCGAACAGCTCGCTGGCGGTGATGCTGGAATTCATGGCGTCGGGGAAAGCGGCATCGAAGCGCGATGATACGACGTGCCGGTGACACATCCACGCGCGCGGCCGCGCGGCGCGGCGCCATAACGCAGACGGCGGCCGAAGGGCCGCCGTCTGGTGAGGATGCATCGTGGCCGGGACAGGCTCAGTCGGCGTTCTCGCCGCGGCCGCGCTGGCGGTCGATCTGCTTGCGCTTGTGCTTGAGCACCAGCCGGTCCAGCTTGTCGGCCAGGATGTCGATGGCCGCGTACATGGTTTCGGCGCCGGCGTCGGCGTGCAGCGTGCGGCCGGAGAAGTTGATCGTGGCTTCGGCCACGTAGTCGGGCTTGGAGAACCCCAGTTGCGTGCGGCATTCGAGCGGCTGGTCGAAATGTCGTTCAAGGCGCTTGAGTTTCGTCTCGACGTAGTCACGCAGTGCGGGGGTGACTTCCATCGACTGGCCGTATGTCTCGATTCGCATCGCATTGTCTCCTGCAGTGGTTGTTGCGTCGGTTGTTGGGACAAACCGGGCGGGCGTGGGGTTCCTTGCTGCTCCTGTGGTTGGCGGGGTTGGGTTCAAGTTCGCACCGGTCGGCCCGGTGTTCAAGCTGGCAGGTGGCAGGTGAACCTGCCGCCAATCGCAAGGATCAGCCCATCCGCACGCGCTCGTGGGAGGACAGGATGTCCATGGCCTCACGATACTTGGCCACCGTGCGCCTGGCCACCGGCACGCCTGACGATTTCAACAGGTCGGCCAGCTTGGCGTCGGACAGCGGCTTGCGCGGGTTTTCGGACTCGATCAGCTTGCGGATCATCGACTGGATGGCGGTGCTGGAGGCCTCCCCGCCGCCCTCGGTGCTCACCCCAGAGGCGAAGAACGCGCGCAGGGGCAGGGTGCCGCGCGGGGTGCGTACGTACTTGCGGGCGATGGCGCGCGAGACGGTGGACTCGTGCAGGCCGACCTCGCCGGCGACCTCGCGCAGGGTCAGTGGGCGCAGGGCGGCCTCGCCGAATTCCAGGAAGCCGGCCTGCTGGTGGATCAGGCAGCGGGTGACCTTGAGCAGGGTGTCGCCGCGGGCCTCCAGGCTCTTGAGCAGCCAGCGCGCCTCCTGCAGGTGGCCGCGCAGGTAGCCGGCATCCGACTCGCTGCACTGGCGGATCATCGACTCGTAGCCGCGATGGATGGACACCCGCGGCAGATGCTGGCTGGCCAGGGCCGCGCGCCAGATGCCCTTCTGGCGCCAGACCACGCAGTCGGGCACCACATAGGTGTCCTGGCTGAGTTCGCCGATCTGCACCCCCGGCTTGGGATCCAGCGAGCGCAGCAGCGCCACGGCGTCCTCGACCTCGGCCTGGGGGCGCTTGAGCTCGCTGGCCAGGCCGGCCACGCCGCTGCGCGGCAGCTTCTCCAGCAGGGCGCCCTGGGCGATGGTCAGCGCCAGCGCGCGGCCGGGCGTGTCGGCCGAGAGCACGTCAAGCTGCAGGCACAGGCACTCGCCCAGCGAGCGCGCGCCGACCCCGACCGGATCGAAGCGCTGCAGCTGGCACAGCACGGCCTGGATCTCGTCCTCGCCGGCGACGACCTCCGGCCGCAGGGTCTGGGCGATCTCGGCCAGCTCTGTGCGCAGATAGCCGTCGTCATCGATGGCGTCGATCACTGCCGCGCCGATGCGCCGGTCGCGCAGGGACAGCTGCGACAGATGCAGCTGCCACAGCAGATGGTCCTGCAGGCTGTCGGTCTGGGCCACGCGCTCGGCCGCGCTGCCGGGGTTGTCGTCGTCGTCGAACGAGCCGCCGGACCCGCCGCCGCCCTCATTGCTCCAGGGATTCTCGTCGGCCTGCCAGTCCTCGCGCTCGGGCTGGCGCTCTTCGGGCGGCTCGTCGGCCGGGGCGTGGTCGGCGTGATCGACGCCGCCGGCCTGGGCATCGGGGCCGTCCTCGGCCCAGTCCAGCAGGGGGTTGGTCTCCACCGCCTCGGTGATCTCGGCCTCCAGTTCGGCCGCGGACATCTGCAACAGACGGATCGCCTGACGCAGCTGCGGCGTCATGACCAGTTGCTGGCCCAGCGATGTCTGGAGGCGTGGCTTCATTCGCGAACCGTCAGGATAGCGGACCGAACGCCTGCCGCGTTCGCCACGCTCGCCTTACAGCCGGAAGGTCTCTCCCAGGTAGACGCGACGGACGTCCGCGTTGGCCAGCAGTTCGTCCGGAGCCCCCTGCGCCAGCACGCTGCCTTCGGCGAGGATATACGCCCGGTCGCAGATTCCCAAGGTTTCGCGGACGTTGTGGTCGGTGATCAGCACGCCGATGCCGCGGTCCTTGAGGTGGGTGATGATGCGCTGGATCTCGCCGACCGAGATCGGGTCCACGCCGGCGAAGGGCTCGTCCAGCAGCATCAGACGCGGCTTGGCGGCCAGGGCGCGGGCGATTTCCACGCGGCGGCGCTCGCCGCCGGACAGGCTGGCGCCGAACTGGTCGGCGACATGGCTGATCTGCAGCTCTTCCAGCAGCGAGGCCAGCTCGCGCTCGGCGCCGTCGCTGTCCAGGTCCTCGCGCAGCTCCAGCACCAGGCGGATGTTGTCGGCCACGGTCAGCTTGCGGAACACGGAGGGTTCCTGCGGCAGATAGCCCACGCCGAGCTTGGCGCGGCGGTACATCGGCTCGCTGGTGATGTCCTGGCCGTCCAGCACGATGTTGCCGGCGTCGGCCGAGACCAGTCCCACGATCATGTAGAAGCAGGTCGTCTTGCCGGCGCCGTTGGGGCCGAGCAGGCCGACCACCTCGCCCTGGTCGAGGGTCAGGCCGAATTCGCGCACCACCTCGCGCTGCTTGTAGCGCTTGCGCAGTCCCTGGGCCGACAGCATTACTTGGTCCCCGGCTTGGCGGGAGCGGGCGCGGCGCCCGCGGCGGGGGCCTTGTTCTTGGGCTGGATCACGGTGCGCACGCGGTTGCCGTCGCCGCCGCTCTGCATGTTGCCGGTCACGGTGTTGTAGACCATCTTCTCGCCCGCGTTGGTGCCGCGGGGGGAGGTGATCTTGTAGTTGCCGGTCAGGGTGATGATGTTGTTGGTGATGTCGTAGTCGATCCGGTCGGCGGTGGCATCGATGGGCGTGCCGTCATCGTTGATCTGGTGCAGCGTGGGCTGCTTGGTCTTGGTGCCGGTGAACACGCCGCGCGAGACTTCGCCGGCCTTGCGGTAGATCAGGCCCTTGTCGGCATGCACTTCCAGGGTGCCCTGCACGATGACCACGTTGCCGGTCAGCGTGCTGACGCCGTCGTCGGCGAAGCTGATGTCGTTGGTGTCCGAGTCGATGGTCATCGGCTGGTCGCGGTCGGATTTCTTGGCCAGTGCGCCTCCCGCCACCACCAGCAGGCAGGCGGCCGCCAGCGCGGCCAGGCCAGTCTTATTGCGCGGATTTGGGCACATAGCGTGTTTTCACCTTGGACTTGAACTGGAATTGTTGGGTCTGTGAGTTGATGACGAAACCGGTGCCCTGCATGATCGCGCCGGGCTGGGTGAGCGTGGCCGGCTGGTCGGTGCTGGCGATGTGCTGATCGGGGAAGACATCGAGCCGGCTGGTGGTGAAGGTCGAGCGGGTCGCCGCCTCGGGCGGGCTGTTGCCGACCACATCGCCGGTCAGGACGGCCTTCTCGCCCTTGGCCGCCACCCAGGCGCTCTTGCTGCGCAGCTCCCAGTGGTGCCCGTCCTTGTCGGGCATCAGGAACAGCGGGGTGGTGATGCTGAAGGTCTCATCGCTGGCGGTGCGGTGCATTTCCGGGGCGCGCAGAGTCACGCCCTCGGTGCCGTCCTTGTTGAGGGTGACCATCTCGAAGTCGTGCATGATGTAGTCCGACTGCGCGGCCGGGCCACTGGTGTGCGGCTTCTTGCGATTGTTCCAGGCCGACCAGCCGAACAGCAGCAGCGCCACCAGCAGCGCCAGTCCCAGGCCCATGCGCCAATTCATGCGGCGCCCTCCTGCAGCAGGCGTTCGACATGCCCTTGCGCGGCCAGCACCAGGTCGCAGGCCTGGCGCGCGGCGCCATGGCCGCCGCCGGCCGGGGTCGTCCAGTGCGCCAGCGGCGCAACCCAGGGATGGGCGTTGGCCGGCGCCACCGCCAGCCCGACCCGGCGCAGCGTGGTCAGATCGGCCAGGTCGTCGCCCATGAACAGGACCTGCTCCATGGCCAGGCCGCGCTCGGCGCACAGCCGCTCGACCAGGCCCAGCTTGTCCTTGACACCCTGGTGCACGCCGATGCCCAGTTCGCGCGCGCGGTGCTCGACCACCTGGCCGCTGCGCGCGGTGACCAGCATCACCTCGATGCCATGCCGGCGCAGCAGCACCAGGCCCAGCCCATCCTGCACGTGGAAGGTCTTGCCTTCACGGCCCTCGGCATCCAGGAACAGCCCGCCGTCGGTCAGCGTGCCGTCGACGTCGAAGCAGGCCAGGCGCACGCGCGCGGCGCGTTGCAGCAGGGCGTCGGTGACGTCGGGCAGGTGGGCATGGGCGGTCAAAACGGGGCGGTCCTTCATGAATAGGCGCAGGTGGCGTGGTTCTTACACCACGCGTGCACGCAACAGGTCGTGAACATTGAGCGCGCCGATCACGCGCTGGTCGGCGTCGACCACGATCAGGCCGCTGCCGATGTTGCGGGTTTCCAGCAGGCGCGCGGCCTCGGTGGCCAGCGCCTGCGGCCCGATGGTGACCGGGTGACGGGTCATCAGGCTGGCGATGGGCGTGGTGTGGATGTCCAGCCCGGCATTGTCCAGGGCGCGGCGCAGGTCGCCGTCGGTGAAGATGCCGCGCAGCACGCGCTGGTCGTCCACTACGGCGGTCATGCCCAGCCGCTTGCGGCTCATCTCCACCAGCGCCTGGGCCAGGGTGGCGTCCTGGGACACGGTCGGCACGTCCTCGCCGGTGTGCATGACATCGCTGATGTGCACCAGCAGGCGCCGGCCCAGGCTGCCGGCCGGATGCGAGCGGGCGAAGTCCTCCGAGGTGAAGCCGCGCGCCTCCAGCAGGGCCACGGCCAGCGCGTCGCCCATGGCCAGGGTGGCGGTGGTGCTGGAGGTCGGCGCCAGGTGCAGCGGGCAAGCCTCGGCCGGGACGCTGACATCCAGGTGCAGGTCGGCCTGGCGGGCCAGGGTCGAGGCCGGGCGTCCGGTCATGGCGATCACCAGGTTGCCCTGGCGGCGCAGGACCGGCAGCAGCATCAGGATCTCGTCGGACTCGCCGGAGTAGGAAATGGCCAGCACGATGTCCGCGTCGGTGATCATCCCCAGGTCGCCGTGACCGGCCTCGCTGGGGTGGACGAAGAAGGCCGGCGTGCCGGTGGAGGCCAGGGTCGCGGCGATCTTGCGCGCGATATGCCCCGACTTGCCCATGCCCATGGCCACCACGCGCCCGGCGCCGGCCAGCACCATCCGGCAGGCGGCCGAGAACGGGCCGTCGATGCGCTGGGCCAGCGCGGTCAGCGCGTCGGCCTCGGTCTGCACCGCGCGACGGCCACTGGCGGCCAGGGCGGCATCGTCGACGGGAACGCTGTGCTGCGCGGTGGAAGGCATCGGGGGCGATGGCCTGGGCTTAGAATGGTCGGCCATTTTAGGAGGAAAGGCCGTTGGACGCCGAAACCATCCGTGAACTCATCCAGACGGGCCTGCCCGGCGCCCAGGCGCGCGTGCAGGGCGATGACGGCGTGCATTTCGAGGCCACCGTGGTCTGCGAGGCGTTTAAGGGCAAGCTTCCGCTGGCGCGCCACCGCATGGTCTACGCCACCCTGGGCGACCTGATGGGCGGCGCGATCCACGCCCTGCAACTCAAGACCGTCACCCCCGACGAAGCCGCCTGAGGCGGCTGCGTTCCCTTTCGGACATCCCCAAGCTCCATGCAGAAGATCATCGTCACCGGTGGCGCGCCGCTCAACGGCGAAGTCACCATCTCCGGCGCCAAGAACGCCGTGCTGCCCATCCTGTGCGCCACGCTGCTGGCCGACGCGCCGGTGGAGATCACCAACGTCCCCAACCTGCACGATGTGGCCACTACCGTGAAGCTGCTGAGTGGCATCGGCGCCGGGGTCGAGATCGACGAGGGCGGCGACGGCGCGGGGCGCCGCATCACCATCGACCCGTGCACCGTGGACCGCTTCGTGGCTCCCTACGAGCTGGTGCGCACCATGCGCGCCTCGATCCTGGTGCTCGGCCCGCTGGTGGCGCGCCACGGCGCGGCGGTGGTGTCGCTGCCGGGCGGCTGCGCCATCGGCTCGCGTCCGGTCGATCAGCACATCAAGGGCCTGCAGGCGCTCGGCGCGCATATCACCGTCGAGAACGGCTACATCAAGGCGCGCGCGGCGCGGCTGAAGGGCACGCGCTTCGTGTTCGACATGGTCACCGTCACCGGTACCGAGAACGTCATGGCCGCCGCCACGCTGGCCGAAGGCACCACGGTGCTGGAGAACGCGGCGATGGAGCCGGAGGTCACCGACCTGGCCGACTGCCTCAACGCGCTGGGCGCGCGGATCGAAGGCGCCGGCACCTCGCGCATCGTCATCCATGGCGTCGAGCGCCTCGGCGGCGGCCGCCACGCGGTGGTGCCGGACCGCATCGAGACCGGCACCTTCCTGGTGGCCGCGGCGATGACCGGTGGCAGGATCACCGCGCGCAGCGCGCGTCCGGACACGCTGGAGGCGGTGCTGGACAAGCTCACCGAGGCCGGGGCGCACATCGAGACCACGGCCGACACGATCACCCTGGACATGCAGGGCAAGCGACCCAAGGCGGTCGATCTGACCACCGCGCCGTACCCGGCGTTCCCGACCGACATGCAGGCCCAGTTCATGGCGCTCAACTGCGTGGCCGAGGGCGTGGGCGTGATCAACGAGACGATCTTCGAAAACCGCTTCATGCACGTCAACGAGCTGCTGCGCCTGGGCGCGGACATCCGCGTTGAGGGCCACACCGCCATCGTGCGCGGCGCCGCCCAGCTGTCCGGCGCCCCGGTGATGGCCACCGATCTGCGCGCCTCGGCCTCGCTGATCCTGGCCGGCCTGGTGGCCAGCGGCGAGACCACGATCGACCGCATCTACCACCTGGACCGCGGCTACGAGAACATCGAAGGCAAGCTCGGCGCGCTGGGCGCCACCATCAGGCGCGCGTCATGACGATGATCAAGCGCCGCACCGGAACGCCGGTGTTCTCGCGTCGGCGCCGCGCGCTGCTGACGCTGGTGGGGATCGCGCTGCTGGCGGTGGCGTGGATGGCCTGGATCGGCGCGGCCGGTCTGAGCGGCATCTCCAGCAAGGACATGGACTGGGACGGCAACGGCCAGGTCACCGGCCAGGAGATCGCCCAGTCCTATTACGCGGTCGTCGCGGAGAAGACCACCGAAGGCAATCGCACCTGCACCACCTACAAGTGGCGCAGCAGCGGCACGCAGATCCGCGTCGAATGCCGCACCGAGCTGCATCCGGCGCAAGCGGGCGAGGCGAAGAAGTAGGCGGCATGCGCGGCATCGCGCAGATGCCGCCGGCTTTAGTCGTTCCAAAAAAAATGTGGGCGCCGCCACAAGGGCGGCTCCCACTTGTAGAGCGGAGCTTGCTCCGCTGCCTTTCGGCCGGATCGTCGGGAAGCCCTAGCGGAGTCCCCCAAAGGGGATTGCCACAAGCTCCGCTCTACAAGGAGGCTGCGCTCGATCTGAGAGACAGCTGCTCCCACGGATTCGCTAGGAACTCCCACTTCGGATCAGTTGAACGAGGTCAGGGTCAGGTCGTAGGAGTCTTGACCGTTCTCCCGCTGCAGCATGCGCGCCGGCACCGGCATGTCCGGCACCACCCATACGATCATCTGCTTCTTGCCCTCGGTCTGGCTGACCTTGGTCGCGGTGACCTGCTTGCCGGCGATGGTGATGGTGTCCTTGCCGGAGACCTGGTAGCTCATCGGCGTGGCCTTGCCGTTCTCCAGCATGCGGTAGTTGAACGTCTGCTTGCCGGCGTGCACGTCGCGCACGATGGCCAGGTTCACCAGCAGCGCGTCCATGTCGCCGGGCTCCAGCGCGACCGGGCCGCGGCGGTTGTCCTTGATGTCGCCGCTCCAGGTGGCCTGCTTGCTGGCCCAGTCGTAGGCGGTCTTGACCTGCTTGCTCTTGACCAGCACCAGCGAGGCATCGCTGGAGGACAGCGGACGGAACTGGCCGTCCTTCTCCTCGAAGGTGGTGGACTGGGTCAGGTTGACCAGCTGGTTGCGCACGTTCAGGTCGTACTTCCACTTGCCGGCGCCCTGGGCGGCCAGGGTCATCTGGCCGTTGCCCTGCATGCCCATGGCACTTGCCTGGTAGGTGGCGTTGAACGGCTGCAGGGCTAGGGCCGGCGCCGCGGCCAGGGCGAGCACGGCGATGGCGGCCAGCGCCTTGAGCGGGCGGATCGGGTTGGATGTCATGTCATTGCACTCCCTGGTAATCGATGAGGCGCAGGTCGATGGCGTCCTCGCCATCGTCGCGTTGCAGCATGCGCACGGGGGTGGGCACGCCGGAGGCGACCCAGAAGATCTGTTCGCGGTCGCCGCCGTTGGTGCGGGCCACGCGCATGGCGTCGTAGCTGAGTTCGCCGACCTGCACGATCTCGGTCTGCGGGGCGACCGCGTACTGGTACTGGCGCGCGCGGCCGTTGTCGACCACGCGGTAGTCCAGCGCCGCGCCCGGCTTGGCGTCGCGCATGATCGCCAGGTCCAGCAGCAGCGAGCTCATGTCGCCGGCCTTCAGCGGCACCGGCGCGCGCCGGTCCTTGTCGACCTTGCCTTCCCATTGCGCGGTATTGCTGCGCCAGTCGTAGCTGCCGGTCTGCTGCTTGTCGCCGAACACGGCCTTGCGCACCGTGCTCTGGCTCAGCGGCCGCAGCAGGATGCCGGCACCGGTGTCGGTGACGTCGAACACCGTGCTCTGCTGGATGTTCAGGCGCAGCAGGCTGGCCACGCCGCGCTCGCCGCGGATCTCCAGGTCCAGCCGCCACTGGTTGCCCTCGCGGTGCACCACCTGCAGGGTGGCATCGCCGGCGCGCTTACCCTTGTACCAGGCCTCGTAGGTGGCGGTGAACGGCGCCAGCGTCCAGGGCTGGGGGGCGTCCGGCGCGGCGCTTTCGGCGGCCGCTGGCGCGGCGGGCGGGGTTGCGTTGGCCGTCGCCGGAGCCTGCTGGGCCTGGCTTGCGGGCACGGCACAGGCGAGCAGCAGGATGCCGGTCAGCAGGATGGTCTTCACGGGGTCGGTTCGGGGTGCGGCATGCGCCGTTCGAGGGAATCTAGTGTCAGCGGCGTAAATCGCGGCTGACCATCGACGTAGGTCGTGCCATCACGTTCAGACAGGCGACCGGCCGCCGCCAGGCGCAGCACCGCAGGCAGCAGGCGGTGTTCGAGTGCCAGCACGCGCGAGGCGAGGGTCTCGGGCGTGTCGCCGGCCTCGACGGGCAGGCGCGCCTGGGCGATCAGGCTGCCGGCATCCAGCTCGGGAATGACGAAATGCACGCTGCAGCCATGTTCTGTGTCGCCGGCAGCCAGCGCCGCGGCATGGGTGTGCAGGCCGCGGTGACGCGGCAGCAGGGAGGGGTGGATATTGAGCATGCGCCCGGCGAAGCGCGCGATCAGCGCCTCGCCCAGGATGCGCATATAGCCTGCGCACACGATCCAGTCGACGCCGGAGGCGGCCAGGGCGTCGCCCAGCGCCTGCTCGTAGGCCTGACGGCTCTCGAAACTGGACGGCCTGGCCGACCAGCGCAGCTCCGGCGGCACGCGCATCAGCGCGCCGGCCTGCGGGCGGTCGGAGAAGACGCCGACCAGGCGCGCGTCCAGCCGACCTTGCGCGATCGCGTCGAGGATCGCCTGCAGGTTGCTGCCGCGCCCGGAGGCCAGCACCGCGATGCGGGGCAGGGTCATGCGCGGCGCCCGGAGCGGGGGCAGGGCAAGCGCCGGGCCGTCAGCCGATCCGCACGCGCTCGCCGGCGCCGGCGGCCACCACCTGGCCGATGCGCCAGTGGCCGATGCCGGCCTGGTCCAGGCTGGTCTCCAGCGCCGCGGCGCTGGCCGGATCGGCGATCAGCACGAAGCCGATGCCGCAGTTGAAGGTGCGCCACATCTCCGCGTCGGCCACCGCGCCGGCCTGCTGCAGCCACTGGAACAGCGGCGGCAGCGGCCAGGCGCTCGCGTCGATGTCCAGGCCCAGGCCGTCGGGCACGACGCGGATGATGTTCTCGGTCAGGCCGCCGCCGGTGATGTGGGCCATGGCGTGGATGGGCTTGCCCGCGCCCGCGCCGTGGCTGCGCAGCAGCGCCAGCACCGGCTTGACGTACAGGGTGGTCGGCGCCATCAGCGCGTCGATCAGCGGCACGCCGCCGATGTCCAGCTCGGCCGGGCGACCGGCGCGGTCGTAGATGCGGCGGATCAGCGAATAGCCGTTGGAGTGCGCGCCCGAGGACGCCAGGCCGATCAGCACGTCGCCTTCGCCTACGGCGCTGCCGTCGAGCATCTCGGCCTTCTCGACCGCGCCGACGGTGAAGCCGGCCAGGTCGTATTCGCCCGGGGCGTACATGTCGGGCATCTCCGCGGTCTCACCGCCGATCAGCGCGCAGCCGGACAGTTCGCAGCCCTTGGCGATGCCGCCGACCACGGCCACGGTGGTGTCCACGTCCAGCTTGCCGGTGGCGAAGTAGTCCAGGAAGAACAGCGGCTCGGCGCCCTGTACCAGCACGTCGTTGACGCACATGCCGACCAGGTCGATGCCGATGGTGTCGTGGCGGCCCAGTTCCTGGGCCAGCTTGAGCTTGGTGCCGACGCCGTCGGTGCCCGAGACCAGCACCGGCTCGCGGTACTTGCCGGACAGGTCGAACAGGGCGCCGAAGCCGCCCAGGCCACCCATCACCTCGGGCCGGAAGCTGCGCTTGACCAGGGGCTTGATCCGTTCGACCACGGCGTTGCCGGCGTCGATGTCCACCCCCGCGTCGCGGTAGGTCATGGGCGTGGCGGCGGGCGGGTTGGGCTGGGTCACAAGGCGGCCGGATCTGAGGGAGGCGGGGGCGCATTTTAAGGGAAGTGCGTCCCTCGGCGTGCGCGGCGTGAACGGGGCGTGCTGGCGGTGGCGGGCCGTTCGGGCAACAATCCGCACGATTCGCTGTTGACTTTAGGACGCTCGATGCGCCGTTTGCACGCCCTGGCCGCTGCTGCCGCCCTTCTCCTTTTCTGCGCACTGCCCGCCGTGGCGCAGGACGCGCTGCGCACCGAGGGCGACGTCGCCAAGGCCCAGGGCCTGTACGAGGCCGAGGTCACGGTGCCCAGCCAGAGCGAGGGCGACCGCAACGGCGGTCTGGCGCGCGCGCTCGGGCAGGTGCTGGGCAAGGTCAGCGGCGATCGCAACGCCGCCACGCGCCCCGGCGTAGCCGCCGAGCTGCGCAACGCCAAGAATTATCTGGACAGCTACGACTACCGCCAGGACCAGGGCACCTCGGCCACTGGGGCGCCGTCCTTCCGCACCACCCTGATCGCCCGCTTCGACCCGCAGAAGGTCGACGTGCTGGCCAGCGTGCTCGGCCTGCCGGTCTGGCCGCAGCCGCGCGCCAAGCCGGTGCTGTGGCTGGCCATCGACGACGGCTCGGGCCCGCGCCTGGTCGGCGTGCAGCAGTCCGGCGCGGCGCGCTCGGTGCTGGACCGCGCTGTGGACCGCGGCTACCGCCTGGGTCTGCCGCAGGGCACAGCGGCCGAGGCCGCGCTGGCCGCGGCGATCTGGCGCGGCGACACGGCGGCGGTGGCCAGCGCCTCGGCCCGCTATGCCCCGCCGATGCAGCTGATCGGCAAGCTCTACCGCGGCAAGTCCGGCTGGGTCGCCGACTGGACCTTCGTGGACAGCGGCAAGGTGCTGGCGACCTCGTCCAGCGACAACGCCGACGCCCGCCAGGCCATGGCCACCGGCGCCGACGTGGCCGCCGATGCGCTGGTCAAGCGCTACGCCAAGCAGGCCGTGGGCGGCCAGCCGGGCACCTACCGGATCCTCGTCAGCGGCATCCGCAGCGCCGAGGACTACGTGCGCCTGTCGGCGGCGCTGCAGCAGACCGCCGTGGTGCGCCGGATCGCGCCGGTGCGCGCGCAGGGCGATGTGCTTGAGCTGGACCTGGATCTGCTCAGCGGCGTCGAAGGCCTGCAGCGCATGCTCGGCCAGGATGGCCCGCTGGTCGGCGGCGACGGCAATCCGCCGCAGTTCTACCTCAAGTGACCCCGCGCTGACGCCCAGGACGGTGCACCCATGATCATCGAGGACCCGCTGCAGGTCATCGCCCAGTTCCTGCGCCGCCTGCAATGGGCGGCGCTGGCGGCCGCCCTGGTGTGGCTGCTGTGGATTCTCTCGCCGGTGCTGACCCCGTTCGCCTGCGCGGCGATCCTGGGCTGGATGGGCGATCCGCTGGTGGATCGGCTGGAGGCGCGCGGCTGGTCGCGCGGGATCTCGGTCACGGTGGTGTTCTTCGTGATGCTGCTGGCCATCACCGTGGTGCTGTTGCTGCTGGTGCCGACGATCCAGGACCAGATCTCGATCCTGGTGCGGTCGCTGCCGCGCTATCAGCAGTGGTTCTACCAGGTGGCCCTGCCCTGGATCGAGGGCCGCTTCAACGTGCGCGTGGCCGAGTACCTGGACTTCACCCACATCTGGGGGCTGCTGCGCAGCAACTGGGAGCGGGCCGGCGGGGTGGCCTACACCCTGTGGGGCTATGTGTCGCGCTCGGGCTTCGCGCTGTTCGGCTGGATGGCCAACCTGGTGCTGATCCCGGTCATCGCCTTCTTCTTCCTGCGCGACTGGGACCTGATCGTCGGCCGCGTGGCGGCGATGGTGCCGCGCAACCAGATCGGCGTGGTCAGCCGGCTGGCGGGCGAGTCTAGCGATGTGCTGGGCGGCTTCCTCAAGGGCCAGCTGCTGGTGATGATCATCCTGGGCGTGCTCTACGGCGCCGGGCTGTGGGCGGTGGGCCTGGACCTTGGCATCCTGATCGGCCTGATCGCCGGCCTGCTGACCTTCGTGCCGTATCTGGGGCCGACCAGCGGCGTGGCGATGGGCCTGATCGCCGCGCTGATGCAGTACGGCGACGTCAAGCACCTGGTGCTGGTGTCGGTGGTATTCGCGGTGGGGCAGGTGATCGAGAGCTATGTGCTGACGCCCAAGCTGGTCGGCGATCGCATCGGCCTGCACCCGGTGGCGGTGATCTTCGCCGTGCTGGCCTGCGGCCAGCTGTTCGGCTTCCTGGGCATGCTGCTGGCGCTGCCGATCGCCGCGGTGGCCAATGTGCTGCTGCGCTATGCGCACGAGCGCTATACCCACAGCCAGCTCTATGCCGGCGGGCAGCCGACCATCCTGCTCGATCCACAGCGCACGCCGGCCGACGGCCTGCATCCGCCGCAGGATCCCTCCTCGCCATGAGCGTGCCGCAGTTGCCGCTGGCGCTGCGGACCCCGTCTGATCAGCGCTTCGAAAGCTTCATCGGCGCGCCGGCCGGCGCGCTGGCGCAGCTGCAGGCCCTGGCGCGCGCGCCGGAGGCCGACTGGCTGTACGTCGCGGCCGCGCACGGCGCCGGCAAGACCCACCTGGCCCTGGCGGCCTGCGCGGCGGCCGGCGAGAGCGGGCGCGAAGCCGCGTATCTGCCGCTGAAGGCGGCGGCCGGCCATCTGCAGCAGGCGCTCGACGGCTTGGAGCGCCATGCCCTGGTGGCGCTGGACGGGCTGGAGGCCATCGCCGGAGATCGCGCCGACGAGATCGCCCTGTTCGACTTCCACAACCGCGCGCGTGCGGCCGGCATCGGCCTGCTCTACACCGCCGCCGATGTGCCCGATGCGATCGGCCTGGTCCTGCCCGATCTGCGCTCGCGCCTGGCGCAGTGCGCGCGCATCGTGCTGCGCCCGCTGGACGATGCCGGGCGCGCGGCGCTGCTGCGCGATCGCGCGGCCCGGCGCGGGCTGGTGCTGGAGGACGCGGCGGTGGACTGGATGCTGACCCGCACCGTGCGCGAACCGGCGCAGTTGGTCGATCTGATCGAACGCTTGGATCGTGCCTCGCTGGCGGCCAAGCGGCGGGTGACCGTGCCCTTCCTGCGGCAGGTGCTGGCGGAGGAGTAGGGCCTGCGGTCGCGCTTGGCCTGCGCCACATCTGTGGGCGCAACTGTCTGCTCCGATCACGTCGCGGCCTCCTTGTAGAGCGGAGCTTGTGGCAATCCCTTTTGGGGACTCCGCTGGGCTTTCGCGATGGTCTGGACGAAACGCAGCGGAGCAAGCTCCGCTCTACAGGTGGGCCTGCCGTTGTGGCCATTGGCCAATGGCGGCGAGGGGCGCTACTTCGAAAGCTCCATCGCCGTTGTGGCGGCTCCCACGCCCCCGGCGCGCAGCTGCGCGTCCAGTTCGGCCAGGCGTTGCGGCGTGCCGACATCGGTCCAGCGTCCGGCATGGTGCTGGCCGGTGACCGCGTCGCGCGCCATCGCCGCGCGCAGCAGCGGCGCCAGCGGGAAGCGGGGCGGCTGTGCGTCCAGTCCGGGATTGGGGTCAGCCGCTTCGAACGCCGCGCGCCAGTCGCGCAGGATCTCGGGGCGATACACGCCGATGCCCGAATAGGTGAAGTTCTGCGCATCGTCGCGGCGCGGCTGCAGGCGATGCCCGTCGCTGAAACAGAAATCGCCGCGCGGATGGTGCGGCGGGTTGTCGATCATCACCAGATGCGCGTCGCCGGCAGGCGCGCGCGGCAGCGTGGCGAAGTCCAGGTCGGTCCACACATCGCCATTGACCGCCAGGAACGGCGCCTCGCCCAGCAGCGGCAGCGCGTGCAGCATGCCGCCGCCGGTCTCCAGCGGGACCGGGCCTTCGTGCGAGAAAGCGATCCGCACGCCGAAGGCGCTGCCGTCGCCCAGCGCGCGCGGGAACTGGTCGGCGAGCCAGCTGAGGTTGATGACGACGTCGGTCACGCCGATCGCGGCCAGCTTGCGCAGATGCCAGACGACCAGCGGCGCGCCGCACACCTCGAGCAGCGGTTTGGGCGTGTGGTCGGTCAGCGGCCGCATCCGCTCGCCCAGCCCGGCGCAGAAGATCAGCGCCTTCATGCGCTGCGCGCCGCCAGGGCCGGGCGGATGCGCTGGTCCAGCAGCTGCTGCAGCGGCTGCAGCTGCGGATGGCGCGGCAGCACCTGATCAAGATAGGTAATGAAGCGCGGCAGGTCCGGCAGGTACTGCGACTTGCCATCGCGATAGTGCAGGCGGCAGAAGATGCCGAGGATCTTGAGGTGGCGCTGGATGCCCATCCAGTCGGCATCGCGCAGGAAGGTCTGCGCCGGGGCCGGCACCGGCACGCCGGCCTGCAGCGCCCGTGCGTGGTAGCGCAGCAGCCAGCCGTCCACGCGTTCGAGCGGCCAGCTCAGGAAGGCGTCCTTGAACAGGCTCACCGCGTCGTAGGCGACCGGCCCGCGCACGCAGTCCTGGAAATCCAGCACCGCCGGGCCCGGCAGTACCGGCATCAGATTGCGCGGCATGAAGTCGCGATGGGTCAGCACCTTGTGCTGGCCCAAGGCGTTGTCCATCAGGCGGCGCTGGACCAGCTCCAGGCCGTCGCTGGCGTCGCAGTCCAGTTCGATCCCCAGATGCCGGCGCAGGAACCATTCCTCGAACAGCCCGGCATCGCGCTGCAGCAGCGCCTCGCCGAACACGCCCGTGCCTTCCGGCGGTGCGATCGCCTGCAGCATCAGCAGCTGGTCGAAGGCGGCGTCGAACCAGGCATCGGCCTGCGCCGGATCGCGCGACAGCAGCTGCGCCAGGGTCGGCTGGCCGAGGTCTTCCAGCAGCAGGAAGCCGGCGTCCACATCGCGCGCCAGGATCCTCGGCACGCGCACGCCGCCGTCTTCCAGTAGCGCGTGCCAGGAAAGCCATGGGCGCACGTCCTCCAGCCCGGGTGGGGAGTCCATCACGATCAGCGATTCGGCCGCGCCCTGGGTGCGCCAATAGCTGCGCTGGCCGGCGTCCACACTGGCCCGCTGCAGTGACAGAGCGGGCGCATTCAGTGTGATGCGCGCCCAGGAAAGTCGCTGGTCCGCGCGTGCGTGTGGGCTCGAAGGCGAGGACGCCTCGTTCATGGAACGTGCCGCATTCAGGTCGGGGTGCGCAGGGTACACTGAGCCCGATATCCCCCACGGAAGAGACTCTGACACCATGAGCAAACTGCAGCCCGTCCTGTTGTCGGGCGGCTCCGGCACACGCCTGTGGCCCCTGTCGCGCGAAGCCTATCCCAAGCAGTTCCTGCCGCTGGGAGACGAAAAGACGATGGTGCAGGCGACCTGGCTGCGGGTCGAACCGTTGACCTCGCTGCCGCCGCTGGTGGTGGCCAACGAAGGGCACCGGTTCCTGGTGGCCGAACAGCTGCGCGAGATCCGCGCGCCGCAGCCGCGCATCCTGCTCGAGCCGGTCGCGCGCAATACCGCGCCGGCCATCGCCGCCGCGGCGCTGTGCGCGCTGGAGGACGGGCAGGACCCGCTGCTGCTGGTGCTGCCCTCCGATCATGTGATCACCAACCCCGAAGCCTTCCGCAACGCGGTCGAGCAGGCCAGCCCGGCCGCCGAGGCCGGCGCGCTGGTGACCTTCGGCGTGGTGCCCAGCCATGCCGAGACCGGCTTCGGCTATATCCAGGCCGGCGGCGGTCAGGGCGTGCAGCCGGTGCTGCGCTTCGTCGAGAAGCCTGACGCGGACACGGCGGCCCAGTATCTGGCCGAGGGCGGCTACTACTGGAACAGCGGCATGTTCCTGTTCAAGGCCAGCCGCTATGTCGAAGAGCTGGAGAAGTTCAACCCGCAGATGGTCTCGGCGGTGCGCGAGTCGCTGGCCAAGGCCAAGCGCGACGGCGACTTCATCCGCCTGGACAAGGACGCCTTCACGGCCTCGCCGTCCGATTCGATCGACTACGCGGTGATGGAGAAGACCGCCGACGCCAAGGTGCTGCCGCTGGACGTGGGCTGGAACGACGTCGGCTCGTGGTCGGCGCTGTGGGACGTGACCGAGAAGGACGCCAACGGCAATGCGGTCGAGGGCGACGTGATCACCGTGGACACGCGCAACAGCTACGTCTACGCCGAAAGCCTGGTCGCGCTGGTCGGCCTGGATGATGTGGTGGTGGTGGAGACCGACGATTCGATCCTGGTGGCCAAGAAGGACCGCGTGCAGGACGTCAAGAAGGTCGTGGCCCAGCTCAAGCACGACGAGCGCAGCCAGGCGGTCCTGCATCGCAAGGTCTATCGGCCCTGGGGGGCGTACGACTCGATCGACATGGGCGCGCGCTTCCAGGTCAAGCGCATCACCGTCAACCCAGGCGCGACGCTGAGCCTGCAGATGCATCACCACCGCGCCGAGCACTGGATCGTGGTGAGCGGCACGGCCGAGGTCACGCGCGGGGACGAGGTGATCCTGCTCACCGAGAACCAGAGCACCTACATCCCGCTGGGCGTGACCCACCGGCTGAAGAATCCCGGCCGCCTGCCGCTGGAGCTGATCGAGGTCCAGTCCGGCAGCTACCTGGGCGAGGACGACATCGTCCGCTTCGAGGACCAGTACGGCCGCACCTGAGCCGCCGCTGCGGCATAGCCAATAAGTCGAAGGCCCGCCCCACAGGCGGGCCTTCGGCGTTTATAACGTTCGACTGCCCTCGCGCTGCGCTCACGGCCCAGGCCGTCAGCATGGCCCAAGCCGTCCGGCGCCAAGGCGCGAAGGCGATCCATTCCCCCCTCTTCACAGCGAGGCCCGCATGAGCGTACCGACCGCCACCACCGCCGATCCGATGGCGCAGAGCCACCACAGCCTCAAACGCTCGATCTCCAACACGCTCAAAGGCTCGGCCGGCAACCTGGTCGAGTGGTACGACGTCTACGTCTATTCGGTCTTCGCGACCTACTTCGAATCCAAGTTCTTCTCCGCCGGCGACAAGAACGCCACGCTGTACGTGTGGGCGATCTTCGCGGTGACCTTCCTGATGCGTCCGATCGGCGCCTGGTTCTTCGGCCGCTTCGCCGACCGCCACGGTCGCCGCGCCTCGCTGACGCTGTCGGTGACGCTGATGGCGATCTGTTCGTTCGGCATCGCCATCGTGCCGACCGCCGCGACCATCGGCGTGTGGGCGGCGGTGTTCCTGGTGCTGGCGCGCCTGCTGCAGGGCTTTGCCACCGGCGGTGAATACGGGGCCAGCGCCACCTACATGTCCGAGGCCGCCGTGCCGGGGCATCGCGGCCTGTTGTCCTCGTTCCACTACGTCACCCTGGTGGGCGGCCATGTGCTGGCCCAGCTGACGCTGTTCCTGCTGCTGACCTTCTTCACCCGCGAGCACGTGGTGGAGTGGGGCTGGCGCGTGGGCTTCGCCATCGGTGGCGTGTCGGCGATCGTGGTGTTCTGGCTGCGACGCACGATGGACGAGTCGCTGTCCAGCGCCGCTATCGAGGACGCCAAGTCCGGCGCGGCGCGCAAGTCCGGCTCGCTGCGCGAACTGTTCGTCAACCAGTGGCGCCCGCTGCTGCTGTGCTTCCTGATCACGGCGGGCGGCACGCTGGCCTTCTACACCTATTCGGTGACCGGCCCGAAGATGATCCAGACCGCCTTCGCCGGCGACGACATCATGAAGGGCACCACGCTCAACCTGGCGGCGCTGACGGTGCTGATGCTGCTGCAGCCGCTCGGCGGCTGGCTGTCCGACCGCATCGGCCGCAAGAGCCTGCTGGTGTTCTTCGGCGTGGGCAGCGTCTGCTACACCTGGTACCTGATCACCGCGCTGCCGCAGCAGACCACGTTCGGCGCGGCCTTCGCCATCCTGGTGATCGGCTTCGTGATCCTCACCGGCTATACCTCGATCAACGCGGTGGTCAAGGCCGAACTGTTCCCGACCTACATCCGCGCCCTGGGCGTGGGCCTGGGCTACGCGCTGGCCAACTCGGTCTTCGGCGGCACCGCGCCGATGCTGTACCAGTGGGCCAAGGGCGCCAAGCAGATGGACGCCTTCATCATCTACGCCACTGTGGTGATGTTCATCTCGCTGCTGGTGTACATCTGCTTCCTGAAGAACAAGGGCGAGAACTGGCTCGACCACGAGCACGCGATGCACGCGCGCCACGGCAAGCGCTGATCGCGACAGACTGAGAAGAAAAAAGGAAGGCCATCCGCGAGGATGGCCTTCCTGGTTTCCAGGGCCTGCTGCGCCGTGGACTCAGCGGCGGGTGAACAGGCTGGTCAGCCCCAGGATCACCACCGCGCCGAGCAGGGCGCCGAAGAAGCCGGCGGGTTCGCCGGCCGCATACCAGCCCATCCGCCGGCCGAACCAGCCGGCCAGTACCGCGCCGACGATGCCCAGGCCAATGGTCAGCAGGCAGCCCATGCGCGCGCTGTGGGGCGTGATCAGCCGTGCCAGCAGGCCGACCACGAAGCCGACCAGGATGATGTAGAGCCAGCTCTCGCTGCCGAACAGTCCGCTCATGCGCATGCCCTCGTGGATGATCGGCGCAGCCTAGCACCGCCAATTGGGGCGAAAAATGGCGGCGTAAGGCAGGCCGCCGACGCGCGTTCCTCCGCGTTCATGCCTCGCCTCAGCAGCAGCCGTGCTCGCCGTGCGCCTCGCCGCCGGCCACCGCCGCGGTGCCGCTGGTCAGGCCGGCCACGCTGGCGGCGTGGTGCGCGGCCAGCACATGCGACACGCAGGCCGTCACCCGCTTGCCCATCGGGATGTGCAGGAACTCGTTGGGCCCGTGCGCGTTGGAATGCGGTCCCAGCACGCCGGTGATCATGAACTGCGCGCCGGGGAACTTCTCGCCCAGCATGCCCATGAACGGGATGGTGCCGCCTTCGCCCATGTACATCGCCGGCTTACCGAAGGCCGCCTGCGAGGCGTCCTCGATGGCCTGGGTCAGCCACGGCGACTGCGGCGGCGCGTTCCAGCCGGTGGAAGACTTCTCCAGCTTCAGCTCGACATGGGCGCCGTTGGGCGGATCGCGCAGCAGCACCTCGTCCAGGATCTCGCCGGCGCGCTTGCCGTCCAGCGTAGGCGGCAGGCGCAGGGAGATCTTCACCGAGGTCTGCGGGCGCAGCACGTTGCCGGCCGAGGCCAGCGGCGGCAGGCCATCGGCGCCGGTGATCGACAGCGCCGGGCGCCAGGTGCGGTTGAGCACCAGCTCGGTCAGGTCGTCGGACATCGGCGTCATGCCGTCCAGGAACGGGAACTTGTCGTAGACCTCATCGCCCAGTACCTGGGCCACCTTGCCGGCCTGCTCCAGGCGCTCGGGCGGGATCTCCACGAACAGTTCCTCCACGCGGATCCTGCCGGTGGTCTCGTCCTCCAGGCGCGAGAGCAGCTGGCGCAGCAGGCGGAAGCTGGACGGCACGATGCCCGAGGCATCGCCCGAGTGCACGCCTTCGCTGAGCACCTCGACGGTGAAGTTGCCGCCGGCCATGCCGCGCAGCGAGGTCGTGCACCACAGCTGCTCGTAGTTGCCGCAGCCCGAATCCAGGCACACCACCAGCGAGGGCCGGCCGATCCGCTCGGCCAGGTGGTCGACGTAGGCGGGCAGGTCATAGCTGCCCGACTCCTCGCAGGCCTCGATCAGGATCACGCAGCGCGCATGCGGCAGGCCCTGTTCCTGCAGCGCCATGATCGCCGCCAGCGAGCCGTAGATCGCGTAGCCGTCGTCGGCGCCGCCGCGTCCGAAGAGCTTGTCGCCCTTGAGCACCGGCTTCCAGGGCCCCAGGTCCTCGTCCCAGCCGGTCATCTCCGGCTGCTTGTCCAGGTGGCCGTACAGCAGCACGCAGTCTTCGCCGGTCCCCGCGCCGCTGGCCGGGATGTCCAGGAAGATCAGCGGCGTGCGGCCTTCCAGCTGGATCACCTCCACCTGCAGGCCGGCGATGGGCTGCGCGCGCGCCCACGTCTCCATCAGCGTCACGGCCTTGGCCATGTGGCCGTTGGCGACCCAGTCGGCGTCGAACATCGGCGACTTGTTGGGGATGCGGATGTATTCGACCAGCTGCGGGACGATCTGTGCGTCCCACAGCTGCCCGACGAAACGGTCAAGGCGTGCGGTATCCATGGCGCTCAAACTTTGAAATGAGCGCCTATGGTACCCCCGCCGCTTCCGGTGCCCGATCGGACCGGCCTGTGGGTAGGACTTTTCCTACACGCGAACGGGGTGTTGCCCGGCAGCCGCGGAGGCGCTGCGCCGATATCGTGGCGGTGCGAGGAGGGAGGAGACTGGCTGCACCGGAAGGCGTAGGGAACCGCCCCGGCACAACCATCCTCATCGCACAAGGAGTGTCGCCATGAAACCCGTTTCGATCCTGATCAAATCGCTGATCCTGTCGCTGGCCTTGTCGGCCGGCGTCTTCGCCGCCGAAAGCCGCGTCAACATCAACACGGCCGATGCGGCCGCCCTGGACGCCACGCTGTTGAACGTGGGCGCCAGCAAGGCGCAGGCCATCGTCGACTACCGCAAGGCCAACGGCCCGTTCAAGAGCGCCGAGGAGCTGGCGATGGTCAAGGGCATCGGCCTGAAGACGGTGGAGAAGAATCGCGATCGGATCGAGGTGGGTCGCTCGGCGGCCGCACCGAAGAGGCCTTCCGCCGCGGCTGCACCGGCCAAGCCGGTCACCCGCCGCTAGAAGGCAAGCATGGTCACGGGGCGAAGCGGTGCCGGATGCATCGCTTCGGTCTGACGGGCAGGACGCTGCGTGACAGGCATGGACGCCGACAAGGACGTAGCCCGTTGACGAGGGCAGGGCAGGACGCCAGCAAGCTGGGCACGATGCCGACAGGGATGTACCGCCGCCCGGGTGCGCCGCACGCACCCGGGCGGTTTCCTTTTTGCGTGCCGAGAATGCCCAATGGCTGCGGCCCGAAGGCACCGCACGCTCTAGACTGGCGCCCCCGTCCACGCTCCCTGCGGCCATGCCGACCAGTCGCGTCATTCCCGCCAACGAGTACCGCCGCGAACGCTGGCGCAACCAGCTCGGCTGGACGCGCCAGATCGCCACCGGCGGGCGCGACGACCAGGACTGGGACTGGCGCCTGTCCATCGCCGAGATCGAGCGCGACGCGCCGTTCTCGCCGTTCCCGGGCATCGAGCGTGAGCTGGTGCTGCTGCGCGGTCAGGGCCTGCGGCTGTGCTTCGAGGACGGTGAGCAGGTCACCCTGCATCCGCCGCACGACCGGCTGCGCTTCAGCGGCGCACGCGGCGTGCGTGGCGAGTTGCTCGACGGGCCCACGCACGACTTCAATTTGATGTGGCGCCCGGAGGCGCTGCAGGCCGAGCTGCTGCTGCGGCCGCTGGTCGGGCCGATGCTGTTCTTCGCCGATGCGCGCACGCATTGGGCGATCCATCTGATCGGCGGGCAGGCGCGCTTCGATGCGGCCAGCGGCCTGCCGCCGCTGTGGAGCGGCGACAGCGCGCTGCTGTATGGCGGGCCGGGCCGCACGCGCTATGCGCTGGAGGGCGGCGGCGAGCTGATCGCGGTGAAGTTCACCACGCGCGACGCCTCCGACGATCCTCAGTAGACGTCGCGGCGATAGCGTCCCTGCAGGCGCAGCGACTCGACCGTCTCATCGCCGAGCACCTCCCGCAGCACCGCGTCCACGCCCGGGGCCATGCCGTCCAGGCTGCCGCAGACATAGAGCGCCGCGCCGTCGAGCACCCAGGCCTGCAGGGGCTCCCCCGCGGCCCGCAGCGCGTCCTGCACGTAATGGTGTCCACCCGGGTCGCGCGAGAACGCCAGGTCCACGCGCTCTAGCCAGCCGGTGTCCTGCCAGACAACCAGATCCTCGCGGTAATGCAGGTCGTGGTCGCCCTGGCGCTCGCCGAACAGCAGCCAGTTGCGGCGCGCGCCCCGCGCGATGCGGGCCTTGAGCAGCGCGCGCAGGCCGGCGATGCCCGTGCCGTTGCCGATCAGGATCAGCGGCACGTCCGCCGCGGGTGGATGGAAGTTGGGATTGGCGCGCAGCCGCAGCGCGATCGGTCCGCCGATCAGGGCGTGATCGCATAGCCAGCCGCTGGCCAGGCCCGGGCTGCCGTCGGGGCGCTGCATGCGGCGCAGCAGCAGGTGCAGCGCGCCGTCGGCGGGCAGCGAGGCGATGGAGTACTCGCGGTGCGGCAGCGGCGCCAGCGTCTCGATCAGCGCCTGCGGGCCGGTCCCGGCCTGCACGCTGTCGGGCAGCTGGCGCGAGGCGAGCACGTCGGCCAGGGCGGTATCCTGATCGTCCACGCGCACTTTCGTGCCGCCGTCCACGCCGTGCGTCTGCAGCCAGGCCGCGACCGTCGCCGGTGCATGGCGCGGGCCGATCTCGACCAGGTCGCCGGCCTGCCAGTCGGGCATCGCCTCCGGCGGCGTCAGGGCCAGGTGATAGACCGGTCCGCCGACGCTGCCGGGGTTGCACAGCGCGCGCTCGGCCAGGGTCCAGGCCTGGTAACGCGGCGCGCTCCAGTCGCGCAGGTCGGCATCGCCGGTCAGCAGCGAGAGGTGATGCTGCCAATGGCGCAGCGCCGCCTGGTCGGCGTTGTCGACCTCGACCCGGTCGAACAGCGGCCGCGCGCCATGCGTGCGCAGCCACGCATCCAGCTGCCGGCCGAAGGCGCAGAACTGCGCATAGGTCGCATCGCCCAACGCCAGCACGGCGTACTGCAGGTCCGCCAGGGCGGCCGGCCGCGCCAGCACGTCGCGCACGAAGCCCAGCGCCGGCTCCGGCGGATCGCCTTCGCCGGTGGTGCTGACCACGAACAGCGCGCGCCGATAGCAGGCCAGCCGCGTGCCATCCAAGGCGGCCAGATCGAGCAGGTGCACCGGCGTGCCGGCCTGCTCCAGCGACTGCGCGGTCCGTTGCGCCAGCTGCAGCGCGAAGCCTGTCTGACTCGCATATGCGACCAGCACCGTGTCGGTGCCGATGGCGCTGGCCGGCGCGGCCGGCGTGCGCCGCGTGCGCCACAGGATCCAGCCGGTGAAGCCGGCATACGCGGCCAGGCTGGCACCGGCCCAGAGCCAGCGCGACGGACGCGGCGCGCCCGGCCACCAGGTGCCCGGCTGCCAGGCGAACAGCGCCGCCGCCAGCGCCGCCAGCAGGGCGAGCACCAAGGCATTGCCCCAGGCGGCGCGCGGGATCGCAGGACGCGGCAGGGCGCTCATGCCGCCAGCGCGGCCTCGAACTGCGGCGTCATGTGCTCGCTGGCGCCCTGCGCGCCGCGCACCACGAAGCGCGCCGCCAACCCATGCGCACGCGCGAACGCCAGTCCTGCCTCCCATCCCATCACCGTCAGCGCGGTGGCCCAGGCGTCGGCCTCCATCGCCGTGGCGGCCAGCACGCTGACCGCGGCCGCGGCCTGTTCGACCGGGTGGCCGTGGCGCGGGTCGAGGGTGTGCGAATAGCGCGTGCCGTCCTGTTCGAAGCGGTGCCAGCGATCGCCCGAGGTCGCCACCGCGCAGGCCTTGAGCGCCAGCACGCGCGGCGGCAGGCCGCCGTCCTCGTCGGCGCCGGTCTCGACCAGCACGCGCCAGGGCGTGCCATCGGGCTTGCGACCGCGGCCGGCCAGCTCACCGCCGACTTCCACCAGCGCATCGCGCAGGCCGTACGCGTGCAGTGTGTCCAGCAGCAGATCGACCGCATAGCCCTTGGCGATGGCCGACAGGTCCAGCTGCGCGCCGCCGGGCTGCAGCAGCTGCGCCCCCTGCGCGCGCCATTCCAGGTCGCGCCAGCCGGGGCGCTGGCGCACCTGCCGCAGGGCGTGATCGGCGGGGCGGCCAGGCAGGCCCGCTCCGGCGCCGAACCCCCAGGCCTGGACCAGCGCGCCGCAGGCCGGATCGAAGGCGCCATCGCTGGCGCGCGCGATGCGCAGCGCCGCCTCCATCACCGTGGCGAAATCGGCCGGCAGCGTGTGCCAGGTCCCGGCCGCGGCGCGGTTGAAGCGGCTCAGGTCCGAGCCCGCCTCCCAGGTGCTCATCTGCGCGACCACGCGGTCCAGCTGCGCCTGCAGCGCATCGTGCAGGCGATGCAGGTCGGTGCCCGCCGCGACCACCACGCGCGCCGACCAGGTCGTGCCCATGGTCTGTCCACCCAGGCGGGCCAGTTCGAGGGGAGAGGCGACGGCGGCAACCATGCGAAGGCGGGAGCTCGGGACAGACAGGGCGCAGGCGCATCCGCGCCATGCGCCACATAGAGGCTTACTGCGGCATCACTTCCAGCGTGGCCACGTAGTTGAGACGGCGCTGCTTGGCCTGCGGCAGCGAGGTCTTGTCGTCCTCGCTGCTGGCGTTGAGCCAGTACATGCCCGCGTCCGGCCAGGTCACGGAGAAGACGCCCTGCGCGTCGGTCTTGGCCTTGATCTCCTCCTGCGCATTGCGATAGCGGGTGCCGCCGCGGATCACGGTGACCTCCACGTTCGGCGCCGGCTTGCCGTCCAGCACCAGCTTGAAGCTGGCCGCCTCGCCGGCGACCAGGTCGCTGGGCGCGGTCACCGGCACCAGTTCCAGGCCCTCGCCGCTGGGCTTGAGCGCGGTGGCGGTGGGGGCGCCATGGGTGACGAAGGTCTCCACCCGCGAGGCCATCTGCGAGACCTGCAGGTTCTTGGCGTTCTTCGGCACCTCGGCGGCGAACTTGGCCGCGTCGCCGCGCCAGCGCTTGCGCTCGCCATCGGCGGTCTCGTAGCTGGCGAACAGCCCGCTGCTGACCGAGGCGATGCGGTAGGTGCCCTCCTGCTTGAGCTCCACGTCGAACACGCTGCGGTACTTGCCGGTGGAGGCGTTCTCCGGCTTGACGGTCGAGCCGTCCGGCGCGGTGATCACCAGATCGTCCAGGCGCATCGGCACGTGTTCGAAATAGAACAGGTCGTTGGACACCGCCGCATCCACGCTCACCCACGGATCGTTGCCCGAGAAGGTCGTGCCCGAGGGCAGCAGCCACTGCTTGTGCGCGGCGGCGGAGAAGGAGGTGACGGCGGCGGCCAGGGCCAGCGCCAGGGTCAGGGAACGCTTCATGCGGGATGCTCCTGTTGCGTGTGCGAAGAACGACGGCGGATCGGGGGATCAGGGCTTGATCGTCAGCGACACCGCGCCCAGTTCGGAGGCGCCCTGCGCCTTGCCCGACTGCGCGGCGGTGGCCGGCCAGGTGAAGGGGATCTTGAGCAGCTCGCGGCCGCCGACCTCGCGCGCGGCCTCGACCACCAGCGTGTAGCTGCCCGGGGCGAGGCCGGACAGCTGCGGGCTGTTGCCGGCGAAGTCCAGCGTCTGCACGCCGGCCGGGCGGGTCGGGCCGGTCACGCCGTCGATCGGCAGGTCCAGGCTGCGGCCGGACTTGCGCCACCACTGGCGCAGGTCGGGCAGCCACTTGGTGCCGTGGCCTTCCTTGGTGTCGGTGTTCTGGTACCAGACCGCCAGGTTGGACGCGGCCTTGCCGTCGGCGCTTTCCACGTACACCGCCACGTAGGGGCGGTGGTACTCGGCGACGTTGAGCTTGGGGATCTCGACCTTGACCTGCATCGTGGCGGCGGACGCCGGCACGGTCAGCAGGCCGCTGAGCGCGAAGGTCAGGGTGATCGGGACGGTCTTGGTCATGGCACGCAAGTCCTGTGGGGAATGTCAGTGAATGAAGATCAGCGCCAGCAGCAGCGGCACCAGCAGCCCTAAGCCGACCATCGGCCAGGTCATGCGGCGCTGGCCGGCATGCAGCTGCAGCAACAGCAGGCCGGTGATGCAGAACACCAGGCAGGCCACCGCGAACAGATCCAGGAACCAGCTCCAGGCCGTGCCCGCGTTGCGGCCCTTGTGCAGGTCGTTGAACAGCGAGATCCAGCCGCGGCGCGTGGATTCGTATTCGATCGCGCCGCTGGCGCGGTCCAGGCTCAGCCAAGCGTCCCCGCCGGGGCGCGGCAGGGAGACATAGACCTCGTCGGCCGACCACTCGCCCTGGCGCCCGGACAGGCTGATGTCCAGCTCGCCTTCGATCCAGTCGCCGACCACGCGCGGCAGCGGCGCATTGCCGTCCTCGCGCGTGCCCAGGGCCTGGCGCAGCGCCGGCGGCAGGGTGGCGCTGCGATGCACGATCTGCGGCTTGGCCTCGATGCTGGCCGCGTGGTTGAGCGTGATGCCGGTGGCGGCGAATAGCAGCATGCCGATCAGGCAGATCGCCGAACTGATCCAGTGCCACTGATGCAGCGTGCGCAGCCAGAAGCCGCGGCGTTGCTGCGTGGAGAGCGGGTCGGCGGCCTGGGCCAAGTGGAGGTTTTCCGTTGCAGCGGGAGAGGCGAAATGCGCGCGGCATTACACCACGAATGAGAATCGGTCTCAATTAAATCCCGCGCCGCCTCGATGACCTTCCGGCCAGCGTGCAGGCCACTCAGACCTCGGCCCAGCCGCGCAGCAGGTTGTGATACACGCCGGTCAGCTGCACGATCGCCTGCGCATCGCCGCCGCTGGCGGTCAGCCGCTGGATGGCGGTGTCCATCTCCAGCAGCAGCCGGCGCCGGCCTTCGTCGCGCACCATGCTCTGCACCCAGAAGAACGAGGCCAGCCGCGCGCCGCGCGTGACCGGGGTGACCTTGTGCAGGCTGCTGGAGGGATACAGGATCAGGTCGCCGGCCGGCAGCTTGACCTCGTGCTCGCCGTAGGTGTCGCTGATGATCAGCTCGCCGCCGTCGTACTCGTCCGGCTCGCACAGGAACAGCGTGCACGACAGGTCCGAGCGCACCTGCTGGCGTGGCTGCCCCGGGCGGTCCATGGCCATCACCGAACCATCGACGTGGAAGCCGTACTCCCCGCCGCCGGTGTAGCGGTTGAAGCGCGGCGGCAGCGTGCGCAGGGGCAGGGCGGCGGCGAAGTACAGCGCATTGCGCTCCAGCGCGGCCAGCACCTGCTGGCCCAGCCGCTCGCGCAGCGGCGAGGCGTCGGGCAGCTGCTGGTTGCGCTTGACCCTCGCGCCCTGCGCGCCGACGGTTTCGCGGCCGTCGGTCCACTCGGCCGCTTCCAGGGCATGCCGCATGTGGCGGACCTGGTCGGCATCGAGAATCTGCGGGATATGCAGCAGCATGGAAGGATTCCCTACAACGACGCACGGGAAGGCGTGCCTTCCCGTGCTGGAGTGCCGGTCGCCCGGCGGTCCTGTGCCATCAGACCAGCGGCGTCAGGCCTGGCCCGTCAGAAGCGGAAGTCCGCGCTGAGCAGGAAGGTGCGCGGCGTGCCCGGAGTGTAGCGGTAGCCGCTCTTGTTGATCGCCGCCACGTAGTCCTTGTCGAACAGGTTGTAGCCGTTCAGGCGCAGGCTGAAGTTGCGCGAGACGTCGTAGGACACCACCGCGTCGTACACCGTGTAGGACTTGGCGTACTTGGGCGTGCCCACCGCGCCGTCGCTGCCGCGGTGCATCTGGCCCGAGTAGCGCACGCCGCCGCCGATGGTCAGGCCAAACGGGAAGCGATAGCTGGTCCAGCTGGTGAAGGCGTCGTCCGGGGTGTAGCTCAGGTTGGGCGTGCCGTCGGCGCTGATCGACGGGCCCTCGGTGACCTTGGTCGACATGGAGGTATAGCCGGCCGAGACGCTCCAGTTGTCGGTGATGTTGCCCACCGCCGAGAGCTCCACGCCCTTGACCCTCTTCTCGCCGGTCTGGGTCGGATGCCCGAACTCGTCCAGCACGTTGGCGTTGATCTCGTTGGTCACATCGGTCTGGAACAGCGCCAGGTTCAGCGCCAGGTTGTCCAGCACGGCCCACTTGGTGCCGACCTCGAAGGTCCTGGCCTTCTGCGGATCGGCATTGATGCTGTTGGCCGCGCCGTCGGCCGCGGCCAGGGCGAAGTTGGCCCCGCCCGGCGGCTGCTGCGACAGCGCCCAGTTGGCGTACAGGCTGACCGCATCGCCGGCCTTGTAGACCGCGCCCAGCTTCCAGTTGAACAGCGTGTCGCTGGTGTCGGTGTCCACCGTGGTCACGCCGCTGCCGACCGGCGCGCCGTTGCACGGCACCGCGTTGCGGCCGGTGCCGTTGTTGCAGATGGCGCTGGCCTGGTACTCGGTCCTGTAATGGTCCAAGCGCACGCCGCCGGTCAGCAGGAAGTTCTCGCCGAACTTGAGCGTGTCGAAGGCGTACACCGAGGCGGTGTCGGTCTTGCCGTAGCTGCCGGTGCCGTTGTGGTACCAGGCCAGCGTGCCGATGGCATTCCAGTCCGGGTCGTAGAGGTTGGCCGCCGGCAGGCTGCCGGTGGTGCCGAAGTTGCGGTTGAACTGCTCCTCGCGGGTCAGCTCCAGGCCGGTGCTCAGGTTGTGCACGACCGCGCCGGTGGCGAAGTCCGCGCGCAGGTTGAGCTGGTCGGTGATGATCTTGTTGCGCTGGTCCTTGAAGGTCGGCAGGCTGCGCGCGACCGTGTAGGTGGACAGGTCGCCCGGATTGGTCCACTTGATGTTGCCGGCCAGGGGATTGGCCGCCGTGCCGCCGGTGGTCATGAAGGCGCTGAGCAGGTAGTCCTGCGTCGTCTCGCCCCAGCGCGCGGTATTGGTCAGCTTGAGCGTGTCGGAGAAGTCGTGCTCGAGGATGAAGGTCGCCTGCTTGGCTTCCACATCGTCGTGGTCCAGGCGCGTGCCGTAGAAGTTCTCCGGATCGACCGGGTGGCCGGCCAGCTGCGCCAGGCCCGGCTGCGGCGTCCAGCCCGGCAGGCCGATGGTCGGCACAAAGCCGTCCGGCACGTTCTCCTGCTTGACGTAGTACAGGTTCAGCCATGCGCGCGTGGCGCCGTCCAGGTTGAAGCCCAGCGAGGGCGCCAGGCCCCAGCGCTTGTTCTCCACGTGGTCGCGGCCGGGCACATCGCTGTCCTGCCACATCGCGTTGAGGCGCAGCGCGAGGCCGCCGGCCAGCGTCTGGCTCCAGTCGGCCGTGCCGCGGCGCTGATCATCGGTGCCGCCGGAGAGCGTGCCGGAGACCGCGTCGTGCAGGGTGGCGCGCTTGCTGACCATGTTGATCGCGCCGGTCGGCGCGCTGCGGCCGTTGTCGGTGCCCGCCGGTCCCTTCTCGACCTCGATCTGATCGATGTTGAACACATCGCGCGAGATCGAACCCAGGTCGCGCACGCCGTCGACGAAGATGCTGCTGGAGCTGTCGAAGCCGCGCATGTAGATGGCGTCGCCGGTGTTGGTGCTGCCGTTTTCGCCGGCGTAGAACGCGCCCACGCCGGGCGAGTTGCGCAGCGCCTCGGTCAGGGTGGTGGCGCCCTGCTGGTTGAACAGGTCGCTGGTGATCACCTGGATGGTCTGCGGCGTGTCCTGCAGCGGCTGGGTGAACTTGGGCGAGGCCACGGCCTTGGCCTGGATGCGCGAGCCGTGCACGTCGATCTTGTCCAGGGTGCGCGCGTCGCCGCGGTGATGGCGCTGGCCATCGTGCTCGTCCCGGTCGTGGTCGCGCTGCTGGTCGGCGGACGCGCCCGGCGCGTCGATCCCGTCGGTCGCCAGGGCGGTGCCCGGCAGGGCCAGCGCCAGCGAGGTGGCCAGGGCGGCGGCGGTCAGCGGGCGGGCGCCCGGAAGGTGCTTGCGGGAACGGATGTGCGACATGTCAGCGGTGCTTCCAATGAAGTGAAGATTGGTTCCCCCATTGGCGACGGCTGACGGGAGTGCGGGGCCACACGCGACCAGGCCCCCAAGACCAACCGGGGAGCGACGGCATCGCGTGAGGCAGAAGGCGGCCCGGGCCAGGCCGGGCATGCATTCCTTAACGGGTCGTGATTGTAATGAGAACGATTTTTATTCACAACCGTTCAGCTCGGCTTGTCGTGTGTGTGAGCTGCATCCCCCGCGCGAAGCAGTCGAGACGCAGCGCGCGATTAGGCGATCCGCAGCTCCGAGGCGAGCAGGTCCAGGATGGTGTGGACCTTGGGCAGCAACTGCCGGCCGACGGGCCAGACCAGATTCAGCGGCAGGCCGTCGGTCGTGTAATCCTGCAGGATCGGCACCAGCGCGCCGGAGGCCAGGTCCTCGCGAACCAGCCAGGTCGCCAGCTGCGCGATGCCGCAGCCGGCCTTGACCGCGGCGACCTGGGCCTCGCCGCTGCCTACGACGATCCGGCCCTCCATGGTCCGTCGCTCGACGGCGCCGGCGTCGTGCGCGATCAGCCAGGGGCTGGTGGAGCCGTCGGCCTTGCCGTACAGCACCGCGTCGTGGCGGGACAGGTCCGCCAGCGACGCCGGCGTCCCGCTGCGCGCCAGGTACCCGGGCGAGGCGCAGAAGATCAGGCGTTCGCTGCCGAGGTAGCGGTGCCCCAGCGACGCCGGCCAGTGATCCGGACCGCCGATGCGGACGGCGACGTCGATGCCTTCCTCCAGCAGGTCGACGAAGCGGTCGGTCAACGAGACATGCGGGCGCAGGTGCGGGTGCTGCTGCGCGAACCGCAGCAGCAGCGGCCAGACTTGCAGCCGGCCGAACGCCGCCGGCGCGTCCAGCCGCAGCCTTCCCACCGGCTCATGGCGCTGGGCCGCCAGGACGGCTTCGGCTTCCTCCAGGTCGGCGAGCACGCGCACGCAGGTGCGATAGAAGGCCGTGCCGGCGTCCGTCAGCGCCAGCCGGCGCGTGGTGCGCTCGAACAGGCGGCTGCCCAGCCGGTCTTCCAGGCGCGCCACGCTCTTGCTGACGGCCGAATTGGTCAGACTCAGCCGCTCGGCGGCCGCCGTGAAGCTGCCTGCGTCGGCGGTCGCGACGAAGGCTTCGATGCCCTTGAGGCGCTCGGAAGGAATCATCCGCCGTGCCCGGATTATGGAAATTGAGTCCATATTAGGTTGAAGAATGATCCGGGATGGGAATCTGGTTCGCCAATAAGCTGACAGGCCCACGTCTGGTACCCGGAGCTTCATCTCCATGTCTTCCCTGTCCGCGCCGAACGCGGCCGTCCCGGCGGGTCGCGGCGGTCTGTCGATCGTCATCCTCGCGGTGGCCGCCTTCGTCATCGTCACCACCGAGTACCTGATGGTCGGGCTGCTGCCGGCGCTCGCCCGCGACCTGGAGATCTCGATTTCCGCCGCCGGTCAGCTCGTGACGCTGTTCGCCTTCACGGTGATGCTGTTCGGCCCGGTGCTGACCGCGCTGCTCTCGCATGTCGAACGCAAGCGGCTGTTCGTCGTCATCCTGCTGATCTTCGCGGCGTCCAACGCCCTGGCGGCGATCGCGCCCAATGTGTGGGTGCTGGCGGTGGCGCGGTTCATTCCGGCGCTGGCGCTGCCGGTGTTCTGGGGCACGGCCAGCGAGACGGCCGGACAGATCGTCGGGCCGCAACGCGCGGGCCGTGCCGTGTCGCAGGTGTATCTGGGCATCTCCGCCGCGCTGCTGTTCGGGATTCCGCTGGGCACGCTTGCCGCCGATGCGATTGGCTGGCGTGGCGCCTTCTGGATCCTGGCCGGGCTGTCGCTGCTGATGGCCTTGGCCCTGACCGTCTTCATGCCGAGGGTGGCCAGGCCCGAACGGCTGCGCCTGGCCGAACAGACCCGCATCCTCAAGGACCCGTTCTTCGTCGCCAACGTCGTGCTGTCGGTCGTCGTGTTCACGGCGATGTTCACCGCCTACACCTATCTGGCCGACCTGCTGGAGCGCATCGCCGGGGTGGCGCCGGCGCACGTGGGCTGGTGGCTGATGGGCTTCGGCGCGATCGGCCTGCTCGGCAACTGGCTGGGCGGGCGCCTGGTCGATCGCAGTCCGCTGGGCGCGACCGCGGCCTTCGCGCTGCTGCTCGGCGTAGGCATGGCGGCCAGCGTGCCGCTGGCGGGCTCCGCTGGGCTGCTGGCGGGCGCGCTCGCGCTGTGGGGCATCGCCTACACCGCGCTGTTCCCCATCTGCCAGGTGCGGGTGATGCAGTCCGCGTCGCATGCGCAGGCGCTGGCCGGCACCTTGAACGTCTCGGCCGCCAACGCCGGGACCGGGCTGGGCGCGGTCATCGGCGGCCTGGTGATCCCGCAATGGGGGCTGGGCAGCATCGGCTATGTCGCCACCGGCATCGCCGTCGTGGCGATCCTCATGGTGGCGGTGGTCGCGCGTTTGCGGGAGCGATGATCGGCTCCGGTACAGGCCGGCGAAACGCGGGGCCAGCATCGCGGTGCAATGAAAAGGCCGGCGCATGGCCGGCCCGGTACGGTGCAGAACCCTGGAGCGGTCAGTCGCGGTCGTCGCGCGACCACACGCCGCCGTGTTCCACCTTGACCGGGAACTTGGGCACCGGCGCATAGGCCGGGCCGCACAGCGGCACGCCTTCGCGGATATCGAAGCGCGCGCCGTGCAGCACGCACTCGATGCTGCCGGTCTCGGCGTCGAAGGTGCCCGCCGCCGAAAGCTCGAATTCGGCATGGCTGCAGCGGTCCTCCAGCGCGTAGAGGTCGCCGTCCAGGTTGAACACCACGATCGGCGTGCCGGTGACCTCGTCGAAGCCGCTGCGCATCTCGCCCGGCAGCAGCTCCTCGGTGGCGCAGACGAAGGTCCAGGTCTCGCTCACGGCCGGCTCCTAGACAAGGGCTTTCTCCAGCACTTCGAAGCGCAGGTCGTCGCGCAGCGGCGTGCCGAAGCGCGCATCGCCGTACGGGAAGGGCTTGAAGGTGCCGGTGCGCACGTAGCCGCGCCGCTCGTAGAAGGCGATCAGGCTCTGGCGCACATCGATCACGCTCATGCGCATCACCTCTACGCCCAGTTCCTGGCGGGCGATGCGCTCGGCCTCGACCATCACGTCCTTGCCGATGCCGGCGCCCTGCAGGGTGGGGCGCACCGAGAACATGCCGAAATAGCCGGCATCGCCCTCGCGCGCCACGTGCGCGCAGGCGACCAGCGCGTCGTCGCGATAGGCCAGCAGCACGCGGCTGTCGGCGCGGCTGAGGTCGTGGGCCAGCACTTCGCGATCGATGCGCTGGCCGTCGAGCAGGTCGGCCTCGGTGGTCCAGCCGGCGCGGCTGGCCTGCCCGCGATAGGCCGAGGTCACCAGCGCGGTGATCGCCTCGATGTCGTCCAGGGTGGCGTTGCGGAAGGTCAGTGTGGTCATCGGCCCATTGTAAAAGGCCGGCGGCTTCGTGGGAGCCGCCATGGCGGCGAGGGGGGCTCTACCGGTGAAGCCCTCGCCGCCGTGGCGGCTCCCACCTGTAGAGCGGAGCTTGCTCCGCCGCTCTTCGGTCGGTTCGTGGGAAGGCCCCAGCGGAGCAAGCTCCGCTCTACAGGCAGGCCGCTGCGGGACTTGAGAAGACAGTTGCTCCCACCCCCATTTATCCCAGCAGCGTGCGCGCCTTCTTCAGCGCGGCCACGAAGGCTTCGATCTCCTCGTGGGTGTTGTAGAAGGCCAGCGAGGCGCGCAGCGTGGCCGCGACGCCGAAGTACTGCAGCAGCGGATGGGCGCAGTGCTGGCCCGAGCGCACGGCGACGCCCTCCAGGTCGAGCAGCGTGGCCAGGTCGTGCGCGTGGGCGCCGTCGATCAGGAACGACACCACCGCGGCCTTGTCCGGCGCGGTGCCGAAGATGCGCAGCCCTTCGATGCGCTGCAGTTCCTCGGTCAGATGCGCCAGCAGCTGCGCCTCGCGCGCGCGGATCGCGGCCATGCCGACGCCGTCGAGATAGTCCAGCGCCGCGCCCAGGCCGACGAAGCCGGCGATATTGGGCGTGCCGGCCTCGAACTTGTGCGGCACCTCGTTGAAGGTGGTCTTCTCGAAGCTGACCTCCTTGATCATCTCGCCGCCGCCGATGAAGGGCGGCATGGCCTCCAGCAGCTCCCGGCGCGCCCACAGCGCGCCGGTGCCGGTAGGGCCGCAGATCTTGTGGCCGGTGACCGCGTAGAAGTCGCAGCCGATCGAGGCCACATCCAGCGGCATGTGCGGCGCGGCCTGCGAGCCGTCCACGACCGTGACGATCCCGGCCTTGCGCGCGGCCCTGCAGATCTCGCGCACCGGGTTGACCGTGCCCAGCACGTTGGACACGTGGGCCACCGCCAGCAGCTTCACCTGCGGGGTCATGGCCTTGTACAGCGCGTCCAGGTCCAGCTGTCCATCGGGCAGGATCTCGGCCACCTGGATCGTCGCGCCGGTGCGCTGGGCGATCAGCTGCCACGGCACGATGTTGGCGTGGTGCTCCATGCGCGAGACCAGGATCACATCGCCGGGCTTGAGCGTGGGCAACGCCCAGGAATACGCCACCAGGTTGAGCGCGAAGGTGGTACCGCTGCACAGGATCAGCTCGTCGCCACGCACGCCCAGGAAGCGCGCCAGCGTCTTGCGCGCGCCCTCGTAGGCGTCGGTCGCCTCGGTGCCCAGCGCGTGCACGGCGCGGCTGACGTTGGCGTTCTGGCGGCGGTAGAAGCCGTCCACCGCGGCGATCACTTCCACCGGCTTCTGCGCGGTGTTGGCGTTGTCGAAGTAGATCAGCGGCTTGTCGTTGACCGCCCGCGTCAGCAGCGGGAAGTCCATGCGGATGCGGTCCCAGTCCACGCCCTGGGCCTGGCCGGACTCTTCCGGACGCACTCCGGCGCTGCCGCTGTTCTCGTGCATGCTCATGCGGCGCCCGCCTGGCGCAACGCCAGGTCGACGATGGCGGTCAGCTGTCCGATCAGCGCGTCGTCCTCGAGCACGGCCAGCGGCTCGCGGCAGAAGGCGGCGGTCAGCAGGCGCTGCGCGTCGGCCTGCGGCAAGCCGCGCGAGCGCAGGTAGAACAGCGCATTGGCGTCGAGCCGGCCGACGGTGGCGCCGTGCGCGGCCTGCACTTCGTCGGCATGGATTTCCAGCACCGGCTGGGTGTCGATCTCGGCGGTGTCGGACAGCAGCAGATTCTTGTTGGACAGGCGCGCGTCGGTGCCGTCGGCGCCCTCGCGGATCAGGATGCCGCCATGGAACACGGCGCGGCCGCGGCCGGCGCCCAGCCCGCGCCAGGTCAGGCCGCAGCTGGTGTCGCGCGCGATATGGTCGATGCCCAGCCGCGTATCGACGTGGCGGCGCCCGCCGGCGAGCAGCACGCCGTTGGCGTCCAGGCGCGCGTTCTCGCCTTCCAGGCGCACGTTGAGCTCGTGCCGCGACAGCGCGGCGCCCAGCTCCAGGTCCACACGCGTGTAGCGCGCATCGCGCGCCAGCACCGCGTCGGTGCGCAGCAGGCTGGTGGCCTTGTCCGATTCGTGCTGGGCACGGGCGTGGACCAACTGCGCGCCCTGCGCCAGATGGACATGGGTCAGCGCATTGGCCAGGTGCGCGTGCTTGCCGGCGCCGAGGTGGTGTTCGACCACGCGCAGGCGCGCGCCGGCGCGCAGTTCGATCAGGTTGCGCAGGTGCCAGGCGCGGTCGACATGCGCGTCTCGCGCAGGCGCCCGCACATCCAGGTTCACACCGTCCGATTCCGCCGCGCCGATGAAGACCAGCTGCAGCGCCGTGTCCGCCTGCGCGCCGGCCTCGACGCGCAGCAGCACGCCTTCGCTGGCCAGCGCGGCGTTGAGCCGGGCGAAGACCTCGTCGTTGCGTTCGAAGCGGCGCGCCAGGAAGCGCGCGGCATCGCTGCCCTCGGCCAGCGCCTCGGACAGGCGCTGCACGCTGACGCCTTCGTCCAGACCCGCCAGGTCGGACAGCGCCTGGGCGTGGCGACCGTTGACGAACACCAGGCGCGGGGCGGGGATATGCGCCAGCAGCGCGGCATCGACCCGCGGCGCGGCGTCCACCGGCGCGAAGCGGCGGCGCTCCAGCGCCCGCAGCGAGGTGTACTTCCAGGCCTCGTCGCGCTGGCTCGGCAGGCCGGCGGCCAGGGCGTCGTCCAGCACCGCGCGGCGCGCGGCATCGCCCTCGAAGGCGGACGCCAGAGAGTCCAGCAGCGTGCTCATGCCGCCGCTTCCGGCGCCACGCGGTCCTTCAGCCAGGCGTAGCCATGGGCTTCCAGCTCCAGCGCCAGCTCCGGCCCGCCGGTCTGCACGATCCTGCCGTCGGCCAGCACGTGCACCACGTCCGGCTTGATGTAGTCCAGCAGGCGCTGGTAGTGGGTGATGACCAGGAACGAGCGCCCCGCGCTGCGCAGCGCGTTGACGCCCTCGGCCACGGCCTTGAGCGCGTCGATGTCCAGGCCCGAGTCGGTCTCGTCCAGGATCGCCAGCTTCGGCTCCAGTACGGCCAGCTGGAAGATCTCGTTGCGCTTCTTCTCACCGCCGGAGAAGCCCTCGTTGACGCCGCGATGCAGCAACTCGTCCTTCAGGTGCAGCACGGCCAGCTTCTCGCGCACCAGCTTGAGGAACTGCATCGAGTCCAGCTCGGATTCGCCGCGCGCCTTGCGCTGGGCGTTGAGCGCGGCGCGCAGGAAGTAGGTGTTGTTCACGCCCGGGATCTCGACCGGGTACTGGAAGGCCAGGAACACGCCAGCCGCGGCGCGCTCTTCCGGTTCCAGCGCCAGCAGGTCGGCGCCTTCGAACTGCACGCTGCCTTCGGTGACCTCATAGCCCTCGCGGCCGGCCAGGATGTTGCCCAGCGTGGACTTGCCCGCGCCGTTCGGGCCCATGATGGCGTGCACCTGGCCCGGCTTCACCTCCAGCGAGAGGCCTTTGAGGATGTCCTTGCCGGCTACGGCGGCGTGGAGGTTGTCGATCTTGAGCATGGGGATTGGGGATTCGGGATTGGGGATTTGTAAAAGCGGAAGGCAGGCGGGATGCGGGGGAGAGGGCGGCGATCGCCGATCCCGAATCTCCAATCCCGAATCCCGGCTCGACGGGCGTCAGCCCACCGAGCCTTCCAGCGACACTTCCAGCAGCTTCTTGGCTTCCACGGCGAATTCCATGGGCAGCTCGCGGAAGACCTGCTTGCAGAAGCCGTCGACGATCATCGACACGGCGTCTTCCTCACTGATGCCGCGGGCGCGGCAATAGAACAGCTGGTCGTCGCTGATCTTGGAGGTGGTGGCCTCGTGCTCGACAGTGGCGCCGGGGTTCTTCACCTCGATATAGGGGAAGGTGTGGGCGCCGCATTGCTTGCCGATCAGCAGGCTGTCGCACTGGGTGTAGTTGCGCGCGCCCTCGGCCGAGCGGTCCACGCGCACCAGGCCGCGATAGGTGTTCTGGCCGCGGCCGGCGCTGATGCCCTTGGAGACGATCTTGGACTTGGTGTTGCGGCCCACGTGGACCATCTTGGTGCCGGTGTCGGCCTGCTGGCGATGGTGGGTCAGCGCCACCGAGTGGAACTCGCCCACCGAGTCGTCGCCCAGCAGCACGCAGGAGGGGTACTTCCAGGTGATGGCCGAACCGGTCTCCACCTGGGTCCAGGTCACCTTGCTGCGCGCGCCCCGGCACTCGGCGCGCTTGGTCACGAAGTTGTAGATGCCGCCGCGGCCTTGTTCGTCGCCCGGGTACCAGTTCTGCACGGTCGAATACTTGATCTCGGCGTCTTCCAGCGCGACCAGCTCGACCACCGCGGCGTGCAGCTGGTTCTCATCGCGCATCGGCGCGGTGCAGCCTTCCAGGTAGGAGACGTAGGCCTTGTCCTCGCACACGATCAGGGTGCGCTCGAACTGGCCGGTGTGGCCGGCGTTGATGCGGAAATAGGTGCTCAGCTCCATCGGGCAGCGCACGCCCTTGGGGATGAACACGAAGCTGCCATCGGAGAACACCGCCGAGTTCAGCGCGGCGAAATAGTTGTCGCCGACCGGCACGACCGAGCCCAGGTACTGCTTGACCAGCGCCGGATGCTCCTTGATTGCCTCGGACATCGAACAGAAGATGATGCCCTTCTCGGCCAGCTCCTTGCGGAAGGTGGTGCCGACCGAGACCGAGTCGAACACCGCATCCACCGCCACGCCGGCCAGCTTGGCGCGCTCATGCAGCGGCACGCCCAGCTTGTCGTAGGTGTCCAGCAGCTCCTGGGGCACCTCGTCCAGCGACTTGTACTTGGGGCCCTTGGGCGCGGAGTAATAGCTCAGCGCCTGGAAATCGATCGGCGCGATCTTCAGCTTGGCCCAGTGCGGCACCGGCATGGTCAGCCAATGGCGATAGGCGGCCAGCCGCCAGTCGGTCATCCACTGCGGCTCGTCCTTCTTGGCCGACAGCGCGCGGACGATGTCCTCGCTCAGGCCGGGCGGCAGCGAGTCGGACTCGATCTCGGTGATGAAGCCGGCCTCGTAGCGGCGGCCGAGCTGTTCGACGATCTCGGCGTTGCGGACGGGGGCGGCGGGAACCTGGGTTGCTTCGGTGGCCATGGGGGCTGCCTACAGTTCAGTTGTCCACGCGCACGGCGATGGGGCGGCGGCGCGTATCGGGAGTGGGGGAGGGGGCGGCCGGCTGCAGCATCTGCGCCAGCGTCATGCCGCGCAGCGCGTCGGCCACCACGTCGTTGATCAGCCGCCAGTTGGCGCGCACGCCACAGCGCTGGGCGATGCCGCACTGGCTGTCGTGCTGGCTGCATTCGGTGATCGCCAGCGGCCCTTCCATGGCCTCGATGATCTGCACCAGGCTGATGTCACCGGCCGCATGGGCCAGCCGGTAGCCGCCGTGCACGCCGCGCAGGCCTTCGACCAGCCCGGCCTGGGCCAGCGGCTTGAGCACCTTGCTGACGGTGGTGGCTTCCAGGCCCGAGGTCTCGGCCAGTTCCGTGGCGCTGAGCACTTCGCCGCTGCGGTTGGCCAGGACGGTCAACAGGACGGTGGCGTAATCGGTGAGCTTGGTGACGCGCAACATGGTGGCGGGGCGCCCACGCAGGGGCGACGGATGAAATTGGACCGAAATTGTACGCTTTCCCGGTGCGCGACTCAAACCCCTTGGGTGCGTGGGCCAACGGGCTCGTACAGCTCGGCTGCACCACGGCGACCAAGGGGGCTGGGACCGCGGCACCGTCGACCCCCGCAAACCGAAGCCTTGTGACGTGACGCGCGCGGCAGCGGGCCGGCGGGCAGCGGCCGCGACTAGCGAGGCAGGACGCCGAGCGCCCGAATCAGGGCAGGATGCCCTGATTGAGGGAAAAGCGGCCGTTGCCCGCCGGACCGTTGCCCTTCCGAAGCAGGCGCACTCATCCCACCGCAGCAGGTGCACTTACACGCAGCAATCTGGAATCGGAAGAAGAGCCAAAACAACAGCTGCCCATTAGCGTGACGCACGGACCTCCGTGTCCTGTGCCGTCCGCGAGAAAGTCGCTGGGTTCCCGCGTTCGCTGGAACGACGAGCTTGGGCTCGGCGACGACGCTTGTAAGGGCCTCGCACCGACGGGTGAAGGCCATCCCGAGCAGCGCTGCTGCGCAGACGCTCGACATGCAGTGGCACGAACTGCGGCGCGAGGCGACAATGCGGGACGACCCTCTTCATGGATGCCTCGATGCCGCGCAAGATCGCCACCCGCAAGTCCGCCATCCATGGCAACGGCATGTTCGCCGTGGCCCCGATCAAGAAAGGGGAGCGGCTGATCGAGTACCGCGGCGAGCTGCGCACGCACGCGCAGGTGGATGCCGACGAAGGCGGCGATGTCGAGAGCGGCCATACCTTCCTGTTCACGCTCAATGATGAATACGTCATCGACGGCGCCCGCGGCGGCAACAGCGCCCGCTGGATCAACCACAGCTGCAATCCCAACTGCGAGGCCCTGATCGAAGAGGCCGAGGGCGACGACCGCACCAAGGACAAGGTGTTCATCGAGGCCATCCGCGCCATCAAGCCCGGCGAAGAGCTGACCTACAACTACGGCATCACCCTGGCCGAGCGGCACACGCCGCGGCTGAAGAAGATCTGGGCCTGCCGCTGCGGCTCGAAGAACTGCACCGGGACCATGCTCCAGCCCAAGCGCTGAGGCAGTCCGCGCGCGGGCCGCACGGCCGCGCGCGAAGCGGCGCATGCAGCGCGCCATGGCCGTGGATGCACGCGGCGGACAAAAGGTTGCAATGACCAATGCCAGTCGGCACGCGCTGACAAGCTTCCCAACATACGCACCCGAAGGCGGCCATCGGCCCCTCAGGCTCAGAAGGAAGCAGGACCATGCGTGGCTCGGTATTGGCGACAAGCGTGTCGATGGCGTTGGCGGTGCCCGCCGGCGCGGTGCAGATCGATGGCCGGATCGATCCGGCGGAATGGGCCGGCGCCCAGCACATCACCGACTTCCGCCAGGTGCAGCCGCTGACCGGCGCGCCCGGCAGCCAACCCACCGAGGCCTGGATCCTGGCCACCCCCGAGGGCCTGGCGGTGGCGGTGCGTGCGGCGCAGCCGCCCGGCGTGCCGCGCACCCTGCAGAAGGTGCGGCGCGACTTCAAGGACCAGGTCGACAGGGTCAACCTGATGGTGGACTTCGACGGCGACGGGCGCACCGGCTACAACTTCGTGGTGTCCTCCACCGACGGCATCAACGACGCGGTGGTCACCAACGAGAACCACTTCAACACCGACTGGGACGGCCACTGGCAGCACGCGGTCAGCGCGGACGAGCAGAGCTGGTCGGTGGAGATGCTGATCCCCTGGTACATCGCGCCGATGCACAAGGCCAGCGGCGGCAAGCGGCGGATGAAGCTCTACCTGGACCGCGTGATCGGCGCCACCGGCGAGCGCGCCGCCTGGCCGGTGGCCAGCTTCGAGCGGCCGCGCTTCCTGTCCGATTTCGCGGTCGTGGAGGTCACCGACTACCAGCAGTCGCTGCTGGCCGTGACGCCGTACATCTCGGGCCTGTACGACAACGTGCACGGCGGCACCGATGTACAGGGCGGGGTGGACGTGTTCTGGAAGCCCAGCGGCCAGTTCCAGATGACCGCCACCCTCAACCCGGACTTCGGCCAGGTCGAAAGCGACGACCTGGTGGTCAACTTCGACGCCACCGAGACCTATGTCAGCGACAAGCGCCCATTCTTCACCGAGAACCAGGGGCTGTTCGAGTTCACCACGCCGTCCGATTTCAGCCAGCTGCTGTATACCCGGCGCATCGGCGGGCCTTCAGACGACGGGCGCGGCGCGGCCGACATCAACGCCGCGGTCAAGGTCAACGGCAGCCTGGGCGCGACCAAGTACGGCGTGTTCGTGGCCGAGGAGGACGGCGAGGCCGGGCGCAGCTTCCGCGCGCTGCGGCTGGTGCGCGACTTCAGCACGCAGAACCTGGGCCTGATGCTGACCCAGGTCGAGCGCCCGTGGCTGGATCGCGAGGCGACCGTGCTGGGCGTGGACCACAACTGGCGCCCCAACGCGCGCTGGAACGTGCGCACGCGCCTGCTCGGCAGCCAGATCAGACAGGCCGGCCAGACCACGCGCGATGGCGGCGGCACGCTGTGGGCCGACTACGAGATGGACCACGGCTGGCGCCAGCAGTGGATCTTCATGCACTTCGGCAGCGATCTGCAGCTCAACGACGCCGGCTACCTGTCGCAGAACAGCCTCAACTACGGCCATTGGGAAGTACGCAAGCGCTTCCCCGAACAGCCGGCGCAGTCGCGCTATGCCTCCAAGGACTGGCGCTGGCGCATCAGCCAGGTCAACAACGACCACGGCGAGATGCTCGATCGGCAGCTGCGCATCAGCCGCCAGGGCGAGCTGCGCGATGGCAGCGAGGAGTTCATCCAGGTCAATTTCAACGATGCCGGCGTGGACGACCTGCTCACGCGCGGCCACGGCTCGGTGCAGCAGCCCTTCAACACTCAGCTGGTCTACGAATACAGCCGCCCGCGCAAGGGACGCTGGGCGCACGAGGTGGAGCTGTGGGTGCGGCGCGGCAGCATCACCGACGCGGGCGCGCTCAACTACAGCGCGGACTATACGGCGACATATTTCGTCAACGACGACCTCAGCCTCTACCTGGGCGGCTATGCGGATCATTCGCCGGCCTGGTCGATCTGGCAACGCGACAACCTGGTCGGCCTGTACAACGGCCGCGAATGGCATCTCAACGCCGGCCTGACCTGGAACCTGGCCAACCGCCAGGAGCTGCGCGTGAAGCTGCAGGCGCTGGCCATCGAGGCGCAGGCCAAGGGCGCTTACCGCGTGCTGGCCAACACCCAGCCGCTGCGCACCGATGAGGCCGTGCAGGACTTCAGCGTGCGCAACCTGGGCTTCCAGGTGCGCTATCGCTACGAGGTCGCCCCGATGTCGGACCTGTACGTCGTTTACGCGCGCGGCGGCTACCAGGAGACCGACCGCAGCGATCCGGTCGGCCGCCTGCTGGGCGATGCCCTGCGCCTGCGCGAGGACGAGCAGCTGCTGGTCAAGTTCAGCTACCGCTTCACGCTGTAGCCATGAGGCAGGCCCGGAGGCATTGCCCTTTCGACCAACGCTGAAGGGCCCGCGCCTGCGGCACACTGGCGGCCCGTTCCCTGCGAGGTTGCCCCGTGACCCAGTCCCTCCAAGGCCAGGTGGCCGTCATCACCGGCGCGGCCAGCGGCATCGGCAAGGCCCTGGCGCAGACCCTGGCCCGGGCCGGGGTGCGCGTGGCCATCGCCGATCTCAACCAGGCAGGTGCGCAGGCCACCGCCGCGCAGATCCAGGCCGAGGGAGGCCAGGCGCTGGGCGTGGCGATGGACGTCACCGACGAAGCGGCGGTCGATGCCGGCATCGACCGGGTCGTGCAGGAACTGGGTCCCGTGGACATCCTGGTCGCCAATGCCGGCGTGCAGATCGTGCATCCGATCCAGGACTTTCCCTTCGCCGACTGGAAGAAGCTGCTGGCCATCCATCTGGACGGCGCCTTCCTCACCACCAAGGCCGTGCTGCCGGGCATGTATGCGCGCAAGCGCGGCACGGTGATCTACATGGGCTCGGCCCATTCGCACGAGGCCTCGCCGCTGAAGTCGGCCTATGTGACCGCCAAGCATGGCCTGCTCGGCCTGTCGCGCACGCTGGCCAAGGAGGGCGGGCCGCATGGGGTGCGCAGCCATGTGATCTGCCCGGGCTTCGTGCGCACGCCGCTGGTGGAGAAGCAGATCCCGGAGCAGGCCGCCAGCCTCGGCATCAGCGAGGAAGAAGTGATCAAGCGCGTGATGCTGGGCAACACGGTCGATGCCACCTTCACCACGGTCGAGGACGTGGCCGCGATGGTGAAGTTCCTGTGCGAGTACCCGAGCAACGCGCTGACCGGGCAGAGCTTCCTGGTCAGCCATGGCTGGCATATGAACTGAATGCGGCGCGTGTTCGCGTCGCGTCGAGACATCGCCACCAGGAAACGACAGGCCTCGAATGGCGCGGCGCCGAAGATGGGGTTCCTTTCTTCAACGGAGCCTTCGCTCATGACCACGCTCACTGGCAAGACCATCGCCGTGCTCGCCACCGATGGATTCGAACAGTCCGAACTCACCGAGCCCAAGCGTCGCCTGGAGGAAATGGGCGCCAAGGTCGAGGTGATCTCACTCAAGGGCAAGGACAGCATCCGCGGCTGGGACCAGAAGGACTGGGGCGACTCGGTCAAGGTCGACAAGCAGCTCGACCAGGCCAAGCCGTCCGATTACGACGCGCTGGTGCTGCCGGGCGGTGTGATCAACCCCGACACGCTGCGCCGCGAGTCGTCCGCGCTGGACTTCATCAAGGCCGTGGCCGCCGACGACAAGCCGGTGGCGGCGATCTGCCATGGCCCCTGGCTGCTGGCGGAGACCGGGTTGGCCAAGGGGCGCAAGCTGACTTCGTGGAGTTCGCTCAAGACCGACCTGTCCAATGCGGGCAGCACCTGGGAAGACCGCGAGGTCGTGGTCGACGGCAACATCATCACCAGCCGCAATCCCGACGATATCCCGGCCTTCAGCAAGGCGATCGCGGAAGCGCTGGCGAACTAACAGCTCGAAATCGAGAAGAAAACGGGGCGCGGCCTTCGGGTCGCGCGCCCGTCTGTAGAGCGGAGCTCGCTCCGCTGGGGCTTTCACAAAATCCGGCCGAAATGCAGCGGAGCGAGCTCCGCTCTACAACGAGGTCGCGACGCAATTAAAGAAGATAGCTGGCTCGCACGATAAGGCGATCAGCGTTTGTCGCCCCGTGCCGAAGGCTCGTAGCCTTCCAGATCCGCCGAATCCAGATGCCAGGCCCGGTCCGTCGCCGGCGCGCCGTCCGCCATCACGGCACGCAGGGTAAAGCTGCCCCTGTAATGACGCGTACTGCCATCGGCCTGCAATGCGGCCAGGTCGACCGGTACCTGGATATAGCGCGAACCAGCCGCGCCCGCCGCATCGAAGGCCTGGCCGACACGCGCCTCGACGTGCCGGGTCTTGGCATAGCCTTTGGCGAAGACGTCGAAAGGCTGCCGGCTGGCCGCGCCGTCCCGGCTCCAGAGCGCATAGGCGGCTGCGTAGTCGCCCGCGTTGATCGCCGCGTAATAGCGGCGCACGGTGTCTTGCGCGCTTTCGGCGGTCGGTTCTGCAGGGATAGCGGCTTCCGCTGCCTGCATCGGCGGCGGTTCCGCCAGCGCGTCTTCGGTCTGCGAATCGCTCGGCGCCGACGCCGGTGGCGTGGCGGGCGTCGGCGCGCTGGTCGTGGGAGGGGCGTCGCCAGAACGCGCCTGCCGATCCTTGCCCGGATCGCAAGCGGCCAGCGTCGTGATTCCGGCCGCGAGCAGGCCGAGCATCAGCATGCGCAGACGTATCGGATCAGGGCGCATCGCTCAGATCCGGCATGCCCACGGGCTGGTCGAACTGCACCACGATGCGGCCATCGCGCACGCGCGCGGACTGCACACGCACGTCGCCCAGGCTGGCCAACAGCTTGGGATCCAGGCGGTACAGCGGTTCGCTGCGCGCGTAGTCCTGCAGGAACAGGCTGACCAGCTGCCGATCGCGCTCGTGCAGTTCGCCGCCGTTGCTGGCCGCGACGCGATCCACGGTGGGCGCGTCCAGGTACAGCGTCATCGCCTGCGGGTCGTAGCGCAGGCCGCTGCTCAGCCAGACCCGGCCCAGCGGATTGCCGCTGGCGCTGGCGTCGAACTGCATCTGGACCCGGTCGCTGCCCGGCGGAATGCGCAGCTGCGGATTGCTGGCGGTCATCGAGACCAGTCCGCCCAGCGCCTGGAAATCGCGCGGGAACTCATGCTCGAGAAAGCCCTGAACCTGTGTCGCGCTGACGGACAGCTCGTTGGAAGGCGCTTGGCTGGAGGACTGCGCCTGGGCCCACGACGCGGCGGTGATCGGTGCGATCACCAGGGCCGTGGCGACGAGGGCGGCGCGCATGCGGTGGGCGAGGAGAGCCTGCATGGAAACGTCCGAGAGAGGCGGCTGGAGGCCAGGCACACCTTAAGCACATCGGGTGAACCGGGCCTCAATCGAGCTGTGGGCGGATCGAGGCGCTGGAAAGCGTCCAGCCGTCGTTGCCGATCTTGCGACGCAGGCGGTACCAGCCATCCCAGTGCTGCACACGGCCCTGCGCATCGGCGACCTGCAGATGCACGGGGATTTCCAGACTGCGCGACGGGTACTGGTCCGGGTCCAGCGGCTTGGGCGCGTCGCTGTTGATGCGCATGGTGCGCGGGCCGAGCGCGCGCAGCGCGGCATCGTCGGGCACCGGCGCGGGCTTGCCGCCGGTCCATTGCGCATCGGCCTGGTCCAGCCGGCCCGAGGCGATGTCGGCCAGGTAGGCGTGGAGCACACCGGCGGCTTCGAGCAGGTGGGCCTGCTGCTGCGCGTCCAGGGCCTGGCGCTTGGCCAGCGCGGCCTGATCGTCCGTGCGCGCGCCCGCCTGCGGCAGCGGGGCGGTCGTGGCCAGCTCGGCCTGCGGCTCGGGCTTGCGGCTGCAGGAACAGTTGCCCAGCAGCAGACACAGCAGCAAGGTCAGCAGCAGGCGCATGGCGGAGTCGGGCAGTGGCGGTGGCGCGCAGTGTACGCGCGGCCTGCGCTAGCGGTTGGGGTCGATCCCGGCGATGAAGCGGTCCAGCGCCGGCTCCAGCGGCGCGAACGGGTCCTCCTGCGCATCGCGATGGCGATGGGCCAGATCGCGCAGCACGCGGCTGGCCACCAGGGTGGCGGCGCGCTCGTCCGCGCTGAGCTGACGGTGACGCTGCGACTGGTGCATCAGGCGCAGCCAGTCCTGACTGGCGCGATGTTCGAATTCGATGCTGCAGCGGTCGCGGCACGGGTAGCCGTCGTCTTCGACTGGCGTGATGGTGATGCGATAGCGGTGCGGGCGAGGGTCCTGCATGGCGGTCACGAGGCGAAGTGCGAGTGGCCAAGGTAGGTATCCGCGCGCCGTCGCGCGAGCCGGTGGGGCGCGACTCAGTGTTCCGGCGGGCGCCAGGCGCGCAATGCCGGCAGCGGATCGCGCGCGCCATCGGCGCCGTAGATGCCGTAGTGCAGGTGCGGCGGCGTGCCGCGCGCGTTGCCGGTGGTCCCGACGAAACCGAGCAGGTCGCCGGGCAGGACGCTGCGTCCTTCACGCAATCCGGGCGCCCAGTCGTCCAGGTGCGCGTAGTAGTAGCGCTCGCGTCCTGGTCCGAGCACCCACACCTGGCGCCCGCCCAGGCCGCCATCGCGAATCGAGACGATCACGCCCGGTGTGGCGCTGCGCACCGGCGTGCCGCGCGCGGCGAAGATGTCCACGCCGGCATGGGTGCGGTCGCGCCCGCGCGGCGCGCCGAAGGTGGCGGCGATGCGCGTGGCGCGCACGCCTTCGACCGGGACCGGCAGCGCCTGCGCCGGCGGCATGCGCGTCACGCGCCAGAGCATGCGCGGGGTCTGCATGAAGGGCTGGTTCCACGCCCAGCCCGCGGCCCAGGCCAGCAGGGCCAGCGCGACCAGCCAGAGCAGGGCGCGGCGCAGGCGGCGAGCGGGCGTGGTGGCGGACGGTGCTTGCATGTGCCTTAAGCGTGGCGTGCCGCCGATGAGCCTGCGGTCAAGGCGCGCGACGCGAGACGGTCGTTCCGGCTGCGCCTTGTCCGCGATGCGGGAAGCCCAGAAACGACTCGGGACGGCCAAGGCCGTCCCGAGCAGTGAAACCGGTGGCGCCTTCAGGAATCAGGCGGCCGCCGAATCCTTCAGCGTCTTCATGAAGGTGGCCTTGAGCTTGGTCGAAGCCGGCTTGGCGGCGAACCACTGCTCTTCCTTGGTGAAGGGGTTGATGCCCTTGCGCTTCGGCTTGGCCGGCACGCTGACGGTCTTGATCTTCAGCAGGCCCGGCAGGGTGAACGTGCCCGCGCCCTTCTTGCTCACCGAGCCCTGGATGGCCGACTGCAGCGCAGCCATGACAGCGCGCACGTCCTTCGGAGCCACGCCACTGGATTCGGCGATGTGGGCGACCAGACCGGACTTGGTCAGGGCTTCCTTGATCGGCTTGGGAGCAGCCGGTTTGGCGGCGGTCTTGGCGGCCTTCTTCGGCGCTACCTTCTTGGTGGTCTTTGCCATATGTGTCCTGTGTACCGTGTTGGTGGATGTACTGGCCGAACGGTCGGCCTGCGGAATGTAGGGCAAGGCGCGAGCCCAGCCAAGAGGAATTCGGCTTTTTTCGCGGTTTTTTCGTGTTTTCTCGACCAAAGGCGCGTGGGCGAGCTTCCGGTGACGCTTTTGAAGGTGTCGAACCCCAGTGTGGGAGCCGCCATGGCGGCGATGCGGCCTTGCCGATAAAGCCCTTCGCTGCCATGGCGGCTCCCACAAAAAAGCGATCGGAGGTCAGGGGGGGGAAACAACGTCTCGCGTGTTTTTGCCGCACTGCGCGATGGCCTACGCGCGGCCGGCACGGTGCGCTTACATCGTGGCGCTTAGGCTGCGGGTCCCTTTCAAGCACACAGGAGCACATCGCATGGGTATCTCGCGTCCGGCCACCGCACACTGGGAAGGCGACCTGAAGTCTGGCAAGGGCAAGCTGTCCACGCCGCAGAGCGGGCTGCTGTCCGACACGCCTTACGGTTTCAACAGCCGCTTCGGTGCCGAGAAGGGCACCAATCCCGAGGAACTGATCGCCGCCGCGCACGCCGGCTGCTTCACCATGGCCCTGTCCAATCTGCTGACCGAGGCCGGCTCGCCGCCGACCTCGCTGGACACGCGCGCCGAAGTGGACCTGTCCATGGAAGGCGGCCCCGCGCTCTCGCACATCCGCCTGAAGGTCAAGGGCGTGGTGCCGGGCATCGACGCGGCCAAGTTCAAGGAGATTGCCGAGAACGCCAAGGAGAACTGTCCGGTGTCCAAGGCGCTCAAGGCGGTGCCGGTGAGCCTGGAGACCGAGTTCGCCGGCTGAGTCTGTCTGGCGTTCCAGAAAAGGGCCTGTCGCGCGGTTGAACGCGCGACAGGCCGCCGGCCTGGTTCAGGACCGGCTCACCGGGGCGGCTCGACGATGCGCGCATGCGCCGATCCGGCGCCGGAGACCGCCCACATGATCCGCTCCACGCTCGGCCTGTTCCTGATCGGTGTGACCTGCATCGCGCCGGCGTCCGCCCAGTCGCGCTATGCGGATTACTACGCGCAGCGCTATGGCGATGGCTACGCGTCCAACAGCCGCGACTATTACGACGGCCGCGACAGCGGCAATTACGGCTATGCGCGCGTGGTGCGGGTCGATCCCATCATCGCTGCGCCGCCGCCTCCCCAGCAGCAGTGCTATTACCGCGATGCTGACGATGCGTATGCGCGCGGTGGCGATTACTACGATGGCAATGGCCAGCGCCAGTCCACGCCGGGCGGACGCATCGCGGCGACCATCGCCGGTGGTGTGCTCGGTGCCGTGGTCGGCAGCCGCTTCGGCGGCGGGACGGGCCGGGTGATCGGCACCGCGGTGGGCACCGCCGCCGGCACCGCGGCCGGTCAGTCGGTCTACGACAACTCGCACACCGAGCGCGGCACGGTGCGCGTCTGCGAGCCGGTCTCCGACCAGCGTTACGAAGGCGAGGTGGAGGGCTACAACGTCACCTACGAATATGCCGGCCGGACCTATCAGACCCGCACTGCCTATAACCCGGGCGATCGCATTCGCGTGCGTGTGGATGTGGTGGCCGCGCAGAACTGAAAACGCTGCATCGACATCTGCAAGCAAAAGGGGCCCCTGTGGCCCCTTTTGTTTTTTGGGTGGTCGCTGGACCAAGTAATTGAGGCGGTGTGTGCTTCGGCTTCGGAGGGGCATCGGTCCGGCGGGCGGTGTCCGCTTTTCCCTCGATCAGGGCATCCTGCCCTGACTCGGGCGCTCGGCTTCCTGCCTCGCTAGGCGCGGTCACCGCCCGCCGGCCCGCTGCTGCGCGCGTCAGGTCATAGCGCTTCGGTTTGCGCGGTCGTTCGAACTTTCTTCCTTGCGCCAAATGCGATCAGTCACGGGAAGGCATCGACTTGAGGCCCCCTCCCTTGCGCGCAGCGCAGGGGAGGGATGGGGAGGGGTCGGGCTTTACCGGTCAAGCCACAGAAGCAAGAGCAACAGCAAAAAGCACCCCACCCCCTCAGTCGCTAGTTCGCGACTTCGAGCTCCTCTTCGCCTGCGGCGAAAGGGAGGGGGCACAGCGCTTGCTCAATGCCTTCGTTGGAAGGAGTCCTGATCTGCACGCTCGAGGAGCCTCGACCCGGGCGGGCGCGCGGAGCGCGGGCCAGGGATGGCCAGCGGCGGCGAGTCTGCCAGGGATGGCGGACCGAGCCGAGAAGCCGCGCCCGGCCGGGTCGAGACTTGTCGGCGAAGTAGTGCTCACCACCACGCCACGCTCATCGCATCAGCAGGTCCGCATCCTCCGCACTCAGGCGAAGAGCACCGCTGCTGGGCGCGCCGCGCGGCGCGCGACTACTTCGGCGGAGCCGGCCGTTCGAGCAGGTAGAGCCCGGTTTCCGGGGCGTCGGCGTGCGGCTCGGTGGCATCGGGGCCGGCGGCGATCGTGATCGCCAGCTGGTGGCCATCGCTGCCGCCCACGGCAACGCTGGTCGGCCACGCCAGGGGCAGCCCGACCACCTCCTGCATCATCCCGCCTTCGGCCGAGACGCGCGCTACCGCCCAGCCGCCGTGCAGGGCGACCCAGACATCGCCCTGCGCGTCGGCCGCCAGGCTGCGCACCTCGCCCGAGGCCTTGGGCACCACGGCCAGGCGGCGGATGCGCGCATCGCCTGGGCGCATCTCATAGAGCGTGCCGGTGGTGGCGCTGGCGGCGAACAGGCGCGTGCCGGCCGGGTTCCAGCACAGCGCGTCGATGCGGTCGTCGATGCGCCAGCCCGGCACGGCGATGCCGGTGTGCAGCCAGGTGGCGATGCGATAGCCGCCGGCCGGGTCCGGCGTGACCTGCCACTCGCGACCGTCGGGCTGCACGCAGGCCGCGATCGGCGCGGGCTGGCCGCGCCGGTCGAGCTGTCGTGCCGCCGGCTGGCCGTCGAAATCCAGTCGCAGGATGCCCTCGGCGTGCACCACTTCCAGGCCCATCGGCGTGGCGTGCAGGCCGCGCGCGGCCACCGTCAGCGTGGCGATGCGCTGGTCCTGTTCCTGAGTGGCGCGGTGCAGGGTGGCCGTGGCGGTGTCGATCCAGTACCAGGCGTTGCGCGCGGCCGACCAGGTGGCGAAATCGCCGCCGGTGGCGGGCGGGCCGGGCACGCGTGCGACCTGGTCGTCATGGGTGACCTCGACGGCGCCGGCCAGGCGCTCGCCGATGCGCTGGGCCGCCTCGGTCAGCTCGGTGCCGAAGGCGGCCATGCGCTCGGGCGTGAAGCGCTCGGTGGCCCCGGACAGGCTCAGCGCGCCGCGCACCACGCCCTGCATGTCGCGGATCACCGCGGCCACGCAGCGCGCGCCCAGGCGGCTTTCCTCGTCGTCGATGGCGTAGCCGCGCTCCTTGACCGTGGCGATCATGGCGTTGACCTGCTCACGGCTGGTCGCGCTGTTGGGCGTGAACGGTGTCATCGGCAGCCTCGATAGCAGCGGATTGCGCTCCCCGGTGCGCATGGCCGCCAGCAGCGCTTTGCCGGCCGCGGTGACGTGCAGCAGACGACCCTGTCCGACGTGGGTGTCGCCCTGCGAGCGGTGCGCGCCGCGCGCGCGTTCCAGTGCGATGACTTCCAGGCCGTCGCGCACCCACAGGCTGGTGGTCTCGCCGGTGATGGCGCGCAGATAGTTCAGCTCGATGTTGGCGGCCACGACCAGCTGCGGCGCCGGATGCGATTCGCGGCTCAGCTGCAGCGCGCCGAAGCCCAGCCGGTAGGCGCGGCGGGTGGACTCGCGCCGGACCAGGTTGCGCTCGATCAGGCCGCTGAGCATGCGGTAGGCGGTGGTGCGCGGCAGCTGCACCTGCTGGGCGATCTCGGCGAAGGTCACGCCCTTGGGCGAGGTACCGATCGCCTCGAGGACATCCAGCGCGCGTTCGATGGTGCCGGTCGCCTTGCGCGTGTTCTCACTCATGTCGCCGGTCATCCTGGCCCGCTGGCCGATGTGGGGCAGTGAAGATGCCGCGGCCGGGGCGGGCCGCGCGCGGCGCATTGTCCGGCAAACCGGGCCGGGGCGGGGAGTGCGCCGGTGGATCGGTCCGTCCGCTGCGCACGGTGGGGCTCACCAGTCCAGCGTGCCGCGCACCACGGTCTGCACCTGGCCGCCGGACCACACCTCGCCGGCGGCGTCGATGGACAGCTCCAGCAGGGCGTCGAAGCCGACCTCCCGGCCCTGGCTTGCGACATAGCGCCCGCCGCTGCCGGGCAGGGCGCCGCGCTGGTCCAGCCAGGCCGCCAGCACCGCGGCGGCCGCGCCGGAGGCCGCGTCCTCGAACCGCCGGCCGTTGCCGACGAAAGCGCGCACCGCCAGCTGGTAGTCGGGCTGGCCGGTCGCGCGGGCATAGGCGAACACGCCCATCGCGCCGGAGCCTTCCGCCAGGGTGGCGATCGCGTCCCAGTCCGGCGTCAGGCCGCGCAATGCGGCCTCGTCGGCCAGTTCCACCACCCACCACTTGCGGCCGCCGTCCATCAGCGCCGGCGGCAGCGCTCCCAGCGGCCAGCCGGCGATGGCCGGCGCCAGGCGCGCATCGGCCGGGTCGACCACCTCGGCCAGCGAGGCGCGAGGCACGCGGATGGCGATGCGCTGGCGTCCGTCGAGGCTCTCCACCCGCAGCGGCAGGCGCCCGGCGATGCCGTCCTGGATCAACACGCCGTCGCGCGGCACGGCCAGGCCCGCGGCCAGCACCGCGTGCGCGGTGCCCACGCTGGGATGGCCGGCGAAGGGCACCTCCTTCTGCGGGGCGAACATGCGCAGCCGGTAGCTGGCGCGCTCGTCCTGGGCCGGGAAGACGAAGGTCGTCTCCGGCAGCTTGGTCCAGCGCGCGATGGCCTGCATGGCGGCCTCGTCCAGCCCCTGCGCATCCAGGACCACCGCCAGCGGATTGCCATTGCCCGCGCGCGCGGAGAAGACATCGACCTGCAGGAAACGACGCGATTGCATGGGCACAGGAGCAGCTGGGAAGGGGCGTGCAGGGTAGCAGCGCGCCGTGGCCTCACCAGTGCAGCGTGCCCTCGACCACGCCCTGGACCTGCCCGCCGATCCAGACCTCGCCGTCGGCGTCCACCTCGAGGTACACACGGCCGTCGCGGCCGCCCTCGCGGCCCTGGCTGGCGACGCAGGCCCCGCCGATGCCCGGCAGCCGGCCCTGTGCGTGCAGCCACGCCGCGATGCAGGCGTTGGCGCTGCCGGTGACCGGGTCTTCGGGCGCGTTGGGCGCATCGGCGGGGCAGAACGCGCGCACGACCAGGTCGTGGCCGTCGGCGGCTTCCGCGGCGAAGAGCGCGACGCCGAGGCTGGCCGTGGCACGGGCCAGCGCGGCGATCGCGCCGAAGTCCGGGTGCGCGCGGCGCACCGCCTGGGCGTCGGCCAGTTCCAGCAGCCACCAGCCCGGGCCGTTGTTCCACAGCGCCGGCGCCGCAGCCAAGGCCCAGCCGCGGTGCGCGGCGTCCAGCAGGGCCTGGGCGTGGGGCGGGGTGGGCAGCGCCCGCGCGCGCGGCGCGCGGATCCGGGCCTGCAGCACGCCATCGACCTGCCGCACCTGGGCGGGCAGCAGGCCGGCCGCGCATTGCTGGATCAGGCGGCCATCGCGCGGGCTCGCCAGGCCCCAGGCGACGGCGGCCCAGGCCGCGCCCACGCTGGGATGGCCGGCGAAGGGCGGCTCGCAGTCGGGTGTGAAGATGCGCACGTGGAAGTCGGCGCCTTCGGCGGCAGGCACGAAGAACACCGTCTCGGGCAGCCCCAGCCAGGCGGCCAGCGCCTGCATCGCGTCGCTGTCCAGGCCGTCGCTGTCGAGGATCACGCCGAGCGGATTGCCGCAGCCTGGACGCGCGGCGAACACGTCCAGCTGCAGGTAGCGCCGGCCCGGCGCGCTCACCAGGTGATCTGGCCCTGGATGACCGGCTGCACCAGGCCGCCGATCCAGACCTCGCCCTCGGCATCCACTTCCACCTCGATCAGGCCGTCGCGGCCCAGTTCGCGGCCCTGGCTGACCCGGTAACGGCCGCCGCGGCCGGGCAGTGCCTGGCGCGCGTGCAGCCAGGCGGCGATCAGGCCGTTGGCGCTGCCGGTGACCGGGTCCTCCGGGACGCCGCTGGCCGGGGCGAAGGCGCGCACCACCAGCTCATGCGTACCGCCATGGCTGCGGGCGAAGGCGGCCAGCTTGCCCTTCCCCGGCAGCAGGGCGATCTGCCCCAGATCCGGCTGCCAGGCGCGCAGCGCGGCCTCGTCGGCCAGTTCCAGCAGCCACCAGTCCGGGCCGTTGTTGTACAGCGCCGGCGGCAGGGGACCGCGGGCCGCGCCGAACACCTGCGGCGCCAGCAGCCAGGCCGGCGGGGGCACGTCGAAGCGGTGCACCGCGCGCGGGGTGCGCACCGAGATCCGGCGCGCGCCGTCGGCCTGGCGCACCCGCACCGGCAGCATCCCGGCGGCGCACTGCTGGATCAGATCGACCTCGCCCGCGGCCTGCGCGTGCAGGTGCTCGGACCGCACCAGGCCCAGCGACAGCGCGGCCCAGGCGGCGCCCACGCTGGGGTGGCCGGCGAAGGGCAGCTCGGTTCTCGGCGAGAAGATGCGCACGTGGTAGTCGGCGCCGTAGCCGCCCAGCGGCTGGAAGAAGACCGTCTCGGACAGGTTCAGCCAGGCGGCCAGCGCCTGCATGGCCGCGGTGTCCAGCGCATGGGCATCGACCACCACGCCCAGCGGGTTGCCCGCGCCGGGGCGGTCGGCGAAGACGTCGAGCTGCAGGTAGCGGCGCTGGATCATGGTCGGGTCCTGGGGCCGCGGGGGCTTGGCTGGGCGTGTTCCATTAGAATTGCAGGTTCCGCCCGCGTGATCGGGTTTTTCCTCCCCATCGTAGACCGCAAAGTCCCCATGTCCGCTTCCCCCCCGAACGATCGCTGGATCGTGCTCAAGTTCGGCGGCACCTCGGTGTCGCGTCGTCATCGCTGGGACACCATCGGGAAGCTGGCCAAAAAACGCGCCGAGGAACACGACGCGCGCGTGCTGGTGGTGGTCTCGGCGCTGTCGGGCGTCACCAACGAGCTGACCGCGATCGCCGACGGCGCCCAGGACGCCGAGGCCCGTGTGGCCGCGCTGGAGCTGCGCCACCGCGAGTTCGTGGCCGAGCTGGAGCTGGACGCGCAGGCCGTGCTCGGCCAGCGCCTGGCCGCGCTGCGCGCGCTGGCCACCGACCCACGCGCGGCCACTCGCGCGCTGGACTGGCAGGCCGAGGTGCTGGGCCAGGGCGAGCTGCTGTCCTCGACCATCGGCGCGGCCTACCTGGCCGCGAACGGCCTGGACATCGGCTGGTGCGATGCGCGCGAGTGGCTCGATGCGATGACCATCCCCAACCAGAGCGCCTGGGCGCAGCGCCTGTCGGTGTCGTGCGATCCGCGCGGCAGCGACGACTGGCGCGCGCGCTTCCGCACCCAGCCCACGCGCGTGCTGATCAGCCAGGGCTTCATCGCCCGCCACGGCGACGGCGGCACGGCGATCCTGGGCCGCGGCGGCTCGGACACCTCGGCGGCGTACTTCGGCGCCCTGCTCAAGGCCCAGCGCGTGGAGATCTGGACCGACGTGCCCGGCATGTTCAGCGCCAACCCGAAGGAAGTGCCGGACGCGCGGCTGCTCACGCGCCTGGACTACTTCGAGGCGCAGGAAATCGCTACCACCGGCGCCAAGGTGCTGCATCCGCGTTCGATCAAGCCGTGCCGCGACGCCGGCGTGCCGATGGCGATCCTGGACACCGAGCGCCCCGAGCTGCCGGGCACCAGCATCGACGGCAACGCGGTCACCATCCCCGGGGTCAAGGCGATCAGCCGCCGCAACGGCATCGTGCTGGTGTCGATGGAAGGCATCGGCATGTGGCAGCAGGTCGGCTTCCTGGCCGATGTGTTCGCGCGCTTCAAGAAGCACGGCCTGTCGGTGGACCTGATCGGTTCGTCGGAGACCAACGTCACCGTGTCGCTGGATCCTTCCGAGAACCTGGTCAGCACCGACGTGCTGGCCGCGCTGTCCTCGGACCTGGCCGAGATCTGCCGGGTCAAGGTGATCGCGCCGTGCGCGGCCATCACCCTGGTCGGCCGCGGCATGCGCTCGCTGCTGCACAAGCTGTCGGATGTGTGGGCGACCTTCGGCAAGGAGCGCGTGCACCTGATCTCGCAGTCGTCCAACGACCTGAACCTGACCTTCGTCATCGACGAGGCCGATGCCGACGGCCTGCTGCCGATCCTGCACGGCGAGCTGATCGACTCGGGCGCCATGCCGGTGGAAGAAACCAGCGTGTTCGGCCCGCGCTGGCGCGAACTCAACGGCGCGCTGCGCCCGCGCCCCACGCCGTGGTGGCAGGCCAGGCGCGCGCAGCTGCTGGACCTGGCCCAGGCCGGCACGCCGGTCTACGCCTATCACCTGCCGACCGTGCGCGAGCGCGCCCGCGCGTTGGCTGCGATCAAGCAGATCGACCAGCGCTTCTACGCGATCAAGGCCAACTCGCATCCGGCCATCCTGCGCACGCTGGCGGAGGAGGGCTTCGGCCTGGAATGCGTGTCGCTGGGCGAGCTGGAGCACGTCTTCGCCACGCTGCCGCAGCTGGAGCCGCGCCGCGTGCTGTTCACCCCGAGCTTCGCGCCCCGGCACGAGTACGAGGCGGCGCTGGCGCTCGGCGTCAACGTCACCATCGACAGCGTCGAGGCGCTGCAACGCTGGCCCGAGGTCTTCAAGGGCCGCACCCTGTGGCTGCGCGTGGACCTGGGCCATGGCGATGGCCATCACGAGAAGGTCAACACCGGCGGCAAGGCGTCCAAGTTCGGGCTGTCGGCCGCGCGCGTGGACGAGTTCGTCGCGCTGGCGCGCAGCCTCAACATCACCCTGACCGGGCTGCACGCGCACCTGGGCAGCGGCGTGGAGGCCGAGGGCCACTGGCGCCTGATGTGCGACGAGCTGGCCGGCTTCGCCCGCCGCATCGGCACCATCGAGGTGATCGACATCGGCGGCGGCCTGCCCATTCCCTATCACGCCGATGACGAGCCCTTCGACCTGGACGCCTGGTCGCGCGGGCTGGAGGAGGTCAAGGCCGTGCATCCCGCCTTCCGCCTGGCCATCGAGCCGGGCCGCTACCTGGTGGCCGAGGCCGGCGTGCTGCTGGCCCACGCCACCCAGATGATCGAGAAGGACGGCGTGCTGCGCGTGGGCCTGGATGCGGGCATGAACACCCTGATCCGCCCGGCGCTGTACGACGCCTGGCACGACATCGCCAACCTCAGCCGCCTGGACGACGCGGACACGGCCAGCTTCGACGTGGTCGGCCCGATCTGCGAATCCTCCGACGTGTTCGGCCGCCGCCGCGCGCTGCCGGCGGCGAGCGCGCCGGGCGACGTCATGCTGATCGCCGACGCCGGCGCCTATGGCTACAGCATGGCCAGCACCTACAACCAGCGTGCGCTGCCCAAGGAGACGACCCTCGATGTCTGACTGGACGTTCCAGCGCGAGACGGTCAAGCAGTTCCGTTTCAGCGGCTGCGACTTCGACCCGGCCACCGGCGTGGCGCGTCTGCGCTATGCCTTCGACCAGGGCCCGGAGCTGGTGGAGACGGTGAGCTTCCCCGGCGCGCCGTTCGCACTGGACCCCGCGCGCGAACACGCGCTGCGGCGCGCGCTGCGCCTGCTGCACCTGATCGCCGGCGTGAGTTACTACAAGGCCGCCGTGCCGCCCGAACTTGTGATCGAGGGCGAGCCCATCGATGCGGACACCGCCGCGCTGATGGAGGATCTCTACACCCACGGTCTGGGCGAGTTCGCCTATCGCAACGGCCTGGACCTGCACGGGCGCATCCGCTTCCCCGCCAGCGAGGCGGCCGATGCCGCGCTGGCGCCGACGCTGGGCCTGGCGCCGCACGCGCTGGTGGCCATCGGCGGCGGCAAGGATTCGCTGGTGTCCATCGAGGCGCTGCGCCAGGCCGGCGTGGCGCAGACGGTGAGCTGGATCGGCGGCTCGCAGCTGATCGCCGCCTGCGCGGCGCGCACCGGCCTGCCCACGCTCAATATCGGCCGCGCGCTGGCGCCGGCGCTGTTCGAGCTCAACCGCCAGGGCGCCTATAACGGTCATATCCCGGTGACCGCGATCAACTCGGCCATCCTGGTGGTGGCCGCGCTGCTGCGCGGGGTGGACCAGGTGGTGTTCTCCAACGAGCGCTCGGCCAGCTACGGCAGCCTGATCCCCGGCACCGGCGAGGTGAACCACCAGTGGTCCAAGGGCTGGGCGTTCGAGTCGCTGTTCGGCGCGCACGTGCAGCGCTTGGTCGCCGCCGACCTGCACTACTACTCGCTGCTGCGGCCGCTGTCCGAGCTGGCGGTGGCGCGGCAGTTCGCCAAGACCGACCACTACGACGCGCACTTTTCCAGCTGCAACCGCAACTTCCACATCCTGGGCGAGCGTCCGGTCAACCGCTGGTGCGGGCAGTGCCCCAAGTGCCATTTCGTGTTCCTGGCGCTGAGCAACTTCATGCCCAAGCCGCGCCTGCTGAACATCTTCGGCCGCAACCTGCTGGACGATGCCGCGCAGACCGCCGGCTTCGATGCGCTGCTGGAGTACCAGGACCACAAGCCGTTCGAATGCGTGGGCGAGGGACGCGAGTCGCGCGCGGCGATGGCCGCGCTGGGCCAGCGGCCGGAGTGGCGCGAGGACGCGCTGGTGGCGCGCTTCAACCGCGAGATCGCCCCGCAGCTGGATGCGACCGACCTGCAGATCGCCCCGCTGCTGCAGCCCGAGGGCGAGCACCGCATCCCGCCCGCTCTGTGGGAGCAGCTGCGTGCGAATTTCGCAGCTTGAGGGCCGGCGCGTCGCGCTGTGGGGCTGGGGGCGCGAGGGGCGCGCCGCCCACGCCCTGCTGCGCAGCCGGCTGCCGGGACAGGCGCTGACCCTGTTCTGCAGCCCGGCCGAGGCGGCGCAGGCCGCGACGCTGGGCGATCCGCTGCTGTTGCCGCAGGTCGAGGTCACCGGCGCGGCGCTGGGCCGCTTCGAGGTGGTGATCAAGTCGCCGGGCATCAGCCCGTATTCGCCCGAGGCGCTGGAAGCGCAGGCCGCCGGCGCGCGTCTGCTCGGTGGCACGGCGCTGTGGTTCGCCGAGCATCCCGACGCGCGCACCGTGTGCGTGACCGGCACCAAGGGCAAGAGCACCACCACCGCGCTGTTGGCCCACCTGCTGCGCGCCGGCGGCCATCGCACCGCGCTGGCCGGCAATATCGGCCTGCCGCTGCTGGAGGTGATGGACCCGCGGCCCGCGCCGGAGCTGTGGGCGATCGAGCTGTCCAGCTACCAGACCGGCGCGGTCGCCGACAGCGGCGTGCGCCCCGAGGTGGCGGTGGTGCTGAATCTGTTCCCCGAGCACCTGGACTGGCACGGCAGCGAGCAGCGCTACATCGAGGACAAGCTCGCGCTGGTCACGCGCGCCGCGCCGCGCACCGCCGTGCTCAACGCGCGCGATCCGGTGCTCTCGCAGCTGGTGCTGCCCGACAGCCGCATTGTCTGGTTCAACCGCGAGGACGGCTGGCATCTGCGCGGCGAGCTGCTGTATCGCGGCGACGCGCAGGTGTTCGACACGCGCGCGGTGCCGCTGCCCGGCCGCCACAACCGCGGCAACCTGTGCGCGGTGCTGGCGGCGATCGAGGCGCTGGGCCTGGATGCCGCGCCGCTGGCGCCGGCCGCGCTGGACTTCCGCCCGCTGCCCAACCGCCTGCAGACGCTTGGCACGCGCGGCGGCCTGACCTACGTCAACGATTCGATCGCCACCACCCCGCACGCCACGCTGGCGGCGCTGGACTGCTTCGCCGGTCAGCGCATCGCGCTGCTGGTGGGCGGGCATGACCGTGGCCTGGACTGGCACGACTTCGCCCAGGCCATGCGCCAGCACGCGCCGCTGGGCATCGTGACCCTGGGGGCCAACGGCCCGCGCATCCATGCGCTGCTGGAGGCGGTGGCGGGCGAGGGCGGTTTCCTGTTGGCCGCCGCGGCTGACCTGTCTTCCGCGGTGCACCAGGCCGAGGCGATGCTGGAGGGGCAGGGCCTCGTGCTGCTGTCGCCGGGCGCGCCGAGTTTCGGCATGTACCGCGACTACGTCGAACGCGGCAAGGATTTCGCGCGGATCGCGGGGTTCGATCCCGAGGCGATTGTGGCGATACCGGGTTTAGGGGTGGCTTGAGGGCTTGCGCGCGGTGTGCGCGTGAGTTGAGGCGAGATCGCCAGGGCTTTTATGCTGTAAGCCGAGCGCTTTCGTGGCGCTCCGCGGACAGATCTACTTTCTTGCTTGTACAAGGGCGCTTGCGCGCCCGAAGGTTTGTCAGGGCTGGCTTTACGGTAGCGGCTCCTGCCTCTCCGCTTTGCTTTACAACGTGATTGAGAGCAACCGCAACCGCAACCGCAAAGAGCAAAGTCCCTGGATTCCCGCTTTCGCGGGAATGACGATCTGAGAGAGCTGCTTCGGCCGTTGCCGTTATCGTTGCTACTGCTACTGCTACTGCTACTGCTACTGCTACTGCTACTGCTACTGCTGTTGCCGTGGTCGTTGTTGTTGCCGTTGCTTTACCTGTCTGAGCCGTAAAGCGAGCCGAGCATCGCAGGAAGTCAGGGCCGAAGAGTCGCCCTGTTTGAGCGAAGCGAGTTTGGGCGACGTCCCTAAAAGGGGATAAATGCCCTGACTTCCGAGAAGCGCAGGGGACCGCCGCGCAGCGGCGGCTCGCGTCCCGGCGAGAAGCGGTTTTGGCTACTTTTGACAAGACAAAAGTAGCTCGCGCCCGCAGGCGCGAAAGCTTTGCTCCTGCTTCAGAGCCTTGGCTTCAAAGCCTTGGATTTAGAGCTCTTGCTTCAAAGCGCCTGCTTGAAGCCTTGAAGCGCCAAGGCCGCACACCCCATCAAGCAAACGCCGCCGCATACCCCGACTGCGCCACCACCTTCTGCACCGCATCGGCCACCCGCAGGTTGCCGGCGATGACCTGGCGGCCTTCGGCCTTGGCGCCGTCGTCCATGCGCGCCAGCGCGGCGCCCTTGAAGTCGCTGGCCTTGCCGCCGGCCTCGCGCACCAGCAGCACACCGGCGGCGATGTCCCAGGCCTTCACGCCGGCCTCGAAGTAGGCGTCGGCGCGGCCGCAGGCCACATAGGCCAGGTCCAGCGCGGCCGAGCCGGTGCGCCGGATGTCCTCGGCGTGGTTGAGCAGCTCGCGCACGCATTCGAGCTGGGCGCCGACGCGGGCGCGCTCGCGCGGCGGGAAGCCGGTGTGCAGCATCGCGCCGGCCAGCTCCTTGCGGTCCGACACGCGGATCTTGCGCTCGTTGAGCTGCGCGCCGGCGCCGCGGCTGGCGGTGAACAGCTCGTTGCGCAGCGGGTCGAAGATCACCGCATCGCTCGGTTCGCCGTTGTCCACCAGCGCGATGGAAACGCAGAAATGCGGAAAGCCGTGCAGGTAGTTGCTGGTGCCGTCCAGCGGATCGATGACCCAGTGGTAGCGCGGGTTCTTGCCGGGCAGCACGCCGCCTTCCTCGCCGATCACGCCGTACTCGGGGTAGGCGCGGCGCAGTTCCTTGATGATCGCCTTCTCGGCGTCGGCATCGACTTCGCTGGCGTAGTCCATGCGGTCCTTCTGGACCACGTTGAGGCTCTCGAGCTTGTTCATGCTCCGCAGCAGCACATTGCCCCCGACGCGCGCGGCCTTGGTCATGACGGTGACGACGGGATTGAGCATGCGAAGCGACCTCGGTCAGGCGGGGCGTGTGGTACGCGGCAGATGGAAAGAGCAGGCCGGCGCGGCGGCCGGACCGCGCATTCTAGCACCGCCCTCGGCCGCGGGCCCTGTCCTGGGGTGTGCGGGGAGGACGGATGAGGGCGCGAACACCTAAAATCGCGGCATGGACACCATCGATTCCAGCGCCGCCGCGCGCATCCGCTTCGTGCTGGTCGGCACCCAGCATCCCGGCAACATCGGCGCCGCCGCGCGCGCGCTCAAGACCATGGGCCTGGCCCAGCTGGTCCTGGTGCAGCCGGAGAAGTACCCACACGAGGAGGCCTTCCGCCGCGCCGCCGGCGCGGACGACCTGTTGGCCGATGCGCTGGTCACCGACGACCTGGCCGCCGCGCTCGCCGACTGTCAGCTGGTGCTGGGCTGCACCGCGCGCAGCCGCCGGGTGCAGCTGGAGGAGCACAGCCCGCGCCAGGCGGCCGCACAGCTGGCGCGGGTCGCGCGGCAGGCGCCGGTGGCGCTGCTGTTCGGCCGCGAGCGCACGGGGCTGACCAACGAGGAGCTGCAGCTGTGCCACGCGGCCGTGCATATCGATGCCAACCCCGATTACAGCTCGCTCAACCTGGCCGCCGCGGTGCAGGTGCTGGCCTACGAGACGCGCCTGGCGCTGCGCGAAGCCCAGGACGCCAGCCCGCCGGCGGAAGCGGACCAGACCGATCCCGGCGCGGCCCCGGCCACGCACGCCCAGCTCGAAGGCTTCTTCGCCCAGCTGGCGGACACGCTGGACCAGGTCGACTTCCACAAGGGCCGCGCGCCCGAATCGGCCATGCGCAAGCTGCGCCGCCTGTACCTGCGCGCGGGCCTGGACGAAAAGGAAGTGCGCCTGCTGCGCGGCATCCTGGCCGACTGCCAGCGCATGGCGCGCCTGGCCGGCCAGGCAGGAGCCGCGTGATTGTCCGGTGATGTCAAAGTCAGCTAGGCTGGCGCGTCTCCATTGCGGAAGTCCCCGTTTGCGCTACTGGCTCCTTGGCGTGCTGCTGGTGTGTGCGGCGATGGCGATGCCCCTGCGGGCCGCCCCGGCACCGGGTGAGGACGATCCGCACGTGCTGGTGCTGGGACGCATCAGCGACAATCCCAAGGCCCATTACGCCCAGCTCAAACCGCTGCTGGACTACGTGGTGGCGCGCATGGGCGATGTCGGCATCACCGGCGGCCGCATCCTGATGGCGCGCGACGCGCGGCAGATGAGCAGCTACCTGCGCCGCGGCCGGGTGGACTGGGTCACCGAGACCTCGGGCACCGGCGTGGAGCTGCAGCGCCGCACCGGCGCGCAGCCGCTGCTGCTGACCGAGCGCGGCGGCGCCAGCCTCTATCACACGCTGATCTTCGCCCGGGCCGACTCGGGCCTGACCTCGCTGGCCGATCTGCGCGGCAAGTCGATCGCGCTGCAGGGCGTGGGCTCGACCAGCTCCTACATCGTGCCGGCCTCGATGCTGCTCGACGCGCATCTGCCGCTGGAAATCCTGCTCTCCCCGCGCGACCGGCCCGACGCGCAGTCGGTCGGCTACGTGTTCGCGCGCTCGGAGTTCAACATCGCCGCCTGGGTCGACAAGGGCATGGTCGAGGCCGGGGCGCTGAACGATCTGGACTGGAAGGACGAGCGGCGCATGCCGCTGGCCTTCCGCCGCAACATGCGCGTGCTGGCGCAGTCGCCCGACTTCCCGCGCGCGCTGGAGATGGTCCGGCCGGGCCTGTCGCCGGCGGTGCGCGAGCGCCTGCGCCAGGTGCTGCTGCAGGCCGCGCAGGATCCGCAGGCGCGCGATGCGCTGAAGCGCTTCTTCGGCACCACGCGCTTCCTTGAACTGGATGCTCCGGCGCTCAAGGCGCTCGAGCATGTGCGCCAGGCCGGCGCCCGCGTGCGCGAGCAGGTCGAGTGAACCTGAGCCGGCGCACCCGCTTCGGCCTGCAGACCCAGCTTTCGCTGGCGATGGGCGTGACGCTGCTGATGATCGTGCTGCTGCTGGCGGTCCTGCTGCAGCGCCAGCACGCGATGCAGCAGGAGGTCGATGCGCTGGGCCGCCAGGCGGTGCAGTCGATGGCCGCCGAAGGCCTGACCCGCCGCGGCAGCGCGATGGCCGAGCAGCTGGCCGATTCGCTGGCCAACCCGATGTACTACTCGGACCTGGACGCCATCGGCGTGCTGGTGCGCGAGGCCACCCTGCAGCCGGACGTGGCCTATGTGCTGGTGTTCGACGAGGCCGGCAACGTGGTCAACGACGGCTCCTGGGACATGGCCTCCTACGGCCAGCCGATGCGCGACCCGCTGGCCGCGCGCGCCCTGGCCAGCCGCGCGCCGCTGACCCAGTGGACCGAAAAGGTGGTGGAGATCTCCCGGGTCGTCGAGCTGGGCGATTCGCGCCTGGGCGGCGTGCGCATCGGCTACTCGCTCGATTCGGTGCGCGCCAGCGAGGAGCGCGCCTCCGCACTGCTGCGCGATCGCCTGGAGGCGCTGGGCCGGCGTCATGCCGGCTGGATCGTGATGCTGCTCGGCGCGCTGCTGCTGGTCGGGGTGGGCATGGCCTGGTATGTGCAGCGCACCCTGGTGCGGCCGATCCGCGCCCTGGCGCAGTCGGCGCGCGCGATCGGCGTGGGCGACTACGACGTGCCGCGCCCGGTTAGTGCGCGCGAGGACGAGGTCGGCGAACTGGTGCGCGCGTTCTCGGAGATGAGCGACAGCATCTCCCGGCACGACAAGGACGTGCGGCGCATGGCCTATACCGATGCGCTGACCGGGCTGGCCAACCGGCTGGCGTTCCGCGAGAGCCTGGATCACCGCATGCTGCTGGTGCGCGGCGGTGGCCGCCAGCTGGCGCTGCTGTTCGCCGACATCGACGACTTCAAGCGGGTCAACGATTCACTCGGCCACGAGGCGGGCGACGAGGTGCTGGTGTATTTCGCCACGCGCATCCGCGAGGTGGTCGAGCGCCTGGGCGGCGACGAGGCGATGGTGGCGCGCTTCGGCGGCGACGAGTTCGTGATCCTGATCCAGCACGGCGATGTGCGCGCGGTGGCCGCCGCGCTGGCCGAGGCGATGGTGCAGTCGCTGGGCGAGCCGCTGATGGTGCAGGGCCGGCAGGTGTTCCTGGGCACCTCGGTGGGCATCACCCTGTTCCCCGAGGACGCCGCCGGCGCCACGGCGCTGATGAAGAACGGCGATGTGGCCATGTACCAGGCCAAGATGGCCGGCAAGAACTGCTACCGCTTCTACAGCCGCGCCATGGACCAGGCGGTGGAGCGGCGCGTGCGCATGGAATCCGAGCTGCGTGGCGCCTGGGACCGCGACGAGCTGAGCCTGGTCTACCAGCCGATCTACCGCCTGGCCGACAATCGCATCGTCGGCGCCGAAGCGCTGCTGCGCTGGCACCACCCCGAGTTGGGCGCGGTCTCGCCGATGGTCTTCATCGACGTGGCCGAGCAGAGCGGGCTGATCGAACAGATCGGTCCGCGCGTGCTGCGCGCGGCCTGCGCGGCGGCGGCGCGCTGGAACGGCATCGCCAGCGGCGAAGCGCCGTTCGTGTCGGTCAACGTCTCCCCGCGCCAGCTGCGCAGCGGCGACCTGCCCGAACTGGTGGCCGAGGTGCTGCGCGAGACCGGTCTGGCCGCCGGCCGCCTGCACCTGGAGCTGACCGAGACCGCGGTGATCGGCGACGAGGCCCATGCCAGCAAAATGCTGGCCAAGCTGCATCGCGCCGGGGTCAAGGTATGGCTGGACGACTTCGGCACCGGATTCTCGGGCCTGAGCCACCTGCGCCGCGTGCCGGTGGACGGGGTCAAGATCGACCGCAGCTTCGTGGCCGACCTGCAGCGCAACCACGACGATCTGGCGCTGACCAGCGCGATCATCGCCATGGCCCATTCGCTGGGCATCGCGGTGGTGGCCGAGGGCGTGGAGAAGCAGGGCCAGTTCGACCTGCTGCGCGAGCGCGGCTGCGACCTGGCGCAGGGCTACTGGCTGGGTTATCCGCTCAACGAAAGCGAGTTCGTGCAGCTGCTGGCCTGAGCGTTCCGGGATCCCGCTCAGCGGGGCTAGAACAGCCGCTGCACCTGATGGATCACCATGTGCGCCAGATTGCCCGAGGCCACGCCGAACACCGCGATGGCCACCGCGCCCAGCACCCAGGCCGCCAGCAGCAGCATGCCGTCGCGCTCGAGCAGGGCGAAGACATAGAGCAGCAGGAGCAGGCCGAACAGGTAGTTGGTGAACGGGATCGGCAGCGCCAGCAGCACGCCCAGCAGCAACAGCAGCAGGCCGGTGAAGGCACTGGCCAGGCGGCTGTCGAGCATGCCGGGCCAGCGTGGGCGGACGACCTTCTCCAGCCAGCGCAGCGGCTTGGCCAGCGCGTCGCGGAAGCGCACCACCGAGTGCCGCATCGGGCCGCGGATGGCGATGAAGCGCGGCAGCCACGGCTTGCGCAGGCATAGCAGCAGCTGCGCGCCGACCAGCATCACCAGCGGACCGCTCAGGCCCCCGGCCACGCCGGGGATAGGAATGAAGGAGGGCAGCACGCCGATGAACAGCAGCATGCCGAACGCGCTCTGCTGGAGATCGGCCAGCAGGTCCACCAGGCGCAGGCGTTCGTTCGGATCGCCGCTGGCCATCTCGTCCAGCAGACTGCGCGTGGTGGCGGCCCCCGGCTCAGCCGACGATGTCGTCATCGTCGGCGTCGTCCAGCTTCTGCAGCAGCAGCTTGTCCACACGCGCGCCGTCCAGGTCCACCACCTCGATGCGCCAGCCGGCCCATTCGAAGTGCTCGCCCACGTGCGGGATGCGGCCGAAGTGCTCGATCACCATGCCTGCGGCGGTGTAGTAGTCCTCTTCCTGCTCGTCGGGCAGGGCCACGCCGCCGAGCAGCTCGCGCAGATCGTCGGTGGACAGCGAGCCGTCGATCAGCAGCGAGCCATCGTCGCGGGTGGTGACCAGGGCCTTGGGATCGGGATTCTCGGCCATCTGGTGGTGGCGGCCGACCACCGCGTTCATCAGGTCGCTCAGGGTCACCATGCCCTGGATCTCGCCGTACTCGTCCACCACCAGCGCCAGGGACTGCTGCTCCTCGCGCAGGATCTCCAGCAGCTTCATGGCATGCGTGGACTCGGACACGAACAGCGCCTTGCGCAGGTCCGTGAACAGTTCCGGCGAGTGGTCGGCGATGCGGTCCAGCAGCGACTTGACCTCCAGCACGCCGACCACGTCCTGGTCGTTGTGGCGGTAGACCGGGAAGCGCGAGTATTGCGATTCGCGCATGGTCTGCAGGTTCTGCTCGTAGGGCGCGGCGATGTCCAGCCAGACGATGCGCTTGCGCGGCGTCATCAGGCTGTCGGCGGTGCGGTCGCCCAGGCGCAGCACGCGGTTGACCATGTTGCGTTCGTCGTCGTCGATCACGCCCTGCTCGTGGCTCTCGCTCACCAGCATGCGGATCTCCTCTTCGGTGACCGCCTGACGCGCGTCGTCCTTGATGCCCAGCAGGCGCAGCACGGCGCGGTTGATCGCGCCGAGCAGGGCCACGATCGGCTTGGAGATGCGCAGCAGCCCGGTCAGCGGCAGGGCCACCACCGCGGCGATCTTCTCGGGGTTGGTCAGCGCCAGGCGCTTGGGAATCAGCTCACCGAAGATCACATAGCCGGCGGTGATCAGGGTGACCGCGGTGGCCACGCCGATGCGGGCGTTGTACTGCGCCAGGCCCGGGAACCAGCCGTCCAGCCAGCCGGCGATGATCGCGCCGATGGCATCGCCACCGAACACGCCGCCCAGGATGCCGATCAGGTTGATGCCGATCTGCACGGTGGACAGCAGGTTGTCGGGATGCTCGGCCAGGGCCAGCGCCGCGCGCGCGCCGCGGCTTTCGATGGCCTGCTGCTTGAGGCGCAGCTTGCGCGAGGTCATCAGCGCCATCTCCGACAGGGCGAAGAAGGCGTTGAGGGCGATCAGGAACAGGACGGTCAGCAGCTCGAGCACGGCTTGCCCTCCACATTAGGTGACAGGGCGGAACGTGTCCGGCGGATGGCCGCGCGGGCGGCGGGGGGATAAGGGTCGTCGTCCATAAGATGCGCCCCGTACAGGGCGCCGGCGCAGTTTAGCAAACCCGACGTGAGTGCCAATAACGCCGGTAAGGCAATCGGATCAACGACTTGCGCCCAGCTGACAAGCTTGTTGCTGCCCGGCCGAAACGAAATTGTCATAATCGCGCCCTGATGGCCGTCCCTCCCGCGACGGTGGGTGCGAGCGACGCATGTTTTCCCTGCAGACGATTTTCGGTTCCGGCCAGCAGTTCTATACCCTGCTCGACGAGGCGGCCGACGCGGCCCACGAAAGCACCCAGGCGCTGCACGCGATGATGAAGAGCAGCGACCGCCAGCCGGCGCTCAACGCTTTCAAGCTCGCCCGCCAGCGCGAGCGCGCGGCCTCGGACAAGATCGGCCAGGCGCTGGTGGACAGCTTCATCACCCCGATCGAGCGCGAGGACATCGAGGCGCTCGGTTCGGCGCTGCACAAGATCCCCAAGCAGGTGGAGAAGTTCGCCGACCGCTATTCGCTGGCGATCAAGCACTTGGAGCAGATCGATTTCGCCCCGCGCGCGGCCATGCTCGAGCAGGCCGCCGGCGTGGTGAAGGACATGGTCGACGTGCTGCCCAAGATGAACCTGGATCGCACCACGGCGCTGTACGAGAAGCTGCGCGCGCTGGAGAACGAGGCCGACCGGCTGATGCTGGAGCTGTACCGGGACATCTACTCCGGCCGCCTGGACTACCTGCAGATGTTCCTGCTCAAGGAGTTCTTCGAGATCCTGGAGAAGGCCATCGACCGCTGCCAGGAAGCCGGCGCGGTGGTCTATCAGATCGTGCTGAAGAACTCCTGATCCCATGCGCTCGAACGCCATGCCGCCCGGCTCCGGGACTTCGCACGCCGGCCTTGCCGGCTTGTGCCTGCACCGCCCATTGCGTGCCCCGGCAGGGGAGCGCGCGCCATGCTGACCCTGGTGTTGGTGGTGATCCTGGCCGCGCTGATCTTCGAGTTCATCAACGGCTTCCACGACACGGCTAATTCCATCGCCACGGTGGTTTCCACCAAGGTGCTGGCGCCGGGCTGGGCCGTGGCCCTGGCGGCGGTGACCAACCTGATCGGCGCGCTGACCGGCACCGCGGTGGCGGCCACCATCGCCACTGGCCTGATCGACACCAACGTGGTCGCCGCGTCCTCGCAGGTGATCCTGTGCGCGCTGCTGGGCGGCATCGTCTGGAACCTGATCACCTGGTGGAAGGGCCTGCCGTCCTCGTCCTCGCATGCGCTGATCGGCGGGCTGTGCGGCGCGGCCCTGGCCGCCGCGCACAACAACTGGGACGCGCTGATCTGGTCGGAGAGCGCCGGCACCTGGGTCAAGAACAAGGGCCTGCTGTGGAAGGTGTTCGTGCCGATGGTGACCTCGCCGATCGCCGGCTTCGTGCTGGGCGTGCTGGTGATGCTGCTGCTGTGGGCGATCATCGCCGGCATGGCGCGCGCCGGCGGCACGCTGCGCCGCCTGGCGCGCCCGCGCTGGGTCAATGCGTTCTTCGGCAAGGCGCAGATCGCCTCGGCCGCCTACATGGGCTATGCGCACGGCCACAACGACGCGCAGAAGACCATGGGCATCATCGCCCTGACCCTGATGGGCGCCCAGCAGACCGGCGCGCTGGACGATCTGCCGCCGTGGCTGGCCTTCCTGCATCCGCAGGCGGGCGCAGGCAGCGCCGATGTGGCGCTGTGGATCGTGCTGACCTGCGCGGTGGTGATGGCCGCCGGCACGGCCTCGGGCGGCTGGAAGATCATCAAGACCCTCGGCCACAAGATGGTCAAGCTGCACCCGATCCACGGTTTCGCGGCCGAGACCAGCTCGGCCACGATCCTGACCGTGGCGGCGCATTTCGGCATGCCGGTATCGACCACGCACAGCATCTCCACTGCGATCATGGGCGTGGGCTTCGCCAAGAATCCGAAGGCGCTGAAGATCGGGGTGATCGAGCGCATCGTGTGGGCCTGGATCCTGACCATCCCGGCCGCCGGGGCGATCGCCTATGGGTTGCTGTGGGGATTGCAGCGGGTGGGGTGGGCGTAAGCCTGTTGGCCGCTTGTGATTGGAACGGGAAGCCTTGGGGCTTCCCGTTTTTGTTTGAGCGACGGCAAAGGCTTTCGTGCGGCTTCGCCGCCCGACCTACCTTTCTTTGCTTGTGCAAAGAAAGGTAGGCCAAAGAAAGCACACCCCGGCGGTCGGCTTTTCGCTACGCGAAAAGTCCGCTCCGGCCGCCGGGAATTTTTGGAAGGGACATCCATGTCCCTTCCAAAAACGACGCGCGTCCTGCGCGTCGCCCTTCGGGTTTGACCCGTCGTCCTCCGCCCGACCTCAAGGGGGGGGTAGGGCAACAGCAGAAGCAAGAACCAAAGCCAAAGCCAAAGCACGACGGCTTCGGCTGTTGCGGTTGCTTCTGCTTTGGACTTTCAGATCCCCGTGAGGCACAGCGGAGGGGCGAGGACAAGACCCGCAGGGCGCCGCACAGGGATGTGCGGCGTTTTCCGAGGGGACAGGATGTCCCCTTGGAAAATCCCTCGCCCCGGAGCGGACCTGCGCGCAGCGCAGGCGTGCCGCCTCGGGGCGTGTTGACCAGACATGCGTCTGTGGAAAAGCGCTTCTTTGCCTACTTTCTTTGCACGAGCAAAGAAAGTAGGTCGGGCCGCGAAGCGGCACGAAAGCCTTTGCTTCGATAACGCGACTTCCGCGATCAAACCAATCGAGGGGGCAGGGCTAAACTCCAGCCCATGCCCCCCGACCTCTCCACCCCTGAAGCGCGCGCCACCGCCATCCTCAAGGCCATCCGCGCCGTGCCGGCAGGCCAGGTGGCGGGCTACGGCGAGATTGCGCGGCGGGCCGGGCTGCCGGGCCGGGCGCGGCTGGTCGCGCAGGTGCTGCGCAAGCACGGCGCGCCGGACCTGCCCTGGCATCGCATCCTGCGCTCGGACGGCTCCATCGCCTTCGAGGAAGGCAGCCGCGGCTGGCGCGAGCAGAGCCAGCGGCTGCGCGCCGAGGGCGTGCGCGTGGTCAAGGGCAAGGTGGTCGGCCAGCAGGCCGCGGCCAGCGTGGACGAGCAGATCTGGGGCATCGGCTGAGTCCAGGGGCCGCGCCTTCTTCCCGGCCACCCGGCGGTCCCGGCCGACCTTGTCGTAAGTGGGGCTGGCCGTCGCGTGCAAAGGACACACCGCGCGCCTCAAGCCGCCGTTGTGAAGGGCGCCGACCACCGGCGCGACACGTGCCCAACCGATGGTTCGGCCCAGCCCTGGCACCAGAAAGGCTTGCGCGAGCGCTCAGCCGGCCGCACGTATCATGCGTCCCGCTTCCCACTCCCGCTTCGAGGCCTTCGATGTTTCCGCGACTGCAGCCTGCGACCCAGGCGCTCCTGATCGCCAATGTGGCGATGTTCCTGCTGCAGATGGTGATGCCCGAGGCGCTCACCGCGCGGCTGCTGCTGTGGCCGATCGGGGCGGGCCAGTTCTACGACGGGGCCGGCTTCATGCCCTGGCAGCTGGTCACCGCCGGCTTCATGCATGCCGGGCTGACGCATCTGTTCTTCAACATGCTGGCGCTGTGGATGTTCGGCTCGGCGCTGGAGATGGTGTGGGGGCAGAAGCGCTTCTACACCTACTACCTGGTCAGCCTGGTCGGCGCCAACGTGCTGCAGGTGATCGTCGGCACGCTGCTGCTGATGCAGGGCCAGCCGCCGGTGCCGGTGCTGGGCGCGTCGGGCGCGGTCTTCGCGCTGCTGCTGGGCTACGGGATGCTGTTCCCCAACCAGCGCATGATCGTGTTTCCCATCCCGATGGAGATCAAGGCGCGCACGCTGGTGATCATCTACGGCGCGGCGGAGCTGTTCTTCGCCTACACCGGGCGCCAGCCGGGCGTGGCGCATTTCGTGCACCTGGGCGGCATGCTGTTCGGCTGGCTGCTGATCCGCTACTGGCGCGGGCAGCCGCCGTTCAAGCGTGGCGGTGGGCGCGGCGGCAACTCGCGCTTCCGCGTGGTGCGATAGCGCCAGGCGTAGATGCAAAAGAAAAACGCGGCCCGGGGGCCGCGTTTTTCTTTGCTCAGGAAGCGAAGCCGCTCAGCGCCAGATGCCGATCTGCTCGGCCGCCGGGCGCACCATCGGATTGCCCGCCTTGCACTCGAAGGTCGCACTGAACTCCGGCTGGTTCTGCAGCGTGGCATCGCTGCGCACGGGGCCGGGGGCATGGGTGTCGCTGGCCTGGCGCAGCGTGGCCTCCTGCGGGGCGACCTGCTGGGCCCACAGCTGCGACCAGCTGCGGAAGAAGGTCTGCTTGGCGCCCGGGTTGGCGGCCGGCTGGGCGGCGCTGAAGGCGTCCCAGGCCAGCTCCACGCCGGACAGGTCGGCCAGGTCCTCGTCGCGGGTCAGCGTGCCGTTGACCTTGGTGGCGGTCAGGCCCGGGTAGGCATAGCCGTTGTACTGGCTGGTCACCCGCGCGCCCAGGGCGGTCCAGGCGGTCACATCGGCCGGAGTCCACCAGTCGCGCAGCTGGCCGCTGGCGTCGATCATGCGGCCCTTGGCGTCGAAGCCACGGGTCATCTCGTGCCCGACCAGCGAACCGAAGGCGCCGTACAGCGCCGACACATCGCGCTTGGCGTCGAACACCGGCGGCTGCAGCACCGCGGCGGTGACGATCAGGCGGTTCTGGGCCAGGTCGTAGGCCAGGGCCGGCTGCTGCGGCAGCACGTTCCAGCGGCGCTCGGCGTTACCGCGGCCGATGCGCTTCATCTCCTCGCGGTGGCGCCAGGTGCTGGCGATGAGCATGTTGCCGCCGAAGCTGCCGCGGCCCATCGGCTGCACGGTGTAGTCCAGATCGCGCTTGGGCGCGCCGATCTCGATATCCAGCTTGGCCAGCTTGGCCTTGGCCTCGGTCTTGGCCTGCGGGCTCATCCAGGCGTTGCGGTCCAGGGCGCGATCCAGCGCGTCGCGCACGCCCTTGGCGATGGCATCGGCCTGCTCGCGGGTGGTCTGCGGCAGGTAGCGCGCGGTGTATTCGCGGCCCAGCATCGGGCCGGCGGCGGTGTTGATCGCCTCCAGGACCGACACCCAGCGCGCGTCGGGCTGGGTCTTTCCTTCCAGCACGCGGCCGCGGAAGTTGTAGGACGCATCGCGCCAGGACTTGGCCAGGTACGGCGCCATGGCATCGCCCACGCGCCAGCGCAGGTAGGCCTTCCACTGCTCCGGCGGCAGGCTCTTGACCAGCGTGTCCAGCTGCGCGAACAGGTTGGGGTCGGCCAGCGAGACGGTGTCGTCCTTCACGCCCTGGGCCTGCAGGAAGTCGGCCAGCTGCAGCGCCTTGTACTGCTTCTTCAGGTCGGCGACCGGGACCGGCGCGTAGTTGTTGAACGGGTTGGCCAGCTGCTCCAGCGGACGCGAGGCGGTGGCCAGGCGGGTCTCCAGGTCGATGACCTGGGCCGACTGCGCGTCGAGCTGGTCGGCCGGGGTGCCGGTCAGGGCCAGGATCTGCTTGACGTAGGCGCGGTAGCGGCCCAGCAGCTCGCGCGTGGGCGCGTCGCCGCGGGTGTAGTAGGCCGGGTCGGGCAGGCCCAGGCCGCCCTGCATGAAGTAGCCGATGTGGCGGTCCAGCGCCTTCAGATCCACGTCCGGGCTGAAGTTGAACGCCACCGGGATGCCGACCTGGTGCAGGGCCGCGATGGCGGCCGGCACGTCCTTGTTCTTCTTGATGCCGTTGATGCGGTCCAGCAGCGGCGCGATGGGCTTGGCGCCGTCGGCCTCGACGGCCGCCTCGTCCAGGCCGCTGGCCCAGAAGTCGCCCAGCAGCTTCTGCACGTTGCCCTGCGGGGACTGCATGGCGCCGTCCAGCAGCGCCTTCTGCTGCTGCAGGCTGTAGTCGCGCATGTTGCCCAGCGCGGAGATGGCGCCCACGCCGGCCGGCAGCGGGTTGGCCTTGAGCCAGTCGGCGTTGGCGGCGGCGTAGAAATCGGTGCACTCGGCGCTGACCGCCGGTGCCTTCTTGGCGGGCGCCTTCTTCGATTTCTTCTGGGCGAAGGCATCGCCGCTGCCCAGCGCGACGAGCAGGGCCAGGGCGAGCAGGGAGGGCGTACGGGCGTGGCGCAAAGACGTCATCTTGAGACTTCTAGGTGGTCGAAGGCGCGGATTCTAGCAATGCGACGCCCGGCGCTACGGTGAAAGATGCGGTTGGATTTATGGAGCCCTCCATTTCAGCGCTCGGCGACCCGATCCCACCGGCATGGGGCTCGGATAATCTGTCGGCAGCGCCAGGCGAGCATGTTCATGCAGCAGTCGGTCTTCACCTCCAGCACGTCCGCGATGCAGGCCTTGGTCTGGGTGCCGTCCTCCGGATCGACGCCCACGCGGACGCTGCTTTATCTGCACGGGGCCGGCGGCTTCGGCAGTGGGCTGGCCGGGCTGTTCGAGCATCCCGATCTGCCGAGCCTGCTGCGCGATGGGCTCGAGATCGATGCCCGCGTCGTGATCCCGAGTTGCCATCTGGGCACGCAGTGGGAACTCGCTTTGCTGTGCCGTTTCCTGGAAGACCTGGAGGCCGCGCACGGCCGGCCATCGCAAGGGTATGACGTGGTGGGATACAGCCGCGGCGGGCGCGGGGCGCTGGCCTTCGCCGCGGCCCATCCAGAGCGCGTCCGCAGCGTCGCCAGCATTGCCGGACCGGAGGTCACAGAGCTGCTCGCTCGCCTGACCCACCGGCCGCTCCTGTTCTGTCACGGGCTTTCGGATTCCAAGACACCTGCCGCGCAGGTGCGGCGGATGCATGAAGCGGTGCTCGCCCAGGGCGGCGACAGCCATCTGATGCTGGTGGAGGGCGACCATTTCATCGTGGCGGACCTGTTCCGCGCCGGCCGCATCTTCCACTGGCACAGGAGCCTCGAAGAAGCACGGTGATGCGTCCCGGCTGGGGCGCCTGGAGAAGCGCGGGCCCACCAAAGCGAAGGCCCGGACGAGCCGGGCCTTCGGTACAGCGTTGAAGCGGTGACGCAGGCTTACCAGATCACCACGCGCTTGTCGTCCGGGCGGACCATCGCATCGCCGGCCTTGCACTGGAAGGCGCTGGCGAAGGCCGGCATGTTGGACGGGGCGGCGATGGCGCGCAGGGACATCGGCGCATGCGGATCGGCGTTGAGGTAGACGATCGCCTGCTTCTCGCGCACCGCGCCGCGCCACACGCGGGCCCAGTTGAGGAAGAAGCGCTGGTCCGGGGTGTAGCCGTCGATCTGCTTGCCGGCCTCTTCCGGGTGCTGCTTCAGCGCGGTCTGCAGCGCGTCGTAGGCCACGTTCACGCCGCCCAGGTCGGCGATGTTCTCGCCCAGGGTCAGCTGGCCGTTGACGTGCAGGTCCGGCTTGCCCTCGATCGGGGAGTAGGCGTTGAACTGGTCCACCAGCTTCTTGGTGCGCTCCTCGAACTTGCTGCGGTCTTCCTTGGTCCACCAGTTGACGTTGTTGCCGGCGCCGTCGAACTGGCTGCCTTCGTCGTCGAAGCCGTGGCTGGCCTCGTGGCCGATGACCGCACCGATGCCGCCGTAGTTGAGCGCGTCGTCGGCCTTGGCGTCGAAGAACGGCGGCTGCAGGATAGCGGCCGGGAAGTTGATCGTGTTGTCGGTCGGGTTGTAGTACGCGTTGACCGTCTGCGGGGTCATGCCCCATTCCTTGCGGTCGGTCGGCTTGCCGATCTTGGCGATGTCGTACTGGTAGTTGAACTTCTGCGCGGCCTGCAGGTCGCCGTAGTAATCACCGCCCTTGATCTGCAGCCCGGCCCAGTCGCGCCAGGTGTCCGGATAGCCGATCTTGGGCAGGAAGGTATCCCACTTGGCGATCGCCTTGGCCTTGGTCTCGGCGCTCATCCAGTCCAGGTTCTCGATGCGCGCCTTGAGCGCGTTGCGCACGTTGTCCACCAGCTCGGTGGCGCGGGCCTTGGCTTCCGGGGTGAACACCTTGGCCACGTACAGCTGGCCCAGGCCCTCGCCCATGGCGTGGTTGACCGAGCCCAGCACACGCTTCCAGCGCGGCTTCTGCTGCGGCTGGCCGGACAGGGTCTTGCCCCAGAAGTCGAAGCTGGCGTCGGCGAACGGCTTGCTCAGCGCGTTGGCGGCGCCGTCGATGGCGTGGAAGCGCAGGTAGGCCTGCCACTGCGCGGTCGGCGCGCTGACCAGCAGCTTGTCGAACTGGGCGAAGAACTTGGGCTGGGACAGCGAGAAGCCCTGGTCGATGCTCACGCCCTGGGCGTTGAAGAAGTTCTCCCAGGAGAAGTGCGGGGTGACCTTGTCGGCCTGCGCCACGGTGACGAAGTGGTACTGGTTCTTCGGGTCGCGCGCTTCCACCGGCGAGAGCGTGGCGGCGGCCAGCGACTTCTCCAGGTCGAACACCTGCTGGGCCTGCGCCTTGGCCGCATCGGCCGGCGTGCCGGTCAGCTCGAAGGACTTGGCGATATAGGCCTGGTAGGCCTCGCGGATATCGGCGTACTTGGGATCGGTGTAGTAGTCCTTGGTCGGCAGGCCCAGGCCGCCCTCGTTGGCGTAGGCGATCTGCTTGTCGGCGTGCTGGAAGTCGGCACCGGCGCCGAACTCGAACACCTGGCCGTCGCCCTGCGCGTAGCGCTCGACGATGTACTTGGCCACGTCCTGGTTGGTCTTCAGCCCGGCGATGGCGTCCAGGGTCGGCTGGATCGGCGTGTAGCCCAGCTTGTCGATGGTGGCCTCGTCCATGCCCGCCGCGTACAGCGCGCCGATCTTGTGCTCGACGCTGTCGCTGGCCGCGCTGGTGTTCTTGGCCGCGGCCTCGACCAGCTCGTGCTGGGTGTTGAGGCTGGTCTCGGCCAGCGCGTTGAACGCGCCCCAGCTGGTGCGATCGTCGGGGATTGGGTTGGCCTTGACCCACTTGGCGTTGACGAAGCCGTTGAAGTCGTTGCAGGCGTCGATGTTCTTGTCCAGCTCGGACACGTCGAAGGACGGGGTGGCCGGCGCGGCGGCGGCCGTGGCCGGCGGCGGCGCGGAGGCGGCCGGCTCGGCGGGCTTGTCCTGCTTGCAGGCGGACAGGGCCGTGGCGACGGCCAGGGACAGGGCGATCAGTTTCGGTGCGTTCACGTCGTTGGACTCACAGCCCGCAAGGGGCATTGGAAGGTGCCGCTTGGGCACGAAGAGGGCGAAGAAGCGAGGCGCCTGGGCGCCTGGCCGTGAGGGAAGGGGCTACCAGATCACCACGCGGTGCGCATCGTCGCGGACCATCGCATCGCCGGGCTTGCAGGCGAAGGCGGCGGCATAGGCCGGCATGTTCGACGGCGCGCCGATGGCGCGGAACTGGGCCGGGGCGTGCGGGTCGGTCTTCAGGCGCACGGCCAGCTCCTCCGGCTTGAAGTTGCGACGCCACACCGTGGCCCAGTTGAGGAAGAAGCGCTGGTCCTGGGTCAGGCCATCGATCTTGGGATCTTCCTTGCCGGCGTTGGCCGCCTGCATCGCGTCGAAGGCGGTGTTCAGGCCGCCCAGGTCGGCGATGTTCTCGCCCAGGGTCAGCTGGCCGCTGACCTTGCCCTGCGGCGTGGTGTAGCCGTCGAACTGGGCGATCAGCGCAGCGGCGCGCGCCTTGAAGGCCTGGAAATCCTGCTGCGTCCACCAGCCCGGATCGTCGATGAAGTTGCCCGACGGCCCGAAGCGGCTGCCCTGGTCGTCGTAGCCGTGGGTCATCTCGTGACCGATCACCGCGCCGATGCCGCCGTAGTTGAGCGCCGCGTCGGCCTTGGGATCGAAGAACGGCGGCTGCAGGATCGCGGCCGGGAACACGATCTCGTTCTGCTGCGGGTTGTAGTAGGCGTTGATCGTCTGCGGCGTCATGCCCCACTCGGTGCGGTCCACCGGCTTGCCGATCTTGGACAGCTCGTAGCGGTAGTTGAACGTCTGCGCGGCCAGCACGTTGCCGATGTAGCTGTCGCGGCTGGTATGCAGGCCGGACCAGTCGCGCCACTTGTCCGGGTAGCCGATTTTGGGCGTGAAGGTGTTCCACTTCTCGATGGCCTTGGCCTTGGTCGCCTCGCTCATCCAGTCGAGCTTCTCGATGCGCGCCTTCAGCGCGGTGCGCAGGTTGCCCACCAGCGTTTCCATCTGCGCCTTGGCCTCGGCCGGGAAGGCGGCCTTGACGTACAGCTGGCCCAGGGTCTCGCCGGCCTGGCGGTTGAGCGTGGCCAGCACGCGCTTGGGCAGCGGACGGATCTGCTGCTGGCCGCGCAGGGTCTTGTTCCAGAAAGCGAAGTGCTCATCGACGAAGGGCTGGCTCAGGTATGGGCTCGCGTCGTCGATGGCGTGGAAGCGCAGATAGGCCTGCCAGGTCGCCGGGGTGGTATCGCCCAGCATCGCCGAGACCTCCTGGTGGAAGGCCGGGATGGCCAGCGAGAACTGCTTCGGCGCGGCCACGCCCTGGGACTTGAAGAACGCGCTCCAGGACCAGTTGGGGGTGAGCTTGTCGGCCTGCTCCAGCGTGACCGGGTTGTAGGACAGCTTGGCGTCGCGCGAGAGTTCGGTGCTGGTCTTGGAGACCTTGGCCAGGCGCGTCTCGAAGGCGATGACCTCGCCGGCCTGCGTGGCCGCGGCCTGCGCCGGGACGCCGGCCAGCTCCAGCGTGCGGGCGATATGCGCCTGATAGGCCTGCAGCTTGGCCTTGTTGTCGGCCTTGGTGTAGTACTCCGGATCGGGCAGGCCCAGGCCGCCCTGGAAGGCGTAGGCGATGTTGACGCCGGAGTCCTTGAAATCCGGGCTGGCGCCGAAGCCGAACAGCGGGTTGCGCCCGGCCGCCGCTTCGCTGCGCAGGTAGTCGGTGATGCGTGCGGTGTCGCTCAGCCCGTCGATGGCGGCCAGCGTGCCCTTGAGCGGGTCCAGGCCCTGCGCATCGATCTTGGCCCGGTCCATACCGGTGGCCCAGAAGTCGCCGACGATCTTGGTCACGCCCGTGGCGTCGGTGCCGGCGGCGGCCTGTTCGGCCAGCTGCTGCTGTACCGCTTCCGAGCGCTCGCTCAGCACCTCGAAGCTGCCCCAGCTGGTGCGGTCGGCCGGCACCGGGTTGGCGGCCAGCCACTTGGCGTTGGCGTAGGCGTTGAGGTCCTTGCACGCCGCATCGGCCGGGCCCAGGTCGGTGGGCAGGAAGGCGTTGAACGCCGGCAGTTTGGAGACATCCACGGCCAGGGCCGGCGGGGCGGCTGGCGCCGCTGCGGCGGCGGGCGCGGCGGCCTCGGTGGCGGGTGCGGCGGGCGGCGCCTTGTTGCAGCCGGCCAGGGCGGCGGCGATGGACAGGGACAGCAGGAGCGGGGTCTTCTGGGGCAGGTTCACTGGGGCTTCCGTTCGGGACTGACGATGCCGGTGGCCCCCACGGGGGCGGGCAAGGGGGCGACTGTAGCTCGCCGGTCGGGGAGGCGCGGGGTGTCGAAGGTCATGGCCCGCGCCGTCGCTTCAGCGTGCGAAGGGCTCGCGCACGGCCACCAGGTCGCGGGTGGCGCGCAGCAGCAGGTCGGCGCCCTGCAGGTCCTCGGCCTGCAGGCTGGCCAGGCCCATGCGCAGGGGCTGACCGGCGGTGGCCGGGCCGGCGCGGCCCGGGCGGCCCTCCAGGTCGGCCTGCAACGCGGTGGCGACCAGCGCGGCCACATGCGCCTGCGCGCCGCCCAGCAGCGCGGCGAAGCGCCCGGCGTCCAGGCGCGCGGCCAGGTCGTGCGGTCCCTGCGCGCGCAGGCGCAGGGCGCCGGCCACGGCGGCGGCCAGTTCGCCGCTGTCCTGGGCCGAGGACGCGCCGGGACGGATCTCGACCAGCAACAGCGACAGGGGGGTACGCCGGCGGCGGGCGCGGCGCACCGCCTGCTCCAGGCGCAGGTCGAAGCCGGCGCGGTTGGCCAGGCCGGTCTGCGGATCGGTCAGGCCGCGCTGGCGCACGCGACGCCAGGCGCGCACGCCGCCCGCGGCCAGGCCGACGGCCAGCACCAGCAGCGCCGGCATCGGCGGGAACCACGCCCCGGCCAGCAGCAGCGCCCAGCACAGCAGCGCGGTCACGCCCACGGCCACGACCATGGGGGCCCACAGCCGCCGCAGGCCGGGCAGGCCCAGCAGCAGCAAGGGCAGGGTGACCAGCATGATCGACAGCAGTGCCTGCGCGCCGACCGGCATCGGCCAGATGGCGTTGCCTTCCAGCAAGCGGGCCAGCGCATTGGCCTGGACGTCGAGCGCGGGCAGGGTGCGCCCGCCGGGCGCGCGCAGGCGCTCGGTGGGCGCGTCGGGCCGGCCGACCAGCGCCACGCGTCCGGCCAGCACGTCGGCGCCCACCCGGCCGTCCAGCACGCCGGCCGCCGAGACGTGGGCGATCCGCGTCTGCGCATCGGGATAGGGCAGCAGCACGGTCTGGCTGCGCACCCAGTGCGCCTGTGCTGGCGAAGCGGCAGGCGGTACGGCGGGCGATGGGCTGGATGCGGCCGGCATGCGGGGATCGCGCCCGGCCAAGGCCGCGAGCGCGCTGGCGAAGGCGGGCCAGCGCGCGCTGCCCAGGCCGGCGCGCAGCGGCAGGCGCCGGGCGATGCCGTCCCGGTCGACCTCGACGTCCACGTGGCCCAGCCCGGCGGCGGCCTGGATCAGTTCGCCGGCCGGCAGCAGCGCGGTCGCCGGCTGCGGCGCCGGCGGTAGGTCCGGCACCACCGGCAGCACGACCGCGCCGTTGCGGGCGATCGCCTCGGCCAGCAGCGCATCGCCCTGCGGATCGAACAGGCTCGGCTGGGCCAGCAGCAGCTGCAGCCCGACCGCGCGGGTGCCGGCGGCCGAGAGCCGGTCCACCAGCGCGGCCAGTTCGCGCCTCGGCCAGGGCCACGGGCCGAGCTGGCGCTCGCTGTCCGCATCGATGGCGATCACCACCACCCGCGCATCGGCCGGCCGCACGCGCCCGGCCGCCAGGGCGTCGAACAGTGCGGCATCCAGCGGTGCGGTGATCTGCGAGACGGTCAGCAGGACCACCAGCGCGGCGGCGCCCAGCGCCGTGAGCAGGCGCGCGCCGACCCCGGCGCGACCGGCCAGCCACCGCCGCGCGCCACGGCTTGGGACCGAGCGCGTGTTCACGCTACGCTGGATCTTCCGTTGGGGATCGGCATGTCCGGAGCCTCGCGCGGGGTGTCCCACGATCGGCACGAGTGTATGCAGGCCAGCCACAAACCGTACAAGCCGTCACGAAAATCGCGGCGCGTGAGCCTGCCGCCCTGCGACGTGCTGCTGGTCGGCGGCGGCCACAACGGCCTGACCTGTGCGGCCTATCTGGCCCGCGCAGGGCTGCGGGTCACCGTGCTGGAGCGCCGCGGCGTGGTCGGCGGCGCGGCGGTGACCGAGGAATTCCATCCGGGCTTCCGCAACTCGGTGGCGTCCTACACCGTCTCGCTGCTGCAGCCGCGCGTGATCGAGGACCTCGACCTGCGCGGTCACGGCCTGCGCATCGTCCCGCGCCGGCGCGGCAACTTCCTGCCGCTGCCCGATGGCCAGTACCTGCTCACCGGCGCCGGCCAGACCCAGGCGCAGGTGGCCAAGTTCTCCGCGCGCGACGCGCAGGCCCTGCCGGCCTACGAGGCACGGCTGGAGGCCATCGCCGACGTGCTGCGCGCGCTGGCGCTGCAGCCGCCGCCCAACGTCACCGACGCGGGCTGGTGGAAGGCGCTGCCCGAACTGCTGCGCGGCGCCCGGCTCGGGCGCCGGCTGATGACGCTGGATGCGGCGCTGCGCCAGGAGCTGCTGGACCTGTTCACGCTCTCGGCGGCCGAGTACCTGGACCGCTGGTTCGAGAGCGCGCCGATCAAGGCGCTGTTCGGCTTCGACGGCGTGGTCGGCCACTACGCCAGCCCGTACACGCCGGGCACGGCCTATGTGCTGCTGCATCACGTGTTCGGCGAGGTCGAGGGCGTCAAGGGCGCCTGGGGCCATGCCATCGGCGGCATGGGCGCGATCACCCAGGCCATGGCCGCCGCCGCGCGCGCGGCCGGCGCCACGATCCGTACCGACGCCGGCGCCGAGGAGGTCCTGGTCGAAGGCGGCCGCGCGGTCGGCGTGCGGCTGCACACCGGTGAGGCGCTGCGCGCGCGCTGCGTGGTGGCCAACGTCAACCCGAAGCTGCTCTACCAGCGCCTGCTGCGCGCCGAGCACGTGCCGCCGGCCACCGCCGAGCGCATGGCGCACTGGCGCTGCGGCTCGGGCACCTTCCGCATGAATGTGGCCCTGGCGCGGCTGCCTTCCTTCAGCGCGCTGCCCGGCGAGGGCGATCACCTCACCGCCGGCATCATCCTGGCGCCGTCGCTGGACTACATGGACCGCGCCTACCTCGACGCGCGGGCGCACGGCTGGGCGCGCGCGCCGATCGTCGAACTGCTGATTCCCTCGACCCTGGACGAGGCGCTGGCACCGCCCGGCCAGCACGTGGCCAGCCTGTTCTGCCAGCACGTCGCCCCGCAGCTGCCCGACGGCCGCAGCTGGGACGACCATCGCGAGGAAGTGGCCGACCTGATGATTGCCACGGTCGAGCGCTATGCGCCGGGCTTCGCCGCCTCGGTCCTGGGCCGGCAGATCAAGAGCCCGCTGGATCTGGAGCGCGACTTCGGCCTGATCGGCGGCGACATCTTCCATGGCGCGCTGACGCTCAACCAGCTGTTCGCCGCGCGCCCGGCGCTGGGGCAGGCGGACTATCGCGGCGCGATCCCAGGTCTTTATCTCTGCGGTGCCGGCACCCATCCCGGCGGCGGGGTCACCGGCGCGCCCGGCCACAATGCCGCCCAGGTGGTCATCGGCGACCTGCGCTGACCTGCCGCGAGCGCCGCGATGCGTGCATTTGGTGACAACCGGCACTGCCTGGGATGGCCGGCGGCGTCCAGTATCGGCCGACTCCGCCGGAAGCTGCCGCTATGTGGATGGACTTCGCGCTCGCCGCCCTGCATCACCTGCTGCGGTTCGGCCTGATCGCCATGCTCGTGGCCGAATCGGTGCTGCTGTCGCGGCCGCTGGACGCGGCCGGCGTCGGCCGGCTGCTGCGGCTGGATCGGGGCTATGGGCTGACGGCCGCGCTGCTGCTGGGCGTCGGCCTGTGGCGGGTGTTCGGCGGCATCAAGGGCGCCGACTTCTATCTGCACAACGCCTGGTTCCACGCCAAGCTGGGCTGCTTCGTCCTGGCCGCGCTGGTGTCGCTGTGGCCGACGCTGCGCTTCCTGCGCTGGCGACGCGCGCTGACCGGCGATACCGCCTTCCTGCCGTCGCCGGCCGAGACCGCCCGGGTGCGCGGGGCGATCCGTTTCCAGCTGGGTCTGATCGCGCTGATCTTCGTGCTGGCCGCCGGCATGGCGCGCTACGGCGGGCTGCGGGTCTGATCGCGCGCGCTGGCCTGGCCTGACGGTCCCGCGCGTTGTCGTGGGAGACCTTTGATGAGACGAGGCAGCGCATGCGAGTGACAGGCATCGGCGCCGCGCTGGCTGTCTGGCTGGCGGTGAGTATGCCGGCCACGGCCGCCGCGCCAACCCCCATGGCGCATCCCATGCCGCCGCAGGGCTGCCGGCCCGTGGCCGAGCGCACCGGTGAGGTCGGGTGCTGGATCATCGGCGAGCAACCGGTCGACTCCCTGCCGCAGCCGCCGTACTGGCAGATCGACCGCTTCCCCGACCGCGCCAGCGCCGAGGCGGCACGCTCGCCCAACGGTCTGGTGCTCGAATCGCTGGGCAAGGTCTGGCTGATGACCATCGCCGGCAAGGACTGGACGCCGCCGGCCGGGGCGGCGCATCGCGCCAGCATCGGGCCGCTGCCGGTCGATCCGCGCCACGCCTATGCGGCGCAGTACATGGAGGCGGTGTTCACGCCCGGCATGGTCTCGCGCACCCATGTGCACTCCGGGCCGGAAGCCTGGTTCACGCTCAGCGGCGAGACCTGCCTGGAAACGCCACAGGGCATCGTCCTGGACCGTCCCGGCGACACCGGCCGGATCTCCCTGGCGGCCCGCCGATGGCGTTGATGGCCACCGGCCATCAGCTGCGCCGCGGCCTGGTGCTGATCCTGCACGACGCCACGCAGCCGGCCACGACCGTGGTCCAGGACTGGACGCCCAAGGGGCTGTGCGATGCGCGGCTCAAGCCCGCATCGCATTAGTGCCTGGCGTGGGCCTTGCGTTCGACACGAAGCCCGTCGCCCGCATCAGCGCTCCGGCGGATCGGCGTCGATCACCTGCAGATGCACGCCCGTGGTCCGCGGCAGCACGCTGGCATCGGTGGCCACCAGCACGGTGCCCGGCTGCACCAGCGGCAGCACCTGGGCCTTGAACGCCTCGGGGATCACCACCTGTCGCGCCAGGTCCTCGGGCAGTGGCGCACCGGCGTCGTCCTCGCTGCCGGGCACGCCGATCCCGATCCATTCGGGCATCGGCGTCGTCGGCGTCACGCTGCCGGCGGCCGGCGGCACGTAGCCGGCCTTGACCACATAGGCGTGCGTGCCGCTGCGCAGGTCCGGGCCGCCCAGCTTGATGCGCGTGCGTCCGATCTCCACCCCGTCGCGGTAGACGAACAGGATCCGGTCGGTGCGGCTGAGCACCACCGACAGCGGGCCCTTGCTCGCCCGCGACGGGTCCCAGCGCCAGGGCTGGCCGTCCTCCAGCAGGGGCATGTCCACGTCCTTGCCGGTGGACGGGTCGATCGGGCTGAGCGCGCCGGGGTGGACCAGATCGGCGGCCGAATGTCCCGCTTCGGCCACGACCACGACCATGCCCATGGTCGAGGCATCGAACAGCTTCTGCGCGAAGCCGGTCGGCAGGTGCACGCAGCCGTGCGATTCGGGATAGCCGGGCAGGCCACCGGCGTGCAGCGCCACCCCGTCCCAGGTCAGCCGCTGCTGATAGGGCATGGGGGCGCTGTTGTACTTGTTGGAGCGGTGGTCCTTGTCCTTCTGCAGGATGGTGAACACGCCGGTCGGCGTCTCGTAGCCGGCCTTGCCGGTGCTCACCGTGCTCCAGGCCATCAGGATGCCGTTGCGATACACATAGGCGCGCTGTTCGGTCAGGCTGACGATTACCGCCATCGGCCCGGCGCCCTTGTCATCGCCGGCCCACACCCATTGTCCCGGCTTGAGATCGGCCGCGGCCGTATCGATCGGACGCGACTGTCTGTCTCCCCAGAACGGCACCGCCGCCAGCGCCAGCAGCGGCACCAGCGCGATCAGACCCAACACCTTGGCATAGCGCCGCATCGTGGCCTCCTGGCCATCCGAAGTGGCGATCAGCCTAGCGCGCGGCGATCGCGGTGCCGTGATCGGCCTTGGGCGCGCGCTGCAGGCGCGCCATCGCGCACTGGGCCAGCGACGAGCGGGTCAGCCAGGCCTGCTGCGGGTAGTAGGAGAACACGAACTGGCCGTCCTTCATCACATCGATGATCGGCTTGGCCATCGCCGCGCGCACCGCCGGGCAGCCCCAGCTGCGGCCCAGGCGGCCCAGCTTCCTGCCGGCCTCGGCGCTGACGTAGGGCGCGCCGTGCATCACGATCGCGCGGCTCATGGCCGCGTCATTGAAGCCCGCGTCCAGGCCCTGCATGCGCAGGGAATAACCGTTCTTGCCCTGGTAGGTGTCGCGCGTGACGAACAGCCCCAGGCTGGAGGCATGCGTGCCGTCGGCGTTGGAGAAGGTGGTCGGCACATCGCCGCCGGAACCCTGGCCGTGCGCCACCAACTCCTTGTACAGCAGCTTGTGCCTGACCAGATCGAACACCCACAGCCGCGGCGTCAGCGACGAGCGGCTGTAGTCGATCACTGCCAGGCGCTGCGCATTCACCCCGGTGCCGTGGGCCTGGGCGCACTGCATCGCCGACAGGCCCAGCGCCAGCACCTGCGGATCGGCATCCGGCGCCAGCGCAGCCAGCGAGGGCGGCGCGTCGGGGGCGGCAGGCAGGGCGGGTGCCGGCAGGGCCGATGAGGCCCCGCGGGGCGAGGCGATGGTGGGCGAATGCGCGGCACCGGGCAGCGCAGTGACCAGCGCCACCAGCGCCGGAATCAGGACAGGCTTCATGGCGGGCATTCTAGCCAGACGCGGCGGCGCCTTCCTGACTGGGGGGCGCGGGCTCCGGATCCAGTCGCGCGATGCGCCTGGCGGTGGCATGGGGCTCGGGGCGTTTGGGTTATTCAACAGGCTCACCGTCAGGTGCCGCCGGCGTGCAGATAGCCACCTTGTGAACTAAAGAGCCAAAAAAAAGACCGGCCCCTTGCGGGGCCGGTCCGTTACGTAACGCTCTGTTGCCTGCCAGTGATCAGAAATCGTAGCGGGCGGTGAGGCGAACGGCGCGCGGGCTGGTGTAGTACAGCACGCGGCCGTACTGCGGGTGCGCGGTCGTGCGGCTGCTTGCCGAGCGCTCGTAGTACGCGGAGGCATCCTGCGTGTTGAACAGATTGAGCACATCAGCCTGCAGGGTCAGGCCTTCCAGCCAGCGCGGCGTGTAGGCCACGTTGACGTTAAAGCTCGACGTCCAGGGCGTCTCGCCAGCCGCGCCACGCGGCGAGAAGTAGTAGCTGTCGCTCATCGGTGCCGCATTGGCGGGATTGTTCGACGCGGAGGTGGTACCCGGGACGCCGCAATAAGCGTAGTAGGCACCGTTGTACAGACCGGTCTTCGCATAGGGCCAGTAGCTGGTGCAGCTCTTCGGGCGACCACTCTGGATCACGATGGAACCACCCGCGCTCCACTCGTCGTTGAAGCTGTACGAGCCGATCACCTTCAGCTGGTGGGTGCGGTTGTTCGGCAGGCTGCCGTTCTTGCCGACCATCAGCTCCGGCAGGTCCCAGTCCTGGGTCACCGACACGTCCGCCTGGCCGCCGTTGCCGGTGTCGGTGGACGAGTTCAGCTGTCCTTCCGCGTTGCCCCAGTTGTGCGACAGGGTGTAGGTCAGGCGGGCGAAGTAGTTGTCACCCTGCCACTGGACGTAGGAATCCAGCGCGCCGTACTTGCGCTTGAGCTTCGGGAACGGCGTGCCGAACACCTCGACGAAGTCGGTCTTCTGCTTGACCAGATTGCCCGTGCCGTCGTCCACGTAGAACGTGGCCGAGTTGTCGCCGGCGTTGAAGATGTAGCAGGCATCCGGGCAGATGTCGTCGATGGCGCTCTTCAGCTCGCGGTAGGTGCCCTTCAGGCCCCAGGAGAAGGTCTCGTCTTCCTGGCGATCGAAGCCGAGGATGTACTCGTCCTGGTAGTGCGCCTTCAGGCCCACTGCCGCGATGGTCCGCGGATCCTTCTTCTCGCCGCATTCGACGTTGGAAGAGAAGCTGCCATCCGGGCAGTTGTACGGGCTGTTGGCGCGGGTATACGGGATGGCCCGCAGACCCGTCGGGGTGCCATCGGCCGCGATCCCGGTGTAGGTGTAGTACTGGGTCGAGCTCAGCGAGGGGTTGGAGCCGCGCACCGAGACGTTGTTCGGCACGGCCAGGTGGTAGCGGCCAGCGTTGCCGTAGATCTTGAACGTGGAGTCCCCGTTGACGTCCCAGCTGAAGCCGATGCGCGGAGCCCAGTTGTTCTCCTGCTTCAGGTAGGGCTCGCCATCGCCGTTGTAGTTGGTGAAGCCGTCGTTGCGCAGGCCCAGCGACAGCAGCAGGTTCTCGGTGACGTGCCAGCGGTCTTCCAGGTAGTAGGCCTTCTGCTTGACCGTCGTCTCGCCGCCGTGAGCGTAGTAGCTCTTGCCGACGTAGTAGCCGGTGGTGCCGAAACCGCCGCCGGAAGCAGGCGAGCCCACGTAGTGGCTGGCGTCGATGGCGGCAGCCGGGTTGTTGGACCGGCTGTAGGTCCAGTAGTAGCCGCTCGGGCCCACCACGTTGTCGCCACGGAAGGAGACGGCTTCGAAGTAATCGTAGCCCGCGCGCAGTTCGTGGTCGCCCAGCGTGTAGTTCACGTCGAAGCGATAGGCCTTGGTGTCGTCCGCACCGACATAGTCGTAGGTCGGACCGTACTTCTGCGGGTTGGAGATCGAGGCGTACTGCGCGGGCACAACCGAGGACGACAGATCGGCGTAGATCACGCTCGGATCGTAGCCGGCCATCGGATTGGGATAGATGTCGATGTGCTGCTCGCCATACATCGCCGACACGCTCAGGGCATCGGTCAGGTAGCCGGTGTACTTGCCGACATACAGCCGGGTCTTGGTCTCGGGCTTGCTGGTGGCGTACAGCACATCATCGTGCTGCAGCTTGTCGTAGTCATACCCGTAGTAGCTGGCGTCGGTCTTGCTGTTGTCCTGGACACCGGTCAACTCGAGGATGTGGTTGTCCGTGATGTTCCAGTCGATCTTGGTCACCCAGCGCGGGTAGGTGTACTCGTACTCTCCCCAGCCCTGGGCGCGATTGGACGCAGAGATGGCCGAGGCACCCGACGCGGTCTTGCCCTGCAGGTTGCCGGTGATGCGGGAAGACGCACTGTCGATCTCGGTGCGTTCGGCATCGGCATAGATGAACAGCCGATCCTTGATCAGCGGGCCGCCTGCCCAGATGCCGTAGGTGAAGTTGTTCGACGTGTTCTTGCTGTTGAGCTTGTAGAGCTTGCCGTCGGTCCAGTTCTGCGGCGTGGTGTTGTACGCCGGGTAGTGGTTCTCGGCGCTCCAGTAGCCCGTGTCCGGGTAGTAGATGTCCTTGGCCTTGGCGCGCAGGGACTGCGGCGTGTAGATGGCATAGACACCGCCATGCCATTCATTGGTGCCGCGCTTGGTGATGATGCTGATCACGCCGCCGGTGCTGCGACCATATTCCGCACCGTAGCCGCCGGTCAGCACCTGCTGCTGCGCGATGGCGTCAAACGGAAGCTGCGTCGAACCGATCGCGGTCAGCGGGTTGGTGACCGGAAAACCGTTGATGTAGTACGCGTTCTCCGAGGCCGCGGCGCCGCCGAAGCTGCCCACGTTGGACGACGTGCTGTTGTAGGAGGTCGAGTTGATGACGCCGGGGGCGAGCAGCGCGACGCTGTTGATGTCGCGGCCCACCGAGATGCGCTGCAGCTCCTGTGCCGTGAACACGGTGCGTGTGTCGGTCTGGGACACGTCGATTTCGTTGATCGGGGCGCGCCCGACCACAGTCACCTTGTCCAGGTTCTGCGCTGCGGTGAAATCCACCTGTGCGCCGGAGTTGACCTTGACAAGGACGTCGCGGGTCTGGCCGCCCGAGGTGACCTTGTAGGCGCCCGCGGGAAGGGAGGCGATGGAGAAGCTGCCGTTCGCTTCGGCAGTGACGGTCCGGGTCAGACCGGTGTCGCTGACGATGGTGATGGTCTGGCCGCTGTCGGCCTTGCCATAGATGCTGCCGCTGGTGCTCTGCGCCTGGACCCCGCCGGCGACGCACATGCCCAGTGCAATGCTCAACGCGCTGCGCTTGATCGTCCGCGAAAGCGGGCGAATTCCCCTTATGTTGCTCATCTGGCTCTCTCTCAAGATTGTCTGAAGGAATGGCCGGCGAGTGTTCCCCCACGCGCGGCCAAGCTGAACAGCTGCTTTCTGACGCAACTGTTAACTGAGATTAACCGAAATTTCATGAAAGTGTGCGGCGCCTGCAACAAATGTCAGGCGTCGCAATAATCGTTAGCTTTCAAACATTTACCGCTGAAGCGGGAGCCGAGCGAGCGGCTAGTTGCTGGCGGCCTCCAGCCGCAGGCGCTCTTCCAGGGCGTGGCCCAGGTAGGCCCGGATGGCGTGGCGCATCAGGTACAGCAGCGGGATCATCGCCACGGCGGCGAGCATCTTGTAGCCGTAGTTGACGGTGCTGATGGCCAGGAAGCGGGACATGGGCCAATGCTGGGGGCCCAGCACGAAGGCGATGTAGAGCACCACGAAGCTGTCGACCAGCTGCGAGACGGCGGTCGAGCCGGTGGCGCGAAGCCAGACGTATTTTTCGCCGGTACGGCGGCGGATGTGGTGGAACACCGCCACGTCGATCACCTGGCCCAGCAGGAAGGCCACGATCGAGCCGCCGATCGACCACAGCCCCTGGCCGAAGATCGCGGCGAAGGCCGCCTGATAGTCCGGCACGCCCTGGCTCTGCGCGGCGCCCACCCACCAGCCGGCGGGCGCGACCTGGATGGCGGCGTAGGCGAACAGGAAGCCGTACACGATCAGCGCCACCGCCACCCACGAGACAAAGCGCACGCCACGGGTGCCGAAGAACTCGTTGATGGTATCGGTCAGCACGAACACGAACGGCCACAGCAGCGTGCCGACGGTGAAACTCAGCGAGCCGGTCTGCCCGAACAGATTCCACTGCAGCGGCGCGATGCCGAGCGTGTCCTCCAGCGCGAAGATCTTGACCCCGATGAACTCGGCCAGCACCACGTTGACGCACAGGAAGGCCGCCAGCCCGATGAACAGCCGCACCGCGCGGTCATCCAGCGTGCGCGGCGGCGCACTCACGCCAGGCGATCGCCGCGCCGGGTGAACGGCATCGAGTCCGGCGCGATCGCGCCGCCGGAGATGATGAAGCTCATCGCCTGGTCGACTGTCCAGTCGGTGGGAGTGAGCTGGTCCACCGGGACGATCTCCAGATAGCCACCGGTGGGATTGGGCGTGGTCGGAACATAGACGGCCGCCAGTTCGCGGCCGGTGCCTTCCTCGCGCATGACCCGCGTCACCAGCCCGACGGTCTTCATGTCCCGGTGCGGGAAGTCGATCAGCACCACGCGCTGGGTGCTGCCCGGCTTGGTCTGCAGCATGTCCAGCAGCTGGCGCGCGCCGGTGTAGATGGTGCTGGCCAGCGGCACGCGCCGGATCAGCGCCTCGAACCACTGCAGCAGCTTCTGCCCGATCACGCGGCGGGTCAGTACGCCGACCAGCAGGATCAGCAGCACGGTGGCGACCAGGGCGATCACGGCCTGGACCCAGGCGCCGGTGAACCAGGGCGCGGCCACCGGGAAGTCGCGGGCGATCTGCTGGGCCAGGGGCTCGATCAGCGGCCGGCTGGCATCGGACAACAGCACGAAGACGAACTTGATCACCACCCAGGTCAGCCAGATTGGCAGCAGGGTGAGCAGGCCGGTCAGGAACAGGCTCTGCAGGGAAGGGCGGGGGGCGGGGGTCGACATGCGCGCATTGTAACGGTGCAGCGCCGCTTACCCCCCGCCCGGCCGGGCGTTCGCGTCAGTCGGCAGCAGGGGCGGCGGGCGGGCGTGCCGCCGGCTTGAGCCGCACATAGAGCTGCTTGCGCACGCGCGCCACGACCTCGCCGTCCGCATCGGTCACATCGACCTCGAACCAGGGCAGCGACTTCTGCCCACCCGCGGTGGCCGCGCGCACCTGGGCCAGCGCCTCATCGGTGATGCGGAACTGCGCCGTGACCTTGCCGCGCCCCGGTTTGACGAACTCGATCTCCCCGGCCTTGTCCCACACGTAATAGTCGCGCCCCAGCGCATGCATCATCAGCAGCATCCAGAACGGGTCGGTCATCGCGAACAGGCTGCCGCCGAAATGGGAGCCGACGTAGTTGCGGTTCCACGGCCGCATGCGCAGCTCGACCCGCGCCTGGCGCCAGTCCGGCGCGATCGCGGCAACGTGGATGCCGGTGAACAGGAACGGCGGCCACAGATTCAGGCCATGGCGCAGCGTGGACGGTTTCATGACAGCCGGGCAGCGGGATCGGAGCGGGAGGCGAGGCTAACATACGGATGGGTATGGAGCGCGAGCCGACGCAAGGCGAAGTGAAAACCGAGGTGGGAGCAACTGTCTCCTCAAGTCTTAGCACCTGCCTGTAGAGCGGAGCTTGCTCCGCTGGGGCCTTCCCCACGATCCGAACGAAAAGCAGCGGAGCAAGCTCCGCTCTACAGGTGGGCCGCCATGGCGCCTCCCACCCCGACTCTTCAGAGTCCGGCCTTGGCCACTCAGACCAGGCCGCTGCCGATCAGAACAGCAGCGCCGACATCTTGCGGCGGTAGCGGCCGACCAGGTCCTCGTCCTCGATCACGCGGAAGGCATCGATCAGCGACTTCTTCGCCAGCCCGTCCTCCCAGGCGCGGTCGCGGCGCAGCAGTTCGATGAACTGCTCCAGCGCGCCCTCGGCATCGCCGGCCACCAGCTTGTGCACGCCCAGCAGGTGGCGCGCGCGCAGGTCGCCCTCGTCCTGGGCCAGGGCCGCTTCGAGCGCCTGCGGGGCCGGCGCGTCCTTGAGCTGGGCGGCGAAGCCCAGCCGCGCCCGCGCCTTGACCGCGCGCTCGTCGGTGGACAGGTTGGCCGGCAGCGCATCGAGCAGGGTCTCGGCCTCGGCCGCCTCGCCGGTGCTCAGCAGGGCCAGCGCCAGATCCAGCTTGAGCTCGTCCTTGTCGGGCTCGGCGGCGATCGCCTCACGCAGTGCGGCGACCTGTTCGGCCGGCGACAGCGGCGCGGCTTCGGCCTGCTCGGCCTCTTCGTTGGCGGCCGGCTGCACGCCGATCTGCTCGAGCACCTTGCGCAGCTCGCCCTCGGGCAGCGCGCCGGGGATGGCGCCCAGCACCTGGCCTTCCTTGAACACGACCATGGTCGGCACCGAGCGCACCTGGAACATCGCGGCCAGCTGCTGCTCCTGGTCGACATCGACCTTGGCCACCTTGAAGGCGCCGTTGTACTCGGCGGCGAGCTTTTCCAGGATCGGCCCCAGCGTCTTGCACGGGCCGCACCAGGTCGCCCAGAAGTCGACGATGATCGGCACCTGCAGCGATTGCTGCAGGACGTCGGCCTCGAAGGTGTCGGTGGTAGCGTCGAAAACGTGCGGCTGGGCGGACATGGAGATTCCTTGCGACGGCAATGGGGGCACAGATGGAGCCGGGGCGGGGAGGATACAAGGCGCGGCCGGCCGCCATTGACAGGGGCGGAGCGGCCGCTAGCCTTGCCGGCGCATGTGTGCACCTTCCTGCCTTCCTGCCGCCTTCGACGCGGCCAAGTGCGCCGCCGCGTGATCGCCCGGGTCCGGCGACGCTGGTGGCGCGGGTGCGTGCCGGCCGCGGCCGCGCTGTGGGTCGGCGCACTGCTGGGCTTCGGCGCGGCGCTGCCGGGCTATGTGCAGTCGGTCCATCCGGTGGCGCTGCTGGGCGCGCAGGGGATTCCCGGCGCGGTGGCGTTCAACCTGTTCGGGTTCGTGTTGCCCGGCGCCTTGTGCGCGGTGGCCGCCGTGGCGCTGCGCCTGCGCCTGCCGCTGCATACCGGCTGGAGGCAGCGCATCGGCGCGCAGCTGATGTTCCTGTCCACGCTGGGCTTCGTGGCGATGGGCGTGTTCCGGCTCGACCCGGTGCGGCTGGAGGGCACGCAGACCCTGCTGCATGCCACCGCCTGGGGCCTGTGGTGGTCCACGGCGCTGGCCTCGGCGCTGCTGCTGGCCGGCGGATTGCGCGCAGATCCGGCCTGGCGCGGGCTGGTGCGGGGCGGGCCGCCGCTGGCCGGGCTTGCGGTGCTGTTCGCGCTGGTGCTGCCGGCGGTGCTGCCCGATGGCCTGTCCCAGCGCGTGGCGATCCTGGCCTGGCTGGGCTGGTGCGGCCTGGCGGCCGCCAGCGGCCCGGATCGGCCGCTGACCGCGACACTGCGCGGCTGAGCGCCGCGCCGCCGGCGTACCGTGCGGGTGCGCCCGGTGGTGCGCTGCGGTAGGCTTTGCGGCTTTGCAGCCGCTCGCCGCCACGTCCCCGACCATGTCCGCCGTTCCCGAAACCCACGCCTACGACCCCAAGCGGGTCGAAACCTCCGCGCAACAGTTCTGGAATGCGACCAGGGCGTTCGAGGTCGACGAGACGTCCGACAAGCCCAAGTACTACTGCCTGTCCATGCTGCCGTATCCGTCCGGCGCGCTGCACATGGGCCACGTGCGCAACTACACCATCTCCGACGTCATCAGCCGCTACAAGCGCATGACCGGGCACAACGTGCTGCAGCCGATGGGCTGGGACGCGTTCGGCCTGCCGGCCGAGAACGCCGCGATCAAGAACAAGACCGCGCCGGCCAAGTGGACCTACGCCAACATCGCGCACATGCGCGAGCAGCTCAAGTCGCTGGGCTATGCCATCGACTGGACGCGCGAATTCGCCACCTGCGCGCCGGAGTACTACGTGCACGAGCAGCGCATGTTCACTCGCCTGCTGCGCAAGGGCCTGGCCTATCGCAAGGCCTCGGTGGTGAACTGGGACCCGGTGGACCAGACCGTGCTGGCCAACGAGCAGGTCATCGACGGCCGCGGCTGGCGCTCCGGCGCGCTGGTGGAGAAGCGCGAGATCCCGCAGTGGTTCCTGCGCATCACCGACTACGCCCAGGAGCTGCTGGACGGCCTGGACACGCTGGAAGGCTGGCCCGAGTCGGTCAAGACCATGCAGCGCAACTGGATCGGGCGCTCGGAAGGCCTGGAGATCCAGTTCAACGTCGAGGGCGGCCATGAGCCGCTGACGGTGTTCACCACGCGTCCGGACACGCTGATGGGCGTGACCTTCGTGTCCATCGCCGGCGAGCATCCGCTGGCGCTCAAGGCCGCGGCGGACAACCCTGAGCTGGCCGCGTTCCTGGAGCAGCTCAAGCTGGGCGGCGTGTCCGAGGCCGAGCTGGAGACGCAGGAAAAGCGCGGCATGGACACCGGCCTGAAGGCGGTCCATCCGATCACCGGCCAGACCGTGCCGGTGTGGGTGGCCAACTTCGTGCTGATGGGCTACGGCACCGGCGCGGTGATGGCCGTGCCCGGCCACGACCAGCGCGACTTCGAGTTCGCCACCAAGTACGGCCTGCCGATCGTGCAGGTGATCGAGCTGAAGGAGCCGCGCAACGAGGCCGAGGCCAGCTACGACCCCACCGAATGGCGCGACTGGTACTCGGACAAGACCCGCGAGTTCCAGCTGATCAACTCGGCCGAGTTCGACGGCCTGGATTTCCGCGGCGCCTTCGAGGCGCTGGCCGAGCGCTTCGAGCGCAAGGGCCAGGGCCAGCGCCGGATCAACTACCGCCTGCGCGACTGGGGCGTGAGCCGCCAGCGCTACTGGGGCTGCCCGATCCCGGTGATCCACTGCCCGCGTTGTGGCGCGGTGCCGGTGCCCGACGACCAGCTGCCGGTGCTGCTGCCGGAGAACGTGACCCTGGACGGGGTGAAGTCGCCGCTGAAGGCCGACCCGGAATGGCGCAAGACCACCTGCCCGGACTGCGGCGGGGCGGCCGAGCGCGAGACCGACACCTTCGACACCTTCATGGAGTCCAGCTGGTACGTGGCCCGCTACACCAGCCCGGGCGCGGTCACGATGGTGGACAAGCGCGCCAACTACTGGATGCCGGCGGACATGTACGTCGGCGGCATCGAGCACGCGATCCTGCACCTGATGTATTTCCGCTTCTATCACAAGCTCATGCGCGACGCGCGCATGGTCGACAGCGATGAGCCGGCCACCAACCTGCTGACCCAGGGCATGGTGATCGCCGAGACCTACTACCGCGAGAACCCGGACGGCTCGAAGGACTGGATCAACCCGGCTCTGGTGGACGTGCAGCGCGACGAGCGCGGCCGCATCGTCGGCGCCACGCTCGCCGCCGACGGCCTGCCGGTGCAGATCGGCGGCGTGGAGAAGATGTCCAAGTCGAAGAACAACGGCGTGGACCCGCAGGCGATGGTGAACAAGTTCGGCGCCGACACGGTGCGCCTGTTCTCGATGTTCGCCGCCCCGCCCGAGCAGTCGCTGGAATGGAGCGAGGCCGGCGTGGAAGGCATGTCGCGCTTCCTGCGCCGCCTGTGGACCCAGGTGCAGAAGCACGCCTCGGAGGGCGTGATCGACGACGAGCTTTCTAAAATCACTTTTCTCTCGAATTTATTGAACGCCGAGCAGAAGGCGCTGCGTCGCAAGACCCACGAGACCATCGCCAAGGTCGGCGACGACTACGGCAAGCGCCACGGCTTCAATACCGCCATCGCCGCGGTGATGGAGCTGTCCAACGCCCTGTCCAAGTTCGACGATGCCAGCGACCCGGGCCGCGCCGTGCGCCAGGAGGCGCTGGAGGCCGCGGTGCTGCTGCTCAACCCGATCACCCCGCACTCCAGCCACGCGCTGTGGCAGCTGCTGGGCCATGGCGAGACCCTGCTGGAGGACCTCGCCTTCCCGCAGGCCGACGCGGCGGCCATGGTGCGCGACTCGGTGACCCTGGCCGTGCAGGTCAACGGCAAGCTGCGCGGCACGATCGAGGTGGCGGCAGATGCGCCGCGCGACCAGATCGAGGCGCTGGCCAAGGCCGAGCCCAATACCGCCAAGTTCCTGGAGGGCACGACCCTGCGCAAGGTGATCGTGGTGCCGGGCAAGATCGTCAACCTGGTGGTGGGATGAGGTCTCAAGCGCTGTTCACGCGGGATCGTGCAGGCTCGCCCGTCCGGTTGCCGCCTGCGCGCGCCTCGTCCAGACTTCCGTCCATGAATGTGACCCCGATGCTGCGCCTGCTGGCCCTGTCCCTGCTCGTGTCCGTGCTGAGCGCCTGCGGTTTCCACCTGCGCAGCAAGATCGCGCTGCCCTCCGACCTGGGCCCGGTGAAGGTCTCGGCCACCGACCAGTACAGCCCGCTGGCGCGCGATCTCTCGGTCGGCCTGAAGGCCGCTGGCGCCATCCCGGCCGACGATCCCAAGGCCAAGGTCGCCACCCTGGACATCATGTCCGAGCGCTGGGGCGACCGCCCGATCGCGCTGGACGAGCAGGGCCGCGCCCAGGAATACAGCCTGCGCTACGCGGTCGTGTTCCGCTTCCTGCGCGCCGACGGCAGCGAGCTGGTGCCGCAGCAGGTGGTCGAGCTCTCGCGCGACTACGTCGCCGAGGCGACCAACCTGACCGGCGCCACCTCCGAGCGCGAGATCCTCGCCGACGAGCTGCGCCGCGACATGTCCGCCTCGATCCTGCGCCGCATCGACAGCGTGGTGCGCGGCGTCGGCCGCCCCGGTGGCGCCACCGTGCGCTCGCCGGTCCCGCCCGCACCCTGATGGAACTGGCGCCGGACCGGCTGGTCGCCCAGAGCGCCGAGGGCGAGCTGGCGCCGGCCTACCTGATCGCCGGCCCGGAAACCCTGCTGGTGCTGGAGGCCGCCGACGCGGTGCGCCAGCGCGCGCGCGCGTTGGGCATCGCCGAGCGCGAAGTCTTCGACGTGGAAGGCCGCGACATCGACTGGGCCGGCCTGCAGGCCAGCTTTGACGCCCCCAGCCTGTTCAGCGCCCGCCGCATCGTCGAGGTGCGCCTGCCGACCGGCAAGCCGGGCAAGGAGGGCGCCGAGGTCATCAGCGCCTTCTGCGCGCGGCCGCCAAGCGATGTGATCCTGCTGGTCACGGCCGGCGAGTGGAGCAAGGCCCATCGCGGCAAGTGGGCCGACGCGATCGAGCGCATCGGCGTGCTGTCGGTGGCCTGGGCGATCAAGCCGCACGAACTGTCCGGCTGGGTGCAGGCGCGGCTGCGCGCGCGCGGCCTGCGCGCCGAGCGCGACGCCATCGCCCTGCTGGTCGAGCGCGTGGAAGGCAATCTGCTGGCCGCCGCGCAGGAGATCGACAAGCTGGTCCTGCTGGCCGCCGGGCGCACGCTGGACCTGGCGACGATGGAATCGCTGGTGGCCGACGCGGCGCGCTTCGACGTGTTCCGCCTGATCGAGACCACGCTCTCGGGCCACGCCGCCCAGGCCTCGCGCATGCTCGCCGGCCTGCGCGCCGAGGGCGAGGCCGTGGCCGCGCTGATGCCGATGATCATCCGCAACCTGCTCAGCACCGCGCAGTTGGCCAAGGTGGCCGAGCGCGGCGGCAATCTGGCCGCCGAGATGAAGGGGCAGGGCATCTGGGAGAGCCGGCAGGCGCCGTTCAAGCGCGCCCTGCAGCGCCATGCCAGCGCCGCGCGCTGGGAGCGCTTCGTCGCGCAGGCCTCGCGCATCGACCGCATCGCCAAGGGCCGCGGCGACGGCGACGCCTGGGTCGCCCTGGAGCGCCTGCTGCTGGCGATCGCCGACGCGGCGGCGGTGCGGTTGGTGGCGTGAGTAAGGCCGGGATTCGGGATTCGGGAATGGGGAATCGGGAAGAGCGTGGGTCGCTTGGATCTGCGGTGCCCAGTGCTTCGCCAAAGCAGCAGCGCGCGAGCGACGCGGATGCGTCTGCTTTTCCCGAATCCCGAATCCCGAATCCCGAATCTCCGCTCCATGTCATCTACGGCGGCACCTTCGACCCCTTCCACAACGGCCATCTGGCCATCGCCCAGCTGGCCGCGGCCGCGCTGGTGGCGCCGGTGACGCTGGTGCCGGCGGCCGATCCGCCGCATCGCCCGCCGCCCGGCGCCAACGCGCCGCAGCGCCTGGCGATGCTGCAGGCGGCGGTCGCCGGCCTGCCCCAGCTGCGTGTGGACCGGCGCGAGCTGGATCGGCCCGGGCATTCCTACACCGTCGACACCTTGCGTGGCCTGCGCGACGAGCTGGGCCCGCAGGCGCCTCTGGTCCTGCTGCTCGGCGCCGACAGCTTCCTGGGCCTGCCGGGCTGGCATCGCTGGCAGGCGCTATTCGCCCTGGCCCACCTGGTGGTCGCCGAACGCGCCGGCAGCGGACTGGGCGAGCTGCCGGCCGCGCTTGCGGCGCAGGTGCAGGCGCGCTGGGTGCAGGACCCGGCGGCGCTGCACGCCGCGCCGGCCGGTCAGGTCCTGCGCCTGCACCAGCCGCTGCAGCTGGAGTCGGCCAGCGAGGTCCGGCGGCGGATCGCCGCGGGCGGCGACTGGCAGGCGCTGGTGCCGCCGCCCGTCGCCGCGTTCATCCGTGCCCACGGCCTGTACGGGGTGGCGGGGCTATAATCGCGGCCTGTCCGGCCCCTTCAAGTGCTTCTTTTGTCCAGCCAAGCCCAAGTCATCAAGACCCGTCTGCCCAGCCCGCCCCCGGCCCTGCCGGTGCTGCTCGCCACCGTCCACGATGCCGTCAACGAGCTCAAGGCCAAGGATGTCGTCGAGATCGACGTGCGTGGCAAGTCCAGCGTCGCCGACTTCCTGATCATCGCCTCGGGCACCTCGACCCGGCACGTGAAGTCGATCGCCGACGAAGTGGTGAAGTTCGCCAAGAAGCTCGACGTGATGCCGCTGGGCGTGGAAGGCGAGCGCGAGGCCGAATGGGTGCTGGTGGACCTGGGCGATGTGATCGTCCACGTCATGCTGCCGCGCGTGCGCGAGTTCTACGCGCTGGAGCGCCTGTGGACCGTCGGCGATCAGCCGCCTGAAGAGCAGGAGTGAGTGCGGAAGGGTGAGCAGGAGCCAATGAAGCTGTCCGACCCTGCTTCCGTCTTCGCTCACTTCCCACTCCTCTCCACTCACGCCTCGCCCGAACCATGAAGGCCCGCCTGATCGCCACCGGTGAGCGCGCGCCCGCCTGGGTGGCGCAGGGATTCGCCGAATATCAGAAGCGTCTGTCGCACTGGCTGCCGTTCGAACTGGTCGAGGTCGCGCCCGGCCTGCGCGGCAAGCATCGCGACGCCCAGCGCGCCATCGAGGACGAAGGCCAGCGCGTGCTGGCCGCCCTGCCCAAGGGCGCGCACATCGTCGCGCTGGAAGTGACGGGGAAACAGCATTCTTCCGAGCAGCTGGCCCAGCGTCTGGAGCACTGGCGCGGGCAGGGCCGCGACCTGGCCTTCCTGATCGGGGGCCCGGAAGGGCATTCGCCGGACGTGCTCGCTGCCGCGCACGAGACCTGGTCGCTCGGCCCGCTGACCCTGCCGCACATGCTGGCCAGGCTGCTCGTCGCCGAGCAGCTCTATCGCGCCGCGGCCATGCTGGCCAACCATCCCTACCACCGCGCCTGATCCGGTTTGTCGGTGGTGGGCCGACAGGCGCCGGCGAAGATCGCCGGCGCCGTGGCAAGCGGCGGATGCCGCACGGACGATCAGCGCAGGCTGAAGTCCACCGGAACCCGGCCGTAGGCCTGTACCGCGTGGCCGTCCTGCATGGCCGGCTGGAACTTCCAGGCCTTGAGCACCTGCATCCGCGCGGCCCGGTCCAGGTCGCGATTGCCGCTGCTGGTCTCGATGGTCGCCTCCAGCGGCGTGCCATCCACGTCGACCAGCACGCGCAGGATCACGGTGCCCTCCGCGTGGCTGGCGATCGCGCTGCGCGGGTAGGCCGGCGCCGGCGCATGCACGTAGGACAGCGTGGCCGAGGCCAGTGGGCCGGAGGGCGCCTGGATCGCGCCGGTGTCCACCGCGGTCGGCTCGGCTACCGTGGCCGGCGCAGGATCGGCCATGGTCTGCGTGGCCGCGACGGGCACATCGACCGGCCGTGACACCGTGATCGGCGTCGGGGCCGGCGTGGTGCGCTGGGTCGGCGCGGGGCGCGTCGGGGTAGGCCTGGACGGCGGGGTGATCGGGGCTTCGATCGGCTTGGTGATCAGCACCACTTCCGGTCGCGTATCCCGTGCTGGCACCGCCAGCGGCGGCAGCGTTGCCGGGATCAGCAGCAGCATGAAGGCCAGCGCGTGCACCAGCATCGCCGCGGCGATGCCGCTGATGCGCGCCACATTGACTCGCCCTTCCGGGCCATAAGGGAGCGTACGAACCATGGACCACCTCCGTTGTCGGGACATGTCTCACAGGAACGCGCGGGACGCTGGAATGGGGTTGGCTTCCTCTGCCATGGTTCCCGCCTTCCGACTGTGCGCCTTTGGTGAGGCTGCATGCAATGCCTCGGCCGCACACGGGGGCACGCCCAAAAAAAGCGCCCCGGCTCCTTTCGGAGGCCGGGGCGCCGGTACTGCGGACTTCTGTAACGTTACAAGCTTATCGGTCTGGCTTCCGCGCTTAGAAATCGTAGGACGCGGAGAACTGGACGTAGCGCGGCTGCTGGTAGAACAGCGGCATGTCCCAGGTGTTGGACACGGTGTAGGCCGAGTCCGTTCCGAACGTGGCGTCGGTCTGGATCGCGCGCTGCTGGTTCAGGACATTGAAGACCTGCACCGCGAAGGCCAGCTTGCCGTCGCTGAAGCCCGGACGATACTGCAGGCCCAGATCCAGGATCTCGGTCCACGGCGTGCGGCCAGCCTTGCCCGGAGGCGAGGGCTCGCCGGCGCAGGTGTGGTACGAGGCGCCGTAACCGATCGGATCGGAGGCATCGGTACCTTCGACCACGCCGTTCGCGCTGAACAGGCCCAAGCAGGACTTGGGCGTACCGGAAGACACGCGCAGGGTGGCCGAAGCCATCCATTCCGGTGCGATCTGGTAGGCGCCGAAGGCCTTCAGCTGGTGGCGACGGTCGTTGGCGAGGTAACCACCGGCATAGGCCATGATCGCGGCCGCATCCCAGTCCTGGGTCTTGGAGACGTCGGTCTGGCCGATGTCGGACTTCAGCTGGCCTTCGGTGTTACCGAAGTTGCGCGACCAGGTGTAATCGACACGTCCCTGCCACTTGCCGTCGAACGGATGCTCCAGATACATGTTGACGGCGAAGTAGTTGCGCTTGGCCTTCTTGTTGAAGCCCCAGTCTTCCTTGCTCATCGTGAGCTCGGTACGGCCGCCGTCGACGTTGGCCAGGCTGAAGTCGTTGCTGTAGCCGGGGTTGAACATCACGCAGCCCGGGATGATCACCGAGTCCGGATCCACGCCATTGGCTTCCAGCTTGGTCTCCATGCGGGCCGGATCGCAGATGTCGTCGATCGCGGTCTGCAGCTTGCGGTACATCACCTTGGCACCAGCGGCCCAGCTGTCGCCGAGGGTCTTGTCGAAGCCCAGGATCAGCTCATCCTGATACATCGAGCGCAGATCGCCCGCAGCAAAGGCCTGCGCGTCCGGTGCCTGGCCGCACTCAAGGTTCGACGAAACCGTGAAGCTCGTGCCCGGGCAGACGCGATTGGTGTTGGTCAGCGGGACCGGCGTCAGGCCGGTCGGAACGCCGTCGGCGTTGATGCCGGTATAGGTGTAGTACTCGCGGGTGAACAGGGACGAGGAAGCACCGCGGATGGCGACGCTGTTCGGCAGGGCGAGGTAGTAACGGCCCAGATTGGCGTAAATCTTGAGCGAGGAATCGCCGAACACATCCCAGCTCGCGCCCAGGCGGGGCGCCCACTGGTTGCCGCTGTCGACATAGTTCTCGCCAGCGCTGTTCTTGTTGGTGAACTTGTCGTTGCGGACACCCAGGGACAGCAGCCAGTTGTCGGTGACCTGCCAGCGGTCTTCCAGGAAGTAGGCCTTCTGGTCGACGGTCATGTCGGTGGCGGTGACCAGAATGTAGCGCTGGACGAAGTAACCGTTGCCGCCGGCCGGGCCGACGCCAAGGCCGCCATTGACGGCGCTGCCGCCGTTGGCCGCCTTGCCGTAGATCCAGCGCTCGCCGTTACCGTCCATCGTCTGGCCTTCGTTCTCGGCCACGAAGTTCATGTTGTCCACGCCGGCGGTCAGCGTGTGGTCGCCGATGCGCCATTCCAGGTCGGCGCGCAGGCCACGCGTCCTGTCCTTGCCGTCAACGGCGGCGGAGGACACGTTCTGGTTGCCGATAGGATTTCCGCCATTGAGGGCCGGATTCTGCAGATTGGGGGTTGTAATCAGCGGCAGTGACTTCAGATTGCTTTGATTATAGGTCTGGTTGGTCCGGCGGCTGCGGCCCCACAGCGCGTTGAGCGTCAGGTTATCGGAGAGATAACCGGTGTATTTGAAAATGTCGTACCGATAATCGATCTTGGTGGTATCCGCGAACGAGCCGTTGGGGCCGCCGGCCTCCAGCGTGCTGTAGTCGTAGGTATAGTTCGTTCCGCTCGTACGATCGTTATTCTTGATGTACGTATATTCGAGCGTGTGGTTATCGGTGATATTCCAGTTGATTTTCCCGTAGACCTTGGGATTGCTGTAGTCGTAATGGGTCTGGTAGCCGTTGCCATCCGCGCCGGCGACGGTGACGTTCCGCGTCGAGACCCCTTCGGTCTTTTCCTGCTCACCCGCCAGGAAAATGAACAGTCGATCCTGGATCAGCGGACCGCCAGCGTACAGGCTGTAAGTGTTGACGCCGGTCTCGTCATCGCGACGCTCGCGATAGATGGTGCCGGGGACCGTCGCGTCTTCCCATTCGTACGGCGTCCCGGTGCCGGCCTGGGTGGGCAGCGTCCTGTTGGGATAGTAGGTGCTCTTGGGCGCAGCGCCGAGCGACTTGGGCTGATAGATCACCGCGCCGCCGAAGTGCCACTCGTTGGTGCCGCTCTTGCCGACCTGGCTGATGACGCCGCCGTTCGAACGGCCGTAGCGGGCGCTGTAACCGCCCAGATACATTTCCTGCTGATCGATGACGCCGTAGGGCAAGCCCACGCCGCCGATGTTGCTCAGCGGGTTACCAGTGCTGAAGCCGTTGATGTAGTAGGCATTTTCGGAAACGCCGGCGCCACCGAAGGACACGGTATTGCCCTGGCCGAAGTAGCCGCTGCCCCCAACCGTGCCGGGCGACAGCAGGGCGATGGCTTCGGCGCTGCGACCGATCGGCAGGCGCTGCAGATCCTGCGTGGTGAACACGGTGCGCGAGTCGACCGAGGTGACGTCGATCTTGGGCGCGCTGGTACCGGTCACCACGACCGTTCCCAGATCCGTGGCGCCGCCAGCGCCGGATCCACCGCCGGAGAAGGAGACATCCGTACCGGAGCTGACCTTGATCAGGACGTTCTTGCGCTGATCGACCACCTCATCGCCGCGGCGCAGCGTGATGGTATAGGTGCCCACCGGCAACGAGCCGATGTTGTAGCGACCTGAGGAATCGACCGTCGCAGTGCGGGTAATGCCCGTGTCGCCTTGGACTTGAACCGTGAGACCGGCTTCTGCCGGAACCGAGCCATAGACGCTGCCGGTCGTACTCTGCGCGAGCGCGCCCGAGCTGAAAGCCATTGCAAGGGCGACGCTTAGCGCGCTGCGGTGCATCGCGCGCTTGGTGCTGGGGTGAAGTGCCACAGTCTCTCTCCTGACTACGTACGAAATATTGGTTCCCGTTCGGCACACGATGGCAAGTGGCCGAACGGTTAACCGGAATTTAGCGACCTTCTCGCACGAAGTCACGAAAAATTAATTAATTGCCAATCGGATCAACAATTACTCCGTGGTCAAGCGTTTGTTCAGTTAAATGAACTGCAGTGCGGCGCGCACCCGGGTCTTTCCTGACCGGAGACTTCTAGCGCCCCAGCTCGAACACCACCTCGATGCTCACGCTGAGCGTGGTTTCGCCGGGCGAAACGGGCGTGGCGTCGGCCTTGGCGGCGCGGGCCATCATCATCACCGGGCGGGGCGCGCCGCCGCTGCCGGATTCGGAGATGCTGACGATGCGGCGCACCTTCAGGCCCAGGCCCTTGGCATAGGTCTCGGCGCGGGCCTGGGCCTTCTTCAGCGCGTCCAGGCGGGCCTGGTCGTAGACCGGTTCGGGCTGGTCGATCTCGAAGGTCGGGCCGTTGATCTCGTTGGCGCCCTGGGCGGCCAGCGCGTCCAGCACCTGGCCCAGGTCGGCGATCTTGCGCACCTTCAGGCTGACCGTGTTGGTGGCCTGGTAGCCGGTGATCTTGGGCGCTTCGTTGTCGCGGTAGTTGTACTGGGGGTTGAGCATCACGCCGCTGGTCTGGATGTCGCGCTCGGCGATGCCGGCCTTGCGGATGGCGGCCATGACCTGGGTCATCTGGGTGGCGTTCTGGCGCATGGCGGTGTTGCCGTCGGCGGCCTGGGTCACCACGCCGGCCGAGATCGTGGCGATGTCGGGTGCGCGGCTGGCTTCGGCCTGGGAGGAGATCGACAGCAGCGTGCCGTCGGTGGGCAGGGCGTAGCCGGCAGCGGCGGTCTGCGCGGAAGCGGTCATGGCGGGAGCTCCAAGGGCGAAGGCCAGTGCGATCAGCAGCGGGCGGAGGCGGTGGGTGCGCATCGTTGTGGTTCCTCGATGGAAGTGGGGGGAGTGTCGTTGCGGGAAGATGAACGGGCCGTCGGCCGCGGTGGGGTTTGCGGGCGCCGGAGGGGTGCGGCCTCCCGTTCAGTTTCGAGGCGCGGGTTATCCTTGGACGATGCTGTTCCTCGCCTCCCAATCCCCGCGGCGCGCCGAGCTGCTGGCCCGCCTCGGGCTGGCATTCGAGCCCCTGTCCCTGGACATCCCCGAACAGCGCCAGCCTGGCGAGGCCGCGCTGGACTATGTGCGTCGCGTGGCCCTGGAGAAGGCCCGCGCCGGCCTGGAACGGGTGCGTGAGCGCGAGGATGCGATCGTCCTGGGCGCCGATACCGAGGTGATCCTGGACGATGTGGTGTTCGGCAAGCCGGCCGATGCGGCCGATGCCGAGGCGATGCTGGCGCGGCTGTCCGGGCGCACCCATACGGTGGCCAGCGCGGTGGCCGTGGTGACGGCGCGGCGTCAGGCGCAGGTGCTGGACCTGTCGCAGGTGCGCTTCGCCGCGCTGAGCGCGCAGGCCATCGCCGACTACGTGCGCAGCGGCGAGCCGATGGGCAAGGCCGGGGCCTACGCGATCCAGGGGCGTGGCGAGGCCTTCATCGCCCACCTTTCCGGCAGTCATTCGGGTGTAATGGGATTGCCGCTGCATGCGACGGCGAACCTGCTCACGCAATTCGGAGTGCTTTGATGTCGGAGGAGATCCTGGTCAACGTCACCCCGCGGGAAACGCGGGTGGCGGTGATCGAAAACGGGATGCTGCAGGAGCTGCACATCGAGCGTGGCTGGCGCCGCGGCATCGTGGGCAACATCTACAAGGGCCAGATCCAGCGGGTGATGCCGGGCATGCAGGCCGCCTTCGTCGAGATCGGCCACGACCGTGCGGCCTTCCTGCACGCCAGCGACATCGTGCGCGCGGCACCGCCGGCCGCGGTGGCGGCGGGCGAAGAGGTGCCGCTGCCGCCTGCCGCGCCGGCGGCGATCCACGAGCTGGTGCGCGACGGCCAGGACGTGGTGGTGCAGGTGGTCAAGGACCCGATCGGCACCAAGGGCGCGCGCCTGACCACGCAGATTTCGATCCCGTCGCGCTATCTGGTGCTGATGCCGCAGTCCAAGGTGATCGGGGTGTCGGCGCGGATCGAGGACGAGGCCGAGCGCGCCCGCCTCAAGGGCCTGGTGAGCGATCTGGCCGCACAGCACGGCCACATGGGCTACATCGTGCGCACCAACGCCGAGGGCCAGCCGGCCGAGGCGCTGGCCGAGGACGTGGCCTATCTGTCGCGGGTGTGGAACGTGATCAACCGCCGGGTCGGCGAGATGGCTCCGCGCGCGCTGCTCTATGAAGACCTCAGCCTGCCGCTGCGCGCGGTCCGCGACCTGATCCGCAAGGACGTGGAGCGGGTCAAGGTGGATTCGCGCGAGACCTACGAGCGCCTGCAGGCGTTCGTGGCCAAGTACATGCCGCCGCTGGCGGAGAAGCTGGAGCTGTACTCGGGCGACCGGCCGATCTTCGACCTGTACGGGGTCGAGGACGAGATCGGCCGCGCCCTGGACAAGCAGGTGCCGCTGAAGTCCGGCGGCTATCTGGTCATCGACCAGACCGAGGCGATGACGACCATCGACGTCAACACCGGCTCGTTCCTGGGCCAGCGCAATCTGGAGGAGACCGTCTACCGCACCAACCTGGAGGCGGCGCAGGCGGTGGCCCGGCAGCTGCGGCTGCGCAACCTCGGCGGCATCATCATCATCGACTTCATCGACATGTCCGATGCCGAGCACAAGCGCCAGGTGCTGCGCACGCTCGAGAAGGGCCTGGCGCGCGACCACGCCAAGACCACGGTGTACGACTTCTCCCCGCTGGGCCTGGTGGAGATGACGCGCAAGCGCACCGTCGACAGCCTGGCGCGCCAGCTGTCCGAGCCCTGCGGCGCCTGCGGCGGCCGCGGCATGGTCAAGACGGCCGAGACGGTGACCTACGAGATCTTCCGCGAGATCACCCGCGCCACGCGCCAGTTCGAGGCCGCGCGCCTGCTGGTGATCGCCTCGCCGAAGGTGGTCGCGCGCATCACCGACGAGGAGTCCCAGGCGGTGGCCGAGCTGGAGGAATTCCTGGGCAAGTCGATCCGCCTCCAGGCCGACGCCGAGTATCTGCAGGAACAGTTTGATGTCGTGCTGCTCTGAGGGCGGGACCCGGGATCGGGTCGCCGGGACCAGGCAGCGCAGGTTGGGCCAGAGGGAGTTGCGGGTTCGGCCGGCGTCCGGCATGGGCTCGCGGGTTCGGGCGCGCGCGCGCTCGATCCTTCCGTTCGTGGGTACCGCGTCCCGGCGTGTTTGTGGTTGCCTCCCGTCTTCCCTGATCCCGGCTTCCCCCTGATGCCGCTTGCCTTTCACCATCGCCTGCGCGTGCTGCGCCGGTTGGCGTGGTATGCGCTGGCCGGTGGGCTGGTGCTGGTCGCGCTGGTGCTGGGCGTGCTCAGTCAGCTGCTGCCGCTGGCGCAGCGGCATCCCGACCAGGTGGCGGCCTGGCTGAGCCAGCAGGCCGGCCGCTCGATCAGTTTCGATGCGCTGCACACGGCCTGGACGCGGCGCGGCCCGCTGCTGCAGTTCGACGGCCTGCATGTGGGGCCCAAGGGGCCGGGCGAGGGCGTGGATATCGGCCAGGCCGAGCTGCTGGTCTCGCTGTATGCCGGCCTGCTGCCGGGCCGGGCCTTCACCGAGCTGCGTCTGCGCAATCTGGCGCTGGAGGCCGAGCGTGCCGACGACGGCAGCTGGTCGATCCGCGGCTTTCCGGGGCAGCAGACCCGCGGCGATCCCTTCGATGCGCTCAATGGCCTGGGCGAGCTGCAGGTGGTCGATGGCCGTCTGCGCGTGATCGCGCCGTCGCTGGGCCTGGACCTGCAGCTGCCGCACGTGGACCTGCGCCTGCGCGTGCAGGGCCGCGACGTGCACGCCGGAGCGCGCCTGCGCGAGCGCGTGGGCGGCACCCCGATCGACCTGGCCCTGCTGTTCGACCGCGAGCGCGGCGACGGCCGCGCCTATCTGGAAGCCCGGGCCTTGCGCCTGGCCGACTGGCCGGCGCTGTCCAACCTGGCCGGCCTGCGCCTGCAGGGCGGCCAGGGCGAGGTGCGCGCCTGGGCGCGCCTGAAGGCCAAGCGCCTGCAGCAGGCGCAGTTCGACCTGGACCTGCGCCAGGTCCGGCTGGGCGCGAATGACCGTCGTGGAGAGGCGGCCTTCGACCAGGTGCGCGGGCTGGCGCGCGTGCAGGTGCAGCCGGACGGCTGGCGACTGGATGTGCCGCAGCTCACGCTGGGCAAGGTCGGCGCCGGGCAGGGCGTGCGCGGGCTGACCCTGGCCGGTGGTGCGCGCTCGGCGCTGCTGGTCGACGCGCTGCAGGCCGAGCCGCTGCTGCAGGTGCTGGCGCTGCACGATCGCATCGCGCCCGGCCTGCGCGAGTGGCTGCGCCAGGCCCGTCCGCAGGTCGGCCTGTCCCAGGTCAGCGCCGCCGGCACCCTGCAGGGGCCGCTGCGGCTGCAGGCGCGGGTCGATGGCCTGGCGTTCGCGCCGGTCGGGCATGCGCCCGGGCTGTCGGGCCTGGGCGGCGAGCTCACCGGCGATGCGCAGGGCGTGGCGCTGGCGCTGGATCCGGCGCTGCCGTTCAAGTTCGACTGGCCGGCCGGTTTCGGCGTGGTCCATCCGGCCACGCTGCACGGCACGCTGGCCGCCTGGCGCGAGGGCGAGGGCTGGAAGGCCGGCACGCCGTCGCTGGTGGTGGACGGGCCGGATTTCGGCGTGACCGCGCGCGGCGATGTGTGGTTCCAGAACGATGGCACCCGGCCCTGGCTCAACGTCGCCGCCCAGGTGCACGACACCCCGGTGCCGGCCGCGCGCGGCTTCTGGGTGCGCCACCTGATGTCCAAGCCGGCGCTGGAATGGCTGGATCGGGCGATGCAGGGCGGCATGGTGCGCAACGGAACCGGCCTGGTCGGCGGCGATCTGGACGACTGGCCGTTCGTGCATCAGCAGGGCATCTTCGATGCGCAGGCCGACATCGAACAGGGGCGCATCCGCTTCCAGCCCGACTGGCCGGACATGACCGAGCTGGACGCGCACGTGCGCTTCCTCGGCAATGGGTTCTCGCTGGAAGGCAAGGGCCGCCTGGGCGAGGTGCCGGTCTTGCGCCTGCAGGGTGGTATCGCCGACTGGCACGAGACCGTGCTCAAGATCGACGCCGAGGGTGGCGACGATGCCGCGCGCCTGCTTTCGCTGCTGCGCCACAGCCCGCTGCAGCAGCGCTACGGCGAGGCGATGAGGGGCCTGAGCGTGTCCGGCCCGGCCAAGGTGCAGTTCGGCATGACCCTGCCGCTGCGCGGCGGCGCGCAGCCCGAGGTCAGCGGCCAGGTGCAGCTGGACCGCGCGCAGGTGGCCGACAGCACCTACGACCTGGCCTTCACCGACGTGCGCGGGACGGCGACGTTCTCGCAGGGCGGCTTCGACGCGCCGCAACTGGACGCGGTGCGCGCCGGCGCGCCGGCGCAGCTGGCGCTGCGTGCCGGCGATGCGGTGCAGGACGCGGCCCATGTGTTCGAGGCGCGCCTGGCCGCGCCGCTGACCGCGGCCGAGCTGCTCGCCCGCGTCCCCGAGCTGAACTGGTTGAACGCCTATATGCAGGGCCGCTCGCCGTGGACCATCGACGTCGGCGTGGGGGCGCCCGCGCAGGGCGGCGGCGATCCGCCGGTGAGCGTCACCGCGCAGTCCGATCTGACCGGCACCGCGCTCAAGCTGCCGGCGCCGCTGGACAAGCCGGCCGCGCGCGCGCTGCCGGCCACCGTGGCGGTGCAGATGCCGCTGGAGCAGGGCCGGGTGGACGTGAGCTTCGGCCGGCTGATGGCGCTGCGCGCGCAGCCGCGCGCGGGCGCCACCGGCGTGCGCGTGGACCTGGGCCGCGCGACCATTTCCCAGCCGGTCCCGGCCAGCGGCCTGAGCGTGGGCGGCACCGCGCCGGTGCTGGATGCGGCCGGCTGGATCGCGGTGGCGCGCGCCTCGGGTAGCGCGCCGGCCGACGATCCGCTGGTCAAGGCCGGCGCGGCCGCCGCGCCGCTGACCAGCCCGCAGGCCGGCGCGCCTCCGCCGCCGCCGGCGAAAAGCCAGCCGCTGGCGCTGCGCGGCATCGACCTGACCGCGCAGAAGCTGCTGCTGATCGGCGCCGCCTTCCCTAACACCCGCGTGCAGCTCAGCCCGGCCCGCGCCGCGCTGGACGTCAGGCTCTCCGGCGATGCGCTGGCCGGCCATGTGCACGTGCCCGACGACGCCAATGCCACGATCGAAGGCCAGCTCGACCGGCTGTACTGGACCTCGGCCACGCCGGCGCCGGACCCGGCCACCGCGGCGACCCGGCCGGCGACCTCACCCGACGGCTCGACCCCGGTCGAGGACGACCTGGACCCCACCGCGCTGCCGCCGCTGTCGCTGCAGATCGGCGATCTGCGCTTCGGCGATGCCAAGCTGGGCCAGACCACGCTGCGCACGCGCAAGCTGCCGGCCGGCCTGCACATCGACACCCTGCAGATGCGTGCGCCGCAGCAGAAGATCGACATCACCGGCGACTGGACCGGGCGCGGGCGCAGCGCACGCACGCATCTGCAGGTGCAGGTCGACAGCGACGATGTCGGCACCCTGATGGACGGGCTGGGATTCACCGGCCGGGTGCGCGGCGGCCACGGCAAGGTCGGCCTGGATCTGGCCTGGCCCTCGAGTCCGGCGGGCTTCACCCTGGCCGGGCTGGACGGCAGTGCGCGCTTCGACATCCACGACGGCGCGCTGCTGGAGGTCGAACCCGGTGCCGGCCGCGTGCTGTCCTTGTTCAGCCTGACCCAGCTGCCCAAGCGGCTGATGCTGGATTTCCGCGACTTCTTCTCCAAGGGACTGGCCTTCAACCAGGTCAAGGGCGAAGTGGATCTGGGCGGCGGCCAGGCCAGGACCGACGACACGGTCATCAACGGCTCGGCGGCCGAGATCCGCATCACCGGCAGCACCGACCTGAAGGCGCAGACCTTCGACCAGACCATCCACGTGCTGCCGCGCTCGGGCAACCTGCTCACCGTGGTCGGCGCCGTCGCCGGCGGCCCGGTCGGCGCGGCGGTGGGCGCGGCGGCCAACGCCGTGCTGCGCAAGCCGCTGAGCGAGGTCGGCGCCAAGACCTACCACGTCACCGGCCCCTGGAAGGATCCGGACGTGCAGGTGACCGAACACAACGAAGCCGCGCCCGCACCGGCGCCCACGCCAACCGCGCCCACGCCCACGCCGTAAGCGCGCGGCTTGCAATCGCCCCCCACACCCCGATCATTGCTGCCATGACCTCATCTGCCATCGCCCTCGCCGAATCGCGCCTGCTGCTGCCCGCAGGCCTGGACCAGACCGGACTGGACCGTGCCTTCGGCACGCTGCTCGGACCGGGCATCGACTTCGGCGACCTGTATTTCCAGCACACCCGGCGCGAGAGCTGGACGGTGGAGGACGGCATCGTCAAGGACGGTGCGCATTCGATCGAGCAGGGCGTCGGGGTGCGCGCGATCTCCGGCGAGAAGACCGGCTTCGCCTATTCGGACGACATCAACACGGCCGCGCTGCTGACCGCCGCCAGCTCGGCGCGGGCGATCGCGCGCGACGGCGCCAGCCATGCCCCGCGCGCCCTGGTGCGCGGCACCGGCCGGGCGCTGTACGCGCCGGAGGACCCGGTCGATGCGATGGACAACGACGCCAAGGTCGCCGCGCTGCGCGCGGTCGACCGGCTGCTGCGCGCGGCCGATCCGCGCGTGCAGCAGGTCAGCGTGAGCCTGTCAGGCGGCGTGGACACCGTGCTGGTGGCACGCAGCGACGGCGTGCTCGCCTCGGACGTGCGCCCGCTGGTGCGGCTGAACATCCAGGTGATCGTCGAGCAGAACGGCCGCCGCGAGTCCGGCTATGCCGGCTACGGCGGGCGCTATTCCTATGCGCAGCTGCTGGCCGACGGCAAGCCGGAGGAGTTCGCGCGCGAGGCGCTGCGCCAGGCGCTGGTCAACCTGGAGGCGGTCGACGCGCCGGCCGGGGTGATGCCGGTGGTGCTGGCCTCGGGCTGGCCGGGCGTGCTGCTGCACGAGGCCGTCGGCCACGGCCTGGAAGGCGACTTCAACCGCAAGGGCACCAGCGTCTACGCCGGACGCATCGGCCAGCAGGTCGCCTCGCGCGGCGTGACCATCGTCGACGATGGCACGCTGGAAGGCCGGCGCGGCTCGCTCAACATCGACGACGAGGGCCAGCCGACCCAGTGCACCACGCTGATCGAGGACGGCGTGCTGGTCGGCTACATGCAGGACAGCCTCAACGCGCGCCTGATGGGCATGGCGCCGACCGGCAACGGCCGCCGTGAATCCTTCGCCCATCTGCCGATGCCGCGCATGACCAATACCTACATGCTGGCCGGCCAGCACGAGCCGGAAGAGATGATCCGCTCGGTCAAGAAGGGCCTGTACGCGGTCAACTTCGGCGGTGGCCAGGTCGACATCACCAGCGGCAAGTACGTGTTCTCGGCGACCGAGGCCTACCTGATCGAGGACGGCAAGGTCACCGCGCCGGTCAAGGGCGCCACGCTGATCGGCAACGGCCCGGAGACGATGCAGAAGGTGCGCATGGTCGGCAACGACCTGGCGCTGGACGCCGGCGTGGGCGTGTGCGGCAAGGATGGCCAGAGCGTGCCGGTGGGCGTGGGCCAGCCGTCCCTGCTGATCGACGGGTTGACCGTGGGCGGCACGCAGGCGTGAGGGAAGCGGCTTGCTTCCCTTTTCTCACCGCGACGGTGGGCTGTCTGAGGAACAGGTGTCCGCAGCGCGGATGAGGGCGCCGGACGTGCTTCAGGCACTGCGCGCGCGCCGGGCCCTCACCCCGACCCCTGTCCCGAGGGAAGCGAGGCTAGTCTTCGTGCGCGTCGAGCGCGTCGGCACCGTTCGCGTCGGCCGCATCGATCAGGCCGCGGATCTCGCGATACAGCTCGCGGTAGGACGCCGGCGGCTTGTTCTTCCTGCGCTCCTCGGCGACGTTGCGCACCAGCTGGCGCAGGCGCTGGCGGTCTGCGTCGGGGAAGGCATCGACCAACTGGGTCAGCGCGTCGGGGTCGTCCAGCAGGCGCTCGCGCCAGCTTTCGGCCTGGTGCATCAGGCCGGTCTCGCGGCGCGCGGCGTCGCCGCCGGCGTCCAGCGCGTCGCGGATCGCCTCCAGCGTCGCGTCGTCCTCCTTGCGCATCTGCTTGGCCAGGTACTGCAGCTGGCGCTTGTGCGCGATGTGCGAGGTGACCTTCTGCGTGTCGCGCACGTGGTCGGCCAGCTCCTCGCTCATCGGCAGCTGGGCCAGGCGCGCGGCCGGCAGCGCCACCAGCTGTTCGGCCAGGGCGCGCACCTCCAGCGCGTCCTGCCGCTGCTGGGTGCGGCTGGGGCCGTAGAACTCACCGGTTTCCGGATCGCGTCCGCGCATCTCACACTTCTCCACGAGTCGGCGCGCGCAGCGCGCCGGATCAATCGAAATCCAATCAATAGGATAAGCCATTGAACGCCATCGCTTCCCCCGTGCATGACGACAGCAACGCGCGCCTGGACCATCTGGCGCGCCTGTCCGAGCGCCTGCTGGACATGGCCCGCGCGCGCGGCGCCAGCCAGGCCGAGGTCAGCTGCAGCGAGGATCGCGGCCTGAACGTCAACGTGCGCCTGGGCGAGGTGGAGACGGTCGAATCCACCCAGGACCGCGCCATCGGCGTGACCGTCTACTTCGGCCAGCGCAAGGGCAGCGCCAGCACCGCCGACCTGCGCGAGGACAGCCTGGCCGCCACGGTCGAACAGGCCTGCGCCATCGCGCGCTACACCGAGGACGATGCGGCCGCCGGCCTGGCCGACGCCGCGCGCATGGCCACCGCCTTCCCGGACCTGGACACCTGGCATCCGTGGGAACTGGACGCCGATACGGCCATCGACCTGGCGCTGGCCTGCGAGGCGGCCGGGCGGCAGGCCGATGCGCGCATCAGCAATTCCGACGGCGCCTCGGTGGGCAGCGGTTACGGGCTGTCGGTGTACGCCAATTCGCACGGCTTCATCGGGCGCGAGCGCGGCACGCATCATTCGATCAGTTGCGCCCTGATCGCCGGCACCGGCGAAGGCATGCAGCGCGACGGCTGGTACACCACCGCGCTGGCGCGCGAGCGGCTGCAGGCGCCGGAGGCCGTCGGCCTGCGCGCCGCGCAGCGCACCGTGGCGCGCCTGGCGCCGCGCGACCTGGCCACCGGCCAGTATCCGGTGCTGTACAGCGCCGAGGTCGCGCGTTCGCTGATCGGGCATCTGCTCGGCGCGGTCAGTGGCGGCGCGCTGTATCGCAAGGCCAGCTTCCTGCTCGATCGCGCCGGCACGCAGGTCTTCCCGGACTGGTTCTCGATCGAGGAGCGGCCGCTGCTGCGCGGCGGCCTGCGGTCGGGCAGCTTCGATGCCGAGGGCGTGGCCACGGTCGATTCGCCGCTCGTCGCCAATGGGGTGCTGCAGCGTTACGTGCTGGGCAGCTATTCGGCGCGCAAGCTCGGCCTGAGCAGCACCGGCAACGCCGGCGGCGTGCACAACCTCATCGTGTCCAGCAATGCCGGCGACCTGCCGTCCCTGCTGCGCGAGATGGGCACCGGCCTGCTGGTGACCGAGCTGATGGGGCAGGGCGTCAACGGCGTCACCGGCGATTACTCGCGCGGCGCCGGCGGGTTCTGGATCGAGAACGGTCAGATCGCCTACCCGGTCGACAACGTCACCGTGGCCGGCAACCTCAAGGACATCTTCGCCGCCATCGAGGCGGTCGGCAGCGACATCGACCCACGCTCGCACATCGCGATGGGCTCGCTGCTGGTGGGCAAAATGACGGTCGCCGGAGGCCAATAAGCGCCGCGTTCGCACGTGAACAGGGCGATCCGGGCCGGATCGCTAGAAATCACTTGCCCATCACATCGCTGACGTGCAATGTCGCCAACGCCGGATCGGCGTGACCGAGGCTTCGACCGCACCTGGTCGGCCCGGACAGGGGGACAACATGAAGCGACTTCTCTGCCTGCTGGCCTTCGGCTGGCTGCTAGGCCTTTCGACGACTGCGCTGGCAGCCGATGCGCACGTGGCGCTGGTCAAGCGCGTGGAAGGCAGTGTCAAAGTCCTGCGCGCCTCCGGTAGCGTCGAGGCGAGCGGCGGCACGCAGCTGCTGGTGTCCGACCGCCTGATCGCCGCGCCCGGTGCGACGGCCTCGATCGTCTTCCGCGACGGCACGCTGCTCACGCTGGGCTCGGGCGCCGACGTGCTGGTGCGCGACTACCTGTTCGAGCCCAAGGACGACGCGTTCTCCTTCTCGCTGTATCTGAACAAGGGCTCGGCGATCTACGAGTCCGGCAAGATCGGCAAGCTCAAGCCGGAGGCGGTCAAGATCGACACGCCCACCGCGACGGTCGGCGTGCGCGGCACCCGCCTGCTGATCGAGGCGAACTGAACGCCATGACGTGTTCGATGCGCCACGCCTGGATGCGGGTCGCCGTGCTGTGTGCCGCCCTCGGTCTGGGCGCCTGTGCGTCCACGCCGACCCGGGTGACGTTGCTGCCGGACCACGACGGCAAGGTCGGCGCACTGGTGGTATCCACCGCACAGGGCCAGCAGCGCATCGAGCAGGCCTACGCCACGGTCAGCGTCGGCGATGCCAAGGCCCGGCCGGGCGCGCCGCGCGGCCAGGACCAGGCGGCGTTCGAGCAGGCCCATCGCGCGCTGCTGGACGCCCAGCCCACGCCGCCGCGCAGCTTCGTGCTGAACTTCAGGTTCGACAGCATGGAGCTGACGCCGGAATCGAAGAAGCAGCTGCCCGGCGTGCTGGAGGTGGTGCGCGGCCGCCTGCCGACCGAGGTCACGGTGTTCGGCTATGCCGACTCGGCCGGCACGGCCAAGTACAACATGGACCTGTCCGAGCAGCGTGCCCGCGCCGTGGCCAGGCTGCTCAAGCAGATCGATCCGGACCTGCCGGTGGAAGTGCGCTGGTTCGGCGACAAGGTGCCGCTGGTGCCGACCCGGCCGGGGGTGCCGGAACAGCGCAACCGGCGCGCCGAGATCTTCGTTCTCTAGACGCGCGCCGACCATGCAGCTCGCGCCCGCCCTGACCGAATCCTCGCCCCGTCGGCGGCTGGGGTTCCTGCTGCTGGCCGTGCTGGTGGCGGTGCTCGTGGTCGCCAGCAGCCTGTGGAAGGACGCGCCGGTGGCGCGGCTGGACCGCGCGCTGCTGGACGGGCTGCTGGTCCATGCCGCCTCCGGTGTGCAGGCGCCGGACACGGTGGTGGTGGACATCGACGAGGTCAGCCTGGCGGCGGTGGGGCAGTGGCCGTGGCCGCGCTATCGCCTGGCCACCCTGATCGAGCGCGTCGCGGCCGAGCACCCGTCGGCGATCGCGCTGGACATCCTGCTGCCCGAGCCCGATCGCACCTCGCTGACCGACATCCAGCAGACCTTCAAGCGCGACTTCGACCTGGACGTGTCCTTCGCCGGCGTCCCGGCCGGGCTGCTGGACAACGATGGCTATCTGGCCCAGGTGATGACGCGGCACGCGGTGATCGGCGCGCGCTATTTCTACTTCGACCATGCCACCGAGGGCGCCGGGCCGGTGCGGCCCGGGGTGGGCTTCGAGGGGCGCCTGGACCGGCTGCAGTTGCCGCAGGCGCCTGGCGTGCTGGACAACGTGACGCCGATCGCCGCGCGCACGCGCACGGCGGGCTTCGTCAACATCCGCGCCGACGACGATGGCCAGCTGCGGCGCGCGCCTCTGCTGATCGCCCATCGCGGCGTGGTGCACGCCAGCCTGGCGCTGGCCGCGACCATGCAGGCGCTGGGCGTGCGCAGCGGCCAGATCGAACAGGATCGCGACGGCCTGTCGCTGCGCCTGGGCACGCACCGGGTGCCGATCGATGCGGCCGGCCAGGCCAGGCTGCGCTTCAACGGCGGTCCGGCCCAGTACGCCAGCATTCCGGCGGTGGACGTGCTGGCCGGACGCGCGCGCGGCCAGGATCTGCGCGGCCGGATCGTGTTCATCGGCTCCTCCGCCGTCGGGCTCAACGATCTGCATCGCACCGCGCTGGATCGCGACTTCTCCGGCGTCAAGCTGCAGGCGGTGCTGGCGCAGAATTTGATGGACGGTAACGCAGTGCGCGTGCCGAGTTGGGGCACGGGCGCGGCGCTGCTGAGCAGCGTGCTGGGCGCGCTGCTGCTGGCCTGGCTGTTCGCCGCCGGACGCGGGCTGGCCCTGCTGGCGGCGCTGGGCGCGCTGCTGGCCGCGGGCCTGCTGGCATTGGCGGCGGCGGTGTTCGCGCGCACCGGGGTGTACCTGCCGACCGGCGCGGCGCTGCTGACCCTGGGCCTGCTGCTGGCGCTGTGCTGTGGCGTGCGCCTGGCGACCCAGCATCGCCGCGCGCAGCGCTGGCGCAGGCAGCTGGAGAACGCTCGCCAGGTCACGATCGAATCGATGGCCGCGGTGGCCGAGACGCGCGACCCGGAGACCGGCGCGCACATCAAGCGCACCCAGCACTACGTGCGCGCCGTGGCCCGGCACCTGCAGCGCAGCGGCCACTACACCGACATCCTGACGCGCGAGTACATCGACCTGCTGTTCCTGTCCGCGCCGCTGCACGACATCGGCAAGGTCGGTGTGCCCGACCACATCCTGCTCAAGCCCGGCGCGCTGACGCCGGAGGAGTTGGTGATCATGCGCCGCCACGCCGAATACGGCCGCCAGATCATCCTGAGCACGTCCGGGCGGATCGAGGGCGACAACTTCCTGCAGATCGCCGGCGACATCGCCGCCACCCACCACGAGAAATGGGACGGCAGCGGCTATCCGGCCGGGCTGAAGGGCCAGGAGATCCCGCTGTCGGGCCGGATCATGGCCGTGGCCGACATCTACGACGCGCTGATCAGCCGGCGCTGCTACAAGGATCCGTTCCCGCACGAGCGCGCCAAGGCCATGATGCTCGAGCTGCGCGGCACGACTTTCGACCCGGTGGTGCTGGACGCGTTCTTCCAGATCGAGGCCGAGGTGCTGCAGATCGCCGCGCGCTACCGCGACGAGGACGATGCGTCGGACGGGGACTGGGACGACACGCTGGCCGGGCTGGATGGCCGCACCCGGCCTCAGGCCACGTAAGCTGCGCAGGTACCGGCGCACATCGCCGGCCGGCTTCCTTCCACCCTGGACCTGCGAGAAACGCGCATGAACGAATTCGAGAACGTCACCGCACCGCCGCCGCCCCCGCTGGGCACGCCTTCGCCCGAGGACCGTCAGTGGGCGCTGTTCGCCCATCTCTCGGCGCTGCTCGGCGGCCTGCTGACCTCCGGCTGGCTGGCGAGTCTGGGCTGCGTGATCGGCCCGCTGATCATCTGGCAGATCAAGAAGGACACGCTGCCCTTCGCCGCCGACCAGGCCAAGGAGGCGCTGAACTTCAACATCACCGTGGCCATCATCATGCTGGTGCTGACCCTCATCGGTCTGGTCACGCTGGGCATCGGCTTCATCGTCACCGGCCCGCTGATGCTGCTGGTGGGCATCGCCGCGCTGGTGTTCATCATCATCGCCGCGATCAAGTCCAACAACGGCGAGGCCTATCGGTATCCGTTCGCGTTCCGCTTCATCAAGTAGGCGCGCGCTTGCGGTGAACTAAAAAAGCCCGGCTCTGGCCGGGCTTTTTTTCTTGGCTTCGTGATGAGTTGGGCGCGCGGCGTGCGGGCACGTCTGAACTTCAAAGAGACGGCGGTCCGACGGGTAGTGGCACTTCGTCTGGGCCACGGCATCTGTCCTGCCTCAAATAGCCCCTCCATCGTCGTTCCCGCGAAAGCGGGAACCCAGGGACTTTCGCTCGGAGCACCAAGAAGAGGTGCTTCTCGCGCTTCCATGATCGCGTTGCAGTTGAGCGTTCTGGCTTCGGAGGGGCAGCGGTCCGGCGGGCGGCGTCCGCTTTTCCCTCGGTCGGGGCATCCTGCCCCGACTCGGGCGCTCGGCTTCCTGCCTCGCTCGTCGCGGCCACCGCCCGCCGGCCCGCTGCCTCGCGCGTCAGGTCGTAGGGCTTCGGTCTGCGGGGGCGTTCGAACCCCTCCTCACGCACAACGCGACCAGTGACGGGAAATCATCGACTTGAGGCCCCCTCCCTTGCGCGCAGCTCCCCTTCGCCTGCGGCGAAAGGGAGGGGGCAGAGCGCTTGCTCAATGCCTTTAAGCCGGGGCTGGTCGGCGATGTCCGCTCGCCTACTCACTCCGCAGTGATCGCATCGACCGCCTGGCTCCGCCTTACGCCGTGATAGCTGCAACGGACCGCTGGTCGGCAACCCAGCGGTCGCTGAATCGGCTGGCGCGGCGGTCAACCGGGACCGAGCTGGGGCGTTGTCCTGCTTGACCTTCGCCACGAGTGCGCTGCCGATGACCCGCGAACACGCCGTCAGTGCGGCCAACCGTTTCGGCCTGGGCGCCCGTCCGGGCGAACTGGCCGGCCTCGATGATCCGCAGGGCTGGCTGCTTGCCCAGCTGCGCCCGGCGCCCGTGCCCGCGGCCCTGGCCGCGCTGCCGGGCAGCATCGATTACCTGCAGCAGGACATTGCCCTGCAGCAGGCCCGGCGCGAGGCCAAACGCGAGGGTGGCGAGCAGCCCAAGGCGCTGGCCAGGACGCTGCGCCAGGGTCAGCTGGGCGAACTCACCGCGCGCTACCGGGTGGCCGTGGACAGCCAGGCCAGCTTCGTCGAGCGCATGGTGCGGTTCTGGTCCAACCACTTCGCCGTGTCGGTGGACAAGCGCGTGGCCGCGCCCTATGCCGCGCCGATGGAGCGCGAGGCCATCCGTCCGCACGTCACCGGCCAGTTCGGCCAGCTGCTGCTGGCGGTGGAGACGCACCCGGCGATGCTGCGCTTCCTGGACAACGCCCGGTCGGTCGGCGCGGATTCGATGCTGGCCCAGCGGGCGCGCCGGCGCGATCCGCACAAGGCGCCCGGGCTCAACGAGAACCTGGCCCGCGAGATCCTCGAGCTGCACACCGTCGGTGCCAATGGCGGCTATACGCAGGCCGATGTGACCGAGTTCGCCAAGGCCATCACTGGCTGGGGCGTGCCGGGCCCGCAGGACTTCCGCCGCGGCGGCGTGGAAAGCGCTTTCGTGTTCCGCCCCGCGGCGCATGAGGAAGGCGCGCGCACGGTGATGGGCAGGCGCTATGCGCAGCCGGGCATGGCCCAGGGCCGCGCCATCCTGGCCGATCTGGCCGTGCATCCGGCCACGGCGCGGCACGTGTCGGGCAAGATCGCGCGGCACCTGATCCGCGACACGCCGCCGCCGGTGGTGATCGAGGCGATGTGCAAGGCCTGGGCCAGGACCGACGGCGATCTGGCGGCCGTCTACACCGCGCTGATCCGCCACCCGGCGGCCTGGGATGCGCAGGCGCGCAAGTTCAAGACGCCCGACGACTACCTGGTCTCGGCGCTACGCGCCGGCGGTGCGCTGGACGATCGCCGGCCGCAGGCGCTGGCCACGCTGCTCGGTCGCATGGGGCAGCCGCCGTTCACCCCGCGCTCGCCGGCCGGCTTCGAGGACGACGCAGCGCAGTGGAGTGGCCCGGATGCCCTGTGGAAGCGCGTGCAGAGCGCGCAGGCGCTGGCCGAGGCCGTCCCCGAGGAACGGCTCGATCCGCTGCGCACCGCGCAGACCGTCTTCGCCGACACGCTCGATGCCGACACCGTGACCACGCTCAGGCGCGCCGAGTCGCCGCGCGACGGTCTGGCGCTGCTGTTCGCCAGCCCTGCTTTCCAGTGGCGGGCCTAGGCCTGATCTCGCCCTTCAATGTGCATGACTGAACTGTCTTCCGCGAAAAGTCCGATCGTCATTCCCGCGCAGGCGGGAATCCATGGACGTCGAGGTCGGACCTGCCACCAACCCCAAGCACCACGATCCTGCTGAGAGGCCACGCATGAAACTCACCCGACGCGCCTTCCTTGGCGCCGCTGGCGCGATGACCACGCTGACGCTGTGGCCGTCCATCGGCCTGGCCGCGCAGCGCGCCGATGACACGCGCCTGCTGGTGGTGCTGCTGCGCGGCGGGCTGGACGGCCTGCATGCGCTGGTGCCCAGCGACGACCCCAGCTACCGCAGCCTGCGCGGCGACATGGCGCCGGGCGATACGCTGAAGCTGGACGGCCAGTTCGGGCTGCATCCTTCGCTGGCCTTCGCGCACCAGCTCTACGGGCAGCGGCAGCTGCTGCCGGTAGTGGCGATCGCACCGCCTTACCAGCAGCGCTCCCACTTCGAGGCGCAGGACTGCCTGGAGAACGGCAGCGCCCGACCCAGCGGCGCCAACACCGGCTGGCTCAACCGCTGCGCCGGCGCGATGGCCGGCACCGAGGCGCTTTCGATCACCAGCGTGATGCCGCTGATCATGCGCGGCCCCGGCAATGCGTCCACCTGGTCGCCGCCGCTGCCCGAGCAGGTCAATCCCATCCTGCTGCAGCGGCTGCAGGACCTGTACGCGCGCGATCCCGTGCTGGCCGACAGTTTCCAGCGCGCGGTGGCGACGCAGGGCGCAGGCGAGGGCGGCGGCGAAGGGGCCGGCAAGGGACGCATGGCGGCGGCCACTGCCGCGGCGGCGCGCTTCATGTCCCAACCCGCCGGGCCGCGCATCGGCTTCGTCGAGGATTCGGGCTGGGACACCCACGCCGCCGAGGCGGCGATCCTGAAGAACAAGCTGTCCGAACTGGACAACGGATTGCGCGCCTTCCACGACGGCGCCCCGGACATCTGGGCCAGGACCGTCGTGGTGGTGGTGACCGAATTCGGCCGCACCGCCAAGGTCAACGGCACCGGCGGCACCGACCATGGCACCGGCGGCCTGGCCCTGCTGGCCGGCGGCGCCGTGCGCGGTGGCCGCATCGCCGGCGACTGGCCCGGCCTGTCCCAGCGCGCCCTCAACGAAGGCCGCGACCTGCGCGTCACCACCGACATGCGCGCCCTGTTCAAGGCGGTGCTGGCCGGTCACCTGCGCGTGGACCAGGGCAAGCTGGAGACCGTGGTATTTCCCGGCAGCGGCAGTGTGCGCGGGATGGAGGGATTGCTGGCCTGACGCCACCCGCCTGGCCCGCGTGGGGACGGACGGTGGCGTGTCCTCAAGGAGGCCGGCTTAAGGACTCAATGCCCGCGCCGCACCGTCAGCTCGCCCAGCGCGGCCAGCGCATCGGCGCGTTCGGCGAAGGGGGCGAAGGGGGCGAGCAGGTCGCGCATCTGCGCGGCCAGGTCGTCCAGCCTGGCCTTGGCGCCGTCCATGCCGAGCAGGGCGGGATAGGTGGACTTGTCCTGGGCGGCGTCCTTGCCGGCCGTCTTGCCGAGGGTCTCGGAGCTGGCTTCGACGTCGAGGATGTCGTCGCGCACCTGGAAGGCCAGGCCGAGCGCGTCGGCGAAGCGGTCCAGGCGCTGCAGCGTGGCCGCGTCCGCGCCGCCGGCCAGCGCGCCCAGCCGCACGCTGGCGCGGATCAGGGCGCCGGTCTTGAGCGCGTGCATGCGCTGCAGCGCGGACAGCGACTGCTGCTGGCCGGTGGCGTCGATGTCCAGCGCCTGGCCGCCGCACATGCCGGCCACGCCGCTGGCCTGGGCCAGGGTCTGCAGCCAGGCCACGCGCAGCGCGGGCTCGGCGTGCGCGTCGGCGAGCACTTCGAAGGCGCGCGTCTGCAGCGCGTCGCCGGCCAGGATCGCGGTGGCTTCGTCGAAGGCCACGTGGACGGTCGGGCGGCCGCGGCGCATCGCGTCGTCGTCCATCGCCGGCAGGTCGTCGTGCACCAGCGAATAGGCGTGGATCAGTTCCACCGCCGCGGCGGGCGCATCGAGCGTGGCTTCATCGGCGCCGGTCAGCGTGCCGGCCGCGTACACCAGCAGCGGGCGCATGCGCTTGCCGCCGCCGAGCACGGCGTGACGCATCGCCGCGTGCAGGCGCTGCGGGGCCAGGTCGGGCGCGGGCAACGCGGCCTCCAGCGTCGCTTCGACACGCTGTGCCCAGCGCGCGAACGCGGTCTCACTGCCCATCGGGCAGCGGCGCGAAGGGTTCGGCGGTCTCGGGGCGGTCCGGATCGGTGAGCAGGCGCACGCGCAGCTCGGCCTGTTCCAGCGCGGTGCGGCAGCTGCGATACAGGCCGACGCCGCGCTCGTAGGCGGCCAGCGACTCTTCCAGGCTCAAGTCGCCCTGTTCCATGCGCGCGACCAGCTGCTCCAGCTCGTCCAGCGATTGCTCGAAATGCGCCACGGGCGAGGCGTCGGCGGTGGGTTTGTTAGCCATGGGCAAAGTGTGGGGGCCATGCTGCGAAGGGTCAATCAAACGCGGTCCGACGGCGTCCAGTGCAATTGCGCGTTTTGGGCCTCAAGCCAGGCCTGGAACGGGCCGGACAGGAGGCGGTCGCCCATCGCCAGCACGCGGCCCTCGGCGTCGCGCAGCAGCGGCAGCTGCGCGCGCTGCCACGGCGGAATGCCGGCCGCCTGCAGCGCGTGCTTGAGCGCGTGCGAATGCGTCCGTCCGGGCAACTGGATGCGTTCGCCGCCCTGGCGTGCGCCGACCTGCACCGGGGCCTCGAACGCCGCGCCGTGCAGCCGGAGTTCGCCGCCGCCGGGCAATGCCAGCGGCGCATCGCCGCGCCAGTGCGTGCGCCATGCGCGCGGCAGCGGCGGCGTTGCGCGGCCGGCGTGCAGCAGGTCGCGCCAGCGCTGCAGGCGCGCCTCGCCCCAGTCGAAACGCGCCTGCGCATCGTGCCCGGCATCGAGCAGGTTGGTCTCCAGTTGGACGATGCCCTGCGCAGGCAGCGGTGGCAGGCCCAGCGTGGCGATCCAGCGGCGCACGGCGCGCGCACGCAGTTCGGGCGACAGCGCCCGCAGCGCGGGAACCGACAGCAGCTGCGCATCGTCGGTGCGCGCGCGGTCCAGCGCGTCCTGATCCAGCTGAAGCAACAGCGCGTCGGCCTGCGCGCTTAGCCCGGCGCTGCGCGCCAGGGCGGCGTCGGCGTGCGGCCAGCGCTGGCGCAGCAGCGGCAGCACGTGGTGGCGCAGGAAGTTGCGGTCCAGCGCGTCGTCGGCATTGCTGGGGTCCTCGACCCAGCGCAGGTCGTGGGCCTGGGCGTAGGCCAGGATCGCGCTGCGCGGCAGGTCCAGCCAGGGCCGCCACAGTTGGCCTTGCGCGAATGGGCGCAGCGGCCGCATCGCCGCCAGGCCTTCGGGACCCGAGGCGCGCAGCGCGCGCAGCAGAAAGGTCTCGGCCTGATCGTCGCGGTGGTGGGCGGCGACCAGCAGATCGCCAGGTCGCAGGACGCGGGCGAAGGCCGCGTGGCGCGCGCTGCGTGCGGCGGCCTCCAGTCCCTCGCCGGCACGCTCGACGACGACGCGTTCGACCCGCAGCGGCAGCTGCAGCCGTGCGCACAGCGCCACGCAGTGGGCTTCCCAGGCATCGGCGTCGGCATGCAGGCCGTGGTGCACATGGACGGCGTGCACGCGGCCGGGCCAGGTGGCGGCCAGCGCGTGCAGCAGTGCGGTGGAATCCAGGCCGCCGCTCAGCGCCACCCACAGCGCGGCCTCGGGCGTGTGTGCGGGCAGGGCGGCCAGCAGGTCGGTCGGTGAGGCCATCCGGGGATGGTGCCACGCGGGGTGCGTCGCGGCGACGCGCGGACCACCTGCGGTTGCGGCGCAGCGGCTGGCGCATCGAGTGCGGCCTGCGCCGATCCGTCGATCGCGCGCCGTCCGCAGGCAAGGCGCGCGATGCGGGCTACAGCGCGATGCTGCCCGGTCCCGCTTCCTGGTCGGAAGGCAGCGGGTCGCGCTGGCGCGGGCGCGGGGTCGGCGGCATCGGCGGGCGGCCGATGCCCTTGTCCAGCAGCCAGGCCTGGCAGGCGCGCTGCCAGTCGCGCATCGCCTCGGGCACGTTGCGGTAGAAGGCGTCCTCCACGATGGGCATGCGCCCGTCGTTGGACTGCGCGGTGCCGAGCAGGCGCGCGCCCTCCAGGTCGTGCATGCGCAGGGTCGGGTCGCCGCCGTGTTCCAGCAGCCAGTACAGCCGATCGAAGCGGCCGCTGCGCGCGTACCAGCTCAGCACGGTGTCGTAGTGGTCGGCGCCGTCCAGGACGGTGTCCTGGTTGGCGCCGGACAGGATCAGATGCTGCACATTGGCCCAGCGGCCGTGTTTGAAGGCCACGTACAGCAACGGCTGGCCTTCGGCGTTGCGCGTGTTGGGGTCACCGCCGCGCATCAGCAGTTCGGTCAGGTAGTCGGGATCGGACCGTTCGGCCGCCGGCACCAGCGCCGACTCGAACGCCGCGGCCGTGCCGGCCTGGCCGCGCACGTTCGGCGAGGCGCCGGCGTCGAGCAGCAGCTTCAGGCCCTGCGGGTTGGCGGTGAGCACCGGCCAGGCCAGCAGCGGGCGGCCGCTGCGGTCGAAGACGGTGTTCGGGTCGAGGCCCTGCTCGCGGATCAGTTGGTCGATGCGGCGCGTATCCAGGTGGTCCACCGCTCGCGCCAGCGCCAGACCCGGGCCGGTGAAGTACGCATCCGGGTCCAGCACGTGATTGGCGTTCCGCGGCAGGCTCAGGGCGACGTACACGCAGCCGCAGACCGCCAGCAGCACCAGCGGCAGCAGGAGCAGCAGGGTGCGCAGCGGGCCACGGGGCAGGCGGAGACGGCTCACGGGTAGGCGGCTTGGAGAAGGCTTCACGGGCTAAGGTACGTGGAAAGCGCGCCGTGCCGGCCCGCGCCGGTCTCGTCGGCCGAGACGCCGCCCGGCTACAGTGGCGCCCGGTTTTTTCTCCAGGGAACGCTCCATGGCCAAGGCCGCCTCCAAGGCCCGCACCGCCTATGTCTGCGGCGAATGCGGCGCCGAATACAGCAAGTGGCAGGGCCAGTGCACCGAATGCCACGCCTGGAACAGCCTGGGCCAGGTCGTGCTGGAGCCGGCCGCCGGCGCCGCGCCGGCCGCCGCGCGCCGCACCGGCTGGGCCGGCAAGACCGAGGCGCCGAAGATCACCGCGCTCAAGGACGTGCGCAGCGGCGAGGACGTGCGTGTGTCCACCGGCATCGGCGAGTTCGACCGCGTGCTCGGCGGTGGCCTGGTCGAAGGCGCGGTGGTGCTGGTCGGCGGCGATCCGGGCATCGGCAAGTCGACCCTGCTGCTGCAGGCGCTGGCGCGGATGGCCGCCACGCTGCCGGTGCTGTACGTCACCGGCGAGGAATCGCTGGCCCAGGTCGCCGGCCGCGCGGTGCGCCTGGACCTGCCGCTGGACGGCCTGCACGCGCTGGCCGAGACCGGGATCGAATCCATCCTGCAGCACGCCTCCACCGCGCGCCCGAAGCTGATCGTGGCCGACTCGGTGCAGACGCTGTGGACCGAGTCGCTGACCGCCGCGCCCGGTTCGGTCAGCCAGGTGCGCGAGAGCGCCGCGCGCCTGGTGCGCTATGCCAAGGAGACCGGCACGGCGGTGTTCCTGGTCGGCCACGTCACCAAGGAAGGCGGCATCGCCGGCCCGCGCGTGCTCGAGCACATGGTCGATGCGGTGCTGTACTTCGAGGGCGAATCGGGCAGCCGTTTCCGCGTGCTGCGCGCGTTCAAGAACCGCTTCGGCGCGGTCAACGAGCTGGGCGTGTTCGCCATGGGCGACAAGGGCCTGAAGGAAGTGCCCAACCCGTCGGCGATCTTCCTGTCCGGCGGCAGCACCCGCCAGCCCGGCAGCTGCGTGATGGTCACCCGTGAGGGCACGCGCCCGCTGCTGGTGGAAGTGCAGGCGCTGGTCGATGCCTCGCCGCTGTCCAACCCGCGCCGCGTCGCCGTGGGTCTGGAAGGCAACCGCCTGGCGATGCTGCTGGCGGTGCTGCATCGCCATGGCGGGATCATGGTCGGCGACCAGGACGTCTTCATCAACGTGGTCGGCGGCATCCGCGTGCAGGAGACCGCGGCCGACCTGCCGGCGCTGCTGGCGGTGCTCTCGTCCCTGCGCGACACGCCGCTGGCCGAGAAGACGATCGCCTTCGGCGAGGTCGGCCTGTCCGGCGAGATCCGCCCGGTGCCCAACGGCGAGGACCGCCTGCGCGAGGCCGCCACCCACGGCTTCAAGCGCGCCATCGTGCCCAAGGGCAACGCACCCAAGGCCAGCGCGATCAAGGGCATGGAAGTCGTCGCCGTCGAACGCCTCGCCGACGCGCTGGAGGCGGCGTTCGGCTGAAGATTCGCCTCGGCTGAGGCTCCCGGACAGGCGAGACGGCCCGGTGCAAATCCTGCCTTGCGGAAACTTGCCTGGCTGGAGCAACTGTCTCTTCCGGTCCAGTCGCGGTCGCCTTGTAGAGCGGAGCTTGCTCCGCTGCTCTCCGTTCGGTTCGTGGGGAAGGCCCAGCGGAGCAAGCTCCGCTCTACAGGGGCCAAAAAAGCGAAAGGCCGCGGTGTCCGCGGCCTTTCGGGTGTTGCTTTGGAGCGTGTGGCGATCAGGCCAGGCCGGCCTGCTTCATCACTTCGGCGGCGTAGTCTTCCACCACCTTCTCGATGCCTTCGCCCACGGCCAGACGCTTGAAGCCGACCGCTTCGGCGCCGGCGGCCTTGAGGGCCTGCTCGACGGTCTGGTTGGTGTCCAGCACGTAGGGCTGGCCGTACAGGGTCACTTCGCTGACGATCTTGTTGATCTTGCCGCTGATGATCTTTTCCAGGATCTCGGCCGGCTTGGACTTGTCCTTCTCGGACATCTTGGCCAGCTCGATTTCCTTCTCCTTGGCCACAAAGTCGGCCGGCACGTCGCTGGCCTTGTTGTACGGCGGGTTCATCGCGGCCACGTGCATGGCCAGGCCACGGGCCAGGTCGGCGTCGCCGCCCTTGACCTCGACCAGCACGCCGATCTTGCCGCCGTGGACGTAGGCGGCCACGTTGTTGGCGCTGTCGACGGCGACCAGGCGACGGATCTGCATGTTCTCGCCGAGCTTGGCGATGGCGGCGGCGCGGGACTCCTCGACGGTCTCGCCGGAAGGCAGCTTGGCCGACTTCAGCGCGTCCACATCGGCGGCGCCGGAGGCCAGGGCGGCCTGGGCGACGGCGTCGGTGAAGGCGACGAAGTTGCTGTCCTTGGCGACGAAGTCGGTCTCGGAGTTGATCTCGACCAGCACGGCCTTGCCGCCGTCCTGCGCCGCGGCGATGCGGCCTTCGGCGGTGACGCGGTCGGCCTTCTTGTCGGCCTTGGCCAGGCCGGACTTGCGCAGCCACTCGGCGGCGGTGTCGATGTTGCCTTCGTTCTCGGTGAGCGCCTTCTTGCACTCCATCATGCCGGCGCCGGTGCGCTCGCGCAGTTCCTTGACCAGGGAAGCGGTGATTTCCACGGTGATGACCTCAGTTGGGAATGGGGTGGACGGCGCAAGCGCCGGTCCTTGAAGCGACAGCGGCGGAGTCTGCGCTCCGCCGCCCTGAGCCGGCGCACAGTGGCGCGCCGGCGTTGCACGGCCGTGACGCCTTAGGCGGCGGCTTCGTCGCTCTTGCGGCCACGACGGGCCGGCTTGGCCTCGGCGTTGCCTTCGCTGAACTCTTCCTCGCGCACGGTGGCCGAGTTCGGCGCGGCGGCCTTGCCTTCCAGCACGGCGTCGGCGGCGGCGCGGGCGTACAGCTGCACGGCGCGGATGGCGTCGTCGTTGCCCGGGATGGCGTAGTCGACCAGGGCCGGGTCGTAGTTCGAGTCGACCACGGCGACCACCGGGATGCCGAGCTTCTTGGCTTCCTTGATGGCGATGTCCTCATGGCCGATGTCGATGACGAACAGGGCGTCGGGCAGACGGTTCATCTCCTTGATGCCGCCCAGCGAGGCCTGCAGCTTGTCGCGCTCGCGGCGCAGGCCCAGCACTTCGTGCTTGACCAGCTTCTCGAAGGTGCCGTCGGTCTCGGCCGCTTCCAGCTCCTTCAGGCGGGCGACCGACTTCTTCACGGTGGCGAAGTTGGTCAGCGAGCCGCCCAGCCAGCGCTGGGTCATGTACGGCATGCCGCAACGCTCGGCTTCTTCCTTGATGGCTTCGCGGGCCGAACGCTTGGTGCCGACGAACAGGATGGTGCCGCGCTTCTGGGCGATGGCGCTGATGAAGTTCATCGCGTCAACGAACAGCGGCAGGGTCTTTTCCAGGTTGATGATGTGGATCTTGCCGCGGGCACCGAAAATGTACGGGGCCATCTTCGGGTTCCAGTAGCGGGTCTGGTGACCGAAGTGCACGCCGGCTTCCAGCATCTGGCGCATGGTGATCTGGGACATCGTGAAAAACTCCAAGGCAGTGGAACCGGCCGCGCGTTTGGGATGCGGCACTGATGGTTCCGGGGTTGGGCCTCCCTGCGGCGTCCGTGGCCGAACCCTCCTGGTAAGGAAGGCACCCCGGCACGGGCTGTGGCAGCAGGTGTGTATTCGCCGGTGACGCCCGGCGTGGGCGGTCTCTACAAGGCCAGGCGGCCTTTCAGAGCCGGCGGATTATAGCCGGCGGGCGCAGGTGGGCGCAAATCGCGCCCTGGCGCGGGTCAGGCCAGCAGCGGGGCGGCGGCGATCAGGATGACGAGCAGCAGCAGACGGCGGGAGGAGGACAGGCGCATGAGGGTTTTCCGGGGGAGGTGGACGGGCGAGATGCCCGGTCTGCCCGGAGTCATGCAGGCGGCGTGCCAACTCCGGCATGGCGCATGAAGTCGCATCGCAGGGCGTTTTATGAGACCGCGTTCACAAGGAACACGCCCTGGCGTCGCCTGCGCGGGTCGGTTCTGACCTTGCGCGTCAGTAGGTGATGGTCACGGTGATGGTGTCGCTGTAGCTGCCGGCGGCCGCGCTCTGCCCGGACCGCACGCGGCCGTAGACGGTGGCGGTCTGGGCGGCGCCGGTCCCGGTGCCCTGCAAGGTGTCGGTGTTCAGAACGTTGCCCCAGTGCTGGCTGCGCGCGGGGTCGAGGTAGAGGTCGTAGGCAACGTACTGACTGGTCGCGCCCTGGCGCATGCGCCGCTGGCCGAGCAGGGCGTTGCTGCCATTGTCCAGGCCCAGCTGCCAGGCGGTGCGTCGCGTGCAGGTCAGGCCGATGGCGGAGGTCTGGTCGACATTGGCGGCGATGAAGCCCGCGACACTGCCGAAATCCAGATCGCTGGCGCTGTAGGCGTAGCACTGCCCCGGCACGTTGGCGGACGCGACGAAGGGGAAGGCGTCGTTGGCAGTCGTCGCGCCGGAGACATTGCAGGCGGCGGGAAAGCTCGCCGCGGCGCCCAGCAGCGGCGTGTTGGCCGCATAGGTCAGCACGGTGCTGGCGCCGGCAAAGGTGCTGCCGTAGCTGCCGGCCGCCAGCGCCTGATTGGCCGGAATCCGGCCATAGATCGTCACGGTCTGCGCCTGCGAGCCGCCGATGATCAACGGAACCGCGTAGTCGAAATCCAGCACCAGCACGGTGCTGACCGCATTGCCCAGCGCGCCCCAGATCTGGCTGCGGGCCGGGTCCAGATAGAGCTGGTAGTTGAGCGTGTCGCCGTCGGCGTTGCGCAGACGACGCGGCGACAGCGAGGTATCGACGCTGCCCGGACCCAGACCCACGCACAGCCGAACCTTGGTGTTGCTCAGCACGGCCAGCGCGGCGGTGCTGCAGGTTACAGTGAAGGAGGTGACGGTATCGGTGGGTTGTGTGGGCGCGACATTGCCGAAGGCCAGCACCGTCGGCGTGGTGGCGGTGCACACCGTCGCCGCGCGCGCGCTCGGCGCCCAGGCCCAGAGCGCCAGCAGGGCCAGCAGCAGGCAGCACGGCAGGCGGCGGCTCATTGGCGGGTCTCCGGGGCGCAGGTCAGCGGACCGATGCGTGGGATCCGGGCGGAGGCGATCCGGGCGGGATAGTCGAAACTCACCACGCAGGTGCCCGATTCGGCGCCGATCCGCAGACGGTTCCTGAGCTGCAGGTTGTCGAGGTAGGTCTCGCCGTCGTGGCCGACGACGGCGGCCGGCTCCTTCGCGCCGACCGGCGTCACCGTGCTGCCCACCGCGAGCGGCTGGCCGGCCGGATCGCGCAGGACCAGCGTGGCGGCGCGGACCTGGGTGATGGCGAAGGGCACCTTCAGGCCGGCGCCGGCGCGCGGGGTGACCACGCGTTCCACCTCGTCCACGCGCAGGTCGGCGGGCAGGTCGAGGATGTCGATCGAGACCCGGTTGCGCTGCCAGGGCTGTAGCGGGGTGACCAGCAGCAGGCCGTCGGCGTTGGTCTGGCCGATCAGGCGGTTCTCCAGCCGGACCGGGATGTGGGGTCGTCCGGTCGAGACCACGCCGAAGGCGTTGTCGACCGAACGCGCGGCCAGCACGCCGCCGCCCAGCCAGGCCAGGCTGCCACTGGCGCTGGCATAGCCGTAGGTGGTGCCGCCCTGGCTGGCCGCGCCCAGGCCGTAGCGGCCGACATCGTTCTGCCAGCCCAGTTCGGCCAGACCGCCGGCGCCTCCGGTCCCGCTGCGGGCCTGCACGCGCCAGCCCAGCCCGTTGGGGCCGCCGTCGCCGGGAACGGCCCGGGAGGCCTCGACGACCTGGGTGTTGAGGTTGCCGTTGCGCTGGGTCGAGACCGAGGCCCGGCGCAGCCCGTCCAGCGCCAGCGAGGCCGACAGATAGAGGCTGCGGTCGGAGGCGTCGTCCAGGTTCTGGTTCACCGACAGGTTGGCCGACCAGTCCTCGCCGAAGGTCTGCGACCAGAACAGGCCCGCATAGCGCAGGCTGGGTTCGTCCTCGTTGCGCAGCCGCACGTAGCTGGCGCTGAGCGAGCCGAAGCGGGGCAGGGAGACGCCGAAGATCGCGTGGTCGCTGGCGCTGACCGGGATGCTGCCCTGCAGGCTGCCGATATCGCGATAGCGCCCATGCGTGCGCTGGGTGCCGATGGCCAGGTTGAAGGTGCCGTTGTTCCAGGTGTGCTCGATCGCGGTCTGGCCGCCTGCCTCATCGCCGCGGCGGCTGCGCGCATAGGAGGCCGACAGCACACCGGCGCCGCCCAGCAGCCACAGTCCGCCCGCGCCGGCGTTGCTGATGTTGCCGCCATGCTCGGCGTGACCCTCGACGGTGAAGCCATCGCTGACGCCATAGCGGAACGTTCCGGTGCCCACCACCGTGTTGCCATAGCGGAACGAGCGCAGGCCGTAGTCCTCGCGCAGCACGCCCACCCCCACGCCGCCCTCGGACAGGCCCTTGGCCAGCAGCTCCTGGGTGCCGTAGAAGGAGAAATCCAGCGTGCGCACCTGGCCGAAGGCATCGGTGACCACCACCTGCGCGTTGCCGGTGCCGTTGATGCCGGGCAGGGTGGAGAGCTGGAACGGCCCGGCGGCGACCTGGCCGCTGTACTGGCGCAGGCCATCGACATACAGCTCCACCTGCGAGGGCACCGCGGCGTCGCCGAGGAAGGCCGGCAGGGGCGTGGTCACGCGATACGGCTGCAGCCCATAGTTGCGCCCGAGCTGGACGCCGGCCATGCGGATCGAGCGCGTCCAGTCCAGGGCGTCGCTGTAGAAATCTCCCAGCTGCAGGGTCAGCGCCCGGTCCGGCAGGTCCAGCTGCCAGTGGGTGTCCAGGCGCGTCGGTTCGACCCGCCAGCCGCGGGTGCCCTGGCCCTCATAGACGCGCATGACCGAGGTGTTGCTGAGCACACCCTGGCCGATGCCGAAGGCGCGCAGTTCCACGGTGGCGGCCAGATTGGTCTGGTCGGCAGTGCGATTGGCGTAGAGGTCGTAGTTGAGCAGCGCCCCCGGCGAGGAGGTGGCCTGCGGGGCGGGCTCCTGCTCGGGCGCGAGCACGGTGGTGTCCAGCTTCAGCGCGGACAGCGGCGCATCGAAGAACAGGCGCTGGACCTCGGGCTCGTAGCGCACCGCGACCTCGGGCATCGCATCCAGAGCGAGCACCTCCTCGGGCGCGCGCCCGTCCAGGCGGAAGCCGATCGCGCGCAGGGTCTGCACGGATCCATGCAGGCGCCCGCGGCGCAGCTCGAAGCGCTCGATCTTGCCCGTGTCGGTCTGGTTGAGGCTCACCTGCAGGTACAGCACCTGGTCGTAGCGCGGGTCGGCCATCGGCGCGGCGGGCGGCGGCGCCAGGTCGAAGGCCGCGACCGGCGGAGCGATCAGCAGGGCCAGCAGCGCAGCCCGCGCCAGTGCGGCAGACCAGCCTTCAGCGGGAGGGCGGCACGAGCGGCAGTGGACGCTTCTCGGCTTCACCGTTGATCCTGGCTTTGAAATGCGCGCCGACGTAGCGGCCGGCGGCGCCCGGGAGCGTCCAGCGCATCGTCTGACCTGGCAGCACATAGCCCACCAGGCCGGGCAGCAGCACGGTGTCCGGCCCGCTTGCCTGGACCATGCCCAGGTCGGCCAGTTGCGCGTGGCCGGTGCCGGTGTTGCGCACTTCCAGCGCGCTGGCGCCATCGGCGGCGGCCACCACCGTGGCGGCCAAGACCGGCTGCGGCGCCGCATCGCCCGGCTGCACGAACACCGGCACCGAGTAGCGCAGCACCAGCTGCAGCCCCTGTCGCGCATTGCCGTTGGGCAATTCGTCGACGAGGACGCGGTAGCTGGCCTGAGCGGCGACGGGCGAGCGGTCCGGGCGGATCAGCCGGACCAGCTGGCGCGCGCCGGGGGCGATGGTCTGCATCGGCGGGCTGGCGATCACCTCCTGGGTGGCATCCAGCGACTCAGTGCCGCCGGACTGGGTCCAGCGGAACACGCGCAACTGGACGTGGACCGGCTCGGTCCCGGTGTTGCTCAGCCACAGCGCGTCGGCATTGCGTGCCGGGGTGAGGGTGATCGAGGTGGGAGAAACCTGCAGACTCGTGGCAAAGGCCGTGTTGCCCAGCGTGGTGATCAACGCTATCCAGGTCCATCTGATTAGCCCTCTCCTGTGTTTCGCACGCGCATCCTGGGTTTTCCCCATATCGCTCCTTCAGTAGATGATCGTGGCGGTCACGGTGTCCTGATACGAGCCCGGGGCGGGATTGTTGGCCGCCAGGTTGTTGATCCGGCCGTAGACCGGATAGACCTGATTGATGCCCAGGCCCGTGCTGGCCAGCGTGTTGGTGCCGGTGGTGCCGCCCCACACGGTCGTGCGGCTCAGGTCGGCGTAGAGCTGGTAGCCGACATAGTTGTTGGTGGTGACGGTGGCGTCGGTGTGCTTCATCCGGCGCGTGGTCACATCCCCGGCCGTGGCGGCATTGGCGCCCGCGTTGAGCGCGATGGCGTACGGGGTCAGCGGCGTGCAGCGAACCGTCAGGCTGCCGGCGTTGTCGACGTTGGCGGTCACCGTGGAAGCCTGCGTGCCGAAGTCCACATCGGTCGCGGCGGCGGCCGTGATGGTGCAGGACTTGGTCACCACCAGCTTGACGTTGAAGGTGGTGGTATCTGCCGCCTGGGCGATGCCGCAGGCGGCCAGCAGGGCAACGGCGAGGGTGTTGGAAAGCAGGTAACGCATGGAGTCTCTCCCGGTCCTTGGGACCACAAGTACCGGCACCTTGCCGGCTCGGGTTTAAAGAAAGTGACCTTACGAACAGTGCTGACCTGCGCTGAATACAAAAAATTATTCATGCAAATCTGAGACTTGCGTCCTAGTAGGCGGCGTCTTGTGGTCCGTTACTAACGGGGGCGGCGCCTTCGGTGGAGGCGCGTGACCGTCATCGAGATGCGCGGTCGGAGTCTCCCGGGCGGTGGGTGCGAGGGCCTGGCCCCACTGCGGTCGGGCGCCGTTCCCCGGCCGCGAGACCGGACCTGCCCGTTCAGATGCGGGCGCAATCGGCGATAATGGGCGCATGAGCATCCAACTGAAATCCGCCGCCGACCTGGAGAAGATGCGCGTGGCCGGCCGCCTGGCCGCCGAAGTGCTGCAAGTGGTCGCCCCGCACGTGAAGCCGGGCGTGACCACCGCCGAGCTGGACCGCATCTGCCACGACCACATCGTCCACGTGCAGGGCGCGATCCCGGCCAATGTCGGCTACCGCGGCTTCCCGGCCACGGTGTGCACCTCGGTCAACAACGTGATCTGCCACGGCATCCCGAGCGAGGGCAAGGTCCTCAAGGAAGGCGACATCGTCAATATCGACGTGACCGTCATCAAGGATGGCTGGCACGGCGATACCAGCCGCATGTACTACGTCGGCACCCCGTCGGTGATGGCCAAGCGCCTGGTCGAGACCACCCGCGAGGCGATGTTCCGCGGCATCCGCGCGGTCAAGCCGGGCGCGACGCTGGGCGATGTGGGCCATGCGATCCAGCAGTACGCCGAGTCCGAGCGCTTCAGCGTGGTGCGCGAGTACTGCGGCCACGGCATCGGGCAGGTCTACCACGACGAGCCGCAGGTGCTGCATTACGGCCGTCCCGGCGATGGCGTGGTGCTCAAGCCCGGCATGACCTTCACCATCGAGCCGATGATCAACGAGGGCACGCGCTACACCAAGACCCTGCCGGACGGCTGGACCGTGGTGACCAAGGACCGCAAGCTGTCGGCGCAGTGGGAGCACACCGTGGCGGTGACCGAGGACGGCGTGGAGATCCTCACCCGCCTGCCAGGCGACGACAACGACCTGTGACCGCCCCGCCGGTTGCCAGCGGCGCGGCGCGCGCGCCGGCGCAGGCCGATCCGGCCACCGATGGCGCCTGGTCGCAACAGGCCCGCGCCGCGCTGGCGGCCACCGACGAGAAGCTGGCGCGCCGCTACGAGGATCTTGACCGCATCGACCACGTGCTGGCGCTGCGCGCGCGCGCGGTCGACCACCTGCTGCGCGAGGCCTGGCGGCGCTGCCTGCCGGCCGAGAGCGGGCTGTCGCTGTTCGCGGTCGGCGGCTACGGGCGCGGCGAACTGTTTCCGCAGTCGGACGTGGACGTGCTGGTGCTGGGCGAGCCCGAGGCCCAGCAGCTGCACCACGACGCGCTCGCCCGCTGCCTGGCGCTGGTCTGGGACACCGGCCTGAAGCTCAGCCATGCGGTGCGCTCGCCGGCGCAGTGCAGCGAGGCGGCGCAGGATCAGACCGTGGCCACCGCGCTGCTCGAGGCGCGTCCGCTGATCGCCGACGAGGCCGCGCGCAAGGCCCTGGCCGAGGCCGTGTCGCCCCGGCAGGTGTGGCCGCCGCGCGAGTTCTTCCAGGTCAAGCGCCAGGAGATGGCCCAGCGCCACGCGCGCTTCGGCGACACCTCGGACAATCTGGAGCCGGACATCAAGGACGGCCCGGGCGGCCTGCGCGACCTGCACACGCTGGGCTGGATGGCGCTGCGCACCTTCGGCGTGCGCGACCTGGAGTCGCTGGTGGGCATGGATCAGCTGGGCCCGGACGAGGCCGCCGCGCTGGCGCGCGAGCGCCGCGTCCTGGGCCGGCTGCGCTACGGGCTGCACCTGGTCGCCGGCCGGCCGGAGGAGCGCCTGCGCTTCGACTACCAGAAGGCGCTGGCCACGCGCCTGGGCTACCGGGACGCGCCCGGCAGCTTGGGCGTGGAGCAGATGATGCAGGCCTTCTACCGCAGCGCGGCGATCGTGCGCCGCATCGGCGATCGCCTGCTGCAGCGCTTCGAGGAGCAGTTCGAAGGCGAGGGCACGCCGCAGGCGCTGGATGCGGACTTCGAGCTGCGCCGCAACTACCTGGCCGCGCGCGATCCGCACTGGCCGGCCGATGTGGGCGCGGTGTTCGCGCTGTTCGCCACCTGGGCCGCGCAGGCCGAGGTCCGCGGCCTGCATTCGCAGACCGCGCGCGCGCTGGCTGAGGCGCTGCCGACGCTGCCGGCGTATGCGCGCGCCAGCGCCGAGCAGCGGGCGCAGTTCATGGCGCTGCTGCGCGGCCCGCGCGCGGTCGACACGCTGGCGCGCATGGCCCGCCTGGGCGTGCTGGGGCAGTGGCTGCCGGCCTTCGCCCAGGTGTCCGGGCGCATGCAGTTCGACCTGTTCCATGTGTACACGGTCGATCAGCACACGCTGATGGTGTTGCGCAATCTGGCGGCGTTCGCCAACGGCCGCGCCGACGAGCGCTTTTCCATCGCCCACGAAGTCTGGCCGCGCCTGCGCAAGCCCGAGCTGCTGCTGCTGGCCGGGCTGTTCCACGACATCGGCAAGGGCCGCGGCGGCGATCATTCCGAGCTGGGCTCGGCCGATGCGCGCGACTTCTGCGCGGCGCACGGGCTCAGCGAGGCCGATACCGAGCTGGTCGCCTGGCTGGTCGAGCAGCACCTGCGCATGTCGGTGACCGCGCAGAAGCAGGACATCGCCGATCCGGAGGTGATCCACCGCTTCGCCACGCTGGTCGGCGACCGCGAGCACCTGGACTATCTCTACCTGCTGACCTGCGCCGACATCGCCGGTACCAGCCCCAAGCTGTGGAACGCGTGGAAGGACCGGCTGCTGGCCGACCTCTACTTCGCCACGCGCCGTGTGCTGCGCGAGGGCCTGGAGCAGCCGATGGCCGCCGGCCAGCGCGTGGAGGAAGGCCGCGAGGCGACCCGCGCGCTGCTGCTGGCGCAGGGCTTCGACGCCGACACCATCGCGCGTCAGTTCGCCGAGATGCCCGATGAGAGCTTCCTGCGCTTCCGCCCCGAACAGCTGGCCTGGCAGGCGGCGGCGCTGGTGGACGTGCGCCACGGCCAGACGCTGGTGCAGGTGCGCCTGATCGACGACAACACCCGGGCGATGGAGGTGTTCGTGCACTCGCCCGACCGCGACGGCCTGTTCGCCGCGATCCTGGCCACGCTGGACAAGCAGGGCTTCGCCATCCACCAGGCGCGCGTGCTGGTGGGGCCGCACGGGACGGTGTTCGACTCCTTCGAGGTCCTGCCGGCCGACACCTATGCCAGCGACGACCCCGGGCACCTGGCCGATGCGCTGCGTCGCGCGCTGGCCGGCGCGCTGGACCAGGTGCGCGTGGCCCAGCGCACCGTGCCGCGCCAGCTGCGGCATTTCCGCTTTCCGCCGCGCTTCGAGTTCGGCAACACGCTCGATGGTCGCTACACGGTGCTGGACCTGGTCGCGCCCGACCGGCCCGGGCTGCTGGCCCAGGTGGCGCAGGTGCTGCGCCGCCAGCACCTGCGCGTGCACGATGCGCGCATCGCCACCTTCGGCGAGCGCGCCGAAGACCTGTTCCACCTCAGCGACGAAGGCGACCAGCCGCTGACCGACGCCGAGCGCGAATCCCTGCGCCAGGCCTTGGCCAGCTGCCTGGAAGCGGCCGCCTGATCTCCCTCACCCTCTGTCTGCAGGAACCCCACGCCCCATGTCCGCCGTCGATCTCGAAACCCTCAAGTCCACCCTGGAAGACGCCTTCGCGCGCCGCGCCGAACTCACCGCCGACGAGATCCAGGCGCAGCTGCGCCCGGCCGTGTACGCGGCCATCGACGGGCTGGAATCCGGCGCGCTGCGCGTGGCCGAGCCGCTGGCCGAGGGCGGCTGGCAGGTCAACGAGTGGCTGAAGAAGGCGGTGCTGCTGTACTTCCGCGTCAACGACATGCGTGTGATCGAGGCCGAGCCGGCGCCGTTCTGGGACAAGGTCGAGGCGCGCTTCGCCGGCTACGACGCGGCGCAGTTCAAGGCCGGCGGCGTGCGCGTGGTGCCCGGTGCGGTGGCGCGTCGTGGCACCTACTTCGGCAAGGACGTGGTGCTGATGCCCAGCTTCACCAATATCGGCGCCTACGTGGGCGAGGGCACGATGGTCGACACCTGGGCCACGGTGGGTTCGTGCGCGCAGATCGGCAAGCACTGCCATCTGTCCGGCGGCGCCGGCATCGGCGGCGTGCTCGAGCCGCTGCAGGCCTCGCCGACCATCATCGAGGACCACTGCTTCATCGGCGCCCGCGCCGAGGTGGTCGAAGGCGTGGTGGTCGGCCACCACAGCGTGATCGGCATGGGCGTGTTTCTCAGCCAGTCCACGCGTATCTACAACCGCGCCACCGGCGAGGTGAGCTACGGCTACGTGCCGCCGGGCAGCGTGGTCGTGTCCGGCTCCCTGCCGGCCAAGGACGGCACGCATTCGCTGTACGCCGCGGTGATCGTCAAGCAGGTCGACGAGAAGACCCGCGCCAAGACCAGCGTCAACGACCTGCTGCGCGGACTGGCGGACTGAGCGCGCCCTGGCGCGTGGCCTTTCTGCAATCGAACCGGAAGCTGAGGCGGTATCGAGCTATACCTTGGCTTCGGGTTTGATTTGGGTTCTTCGCCCGGTCGCGGAACCACGGCGCGTGGGCGTTTGGGACTTCGGAAGGGCAGCGGTCCGGCGGGCGGCGTCCGCTGATCCCCAATCAGGGCATCCTGCCCTGATTCGGGCGCTCGGCTCCTGCCTCGCTCGTCGCGGCCACTGCCCGCCGGCCCGCTGCCGCGTGCGTCAGGTCACAGGGCTTCGGTTTGCGGGGTGTTGCTAGCCCCTCCCTTGCGCACAAAGCGGCCAGTGACGGGAAGTTGTCGACTTGAGGCCCCCTCCCTTGCGCGCAGCGCAGGGGAGGGATGAGGAGGGGTCGGGGCTTTACCCGGCAAGCCACCGAAGCGAAGAGCAAAAGCACCCCACCCCGGCCCTCCCCTTCGCCTGCGGCGAAAGGGAGGGGGCAAAGCACTGCGCGATGCATTCGAATTGGAAGAATTCCTGTGCTATCCGCCGCAGCGCCTCCACCTGGGCGGGCGTGCGGAGAGCGGGCCTCAGGACGGCCCGCGGCGGCGAATCCGCCTTAGATGGCGGACCGAGCGGAGGAGCCGCGCCCGGCTGGGTCGAGGCTGGTCGGCGAAGTGGGATCTTCGACTTCGCCGCCATGCCATCAACTGATCCGCGTCCGCGCAATCCTGCGAAGAATCCGGATTTATTTATTCGTGCGGAGGCGCTCCCCGACGGCGGCACGACCGGATGTGTAACCGCCAACGCGAGGAGTTCACGGTCTTGTCGTCCACAGCCAGCGTTTGACTTTCGTCTTGTTTTGGATCGATCCAGTGCCGCCTAGACTCGGTGCTGGTCTATTGCGGCGGGAGCAGGGCATGCGGAATCGGGGCTGGAAGGCGGCGGCGCTGGGGTTGGTGATGGTCGCGGGCATGTCTGGCGCCTGGGCCGCGGAGCCGGCCGCCAAGGCGCGTGCCGGTAATCCCATCTTCCCGGGTTGGTACGCGGACCCCGAGGCGGCGGTCTTCGACAAGACCTACTGGATCTACCCGACCAGTTCGCTGCCGTACGCGCAGCAGACTGACTTCGATGCGTTCTCCTCGCCGGACCTGGTGACCTGGACCCGGCATCCGGGTGTGTTGAAGAAAGATGCGGTGTCCTGGGTGCGCGAGGCGATGTGGGCGCCGGCCGTGGTGGAGAACCGCGGGCGCTACTACTTTTTCTTCGCCGCCAACGACATCAAGAGCGATGCCGAAGTCGGCGGCATCGGCGTGGCCGTGGCCGACGCGCCCGCGGGCCCGTACCGGGACCTGATCGGCAAGCCGCTCATCGGGCAGTTCCACAACGGCGCCCAGCCGATCGACCAGTTCGTGTTCAAGGACGACGACGGCACCTGGTACATGATCTACGGCGGCTGGAAGCACGCCAACATCGTCCGCCTGAAGGACGACTTCACCGGCGTGCGGCCGATGGACGACGGCACGGTGTTCAAGGAGATCACCCCGGCGCCGGAGTACGTCGAAGGTCCGCTGATGTTCAAGCGCGGCGGCAAGTACTACTTCCTGTGGTCCGAGGGCGGCTGGACCGGGCCGGACTACGCGGTGGCCTATGCCATCGGCGACTCGCCGCTGGGGCCGTTCAAGCGCATCGGCAAGATCCTGCAGCAGGATCCGAAGATCGGCACGGGCGCGGGCCACAATTCCATTTTCCGCGGCCAGGACGACACTTGGTACATCGTCTACCATCGTCACCCGCTGGGCGACCACGATGGCAATCATCGTCAGGTCGCTATCGACCGCATGGTCTTCGATGCCCAGGGCCACATCCTGCCGGTGAAGATGACCAACGAGGGCGTCGCGCCGCACCCGTTGCGCTGACGCGGCGTCCTCGCAAGCCCCAAGGACTTGTGAGACACGCCTGCATGACTACCACGCTCTACGGACTGAAGAACTGCGACACCTGCAAGAAGGCCAGCAAGTGGCTGGATCGCTTCGGGGTGGCCTACACCTTCGTCGACTATCGCGAGCACAAGCCTTCGCCCGAGACACTGGTGGAATGGGCGGGCAAGGCCGGTGGCTTCGACGCGCTGGTCAACAAGTCCTCGACCACCTGGCGGCAGCTGCCCGAGAACCGCAAGTCGCCCGGCAGCGAGGCCGAATGGAAGCTGCTGCTGCGCGAGCATCCGCAGCTGATCCGGCGGCCGGTGGTGATCACCGACGATGGCACGCTGAGCCAGGGCTTCTCCGACAACGGCTTCAAGGCGCGCTTCGGGATCGCGTAGAGCGGAGCTTGCTCCGCTAGGGCTTTCCCGCTGATCTGGCCGCTGGAACTCTTCCTGGGGGCCTGACCCAAGAGCAGCGGAGCAAGCTCCGCTCTACGGGGGCGGGGGTCGTCGTATCCTTGTCGCCCGCTCAGCCGATCCGCTTTTCCATGAATGATGTCCTAGCGCTGACCTGCGAACTGGTCTCGCGCGCCTCGGTCACGCCCGAGGATGCCGGCTGCCAGGCTCTGATCGCCGCGCGCCTGCAGGCGGCGGGATTCACCTGCGAACATCTGCGCCTGGGCCAGGTCGACAACCTGTGGGCCACCCACGGCAGCGGCGCGCCGGTGCTGGTGCTGCTGGGCCATACCGACGTGGTGCCGCCGGGCCCGCTGGAGGCGTGGACCAGCGATCCCTTCGCCCCGCAGGTGCGCGAAGGCAATCTTTACGGTCGGGGCACCGCCGACATGAAGGGCAGCGTGGCCGCGTTCGTGGTCGCCGCCGAGCAGTACGTGGCCGCGCACCCCGACCATGTCGGCACCCTGGCCGTGCTGGTGACCAGCGACGAGGAGGGCGATGCCATCGATGGCGTGCGCCATGTCGCCAGGCTGTTCGCCGAGCGTGGCCAGCGCATCGACTGGTGCATCACCGGCGAGCCGTCCTCGACCGAGATCCTGGGCGATCTGCTGCGCGTGGGCCGTCGCGGCAGCCTGACCGGCACGCTGGTGGTCAAGGGCGTGCAGGGCCATGTGGCCTATCCGCACAAGGCGCGCAACCCGATCCACCAGGCCGCCGCGGCGCTGGCCGAGCTGACCGCGCGGCACTGGGACGATGGCTACGAAAGCTTCCCGCCGACCAGCCTGCAGGTCTCCAACCTGCATGCCGGCACCGGCGCCAGCAATGTGATCCCGGGCGAGCTGCGCATGCAGTTCAACCTGCGCTACACCCCGCACTGGGACGCGCCCAGGCTGGAGGCCGAGATCACCGCGCTGCTGGACCGCCACGGCCTGGAGTACACGCTGAGCTGGCATCGCAGCGGCGAGCCGTTCTACACGCCGGAGGGCCGCCTGCGGCGCGTCGCGCGCGAGGTGCTGGGCGAATTCGCCGGCGCGCCGCCGGAGGAAAGCACGGGCGGCGGCACCTCGGATGCGCGCTTCATCGCGCCGCTGGGCGCGCAGTGCATCGAGGTCGGCCCGGTCAACGCCACCATCCACCAGGTCGACGAGCACGTGCGCGTGGCCGATCTGGAGCGGCTGCCGGCCCTGTACCTGGCCCTGGTCGAGCGACTGCTGGTGGCGCAGGACTAGCCGGTCATGCGGCCCCGGGCGGTGTGGGCGACTGTCGGCCGCGCGCCATCGGCGCCTGTCGGAGGCCAGTTTCGTTGCGGCTGAAAGGGTTGCGCCGCGCGCGGAAGCCGGGTTAACGTCGCCCCATGCCGTCCGTCCTGGCCAACGTCGCGAACAACAACAACCGCAATCTGCGCGCGAATAATCGTGCGCGACCGATGCGGGTCTGCGACTAGGCAAAGCAACAACGACGAACGCCTGAGGAACCAGAAAACCCGCATCGGCAGATGCGGGTTTTTTTATGCATGTGCAGGTCCCTCTGCGAAAGGCCTGGCCATCCGTGGCCGGGGATCCAAATAGAAGCGCCACTTACCCCACGTCAGGTTTTTCAGGAGTTTTCCCATGTGTTCGATCTTCGGCATCTTCGGTCTGCAACCCGGCGATGATCTTGGCGCGCTGCGCCGGCAAGCGCTGGAGTGCTCGCAGCGTCAGCGCCATCGCGGCCCGGACTGGAGCGGCGTCTACGTCGACGACGGTGCCATCCTGGTGCACGAGCGCCTGGCCATCGTCGATCCGGCCGGCGGCTCGCAGCCGCTGCTGAGCGAGGACGGCGAGCTGGCCCTGGCGGTCAACGGCGAGATCTACAACCACCGCGAACTCAAGGCCGAGCTCCAGCAGCCCTACGCCTTCCAGACCGGCTCGGACTGCGAGGTCATCAACGCCCTCTACCGCGAGGACGACGTCGAATCCTTCCTCAACCGCCTCAACGGCATCTTCGCCTTCGCGCTGTGGGACCGCGCCGCCGGCCGGGTGATCATCGCCCGCGACACCATCGGCGTGTGCCCGCTGTACTGGGGCCACGACAGCCAGGGCCGCCTGCGCGTGGCCTCGGAGATGAAGTCGCTGTCCGAGCATTGCGCCGATGTGGCGCAGTTCCCGCCGGGCCACTGGTACGACAGCGCCACCGGCGAGCTCAAGCAGTACTACAAGCGCCCCTGGCGCGACTACGACTCCGTGGAGGGCGTCGAGGTCACGCCGACCGAGCTGCGCGAGGCGTTCGAACGCGCCGTGCACCGCCAGCTGATGACCGACGTGCCGTACGGCGTGCTGCTCTCCGGCGGCCTGGATTCCTCGCTGGTGGCTGCGGTGGCCGCGCGCTATGCGCGTCACCGCATCGAAGACGGCGACCGGACCGAGGCGTGGTGGCCGCGCCTGCATTCCTTCGCCATCGGCCTGAGCGGTTCGCCCGACCTGGCCGCGGCCAAGGTCGCCGCCGAATCGCTGGGCACGGTGCACCACGGCTTCGAGTACACCTTCGAGGAAGGCCTGGACGCGCTGCCCGAGGTGATCCGCCACATCGAGACCTACGACGTCACCACCATCCGCGCGTCCACGCCGATGTTCCTGCTGGCGCGGCGGATCAAGGCGATGGGGGTCAAGATGGTGCTCTCGGGCGAGGGCAGCGACGAGATCTTCGGCGGCTATCTGTACTTCCACAAGGCGCCCAACGCGCGTGAGTTCCATGAAGAACTCATCCGCAAGCTGGACGCGCTGTACAACTACGATTGCCTGCGCGCCAACAAGTCGATGATGGCCTGGGGCGTGGAGCCGCGCGTGCCGTTCCTGGACCGCGAGTTCATGGACGTGGCCATGCGCATGGATGCCGCGCACAAGATGATCACGGTCGGCGCCGATGGCAGGAAGCGCATCGAGAAGGCGGTGCTGCGCGAGGCCTTCGCCGGCTATCTGCCCGATTCCATCCTGTGGCGGCAGAAGGAGCAGTTCAGCGATGGCGTGGGCTATGGCTGGATCGACGGACTCAAGGCGCATGCCGAGGCCCAGGTTACCGACCGCGAGTTGGCCGCGGCCGACAAGCGCTTCCCGGTGAACCCGCCGCAGACCAAGGAGGCCTACTACTACCGCACGCTGTTCGAGCAGGCCTTCCCGTCCACCGCGGCGGCCGAGACCGTGCCGGGCGGCAAGTCGATCGCCTGCTCCTCGCCGGCGGCGATCGCCTGGGACGCGAGCTTCGCCGCGGCCGCCGACCCGTCCGGTCGCGCGATCGCGGGAGTGCATGCGCAGGCGCTGTGATGTCGACGCGTCGAGCCGCATGCAGTGCGTCTTCCGCAGCCGTTGAGACAGTCCTGTAAACCATCGTTCCCGCGAAAGCGGGAACCCATGGACGTTGCGCGATCTGCACGAAAGTCCCTGGATCCCCGCGTTCGCGGGGATGACGGCTTTGGGGTTAGCGGCGCGCAGGCGGTGGCCGCCGCTTAGGAGGCGCCTGTCTTACGGCTCATGCCACACGCGTCATGCCACACGCGTTAGCGAACTCTCCCCTCGTCGTTCCCGCGAAAGCGGGAACCCAGTGACTTTGCGTGGTGTGCCCGTCCCTGGATCCCCGCGTTCGCGGGGATGACGAGCGTCGGGTTTGCGAAGCGAATGCGGCCGCCGCTTCGACAACCAGCCCCGCCTACGGCTCATGCCGCACGCAATAGCCGTAGCGCTGCGGGTCCATGTCCACGCCTGAGGCGCTGGCCTGGTTGCTGGCCTTCCAGATGTTCGGCTTGAAGCTCGCGCTGGTGCAGTTGGCCGACTTGTCCATGCCGATGGTGTAGGTGAACGGGTCCTTGTCGAAGTGGTTGGCGTCGAAGACGTTGTCCTGGCTGACGCTGTTGTCCCAGCACTGGGTGCTGCCATCGGCGTTGCGGAAGCGGATCGCGCAGGTCAGGAACACGCCCGCGCCGTGGTTGCCGCTGAAGGTGTTGCCGGCGAACAGGTTGCCCGAGGAATTGGACAGGTAGGCGCCCTGGCTGCCGTTGTTCGACAGCACGTTGTCGCGGATCTGGCTGTCGCGCAGCTCCTCGGCGGTGATCCCGGCGGCGACGTTGTCGTGCACGCGGTTGTCGGTCATGGTGACCTTGGAGGTGCTGTTGAAGGACACCCCGTCCCAGACCGCGCCGGAGACATCGTTGTGGTCCAGGGTGATGTCGCGACTGCCCTGTTCGGTCAGCAGGCAGGCGCTGCGGCACTGGCTGGCATGCAGGCCGGTCAGGCGCACGTCGTGGCCGTTGCGCACCACCACCGCGCTGTTGCTCAAGTAGGGACGCTCGGGCATGAACTCGTGCTCGACGCCCTTGGCGCCGATCAGGCTCAGGTCGGCGATGGTGACGCCGGTGATCGGGCGGCGCGGCACCTGCTGCTGATAGTCGCCCACGACCAGCAGGGGCTGTTGCACGTCGGGCGCCATGCGCAGGGCGGTGGTCGGGCCGGCACCGTGCAGGGTGAGGTGGTCGCGCTGGATCGAGACTAGGCCCTTGAGCGGATACTCGCCCGCGGCCAAGCACAACGTCACCGGCGCGTCGCCGGCCGGCAGCGCGTCGATGGCCTGCTGCAGGTTGTCGCCCGGCTTGGCGCGCGCCGTGCAGCTGGACGGTTCATCGGCCAGCGCGGGCAGGGCGAGCGCGCCCAGTAGCGCAGCCGCGGTCAGTCGCAATGGGGTCGAGCGATGAATCTTCATGGGGGAGAAGGCAAGGGGGATCGACCTTCAAGAGCCTAAGGATCGCCGCTGAACGCCCGGCAGGCGATGCTTCACCGGGCTGTCCCGGCGGTCAGCATGGTCGAAGCCATGTGTGTGCGACGGCCCTTCTCCGACGGCTTTTGCGTATGCATGGTGTGCACGGCACGCACACGCGGTCTTGGCATCGGTCTCGCCATGATCCGCCCCGACAGTCACGAGGCGGCGCGGCAACCCGGACAGCGCGTCGTCTGCAACCGAGAGGACTCGACCGGATGGGCAAGCGCCTGCGAGTACTGATGGTGGACGACAACGCCGAACTGCTGCGCGTGGTGCAGGACGGGCTGTCGATGTACCAGGTGGACGTGGTGACGGCCGGCAGTGCCGGCGAGGCGCTGGACCTGCTGATCCGCGACGGCGGCTTCGACGTGGTGATGAGCGACGTGCTGATGCCGCTGGGCATGTCCGGCGTGCAGCTGGTGGAGATGGTGGCACGCGAGTATCCGCAGATCGCGGTGGTGCTGACCTCGGGCTACCCGCAGGCCAGCCTGCCGGAGATGCCGAGCGGGGTGCGCTTTTTGCCCAAGCCCTATCAGTTCAGCGGCCTGATGGCGGCGCTGAACGAGGAAGTCAGCCTGCACTGAGCACGCGTCAGCGCGCCGGCACCAGTTGCAGCGTGTGCTGCGCCGGACCGGGCAGGAACGGCGTGGCCCGCCCCTGGACCCAGTCGGCATGGCCCGCGCCCCAGAAGGGCGACATCGGATGACCGCTCTGCCCGCCGGGCATGTGCACGAAGCCGTCGGCCTCGTGGCCCGGCGAGACGACCATGCGCTCGGACGCGCCGAAGGCCGGTGCCTGCACACGCGGCATGTCCCCGGCGCCGGGCAGGCGATCCGGCGGCATGCACAGCCAGGACTTGAAGCGTGCGGGCAGCGCCGCCGCCAGCGGGTGACAGATCGCCGCCGTGTTCTGCTCGCCCCAGGTGCGCTTGGCCAGGGGGCCGATGGCGGTCAGTTCGCGGCGGGTCTCGTCGGCGGCGTCCTCCAGCAGACGCGACCAGCCGGCGGTGTCCTCGCAGGCAGCCCCTTGCTGGTCCGCCGCGCAGGCGAACCGGCGCGGCAACAGGTGCGCGGGTCGCTGCTCCAGCAGCGGCCAGACCACGCCTTCCAGCTGCGGGAGCAGCGCGGCTGGCGGCCGGTCGAGCGTCACGCCGGCCGGCGCCACCAGCCCCTCGGCAATGCGGTCCTGCACGGCCAGGCGCCAGCGCCGCACCAGGCGGAAGCTGACCGAATCCGCGCTCGCCCGGCCGTCCCAGTGGCCGGACGCCTTGGCCAGCGCCGCCAGCGCCGACGAGGGCGGCGCGCCCTGGGCTTCGCGCTGCAGCAGCGCCCACCAGCGCTGCAGGAACACGGCGCGGTCGTCCAGTTGCACGGCCAGCAGGCTGCGTTCGTCGGTGCGTTCGAGCCTCTGCAGGTCGTTGCGGATCTGCCGCGCGCGGGCGCCGAGCAGATAGCCGCCATCGCCCAGCACCGCCAGCAGCGGGCCGTCGGCGACGCGGTTGTTGGCCGTCCACAGCCGGCCATCGGCCGGATCGGCGAGCGGCTCGACCAGCTGGGTGGAGATCGGCCAGGCCGGGCAGGGCGCGGCGGGCCGGCCCTGCGCATCGAACGGGGCCGAGGCGCTGGGCAGCACCAGGGCGCTGGCCTCGCAGCCGGGCGTGCGCTGCGGCAGCGGCCCGAGCAGGCGCCAGGCGATGCGGCCCTTGGCGTCGGCGAGCAGCAGGTTCTGCGCGGGCACGGCGACGCGCCCGGCCATGCGCAGCGCGTCGTCCAGATCGCCGGCGCGGGCGAAGTCGTCCAGGCCCAGATTGAGCGCGCCGGGCAGGTGCCCGACCCAGCGCAGCGCCAGCGCCTGGCCGCCGGGCAGGTCCTCGACCAGCGGGCCGTAGGCGCTCTGGCGCACTTCGAGGGTCTGCGCCGCGGCGCCGGCCACGGCGAGCGTCTCGCGGTACACGCGCACCGGGGCGCAGCCCGGCGTGGGCGTGGCGGCGCAGGGCGTGATGCGGAACAGGTCGGCGGTGTCTGCGAAGCCGTTGGTGAAGCCCCAGGCCACGTGCGTGTTGCTGCCCACGATCACCGCCGGCAGCCCCGGCAGGCTGAAGCCGGTCACGTCCACGCGGCCGCCCGGCGCGCGCGGATCGGCATAGCGCAGGCGCACGCGGAACCAGAGGTTGGGCGCGCGCAGGGCCAGGTGCATGTCGTCGGCGACGATGGCGCGGCCATCGGCGGTGTGGGCCGCTGCCACGGCGAAGTTGTTGCTGCCCGGGGCCAGCGCTTCGCCGCCAGCGCCGGCCGGCGCGGCGGCCGGCAGGGTGCGCAGGTCCACGACATCGGCGCCGGGCAGCACCGCATCCTCGCGCGGCGCGCCCTGCAGGGGCGCGTCCCAGTGGCTGCCGTCGTGGCCGAGCAGGGCGAACAGGGCCGGCGGCAGGCGCTGCTGCAGCTTCCACAGCGACAGCGCGCGGGCGTCGTCGGCGTCCTGCAGGTCGAAGTACATCGCATCACCGGTGAGCACCGCATCGGCCGCGGTCCACGGCTGCGGCCGCTGGCGCAGCAGCAGGTAAGGCCAGGGCCGCACGCGCAGCGCGGCCAGGCCGGCGTTGACCCCGGCGGTGTAGGCGTCCAGTTCGGCGCGATGGTCGCCAGCGAAGGCATCCAGGCCGGCCTCGGCGCGGGCGCGCATGCGGTGCAGGCGATGGCGGCGGTCCAGCGGCAGGGCGCGGGCGCCGAACAGCGCGGCCAGCTCGCCGGCCGAGGTCCGGCGCATCAGGTCCATCTCGAAATAGCGCTCCTGCGCGTGGACGTAGCCGAGCGCGCGCGCCGCATCGGCCGGGTTGCCGGCCTCGATGGTCACCGTGCCCAGCGCGTCGCGGCTGATGCTCACCGGGCCCGACAGGCCGGCGATCCGGCGCTGTCCGTCCAGCGTGGCCAGGCTGCCGCGCAGCAATAGCCAGGCGACCAGCGCCAGCAGCAGGCACAGCACCAGCAGGGACAGCAGGACACGACGCAGCCAGCGGATCATTCGGGGCGATTCCGGCCAGCAGGGGGACGCTGGCCCGCGCACAGCATGCCCGGATTGTGTGAAGCCGGGACGGCATCGGCGCGGGCTGCGAGTGAAAGTGATTCCGTTTAAGACATCGTCCACGCCGATGCGCGACCATGGCGGCCGTTCCAGTCACGAGGTTCCGCCATGAAAGGCCATCCCGAGGTCATCGCCTGCCTGATCGACCTGCTGCGCGGCGAGCTTGCCGCCCGCGATCAGTACTTCCTGCATTCGCGCCGCTACGAGGACCAGGGCCTGCAGCGGCTGTACGAGCGCATCGGCCACGAGATGGAAGAGGAGACCGAGCACGCCGACGCGATCCTGCGCCGCATCCTGTTCCTGGAAGGCGACCCAGACATGCGCCCGCATCCGTTCACCCCCGGCAAGACCGTGGTGGAGATGCTCGAGGCCGACCTGCAGACCGAGTACAAGGTGCGCGCCGACCTGGCCGCCGGCATGAAGCTGTGCGAGGAGAAGGGCGACTACGTCAGCCGCGACATGCTGCTGGCGCAGCTGCGCGATACCGAGGAAGACCACGCCTGGTGGCTGGAACAGCAGCTGGGCCTGATCAAGCGCATCGGCCTGGCGCTGTACCAGACCTCCAAGATCGGCGACGGCAGCGCGACCGCGCAGCACTGAAGGCCGCGCCTAGGGTCACAACGCAAGACGCCGGGCAGTGCCCGGCGTCTTCGTTTGCGTCGATCGTGCGGCGCGCCGCGGTGCTCAGGCCGCCTCGTAGGCGCCGTAGCCGCGCAGGCGCTCGTAGCGGCGCTGCAGCAGGGTGTCCACCGGCACGTCGGCCAGGGCGTCCAGTTCGCCCAGCAGCACGGCCTTCAGGCGCGTGGCCATGGCGCGTGGGTTGCGGTGGGCGCCGCCGGTGGGTTCGCGCACGACCTTGTCCACCAGGCCCAGCTCGCGCAGGCGCCTGGCGGTCAGGCCCAGCTGCTCGGCCGCGTCCTTGGCCTTGCCCGCGTCCTTCCACAGGATCGAGGCGCAGCCTTCCGGGGTGATGACCGAATAGGTGCTGTACTCGAGCATGATCGTGCGATCGCCCACGCCGATGGCCAGCGCGCCGCCCGAGCCGCCTTCGCCGATCACGGTGCACACGATCGGCACCTTCAGCTCGGCCATCTCCATCAGATTGCGGGCGATGGCCTCGGACTGGCCGCGCTCCTCGGCGTCGATGCCGGGCCAGGCGCCGGCGGTGTCGATCAGGGTGAGGACCGGCAGGCCGAAGCGTTCGGCCATCTTCATCAGGCGCAGCGCCTTGCGATACCCCTCCGGCTTGGGCATGCCGAAGTTGCGCATGATCTTTTCCTTGGTGGCGCGGCCCTTCTGGTGGCCGATCAGCATCACCGGGCGCCCGTCGATGCGGGCCAGGCCGCCGACGATGGCCTTGTCGTCGGCGAAGGCGCGATCGCCGGCCAGTTCCTGGAACTCGTCGCAGAACACCTTGATGTAGTCCAGCGTGTAAGGCCGGGCCGGATGGCGCGAGAGCTGGCTGATCTGCCACGGGGTCAGGTCGCGGAAGATCTGCGCGGTGCGCGTGCGCAGCTTGGTCTGCAGGGCGCGCACTTCGGCATCGACATTGACCGCCGGACCGGCGCTGGCGCTGCGCAGCTCCTGGATCTTGGCTTCCAGATCGGCGATGGGCTGTTCGAAATCGAGGTAGTTGGGATTCATCGGCAAGCGGTGAGCCGTAAAGCGGGGGAGTTTAGCCGATGCGTGCACAAGGCCCCGTACCGGGGGGTGTGGTGCGGCGCGCGGGCCTAGTGCGCCCAGGGGCGGTGGCCGACGGCCATCTTCACGGTGCGCACGCCGGGCAGCTCGCGCAGGGTGCCCATCAGGTCGGCATCGACGCTCACCGACTGGCTGCCGTTGATCTCGACCATGCCGGCTACGCCGCCTGGCAGCAGCAGGTCCAGGCGCAGCGAGGTACGCCCGGGGCGATGCTGGTCGAGCAGGGCCTCGATGCGCTGCAGCACGCCGGGCACGCGCAGGTCCAGGCGCACCGACAGCTTCTGCGTGGCCTGGACCAGCTGGGCGTAGTCCCAGACCTGGCGCAGGCGCAGGCTGTAGCCGCCGTTGAACTCGTCCTCACGCAGCTCGCCCTTGACCACCAGGATGCGGTCGCGGGTCAGCAGCTGGCCGAACTCGGCCATCGCATCGGAGAACGCGCTGCACTCCAGCCGGCCGCGACCGTCCTCCAGGGTGATGAAGCTCTGGCTGTCGCGCTTCTGCCGCACGGCGACCACCTTGCCGGCCAGCACCGCGACCACGCCGGGGCGCCACTTGCGCTCGCCGCCGCCACCGCCGCCGGATTGGCTGGACCAGATCGTGTCCAGGCTGCCCAGGTCGTTGCCGACCAGGGCGCGCAGATCCTCGCGGTAGGGATCCATCGGGTGGCCGGACAGGTAGAAGCCCAGCGTGTCGCGTTCGGCCGCCAGCTTGTGCGCCAGCGGCGCCTCGTCGCATTCGGGCAGCTCAATGTGGATGTCGTCGCCGCCGGCGCTGGAGCCGAACATGTCCACGATGCCGGCGTTGCGGTTGCGCGCCAGCTGGTCGATGGCCTTCATCACCTCGGGCACCTGCAGCATCAGCGAGGCGCGGTTCTTGCCCAGCTCGTCCAGCGCGCCGGCGTTGATCATCGCCTCCAGCGTGCGGCGGTTCAGGCGCGCGGCCTCGGTGCGCTTGCAGAAATCCAGCAGGTCGCGGTACGGGCCGCCGCGCTGGCGCTCGGCCACGATCGCCTCGCACGCGCCCTGGCCCACGCCCTTGATCGCGCCCAGGCCGTAGCGGATGGTGGTCGCATCGGTGGCCACGAACATGAAGTCCGAATGGTTCACCTCCGGCGGCAGGATCTCCAGCGACAGCCCGCGCGCGTCGGCCAGGAAGCCCACCACCTTGTCGGTGTTGTCCATGTCCGAGGACAGCGTGGCGGCCATGAACTCGGCCGGGTAGTGCCGCTTGAGCCAGGCGGTCTGGTAGCTGACCAGCGCATAGGCCGCCGCGTGCGACTTGTTGAAGCCGTAGCCGGCGAACTTCTCCATCAAGTCGAAGATCTCGTCGGCCTTGGCCTGATCCACGCCGCCCTTGGCGGCGCCCTCGCGGAAGATCTCGCGGTGCTTGGCCATCTCGGCCGGCACCTTCTTGCCCATCGCGCGGCGCAGCAGGTCGGCGCCGCCCAGCGAGTAGCCGCCGACGATCTGCGCCATCTGCATGACCTGCTCCTGGTACACCATGATCCCGTAGGTGTCCTGCAGCATGTCCACCGTGCGCGGATCGGGGTACTCGAACTCCTGCTGGCCGTGCTTGCGCGCGATGAAGTCCGGGATCAGGTCCATCGGGCCGGGGCGGTACAGCGACACCAGCGCGATCAGGTCCTCGAAGCGGTCCGGCCGGGCATCCTTGAGCATGCGCCGCATGCCCGAGGATTCGAACTGGAACACCGCGCCGGTGTTGGCCGCGGCAAAGATGTCGCGGTAGGTCGGCACGTCGTCCAGCGGCAGCGCGGCGATGTCCACCGGCTCGATCCCGGCGCGCGCATGGCGCGCGTTGATCGCCTTGACCGCCCAGTCGATGATGGTCAGCGTGCGCAGGCCCAGAAAGTCGAACTTCACCAGGCCCACGGCTTCCACGTCGTTCTTGTCGAACTGGGTGACCGGGTTCTTGCCGCGCGTGCCCTCGTCGTGTTCGGCGAACAGCGGGCTGAAATCGCTCAGCGGCGAGGGCGCGATGACCACGCCGCCGGCGTGCTTGCCGGCGTTGCGGGTGAGGTCTTCGAGCTGGCGCGCCAGGTCGATCAGGTCGCGCACGTCGTCTTCGCTGCCGTAGCGCTGGATCAGCTCGGCCGAGGCCATCTCGCTGTCCTTGCCTTCGCCCATCGCGTCCTTGAGCGTGATGCCCAGGATGTTGGGAATCAGCTTGGCCACGCCGTCGACGAAGCCGTACGGGAAGCCCAGCACGCGCCCGCAGTCGCGCACCACCGCCTTGGCCGCCATGGTGCCGTACGTGATGATCTGGCTGACGCGGTCGCGGCCGTACTTGCGCGCGACGTAGTCGATCACCTCATCGCGCCGGTCCATGCAGAAGTCGATGTCGAAGTCGGGCATCGACACGCGTTCGGGGTTGAGGAAGCGCTCGAACAGCAGGTTGTACGGCAGCGGATCCAGATCGGTGATCTGCAGCGCCCAGGCCACCAGCGAACCGGCGCCCGAACCGCGACCCGGGCCGATCGGGATGCCCTGGTTCTTGCCCCACTGGATGAAGTCGGCCACGATCAGGAAGTAGCCGGGGAAGCCCATCTTGATGATGGTGTCCAGCTCGAATTCGAGTCGGTCCACGTAGTCCTGGCGCGTCTTGCCCGGCGCCAGCGGATTCTTCTCCAGGCGCGCGTCCAGGCCGCGGCGCGACTCGCTGCGGATCCAGCTGTCCAGCGTCTCCTCGTCCGGCACCGGGTAGGCCGGCAGGAAGTAGGTGCCGAGCTTGAGCTCGATGTTGCAGCGCTGCGCCAGCGCCCAGGTGTTGTCGATCGCGTCGGGCACGTCGGCGAACAGCTCGGCCATCTGCTCGGCGGACTTGAGGTATTGCTCGCGGCTGTACTCGCGCGGGCGCTTGGGATCGTCCAGCACGCGCCCGGAGGCGATGCACACGCGCGCCTCGTGCGCATCGAAGCCCTCCGGCGTGAGGAAGCGCACATCGTTGCTGGCGATCACCGGCAGGCCGCGCGCGGCGGCCGCGTGCAGGGCGAAGGCGTTGAACGCCTCCTCGCCCTCGCGCTGGGTGCGGGTCAGCTCCAGGTGCAGGCTGTCGTCGAAGGCGCGCTGCCAGTCGGCGATGTGCTGCTCGGCCAGGTCGTGGCGGCCGCTGGCGGCCAGTCGCCCGGCCTGGCTGTTGCGGCCGATGATGCCGAACAGGCCCGAGGTGTCCTCGCGCAGCCAGGCCGGATCGATCGCCACCCCGTCGGTGCGATGGCCCTCCAGCCAGGCGCGCGTGAGCAGGCGCGACAGGGTCAGGTAGCCGCCGTGGTCGCGGCACAGCAGGGTGATCGGCCACGGCGTGCCGTCTTCCTCGATCACGCTGACGTCGGCGCCGGCGATGGCCTTCATGCCGACCTTTTCGCAGGCGTTGTAGAACTTCACCAGCGCGAACAGGTTGTTGCGGTCGGTCACCGCCAGCGCCGGGGCCTGCAGCTCGACCGCGCGGCTGACCAGGTTGGGCCGCTTGGCCTTGGACGGCAGGCCCTCGTCCGGTTTCTCGGGCACGCGGATGGTCGAATCCGCCAGCGAGAATTCGGTGTGCAGGTGCAGGTGGATGAAGCGGGAAGACATCGGGGTCAGTGTACGCAAGCCGGCCTGCGCGGGGCAGGCTTGACAGCCTCCCGGACCGGCGCGGGCCGGCCTCTACGCGTTCAGGCCCAGAGGTCTAGAACAGCGCGACCTGTCCCAGCCCGGCCCGGCGCGCGGCGGCCTCGCGCACCGGCGCGAAGCTGTGACGGTGCTGCGGGCAGGGGCCGTGCGCGTCGAGCGCGGCCAGGTGCGCGGGCGTGCCGTAGCCCTTGTGCACGGCGAACCCGTATTCGGGATGGGTCTGGTGCAGCTCGCGCATCATCCGGTCGCGGGTGACCTTGGCCAGGATCGAGGCGGCCATGATCGCCCGGTCGCGGCCGTCGCCGCCGATCAGCGCATGGCCGGGGCAGGGCAGGCCGGCGGGCACCCGGTTGCCGTCGATATGGACCACGCCGGCCACGTGCGCCACCGCTTCCACCGCCAGGCGCATGCCGAGCATCGTGGCCTGGTAGATGTTGAGCCGGTCGATGTCGGGCACCTCCAGCACCACCACGTGCCAGGCCAGCGCACGCTCGGTGATGCGGCCGTAGAACAGCTCGCGCTTGGCGGCGGTGAGCTGCTTGGAGTCGTCCAGCCCGTTGATGCGCGGCCGCGCCGGGTCGAACACCACCGCCGCCACCGTCAGCGGCCCGGCCAGCGGCCCGCGCCCGGCCTCGTCGACGCCGGCGACGAGCAGCCGGGACGCGGGACCGGGGACCGGGGACCCTTGGACCCGCGCTACCGGATCGATCGCGCTCATGTCCGCTGTTCCGGGTCCCGGGTCCCGGCTCTCCGGTCCCGGAGGAGTTCATCCACCGCATCCGCCGCGCGCGCCGAGGCGTCCTGGCGCAGCAGGGCGTGCAGCTCCAGATAGCGTCCCTGCAGCGCGGCGACCGCCTCGGGGTGCGCGAACCACGCCAGCACGGCCGCGGCCAGCCGCTCGGGCGTGCAGTCTTCCTGCATCAGCTCGGGCGCGAGGTCCTCACCGGCCAGGATGTTGGGCAGCGCGAAGCGCTTGACCTTCAGCAGGCGCAGCCTGCGCGCCAGCCAGGCCGAGGCCGGGGCGACCTTGTAGCCCACCACCATCGCGCGCTTGGCCAGCATCGCCTCCAGCGTGGCCGTGCCCGAGGCCAGCAGCACCACGTCGCTGGCGACCATGGCCTCGCGCGCCTGGCCATCGAGCAGGCGCGGACGCGGCGAGGGGAAGGGCGTGGCGGCCAGCAGCGGCTCCAGCACGGCGTGCACGGCCGGGTTGGCGGCCGGAATCAGCACCTGCAGGCCAGGCACCTGCTCGGCCACGCGCAGGGCGGCATCGATGAAGTCCTGCGCCAGGCGGCCGACCTCGCCCATGCGGCTGCCGGGCAACACCGCCAGCACCGGCCGCGTGCCCAGTCCCAGCGCCGCGCGCGCGGCCTCGCGATCGGGCTGCAGCGGCAGCGCATCGGCCATGGGATGGCCGACGTAGCGCGCATCCACGCCATGGCGCGCGTAGATGTCCGGCTCCATCGGGAACAGGCACAGCACCAGGTCAGCGCTGCGGCCGATCCGGTCGGCGCGCTTCTCGCGCCAGGCCCAGACCGAGGGGCTGACGTAATGCACGGTGGGCACGCCGCGCTGCTTGAGCCAGCGCTCCATGCCCAGATTGAAGTCCGGCGCATCGATGCCGATGAACACGTCCGGCTGCCAGTCCAGCAGCTGCTGGCGCAGCGACTTGCGCAGGCGCAGCAGGCGCGGCAGATGGCGCAGGACCTCGGTCAGGCCCATCACCGCCAGTTCGCTGGCGTCGAACCACGCATCCAGCCCGGCCGCGCGCATGCCCGGACCGCCGATGCCGGCGAAGCGGGCCTCGGGATGGCGCTGGCGCAGCTGTGCGATCAATCCGGCGCCGAGCGCATCGCCGGAGGCCTCGCCGGCCACCAGCGCGATACGTGGCGCGCGTGCACCCTGCGGACCTGCCATCAGCTCGGCCAGGGTGCGCGAGGAGCCGGCCGTCGTAGGCATCAGGCGTGCACCACTCAACGCACCAGGCGGCGCTCGCCGTGGGCGATGAAATCGAGCATGGCCTGCACATCGCTGCTGTCCTTGGCCTGCTCGGCCAGCTGCGCCTGGGCCTCGGCCAGCGGCAGGCCGGCCACGTACAGCGTGCGGTAGGCGCGCTTGATCGCGGCGATGCGCTCGGCATCGAAGCCGCGGCGCTTGAGGCCTTCGCTGTTGATGCCGCGGGGGCGGCCATGATCGTCGGCGGCGAACATGGTGAACGGGGCGACATCGCCGCCGACCAGTGCGCCCATGCCGATGAAGGCGTGCGCGCCGACGCGACAGAACTGATGCGCGCCGGAGAAGCCGCTGAAGATCACCCAGTCCTCGACCGTCACATGCCCGGCCAGGGTGGTGTTGTTGGAGAACACGCAGTGGTTGCCGACGTGGCAGTCGTGCGCCACGTGGGTGTAGGCCAGCATCCAGTTGTCATCGCCGATGCGGGTGACGGTGGTGCCGGTGACGGTGCCGCGGTTGAGCGTGACGAACTCGCGGAATACGTTGCGGTCGCCGATCACCAGCTCGGTGCGCTCGCCGGCGAACTTCTTGTCCTGCGGCGGCCCGCCCGCGGCGACATGGCCGACGAAATGGTTCTCGCGGCCGATGCGGGTCGGGCCGGTGATCGAGCAGTGCGGGCCGACGATGCTGCCATCGCCCACTTCCACATCGGCGCCGATCAGGCTGAACGCGCCGATCTGCACGCCGACGCCGAGCCTGGCGCCCGGGTCGACCACGGCCGAAGGGTGGATCAGGGTCTGCGCCATCGGCTCAATCTCCCTTGCCCTTGTCGACCTCGGCGCACAGCATCTCGGCGCAGGCGACCTGCTTGCCGTCCACGCGCGCGATGCCTTCGTACACGGCCATGTTGCGGATCTTGCGCTTGATGGTGACCTCCATCTCCAGGCGATCGCCCGGGACCACCGGCGCGCTGAACTTCACGTTCTCCACCTTGACCAGGTAGAACAGCTTGCACGCGGCGGCCTCGCCGTTGGCGATCTGGGTGATCAGGCCGCCGGCCTGGGCCAGCGCCTCGATGATCAGCACGCCCGGCATCACCGAGCGCTCGGGGAAGTGCCCCATGAAGAACGGCTCGTTGAAGGTGACGTTCTTGTAGGCCTTGATGCGCGTGTCCGGCTCGAGTTCGGTCACCCGGTCCACCAGCAGGAACGGATAGCGATGCGGCAGCAGGCGCTGGATGGTTTCGATGGTGAGCGGCAGTTCCAGGTTCATCGTCATGGTGCTTCTTGGGTGTCCTTGCCGGAGGGAATCCGGCGGGCGAGCGCATCGAGCTGGCGGAAACGCGCCGCGTTCTTGCGCCAGGTGCGGACATCGGTGATGGGAAGGGAAGAGGCGTAGGTGCCCGGCTCGGTCACGGGACCGGCGACCATGGACATGGCCAGCACGGTGACCTTGTCGCCGATCTCCAGGTGGCCGGCCACGCCGACCTTGCCGGCCAGCATGCAGTACTGGCCGATCTTCGCGCTCCCTGCGATACCCACCTGCGCGGCCATGGCGGTGTGCGCGCCGACCTGCACGTTGTGGGCGATCTGGACGAGGTTGTCCACCCGCACATCCTGCGCCAGCACGGTGTCTTCCAGCGCGCCGCGATCGATGCAGGTATTGGCGCCGATCTCGCAATCGTCGCCGATCACCACCCCGCCCAGCTGCGGCACGTTGAGCCAGCGCCCGGCCTCCATCGCCAGGCCGAAGCCCTGCGCGCCGAGCACGGCGCCGGGATGCACGCGCACGCGCCGACCCAGGCGCACACGCACCACCAGGGTGACGCGGGCGACGAGCTCGCAGCCTTCTTCCAGGCTGCAGTCCTCGCCGATCACGCAACCCGGGCCGACGATGCAGCGCTCGCCGACCACGCTGTTGGCGCCGATGTAGACATGCGCGCCGATGCTGGCGCTGGCGGCGATGCGCGCGGAAGGTTCGATCACCGCGCTGGGGTGGATGCCGGGCGCGCGCGGATAGGTCGGCTCGAACAGCTCGGAGACCTTGGCGAAGGCCGCATGCGGATCCTTGGCCACCAGCGCCACGCCGCGCACGCCCTCGACGTGATCGCGGCCGACGATCACCACCGAGGCCTGCGTGGAGGCCAGCAGGTCGGCGTAGCGCGGATTGGCCAGGAAGGCCAGCTGCCCCGGCTGCGCGCCGGCCAGCGTCGCCACGCCGGTCACGACGGTGTCGCCATCGCCATGCAGTTCCAGGCCGAAGCGCTCGGCCAGGGCGCCAGCCGTCTGGGAAGAAGGAGTGGTCATCGGCGGCATTTTACCCCGGACCCGCACCGCACAAGCGAAGGCCCGGTCGAGCCGGGCCTTTGCCTGTGCCAGCGAGGGTCGACGCGTGGCGCTTAGAACGAGCCGCCGAAGGTGAACTGCAGGCGCTCGATCTCATCGCCCGGCTGGGTCTTGAGCGGGAAGGCGTAGCTGATCGAGATCGGGCCCACCGGCGCGCGCCACAGCAGCGCCACGCCCGTGGAGGCGCGCAGGTCGTTGGCGTGGAAGTTGTCGTAGCCGTTGAACACGTTGCCCACGTCGATGAAGGCCGAGATGCGCGCGGCGTTGGAATCGAACAGCTTCGGGAACAGCATCTCGATCTGGCCGATCGTCTTGAGCGAGCCACCCAGGGGCTGGCCGCGGTTGTAGTAGGCGGTCGGTTCCGAACGCGGGCCCAGGGTGTTGTCCTCGAAGCCCCGCACCGAGCGCACGCCGCCGGCGTAGAAGTTCTCGTAGAACGGCAGGCCGGTGGCGGTGAAAGTCTCCGCGACCGCGCCGGCCGTGCCGCATGCCACGGCGACGTCGGTGGCCGGGTCCTTGCAGATCACGCGCGAGGTGTCGCTGCCGTAGCTGTTGCCGTAGCCGATCTCACCACCGGTGCGCAGCACGAAGGCCGGGCTGAGCGGCCAGTACTTGGAGAACTCGTAGTTGAGCTTGTAGTACTCCACGGTCGAGCCGGGCAGGGTGATTTCCGCCGAGACGCGCTGGTAGGTGCCGCGGGTGGGCATCCAGTAGTCGTTGCGCGTATCGCGCGCCCAGCCGACCTGGGTGCGCCAGGCGTGGAAGGTGCGGCTGCCCAGCGCCTTGACGTAGTCGACGATGGCCTGCGGGGTGTAGTTGTCGTAGGTGCTGACCTGGGTCGAGTCGACGCCGAACATGACCGAGATGCTGTCGCTCTCGCTCAGCGGGATGCCCAGGATCGTCTGCGCGGCGACGTTGCGCGAGGAGTACGCGGCGGTGTTGTAGTCCGAGTAGTCCAGGTCGCTGTAGGACAGGTTGTAGCCCAGCGACACGCCGTCGTCGGTGAAGTACGGGTTGGTGAAGGAGAACGAGTAGCGGCTCAGGTAGTCGCTGCGCGAGGCCTCGACCGACACGCGGTTGCCGCCGCCCAGGAAGTTGTTCTGCGACAGCTGCACCGAGGTGGTGATGCCGGACAGCTGCGAATAGCCCAGGCCGAACACGAAGCTGCCCGAGGTGGTTTCCTTGACGTTGTAGATCACGTCCACCTGATCGCGCGTGCCCGGCACCGGCTGGGTCTGCACGTCCACGGTCTCGAAGTAGCCCAGGCGCTGCAGGCGGATCTTGGAGCGGTCGATCGCCGCCTGCGAGTACCAGGCGCCCTCGAACTGGCGCATCTCGCGGCGCAGCACCTCGTCGGCGGTGCGGCTGTTGCCCTTGAACTCGATGCGGCGCACGTTGACGCGCGGGCCCGGCACGACCTGGAAGTTGATGCCGACCGTGCGCTTGTCGCGATCGATGGTCGGGATCGGATTGACCTGGGCGAAGGCGTAGCCGATGTTGCCCAGCGTGGCGGTGATGCCGTCGGAGGTCATCTCCAGCAGGCGGCGCGAGAAGATCTGGCCCTTGCGCACCAGCACCATCTTCTCCACGCGCTCCTGCGGCAGGATCGTGTCGCCGCTGACCTTGACGTCCGAGACGGTGTACTGCTCGCCCTCGGTCACCCCGCCGGTGATGAACATGTCCTTCTTGTCCGGGCTGATCGCGACCTGGGTCGAATCCAGGCTGAAATCCACGTAGCCGCGGTCCAGGTACCAGGAGTTGAGCTTCTCGATGTCGCCGGAGAGCTTTTCCTTGGAGTACTGGTCGTCGCGCTTGTACCAGGACAGCCAGTTGTGCTCCTGCGACTCCCAGCCCTCGCGGATGTCTTCCTGCGGGAACTTCTCGGTGCCGATCAGGTTGATGTGGCGGATCTTGGCCGCCTTGCCTTCCTTGATCGCGATGGTCACGTCCACGCGGTTGCGGTCCAGCGGGCTGACCGTCGGGGTGATCTGGACGTTGTACTTGCCGCGGTTGTTGTACTGGCGCACCAGCTCCTGGGTGACGCGGTCCAGCGCCAGGCGGTCGAAGGTGCCGCCCTCGGACAGGCCGATGTCGTTCAGGCCCTTGGTCAGGTCCTCGGTCTTGATGTCCTTGTTGCCGGTCAGCGTCAGCTTGTTGATCGCCGGACGCTCCTTCAGCGTCACCACCAGGATCGAGCCCTGGCGCGAGAGCTGCACGTTCTCGAAGAAGCCGGTCTTGTACAGCGCGCGGATCGCCTCGCCGATCTTGGCCTGGGTCACCGTGTCGCCGCGCTCGATCGGCAGGTAGGTCAGCACCGTGCCGCTGGAGATGCGCTGCACCCCGTCCACGCGGATGTCGCTGGCCACGAAGTCCGAGGCCGAGGCCGGGGCGGCCGGCTGCGTGCCGAAGGCCGGCGCGGACGGCTGCTGCTGCGAGCCGAACGGCGGCACCGTGCCGGTCGACTGGGCCCAGGCCGGTGCCGCGATGGCCGAAGCCAGGGCAAGGGCGAGCAGGCGGCGGGTCGGGAGTCGCGTCATCATCACATCCGTCGAAAAACTGGTTTTGGTGTGACCCCGTGCGGGGCCGGGCCGCGACGCGGCCATGGAAGAGGTAGTGGAGGGCATCAGATCACCGGGCGCAGGATATCGTTGTACAGCGCCAGCCCCATCAGGCCAGCCAGGAAGGCCAGGCCCACGAACTGGCCCGCAGCCATGGCCCGCTCGCTGAGCGGGCTGCCCTTGACCAACTCGATAAGGTAATACAGCAGGTGTCCGCCGTCCAAGACCGGGATCGGCAGCAGGTTGACGATGGCCAGGCTCAGCGAGAGCAGGGCCAGGAACTGCAGGAACCAGGTCGGGCCGCGTTCGGCCGAGGCATTGGCCACCTTGGCGATGGTGATCGGCCCGGAAACCCCCTGCAGCGAGGCGTGGCCGGTCACCATGCGCCGGATCATGCCCAGCGAATCGGAGGCCAGCTGCCAGGTCTGGCGCAGGGCGGCGGGGATCGCCTGCAGCGGCCCGTAGCGCTGCAGCGCGTCGTAGGCCGGGGCGGTGTCGCGGCCCAGGGAGATGCCCAGACCCCAGTAATGCGCGCCGCTGGCCGGGTCGGTCATCTGCCGCGGCCGCAGCGGCAGGGCCAGGCGGCTGCCCTCGCGTTCGACCTCGATCATGACCTCGCCGCCGCGCGCGCCCAGGGTCTGCACCAGCGGACGCAGGTCGGCGGCCTGCTGCACCGGCTCGCCGTCGATGGCGGTGATCAGGTCGCCGACCTGCAGCACGCCGGCGGCGGGCGAATCGGCCGCGACCGCGCGCACCTGCGCCGGATCGACCAGGAACTGCCAGCGCAGGCCCAGCGTCCCGGCCACGTCCTGCTCGTTGAAGCCGGCCGGCACGCGCGAGGTGTAGACCGTGCGTTCCAGCGTATTGCCCGCCGCGTCCTCGACCCGGGCGCGCGCGTCGCGCCCGTCCATCGCCGCGCCGGTCAGCTCGATCGTGGCCTCGGTCGCGGTCGGGGTGCTGCGCCCGTCCACGTCCAGGATGCGGTCGCCCGGGCGCAGGCCGGACTGCTGGGCGATGCCGGCCACGTGGCCGACCACCGGGGCGAAATCCTCCTTGCCGATCACGAACATGGCCCACAGCAGGGCCACGCACAGGATCAGGTTGGCGATCGGCCCGGCCGCGACGATCGCGATGCGCTGGCCGACCGGCTTGCGGTTGAAGGCCTCGTGCAGGCGCTCGGCGGGCACGTCGGCCTCGCGCTCGTCCAGCATTTTGACGTAGCCGCCCAGCGGGATCGGGGCGATGGCGAACTCGGTGCCGTGGCGGTCGCGGCGCGACCACAGCGGCTTGCCGAAGCCCACCGAGAAGCGCAGCACGCCCACCCCGCAACGGCGCGCGACCCAGTAATGGCCGAATTCATGGAAGGTGACCAGCACGCCGAGTGCGACGATCAGCCACCAGATGGAGCCTGCGATATCACTCATGCGGAAACGGCGTGGCCTGTGGTGCGGTGGATCCAGTCCTGGCTGAAGCGCCGCGCGAGGCCATCGGCCGCCAGCAGCGCCTCCAGCGTCTCGGCCGGGGCATGCGCATGGGCGGCGAGGGCATCCTCGACCAATGCAGGGATCGCTAGGAAACCGATCCGGCCCTGAAGAAAGGCTGAAACGGCCGATTCGTTGGCCGCGTTGAGCACCGCCGGCGCCGCGCCGCCGGCCGCCAGGGCCTCCCAGGCCAGCCGCAGGCAGGGGAAGGCCTCCATGTCCGGCGCCTCGAAGTCCAGCCGGCCGTGGGCCAGCAGGTCCAGCCCGCCCACGCCCGATGCCAGCCGCTGCGGCCAGCCCAGGCCGACCGACAGCGCGGTGCGCATGTCCGGCAGGCCGAGCTGGGCCAGGGTGGAGCCGTCGATGAAGTCCACCAGCGAATGCACCAGGCTCTGCGGGTGCACCAGCACGTCCAGCCGCTCGCGGCCGACGTCGAACAGATGCGCGGCCTCGATCAGCTCCAAGCCCTTGTTCATCAGCGTGGCCGAATCGACCGAGATCTTCGGCCCCATCGACCACTTGGGATGGGCCACGGCCTGGGCCACGGTGACCGTCTCCAGCGAGGCGCGGCTGCGCCCGCGGAACGGCCCGCCCGAGGCGGTCAGGATGATCCGGCGCACCTGCGCCCCGGCCTGGCGCGAGCCCAGGCACTGGAAGATGGCGTTGTGTTCGCTGTCGATCGGCACGATGTCCGCGCCGGAGGCCTGCGCCGCGGCGATCACCAGGGCGCCGGCCAGCACCAGCGATTCCTTGTTGGCCAGCAGCAGGCGCTTGCCGGCGCGCGCGGCGGCCAGGGTGGAGGACAGCCCGGCGGCGCCGACGATGGCGGCCACGACCGTGTCGCAGGCCTGACCGGCCACCAGCGCGTCCAGCGCCGCCTCGCCGGCATGCGCCTGGATGGCGGACAGGCCGGCGTCGGCCAGCGCGTCTCGCAGCTCGGCGTAGCGGGCCGGATCGGCGATCACGGCATGGTCGGGACGGTGGCTGCGGCACAGCGCGACCAGCGCCGGGACATTGCTGCCGGCGGCCAGCACGGTCGCGCGCAGCTGGTCCGGGTGCCGGGCGATCACGTCCAGCGCGGAGCTGCCGATCGAGCCGGTGGCGCCGAGCACGGCGACGCGACGCGAGAAGGGAACAGGCGCATCCATCGGCTTAGAACCCCAGCAGCTCGCGGCCGATCAGGAACACCGGCAGCGCGGCGATCACGCCGTCGATGCGGTCCAGCACGCCGCCGTGGCCGGGGATCAGGTGGCCGGAATCCTTGGCCCCGACGTGCCGCTTGAGCAGGCTTTCGAACAGGTCGCCGGCCACCGAGAACAGCACGGTCACCACGCACACCAGGGCCAGCGCGGGCATCTGCGCCAGCGACACGCCCGCCAGCCAGCCGCCGAGCAGGCCGATGACCACGCCGCCGATCAGCCCGCCGGCCAGGCCCTCGATGGTCTTGTTGGGGCTGATGCGCGGGGCCAGCTTGTGCTTGCCGAAGGCGCGCCCGGCGAAGTACGCGCCGCTGTCGGCGGCCCAGACCAGCGCCAGGGCGGTCAGCAGCCACAGATGGCCGCTCATGCCGGCCTTCGGGTCGAAGCTGTTGGAGTGGATCAGGCACAGCGCGCACCAGGCCGGCACCACCGCCAGCGTGCCGGCGGCCAGCTTGAACAGCCGCGCCCAGGTCTGGTGGTCCGAGGCGAAGGCGTAGAAGCGCAGCCACACCAGCGCCAGCACCCACCAGGCCACGCCGACCAGCGACACCAGCTGGAACAGCGCCGGCGACAGCCCGCTCGGCGCGCGGCTGGCCCAGGTCAGCAGCACCATCAGCGCCAGGTTGAGCAGGACCAGCACGGTGCGCGCCAGGGTGTCGTCCACCTCGGCCAGCTTCAGCCATTCCCACAGGCCGATCAGGAACAGCGCGGCGGCCAGCGCGGCCAGCCACGGCGTGGGCAGCAGCACGATGGCGGCGATCGCCAGCGGCGCCATCACCAGCGCGGCGATCACGCGGACGCGGGTCATGCGCTGGCTCCCTGTGTGGCGACCTGTTCACCGGTCAGGCCGAAGCGGCGCTCGCGCTGGGCGAAATCGTCCAGCGCGGCCTGCAGCACGCCGGCATCCAGGTCGGGCCACAGGGTCTCGGTGAACCACAGTTCGGTGTAGGCCAGCTGCCACAGCAGGAAGTTGCTGATGCGGTGGTCGCCGCCGGTGCGGATGAACAGGTCCGGCGGCGGCAGGTCGGCCAGCGCCACGCGCGCGTCCAGGCTGGCCTCGTCGATGTCTTCCGGCCGCAGCCGGCCGGCCGCGACCTCCACGGCCAGGGCGCGCGCGGCGTCGGTCAGGTCCTGGCGACCGCCGTAGCTGGCGGCGATCGCCAGGGTCAGCGCGGTGTTGGCGGCGGTCTGCGCCTCGGCGGCGGCCATGCGCGCCACGATCGCCGGGGCGAACCGCGCGCGCTGGCCGATGAAGCGGATGCGCACGCCGCGGCGGTGCAGCTCATCGACCTCGCGCTCCAGCGCGCCCATGAACAGCTTCATCAGTGCGCTCACCTCATCGGCCGGGCGGCCCCAGTTCTCGCTGGAGAAGGCGAACAGGGTCAGCGCCTCGATGCCGCGCTCCAGGCAGAAGTCGATGCACAGGTTGACCGCGCGCGCGCCGGCGCGGTGGCCGATCATGCGCGGGCGATGGCGGCGCTGCGCCCAGCGGCCGTTGCCATCCATGATGATGGCCAGGTGGCGCGGCTGGGCGCGGGGCAGGGCGGGCGGCATGGCGGTCATGAGGGCGGTGTGACCCGCTCAGACGGCCATCAGTTCCTGTTCCTTGGCCTTGACCACCTCGTCGACGTCCTTGATCGCCTTGTCGGTGAGCTTCTGGATCTCGTCCTCGCTGCGACGCACCTCGTCCTCGGTGATCTGCTTGTCCTTGAGCAGGTCCTTGACCTGCTGGTTGGCATCGCGGCGCACGTTGCGGATGGCGACCTTGGTGTCCTCGCCCTCGCTGTGCACGACCTTGGACAGGTCGCGGCGGCGCTCCTCGGTCAGGGCCGGGATGTTGATGCGGATGACCGTGCCGGCGGTGTTGGGCGTCAGGCCCAGGTCGGAGGCCAGGATGGCCTTCTCCACGGCCGACACCATCTGCTTCTCCCACGGGGTGATGGTCAGCGAGCGCGCATCGGCCACCGACACGGTGGCCACCTGCGACAGCGGCATGTCCGAGCCGTAGTAGTTGACCTTCAGATGATCGACCAGGGCCGGGGTGGCGCGACCGGTGCGCAGCTTGGTCAGGGCCTGGCGCAGCGACTCGACGCTCTTGTTCATGCGCGCCTGCGCGTCGTTCTTGATGTCGTTCAGCATCGTCGGGTCCTGGGATTCGTCAAACCCGGGATTATAGGTCAAAGCCGGCACTGGCCGGACTTGGGCTCAGTGGTGATGCGGCGCCGATGCCGCTTCGCCGCCTGCGGGACGGCAGGGCTGCTGGCAGGCCTGGCCGCGTTCGAGCTGCAAGGTGGCGTGGCCGATGCCGAAGCGCTCGGCCAGCGCGCTGGCGGTGGCCTCGATGAAGGCGTCCTCGTCCTGCGCCTCGGGCCGCACCACGTGCGCGGTCAGCGCGGTCTGGCCCGCGCCCAGCGGCCAGATATGCAGGTGGTGCACCGCGGTAACGCCGGGGCGCGAGGCCAGGAAGGTCTCCACGGCGGCCTGGTCGATGTGCCCCGGCACCGCGTCCATGGCCGCGGCGAAGCTCTCGCGCAGCAGGCCGTAGGTGCCGATCGCGATCACCACGCTGATCACCAGGGCGGTGGTCGGGTCCAGCCATTCCCAACCCAGCCACCACATGCCCAGGCCGGCCAGGACCGCGGCCAGCGACACCGCCGCATCGGCCATCAGGTGCAGCACCGCGCCGCGTCGATTGAGGTCGTTGCCGCTGTGGCTGTGGCCATGCCCGCTGTGCAGCAACCAGCCCGCGCCCAGATTGACGGCGATGCCGATCGCGGCCACCACCATCACCGGGATGGCGGGGATCGAGGGCGGCTCGCTGAAGCGGCGGATCGCCTCCCAGGCCAGGCCGCCGGAGAACACCATCAGCACGATCGCGTTGGCCAGCGGCGCCAGCAGGGTGGCCTTGCCCCAGCCGTAGGTATGGCTGGCGGTGGGCTGGCGGCGCGCCATGGCCGCCGCCGCCCAGGCCAGGGCCAGGCCGAGGACATCGCCGAGGTTGTGCAGCGCGTCGCTCAGCAGCGCCAGCGAATTGGTGTGGAAACCGTAGCCGGCCTCCAGCGCGGTATAGGCCAGGTTGACCAGCATCGCCACCGCGTAGCCGCGGGTGCCGCTGTCGTGGCCATGCGCGCCACCGGCGGCGGCGCCGTGCGCGTGGCCACTTGTGGCCTGGTGCGCGTGGCCATGGTCATGACCGGCGTGGTCATGGCCGTGGTCTGCGTGATCGTGGGAGTGGGAGTGCGCCATGGGGCGGCAGGGTGAGGCCGGCGGGGCGCGGACACAATTACAGGATCACGGAGTGACCGCGCAAGAGCGAGAAGTGCGCGTAGAGGAGTGAGCAAAGGCGGCGGGCTTTCGACTCCCACTCACTCCTCTGCGCTCACTCCTCTTCACTCGTCTCAGCCTCAGCCCCGACCTTCCACCAGCGTGCCGATGTTCTCGCCGCGCAGGATGTTCATCAGATTGCCCGGCACCGACAGGTCGTAGATGCGCAGCGGCACGGCGCTGTCGCGGCACAGGGCGAAGGCGGCGGTATCCATCACCTCCAGACCGCGGCGGATCACCTCGTCGTAGGTCAGCGTGTCGAAACGCTTGGCGTCGGGGAACTTGCGCGGGTCCTTGTCGTAGACGCCGTCGACCTTGGTCGCCTTGAGCAGCAGGTCGGCCTCGATCTCGATCGCGCGCAGCGCCGCGCCCGAGTCGGTGGTGAAGAAGGGGTTGCCGGTGCCGGCGGCGAAGATCGCGATGCGGCCCTTTTCCAGGTGGCGCACGGCGCGGCGGCGGATGTAGTCCTCGCACACGTCGTTGATCTTCAGCGCGCTCATCACGCGCACCTTGGCGCCGAGCTTTTCCAGCGCGTCCTGCATGGCCAGCGCGTTGATGACCGTAGCCAGCATGCCCATCTGGTCGCCGGTGACCCGGTCCATGCCGCCCGCCGCCAGGCCGGCGCCGCGGAAGATGTTGCCGCCGCCGATCACCAGCGCGACCTCGGCGCCGGCGTCGCGCGCCTCGATGATCTCGCGGGCGATGCGGCCGATCACCTTTGGATCGATGCCGTAGTCCTCAGATCCCATCAGCGCCTCCCCGGAGAGTTTCAGCAGGATGCGGCGATAGGCGAGGGGCGCGGTCATCGGGGGGGAACCTTGGCTTGGACAAACGTCGGCCAGTCTAGCCGACGCCGGCCGGTGCGAGAAGCGAGGCGTGCGTGGAGAGCAGTGAGCGCAAGCGTCCGCGTTGGCTCACGCCTCACTTCTCCACGCGCACTGCTGCGCTCAGACTTCCAGCGAGGCCAGGTCTCCCTTCGTCTCCCGCCGCGCCGCGCGGATGTTTCCGGCGTAGCGGCGTCCGGGCCGTCGCTACGGCTGATAAATAGTGAATCGCCAGGATCACACTTCCAGCGACGCCAGATCGCCCTTGGTTTCGAGCCAGGCCTTCCTGTCCGAAGCCCGCTTCTTGGCCAGCAGCATGTCCATCAGGCCGGTGGTCTGCTCGGCGTCGTCCACGGTCAGCTGGACCAGGCGGCGGGTGTCGGGATGGATGGTCGATTCGCGCAGCTGCGAGGGATTCATCTCGCCCAGGCCCTTGAAGCGGGTCACGTTGACCTGGCCCTTGAGCTTCTCGCGCGCGATCTTCTCCAGCAGCAGGCGCTTCTCCTCCTCGTCCAGCGCGTAGAACACCTGCTTGCCCACGTCCACGCGGAACAGCGGCGGCATCGCCACGAATACATGGCCGGCGGCGACCAGCGCCGGGAAATGCTTGAGGAACAACGCCGAGAGCAGGGTGGCGATGTGCAGGCCGTCGGAGTCGGCGTCGGCCAGGATCACCACCTTGCCGTAGCGCAGGCCGGAGATGTCGTCCTTGCCCGGGTCGCAGCCGATGGCGATGGCCAGGTTGTGCACTTCCTCGGAGGCCAGCACGCTGCCAGAGGCCACTTCCCAGGTGTTCAGGATCTTGCCGCGCAGTGGCATGATCGCCTGGAAGTCCTTGTCGCGCGCCTGCTTGGCGCTGCCGCCGGCCGAGTCGCCTTCCACCAGGAACAGCTCGGTGCGCGAGAGGTCCTGGCTGATGCAGTCGGCCAGCTTTCCGGGCAAGGCCGGGCCGGAGGTGACCTTCTTGCGGACGATCTGTTTCTCGGTCTTCAGCCGCGCGCTGGCGCGGTCGATGGCGATCTGGGCGATCTGCAGGCCGATCTCGACATGCTGGTTGAGCCACAGGCTGAAAGCGTCGTGCGCGGCGCCCTCGATGAAGCCTGCGGCCTGGCGCGAGGACAGGCGCTCCTTGGTCTGGCCGGAGAACTGCGGATCGGTCATCTTCAGGCTGAGTACGAAGGCGACCCGGTCCCACACGTCCTCAGGCGCCAGCTTGATCCCGCGCGGCAGCAGGTTGCGGAAGTCGCAGAACTCGCGCAGCGCATCGGTCAGGCCCGAGCGCAGGCCGTTGACGTGGGTGCCGTGCTGGGCGGTGGGGATCAGGTTGACGTAGCTCTCCTGCACCAGCTCGCCTTCCGGCACCCAGGCCACGGCCCAGTCCACCACCTCGGTGTCCTTCTTCAGCACGCCGACGAACAGCTCGGCCGGCAGCAGCTCGCGCCCGGCCAGTTCGCCCTTGAGGTAGTCGCGCAGGCCGTCCTCGTAGTGCCAGCTGTCCTGCTCGCCGGTGGCCTCGTCGAACAGCTTGACCGTCAGCCCCGGGCACAGCACGGCCTTGGCGCGCAGCAGGTGGCGCAGGGCGCGCACGTTGATCTTGGGCGTGTCGAAGTACTTCGGGTCGGGCCAGAAGCGCAGGCGCGTGCCGGTGTTCTTCTTGCCGACCGTGCCGACCACCTCCAGCGGGCTGGCGCGGTCGCCGTCGCGGAAGGTGATGCGGTGCTCGGCACCCTCGCGCTTGATGTGGATCTCCACCAGCGTGGACAGTGCGTTGACCACGCTGACGCCCACGCCGTGCAGGCCGCCGGAGAAGGTGTAGTTCTTGTTGCTGAACTTGCCGCCGGCATGCAGGCGGGTCAGGATCAGCTCGACGCCGGGGATCTTCTCCTCCGGGTGGATGTCCACCGGCATGCCGCGGCCGTCGTCGGCCACCTCGACGCTGCCGTCCTTGTACAGGGTGACCTCCACGGTCCTGGCATGGCCGCCCAGCGCCTCGTCCACCGAGTTGTCGATGACTTCCTGCGCCAGGTGATTGGGGCGCGAGGTGTCGGTGTACATGCCGGGCCGGCGCTTGACCGGGTCCAGGCCGGAGAGGACTTCGATATCGGCAGCGTTGTAGCGGGTATTCATTGAACTCGATCAGGTCGTGTGGGTGCCACGAAGGGCGGCAAGTGTGCGGTCTGGGGTCTGGATTTGCACGTTCGCGCGGCTTTGCCCCGGCAGTGGCCGCCGCGGAGGCGTAGGCGGGCCGCGCTTGCCGATACAATCGCCCGCCAGCGGGTGCGACGCGCGCCATCGGTGAGGAGATTGTCAGTGGTGCAAGTCGCCGCCCGTGAGACAGCGGGCGCCCCCGGCCAGGCCGGAATCCAACAGCTGATCGCCGCCGACGTCGGCGGCACCTATGCCCGTCTGGGCCTGGTCGAGCTTGCGCCCGGGCACGCGCCGCGGCTGCGGCTGCACCGGCGCTATGCCGGCGCCGATTTCCCCAGCCTGGCCGCCGTGCTGCTGCGCTTCGCCGAGGAGCTGCGTGCCGCGGAAGAGGCCTGCCCGACAGCCGCCGTGGTCGCCATCGCCGGCCTGCTGCAGGGCGATACGCTGCTCAACGCCAACCTGCCCTGGCCGGTGTCGCTGGCCGACACCCGGCGCCAGGCCGGACTGCAGCGGCTGCACCTGATCAACGACTTTCAGGCCCTGGCCTGGGCCTTGCCGCACGTGGCCCTCGACCAGATCCGGCCGCTGACCGGCGAGCCGGCCACCGGCGTGCAGTTTCCCGCGCTGCTGCTGGGGCCCGGCACCGGGCTGGGCGCGGCGCTGGCGATGCAGGGACCGGCGGGCTTTGTCGTCTGGCCCAGCGAGGCCGGGCATGCCGCGCTGGCCGCGACCACGGACCTGGAGCTGGACGTGGTGCGCGTGCTGCAGCGCCGGTTCGGCCACGTGGACAACGAGCGCGCGCTGTCCGGTACCGGCCTGCTGCATCTCTACGCCGCCCTGTGCGAACTGCGCGGCGCCACGCCGGCGTTCGCCACGCCCGCCGAGCTGGTGGCCGCGGCCGAGGATCGGCGCGACGCGCTGGCGGTCGAGTGCCTGGACCTGTTCTGCCAGTGGCTGGGCAGCCTGGCCGGGGACCTGGCGATCACCTTCTGCGCGCGCTCGGTGTACCTGGCCGGCGGCCTGGCCGGCCATCTGGGCCAGCACCTGGAGGCAGGCGGCTTCATGCGCCGCTTCCACGACAAGGGCGTGCTGTCCAGCGCGCTGCGGCAGGTGCCGGTGGCGTGCATCGCGCACGGACAACTGGGCATCATCGGCGCCGCCGCCTGGTGCGCGGCCCAGCCCGACCTCTTCTGACCCCACCGACCCCACGACGGAGCCCTGCCATGTCCACCCGCCGCACCTTCCTGCAGTCCTCGCTTCTGGTCGCCGGCGCGGCGGCGCTGCCGCGCGGCCTGGCCCAGACCGGTTCCAGCGGCGCCAAGGTGGTGTCGACCTGGGACTTCGGCGTGCCGGCCAACCAGGCCGCCTGGGCGGTGCTGGGCAAGGGCGGCAGCGCGATCGACGCGGTCGAGGCCGGCGCGCGCTGGGCCGAGACCGGGCAGTGCAATTCCACGGTCGGGCGCTGCGGCTATCCCGACCGCGACGGCCACGTGACCCTGGACGCCAGCATCATGAAGGGCGACGGCAGCTGCGGCTCGGTCGCGGCGATCGAGGGCATCGACCACCCCATCTCGGTGGCGCGCCTGGCCATGGAAAAGACCCCGCACGTGATGCTGGTCGGCGCCGGCGCGCAGCAGTTCGCCGTCGAACAAGGCTTCACCGTGCGCGACCTGCGTACGCCCGAGGCCGAGAAGGCCTGGAAGGAATGGCTCAAGACCTCCAAGTACGCGCCGGAGATCAACGTCGAGCGCCGCGGCCTGCCCGGCAACAAGGAAAACCACGACACCATCGGCATGCTGGCCATCGACGCCAGCGGCAAGCTGGCCGGTGCCTGTACCACCAGCGGCATGGCCTGGAAGATGCGCGGCCGGGTCGGCGACAGCCCGATCATCGGCGCCGGCCTGTACGTGGACAACGACGTCGGCGGCGCCACCGCCTCGGGCGTGGGCGAGGAGATGATCCGCAACGCCGCCAGCTTCCTGGTGGTCGAACTGATGCGCCAGGGCCGCAGCCCGGCCGAGGCCTGCCGCGAAGCCATCGAACGGGTGGTCGCCAAGCGCCCGGAGGCCAGCAAGACGCTGCAGGTGTGCTTCCTGGCGCTGAACAAACACGGCGAGGTCGGCGCGTTCGCGCTGCACAAGGGCTTCGTCTACGCGGTCTGCGATGCGGCCAGGCAGGACGCGCTGCTGCCGTCGCCGTCGATCTACAGCACCGAGCAGACCTGAGCGGCATGGCCGAGCGGGTGAAGCTGGAGATCGCGGCCAACGCGCTGGAATCCGCCCTGGCCGCCCAGGCCGGCGGCGCGGACCGGGTCGAGCTGTGCGAGAACCTGGGCGAGGGCGGCTGCACGCCGTCCTACGGCACCCTGACGCTGGCGCGCGAGCGGCTGTCGATCCCGCTGTACGTGCTGATCCGCCCGCGCGGCGGCGATTTCGTCTATTCGCCGGCCGAGTGGGAGGCGATGCGCCGCGATGTCGCCTTGTGCGTGCGCCTGGGCTGCGATGGCGTGGTGATCGGCGCGCTGACCGCCGGGGGCGAGATCGACTCCGAGGGCTGCGCCTCCCTGGTCGCCGCGGCCGGGCCGCTGGGCGTGACCTTCCACCGCGCCTTCGACAGCGTGCGTGACCCGCGGCGCGCCCTGGAGCAGATCATCGCCCTGGGCTGCGAGCGGGTGCTGACCTCGGGCCAGGCCGCCGGCGCCCCGCAGGGCGCGGCGGCCATCGCCGCCGCCCGCGCGCAGGCGGCCGGGCGGCTGTCGGTGATGGCCGGCGCCGGCCTGACCCCGGACAACGTGGCCGAGCTGGTGCGCCGCACCGGGGTGGGCGAGGTTCATGCCTCGGCCAAGGCCTTCCAAGCCGGGCAGGGCAGTAGCGACTTGCCCGGACTCAAGGGCGGCTACTGGCGCACCGACGCCGACCAGGTGCGCGCCCTGCGCGCGCGCCTGGACGAAATCGCCGCAAACCAGGCCTAGCCGGCCGTCGGCCGCATTCAGGCCTGGCTGAACAAGCCCAGCGTAGCCTTGCAGCGTCGTCCAGCTGCGCCTTCGCGCGGCGACGCACCTTGAAGGAACCTCACAGGAGGCCCCATGAAAACCCGCACCGTCCTGTTGCTCGCCGGCGCCGTCGCCGCGCTGTCCTCCGCCGCCGTGGCGCTGGCCCAGTCCGCCGCGCCCCAGGTCGAAGGCAAGGCCAGCGCCGCGGCCAAGCCCGAGGACACCCGCAGCGAGGCCGAGAAGCGCGCCGCGCGCCGTGCCGCCAACGAGGCCCGCATGAAGGGCCAGGACCAGCACGCCCCGGCCCCGAGCGAAGAAGAGGAAGAGGAAGCCCGCAAGCGCTGATCCGTCCCTTTCCGCCGTCCGCCCGCGCCCCGCTCGTCGGGGCGCGGGCGTTTTTGTAACCGCGCACGCGGATCGGAAAGGCCTTTTTCGCTCGCGAGGTTTGGCCGTCCGGTTCGGTGCCGGTAGACTATGGCTTTCCTGGAGCCCTCAGATCCATGACTCCCCTGATTTTCGTGACCGGCGGCGTGGTGTCCTCGCTTGGCAAGGGCATCGCCGCCGCCTCGCTCGCGTCCATTCTCGAAGCGCGTGGCCTGAAGGTCACGATGATGAAGCTGGACCCCTACATCAACGTCGATCCGGGCACGATGAGCCCGTTCCAGCACGGTGAGGTCTACGTCACCGACGACGGCGCCGAGACCGACCTGGACCTGGGCCACTACGAGCGCTTCGTGCGCACGCGCCTGAGCCGCAAGAACTCGGTCACCACCGGGCGCATCTACGAGAACGTCATCCGCAAGGAGCGCCGCGGCGACTACCTGGGCGCGACCGTGCAGGTCATCCCGCACATCACCGACGAGATCAAGCGCAGCATCGACGAGGCCGTGGCCGGCTTCGACGTGGGCCTGATCGAGATCGGCGGCACGGTGGGCGACATCGAGTCGCTGCCGTTCCTGGAGGCGATCCGCCAGATCCGCACCGAGCGCGGCCAGGAGAAGGCCGTCTTCATGCACCTGACCCTGGTGCCCTACATCGCCGCAGCCGGCGAGCTGAAGACCAAGCCGACCCAGCACTCGGTCAAGGAGCTGCGCTCGATCGGCATCCAGCCCGACGTGCTGCTGTGCCGCTCCGAGCAGGAGATCCCGGACGGCGAGCGCCGCAAGATCGCGCTGTTCACCAACGTCTCCGAGCGCGCGGTGATCAGCCTGCGCGACGTCGATGTGCTCTACAAGATCCCGCTGGGGCTGAAGGAGCAGGGGCTGGACCAGTTCGTGGTCGACCGCCTGAAGCTGCCGGCCAAGCAGGAGGCCGACCTGCGCGAGTGGGAGGCCGCGGTCGATGCGACGGTCAACCCGCTGGACGAGGTCACCATCGCGGTGGTCGGCAAGTACGTGGACCACAAGGACGCCTACAAGTCGGTCGGCGAGGCGCTCAAGCACGGCGGCCTGCGCCAGCGCACGCGCGTGAACCTCAAGTGGCTCGAATCGCAGGACATCGAGGCCGGCACCGCCGACCTGGACGGCGTGGACGGCATCCTGGTGCCGGGCGGCTTCGGCGATCGCGGCTTCGAGGGCAAGGTGCTGACCGCGCAGTACGCGCGCGAACACGGCGTGCCGTATTTCGGCATCTGCTACGGCATGCAGGCGGCGGTGGTGGACTACGCGCGCCATGTCTGCGGCCTGGCCGGCGCCAACAGCACCGAGAACGACAAGCAGTCCCCGCATCCGGTGATCGGCTTGATCACCGAATGGCGCACCGCCTCGGGCGATGTGGAAAAGCGCGACGAGCGCTCCGACCTGGGCGGCACCATGCGCCTGGGGCTGCAGGAGCAGCGCCTCAAGCCCGGCACGCTCGCCCGCGAGCTGTACGGCAGCGACGTGGTCGCCGAGCGCCATCGCCATCGCTACGAGTTCAACAACCGCTATCGCACCCAGCTCGAGGACGCTGGCCTGGTGATCAGCGCCAAGTCGATGGACGACACGCTGGTGGAAATGGTCGAGCTGCCGCGCGACAAGCACCCGTGGTACCTGGCCTGCCAGGCGCACCCGGAGTTCCTGTCCACCCCGCGCGAGGGTCATCCGCTGTTCGTCGGCTTTATCCGCGCCGCGCGCGAGCGCAAGGCCGGCGGCAAGCTGCTCAAAGAAGCCAGGGCGTGAAGGCAGGAACGAGCGACCAGGAACGAGGAACGAGCCAGAGCTCGTCGCTCGGACTCGATGCTCGTTCCTCTCCACTCGTTCCCGCTTCCTCTCACATCAAACGAGATTCCCAATGAAACTCTGTGGATTCGAGGTTGGCCTGGACCAGCCGCTGTTCCTGATCGCCGGCCCCTGCGTGATCGAGTCGATGCAGCTGCAGCAGGACGTGGCCGGCAAGCTGAAGGAGATCACCGGCAAGCTGGGGATGAACTTCATCTTCAAGTCCAGCTTCGACAAGGCCAACCGCACCTCGGGCACGTCCTTCCGCGGCCCCGGCCTGGAAGAGGGCCTCAAGGTGCTGGAGGCCGTGAAGCGGCAGATCGGCGTGCCGGTGCTGACCGACGTGCACGAGTACACGCCGATGAACGAGGTCGCCGCGGTCGTCGACGTGCTGCAGACCCCGGCCTTCCTGGTGCGCCAGACCGACTTCATCCGCAACGTCTGCGCCGCCGGCCGCCCGGTGAACATCAAGAAGGGCCAGTTCCTCTCGCCCTGGGACATGAAGCCGGTGGTGGAGAAGGCCAAGTCGACCGGCAACCAGGACATCCTGGTGTGCGAGCGCGGCGCGTCCTTCGGCTACAACAACCTGGTCAGCGACATGCGCTCGCTGTCGGTGATGCGCGATACCGGCTGCCCGGTGGTGTTCGACGCGACCCATTCGGTGCAGCTGCCGGGCGGGCAGGGCACCAGTTCGGGCGGCCAGCGCGAGTTCGTGCCGGTGCTGGCGCGCGCGGCGGTGGCCGTGGGCGTGTCCGGCCTGTTCGCCGAGACCCATCCCGACCCGGCCCACGCGCTGTCCGACGGCCCCAACGCCTGGCCGCTGGACAAGATGGAAGCGCTGCTGGAGACCCTGCTGGCGCTGGATTCGATCACCAAGAAGAACGGCTTCCTGGAAGACGGCGTCAAGGCCTGATGCCACCCGGTGCGCCCCCGTCGCGCGGGTTCGCCGGCCTGAGCCTGGCCTGCGGCGCGCGTGCCGCCGCCGTCACCGGCCACTGCGGTGTCGGTCGAACGCTCGCCGCCGAGGCGCGCCGGCCGATCCACCGCCGCGCGGCGGCAGCTTCTACAATCGCCCCTAGCTCGAACGCGCGCGTCGCCGCCTGGCCGACGCGCGTGGCCATGCCGGGTCTGCGGCCCTAGGCCCCAGGCCACTCCCCTCGTCCCTCATCCGATCGATAGAGCCCAACCAGATCCCATGACCAACATCGCCAAGATCCACGCCCGCGAAATCCTCGACTCCCGTGGCAACCCCACGCTGGAGGCGGAAGTCACGCTCACCGATGGTTCCTTTGGCCGTGCGGCCGTGCCCTCTGGCGCCTCGACCGGCGCCAGGGAGGCGGTGGAACTGCGCGATGGCGACAAGACCCGCTACCTGGGCAAGGGCGTGCGCAAGGCGGTCGAGCACGTCAACACCGCCATCGCCAACGCGCTGACCGGCTTCGATGCGGTCGACCAGGAAGGCCTGGACCGCCGCCTGATCGATCTGGACGGTACCGAGAACAAGGGCCGCCTGGGCGCCAACGCGCTGCTGGGCGTGTCGCTGGCCAATGCCCATGCCGTGGCCGCCTCCGAAGGCAAGCCGCTGTGGCGCTACCTGGCCGACACCAGCGAGCATCCGGCCGACTGGCAGCCGACCCTGCCGCTGCCGATGATGAACATCATCAACGGCGGCGCCCATGCCGACAACAACGTGGACTTCCAGGAGTTCATGGTCCTGCCCGTCGGCTTCGCCTCGTTCTCCGAGTCGCTGCGCGCCGGCACCGAGATCTTCCACGCCCTCAAGAGCGTGCTCAAGGGTCACGGCCTGAGCACCGCGGTGGGCGACGAGGGCGGCTTCGCCCCGGACTTCCGCAGCAACGTCGAGGCGCTGGACACCATCCTGGAGGCCATCGGCAAGGCCGGCTACACCGCCGGCGAGGATATCCTGCTGGGCCTGGACGTGGCCTCCAGCGAGTTCCACGACAACGGCAAGTACAACCTCGTGGGCGAGAACAAGCGCCTGACCTCCGAGCAGTTCGTCGATTTCCTCGCCGACTGGGTCGCCCAGTACCCGATCATCACCATCGAGGACGGCATGGCCGAGGACGACTGGACCGGCTGGAAGCAGCTGACCGAGCGCCTGGGCAAGACGGTCCAACTGGTCGGCGACGATCTGTTCGTCACCAATCCGAAGATCTTCAAGGAAGGCATCGAGTCGCACACGGCCAACGCCATCCTGATCAAGGTCAATCAGATCGGCACGCTGACCGAGACGCTGGAAGCCATCGCCATGGCCCACCACGCCGGCTATGCGGCGATCGTCTCGCACCGCTCGGGCGAGACCGAGGACACCACCATCGCCGACATCGCCGTGGCCACCACCGCCACGCAGATCAAGACCGGCTCGCTGTCCCGCTCGGACCGCGTGGCCAAGTACAACCAGCTGCTGCGCATCGAAGAGGCGCTGGGTTCGGCCGCGCGCTACGCCGGTCGCAACGCGTTCGTGTCGCTCAAGCGCTGAGGGTGCGCACGATGGGCCGGCGCCGCTTCCACCCCGTCCGCGGGGGCTGACATGGCCAAGTGGCGCTGGCTGCTGCTGGTGCTGGTGGGACTGCTGGCCTTCCTGCAGTACCACCTGTGGTTCGGGCGCGGCAGCTCGGGCGAGGTGATCGCCATGAAGGCGCAGGTGGCCAGCCAGACCCGCGAGAACGAGGGCCTGCGCGAGCGCAACGCGGCGCTGGCCGCCGAGGTCGAGGATCTCAAGTCCGGCGAGGCCGCGGTGGAAGAACGCGCGCGCAGCGAGCTGGGCATGATCAAGCCCGGCGAGAAGTTCTACCGCGTGGTCGACACCGCGCCGGCGCAGGGCGATGTGTTGCCCGCGCCGCCGTCGGCGCCTGCCGCCAGCGAGCCGGCGCCGATCTCCGAAGAAGACGCCGTGCAGGCAGAGGGCAATTGATGCGTGGGATCTGGGTGGTGATTCCCGCGGCCGGCCGCGGCACGCGCTTCGGCGGCGAGGTGCCCAAGCAGTATCTGGAAGTCGGCGGGCAGTCGGTGCTGGCCTGGACCCTGGCCGCGCTGCTGGGCCATCCGCTGGTCGAGGGTGCGGTGGTGGCCGTGTCGGCCGATGACCCATGGTGGCCGGGCTGGACCGCCTTCGGCGGCAAGCCGGTGCTGGCCTGCGTCGGCGGCGGCACGCGCGCGGCCTCGGTGCTGGCCGCGCTGCAGGCGCTGCCCGAGCACGTGCGCGCCGACGACTTCGTGCTGGTCCACGACGCGGCCCGGCCCAATCTGGCCGATGCCGATCTGGAGCGGCTGATCGAACGCGGTCGCGAAGACCCGGTCGGCGCGCTGCTGGCCGCGCCGGTGCGCGATACGCTCAAGCGCGCCGGCGATGACGGTGGCGTGGACGCCACCGAGCCGCGCGAGCGCCTGTGGCGCGCGCTGACCCCGCAGATGTTCCGCCGCCTGCAGCTGACCCGCGCCCTGGACGAGGCCGCCGGCGCCGGCATCGAGGTCACCGACGAATCGATGGCCATGGAGCGCCAGGGCCTGCGCCCGCTGCTGGTCGAGGGCAACGACACCAACTTCAAGATCACCACGCCGGGGGATCTGGACCGGTTCGCCTACATCGTGGGAGCCGGGACGGGAGACCGGGGACCGGTGACCCGGGAAGCCGGGACCAGGGACCGGGGACCGGGGACCGGGGAAGAACAGATGCCACGGCAACAGCAACAGCAATATCAGAGCGACGAGGGGGCTTCTGCTTCCCCCGGTCCCCGGTCCCCGGTCCCCGGTCCCGCCTTGCCCATCCGCATCGGCCAGGGCTTCGACGTCCACGCCTTCGCGCCCGATGGCGATCACGTGATGCTGGGCGGCGTGCGCGTGGAGCACAGCCGCGGCGTGCTCGCGCACAGCGATGGCGACGTGGTGATCCATGCGCTGTGCGACGCCATCCTCGGCGCGCTGGCGCTGGGCGACATCGGTCGCCACTTCCCGCCGACCGACCCGCGCTGGGAAGGCGCCGACAGCACGCAGTTCCTCGAGCATTGCGCCGGCCTGGCGCGCGCGCGCGGCTGGCAGGTGGGCAACGCCGATGTGACCGTGATGTGCGAGCGGCCCAAGGTCGGCCCGCACGCGCTGGCCATGTGCACGCATCTGGCGCAGGTGCTGGGCGTGGCCGCCGACGCGGTCAGCGTCAAGGCCACCACGACCGAGAAGCTGGGTTTCACCGGGCGCGGCGAAGGCATCGCCGCGCAGGCCGTGGTGCTGCTGGTGCAGGCCTAATTCGACCTACGCATTGTAGAGCCGAGCTTGCTCGGCTGAGGCCTTCCCGGGAAAGCTTCAGCCGAGCAAGCTCGGCTCTACGAAAATCGGGCGAGCGAGCCCCAGCCGAGCAAGCTCGGCGCTACGAGAATGCAGGGCCCCATGACCGAGACATCATCGCTTCCCCTTGCCTTCGGGCCGCCGGTGCTGGAGGCGGTCTTCCGCACCCAGCCGGAGGATTTCCAGGTCGACGAATGCGACGCCTTCGCGCCGCACGGCGAGGGCGAGCACCTGCTGCTGACGCTGCGCAAGCGCGGCCTCAACACGGCCGAGGTGGCGCGCACGCTGGCGCGCTGGGCCGGCATCGGCGAGGTCGGCATCGGCTACGCCGGGCTGAAGGACCGCCACGCGGTCACCACCCAGCGCTTCAGCGTGCACCTGCCCAAGCGCGTGGCGCCCGATCTGGCCACGCTGGCCACGCCCAACCTGGAAGTCGTCGCCTCGGCCTGGCACAACCGCAAGCTGCCGCGCGGCGCGCTGGAGGGCAACCGCTTCACGCTGGTGCTGCGCCAGGTGCGCGGCGAGCGCGAGGCGATCGAGCAACGCCTGGGCGAGATCGCCGCGCGTGGGCTGCCCAACTGGTTCGGCGAGCAGCGCTTTGGCCGCGGCGGCGGCAATGTCGCCCAGGCTTTGGAAATGTTCGGACATGCCAGCCCCTCGCCCGAATCCGCCGCTGCCGGCGCGCGCGCTGCGAGGAGGCCCATCAGGCGCGAGCAGCGCTCGCTGCTGCTGTCGGCGGCGCGCTCGGAGCTGTTCAACCGCGTGCTGACCGCGCGCGTGCTCGATGGCAGCTGGGAGCGCGGCCTGGACGGCGAGGTCTGGATGCTGGCCGGCAGCCGCAGCGTGTTCGGGCCGGAGCCGTGGAGCGCGGCGCTGGCCGAGCGCCTGGCGGCGTTCGACATCCATCCCAGCGGCCCGCTGTGGGGCGAGGGCGCGCCGCGCGTGGAGGGCGCCTGCGCCGCGCTGGAGGCGCAGGCGCTCGGCGAAGGCGACGGGCCCGCGCTGCGCGCCGGCCTGGAGGCGGCGCGGCTGAAGCAGGAGCGCCGCGCCCTGCGCCAACGCGCCGATGCGCTGCAGTGGCATTGGCACGACGCCGACACGCTCGAACTGCGCTTCGGCCTGGCGCCCGGCAGCTACGCCACCGCGCTGCTGCACGAACTGGGCGCCGTGCGCGAGGCGAACCGCATCGTCTGAGCGAAGCGGCGGGCGGCGCATCACGCCTCGCCGCGCGGTCCCGGGCTGGCCTGCGCATCGGCCTGCTGCGCCTGCAGGAAGACCTCTGCCTGCGCCTGGAAGGCGCGCTGGAACGCCGGCCGCGCGGTGCCGCGCGCCAGGTAGTCGAGCAGATTGGGGTACTCCTCCAGCAGCGTCGAGCCCTGCAGCCGCAGCAGCACGCTGAGCATCAGCAGATCGCCGGCGCTGAACTCGCCGTCGAGCCACGGGCTTTGGCCTAGATGAAGGGACAGCTCGCCCAGGCGCTGGCGCACGCGCTTGTCCAGCGTCTCCAGGCGTTCGGCGAACCACGGTGTCTGCCGCTCCAGGACCACGCACAGCGCGCGCTCGAACACCGGCGGCTCGATCGTGTTGAGCGCGGCGAACATCCACGACACCGCGCGCATCCTGGCGTCGGCCGCCTCGGGCAGCAGGCCCGGATGGGTCTGCGCGATGTGCAGCACGATCGCGCCGGATTCGAACAGCACCAGCCCGTCCTGTTCATAGGTGGGAATCTGGCCGAAGGGATGGCGCGCCCGGTGGGCCGGCTTTCGCATCGCTTCGAAGGACAGCAGACGCACCGCGTAGGGCTGGCCGACTTCCTCCAGCGCCCAGCGCACGCGCATGTCGCGGGCCAGGCCGCGCCCGCGATCGGGCGAGCGTTCGAAGGCGGTGATCGTCGGAAGCATGGGAAATCCTCTGTGAAGTGGCTGGCGTCCCCATCGGTCGTTCCCGCCAAAGCGCGGACCCGGCGACTCGTGCGTGGCACCTCGAAGCCCATGGGTGCCTGCCTTCGCGGGCACGACGCGCTTCGCTTTGCCGCTTTGGGGTGGGTGACGATTCCTCTCGGCGTCGGTCTGTGTTGCCGGTCCATCCCGCACGACGTGCGGGCGGACGGCAGATCGACACGTCATGCTTGCGTTTGGCGCTTCAGCGCGCCGCCAGCAGCACCAGCACCGCGCCGGTGCCGCCCTGAGCGGGCGGCGCGGAATGGAAGGCCAGCACGTCGCTGCGCTGGCGCAGCACGCGGTCCACCACGTTCTTCAGCACCGGGATCTCCGCGTCCGAGCCCAGGCCCTTGCCGTGGATGATGCGCACGCAGGCGCTGCCGCTGCGCTGGGCGTTGCGCAGGAACAGGCGCAGCGCCGTCTCGGCCTGGCCGGCGGTGGCGCCATGCAGGTCCAGCTCGTCCTGGACGGAGAACTGGCCGCGCTTGAGCCGGTTGAACACGGTCACCGGCAGCGCCTCGACGCGATGCGCCAGCACGTCGCCCGCGCCGATCGGCATGGCCTCCAGCGCCTGGCGGAATTCGCTCATCGCCGCGCGCTCGTCGGCCTGGGCCATGCGCGCGGCCGGGCGCGGGCGCGGCCCGCGCGGCGGCGTCGGCGCGTCGTCCAGGCGCCGCACCGGGCCGATGGCCGTGCGGAACAGGTCGCTGTCGTCGTCGTCGCGCGCGTCGCTCATACAGGCAGGGTACGTGGCCGGGCGCGTCGCGCAAGGGCGAAGCGCGCGGATCGATCCGGTATCATCCGATGCGCATCAAGAAGGAACCCCATGCGCGTATTGGTCTCAAACGACGACGGTGTCGACGCCCCCGGAATCCGCATTCTCGCCGAGGGCCTGCGTGACGCCGGTCATGAAGTCTGGGTGGTGGCGCCCGATCGCGACCGTTCCGGCGCCAGCAACTCGCTGACGCTGGACCTGCCCATCCGCGTGCGCCAGCTGGACGCGCACACCATCCGTGTCAACGGCACGCCCACCGACTGCGTGCATCTGGCGCTGACCGGCATGCTGGACTTCGATCCGGACATCGTCGTGTCGGGCATCAACAATGCCGCCAACCTGGGCGACGATGTGATCTATTCGGGCACCGTGTCGGCGGCGATGGAAGGGCGCTTCCTCGGCCTGCCGGCGGTCGCCGTCTCGCTGGTCACGCAGGACCATCAGGCGCGCCACTTCGAGACCGCCGCGCGCGCCGCGGTGGACATCGTGGCGCGGCTGGCGGCCGATCCGCTGCCGGCCAACACCATCCTCAACGTCAACGTGCCGGACCTGCCGTGGGAGCGCATCCGCGGCTACGAGGTCACGCGCCTGGGCAACCGCCACCGCTCGGAGGCCTGCCTGCCGCAGAACGACCCGCGCGGCGGCACGGTCTACTGGATCGGCCCGGCCGGTCCGGAACAGGACGCCGGCGTGGGCACCGATTTCCACGCCGTGCGCAGCGGCGCCATCTCGATCACGCCGATCCACGTCGATCTGACGCGCTACCAGGCCCTGGAGACCGTGTCCGGCTGGGTCAGCGGGCTCAGCGCGGGCCTGGAGCCGGCGGCATGACCCCACGCCTGCGTGTGCCGGCGGCCGAGGCGGCCGGCTCCGGCATGACCTCGCAGCGCGTGCGCGACCGCCTGGTCCAGCGTCTGCGCGAGGGCGGCATCGTCGACGAGCGCGTGCTCAACGCGATCGGGACCGTGCCGCGCCACCTGTTCGTCGACGAGGCGCTGGCCACGCGCGCCTACGAGGACACCGCGCTGCCGATCGGCCACAGCCAGACCATTTCCCAGCCCTGGGTGGTGGCGCGCATGACCGAGCTGCTGCTGACCGGGCGTAGCCCCAGGACCGTGCTCGAAGTGGGCACCGGCTCGGGCTACCAGGCCGCGGTGTTGGCGGCACTGGGGCTGGAGGTCTACACCGTCGAGCGCATCGGCGACCTGCTGCGCCTGGCGCGCAAGCGCCTGCGCCAGCTCGGCATGAACGTGCGCAGCAAGCACGACGACGGCCGCGTCGGCTGGCCCGAGCAGGGTCCCTTCGATGCCATCATCGTCACCGCCGCCGGCCCGGCCCTGGTGGACGCGCTGATCGATCAGCTCGCGCCCGGCGGCGTGCTGGTGGCCCCGGTGGGCGGCAGCGCCTCGCAGTCGCTGGTGCAGGTCACCCGCGATGCGGACGGCCAGCTGCAGCAGGCCACCCTGGCGCCGGTGATGTTCGTCCCCCTGCTGTCTGGAACCCTCGACTGATGCAGCTGTTCGGTCCGCTCTACGCCCGCGCCATCGCCTGGTCGCGGAACCGGCACGCGCCGCGGCTGCTGTTTGGCCTGAGCTTCATCGAGGCGATCTTCTTCCCGGTGCCGCCGGAAGTGATGCTGGCGCCGATGGCGCTGGCCCAGCCCAAGCGTGCGTTCTCCTTCGCCGGCATCAGCCTGGGCGGTTCGCTGCTGGGCGCGCTGGTGGGCTACGCACTGGGGCATTTCGCCTATGCGGCGGTACAGCCGCTGATCGATGCGCTGGGCTGGCGCGCGGCGGTCGATGGCCAGGTCGCGCATCTGCGCGAGCTGGTGGCGCAGTCGCCATGGCGCGCGTTCTGGCTGCTGGTGCTGGCCGGGTTCACGCCGATTCCGCTGAAGATATTTACGTGGGCCTCAGGCATCGTCGGAGTGCCGCTGCTACCGTTCATTGCCAGCATGGTGGTCGGACGCGGCAAGCGCGTGTTCCTCATCGCGCTGGCGTTGCGTCTGGGCGGGGCACGGGCCGAAGCGGCCCTGCGTCGCTGGATCGAACCGGTCGGCTGGATCGCCAGCGTGCTGCTGCTCGGTGTCTTGGCTTGGCTGGCGTGGAGGGCAAAGAACGGATGAGATTCGGCATGGACCTGGGGCTTGGCCCGACACGACGCGTGGCGCCACTGGCGCTGCTGATGGGCACGGCGCTGGCGCTGGCCGCGTGCAGCAGCACCGTCACCCGCACCTCCGGCCCTGCTTCGCGCCCTGGCGTCGGCGGCGGGACCAGCGCGCCGCGCGCGGTCGTCTCCAAGCCGCAGTACGGCAAGAGCGTCACCGTGCAGCGCGGCCAGACGCTTTACCGCATCGCCACCGACAACGGCATCGCACCGGCCGATCTGGCTGCCTGGAACGGCCTGTCCGCGCCTTACACCATCTACCCGGGCCAGTCGCTGCGGCTGTTCCCCTCCAACGGTGCGCGTCCGGGTACCACGGTGGCCACCGGGCGTCCCGCCACGTCCGCGCCTGCCGGTGCCACGCCGACGCCGGTCGCCGCGCCGCCGCCGGTCAAGAGCGATATCGCCTGGCGCTGGCCGGCCGATGGCCAGATCGTCGGGCGCTTCGTGCCCGGCGATGCCTCCAACCAGGGCGTGGACATCGCCGGCAACGCGGGCGATGCGGTGCGGGCCACCGCCGATGGCGTGGTCGTGTACTCCGGCGCCGGCCTGGTCGGGTACGGCGAGTTGATCATCGTCAAGCACTCCGAGGCCTGGCTGTCGGCCTACGGCCACAACCGCAAGCGCCTGGTCAACGAGGGGCAGCGGGTCAAGTCCGGCCAGCAGATCGCCGAAATGGGCCGCAGCGGCGCCTCGCGCGACATGCTGCACTTCGAGATCCGTTACAACGGCAAGCCGGTTGACCCGCTGGGCTATCTGCCGCCTAAATAATCGCGCGGGACCACACCGGGGCAGTTGAGACTCTTTGCCGGTGAGGCTCTGTGCCGGCCTGTCTCCTCAAACCTCGCGACCTGCCTGTAGAGCGGAGCTTGCTCCGCTGCTCTTCGTTCGGTTCTTGGGGAAGGCCCCAGCGGAGCAAGCTCCGCTCTACAGGCGGCCGCGCCCGGTCGGGTCGGGCGTGGTCGGCGACGTCGCGCTCCGGCTCCGCACTGCGTCGGAAGGCCAAAAGCAAAGGCCGGCATTGCCGGCCTTCTTCGTGTCCGCCACGGGAGCGCGCCTCAACCGCCGAGGATGAACCCGGCCGCCACGCGCCGGCCTTCGCCGGCCAGGATGTGGTAGGTGCGCGCCGCGGCGGCGTTGGCCATGACTTCCAGGCCGATGCCGCGGGTCAGGCACGCGGCCATGACCTCGGCCGAGGGGAAGATCTGCCGGCTGCCGGTGCCCAGCAGGACGATCTCCGGATTCAGCGCCAGCAGCGGCTGCAGCGCGGCCACCTCAAGCCCGGCGGCGTCGGCCACCGGCCAGTCGGTCTGCAGGGAGTCGGGGGTGAGGATGAAGCTGGCCCGCAGCACCTGGTCGTTGACCGTGGCGCTGGCGCCGTCGGCCGCGCGCAGGCTGTAGGCGTAATCGGGACGTTCGTGGCTCAGTTGCATGGCGGCTCCCGTCTGGGCTGGGCGCGTGACCGGCGGGGAACGGCGCGCCGAAAGGGGGACTTCAGGCCCGCGGCAGGACGATCGTGCGCTTGTCGCGGCTGGGGCGGTACAGCACGGCCACGTGGCCGATGCGCTGGACCAGGGCGGCGCCGGTGCGCTGGACGACGCTGTCGATCATCGCGTCGCGCACCTCGCGGTCCGCGGCGGCGATCTTCACCTTGACCAGCTCGTGGCGCTCGAGCACCTCGTCCAGCTCGGCGTAGAACGCCTCGGTCAGCCCCTTTCCGCCGGTCTGCAGCAAGGCCTTCAGCCCATGCGCCTGCCCGCGCAGGAAACGGTTCTGGGCGGCGGTCAGGACAACGGACATGCAAGGCACTTGGGGGTGGTGGAGGGCGATCAGCGTATCATGGCCCCCTGTTTTCCATCCCGATCACGCGGGCGTGCGCGCCGCGCAAACCGTCGTCCCCATGGCCAAACGCAGTCAAAGCAGCCAGCGCTGGCTCAAGGAGCACTTCTCCGACCCCTACGTCAAAAAGGCGCAGGCCGAGGGGCTGCGTTCCCGCGCCGCCTACAAGCTGGAGGAGCTGATCGAACGCGACCGGCTGCTCAAGCCCGGCATGACCGTGGTCGACCTGGGCGCCGCGCCCGGCGGCTGGTCGCAGTACGTACGCCAGGCCATGGGCGACAACGGCCGGGTCGTGGCGATGGACATCCTGGACATGCCCTCCCTGGCGGGGGTGGAGTTCCTTCACGGGGACTTCAGGGAGCAGGCCGTGTTATCCCAGCTGGAAGCCATGCTGGGCGGGGCGCAGGTCGACCTTGTGCTTTCCGACATGGCCCCCAATAAGAGCGGTGTGGATGCGGTGGACCAGCCGCGGGCGATGCATCTGGCGGAACTGGCGATGGATTTCGCCGACCACCATCTGCGCACCGGCGGGGCTTTCCTGATCAAGCTGTTCCAGGGCGTGGGCTTCGACGATTACATCCGCGACCTGCGCAAGCGGTATGACAAGGTCGTCATCCGCAAGCCGGACGCCTCGCGCAAGCGGTCGCCGGAAGTGTACGCACTGGGGCAGGGCAAGCGCGCCCAGCCCAAGTGAACCGGACGAGCGGGCCGGTCAGACAATTTCGCTTTAACGTGTAGTGCCAGAGGACCACCCAAGGCCATGAGGATGAACGACTTGACCAAGAATCTGCTGCTGTGGGTCGTAGTGGCGGTGGTGCTCATGGTGGTGTTCCAGAGCTTCTCCCCGCGCCCGGGCGCGGGGCCGGGCAGCAACCAGCTCACCTACACCCAGTTCGTCAACGATGTGAACAACGGGCAGATCAGCTCGGTGGAGTTCACCAACAAGGGCGACCAGAAGACCAACGCGATCAGCTACAAGCGCACCGACGGCACCCAGGGCCTGGTGTTCGGCCCGACCGATGAGAGCCTGGTCAACGTGCTGATCGCCAAGGGCGTGAACATCAGCCAGCAGGAGCCGGACAGCGGCATCTCGCTGGCCGCGATCCTGCTCAACTTCCTGCCGGTGCTGCTGATCATCGGCTTCTGGATCTTCATCATGCGCCAGATGCAGGGCGGCGGCGGCGGGGCCAAGGGCGCGATGTCCTTCGGCAAGTCGCGGGCCAAGCTGCAGGGCGAGGACCAGGTCAAGGTGACCTTCGCCGACGTCGCCGGCTGCGACGAGGCCAAGGAGGAAGTGGGCGAGCTGGTCGAGTTCCTGCGCGACCCGACCAAGTTCCAGAAGGTCGGCGGCAAGATCCCGCGCGGCGTGCTGATGGTCGGCCAGCCCGGCACCGGCAAGACGCTGCTGGCCAAGGCCATCGCCGGCGAGGCCAAGGTGCCGTTCTTCTCGATCTCCGGCTCGGACTTCGTGGAAATGTTCGTCGGCGTCGGCGCCAGCCGCGTGCGCGACATGTTCGAGCAGGCCAAGAAGCACGCCCCGTGCATCATCTTCATCGACGAGATCGACGCGGTCGGCCGCCATCGCGGCGCCGGCCTGGGCGGCGGTCACGACGAGCGCGAGCAGACCCTCAACCAGCTGCTGGTGGAGATGGACGGCTTCGAGGGCGGTGAGGGCGTGATCATCATCGCCGCGACCAACCGTCCCGACGTGCTGGATCCGGCACTGCTGCGCCCGGGTCGCTTCGATCGCCAGGTCGTGGTCGGCCTGCCGGACGTCAAGGGCCGCGAGCAGATCCTCAAGGTCCACATGCGCAAGCTGCCGCTGGCCGACGACGTCGATGCGATGATCGTCGCGCGCGGTACGCCCGGCTTCTCCGGCGCGGACCTGGCCAACCTGTGCAACGAGGCGGCGCTGTTCGCCGCGCGCGGCAACGAGAAGGAGGTCCGCATGGACCACTTCGACCGCGCCCGCGACAAGATCCTGATGGGCGCCGAGCGCCGCTCGATGGCCATGAGCGAGGACGAGAAGACGCTGACCGCCTATCACGAGGCCGGCCACGCCATCGTCGGCCGCGTCGTGCCCGAGCACGACCCGGTCTACAAGGTCACCATCATCCCGCGCGGTCGCGCGCTGGGCGTGACCATGTACCTGCCCGAGGGCGACAAGTACAGCTACAACCGCACCGCGATCGAGTCGCAGCTGTGCTCGCTGTACGGCGGCCGCGTCGCCGAGGAACTGATCTTCGGCACCGACAAGGTCACCACCGGCGCGTCCAACGACATCGAACGCGCGACCAAGATGGCCCGCAACATGGTCACCAAGTGGGGCCTGAGCGACGAGATGGGCCCGATCGCCTATGGCGAGGAGGAGGACGAGGTGTTCCTGGGTCGTTCGGTGACCCAGCACAAGAACGTCTCCGACGCCACGGCGCGCAAGATCGACGAGGTCGTGCGCGGGATCCTGGACAACGCCTACCAGCGCACCACCAAGATCCTGACCGACAACCTGGACAAGCTGCACACGATGGCCAAGCTGCTGCTGCAGTACGAGACCATCGATGCGCCGCAGATCGACGCGATCATGGAAGGCCGCGATCCGCCGCCGCCGGCGGGCTGGAGCAAGACCAACAACGACAACAACGACCGCGGTGGCGGCAGCAAGCGGCCCCTGCCGCCGATCGCCGGCCCCGCTGCGCAGACCTGAGGGCCTGGCGCAGAGGTCATCGAAAGGCCGGGATCAGTCCCGGCCTTTTGCTTTGTCACCACCGACCGATCACGAGGGGCGCGTGCGTACGATCTTCGACAGCAGTGGATGGAGCCTGGGCGTCGGCATCGCGCTGGGCGTGGCGCTGGGGGCGGGCTTCGGCCTGGCCATGCACGACCTGGGCGTGGGCCTGGCGATCGGCATCGGCCTGGGCGCGGTGCTGGGCGTGTTCATGAGCAGCCAGAAGAAGAAGCGTCGCGGCGGCTGACGCGTATCATGCGCGCTCGCCCAGACTCGCCGCAGCGCCCATGTTCGACACCTCGCCTCAGCTGGACTGCAACGGCCGCGTGCTGCGCCTGGATCGGCCGCGGGTGATGGGCATCGTCAACGTCACGCCGGACTCGTTCTCCGACGGCGGCGCGCACGACACGCTGGAAGCGGCGGTGGCCCACGGCCTGAAGCTGGCCGAGGAGGGCGCGGATATCCTGGACATCGGCGGTGAATCCACGCGCCCCGGCGCGCAGGCCGTGCCGGTGGAGGAGGAGCTGCGCCGCGTGGTGCCGGTGATCGAGGCGCTGGTCGAGCGGACCACGCTGCCGATCAGCATCGACACCTTCAAGCCCGAGGTGATGCGCGCGGCGGTGGCCGCCGGCGCGGGCATGATCAACGACATCCGTGCGCTGCGTGCCGACGGTGCGCTCGAGGCCGCCGCGCAGCTGCGCGTGCCGGTCGTGCTGATGCACATGCTGGGCGAGCCGCAGTCCATGCAGGAGGCGCCGGAGTACGAAGATGTGGTCGGGCAGGTGCATCGCTTCCTGGCCGAGCGCATCTTCGCCGCCGAGATGAGCGGCATCGACCGGCGCCAGCTGATCGTCGATCCCGGCTTCGGCTTCGGCAAGACCACCGCGCACAACCTCGCGCTGCTGGCGCAGCTGCAGCGCTTCACCGAACTGGGCGTGCCGGTGCTGGCCGGGATGTCGCGCAAGCGCAGCATCGGCGAGCTGACCGGGCGCGAGGCGCCGGCGCAGCGCACGGCGGGTTCGGTGGCCGCGCACCTGATCGCCGTGCAGCGCGGCGCGATGCTGGTGCGCGTGCACGATGTGGCCGCCACGGTGGATGCGCTCAAGGTGTGGGCGGCCGTGGATGCGGTGCCGGCGGTGCGCCAGGACGCGCCGAAGAAGCCTGAGATTCGCTGGCCCGAGGATTGAGTGATCAGGGCGGTCGAGGGGAATTTGGTTGCCGGGAAGCGGTGACCGGCCTCGTGTGTCGCGCTTGAAAGTCGCTGGGTTCCCGCTTTCGCGGGAACGACGGTAGGGAGATTCGTGCGCAGGTTCGCTGTGAACCTAACAGTCGTCATCCCCGCGAACGCGGGGATCCAGGGACTTCCGTCGAGGTCGCGCAACGTCCATGGGTTCCCGCTTCCGCCGGAACGACGATAGGGAGATTCCCGCGCGGGCTCGCGCTGCGAACCCAACAGTCGTCATCCCCGCGAACGCGGGGATCCAGGGGCTTTCGCCCAGATCTCGCAGCGTCCATGGGTTTCCGTTTCCGCGGGAACGACGATAGGAAGATTCGCGCGCGGGCTCGCGCTGTGAACCTAACAGTCGTCATCCCCGCGAACGCGGGGATCCAGGGACTTTCGTCCAGATCGCGCAACGTCCATGGGTTCCCGCTTCCGTGGGAACGACGATAGGAGGATTGCGCGCGGGTTCGCGCTGCGAACCTAACAGTCGTCATCCCCGCGAACGCGGGGATCCAGGGACTTCCGTCCAGGTCGCGCAACGTCCATGGGTTCCCGCGTTCGCGGGAAAGACGGTTGAGGCTTTGTTCGCGGCGGTTAGTGCAGCGCTTTCAGCTTGGCGAGCACGTCGTCCACCGTGTGCGCGACCACGGCGTCCGGCACCACGTGCACCGCGCGCTCGTCCGCAGCAGGGGGCTCAAGCGTGTCGAGCTGGCTGCCGAGCAGGCTGGCGGGCATGAAGTGGCCGGGACGCTGGGCGATGCGCTGGTCGAGCTGCTGGCGCGCCACGTCCAGCCAGACGAACACCGCCTGCGCATCGCCATCGCGCAGCACGTCGCGATAGGCGCGCTTGAGGGCCGAGCAGGCCACGACCACGCCCACGCCCTGCGCCCGCTGCTCGGCGATCCAGGCGGCGACGCTGCGCAGCCAGGGCGCGCGGTCGGCATCGGTCAACGCGATGCCCTGGCGCATCTTGTCGATATTGGTCTGCGGATGCAGGTCGTCGGCGTCGAGCACGCGATAGCCCAGCGCCAGGCCGAGCAGCCTGGACACGGTGGTCTTGCCGGAGGCGGACACGCCCATCACGATGAGGGTCTTGGGGAGCGGCATGGCGATGGAGTTCATGCGAGGAATGAACGGAGAGGCGTGAGCAGTGAGCAGAAGCGACTGCGAACAGCAGGCGTCGCTTGATTCACCCGATGCGCTGGCTTTCGCTCATTCCCCATGCCTTTCCACTCACGCCTGTCTCAACGACGCGGTGCGCGTTTCGCGGCCGGCTTGACCGTCTTCTTTACGGCCTTGCGTCCGGCGGGCTTAGCAGGTGCCTTCTTCACCGCCGGCTTGGCGCTTTTCGTTGCCGGCGCGGAAGCAGCCTTGCCAACCTTGCCTGCGGGCTTGTCGGCCGCCTGCGCGCGGGCGCGCTGCGGCGGGCGCGTGCGCCCGGGCGTCAGCGCCCGCCAGGTGCGTCCGCCGTCCAGCGCCAGCAGCGCATCGGCGGCGGTCGGCCCTTCGCTGCCGGCAACGTAGTTGGGGAATTCGGTCGCCGGCTGCCGGGCCCAGGCGTCCAGCACGGGCTGCACGATGCGCCAGGCCGCATCGACCATGGTCGCGTCCTGGAACAGCGCCGCCTCGCCGCGCATGCAGTCGTGCAGCAGACGCTCGTAGCCCACCGTGTTCTGCTGCGGGAACCAGTCGCGATAGCGGAAGTCCATCCGCACCGGCGCCAGCGCCACCGGATAGCCCGGCCGCTTGACGTCGAACTGCAGCGAGATGCCTTCGTCCGGCTGGATATGCAGGACCAGCCAGTCAGGGCCATAGCCGCCCACGGCCGTATGCCGGAATGGCGCCAGCGGCGCGGGCTTGAAGCGGATCGCCACTTCGGTGGTGCGGGTGCGCAGGCGCTTGCCGGTGCGCAGGTAGAACGGCACGCCGGCCCAGCGCCAGGTGTCGATGGCCAGCTTCATCGCCACATAGGTCTCGGTCTCGGAGGTGTCCGAGGTGGTGTCCTCCTCGCGGTAGCCCGGCACGTTGCTGCCGTTGATGCTGCCTGCGGCGTACTGGCCGCGCACCACGTCCTCGGGCGCCAGCGGACGCACGGCCTCGATGACCTCCGAGCGCCGCCGCAGCATCGCCTTGGGCGTGAAATCCGACGGCGGCTCCATGGCCACCATCGCCAGCAGCTGGAACAGGTGGTTGGGCACCATGTCGCGCAGCGCGCCGGTGGGCTCGTAGAAGCTGCCGCGACCCTCCACGCCGATGGTCTCGGCCGCGGTGATCTGCACGTGGTCGATGCGGTCGCGGTTCCAGACCGGCTCGAACAGGCCGTTGGCGAAGCGGAAGGCCTGGATGTTCTGCACCGTCTCCTTGCCCAGGAAGTGGTCGATGCGGAAGACCTGGTCCTCCTCGAGCACGTCGGCGATCTGGGCATTGAGCGCGCGGGCGCTCTCCAGATCATGGCCGAAGGGCTTTTCGACGATCACCCGGCGCCACGGGCCGCCCTCGGTCTGCTTGACCAGCCCGGCGCGGCCCAGTTCGGTCACCGCCGTGCCGAAGAAGCGCGGCGCGGTGGCCAGGTAGAACAGCACATTGCCCTGCGTGTCGTGCTTGGGGTCGATCTCCTCCAGGCGCTTGCCCAGCAGGCGGTAGTCCTCGGCCGAGGTGAAATCGCCGCGCTGGTAGAACATGCGCTTTGAGAGCCAGCGCCAGGTGTCCTCATCGATGCTTTCGGCCTGGAACTCGCCGCCGCGCGAGGCCGCCTGCGCGCGCAGCGCATCGCCGATCTTGCGGCGCCAGGCCGCCTCGCTGACATCGCCGTGGTCGAAGCCGAGGATGGCGAAGCGCTCGTCCAGCTGGCCGGCGCGCTTGAGGTTGTACAGCGCCGGCAGCACCAGGCGCTGGGCCAGGTCGCCGCGGGCGCCGAACAGCACCAGGATGCAGGGCGGGGCCAGAGCTTCGGCGGTGACGCCGGGAGAGGTGGTGTCGCTCATGCGTGGATCTCCGTGCTGGTGCGCTGGATGTCGTGGAGGTTGTTGAGGCGGTAGGCGGCGTTGACCAGGGCCACGTGCGAATAGCCCTGCGGGAAGTTGCCGAGCATGCGCCGGCCGCGCGGGTCGTATTCCTCGGCCAGCAGGCCCACGTCGTTACACAGCGCGAGCAAGGCGGTGTAACGCTCGAGCGCCTGGTCGGTGTGGCCGATGATCGCCAGCGCCTCGACCAGCCAGAAGCTGCAGGCCAGGAAGGTGCCTTCGCCGTCGGGCAGGCCGTCGCCGGCTTGCTCGGTGGCATAGCGCTGGACCAGGCCATCGACGGTGAGGCGGTCGCGGATCGCCTCGACCGTGGCCACCAGCCGCGGATCGTCCGGCGGCAGGAAGCCGGTCAGCGGCATCAGCAGCAGCGCCGCGTCCAGCGCCTCGCCGCCATAGCTCTGCACGAAGTAGCCATCCGGATGCAGGGCGTTGGCCAGGATGTCGGCGTGGACCTGCGTGGCCTGTTCGCGCCAGCGAGCCCGATCTTCGGCGCAGAAGCTGCCCTCGTTCTGAGCGGCCAGGTCGAACGCGCGCCAGGCCATCAGCTTGGAGTGGGTGAAGTGGCGCCGGCCCGAGCGCACCTCCCAGATGCCCTCGTCCGGGTCGTGCCAGCGCTGTTCCAGCTCGATCAGGAAGGCGCGCTCCAGCTCGATGCCCGACTCGCCCGACTCCATGCCGCGCAGGCGCGCGGCCTCGAGCATGCCGATCAGCTCGCCATAGACATCGAGCTGGAACTGCTTGGCCGCCGCGTTGCCCAGGTTGACCGGGCGCGAGTCGCCATAGCCGGGCAGCCAGTCGGCCACCCACTCGGGCAGGCGCCGCTCGCCGCCCACGCCGTACAGCGCCTGCAGCTGGCCCGGCGTGCCGGCCACCGCGCGCTTGACCCAGTCACGGAAGGCCGCGGCCTCCTCGCGATAGCCGGCATTGGTCAGCGCCAGCAGGGTGAAGCTGCTGTCGCGCAGCCAGCAGTAGCGGTAGTCCCAGTTGCGCTCGCCGCCCAGAGACTCGGGCAGCGAGGCGGTCGGCGCGGCCACGATGGCGCCGGTGGGCAGATAGCTGAGGCCCTTGAGCACGACCAGCGAGCGCTTGACCTGTGCGCTCCAGGGCCCGGCATCGGCGCAGCGCGAGGACCAGTCCTCCCAGAAGCTCAGCGTGGTCTGCAGCGCCTCTTCCACCTCCAGCGCCGGCGGCTGCTCCAGATGCGAGGCGCCGTGGCTGAGCACGAACCACGTGCTCTGGCCAGGCTCCAGCGTGAACTCGGCCGTGGAGACCATGTCGTGGCTGTCGATGGTCAGCGGCGTGCGCAGCAGCAGCTGGTCGGGGCCGGCGACCGCGCGCAGGCCGTCGTCCTGCTGGGTCACCCACGGCACGATCAGGCCATAGCCGAAGCGCATCACCAGCTCGGTGTGCATCGGCACCTTCCCGCGCAGCGCCTCGACCCGGCGCACCAGGTGGTTGTGCACCTCGCCGTTGTGGCTGGCGACCATGAAGTCGGTGACCAGCACCTGCCCGCGGTCGGTCTCGAAGATCGTGTCCAGCACCAGGCTGCCGTCGCGATAGCTGCGCTGGCTGCGGGCGGTCTCGTCGGCCGGGCAGAGCAGCCAGCGGCCGTGCTCGGGCGTGCCGAGCAGGGCGGCGAAGACGGCGTCGGAGTCGAACCGCGGCAGACAGAGCCAGTCGATCGAGCCGGCGCGGGTCACCAGGGCGGCGCTGCGGCAGTTGCCGAGCATGGCGTAGTCTTCGATGGGGGTCGACATCGGGCGGTTCCGGACTGAGCGGCGTAGAAGTACCAGCGCGGCCGTGGGCGGTGCGTGGTCTGGCGCCCGGCCGCGCGGGCAGTGTTCAGGTTTGCCGGGCCTTGTCATCGCGGCGCTTCGTCGCCATGACGCCCCTGTCAGCGGGCAGTCCCGGGGCAAGCGGGTAGAATCGGCCGGCGCCGTGCCCCCGCCACATCGGGCCCGCTGCGTCTCATCAATTCGGAGTTGGCATGGCCTGGAATACCCCTGGTAGCGGTTCGGGAAACAACGGAAGCGGCAGCGGGCCGGGCGGGGGGCGCAATTCCTGGAAGCCGGGACAGGGCGGCGGCCTGGACCAGATCCTGGCGCGCCTGCGCGCCCTCTTCGGCGCCGGCGGCGGTGGCCCGCTGCGCTGGGTGCTGGTGTTCTTCGTGCTGCTGCTGGCCTTCAGCAGCTTCCAACTGGTGGGCGAGCAGGAGCGCGGCGTGGTGCTGCGCTTCGGCCAGTTCGCGCGGATCATGCAGCCCGGCCCCAACTTCAAGTGGCCCTGGCCCATCGAAACCGTGCGCAACGTGCAGGTGACCACCATCGGCACCTGGGGCCTGCAGGAAATGCCCGTGCTGACCAACGACGAGAACATCGTCAACGTCACCCTCAACGTGCAGTACCGCATCAACGACCCGCGCCAGTACCTCTACGGCACCCAGGACGCCGACCAGGTGCTGCAGCAGGCCGCGCAGAGCGCGGTGCGCGAGCAGGCCGGCCGCGCCTCGCTGGAGGACGTGCTCAACAAGCGCGGCCCGCTGGCCTCGGCCGCCAAGGAGCGCCTGCAGGCGGCGCTGGACGCCTACCACACCGGCATGGTCGTGACCGATCTGACCTTGCCCAACGCGCGCCCGCCCAACGAGGTCAAGCCGGCCTTCGACGACGTCAACAGCGCCCAGCAGAGCCGCGAGCGCCTGGTCAACGAGGCCCAGGCCTACGCCGCGCGCGTGGTGCCCGAGGCCCGTGGCGAGGCCGCGCGCATCCGCACCGCCGCCGAGGGCTACAAGGAGGCCGCCATCGCCAACGCGCAGGGCGACGCCGACCGCTTCAGCCTGCTGCAGCAGCAGTACGCCGCCGCGCCGGAGACCACGCGCAAGCGCCTGTGGCTGGAGACGGTCGAACAGGTGCTGGGCCATAACCGCAAGGTGGTCGGCGGCGATGGCCGCCAGCTGATCTACGTGCCGATGGACGCCAACGCCCAGGCCAAGGCGCTGCCGCCGGCCTCGACCCTGCCGCGCCTGCCGACCGACACGCTGCTGCCGGCGGTGCAGAGCGCGGGCGGCAGCGACAGCGCGTCGTCGACGCCGACCGACCCGCTGCGCCCGCCGCGACCCACCGGCCGCGAGGAGGGCCGCCCATGAAGACTTCCGTGACCGTGGCCGTGATCGTGGCCGCCCTGCTGGCGCTGATGGGCTCGGTGTTCGTCGTGCGCGAGGACCAGACCGCGATGGTGCTCAACCTGGGCCGCGTGGTGCGCGCCGACGTCAAGCCGGGCCTGCACTTCAAGCTGCCGCTGGTGGAGACCGCGCGCGTGTTCGACCGCCGCTTCCAGATCCTGGAGACCGCGCCGGAGCGCTACTTCACCTCCGAGCAGAAGGACGTGTCGGTGGACTTCTTCGCCATCGGCTACATCTCCGATGTGCGCGCCTACTACCGCGCCACCGGCGGCGACCAGCGCAACGCCAACGCCCGCCTGGCGCCGATCGTGACCAACTCGCTGCGCAACGAGATCAACTCGCGCACGCTGACCCAGCTGGTGTCCGGCGACCGCAGCGAGATCATCGCCAGGCAGCTGGTCTCCATCAACGCGGCGATCAAGAACCTGGGCATGCAGCTGGTGGACATCCGCCTCAAGCAGATCGACCTGCCGCAGGACAGCAAGGTGCTGGGCGAGGTCTACGACCGCATGCGCGCCCAGCGCCAGCAGGTCGCCAGCGCGCTGCGCGCCGAGGGCGAGGAGCAGGCCCGCACCATCCGCGCCGAGGCCGACCGTCAGGCCACGGTCATCGCGGCCGAGGCCGAGCGCGACGCCCAGCGCCTGCGCGGCGAGGGCGATGCCCAGGCCGCGCAGCTGTACGCCAAGGCGTCGGCGGCCGACCCGGGCTTCTACGCCTTCTACCGCAGCCTGGAGGCCTACCGGCACTCCTTCGCCGACGGCAACGCGGTGATCGTGCTGGACAAGAACGACCCGTTCCTGCAGTACATGAAGTCCGATCGCTGATCGGCCGATCGATGCGGGGTGGAGCGGGGCGCCTTCGAGGCGCCCCGTTTCGTTTTGCCCGAGGCTTCCGCAGCAGCCGAAGCGTCACCTTCGCATCGTCATTCCCGCGAACGCGGGAATCCATGGACTTAGCTCCTCCGCTGATCCCGCGCGCCCCGACCTCGCAAATCTGAACACCCCCCGCCACCCCAAGGTGGCCCCCGTCCCCCAAAACCCGGATAATGCACAAAAGCCGGCCGGGCGCTTCCCACCAGAAGCACACCCTTCCGGCTTTTTCCGTGTCCTGGATGCGGTGATGCGCGTGCGGCCCGCCCCGATGGCGGCTGACATACACGCGCCTCATGCTCCAGACCGCACGGCCCAAGTCCGCGGCCCCGATGGCCGCAACAAAACAGGAGTACCCGTCATGGGTCAGTCAGTGGTGGTGTTGGGCGCCCAGTGGGGCGATGAAGGCAAGGGCAAGATCGTCGATCTGCTCACCGAAGAGATCGGCGCCGTCGTGCGCTTCCAGGGCGGCCACAACGCCGGCCATACCCTGGTCATCAACGGCAAGAAGACCGTGCTGCACCTCATCCCGTCCGGCATCCTGCGCCAGGACGCGCTGTGCCTGATCGGCAACGGCGTGGTGATCAGCCCGGCCGCGCTGATCAAGGAGATCGACGAGCTGGAAACGGCCGGCGTGGAAGTGCGCAGCCGCCTGAAGATCTCGCCGGCCGCGCCGCTGATCATGCCGTATCACATCGCCCTGGATCAGGCCCGCGAGAAGGCCGCCGGCGGCAAGGCCATCGGCACCACCGGCCGCGGCATCGGCCCGGCCTATGAGGACAAGGTGGCGCGCCGCGGCATCCGCATCGCCGACCTGCATTACCCCAAGCAGCTGGAAGAACTGCTGCGCACCGCGCTGGACTACCACAACTTCGTGCTGACCAAGTACCTGGGCGTGGAGGCGGTCGACTTCCAGAAGACCTATGAAGAGGCGCTGGCCTTCGGCGAGTACGTGCAGCCGATGAAGTCGGATGTGGCCGGCATCTGCCACGACCTGCGTAAGCAGGGCAAGCGCGTGCTGTTCGAGGGCGCGCAGGGCGCGCTGCTGGACATCGACCACGGCACCTATCCCTACGTCACCAGCTCCAACACCACCATCGGCGGCGCGCTGGCCGGCACCGGCGTGGGCGCGCAGGACATCGACTACGTGCTGGGCATCGCCAAGGCCTATGCCACGCGCGTGGGCGGCGGCCCGTTCCCGACCGAGCTGGACGACGAAGTGGGCCAGGGCATCCGCGATCGCGGTGCCGAGTACGGCGCCTCCACCGGCCGCCCGCGCCGCTGCGGCTGGATGGACATCGTCGCGCTCAAGCGCGCCGTGGCCATCAACGGCATCTCCGGCCTGTGCATCACCAAGCTGGACGTGCTGGACGGCATGGAGAAGCTGAAGGTCTGCATTGCGTATGAGTACAACGGCAAGCGCACCGAGTACGCCCCGCTGGACGCGCAGGGCTGGGAAGACTGCACCCCGGTCTACCTGGAGTTCCCGGGCTGGAACGAGACCACCCACGGCATCACCGAGTGGGACAAGCTGCCCGCCGCCGCCCGCGCCTACCTGCGCGCGTTGGAGGAACTGGCCGGCTGCCCGATCAGCATCGTCTCCACCGGCCCGGACCGCGACCACACGATGGTGCTGCAGGATCCGTTTGCCTGAGGCGGGGCCAAGGCTCGCGCTAGGAGCGGAGTTGAGGCGCTTCAATGCGTGGAATCCCGCCCTTTGCCCTTTCCCGTGCACGGGAGAGGGGGTAGGGGTAAGGGAAGCTTGAAAGGAAAGGCCCGGCGCAAGCCGGGCCTTTCTTGTGTGTGCAGGAGCCCGTGGGAGGGCTTGCAGTTTCGATTGGGCGCGCCGCTTTCCACTTGATGGACCATATCTGGTCTACGCCAGGCAGGCGTGCCTGCCATATCTTCGGCTGGCTTCAACAAGTGCGGCATCCGGCTCCATATTGAAGGCTGCCTATCGCATGGTGCCGCCGCGAGCGGCCCAACGCGCGTACTCGCGTGCAAGCTTGGTGATTCCATGATCATCGACATTTAGCAACTGAGGCGTAGCGAGGACGTGGAAAGTTCCGGCGGACACTTGGGTGCGCAGATCTACGGAAATGAAGGGTGTCCCAACCCTTTGTGGGGCGGTACAGTCGATCACGACCAGCCGCTATGCTTTGGGGACTACCTCACCCGTATGATCGGGGTGTTGTCGTGTGATGAGCTGGTCACCCGGAAGTCGCCATGGAGTCGGGCATGAGGGCATTCTTTACGGTCAAGGGTCGTATGCGCCGTTCAATAGCTTGGATGGCGCTTTGCACGGGATGGGCGGTCATGTCCGCCTGTTCCGGCCAGACGCCCGCGCCAGCGTCGGAAGCGAAGGCCGAAGCCGGTCCCGCGCTAGTGCCCGGTCACTACGTGACGGAGAAGGGGTGGGGTCACCTGGACATCGTTCCTTCCGACAGTGGGCTTCGATTCGCGCTGGAGACGGTGACCGGTGAGGACATCTGCTCGCTGCAGGGCGAGATCGCAGGTGATCGCGGCACGGCGGCCCCGGAGCAGGGCGAAGCGCCCTGTGTGATGCGCTTCAAAGCTGGCGATGGTGGGGGCATCGGCGTTGCGCCTGTCACCGCCACCCAGTGCAAGACTTTCTGCGGATACAACGGCGGCTTCGAAGGCCAGTATCTGTCCGTCCCGGACACTTGTTCGGATGCAGGCTTGAATGCGGCGCGTCAGCAATTCAAGAATCTTTATGAAGCAAAGCAGTACAAACCGGCCCTGGAGGTGCTGTCGCCCGTGTTCGCCAAGTGCCTGCCGACCCTGACCTGGGAGCAGGAGGGGGAGCTGCGCAATGATCTGGCCATCACCCAGCATCACAACGGAATGGACCGGCAGTGCCTGGCGACGCTTGCGCCGTATGCGGAGGATGCGGCCAAGGACGATGATGCAGTGATGGACGCTTGGCCGCCGGCGCTGGTGGACCGTTATCTGGGCATCGTGCGCTCGGCCAGGACCAACCTCCATCTTTGCCAGAAGGGTTCCGGTGTCCAGTAGTCAATGAGGAAAGGTGAACGTCATGGAAGACAACTCCGTAGCCCCCACACTGCCAAAAACTGAGCTGACCGACGACGAACTTCGCGCGTTGGCCTACTTCGCGGTAGGCGTCGGTTCCGAAGGCAGCGTTGGCGGGCGCGACGTGTCCAACCGGCTCTCATTCGCGGGACGTGTCAGCGGTGGCGTGATGTACCCGGTTGGCAACAGCGGATACTCCATCGGCACCTTGCAAACCGACCTGGGGCAGCATCCCGAGGTCGCGACCACGCTGGTAGCGGCCTATCAGGACTGGGCCAGGCAAGCGCATCCGGACTGGACCTTGACGGCTGGTCAGCAAGCCCAGACCACAAGCGATCTTGCACGCAGTGGCCACACCATCACGGCCCAGCAGGGCAGGGCACTGGACCCGGTCGTCAAATCCCACCTCGACCAGTTCCTGGCCTCGGATGCCGGCATCACCTATGTGCATGAGCGCGACGTCGCTCAGGTGGATCGATTGATGCGCGTCGGGGGTGCCGTCGATCAGCTCAAAGACACCTCGCTGTATCAGCGATCCACGCTGGATGATCAGGCCAGGCTTGCGACGATGATCATGAAGCTGGAGAACCAGGCGGGGCAGGCTTACTACCCGCGCATCATCCGCGGGCTCAATGACGGCAGTATCGACAGCGTCGGCGGCGTACAGACGGCGATCAATGATCTGCTTCCCAATCGCAGCGGCAGGTCACACGCCGATCCTGATTATGTCGAAACCGGCGTTGCGCATGCCCTGGAGGGCACGGAAGTCTTCAACGCGCTGCGCAACGCAAGCGCGCAGAATCCGCTTCATCGGTCCTGGTCGAATGTCCTCTCCGATCCGCTGGCCAATCCTGTACATCCGGACGCCGTTACCGGTGATGCGGATTTTCGCTCGGAGTACGCAACGATCAAAACCTTGTTCCTGCAGAAGGGGGAGGCGCCGGCCTTCATCGATGCATTGGACCAAGGCGGCACATTCGGCCATGTCATCGTGGACGCCCGAGGGCATCGGCATCCACAGTCGACCAACCTGTATGCCGCGGGCGATGACTTCGTGGTGTTGGATGGCCGCGGGCATGGTAAGGCGTGGGTGGATGACAGGTGGCGTGATGTTGAACGCTCGCAGCTGAGTCGCCTCGACCATCCGGATGGCACCACCGACGTCTGCCTTCGGGTGGATGGTCAGACCAGCCGCTTGCTCCATCTCGATCCGACCGCGCAGCCCCTGCGGCCCCGCCAGGCGGTGGAGAAGGCACCCTCGGAACCGGATGGACCTGCCGTACTGACCCCGGATCGTCCCGAACATCCGGACCACGCTTTGCTGGAGCAGATCCGCTCAGGCGTCCGTCGCGAAGATGCGCGCGTCGGGCGCACTTACGATGAATCCAGTGAGCGTCTGAGTCGCAGTCTCTTGGCGGCTTGCAAGGGTGGCGCCGGAGACGTCGGGGACGGCATGAGTGCGATTCAGCGTGCCGACCATGTGGTCTCCGGCATCGACAACATGTTCGTGGTCCAGGGGAAACTTGGCGACCCTGCCCATCTGCGCGTCCACGTCAATATTGTCGAGGCCATGAACACCCCGATCGCGCAGTCCGATGCGAAGGTTCAGGCCGTCAATCAGGCGCAGCAGCAGGTATTGGCACAGGGGCAGCAGCTCGCGCCAGCATTGAGAGCCGAGGGCCCGAGAGGCCCCGTGCTGTCTTGACTGGCCGGCGGTACTTGAACGCCTGTGCGTCCCCTGCGACCATGCATCGCAGTTGCAACGCATGAGGTGTGGGATGAAAACCGCGTCGCTGCCGTCCCTGCGGGTCGAGCCCGAACTGCGCGAAGCCGCCGAGTCGGTGTTGCAGAAGGGCGAAAGCCTGTCCGCCCTGATGGAGCAGTCGCTGCGCGATGAGGTGCGGCGTCGCCGGCACCAGGCCGAGTTCATCGCCAGAGGCCTGGCCTCGCGCGAGCAGGCGCGCCAGACAGGGCGCTACCTCGAGGCACAGGATGTGTTGGACGGATTGCAAGCGAGGTTGGACCGCGCACGAAAGGAATAGGCCGGGATGGCATGGACCGTTCGCTTTACGGAAGAAGCGCAGCAGGACTTGGAGCGCCCGTACGACTGGCTGCTGCAGCATGCGGCGGGCGACTACGCGGTTGCCGAACGGGCCCTGCAGGCCATCCGTGAGGGCGTCGCCCTGCTCGAATGCGCACCGATGAGCTGTCGCAAGCCCACGGCGGATCCGTTTTTGCGAGAACTTGTGATTGGCTTTGGCAGCGCGGGATACGTGCTGTTGTTCGAGATCCAAAACAGCGCGACGGTGACCGTCCTGGCGGTCAGGCATCAGCGTGAAGACGACTATCATTAGGCGCTGCGCCAGTGGCGGCGCCTTACTACAGGGGACGTAGATGGCCAATATCAGCAGACGGCGCACGGGTGAATTGACCCGGGCGCTGTTCCAGATCCTCAAGGCCCAGCCGGAAGGCATGCGCGCAGCCGATGCGCTGGCCGCGCTGGAGAAGCAGGTCGTGTTGACCGAGTACGAAGCGGGCGACTACGAAACCGGTGGCCGTCGCTTCGAGAAGATCGTGCGCTTCAGCACCGTCGCCCCGGTTAAGGCCGGCTGGCTGGTCAAGGACAAAGGCATCTGGACCCTCACGCCCGAGGGTGAAGCGGCCCTGGAGGCCTATCCGGATCCCGAGCAGTTCATCCGTGCGGTGGGGCAGCTGTACAAGAAGTGGAAGAGCGCCCAGCCCGTCGTCGACGAAGTGGATGACCCCGAAGGCGAACTCACCGAGGAATCAGCCAGCATCACGCTGGAAGAAGCCGAGGAGATGGCCTGGGCAGAGATCGAGGCCTATCTCGCCGCGATGCCGCCCTATGATTTCCAGGAGCTGGTGGCCTCGCTGCTGCGCGCAATGGGCTACCACGTCGCCTGGATCGCCCCGCCCGGCAAGGATGGCGGCACCGACATCATTGCCTACAACGACCCGCTGGGTACCCGCCCACCGCGCATCAAGGTGCAGGTCAAACGCAATGCCAACTCGCTGCGGATTGACGTCATCGGGCTGCGCAGCTTTATGGCCGTTCTGGGTGAGGGTGATGTCGGCCTGTACGTCGCGTTGTCCGGCTTTACCAAGGATGCGGACTATGAGGCGCGGCAGTCGCATCGGCGGATCAATCTAATCGATGCGCGTCGGCTCGTTGAATTGTGGACGACGCATTACGCGCAGCTTGAAGACGTGGCGAGAACTCGTCTAGCCCTAAAGCCTGTTTGGTTCCTTGCAGCTGAAAACTGAGAAAGGGCCGAATCGTGCAGAGAAGTGAAGCCAAAACGCGCTCGGAGTTGATCGACAACCAGCTTGCGCTCGCAGGCTGGAACGTCAAAGACTCCACGCAGGTTGTAGAGGAGTTCGACATCCTCGCCACCCTGCCTGAAGGTGTGTCCGAACCTCGCACGCCTTACGAGGGCCACCAGTTCAGCGACTACGTCCTGCTTGGCAGGGACCGCAAGCCCCTGGCAGTAATCGAGGCCAAAAAGACCAGTCGCGATGCTGCCATTGGCCGCGAGCAGGCAAAGCAGTACTGCTACAACATCCAGAAGCAACTGGGCGGCGAACTGCCATTTTGCTTCTACACCAACGGCCACGATCTGTACTTCTGGGACCTGGAGAACGCACCACCTCGCAAGGTTGTCGGTTTCCCCACGCGCGACGATCTGGAGCGCTTTGCCTACATCCGCCGAAACCGCAGGCCGCTGACGCAGGAGTTCATCAACACCTCGATTGCTGGTCGCGATTATCAGATCCGCGCGATTCGTTCGGTGCTCGAAGGCATCGGGCAGAAAAAACGCGACTTTCTGCTGGTGATGGCTACCGGCACCGGCAAGACCCGCACCTGTATCGCCATGGTCGATGTCTTGATGCGGGCCGGCCACGCGGAGAAGGTTCTGTTCCTTGTTGATCGCATCGCGTTGCGTGAACAGGCACTGGCCGCCTTCAAGGAGCACATGCCCAACGAGCCGCGCTGGCCCAATGTGGGTGAAAAGCTGATCGCGACGGATCGTCGCGTGTATGTTGCCACCTACCCGACGATGCTCAATATCATCCGGGATGAGGCCCAGCATCTGTCGCCGCATTTCTTCGATTTCATCGTCGTCGATGAGAGTCACCGCTCCATCTACAACACCTTCGGCGAAGTCCTCAGCTACTTCAAGACCATCACGCTGGGCCTGACGGCCACGCCGACCGACATCATCGACCACAACACCTTCCAGCTTTTTCATTGCGAAGATGGCATTCCCACGTTTGCCTACACCTACGAAGAAGCCGTGAACAACGTGCCGCCTTACCTCTGCAACTTCCAGGTCATGAAGATTCAGACCAAGTTCCAGATGGAAGGCATTAGCAAGCGCACCATTTCGCTAGAGGACCAGAAAAAGCTGATCCTCGAGGGCAAGGAAGTTGAAGACATCAACTTCGAGGGCACGCAGCTTGAAAAGCAGGTGATCAACAAGGGGACCAACGCCCTGATCGTTCGCGAGTTCATGGAGGAGGCCATCAAGGATGCCAACGGTGTGCTGCCCGGCAAGACCATCTTCTTTTGCGCCACCAAGGCGCATGCCCGGCGCATGGAAGAAATCTTCGACAAGCTCTACCCGCAGCATCACGGGGAACTGGCCAAGGTTTTGGTGTCGGATGATCCGCGCGTTTACGGTAAGGGCGGCCTGCTCGATCAGTTCACCAACAACGACATGCCGCGCATCGCCATCAGCGTAGATATGCTCGACACCGGTATCGACGTGCGAGAGATCGTCAACCTCGTGTTCGCCAAGCCGGTTTACTCGTACACCAAGTTCTGGCAAATGGTCGGGCGCGGTACACGCCTGTTGGAGGCCAGCAAGCCCAAGCCATGGTGCCTTGAGAAGGATGTTTTTCTAGTCCTCGACTGCTGGGACAACTTCGAATATTTTAAGCTCAACGCCAAGGGCAAGGAGCTCAAACCACAGTTGCCGCTGCCGGTGCGGCTGGTGGGCCTGCGCCTCGACAAGATTAAAAAAGCCAGCGACAGCGGCCATGCCGACATTGCCGAGCGAGAGATCGCCAAGCTCCGCCTGCAAATTGCAGCGCTACCCAAAGAGTCGGTGGTGATCAAGGAAGCCGTCGCTGCGCTGGCGCTGCTGGACGACGACAACTTCTGGATCAGCCTCGGCCACGACCGACTGGAGTTCCTACGCGTAGAAATCAAGCCGCTATTCCGTACCGTGTCCGAGGCTGACTTCAAGGCGATGCGCTTCGAGCGCGACCTGTTGGAGTACTCGCTGGCCGTTCTGAGCGAAGAAATGGAACAGGCCGACACCCTCAAGGAAGGCATCGTTGAGCAGATCAGCGAGCTGCCGCTCTCCGTCAGCTTCGTCAAGCAGGAAGAGGCCCTGATTCGCGCCGCGCAAACTAGCCACTACTGGGTCAAGGCGGATGAAGACACCTTCGACGAACTGGTCGCCAAGCTCGGCCCGCTGATGAAATTCCGCGAGTCGTCCACAGGCGAGGTGCAAACCCACCTCGATCTTGCCGATGAACTGCACAAGAAAGAGTGGGTGGAGTTTGGCCCACAGCACGAGGCGGTCAGCATCACCCGCTACCGTGAAATGGTGGAAAACCTGATTGCCGAACTCACCGCGCACAACCCAGTGCTGCAGAAGATCAAGAGCGGCGAAGCAGTCAGCGGCGAAGAGGCCGATGAACTGGCCGTACTGCTGCACGAAGAACACCCCCACATCACCGAAGACTTGCTTCGTCAGGTCTACAAAAACCGCAAGGCGCGCTTCATCCAGTTCATCCGCCACATCTTGGGTATTGAAGTACTCAGAAGCTTCCCGGACGAAGTCAGCGCAGCTTTCGACCAGTTCATTCGCGCCCACACCACACTCAGCAGCCGGCAGATCGAATTCCTCAATTTGCTGAAGGGCTTCATCATCGAGCGCGAAAAGGTGGAGAAGAAAGACCTGATCAATGCTCCCTTCACGGTCATCCACCCGCAGGGTATCCGTGGCGTCTTCAGCCCGGCCGAAATCAACGAGATCCTGCAGCTAACCGAACGGTTAGCTGCTTAAAAGGCAAGGTATCCCATGCTGCAAAACAACTCCGAACTCAAAAGCAAGATCGACCAGCTCTGGAACAAGTTCTGGAGCGGCGGCATCAGCAACCCGCTGACCGCCATCGAGCAGATCACCTACCTGCTGTTCATGAAGCGGCTGGATGAGCTGGACCAGAAGCGCCAGGCCGATGCCGAGTGGACCGGTGAGAACTACACCTCCAAGTTCACTGGCACGTGGATTCCACCCGAGGAACGCAACTGGCCAGCATCGGAACGGCGCCCCATCGAAAAGCGCACGCTGCGCTGGAGCGAATTTAAGCGCATGCAGGCCGAAGAGATGCTTCAGCACGTGCAGGGCAAGGTGTTCCCGTTTCTCAAGGACCTGAACGGCGCCGAATCCAACTTCACCCACCACATGAAGAACGCCGTCTTCATCATCCCCAAGCCCGCCCTGCTGGTGGAAGCGGTGAAAACTATTGACGACATCTTCGAGGTGATGGAGAAGGACTCGAAGGAGAAAGGCCAGGCCTTCCAGGATATCCAAGGCGATGTCTACGAGTTCCTGCTGTCCGAGATCGCCACCGCCGGCAAGAATGGCCAGTTCCGCACCCCGCGCCACATCATCAAGCTGATGGCCGATTTGGTGCAGCCGCAACTGGGCCACAAGATTGCCGATCCCGCCTGCGGTTCAGGTGGTTTTCTGCTCGGTGCGTATCAGTACATCGTCACCGAACTGGCGAAAAAAGCCGGTGCCCAGGACCTGAAGCCGGATGAAGATGGCTTCTTACGTACATCGGTGGCCGCTGCGCTCACCGAAAAGGCGCAGGCCATTCTGGCTAGTTCTTTGTGGGGCTATGACATCGACCAGACCATGGTGCGCCTGGGCCTGATGAACCTGATGATGCACGGCATCGACGAGCCGCATATCGACTATAAGGACACCCTCAGCAAAAGCTACACCGAGGAGGCCGAGTACGACATCGTTATGGCCAACCCCCCCTTCACCGGCAGCATCGACAAGGGCGACATCAACGAGCAGCTGCAACTGGCCACCACCAAGACCGAACTGCTGTTTGTCGAGAACATCTACCGCCTGCTCAAGAAGGGCGGCACCGCCTGCGTAATCGTGCCGCAGGGCGTGCTGTTCGGCTCCGGCGGCGCGTTCAAGACGCTGCGCCAGATGCTGGTGGAGCGTTGCGACCTCAAGGCCGTGATCACCCTGCCCAGTGGCGTGTTCAAACCCTATGCCGGGGTCAGCACTGCCATTCTGCTGTTCACCAAGGTCTGGGGGCCGAAAGACAAGGTGAGCAAAGCCGCCACCGAACACGTCTGGTTTTACGAGATGGCCGCCGATGGCTATTCGCTGGACGACAAGCGCAGCAAGCAGGAAGGCTGCGGCGACCTGCAAGATATCATTGCTAAGTACCACGCCCGCGATGCTGCCACTGACACCGACCGCACGGCCAAATACTTCACGGTACCGCGCACTGAGATTGCGGACGAGAAAAACAATTATGACCTCTCGCTGTCGCGATACAAAACCGATGTGTTTGAGGAGGTCCACTACGACGCACCGGCGGTGATTCTGAATCGGCTGATTCAGGCCGAGGTGGGGAGTGTGCATGAAGCGGAACTGGCCAAAGTTCAAAGCGGCATCGTGCGCGAGCTGCTGGAGTTGAAGGGGATGGTGGGATGACCTCGTTCAAAACTCTTCGCGAGCTGGTTACTTTCAGGGGTGGCGGCACTCCGTCAAAAAAAATTCCAGAGTATTGGGATGGCGACATTCCCTGGGCGAGCGTCAAGGATTTTACCTCTACTTCATTGTCCGAAACCCAGGACTTCATCACGCAGGAAGGACTTGGGAATAGTTCTGCGAACCTGATACCCAAAGGGCACGTCATTATCACCACGAGAATGTCCTTGGGGAAAGCAGCGATTAACGCCGTCGATTTGGCGATAAACCAAGACCTGCGAGCCTTGATTCCAAAGGTGCCTTTAGACGCGAAGTTCCTGCTGCACGCAGTTTTGTCATTGAAAGAAGAAATCGTCAAAAAGGGATCTGGCGCGACGGTCAAGGGAATTACCCAAGAGGAACTGTACAAACTCGAAATCCCCGTCCCCGAAGAATTCGAAGACCAAATCCGCATTGCCCATCTGCTCGGAAAAATCGAAGGGCTGATCGCCCAGCGCAAACAACACCTGCAACAACTCGATGACCTGCTCAAGAGTGTGTTTCTGGAGATGTTTGGCGACCCGGGGCGAAATGAGAAAGGGTGGGATAAGCCTGAGTTAAAGGCCTTCGGCAAGATTTCGACGGGCAATACGCCACCCAGAAATGATCCTGCCAATTACGATGGCGACTTTATCGAGTGGATCAAGACGGACAACATCACGGGTGATGCTGTTTTCGTCACGCCTGCCACCGAGCACCTTTCTGAGGTTGGAGCGAAAAAGGCGAGAATGGTCTCGAACGGCGCCCTGCTTGTAGCCTGTATCGCGGGCAGCGTCGAATCAATCGGGCGTGCCGCATTAACAGACAGGACGGTGTCGTTCAATCAGCAGATCAATGCGATCCAGCCTGGCAAGAGTGTGCATCCCCTGTATTTGTATAGTTTGTTTAAGTTGTCTCGGGCTTACATACAGAGCCACGCTACGAAGGGAATGAAGAAGATTCTTACAAAAGGCGATTTTGAGAAGATCACGATGATCAAGCCGCCCGTTGAAATACAGAATCAATTCGCTGTCATCGTAGAAAAAGTCGAAGGCCTCAAATCCCGCTACCAACAAAGCCTCGCCGATTTCGAAACCCTCTACGGTGCCGTGAGCCAGCAGGCCTTCAAGGGGGAGTTGGATTTGTCGCGGGTAGCCTTGCTTGCCGCCCCTATCGAAGGAGAAAAGCCCGTGGCCGCTGCCGCGCCTACGCCCATCGCCGTGCCGGTGATCGAGCTGCCAGAAGCCGATTTACTGCCGCCCGCATTGCAAGACCGCGCACAGCTGGCACCGCTGCTTCGCTTCTGGCTGGAGGCTTATCGCACGCAATTGGGCGGTGCGGCTTTCTCCATCGAACGCTTCTTCGCCGCCGCGCAAACCCGGCTGGGCGAATTGCATCCGGACAACGATTTCGAATTGCGCGCTAGCGATTACGAGATCATCAAGGCCTGGGTGTTTGAAGCCTTGGTCGCTGGTGCCCTGACGCAGGCGTTTGACGACGACCGCAATCGCATCGAGCTCAAAGCCGTCGCCGAGCAAAACCTGGCATGAAGCTGCTGCGCCTCAAGATCACAGACCCTAAAGGCTTTCGCAGTCTGCCTTGCGGGTTTGAGCACCACTTCCGTACCGAGTGGAGCTTGCAGGACGAGCTGGAGCAGGCGAACGACTTTGCGCCCTTCGTCTGCGCCGGGCTCAACGGCAGCGGCAAGTCCAATCTGCTCGAAGCGCTGGCGGCCATCTTCTTTCAGCTTGAAGTGCTGCGCGTGCGCCGCAGCTTTCTGCCGGAGCCCTTGCAGGACGAGGTGCCGGATGTTTCGCCCATCGCCTTTGAGCTGGAATACCTGATCCGCGTGCCCGCCGAGTACCGCGGCCCTGGCAGCCCGCTGTGGGCAAAAGCGGCCGTTTGGAAGAACGCTGGTGAATCGGTGCGCATCCGATGGGAGAATCAGGGCGACTTCAGTACCGATGTGGTCGAGGCGTTCCAAGGCGACCATGCTGACATTCTGCTGCCGCAGTACGTGCTGGGTTATTCCTCGGGCGAGAACGAGATCCTCAGCCTGCCGTTCTTCAAGATGCGTTTCGTGCAGTTCGACGAATACTGGAACGCGCTCGCCAAGCAACTACCCTATCCTGGTTACCCGGAAACGCGGCTGGCCTACCTCGATAACGGTTTCAGTCAGGCCATCCTGCTGTGCAACATGCTGTTTCAGGACGAGGCCACCCTGCAGCCTTTCCGCGAGCACGTAGGCATTGGAGCTCTGAAGCAGTTTCGCATCATTCTGCGCAGGAGTATCCTTGTCACGCGGCACCAGCTGGCAGCTTTCACCTCAGGTGACTACATCATGCCCACCGAGGCGGAAGACGGTCGCTTCGCGGATACCAATGTGGTCTATATTGACCCTGCCACCGGAGACTATCGGCTCAAGCTGTTGCACGGCCTAGAGGCGAACGAGCGCACACAAAATACCTCCATCATCGAGAAGCTCAAGCGCTGCGCTACGCTGCATTTCCACGATGAGGCGTCCGACACCCTGACCCTTGATTACTGGGTCAATGAGAACACCAAGCAAGCCTTTCGCGCCAACTTTGATGATTCGCCTCTGGCCTTGTTCCAGGCGCTACAGGTTCTGCTGGCGCTGAATCTGTACCCGGTTAGCGAAGCTCTGAAGTCGGATCTTTACACCTCGACTAGTCACTACGTCAGCGAGACGGTGCCGACCTTGGCGTCTGATGAGCGCGCCATGCGCATCAAGAACTTCTACTTCACGAAGCAGGGCATTGAGAAGCCGATGCTTCTCAAGGAGTTGTCGGACGGCGAGCACCAGTTGCTACACAGCCTCGGCTTGTGCCTGCTATTCCGCGAGACCAACAGCCTGTTCCTGCTCGATGAGCCAGAGACGCACTTCAATCCTTCCTGGCGCGCCAATTTCATCAGCCGCTTGCGCCAGTGCCTGCCCGGCAACGGTAAGTACGCGCAGGAGATGCTGATCACCACCCACACACCCTTTCTGATCTCTGACAGCAAGCCGGACAAGGTGCTGGTGTTTGCCAAGGACAAAACCACTGGTCTGGTCAGCATTAGCCACCCGGGATACAACACGCTGGGCGCGTCGATCAACAAGATCACCATGAGCACCTTCGGCAAGCGCGAAACCATCGGCGGCCATGCGCAGGCTTTGCTGGAGGCGTTGCGGGCCCGTTTTGAACAAGGCACCGAAGACAAGGAAGCCTTGATCACGGAGATTCATCAGCATCTTGGTGACTCGGTGGAAAAGGTGCTGCTGATCAAGGCCATTCTCGGCGATGATCAGTCTGGCAATGGGGAGGCGCGATACTGATGCTATTTCCGTACACGTATGTGCCTCACCAGATGGAGAAAATGAAGGGTTTTATCGACTTCATCTTCTATGAAGTGTGGTGCAAGGCGACCCCCAAGACGGCCTTCTCATTCGACTTGTGCAACGGCAATCCCGAGTTATTTGAGATCATGAAGAAGTTTTTCTACTCTGACAAGAAGAATGCTAATTTTTTCTACGGCAACGTTGAGCGAATTTATGGCCATTTCGCCCATCTTAAGTCAAAACATATACGTCGGCTGAAATGGTGGTACTTCAGCAACAATGATATTGAGCGAATCTGCTCAAACAACCCCGCCCTCCAGCTGGCGCATTATGCGGACGTTGAGAGAAGATATCCAGATCTAGCTAAAGACCTTCGCACTTTTTTTTTGGGACTTTATGACTTTGAGTCAGCCGATATGAAGGCCAAAGTCGGTGACATCGACGATCATTACCAGGTCTTCGTACGGACCAACAAGTCGGGAAAGTGTCCGTTCTGCGGCATAGATGATTTGCTTGGCGAGTATCACAGCAGGCGCGAGGCCTATGACCACTACTTGCCCAAGGCGCTGTACCCGTTCAATTCCATCAACTTCCACAATCTTGTCCCGGCCTGTCACCATTGCAACAGTAGCTATAAGGCCAGCAAGGACCCAGCCTACATGCCCAAAGATCCCGCCGGTGCGGTTCATCGCTCTGCCATTTTCTACCCATACAAAGCGACTGCGCATTCCATCGAAGTACAAGTCGCGTTCCAGCATGCAGACATTGCAAAGCTAACCCCGGTCGATATCTCCCTGCGATTTGGCCCTGCGGCCATCACCGAGGAAATTGAGACCTGGAAGGATGTGTACGGCATTGAGGAACGCTACAAAGCAAAAATGTGTGGGGAGAACGACGGCAAGTATTGGCTGACGCAGGTGTTGGATGAATGCCAAGCTTATGGCAAGCAGCCCGCTGACATTCTAGCTATGCGTGCCCAGCAGGCACTGAGCAGGCCGTATGCAGACTGCAATTTTCTCAGAAAGCCTTTTCTCGATGCTTGCCAGAAAGTTGGTGTTATTTGATGGCTTGACACCGAAATATTTCAGTAGCAGTCTTGCTGCACGGAGCCTCGAAACTCCGCTTACAGCGGTACCCACCTCCGACAAACCGGTGGGTTTTTTGTGCCTGCATGCTTTGCAGGCGCAACCGACGCGATGCCTGCGTCGGGAGGGCGGTGAATACAACACCCGCAAGGGGAATAAGCCCGCCGGCTGTAAGCGGTTTCGAGCCTCCCGACTTCCCGTCCGCCGTTTTCGGTGGGCGGCTCCCTTTATGGAACGAGGAGGCACCGATGTCGTACGCGCAGTTGGACGAGGAAGACGGCCCCGGCTATTTCCTGCCGGTAGAGGGTCAGGTGCGGTTGGCGCGCCTGAGCGATCACGTCGGGTTTCTGGCACGGCTGCTAGCGCCGCGCACGCAGGCGGAGGAGGACGCGGCTGGGCGTGGGGTGCGCATGGGCGAGGTGGCGTTCTGCCTGGAGCTGTTGGCCGATCAGGTGGGGCAGGTGCTGGAGGCGCTGTCGTGGCCGGCGCAGCGCCCCGGCGGTGCGGCTGATGGCCTGCCCGATCTCGATGGCGATGGAGCGCCGGATGCGGGAGGCGCTGCCTTTCGCGTCACGCTGGCGCAGATCGACCGGCTCAACCTGCTGATCGAGACTGCCTCGGCGCATGCCAAGGTAGTGGCGGTTGGCGATGCGAGCGGGCGGGCTGGGCATGCGCTGCCGGAAGTAGGCGAGACGCTTTGCGCTGCGGTCGAAGAGGTGCGTGCGTTGCTGGGGCAGCTCGAGCGTCAGCCGCTGCGTGCCGCGTCGTCGGCTCGCGTGCGCGAGGAACAGGTGGTCTACAGGGTGAGGCAGGTGGCGCAGGCTGACGAACGCGGACGGATGCACTGAGCCTCAAGGGAAATGGGGCAGGGCAGGAAGGCCCCGCTTTCGAGGGGATGACGACAAGTGGGCTGGTAAGGGAAGGAGACCACATGGCGATGAACCGGGGTGGAGAGGCGGTTACGACGTGCTGCTTGGTCCGTTTGCCGGATCTGGGCTTGCAAAACAACGGCTTATGGTCAATATTCCATATTCCGGAATATGGAATGAGTCGCGCGCCGATGGAGCTCAAGTCGCAGGATCTTCTCGTGCTGTACAAGCAGGTCGCGCAAGCCGGCCGGCTGTGGACGTATGCCTCCTTGGGCGAGGCGCTGCAGATGAGTGCCTCTCAGGTGCATCGCAGCGTCAAGCGTGCCGCTGCTTCCGGACTGGCACTGGAGAAGGCGCGTGGTGAGTGGGAAACCGTGCGGACCGCGCTGTACGAGTTCGCAGTGCACGGGGTGCGCTATGCCTTCCCCGCGACGGTGGGTGCCATCAAGCGCGGCATTCCAACGTCGTTCGGTGCGCTGCCGCTCTCAAGGGACATCGCCAGCGTGCCGGGCGAGGCACCCGTCTGGCCAAGCGCCGAGGGCACGGCCAAGGGGCCGGGGCTGTCGCCCTTGTCGGCCAGTGCTCCCGTGGCTGCTCTGGCGGATCCCGCCCTGCACGAACTCCTCGCGCTTCAGGATGCCTTGCGCGCCGGGCGCGCGCGCGAGCGCGCGCTGGCCGCGAAGTACCTGGAACAGCGTCTGGGTCTGAGCGATGCGGCCTGAGGACGACCCCAATCTTCCGCGCTTGCGGGTCATCGCGGAGGCCTTGGGCGATCTGCGCGAGCAGGTCGTCTTTCTTGGAGGCGCGGTGGTCGGCCTGCTGGTTTCCGACCCGTTGGCAGAGCGCGTGCGCGCGACGTATGACGTGGATGCCGTGGTCGATCTGGAATGGTCCGGATTCCGGCGCCTCGAGGCGCGCGTGGAGGCGCAAGGCTTCATGAGAGAGATGGAGAGCGGTGTGGTCTGCCGCTGGGTCCATCGTGCAACGGGACTGATCTTCGATCTGATGCCGGTCGATCCGGACGTGCTGGGTTTTTCCAACCGTTGGTACGGCTATGCGGTGGAGACCGCGCATGCGGTGCGGGTGAGCGACCACATTTCCATCAGGCTGGTGACCGCAGTGGCGTTCGTCGCGACCAAGCTCGAGGCCTTCGCGACACGCGGTGGAGGCGATTTTCTCGCCAGCCATGATCTGGAGGACGTGTTGAATGTGGTCGATGGACGCGATGAACTTGCTGCCGAGATGGCAGCAGCACCGTCGGAGTTGCGCCGCACCGTCTCCGAGGTCTTTGCCCGCCTGGTGAGCAATCCGGCGTTCGTGAATGCGCTGCCTGGACTGATCACGGATTCCGGGCGGGCCGGCATCGTCCTCCGGCGTCTGCAAGCCATGGTGGATCAGCGGCCTTAAGGGGAACATCCCCATTCACGATTGCGGGGATTACGAAAAGGTGGGCTGTGGGGAGGCCGGCTTCCGTTAATCGCGAGACATAGGCACGCCATGGATCGGGAGAAGCAGGCAGGCTATGGATCGCCAGAAGCGGGCACGCGGTGACCGGAACGCTGCGCGTGGTATGCCTTGCGCCTAACGCTCCGCCACGCCGAGCGTGCGGGCCTGGGCGTCGAACAGCACCCGCCAGTGGAAGAACGGGGCCAGGCCGAGGTTGAGGGTGATCGTGCGGCTGCCGCCGCGGTAGGGTGCGGCGAACATGCCGCTGGCCTGTTCGCGCAGGCCGATGGTGACGGGGAAGGCGGCGTCGCGGTCGTCGCCGAGGGAAATGTCCGCGGGCGTGCCGTTCGGCCAGAGGGCGTCGGCTTGCGCACCCTGGATGCGCAGGCCGCTCGCGCCGGTGTCGATCATCGCCGGCCCGCAGAAGCGCGCCGGGGCGTCGCGCCGGATCAGGCAGGCGGGCACCTGGTTGGTGCCGTCGATGAACCTGACGCTGCGAAAGCGGGCGGTGTCTTCCGGCGAGGGGTTCAGGATCAGGCGCCCGGTCTGGCGCGGGCCGCGCGGCAGTTCGACGATCCAGCGCTGCACGCCCAGCGCGGTGAGCGGGTTGGGGACCGCATCGTCATGCAGGCCGGTGCCGATGATCGCCATGAAGCCTTGTCCGGGCAGGCCGTCGCCGCCGATGCGGTACGCCGCCGCCGGCACGCGCGTGGCGGGGCAATCCGGCTTGCGTTGCACGCAGGCGACCGCTTCCACGAACTGGAAGGGGACTTCGCCGGTGACACCGCCGGGGAAGCCGATCTGCGCCGACACCTTGCGCCCCTGCAGCTCGACCCCCGAGCCGTACGCGTAGCGCACCGGCATCCCCGGCGCGCTGGCGGCCTTGCCGGTCAGGGCGGGCGCCAGAATGCGCAGGCCGGTGGAGCCGGTATCCAGCTGTGCCTCGATCGGGACGCCATCCACAGTGAGCGTCACGGCGTAGCGGCGCACGCCGTCGCTGAGCACCACCTCGCGGATGGGCACTTCCAGGCCAGGCGCGTCGGCTGCGCGGGCGTGCAGGGCGGGGGCGATGGCCAGCAGGAGGGCAAGTGAGCGCAGGGCAAGACGGAACGATGGCATGCAGGCGGCCTTTCAAGCCGGGGATGAGCGTCCGGCGCGCACGCTAACACCGGCGCGGCGCCGGACGATGGCGGGCCAGACATGCGGCGGTGCACCAGACGGCAGGGTCCGGGAACCTGTCAGAACCGACATGACTTTCGGGGGGCGCCGGGCCCGGTGGGGGAGAGGATCATCCGCGGCTTCGGCGCGGGGACGCGCCAGCCACTTCAAGGAATCCGCATGCGCAAGACCCTGGTGACCGCCATCACGCTGGCCCTGGCCGGCACGAGCCTGGCGGCGTCGGCCCAGTCCACCCCGGCCACTCCCGCCGCGCAGGTCGCCGACAGCGCCGCGCAGGTGACCACGCAGCTGCCGCGCACGGCGCGCCCCAGCCACTACGCGGTGCAGATCACCCCGTACGCGGACAAGATGACCTTCGACGGCAAGGTCAGGATCGATGTGCAGGTGCTGGAACCGACCCAGACCCTGGTGCTGCAGGCGGCCAACCTGGCTTTCGGCACCAGCACGCTCAGCGCGGGCAAGGGCAAGCCGCTCACGGCCAAGGTCAGCACCGATGCCGATGCGCAGACGGCGAGCTTCGCCTTCGACAAGACGCTGGCGCCGGGCAAGTACGTGCTGTCCATCGACTACAGCGGCGTCATCAACACCCAGGCCAATGGCCTGTTCGCGCTGGATTACGCCACCGCCGACGGCCAGAAGCGCGCGCTGTACACGCAGTTCGAGAACTCCGATGCGCGCCGCTTCATCCCGTCCTGGGACGAGCCGGACTTCAAGGCCACCTTCGACCTCGCCGTGACCGTGCCGGCGGCGCAGATGGCGGTGAGCAATATGCCGATCGCCTCGTCCAAGGACGCCGGCAACGGCATGAAGCAGGTGGTGTTCGCCACCACGCCGAAGATGTCGACCTATCTGCTGTTCTTCGGCCTGGGCGACTTCGACCGCGCCACGTTGGCCGGGCCCAACGGCACCGAAATCGGCGTGATCGCGCAGAAGGGCAAGGTGGACCAGGCCAAGTTCGCGCTGGAGTCCGGGCGCGATGTGCTGAAGGAATACAACGCCTACTTCGGCGTGGACTATCCGTTGCCCAAGCTGGACAACATCGCCGCACCCGGCCAGAGCCAGTTCTTCAGCGCGATGGAGAACTGGGGCGCGATCTTCACCTTCGAGTACTCGCTGCTGCTGGACCCGGCCGTGTCCAACGTCAACGACGAGCAGCGCGTGTTCACCACCGCCGCGCACGAGATCGCCCACCAGTGGTTCGGCGACCTGGTGACCATGGCGTGGTGGGACGACCTGTGGCTCAACGAGGGCTTCGCCACCTGGATGGAGGGCCGCACCACGGCCAAGCTGCATCCGGAATGGGACATCGACAAGACCGAGGCGGCCTACACCAGCCGCGGCGCGATGGGCCGCGACGCCTACGCCACCACCCACCCGGTGGTGCAGCACGTGGCCACGGTGGAGCAGGCCAGCCAGGCCTTCGACGGCATCACCTACGGCAAGGGCTCGGCGGTGATCGGCATGCTGGAGGACTATGTCGGCTCGGACAACTGGCGCAGCGGCGTGCGCAGCTACATCAAGGCCCACGCCTACGGCAACGCGGTCACCGACGAGCTGTGGCGCGAGGTCGACAAGGCCGCGCCGGGCAAGGACTTCATCCAGGTCGCGCACGACTTCACCCTGCAGCCGGGCGTGCCGCTGATCAAGGCCAATGCGGTCTGCGCCAGCAACAGCACCACGGTGACGCTGGAGCAGGGCGAGTTCACGCTGGACCGCCCCAACAAGACGCCGCTGCGCTGGAACGTGCCGGTGACCCTGCGCGGCGCCGACGGCAAGGAGACGCGCGTGCTGGTGCAGAACGGCAGCGCGCGCGTGACGCTGCCGGGCTGCCAGCAGCCTGTGGTGATCAACGCCGGGCAGAAGGGCTACTACCGCACGCTGTATGCGCCGGCGATGTTCCAGGCGCTCAGCGCCAAGTTCTCCACGCTGCCGGTGGTGGACCAGCTGGGCGTGATCATGGACGCCGGCGCGCTGTCCAGCGTCGGCCTGCAGCCGGTCGCCGACCAGCTGGACCTGACCGCCAAGGTGCCGCTGGAGGCCTCGCCGGACCTGTGGCTGCAGGTGGCCGGCGTGCTGGGCGGCGTCGACGGGCTGTTCGATGGCGATGCCAAGCAGCAGGCGGCGTGGCGCAAGTACGCCATCGCGCGCCTGTCGCCCAAGTTCCAGCAGCTGGGCTGGGACAACCGCGCGGGCGATCCGGCGCGGGTCAAGCAGCTGCGTTCGAGCCTGATCGGCGTGCTCAGCAACATGGGCGATGCGCAGGTGATCGCCGAGGCGCGCCGCCGCTTCGCGGCCTTCCAGGCCGACCCGAAGTCGCTCTCGCCGGATCTGCGTCGCACCGTGCTGGGCATCGTCGCGCGCAACGCCGACGCGGCCACCTGGGACACGCTGCACGCGATGGCCAAGAAGGAGACTTCGTCCATGGTGCGCGACCAGTACTACTCGCTGCTGGCCTACGCCAAGGACCCGGTGCTGGCCCAGCGTGCGTTGGACATGGCGCTGACCGATGAGCCGGGGGCGACCAACGCCGCCAGCATGATCGGCGCGGTGTCCCAGGAGCATGCCGACCTGGCGTTCGACTTCGCCGTCAGCCATCGCGAGAAGGTCGACACGCTGGTCGATTCCACCTCGCGTGCGCGCTACTACCCGGGCCTGGGCAGCAGTGCGGACGATCTGAAGATGGTGGCCAAGATCAAGGCCTATGCCGACAAGTACATCGCCCCGACCTCGCGCCGCGCGGCCGAGACGGTGATGACCAGCATCCAGACCCGGGTCAAGCTGCAGGCCGAGCGCCGTCCGCAGGTGGTGGCGTGGCTGAAGCAGCAGAAGTAAGCGTCGCCTGAGGCATGCCAGGGATTGAGGCATGCAGGCAGGAAGAAGCCCCGCGATGCGGGGCTTCTTTTTTCCCTAGCTGGCGTGCGGGGATGCGGACCATTTGTTGAAGCGCGTAAATGTGCGCCACGCCGCTTGTGTCGGTAAGCGCTACTTCGGCAAGCGGCCTCGACCCGGGCGGGCACGGCTCCTTGGCTCGGTCCGCCCTCCATGGCGGACTTGCCGCCGCGGGCCATCCTAAGGCCCGCTCTCCGCGCGCCCGCCCGGGTCGAGGCCCTGCGGCATATGGATCAGACTTCTTCCAATTCGAAGGCATGGGGCAGCGCTCTGCCCTCCCTTGCGCGCAGCGCAGGGGAGGGCTGGGGTGGGGTGCCTTTGCTGTTGCTTCGGTGGCTTGACCGGGAAGGCCCCGACCCCTCCCCAGCCCTCCCCTCCGCCTATGGCGAAAGGGAGGGGGCCTCAAGTCGATAGTTTTCTGTCACTGATCGTGGTGTGCGCGAGGCAGGGGTTCGAACACCCTCGCAAACCGAAGCACTGTGACCGCGGCCCCACCGAAGTCCCGGCTCTCAAACGCAGCGCTCCCTGGATCGGGCGAAGATCACATTTCCTAGGTATGTCCGGATCTAGAGGTGTGTCCGGATCTATCAGCCATCCTCACGCAGATCAGCCTCCGCAGCCGATCCCGGACCGCCCTCATGGTCCCCATCCCGCACCGCCTGGCCCGGCGGCCCGAAGGACGCGCTGCCGTCGTCGTAGCGGATCAGATCGCGCACGCCGACCACGCCGTCGATCTGGCGCACGTAGGCCACGGCGCGCTGCTTCATGTCGCGCTCGGGCACGTTGCCGGTCAGCGTGACCTGGCCGTCCCGGATCTCGACCAGGATCTCGCCGGCCTCGATGTCCGGCTGCTGCGCCAGGGTGCGGACCACATCGTCGCCGATCAGCTGGTCGGAGCGGGCAGGGGTGCTCATGGTGGAAGTCCTTGTAGTGGGTGAGGCGATGCTGCGCCCGCGCAAGTGAGCGCACCGCCAAGAGCGCGCTCGATGAAGGGCGTGTCCGCCGGGACGCGTATGCTTGTGGGGATTTCGATTCGCCTGGGAGGGCACGATGAAACAGACGATGCGGGTGTCGCTGATGGGCGCGCTGCTGGCCGCGGCCACTGCGCAGGGGGCGGAGGTCACGAGCGCGGCCTACACGCCAAGCGGCGGCGCGGTGACGGTCTACACCTCGGCCTCGGGCGCGCCCGCGCAGATGGTGCGCAGCGAGGTGGCCGCCCTGCAGCCCGGCCACGCCCTTACCGAGCGCGAGAACTCGATCTTCGTCGACCCGACCCGGCGCTTCCAGACCGTGATGGGCGTGGGCGGGGCAATCACCGATGCGGCGGCCGAGACCTACGCCAAGCTGAGCAAGGCCAAGCAGGCCGAATTCATGAGGGCCTATTACGACCCGGACGCCGGCATCGGCTACAGCTGGGCCCGCACCACCATCCACAGCTCGGACTTCTCCAGCGCCAGCTATACCTACATCAAGGAAGGCGACAAGGACCTCAAGACCTTCTCCGTCGCGCACGACCGCAAGTACCGCATCCCGATGATCAAGCAGGCGATCGCCGCGGCCGGCGGCACGCTGCCGATGTTCGCAAGCCCCTGGAGCGCGCCGGCCTTCATGAAGGACAACAAGAGCATGCTCAAGGGCGGCCATCTGCTGCCCGAATATGCCGATGCCTGGGCCAACTACTACACCAAGTTCATCGCGGCCTACGAGAAGGAAGGCATCCCGATCTGGGGCATCAGCATCCAGAACGAGCCGATGGCCGTGCAGATCTGGGAGTCGATGCAGTTCTCGGCCGAGCAGGAGCGTGACTTCCTCAAGGAGCACCTGGGTCCGACCATGGCCAAGGCCGGCTACGGGGACAAGAAGATCATCGTGTGGGACCACAACCGCGACATGATGGTCCACCGCGCCAACGTGCTCTTCGACGACCCGGAGGCGGCCAAGTACGCCTGGGGCATGGGCTTCCACTGGTATGAGACCTGGGCTGGCTTCGACCCGATGTACGACAACGTGGCCGCCGTCTCGCGCGCCTATCCGGACAAGCCGCTGCTGCTGACCGAGGCCTCGATCGAGAAGTTCGACTTCGACCGCATCCAGGACTGGGCCCACGGCGAGCGCTATGGCGCCTCGATGATCCACGATTTCAACGGCGGCGCGGTGGCCTGGACCGACTGGAACATCCTGCTGGACGAGCACGGCGGTCCCAACCACGTGGGCAACTATTGCTTCGCCCCGCTGCAGGCCGACACGCGCACCGGCGAGCTGATCTACACCCCGCCGTACTGGTACATCGGCCATTTCTCCAAGTTCATCCGCCCGCAGGCCCAGCGCGTGAGTGCCGCCAGCAGCCGCAGCAATCTGATGACTACCGCGTTTCTCAACCGGGACAACCGGCTGGCCACCGTGGTGATGAATGGCAGCGACCAGGCGATCACCTACAACTTCTATGTCGGCGAGGCGTCCACCCAGGTGAAGATCCCCGCGCACGCGATCCAGACGCTGGTGTACTGAGCCGGCGCGTCATCCCCGGCCTCTTCGATCGGCATGATCGAAGAAGACGCCCGCATCCGCGGGATGTCCTGCTTTGGCCCGTGGTATCCACCTTGTAGAGCGGAGCTTGCTCCGCTAGGCCGTCCCCGGCGACCCGACCGAAGGGCAGCGGAGCAAGCTCCGCTCTACGGTTCCGGCGATCCGACCGAAGGGCAGCGGAGCAAGCTCCGCTCTACGGTTTAGGCGACCCGACCGAAGGGCAGCGGAGCAAGCTCCGCTCTACGGTTCCGGCGACCCGAACGAAGGGCAGCGGAGCAAGCTCCGCTCTGCGGTTCCGGTGATCCGAACGAAAGGCAGCGGAGCAAGCTCCGCTCTACGGTGGGTTGCGATTTTTCCGATGCGATGTCGGGCGAGCGCCTGATGCATTGCGCGAGGCGCGCCGCTCAGGCTGTGGGCATGGCAAGCCCTGCGCTACACATTGGACGGTACTCGGTGATCGGCGCTGTCTACGCGGTGACCACGGTGACGCTTTTGCGTCGTCCCCTCTTCGCCAATCCGGTCGCCGCGCAAGCGATGGCTTCTGAATTGCGTGGGTCGGATGCGTCCGGCGATAGCGACTCCATTGCCTGGGTCGTCATGCCGGATCACGTGCACTGGTTGTTCGAATTGCGGGCCGAGAGCTTGAGCCGCGTGGTGCAGCGATTGAAGTCGCAGGCTGCGCGTGACATCAATATCGCGCGCGGAACACGCGGTGCATTCTGGCAGCCAGGGTTCTATGACCGGCAGATGCGCGGTGACGAGGATCTGCTGACGCAGGCGCGCTACATCCTCGGGAATCCTGTGCGACGTGGATTGGCTGGGGGTCTGGGTGAGTATCCACATGCCTGGTGCCGATATGGCAGCGACCTATCGCTGGCGCCATGACCCTGCCCTGTAGAGCGGAGCTTGCTCCGCTGGAGCATTCCAGGCGATCTGATCGAAGGGCAGGGGAGCTTGCTCCGCTGGAGCATTCCAGGCGACTTGATCGAAGGCAGGGGAGCTTGCTCTGCTGGAGCATTCCAGGCGATCTGATCGAAGGGCAGCGGAGCAAGCTCCGCTCTACAGAGGGTTTGAATTTTTCTGCGCCATGTCGCGTGATGTGCTGATCGCTTGCGATCGCTCGATGATCGGCGCTTTCGGCGATCTGGCAGACAGCGATATCTGTTGCGCTGGGCATCTTCGGTGATTTGGCCGAAGGGCAGCGGCCCTGTAGAGCGGAGCTTGCTCCGCTGAAGCATTCCAGGCGATCTGATCGAAGGGCAGTTGGGCTTGCTTCGTTGATCATTTCCGGGTGATCTGACCGAAAGGCAGCGGAGCAAGCTCCGCTCTACAGAGGGTTTTGAATTTTTTGGCCCCATGATGGGGGGCAGGCCTTGGGCTTGCCTTGCGTGGTCCGCCGCGCCGCGCGGGCATGCAGTCCCGGATCGACCCAAGATGGTAGAAAGGGCGTTCGGCGGCGGGGTCTGCCGCCTGGACACCGAGCATTCGCATGGCACTGATCGATACCCGGCATCACCAGATGTACCCGGCGCTGGATGCGGCCCAGCTGGCCACGGCGCGGCGGTTCGCCAGCGGGCCGCTGCGGCGGTTCGCGCCGGGCGAGGAGGTGTTCGCCGTCGGCGACCACCCGGCGCCGGTCTGGCTGGTGCTGGAGGGGAGCATCGTCGTGTCGCGTCGCGACGGGTTGGGCCATGAGGAGGTCATCCACGAGCACGGCGTGGGCAGCTTCACCGGCGAGGTCAGCCAGCTGGCTGGGCGTAGTTCGCTGGCCGGTGGCGTGGCCGGTGCGCAGGGCTGCAAGGCCGTGCCCCTGGATGCCGCGCATCTGCGCGCCCTGCTGATCGGCGCGGCCGAGCTGGGCGAAATCGTGATGCGCGCGCTGATCCTGCGCCGCGTGGGCCTGATCGAAAGCGAGGCGGTCGGCTCGGTGCTGGTCGGCCAGCCGGGCGAGGCCGAGCTGGTGCGGCTGCAGGGCTTCCTCACCCGCAACGGCTATCCCAACACGCTGCTGGACGCGACCCAGGACGCGCAGGGACAGGCCCTGGTCGAGCGCCTGGGCATCCACGCCGAAGAACTGCCGCTGATGATCTGCCCCAACGGCACCGTGCTCAAGCGGCCGACCAACCTGGCCGCGGCCAGCTGCCTGGGCATGACGCCGGAGCTGGATCCGGCGGTGGTCCACGACGTAGTCGTGGTCGGCGCGGGGCCGGCGGGGCTGGCGACGGCGGTCTATGCGGCGTCCGAGGGGCTCTCGGTGCTGGTGCTGGAGCAGCGCGCCATCGGCGGGCAGGCCGGTGCGTCTTCGCGCATCGAGAACTATCTGGGCTTCCCCACCGGCATCTCCGGCCAGGCGCTGGCCGGGCGCGCCTACAACCAGGCGCTGAAGTTCGGCGTGGAACTGGCGCTGCCGCTGGATGTGCGCACGCTGCAGTGCGAGGCCAAGGCCGAGGATCCGCATGCGCCGCTGCAGCTGAGCCTGGACAACGGCCAGGTGGTGCAGGCGCGCACGGTGGTGGTCGCTTCCGGGGCGCGCTACCGCCGGCCGGAGGTCGCGCAGCTGGCGCGCTTCGAGGGCAGCGGCGTGTCCTACTGGGCCTCCCCGATCGAGGCGCGCATGTGCGCCGGCGAGGAGATCGCGCTGCTGGGCGGCGGCAATTCAGCCGGGCAGGCGGTGGTCTACCTGGCGCCGAAGGTGAAGAAGCTGCATCTGGTCATCCGCGGCCAGAGCCTGGAGGCGTCGATGTCCAGCTACCTGATCGAACGCATCCAGGCGCTGCCCAACGTGGAGCTGCACACCAATACCGAGCTGCTGTCGCTGGAGGCCGACGATCAGGGCGCGCTGTCCGGTGCGACCTATCGCGATCGCACGAGCGGCCAGTCGCACAGTTGCTCGCTGCGGCATCTGTTCCTGTTCATCGGCGCCGACCCCAATACCGATTGGCTCAAGGGCTGCGTGACGCTGGACCCGGCCGGCTTCGTGGTCACCGGTGCCAACGGCGCGGCCTTGCTGGAGACCGACCGGCCCGGCGTGTTCGCCATCGGCGATGTGCGCGCCGGTTCGGTCAAGCGCGTGGCCGCCGCGGTGGGCGAGGGCGCGGCCGTGGTTGCGCAGATCCATCAATACCTGGCGGCCCTGGAGCCGCGCCCTGCCGCAGAGCCCTGAAGGAGCCATCATGTCCCGTTGCACGCATCTGGATGACATCGCCGAGGTCACGCCCAGCGCCAAGGGCTGCGAGGATTGCCTGGCCATCGGCAGCCCGTGGGTGCATCTGCGCCTGTGCCGCATCTGCGGTCATGTCGGCTGCTGCGACGATTCGCCGCACCGCCACGCCAGCGCGCATTTCCACGCCACCGGCCATCCCATCATCGAGGGCTACGACCCGCCCGAAGGCTGGGGCTGGTGCTACGTGGACAGGACCGAGGTCCATCTGCCCGATCAGACGCCGCAGCTGGGGCCGATCCCGCGCTACGTGTAGCGCGGCCGCGGTGCGACCGTCGGGCGATGCCGAGGCCGACGGGTCCGGTACGATGCGGTCACCGCAGCCTGAAGGACCGTGCATGTCCAGCCCGAGCGTGCTGCCCGCTTCGCCGTGGCGTCAAAGGATCGTGCGTGGCGCGCTCTGGTTTGCGGCGATCGCGTGGGGCGTCCTGCTGGGGGCCAAGGTCTTCGACTTGGTGATCCTGGCGGGCGCCTGGAGCGCGGCGCCGCCGGCCTCGTTGCGGCTGTTGCCCTACGGGGCCGCATATCCGGTCAATACCGGTGACTTCTTCATTCCGCCCTCGGCCTTGCTGCTGGTCGCCACGTGGATCGCGGTCTTCGCCGGCTGGCGCACTCCGATGCGCTACCGCCGCTGGCTGCTGGCATCGGCACTGACGATCCTGGTCGTGCTGGTCTTCACCGTGGCGTCGTTCTGGCCCATGAATGCCGCGCTCTGGGCCATCGCCAAGGGCGCGCCCGGCGCGCTGCAGGATCAGGCAGGTATCGAGGCCCTGGTGCATGCCTGGCTGCGCAACGACTGGCTGCGCGTGATCGCCGCGACGGCGGGGTTTCTCAGCACCCTGCGTGCGATCAGCCTGCCGTTCCCCGACGAACAGGTCGTGACCGGCCCCGCATCGCTCGCGAGCAGGCTCGCGTATGCGGGCTGTGTCCTCCTGCTGCTGGCGTTCGTGGCGTACTTCGTGTCCGAGCTGCTTTAGCGGTCTCACACGCTGAGATGGGCGCGTGGCAGGCTGGTGCGGTGAGGCAGGTTCCATGACCCGACGCGGCGGCAGCGCCGATCTTCCCCTGCATGGCGGGCGCGTACCGGCGTGGCTGGGCCAGCGCATGACCCGGCTGGGTGCGGTGATGTGCCAGGCCATCGTCCACACCTATGGGCGCGACGAGCTGCTGCGGCGGCTGGCCCATCCGTTCTGGTTCCAGTCCTTCGGCGCGGTGATGGGCATGGACTGGCATTCCTCCGGCATCACCACCAGCGTGATCGGCGCGCTCAAGCGCGGGCTGACGCCGCTGTCGGGCGAGCTGGGCCTGCATGTGTGCGGCGGCCGTGGCCGGCATTCGCGCGCCACGCCCGACGAGCTGCTGGCGGTGGGCGAGCGCACCGGCGTGGACGGCGCGGCGCTGGCGCGGGCCAGCCGGCTGGTGGCCAAGGTGGACAGCGCGGCGGTGCAGGACGGGTTCGACCTGTATCTGCACGGCTTCATCGTCGGCGACGACGGCCAGTGGGTGGTGGTGCAGCAGGGCATGAACACCGCCAGCAGGCAGGCGCGTCGCTATCACTGGCTGTCCGAAGGGCTGAAGGACTTCGTCGATGCGCCGCACGCGGCCATCGAGGGCCCGCGCCAGGGTGCGATCGTCAACCTGGCCGATCGTCGGGCCGCCGGCGCGCGGGCGGCGCAGGTCTCGCTGCTGCAGACGCTGAACCCGCAGGAGATCGCGCGCGAATACGGGCGCCTGGCGACGCCGTCGGCGGCCACGGCCAAGCGCCTGGCCCGCGCGCGGACCGAGGCCGCGGCGCCCGTCACCGGCGACCTGTTCGCCGAGCCGGCGGCGGAGGCGCCCGGTCCGCAGGCCTGGAATCCGGCCGCGCAGCCGCACCTGTCGCTGCCGGACCACCACGATGTGCGCGCGCAGGACATCGTCCTGCGCCGGCTGCACGGCAGCCTGGCCGCGGCGGCCGAGCAGGGGCCGAAGGACTTCACCGCGTTGTTGCAGGTGCCCGGCGTGGGCGCGCGCACCGTGCGCTCGCTGGCGATGGTGGCCGAGGTGCTGCACGGCACGCCGTGCCGCTTCAGCGATCCGGCGCGGTTCTCGCTGGCCCATGGCGGCAAGGACCGGCATCCCTTCCCGGTGCCGACCCAGGTGCTGGACCACACCATCGGCGTGCTCAAGACCGCCGTGCGCCAGGCCCGGCTGGGCAACGAGGAAAAGCTCGAGGCGATCCGCCGCCTGGATGCGCAGGCGCGGCAGCTGGAGGCGCAGGCCGAAGGTCCGTCGCTGGAGGCGTACCTGGAAGAGGAGCGCCGCCAGTCGCATCGCTACGGCGGGCGCAGCGTGTTCGGCTGGGAGCCGGCGCCGGATGAGGCGGCTGGAGTTCCTCCCGCGCCGGCCGCCCCGCAGCGCGCCGCATCATGAGCCGCGCCGCCGAGGCGGCGGTCCCGATCGACGGGCGCTGCTTCACCTATGTCTTTCCGTGCGCCTGGGAGGACTTCTGCAAGATCGGGTTCTCGCGCGATCCGCTGGGGCGGATCGGCGCGCTGCATCCGCGCTGGTTCGAGTTCTTCGACCTGCACAGCGGCGTGCTGATCGAGACCGAGACCGTCCGCGATGCCCGCGACCTGGAACTGCGGCTGCGCGGGCCGCTGCGTGCCCATCGCGCCCCGATGCCGCTGACCATCCGCGATGCGGCCGGCGGCCAGACCGAGTGGTTCCGCGGCGTGGCCGCGCCGCTGGCCACGCACGTGGCCGAGCTGGCGCAGGGCGGCTATCGCGTACTGCCGCTGCACGGCTGGCTGCGCGCGGCGGCCCTGTCGCGGATCGACCGGCTCTACGACTGGGCCGATGCCCAGCTCAGCGTCGAGGAACGCGAGGGCCTGATCGCCCGCACGCCGGCCGGGCGGGCGCTGGGCGATGTGCTGGACGGCTATCGCAGCCTGGGCATCGACCTCACCGATCGGCTGTCGCCGGCGATCGCGCGCTGGTACGGCAAGGTCTGAGGTCGGCGTGTGCCGGCCAGCGGGCCGGGCCGGGCCGCGGCTCACGCGCGAGCAAGGGCGTTTGAGCGAAAATCACTGCTCCCGCTGTCGCCCCACCGGTCCATTGAAGCCCGAACGCCTGCTGCCGCTGATCGTCGCCACCGCCTTGTTCATCGAGAACATGGACTCCACGGCGATCACCACCTCGCTGCCGGCGATCGCCACGGACCTGGGCGTGGAGCCGGTGGCGCTGAAGCTGGCCCTGACCACCTACCTGCTGGCGCTGGCGGTGTTCATCCCGATCAGCGGCTGGGTCGCCGACCGCTTCGGCGCGCGGCCGACCTTCATGACGGCCATCGCGGTGTTCCTGCTCGGCTCGCTGGGCTGCGCGGCCTCGACCTCGCTGGAATGGATGGTCGCCGCCCGCTTCGTCCAGGGCATGGGCGGGGCGATGATGGTGCCGGTCGGGCGGCTGGTGCTGTTGCGCAGCGTGGCCAAGGCCGAGCTGGTGCGGGCGCTGAGCTGGCTGACCATCCCCGCGCTGCTGGGGCCGATCCTGGGCCCGCTGCTGGGCGGTCTAATCACCACTTATAGCCACTGGCGTTTCATCTTCCTGATCAATCTGCCGATCGGCGCGCTGGGCATGTGGCTGGCGTGGCGACATATTCCGCTGCTCAAGGAGCCGGTGCAGCCGCTGGACTGGACGGGGTTCGCGCTGTCGGGCATCGGGCTGGCGCTGACGATGTTCGGGCTGGCCACGCTTGGGCGGCACATGGTCAATATCGGCCTGGCGCTGGGCTGCGTGGCGGTGGGCGCGGCGGTGATGGGCGTCTACCTGTGGCATGCGCGCCGGGTCGCGCATCCGCTGATCGACCTGAGCCTGCTGCAGCTGCCCACCTACCGCATCGGCGTGCTGGGCGGGTCGGTGTTCCGCATCGGCATCGGCGCGATCCCGTTCCTGCTGCCGCTGATGCTGCAGCTGGGCTTCGGTCTCAATCCGTTGCAGTCCGGTGCGATCACCTTCACTTCGGCAGCCGGCGCGATGTTCATGAAGACCTTGGCGGCGCGCATCCTCAAGCGCTATGGCTTCCGCAAGGTGATGGTGTTCAACGCGGTGGCGGCGTCGCTGATGCTGGCGACTTATGGCTTCTTCCGGCCGGGGACGCCGTATCTGCTGATGGTGACGCTGCTGCTGGTCGGTGGCTGTTTCCGCTCGCTGCAATTCACCAGCCTCAACGCGATCATCTATTCGGAAGTGGATCAGGCGCGCATGGGGCAGGCGACCAGCCTGGCGGCGATGATCCAGCAGATCTCGCTGGCCTTGGGCGTGACGGTCGGCGGCTATGCGCTCAGCCTGGCCAGCTTGGCCACCGGTCAGCCGACCGGGGTGCCGATCAACTTCACCTTCGCCTTCCTCACCATCGGCCTGATCTCGGCCAGCTCGGTGATCGCCATGCGCAAGCTGGCGCCCGACGCCGGCGCGGAGATGGCCGGCCGTGCCAAGCCGGGCGAGGAAGTACACGAGCCTAAGGTGGTGGCGCGGCCGGGGACTTGAGCCGGGGAATGTTGTTCCCCTGAGCCAGGGATCACGTTGCGATGGACCGTGGTGCGTGCGTGTTGTTGCTTCGGAAGGGCAGCGGTCCGGCGTGCGGTGTCCGCTTATCCCTCGGTCAGGGCATCCTGTCCTGACTCAAGGCGCTCGGCTTCCTGCCTCGCTAGGCGCGGCCTCCGCCCGCCGGCCCGCTGCCTCGCGCGTTGAGCGCATGGGCTTCGGCTCGAAAGATGGACCGCGGCGGCGCGCTTGGTGCTCGCCGGCTCCCACTTGTAGAGCGGAGCTTGCTCCGCTGGGGCTTTCCCTGCGAACCGAACGAAGAGCAGCGGAGTCCCCAAGAGGGGATTGCCACAAGCTCCGCTCTACAACGAGGCTGCGATCTGAGAGACAGCTGCTCGCAGCGCAGCATGAAACCCACTCAGGCCTTTCCATCCAGACGCCGGCCTTCAAGGAATCAGCGAGCCGAGGCGCCGCGCCCTGCCGGCCCGCCACCCCTCCCAAGAAGCTCGACACGCGCATGCGCCAATCGATCGGTCGAGAGAAGCGAAAAAAATGGGCTGCGGTCCATCAGTCGAGAGAAGCAGCAAAAGAAGGGCGCCGGTCTATCAATCCAGAGAAGAAACAAAAAGGGCGCCGGATGCGATCCGGCGCCCTTGCTTCATCTTCTCAGGCGAAGCGGGTCAGAACTTGTAGTTCACGCCCAGCACGATGGTGCGGCCCCACTCGATGTACTCCAGCGGGCGGTCCTTGCTGCCGGCGTAGGTGCGGTACGGGGTGTTGGTGAGGTTGCTGGCCTGCAGCAGCAGGCTCAGGCCGTCCAGCCGGCCGCTGCCGAAGGTATAGCTGACCTGGGCGTCGGTGATGTTCTCGCCGACCACGTAGCGCAGGGTGCGGTTGCCGTTGAAGTTGCCGATCTCGCCGATGAAGTCCGAGCGGCGGCGCTGGCTCACGCGCGCCTCGAAGCCGTTGCGCTCGAAGTAAGCGGTGAGGTTGTACACGCGGTCGGACAGGCCGGGCAGGCTGATCGCGCCGTCGCCGACGCTGGAGGCGCTCTCCGGATCCTTGATCTTGACGTCGCTGTCGTTGAACGTGGCGCTGGCCTGGATGCCGAAGCCCTCCAGCGGCGCGAACACCATGTCCAGCGGCAGTGAGGCGGTCAGTTCCAGGCCGCGCAGCTTGCCGCCCTTGCCGTTGAACGGCGCGCTGAAGGTGCCGGTGGTCTGCACCGGCACGCTCATGCCGGGCGGACGCACGTAGCCGGCGACCAGGTCGCTGAAGTCGTAGTTGTCGCGGGTCTGGGTGTAGATGTAGCTCTTGAGATCCTTGTAGAAGAACGCGGCGGCCACATAGGCCTTCTCGCCGAAATACTTCTCGTAGGAGATGTCCAGCGCATTGGCGCGCCACGGATCGAGCATCGGATTGCCGCCGCTGGCGCCGGGCTTGCCGGTGGAGGTATCCACGCCGAACTCCAGCGAGGCGCGCATCTGGTCCACGCGCGGGCGCGCGACCTGCTTGGCCAAGGCGAAGCGCAGGGTCTGGTCGGCGGGGAACTGGAAGGCCAGGTTGAGGCTGGGCAGCCAGTCGTTATAGGTCTTGCCGTCGTCGATGGGGCGTACTTCGCTGCCCGCCGGCTGCGAGCCGTCCCAGTAGTTGGCCTGCGAGGACTGGTCGGTGTGCTGCAGCTGCACGCCCAGGTTGCCGCGCACGCCCACTTCGCCCCACTGGGTGTCGATGTCCGCGCGCATCCAGGCGGTGGTGATCTTCTCCAGCACGGTCCAGGCCTTGGACACCAGGTAGGAGGCGTCCTCGTTGGGCGAGAACTGCATGTAGCGGTCCACCGCGCCAGGCACGTTCCAGGCCGGGATGTAGCCGATGCCGGCGAAGCCCAGGTTGACCGGCGCGTACTGCAGATCGGGGGCGATGGTGGTGTCGCCCTGCGGGCCCAGGTTGATGTTGCCTTCGGGCTGGTGCTTGGTCTTCTCGCGGCGGGCGTAGTTGACGCCCACGTCCAGGTCGGAGAACCAGCTCAGCGCGTCGGGCATGGGCAAGCTGGCCTGCAGGCGTGCGCCCTTCAGCTCGTCCTCCACCTGCGGCACCTTGCCGTAGCCCGAGCCGTAGATGGTGTTGGTGATGAACAGCGACTCGGGGTTGGAGTAGTTCAGCCCCGGCGAGATCTGCGAGAAGTCGTTGTTGCGATAGGCCAGGTCGACCGTGTCCAGCTGCGGCATCGGCGTGAGCTGGAGATTGCTCTCCAGGTTGAGCTCCTTGCGCGTGGCCTTGGAGTAGTTGAGGTCGGCGTTGACCTTGACCGCGCCGACGTTGAAGGCGTTGTTCCAGCCGAAGGCGTCGATCTTGTCCTTGCGCTTGTTGTACATGCCGCGCACCAGCGGATAGACGCCGCTGGCGGTGCCGCCGGTGAAGGTGTCGTTGCCGTTGACCTGCGGGTTGGCGATGTTCAGCCCCGGGGTGTAGCCGCCGTTGTAGTTGCTGAGGTTGACCTCGAACTGGTTGGCGGTATCGACCTGCTCGGCCTCGGTGTGGAAGGCGTCCAGCGTGCTGGTCCAGGCGTTGGACGGGCGGTACTGCAGGGTCGCCATCACGCCGTCGCGCTTGGAGTTGCCGGTGCGGCGCAGGGCCTTGATGCCGTCCGAGAAGTAAGTGCCCGGCGCCACGCCGGGGCGGTTGCCACTGTCGGTGTTCTGCGTGCTCCACGGCTCGTACAAGCCGACCTGGTTCTCCTGGATCGGCGTGTCGGTATGCGCATAGCCGATCGACAGGCCCAGGGTCTTGTCGAAGAACTGATCGATGTAGCTGGCGCTGAAGCGGTTGCCGTAAGGATCGACGTTGGCCGCCTTGCCCAGCGAGTTGCGCTGGTAGCGGCCACCGAGCGCGATCACGCGCTCGCCGAAGCTCAGCGGACGCACGGTCTGCATGTCCACGGTGCCGGACAGGCCCTGGCCGACCAGGCCGGCGTCGGGCGTCTTGTACACGGTCACGCCGTTGACCAGCTCGGACGGGTACTGATCGAACTCCACGCTGCGGTTGTCGCCGGTGCTCACCACCTCGCGGCCGTTGAGCAGGGTGGTGGAGAAGTCGGGCGAGAGGCCGCGCACGCTGATCACCTGCGCGCGTCCGGCCACGCGCTGCGCGGCCAGGCCGGGCAGGCGGGCCAGCGACTCGGCGATGCTCACGTCGGGCAGCTTGCCGATGTCCTCGGCCGAGATCGCCTCGACGATCGAGGTGGCGTCCTTCTTGACCGAGATCGCGCCCTCGATGCCGCGGCGGATGCCGGTGACCTTGACCCGGTCCAGGTCGGTGGCGTCGGTCTTGACCGCGGCCGGATCGGCCTCGGTGTTGGCCGGCGTGCTCTGGGCCCAGGCCTGGGCGGTGGCCATGCTCATGGCCACGGCGATGGACAGGCACAGCAGGTTGCGCTTGGGAGTCAACATTTTCCCCTCCAGTCAATGTTGGTACTGCATTCGAGTTGATCCGGTGTCCCCCTCGACACCGGCGATTCGCGAAGGCCCGGAACAGCGCCTTGCTTGAATGGGCGGCCATGGTAGTGCGCGTTCCCGGATGTGCATGGGCCTGCATACGTATTCATGGCGGTGCGCTTGCAACGACGTCATCGGACGGGCGATGCAGCGGCCAGCGTCTTCGCTCGCGCGACCGAAAACGGCTTGGAAACAAGGGCTTTCCGGCGTTCTCTGGCGTCCGTGCTGCAGCGCAGGAACGATTCCGCGCAGCCGCCGACGCACGGCTCGATCACGCCACGACGCCGAACCAGCTGCCGCGTGCGGGCAGGGCGAGCGTACGTCCTTCCAGTGGTGCGCCCGGCAGTCCGTGATCCTCCAGCGCAGTGGCGGCAAGGCCTTCGGGCAGGGTCCAGCGCTGCGCCTGGGCCGAGAGGTTGAACACCACCAGCACGCGCTGGTCTTCGTGCTCGCGCAGGAAGGCCAGCACCGGCTCGTCGGTCTGCAGGAAGGCGATCGTGCCCAGTACCAGCGCCGGATGCCGGCGCCGCCAGCGCAGGAAGCGGCGCACGTGCTGCAGAACCGAATCCGCATCGGCCTGCTGGGCGGCGATGCTGCGCGCGCGGTGCTCGGCCGGCACCGGCAGCCAAGGTTTGCCGCTGGTGAAGCCGCCGGCGTCGGCATCGCGCCAAGGCAGCGGCGTGCGGCAACCGTCGCGGCCCTTGAAGTTAGGCCAGAAGGCCTTGCCGTAGGGATCCTGCAGCAGCTCGAAGGGCACCTGCGCCTCGCTCAGCCCCAGTTCCTCGCCCTGATACAGGCACACCGACCCGCGCAGCGAGCACACCAGCGCCACCAGCTGCGCGGCGAAGGCATCATCGCCCGCGCCGCCCCAGCGCGAGACCGCGCGCGGCACGTCGTGGTTGGAGATGGCCCAGCACGGCCAGCCATCGTCCATCGCCGTCTCCAGCCGGGCGACGGTGTCGCGGATGTAGCCGGCGCTGAAATCCTCGACCAGCAGCTCGAAGCTGTAGCCCATGTGCAGGCGCTTGCGACCGGTGTATTCGGCGGTAGTGGCCAGCGAATCCTCCGAGGAGATCTCGCCCAGCGCGGCCACGTCCGGATAGCGGTCCATCAGCCCGCGCAGCCGCTCCAGGAAGGGCAGCATCTCCGGGCGGGTGTTGTTGTAGTAGTGGTACTGGTAGGCGTAAGGGTTGTCCGCGCTGAAGCCGCGGCCCACGCGCTGCTCCTTGGGCTTGGGCGGGTTGTCGCGCAGCTGCGCGTCGTGGAAGCAGAAGTTGATCGCGTCCAGGCGCATGCCGTCCACGCCGCGGTCCAGCCAGAACTGCACATTGTCCAGCGTCGCCTGCTGCACGGCCGGGTTGTGGAAGTTCAGATCCGGCTGCGCGCCGAGGAAGTTGTGCAGGTAGTACTGCTCGCGCCGCGGCTCCCAGCGCCAGGCCACGCCGCCGAACAGCGACATCCAGTTGTTCGGCGGGGTGCCGTCCTCCTTCGGATCGGCCCAGACGTACCAGTCGGCCTTGGCGTTGTCGCGGCTCAACCGGCTTTCCTGGAACCAGGCGTGCTGGTCCGAACAGTGGCTGAGCACCTGGTCAATCATCACCTTCAGGCCCAGCGCATGCGCCTTGGCCAGCAGGGCGTCGAAGTCGGCCAGCGTGCCGAACAGCGGATCGACATCGCGGTAGTCGGCGATGTCATAGCCGAAGTCGGCCATGGGCGACTTGAAGAACGGCGAGATCCAGATCGCGTCCACACCCAGGCTGGCGATGTAGTCCAGGCCCTCGACGATGCCGGGCAGGTCGCCCACGCCATCGCCATCGGTGTCCTTGAAGCTGCGCGGGTAGACCTGATAGATCACCGCGCCGCGCCACCAGTTGTTCATTGCCGTTCCCCGAAGTAATCCGACCCGGACACCGCGAGCGGCCCTGGGCGAAGCGGGCGCCACTATTCCACGCATGACCCGGCGCGTCCTCGCGCAACGACGGGGCGAGGCCATGAATACGTATGCAGCGGGCTGCGATGCGTGAGTCGAAGAAGGGGCTTCGCGCGGGGTGTATCGATCATGCGGCGCATCGCTGAAACCGCTTGAAAACAGGCGTTTCGAACGTATCGCCTGCATTCGCAGGCCGCGACTTTGACGTCGCGGCGCATGCACACACTTGGTTGCACTGCAGCATGGAAAGCGCGACGGCAACGGTCACCATGTCGCCCGGCGAACCGCGGCCGTGATTCGACACGGCCGCGCGTTGTCGCAAGGGGATCGATCGCGCGTCATGAGCCAAACCCGCACCCTGTCGTTCTGGCAGATCTGGAACATGTGCTTCGGCTTTCTGGGCATCCAGTTCGGCTTCGCCCTGCAGAACGCCAACGTCAGCCGCATCTTCCACACCCTGGGCGCCTCGGTGGACGAGATCCCGGTGCTGTGGATGGCCGCACCGCTGACCGGGCTGATCGTGCAGCCCATCGTCGGCTATCTGTCCGACCGCACCTGGACGCGGCTGGGCAGGCGTCGCCCGTATTTCCTCATCGGTGCGGTGCTGGCCACGCTGGCGCTGCTGGCGATGCCGCACTCGCCCGCGCTGTGGATCGCGGCTGGCCTGCTTTGGGTGCTGGATGCCTCGATCAACATCTCGATGGAGCCGTTCCGTGCCTTCGTCGGCGACCTGCTGCCCACCCGTCAGCGTGCCTCGGGCTATGCGATGCAGAGCTTCTTCATCGGCATCGGCTCGGTGGTGGCCAGCCTGCTGCCGTGGCTGCTGGCGCAGGCCGGCGTGGCCAACACCGCCGGTGCAGGGGAGGTGCCGGACACCGTGCGCTATGCGTTCTACTTCGGTGGCGCAGTGCTGCTGCTGACCATCCTGTGGACCGTGCTCACCACGCGCGAGGATCCGCCGGGCCAGCTGGCCGGCGAGCGCGAAGCGCCGGAGGCGGAGGTCGCGCCGGCGCTATCGGCATCCCCGCCCGCGCTGCGTCTGCGCCTGGGCACCGCTGCGCTGGTGCTGGGCCTGATCGGCTGCGCGCTGGTCGCGCTGTTGGGCCTGGACAAGCAGCTGTATGTGCTGGGCGGCGGCGCGGCCGTGTTCGGCGCCCTGCTGCTGGGGCGTGGCCGCGTGCGCGGCGGCATGTATGCGGCCATCGTCGACGATCTGCTGGACATGCCGCCGACCATGCGCCAGCTGGCGGTGGTGCAGTTCTTCTCCTGGTTCGCCCTGTTCGCGATGTGGATCTACACCACCGATGCGGTCACCGCCACGCACTTCGGCACGCGCGACACCACTTCGGCCGCCTACAACGACGGGGCCAACTGGGTGGGCGTGCTGTTCGCCGCCTACAACGGCTTCGCGGCGCTGGCCGCGATCGTGATCCCGCAGATGGTGCGGGTGCTGGGGCTGCGCTGGAGCCATCTGCTCAATCTGTGCCTGGGCGGAGTGGGGTTCCTGTCGTTCCTGCTGATCCGCGATCCGCACTGGCTGCTGCTGTCGATGGTCGGCGTGGGCTTCGCCTGGGCCTCGATCCTGTCGCTGCCCTATGCGCTGCTGTCCGACAGCGTGCCGGCGCGCAAGATGGGCCTGTACATGGGCATCTTCAATTTCTTCATCGTCATCCCGCAGCTGGTGGCCGCCTCGATCCTGGGCCTGCTGCTCAAGACCGTGCTGGGCGGCGCGCCGATCAACGCGCTGGCCGTCGGTGGCCTGAGCCTCTTGTTGGCCGGCCTGTGCACGCTGCGCGTGCGGGATGCCCGTCCGGAAGCCCACGCATGAGAACGTTCTGTCTTTCGCTGCTGGCCCTGTCCCTGTCCCTGGCCGTGCCGGCGCGCGCCGACGAGCTGTACGGCACGCTCGAACCCTTCGCCAGCAAGGCGATCTATTTCGTGATGACCGACCGCTTCGTCAACGGCGATCCGTCCAACGATCATCGCGACCAGGGCGGCCGGCACCGCACCTTCGACCTGCCCACGCCGGGCGCGCCGGCCGGGCAGAGCGACAACATCGGCTACCTCGGCGGCGACTTCAAAGGCATCGTCGACAACGCCGGCTACATCCACGACATGGGCTTCGGCGCGGTGTGGGTGACGCCGATCGTGGACAACCCGGATGAGGCCTTCACCGGCGGTGAGCCGGTGCGTTGGGGCAGCGCGATGACCGACCGGGGCAAGACCGGTTATCACGGCTACTGGGGCGTGAACTTCTACAAGCTGGACGAACACCTGCCCAGCAAGGGCCTGGACTTCGCCGGCTTCACCCGCGCCATGAAGGGCCAGCAGCTGGACGTGGTGCTGGACATCGTGGCCAACCACGGCTCGCCGGCGTACTCGATGCCCAAGGCGCAGCCCAAGTTCGGCCAGATCTTCGACAAGGACGGCCGCAAGCTGGCCGACCACCAGAATCTGGATCCGTCCCAGCTGGATCCGAAGCACAACCCCATGCACGCCTTCTACAACACCGGCGGCGGTCTGGCCCAGCTCTCGGACCTGGCCGAGGACAATCCGGCGGTGCTGGACTATCTGGCCGGCGCCTACGAGCAGTGGATCGAGCAGGGCGCGGCGGCGTTTCGCGTGGACACGATCGGCTGGATGCCGCACCGCTTCTGGAAGCAGTTCGCCGACCGCATCCGCGCCAAGCACCCGGGCTTCTTCATGTTCGGCGAGGCCTTCGACTACGACGCGGCCTTCATCGCCGCCCACACGCTGGAGCGCAACGGCCACTACAGCGTGTTGGACTTCCCGCAGCGGGCCAGGCTGTCCAAGGTGTTCGGCAAGGAGGGCGGTGGCTACGAGGACCTGGAGCGCACGCTGTACCTGGAGGACGGTCCGTACGCCAACCCGTACGACCTGGTCACCTTCTACGACAACCACGACATGGCGCGGCTGGATGCCAGCGATGCGGGCTTCATCGACGCCAACAACTGGCTGTTCACCGCGCGCGGCATCCCGGCGATCTACTACGGCTCGGAGACCGGCTTCATGCGCGGCGCGGCCGAGCATGCCGGCAACCGCAACTACTACGGCCAGCAGCGCATCGACGCCGCGGGCGACAGCGCGATCTACCGCAATCTCAAGCGCATCGCCAACCTGCGCCGCGACTCGATCGCGCTGCAGCGCGGGCTCCAGCTAAACCTGATGCTGAAGGGCGATACCGGCGCCTTCTATCGCGTCTACGAGCACGACGGGCAGGCGCAGACCGCGCTGGTCCTGCTCAACAAGGCCGAGACGGCCTCGACCCTGCGGCTGGAGACGCTGCTGCAGGCCGGCACCTGGCGCGATGGCTTCGACGGCAGCCAGGTGCGGATCGATGACCGCCTCGCGCTGGAGGTGCCGGCGCATGGCGTCAGGGTGCTGTTCTACGACGGTGCGCTGACCAACGCCGACCTGCGCAAGCGCCTGGCCGAAGACATGGGCCACCGGCTGCGTGATTGAATAAGGCGCGCATGCGCGCCTCAAGCCGCGGTGACCCCTGCGCGGCGCTTCAGCCGCAGTGGGTGGAGCCGCGCAGCGCCAGCGTGACGGGGATGGTCTGGCTGTCCACGGGCTGGCCGTGCAGCTGCTGCAGCAGGGCGTCCACCAGCAGCATGCCGGCCTGACGCGTGTCCTGCTGTACCGTCGACAGGGCGGGGGTGACGAAGCCCGCGAGCGGGATATCGTCGAAGCCGGCCACGGCCACCTGCTCGGGGATGCGCAGGCCGGCCTCGCGCAGCGCCTTCATCGCGCCGATGGCGATCAGGTCGCTGGCGCCGAACACCGCGTCGAAGGCCACGCCGCGCGCCAGCAGCGTGCGCGCCGCGTCATAGCCGGACTGCTCGCTGGTCTCGGCGTCCACCTGCAGCGCGGCGTCGTGTCGAAGCCCCGCCGCGTCGAGGGCGGCGCAGACGCCACGATGGCGCTCCTGGAATTCGGGATAGTGCGCCGAGGCATGGCCGAGGAAAGCGATGCGCCGCCGCCCCCGGGCGATCAGGTGCGCGGCCATGTCGTGCCCGCCCTGGAAGTTGTCGCAGCCGATCGACACGCCCGGCTGACCGGGCAGCGCCGCGCCCCAGCGCACGAAGCGGATGCCCTGCTGCTGCAGCTTCTCCAGCCGCACGCGCGATTGCAGGTAGTCGCCATAGCCGAGCAGGATCAGCCCATCGGCCTTCTTGCTGTCGGCGTAGTCGGCCTGCCAGTCGGTGGACAGGTTCTGGAAGGAGATCAGCAGGTCGTAGCCATGCAGCGCGCAGGCGCGGGTGATCGAGCCCAGCATCGACAGGAAGAACGGATTGATCGCCGACTCGTCCGGCGTCGGGTCCTCGAAGAACAGCAGCGCCAGCGTCCCGGTGTGCTGGGTGCGCAGGTTGGAGGCGTTCTTGTCGACCTTGTAGTGCAGCTGCTCGGCGATGGCCAGGATGCGCCGGCGGGTGTCCTCGTTGACCATCGGGCTGCCGCGCAGGGCGCGCGAGACCGTGGGCTGGGACACGCCGGCCAGGTGCGCGATGTCGAGCGAGGTGGCCTTGCCCTTAATCGAATGCTGCACGGAACACCACGCCTGTATTGCGGTGCGCGCGATCATGCCACGCGGCCTCGGGAAGGCCGTGCTGCAGTGCCGCATCGATTGCGCTTTGGGGGTGCGGGCGTCGGGTCAAACGCGATGGCCATGCCGGCTCGGGCGCCGTTGGCCGCCGTCCTGCAGCCTTCCGCTATACCGCCTCGCCTGCGGCGTGGCCGCTGGCCCAGGCCCACTGGAAGTTGTAGCCGCCCAGCCAGCCGGTGACGTCCAGCACCTCGCCGATGAAGTGCAGGCCGGGCGCGCGCCTGGATTCGAACGTGGCCTGCGACACCTCGCGCGTGTCCACGCCGCCCAGCGTGACCTCGGCGGTGCGATAGCCCTCGGTGCCGCTGGCCACCAGCGGCCAGGCGCGCAGCAGCTCGGCGGCCTGGCGCAGCTGCGGCTCGTTGAACTGCTTCATCGGCCGGTTGGGCAGCCAGTGTTCGCATAGGCGCTGGGCGAAGCGGCGCGGCAGCAGATCGCCCAGCACCGTCTTCAGCTCGGCGGCGGGGCGCGCGGCCCGCTGCGCCTGCAGCACGGCCAGCGCGTCCTGTCCCGGCAGCAGGTCCAGGTGCAGCGGCTGGCCGGGCTGCCAGTACGAGGAGATCTGCAGGATCGCCGGGCCGCTGATGCCGCGATGGGTGATCAGCATGGCGTTGTCGAAGGCGACCTTGCCGGCCGCCGCGCGCACCGGCAGCGCCACGCCGGCCAGGTCGGCCAGCTGCTCCTGCGGGCGGCCGCTCAGGGTCAGCGGCACCAGCCCGGCGCGCGTGGGCAGCACCGTGTGGCCGAACTGCCGCGCCAGCGCATAGCCGAAGCCGCTGGCGCCCATGGAAGGAATCGACAGCCCGCCGCTGGCCACCACCAGCGAAGGCGCGACGAACACGCCCTGCGCGGTGTGCACCGCATAGCCACCGTCCTCGCGCGCGACCACGCGCTCAACAGCGCAGCCGGTGGCGATGCGCACGCCGGCCGCTTCGCATTCGGCGACCAGCATGGCCACGATCTGCTTGGACGAGTCGTCGCAGAACAGCTGGCCCAGCTCCTTCTCGTGATAGGCGATGCGGTGCTTCTCGACCAGCGCGATGAAGTCGCGCGGCGTGTAGCGCGCCAGCGCCGAGCGGCAGAAGTGCGGGTTGTCCGACAGATAGTTGGCCGGCGAGGTGCCGGTGTTGGTGAAGTTGCAGCGTCCGCCGCCGGACATCAGGATCTTCTTGCCCACGCGGTTGGCGTGCTCGATCACCAGGACCGAGCGCCCGCGCGCGCCGGCGGTGGCCGCGCACATCAGCCCGGCCGCGCCGCCGCCGATGATCAGGACATCGTGGGTGAAGCCGGCCGGCACCTTCAGTCCTGCGGCGCGTGGCGGACGATGGGGACCACCACCAGCTGCAGATCGTCGCCCATCAGCTGGACTTCGCCGTCCTGGATCAGCACGTCCAGGCGCAGGGTGCGCACGAGCCTGGCCGCCAGTTCCCGGATCGCGTCCTGCGGCAGGTCGATCACGGTCAGCTGCTTCATGCGGCGCAGCGAGGCGGCGTGCTTGTGCCACCACACATCGCCGGCGTGCCCGGCGTAGCCCACCACCACCACCTCGCGCGCGCGGCCGGCGGCCTTGCGCAGGCGGCTCTCGTCGGGCTGGCCCAGTTCGATCCACTGTTCGATCTGGCCGCTGTAGTCGCGGCGCCACAGGTCGGGCTCGTCCTCGTTGCTCAGGCCGCGGCCGAAGGCCAGGCGTTCGTCGGCGTACAGGACGAAGGCCAGCACGCGCGCCACCAGGCGCTCGTCGGTCTCCGAGGGGTGCTGGGCCAGGGTCAGGCTGTGGCTGGCGTAGTGGTTGCGGTCGAGGTCGCTGATCTGCAGCTCGACCTTGCGGATCGTGGCGGAAAGGGCCATGGCTCAAGACAAGGAAGTGAGAACAAACGCGCCCCCCGCGCAGGCATGCGGCGCGGGCGGTCACGGGAAAGAGGGGGCAGGGAGGATCCCGCGCAGGACAGGGCCATCCCAGGCCTGGAGCCGGCGCGAACGCCCGCTGCACTGCTGCAGCGCAGCATCCGCTGGCGCCACCGGCGGTGACTTGGGGCACCTGCCGGACGGCGTATGCTACCGGCTAGCTGTTTGTTTTGAAAGGAATTTCGTGGCTTGTTGAACGATCGGGTCTGGAAATGTCGGGGCTTGGTCCGCGAATTTCCTGGATCGGCCGGCGATTGTGTTGGCTTTTTCACCGCAACCTGCGTATCGTGCGGCCCACTGTGCTTGCCAGGGTCACCGTGGTTCGTGAGCCTGATGCGGTAGATCGACAGATCGGCTACATCGTTTGCGTTTTTCCTACGCCTGCAAACCCAGTCTCGGCCCGGAATCCCGGCGCCGCGATTACCTATCATGTTTTCAGGAGTAGTAAAAATGAGCGATCGTCAGACCGGCACCGTCAAGTGGTTCAACGATGCCAAGGGCTTCGGCTTCATCACCCCGCAGAGCGGCCCGGACCTGTTCGTGCATTTCCGCGCGATCCAGGGCAACGGCTTCAAGTCGCTGAAGGAAGGCCAGCAGGTCACCTTCGTGGCCGTGCAGGGTCAGAAGGGCATGCAGGCCGACCAGGTGCAGGCGCTGTAATCCAGCCCCCACCGCGTCAACACGCATGAAGAACGCCGGGCTTGTCCCGGCGTTTTTTTTTGGCTTTTTCCCCGCCGAGGGGATGCTGACGGCGGCGCCTCGTGGCCTCGCCCGCTTCGGGCGCTGCGGAGAGCAGGCCAGGATGGCCAGCGGGCACGCGCAGGTGCCATCAGTTCTTTCGGAACACCAACTCCATACCGTGGGAGCCGCCATGGCGGCTCCCACCTGTAGAGCGGAGCTTGCTCCGCTGGGGCCTTCCCCACGAACCGAACGAAGCGCAGCGGAGTTCCCAAGAGGGGATAGCCACAAGCTCCGCCCTACAGGCAGGCTGCTGCGAGCGTTAAGGACACAGTTGATCCCACCAGAGCATGAGCCGCTCCCAGCGAAGCATAAGGTGCGCTCAACCTCTTCCCGTCCAGAATGAGCCAGGTGGGCTGAGGGGCCGAGAGGAGCTGCGCCTGGTCGAGTCGAGGCGGTGGGCCAGGTATGTCCACCGTCACTGCACTCCGCGAAGCTTTTTTATACCGGCGTCGACTCCATATCAGGAGCCACACGGCGCACATCCGAGGCGGGCTCCATGCAGTTGAACTTCGACAACCGATTCATCGTCGAGCTGCCGGGCGACCCGGTCGTGGGGCCGCAGGCGCGTCAGGTCGAAGGGGCGCTGTGGTCTTCGGTCGCGCCGACGCCGGTGGCGGCGCCGCGCGTGCTGGCCTGGTCGCCGGAGGTCGCCGCGCTGCTGGGCCTGCAGGCCGAGGACATCGCCGAGCCGCGCTTCGCGCAGGTGTTCGGCGGCAATGCGCTGGCGCCGGGCATGGCGCCGTTCGCCACCAACTATGGCGGGCACCAGTTCGGCCATTGGGCGGGGCAGTTGGGCGATGGGCGGGCGATCTCGCTGGGCGAGGCCATCGCGGTGGACGGGCGCCGCCAGGAGCTGCAGCTTAAGGGCGCCGGGCCGACGCCGTATTCGCGCTTCGCCGACGGCCGCGCGGTGCTGCGCTCGTCGATCCGCGAGTTCCTTTGCAGCGAGGCCATGGCGCATCTCGGCGTGCCGACCACGCGTGCGCTGTGCCTGGTCGGCACGGGCGATGCGGTGGTCCGCGACATGTTCTACGACGGTCACGCCGCGCCGGAGCCGGGGGCGATCGTGTGCCGGGTGGCGCCCTCGTTCCTGCGCTTCGGGCATTTCGAGCTGCCGGCGGCGCGCGGCGATGTGGCGCTGCTGCGCCGGCTGGTGGACTTCACCATCGCGCGCGACTTTGCCGAGCTCGACGGCCCGGCCGGCGAGGCGCGCGATGCGGCCTGGTTCGCGCAGGTGTGCACGCGCACGGCCGAACTGATGGCGCACTGGATGCGGGTGGGCTTCGTCCATGGGGTGATGAACACCGACAACCTGTCGATCCTGGGCCTGACCATCGACTACGGTCCGTACGGCTGGATCGATGACTTCGATCCGGACTGGACGCCCAACACCACCGACCGTCAGGGCCGACGCTATCGCTACGGCTGGCAGCCGCAGGTGGCGTTCTGGAACCTGAGCCGGCTGGCCGGCGCGCTGTCGCCGCTGTTCGCCGATCCCGCGCCGCTGCAGGCCGGGCTGCAGGCGTATGCGGATGCGTTTGCGGCCTGCGAGCGCCGCGATACGGCGGCCAAGCTGGGGCTGGCGCAGTACACGCCGGCCGATGCGGCGCTGATGGCCGATCTGCGCGCGCTGCTGCACGCGGCCGAGGTAGACATGACGCTGTTCTTCCGCGAGCTGGGCGAGCACGCTCCCGGTCCGCAGGCGCTGGAGGCGCTGCGCGAGACGTTCTACGACGCCACGAAGTCCGAGCTGCACGCGGCTGCGTTCACCGACTGGCTGACGCGCTACGCCGCGCGTTGCGCGCAGGACGGCGACGAGGCCGCGCGGCGTGCGCGCATGCGCGCGGTCAATCCCCGCTACGTGCTGCGCAACTATCTGGCGCAGGAGGCGATCGACCGCGCGCACGACGGCGACCTGGGCGGCATCCACACGCTGCTGGAGGTGCTGCGCCGTCCCTATGAGGATCAGCCGGGGCACGAGGCCTTCGCCTGCAAGCGCCCGGACTGGGCGCGCGATCGGGCGGGCTGCTCGATGCTGTCGTGCAGCTCCTGAGCACGGCAGCGTGCGGCGCGGTGCAGTAGCATCGCGCTTTACCCAGGACCACGAGCGTGTCGATGTCCGTGCAAACCGAATGGGCCGCGCTGATCCGCGATGTGCCCGATTTCCCCAAGCCTGGCGTGCTGTTCAAGGACATCACGCCGGTGCTGGCCGATGCGGCTGGGTTCGCCGCGGCCACGGCCGCGCTGGCCGATCCCTGGCGCGAGGCCGGCGTCCAGGCGGTGCTGGGCATCGAATCGCGCGGGTTCATCCTCGGCGCGGCGCTGGCGCGTGCGCTCAAGTGCGGGTTCGTGCCGGTGCGCAAGCCGGGCAAGCTGCCCGCTTCGGTGCTCAGCGTCGAGTACGGCCTGGAGTACGGCAAGGACACCTTGCAGATGCACCGCGACGCGCTGCCGCCCGGTACGCGTGTGCTGATCGTCGACGACGTGCTGGCCTCGGGCGGTACGCTGCATGCGGCGCTGTCGCTGGCGCGACAGCAGGGCTGCGATGTGCTGGGCGCGGCGGTGCTGATCGAGCTGCAGGCGCTGGGCGGGCGCGGGCGCTGGCAGGCGGATCTGCCGCTGACCGCGGTGCTGCGCTTTCCGTGAGAGCAACAAGCGCCGGTGGAGCCGGCGTCTTGTGGCGCGTCTTCGGTCTTCAACGTGCGGGAACGATGTTTGAGGCGGCGGGTGCTTTTGGCGCCTGAGCCAGAGTCTCCCGCGACCTGATCCGACCCCCTCCCGGCCTCCCCCTGCTGCGCAAGGGGAGGGGCGAAGCGCTGCCGGGGTGGGCATTCGCCACGCGTGCGTCAGCGCAAATTCCGTCATCCCCGCGAACGCGGGGATCCATGGACGTTAGCCGGGCACTGCGAGAAGCAGACCATCGCCCCGCGCGCGATCTCCCGCCTCAGCCCGTGGCCCTGATCACATCGGCCAGCACGTTGAAGATCCGGTCGATGTGCGCCTTCTCCACGATCAGCGGCGGCGACAGCGCGATCACATCGCCCGTCACGCGGGTCAGCATCTGGCCGTCCTCGAAGGCGCGGCGGAACACCTCGAAGCCGCGCGCACCCGGCGCGCCCTCGCGCGGGGCGAACTCGATCGCACCGATCAACCCGAAGTTGCGCAGGTCGATCACATGGGGCAAGCCCTTGAGCGAATGCAGGCCCTGCTGCCAGTAGTCGCCCAGTTCGATCGCCTTCTCGAACAGGTGCTCCTCGGCATAGGTGTCCAGCGTGGCCAGCGCGGCGGCGCAGGCCAGCGGATGGCCCGAATAGGTATAGCCGTGGAACAGGTCGATGGCGCTGTCCGGCCCCTGGTCGAAGGCCTCGAAGATGTCCTCGGACACAAACACCGCGCCCATCGGCACGCAGCCGTTGGTGATGCCCTTGGCCGCGGTGATGATGTCCGGCGTGACGCCGAAGCGCTGCGAGGCGAAGGCCTTGCCGACGCGGCCGAAGCCGGTGATCACCTCGTCGAAGATCAGCACGATGCCGTGTCGCGTGCAGATCTCGCGGATGCGCTTGAGATAGCCCTCCGGCGGCAGGATCACGCCGGCGCTGCCGGAGATCGGTTCGATGATCACCGCGGCGATGGTGGACGGATCATGCAGCGCGATCACGCGTTCCAGTTCCTCGGCCCACTCCAGGCCATGCGGCGGCAGGCCCTGCGAGAAGCCGTTGCGCGCGATGTCCAGCGTGTGGCGCAGATGGTCCACGCCTGGCAGGCCGGGTCCGAACCACTTGCGGTTGTTCGGCAGCCCGCCCACCGAGATGCCGCCGAAGCCGACGCCGTGGTAGGCCTTCTCGCGGCCGATCAGGCGCGTGCGCTGGCCTTCGCCGCGCGCGCGCTGGTAGGCCAGGGCGATCTTCAGCGCCGTGTCCACCGACTCGGAGCCCGAGTTGGTGAAGAACACGTGGTTGAGGTCGCCCGGGGTCAGCGCGGCCAGGCGTTCGGCCAGCACGAACGGCAGCGGCGAGGACATCGAGAAGTTGGGCGCGAAGTCCAGCGTGCCGATCTGCTGGCGCACGGCATCGACGATGCGCGGCCGCGCATGCCCGGCGTTGACGCACCACAGCCCGGCGCAGGCGTCCAGGATCTGCCGGCCGTCGACGTCGATGTAGTGCATGTCCTTGGCGCTGGCCAACAGGCGTGGCTTGGCCTTGAACGCGCGGTTGGCGGTGAACGGCATCCAGAACGCGTCCAGCGAGTCGGGCATGTGCGCGCCCAGTTCGGCGTAGTGGGCCGCGTAGCCATCGCGCGGGGAGAGGGAATCGGCGCTCATGCGGGCCTCGCAGGGGACGGGAAAGGGATCGGCGCTAGCCTAGCGCGTTGAAGAAACTTTACAACTTGCGGCCGAAACGGCTCAATGCGGCCTTGCGTGTCAAGAATCCGCAACAGATGGGCAGCCAGGGAGCCACCATGGACATCGGAGCGCGGTTGCAGCAGGTGCGCACCGCCAAGCAGCTCAGTCAGCGCGAGCTGGCCAAGCGCGTGGGCGTGACCAACAGCACGATCTCGCTGATCGAGCAGAACAAGGTCAGCCCCTCGGTCGGCTCGCTGAAGAAGGTGCTGGACGGCATCCCGATCTCGCTGGCCGATTTCTTCACCCTCGACCTGCAGCCGGGACCGCCGGACAGCCCGTTCTACACGGTGGCCGACACGCCCGATGTGGGCAGCAACGGCGTGCACTACTTCCTGGTCGGCCAGCGCGTGGCGCGACGGCAGATGTGCATCCTGCGCGAGGTGATGCCGCCGGGCACCGACACCGGCCCGACCCTGCTGGCCCACGCCGGCGAAGAGGGCGGGGTGGTCGTGGCCGGCGAGGTGGAGATCACCGTTGGCGAGCAGGTGCGCGTGCTGCGCGCGGGAGAAGGCTATTACTTCGAAAGCCGCGTGCCGCATCGCTTCCGCAACCTGGGCGAGAGCGAGGTCGTGATCGTCAGCGCGAACACGCCGCCGACGTTCTGAGCCGATGCCGGCGTCGCAGCTCTGCGAGTGATGGGCTGCGGAGCGTGCAGGGCATCGCGCGGTAGCCAGACAGCCGCTTCTCCTTGCAGCGCGAAGCGGCAGCCGGATCAGACGCCGGAAAGTCTCCGTGGGCTCAGCCCCGCCGCGCCGCATCGATCGCGGCCACATCGATCTTGCCCATCGTCATCATCGCCTCGAACACGCGCCTGGCCACCGCGGGATCCGGATCGGCCATGCCTTCGGTCAGCGTGCGCGGCGTGATCTGCCAGGACAGGCCCCACTTGTCCCTGCACCAGCCGCAGGCGCTCTCCTGCCCGCCGTTGCCGACGATGGCGTCCCACAGGCGGTCGGTCTCGGCCTGGTCATCGGTGGCGATCTGGAACGAGAACGCCTCGCTGTGCTTGAACGCCGGCCCGCCGTTGAGCCCGATGCACGGCACGCCGCACACGGTGAACTCCACGACCAGCACGTCGCCGGCCTTGCCGGAGGGGAAGTCGGACGGCGCGCGCCGCACTGCACCGACCTGGCTGTCGGGAAAGGTCTGCGCGTAGAACTGCGCGGCTTCCAGCGCGGTGCCGTCGTACCAGAGGCACAGGGTGTTCATCGGAATCATGGGGTGTTTCCTCCTGGCGGTGAACGACGCGGCGGGACTGCCGCGTCCTTATACGGCTCCGACGCGCGAAGGCGATGAAGATCGACACGCAGGCCAACGGACTCCGAGCGCGATGGTTGCAGGCGACACCGCTTGCGGCGCGCCCGCGGCCGCGTCGTGACGCTTAGAATCGACGGCTCCCTCCATTCCATTCCGCAAGCCCTGCCTTCATGACCACTTCCCACGCCCCCCTGCGCGGCAGCATCGTCGCGCTCGTCACCCCCATGCACCAGGACGGCAGCGTCGACTACGCCGCCCTGCGCAAACTGGTGGACTGGCACGTGGCCGAAGGCACCGATTGCATCGGCGTGGTCGGCACCACCGGCGAGTCGCCCACGGTCGACGTGGAGGAGCACTGCGAGATCATCCGCGTGGCGGTCGAGCAGGCCGCCGGCCGCGTGCCGGTGATGGCCGGCTGCGGCGCCAATTCCACCGCCGAGGCGATCGCGCTGGCCAGGTTCGCGCGCGAGGTCGGCGCCGACAGCCAGCTGCAGGTGGTGCCTTACTACAACAAGCCCGGTCAGGAAGGGCAGTACCGCCACTTCGCCGCCATCGCCGAGGCCACCGGCGATCTGCCGATCGTGCTCTACAACGTGCCCGGCCGGACCGCGGCCGACCTGGCGCACGACACCGTGCTGCGCCTGGCGCAGCTGCCGGGCATCGTCGGCATCAAGGAGGCCACCGGCAACATCGAGCGCGCGCAGTGGCTGATCCGCGAGGCGCCGGAAGGCTTTTCCATTTACTCCGGCGACGACGCCACGGCCGTGGCGCTGATGCTGTGCGGCGGCCACGGCAACGTCAGCGTCACCGCCAATGTCGCCCCGCGGCTGATGCGCGAGCTGTGCGCGGCGGCGCTGGCCGGCGATGTCGCCACCGCAATGGCGATCCAGCGACGCCTGCTGCCGCTGCACAAGCAGCTGTTCGTCGAGGCCAACCCGATCCCGGTCAAGTGGGCGGTGTCGCGCCTGGGCCACTGCGGCGGCACGCTGCGCCTGCCGATGACCGAACTCGAGCCGGCCAACCAGGCCAAGGTCGAGGCGGCGCTGCGCGAAGCTGGCTTGCTGGGCTGACGCCGATGTCGCCGGCGCCGCGCACAGCTCGTGCAGCCACGTGCCGGATCGCAGGCCTGCGGCCTTGAGCGATCCGACGCGGCCGGCTTCGACCGAGGATGCCGGCAGCGTGTGGCGCGAGATGGTGCGCGTGCGCGGCGAAGTCGCCGAGGCACGCGCGGACGAGATTGCCGAGGAAGTGCCGGTGGCCTTCGTCTACAACGACACGCCATTCGCGGTGATGATGGCCACGCCGTGCGACCTGGCCGATTTCGCCCAGGGCTTCGCGCTCAGCGAGGGCATCGTCGAGTCCATCGACGATGCGCATGTCGAGTCGATCGAACACCTGCTCGAAGGCGTGGAGGTGCGCATGCGCATCCCGCCGCAACGCGAGCAGGCGCTGCAGCGGCGCCGCCGCAGCATGAGCGGGCGCAGCGGCTGCGGGGTGTGCGGCAGCGAACTGCTGGAGGCGGCCCTGCGCGATCCCGCTCCGGTCGGCCCCGGGATCGTCGTGACGCCCGCCGCGCTGCAGCGCGCCTTGCGCGCGCTGCGCGCCGCCCAACCGCTGGGCGCCCGCACCGGCGCCACCCATGCCGCCGGCTGGGCGCTGGCCGACGGCGAGATCGCCTTGGTGCGCGAAGACGTGGGCCGGCACAACGCGCTGGACAAGCTGATCGGCGCCATGCACCGCGCCGGGCTCGATCCCCAGGCCGGTTTCCTGGTCGTCACCAGCCGGGCCAGCTACGAAATGGCGATGAAGGCCGCCAGCGCCGACATCGCCTTCTTGGCCGCCATCTCCGCCCCGACCGCCCTGGCTCTCGCGCTGGCCCAGCGCACCGGATTGACCCTGCTGGGCTTCGCCCGCGACGACGGCTACGCTGTCTATACCCATCCCCAGCGGCTGGACGCGGCGGGGTAACCAAGCTGGCGTTCGTGCCGGTGGATCAGGCCAAAGACGGCTGACTGCCAGGGCGTAGCGGTGCGCGCCAGATTTGCTACGCTGCGCTGGCTTCGAACAAGGAGAGTCCCGATGCGTGTTGTGCTTTTCTTCCTGGCAGGTGTGCTTGCCGTGGGTGCGAGTAGTTGCAAGCCGGCGCAGGCGCCCGCCCAGGCGCAGCAGCCGTCGGCTTCTCCCGCCGAACAGCCGGCCATCCGCCAGATTCTGCTGATGAATGAGAGGGCTACGCCAGGTCAGGCGCAGCGTCCGACTCCGGTGACGCCGGATGTTCCGATCAGCGTGGCGGTCAGCCTGACCGGACCGGTCGAGCGCGAGGTGTCCGTTTCACTGCGTCTGATCGATTTGCGTGACGGCAAGGATGTGGGGCGGCAGACCCAGGCGATCAAAGCAGGGCAGGACGCGGCGCATTTCGAATTCAAGCCCGTGCAGGCCTGGACCCCGGGGCGCCATCTCATCGAGGCCCGCCAGGAGCCCAAGGGCAAGGTGTTTCAGCGCGACTTCGACGTCGTTCCATCGCCACCTTCGAGCGCTTCGGGGTCGTGAGTCGCAGGTCGAGGCCGATCCTCCAGCGCGAATAGAAACGCGCGGAGGTCGTTCTGCTCTTCGACGGTCAGTGAGATCGGCGCACCGCGAGACAGGCTGCGGTAGTAGATCTCACGTTGGATCGCATCGTCCAGAGTGGCAACGCTGCCATCGTGCATGTATGGCGCCGTGCGCGTGACGTTTCGAAGGGTCGGTGTGCGATAGGCGGCGAGATCCTTGCCCAAACCGGTCACCGCATAGCGTCCAAGCGCAGCCATGTCCGGATCCGAGAGGACCAGTTCGGCGACCGGGTGGCCCGATGCGCGTTTCGCCTCGAACGCGGCGATCGTCTGGCCGACCTTGCCAGACAGTCGCCCCAGGTCGACGTTGGAGTGATGAAACCGATTGTCGGTGAATGCAGTGGGCGAGCCCTGCAGCGCATGGCATGTGGCGCAATCTGCCTTGCCTTGGAACAGATCCAGGCCCCGAACTTCAGACACTGTCAGCGCCGTCCGATCGCCTGCGGCGTAGCGGTCGTAGCGGCTGGCGCCCGCTGTGGCGAGTCCCAGGTAAGACAGCAAGGCCTGTCTGATCCGTTCGGGGTCGATGCTGCGATCTCCGAAAGCGGCGTCGAAACCTTCCAGGTAACGCGGATCATCTTCGAGTCTTGAGACGATGGCGCCCATTTCGGGTTGGGCCATCTCGGCCCGATTGGTAAATGCCGCCAGCACGGCATGATCGAGCCGATTCTCCCGCCCATCCCAGAAGAAGGTGGCGAAGTAGGGCAGGTCCAGCAGGCTTGGGACATTCCGCGTCCCGGTTCGGCCCGCGTAGACGACTGGGACGCGTTGCGGCTGCGCGAAGGCATGCTCGGGCACATGGCAGGAAGCGCAGGCCAGCGTCCCTGAGGCGCTGAGGCTGGTATCGCGGAAGATGCGTTCTCCCAAGCGCGTGAGCGCAGCGGTGCGTGCCTGTTGCTGATGCGCCGTCCACACGCGCGACTGCCAGACGCCGACGGCCACCAGGGCTGCGGCGGCAGCACATATGAGGAGCAGGCGGGGGGCTTTCCTTCGCATGCTACTTGTATCCCTGTCGTGAACATAGTATGAATCGATTAGGGGATGCAGGGATAGACCGGGCCGCTGGCTGGCGGCGAAAACGGAACAAAGGGACAGTCGCATGGAAAGGCGATGGTGGAGAGGTAGTGCTCGCGCGACTGGACGCATGACGGCGTCGCGGCACAGCGAAGCCGGACGCTCGCGTTCGCGCTGGGCGGCTGTCGCATTCGGACTTGTCCTGAGCGTGGTCTCATCGGTCGGTGCCTGGGCAACGAGCTACGTCTACGACGGAGCGGGTCGCTTGGTCGCTGTCAGCGACGATACCGGCGCGAGCGCGCGCTACACCTACGACCGTATCGGCAACCTCCTCGCGGTTGATCGCTTCGCCGCCGGTCAACTCGCCGTGTTCGCGTTTGCGCCGGCAAGAGGCGCGGCGGGCATCACGGTCAAGATCAAGGGGCAGGGCTTCAGCACCACAGCCTCGCAGAACACCGTCAAGTTCAACGGCACTTCGGCCACGGTGAGCGCAGCCACCGCGACCGAGCTGACCACCACCGTGCCTTCAGGGGCAACGACAGGCCCCATCTCGGTCACGGTAGGGACGGCCACTGCCGCAAGCACCGGCAGTTTCACCGTGGACCCCGGAGCCGGTGGACCCACCATCACCTCGGTTGCGCCCACCCTTGTGGCCATCGGCGACGCCATCACCGTGACCGGTACGCGACTGTCGCCCGTGGCCGGCCAGACCTCGACGCTGCTCAACGGCCTTCCGGTCGCGACCGGTACGCTTTCCAACACGCAGATCGTGTTCCCCGCACCGGCGAACGTGGGGAGCGGCAAGGTCTCGGTCGTAACGCCGTACGGCGTTGCCACAAGCAGCCAGGATGTGGTCGTGCTTCCGGCCGGCGTTGCGGTTGCAGATATCGCATCGGTCAAGCGGCTGACGCTCGGCGCGGCGGCGCAAAGCTTGTCAGTGAACACATCCGGCAAGTCGCTCGCAGTGCTGTACGACGCAAGCCTGGGCGACTTCCCCAGCCTGCAGTTCAGCGCCCTGGGCGACCTCTCGATCAACTACAGCGTTTACAGCCAGACCAATGTTCAACTGGCGTACGGCACGGTCACCGCAAACACGCCGACAGCGCATCTTCCGAAAGCGTCCTCAAGTGCTACTTATCTGGTCCTGCTGAGCCCGTCCCAGGCCCCGGCGACCTGGAAAATGGCGATCGAGAAGGCGCCTTCCCTAGGAGTGAATGGCTCCTCACTTGTCCAAGGAGTTACCGCCGCGGGTCAAAGCAAGCGGATCATCTTCGTTGCCACTACGCGCCAGAACCTGGGCTTTGCCTTAAGCGATCTGGTGTTCCCAAACGCCACTAACTGGGTAAGCGCGGACTTCAGGATCTATGACCCTGACGGCAACTTTGTGACGAGCGGATGGTGCTATGCGGAGTACGGCGGGTGCCAGGCCAATCTGAGCGACACACTGGCGGGCACATACAGCGTGGTGATCACACCGCCCGGCGATGGCGATCGCACGATGAGCTTCAAGTCCACGCTATCGACCGATCTGACCGGTACGTTGCAAACGGATGTGGTGCAGACGGTGAACCTTTCCCGCCGAGGCCAGAACGCGCGCCTGAGCTTTTCAGGCACCGCCGGCAAGACCGTGGCGCTACAGGTTGCTGGCCAGAGCACCACCCCCGTTGATCAGCCGGTGTACTACACGGTCTACCAGCCCGACGGAACGCAGCTGGCCTCCGTCAGCACGACGTCGGCGGCTACCTTGAATCTGCCCAACCTGCCGGCGACGGGTACGTATCTGGTGTTCGTGGATCCGTCCAGCGGCGAGACGGCGAGCGCGCAGGTCATGTTGGCCTCGGGGACGACCGGTGGCCAGGTAACCAATGGTGCCAGCGGCAGCTTTACGACTACGGTTCCGGGCCAGAACGTCTATCTGACCTTCAGTGCCACGGCCGGGCAAAACCTGGGCTTTGCCTTGAGCGATCTGATGACGCCCAACGCCACTGGTTATGTTTACCTCAATGTTTTCAGTCCTGATGGTGGCGCTGCGGCGAGTCAGGTCTGCTACGCCAGCGACGGGGGATGCCAGGTCAACCTGCCCGGCACGGTGGCGGGTACTTACAGCGTGGTCGTGTCTCCGCCTTCGGACGGCGATCGCACGATGAGCTTCAAGTCCACGCTGTCAACAGATCTGACAGGCACACTGCAGTCGGACGTTGCGCAGACGATCAACCTGACCCGTCGAGGTCAGAACGCGCGCTTGAGCTTTGCTGGAACGGCTGGCAAGACGGTTGCATTGCAAGTTGCGGGTCAAAGCACAACCCCGGCGGAGCGTTGGGTTTACTACACGGTCTACAACCCTGATGGTACACAGCTATCCTCGGTCAATGCGACTTCAGCTGCGACATTGAACTTGCCTAATCTTCCGATGACCGGCACCTATCAGGTGTTCGTGGACCCGGGTTATGGAGAGGCGGCAACTGCTCAAGTCATGTTGGCCTCGGGGACAACCGGTGGCCAGGTCACCAATGGTGCCACCGGCAGCTTTACGACTACGGTTTCGGGCCAGAACGTCTATCTGACCTTCAGTGCCACGGCCGGGCAAAACCTGGGCTTTGCCTTGAGCGATCTGGTGACGCCCAACGCCACTGGTTATGTGTACCTCAATGTTTTCAGTCCTGATGGTGGCACTGCGGCGAGTCAGGTCTGCTACGCCAGCGACGCGGGATGCCAGGTCAACCTGCCCGGCACAGTGGGTGGTACTTACAGCGTGGTCGTGTCTCCGCCTTCGGACGGCGATCGCACGATGAGCTTCAAGTCTACGCTGTCCACAGACCTGACCGCAGCACTGACGGTCAACACGGCCAAGGCGCTGAGCGTGACGCGCCGTGGTCAGAACGGCCGGCTGACCTTCAGCGGGACGGCCGGGCAGACGATGGCGCTGCGCGTCTCCAACCAGAGCACCGGTCCGGTCGATCGGGACGTGTACTACACCGTGCTGGCCCCCGATGGTAGTTCGGTGGACAGCATGTCGGTGCGCACCGAAGGGACCTTGAACCTGCCAGGTCTGCCAGCTAGTGGCACCTACACGGTGTTCGTTGATCCGAACTACGGCGAGACAGTCAGTTCCAGCGTGTTGGTGGCCTCTGGTGTCACAGGCACATCGACCACAGGGGGGGCAACTGGCAGCTACAGCACCACGATTCCCGGTCAGAACATCTATCTGACTTTCAGCGCCACGGCCGGGCAAAACCTGGGCTTTGCCTTGAGCGATCTAGTGACGCCTAACGCCACTGGTTATGTGTACCTCAATGTTTTCAGTCCTGATGGTGGTACCGCGGCGAGTCAAGTCTGCTACGCGACCAACGCGGGATGCCAGGTCAACCTGCCCGGCACGGTAGTGGGAACTTACAGCGTGGTCGTGTCTCCGCCCTCGGACGGCAATCGAACGATGAGTTTCAAGTCCACGCTCTCCGCGGACGTGACCGGAGCGCTGACGGTCAATACGGCCAAGGCGCTGAGCGTGACCCGCCGTGGCCAGAACGGGCGGCTGACCTTCAGCGGGACAGCGGGCCAGACAGTAGTGTTACGCGTTGCCAACCAAACTACCGTTCCGGTCGACCGGTACGTGTACTACACCGTGCTGGCTCCGGATGGCAGCTCGGTCGGCAGCATGTCGGTTACCAATGAGGGGACCTTGAATCTGCCTGGGTTGCCTGCCAGCGGCACCTACACCGTGTTCGTCGATCCGGCTTTCGGTGAGACCGTCAGTTCAAGCGTACTGGTGGCCTCCGGTGTCACGGGAGCACCGACCACCGGTGGCGCCACCGGCAGCTATAGCACCACCGTGCCGGGCCAGAACGTGTATCTGACCTTTACTGCCACGGCGGGTCAGAACCTGGGCCTGGGCTTGAGCGATCTGGCGACGCCCAATTCGAGCTACGTCTCTTTGGTCGTCTATGGGCCCGATGGCAGCTATGCGGCCAGCGAAACCTGCTATTCAAGCAACAACGGGTGTCAGGTCAACCTGCCCAATACTTCGGCTGGCACTTACAGCGTGGTCGTCAGTGCGCCGTACGATGGCGATCGCACGATGAGCTTCAAGTCGACGCTCTCCGCGGACGTGACCGGCACGCTGACCGTCAACACGACCAAGACGCTGAGCGTGACGCGGCGTGGCCAGAACGGGCGGCTGACCTTCAGCGGGACAGCGGGCCAGACAGTAGTGTTACGCGTTGCCAACCAAACTACCGTTCCGGCCGACCGGTATGTGTACTACACCGTGTTGGCTCCGGATGGCAGCTCGGTCGGCAGCATGTCGGTGACCAATGAAGGGACCTTGAATCTGCATGGGTTGCCTGCCAGCGGCACCTATACGGTGTTTGTTGATCCGGCTTCCGGTGAGACCGTCAGTTCGAGTGTATTGGTGGCCTCTGGCGTTACAGGGACGCAGACCACGGGCGGTGCCACTGGCAGCTATAGCACCACCGTGCCGAGCCAGAACGTTTATCTGACCTTCACGGCCACGGCAGGTCAGAACCTGGGTCTCGGCTTGAGCGATCTGGTGACGCCCAATGCGAATTACACATTTCTGACGGTCTACGCACCTAACGGAGATTACGCGGCAGGTGAAACCTGCTATCAAAGCAATAGCGGTTGCCAGGTCAATTTGCCTGGCACCATCGCCGGCACTTACAGCGTAGTTATCAACGCGCCGCCCGATGGCGATCGCACGATGAGCTTCAAATCCACGCTCTCCGCGGACGTGACCGGCACGCTGACCGTCAACACGACCAAGGCGCTAAGCGTGACGCGTCGCGGTCAGAACGGGCGGCTGACCTTCAGCGGCACGGCCGGACAGACCGTGGCGCTGCGCGTGGCTAATCAGAGTACCGGTCCGGCTGATCGGGGTGTGTATTACACCGTGTTGGCCCCCGACGGCAGTACGGTTAGCAGCATGTCGGTGAACAGCGAAGGGACGTTGAATCTACAAGGATTACCTGCCAGCGGCACCTACACAGTGTTCGTCGATCCGTACTACGGCGAGACCGTCAGTTCCAGCGTGTTGGTGGCTTCCGGCGTCACGGGGACATCGACCACCGGTGGTGCCACAGGAAGTTACAGCACTACCGTGCCGGGCCAGAACGTGTATCTGACCTTTACTGCCACGGCGGGCCAGAACCTGGGTTTTGCCTTGAGCGATATGGTAACGCCGAATTCTACTTACGTTTACTTGGTCTTCTATGATCCCGATGGCGGCTATGCGTCAAGCCTGTATTGCTATCAAAGCAACAACGGCTGTCAGATCAATCTACCGAATACGGTAGCTGGCACTTACAGCGCGACGGTGTCCCCGCCTTCGGACGGCGACCGCACGATGAGTTTCAAGTCCACGCTCTCTGCGGACGTGACTGGAACGTTGGCCGTCAACACGGCGAAGGCCCTAAGCGTGACGCGCCGCGGTCAGAACGGGCGGCTGACCTTCAGTGGGACGGCCGGGCAGAGCTTGATGCTCCAGGTGACCGGTCAAACGACCAACCCAACGAGTCGTGATGTTTATTACTCGGTGTACAACCCGGATGGGACTTATCTCAACAGTACCTATGGGCAAACTTCTGCTTCTCTGCCCTTAGAGCAGTTGCCGGTGACGGGCACATACACCGTTTTCGTTGACCCGTATTACGGCGAGACGGTCAGCGCCAATCTTCTGCTGAAGCCCAGCAACTAACGTTTGTTATCCCACCGATGGTTGGAGCCAAAATGGAAACTGGCACGCGTGTACTGAAGGGATGGGGATACGGACTGCTGCTTGGCGCTTTGGCTGCCGCAAGCACGAGCGCCTCTTTCGTGTGGGCCCAGACGCAACCGACGGCGTCGAGCTCATCAAACGCACAAGCCGGCTCGCCGGCGACATTCAGCCAACGCGTCTCGCTGGAATCCCGCCATACGCTTCGCCTCGATGCCTCTGGCAAGACGGCAAGCCTATATACCGAGGATCAGCACGCCTCGCAGCTGCGCGCCTGGTCGCTCCCACAGCAACGGTTGGGTGCCAGTTTGACGCGGATGCCCGATGGCAAGGTGCTGCTCTGGGGCGGCACAGACGGTAAGGGTGTGTTGGTCGAAGGCGGTCTATTGATCGACCCCAGCCAGGAGGGAATCCAGTCGATCGCGCCGGCCGGCCTGCAGGCGCGCGTGCGTCATAGCGTGACCGTCCTGACCGATGGAAGCGTGCTTCTGGCGGGCGGCAAGAGCCACCCGGACCAGGCGCAACGCTGGAATCCGCAGACCCAGGCAGTTGTCACCCTGTCCATGCCTGCCCGGCTCGGTCACCAGGCCACCCTGCAAGCCGACGGGCAAGTACGTCTTTCAGGGGGCACCGACGCCGACGGCGTTTCCCGCGGGGATCTGCTTTTCAACCCGTCTGACGATACGTTCAGCCCGGCTCCACCCAGCTGGACGGCGCCGAAGCAGACGGCACTTGCCGCGTCTCTTCCCAACACCAAGGCGACGGAAGTGGATCCCGGCGTGCGTGTCGCGGTGCGGTTCACCCGGCCGGTCCGCATGCAGGGCGTCAAGGACAACACAATCTCGTTGATGGGCCCGGCGGGGCTGGTGGAGGCGCGGGTGACCAGCGCGGAGGGCGGCCGCCTGGTGTTCATCCAGCCGGACGCGCCTCTATTCCCGGAGACCGACTACACGGTCCTGGTCGAAGGGCTCAAGGCGCTAGGTGGCGAAAGCGTGCCGCTGGCGGTGATCGAGTTCAGGACGCGTGCAATCGCGGGTGACGGCAAGCCGACGACTTCTAGCGGAAAGCCTCTTTCGGTTGAAGCAAAGGCCAGACAGATGGCCGCGCTGCTCGGCTGCGGCAAGGATCATCCGCAGCCGTGTCAGGCATCTTCAAGCATGACAGAGGGCGCCTGGCGTCCAGGACAGGACAGCACGGACGCGCGTTGGCGTGTGACCGGCACACAGCCTGAAGCACTACCGATCGGCGCACTGGAAGTGGCCGCCATTGCCGGCGGCCAGACCAGCGTCAGTGGTCGGCTCCTGCTGGTGAACAGCCAACCCATCGCCGGTGTCGAAGTCAGCGTGGGCTCGATCAGGACCAAGACGGACCCGAGCGGACGTTTCGTACTGTCCGGTGTGCCCAACGGCAGGCAGGAGCTCTACGTCGATGGCTCGAGCGCCGACGTGGCCGGGCGCGAGTATGGGCAGTTCGTGGTGGGCGTGGATCTCAAGGCCGGGCAGCTGACCCGCTTGCCGTACACCATGTACGTGCCGCAGATCAGCGCGCGCGACAAGACCTCCATCGACTCCCCTCTCAAGCGGGACGTCGTGCTGACCCATCCGGATATTCCGGGGCTGCAGGTGCACATCCCCGCCGGGACGGTCATCCGGGATCGCAAGGGCAACCTGGTCCACGAGCTGGCCATCGTGCCAACGCCGGTCAACCGGGCGCCATTCCCGGTTGCCGCCAACTATCCCGTCTACTTCACCTTAGAACCCGGCGGCGCGGTGGTGCAGGGCCTGACCCCGGAAGCGGCCAAGGGCGTCAAGGTGCTCTATCCGAATTACGACAAGCTGCCCACCGGCACCCAGGCCAACTTCTGGATCTACGATCCGATGGAGGGCTGGCGCGTCTACGGCAAGGGACGTGTCACGACCGATGGGACGCGCCTGGCGCCCGAGGGCGGTGTTGCCCTGCATCAGACGATGGGCGCCAGTTACAGCATGGATACCACCACGCCGGGGTCGGAAAGCGACAAAACCGCCAAATCGTGTCCTTGTGGCTGTGACTGCGATGCAGGCGCAACCGAAGGGGATCCAATTGATATGTACACGGGCGAATTCTCTTACGAGGAGACTGATGCGGTAGTGGGCGGTCTGGTGCCGATATCCGTTGGACGTGCCTACCGCCCCCGTGAAACGCTCAAACGCGATTTCGGCATCGCGACAGCGGCCAACTTCCGCTTTACGTTCTACTCGCCCACCACTGACTACAACCAGTTGCAGCTGGTTCAGCCCAACGGAACGCACGTTCCCTTCAGCAGGGTCTCGGGTAGTGGCTTGACGGGGCAGTGGGCGCAGTCGGGTTCGATGACGGCTTATGCCGGCGCCACCGTCACGCAGGGGACGCCTTCGGGGCACGGCTATCTGATGGTGCTGCGTGACGGCAGCAAGATGTACTTCAACCAGTACGCACCCAATAACCTGGAATGGACGCTGGACCGCTTCGGCAACCGCGTCGACTACGTCTACGACGCAGGGTTGGTCAGCCGGATCGTCTCCACCAATGGTCGCTATTTGGCGCTGACCTACGATAGCGAGAACCGGATCAGTACCGTCAAGGACTCGCTGAGCAATACCTGGTCCTACACGTACAACGGCGACGGTTATCTGTCCAAAGTGACGCGGCCGGATGGCAGTACGCGCAGTTTCAACTACAAGGTTCGGGACAAGAACACTCTCTACGAGAAGCAGGTGCGTCTTGAGTCGATCTACGACGGCAAGAACCAGCGGGTGCTGTTTAACGAGTTCCAGGACGACTACGGCACATGGACCGGCAAGGTGGTCAAGCAGACCCAGGCCGACGGCGGCGTGCTGACGATCAATTACGTTCACGTCGATGGCGGAACAACAGGGGTTTTAGCCACCAGACCTGACGGCAGCAAGCGACGCATCGTATTCGACCCGATCACACACTATCCCAAGACTAGTACGTTGGCCTATGGCACAAGCCTGGCCCAGACGACCACCTACGAACGCGGCGCGGGCGGGCAGGTCAGCGCCCGGATCGATGCTTTAGGACGGCGCACCGAGTACAGCTACGACGGCGCCGGCCGGGCCACGCAGGTCAAGGCCATGGCTGGGACCAGCCAGGCGCGCACCACGACGCTGGCCTATAACAGTGACGGCGACCTTGCCTCGATCACCGATCCACTGGGTCACAAGACCAGTTTCGGCTATACCAGCCGTTGCCTGACGTCGGTGACCAACGCCCTGGGTAAGGTCACCAAGGCCACCTGCAATGCGGCCGGTCAGCGCCTGACCCTGACCGACGCGCTCGGACACGCCACCACGTATGCATGGACGGGCGAGGATTTGGCCCAAATCAGCGATGCGCTGGGTCGCAAGATCAAGTTCCGCTATGACGTGCTGGGCCGCATGATCGCTGCGGAGGATGCACAGGGCAACGTCTCGCGCATGGAGTACGACGGGCTCAGCCGGCTCACCAAGTCGGTCGATCCGTTGGGCAACACGGTGCAGACGGGTTTCGACGCCAATGGCAACGTCACCGCGGTGCTGCTGCCCCATGGCAATGGGGTGACCTATGCCTACGACGCGCGCGACCGGCGGATTACCCGGACCGATGCGCTGAGCCAGGTCGAGAAATGGACCTACGACACCATGGACAGGGTCAAGACCTACACCGACCGGCGCAACCGCGTGACCAGTTACGCCTACGACACGCTGGGACGGCTGACCGCCACGACCTTCCCTGGAAGTGGGGGCACCTTGACCTCGGCCTATGATGCTGGTGACCGCTTAACCAGCCTAACCGATAGCATCTCTGGGGCGCTTGGGTGGACTTACGACAACTTCGACGCGGTGACCCAGGCCAACAGCCCGCAGGGCACGATCTACTACACCTACGACGCAGCTGGCCGGCGCACGAACATGCAGGCCGCCTCGCAGACCCAGGTGCAGTACAGTTATGACAACGCAAACCGCCTGCTCGGCATTACCCAAGGCACCGAGGCGGTGACCTTCGCCTACGACAACGCAAACCGGCTCACCACCACCACGCTGCCCAATCAAGTACAGACGGTCTACGCTTATAACGACGCCAATCAAGTTACTGGTCTAGCCTGGGGCAAGGCCGGACAGGCGGCGCTAGGTAGTCTGGGCTATGGCTACGACAGCAGCGGCCAGCTGGTGGCCCAGACCGGCACCCACGCCCCGCAGTCGCTTCCCTCGGCCAGTACCAACAACACCTTCGACGACAACAACCGCCAGACCAAGGCCAACAATGTTGCGCTGAGCTACGACGGCAACGGTAATCTGATCAGCGACGGCAGCCGAACCTACGTCTGGGACGATCGCGACCGGCTGATCCAGATCAAGTCCGGCGGCACGGTCATCGCCAGCTTCGGCTATGACGCTTTGGGACGGCGCGTCGCTAAGACCGAGGGAGGGACCGCCACCAACTATCTCTACGACGGATTGGATGCGGTCGAGGAGACGCAGGGTACAACGGTCAATCCGATCCTGACCGGTGCCAGCATCGACCAGCGCTACGCGCGAAACGAGGCCAGCGGCCGGACCTACTTCCTGACCGACTTGCTGGGCAGCACGCGGCTGCTGACCGATGCCTCGGGCGCCGTGGTGCAGCGCTACGAATATGAGCCCTACGGCATAACGACACAGACCAGTGCTGGGATCACCAATCCCTACCAGTATACGGGTCGCGAAAAGGATCAGAGCGGACTGTACTACTATCGGGCGCGTTACTATCAACCCGGGTGGGGCAGGTTTATCAGTGAGGATCCAATCCAGTTGGCCGCGGGGCCGAATAGCTATGCCTATGTCGGTGGTAACCCGATGGCCTTCTCGGATCCCACCGGCTTGATGCACTGCATTTTTTACGTCGCTAACGGAGTTGTGTTGTGTATGCCTGACAATGGGTCCACCTTTTCTTTTCCCGCGGCTTCGGGAAATAATGGCGGTGGAATGCAGTGCAAAAACAACCCAGCCTGTTACCCACTAGCAAATCGAGGGCCAATTCCTGCGGGTAATTGGATGTGGACAAATGAGGCAACAGCAAAACCAAATGGAAAGTCACTCTCCCCTTTGCCCGGAACCGAAACGTTCGGCAGATCATTGATCAGAAGTCATAGCTGCCCGAACGCGTTCGGACCCTCTCTTGGCCCAAAGTTTTGCTCTGAGGGGTGCTTGACTGGCAATCCTGCAGATATGGCAAAAGTAAAGTCGACAGCAGATGCTGAGCCGGGAAGCATACTTACTGTAGTCGATCACTTTCCTACGTACGCGCCTCCCTTTTCTACGGATATCGATGGGTTGGGATACTAATGGACAGAGTTTTGAAGATTTTTGGGGGTGTTACTACATGCCTTTTGCTTTTCATTGTGAGTGCTCGCTTGGAGGCATCAGGCGCCGAGTCCAGATCTGACCTGGCTCGATTAAGTATTGAAGCTGCGAATAATTCCGCAGTTGCGGCGATGCTGATAAGTACAAGCATGGAAACAAGGTACTTGTGCGCCACGCAGAAATACTCTTGCCTCACGCAGAATGGCGTTGAATCAGCTCTGTCGTTGTTTTTCGCTGGAAGCGAGGATTATTATCAGGATGCTCTTTTGGATATGATAAGGTTTAAATTAGATGCTGGTGGGGCGGAGCTCTTTCATTCCTATATCAGTTTGCTTCCAAAAAAGGGGTTTGTTAGGGCTTCTGCGGCTCTGAAAATTGACATGCTTGCTGATCGATGCACACGCGAAGTGACATTTGAGAAGAAAAGGATTGGTCAGCCGCTAAGTGCCAGACCCGAAGATATATGTAGAAGTGTGGAGGGAATCAAAGCAGAGCTTCTCTTGTTAAAGAGCATGCGGCGATAGATCATTAACTTGTTGATAACTAAGCCGCGCTTTTCTATTAATGGCGATGAGTGGGTTGATTTCCTATTGGCATTGTCAGCGATCTATGCACTCTTTGATTCTTAGTTGCGCATTGAAGGTGGGCTGGTGTGGAAATGATCGCGGCCGAAGACGCAGGGCAACGTCTCGCGCATGGAGTGCGACGGACTCAGTCGGGTCACCAAGTCGGTCGACCCGCTAGGCAACACCGTGCAGACCGGTTTTGACGCGAACGGCAACGTCAGCGCGGTCTTGCTGCCCCATGGCAATGGGGTGACCTACACCTACGACGCGCGCGACCGGCGGATTACCCGGACCGATGCGCTGAGCCAGGTCGAGAAATGGACCTACGACACCATGGACAGGGTCAAGACCTACACCGACCGGCGCAACCGCGTGACCAGTTACGCCTACGACACGCTGGGACGGCTGACCGCCACGACCTTCCCTGGAAGTGGGGGCACCTTGACCTCGGCCTATGATGCTGGTGACCGTTTAACCAGCCTAACCGATAGCATCTCTGGGGCGCTTGGGTGGACTTACGACAACTTCGACGCGGTGACCCAGGCCAACAGCCCGCAGGGCACGATCTACTACACCTACGACGCAGCTGGCCGGCGCACGAACATGCAGGCCGCCTCGCAGACCCAGGTGCAGTACAGTTATGACAACGCAAACCGCCTGCTCGGCATTACCCAAGGCACCGAGGCGGTGACCTTCGCCTACGACAACGCAAACCGGCTCACCACCACCACGCTGCCCAATCAAGTACAGACGGTCTACGCTTATAACGACGCCAATCAAGTTACTGGTCTAGCCTGGGGCAAGGCCGGACAGGCGGCGCTAGGTAGTCTGGGCTATGGCTACGACAGCAGCGGCCAGCTGGTGGCCCAGACCGGCACCCACGCCCCGCAGTCGCTTCCCTCGGCCAGTACCAACAACACCTTCGACGACAACAACCGCCAGACCAAGGCCAACAATGTTGCGCTGAGCTACGACGGCAACGGTAATCTGATCAGCGACGGCAGCCGAACCTACGTCTGGGACGATCGCGACCGGCTGATCCAGATCAAGTCCGGCAGCACGGTTATCGCCAGCTTCGGCTATGACGCATTGGATCGGCGCATTGCTAAGACCGAGAACGGCACCACACTTTCATATCTCTATGATGGATCGGATGCGGTCCAGGAGACGCAAGGTACGGTAGTCAATCCAATCTTAACGGGAATCGACATCGATGAGCGTTACGCACGCAACGAATCCGGTGGCCGGACCTATTTCCTTACCGACTTGATTGGCAGCACGCGACTCCTAACCGACTCGTCAGGCGCGGTCGTGCAACGCTACGACTATGACGCATATGGAGCTACAACCCAGGACAATCCGGGCGTTACAAACCCTTACCAGTATACCGGTAGAGAAAAGGATCAAAGCGGACTTTATTACTACCGAGCGCGCTACTATCAGCCCGGAATAGGCAGATTTATCAGTGAGGATCCCATTGGACTAACTGCCGGACCTAACGGCTACGCATATGTAGAGGGAAACCCAATTGATCAGATAGATCCCTTCGGAGAAGCGGGGCACACCAAAAATAAGCGTCCTAATACTCGTGGTAAACATGAGGCAGGAGATGCTAGGAGAAATCGCGACGCTGGAAACGAAAAGGGTGATCAACGGAGGCGTCCGCCTAGCAAAAGGCCACCTAATACCAAGGGCCCTTGGCCGCCCAAACCGTCGTCTCCAAAGGGGATAGGCTTATTTTGCGCGGTGAAACTTGCAGAGGCTTTAGCGGGAGAGCAGTGCAGGCGTGGTGACATGACCGCTTGCGATATATATGAGGCACTTGGTGGGGAAGTTATCTACCAGCCGCCCGTGACCTACCTATAATAATCTTATGACTACAAAAATTAAGAATATTCTTGGCCGTTACGAGCGGGCCGAGCGGGAAATGACTAAGGCTGAGCCGTCATTAGAGAAGGCTTACCAACACTTGGTCGAGGCGCAGTTAAATCTCGATCATAGAGCGGATTACGCGCTCGCCACTTGGTACCTACACGGCAGATTCGTCAGAAAAAATCTGAGGAAGTCCATAAAATTATTAAGATCTGCGTGTGATGCCAAGGTTCCAGACGCTTGCTTCGATATCGCTGTTCTCTATGAGACTGGCATTGGTGTCAAGAAAAACTTAAAGAAAGCTGCTGCTTATTATCTGAAGGCCGCGCTCTTGGGTGATAAGTCTGCAGCGAATGAGGTTGCAAGATGTCTCTACCATGGCATTGGATTTAACAAGGACGTTATTCAGGCGAAGGTGTGGAGTGACTCAATAAGCGAATAGCTGATCTGCGGGGGTATGCGTCGCTTTTTAGCGATGCTTTCGGGCGCTATTGTGCGGCGTATTGACCGCGCCCGCAGTGCCGTATTGGACCTGCCGCGCAAAGGATCGAGAAGCGATCAAGGCCGCGAAGACGTACACAGCTGCGCATCCAAGTATCGGTGGTCTTCCTCCCAAGAATATTCTTGATCGGGCGCTTGGAATTTGTGGAGCAGATCCACGCTGAAGTGTCAGCAGCGCAAAGCCTCACGATCAGGTGAGATCGAATTGATGGCGTCAGATACGAACGGTTTAGTTGCGCTGGTGTAGGGCTCGTCACCCTCTAGCCCGCAACATAAAGAACTGGGAAAAGTTCTATCCCTGCAATTTTGAAGCAGAAGGTGCCTTGATGGGCGGTAGGAAGCGTCGAATCTATCTGTTTGTGGCGCCGTTGATCGCCTGGTTGTGCCTGCTGGCGATCGGCATGGCACTTTGTCGTGGCGTTCAGCTTCATAATGTCCCTGGATATTCCAACAAGGGCCAGCTTACGCTGTATGTTTGCTTGCCCTCTTTTATGGTGGCGAGTAATTTATTCTTACTTTGGGCATCAATGCGAATTCCGCGTTGGGCTTCTTATCTCCTTTTGTTTTGCCAGGTGCCGCTTTGGATGGTGGCTTTTGCGCTTTTTGGTGGCGGAGTGTAGCGGGCGCTGAAGGGCTTCTTAAAAGAGCGAAGTGCCTAGATGAAGTCAGTGTGTCGTGCGGGATCATGAGGCTTGATTAGGTATAAGGTTCTAAGCGGCGCTTAGAACGAGCAGGCAGCGGACGCGGGCAGACACAGATCGAAAACTTCCAGCGCTCCAAATCGTCTCAAGCGCAACCGTCTCCACCGCCCCCCGGTCAAACATGACAGAATCCGCCGGCTTTTGTTCCGGAACGCGACCTGAAGATGTCCTCGACCACCGCCGCCCCGCCCGTCAACTCTCCGGCCCGCGTCCTGCTGGCCAGCCTGATGGGCACCACGATCGAATTCTTCGATTTCTACATCTACGCCACCGCCGCGGTGCTGGTGTTCCCCAAGCTGTTTTTTCCGCAGGGCGACCCGGTGGCCGCGCAGCTGGCGTCGCTGGCGACCTTCGCGGTGGCGTTCGTGGCGCGGCCGTTCGGCTCGGCGCTGTTCGGCCATTTCGGCGACCGTATCGGCCGCAAGGCCACGCTGGTGGCGGCGCTGCTGACCATGGGCATCTCCACGGTGGTGATCGGCCTGCTGCCCAGCTATCACAGCGTCGGCCTGCTGGCGCCGGTGCTGCTGACGCTGTGCCGCTTCGGCCAGGGCATCGGCCTGGGCGGTGAGTGGGGCGGGGCGGTGCTGCTGGCCACCGAGAACGCGCCGCCGGGCAAGCGCGGCTGGTACGGCATGTTCCCGCAGCTGGGTGCGCCGCTGGGCTTTCTGCTGTCGGCCTCGACCTTCCTGATCATGGGCGCGCTGCTGTCGCCGGAGCAGTTCCTGGCCTGGGGCTGGCGCGTGCCGTTCCTGGCCTCGGCGCTGCTGGTGCTGATCGGCCTGTGGGTGCGCCTGTCGATCCGCGAGACGCCGGCCTTCCAGCAGGCGATCGAGCGTAACGAGCGTCTGCGCGTGCCGTTCCGCGCGGTGTTCTCCCAGCATCTGGGGCCGCTGGTGCTGGGCACGCTGGGGGCGCTGGCGACCTTCGTGCTGTTCTATCTGATGACGGTGTTCGCGCTGGGCTACGGCACCGTGACGCTGGGGTATTCCAAGCAGGAGTTCCTGCTGATGCAGATGGTGGGCATGCTGTTCTTCGCCGCCGGCATCCCGATCTCGGCCAAGTTCGGCGACCGCACCTCGGCGCGCCACGCGATGATGGTGGCCAGCGTGGGCATCGCGCTGTTCGGGCTGGTGTTCCCGACGCTGTTCACCGCCGGGCACCCGGCCTTCGTGCTGGTGTTCCTGTGCCTGGGCCTGTTCGTGATGGGCTGGACCTATGGCCCGGTCGGCACGTTGTTGTCGGAGGTGTATCCGACCGAGGTGCGCTATACGGGCTCGTCGCTGTCCTTCAACCTGGCCAGCGTGCTGGGCGCCGCGCCGGCGCCGTACGTGGCGACCTGGCTGGCCGGCAAGTACGGCGTGCAGCCGGTGGGCTTCTACCTCAGCGGGGCGGCGCTGATCACCATCCTGGCCCTGCTGGCGGTGCGCCGCCACGCCAGCGTCACGCTGTAGGCCTTCAGCGGAACAGGCGCGCCATCGTGCGCGCCAGCCAGCCGCCCTGCTGGTGGTGGCGGCTGAACTGGTCCAGGTGCCGGCGCACGCTCTCCGAATAGGCCTTGTCGTCGCTGCGGATGTGGTTGAACAGCCAGCGCGCCAGCATCTGCTTGAGTTCCTCGGTGACGTCTTCGCCGGCCTCGAAGCGCAGGCGGTACTCGCTGACGCGGCGGGTGAACACCTCGTGCACGCGCTTGTGCGCGGCGCAGAAGGGATAGCCGGCTTCCTCCATCAGCTCCTCCTCGAAGGCGAAGTGCGAAAGGGTGTAGTCCACCAGTTCGGCGATCACTTCGCCCACCGCCAGCCGCTGGCCCTGCTGCTGGGTCTGATGCAGGGTGTTGATCATCTCGACGATGCGTCGGTGCTGCTGGTCGATCACCCCGATGCCGGTGTCCAGATCGTCCTGCCAGATCAGAAGTGCCATCGCGTGTCCCGTGCGGTTGCGGGCCCTGAGGCCCCATGCCCGCAGGCTGGCATCGGCCGATCGCGGCGGCATTGATCGCAGTCAATGTCGGGCGGTCACCACAGCGCGTCGCGCAGCTTGTACCAGCTCATCGCCGCCACCAGCAGCGGCGTGCGCAGCGCCTGGCCGCCGGGGAAGGGCGCGTGCCGGATTCTGGCGAACAGGTCCAGGCGGGCGGACTGGCCGGCGATGGCCTCGGCGATCAGCTTGCCGGCCAGGCCGGTGGCGACCACGCCGTGGCCGGAGAAGCCTTGCGCGAAGTACAGGTTGGGCTGCAGGCGCCCCCAGTGCGGGGCGCGGTTGCGCGAGATGTCCACCAGGCCACCCCAGACGTAATCCAGTGCGACTTCGCCCAACTGCGGGAACACCCCCGCGATGCGCCGGCGCATGATCGCCGCGAGATCGCGCGGGGGGCGCCCGGAGTAACTGGCGCGCCCGCCGAACAGCAGGCGGTGGTCGTGGCTGAGGCGGTAGTAGTCCAGCGCCCAGGCCGTGTCGGCCACGGCCATGTCGTTGCCGATCAGCGCGCGTGCGCGTTCCTCGCCCAGCGGGGCGGTGGCGGCGATGTAGGTGCCGACCGGCATGATCCGCGCCTCGAGTTCCGGCGCGATGCCGTGCAGCAGGGCGTTGCCGGCGAGCACGCCGAAGTCGCAGTGCACCTGTCCGCGTGCGGTCTCGAACACCGGCCGCGCGCCGCGCTGCAGGCGGGTCACCGCGCTTGCCTCGAAGATGCGCACGCCGGCGTCCACCGCCGCGCGACCCAGGCCCAGCGCATAGGCCAGCGGATGCAGGTGACCGCTGATCGGATCGTAGAGCGCGCCCAGGTAGCGCTCGCTGGCCAGGGTTGCACGCAGGCGGTCGCGGTCCCACCACTGCACCGGATGGTCGTAGTGGGTATGGAAGCGCTCGACCATGGCTCGCACCTCGCGCTGCTGGCGGGCTTTCAGCGGCACGGTGGCGTGGCCGGCGCGCCAGTGCGCCTGGATGCCGTGACGTGCCAGCCGCGCGTGCAGCCAGGCCAGGCCTTCGCGGGACAGATCGAACATGCGCCGCGCGTCGTCCAGGCCCACCAGCGCCTCGAGCTTCTCCTCGCCGCAACCGAAGCCGACGATGGCTTGGCCGCCGTTGCGGCCCGACGCGCCCCAGCCGATCCGCTGTGCCTCCAGCACTACCACGCGATAACCTGCCTCGGCCAGCTCCAGCGCCGCGGAAAGGCCGGTGTAGCCGGCGCCGAGGATGCAGACATCGCAGTCGATGCGCCCTTCGAGCGCGGGCTGGGCGGGCAGGGGCGTGGTGCTGGCCGCGTACCAGCTGTCGGGGTAGGCGCCGGGCGTGCCGGGCTCAGACCGCACGCAGGTACCAGGCGTAGTCCAGGTCGGTGACCTGGGTGTCGAAGCTGCGCTGCTCCTTGCGCTTCTGCTGGCCGTAGAGGTGGCGGAAGCGTTCGCCGAAATGTTCGGCGATGAAGGCGCTGCCCAGGAAATCCTCGATCGAACCGCGCCAGTGCGGGCTGTGCTGCTCGGTCTGGGCGTAGGCGTTGCCGACGATGGGTGGGCCGGGATCGAGGCGCTGTTCCAGTCCATGCAGCATCCCGGCCAGCACCGCGGCGCAGGCCAGGTAGACATTGGCGTCGGCGCCGGCGATACGGTGCTCGATGCGCGTGTTGGCCGCGTCGCTGTGTGGGATGCGCATGGCCACGGTGCGGTTGTTGTAGCCCCAGCTGCGGCCCAGCGGGACGAAGGCGTTGGGCACGTAGCGGCGGTAGCTGTTGGCGTGCGGGGCGAACAGCAGCATGGTGTCGGTCGCGCTGGCCTGCAGGCCGCCGACGGCGTGCAGCAGCGCGGCGGCCGGCGCCTGCGCGGTGCCGGCGAAGACATTGCGGCCCTGTGCGTCGAGCAGGCTCACGTGCACGTGCAGGCCGCTGCCGGCCTGGTCGACCAAGGGCTTGGCCATGAAGCTGGCTTGCAGGCTTTGTTGCTGTGCCACGGCCTTGATCGCGCGCTTGAGCATCACAGCGTCGTCGCAGGCCTGCAGCGCATCGGCGCGATGCTTGAGGTTGATCTCGAACTGGCCCGGCGCGTACTCGGCCACGGCGGTGTCGGCGGGGATGTCCTGTGCACGGCACACGGCCGCGACCGCATCGATGAAATCGCGGTTGTCGTCCAGGTCTTCGATCGAATAGACCTGCGTGCTCGTGTTGCGCGCGCCGGTGTTGGGGTTGATCGCCGGCTGCGGGCGGCCGCGGGCATCGGGCAGGCGGTCGAACAGGTAGAACTCCAGCTCGATGGCCACCACCGGAGTCAGGCCGAGGTCGGCGAAGCGCTGCACCACGCGGCCCAGCACTTGCCGCGGGTTGGCTTCGAACAGGCCGCCGAAGCCGTCCTCCATCGCCAGCAGCAGCTGCGCGGTGGGGCGCGGCGTCCACGGCACCGGCCGCAGTGAGCCGGGCACGGGCCGGCAGATGCGGTCCTCGTCGCCGATGTCGTAGCCCAGGCCGGTTTCCTCGACGGTGTTGCCGGTGATGTCGGTGGCGATCAGCGACATCGGCAGGCAGATGCCATCGGCGAACACCTTGTCCAGCGCCTGGCGCGTGACGCGCTTGCCGCGCAGCACGCCGTTCATGTCCGGCAGCAGCAGGTCGATGGCCTCCAGGTCCGGCAGGGCGGCCAGGGTGGCGGCATCGCGGGCGTCGGACAGGGCGGTCATGGTGGGCTCTTGGCGGCGTTGGAGACAGCCTAGCAGGCGCGTTGTTGTCAAGAATACTCAACGCCGTTGCCGCGCGAGTTCATGAATATGGCCTGCAAGACGCCAACTGACGGCTCGCACGCGGTGCGTGTTGTAAAAATAAAACGGCCACGCTAGCTTGCTTCAACGCCCTGAGGAGCCGTCCTGCATGGCCAGACCGCCGCTGGTCGGTGTGCCGACCGACCGCAGACCGATCGGATCGCATCCCTTTCTGATGGTGGGCGAGAAGTACCTGCGGGCGCTCGTCGAGGGTGCCGGCTGCGTGCCGCTGCTGTGGCCGTCGCTGACGCCGGCCTTGCCGGTGGAGGTGTTGCTGGACACGGTCGATGGCCTGTTGCTGACCGGCGCGGTCAGCAACATCGAGCCGCATCACTATTCGGACGAACCGAGCTGGGAAGGCAACCCGCACGATGCGGCGCGCGACGGCACCACGCTGCCGTTGGTGCGCGCGGCGCTGGCCGCCGGCGTGCCGATCCTGGCGATCTGCCGCGGCTTCCAGGAGGTCAACGTCGCCCTGGGTGGCACGCTGCATCAGAAGCTGCACGCGGTGCCGGGGTTGATGGACCATCGCGAGGACACGAGCGCGCCGCTGGAGATGCAGTACGGCCCGGCCCATCCGGTGATGCTGGCGCCGGGCGGGCTGCTGGCGTCCTTCGGCGAAGCCGCGCCGTGGGTCAATTCGCTGCATGGCCAGGGCGTGCGCCGCCTGGCCAAGGGCCTGGTGATCGAGGCGACCGCGCCCGACGGCTTGATCGAGGCCTTTCGACATGAAGGCGCGAGCTTTCTGCTCGGTGTGCAATGGCATCCGGAGTGGCGGGTGACCGAGCAGCCGCTCTACGCCGGCATCTTCCACGCCTTCGGCCAGGCCTGCCGTGCCCGTGCCAACCGCCGCCACGAGGTCGCCTTCGCATGAGTCGCCGCAAGACCCAACCCGACACGCCCGCCGAGCCGGCCGACAACTCACTGCGGCGCTGGCTCAAGGAGCGGCGCATCACCGAGGTCGAGTGCCTGGTGCCGGACATCACCGGCATCGCGCGCGGCAAGATCATTCCGGCCGACAAATTCAGCCACGACTACGGCACGCGCCTGCCCGAGGGCATCTTCGCAACCACGGTCACCGGCGACTATCCGCACGACTATTACGAGCTGACCAGTCCCTCGGACTCGGACATGTTCCTGCGCCCGGACCCGGGCACCGTGCGCATGGTGCCGTGGGCGGCCGATCCCACCGCCCAGGTGATCCACGACTGCTGGACCAAGGACGGTGAGCCGCACGATCTGGCCCCGCGCAACGTGCTGCGGCGCGTGCTCAAGGCCTACGAGGAGGCCGGCCTGCAGCCGGTGGTGGCGCCGGAGCTGGAATTCTTCCTGGTGCAGAAGAACACCGACCCGGACTTTCCGCTGCTGCCGCCGGCAGGGCGCTCGGGCCGGCCGGAGACCGCGCGCCAGTCGTACTCCATCGATGCGGTCAACGAGTTCGACCCGATCCTGGACCTGATGTACGACTACTGCGATGCGATGGAGTTGGACGTGGACACGCTGATCCACGAATCCGGCGCGGCGCAGCTGGAGGTCAACTTCACCCATGCCGACGCGCTCAGCCGCGCCGATCAGGTCTTCCTGTTCAAGCGCACCATGCGCGAGGCCGCGCTGCGCCACGGCATCTACGCCACCTTCCTGGCCAAGCCGATGGAGAACGAGCCCGGCAGCGCCATGCACATCCATCAGAGCCTGCTGGATCGCAAGACCGGCGCGAACGTGTTCGCCGGCAAGGAGGTGGGCAAGGAGCGCAAGACCTTCCTGCATTACATGGGCGGGCTGCAGAAGTACGCGCCCATGACCATGGCCTTCTTCGCGCCCAACGTGAATTCCTACCGGCGCCTGGCCATCGGCCAGGTGGCGCCGATCAATGTGCAGTGGGGCTACGACAACCGCACCTGCGGCCTGCGCGTGCCCAAGGACACGCTGGAGAACACGCGGGTGGAGAGCCGCTTCGCCGGTTCCGACGCCAATCCTTACCTGGCGATGGCGGCGACCCTGGCCTGCGGCCTGCTGGGGCTGCAGGAGAAGCTGCAGCCGACCAGGCCGCTGGCCAGCAGCGCGCAGGACATCGGCTTCGAGCTGCCGCGCTCGCTGGGCGAGGCGCTGGACGAACTGGAAGGCTGCGCGCCGCTGCGGGCGCTGCTGGGCGAGCGCTTCGTGCGCGCCTACATCTCGGTCAAGCGCAAGGAGTACGAGACGTTCTTCCGGGTGATCAGTTCGTGGGAGCGGGAGTTCCTGCTGTTGAATGTCTAGGCGCGTGCGACGCGACGGCGCTGTGGAAGCGGCCGATGATTCCCCGTTGTCGTCCCCGCGAAAGCGGGGACCCATGGACATGGGCTTTGCGCGAGAAGGTCCATGGATTCCCGCTTTCGCGGGAACGACGGTTTTTCCAGGTCGCGGAAACGATGGCCTTATGGGCTGATCCAAGCCGCTAAGAGAAACCAACGCAAGTACGACTGCCGCCGTGTAACAAGCGAGAAGCACAAGTTCATGGATGCCCACCAAGCCCGCACCCTGCAAGACCTCGATGCCGCGCACCATCTCCATCCGTTCAACGACAACGCGGCGCTGGCCGCCAAGGGCACGCGCATCCTGACCCGCGGCGAGGGCTGCTACGTCTGGGATGCCGAAGGCCACAAGCTGCTCGACGCCTTCGCCGGGCTGTGGTGCGTCAACATCGGCTATGGCCGCGCCGAGCTGGGCCGGGCCGCCGCGCGGCAGATGGAGCAGCTGGCTTACTACAACAGCTTCTTCCAGTGCACCACCGAGCCCACCATCCGCCTGGCGGCCAAGCTGGCCGAGCTGACGCCGTACGATCTGGATCACGCCTTCTTCGTCAACTCCGGCTCGGAGGCCAACGACACCATCCTGCGCCTGGTGCGGCACTACTGGGCGGTGCAGGACCAGCCGCGCAAGAACGTCTTCATCGCCCGCCATAACGGCTACCACGGCACCACCGTGGCCGGCGCCAGCCTGGGCGGGATGAAGAGCATGCACGGGCAGGGCGGCCTGCCGATCCCGGACATCGTCCATGTCGATCCGCCGTTCTGGTTCCACGATGGCGGCGAGCTGTCCGAGGACGAATACGGCCTGCTCGCCGCGCGCCGGGTGGAGGACAAGATCCTCGAACTGGGGCCCGAGCGCGTGGCCGCCTTCATCGGCGAGCCGGTGATGGGCGCCATCGGCGTGCACATCCCGCCGCGCACCTACTGGCCGGAGGTGGAGCGCATCTGCCGCCAGTACGACGTGCTGCTGGTGGCCGACGAGGTGATCACCGGCTTCGGCCGCACCGGGGAATGGTTCGGCGCGCAGACCTTCGGCTTCCGGCCCGATGTGATGACCATCGCCAAGGGCATCACCTCCGGCTACATCCCGCTGGGCGCGGCAATGTTCGGCGAGCGCGTGGCCGGCGTGCTGAAGGCGCAGGGCGGCGAGCTGGCGCACGGGGCGACGTACTCGGGCCATCCGGTGTGCGCGGCGGTGGCGCTGGAGAACATCCGCCTCCTGCAGGAGGAGCGGATCGTCGAGACCGCGCGCGATCACATCGCGCCCTATCTGGCCCAGCGCTGGGCGGAGCTGGGTGAGCACCGGCTGGTCGGCCAGGCGCGCATCGTCGGCCTGATGGGCGCCTTGGAGCTGGTCCCGCACAAGGGCCGGCGCACCCTGTTCGAGGAACGCGGCAAGGTGGGGGCGCTGTGTCGCGACCACGCGCTGCGCCATGGGCTCATCCTGCGCGCCACCTATGACGCGATGCTGCTGTCACCGCCGCTGGTGATCGACCGCGCGCAGGTGGACGAGCTGTTCGACAAGGCCTGGAAGGCGCTGGACGACACCGCCGAGGCGCTGGGGATCTGAGGCGTGATGCCGGCCAGAACAGCCAATCAACCCGGTCCACGCCCGGCCTGCGGCGGGTACAGTCTGAGCAACGACCGCCGCGGCGGCGGATCCGTGTGGAGAGTGGCGATGAAGTTGCGGGTGTGCGGAATAGTGGTGGCGCTGGCCGGCTTGGCCGCCTGCGGCGGCGTGGACGGCACGGCAGCGTCGGGCGAGGCGGGCGGCGGCAAGTCCAGGAACGTCAACGTCTACAACTGGTCGGACTACATCGCCCCGGACACCAATGCCAACTTCGAGAAGGCTACCGGTATCTCGGTGACCTATGACGTGTTCGACGGCAACGAGGTGCTGGAGGCCAAGCTGCTGGCCGGCGCCAGCGGCTACGACGTGGTGGTGCCCACGCTCAACTTCCTGGGGCGGCAGATCCAGGCCGGCGTGTTCCAGCCGCTGGACAAGGCCAGGATCCCCAACCTGGCCAACCTCGACCCGCAGATGATGCAGAAGATCGCCAAGCAGGATCCCGGCAACCAGTATGCCGTGCCCTACATGTGGGGCACCACCGGCATCGGCTACAACGTGGACAAGGTCAGGGCGGCCTTCGGCAATACCGAGGTCACCAACAGCTGGGATCTGGTGTTCAAGCCGGAGAATCTGGCCAAACTCAAGGACTGCGGCGTCACCTTCCTGGACACCCCGTCCGAGCTGATCCCGATCGCGCTCAACTATCTGGGCGAAGACCCCAACAGCACCGACCCGCAGGTCATCGACAAGGCCGGCGCGCTGCTCAAGACGATCCGCCCCTACATCGGCCAGTTCCATTCCTCCGCCTACATCGATGCGCTGGCCAATGGCGATACCTGCCTGGTGGTGGGCTGGTCGGGCGATGTGATCCAGGCGCGCGAGCGCGCGGCCGAGGCCGGCAACGGCGTGCACATCGCCTACTCGATTCCCAAGGAGGGCGCGCCGCTGTGGTTCGACATGCTGGCCATCCCCAAGGACGCCAGGAACGTGGACAACGCCTACGCTTACATCAACTACCTGCTCGACCCGAAGGTGATGGCCAGCGACTCGGACTTCGTCCGCTATCCCAACGCGGTGCCCAAGGCCAAGGCGCTGATGGACAAGGCCATCACCTCCGACCCGACGATCTATCCTCCGCCGGAGGTGGAAGCCAAGCTGTTCACCTTCGCCATCATCCCGCCGGAGGTGGACAAGCAGTACACCCGGCTGTGGACCGATCTGAAGACCAGCCGGTAGGCGGCGACGGGGCGGGGCGCATGGCCTGCATCGTGGTGCGGCGCTGCGGCAGAATCCACGCGTGATCCGCCCGTCGCCCGCATGATCCACCCACGGCGGCCGGTACCGCGCAGGCATCCAACAGCGACGAAGGCAGCGAGATGGCGGCAGGGGAACAGCAGATGGTCGCGTCGGGATCCGGCCCTGCGCCAGGGGCGGAGGGCTATCTGCGTCTGGAGGGCGTGCGCAAGGACTTCGATGGCGTCCTGGCCGTGGACGAGATCGACCTGTCCATCCGCAAGGGTGAGCTGTTCGCCCTGCTGGGCGGCTCGGGCAGCGGCAAGTCCACGCTGCTGCGCTGCCTGGGCGGGTTCGAGACGCCCAGCGCCGGCAGGATCTTCCTCGATGGGCAGGAGCTGGGCGCGCTGCCGCCGTACGAGCGGCCGATCAACATGATGTTCCAGTCCTATGCGCTGTTCCCGCACATGACGGTGGAGCAGAACATCGCCTTCGGTCTCAAGCAGGACCGCATCCCTAAGCGCGAGATCGCCCGGCGCGTGGAGGAGATGCTCGCGCTGGTGCGGCTGGACGGTCTAGCCAGGCGCAAGCCGCACCAGCTCTCCGGCGGGCAGCAGCAGCGCGTGGCGCTGGCACGCTGCCTGGCCAAGGGGCCCAAGCTGCTGCTGCTGGACGAGCCGATGGGCGCGCTGGACCGCAAGCTGCGCACGCAGATGCAGCTGGAGCTGGTGTCGATCATCGAGAAGACCGGCGTGACCTGCGTGATGGTCACCCACGATCAGGAAGAGGCCATGACCATGGCCACCCGCATCGCGCTGATGGAGGCCGGCCGCATCCGCCAGGTCGGCACGCCCGATGAGATCTACGAGCAGCCGGCCAGCCGCTTCGCCGCCGGCTTCATCGGTTCGGTCAACATGATCGAGGCGGTGATCGACCAGGACCACGCCGAATTCGTCACCCTGCGTGCGCCGCAGCTGGCCACCGACATCTATGTGGGCCACGGCATTTCCGGCTTCGCAGGCCAGGCGGTGTGCTTCGCCGTGCGGCCGGAGAAGCTGGTCATCGCCAAGGAGGAACCGGCGCAGCCGTACAACAAGGCCCGCGGCGTGATCGAGGACATCGCCTACTACGGCAGTCACTCGGTCTATCACGTCAGGCTGCCCAGCGATCTGGTCGTCCTGGCGCACTTCGCCAACGTGCAGCGCTGGGCCAGCGAGGGCCTGACCTGGGGCGATCCGGTCTGGGTGTGGTGGGGCGACCACGATGGCGTGGTGCTGACCCAATGAGCGCGCCGGCCTGGCTGACGCGGCTGCGCCAGCGCACGCCCGGCCCGCGCTGGGGCGTGATCGGGCTGCCGTATCTGTGGCTGCTGGTGTTCTTCGCCGTTCCGTTCCTGATCGTGCTGAAGATTTCCTTCGCCAGGCTGGCCATCGCCATGCCGCCGTACACGCCGATCCTGGACATGGACGGCGCGCAGGTCGCGCTCAGGCTCGACCTGTCCAACTATCTGCAGCTGGGCGCGTTGCAGAACGGCTATATCGCCGCCTACTTGAGCTCGCTGAAGATCGCCGCCATCGCCACGTTGCTGGCGCTGCTGATCGGCTATCCGATGGCCTATGTCATCGCGCGCTTGCCGCCGGCCTCGCGCCACATCGCGGTGATGCTGGTGGTGCTGCCGTCGTGGACCTCGTTCCTGGTCCGCGTCTATGCCTGGATCGGTCTGCTCAAGAGCAGCGGGCCGGTCGGGCGGCTGCTGGAGCAGCTGGGCGTGATCGATGCGCTGCAGGCGATGGGTTGGATCGAGGGCCGGCAGATCCTGTACACGCCGCTGGCCGCCTACATCGGCATCGTCTACTGCTATCTGCCCTTCATGGTGCTGCCGCTGTACACCAACCTGGTCAAGCACGACCCGCGGCTGCTCGAGGCGGCCTACGACCTGGGCGCGCGTCCGTGGAAGGCGTTCGTCAGGATCACCCTGCCGCTGTCGCGCGCCGGCATCGTCGCCGGCTGCATGCTGGTGATGATCCCGGCGTTGGGCGAGTTCGTGATCCCCGAACTGCTCGGCGGCCCGGACACGTTGATGATCGGCCGGGTGCTGTGGAACGAGTTCTTCGCCAACCGCGACTGGCCGCTGGCCTCGGCGGTGGCCATCGCGATGCTGGCGCTGCTGATGATCCCGATCCTGATCTTCCATCGCGTCCAGCAGCGCCAGCTCGAGGGCAGGCTGACGTGAGCGCGGTCGGTCGCGCGCGCTGGCCCGCCCGGATCGTGCTCGGGCTGGGTTTCGCGTTCCTCTATCTGCCGGTGCTGCTGCTGATGCTGTGGAGCTTCAACCGCTCGCGGCTGGCCACGGTGTGGGCGGGGTTCTCGTTCAAGTGGTATGGCGAGCTGCTGGGCGACGCGTCGATCCTGGAGGCGGCCTGGGTGAGCCTGCGCATCGCCTTCTGGACGGCCACTGCCGCGGTGGTGCTGGGCACGCTGGCCGCGCTGGCGATGACGCGCCTGCGCCGCTTTCCGGGCAGGACGCTGTTCGGCGGGCTGATCGCCGCGCCGCTGGTGATGCCCGATGTGATCATCGGCCTGTCGATGCTGCTGATGTTCGTCTCGCTGGGCGAGGTGTTCCATTTTCAGCCCAAGGGCATGGTCTCGATCTGGATCGCGCACACCACATTCTCGCTGGCCTTCGTCGCCGTGGTGGTGTCCGCGCGCATGGCCGAGCTGGACAGGTCGCTGGAAGAGGCGGCGATGGACCTGGGCGCCAACCGGGTCCAGGTGTTCTTCCTGATCACCTTGCCGATCATCGCCCCGGCGCTGGTCTCGGGCTGGCTGCTGGCCTTCACTCTGTCGCTGGACGATGTGGTGATCGCCAGCTTCGTCTCCGGCCCCGATTCGACCACGCTGCCGATGAAGGTGTTCTCCTCGGTGCGGCTGGGCTTGAGCCCCAAGATCAATGCGCTGGCGACGCTGATGATCGTGGCGGTGTCGCTGTGCGCGTTCTTGGGTTGGTGGCTGATGTCGCGCGGCGAACAGCGCCGCAAGCGGGACCGGCAGCTGGCGCTGCGGGGTGGGGACGACGGCCGGAGTTGACAGTAAGTGGGACTCCGGGTTTCACTTTCACGGCGTCGTGAGGCCCCGGTGCTCTAGTCTCCACGCAGACGTGCACGGCCCCGAGCGCTTGCGCCGCAGATCGCGGGTGCAAGCGCCTGGGGCATGGCCCCCCACCTTCGCGCGCAGGAACCTGCCTTGAGCCAACACGACGATCCCGACCGCGGCCAGGACGGCCGTGCGCAGCCCCCCGCCGACGGGGACGATCCGCAGGGCCGGCAGGATCCGCTCAAGCCTTCGCCGCTGAAGAATCCCAAGGTGCGCTGGACGCTGATCCTCATCGGCGTGGTGGTGCTGATCGCGCTGATCGTCTGGCTGGTCTATCACCTGCTCATCGGGCGCTATCTGCAGGAGACCAACGATGCCTATCTGCAGGCCGATGCGGTGGCCGTGGCGCCGCGCGTCAACGGCTATGTCACCAAGCTGCTGGTCGAGGACCACGCCTGGGTCAAGGCGGGGCAGCCGCTGATCGAGATCGATGGCCGCACCTATACCGCGCAGCTGGAGCAGGCGCAGGCCGCCGTGGCCGTGCGCCAGGCCGACATCGCCGCCGCGCAGGCGGCCATCGAGGGCCATCGCGCACAGCTGGTGCAGGCGCGCAGCCAGGCCGCCTCGGCGCAGGTGCAGCTGAAGTTCGCCAAGGCCGAGGTGGCGCGCTTCACGCCACTGGCCGCCTCCGGTGCCGACACCCACGAGCATCTGGAGAGCCTGCGCCAGCAGCGCGATCAGGCCCAGGCGCAGTTCGATGCCGCCCAGGCGCAGATCGTCGGCGCGCAGAGCCAGATCGCCGCGGGCGAGGCGCAGCTGGAGCAGGCCAAGGCCGGGCTGCAGCAGGCCCAGGCCAATGTCGACCAGGCCAACGTGGCCGTGGGCGATACGCATCTGAAGGCGCCCATCGACGGGCGCGTGGGCGATCGCACCGTGCAGGTCGGCCAGTTCCTGGCCGCCGGCACGCGCACGATGACCATCGTGCCGGTGGAGTCGCTGTACCTGACGGCCAACTTCAAGGAGACCCAGGTCGGGCTGATGCGCCCGGGCCAGCCGGTCGAGATCGAGGTCGACGCGCTGTCGGGGGTGACCCTGCATGGGCATGTGGAGAGCCTGTCGCCCGGCACCGGCTCGCAGTTCGCGCTGCTGCCGCCGGAGAACGCCACCGGCAACTTCACCAAGGTCGTCCAGCGTGTGCCGGTGCGCATCCGCGTCGATGCCGGCGAGCAGGCGCGCAAGGTGCTGGTGCCCGGCATGTCGGTGACCGCCACGGTCGATACGCGTTCGGCCAAGGGCGCCAAGGACCAGGCGCAGGACGAGGCCGACCGCCTCGACGCCCGGGACACCTCCAAGCCGTGAGCGCCACCGGCGCCAGCGCGGGCGCTCGGCCGGCCGGCGCGCAGAAGGCCGACGCCGGGGCGTGGCTGGCGGTGGCCGCCGGCACGATCGGCTCGTTCATGGCCACCCTGGATATCTCGATCGTCAACGCGGCCCTGCCGACCATACAGGGCGAGGTCGGCGCCAGCGGCACCGAGGGCACGTGGATCTCCACGGCCTATCTGGTCAGCGAGATCGTGATGATTCCGCTGACAGGCTGGTTCGTGCGCACGTTGGGGCTGCGCAACTTCCTGCTGATCTGCGCGCTGGCCTTCACCGCGTTCTCGGTGATGTGCGGGCTGTCGACCTCGCTGCCGATGATGATCGTCGGCCGCGTTGGCCAGGGCTTCGCCGGCGGCGCGCTGATCCCCACCGCGCTGACCATCGTCGCCACGCGCCTGCCGCCGTCGCAGCAGACCATGGGCACGGCGCTGTTCGGCATGACGGTGATCATGGGCCCGGTGATCGGCCCGCTGCTGGGCGGCTGGCTGACCGAGAACGTCAGCTGGCACTACGCCTTCTTCCTCAACGTGCCGGTGTGCGCGGGCCTGGTGGCGCTGCTGCTGCTGGGGCTGCAGCACGAGCAGGCGCGCTGGGCCGGCCTGCTGGAGGCCGACTGGCTGGGCATCTTCGGCCTGACCGCCGGCCTGGGCGGGCTGACGGTGGTGCTGGAGGAGGGGCAGCGCGAGCGCTGGTTCGAATCGGAATTCATCCTGTGGCTGTCGGCGCTGTCGCTGGTGGGTTTCGCCGCGCTGCTGGCGACCCAGTTCCTGCGGCACGAGCCGGTGATCCAGCTCAAGGTGCTGCTCAATCGCAGCTTCAGCGCCGTGTTCGTGATGATGCTCGCGGTGGGCATGATCCTGTTCGGCGTGATGTACATGATCCCGCAGTTCCTGGCCATGGTCTCGGGCTACAACACCGAGCAGTCCGGCTATGTGCTGCTGCTGGGCGGCGTGCCCACGGTGATCCTGATGCCGTTCATGCCCAAGCTGCTGGGCACGGTGGACGTGCGCGTGCTGGTGATCGGCGGGCTGCTGTGCTTCGCCGCTGCGTGCTTCATCAATATCGACCTGACCTCCTACAGCGTGGGCAAGACCTTCGTCGCCGGCCAGCTGCTGCAGGGCTGCGGGCTGGCGCTGGCGATGATGGCGCTCAACCAGGCGGCGATCAGCTCGGTGCCCAAGGACCTGGCCGGCGATGCCTCGGGCCTGTTCAACGCCGCGCGCAACCTGGGCGGCTCAATCGGCCTGGCGCTGATCTCCACCTTCCAGGAGCGGCGCATGACCTACCACACCCAGGTCTTGGGCAGCTCGGTCACGGCCAACTCGCCGCTGGGCCAGGACTACGTGCACCAGCTCACCGGCGCCCTGCATGCCGCCGGTGGCGATGCCGCGATGCAGGCCATCGGGGCCCTGGCGCGGATGGTGCAGCTGCAGGCGCTGGTGATGACCTACAACGACCTGTTCTGGATCTTCGGCGTCATCGTGGTGTGCTCGATCCCGCTGGCCTTCCTGCTCAAACCGCTGCCCAAGGGGACGCAACTTGCGATGCATTGACGCCCGCCGCGCCGCGCGCGCATCCCTGACCGTGCTGGTGCCGGCCCTGCTGGCCGGCTGCGTGCTCGGCCCCGACTACGTACGCCCGGAGGTGGCGCCCGAGGCCGTGCAGGCGCCGCGCCTGCATCGCGCCGACGCGGCTGGGGTGGTCAGCGCGCCGCCGCCCAGCCAGTGGTGGCGCGAACTGCACGATCCGCAGCTGGACTGGCTGATCGACACCGCGCTACGCCAGAGCCCCAACCTGCGCGCGGCCGATGCGCGGGTGCAGGCCTCGCGCGGGCTGTTCGCCCAGCGCCGCGCCGAACGCCTGCCGCAGGTCGGTGCGATGGGGGCCTACGCCCACGTCAAGGCGCCGGATTCGATCCAGCACGACATCCGCGACGGAGCCGCCGGCATCGCCCAGGCCACCGACCCGGCCACCGGCGCGGCGGTCGAACAGGCCGCGCGCGACCTCGATCTGGACAGCGACCTCTACCTGGCCGGCTTCGACGCCAGCTGGGAGCTGGACTTCTTCGGCCGCCGCCGTCGCGCCGCCGAAGGCGCCGCGGCGCAGGCCGAGGCCGCGCAGGCGCAGCTGGCCGATGCGCAGGTGCGCCTGGCCGCCGAGATCGCGCAGGTCTATCTCAACTATCGCGGCCTGCAGGCGCGCATCGCCCTGGGCCAGGACGCCGTGCGCGATGCGCAGCAGGCGCTGGACCTCACCACCCAGCGCCGTGCGCACGGGGCGGATTCGGACCTGCAGGTCGAACGCGCCCGTGGCCAGCTGCAGCAGAACCAGGCGCGGCTGCTGCCGCTGCAGGCCCAGCGCAGCGAGGCGCTGGACCAGCTGGCCTTGATGGTCGGGCAGGTGCCCGGTTCGCTCGATGCGCGCCTGGCGCCGGTCGTGCCGCTGCCGGCGCTGCCGGCGCAGGTGAGGGTGGACGACCCGGCCGCGATGATCCGCCGTCGCCCGGACGTGCGCCAGGCCGAGCGTGAGCTGGCCGGCGCCAACGCCCAGATCGGCGAGGCGCTGTCGGGCTATTTCCCGCAGGTCACGCTGATGGGCAACCTGGCCGCGGTGGCGACCAAGCCCAGCGAGCTCAATGCCGATTCGGCCGCCACGCTGGTGGCGCCGTTCCTGCGCTGGTCGATCTTCGATTTCGGCCGCATCAAGGCGCAGGTCGTCCAGGCCCGCGCAGGCACCGAAGGCCGCGCCGCGGCCTACGAGAACACCGTGCTGGCCGCGCTGCAGGATGCCAACACCGCGCTGTCCAACTTTGGCTCGGCGCGCCAGCAGCTGCTGGTGGCGGTGCAGGCCCAGGCCTCGGCCGACCGCGCCGCCGTGCTGATGCAGCAGCGACGCGCGGCGGGCGCCTCCTCGCAGATCGACCTGCTGGACGTGCAGCGCCAGCAGCGCAGCGCCCGCGACAGCGCGGCCCAGGCGCAGGTGCAGCTGCTGGTGGACTACGTGGCCCTGCAGAAGAGCCTGGGCCTGGGCTGGCAGGACGCACCGCAGCCGGGCATCGCGGCGCGCTGAGTGGCGGGGATGCTGAGTGGGAGCAACTGTCTCCTCAACTCCAGCAGCCGTCCGTCTGTAGAGCGGAGCTTGTGGCCATCCCCTCTTGGGGACTCCGCTGCTCTTCGTTCGGTTCGTGGGGAGGGCCCCAGCGGAGCAAGCTCCGCTGCTTCGTTCGGTTCGTGGGGAAGGCCCCAGCGGAGCAAGCTCCGCTCTACAGGGGGGAGCTGCCATGGCGGCGATGGGGCTTTACCGGTAGAGCCCCATCGCCGCCATGGCGGCTCCCACCAAGAGCGGGGCGAAGCAGCGGCGACGGCTGGGTAACGCGCATCGGCGGATGATGGCGCGCTGTCTTGATGCTTCGCGGAGTCGCGCATGTCTACTGAAGTCCCCAATCCCTACACCGGCCAGGTCGAGCACCGTCAGACGCTGATGGGCTCCAACACCGTGGAGGCGGCGCTGCACGCGGCCCAGGCCGCGTTCCCCGAATGGGCCCAGCGCTCCATCGAGGCGCGAGCGGAAGTCCTGCATGCGGTCGCCGCGGCGCTGCGCGAGCGGCGCGAGACCTTCCAGGCGCTGATGACGGCCGAGATGGGCAAGCTGAAGAAGGAAGCCCTGGCCGAGGTCGACAAGTGCGCCGACGCCTGCGACTACTACGCCGACCACGCCGCGCAGTACCTGCGGCCCGAGCCGATCCAGACCGAGGCGCGCTCCAGCTACGTGCGCTACGAACCGATCGGCTGCGTGTTCGCGGTGATGCCGTGGAATTTCCCCATCTGGCAGGTGTTCCGCTTCCTGGCGCCGACCCTGATGGTCGGCAACACCGCACTGCTCAAGCACGCCACCAACGTGCCGCGCTGCGCCGATGCCATCGCCGAGGCGCTGCGCGCCGGCGGCGTGCCCGAGGGCGTGTTCGGCGTGCTGCACATCGACAACGATCAGGCCGCCCAGGTCATCCGCGATCCGCGCGTGGCCGCGGTCACGCTGACCGGCTCCGAGCGCGCGGGCCGCTCCATCGCCGCCACCGCTGGCAGCGTGCTGAAGAAGTGCGTGATGGAACTGGGCGGCAGCGATGCCTTCGTCGTGCTCGACGATGCCGACCTGGACAAGACGGTCGCCGCGGCGGTGAAGGGCCGCTTCGACAACGCAGGCCAGACCTGCATCGCGGCCAAGCGCTTCATCGTGGTCGATGCGATCGCCGAGCGCTTCGTGCAGCGCTTCGTCGAGGCCGCCGGCCAGCTGCGCACCGGCGATCCCAACGATGAAACCACCACGCTGGCGCCGATGGCGCGCCAGGATCTGCGCGACGAACTGCACAAGCAGGTTGCTGCCAGCGTCGCCGATGGCGCCACCGTGCTGCTCGGCGGCCAGCCCGGGCCCGGCCATGCCGAGTACCCCGCAACCATCCTGGATCACGTCAAGGCTGGCATGCCGGCTTACGCGGAGGAGTTGTTTGGTCCGGTGGCCAGCATCCTGCGGGTGCACGACGAGGCCGAGGCCGTGCGCGTGGCCAACGACACCAGCTTCGGCCTAGGCGGCAGTGTGTGGACCGCCGATGCCGCGCGTGGCGAGCGCGTGGCCCAGCAGCTGCAATGTGGCGCGGCCTTCGTCAATGCCATCGTCAAGTCCGACGTGCGCCTGCCGTTCGGCGGCACCAAGCGCTCGGGTTTCGGTCGCGAACTGGCCAACCACGGCATGCACGAGTTCACCAACATCAAGAGCATCTACGTGAGCTGATCCGGCGCGCTGCCCGCATGCGATGATCGCGGGCACCAAGCACGTCGGGAAAGTGGGGCATGCCAGGGAACAGGCACCAGATCGCGGTGATCGGCTATGGCACCGCCGGCCAGGCGGCGGCCGCATTGCTGGCCGCAGACGGGCACCAGGTGCATGTCTTCGAACAGGCGCCGGTGCTGGGGCCGGTGGGCGCCGGCTTCCTGTTGCAGCCCACGGGGCTGCAGGTGCTGTGGGAGATGGGTCTGTTGCCGCAGGCCCTGGCGCATGGGCGCCGCATCGATCGTCTTTATGGCGAGACGCCGGCGGGGCGCGCGGTCATGGACATGCGCTATACGCATCTGGATCGGCGTCTGTTCGGGCTGGGCATGCAGCGCGGTGCGCTGTTCGCGCTGCTGGCGCAGGCGTGGGACGGTTACGGCGGCGTGCACTGCGGCACGCGCATCGTCGAGATCAGCCAGGACACGCGCCGCGTGCGCGAGGCCTCGGGCCAGTGGCATGGGCCGTTCGATCTGGTGATCGCCGCCGATGGCGCGGGCTCGGCACTGCGCCGGCACACGCAGGGCGTGCGCTCGGAGGCCGCCTATCCGTGGGGCGCGCTGTGGTGCCTGGTGCCGCAGGACGACTGGGCCTGGCCGCATGAGCTGCGCCAGCGGTACGTGGCCGCGCGCAAGATGATCGGCATGCTGCCGGTCGGGACGCGCCCGGGCGATGACACGCCGCGCCTGAGCTTCTTCTGGAGCCTGCCGGCCGATGGATTCGCGGCCTGGGAACAGGCGGGGATGCCGGCCTTCCGGCAGGAGGTCGCGGCGCTGTGGCCTCAGGCCGATGCGCGTCTGCATCCGCTTGAGGCCTGTGGCCAGCTGGCGCGCGCTGGCTATCGCGATGCCGTGGTCCACACCTGGCATCGGGACCGTCTGCTGTTGATGGGCGATGCGGCGCACGCGATGAGCCCGCAGCTGGGGCAGGGCGTCAACATGGCGCTGATGGATGCCGCCGCGCTGCGCGATGCCTTGCGCGCCGAAGCCGACCTTCCCGCCGCGCTGGCCCGCTATCAGCAGCGCCGCCGCGCGCATGTGGGCCTCTATCAGTTCTGGAGCCGCTGGCTGACGCCGCTGTTCCAGTCCGACCGCGACCGGGTGGCCAGGCTGCGCGATCTCGCCTTCCTCCGGCTGGGCCGGATGCCAGGCGGGCGCGGCCACATGCTGCGCGTGCTCAGCGGCCTTCAGCATGGACTGTTCGGGAAGCTGGCCTTGCCCGATGCCTTTCTGCTGGCGTTGGCGGGCGATGGATTACAGGTGGTATCGGAAGCGCCTTCTGGCTTGGAACTGGCCGACGGCGGCTGAGTTCTGCTGAAAACTCCCTACCGTCATTCCCGCGAAGGCGGGAATCCAGTGGCTTTCTCGCGTATGTCTGAAGACGTTGGATTTCCTAGCGCTCTCAGCGCGTGGGCGTTACTGGCTTCGGAAGGGCAGCGGTCCGGCGGGCGGTATACGGTTTTCCCTCGGTCAAAGCATCCTGCACTGCCTTAAGGCGCTCGGCTCCTGCCTCGCTCGTCGCGGCCACCGCCCGCCGGCGCGCTGCCTCGTGCGTGGCGTCGGAAGACGTCGGGTCGAAAGTCAAAGAATTCCCGATCCATTCTTCGCGGAGCCTCGCCCCGGCCGGGTACTGCGTGGTCATCAACCGCCGTAACGCGCCTCAGGCTCGTGGAGCTGGCTGCCGGGCTTGGGCGTCAGGTGCTTGCGGATCCAGTCGGCGAAGGCGGCTTCGGCCAGGGCGCCATCGGCCAGGCCGAGCATGGCGATGTACTTGTCTTCGTCGCGGGCCTGCAGCTCCACACCGTTGAGGACCAGGAACACGCGGTAGCAGACATGGGCGGTGCGCTTGTTGCCGTCCACGAACGGATGGTTGCGGGCCAGCCCGAACGCCAGGCTGGCGGCCAGCGCGGCCAGGTCCGGAGGTGGATCGCCGTAGCCGAACAGCTGCTGGGGGCGGGCCAGGGTCGCATCGAGCAGGGCGTCGTCGCGCACACCGCCGCTGCCGCCGTGCTCGGCCAGTTGGCGGTCGTGGATGGCCAGCACCAGGGCCCGGGTCATCCAGACGATCATCTCACTGCGCCAGTTTGTGCAGCACCGTGCGGTCCTCGCGCATGATCCGCTCGGCCACTTCCATCTGCGCGGCCAGGGTCGGGTCGAAGACGGTGAGCTTGATGCCGTCCGGAGTTTCCAGGGCGTAGAGCGTGTCGCCCTTTTCCAGTCGCAGGCGGGCAAGCAGGTCCTTGGGCAGGATGACGCCGGCCGAATTGCCGACGGTGGTGATCTTGAGCTTCATGGTTGTGCGCTCGAGGTTATAACGATGGTTATATTCCGATAGGTTTGGATAGAAAGGCAAGGCCAAGCGAGAACTTTGCCGTATCTCGCCCCGTGCGACGCAGGAGGTGTACAAATGTCCACCCATGGACCCCCTGACCCCTCAACGCGCCGCCGTGCTGGCCTATCTGAAGGCCCAGGCATTGCGCGGTCACGCGCCCAGCCTGGCGGAGATCGCGGCTGAATTCGGCTTTTCCTCGCGCAATGCCGCGCACAAGCATGTCCAGGCACTGGCCGAGGCGGGCCTGATCCAGCTGCGCGCGGGGCAGAAGCGCGGGATCCGGCTGCCCGAGGCCGTGCGCCGCGATGCGCTGCTGGCGCTGCCGGTGCTGGGCCGGGTCGCCGCCGGCGTGCCGATCGGCGCGGATATCGGCCTGGACGAGCAGCTGCTGCTGGATGCCGGCGTGTTCTCGCTGCGGCCGGACTATCTGCTGCGCGTGCAGGGCGATTCGATGATCGACGACGGCATCCTCGACGGCGACCTGGTGGGCGTGCATCGCAGCGCCGAGGCGCGCGACGGGCAGATCGTGGTGGCGCGCATCGAAGGCGAGCTGACCATCAAGCGCCTGGAGCGGGGCAGGCACCAGCTGCGCCTGCTGCCGCGCAATCCGGCGCATGCGCCGATCGAGGTGCCGGCCGGGGCTGACTTCGCCATCGAAGGCCTGTACTGCGGCCTGGTGCGCAGGGGTTGAGGCCGTGGCCGAGGTGCCACGTCGTGCGTTGTCGGCGGTGCCGGCCCCGGGCCTGCCGCTGGACGAGCTGCTGGCCGCGCGCACGGTCTGGCGGGCCGGGCGCGGCGGCGCCCCGCGCCATGACGGCGAGCCCACCGGCCATGCCGCGCTGGACGCACTGCTGCCCACCGCCGGCTGGCCGCGCAAGGCCTTGACCGAGCTGCTGCTGCCGGCCGACGGCATCGGCGAGATCGCCCTGCTGCTGCCCACGCTGGCGCGCCTGACCAGCGCCGGCGAGCGCGTGGCGCTGATCGCCCCGCCGTACATTCCTTACGCGCCGGCCTGGCAGGGCCGCGGGGTGGATCTGGCGCAGCTGGAGGTGGTCGACGCGGCGCCGCGCGATGCGCTGTGGGCCTTCGAGCAGTGCCTGCGCAGCGGTGCCTGCGCGGCCGTGCTGGGCTGGCCGCAGGCGGCCGACGAGCGCGCGCTGCGCCGCCTGCAGGTGGCCGCCGACAGCGGCGACTGCTGCGGCTTCGCCCTGCGCGAGGCGCGCCATGCGCTCAACGCCTCGCCGGCCGCGCTGCGCCTGGAGTACCGCAGCGAGGAGGGCGCCTGGCGCGTGCGCAAGTGTCGCGGCGGCCAGGTGCCGGCCCAGCCGCTGCGGCTGGTGCATTGAGGCGTGGCCATGCCATCGCATCGACCGCTGCCGTGGAATCCGGCTCCCCGACCCGACGCTGACGCGGCGCCCTGCGCGCGGGCGGTGCGCTGATGCTGTGGGCCTGCATCCTGCTGCCGCACCTGGCCATGGACACGGTGCTCCGGCGCCTGCCCGAGGATGAGCGCGCCGCGCCGCTGGTGCTGGTCGAAGGCCCGGCGCAGCTGCGCCGGTTGCATTCGGTCAACGCCGCCGCCGCCCAGGCCGGGCTGACGCCGGGCATGCGCCTGTCGGCCGCGCACGCGCTGCTGGCGCAGGTGCGCACGGTGGATTTCGATGCGCAGGACCAGGCGCGCAGCCAGCGCTTCCTGGCCAGTTGGGCCTATCGGCACAGCTCGCTGGTCAGCCAGCAGTGGCCGCATGCGATCGTGCTGGAGGCGCGCGCCAGCTTCCGCCTGTTCGGGCCGTGGCCGCGCTTCGCCCGCCGCCTGCGCGAGGAGCTGGAGACGCTCGGCTTCCGCCATCGCCTGGCGCTGGCGCCCACGCCGCGCGCGGCGCAGGTGCTGGCCGGGCGCGAGGACGGCCTGGCCATTGCCCGCCCCGAGCGCCTGCAGCAGGTGCTCGACGCGGTGCCGGTGCGCGCCGCGCACCTGCCCGAGGACAGCGGCGAGCGCCTGCACCGCATGGGTCTGCACACGCTGGCCGCGCTGCGCGCACTGCCGCGCGACGGGCTGCGGCGGCGCTTCGGTCTGGCCCTGCTCGAACACCTGGATCGCCTGTACGGGCAGGCCGACGACCCGCTGGACTGGTACGCACCGCCGGACCACTTCGACGCGCGCGTGGAGATGGGCTACGAGGTGGAGAACCACATGGCGCTGCTGTTCCCGCTGCGGCGCCTGGTCGGCGATCTGTGCACCTATCTGTCGATCCGCGACGGCGGCGTGCAGCGTTTCGTGCTGCGGCTGGAGCACGAGCAGGGCCATAGCGATGTGGAGGTCGGCCTGCTGGCGCCCGAGCGCAACCAGGCGCTGCTGTTCGAACTGGCGCGCAACCGCCTGGAGCGCGTGGCCATCAATCGGCCGGTGGTGGGCCTGCGCCTGCTGGCGCGGCAGCTGCCGCCGTTCGTGCCGGCGGTGCGCGACCTGTTCGACACCCGCCCGCAGCAGGCGCTGGACTGGCCGCAGCTGCGCGAGCGCCTGCGCGCGCGGCTGGGCGATGCGGCCGTCTACCGGGTCGAACCGGCCGGCGATCCGCGCCCGGAAAAGGCCTGGCGCCGCGCCCTGGGCGATGCGCCGGCGCGCGGCGTGGAGACCGCCCCCGCGCGTCCGCCGCGTCCGGCCTGGCTGCTGCCGCAGCCGGTGGCCCTGCATGGCCCGGCGCGGATCATCTCCGGCCCTGAACGCCTGGAAAGCGGTTGGTGGGACCAGGGCGATGCGCGTCGCGACTACTACGTGGTGGAAACCGCGCGCGGTCAGCGTGCCTGGGCGTTCCAGCCGGCCGGCGTGCGCGATGCGCCGTGGATGCTGCATGGGTGGTTCGGGTGAAGCGAGAAATGAGTGGAAGCGTAAAAGCGGAGAGCTGCCGGAGGCAGGGGCGATGAGTTGGGATGACGCGGTCGATGGGGTGGATCGGGATACGCCGGGCGGGCGCATGCCGCGCGCCTGGCGCACGGCCCAGCGCCTGCGCACGGCGGCCAACGACGATGCGCCGCAGGGCGTCGCCGCGGACGGCCTGCCGGCCTATGCCGAGCTGCACTGCCTGTCGGATTTCTCGTTCCTGCGCGGGGCCTCGGATGCCACGGCACTGTTCGAACGCGCTAAGGCCTGCGGCTACAGCGCGCTGGCGATCACCGACGAATGCTCGCTGGCCGGCATCGTGCGCGGTTGGGAAGGCGCACGGGCCACCGACGTCAGCCTGATCGTCGGCAGCGAGTTCGCGCTGGTCGATGGCGCCCGGTTCGTGCTGCTGGTGGAGACGCGCGCCGGCTACACCCAGCTGTGCGCGCTGATCACCACCGCACGTCGCGCGGCCAGCAAGGGCCGTTACACCCTGACGCGCGCCGACGTGGAGGCTCAGTTCCACGCCGCGGCGCCCGAACTGTTCGCCCTGTGGCTGCCCGGCGCGCAGCCGCAGGCGCAGGACGGGCGCTGGCTGCAGCAGGTGTTCGGCGAGCGCGCCTATCTGGCGGTGGAACTGCTGCGCGACGGCGACGACGACGCGCGGCTGGCCGCGCTGCTGGCGCTGTCCCGGCAGTTGGGCATGACGCCCTTGGCCAGCGGCGATGTGCACATGGCCACCCGCCGCGAGCGCGTGCTGCAGGACACGATCACCGCGATCCGCCACACCGTGCCGCTGGCCGAGGCCGGCGCGCTGCTGTTCCGCAACGGCGAGCGCCACCTGCGCTCGCGCCGGGCGCTCGGCAACATCTATCCGGCGGCGCTGCTCGAGGCGACGGTGGACCTCGCCCGGCGCTGCAGCGGCTTCGATCTCAAGCGCGATGTGAAGTACGACTATCCGGCCGAGCTGGTACCGGCCGGGTATACCGCGACCAGCTATCTGCGCGAATTGACCGAGGCCGGGATCCGCACGCGCTGGGCCGAGCGCGGCCTGACGATCTCCGACAAGGTGCGGGGCGATATCGAACAGGAGCTGGCGCTGATCGAGGAGCTGAAGTACGAAGCCTTCTTCCTGACCGTGCATGACGTGGTGCGCTTCGCCAAGTCGCAGGGAATCCTGTGCCAGGGGCGCGGCTCTTCGGCCAACTCCGCCGTGTGCTACGCGCTGGGCATCACCGCGGTGGACCCGGACGAGAATCGCCTGCTGATCTCCCGCTTCCTGTCCAAGGCGCGCAACGAGCCGCCCGATATCGACGTCGATTTCGAACACGAGCGGCGCGAGGAGGTCATCCAGTACGTCTACCGCAAGTACGGTCGTGCGCGCGCGGCGCTGGCGGCCACGGTCATCAGCTACCGCGGCAAGAGCGCGGTGCGCGAAGTGGCCAAGGCCTTCGGCCTGCCGCCGGACCAGATCGCGCTGCTGGCCAACTGCTTCGGCTGGGGCAATGGCGACACGCCGATGCAGCAGCGGCTGGAAGAGGCCGGCTTCGACACCGCCAATCCGCTGATCGTGAGGATTCTGGCCCTCACCTGCATGCTCGAAGGCAAGCCGCGCCACCTTTCCCAGCACGTCGGCGGCTTCGTCATCGCCGAGCAGACCCTGTCCACCGTGGTGCCGGTGGAGAACGCGGCCATGGCCGACCGCACCATCATCCAGTGGGAGAAAGACGACCTGGAGACCATGGGCATGCTCAAGGTCGACTGCCTGGCGCTGGGCATGCTGACCTGCATCCGCAAGACGCTGGACCTGATCCGCGTGCACCGCGGGCGCGATCACGGCATCGCCAGCATCCCGTCCAACGACAAGCCCACCTACGACATGATCCAGCTGGCCGACACGGTCGGCGTGTTCCAGATCGAATCGCGCGCGCAGATGGCCATGCTGCCGCGGCTCAAGCCCGCCAAGTTCTACGACCTGGTGATCGAGGTGGCGATCGTGCGCCCCGGGCCGATCCAGGGCGACATGGTCCATCCCTATCTGCGCCGGCGTCAGGGGCTGGAGCAGCCCACCTATCCGTCCGAGGGCGTCGAGGAGATCCTCGGGCCGACGCTGGGCGTGCCGCTGTTCCAGGAGCAGGTGATGGAGCTGGTGATCCACGCCGGCTATCAGCCGGACGAGGCCGACGGCCTGCGCCGCTCGATGGCCGCCTGGCGACGCGGCGGCGACATGGAGCCGCACCGCGTGCGCATCCGCCAGCTGATGGAGGACAAGGGCTACGCGCCGGCGTTCATCGACCAGATCTTCGACCAGATCAAGGGCTTCGGCTCGTATGGCTTCCCGCAGAGCCACGCGGCCTCCTTCGCCAAGCTGGTCTATGTCAGCTGCTGGCTCAAACGGCACGAGCCTGCGGCCTTCGCCTGCGGCCTGTTGAACGCGCAGCCGATGGGGTTTTATTCGCCCAGCCAGATCGTGCAGGACGCGCGCCGTGGCAAGGCCGCGCGCCAGGCCGTCACCGTGCTGCCGGTGGACGTGCTGCACAGCGACTGGGACAACACCCTGGTCGGCGGAAGGCCGTGGCGCAGCGCGCACGATCCGGGCGAGCAGCCGGACATCCGCCTGGGTTTCCGCCAGGTGGCCGGCCTGTCCGAGGCCACCGGCAAGGCGATCATGGCCGCACGCGCGCAGCGTCCCTTCGCCGATCTGGAAGACCTGTGCCTGCGCGCCGGCCTGGACGAGAAGGCCCGCACCGCCCTGGCCGAAGCCGGCGCGCTGCGCTCGCTGGTCGGTCACCGCAATGCCGCGCGCTGGGCGGTGGCCGGGGTCGAACGTCGCCGCCCGCTGCTGCCCGGCAGCCCGCGCGAGCAGGCCATCGCGCTGCCGGCGCCGCGTATCGGCCAGGACATCACCGCCGACTACCGCAGCGTCGGCCTGAGCCTGGAGGCGCATCCGATGGCGCTGCTGCGCGGGCGCATGCGCGCCCAGCGCATCCTCGGCCTGCGCGAGCTGCAGGACCGGCCCAGCGGCAGCGGCGTGCACGTGGCCGGTCTGGTCACCCAGCGCCAGCGCCCGGCCACGGCCAAGGGCACCATCTTCGTCACGCTCGAGGACGAGCAGGGCATGATCAACGTGATCGTCTGGCCGCACCTGGCGATGCGCCGGCGGCGCGCGCTGCTGGAGTCGCGGCTGCTGGCCGTGCGCGGGCGCTGGGAGCGCGTGGACGGCGTCGAACACCTCATCGCCGGCGACCTGCGCGACCTGAGCGAGATGCTCGGCGAGCTGGCGCTGCCCTCGCGGGATTTCCATTGAACGCGCGCTCGGCCCATCCGTACGTCGGCGACCTGTTCGCGCCCGCGCCGCTGACGGTGTTCGACGACGCCGAGGGCGGCATGCGCTACTGGCCCGACGTGGTCGATCCGGCCACCGCCGCGCGCTGGTTCGACGCCCTGCGCGAGGGCGCCCACTGGAAGCACGAGCGCCGCCCGATGTACGACCGCATCGTCGACGTGCCGCGTCTGCGCGCCGGCTACCGGCTGGACGATCTGCCACCGCAGCTACCGCTGGCCGACATGCTGGCCCTGGTGCAAGCGCGCGTGCCGGCGCCGTACACCGGGGTGGGCATGAACTTCTATCGCGACGGCCGCGACAGCGTGGCCATGCACCACGACAAGCTGCACACGCTGGTTCCCGGCCAACCGATCGCGCTGGTCTCGCTGGGCGGCACCCGGCGCATGCACATCCGCGCCCTGCACGGCCGCCGCCGCACCTTCGCCCTCGACCTGGCCCCGGGCAGCCTGCTGGTGATGAGCCATGCTAGCCAGCTCACCCACGAGCACGGCATTCCCAAGACCGATGCGGCGGTGGCGCCGCGCATGAGCGTGGTGTTCCGCGCGCGGCCGGACTGAGAACTGCGTCAAGCGCATTGCGTGCGGTGTGCAACGCCTGAGTCCACCGGCTGGCAGCCCGGGATGCCGCTGTTTCTTCGGCAAGCGTGACGTACATGCACTTGTCAACTCGATCACGTTGGTAATTCGGGATATCCGCTTCAGAAAGCGCTTGCAGCACCGTCTTGGCCGATCTAAACAGGCGCACGCGATCCGCAAAGGCTCGCCAGGAACAGGGGCGTTACATGCACGGCTTGAAGCACCACCATCGCCTCCGGCGCGCCGGGGGTGCGTCAGCTTCCGTTGGCGATCGCCTGGCCTTGGCGTATCGCCAGGAAGGCTTTGCCGTGCGTGCCGCGCCGCTGCCCGCCGATGGCCCGCAGCAGCCCGACGCCGCCCTGCTGCTCAGCCGTGGCGGGCAGACCGTGCTGGTCCATGCCTACGGCTCGGTCCATGGCGCGCAGGCGCAGGCCGCCGTGCAGCAGCTGGCCACCGACGGCTTCACCCAGGGTGCGACGCGGGGTGAGCTGATCGCCGCCGCCGGCTTCACCGTGGCCGCCTACCAGGCCGCGCTGCGTCTGGGCCAGATCACGCTGTGCGAAGACGCCGCGCGCGCCGCGCTGCTCGATGCCCCCGTCGAGGACATGCCTGTCGCCACGCCCGCCCGCACGCCCGGTCGTCCGGCCCTGGCGCTGCGCGCTGCCATCAGCTGCGGTGGCGCGGCGATGGCCCTGGTCCTGGTGCTGGCCGCCATGCCCGGCCTGCGCGGCCAGATGCAGGACCTGCTGCACCGTCCGGCGTCCGCGCCGGCCATGGCCACCCCGATCGCGGCCAGCGACTGGGTGGCACCGGCCGGATCGCGCTCGGGCGCGCTGGAGCTGGGCGGCACGCTCGCTCCGTCCGTGGCCCAGGCCCAGTCGATGACCGCGCCGCTGCCGGCCAACTTCAACCAGGCACTGGCCGCGCGGCTCTAGGCCTCGCGCCTCCTCCGTCACGCGATGGCGTGACGTCCACGCCCCTGCATGCAGTCTGTTGCGGACAGCCCTTAGGAGCGCCGCATGCCGACCCTGCCCAACGACCCCATCCCGCCGTCCGACATGGATCCGCGCGTGGACGATCCGCCGCCGTTGCCCGCCCCGTCGCGGCATGACGGCCAGGAAGAGGGCGACCCCGCCGTCGACGAACCGCTCGCACCGGGCCATCCGGCGCTTGAGTCCGCGCACAACGACGAAGGGCGGGTCCTGCGACCCGCCCTTCGTCTTGCTTGGACCTGGAGTCTTTACTGCGAAGACATCGAATAGGGCAGCTTGCCCAAGTCGGTGGCCCAGGTCGTGTTCGGCTGCGCCTGCATGGTGAAGCGCAGTTCGCCGCCGGCCATGATTTCCGGGTGGGTGAGGTAGGCGCGGTCCAGCGGCTTGCCGTTCAACAGCACGCTGCCGACGTAAGGATGTGCGGCATCCAGTCCGTCGGCGATCACGGTGAAGCGCTTGCCGCCTTCCAGGTTGAGCGTGGCGCGCGGCAGGAACGGCCGGCCGATGATGTACTGGTTGCTGCCCGGCGTGACCGGGTAGAAACCCAGCGCGGTGAACACGTACCAGGCCGACATCTGGCCCAGATCATCGTTGCCGGCCAGCCCGTCGGGCGTGGCCTTGTACTGGGTGTCCATGATCTGCTTCAGCCGCTGCTGCGTGCGCCAGGGCTGGCCGGCGTAGGCGTAGAGATAGGCCACGTGGTGGCCGGGCTCGTTGCCGTGCGCGTACCAGCCGATCAGGCCGGTGATGTCCTCCATGTGCTCGAACACCTTCGGGTCCACCTTGGCATCGAAGGCCGCATCCAGCTTGCCCAGCAGCGCGTCGGCGCCGCCATGCGCCTTGACCAGCCCGGCCACGTCCTGCGGCACGTACCACGAGTACTGCCAGGCGTTGCCTTCGGTGTAGTCGGTGCCGTAGCCGCTGGCGGTGGGATCGAACGGCTCGCGGAAGGGACCGTCGCGCTTGCGCGCGCGCATGAAGCCGGTGGCCGGGTCGAAGGCGTGCTTCCAGTTGCCGGCGCGCTTGTCGAACTCGGCGGTGACGCCGGCATCGCCCATGTCGCGCGCGACCTGGGCGATGGTCCAGTCGTCGAAGGCGTATTCCAGCGTCTTGGAGGCCGCTTCGCCTTCCTCGTCGATCGGCACATAGCCCAGCTCGCGGTACTGGGCGATGCCGTCGTAGGGGCCGTAGTCGGCGCTGGCGACCATCGCCTCCAGCGCCTGGCGCGTGTCGTAGCCGCGGATGCCCTTCATGTAGGCATCGGCGATCACCGGGACGGCGTGGTAGCCGATCATGCACCAGGTCTCCAGGCCGTTGAACGCCCAGATCGGCAGGATCCCGTACGGGCTCTCGCGCCGTGCGGCCAGCAGCGAGTTGACGATGTCGTTGGTGTGCGCGGCAGGCTGGACGATCGTCAGCAGCGGATGCAGCGCGCGATAGGTATCCCACAGCGAGAAGGTCGAATAGTTGGTCCAGCCCTTGGCCTGGTGCACGGCGTTGTCCGGGCCGCGATAGCGGCCATCGACGTCCATGAACAGCGTCGGCCCCAGGAAGGTGTGGTACAGCGCGGTATAGAACTGCGTACGCTGGACCGGCGTGCCCTGCGCCTGCACCGCGGCCAACGCCGTGGACCAGGTCTGCCTGGCCGCATCGCGCACGCCGTCGAAGTCCCAGCCGGGCACTTCGGCATCGAGATTGGCGATGGCGTTCTCTTCGCTGACCGGCGAGATCGCCAGCTTGACCAGCAGCGGGCCGCCCGCATCGCCCACGTCGAAGCTGGCGACCAGTTGGCGGCCCTCGATCTGCGCGCGCTGGCCCGGAGCCTTGTCGGCCGGCGGGGCGAAGCCCTTGTAGATCACGTCCTGCTCGGTGTCGTTGAGCGTGTGGCCGGTCAGGGGCCTGGAAAACCGCATGGCGAAATACAGCTGGCGACCGGGCGCCCAGCCGCGCGTCTCGCGGAAACCCGTCACCGTGCCGTCCGCGCGCAGCCGCACGCGCGACCACAGCACCTTGCCCGGGTAGTCGTACATGCTGGTGCGCATGTCCAGGATCACGTGCCCGGGCTTGCCCTTGGGAAAGGTGTAGCGGTGCACGCCCACGCGTGCGGTGGTGGTCAGCTCGGCGCGCACGCCGGCATCGTCCAGGGTCACGGCGTAATAGCCGGGCTGGGCGATCTCGGTCTGGTGGCGGAAGCGCGAGGTGAAGCCGCTGCCGGGCTTGTCGATGTCGCCGCGCTCCAGCTTGACCTCGCCGGTGGAGGGCATCAGCAGGAAGTCGCCCAGATCCGAATGCCCCGAGCCGGAGAAGTGCGTATGCGAGAAGCCCACGATGGTGCTGTCGCTGTGGCGGTAGCCCGCTGCCCAGCCGTAGCCGTCCTTGCGCGACTTGATCTGGGTATCGGGCGAAAGCTGCACCATGCCGAAGGGCAGGGTGGCGCCGGGAAAGGTGTGGCCCTCGCCGCCGCTGCCGATGAAGGGATCGACCGCATCGAACGCCGCCTGCTCGGCCGGCGTCAGCCGTTGCGCGGCGGTGCCCGACAGCGGCAGTGCCGCCAGCAGACCGGCCAGCCCCAGGACGCCGACATGCCGCATCAGCGCCGAGCGCTGGGTGGACAGGTTTCGCATTGCTCATGGACCCCATTGCGATGATGGGCACGGACCCTAGCACGGAGGGGCCGGCATTCCTGCTCGACCTTGGTCCTGCGGTGGCACGCGTCACGGCGATACGCACGCGACCTTGACAGGGGCGGCTCTATAGGTGGGACTCCAGATGCATCGGGAGTGTTCCATGCCCAGCAACAAGTCCGCACACAAGGCCGCGCAGGACGACAAGCGCGCCGGCAAGTCCCCCAGCACCCAGGCCGGCGAGTACGTGCGCGAGGAGATCGAGGAACTGGAGGCCGGCGAGGGCCGCGCCAAGAACAGGCAGCAGGCCATCGCGATCGGCCTGTCCAGAGCGCGCCGCGACGGCGTCCAGGCCAAGCCCGGCAAGAAAGCCTCCGGCGAGGTCAAGCACAAGGCCGGCCAGGATCTGGCCACCGGACGCAAGCGCGCCACGAAGAAGGTGGCCAAGAAGGCGGCAAAGAAGGCGACGAAGTCGGCCGCGAAGAAGACCGCGAAGAAAGCGACCAAGAAGACCGCCAGGAAAGCGACGAAGAAGACGACGAAGCAGGCCGTCAAGAAAGCCGCGAAGAAGGCCGCAAAAAAGACAGCAAAGAAGGCCGTGAAGAAGTCTGCAAAGAAGGCCACGAAGAAGACGGCGCGCAAGAAATCCAGCTGACGGCCCGCGCACGAGCCCCAACCGTCGTTCCCGCGAACGCGGGAACCTAGCGACCTTCGCATGTCGCCCGAGCGTTTCAACCGTCGTTCCCGCACAACGCGTAACGGTTAGCGCCTCTGAGCAGAATGTGCGCCTAAGCAGTGGCCGGGTGCGCCCGGCGGCACCGGCGGCCGCGAGGATCGCCACGCTGTTCACAGACCATCGAATCCCCAGCCGCTAGCCTGCTGGAGTTACCACAGGGGTCATGCGATGCCGTACACCACACCGGTGCCCGACGGGGCGCCGATGCCGGAGGCGTTCGAACGCGCCGTTCCCGACGCACAGCGCACCGAGGGCGTGCTCTATCACACGCCGGCGCTGCCGGCGTCGGCACGTCGCGCCCCGGACGGGGAGGACGCACGCCTGCTGCTCGGGCTGTCCTCGCCGGAACAGGACTGGTGGCAGGCGCTGTTCGAGGCCGACACCGAAGGCGCGCGCCGCGAGTACGACGCCTTCCTCGCCGGCGATGCGCCGTTGGACATCGAGTATCGCGTGCGCCTGCCCGGCGGCGGGCAGCGCTGGTTGCGCGACCGTGCGCGCGTGGTCGCCCGCGACGCGCAGGGACGCCCGAGCCAGCTGATCGGTGTCTTGGACGATGTGACCGGGCGCAACTCGCTGCGCCGGCGCGCGCGCGAGGCGGCCGAGAAGTACCGGCTGCTGTTCGACTCGATCGATGCGGGCTTCTGCGTGATCCAGATGCTGTTCGATTCGCAGGGACGTCCGCAGGATTACCTGTTTCTCGAGGTCAACGCCGCCTTCGCGCGGCAGACCGGTATCCAGGATGCGCCGGGTCGGCGCATGCGCGAGATCGCGCCGGCGCATGAGGAGCATTGGTTCCAGACCTATGGACGCATCGCCCGCAGCGGCGTGCCCGAGCGTTTCGAGCACAGCGCCGCGCAGCTGGGCTTCTACTACGACGTCTATGCCTTCCGCTTCGGCGACCCGGCGTTGCATCAGGTGGCGGTGCTGTTCAACGACATCTCCGCCCGCAAGCAGATGGAGGATGCGCTGCGCGAGGACGGCCGGCGCAAGACCGAGTTCATCGCCATGCTGGCCCACGAACTGCGCAATCCGCTGGCGACCATCACCAGCGGCCTGCAGGCGATGAAGCTGGGCAGCCACGGCGTGGCCATGCATCCGGCCGCGCCGATGATGGAACGCCAGATCGTGCAGATGAGCCAGCTGCTGGACGACCTGCTGGACATCAACCGCATCGCGCTGGGCAAGGTGGTGCTGCGCAAGGAACGCTGCGACCTGGGCCAGCTGGCCGCGCATGTGGCCGAGGCCTTCCGTGCCCATTACCTGGAACGCGACGTGCGCCTGGAGCTGGAACTCCCGCAAGCGCCGGTGTGGGTGCGCGCCGATTCCACGCGTATGGCGCAGGTGCTGGGCAACCTGCTCAGCAACGCGGCCAAGTTCAGCCATCCCGGCAGCCAGGTGCGGCTGCGCGTGGGCGAACAGGACGCCCGGGCGATGGTCGAGGTGCGCGACACCGGCATCGGCATCGAGCCCGACAAGCTGCAGCACATCTTCGAACTCTTCGCCCAGGTCGACAGCAACCGGCACGCGTCCTTCGGCGGGCTGGGCGTGGGCATCGCGCTGGCGCGCGAGCTCGTTGGCCGCCACGACGGCGTCATCGAGGCGCACAGCGCCGGCCTGGGGCAGGGCAGCACCTTCACCGTGCGCCTGCCGCTGGACGCGCCGGCACCGGCCGTGGAGCACGGCGTCGAGGACAAGCCGGCCCGCGACGGTGCGCTGCAGCTGTTGCTGATCGACGACAACCGCGACGCGGCCGATTCGATCTCGATGGTGCTCGAGCTGCTCGGCCACCAGGTCACCACGCGCTACAACGGCGCCGACGGCCTGGCCGCGGCCGAACAGGCCAGGCCGGACGTGATCATCACCGACATCGGCATGCCCGGCATGGACGGGCACGAGGTCTGCCGCCGGCTGCGCGCGCGGGCCGACGGCGCAGCGCTGCGCATCGTGGCGCTGACCGGCTGGGGCACCACGGAGGATCGCGAGCTGACCCGGCAGGCCGGCTTCGACCACCATCTGGTCAAGCCGGTGACCGCGGCCAAGCTGCGCGAGGCGCTGGCGGCGGTGACCGAGCGCGCCTGAGCGGGCACCCGCTCAGGTCGGGATCGGCCCCGGCGTCCGGCTGTCAGGCGATCCCACGTCCCGGCGTTTCTCGAAGAAGCCGCACGCCTCCTCGGCCGGCATTGGACGGCCCAGCAGATAGCCCTGCAGCAGGGTGCAGCCCAGCTCGGTGAGCAGGGACTGCTGGGCCGAGGTCTCCACGCCCTCGGCGATGACCTGCAGCCCCAGCGAATGGCCCAGCGCGATGATGGCCGACACGATGGCGGCATCGTCGCCACCGCGCTCGAGGTCCTGCACGAAGCCGCGATCGATCTTCAGTTCGCTGGCCGGCAGCTTCTTCAGATACAGCAGGCTCGAGTATCCGGTGCCGAAATCGTCGATGGAAATGCTCACGCCCATCTCCACCAGTCGCTGCAGGATCGCCAGGCTGGCCTCCGCATCGTGCATGGCCATCGATTCGGTGATCTCCAGCACCAGCGCGCTGGCCGGCAGGCCGTGGCGGCGCAGGGCCTGCGCCACGTCCTGGTAGAGCTGGTCGGAATGGAACTGGTTGGGCGAGAGGTTCACCGCCACGCTCTGCACCTCCAGGCCCTGGGCGCGCCACTGGGCGAGCTGGCGGCAGGCTTCGTCCAGCACCCAGCGGCCCAGCTCGATGATCAGACCCGACCGCTCGGCCAGCGCGATGAAGTCGCCGGGCATGATCAGCCCGCGCTGCGGATGCTGCCAGCGCACCAGCGCCTCCACCCCGATCACCGGCCCGTCCGGTGCGCGCAGCTTGGGCTGGTAGTGCAGGCGCAGCTCGTTGCGCTGCAGGCCGCGGCGCAGATCCTGGATCAGCGCGATGCGCGCATGCGCGCCGTGGTTCATGCCCGGCTCGAACAGCTGGTAGCCGTTGCGGCCGCGCTCCTTGACCGCGTACATCGCCGCATCGGCGTTGGCCAGCAGGTCGTGGGCGACGGTGCCGTGCTCGGGATACAGCGCCGCGCCGATGCTGGCCGACACGGCGATCTCGCCGCGGTCCAGCTCCAGCGGCACGCTGGCCAGCTCCATCAGCAGCTCGGCGATGCGCATCGCGTCCTGCGGCGCCTCGATCGTGCTGAGCACCACGAACTCATCCCCGCCGAGCCGGGCGATGGTGGCGTGCGGCGAGAGGCGCCCGACCAGCTGCGAGGAGAACTGCAGCAACAGCCGGTCGCCGATCTGGTGACCGTAGGCGTCGTTGATGCCCTTGAAGCCGTCCAGGTCGACGAACAGCAGGGCGAAGCGCCCGCCCTCCCGCTCGGCCGCCGCGATGGCCTCGCCCAGCCGCTCCTCCAGCAGGATGCGGTTGGGCAGGCTGGTCAGGCCATCGTGCAGGGCCAGATGGCTCAGTTCGCTGTTGGCCTTGGCCAGCGAGGCGGCCAGCAGCGCGGTGCGGTCCTGCAGGCGCCGGTCCAGCACCGAGGTCATCAGCGCGATGCCCAGGATGGCGAAGGTCGCCATGCCGATCAGCGCCGCCAGCACTGGCGGGGTCAGGCCGTTGTGCAGGGCGGCGCCGCACACGCTTCCGGGCGGAAAGCGCGCCGCCGCCATGCCGGTGTAGTGCATGCCGGCGATGGCCAGGCCCATGACGCTGGCGGCCCCCAGGCGCCACGGCAGCAGGTGGCTGAGGCGCTCGCTACGCAGCCGGAAGAAGATCCATAGTGCCGCGGTGGCTGCGGCAATGGCGATCAGCACCGACAGGGCGAACCACAGCGGGTCGTAGTGGATCCCTGGCTGCATGCGCATGGCGGCCATGCCCACGTAGTGCATGGCGGCGATGCCCACACCCATGATCGCCCCGCCACCGAACAGCTGGCTGGCCGGCAGGGTCTCGCGGGTGACCATCCACAGCGCATAGGCCGAGGCGCCCACCGCGATCAGCAGCGAGTACAGCGTGATCAGCAGGTCATAGCCTTGCGGGATGGGCAGGCGGAAGGCGGTCATGCCGATGAAGTGCATCGACCAGATGCCGAAGCCCATCGCGCAGGCGCCGCAGACCAGCCAGCCGCGCGCGGCCCGGCCGCTGCTGGCGGCGATGCGCCCGGTGAGGTTCAGCGCCACATACGAGGCGAAGGCGGCCACGATGAAGGACGCGACCACCAGGAGAGGGTTGTAGATACCGGACATGCGACTGACGAATTGGGCTCGGGGGAGGGCACCGCGACCAGCCGATCAAGCAAGGTCCATGCCGATCCGGCGCGTCTCGTGCGGGCTGGATCGGGCGGTTGCACGCCCCCTCGGGCCTGCCGGCGCCCGGCGGAATGTGACCTGGCGCGTCATCGCCCTGTGACACCGCCCGCAACGAAAAGCCCCGCCGAGGCGGGGCTTTCGTGGTCTCGACCCGGGCCTGAGGATCAGGCCTCGACGTCTTCCTTGTAGGCATCGACCGGGATGCAGGCGCACATGATGTGCTTGTCGCCGTAGACGTTGTCCACGCGCGCCACCGGCGGCCAGTACTTGGCCTGGCGCAGCGAGGGCAGCGGGAACGCCGCCAGCTCGCGCGGGTAGGCGTGGGTCCACTCGCTGTCGGAGACCTGCACGGCGGTGTGCGGGGCGTGCTTGAGCGGGTTGTCCTCGCGTTCCAGGCGGCCGTCCTCGACCGCGCGGATCTCCTCGCGGATCTGGATCATGGCGTCGATGAAGCGGTCCAGCTCGTGCTGGGACTCGCTCTCGGTCGGCTCCACCATCAGCGTGCCGGCGACCGGGAAGCTCAGGGTCGGGGCGTGGAAGCCGAAGTCGATCAGGCGCTTGGCGATGTCCTCGGCGCTGATGCCGGTGGTCTTCTCCAGCGGGCGCACGTCCAGGATGCACTCATGGGCGACCAGCCCGTTGCGGCCGGTGTAGAGCGTCTTGTAGTGCGGTGCCAGGCGCTTGGCGATGTAGTTGGCGTTGAGCAGCGCCACCTGGGTCGCCTTGCGCAGCCCGGCGCTGCCCATCATGGTGATGTACATCCAGCTGATCGGCAGGATCGAGGCGCTGCCGTAGGCAGCAGCGGAGACCATGCCAACCGGGCTCTCGGAGTTGAATCCGCCGCCATGGATGGCGGCTGTTTGACTCTCGCCGGCATGGATGCCGGCTGAAGGCGATGTCCGCGGCAGGAACGGGGCCAGGTGCGACTTGACCGCGCACGGTCCCACGCCCGGGCCGCCGCCGCCGTGCGGGATGCAGAAGGTCTTGTGCAGGTTGAGGTGGCTCACGTCCGAGCCCCACTTGCCCGGCTTGGCCACGCCGACCAGGGCGTTCATGTTGGCGCCGTCGGTGTAGACCTGACCGCCGTGCGCGTGCACGGCCTCGCAGATGGCCACGATGTCTTCCTCGAACACGCCATGCGTGGACGGGTAAGTGATCATCAGCGCGGCCAGGCGGTCGGAATACTTCTCGGCCTGCACGCGGATGTCCTCGACATCGACGTTGCCGTTGGCATCGCACTTGGTGACCACGACCTTCATGCCGCACATCTGCGCCGAGGCCGGATTGGTGCCGTGCGCCGATTCAGGGATCAGGCAGATGTCGCGATGGCCCTCGCCGCGTGAGCGGTGGTAGGCGCGGATCGCCAGCAGGCCGGCGTACTCGCCCTGCGCGCCGGAGTTGGGCTGCAGGCTGACCGCGTCGTAGCCGGTGCACTCGACCAGCATGGCCTCCAGTTCGTCGATCAGCTGGCGGTAGCCGGCCCACTGCGCGGCCGGGGCCAGCGGATGGATCGCGGAGAACTCGGGCCAGGTCACCGGGATCATCTCGGCGGTGGCGTTGAGCTTCATGGTGCAGCTGCCCAGCGGGATCATGGTGCGATCCATCGCCAGGTCCTTGTCGGCCAGGGCGCGCATGTAGCGCAGCAGCTCGTGCTCGCTGTGGTGGGTGTTGAACACCGGGTGCTGCAGGAACGCGCTGGTGCGCACCAGGCCCTGCGGCAGCGCATCGGCGCTGGCCGCGTCCAGCGCGTCCACATCGACCTCCACGCCGAACAGCTTGCCCAGGGCGACGATGTCGGCGCGGGTGGTGGTCTCGTCCAGGCTGATGCCCAGCGCCTCGCTGTCGATCACGCGCAGGTTGATGCCGGCCTGCAGCGCACGGGCGTGCAGCGCGTCGGCATCGACGGCCTTGATGTGCAAGGTGTCGAAGAAGTATTCGCCGACCTGCACGCCCGCCCCGCGCAGCGCGGCGGCCAGGATCGCCGCCAGGCGATGGGTGCGGCGGGCGATCCGGGTCAGGCCCTCGGGGCCGTGGTAGACCGCGTACATCGAGGCCATCACCGCCAGCAGCACCTGCGCGGTGCAGATGTTGGAGGTGGCCTTCTCGCGGCGGATGTGCTGCTCGCGGGTCTGCAGGGTCAGGCGGTACGCCGGGTTGCCCTGCGCATCGATCGACACGCCGATCAGGCGGCCGGGCATCGAGCGCTTGAAGGCGTCGCGACAGGCCATGAACGCCGCATGCGGGCCGCCGAAGCCGAACGGCACGCCGAAGCGCTGCGAGTTGCCGACCACGATGTCCGCGCCCCATTCGCCGGGCGCGGCGATCAGGGTCAGCGCCAGCAGGTCGGTGGCCACGGCCACCAGGCCCTGGCGCGCATGCACCGCGTCGGTCAGCGCCTGGTAGCCGGCGAGCGTGTCGAACGAGAGCTGGCCGAAAGTGTCCGGATACTGCAGCAGCACGCCGAAGGCGTCGGCCTCCATCGCCTGGGCCGGGGTGCCCAGCTCCAGCACGATGCCCAGCGGCTCGGCGCGCGTGCGCAGCAGCTCCAGGGTCTGCGGATGCACCGCGTCGTGGACGAAGAAAACATTGGACTTGGACTTGGCCGAACGCTTGGCCAGGGTCATCGCCTCGGCCGCGGCCGTGGCCTCGTCCAGCAGCGAGGCGTTGGCGATCTCCATGCCGGTCAGGTCGGCGCACAGGGTCTGGAAGTTGATCAGCGCTTCCATGCGGCCCTGCGAGATCTCGGCCTGGTAGGGCGTGTAGGCCGTGTACCAGGCGGGGTTCTCCAGGATGTTGCGCAGGATCACCTTGGGCGTGTGGGTGCCGTAGTAGCCCTGGCCGATGAAGCTCTTGAACACCTGGTTCTTCTGCGCGATGGCGCGGATCTTGGCCAGCGCCTCCTCTTCGATGACGCCTTCCGGCAGGGCCAGGGCGGCGGGCGACTTGATCTTGCCCGGGACGATGGCGTCGGTCATCGCATCCAGGCTGGGGTGGCCGACCGCCTCGAGCATCTGCGCGATCTCGGTGTCGTTGGGGCCGATATGGCGTTCGACGAACGCGGCGTGGTGTTCGAGGTCGCGCAAGGACGGGGAGGGCTGGGACATGGCAGGCATCCGAAGAAGAGGGCACGCGGGATGGAACGGACCTCCCCTCCTGGCCGCGTCCCCCCGCGCGAAGCGGAGATCCGGCGCCGGCCTGCGGCCTGGCCGCGGGCAACGTCGCCGGGTTCCCGCTTGCGCGGGAACGACGAGCGGATGGAAGCATCCTCTCGCGCCCCTCTGTCCTTCTGCCTGAGAGTTTGGAGGCGCGCTGGACTGCGCCTTGTGCCCCTTCGGCGCCGGCGCCGACCCTTGCGGGCGGCCGGTCTCTCCAGAGTGTGTGCTGCCTGCGGTGGTATCGGGCCTGAGCGATTACGGGCGTTGCGCCTTCGGCAGCGGTGCGGGCCTGGCATGGCCCCGCGCCGCTTCTCCCACCTGTGTTGCCCCGGCGATTATACGGGCCGGGGACGGGTGCGTATCGCTTGCGGCAGCGCGAGCCGGGCGAGCCCTGTTCAGGGCCGTGCGGCAAGACGCTGCGCGCAGCGCCTATCATGGACACCAATCCGCCTTCCTTCCCCGTCACGCCGCGCCCTGCGCGCGGCGCGCCCGCCGTGCCGTCCGCGCGGCAGGCCCCCGCTTTCCCGGACCCCCGCATGCCGTTGCCCGCCACCTCGACCCGCCGTCTCGCCCTGCTGCTGGCGGGGCTGGCGATGTTCGGCCCGTTCTCCATCGACACGATCTTCCCGGCCTTTCCGCAGCTGGCCCACCGCCTGGGCGTGGATCAGACCGCGGTGCAGCAGACCGTCAGCGTGTATCTGCTGGCCTATGGCGTGATGAGCCTGGCCCATGGCGCGCTGTCCGATGCGTTCGGGCGGCGGCGGGTGATCCTGGCCGGGCTGTGCGTGTTCGTGGCCGCCTCGGCCGGCTGCGCGCTGTCGCGCGATCTGGGCACGCTGCTGCTGTTCCGCGCGCTGCAGGGCTTCTCGGCCGGCGCCGGCATGATCGTCGGCCGCGCGGTGATCCGCGACCTCTACGCTGGCCCGCTGGCGCAGAAGCTGATGAGCCAGGTGTCGATGATCTTCGGCATCGCCCCGGCCATCGCGCCGATCATGGGCGGCTGGATCCTGGGCACCGGCCTGGGCTGGCCGATGATCTTCTGGTTCCTGATGGTCTTCGGCCTGCTGCTGTTGCTGGCCACCGCGGCCTGGCTGCCCGAGACCCTGCCCGTGGACGCGCGCACGCCACTGTCGCCGCGCGGGCTGGCGCGGCGCTATGCCTCGATCGGACTGGACCGGCGCTTCCAGCGGCTGGCCGCGTCCGGCGCGCTGGCCTTCGGCGGGGTCTTCCTCTACATCGCCTCGGCGCCGGTGTTCGTGCTCGAACTGCTGGGCAAGACCGAGCAGGAGTTCGCCTGGCTGTTCCTGCCCACCATCGGCGGCATGACCCTGGGCGCGTGGCTGTCCGGGCGCATGGCCGGCAGCATGAAGCCGGCCACCCAGGCGCGGCTGGGCTTCGTCTGCTGCGGCGTGTCCGGCATTGCCAGCACCGTCTACGCGCTGCTGGCGCCGCGCCTGCAGGTGCCGTGGGCGGTGCTGCCGATCTTCGTGGCCGGCACCGGCATGGGCCTGGTGTTCCCGATCCTGGCGCTGGCCGTGCTGGACCTGTACCCGCATCAGCGCGGGCTGGCGTCCTCGTTGCAGGCCTTCGTGCAGCTGATGGTCAGCGCGCTGGTCGCCGGCGTGGTCTCGCCGCTGGTGGCGCATCACCCGGTCAAGCTGGCGCTGGCCGCCAGTGCCTTCTTCCTGGCCGGCTGGCTGTGCTGGAAGGCCGACCGCCGCGCCGGCCGCCGCCTGCCGCGCCAGGACGCGATCACCCCGCGCCTGGAGCCGCAGGACAACGTCTAAACGCCAGGCACGCCCGCTCAGGCCGGCGGCAGCGCGATCGCCTGGCCCTCGACGCAGGCGATCAGCCGCTCGCCCGGGGCCAGGTCCGGCACCACGCCGGCGGTGAACTGCGAGAACGCCGGCAGCACCGTCATTTCCTGGCGCAGCAGGAAGGCCGGCCAGCGCACCGTGGTGCCCGGCGCCTTGAACACCGGATGCAGATGGCCGCACAGCACGTGTCGCTGCGGATCGGGCTGCGGGTGGTGGCGCAGCACGAACGGCCCGTCCTCGACGCTGTCGGGAAACACCTCGAAGCCCAGGTCGGCGGCGGCGTCCAGGTCGCGGTCGTGGTTGCCGGCCAGCGCGATCACGCGCAGGTGATGGTGCTGGCGCCGCCACCGGTCCACATGTCCGCGCCAGCTGGCCTGCGGCGCCGGGCCGTGCAGCACGTCGCCCAGCACCCACAGCTCGTGCGCGCCGGTATGTTCGACCAGCGCCGCCAGCCGGGCCAGATCGTGATGGGTGCCGCCACTGGGCAGGGCGATGCCGGCGCGACGGAAGATGTCGCCCTTGCCCAGGTGCAGGTCGGCGATCAGCAGGCGCCGGCGCGCGGGCCAGTACAGCGCCCGGTCGCCCAGGGCGCGCATCGGTTCACCGGCCAGCACCAGGTCCAGCTCAACGGCCATGCTTGCGTTCCAGCTGCTGCGCGGCGCGCTGCACGCGCGTACTCCAGTCCTCGGTGCTGAGCTGCCCGCGCAGGCTCTCGGCCCATAGCGGGAAAGACAACGGCGTCAGGCTGGCCGGGGCGCACAGCCGCAGCTGGCGCCGGGCGCAATCGTGCAGGGTGTCGGTGAGGCGGTCCAGTTCCAGCACGCCGCTGAACAACTCGCGCTGGGCCTGGTGCAGCAGCAGGTGGTCGGGGTCGTGGCGGGTCAGCACGTCGAACAGCAGCCCGCTGGAGGCTTGCAGCTGGCGCATGCTGCGCGGCGTCTTGCCGGGCAGGGACGGCGGCAGCAGGCCGGCCACGCGCGCGATCTCGCGGAACTGGCGGCGCGCCAGCTCGCCCAGGTTGAGGCTGGCGGTGAGGTCCTCCAGCAGCCGCGCGGGCGAGAGCAGGGCGCGCAAGGTGTCCTCTTCCAGCTCGACCGCATTGGCGGGCGAGAGCACCAGCCCGTAGTCGTTGGCGGCGAAGGCGAAGGTATTGGCGTGCAGCCGGCCCCAGCGCAGCGCCAGCAGCGCGGCCAGGCCCTCGTGCACCTGGCGTCCGGCGAAGGGGTACAGGAACACGTGCAGGCCATCGCGCGCCTTGACCCGCTCGCACAGCAGGCTGCCCGGCGCGGGCAGGGCGGACAGGCGCGCCTGCAGGGACAGCAGCGGGGCGATCGCGCGCAGCTCCGGCGCGGCGTGGTCGCCGCCGAAGACGGCCTCCACCTCGTGCCCCAGCTCGGAGGACAGCGGCATGCGTCCGCCCATCCACTTGGGCACGGTGCCGTCGCCGCGCTTGGCCACGCGCACGTAGGCGGTCATGTCTTCCAGGCGCACCAGCTCGAGCGTGCGGCCGGCGAACTGGAAGCGGTCGCCGCGCCGCAGGCGGCCGACGAACTGTTCCTCGATCGAGCCCAGTCCGCCGCCGCGCAGGAACTTCACCTGCACCGCACCGTCGCTGGTGATGGTGCCGATGGACAGCCGGTGGCGCAGGGCGACCTTGCGGTCGTGCACGCGGTAGACGCCGTCCTCGTCGTGCACCACTTTGTGGAAATCCGGGTAGCGGTCCAGCGCGCTGCCGCCGCGTTCGATGAAGTCCAGCACCGCGCGCCAGGTGACCTGGTCCAGCGCGGCGAAGGCCTGGGTGTTGCGCACCTCGGCCAGCAGCGCGTCCGCCTCGAAACCGCCGCCCAGCGCCAGGGTGACGCAGTGCTGGGCCAGCACGTCCAGCGACAGGCGCGGGGCGTGGCGCGGCTCGATCGCGTTGCGGGCGATGGCCTGGCGTGCGGCGGCGTATTCGACCAGTTCCAGCGCGTGGGTCGGCACGCACACCACGTGGCCGGCCTCGCCCGGACGATGGCGTGCGCGGCCGGCGCGCTGCAGCAGGCGCGCGATGCCCTTGGGGCTGCCGACCTGCAGCACCTGGTCCACCGCCGGGAAGTCCACGCCCAGGTCCAGGCTGGAAGTGGCCACCACGCAGCGCAGCGTGCCGGCGCGCAGGCCGGCCTCGGCCTGCGCGCGCAGCTTGGGGCCGAGCGAGCCGTGGTGCAGGGCCAGGGTCTCCAGCGCCTCGGGCCAGACCGAGGCCAGCGCCTGGTGCCACAGCTCGGCCTGCGCGCGGGTATTGGTGAACACCAGGCTGGTGCGCACCGACATCAGCTTGTCCAGCACGCGCGCCAGCTGCGCCAAACCCAGATGGCCCGACCAGGGGAAGCGCTCGCCCGCCTTGGGCCGCAGGGTGTCGATGACCAGGGTGCGGGGGCGGACGCCGGAGACGAGGGCGAAGGCGGGAGCGGGGACCGGGGACCCGGGACCCGGGAGTGAAACAGAAGCGTTGGCTTGCCCGGTGGCCGTGACACCTGCGGCCAACGCTTTCCCGGGTCCCGCCTTCGCCACCGGCATCAACGCCCCCGCAGCCTCCTCCAGATTCCCCAGCGTCGCCGACAGCCCCCAGGTCCTCATGCGCGGCGAGAGCGCGCGCAGGCGGGCCAGCGCCAGCTGCAGCAGCACGCCGCGCTTGTTGGGCAGCAGTTCGTGCCATTCGTCGACGATGACCGCGCGGATCTGGCGCAGCTGGGGCGCGGTGTCGGGATAGGACAGCAGCAGGGCCAGCGACTCGGGCGTGGTCACCAGCACGTCCAGCTTGCCGGCACGGGCCAAGCGCTTGTCGCGCGCGCTGGCGTCGCCGGTGCGCTGGCCGACCTGCCAGTCCAGGCCGACGCCGGCGATGGCCTCGCTCAGCGCGCGGGTGGTGTCGGCGGCGAGCGCCTTGAGCGGGGTAATCCACAGCACCTGGAGGGGGCGGACACGGTTGTTCTTTTTTTTGGGGGGCGGGGTGGGCTTGGCGTCCTCGTGGTTGGAAGAAGGGCCCTCGGGCGTCGCCGCTGTCTGAAGCGCTAGTTCAGCAGGCAGATCTGGTGCGGTTGCGCTTCTTGTCTTCGGGCGCACCCTCACCCCAACCCCTCTCCCAGGGGGAGAGGGGCTCAAAGCGGCTTCTCGCAGGGCTTCGAGCAGCGGGCCGCCGAAGGCGGCCAGGGTCTTGCCGCTGCCGGTCGGGGTGTGCAGCAGGCCGGAACGGCCGGCCAGGTAGTGCTGCCAGACCTCGCGCTGGAACGGCAGCGGCTTCCAGCCGCGCGTGCCCAGCCAGGCCTGCAGCGGCGCGTCGAAGGCGCGCGCGCGCGTCGGACGCGTCGCCTTCGGCTGCGCCTTGTCGGTGCGGCCGGTCGCCGCGGTCTTGCGGGGCGTCACCGCGCCAGCGCCTTGAGGTCTTCCAGCCGGTCGGCCTGCGCCATCGGCTTGTCGTGGCGCCAGCGCAGGATGCGCGGGAAGCGCGTGGCCACGCCGGACTTGTGCCGCTTGCTCAGGTTGACCGCCTCGAAGCCCAGTTCGAACACGTGGTGCGGCGTGACCGCGCGCACCGGCCCGAAGCGCTCGGTGGTGTGCGCGCGGATCCAGCTGTCCAGCTTGAGGATCTCCGCATCGTCCAGCCCCGAATACGCCTTGGCCACCGGTACCAGCGTGTCGCCGTCCCACAGGCCGAAGGTGTAGTCGGTGTACAGCGTGCTGCGCCGGCCGTGACCGGCCTGGGCGTAGAGCAGCACCGCATCGATGGTGAGCGGATCGATCTTCCACTTCCACCAGTCGCCGCGCCGGCGGCCGCCCTGGTAGGTGGAACTGCCGCGCTTGAGCATCAGCCCCTCCACGCCGCGCGTGCGCGAAGCCTCGCGCAGCTGCGCGGCGGCCTCCCAGTCGGCGGCCTGGACCTGCGGGGACAGGACGATGCGCGGATCGGCGTGCGCGGTGAGCAGCTGTTCCAGCAGGGCGCGGCGCTGGTCCAGCGGCTGCTCGCGCAGGTCCTCGCCGTCCAGCTCCAGCAGGTCGTAGGCCTGCACGCGCGCGGGCGTGTCGGCCAGCGTCTTGGCGCCGGGCTTGCGACGCTGGATGCGGGTCTGCAGCGCGGTGAAGGGCAGCGGCGCGTCCTCGCCGGCGCGCCAGGCCAGCAGCTCGCCATCGATCACGCAGTCGCGCGGCAGCGTGGCCGCGGCCGCTTCGATCTCCGGGAAGCGGCCGTCCAGGCGCTCCTCGCCGCGCGACCACAGCGCCACCTCGCCGTGGCGGCGGATCAGCTGCAGGCGGATGCCGTCCCATTTCCATTCCAGGCGCCAGTGGCCGATATCGCCCAGCGATCCGACCTCGGCCTCCAGCGGCGAGGCGAGGAAGAACGGATACGGCTGCTGGCGATCGCCAGGCAGCTCCTCGTCGGAAAGCAGGTCCTGCAGGAACTGCGGCGTCGGCGCCCAGGTCCCGAGCATGCGCTGGGCGATGCGTGCGATGTCGATGCCGCTCATCTCGGCCAGGGCCTGCTGCACCAGCCGCTGCGACACACCCACCCGCAGCGCGCCGGTCAGCAGCTTGTTGAACACCAGCCGCTGCGCATAGGGCAGGGCATGCCAGGCCTCGACGATGACTGCGCGGCGCACGGCTTCGTCCCGGTTGGCCACCGGCAGCAGACGCTCCTCGATCCATTCGGCCAGACCCACGTCCGGTGGCGGGGCGGCCGGGTCGTCGATCAGCAGGGCCAGGGTCTCGGCCAGATCGCCCACGTGGTCGTAGCTGTCGTCCACCAGCCAGTCCGGCGTGGCCGACTCCTGCGCGATCCACGCACGCAGCTCGCCGGTTCCGGCGATCTTCTGCCGCGGGCCGGTGATCTTGCCCCCAGCCAGCAGGTACAGCGCCCACACCGCATCGCGCGGCGGCGCATCGCGGAAATAGGCGATCAGCGCCGCGCGCTTGTCCAGCGTGGCGGTGCTCTCGTCCAGCGCCTTGTACAGCTCGGCAAAGCGCTTCATGCCGACCACCGGCCAGACACGTCCATCTCTCCGTTCTCGCGCATCCACACCGCGTCATTCCCGCGCACGCGGGAATCCAGGGACTTCGCTTTCGGTCCCACGGCACAGCAGCGCGATAAGGACGAGAACGCGCCCTTGCAGGCAGCAAGGCAAGCGTGCGAGGGCGACAACACGAGCCGTTTCACTCCTCGCTCCCGTAATCGGTGCGGAACGCTTCGGCCGCGATACCCGCCTCGTTCATCGCGCGGATGATGGCGTCCGTATTGCCATGCGTGGCGATCACCCGACGCGCACCGGTCTCGCGCACGGTGCGCAGCAGATCCGGCCAATCGGCGTGGTCGGAGACCACGAAGCCGCGATCGTAATTGCGCCGGCGGCGATTGCCGCGCACCCGCATCCAGCCCGAGGCGAAGCCCTGCTGCGCCTTGCGGAAGCGCCGGATCCACGGGCTGCCCGCCGCCGACGGCGGCGCCAGGATCAGCTGGCCGGCGTAGTCGCTGCCCTTGGCCGTCTCCGACACCGGCAAGGTGTCGAGCATGGCGATGCCGGCGCCGCGATAGACCTCCACGCCGGCCTGGATCGCGCCGTGCAGCAGCGCCGGCTGATCGTCCAGGTCGCGCAGCTCGGCCAGCAACCGCTGCGCCTTGCCCAATGCATAGCAGTACAGGATCGCCGCCTCGCCGCGCTGGGCGCAGTGCCGGCGCCAGGCGACGATCTCGCGCGCGACCTCGGGCGTGTCCGGCCAGCGGTAGATGGGCAGGCCGAAGGTCGCCTCGGTGATAAAGGTGTCGCACTGCACCACCTCGAACGGCGCGCAGGTCGGGTCCGGCTGGCGCTTATAGTCGCCCGAGGCGACCCAGACCCAATCGCCCACCTCCACCCGCACCTGCGCCGAGCCCAGCACATGGCCGGCCGAATGCAGCGACAGGCGCGCATCGCCGATCCGGAAGGCCTCGCCGTAGTCGTGGATGGCGTAGTCCTGCTCGCCCAGCCGCCACTGCAGGATCGGCAGGCTCTCGCGCGTGGCCCAGTAACGGCCCATGCCGGTGCGTGCGTGGTCGCCGTGACCGTGGGTGATGACCGCGCGCGGCACCGGCCGCCAGGGGTCGATATGAAAATCGCCGGCCGGGCAATACAGCCCTTCGGGACGCAGGACGATCAGGTCGTTTGAGGCTTGGGCCATGGTCGGGAGGGTGCGGACTGGGATGTGCACAGGCCGCCAACGTTGGGACGGGCCGTCTCAGAACCTGAGATCGAACCCGAACCGCAGCTGACGCATCGGGCTTACGCCGCCACAACACCCTGGCCTGCAAGCTGCAGGCAAGCGGACTTGGAGGACTCATGAGAACAACGCTGCTACCCATGCTGCTGCTTACGCTGAGCGCGTGCGCACCCGAGGCGCCGCAGGCCGACGCACCTGCTGCTTCAGCGCCTGCGGCTTCCAAGACACCGGTCGCCTCCGCGCCGGCCTCAGCACCGCCAGCCTCAGCGAGTCCCGCCACGCAGGAAACGCCCACCAAGGACGCCGAGGTCGATGCCCGCATCGATCAGGTCCTGGGCGACCACGCGGCCTATCGCAGCGTGTTGGAGCGGCTGCAGGTGGCAGTCAAGGCGGACGACCGACCCGCCGTGGCGGCGCTGATGCGCTATCCCTTCGAGGTGCGCCTGGCCGATCGCAAGCGGCGCATCGACAACGCGCAGGACTTCGTCGCGCAGTACGAGCAGATCCTGACGCCTGCCATCGCGCAGGTCATCACCGATCAGCGCTATGGCGCGCTCCAGGTGAACCAGAACGGCGTGATGCTGGGCAGCGGCCAGGTCTGGATCAACGGCGTGTGCAACGACGCGGCCTGCAAGGACGTCGACGTCAAGGTCGTCGCGCTGCAGCAGGGCGGCTGACCGTTCCTGCGGCACAATCGGCGCGGGAGGACACCGATGATGGAACGCCGCGCCACGCCCGCCTTCGAGACCCACACGGTCGACAACCAGCCGCCGGAGTTCGCGCCGCGCGATCTCTGGAGCGACGATGGGGTGCTGCGCGAGGGCTGCACGCGCGAGGGCGCCGGCGACTTCGCCGCCGCGCTGCAGGCCTATGGCGCACAGGCAGGCAGCGAACTCTATGCCCTGGGCTTCGACGCCAATCGCGACAAGCCGCGGCTGAAGACGCACGACCGCTTCGGCCATCGCATCGATCTGGTCGAATTCCATCCCGCCTATCACCAGCTGCTGCACGCGGCCAAGGCCGGCGGCGTCGCCGGGTTGTCCTGGCACACGCCGCGGCCGGGCGCGCATGTCGCCCGGGCCGCGCTCAGCTATCTGCATCACCAGGCCGAGGCCGGAACCAGTTGCCCGTTGACGATGACCCACGCCGCGGTCCCGGTACTGCGCCGCGAGCCCGCCCTGCGCGAATGGGCGGACAAGGCCGCCGCCCCGCACTACGACCCGCGCGATGTGCCCATCGCCGACAAGACCGGCATCACCTTAGGCATGGGCATGACCGAGAAGCAGGGCGGCTCGGACGTGCGCAGCAACGCTACGCGCGCCACGCCGCTGGCGGGCGAGGACGAGTACGCGCTGGTCGGGCACAAGTGGTTCTTCTCCGCGCCCATGTCCGACGGCTGGCTGGTCCTGGCCCAGGCGCCGGGCGGGCTGAGCTGCTTCCTGATGCCGCGCCGCCTGCCCGATGGCCAGAAGAACGCCTTCCGGCTGATGCGGCTCAAGGACAAGCTGGGCGACTGGGCCAACGCGTCCAGCGAGGTCGAATTCACCGGCGCCTGGGCGCGGCGCATCGGCGAGGAAGGGCGCGGTGTGGCCACCATCCTGCAGATGGTCATGCTCACCCGGCTGGACTGCATGCTCGGCGCCACCGCCGAGATGCGCATGGCCCTGGCCCAGGCCGTGCATCACGCGCGCCATCGCGCCAGCTTCGGCCAGCCGCTGGCCGCCCATGCGCTGATGCGCAACGTGCTGGCCGACCTGACGCTGGAATGGGAGGCCGCCCTGGCCCTGGCCCTGCGCGTGGCCGGCGCGGTCGATCGCGCCGCGCACGATCCGCACGAGGCCGCGCTGGCGCGCGTGACCACCGCCATCGGCAAGTACTGGCTGTGCCGCCGCGCGCCGGTTTTCGTCAACGAGGCGCAGGAATGCCTGGGCGGCGCCGGCTACGTCGAGGAATCGATCCTGCCGCGCCTGTTCCGGCAGTCGCCGCTCAACGGCATCTGGGAAGGCAGCGGCAACATCCAGTGCCTGGACGTGCTGCGCGCCTTGGGCAGGGAGCCTGACTGCGGCCAGGCGCTGCTTGGCGAGCTGAACGCAGCGCGCGGACAGGATCACGACTACGACCGCCAGCTGGACCTCGTCGCCGCGCAGCTGGCCGGCCGCGAACTGATCGAATCCGGCGCGCGCCTGCTGGTCGAGCGCCTGGCGCTGTTGCTGCAGGCCGGCGTGCTGCTGCGCACGGGCAGCCCCGTGGCCGAGCCGTTCTGCCGCTCGCGCCTGGGCGGCGCGCACGGACTGGCGATGGGCACGCTGCCGGCGGAGACGGATTTCGCGCTGCTGATCGCGCGTGCCTTGCCCTGAGCGCGAATCAATCGTCCAGGCCGAGGCCGGCCATGATCCGCGCAAGGTTTTTCTCGACCCGCGCCTGGCGGGTCTTGGACTGCTTGGCCGACGAGAAATGCAGCAGATAACCGCGTTGGCGGCCCGGCGTCAGGCCTTCGAAGGCGGCCTTCAGTGCCGCGTCTTCCTCCAGCCGCGCGCGGAACTCGTCCGCCACGGGAAAATCGGCGGTCTTCCTGGGGGCGATCTTGAGTCCGGCCTGTTCGACCGCAATGGCCGCCTCGACATAGGCCTTCAGTGTCGCGACTTTGCCTTTGATCTGATCCAGTGCGGTGAAGCGGATCTGCCGCGCCGATCGTACGTACTCGGTCTGCTGGACCAGCAGGCCCTCCGGGTCGGGCATCAGGGCGCCCTTCATGAACAGCAGGGCGCAGTACTCCTTGAAGCCGTGCATCAGCACGACGTTCGCCTTGCCCAACGCATAGCAGGGCTGGCCCCACTTCAGGTCCTCGGTCAGCGGCGTCTGGCGCAGGATCGATCGCAGCGCCTCGAACTCGGCCCGCCAACGCTCGGCCCGCACCATGAATGCATCCACCTTGGGATTTGCCGTCGCTGCCGTCATCGCACTCTTCCGTCTGCGTGCTTGTTCGAACTTGAGGGCAAGCGTCAGCGATCGACGCCCACGCCCTTGGCCATCGCGCGCGAGCCGGTCAGGATCATGCGCAGCATGGTGGAGAGCTGGCCGATCAGCTCCGGATCGCGTTCGCGCGGCAGGTCCATGGCGCTGGCGCCGGCGGCGAACACCAGGCGGGTGATCGCCTTGGAGACCAGGGCCGGCTGGTGCAGGGTGGCGCCCTCGGCCGCCGCCAGGCGCACCAGGTCCACCTGCAGCTCGTCCTCGAAGTAGGTGAGCTCGCGCTCGACCGCCGCCTTGAAGGCGTCCGAGCCGACCATGCCCTCGCGCAGCATCACGTGCAGCAGCTTGTCGTCGGCGCGTAACTGCTCCATGAAAGTCTCCACCGACAGGCGGATCACGCTGCGGTCGGTCGAGGCCGCGCGTTGGCGGGCCTGGCCGATGATCTGGCGCAGCGAGCGGCCGGCCAGGTCGATCAGGGCCACGGCCAGCTCGTCCATGTCGCGGAACTGGCGATAGAAGCTGTTCGGCGCGATCCCGGCCTCGCGGGCGACCTCACGCAGGCTCAGCGAGGACAGGCTGCGGTGCGGGCCGACCAGGCGCAGGGCGGCCGCCAGCAGGTCCTGGCGCGAGATGGCGGCGCGGCGGCCGCCGCTGGCGTCGTCTGAGCTGGGGTCGATGGCGGCGGACTCGGTAGCGGGCACTGCGGATCCTGGTCCGTGCGGGGCGCCGCCATCATAGCCCCTTACATGAATATACAGGTGTATAGACATGCGTTCTCACGCCTGTATAGTGCATGGCCATGAATCCGATCCGTCGTCCTCGTTCCAGCTCCCCGGTCCAGCGCGTCGCCCGTCGCCTGGTCGAGCCGGCGGTCTTCGACTTCTGGGCCAGCCGGGTCCACCCGCTGTGGAGCTGGGAGCGCCCGCTGGCGCGCCTGCGCGAGCGCCGCCAGGCCGCCGAAGGCGCGGTCACGCTGGTGCTGCAGACCAACCGCCATTTCGCCGGGCTGCGCGCCGGCCAGCACATCAACCTGGGCGTGGAGCTGGACGGCGCCCGGATCACCCGCAGCTACAGCCCCAGCAAGGTCGCCGGCAACCGGATCGAGATCACCGTGCGTGAGGTCGAAGGCGGGCGGGTCAGCCAGCATCTTTGCCGGCACGCGCGCATCGGCGAGGTGTTCGCGCTGGGCGCGGCCTTCGGCACCATGACCCTGCCGGCCGCCGTGCACGGCCCCTGGCTGTTCCTGGCCGCCGGCAGCGGCATCACGCCGCTGATGGCGATGCTGCGCGAGCTGGACGCGGCCGGCATGCCGGTCGAGCTGGACCTGGTCTACTGGGCGCGCACCCGCGCCGAGGTCTGCTTCGCCGACGAACTTGCCGCGCTGGCTGCGCGCCATCGCGGCCTGCGCGTCCATCTGCGGCTGACCCGCCAGGCTGATGGCCCGGCGGCGCCGCGCATCGACGACACCGACCTGGCCGCGCTGGTGCCCGAGCTCGGCCATCGCCAGGTGTTCGCCTGCGGCCCGCACGGCTTCGTCCAGAGCGCGCGCGCGCAGTTGGAAGGGCGCGTGGTGCGGTTCGAGGCCGAGGCCTTCACCCCGCCGCGCGCGCTGCCGGGCGAGGGCGGCAGTGTTGCCCTCACCCTGTCACGCAGCGGGCGCACGCTGACCGTGCCGCGCGATGCGTCGCTGCTGGAGGCGCTGGAGGCGCAGGGCCTGCGCCCGGCCTCGGGCTGCCGCATGGGCATCTGCAACACCTGCGCCTGCACCCGGCGCGAGGGCATCACCCGCGACACCCAGACCAATGCGCGTTCGGGCGAGCCCGACGCCACCGTGCGCCTGTGCATCAGCGCCGCGGCCACCGACCTGACGCTGGACCTTTAGATGAGCAAGCACAACCGCCCCCTGTCCCAGGACGAGCTGCAGCGCTTCGGCGCCGAGCTGGACGCCCTGCGCGCCCGCACCGTGGCCACGCTCGGCGCGCGCGATGCGCGCTACATCCGCCGCGCGGTCGCGGCGGTGCGCTGGAGCGGCGCGCTGGGCCGCATCGCGCTGTTCGCCGGCGCGGTGGGCGGGGCCTTCGTGCCGGCGCTGCTGTGGCCGCTGTGCGTGCTCGGCACCGCGCTGCTGGCGCTGTCCAAGATCCTGGAGAACATGACCGTCGGCCACAACGTGATCCACGGCCAGTACGACTGGATGGGCGATCCGCAGCTGCACAGCCGCAGCTACGAGTGGGACATTGTGGCCACCAGCGAGAACTGGAAGAAGACCCACAACTTCCGCCACCACACCTACACCAACGTGCGCGGGCTGGACGACGACATCGGCTACGGCCTGCTGCGCATCTTCCCCGAGCAGCGCTGGAAGCCGTTCTACCTGTTGCAGCCGCCGATCGCGGTGGTGTTCTGCCTGCTGTTCGAGTGGGGCGTGGCGATCCAGGACCTGCGCCTGGGCCGCTGGCTGGCGGGCAAGATGAGCTTCAGGCAGCTGCGCGCGCAGTTCGCGCCGGTCGGCCGCAAGATGGGCCGGCAGGTGCTGAAGGACTATGTTCTGTTCCCGGCGCTGGCCGGGCCGTGGTTCCTGCCGGTGCTGCTGGGCAACCTGGCGGCCAACATGCTGCGCAGCATCTGGACCTATGTGGTGATCTTCTGCGGTCACTTCACCGCCGATGCGGAGACCTTCCCGAAGGACTGCGTGCGCAACGAGAGCCGTGGCCACTGGTATCTGCGCCAGCTGCGCGGCTCGTCCAACATCTCCGGCGGTGCGCTGGTGGACGTGCTTACGGGCGATCTGAGCCATCAGATCGAGCATCACTTCTTCCCCGACATCCCGGCCAATCGCTACAGCGAGATGGCGGCGGAGGTGCGCGAGATCTGTGCGCGCTATGGGCAGCATTACAACACCGGCTCGCTGTTCAAACAGTTCAGCCAGGTGGCCTGGCGCATCGTGCGCCATGCGTTCCCAAGCCGGCCGCACCGCGTGCGCGCGCTGGTCGAGGCGCCCGCGGCGGGCTGAACCGCGCCGGGCGCGCGGAGCGGGCTTCACCGCGCAGCCAGCGGCATCGCGCTAGCGTGGCCGGACACTCACACAAAGGAGTTCGGTCATGCTCAACCGGACCGTCATCCTGTCGATCGTGGCGCTGCCGATCCTGGCCGCCGCGCCGCTGGCGCAGGCGCAGCAGCTCAACCAGCCGCAGCCGGTGCAGATTCCCAATGCGCGCGATGCCTCCGGCACGTCTCCCCAGCGCAGCACCGGGGTGCGCTCGGACGCGGGCCAGCGCGCGACCACGCCGCCGGTCAGTCCCAAGGGGCCTGCTACGGATGCACAGCGGCCCACGCAGCCCAGCAGCGTCACGCCCACTGCGCCGGCGACGCCCGCGCGGGTGATCGATGCGCAGGGCCGGCTGGTGCCGGGCGCGGTGCAGGTCGGCAACAACCAAGTGCTGGACCCGAAGACCGGGCGGATCTATCCGGTGACGCCAGCGGGTGACGGGCTGCGTATTGCGACGCCGCCCAAGCCCTGAGTGCTTTAGGGCTTTTAAGAGAAGCTACGTCAGAAAAGCCCGGTGCAAGCCGGGCTTTTTTTGCGCGTTGTGGCTCTTCGCCTGATCAGTGGCGAGAGGGGGAGGGCGCTGACTTCGGAGGGGCAGCGGTCCGGCGGGCGGCGCCCGCTTATCCCTCGATCAGGGCATCCTGCCCTGACTCGGGCGCTCGGCGTCCTGCCTCGCTAGTCGCGGACACCGCCCGCCGGCCCGCTGCCGTGCGCGTCATGGATGGGGCTTCGGTTCGAAAGAAATCCTGATCCATTCGCCGCAAAGCCTCGATCCTGCCGCGCGTGGTACAGAGCGGACAGAATGAATCGCGGCGGCGCGCCTGGTGCTCGCGGAGCGCCAACCGAATCCCTGTGGGAGCCGCCATGGCGGCGATGAGGCTTTCCCGGTAGAGCGCCATCGCCGCCATGGCGGCTCCCACCTGTAGAGCGGAGCTTGCTCCGCTGCTCTTCGTTCGGTTCGTGGGGAAGGCCTCAGCGGAGTCCCCAAGAGGGGATTGCCACAAGCTCCGCTCTACAGGCAGGCCGCTGCGAGATTCGAGGGGACAGTTGCTCCCGCCCAGCCATGAGGCGCGGTCGATCTTTTCCCATTCAAGTGTCGGCCATCGAGGGGTAGCCGAGCCGAGGGGCCGCGCTCGGCCTGGTCGAGGCGGTTGGGCGCAATGCGCTCACCGCCTCGCACTCATCCCTTCGACAGAGTCGCGTCACCGCACTGCGGCGACGCGACTTGCCTGCTGCTCGCAAGACCTCAGTCCGCCTTCGCATCCAGACCGCGCTTCTCCAGCAACGGTTCGATCCGCGGCGCGTGTCCGGTGAAGTCGACGAACAGCTTCATCGCGTCCTGGCTGCCGCCCTGGGAGAGCAGGGTCTTGCGGAAGCGGTCGCCGTTGGCGCGGCTCAGGCCGCCGTGCTGCTTGAACCACTGCTGGGTGTTCGCATCCAGCACCTCGGACCAGATGTAGGCGTAGTAGCCGGCCGAATAGCCGCCCATGATGTGGCTGAAGTAGGGCGTGCGGTAGCGCGGCGGCACCGGCGCGTAGGCGATGCCATCGGCCGCCAGCGCCTTGGCTTCGAAGTCCACAACGCCGGACGCGGCCGGGACCTGGTCCTCGGTGATCTGGTGCCAGCGCTGGTCCAGCATCGCCGCGCCCAGGTATTCGGTGGTGGCGAAGCCCTGGTTGAACTTGGCCGCGGCCACGACCTTGTCGAGCAGGGCCTGCGGCATCGGCGCGCCGGTCTGGTGGTGCTTGGCGTAGTGACGCAGGATCGCCGGATCGTCGGCCCACATCTCGTTGACCTGCGAGGGGAACTCGACGAAGTCGCGCGGCACGCTGGTGCCGGAGAAGTAGGGGTACTTCACGTCGGAGAACATGCCGTGCAGGGCATGGCCGAACTCGTGGAAGGCGGTGGTGACCTCGTCCCAGGTCAGCAGCGTCGGCTGGCCGGCCGGCGGCTTGGGGATGTTGAGGTGGTTGGCCACCACCGGCTTGTCGCCGGTCAGCGTGGACTGCGACACGTAGGAATTCATCCAGGCGCCGCCGCGCTTGGACGCGCGCGCATACGGGTCGAAGATGAAGATCGCCAGCTGCGAGCCGTCGGCATCGAACACGTCGTAGACGAAGGTGTCGGCGTGGTACTTGGGCAGGTCGTGGCGCTCCTTGAAGCTCAGGCCGAACTCCTGGTTGGCGGCGTAGAACACGCCGTTTTCCAGCACGTTGCGCATCTCCAGGTAGGGCTTGAGCTGGGATTCGTCGAAGTTGTACTTGGCCTGGCGCACCTTCTCGCTGTAGAAGGCCCAGTCCCAGGCGGCCAGTTCGAAGCCCGGCTTGCCGGCGGCCTTCTGCTCGGCGTCGATCATCGCCTGCAGGTCGGCGGCCTCGCGCTTGGCGTTGGCCACGGCGGCGGGGGCCAGCTTGCCCAGCATCGCATTGACGGCCTCGGGCGTCTTGGCGGTCTGGTTCTCCAGCGAGTAGGCGGCGTAGTTGTGATAGCCGAGCATCTTCGCCTTCTGCGCGCGCAGGGTCATGATGCGCGAGACGATGGCGGTGTTGTCGTAGGCGTTGCCGCGGCTGCCGCGGTTCACCGAGGCCTTGAACAGCTGCTCGCGCGTGTCCCGGTCGGTCAGATGGGTCAGCGGCGGCTGGCCGGTGGTATTGAGCAGGGTCAGCACGTACTTGCCGGGCAGCTTGCGCGCCTTGGCTTCGTCGGCCGCGGCGGCGATCTCCGCAGCGCTCAGGCCGTCGAGCTGCCTGGCATCGTCCAGCACCAGGGCCGAATCGTTGACCTCGGCCAGCACGTTCTGGCTGAACTTGGTCGACAGCGTGGCCAGCTCGGCGTTCATCGCCTTCAGCCGCGTCTTGTCCGCGTCGGAGAGCTTGGCGCCGGAGCGCACGAAGTCGCCGTAGACCTTCTCGACCAGGCGCAGGCTCTGCGGATCCAGGCCCAGGCCGGCGCGGCCGTCGTAGAGGGTCTGGATGCGCGCGAACAGCTTGCCGTTGAGGTTGATCGCATCGCGGTGCGCGGCGAACTTGCCGGCATAGTCGGCCTGCAGCTGCTTGCGCGTGTCGTTGGTGTCGGTGCCGACCAGGTTGAAGAACACCGAGGTCGCCCGATCCAGCAGCTGGCCGCTCTGCTCCAGCGCCACGAAGGTGTTGTCGAAGCTCGGCTTGGCCGGGTTGTCGGCGATCGCCGCGATCTCCTTGAGCTGCTGCGCCATGCCGGCATCGAAGGCCGGGGCGAAGTCGGCGTCGGTGATCTTGTCGAACTGCGGGTAGTGCAGCGGCAGCGGGCTTTGGACGAAGAACGGATTGCTGGCCTGGCTGGCGGCGGGCGTCGCGGAGGTCTGGGCGTAGGCGGGCATGGCGGTTCCAAGGGCGAGGGCGAGCGCCAGGGTCAGGCGGTGGGTCATGTGGCTCCGGATCGGGGTGGTGGACATCGACCCCCGAGGCTAACCGGGACCCGGCGCCGCAGCCCATGACCGAAGGCATGGCCTGACGCAATCGTCACGCGTGACCGGCCACCCTCGATAGCCTAAAATTTGTGACGTAACTCACATAACATTAGGTAGCGCGCCGTCATGGCGCCTATGATCGGTCGGCCAGGGACAACGGAAGGTAGGCATGCGGGGTGTTTTCGAATTCGCGGCGCTGGACATCAATGGCCACGAGCAGCCGCTGGCCGACTGGGCCGGCTCGGTCCTGCTGATCGTCAATGTCGCCTCCCAGTGCGGGTTCACCCCGCAGTACGGCGGCCTGGAGCTGCTGTGGCAGCAGTATCGGGATCGCGGGCTGGTGGTGCTGGGCTTTCCCTGCGACCAGTTCGGTCACCAGGAGCCGGGCGACGAGGCGCAGATCCGCGCCTTCTGCAGCCTCAACTATGCGGTGACCTTCCCGATGTTCGCCAAGGTCGAGGTCAACGGCCCGAACGCGCATCCGCTGTGGCAGCGGCTCAAGCACGACCGGCCGGGGGTCTTCGGCACCGAGCGCATCAAGTGGAACTTCACCAAGTTCCTGGTCGGCCGCAACGGCCAGGTCCTGCGCCGCTACGGATCGCGCAACGCGCCGGCGTCGCTGGCGCGGGACATCGAGGATGCGCTGGGCTGAGCGCGCGCAGCGACGCCTGCCTGCTAACCGTCTCTCAGATCAAGCCGCGCCCTTCATGTAGAGCGGAGCTTGCTCCGCTGCTCTTCGTTCGGTTCGTGGGGAAGGCCCCAGCGGAGCAAGCTCCGCTCTACAGGGAGCCGCCATCGGCCAAGGCCACAAGGGCGGCGTCCACGGCGAGGCTGGCGACTACTTCTCGACGAAGGCGCGTTCGAACACGTAGTGGCCGGGGCTGCCGATGCGCGGGGAGGCCTCGAAGCCGCGGCTGTCCAGCAGCGTGCGCAGGTCGGCCAGCATCTGCGGGCTGCCGCAGATCATGAAGCGATCCCGCGCCGGGTCGATCGGCGGCAGGCCCAGCGTCTGGGCCATCTGCCCGCTGCCCAGCAGCTCGGTCAGCCGGCCCTGGTTGCGGAACGGCTCGCGCGTCACCGCCGGGTAGTACAGCAGCCGCTCGCGCAGCAGCTCGCCCAGCAACTCGTGCTGCGGCAGCTCGCGCTCGAAGTAGTCGCGGTAGGCCAGATCCTGCTCGTAGCGCACGCCGTGGGTGAGGATCACCTTGTCAAAGCGCTCGTAGGTCTCCGGGTCCTTGACGATGCTCAGCCACGGCGCCATGCCGGTGCCGGTGCCCAGCAGGTACAGGTGCCGGCCCGGGTGCAGGTCGGAGATCAGCAGGGTGCCGGTGGGCTTGCGCCCGATCAGGACACTGTCGCCCGGCCGGATGTGCTGCAGGCGCGAGGTCAGCGGGCCGTTGGGGACCTTGATGCTGAAGAACTCCAGCTGCTCTTCCCAGTTGGCGCTGGCGATGGAGTAGGCGCGCAGCAGCGGGCGGGTCTCGCCCTCCAGGCCGATCATCACGAACTGGCCGTTCTCGAAGCGGAAGGCCTCGCTGCGCGTGGTGGTGAAGCTGAAGTAGTCGTCGGTCCAGTGACGGACCTCAAGCACCGTTTCGGCGCCGTAAGCGGAAGACATGGGCGGATCGTGTTGGGCAGGGGAGAGGAACGCGTTCCAGTATAGCCGCGAAGATGAGATTGGTTCTCATATCCGCGCACGCGTCGACCGACGGGGCGCCATGCGCGGACGCGCGAGACCGCGCGCCCGCCGACGGGATCAGCCCTGGCCGCCGCCCCGCGGACCGCGACCGCGCGGCGCGCCGCCGGAACGGTTGCCGCCCGGGCCGCGGTTGCCACCCGGACGCGGGCCGTTGCCACCGGGGCGGTTGCCGCCGGCCGGACGACCGCCGGGGCGGGCCTGGCCCTGGCGCTGGCCGTACGGGCTATAGCTGCCGGGCGTGGCGTGGTCGGACGGGAAGCTGGGCGCATTGCCCGGATGCCCGTACGGCTTGGCCTTGCGCTGCTGGCCTTGGCCTGCGCCCTGGCCGCGCGGACCGCGCTCGTCGCCGAAGCCGCCGCCATAGGGGCTGTTGCCGCCGCCACCGCCCGGACCGCGGCGCTGGCCGCCGGCCGGCTTGCCGCCGAAGGGCTTCTTCGGGCCGGCGTTGCGGTGGCCGCTCGGGCCGGTGTCCACGCCGTCGGGCACGTACCAGCTGCGGAACGCGGCCGGGTTGCCTTCCGGCAGCGGCTTGGGACCTTTTTCCTTGCGCTGCTTGAACGGCTTCTGCGACTGCTTGGCCGCCGCTTCGCCGCTGACGGTCAGACCGCCCTTGAAGCCGCCGCCCTTGCCGCGGCCACGGCCGCGATCCTCGCGCACGTTGTCGAAGCGGCGCAGCTCGCGACCTTCGTCGGCGGTGCTGTGGCCGTTGACGTAGGCGTTGCCGGCGCCGCGTGCGTTGATCTGCAGCGTGGCCTTGGCCGCCTTGCGCTGGCCGATCACCGGCTGCAGGGTCAGCGCGGCCGGGGCGCCGTCCTCCAGGCCCAGCTGCTTGCGCAGCGCCTGGACCTGGGCGTCGGGCAGCTCCTGCGACTGGCCACGCAGCAGCGGCTGCGGCAATTCGATGGCGCCGTAGCGGATGCGCTTGAGGCGGCTGACCTGGCAGCCCTGCGATTCCCACAGGCGGCGCACCTCGCGGTTGCGGCCCTCGCTCAGGGTCACGCGGTACCAGTCGTGCGAGTCGGTGCCGCCGATGCGTTCGATCTCGTCGAACTTGGCCGGGCCATCCTCCAGCGCGACGCCGCGGCGCAGGCGATCGACCAGGTTGTCCGGCACGGTGTCCTGGCCCTCCGGGGCGCGCACGCGCACCACGTACTCGCGGCTGACCTCGAAGGAGGGGTGCATCATCGCGTTGGCCAGCTCGCCGTCGGTGGTCAGCAGCAGCAGGCCGGTGGTGTTGATGTCCAGGCGGCCGATGGCGATCCAGCGCGCGCCCTTGAGCGCGGGCAGGGCCTCGAACACGGTCGGCCGGCCTTCGGGATCCTCGCGCGTGGTCACCTCGCCTTCGGGCTTGTTGTAGATCAGCACGCGGGTGGGCTCGGTCAGCGCGCTGGCCACGAAGCTGCGGCCGTCCAGCTCGACGCGGTCGCCGCTGCCGATGGACATGCCGATCTGCGCGGTCTGGCCGTTGACCTTGACCAGGCCATCGGCGATGCGCTGCTCCAGCGCGCGGCGCGAGCCCAGGCCGGCCTGGGCCAGCACCTTGTGCAGACGTTCCTCCAGGCGGACTTCGGGGGCTGCGGCGGCGTCGCGCTTCAGCGAGAGTTTGCTGCGGGGGGTGTCACTCATGTTTGTGCTCCGACGAGACCGTATCGGCGTCGTCTTCTTGGTGGGTGGTGGAAGCCGGCGCGTCGGTCTGCGGCGCGTCGGTGGGTTCGGCCGCGTCCGCGATGGGCGCGTCGAGGTCGAGGGCGTCCTGCGTGGCCGGCGGCGGCAGGTCGCCGTCGGCGTCCGGCGCGTCCTGCGCCGGCGGGGAGTCGGGGGAGGCCGGCTGTTCGCCGTCTTCGTCGGCGCTGGCGGCGTCATCGGCCGGCGCGGCCTCCGCATCTGCATCCGCATCCGCATTCGCATTCGCGTCTGCATCTGCATCCACATCCGCGTCCGCGTCGGGCTGGCCCTCGGCGGCGGCGCGGGCCGGCAGCGGGGCGCCGGGCAGCGGCAGCTGCGGGTCGAGCTCGGCGATGTCCTTCAGCTCGGACAGCGGCGGCAGTTCGTCCAGGCGCTTGAGCCCGAAGTAGTCCAGGAAGCCCTTGGTGGTGCCGAACAGCGCCGGCCTGCCGGGCACGTCGCGGTGGCCGACCACGCGGATCCATTCGCGCTCTTCCAGCGCCTGGATGATGTTGCTGCTGACCGCCACGCCGCGCACCTGCTCGATCTCGCCGCGGGTGATCGGCTGGCGGTAGGCGATCAGCGCCAGGGTCTCCAGGGTGGCGCGGGTGTAGCGGGTCTTGCGCTCGGTCCACATGCGGCTGACCCAGGCGTGCACGTCCGGCTTGACCTGGTAGCGCCAGCCGCTGGCCACTTCGACCAGCTCCACGCCGCGCTCGGCGCAGGCCTGGGCGAGCTGTTCCAGCGCCAGGTCCAGGCTGCCTTCCGGCGCCGGGCGGTCCTCCGGGAACAGCTCGGCCAGCTGCGCCAGGCTCATCGGCTGGGCCGAGGCCAGCAGCGCGGCCTCCACGATGCGGTTGATCAGGCCCTGGTCCGCCTGGGCGACCGGGGCGGTCGCGGTGTCGGTATCGAAAGCGTCGTCGTCGTGCATGCGAGGGTCTTGGCCGCGCCGTCAGCGCGTGCGGGTCGTGGTGGCCGGCGCGCTCATGCGTCGTTGGCCGCGTCGGTGTCGTCGAACTCGCTGGAGAACTGCAGCGGCTCGTTGGTGTTGTTCAGCGCCAGGGACTTGATGTAGATCGGCGCCAGCGGAGCCTCCTGGACGATGTCCAGCAGCTGCTCCTTGGCCAGCTCCAGCATCGCCAGGAAGGTCACCAGCACGCCGAGCCGGCCCTCGGCCACGGTGAACATGGTCTCGAAGCGGTGGAACTTGCCGTCCTCCAGCCGCGAGAGCACCTCGCCCATGCGCTGACGCACGCTCAGCGCCTCGCGCTTGATCGCGTGGCCGGAGAACAGCTCGGCGCGCTTGAGCACATCGTGCAGCGCCAGCAGCATCTCCTTCAGGTCCACCTCCGGCGGCACCTTGATGGCGGTGCGGTCCGGCACATGGGCGTGGGCCACGGCGGTGTCGCGGTCCTGGCGGGGCAGGGCGTCGATGTCCTCGGCGGCCTGCTTGAAGCGTTCGTACTCCTGCAGGCGGCGCACCAGGTCGGCGCGCGGGTCGCCTTCCTCGCCGTCCTCGGCCTGCGGCCGCGGCAGCAGCATGCGCGACTTGATCTCGGCCAGGATCGCGGCCATCACCAGGTATTCGGCCGCCAGCTCGAAGCGCAGCTCCTGCATGACGTTGATGTAATCCACGTACTGGCGGGTGATCTCCAGCACCGGGATGTCCAGGATGTCCAGGTTCTGCCGGCGGATCAGGTACAGCAGCAGGTCCAGCGGGCCCTCGAAGGCATCGAGGATGACCTCCAGCGCGTCCGGCGGGATGTACAGATCCTGCGGGATCTGCAGCACCGGCTGGCCATGCACCATCGCCAGCGGCATCTCGTGCTGCTGCGGGCTTTGCGGCTTGTCGGTGGAAGCGGTCGCGTCGGGCGCGGATTGCGATGTCATCGAGGGTCGAAAGCGGGTCGCGTCAACACTGCGGTCCGGACCGGTTGGCGTGGGGGAACGCCGGGGCCGGCCCTGCGATTGCCAGGGGGCATGCGCTTCCCGCAAGGGGCGGCGCCGGGGTACTGCAGGTGGTCAAGCCTTGCGTGGGCGGTCGCGGTGCGCACGTCAGCCAATGCGGCGCTCGCCTGTGGGGAGGGCGGCGGGCAACGAAGGATCAGGTGGTCTGGCCTTAAGGACGCGCTTGGCAGCGTGTGGGTCGCGGGCAGGTCCGGGCGGGCCTGGGCGATGGCCGCTGCGGGTCGTGCCGTGCCAATCAGGTTCGCAGAGTACGGTTTGGCCGGCCGCCTGTCCAGCGCGGGCGCATCCGTACAATCGCAGGCCCATCCGAAGTCCAGCGGTCTTAATGCCATGTGGTACGCCATCGAAGGCCATGATGTCCCCGATTCCCTGCCGCTGCGCCAGCCGGCGCGCCCGGCGCACCTGGCGCGGCTGCAGGCGCTGCTCGATGCCGGCCGGCTGCTGGTGTGCGGGCCGTGCCCGGCGATCGATTCGCCCGATCCGGGCCCGGCCGGCTTCAGCGGCAGCATCGTGATCGCGCAGTTCGACTCGCTGGAGGATGCGCGCGCCTGGGCCGACGCCGACCCCTATGCGCTGGCCGGCGTCTATGCGCGGGTGGACGTGCGTCCGTTCCTGAAGGTGCTGCCGTGAGCGAGGCGACGCGGATCGAGCGCATCCGCCAGGCGCTGGACGCCGGCCTTGCGCCGACGGTGCTGGAGCTGGAGGACGAGAGCCACCGCCACGCCGGCCACGCCGGCGCGCGCGACGGCCGCGGGCATTTCAAGGTGCGGGTGGTCAGCGAGGCCTTCGCCGGCAAGCTGCCGCTGGCCCGGCATCGGCTGGTGTATGCCGCGCTGGGCCCGATGATGCAGACCGACATCCATGCCATGAGCATCGTCGCCCAGACCCCGGGCGAGGCCGCCAGCGCCTGAGCGGGCGCGGGTTGCCCAGGCGTGCGACGGCACCGATTTCGCGGGCTTTTGATCCGGCGCCGCCCTAGCATCGGCCCAAGGTAGGATGGACCGCGCGGAGTGGAAGCGCTTACATTCCGCGCCAGAACCAGTCAGCCAGACCGCGGAGGGCGGATGTCGCGCAACGTAACCATCACCATCCGGGATGTGGCGCGCGAGGCGCAGGTCTCGGTGGCGACTGTCTCGCGGGCGCTCAACGGTCACGACAACGTCGCCGAGGAGGTCCGCAAGCTGGTCCTGGAGACCGCCCGGCGCCTGCGCTACCAGCCGCATGCCGCCGCGCGCAGCCTGAGCAGCCGCAGCACCCAGACCATCGGCGTGGTCCTGCCGGACCTGTACGGCGAGTTCTTCTCCGAGCTGATCCGCGGCATCGACGGGGTGGCGCGCGAGCACCGCCGCCACCTGCTGGTGTCCAGCTACCACGGCGCCCAGGACGCCCAGGGCGCGGCGCTGCGCGCGATGCGCGGGCGCGTGGATGGGCTGCTGGTGCTCTCGCCCTATGCCGACCAGCCGGGCTTCCTCACCGACAACCTGCCCGACGGTCTGCCGGTGGTGCTGATCAACACGCACCTGCCGCATGGCGACTATCCGGTCCTGAACATCGACAACCATGGCGGCGCGGTGGCGATGATGCGCCACCTGGTGGCCAGCGGCCGCAGGCGCATCGCCTTCATCGCCGGGCCGGCCTGCAACTTCGACGCGGCCGAGCGGCTGCGCGGCTATCGCGACGCGCTGGCCGAGCTGCTGCCCGGGGTGGCCGAGCAGGTGCTGCCGGGGCGGTTCGACGAGGCCTCGGGTATGGAGGCCGGCACCGCGCTGCTGGCGGCCGGGACCCGGCCCGATGCGGTCTTCGCCGCCAACGACACCATGGCCCTGGGCTGCCTGTTCGCCTTCAACCAGGCCGGGGTGCGCGTGCCGCAGGACATCGCCCTGGCGGGGTTCGACGACGTGCCGGTGGCGCGCTTCGTCCACCCGCCGCTGACCACCATGCGCATCAGCATCGCCGAGCTGGGCGCCAACGCGCTGCGGCGGCTGCTGCAGGACATCCAGGCCAAGGCGCCGCTGGCGCTGCCCGATCCGGCGCCGCTGGTGCCTGAACTGGTGGTGCGCGACTCGGCCCCGGCGGCCGCGGCGCTCTGACTCGGCAGGCCACGGCTGTTAACCTTGCACCACCCCCGCACCGCTTTCGTTTTGCGCCGGACTTTGTTTGCAGGTGTAAACGTTTACATGGATCTTGAGCCTTGAAGACGCGTCGACGCCTCACCTCGCTGCTGCCGCTGACGGCATCGGCCCTGGCCGTGCTGCTGGCCGCCTGCCAGCAGCAACCCGAACCCACGCCCGTCAAGCCGGTCAAGGTGACCGGGCGTCCGCCCGTCGAGCTTCCCGTGGAAGACAAGAAACCCGAATTGCCCGCGCTGTTCCGCGACATCGAGCGTCGGACCTTCCAGTTCTTCTGGGACACCACCAACGAAAGCAACGGCATGACGCCGGACCGCTATCCGTCGCGGCCGTTCGCCTCGGTGGCCTCGGTGGGGTTCGCGCTGACCGCCTATCCGATCGGCATCGAGAACGGCTGGGTCAGCCGCAGCCAGGCGGTGGACCGCACGTTGACCACGCTGAAGTTCCTCTACGAGCTCAAGCAGGGCAAGCAGCCCACCGGCACGGCCGGCTACAAGGGCTTCTACTACCACTTCCTGGACATGCAGACCGGCCAGCGCTTCTCCAGCTGGGTGGAGCTGTCCACGGTGGACACCTCGCTGCTGTTGATGGGCGTGCTGTTCGCCCAGTCCTACTACGACGGCGATGACCCGCGCGAGAAGCAGATCCGCGACCTGGCCGAGCAGATCTACCGGCGCGTGGACTGGACCTGGATCCAGCCGCGCTCGCCGCTGATCTCGATGGGCTGGTTCCCCGAGAGCGGCTTCATCAACCACGACTGGACCGGCTACAGCGAGGGGATGATGGTCTACATCCTGGCGCTGGGCTCGCCCACCCATGCGGTGGAGCCCGACGCCTGGCAGGTGTGGACGCGCACCTATAACGAGATCTGGGGCGTCTACCAGGGCCAGGAGTATCTGTCCTACGGCCCGCTGTTCACCCATCAGTACACGCATATCTGGGTCGATTTCCGCGGCATCCAGGACGACTACATGCGCGAGCACGGCATGGACTACTTCGAGAACAGCCGCCGCGCCGCCTATGCCCATCGCCAGTACGCCATCTCCAACCCGATGAAGTGGAAGGACTACGGCGAGAACGTGTGGGGCCTGACCGCCTCGGACGGTCCCCAGCAGACCCAGCAGGAGTACCGCGGCGAGATGCGCGAGTTCCGCCACTACTCCTCGCGCGGCGCCGGCCTGCGCGACAACTTCGACGACGGCACCATCGCCCCGACCGCGGCCATCGCCTCGCTGCCGTTCGCGCCGGAGATCGTGATTCCGGCCACCGAGGAGATGCACAAGCGCTTCGGCGATTACATCTATTCCAGCTACGGCTTCCTGGACGCGTTCAATCGCAGCTTCACCTACGACATCCCGATCAAGACCGGTCGCGTGGTGCCGGACAACGGCTGGGTCGGCAGCGACTACATCGGCATCGACCAGGGCCCCATCCTGACGATGATCGCCAACTATCGCGACGACTTTGTCTGGAACGTGATGAAGAAGAACCCGCACATCCGCAAGGGACTGGAGCGGGCGGGCTTCACCGGCGGCTGGCTGGCCGGCGAGGACAAGGGCAAGGACGACAAGGACAAGCGCGCGCAGGCCGAGGCGGCCAAGACCGCGCAGGCGCCGGGCCAGATGGACGCGGCCACCGCGCGCGCGCTGGGCACGGCCGAATCGCGCGTGCCCAATTCGCAGTCCGAGCCGCAGCAGCAACAGCAGCAGCGCCCGCAGCAGCCGGGTTGAGTCGCGCATGAGTCCATTCCGCTTTTCCCCGGCGCGCGGCGCGTTGGCGCTGGTGCTGCTGGCGGGCATCGCGGCCGTGCTGGCGGCCTGCGCCCCGCGCGATGCGCAGCAGCGCACGACGGTGCGCTTCTGGGCGATCGGCCGCGAGGGCGAGGTGCTCGGCACGCTGCTGCCCGAATTCGAGGCCGCCCATCCCGACATCCGCGTGGACCTGCAGCAGATCCCCAGCACCGCCGCGCACGAGAAGCTGCTGACCGCCTTCGCCGCCGACACGCTGCCGGACGTGTGCCAGCTGGGCAACACCTGGATCGCCGAGTTCGCCACGCTCAAGGCGCTCACGCCGCTGGAGCCCTACGTGCGGCGCTCGACGGTGGTCAAGCAGGACGACTACTTCCCCGGCATCTGGCAGACCAACATTATCGACGGGCAGCTGGTGGGCATCCCGTGGTATGTGGACACGCGCCTGCTGTTCTATCGCAAGGACATCCTGCGCGAGGCGGGGGTGAAGCTGCCGATCACCACCTGGGCGCAGTGGGACAAGGCGATGGCGCAGATCAAGGCGTACGTCGGGCCGGACCGCTACGCCATCCTGATGCCGCTCAACGAGTTCGAGCAGCAGCTCTCGCTGGCCCTGCAGCAGGACGATCCGCTGCTGCGCGACCACGACAACCGCGGCAACTTCGAGAGCCCGGGCTTCCGCGCGGCGCTGGCCTTCTACGCCAACACCTTCGCCCAGGGCTGGGCGCCGAAGATGTCCGAGACCCAGGTCTCCAACGTCTGGGACGAGTTCTTCCGCGGCACCTATGCCTTCTACCTGTCCGGGCCCTGGAATATCCGCGAGTTCCGCATCCGCGCGCCCGAGGCGCTGAAGGACCAGTGGGGCACGATGGCGCTGCCGGGGCCGCGCGGGCCGGGCGCGGGCATCGCCGGCGGTTCGAGCCTGGTGATCTTCCAGAGTTCGCGCCACAAGGAGGCGGCGTGGAAGCTGATCGAGTTCCTCTCGCGTCCGGACATCCAGCAGCGCTTCCACGCGCTGATCGGCGACCTGCCGCCGCGCCGCTCCACCTGGCATACGCCGCAGCTGGAAGGCGATCCGCTGGCGCGCGCCTTCGCCGACCAGCTCGAGCGGGTCAAGCCCACGCCCAAGGTGCTGGAATGGGAGCGCATCGTGCAGGAGATGCGGTTGGTGACCGAGCGGGTGGTGCGCGGCGGCGAAAGCCAGGACGCGGCGGTGGCCGACCTGGACCAGCGCGTGGACAAGATCCTGGCCAAGCGCCGCTGGATCTATGAGCGCGACCATCCCGGCAGCGACACCCAACAGACGGAGACCGCCCGATGAACCGTTCGCTCGCCGGATGGGTGTTCACCGCGCCGGCGCTGATCGTGCTGGGCGTGTTCTTCGGCCTGCCGGTGCTGGCCGCGCTGGCGCTGAGCGTCACCGACTTCGATCTCTACGCGCTGGCCGACGCGCACAACCTGCGCTTCATCGGGCTGGACAACTACATCGACCTGCTGCGCACGCCGATGTTCTGGAAGGCGCTGTGGAACACGACCTACTTCGTGCTGGTGGGCGTGCCGCTGTCCATCGCGGCCTCGCTGGGCGCCGCGCTGCTGCTCAACGCGCCGGCCGCGCGCTTCCGCGCGCTGTTCCGCACCGCGCTGTTCGCGCCGGTGGTGACTACGCTGGTGGCGGTGGCGGTGATCTGGCGCTATCTGTTCAACACCCAGTACGGGCTGGTCAACTACGTGCTGGTGCACCTGGGCGTGCCGGCACCGGACTGGCTGGGCGACCCGCACTGGGCCATGCCGATGATCATGCTGTTCGCGGTGTGGAAGAACTTCGGCTACAACATGGTGATCTTCCTGGCCGGACTGCAGGCGATCCCGCACGACCTCTACGAGGCCGCGCGCATCGACGGCGCCAACCGCTGGAAGCAGTTCTGGCACATCACCCTGCCGATGCTGGGCCCGGTGCTGCTGGTGGTCGGGGTGATCACCATCTCCGGCTATTTCCAGCTGTTCGCCGAGCCCTATGTGATGACCCGCGGCGATCCGCTGCAGAGCACGGTGAGCGTGCTGTATTTCATGTTCGAGGAAGGCTTCAAGTGGTGGAACCTGGGCCGCGCCTCGGCGGTGGCCTTCCTGCTGTTCCTGATCATCCTGGCGGTGACCACCGTGATGCTGCGCCTGGGCCGCAGGAAGGGGTTGGTATGAGGGGCTCGCACATGCGCGCCCGGTGCGCGGGAGGCCCGGCATGAGCCGCGAAGTCGGGGGCTCGCGCTGGAACGCGATCCTGGTCAACGGCGGCCTGCTGGCGCTGGCCATCGTCAGCCTGGCGCCGCTGGCGTGGATGGTGTCGGTGTCGTTCATGCCGGCCGGCGAGGCCAGCCGCTTCCCGCCGCCGATGCTGCCTAGCGCCGCGACGCTGGCCAACTACCATCAGCTGTTCGAACGCACCGGCATGGCCGACAACTTCGTCAACAGCCTGATCGTGTCGCTGGCCATCACGCTCGGATCGCTGCTGTTCAACACGCTGGCCGGCTATGCCTTCGCCAAGCTGCGCTTCGCCGGGCGCGAGCGGGTGTTCCAGGTGCTGCTGGCCGCGCTAGTGATCCCGGCGCAGGTGGCGATGCTGCCGCTGTTCCTGCTGATGAAGCAGCTGCATCTGGTCAACAGCTTCGGCGGGGTGATCGTGCCGGCGCTGGCTACGGTGTTCGGCATCTTCCTGGTGCGCCAGTACGCGCGCAGCATTCCCGACGAGCTGCTGGAGGCCGCGCGCATGGATGGTGCCGGCGAGCTGCGGATCTTCTTCCAGATCGTGCTGCCGATGCTCAAGCCGGTGCTGGTGACGCTGTCCATCTTCACCTTCATGGCGGCCTGGAACGACTTCATGTGGCCGCTGATCGTGCTCACCGACCAGGATCACTACACGCTGCCGGTGGCGCTGGCCTCGCTCTCGCGCGAGCACGTGATGGACGTGGAGCTGATGATGGCTGGTGCGGTGGTGACGGTGGTGCCGGTGCTGCTGCTGTTCCTGCTGTTGCAGCGGTACTACATCCAGGGGCTGCTGCTGGGGAGTGTTAAGGGGTGAGGCGCCACGCTTGCGCGCCACTGGCGCGCGTGGCGCCGAACGCCCGGCCAGGGATGGCCGGGCCGGACGTTCCGAAGTCGGATCGTCTCGCCATGGATGGCCGAGTTACTTCTGTTCAGCGGGCACGCGGATCGCGCAGCGGCTTGCCTATACAAGCAAAGGCTTTCGTGCGGCTGCGCCGCCCGACCTACTTTTCTTTGCTCGTGCAAAGAAAAGTAGGCAAAAGAAGCGCTCCTCCACAGACGAATGTCTGGTCAAGCACGCCCCAGGCGGCGCGCCTGCGCTGCGCGCAGGTCCGCTGCGGGCCGAGGGATTTTCCGAAGGGACATCCATGTCCCCTCGGAAAACGCCGCACTCCTGTGCGGCGCCCTTCGGGTCTGGTCCTCGTCCCTCCGCCGCGCCTCAAGGGGGACCGAAAAGCCAAGGCAACAGCTTTGGATTCCGCGAGACGGTTGTCTTCACGGGAATCTCCCATAATCTTTTCGATGAACGCCATTGACATGTCCCGTTGCCGCCCGCTTGTCGTTTTCTTGATTGCGCTTGGCTTGCCTGCGTCTGCGCAAGCGCAGACGCGCGTGCTCGATGCCTTCGACGATCCTTCCACCTGGAAGGTGGTGACCTCCAACCAGGTCACCGCGAGCCTGCGTACGGTGGCCGGTGCCGATGGCGGCAAGGCGCTGTGCCTGGACTACGACTACCACGGCGTGTCCGGCTATGCGGGGCTGCAGCGCCAGGTGGCGCTGGACTATCCGGACAACTATCGCTTCGACTTCCAGCTGCGCGGGGCCTCGCCGGCCAACGATCTGCAGTTCAAGCTCACCGATGGCTCGGGCGACAACGTGTGGTGGGTCAATCGGCCGGCCTACGACTTCCCCGACGAATGGACGCCGGTGACCTATCGCAAGCGCCAGATCGACAAGGCTTGGGGGCCGGACCCGGACAAGACGCTGCGCCATAGCGCCAAGCTGGAATACACGATCTACAACAACGCCGGCGGCAAGGGCTCGGTGTGCTTCGATGCGCTCACCTTCACCGCGCTGCCGCCGCAGGACACCAGCCCGCTCACCGGCTCGGCCAGCGCCTCGACCGCCAACGGCGGCAGCAGCGCTGCGCTGGCGGTGGACGGCAATCCGGACACGGCCTGGTATGCGGACTTCGATGCGGCTACGCCGCCGCAGCTGACCCTGGACCTGCACAGCGTGCGCGAGTTCGGCGGGCTCAAGCTGGTGTGGAAGCCGGGCGAGCAGGCCAGCGGCTACCTGGTGCAGCTGTCCGACGACGGCGTGCAGTGGCGCGACGCGCGCGCGGTGGTCGATGGCGATGGCGGCACCGACTGGATCGCGCTGCCGGAAACCGAAGCGCGCTACGTGCGCGTGCTGCCTTCCGAAGGGCCGCACAACTCCTTCGGCCTGGCCGAACTGCAGGTGCTGCCGCTGGCGTTCTCGGCCACGCCCAACGAGGTGATCAAGACGATCGCGGCCGCCTCGCCCAAGGGCTGGTATCCGCGCGGCTTCAGCGGCCAGCAGCCGTACTGGACGATCATCGGCCTGGATGGCGGCACCGAGCAGGGCCTGATCGGCGAGGACGGCGCGGTGGAGGTCGCGCGTGGCGGCTTCAGCGTCGAGCCGTTCGTAGTGACCGACGGGCGGCTGGTGAGCTGGGCCGACGTCAAGGCCCAGCAAAGCCTGCAGGACGGCTATCTGCCCATCCCCAGCGTGGAGTGGCGCCATCCCGCGCTGGCGCTGACCACCACGGCCTTCGCCGACGGCACGCCGGCCGATTCGCAGCTGGTCGTGCGCTATACGCTGCGCAATCCGGACAGCCGCGCGCATGCGTACCGCCTGGCGCTGGCGCTGCGGCCGTTCCAGGTCAATCCGCCGACGCAGTTCCTGAGCGTGCAGGGCGGGGTGAGCCGGATCGAGTCGATCGCCTTCGACGGCCGCACCGCGCGCGTCAACGGCGCGCCGCGGGTGTACGCCTCGCAGGCGCCGGATGCCGCCTTCGCCACAAGCTTCGACGGCGGCATGGCGGTCTCGCATCTGCTGGACGACACGGTGCCGGCGCAGGCCGAGGTGGTCGACGAGACCGGCCTGGCCTCCGGCGCCTACGTGTACGAGCTGACGCTGGAGCCCGGCCAGTCGCGCCAGTTCGACCTGCGCGTTCCGATGACCGGCAAGCCGCGCTGCTCGAGCAGCGTGGCCGCCGCCGACTGCGGCGCGCAGGCGCGCCAGGACGCGGTGGCGGCGCTGTGGCGCGACAAGCTGGACCGCGTGCGCTTCACCGTGCCGGCCGCCGGCCAGCCGCTGGTCGATACGCTGCGCACCGCCACCGCGCACATGCTGATCTCGCGCGTGGGGCCGCGCCTGCAGCCGGGCACGCGCTCGTACAACCGCAGCTGGATCCGCGACGGGGCGATGATCTCCGAAGGCCTGCTGCGCATGGGCCGTCCGCAGGTGGTGCGCGACTACATCGCCTGGTACGCGCCGTTCCAGTTCAAGGACGGCATGGTGCCGTGCTGCGTGGACCGCCGTGGCAGCGACCCGGTGCCGGAGAACGACAGCCATGGCGAACTGATCTTCGCCATCGCCGATTACTGGCGCTACACCGGCGACACCGCCTTCGTGCAGCGCATGTGGCCGCACGTGGAGGGCGCCTATCGCTACATGGAACAGCTGCGCCTGTCCGAGCGCACCGAGCAGAACCGCGCCAGGGATCCGGCCTTCTACGGGATGATGCCGGTGTCGATCAGCCACGAGGGCTATTCGGCCAAGCCGGTGCACTCGTACTGGGACAACTTCTGGGCGCTGCGCGGCTACAAGGACGCGGTCGAACTGGCCCAGGTCCTGGGCAAGACCGAGGATGCCAAGCGCATGGCCGCCTCGCGCGATCAGTTCCGCGCCGATCTGATGGCCTCGCTGCAGGCGGCGGCGCGCGAGCACGGCATCGATTTCCTGCCCGGCTCGGCCGAGCTGGGCGATTTCGATTCCACCTCGACCACCATCGCCCTGGCGCCGGGCGGCGAGCAGGGCCAGCTGCCGCAGCCGCTGCTGGACAACACCTTCCAGCGCTACTGGACCGAATTCGAGCAGCGCGCCGACGGCCAGCGCGCGTGGAAGGACTACACGCCCTACGAGTGGCGCAACGTGGCCGCCTTCGTGCGGCTGGGCTGGCGCACGCGCGCCAACCGCGCGGTGGACTTCTTCTTCGCCCATCGCACCCCTCAGCCCTGGAACCAGTGGGCCGAGGTGGTCTCGCATACGCCGCGGGTGCCGTTCTTCCTCGGCGACCTGCCGCACGCCTGGGTGGGGTCGGACTTCGTGCGCACCGCGCTTGACATGTTCGCCTACACGCGCGAGCTGGACGACAGCCTGGTGCTGGCCGCGGGCATTCCGCCGGCGTGGCTGGACGGGCAGGGCATCGCCATCGCCGGCCTGCGCACGCCCGAGGGCCCGCTGAGCTACACGCTCAGGCGCGCCGATGGCCAACTGCAGCTGGACGTGCCGGCCGGCCTGAAGCTGCCCAAGGGCGGCCTGGTCCTGCCCTGGCCGTACGCCGGCACGCCGGGCCAGGCGACCATCGACGGCAAACCGGCGCAGTGGCAGGACGGTGCGCTGCGCATTACCAGGCTGCCGGCGACGGTGCGGATCGCGGCGCCGTGAGCGAGGTCGTGCGTCGCTACTTGTAGAGCGGAGCTTGCTCCGCTGAGGCCTTTCCCACGAACCGAACGAAGAGCAGCGGAGTCCCCAAGAGGGGATTGCCACAAGCTCCGCTCTACAGGTGGGAGCTTCCGTGATGGCTCCCACCCACCAGCAGGAAAGCGAGGCACGTTCACGGGCAAGCATGCCGGGATGCGGGACCATTCAGTGCTCGATGGACCAGTGGAGGTCGTGCCATGCGCGCATTCGGATTCCTGAGCTTCGGCCACTACGGGCATAGCCCGGGTTCGGTGGCGCGCACCTCGGCCGAGATGATCCGCCAGGCGGTGGAGATCGGCGTCGGCGCCGATGCGCTGGGCGTCAACGGCGCTTACTTCCGCGTGCATCACTTCGCGCGCCAGCAGGCCGCACCGATGCCGCTGCTGGCGGCCATCGCCGCGCGCACCCGGCACATCGAGGTGGGCACCGGCGTGATCGACATGCGCTACGAGAATCCGCTGTACCTGGCCGAGGAGGCCGCCGCGCTGGATGCCATCGCGCAGGGCCGCATCGCGCTGGGCATCAGCCGCGGCTCGCCCGAGCCGGCCCTGCGCGGCTACGAGGTCTTCGGCTACACCGGCGCGGCCGATCCGCGTGGCGGCGACCTGGCGCGCGAGAAGTTCGCGCTGTTCCTGCGCGCCATCAAGGGCGAACCGATCGCGCCGGGCGATCCGCAGCTGGTCGGGCCCGGCCAGCGCCTGGCGATCGAGCCGCGCGCGCCCGACCTGGTCAAGCGCATCTGGTGGGGCTCGGGCACGCGCGAGACCGCCGAATGGGTCGGGCGTCAGGGCCTGAACCTGATGTCCTCCACGCTGCTCACCGAGGACGATGGCAAGCCCTTCCACGCGCTGCAGGCCGAGCAGATCGCGCGCTTCCGCCAGGCCTATCGCGCGGCCGGGCACAGCCGCGCGCCGCGCGTGTCGGTCAGCCGCAGCGTGTTCCCCATCGTCAACGAGCTGGACGCGCGCTATTTCGGCCAGCGCGGCGACGGGGCGAGCGATACGGTGGGCATCATCGATGGCTTCCGCTCGACCTTCGGCAAGACCTATGCGGATACGCCGGACAGGCTGATCGATCAGCTCAAGGCCGACAGCGCGGTGATGGCGGCCGATACGCTGATGTTGACCATCCCCAGCCAGCTGGGGCCGGACTACAACCTGCACGTGCTGGAGTCCTTCGCCAAATACGTCGCGCCGGCCCTGGGCTGGAAGCCGAACACCGAAGGCCCGGTGGTCGGCGACGCAGTCGAACCCGCCGCGGCGTAAGGCGCGCGTTCGGCGCGCTGCTGGGGGCGCCCGGTCAGTCGGCCTGGCGCGTCGGCAGCTGCGGCAACAGCGCGCTCTCGCCGACGTACTGCTGCAGGATGCCGCGCATTTCCTCATCGCCGATGCGCTCCAGCGGGATCGCCTCGGGCGCGAAGAACACGCCATGGGTGGCGACACCGGTGCCGAGTTCGCAGCGGTAGACGATGCGGCGCTCGCGGCCGTGGCCGCACACCGCATAGACGAAACCGACCACCACCGGCAGCTCGGTCGCCTCGCGCAGGCGGCTGGCCAGCGTCGCGTCCTCGCCCTGCGGAATGTCGAAGGCGGGCAGGCGCAGCTGGCCCTGGCTGTCCTCGAACAGCAGCACCTGGTCCTCGCGCGTGGCGATCGCCACCGCGCGCGCCTCGGGAGCCGCGCTGGCCGTGCGCGTGGCCTCCTCGGCCAGGCGCGGGGTGAAGTAGCTGCCGCGCACATAGCCCAGCCCGTTGGCGGCGCTGTGCGCGAAGGCCTGCACGCGGCCGAGCAGGATCACGTGGTCGCCGGCCTCGACCACGCGTTCCAGCGCGCAGTCGAACCACGCCGCCACCGTCTCGATCAGCGGCGCGCCGTGCGGGCCGGCCTGCCAGGCCAGGCCGGCGAAGCGGTCCTGCACGGGCTGGGCGAAGCGGTTGGAGATGTCCTTCTGGTGTTCGGCCAGCACGTTGACCGCGAAGCCCGGGCCCTGGGTGAAGGCTGCCAGATTGCGCGAACTGCGCGCCAGGCAGACCAGCAGCAGTGGCGGGTCCAGCGAGACGCTGGCGAAGGAGTTGGCGGTGAAGCCGATCGGCCGCCCCTGCGCGTCCAGCGCCGTCACCACCGTCACACCGGTCATGAAGGCGCCGAAGGCGTCGCGCAGGGCGCGGGGATCGTGGGTCTGAAGCATGTCCGGGACTTGCGGCGACGGCGGGGGAGCGCAGCCTACCAACTCGCGCGCCGCGACGGGTCCGGTCGCATCGCACACCGCGTTGCGGCGTTGGCATTCGCACCGTGGGAGCCGCCAAGGCGGCGATGGGGCTTTATCAGGAAACCCCCTCTCGTCATTCCCGCGAACGCGGGAATCCAGTGGCTTACGCGCGGAAGGCGAAGACACCGGGTTCCCGCGTTCGAAGGAACGGCGGTAGGCGAGCGGCCGGTGACGATCGCTAGTAAAGCCCTATCGCCGCCATGGCGGCTCCCCCCGGAAGCGCCGCTACCGCCCACGCTCAGCGCGAACTCACACGCCATACCGTATCGCCCACGTCGTCGGCGATCAGCAGGGCGCCGCTGGCGTCCTGCGCCAGGCCCACCGGCGCGCCGAACAGCTGCTTCTCGTCGTCGGAGTGGAAGCCGCTGACCACCGTCTGCGGCGGCCCCGCCGGCATGCCCTGCTGGAACGGCACGTACACCACCTCGTAGCCGCTCAGCGGCGAGCGGTCCCAGCTGCCGTGCTCGGCCACGAAGGCGCCGCCGTGGTACTTGGCCGGCAGCGCGTTGTCTTGCGAGAACCACAGGCCCAGCGCCGCCACATGCGAGCCCAGCGCGTAGTCCGGCTTGATCGCCTTGGCCACCAGGTCTTCGCGCTGCTGCTTGACGCGCGTGTCCACGTGTGGGCCGTAGTAGCTGTAGGGCCAGCCATAGAAGCCGCCTTCCTGCACCGAGGTCAGGTAGTCGGGCACCAGGTCGGCGCCGATCTCGTCGCGCTCGTTGGCGATGGCCCACAGCTTGCCCGTGGTCGGCTCCCACTGCAGGCCGGTGGGGTTGCGGATGCCCGAGGCGTAGATGCGGCTGCCGGCCGAGGCCACGTCCACTTCCATCACCACCGCGCGGCGGTATTCCTGCTCCAGCCCGTTCTCGCCGATGTTGCTGTTGGAGCCCACGCCGACGTACAGCTTGCGGCCGTCGGGGCTGGCCAGCAGCGCCTTGGTCCAGTGGTGATTGATGGTGCCCGGCAGGTCGGTGAACTCCACGCCCGGCGCGGTGATGCGGGTCTGGCCGGCGACGTAGGGGAACTTCATGATCGCATCGGCATTGGCCACATACAGGTCGCTGCCGATCAGCTGCACGCCGAAGGGCGAGTGCAGGTGTTCCAGGAACACGTGCTTCTCCCAGCGGCCGTCGGCGCCGGCGCGCAGCAGGGTGATGCGGTTGCCGCCCTTGCCGCTCTTGCCGGACTGGCCCTTGATCTTGTTGGCGATCAGCTGCTTGGGCGTGGTCACCGGCTCGGCGCCGGGGCCGTTGGCCTCGACCACCAGCACGTCGTGGTTGGGCAGCACGTAGAGCTGGCGCGGATGCATCAGGCCGTCGGCGATCTTCTCGATCTTCAGGCCATCGGCGACCTTGGGCGTCTGGCCGTCCTTCCAGCCCACGCCGTCGGGCACCTGCATCGGCGGCACCAGGAAGTTGCGCGCGGCCGGCAGCGGCGGCGCGTCGCCGGACTGCTGGGCCGGATGCAGTTCGGCCTTGCCGCCGCAGGCGGCCAGCAGGACCGCGCAGGCCAGGGCCAGGGTGGTGCGGGTGAGGGAATCAGTCATGGACATAGCCTCCAAGGCGGGCGTCGCGCACGGCGATCAGCACATTGCCGACGGCCAGCAGCAGCACGGTCAGGGCCGACAGCCACACGCCGGCGGGGATCACGGCATACGCATCGCGGCTGTGCACGAAGGCGTTGAAGATCGCCGCGACGATGGCCAGCAGGTTGAGCCAGAAGGCCAGCCGGTCCGCGCCCAACGCGCTGCGGCGCCCGGTGATCCACACCTGCGCCAGATTGACCAGGCGCGGGATGATGGCGGCGACCAGGCCCAGCACGATCAGCCACGCCGCGCTCTTCATCCACAGGATCACCCCGGTGTTGGCGTAGGTGATGTCGAAGATCAGCGCGGCGACGAAGCAACCGAACGGAATCGGATTGAGCAGCCCGTAGAGCGCGGCGGCGACGGCCGAGCGTCGCGGTGCGGTGTGCGATGTCATGGAAAGGTCTCGAAGCGAGGAAAGGCGTCCGGCGCAGCGATCGGCGCAGGACGCGGTTCACTGTCCTCGCCCGGATGTGGATGTGGTGTGGTGGTCGCTTGCGGGGCGATGGTGCGTCCAGCCGCGCGTGGGCGCTGTCACCGCTGGCGCTGCTTCGTCATTCCCGCGAAGGCGGGAATCCAGTGGCTTTCATGCGCAAGCGCCAATGTCCATGGGTTCCCGCTTTCGCGGGAACGACGGTTTGAGGGTGTTTGTTCGCGCCTGCAAGCTTGGTATTGCCGGCATAAGCGGCGAGGCGCGGCAATCGCATCCCCGTCATTCCCGCGAACGCGGGAATCCAGCGCCTTTCGACCGCAAGCGCAGGCGCCGGCAGCGCCTGCACAGGCCAAACTCAGCCGCCGCGCGCCTGCTTGACGATCTGCGCGGCGCGCGCGGCGGTCTCGCGCACGGAAGTCCAGTCGCCCGCGGTGATCCACTGCTTGGGCACCATCCACGAACCGCCGATGCACACCACATTGGGCTGGGCCAGGTATTCGGCAGCGGTCGCCTCGGTGATGCCGCCGGTGGGGCAGAGCTTGAGCTGCGGGATCGGCCCGTGCAGGCCCTTGATCATCGCCAGCCCGCCCACCGCATTGGCGGGGAACAGCTTGCACACGTGGAAGCCGAGCTGCAGCAGGGTCAGCAGTTCGGTCGGCGTGGCCGCGCCGGGGATCACCGGGATGGGCGCGGCGGCCAGCGCCTCGGCCATGTGCGCCGGGGTGCCGGGGGTGACGATGAAGTCGGCGCCGGCGCCCACGCACTGACCGATCTGGTCGATGGTCAGCACCGTGCCCGCGCCGATGGCGAACTGCGGCAGCTCGCGCTTGAGCGTGGCCAGCGCTTCCATCGCCACCGGCGTGCGCAGGGTCAGCTCGATCACCGGCAGGCCGCCTTCCAGCAGCGCATGGGCCACGCCGCGGGCCTGGTCCAGCGTGTCCACCGCGACCACCGGCAGGATGCCGGCGCGGCGAAGCAGGTCTTCGGTCTGTTGCTGGCGCTTGGAGATGATCATGGTCGTGCCTTGCGTGCGTGGAAGAGGATGGGGCAGGGCGCCGGTCAGGCGTCCTTGGCCTCGTGCGGGGCGGCGGCCGCCTGCGGGGTGTCGCCCAGTTCGTACTCGGCGTCGACTTCCCAGCCGTGCTCGGGCGTGGGCGGGCCGCAGGAAATGGACACCGCGCCCTGGTCGGCCGGCGTCACCTGGGCGCGGTTGAGCGCGAACAGGTTGCGGCCCAGGTCGTGCGAGGGCCGGGCGGTGTCGGGCGCCAGCGTGCGCAGCTGCCATTCATCCGCGTCGACCTGCGCCTCCAGCACGCCGGCCTCGGCGTCGAGCAGGATCATGTCGCCCTCGCGCAGGCGCGCCAGCGGGCCGCCGGCGGCGGCCTCGGGGGTGATGTGGATCGCGGCCGGGATCTTGCCCGAGGCGCCGGACAGGCGGCCGTCGGTGACCAGCGCCACGCGCCGGCCCTGGTTCTGCAGCAGGCCCAGCAGCGGCGCCAGCGAATGCAGCTCGGGCATGCCGTTGGCGCGCGGGCCCTGGTAGCGCACCACCGCGACGAAGTCCTGCGGCAGGGCGCCTGCGGCGTGCAGCTTGTTGAGGCTGCGCGGGTCGTCCACGACCACGGCCGGGGCATGGATGCGGCGGTACTCGGGCTTGACCGCCGAGGTCTTGATCAGCGAGCGCCCCAGGTTGCCGCGCAGCAGGCGCAGGCCGCCCTGGGCCTCGAACGGCGCCGACACCGGGCGCACCACCTTCTCGTCGGCGCTGGTGGCGATGCCGGGGCTGTAGGCCAGCTGGCCATCGACCAGGCGCGGCTCGTCGCAGTAGGCGCGCATGCCGCCGGCCACGATGGTCGGGATGTCGTGCATCAGGCCGGCATCGAGCAACTCGCGGAACACGAACTGGGTGCCGCCGGCGGCGGCGAAGCGGTTCACGTCGGCCTCGCCGTTGGGGTAGACGTGGGCCAGCAGCGGCACCACCTGCGAGATCTCGTCGATATCGTCCCAGGTCAGCACGATGCCGGCCGCGCGCGCCACCGCCACCCAGTGGATGGTGTGGTTGGTCGAGCCGCCGGTGGCCATCAGCGCGGCGATCGCGTTGACGATCGCGCGCTCGTCCACCAGATGGCCGATCGGGCGGTAGTCCTCGCCCAGGGCGGTGATGCGCAGCGCGCGCTCGGCCGCCGCGCGGGTCAGCACGTCGCGCAGTGGTAGGTCCGGGTTGACGAAGCTGGTGCCCGGCAGCTGCAGGCCCATGGCCTCCAGCAGGGTCTGGTTGGAGTTGGCCGTGCCGTAGAAGGTGCAGGTGCCGGCGCCGTGGTAGCTGGCCGATTCGGCCTCCAGGAGCTCCTCGCGGGTGGCCTCGCCGGCGGCGTAGCGCTCGCGCACGGCGGCCTTTTCCTTGTTGGGGATGCCCGGCGTCATCGGTCCGGCGGGCACGAACACCGCCGGCAGATGGCCGAAGGCCAGCGCGCCCATCAGCAGGCCCGGCACGATCTTGTCGCACACGCCCAGGTACAGCGCCGCGTCGAACATGTCGTGGCTCAGCGAGATCGCCGTGGCCTGGGCGATGACATCGCGCGAGAACAGCGACAGCTCCATGCCCGGCCGGCCCTGGGTCACGCCGTCGCACATCGCCGGCACGCCGCCGGCGACCTGCGCGGTGGCGCCCAGCTCGCGCGCCAGCTGGCGGATCATCTCGGGGTAGTGCTCGAAGGGCTGATGCGCCGAGAGCATGTCGTTGTAGGCGGTGACGATGCCCAAGTTGGGCGTCACGTCCGCACGCAGCCGGCCCTTGTCGGTCGGTCCGCACGCGGCGAAGGCGTGGGCCAGGTTGCCGCAGCTCAGGCGGGTGCGCTGCGGGCCGTCCTTGAGCACCGCGTCGATGCCTTCCAGGTAGGCCCGGCGCGGCTGCGCGCTGCGGCGGCGGATGCGGTCGGTAACGGCTTCGATGCGCGGATGCAGGGTCATGGCAGGCGGCTGTGACAGGCGGGAAAGAGGACGCGTCGCGAACCGGGCTGAAGCAGACCACTGGCAATACCAGTGGGATCTGCAATTCCGCTGCGGTCGTCAGCAGGCCTCAAGTCTAGCGCGATCGCGTTTCGACCGGGCGCGCAGCGAAGATACCAATACGATTCCAGTCAGGCGACCGGCGGTTCCGGCGCGTGCTTGTAGGCGGGCCCGAACACCTCCACGGCCATGGCCGCCGCGCCTAGCAGGCCCGGCTGCTTGTGCAGGTTGGCCAGCACCGGGATCTTGCCCATCGCCGGCGAGAAGCGGCCCTTGTGCTCGAAGCGCTGGCGGAAGCCCGAGCGCTGCAGCTGCGGCAGCAGGCGCGGGACCAGCCCGCCGCACAGGAACACGCCGTCCCAGGCGCCCAGGGTCAGCACCAGGTCGCCGGCGATCGCGCCGAACACGGCGAAGAACACATCCAGCGCGTGCAGGCAGCGCGCATCGCCTTCGGCCGCGCGAGCGGTCACGTCCGAGGGCTGCATCGGACCGGGGTCCTCGCCGGCCATCTCGCTGAGCGCGCGATGGATGTTGACCAGGCCCGGGCCGCAGATCAGCCGCTCGTTGGACACCCGGCCGAACTGGCGCGAGAGCCGCTCCAGGATCTCGATCTCCTCCGGATTGCCCGGCGGGAAGCTGACATGGCCGCCCTCGGTCTCCAGCGCATAGCGCTTGCCGTCGCGCACCAGCAGGCCGCCGGCGCCCAGGCCCGTGCCCGGGCCGATCACCGCATAGGTCAGGTTGCGCGACAGCGGCACCGGCTTCCACGGCGTGCCGCCGACCTGGGCCACGTCGTCCGGGCCGAGTAGGGAGGAGGCCATGGCCTGGGCGGCGAAGTCGTTCATCAGCTTCACGCCCTCGAAGCCGAGCATCTTCTTCAGCCGCGGCACGCGGATCACCCAGGGGTGGTTGGTGACGCGGACCTCGTCGCCGTCGACCCGGCCGGCCGCGGCGAACACGCCGTTGCGCGCCGTGGTCCCGGTCTGGTCCATGTAGTGCTTGGCCGCATCGGCCAGCGAGGGGAAGTCGGCCACGACGTACTCGCGCGTGCTGTCCACCAGCAGCGGGTTGTCGGCACCGGTGTCGGCCAGCGCAAAGCGCACGTTGGTGCCGCCGATGTCGGCCAGCAGGACGCACTGCGCGGGGTCGGAAGAGCTCATGCGGGATTCCTGGAACGAGGAAGAAGGATCGGGCGCCGGCCGCGTCGACGGGCCGGGGCGCGAGGCGCGACGGATGGTAGCGCGTGGCCCCGTCCGGCCATGCGGCGCATACGAATGCGTGGGAGATTTCGACATCGCCCCCTCCGGCAAGTCGATTGTGGGATTGGCGTGGTGAAAACGCTTACATGGCAGAATACCGCGTCGCGCCTGCGCTCGTCACCGGGTCGGGCGTAGCCTTCGCCGCAGCGCGCGCCCAGCGCGATGCCGTGTGCGGTGCAGCAACGAAACTGAAGGAGACACGATGGCGAGTGTGCAGCTGGATCAGGTCCGCAAGGTGTACGACAACGGCCAGGTGGCCGTGCACGACGCCAGTTTCGAGGTCGCCGACGGCGAGCTGATGGTGCTGGTGGGGCCCTCGGGCTGCGGCAAGTCCACCCTGCTGCGCATGATCGCCGGACTGGAGGAGATCAGCGGCGGCACGCTGAAGATCGGCCCGCGCGTGGTCAACGACGTGGCGCCCAAGGATCGCGACATCGCCATGGTGTTCCAGTCCTATGCGCTGTATCCGCACATGACGGTCGCGCAGAACCTGGCCTTCGGCCTGAAGCTGCGCAAGCACGACAAGGCCACCATCGCCGCGCGCATCCAGGCCGCGGCCGAAACGCTCGGGCTGACCTCGATGCTGGACAAGCTGCCCAAGGCCATGTCCGGCGGCCAGCGCCAGCGCGTGGCGCTGGGCCGGGCGCTGGTGCGCGAGCCGGCGGTGTTCCTGCTGGACGAGCCGCTGTCCAACCTGGACGCCAAGCTGCGCAACTCGGTGCGCAGCGAGATCGCCCGCCTGCACCGGCAGCTGGGCACGACCATGATCTACGTCACCCACGACCAGGTCGAGGCCATGACCCTGGGCCAGCGCATCGTGGTGCTCAAGGACGGGCAGATCCAGCAGATCGACACGCCGACGGCGCTGTACGACCGGCCGGCCAACCTGTTCGTGGCCGGCTTCCTGGGCAGCCCGGCGATGAACGTGCTGCGCGGCACCGCGCAGGCCGAGGGCCTGCGGCTGGACGACGGCACCCTGGTGCCCTGGCACGGCGCCGCCCCGGCGCCGGCCACGCCCGGCCGGGCGCTGATCGTGGGCGTGCGTCCGGAGGACCTGCATCTGGTCCAGGCCGGCGCCCCGGGCAGCTTCGCGGCGACCGTGGAGAACATCGAGCCGGTCGGCAACGAGATCTTCGTCCACCTGCTGGCCGGCAAGTTGGCGCTGGTGGCCCGCGTCGCCCCGCGCGCGCTGCCCGCGCCGGGCGAGCCGATCGGCCTGCAGCTGGAGCCCGCGCGCCTGCACTGCTTCGACCCGGCCGACGAGCGCCGGCTGGAAGCCTAGGGCGGCGGCGCGACCTCGCCCAGGAATTGATGACAGGCCCTGGGGCCCGGCCGCCCGGGTAGGGCGCCGGTATACTCCGGTGTCCGCCGACGGCCCTGCCGCGCCGGGCCCCGCAGGCCCGCGCCAAGCGCCGCCGGACTCCATCACCCCGGCTGCGCGGCCATCTCCCCCCCTTTGAGAGGGCCCGCGCGCCGCCAACGCGACGCGACGCATGCGCCTGTCCACGATCAAGCTGTCCGGCTTCAAATCCTTCGTCGATCCCACCACGCTGCACCTGCCGACCAACATGACCGGCGTGGTCGGCCCCAACGGGTGCGGCAAGTCCAACATCATCGACGCGGTGCGCTGGGTGATGGGCGAGAGCTCGGCCAGCCGCCTGCGCGGCGACTCGCTGACCGACGTGATCTTCTCCGGCTCGGCGGCGCGCAAGCCGGTGGCGCAGGCCACGGTCGAGCTGATCTTCGACAACGCCGACCACACCATCTCCGGCGAATTCGCCGCGTTCAACGAGATCTCGGTCAAGCGCACCGTCAGCCGCGACGGGCAGAGCAACTACTACCTCAACGGCACCAAGTGCCGCCGGCGCGACATCACCGACCTGTTCCTCGGCACAGGCCTGGGGCCGCGCAGCTACTCGATCATCGAGCAGGGCATGATCAGCCAGATCATCGAGGCCCGCCCCGAGGACCTGCGCGTGTACCTGGAGGAGGCCGCCGGCATCTCCAAGTACAAGGAGCGCCGCAAGGAGACCGAGACCCGCATCCGCCACACCCGCGAGAACCTCGAGCGCCTGTCCGACCTGCGCGAGGAAGTGGACAAGCAGCTCGAGCACCTCAAGCGCCAGGCGCGCCAGGCCGAGCAGTACCAGGCCTACCAGGAAGAGCGCCGGATCAAAGACGCGCAGTGGAAGGCGCTGGAATATCGCGGCCTGGACGGCCAGCTGCGCGGCCTGCGCGAGGGTCTCTCGGTCGAGGAGACCCGCCTGCAGCAGCTGATCGCCGAGCAGCGCGAGGCCGAGGCCCAGATCGAGGGCGACCGCGTGCGCCGCGACGAGGCGGTCGAGGCGCTGGGCCGTGCCCAGGCCGATGTCTACCAGGTCGGCAGCACGCTGGCCCGCATCGAACAGCAGATCCAGCATCAGCGCGACCTGTCCACGCGCCTGGTCAAGGCCCAGGCCGAGGCCCAGGCGCAGCTGGCCGAGCTGGGCACGCACATCGAGAGCGACAGCGCGCGCCTGGACGTGCTGCGCGAGGCGGTGGAAGAGGCCGAGCCGCAGCTGGAGCAGCTGCGCGAGGACGACGTCATGCGCCAGGACGCCCTGCGCGAGGCCGAGGCGAAGCTGGCCGACTGGCAGCAGCGCTGGGAGGCCCACAACCGCGCCACCGCCGAGTCCTCGCGGGCCGGCGAGGTCGAACGCACCCGCGTGGACTATCTGGACCGGCAGTCGCTGGAATCCGAGCGCCGGCGCGAGGCGCTGACCGCCGAGCGCGCCGGGCTGGACCTGGAGGCGCTGTCGGCCGCCTACGAGGCGCTGTTCGAGCAGTACGAGGTCAAGAAGGCCTCCCTGGACGAGCTCAACGAGACCGTCGAGCAGCACAAGCAGGCCGTCTCCGGCGTGGCAGAGCGCCAGCAGGCGCTGCAGGCGCAACTGGCCCAGGTGCGCAAGGACGCCCAGGCCGCGCGCGGCCGGCTGTCCTCGCTGGAGACCCTGCAGCAGGCCGCGCTGGGCCAGGAGCAGGGCGCCGCGCTGGCCTGGCTGCGGGCGCGCGGGCTGGATTCGGCGACCCGCGTGGGCGAGTCGCTCACCGTCGAGGCCGGCTGGGAGAACGCGGTCGAAGGCGCGCTGGGGCGGCTGATCGAAGGCGTGCTGGTGCAGTCGCCCGAGTCGCTGGTCGAGGCGCTGGCCGACCTGGACGAGGGCCGCATCGCGCTGGTCTCGCCGCAGGAAGGCGAGGAGAGCTTCGCGCCGACCTCGCTGGCGGCCAAGGTGCGCGGGCCCCTGGCCGTGCGCCGCCTGCTGGCCCGCCTGCACGCGGCCGAGGACCTCGCCCAGGCGCGTAGCCTGCTGCCGACCCTGCCGGCCGGCGATGCCATCGTCACCCGCGGCGGCGAGCGCCTGGGCCAGGGCTGGGTGCACGTGCAGCGCTCCAGCGCGTCCAGGCAGGGCGCCCTGCTGCGCGAGCGCGAGATCCAGACCCTGCGCGAGCAGATCGACCAGCTGCAGGCGCAGGAGGCGCAGGCCGAGCAGGACCTGGCCGAGCTGCGCGAGGTCGCCCTGGCCGGCGAACAGGCGCGCGAGGAAGCCCAGCGCAGCCTCTACCAGGCCCACCGCGCCGTGTCCGAACTGGCCGGCCAGCTGCAGGGCCAGCAGGGCCGGCTGGACGCCGCGCGCACCCGCATCGAGCGCATCGATGGCGAGCTGGCGCAGCTGTCCGACGCGCTGGAACAGGCCCGCGACCAGGCCGCCGAGGCCCGCGCCCGCCTGGAGGACGCGGTCACCCGCATGGCCGACCAGGAGGACGCGCGCCAGCAGCTGGACGCCGAGCGCCGCGCCCTGACCGCCGCGCGCGATGCCGCCCGCGAGGCGGCCCGCACCACGCGCGAGGCGACCCACGCGCTGGCCCTGACCCTGGAATCCCAGCGCACTCAGATCGCCTCGTTGACCCAGGCGCTGGAGCGCATGGGCGGCCAGCGCGGCCAGCTCGATTCGCGCCTGGGCGAGATCACCGCCCAGCTCAACGGCGGCGAGGATCCGGTGTCCGAGCTGGAGGCCCAGCGCGAGAACGCCCTGCACGAGCGCGTGCGCGTCGAGCGCGTGCTGGCCGAGGCGCGCACCGCGCTGGACGGCATCGACAACGGCCTGCGCCAGTACGAGCAGACCCGGCAGAAGCGCGACGAGCAGGCCCTGGCCCAGCGCGAGGCCATCGCCCAGCGCCGCCTGGACCAGCAGGCGCTGGTGCTCAAGGCCGAACAGCTGTCCACCGCGGTGGAGCAGGCCGGCTTCGTGCTGCAGGCGGTGATCGAGACGCTGCCCGAGATCGCCGACCCGGCCGAGTGGGAAGCCGCGGTGCAGCAGCTGGACTACAAGATGCGCCGCCTGGAGCCGGTCAATCTGGCGGCCATCCACGAGTACGGCGAGGCCAGCACGCGCAGCGAATACCTCGAATCGCAGAACGCCGACCTCACCGCCGCGCTGGAAACGCTGGAGGAGGCCATCCGCAAGATCGACCGCGAGACGCGCGGCCGCTTCAAGGAGACCTTCGACCGGGTCAACTCCGGCGTGCAGGCGCTGTACCCGCGCCTGTTCGGCGGCGGCCATGCCTATCTGGAGCTGACCGGCGACGACCTGCTCGACACCGGCGTGTCGATCATGGCGCGCCCGCCGGGCAAGCGTGTGTCCAGCATCTCGCTGCTGTCCGGCGGCGAGAAGGCGATGACCGCGGTGGCGCTGGTGTTCGCCATCTTCCAGCTCAATCCCGCGCCGTTCTGCCTGCTCGACGAGGTCGACGCGCCGCTGGACGAGGCCAACGTCGGCCGCCTGGCCAACATGGTCAAGGAGATGAGCGAGAAGGTGCAGTTCCTGTTCGTCAGCCACAACAAGGCGACGATGGAAGCGGCCGATCAGCTCTCCGGCGTGACCATGCGCGAGCCGGGCGTTTCGCGCCTGGTGTCGGTCGATCTGGCCGAAGCCTCGCGCCTGGCAGGCGCGGCCTGAAGGCAGGAGTGAGTGTGGAGGCGTGAGGAGTGAGCAAGCAGGCGCGGTACTCGCGCTTCCACTCACTTCTCACTCCTGCGCGCTCGCTTCTGGCCCTGAAGCACCAGCCGTGGCACCATCCGGCCAGTTTTTGAGAAGGAGCCCCAGCCCATGTCGGACGTGATGATGCTGAGGATCGGCATTGCCGTGGTGGGCGTGATCCTCATCATCGCGATGGTGATCTTCGGCCGACCCAAGAAGGCGCCGCAGGGGCGCCGCGTGGAATCCGGCGAGCGTGGCGATGCGGCGCGGGTCGAGCCCAGCCTGGGTGGCGATCCGGCCGATCCGGACTACAGCGGCGAGGGCGTCAGCCAGCCCGACCTGGGCCTGGCCGATCCCGGCGCCGGCGAGAGCGACCTGGGCAAGCGTCCGGGCTCGGACTTCGACAAGATCATCTCGCTGTACGTGGCGGCCAAGTCGGGCCAGATGCTGCGCGGCGAGGACATCGTGGTGGCCGCGGAGAAGACCGGCCTGACCTTCGGCCACATGAACGTGTTCCACCGCCTGATCGAGCATCACCCCGAGCGCGGTCCGGTGTTCAGCATGGCCAACATCATGCAGCCCGGCAGCTTCGACATGGCCGCCATCCGCGAGCTGGAAACCCCGGCCATCGCCTTCTTCCTGACCCTGCCAGCGCCGATGACCGCGCTGGACGCCTGGGAGATGATGCTGCCCAACGTGCAGCGCATGGCCGAACTGCTCGACGGCGTGGTCCTGGACGACAGTCGCAACGCGCTGGGCCGCCAGCGCATCCAGCACATCCGCGAGGAGCTGCGCGGCTACGACCGCCAGCACGAGGCCCCGCCGCTGAGCAAGGCGCCGCGCTGGTAGGTGCTCGGCCTCCTCCACGAAAGGAGCGAGTCGGCGGCCTTAGCAGGCGACGTGTGCCGGCGCCGTCGACACGCTTTCGCCAGCGCTCATGCCCGCAAGCAGCGCTCGGCACGCGCTCTGCAAGCCGCTGGCCAGCTGATCGGCCGGACACCAGGCCTCGCCGCGGATCCAGGCCAGCACCGGCGACAACACCGTGTCGGCCAGCGCGCAGGCCGCCAGGGGCTGCGGCAGATGCAGCGGCGTTCCCGCAAGCGCGATCCGTGACGCCATGCGCAGGATCAGCGCGCGCCTGAATCTGCGCAGCGCGACACCCTGGAACAGCGCGCCCGCCCGGCCACGCATCGCCCACACATGTTCCAGCCACAGCGTTGCGCCACGCAGGCCGTCCGCATCGAACGGGAGGGCGGACAGGCAGGCGAGCGCCGGCTCCATGCAGCTGATCAGCAGGGCGTCCTTGTCCCTGAAGTGCTCGTAGAACGTGGACCGGCCAATGCCTGCGACGCGCAGGACATCGTCCAGCCGGATCTCGGCATAGCGTCGTTCCATGGTCAGCGCGATCAGGGCACCGCGCAGCGCGTCGCGGGTTCGTTCCGGGCGTGGGTCTGCGCGGTCGGTGGCCGGATGCATGCGATGTCCCTCCAAGGGTCGTGCCGGACATCTGCGGCGAACTGTCCGGAAAGGCGAGCGTGGGCGTTGTGGGTGAGCGTGTCCAGCCGCATGCTCCGCGCCTCGTCCATGCTGGAAGCTTCCATGCCGCCCAAGGCCACCGATCTGCGCCCCTTCGTGCCCTGCATCGATTTCGCACTGTGCAAGGGCTTCTATGCGAGCCTGGGGTGGGAAACGCATGAGGTGTCCAACGGGCTGGCACTGGTGCGCCTGGGGGACGCCCAGCATTTCTACCTGCAGGATTACTATCGGCGGGAGGTCGCGGAGAACTGCATGCTCCACGTCACCGTCGAGGATGCGATGGGCTGGTACCGGCACGCCGCGACCGTCGTGCGCGAGCGTCGGTTCCAGGCCGCACGGGTCCAGCCGCCGCAGCACCAGCCCTATGGCGCCCTGGTCACATTCCTGCACGATCCCAGTGGCGTGCTGCTGCACCTGTGCCAGTGGGCATAGCGCCCCTTCCCGACCCCGAGCGATCGCGCCGGCGCCTCATCGCGGCTGCGCCGTCTGGGCGGTGCGCGGGCGCGACACGCGCCGGCGCCAGGCCAGATAGCGGGAAAAGCCCCACAGCACCGCGGCCAGGCAGGCCAGGGTGAGGAAGTAGCCCGAGGTGCCCAGGTCCAGCCTGCCCACCAGCAGGGCGGCGGCGTAGGTGAGCAGGATGCCGGCGGTGAAGACCTCCAGCGAATGGCGGCCCATCGAGGCGAACACTTCGTGCAGCGCCAGCGCCAGCGCCGGGCGCGGCATCCGCCGATCGCGCAGTGCGGCGGACAGCCAGAAGTAGGCGGCCAGCACCAGCGCAGCGTGCGGAATGCGCAGCAGGCCGAGCTGATGCTTGTCCCACCACCAGGCATCGCTCAGGCCCAGCTTGCGGTCGGCGACGAAGACCACCGTCGCCAGCGCCAGCGCGCCCAGGACCGCGACGGCCGCCGCGGGCCGCTGCATCCAGCGCTCGAGCCGGTCCAGGACGCCCAGCCGCCCGCACAGCAGGCCGCCCATGAAGCAAAGCTGCCAGGCGAAGGGATTGAGCCCATAGCCCTCGCCGTGCAGGCCCAGCGCCGCGCGCGCGGCCGGAAGCTGGCACAGCAGATACAGGCCCAGGGTCAGGCCGAAGGCCAGCGGCGCGGCGCGCTGGGCCAGCGGCACGAACACGATCGACACCAGCAGGTAGGCCACGTACAGCGACAGGATGTCCAGCAGCGGCGGGCTGTTGGCCAGCAGCAGGAAGGACAGGGCCGAGTCGTCCGGGCGCTGCACATGGTCGGCCAGGCCCAGCGCCTCCAGGCTGGAGGGCAGCATGATCGAGCAGATCGCCAGCAGCGCGACGAAGGCCAGCGCGTTGTACAGGTACAGGTGCCCGGCCCGGTGCGAGAGGCGCACGAAGCGCTGGGCGAAGGTCACGCCGGGGCGCGTGTGCAGGATCCCGATCAGCGCGCCGGAGACGAACAGGAACAGCTCGGCCGCCGAGGAATACCCCAGCATCGTCGGCGTGAACCATTCGCGGCCGTCGTAGCCCAGTTTGCGCGCGAAGCTGGAGGTGTGGTCGAAGGCGATCACCAGCAGGCAGATGCCGCGGACGAAATCCAGCGCCTCGATCCGGCTGCCCGCGCGCGGCGGGGCGACCGGCGCGTTCAAGCCCAAGGCCCCGAACGGTGGGGCGCGATGCGTGCGCAGGGATCGTGGCTCCCGCGGCCGAACGGCTGGGCGCAGGTGAGGAGCGAGGGGAACAGAAACAGGGCCGACGGGCGGCCGTGTGCGGACGTGGGGGTTCGCATGGGCAAGGGCAGCGGCGGGGGAGATCCGACCCTAACGCCTGTCATGTTCAGTGTTTGTAAGTCGCCATGCCTGGCGTGCATCGACATCGCAGGCTGTGACATGCCGCTCGCGTAAGATTTGCCGATGAGCCCGGCCAAGACCCCCCAGGCGCGCGTGACCGAACTGCGCCAGCAGCTGGATGACGCCAGCTACCGCTACCACGTCCTCGATGAGCCCAACATCCCCGATGCGGAATACGACCGCCTGCTGCGCGAGCTGGACGAGCTGGAGGCCGCCCATCCCGAGCTGGTGACGCCCGATTCGCCGACCCAGCGCGTCGGCGCGGTGGCCTCGGGCCGCTTCGCCGAGGTGCGCCACGCGCTGCCGATGCTGTCCCTGGGCAACGCCTTCGACGACGCCGAGGTGGAGGACTTCGTGCGGCGCATCGCCGAACGGCTGGGACGGCGCACCTTGAAGTTCTCGGCCGAGCCCAAGCTCGATGGCCTGGCGATCAGCCTGCGCTACGAGCAGGGCATGTTCGTGCAGGGCGCCACGCGCGGTGATGGCACCACGGGCGAGGACGTTACGGCCAATCTGCGTACGGTGCGGGCCATTCCGCTGCGGTTGCGTGTGGCGGGAATGGGGAGTGGGGAATCGGGAGTCGGGAAAGGCAAGAGCGGAGCTGCTTCTGCCATTCCCCATTCTCCATTCCCCATTCCCAGCGTCCTGGAAGTCCGTGGCGAGGTATATATGCCGCGGGCGGCGTTCGAGGCCTATAACGAACAGGCGCGCCTGCATGGTGGCAAGGTGCTGGCCAATCCGCGCAATGGCGCGGCCGGTTCGCTGCGCCAGCTGGATGCGCGCATCACCGCGCAGCGGCCGCTGGCGTTCTATGCCTACGGCGTCGGCGAGGTCGAGGAGGGCGCGCTGCCGGACACGCACTCGGGCACGCTGCAGCGCCTGCGCGAATGGGGCTTCCCGGTCAGCGACCTGTCGCAGGTGGTCGAAGGCGCCGAGGGGCTGTTGCGCTACTACCGCGAGATCGGGCAAAAGCGCGATTCGCTGCCGTTCGACATCGACGGGGTGGTCTACAAGCTGGACGACGTGGCCGGCCAGCGCGAGATGGGCTTCGTCTCGCGCGCGCCGCGCTGGGCGCTTGCGCACAAGTATCCGGCGCAGGAACAGGCCACCACGGTGGAGGACATCGAGATCCAGATCGGTCGCACCGGCGCGGCCACGCCGGTCGCACGCCTGGCGCCGGTGCAGGTGGCCGGGGTCACCGTCACCAACGCCACCCTGCACAACGCCGACCAGATCGCGCGCCTGGACGTGCGCGTGGGCGATGCGGTGATCGTGCGCCGCGCCGGCGACGTGATCCCGGAGGTGGTCAGCGTAATCCTCGAGCGCCGTCCCGCCGGCACCGCGCCCTGGCAGATGCCGGCGCGGTGCCCGGTATGCGGCTCGGACATCGTGCGCGAGGAGGGCGCGGCGGTGTGGCGCTGCTCGGGCGAGCTGAGCTGCCCGGCCCAGCGCAAGGAGGCCATCCGCCACTTCGTCTCGCGCCGGGCGATGGACGTGGACGGGTTGGGCGAGAAGTTCATCGAGGTGCTGGTCGATGCCGGCGTGGTCCAGGGCGTGGCCGATCTCTACACGCTCGACCTGGATCAGCTGCTGCAGCTGCGCCTGGTCACCGGTGCCGAGACGCCGGAGGGCTTCCTGCGCGAGGCACGGGAGCATCTGGCCGCCGGCGCGTACGCGAAGCTGGAGGCCACGCTCGCCCGCGTGCGCGGCGACGGCGATGCAGTGCCGGAGACCTGGCAGGCCGACCTGCTGCGCGCCGGCCTGCCGGCCTTCGACTGGAACCGCAAGAAGATCGCGACCAAGTGGGCCGAGAACCTGGTCGCCGCGCTGGAGGCCAGCAAGCGCACGACCCTGGAGCGCTTCCTGTTCGCCCTGGGCATCGAGCATGTCGGCGAGAGCACGGCCAAGGTGCTGGCGGCGTGGTTCGGCGATCTGGAGCTGGTGCGCAGGCTGCCCTGGCCCGTGTTCAAGCGCGTGCCGGACATCGGTGGCGAGGTGGCGCGCGCGCTGGGGCGCTTCTTCGAACAGTCCGGCAACCAGCAGGCCATCGACGACCTGCTGGCGCGCGGGGTGGAGATGGTCGACAGCCATCCGCCCAGCGCGCTGCTGCGCGAAGGCCTGGACCTGGCCACGCTGCTGGTCGATATGGAGATCCCCAAGCTGACCCGGATCCGCGCCACCGCGCTGGCCGCGGCGATGCCGCAGGTCGCCCAGATCCTCGCGGCCGACCAGGACGCGCTGGTCGCCGCCGGCCTGCCCAAGGACACCGCCGCCGCCCTGGTCGAATGGCGCGACGCGGACGACCACGCCGACCTGCTGCAGGCCACCGGCGCGGCCCTGGCGCGCCTGGACGCGATCACGCCCCAGGCCAGCGCGATCCAGGCCGGGCCGCTGACCGGCCAGACCGTGGTGCTCACCGGCAGCCTGGAATCGATGACCCGCGACGAGGCCGGCGCCCGGCTCGAGGCGCTGGGCGCCAAGGTCGCCGGCAGCGTGTCGAAGAAGACCGCCTTCGTGGTCGCCGGCAGCGAGGCCGGTTCCAAGCTGACCAAGGCCCAGGACCTGGGCATCGAGGTCTGGGACGAGGCGCGGCTGATCGCCTTCCTGGACCAGCACGCGTGAGCTGGCAGCCCAGCGCCCGCCCGGAGGTGCTGCGCCTGCGCGCCCGGCTCAACGCCCAGGTGCGCGCGTTCTTCGCCCAGCGCGAGGTGCTGGAGGTCGAGACACCGGTGCTGTCCCAGGCCGGCAACACCGAGCCCAACATCGACAGCTTCACGACCGCGTTCAGCGGCCATGTCAGCGCCGGCGCGCGCACGCGCTGGCTGCGCACCTCGCCCGAATACCCGCTCAAGCGCCTGCTCGCCGCCGGCATCGGCGACTGCTACGAACTGGGCCGCGTGTTCCGCAACGGCGAGGCCGGCGGCCGCCACAACCCCGAGTTCACCATGCTCGAGTGGTACCGCGTGGGCTGGGACCACCGGCGCCTGGCGCAGGAGACGGTGGAACTGGTGCGCCTGGCGCTGACCCTGGTCGACCGCCAGGCGCGCGTGGACGAGCTGACCTACCGCGAGCTGTTCCTGCGCGGCCTGCGGCTGGACCCGTTCAGCGCCACGCTGGAACAGCTGCAGGCGCCGCTGGTGTCGGTGCGCATCGACGGCGAAGGGCTCACCCGCGACGACTGGCTGGACCTGCTGATCACCCACCACCTGCAGCCGGCGTTCGCGGCCGACTGCATCACCATCGTGCATGACTGGCCGGCCAGCCAGGCCGCCCTGGCCAGGCTGCGCCCGGGCGACCCGCCGGTGGCCGAGCGCTTCGAGCTGTACCTGGGCGCGGTCGAGCTGGCCAACGGCTACCACGAGCTGCGCGACGCGGCCGAGCAGGGCGCACGCTTTACCGGCGACCAGCGACGCCGGGCCGAACGCGGTCTGGTGCAGCCGCCGCAGGATCGCCTCTTGCTAGAGGCCCTGCCCCTCATGCCACACTGCGCCGGCGTGGCGGTAGGCATCGACCGGTTGCTGATGGCGATGCTGGGGACGGCGAGCATCGCCGACGTGCTGGCCTTCGATTTCGCACGGGCCTGACACACCAAAGGCATACACGGATCGTAAACAGGTCACTATGCTGGCATGCAGTGCTCGCAGGGAGTTGAAGCTTGCGTATCGCTCAGGGGAATGTCGTGTCCATCCGTCGTGTGCTGCAGGCCGGGCTTCCGGGAACCGCCGCCTTGATGCTGTCCGCCTGCGGCAGCGTGGGCTGGATGTTCGGCGGCCACGACACGCCACCGGGCGAGGTGCCGGTGGAGCACTTCAGCTGCGAGTCCAAGGACCAGAACCTGAAGTATTGCGACGTGGACACCTCGGCCGGCGTGCGCCTGACCCGACAGGTGTCCAACATGCCGTGCATCAAGGGCCGTACCTGGGATTACGGCCGCTTCGGCGTCTGGGTCGACCATGGCTGCCGCGGCGAGTTCATCAGCGGCGCCGGCGATGACGACGGCGGCGAGTTCGACCTGCGCCACAAGGTGCTGCGCTGCGAATCGCAGGACCAGCAGCGCCGCCGCTGCGATGCGCAGGTGACCAGCCCGCCGGCCACGCTGCTGCGCCAGCTCTCCGACACCGCCTGTAAGGAAGGCAGCACCTGGGGCTGGGACGCGCAGGGCGTGTGGGTCGATGGCGGATGCCGGGGCCTGTTCCGGGTTCGATGAACCGCCACATCGGCGCGGGTAAAATGCGCCGATGAACGAGACCTTCGATTACGCCCGCTACGACCGCATCCGGCCCCTGCTGTGGACCGGCGATGCCCTGCAGCTGCTCGACCAGCGCAAGCTGCCCTTCGTGGTCGAACACCTGAGCTGCAGCACCAGCGACGAGGTCGCCGCGGCGATCCATGCGCTGGCCGTGCGCGGCGCGCCGGCGATCGGCATCGCCGCGGCCTGGGGCACGGTGCTGGCCGGGCGCGCCATCGAGGCGTCCGACGGCGCCGAGGCCGCGCTGAAGCTCGAACCGGCCCTGCAGCGCCTCAACGCCGCCCGTCCCACCGCGGTCAATTTGGCCTGGGCGCTGGCGCGCATGCGCCGCGCGCTGCAGCCCGCCGGCGCCGACTGGCGCGCCGTGCTGGAGCGCGAGGCGCAGGCCATCGCCAGCGAGGACCTGGCCGCCAACCGCCATATGGGCGAGCTGGGCGCGGCGCTGATCGGCGAGGGCAGCGGCGTGCTGACCCATTGCAACACCGGCTCGCTGGCCACCGCCGGCTTCGGCACCGCGCTGGGCGTGATCCGCGCCGGCGTGGCGCAGGGCCGCATCGGCAAGGTCTTCGCCGACGAGACCAGGCCGTGGCAGCAGGGTGCGCGCCTGACGGTGTGGGAGCTGCAGCAGGACGGCATCGACGCCACCCTGATCGCCGACTCGGCCGCCTCGCACCTGATGAAGACCGGCGCGGTGCAGTGGGTGGTGGTCGGCGCCGACCGCATCTGCGCCAACGGCGATACCGCCAACAAGATCGGCACTTACCAGCTGGCGATCGCCGCGCGTCACCACGGCCTGAAGTTCATGGTGGTCGCGCCGTCCTCGACCGTGGACATGGACACGCCCAGCGGCGAGCTGATCGAGATCGAGGAACGCGATCCGGGCGAGCTGCATGGCATCGGCGGCGTGCGCACCGTGGCCGAGGGCATCAAGGCCTGGAACCCCGTGTTCGACGTCACCCCGGGCAGCCTGATCGATGCCATCGTCACCGAGAAGGGCGTGGTCGAGCGGCCCACTACCGAGAAGATGCGCGCCGCCTTCGGCTGAAGAACGCGACGGGGGCTTGCGATGCGCCCCGCGCAAGGCCTTGGGCGCGGTCGCCGCAGGCCCGCGCGCAAGGCCCGCTTCCGCGCGCAAGTGATTGATTCTTGGCGCTTCCCGGTACGCATCGGGGGGCGTGCGCGTGTTACAATTTCAAGGTTGAAATCCCCTCCGAAACCAGCCTGCCGCGCCGTTGGCGGCCTGGCCTGTTTCGGCCCGATGTACCGAACACAAGCACGGACCTCGAATGGCTGATCTCGCCAAGGAAATCATCCCCGTCAACCTCGAAGACGAGATGCGCAAGAGCTACCTCGATTACGCCATGAGCGTGATCGTGGGCCGCGCCCTCCCGGACGTCCGGGACGGCCTGAAGCCGGTGCATCGCCGCGTGTTGTACGCGATGAACGAACTGGGCGCGCACAGCAACAAGCCGTACTACAAGTCCGCGCGCATCGTCGGCGACGTGATCGGTAAGTACCACCCGCACGGCGACCAGTCGGTGTACGACACGCTGGTGCGCATGGCCCAGCCGTTCTCGCTGCGCTACCTGCTGGTGGACGGGCAGGGCAACTTCGGTTCGGTCGACGGCGACTCGGCCGCGGCGATGCGTTACACCGAGGCGCGCATGTCGCGCCTGACCCACGAGCTGATGGCCGACATCGACAAGGAAACCGTCGATTTCGTGCCCAACTACGACGAGAAGGAGCTGGAGCCGTCGGTGATGCCGACGCGCTTTCCGAACCTGCTTGTCAACGGCTCGGCCGGCATCGCGGTGGGCATGGCGACCAACATCCCGCCGCACAACCTGTCCGAGGTGGTCGACGGCCTGATCGCGCTGATCGACAACCCGCTGATCGACATCGATGCGCTGATGGACTACATCCCCGGGCCGGACTTCCCGACCGCGGGCATCATCAACGGCACCGCCGGCATCATCGCCGGCTACCGCACCGGCCGCGGCCGCGTGCGCATGCGCGCCAAGGCCGAGGTCGAGGTCGACGACCGCACCGGGCGCGAGGCGATCATCGTCACCGAGATCCCCTACCAGGTGAACAAGGCGCGGCTGATCGAGAAGATCGCCGAGCTGGTCAAGGAGAAGAAGCTCGAAGGCATCAGCGAGCTGCGCGACGAGTCCGACAAGGACGGCATGCGCATCTACATCGAGGTCAAGCGCGGCGAATCGGCCGAGGTGGTCCTCAACAACCTGTATTCGCAGACGCCGATGGAATCGGTGTTCGGCATCAACATGGTCGCCCTGGTCGACGGGCGCCCGCAACTGCTGAACCTCAAGCAGATGCTGGAAGCCTTCGTGCGCCATCGTCGCGAGGTGGTGACCCGCCGCACGATCTTCGAACTGCGCAAGGCCCGCGCCCGCGCCCACATCCTCGAAGGCCTGACCGTCGCGCTGGCCAACATCGATGAGATGATCGAGCTGATCAAGACCTCGGCCAACCCGAACGAGGCGCGCGAACGCATGCTCGCCAAGACCTGGGAGCCGGGCCTGGTGGGTTCGCTGCTGGCCGCCTCCGGCGCCGAGGCCTCGCGTCCGGAAGACCTGCCCAGGGGCGTGGGCTTCATCGACGGCCGCTACCAGCTGACCGAGGTCCAGGCCACGCAGATCCTGGAGATGCGCCTGCACCGCCTGACCGGGCTGGAGCAGGAAAAGCTCACCGAGGAGTACCGCCAGCTGCTGGACACCATCGCCGGGCTGATCCGCATCCTGGAAAACCCGGACGTGCTCAAGGAGGTCATCCGCGAGGAGCTGCTGAACGTCAAGGCCGAGTTCGGCGATGCGCGCCGCAGCGAGATCCGCCAGAGCGAGGAAGACCTGGACATCCTGGATCTGATCGCCCCGGAAGACATGGTGGTCACCCTGAGCCACGCCGGCTATGCCAAGCGCCAGCCGGCCAGCAGCTACCGCGCGCAGAAGCGCGGCGGCCGCGGCCGCAACGCGGCGACGACCAAGGACGAGGATTTCATCGACCAGCTGTGGCTGGTCAACACCCACGACACGCTGCTGACCTTCACCAGCAAGGGCCGCGTGTTCTGGCTGGCCGTGCACCAGCTGCCCGAGGCCGGGCCGAACGCGCGCGGCCGCCCGATCATCAACTGGATCCCGCTGGAAGGCGATGAGAAGGTGCAGGCGGTGCTGCCGGTACGCGAGTACGCGCAGGGTCGCTATGTGTTCTTCGCCACCCGCAACGGCACGGTCAAGAAGACCCCGCTGACCGAGTTCGCCTTCCGCCTGGCGCGCGGCAAGATCGCCATCAACCTGGACGAGGGCGATGCGCTGGTCGGCGTGGCGCTGACCGACGGCGAGCGCGACGTGCTGCTGTTCGCCTCCAACGGCAAGGCCGTGCGCTTCGGCGAGGAGGCGGTGCGCTCCATGGGCCGTACCGCCACCGGCGTGCGCGGCATCAGGCTGGCCAAGGGCGAGGACGTGGTCAGCCTGATCGTGGCCGAGCGCGCGGCCGGGGCCGGCGCCGAGTCGGAGGACGAGGCGGCCGACGAGGTGGCCGAGTCCAATGATGAGACCGTGCTGGAGACGATCCAGGACGAATCGGGCTGCTACATCCTCACCGCCACCGAGAACGGCTACGGCAAGCGCACTCCGCTGGCCGACTACCCGCGCAAGGGGCGCGGCACCCAGGGCGTGATCGGCATCCAGACCAACGAGCGCAACGGCAAGCTGGTCGGTGCGCTGCTGCTGGGCAATACCGACGAGGTGATGCTGATCTCCGACGGCGGCACGCTGGTGCGGACGCGCTCGACCGAGATCTCCTGCGTGGGCCGCAACACCCAGGGCGTGACCCTGATCCGCCTGTCCAAGGGCGAGAAGCTGCAGGCCATCGAGCGTCTGGACGCCTCGCTGGAGGAGGAAGAGGACGCGGTGACGGCCGACGCCAGCGCAGAAGCGCCGCCGCCTTCGCCTGCCGGCTGAGCCGGCGCGGCTGGCCGGGCCGGTGACGAGGGTCGCCGGCTCGCTGGCCAGCCAGTGTGGACATCGTGAGCGGCCGCGCCTTGCACAGGCGCGGCCGTTTTCTTTTGCGCGGGCTGGCTTGATGTCTTTGGGAGCTGGCTCGTTCCGGGGGCAATGACGATGATGCGGTTTCGGTAAAGCCTCATCGCCGCCGTGGCGGCTCCCACCTGCATCTTGGTCGCCGGCATGTGTCCTCGGGCGGCGCGATGGGCATCCCGCAGCGCCATGGCCAAGCGCGGGCAGGACCCGCAGCACAAGCACCGCCGCCCTCGCTTCTGGCTCGGTGGGAGCAACTGTCTCTCAGATCAAGCCGCGCCCCTTGTAGAGCGGAGCTTGCTCCGCTGGGGCTTGCCGACGATCCGGTCGAAACGCAGCGGAGCAAGCTCCGCTCTACAGGTGGGAGCCGCCATGGCGGCGATGAGGTTTTCCCGGTAGCCCCTTCCTTCCCATTGCCCAGAAAGCCCACGGCGGCCCCTCCAGCCTCCATCCGCGCCCTCTATACTCCCGCGCAAAACCGGCTGAAGGGACTGGTGTTGCATGGAGAGTATCCAGGGTCACGGCGCGCTGTCGCCGCAACGTGCCACCGCGCAGGACGCGCCTTCTTCGATCCGGTCGCGACCGTCGCGCCGCCCCTGGCGCGCAGCCCTGCTGGCCGGCGCCTTCGCGCTGCTCGCCCTGACCGGCTGCGACCGCAACAAGACCGGCGATCTGCCGGCGGTGTCCGGCGAGGCGGTGCAGGCGCAGAAGGCCAGGTCCGTCGCCGGCTTCGGCCTGGTCAACGCCTATCCCGACCAGCACGAGGGCCAGGTCGCCATCGCGCTGGAATTCAGCCAGCCGCTGGTCGAGTCGCAGGACTTCGACAAGCTGATCCACGTCAGCGACGACAGGGGCGCGGTGGTCAGCGGCAGCTGGGTGCTGGATGAACACGCCAGGATCCTGCGCTTCCCTTCGGTGGAGGCGGCGCGCGACTACACGGTCAAGATCGATGCGGGCCTGCTGGCCGCGGCCGGCGGCAGCCTGGGCAAGGCGGTCGAGCAGGTCGTGCACACCGGGCAGATCGAGCCGGCGGTGGCCTTCGCCTCGCAGGGCAGCGTGCTGCCGGCCAAGGACACCCGCGGCCTGCCGGTGGTGTCGATCAACGTGCCGGAAGTGGACGTGGAATTCCTGCGCGTGCGCGAATCGCAGCTGCCGCGCTTCTTCGCCCAGTACCAGCGCGGCGGCAGTCGCGGCGCCTGGTCGCTGGACGAGGACTACAGCGAGAACAAGCCGCTGGGCGAGCTGGCCGATTCGGTCTACCTCAACCGCTTCGTGCTGGGCGGCAAGCCCAACGAGCGCATGGTCAGCTATCTGCCGGTGCAGGACATCAAGCAGCTGCAGGAGCCGGGCCTGTACTTCGCGGTGATGAAGCGCGTGGGGCGCTACTCCGACCAGCTGCAGACCGCGTTCTTCAGCGTCAGCGACCTGGGGCTGCACGCGCGCGCCTACAAGGACACGCTGTTCGTCCACACCGCCTCGCTGGCCGACGGCAGCGCCACCGGCGGTGCGCAGCTGCGCGTGCTCGACGCCAAGGGCGAGACCGTGCTCAAGGGCGAGACCGACGGCAACGGCAACGCGCTGCTCAAGTACACGCTCAACGCCGGCCAGGTGCTGGTGGCCAGCCGCGGCAAGGACGTCACCCTGCTGCCGTTCAACCAGCCGGCGCTGGACCTGTCCGAATTCGCCGTGGCCGGGCGCGAGCAGGCCTGGTTCGACGTGTTCGCCTGGTCCGGCCGCGACCTCTATCGCCCCGGCGAGACGGTGCGCGTGTCGGCGCTGCTGCGCGACTTCGACGGCAAGCCGGTCAAGGCCGGGCAGCCGCTGTACCTGCGCCTGAAGCAGCCCGACGGCAAGATCTTCCGCGAGACCCGGCTGACCCCGGGCGAGCAGGGCTATTTCGCCTTCGAGCAGGCCATCCCGGTGGAGGCGCCGACTGGGCGCTGGCAGGTGGAGTTCCGCACCGACCCGGCCAGCGCGCAGGCGGTGCAGGGCATGACCCTGCGCATCGAGGAGTTCCTGCCCGAGCGCATGAAGCTGGACCTGTCCGCGCCGGAGATCCTCAAGCCCGGCCAGAGCTTGGCACTGAAGGCCGACGCGGCCTATCTGTACGGCGCGCCGGCCGACGGCAACCGCTTCACCGCCAAGCTGGCCGTGGCGGTGGAACAGCATCCGCTGGACAAGCTGCCGGGCTGGTTCTTCGGCGATGCCACGGTGCAGCTGCCCAAGGAGGCCAAGGACGTGGTCGATGCCACGTTCGACGCCAAGGGCCACTACGAGGAGACCTTGTCGCTGCCCGACGAGGTCAAGCCGGTCACGCCGGTGGCGGCCATCGTGACCGGCAGCGTGTACGAGACCGGTGGACGCACGGTCAACCGCTCCCTCAAGCGCGTGCTGTGGCCGGCCGAGGTGCTGGTCGGCGTGCGGCCGCTGTTCGACGACAAGGAGGGCTCGGCGGCCAACGGCACGGCGGGCTTCGAGATCGCCCGCTTCAACGCCGCCGGCGCGCGCCAGCCGGGCAAGGGCCTGAAGGTCACCCTGGTGCGCGAGCGCCGCGACTACCACTGGACCCATGACGAGGACACCGGCTGGTCGTTCGACTACACCCAGCGCTTCGAGAACGTCGACACCAGGACCGTCGATGTCGGCGGCGATGCGGTGCGCGTGGACTTCCCGGTGGAGTGGGGCGGCTACCGGCTGGAGGTGTTCGACCCGGCCACCGGGCTGACCACGCGCTATCCGTTCACCGCCGGCTGGAGCTGGAACGATGACAACCGCGGCCTGGACGCGCGCCCGGACAAGGTCAAGCTGTCGCTGGACAAGACCGGCTACCGCGCCGGCGACACGCTGAAGGTCACGCTCACCCCGCCGCACGACGGCAAGGGCGTGCTGATGGTCGAGTCCGACCACATGCTCTACGTCAAGAACATCGAGGCCAAGGCCGGCAGTGTGTTCGAGATCCCGGTCACCCAGGACTGGGAGCGCCACGACGTCTATGTGACCGCGCTGGTGTTCCGCGGCGGCAGCGCGCCGTCCAAGATCACCCCTGCGCGCGCGGTCGGCGTGGCGCACGTGCCGATGGACCGCAGCGCGCGGCGCGTGGCCGTGGGCCTGAAGGCGCCCGAGCAGATGAAGCCTGGCCAGGACCTGGCGGTGACGGTCAGCGTGCCGCAGCTGGCAGGCAAGGACGCGCATGTCACCGTCTCGGCGGTGGACGTGGGCATCCTCAACATCACCCGCTATCCGGTGCCCGACGCCACCGCGCACTTCTTCGCCCAGCGCCGCCTGGGCGTGGACAGCTACGACGTCTACGGCCGGGTCATCGAGAGCTACGAGGGCGACACGGCCAAGCTGCGCTTCGGCGGCGACATGGCGCTGGGCGCCTTGCCGCAGGCGCGGCGGCCGACCGCCAAGGTGCAGACCGTGGACCTGTTCGCCGGGCCGGTGAAGCTGGACGCCAAGGGCAACGCACGTGTGCTGCTCAAGGTGCCCGACTTCAACGGCACCCTGCGCGTGTCGGCGCTGGTCTACTCGGACGACCACTACGGCAGCCGCGACACCCAGACCCTGGTGCGCGCGCCGGTGGTGGCCGAGGCCAGCATGCCGCGCGTGCTGGCGCCGGGCGACCGCAGCATGGTCACCCTGGATGTGCAGAACTTCACCGGCAGGCCGGGGACCTTCCGCGTGCAGGTGGACGGCACCGGGCCGCTGGCCATCGGCGAGGGCAGCCGCAGCGTGTCGCTGGCCGACGGCGCCAAGACCACGCTGAGCTTCCCGCTGCAGGCGCGCGAGGGCTATACGACCGCGCAGGTGCGCGTGCGCGTGGACGGCGCGGCCGACGGCTTCAAGGTCGATCGCAGCTTCGACCTGCCGGTGCGCGCCGGCTGGCCCAGCGTGACCCGCACCGAGAGCCGGGTGATCGATCCGCTGGCGCCGGTGACGATGGGCGCGGGCTTCGCCGATGGGCTGATGCCCGATTCGGTGCGCGCGCGCATGGTGGTCAGCGCGCTGCCGCCGATTCCCTTCGCCGCCGCGCTGGAGGATCTGCTCAAGTATCCCTACGGCTGCATCGAGCAGACCACCAGCAAGGGCTACGCCGCCCTGGTGATGGACCAGGCCACCGCCGACCTGCTGGGCACCAAGGGGCTGGACCCGGCCAAGCGCCGCGAACGCATGGAGGGCGCCTTCGCCCGCATCGCCTCGATGCAGGTGGCCAACGGCAACTTCTCGATGTGGGGCGACGATGGCGACGTGGTGCCGTACATCACCCCGTACGTGGCCGACTTCCTCCTCGACGCGCGCGAAGGCGGCTTCGCCGTGCCCGATACGGTGCTGCAGAAGGCCTTGAACCGCCTCAGCGAGGATCTGCTGTCCGGCGGCAACCAGTTCTACGGGTCCAACTTCCGCGATCACCTGCGCTTCGCCAACCAGGCCTATGCCGGCTACGTGCTGGCGCGCGTGGGCCGTGCGCCGCTGGGCACGCTGCGGGCGCTGTACGACAACGACCGGGGCAAGTCGATGACCGGCCTGCCGCTGGTCCAGCTGGGGCTGGCGCTGTCGCTGCAGGGCGACACCAAGCGCGGCGCGCGCGCCATCGCGCTGGGCTTCGACAAGACCGGCGACCGGCCGGAGTGGCTGGGCGACTACGGCACCCGGCTGCGCGACGACGCGCTGATGCTGGCGCTGGTGCGCGAGCGCAAGCTGTCCAAACCCGAGTACGACGCGCGCGTGATCGCCCTGGGCCGCGAGCTGGACGAGCGCCGCAAGGCACGCTGGTTCTACCTGAGCACGCAGGAACAGGTCGCCATCGCGCGGCTGGGCAAGTCGCTGCTGGGCGATGCGCAGGCCAAGACGCTCGGCGGCACCTGGTCGGCCGACGGCGCCAGCGAGACGGTGCAGGACCTGCGCCTGTTCGCGCGCAGCTTCGACATGGCCACCCTGGCCAAGGGCGTGAGCTTCGCGCCGCAGGGCCAGCCGCCGCTGTACGCCAGCCTGGAGATCGCCGGCGTGCCGCGCACCGCACCGGCCGAGGACCGGTCGAAGATCGGCGTCACCCGGCGCTACTACGCCACCGACGGCAGCGAGTGGAAGGGCGGCACGCTGAAGGAGGGCGAGGCGCTGATCGTCGGCCTGCGCATCACCGCCGACACCGAGGTGCCCGACGCGCTGCTCACCGACCTGCTGCCGGCGGGGCTGGAGATCGAGAATTTCAACCTGTCCGACGCCAAGCAGTGGGCCGACGTGGTGGTCGATGGCATCACCCTCACCGAGCGCGGCGACGCGGCCGAGGTCAAGCACGAGGAGTTCCGCGACGACCGCTACGTGGCCGCCCTGCGCCTGGGGCGCGGCGGCAGCGGCGCCAAGGTGTTCTACCTGGTCCGCGCCGTCACCCCGGGCACCTACACCGTGCCGCCGCCGCTGGTGGAGGACATGTACCGCCCCGACATCCGCGGCGTCGGCACCTCCACTCCGACCACGATCACGGTAGTGCAGCCGTGAGGCCTCTGCGGCGGCCAGCACTTGGTTTGATGCTGGCGATCGCGGCGGCGGGGTCTTTTATCGCAAGAGCCGATGAGAAGCTCCCCGCGTTCGTCATGCCCAAGACTTCGCAGCTGAAAGTGGTGGGTGAGATCAGGCCCCGGGAACCTGTCAATTTCAGTGGGCAAGAGCGGATAGCGGGAGATCTGCTTGCAGAGTGGGAGCCGGGAGAGTCCGGCGAGGTTGAACCAAGTTACTTGATTGTCCCTGACGCGCCTTCTGCAGCACGTCTTCCGCATTTCAAGGGTTATGGCATCAGCGTGATTGATGTCAGCAATGGTGAGGAAACCTTGGCGATGATGCTTGGCGATGATCAGGCTCGCCAACTGCTGTCTGATCGCCACATGAAGCGAGTCCTTGTACACGGTGCGTTCGTCATCACCGACTATGAGATGACGATCGAATGCGACTCACCCTGGGCAAGAGCGCGCGTGATTTCCGCTGAGCGGCCAAGGGGTCCGCCAGATGCTCCGGGATCGCAAGAGCGTTGCTGAGCGCTTGACATCGCTAGTGCGTCTCCCCATTCCAGACGGGTGCTTCGCCCTGCGTGCAAGGCTTCCTGTTCAGCGCGGCAGTGCTGAACCGCCGGGGTTCGTGAGTTGATCGCTGCGATCAGCACGCCAGACCATTCCGGACGGTGCGCATGCCATTGACTCCGCGAACATGATATCTATCATTGGTGTATATCGAGCCTTTAGCTGGAGTATCGCCATGACCACGACCGCAAAACTGTTCCAGTCCGGACGCAGTCAGGCCGTGCGCCTGCCCAAGGCCTTGCGCTTTGAAGGTGATCAAGTCATTGCCCGGCGCTTCGGCAACGGCGTGTTGTTGCTGCCGGTGGAGGCGCCCTGGCAGTTGATGCGTGAGGCACTCGAAGAGTTCGAGCCAGGCTTTGCCCTGCAACGCGACCAACCCGAACAGCAGGTGCGGGAGGACTGGTTGCGATGAGCCGCGTGCTCTATCTGCTGGATACCAACATCTGCATCTACATCATCAATCGGCGTCCGCCTGGGGTGTTCGAGCATTTCGCTGGCCTGCAGATCGGGCAGATCGCGATTTCCAGCATCACCGGCGCCGAGTTGGACTATGGCGTGGCCAAGAGCGGATCCCAGCGCAACCGTCAGGCGCTGGACAAGTTTCTGGCACCGCTGGATGTGCTTTCCTTCGATGAAGCCGCCATGCGTCGTTATGGCGCGCTGCGCAGCGGATTGGAGCGTCAGGGCACACCGATCGGAGCAATGGATCAATTGATCGCGGCGCATGCGCTGGCGCTGGATGCGGTGCTGGTCAGCAACAATCTGCGTGAGTTCGAACGTGTGCCTGGGCTGCGACTGGAGAACTGGGTGTCCGCCGGATGAGTTCGCCGGTCGCAACGGTGCCGAGCCAGGATTCCGCCTGGCCGCAAGGCTTTGCCGATCAGGCGATGCGCTGGCACCAGTCGGCCCCGTGATGCAGGCCCTGCGCCAGCTGGCGCCGCCGGGGCCGGAATGAGCGGGCCACCACGCCTGCACCTGCATGGGTGGTTGCGGACCTTGCGCTGGACGACCGTCGCTGTGCTGGCGGCGCTGCTGGTCCTGGACTTCGCCTTCCCGCCGCCGCTGCCCAAGGCGCGCGATACCAGCACGCTGGTGGTGGCGCGCGACGGCACGCCGCTGCGGGCCTTCGCCGATCGCGACGGGGTGTGGCGCTATCCGGCCTCGCCCGAGGGCGTCTCGCCGCTGTACCTGCAGGCGCTGCTGACCTACGAGGACCGTTGGTTCTGGCGGCATCCGGGCGTCAATCCGTGGGCGCTGCTGCGCGCGGGCGGGCAGATGCTGCGGCGCGGGCAGATCGTCTCGGGCGGCTCGACGCTCACCATGCAGGTCGCGCGCATCCTCGACCCGCACACGCGCACACCCTGGGGCAAGGCCAAGCAGCTGCTGCGGGCCCTGCAGCTGGAGGCGCACCTGAGCAAGCGGCAGATCCTCGACCTGTATCTGGAGCGCGCCCCGTTCGGCGGCACCATCGAGGGTGTGGAGGCCGCCAGCTGGGCCTACCTGGGCAAGCCGGCCGCGCGGCTGTCGCATGCCGAGGCCGCGCTGCTGGCGGTGCTGCCGCAGTCGCCCAGCCGGCTGCGTCCGGACCGCCATCCGCAGGCCGCGCGGGCGGCGCGCGACAAGGTGCTGGCGCGCATGGTCGCCCTCGGCGTGTGGACCCAGGCGCAGGTGGACGATGCCCGCATCGAACCGGTGGTCGCGCGCGCCCTGCAGCCGCCGCTGAGCGCGGCGCTGCTGGCCGAGCGCCTGCACCAGCAGCAGCCGCGCGCCGCGCGCATCGTCTCCACGCTGGACGCCGACCTGCAGCGCACGCTGGAACAGCGCGTCACCGCCTATTTCTCCAACCTGCCCGAGCGCACCTCGGCGGCGCTGCTGGTGGTGGACAACACGACGATGGAGGCGCGCGCCTACGTGGGCTCGGTGCAGTTCGGCGACGACAAGCGCCTGGGCCACGTGGACATGGTGCAGGCGTGGCGTTCGCCGGGCTCGACGCTCAAGCCCTTCCTGTACGGGCTGGCGCTGGACGATGGGCTGGTCCACTCGGAGAGCCTGCTGATCGACGCGCCGCAGGGCTTCGGCGGCTACCGGCCGGGAAACTTCGATGCCGCCTTCAACGGGCCGGTCGGCGCGGCCGAGGCCCTGCGCCTGTCGCTCAATGTGCCGGCGGTGGACGTGCTGGACCACGTCGGCCCGGCGCGCTTCGCCGCGCGGCTGGCCAACGGCGGCATCGCGCTGCGCTTCCCGCGCGGGGCGGTGCCCAACCTGGCGATGATCCTGGGCGGCACCGGCGCGCGCCTGGAGGACCTGGTCGGCGCGTTCGCCGCATTCAGCCGCGACGGGCTGGCCGGGCGCGTGCGCTATCGCCCGGAAGACCCGGTGTCCGACCGTCGGCTGCTCTCGCCGGGCGCGGCCTGGATCATCCGCCAGGTGCTGCAGGACAACCCGCGGCCCGACGAGAGCGTGGGCACCTTCGACACCGGCGGCCGCCCGCGCGTGGCCTGGAAGACCGGCACCAGCTACGGCTACCGCGACGCGTGGGCGATCGGCGGCACGCGCCGCTACACGGTCGGCGTGTGGGTCGGCCGGCCCGACGGCACGCCGCTGCCGGGCCAGTACGGGGCGGTGACCGCGCTGCCGCTGATGTTCGAGGTGATCGACAGCCTGCCGCGCGGCCGCGGCGATGCGGCGGCCGTGGCGCCGCCGGCCAATGTGGCCCAGGTCGAGGTGTGCTGGCCGCTGGGCCTGCCGCCCGACCCGCAGGCGCCGCAGCTGTGCCAGCGCCGGCTGCAGGCCTGGACGCTGGACGGCAACGTGCCGCCGACCTTCGCCGAGCGCGACGCGCGGCTCTGGCGCGCCGGGCGGGAGCGCTTCCTGCGCGATGCCGTCAGCGGCCAGCGTCTGTCGGCCGAATGCACCCGGCCGCATGCGGCGCAGGAGGCGAGCATTGCGCGCTGGCCGGCGCTGGCCTCGCCCTGGCTGAGCGTGGCCGAACGCCGCGCCGCCCAGCTGCCGCCACTGGCGCCGGACTGCGCGCCGGATGGACGCGAGGCCAGCGCCGCGCTGCGCATCGAGGGCCTCAACGACGGCGCCACGCTGGCGCGTGCGCCGGGCAGCGACAAGCCGGCCAGCGTGCGCCTGCGCGCCCTGGGCACCGAGACAGAGGTGCAGTGGCTGCTCGACGGGCGCTGGATCGGCCTGACCCATGGCGCGCGCAGCTTCGAGCACGGCTTCGAGCAGCCGGGCGAGCACACGCTGACCGCGTTGGCCGACAGCGGCGCGTGGAGCACGCTGAGGTTCCGGGTGTTGCGGTAGGGAAGCAGAGGCCGGGGGTCAGAGGCCAGGGGGCGGGGCCGGCGCTGGTCGTCCGGGCGCGCATGCCGGGATTGGGGGCATGTCCTAAAGAAAACGCCGGGCGATGCCCGGCGTCTGTGTGCGAGATCAACTTCCTTGCAGGAGCTGCTTGCTGAAACCAGAGGCGGCGATACGCCTGGTCCATGGCTTACTTCCCGATCCACCCTTCCAGCATGTCCGCGAACTCATCGGCATGCTCTTCTTCCTGCTCCAGGATGCGCTCGAGGATGCGCTTGGTGGTGGTGTCCTTGTCGCCGATGTAGTTGATCATCTGGCGGTAGCTGTCGATGGCGATGCGCTCGGCGATCAGGTTCTCCTTGACCATGTCGCGCAGGTCGCTGCCTTCCTTGTACTCGGCGTGCGAGCGCGCGGTCAGGGTGTCGGGGTTGAGGTCCGGCTCGCCGCCGAGCTGGACGATGCGCTCGGCCAGCATGCCGGCGTGGTCCTGCTCCTGCTTGGCGTGCTCCAGAAACTCGGCCTTGACCGCGTCGGCCAGCATGCCCTTGGCCATGAAGTAGTGGCGGTAGTAGCGCAGCACGCACACGTATTCGGTGGCCAGCGCCTCGTTGAGCAGCTTGACGACTTCCTTGCGGTCGGCCGTATAGGAATCGGTGATCGCGCCGTCCTCGAGCTTCTTGCGCGCGTTGGCGCGCAGGGTCTCGCGATCGGCCAGGTCGGCGGCCGAGGTGTGGTTGAACTTGGTGGCTGATGTCTTGGACATTGGCTTGCCTCGCTTGATGGATGTGCGGTGGGAAGGATCAGTCGGGAAGGTGTTGCAGCACGTAGTCGGCGGAGGAGACCTCGAACGCGCCGGGCTCCTCGACCCAGAGTTGCTTGACCACGCCGTCCTCGGCGTAGAGCGCGTAGCGCCTGGAGCGCACGCCCATGCCCTGCGCGCCCAGGTCCAGCTCCAGGCCCAGCGCGCGTGCGAAGTCGCCGCTGCCGTCGGCCAGCAGCTGCAGCCCTTCTGGCACGTGTAGCGATTCGCCCCAGGCCTTCATCACGAACGCGTCGTTGACCGACACGCAATACACCTCGATGCCGCGCTTGCGGAATGCGTCGAAGTGCTCGATGAAGCCAGGCAGATGGCGCGCCGAACAGGTCGGGGTGAAGGCGCCCGGCACCGCGAACAGCACGACCTTGTGCGCGCCGAACAGGGTCGGGATGTCGACCTTCTCCACGCCTTGGCGGATGCGGGTCAGGATGACTTCGGGGATGGGGTCGCCGATCTGGATCGTCATGGGAGCTTCGGAGGCGCGGGAGGGCGGCCGCGTGAACCGTACCCTAGGCAGGGCCGTGGGAAGGCGGCGTCAAAACCCTTGAAAAGCCGCGTGCGGCGCTTATCTGTTGGTCACGGAGGCCACGGGCCCCTGCCGCACGCACGTCGCGTCTGCGGCCATCCAATCGGAGACATTCATGATGAATTTCGTGCGCTATCAAGGCTGGCCCGTCCGCCCCGGCCAGCTCGAGCTGGGACGCGTGTTGGACCGCTTCGCGCAGGCCGGCCAGGCCGCCGCCGACAGCGTGGGCTGGACCCCGCGCGTGGACGTGAAGGAAGAGGCCAACCGCTTCGTGATCTTCGCCGACCTGCCGGGCGTGGACCTGGAGGCGATCGAGGTGCAGATGGACAAGAACGTCCTGAGCATCCGCGGCGAGCGCGCCGCGCCGCAGGCCGGCGAGGACGCCCGCTTCACCCGTCAGGAGCGTCGCCACGGCGCGTTCGCGCGCAGCTTCACCCTGCCGGACACCGCCGACGCCGAGGGCATCGTCGCCACCGGTCGCAACGGCGTGCTGGAAGTGGTGATTCCCAAGCGGCCCGAGGCCGCGCCGCGTCGCATCCAGGTCGGGTCGATCCAGTAACCTGTACCCCGGCCCGCGTTCCGCGCGGGTCCCATGAACCGGTCGCGATGCGGTGTTTGCCGCATCGTAGCCAGGATCGGGCCCGCGGCTGCCAAGCCGCGGGCTTTCTTGCGGAGGTGCGATGGAATTCAAGGACTACTACCAGACGCTTGGCGTGGAACCCACGGCCGGCGAGGCGGAGATCAAGACCGCCTACCGCCGCCTGGCGCGCAAGTACCACCCCGACGTCAGCAAGGAGGCCGATGCCGAGGAGCGCTTCAAGGCGGTCAACGAGGCTTACGAGGCCCTGCGCGATCCGGAGAAGCGCGCGGCCTACGATCAGCTGCGCGCGCGCGGCTATCGGCCCGGGCAGGAATATCAGCCGCAGGACTTCGGCGGCGGCTACGGCGGCCAGGGCTTCGACTTCGAGGAAGTCTTCGGCAGCGCCGGGGGCGGCGGTGCCGGCTTCAGCGATTTCTTCGAGAACCTGTTCGGCCAGCGCGCACGCGGCGGTCCGGGCTTCCGCAGCGGCCAGGCGCCGCGCGGCGATACCCGCGCCAAGCTGTCGGTGCCGCTCAAGGCGGTCTACGAGGGCAGCAGCATCCGCGTGACCGTCAACGGCAAGCAGCTGGACGTGCGTGTGCCCAAGGGCATCAAGCCCGGCCAGGCGATCCGCCTGAGCGGGCAGGGCAACGGCGGTGGCAACCTGCTGCTGGAGATCGAGTACGCGGCCGATCCGCAGTTCGAAGTGGACGGGCGCAACATCATCCACGTCCTGCAGGTCACGCCCTGGCAGGCGGCGCTGGGCGCCACGGTGAGCGTGCCGACGCTGGGCGGCTCGGTCGAGCTGAAGATCCCGCCCGACTCCGACGCCGGGCGCAAGCTGCGCCTGCGCGGCCGCGGCCTGCCGGGACCGCCGGATGGCGACCAGATCGTGGAGCTGGAGATCACCGCGCCACGCGCGGTCACCGAGGCCCAGCGCAAGGCCTACGAGAAGCTGGCCAAGGCCTTCGCCGACAGCTGATCCACGCCCGCGTCGAGCCAGAATGCGAAACGGGCGCCGCAGGGCGCCCGTTTCGTGTTTCGCGATGGCCGGCCGGCCGGCGTCAGGCGGCCGAGGTCGGCGGCTGGCGCGCGGCGCTGAGGATGCGCTCGATGACCTCGGACAGTTCGTCCTCGGAGAAGGGCTTGGTCAGATAGGCCTTGGCCCCCTGGCGCATGCCCCACATGCGGTCGGTGTCCTGGTCCTTGGTGGTCACCAGGATCACCGGGATGTGCTTGGTGGTGGGCTCGCGGCTGAGCTGGCGCGTGGCCTGGAAACCGTTGAGGTTGGGCATCACCACGTCCATCAGGACCATGTCGGGCAGCTCGCGCTTGGCCACCTCGACCCCCTGCACCCCATCCTCGGCGGTGATCCACGTGTGTCCCAGCTTTTCCACGATGCGCTGGATGCCCAGCAGCTGCGACGGTGAATCGTCGACGATGAGAATGCGCGCCATACCCTGTGTCCTGACCTGTCCCCTGCGCAGGATTGTAGAGGCCTTTGGTGGCGCTGCGTAGGCGGCGCGCACCGTCAATCCGCGCGCCTTCTGCCGTCCATCCGCGGCCGCGATCCGCAGCGTGATCGCGCTCACGGAATCCCTTCGGGAGAGAGCCGGTTCAACGGTGCGCGAGGGCGCTCATTCCAGCATCCATTCCACCGCCTCTTGCTCCACCGACTCGCAACAGGCCTGCACGCGCCGCACGCCGTCCAGGAAGTGGGGCGCCTGCTCGTGTCGGGCCAGCGCAGCGGCGTCGGCCCAGCGCTCAAGCAGAAAGAAACGCCCGGCCTTTTGCGGAGCGCGGGCCACGCGATAGTCCAAACAGCCAAGTTCAAGGCGACTGGCCGCGCGCAGCGTGCACAGCACCTTGCGCAGTTCCTCCTCGCGGCCCTTGGCGGCCTGGAGCGTGACGATGAGATCGATCCGCGCCATGTCAGTCGTGCCGCTGCGCCGTGAGCTGGACTGCGGGCCGTGCGAGGCGACGCGACAGCCACCACAGCGGTCCCTGCGCCAGCGCCGCCAGGACGACGCCGGCCCAGGGCGTCCATGCTAGCTGCTGGCGCGCCACCAGGGCGCTGCCCAACGTCTCGCCCAGGGTGATGCCGAGGTTGAAGGCGGCGATGTTCAAGGCCGAGGCGAAGTCCAGCGCATGTGGCGTCCAGCGCTGCGCGGTGTCCAGCATGCCGGCCTGGCAGCCCGGCGACAGGCCGAACGCCAGCACGCCCCAGGCGAACAGCAGCGGCACCACGGCCCACTGCCATGGCAAGGCCAGCGCCAGCGTCGCGAGCACAAGCACCACGCCCACCAGCATGCGCTGCAACGCCAGCGGCCAGCCCAGGCGCGCTGCCCAGCGTCCACCGGCGAGATTGCCCACCAGCGTGGCGACCCCGAACACCACCAGCAACAGGTTGGCGGTGTGCACGCTGAAGCCGGTGATGCCGGTCAGGATCGGCGTGATGAAGGTAAAGGCGGCGAAGCTGGCGCCGAAGCCGCACACGGTGACCGCCATCATCGCCAGGATCGGCACGCAGCGCAGCGCGGCCAACTGTGCGCGCGCATTGCCCGCCGCCGGCGTGCCCAGCCCCGGCACCCAGCGCGCCGTGGCCAGCCAGGCCAGCGCCGCCAGCGCCGCGACGGCGAAGAACGGCAGCCGCCAGCCCAGGACGTTGCCGATCAGGCTGCCCAGCGGTACGCCGATCACCATGGCCAGGGTCAACCCGGCGAACATCAGGGAGATCGCGCGACTGGCCTGACCGGGCGGCGCCAGGCGTGCGGCGACCGTGGCGCCGATGGCGAAGAAGCTGCCATGGGCCAGGGCCGTGAGCACGCGTCCGGCCAGCAGCATCGCGTAGTGGGCTGCCAGTGCCGACACCAGGTTTCCGGCCAGAAACACCGCCACCAGGGCCAGCAGCAGCGGCTTGCGCGGAACGCGCGCCGATAGCAGCACGATGAGCGGCGTGCCGATGGCCAGGGCCAGGGCATACACCCCGACCAGCCCACCGGCGCGGGCCAGCGGCACGTGCAGATCGCCGGCGATGGCCGGCAGCACACCGACCACGACGAACTCGGCCACGCCGATGGCGAAGGCGGTCGCGGCCACCGCCCAGATTCCGGGATGGATGCGCTGCGGATCGCTCATGCGCGGCCCGCCGCGTGCAAGGCCAGGGTCTGGTCCGCCTCGACCGTGGCACCGGCCACGCCGACCGCACCGATGGGATGGCCGTGTTCGTCGTGTAGGACCACGCCGCCGCCGAAGCTGATCAGGCCGCCATTGGTCGCCTCGAGCGTGTAGATCGCACCGCCCGGCTGTGCGGCGGCGCCCAGCGTCAGGCTGTCGGTGCGGAACAACGCGGCGGTCCGCGCCTTCTTGATCGACACGTCGATCGCGCCGGGCACGGCGCCGTCCATGCGCAGGAAGCCGCGCAGCAGCCCGGCTTCATCGACGACGGCGACGTTGATGGCGAAGTCCAGCTCGCGCGCGAGCGTCTGGGCGCGCTCGATCGCGCGTTGGACCGTGGATACGTCGAGGGACGTGGACATCGAAGACTCCTGAAGATGGTGGGAGCCTTCGATGATTTCCGTGCATCGCCGGCACGGGAAGGGACAGCCGGCGATCGGCCGCTAAAGTTTGAGCATGCCGAACAAATCGCGCAGGCCAGCCTGGGCGAGCCGGCGCAGCTTGGCCTTGGGCAGGCGTTGCACGGGGCCGGCGACGCCGAGCGCCGCCACCACGCGGCCTTGCCGGCGCAAGGGCAGGGCCAGACAGTTCAGGCCGGGCTCGGCCTGCTCCAGGTCCATGGCGTAGCCGCACTCCTTGATGGCCTGCAGCTCCTGCTCGAGCGCGGGGGGAACCAGGCCGGCGCGGCGCAGGCTGCGCACGAGCGACGGATCGTGCGCCAGGAAGATCTTGCCGATGGCCGAGGTGGTCAGTCCCTCGCGGCGCCCACGCGGGCTGGCCACGCGCAGACGCTCGCCGCCTTCCACCGCATCGATGTACAGGTACTCACGCGTGCCGCAGGGCACGGCCAGGTAGCAGGTCTCGCCGCTGCGCTGGGCCAGGGCCTGCAGCGCGGGGGCGAAGGCCGGGCGCAGGGCCGCGTCGGCGTCGGTCAGCGGCTGGGCGATCTCGCGCAGGCGCAGTCCCAGGCCGTAGCGGGTGCCGTGGCGTGCCACATAGCCCATGGCCGCCAGGGTGTTGAGCAGGCCGTGCAGGGTGCTCTTGCTCAGGCCCAGTTGGGCTGCGAGATCGACCAGCCGCGCCTGGCCGCCCGCGCCGGCGATGGCCTCGAGCAGCGCCAGCGCGCGCTCGACCGACTGGATGTGCCGGTTCTCATCGATCATCGGCATGACGGCGGATTCCTGCGCGGGCGATCCGTGACGTAAGCGCACGGATTCCGATCTTGGCACGGGACCGTCGGACACTGCAGCGATCAGAAAGCGCGCGATGTCCATCGCGCGCCTGGCGCATCAACTCAGCGCAGCACCTCGCGGCGCTTCTCGCCGATCCGCGCCGGCGCCAGCCTGATGAACGCGTCGCTATGCGCCTATTGCTTACCGCAGCGCCTCGCGGCGCTTTTCGTCGATCCGCGCCGCAACAGCCCTTGGGCGCCAGTCTGATGAACGCGTCGCTACGCGCCTGTTACTTACCGCAGCGCCTCGCGGCGTTTCTCGTCGATCCGCGCCGCAACAGCCCTTGTGCGCCAGTCTGATGAACGCGTCGCTACGCGCCTGCTGCTTACCGCAGTGCCTCGCGGCGCTTCTCATCGATCCACTTGCTCGCCTGCGCCGGCGTGTAGTCGCGCATCCAGCCCAGCAGCGCATCAATCTCCTCGCCGTGCCACAGATCGGCGCGCTGGGCCGCGTGCAGGAAGCGCTGCTCGACCATGCGGTCGATCATCGCGATCAGCGGCTGGTAGAAGCCGTCGATGTCCAGGAACGCGCAGGGCTTATTGCCGATGCCCAGCTGGCGCCAGGTCAGCATCTCGAAGATCTCCTCCATCGTGCCGAAGCCGCCGGGCAGGGTGATGAAGCCATCGGCCAGGTCGAACATGCGCGCCTTGCGCTCGTGCATGGAGCCGACGATCTCCAGCTGGGTCAGGCCGCGATGGGCCACTTCCCAGTCCACCAGCTGCTGCGGAATCACGCCGACCACCTCGCCGCCGGCCGCCAGCACCGCATCGGCCACCGCCCCCATCAGCCCGACCTTGCCGCCGCCGTAGACCAGACGCAGGCCTTCGGCGGCCAGCCGCTGGCCGAGTTCGGTGGCGCGCTGGACGTAAACGGGTTTGGCGCCGGCGTTGGAGCCGCAGTAGACGCAGATGCTTTTCATCGGGAATGGGGAGTCGGGAATGGGGAATGGGAAAATCAAAAGCCGGAACGCATGACGCCGGACACAGGTCCGGCGTCATGCGGTGGGAGTGGTGGGACGGGAACGCGCTTGCCATTCCCGATGCTCCACTCCCGATTCCCGGCTCTAATTCGCCTTATGAATCGCCCGCTTGCCCACCGCCATGGCGGCGTCGTGCACCACCTCGGACAGCGAGGGGTGGGCGTGGCAGATACGGGCCAGGTCGTCGGCCGAGCCGCTGAACTCCATGGTCAGCACGCCTTCGTGCACCAGCTCGGAGACGTTGACGCCGACCAGGTGCATGCCCAGGACGCGGTCGGTCTCGGCATGGGCCAGGACCTTGACGAAGCCGGCCGGCTCGGCCATCGCCACGGCGCGGCCGTTGGCGGCGAACGGGAAGCTGCCGGCCTTATACGGCACGCCCTCGGCCTTGAGCTGCTGCTCGGTCTTGCCGACCCAGGCGATCTCCGGCTCGGTGTAGATGACCCACGGGATGGTGTCGAAGTTGACGTGGCCCGGCAGGCCGGCGATCAGTTCGGCCACCGCGATGCCTTCCTCGAAGCCCTTGTGCGCCAGCATCGGGCCGCGCACGCAGTCGCCGATGGCCCACACGCCGTCCACGCCGGTGTGGCAGTGTTCGTCGACCACGATCTGGCCGCGCTCGTTGAGCTGCACGCCGGTGCCCTCGGCCAGCACGCCCTTGGTCGCGGCGCGACGGCCCACGGCCACCAGCAGCTTGTCCACGGTCAAGGTCTGCTCGCCGGAGGCGTCGGTGTAGGTGACCACGACCTCCTTCTTCTTGCCCTTGCCGGTGACCTCGGTCGCACTGACCTTGGCGCCGAGCTTGATGTCCAGGCCCTGCTTCTTGAACTCCTTGGCGGCGGCCTTGGCCACTTCGGCATCGGCGGCGGCCAGGAAGTCCGGCAGCGCCTCCAGGATGGTGACCTCGGCGCCCAGGCGCTTCCACACGCTGCCCAGCTCCAGGCCGATCACGCCCGCGCCGATCACCGCCAGGCGCTTGGGCACCTCGGTGAAGTCCAGTGCGCCGACGTTGTCGACGATGTTCTCGCCGTCGAACTTGGCGAACGGCAGCTCGATCGAATCCGAGCCCGGCGCCAGGATCACGTTGGTGCCCTGCAGCTCGACCTCGCTGCCGTCGTGCTGCTTGACCTTGACCAGGTTGCCCGGCTGCAGCTGGGCGAAGCCGTAGTACGGGGTCACCTTGTTGGCCTTGAACAGCATGCCGATGCCGCCGGTGAACTGCTTCACGATCTTGTCCTTGCGGCCGACCATGGTGGCCACATCGATCTTGGCGTCCTTGAAGCTGATGCCGTGCTCGCCGAACAGGTGGCCCATGTTCCAGAACTGGCGCGAGGAGTCGAGCATCGCCTTGGAGGGGATGCAGCCCACGCGCAGACAGGTGCCGCCCAGGGCCGGCTTGCCGTCCTTGCCCAGCGCCGCGTCGATGCAGGCGACCTTCATGCCCAGCTGGGCGGCGCGGATGGCCGCGTGATAGCCGGCCGGACCGGCACCGATGACGACGACGTCGTATTGCTGTGTTTCGCTCATTTCATTCGCTCACGGGATTCGGGATTCGGGATTGGAGATTCGGGATTCGTAAAAGCCGGAGGGGAGAGATCGGGACGGGAACGCTGTTACGAATCCCCAATCCCGGCCTCACAGACCGAACAACATCCGGCCCGGGTTCTCCAGCTGGTTCTTGATGTCCACCAGGAACTGCACCGAGTCCTTGCCGTCGATGATGCGGTGGTCGTAGGACAGGGCGATGTACATCATCGGCGCGATCACGACCTGGCCGTTCTCGGCGATCGGGCGCTCCTTGATGGCGTGCATGCCCAGGATGGCGCTCTGCGGCGGGTTGACGATCGGGGTGGACAGCAGCGAGCCGAAGGTGCCGCCGTTGGTGATGGTGAAGGTGCCGCCCTGCAGATCGTCCAGGCCCAGCTTGCCGGCGCGCGCCTTGGCGGCGTAGTCGGCGATGCCCTGTTCGACCTCGGCGAAGGACTGGCGCTCGACGTTGCGCAGCACCGGGGTGACCAGGCCCTTGTCGGTGGACACGGCGATAGAGATGTCGCTGTAGCCGTGATAGACGATGTCCTCGCCGTCGATCGAAGCGTTGACCAGCGGGAAGCGCTGCAGCGCGTTGGCGGCGGCCTTGACGAAGAAGCTCATGAAGCCGAGCTTGATGCCGTGGGCCTTCTGGAACTCGTCCTGCAGTTCCTTGCGCGCCGCGCTGACCTTGGCCAGGTTGACCTCGTTGAACGTGGTCAGCATCGCGGTGGAGTTCTTCGAATCCATCAGACGCTTGGCGATGGTCTTGCGGATGCGCGTCATCGGCACGCGCTCCTCCGGACGGGCGCCGGCGGCCTTGCCCACGCCGCCACCGGCGGCGAACTTGACGATGTCTTCCTTGGTCACCGCGCCGCGACGGCCGGTGCCTTCCACCTGGGCCGGATCCACGCCCTGCGTGATGGCGGTGAAGCGCGCGCCCGGGGGCAGGTTGTCGGTGCCGGCGGCGGCCTTGGGCGCCTCGGCCTTGGCCGGGGCGGGGGCCTGCGCCTTGGCCGGGGCCTCGGACTTGGCGGCCGGCTTGACCTCTTCCTCGGCCGGCTTGGCCGGGGCGGCCTGCGCGGTGGCGCCTTCCTCGATGATCGCCAGGACCTGCGAGGAGGTCACCGTGTCGCCCTCGGCGAACTTGATTTCCTTGAGCACGCCGTCCACCGGCGAGGGCACCTCCAGCACGACCTTGTCGGTCTCGAGGTCGACCAGATTCTCGTCGCGCTTGACGGCCTCACCGGCCTTCTTGTGCCAGCTGGCGATGGTGGCGTCGGAAACGGATTCGGGAAGGACCGGAACTTTGACTTCGGTGGCCATGCGGGAGCGTCCTAGGGATTTCTGGAGTGTTGATCGAAAGGGTGAAAGGCTTATTCGGCGACGAGGTCGTTGCCGAAGGTGTTGACCAGCGCGTCGGCGACCAGCTGCTGCTGCTCGGCCACGTGCTCGGCCATGTGGCCGGCGGCCGGAGAGGGCGAACGGGCGCGGCCGGCGTAGTGCAGCGACTGGCCCTGCGCCAGGCAGGCCTGCAGATGGTGCTTGATCTGATACCAGGCGCCCTGGTTCTGCGGTTCTTCCTGGCACCACACCACGTCGGTGGCGTTGGCGTACTTCTTCAGCTCGGCCGCCAGCAGCTCGCGCGGGAACGGATAGAGCTGCTCCACGCGCAGGATCGCCACGTCGTCCTGGCCGCGCTTGGTCGCATCCTCCAGCAGGTCGTAATAGACCTTGCCCGAGCAGGCCACCACGCGCTTGACCTTCTTCGCATCGGCCTTGGCGTCGGGGATCAGGTGCTGGAACTCGCCGTCGGCCAGCTCCTCGAGCGTGGACACGGCCAGCTTATGGCGCAGCAGCGACTTGGGCGTCATCACGATCAGCGGCTTGCGCGTGGTCATGCGCATCTGCCGGCGGATCATGTGGAAGCACTGGGCCGGGGTGGTCGGCACGCAGACCAGCATGTTCTCCAGCGCGCACAGCTGCAGGAAGCGCTCCAGACGCGCCGAGCTGTGCTCGGGGCCCTGGCCTTCGTAGCCGTGCGGCAGGAACAGCGCCAGGCCGGTGATGCGGCCCCACTTGGCCTCGCCGGCGGCGATGAACTGGTCGATCACCACCTGGGCGCCGTTGGCGAAGTCGCCGAACTGGCCTTCCCAGATGCACAGCGCGTTGGGATCGGTGGTCGAGTAGCCGTACTCGAACGCCATCACCGCCTCCTCGCTGAGCAGCGAGTCGATCACGGTGGCGTCCTGCGGGTCATCCACCAGCTGGCGCAGCGGCAGGTAGTAGCTGTCGGTCTTCTGGTCGTGCAGGATCGCGTGGCGATGGAAGAAGGTGCCGCGGCCCGAGTCCTGGCCGACCAGGCGCAGGGTGTTGCCCTCGGACAGCAGGGTGGCGTAGGCCAGGTTCTCGGCGAAGCCCCAGTCGCCCGGCAGCTCGCCCTCGGTCATCTTGGCGCGGTCCTCGTAGATCTTGGCCACGCGCGCATGCAGGCTCACCCCTTCCGGGATGGTGTTGATGACCTTGGCCAGCTGCTTGAGCTTGTCCAGCTTGACCGTGGTGTCGACCGGATCGGACAGCTTGCCCGACAGGTACTTGGACCAGTCGATGGCCAGCGGGTCGCGCTCGGGCTTGGCCAGCTCGGTGGTGTAGGCGCCGGAATCCAGCTTGTCGCGGTAGGCGTCGACCATGGCCTTGGCGTCGTCGGCGCCGATCACGCCGTCCTTCTCCAGCCGCTCGGCGTAGAGCTCGCGGGTGGTCTTGTGCTTGCGGATGACCTGGTACATCAGCGGCTGGGTGGCGGCCGGCTCGTCGGCCTCGTTATGGCCCCAGCGGCGGTAGCAGACCAGGTCGATGACCACGTCCTTCTTGAACGCCTGGCGGAACTCGTAGGCCAGGTTGGCCGCGAACACCACCGCATCCGGGTCGTCGCCGTTCACATGCAGCACCGGGGCACCGACCATCTTTGCCACGTCGGTGCAGTACAGGGTCGAGCGCGCGTCGTCGCGGGCGCTGGTGGTGAAGCCGACCTGGTTGTTGATGACGATGTGCACGGTGCCGCCGATGGCGAAGCCGCGCGCCTGCGACATCTGGAACAGCTCCATCACCACGCCCTGGCCGGCGAAGGCGGCGTCGCCGTGGATCAGCACCGGCAGCACGTGGCTGCGCTCGGTGTCGTGGTAACGCTCCTGGCGCGAACGCACCGAGCCTGCGACCACCGGGTCGACGATTTCCAGGTGCGAGGGGTTGAAGGCCAGCGCCAGATGCACCGGGCCGCCCGGGGTGGCCACGTCGGCCGAGAAGCCCATGTGGTACTTCACGTCACCGGTGTGGGCGCGGTCGTCGTGGGCGTGCTCGAACTTGCCTTCGAACTCGTCGAACAGCTTGCGCGGGTTCTTGCCCAGGGTGTTGACCAGCACGTTGAGGCGGCCGCGGTGGGCCATGCCCACGGCGATGTCGCGCATGCCGTCGCCGCCGCTGCGGCGCAGCACCACGTCCAGCATCGGGATCAGCGAGTCGCCGCCCTCCAGCGAGAAGCGCTTCTGGCCCACGTACTTGGTGTGCAGGTAGCGCTCCAGGCCCTCGGCCGCGGTCAGCCGCTCCAGCGTACGCTTGCGGGTGTCCGCGTCCAGGCCGTACTGGCCGCCGGCGGTCTCCAGGCGCTCGTACAGCCAGCGGCGCTGCTCGAAGTCCGGGATGTGCATGAACTCGGCGCCGATCGAGCCGGTGTAGGTCGCCTTCAGGCGCGCCACCAGGTCGCGCAGGACCATGCGCGGCTGGCCGCCCACGCCACCGGTGCTGAACTCGCTGTCCAGGTCGCGCTCGGACAGGTTGTGCCAGTCCAGGGTCAGGTCGGGCGGGTTGACCGGCTCGGTCAGGTTCAGCGGGTCGAGGCGGGCGTTCAGATGGCCGCGCGAGCGGTAGGCGGTGATCAGGCGGCCGACGTGACGCTCGCGCTCATCGGAGGGCGCCGCGCCATTGGCCGCGTTGGCGGCCTGCTTGGCGGCCTGGGTGATGTGCGAGATGGCGGCCGAATGCGGCACATCGCCGGCCTCGCGGCCCTTGAAACCGTCGAAATAGGCGCGCCATTTGGGATCCACGCTGTCCGGCGAGACCAGGTACTGCTCATAGAGGTCTTCGACGTAGGCGGCGCTGCCGCCGTTGAGCTGGGAGGACTGCACGAACTGCTTGAGAAGATTGTCCACGATGGTGGCCTTGAGGCGTCGTTTTGTGGGTTGGAAAGGCGGGCGCGGCGGTCGCGTCGCCCGCTCTGGCGGGTCCAACGCGCACCAATGCGGCGCAACCATCAAAGTATAGGCGTGGGCCTGAATCTCACCGGCGTGTGTCCGGCGTCAGCGGCGCGGCGTGGCGACAATGACCCACTATGCGGGACATTGCCGCGGACACCGCATTGCGGCCCTGCACAGGCGCTTCACAGGCCAAGCGCGCGCAGCTCGGTGCAGGGACGGGCGCGTTCCCAGTAGCGTGCGAAGGCCTCGCGCAGCTGGCGGCTGCGGCCGGGGGCGTCGGGCTCGAATTCGCCCTCGATACGATGGCCGAGCGGGCGGAAGTAATGGCCACCGGTGTCGTTGACCGCGAAGGCGGCGGCATAGACCCGGTCCACCGGCTCGGTCACCAGGCGCAGCTGGAAGCTGGTGGGCAGGCGCTGGGCCAGCGGGATCAGGGCCGAGCCGGCGTGCTGCGGTGTTTCCAGGTCCTGCATCAGGAGGCGGATCTCCACGCCGCGCTGGCGTACCGCCAGCGTGCGCAGGGCCTCCAGGACCGGCGGGGCGTCGAGCAGCCCCGGGTCCAGCTCGCGGGTGTAGCAGCACAGCAGGCTGCGGGTGGTGGCGGCCAGGGCGACCAGGGCCTCGACCGCCTCGGACTGGCGCTCGACCAGCATGGCGCGCTCAGTCGCGCAGCTTCAGGCGCATGAACTGGTGCGGGATGCCGACGTCGTCGAAGGGCTCGCCGATGGAGACGAAGCCGTGCCGGGTGTAGAAGCCTTCGTTGGCGACCTGCGCGTACAGGGTCAGGTCCTTCCAGCCGTTGGCGCGGGCCTTGTCGATCATGGCCTTGAGCAGGGCCTCGCCGACGCCGCGGCCGCGCCAGGGCTTGAGTACCGCCAGGCGGCTGAAGCGGCCGTCCGGGGTCAGGCGGGCGGTGCCGATCGGCGCGCCGGTCGAGCTGATCGCCAGCAAGTGGTCGCCGGCCGGGTCCAGCGAGTCCCACTCGGTATCCGGCGGGATGTGCTGTTCGGCGACGAACACCTCCTCGCGCACCCAGCGCAGCGCCTCGCGGTCGGCGATGAACGAGGCCGGTCGCAGCGTGAAGTCAGTCGGTGTCGAAGTCGTGGTCATCCTCATCGCTTCCTGGCAGCAGGTAATGGCCGGAACTTACCAGAACCGATGTCGCCGCACGGCCGGCTTCGCCCAAGGTCTGATATGCCGCCTGGTCCAGGACCTCGGCGGCGGCCAGCAGGCGGGCATCGCGCAGCGGCATCGGCAGGGCCTGGCCGCTGGCGAACAGCACCGCGCCCTTGCGCGCCCGGCGCCAGGCCATGCGCGTCATCGGGTGGCGCTGCAGCACCGCGCCCTGGGCCAGGGCGGCCTCGACCTCGGCCCGGTCCGGGGCGTGCTCGGGCACGGCCGCGGTGCCGGCGCTGCGGTAGGTGGTGATGAAGCGGCCGAACCATTCGCCCAGCCGGTCCGGATCGTTCATGCGCAGCGCGTTGAGCGCCTCGACCACCCGGCCCATCGCCGCCGCATCGATCTCGAAGGGATCGGCCGGGACGGTCAGATCGCGGTCCTGGTAGCGGATGCCCTCGTCGGCGTCGGCCACCAGCGTGTCCAGGTAGTCGCCGATCAGCTCGGCGGCCGAGGGCGCGCGCATGCCGACCGAGAAGGTCAGGCAGGCATCCTCGGCCACGCCGTTGTGCGGCACGCCCGGTGGCAGGTAGAGCATGTCGCCGGGCGCCAGCACCCAGTCGTGGCTGGCGCTGAAGCTGCGCAGCAGCTTGAGGTCGACATCGTCGCGGAAGGCCAGCGGCGGATTGGGCGAGGCATCGATCTGCCAGCGGCGATGGCCGTGGGCCTGCAGCAGGAACACGTCGTACTGGTCCACGTGCGCGCCGACCGAGCCGCCGGGCGCGGCGAAGCTGACCATGATGTCGTCGATGCGCCAGCGCGGCAGGAAGTCGAAGGCCTCCAGCAGCGCGGCGATATCCGGATCCCACTTGTCCACGTCCTGCACCAGCAGGGTCCAGTCATGGTCGGGCATGGCCGGGAACTCGGCCTCCTCGAACGGCCCGCTGCGCACGCTCCAGCCATCGCGGGCGCGGTCGTGCTGGATCAGGCGCGACAGCGCGGCCTCCTCGCAGGCCAGCCCGGCCAGATCGCCCGGCTCGATCGGCGAGACGAAGCCCGGGAAGGCGTTGCGCACCAGCAGCGGGCGCTTCTGCCAGTAGTCGCGCAGGAAGGCCTGCGGCGACATGCCCAGCAGCGAGCGGCCGCCGGCGTCGACTTCGATGGGCAGGGCGCGCGGGGCGCGCGCAGGCGGGGTGATGCGTTTGGACATGATGGGGTCGGATCGGGTCAGGAAGTCGGAACGGCGGCGTCCAGCGTGCGCTGGCGCAGATAGAGATAGAGCGGCAGCCCGGAGGACACGCCGATGCAGCAGGTGGCCAGCGCCGCGAGCCAGGCGCGCCGGACCGGCAGGCGCCGGTGCTCCAGCTGCATCCAGACCAGCAGGACCACGGCAGCGCACAGCACGTCCAGCCCGAAGAAGCCGCCCACGCGCGTGGAGAACAGCTCGCTTACCAGCGCTGGCAGGTCCAGGCCGTGGGCGTTCAGCCAGGGCCAGAACCACAGGAGCGGCACGGCGCTGCCGACCACGAACAGCGTCAGGTACAGGGTGCGGGCGAACCGGGAAGCAGGCGAGGGCATGGCGGCGGGCCTGGGCGTGCCGACGGGCGGCGGAAGACGCGCATTGTCCCGCGATTGCCCGGTGCTTACAGCACCTTGTTGTCGCGACCGTGGTCTTCCACCGCGGGCTTGCCGGACGGATTGAGGGTATTGCCATTGCCCAGGAAGCGGATCCTGCCGATCCGCGTGGCCAGCACGACGTTGTCGTCGCCCTCCAGCTGGACCAGGTCGACCTGGGTCAGGTTGAGGGTGTTGCGCTGGCCGGTCACCGTCGCCTGACCGAGCTTTTCGTTGAGCACGGTGATGTCGTGGCCTTCCACGCGCAGGGACTGGGCCTGGCTCAGGTTGAGCTCGACGTGCGAGCCGGTGATCACCACCGCGCCGCAGGCCCCGTCGATGACCACGCTGGTGCGGTCGCGGGTCAGCCGCAGGTCCTTGCCGCCGCACTGCGCGCCGCTGGCAGGATCGACCAGGGTCTGCGCTGCCGCGGCGGGCGAAGCGGTGGGCGAGGCGCTGGGCGAGGCGCCGCCGCAGGCCGTCAGTGCCAGAATTCCCGGCATCAGTCCAATCGTCACCATGGTCCGGATCGCGCGCATGATCCAACGCCTCCTCCTTTGCGGGAGGGCGGAGCCTAGCAAGCTCAGCGTGCGATCGCCGCGTAGCCCTGCGCGCTGAACTGGATCAGGCACCAGCCATGGCCGAACGGGTCGTGCAAAGTGGCGATGCAGCCCCAGTCGGCCTGCCGCACCTGGCCTTCGCGCACCAGGCCGGCCGCTTCGGCGCGGGCCAGGGCCTGGGCCAGATCGTCGACCACCACGTCCAGGTGCAGCGGCGTCCAGTGGCGCGCGTAGTCGCGCGGCCGGTCGGCCGCCGCGGGCGTGCCGGCCGAGGCCTGCAGCAGATAGATCGGCACGGCCGCGCCGAGCAGTTCCAGCACGCCTTCGCCCAGGCGCCGTCCGGGTCTCAGGCCAAAGGCGTCGCCGTACAGCGCCTGCGCGCGATCCAGGTCCGGCACGTCGATGTTGATCAGCAGCCGCATGGCGCTGGCGCCCGATCGCGGCGGTGGCTCGGCATCGGCCCCCGCGGCAGGGGTCAGATCTGGCGGGCCAGGGTCGCGGCCAGGCCGGTGTAGCGGCCCGGGGTCAGCGCGCGCAGCTGTTCCTTGTCCTGCGCCGGCAGGTCCAGGGTCTCGACGAAGGCGCGCATCGACTCGGCGGTGATGCCCTGGCCACGGGTCAGGGCCTTGAGCTGCTCGTACGGGTTGGGCAGGCCATGACGGCGCATGACGGTCTGCACGGCCTCGGCCAGCACTTCCCAGGCCGCGTCCAGGTCGGCCTCCAGGCGCTCGGGCGCCACGGTCAGCTTGCCCAGGCCCTTGGCCAGCGAGTCCAGCGCCACCTGGGTGTGGCCGAAGGCCGTGCCCAGCGCGCGCAGCACGGTCGAGTCGGTCAGGTCGCGCTGCCAGCGGCTGATCGGCAGCTTGGCGCTGAAGTGCTCGAACAGCGCGTTGGCCACGCCGAAGTTGCCTTCGGCGTTCTCGAAGTCGATCGGGTTGACCTTGTGCGGCATGGTCGAGGAGCCGATCTCGCCTTCCTTGAGCTTCTGCCTGAAGTAGCCCAGCGAGATATAGCCCCACACATCGCGCGAGAAGTCGATCAGGATGGTGTTGGCGCGGCGCGCGGCATCGCCCAGCTCGGCCACGTTGTCGTGCGGCTCGATCTGGGTGGTGTAGGGGTTGAACACCAGCCCCAGGCGCTCGACGAAGCCCTTGGCGAAGGCCGGCCAGTCCACCTCCGGGTAGCTGATGGCGTGGGCGTTGTAGTTGCCCACCGCGCCGTTGATCTTGGCGGTCAGCTCGACCGCGCCGAGCTGGCGGATCTGCCGCTCCAGGCGCGCCACGACGTTGGCGATCTCCTTGCCCAGTGTGGTCGGCGAGGCGGTCTGGCCGTGGGTGCGCGAGAGCATCGGCTGGTCGGCCTGGGCGTGGGCCAGCGCGCGCAGCGTGGCGGCGATGCCCTCCAGCGCCGGCAGCAGCACCTGCTGGCGGGCCTGGTGCAGCATCAGGCCATAGGACAGGTTGTTGATGTCCTCGCTGGTGCAGGCGAAGTGCACGAATTCCAGCGCCGGGCCCAGCTCGGCGTCGCCGGCCAGCTGCTCCTTGATGAAGTACTCCACGGCCTTGACGTCGTGGTTGGTGGTGCGCTCGATCTCCTTGACCCGCGCGGCCTGCTCGACGCTGAAGTCCTCGGCCAGCGCGCGCAGCCGGGCGATGGCCTGGGCGGAGAAGGGCGACAGTTCGACGATGCCCGGCTCGGCGGCCAGGGCCAGCAGCCATTCCACCTCGACCTTGATGCGGGCGCGGATCAGGCCGTACTCGGAGAAGATCGGGCGCAGGGCGTCGACCTTGGTGGCGTAGCGGCCGTCGAGCGGGGACAGGGCGAGCAGGGAGGCGTTGGTCATTGCGGCAGGCTGGCGAAGGAAGAAGCGGGGCGGACGCCGGCGCGCGGTGCGCAGGCCTGGCGTGGCGGGTGGGCCGCACAGTTTACCCGTCCCGTCCGGGTCACGCCCCGGGGCGTATCCTTCGCCGCGTCCAGCCAGCCGCTGCGGAACACGCGCGTGCCAGCCGTAGCCCTCGAAACAGAAGGAAACACGCTGATGTCGAACAAGGTCCGTCTAGAACACGACAGCATGGGCGAGCTGCAGGTGCCCGCCGAGGCCCTGTGGGGTGCGCAGACCCAGCGCGCCGTGCAGAACTTCCCCATCTCCGGCCGGCCGATGCCGCGCGGCTTCATCCGCGCCCTGGGGCTGATCAAGGCCGCCGCCGCGCAGGTCAACGCCGAGCTGGGCCTGCTGCCCAAGGCCACCGCCAAGGCGGTGCGCAAGGCCGCGCTGGAGGTGGCCGACGGCGCCTACGATGCGCACTTCCCGATCGACATCTACCAGACCGGTTCGGGCACCTCGTCCAACATGAACGCCAACGAGGTCATCGCCAACCTGGCCTCGCGCGCCGGCGGCAAGGGCGAGGGCGCGAAGAAGGCGGCGCAGGCCGTGCACCCCAACGACCACGTCAACCTGGGCCAGAGCTCCAACGATGTGGTCCCCACCGCGATCCGCGTCAGCGCGCAGCTGGCCGTGATCGAGGACCTGCTGCCGGCGCTCAAGCACCTGCGCAAGACCATCACCGCGCGCGGCAACGCGGCCGGCGGCATCGTCAAGACCGGCCGCACTCATCTGATGGACGCCATGCCGCTGACCTTCGCCCAGGAGTTCGGCGCCTGGGCCGCGCAGCTGGCCTCGGCCGAGGACCGCATCGCCGATGCGCTCAAGCGCCTGCGCCGGCTGCCGCTGGGCGGCACGGCCATCGGCACCGGCATCAACGCCGATCCGCGCTTCGGCAAGCAGGTGGCCAAGACGCTGAGCGAGCAGACCGGGGTCAAGTTCGAGAGCGCCGCCAACAAGTTCGAGGGCCTGGCCGCGCAGGACGACGCGGTCGAACTCTCCGGCCAGTTCAATGCGCTGGCCGTGGCACTGATCAAGATCGCCAACGACCTGCGCTGGATGAACTCCGGCCCGCTGGCCGGCCTGGGCGAGATCGAACTGCCCGCCCTGCAGCCGGGCAGCTCGATCATGCCGGGCAAGGTCAATCCGGTGATCCCCGAGGCCACGGTGATGGTCTGCGCCCAGGTCATCGGCCACCACACCGCGATCACCGTGGCCGGGCAGACCGGCAACTTCCAGCTCAACGTGGCCCTGCCGCTGATCGCCGCCAACCTGCTCGAATCGGTGCAGCTGCTGAGCAACGTCTCGCGTCTGCTCGCCGACTCGGCCATCGCCGGGCTGACGGTGCGCGAGGACAACGTGCGCGCCGCGCTGGAGCGCAATCCGATCCTGGTCACCGCGCTCAATCCGGTGATCGGCTACGAGAAGGGCGCGGCCATCGCCAAGCAGGCCTACAAGCAGAACCGGCCGGTGATGGAGGTGGCCATCGAGGTCACCGGGATGAGCGAGGCGCAGCTCAAGCCGCTGCTCGATCCGGCCGCACTGGCCAAGGGCGGCATCCATGGCAAGGCGGGCGGTGGCGGCGGCTGAGGTCGCGTCTTCTGTGCGCGATTCGCCCTGCGTCTTGCGCGCGATGAAAGAAGCCGGCGTATTTGCCGGCTTTTTTCTTGTTCTTCGCAGGATCGAGATCGCGGTGGATGCGCGTTGCGGCTTCGGACGGGCCGCGGTCCGACGGGCGGTGTCCGCTTTGCCCTCGATCAGGGCATTCAATCCGTTGCGAACGACAGGCCCGGCGACTTCGCGATGCAATCCAGGTCCAACGCCGCGCTGGGGTCGTGCAGAAACGCCAGGGTCAGCTGCCCGCCGCAGCGATTAAACATGGCGCCGTGCGCCTGGCCGGGGACCACCACGAATCGCGCGTTGGGCAAGGTCCGCAACAGACGCCGCCCCCAGGCCGGCGGCGTGACGGGATCGAACTCGCCGGCCAGGATGAGCGTTGGCACCTCGCTGCGGACCGGCGCGTTGGCGGTAGCATCGGCGGCGGCGACATGCCAGGCCGCGCACGTTTCGGCCGTGGTGGTGCGGGCGTCGAAGCCGCCCAGACCCAGTGCGGGCGAGACCTGCGCGGCCATGCGCTGCGGCGACTCGAACGGCATTTCCTCGCTGCACCAGATCGACAGGCGCAGCCCCCAGTTGAAGCGCGAGGGCGTCTGGTCGCGCAACGCCAGCAGTGCCTGCGGATGGCCGTCCGCCGCATCGGAGATCAGGCGCGGGAGCGTCGGAATCTTCGCAGGCTGCTGAAGCGCGCTGGCGAGTGCGTCCACCACCTCGCGCCCGCGCAGCACCTGGCCGTCGGGTCCTGCGATGCCCTGACGATCGGCCTGCGCGACCAGCGATGCGAAACGCTCCCGCAGCCGCGGATAGCGCGTCGCGCAGCCCGGCTCGCTCGAGCAGCCATCGAAGACCAGATCGAGCGCGCGCTGCAGCGCGGCCGTCGCCATTTCGTCGTAGTGGATGTCGATCGGCAGCACCGAATCGAGGATCGCGCTGCGAACGCCTTGCGGATGGCGCGCCAGCACGGTCTGCACCAGGCGGGTGCCGGAGGAATAGCCGATCAGATTCCACTGCGCGATGCCCAGCAGTCGACGCAGGTCCTCCAGGTCATCGGCGGTCTGCGCGTAGGTATAGCCGTCCAGATCGATGCCCGCCGCGGACAAGGCCGCACGGCAGCGCGCCGCGGTCGCGGTCTGCGCTGCCGAAGCCGCAGCGGAGGCGCGCAAGGTGTTCAGTTCCGGGCACGCCAGCGACGGCTCGGCGTGCAGGTTGCCGCGGCCCTCGAGCAGGATCTGATCGCGCTCGGCGAGAAACGGATTGCCTTTCCCCGAGACCCGGCCTTCCACGCTGCTCAGGCCCGGCCCGCCCGGCAGGTAAACCACCGGATCCGGCGCGGGCGCGGCGGCGGTACTGCGGAAGATCATCACCGGCAGGCGGATCGGCCGGGTCTGGCGGGCCTGGCGGTTCTCAGGAACGATCAGCACGCCGCAGCCGATGCGCTCGTCCCTGGCGACCGTCGCCGGGCAGGCGCCGGGTTCGAAACGCGGGGTCACCGAACGCGCGGTCGGCACCCCGGCGGCGGCGGACAGGGCGGCGCCCAGGCAGAGGGCCAGGACAGGAAAACGGCAAACCTTGAGCATCGCGCTCTCCTCGATCGGGAACGTGCGGTGGGCTTTACGTGTCGATTTCAACTGCTCGATGAGGCCGCCGAAGAACGGCGTGCCACGCACTGCGCTGCCCCTGCCGGCGTGCTGGCAGGTCTTGGATCAGGCGCCTGTCAGCCCCCCCCGAATCGCCGACTCAGCGGGCCTCGAGCCGGATGGTCTCCATGCTGGCCGAGTAGGCGCGCAGCTCGGGAAAATCCGTCAGCAGCTGCTGCTGCAGGGTACGCAGCTGCGCGTCGGGTGCGATGGTGACCGGCTTGCCACCGCTGGCCTGCAGCTGGTCGAGCACCTGCTGACGACGCATCTGCAGCTGGCCGAAGTAGTGCTGCAGCTCGGCGGTCTTTTCCGACGATTGCGGCAGCACCACGTCGTCGATCTTCAACGTCCCGCCCGGGCCGATGCCCACAGGCGCGCCCGGCGACTGGCGCAGGATGACCTCCATCGTGGTCACCGAGGTGGCCGGCTTCATGCGCTCGGCGCGGGCCGAAGGCTGGCCGCCATTGCCGCAGGCGGTCAGGACGAGCGCGGCCGCGGCCGCGAGCAGGGACGGGCGAAGGAATCTGGACATGAGGCGCATTGTAAGCACCGTGCCCCGTGACGCCCTTGCCCATCGCGGCCGCGTTGTCGTCAGAAGTCCCAGTCCTGCTTGTTCATGCAGTCCTTGACGTCGCTTTCGTCCATGGTCGCGTACGGCCGGAACTCCGGCTGGGCCGCGGCCCAGGCCTGCTGCGCCTGCAACAGGGCCGGCATGCGCGCGCACAGCTGTTGGACGCGTGGCTTGATCTTCTCCTTGACGGTGGCCTCGGTCTGCTTGCTGATCTCATCGTCGGACTTTCCGGACAGCACGCCCTTGAGCGCGCTGGCGGCGGCGTCGATGCCGAGCTTGGCGCCTTCCAGGCCGATGGCGATGCCGTCGCGGGCCACGCTCTGGATCTGCGTGCGATAGGCCCGGCCGAGCGCCTTCTGCTCGGCGTTCATCGGCACCGGCTTGCCCTCGATCAGCAGTTCGCCGTCCGGGGTCAGTTCGGCCTTGGGCAGGTGGCTGCCATCGTCCTTCAGCGAGAAGTTCTCGGTGGCCAACTTCTCCTGGGCCTTGGCCAGCTCGCCCTTGCTGTCTTCCATCTCGGCCGAGGCCTTCTCCAGGCCCTTCTGGGCCTCGGCCAGGCCGTTCGTGGCCGGCTGGCAGGCGGCCAGGATCAGCACGCCGGTGCTCAGCATCACGCGCAACGGGGACATCTTCATGGCGGATGGTTCCTTGCAGGAAGTGGATGTGGAGTTCAGCGGTCCTTGGGGACGCTGACCGTGCCGCTGACGTGCCCGGTGTCGACATCGCCGCTGCCGACGCTGTGGACGGTGAAGTTGCCGCGCACGTCATCCACGCGCAGGTCGCCCGAGCCGATCGAGCCGACCTCGACGTTCCCGGACACACCGCGCAGGCCGACGTCGCCCGAGCCGATCGACTTCACCGTCACCGCGCCGGTCTGGCGCAGGGTCAGGTCGCCCGAACCGACATCGCCGACCTCGACCGCGCCGCCGATGCGATCGCCCTCGACATCGCCCGAGCCGATCGAGAGCAGCCTGAGGCTGCCGGCGCCATGTAGCTTCAGATCGCCGGAGTTGACCTTGGCGGTCACCGGCCCGGCGATGTCGCGCAGCTCCACATCGCCCGAACCCACATCGGCGCTGGCCGCCCTGGCGCCGTCCAGCGTGGCATCGCCCGAACCGACGTCCAGCTGTACCAGCACATCGGCGGGCACGGTGCCGCTGATGTCCAGATAGGTATAGCTCTCGCCCATGGAGAAGCGCAGCGGCCGGTCCTCGGCCAGGCTGACCACCAGCTTGTCGCCCTGGCGCTGCTGGGTCAGGGTCAGATCCTTGAGGCGATCCTGGCTGGCCGCGCACGCGCGTCCGGAGAGCGCGCCGGAGGCGCCGGCCGAGGCCTTGAGCTTGAGGTCGTTGGAGCCGACCTTGAACAGCACCGACTTGGCCCCGGCCAGGTCAAGATCGAGCTTGCGCGGCTCGGAGAACTTGCAATGCGCCTCGTCGGCGGCATGGGCCAGCAGCGGGGTGGCGCCGGACACGGCCAGGGCGGTGAACAGCAGGCAGCGGGTGAGCGTTTGCATCGTCGAATCCTTGCGAGGAGATGAAGGGAAAATCAGGCGTCGTCGCGGCGGCGGCGGATGACCACGGCCAGGGCGATCAGCGCGATGCCGACCGCGGCGCCGATCCACAGGTCCGCGCTGGCGTAGATGGAAGGGTCGGTCAGGTTGTGCAGGCCCATGCGCAGGCTGTCGGTCGGATCGCCGGCGGCGTTGAGTGCGCTCTCGGCCGTCTCGTTGTGGGCCATGCGCGCCGGCTGCCACATGCCCGGGATCACGCTCAGCAGGCCGCGGTACATCACCGTGTACCAGACCGGACCCAGCGGCAGGCGCACGCCCGGCATCGCCGCCATGATGCTGACGACCAGGCACAGCAGCAGCGGCACCAGCACCGCCCACAGGAAGGGCACGCGCCGCGCCCAGGCCGAGCACAGCATCAGCCAGCCGATCGCCGGCAGCGACCACAGCATGTAGATGGGCAGGGTGGCCAGCACAGAGCCGATGATGCGGAACGGATGCGAGGCGGTGAAGATCGCGCCGGCACCGGGCAGACCGGCCGCCGACGATGCCACGGCGATGATCACCCACAGGCCTAGCCCGACCAGCAGGCCGACCACCAGCGACACCACCTGCGTCAGCAGCAGTGCCCAGGTCAGCTTGGAGGCGACCGTCATCGTGTCCGACACCGGCAGCGACTTCCAGAACAGCACGCTGCGGTCGTGGCGGTCGTTGTACAGGCTGCCCAGGCAGTAGAAGAACACCACGAAGGCGACCACCACGCTGGCGATGGCGAAGCCGGACAGCAGCGCGATGTCGCCGGCGATGCCGTAGCCGGTGGCCAGCTTGCTGAAGTCGCTGCCGACGGTGTCGCCGCCCATGTGGCTGCGCATCTGGATCGCGCCGATCACCGCGCCCAGCGCGGCGAAGAACAGCACGATGCCGCCGGTGATCACCTGGGCCCAGAGGAAGCCGCCGCGGTTTTCCCAGTATTCGCGGCGCAGCAGCCAGGCGAACACGCCGGGCTTGGTCAATGTGCGGGCAGGGGCGTTCATGCGTAGGTTCCTTTCATGATGGCCACGAACAGATCGGCCAGGCCGGGGTTGCGGGTTTCGCCCAGGGCGTCGAGCTGGGCGCGCGGCACGCCGTCGAACAGCATCACCGTCTTGCCGAACGGCAGGGCGCGCTGGTCGATCGGGCGCAGGCTGCGGGCCTGCTCGACGCTGGCCTCGGAGACCAGCAGCTCGGTGTAGCGCGAGCCGACCTCGTCCATGGTCGCGGTCAGGGCGATGCGCCCGTCGCGGATGAACATCACGTCGGTGAGGATGTGCTCGATCTCCTCCACCTGGTGGGTGGTGACGATGATCGTCTTGTCCTCGTCGAAGTAGTCCTCCAGCAGGCGCTGGTAGAACTGCTTGCGATAGAGGATGTCCAGGCCCAGGGTCGGTTCGTCCAGCACCAGCAGCCGGGCGTCGATGGCCATCACCAGGGCCAGGTGCAGCTGCACGATCATGCCCTTGGACATCTCGCGCACCCGCAGATTGGGCTTGAGCTGGGTGCCCTCGAGGAAGCGCAGGCACTTGGCCCGGTCGAAGCGCGGATGCACGCCGCCGACGAAGTCGATGGCCTCGGACACCTTCATCCAGCGCGGCAGCACGGCCACGTCGGCGATGAAGCAGACCTCGCGCATCAGCGCGTCGCGGCTGTGGCGCGGGTCCATGCCCAGCACCTTCAGCTCGCCCTCGAACGGGGTCAGGCCCAGGATCGCCTTGAGCGCGGTGGTCTTGCCGGCGCCGTTGGGGCCGATCAGGCCGACGATGCGGCCGGATTCGATCAGGAAGCTGGCGCCGTCCAGCGCGGCCTTGTTGCGGTAGGTCTTGCGCAGGTCGCTGGCCTGCACGACCGGGGTGGTCACGGCATTCATGGATTGCCTCCCTTGGGCAATTCTTCGAAGGTCAGGCCCAGGCGGGCGATGCGTTCGGCCACGGCCGGCCATTCGTCCTTGAGGAAGCGCTCGCGCTCGGTGGCCAGCAGTTTCTTGGCCGCCTCCTCGGTGACGAACATGCCCAGGCCGCGCCGTTTCTCGACCAGGGCCTCGTCGGCCAGTTCCTGGTAGGCACGCGAGACGGTGATGGGGTTGAGCTGGTATTCGGCGGCCACCTGGCGCACCGAGGGCAGGGCGTCGCCGGGCTTGAGTTCACCATCGAGCATCATGGCGATGACCTTTTCCTTGAGTTGGCGGTAGATGGGAGCGCCGTCGCTCCACTGGATGGGTGTCATGGTTCAGCTCCCGGGTCGCAGCAGTCGGGCAAAGGAGAAGTAGGGCATCGACAGCGAGTGCCGTCGTGCGCGGGTGCCGTCCTGGGCGGGTGAGGCGGTGGCCGCGGCGGTGTCGTCCAGCACCTGCGGCAGGGCGGGGGCGGCCGCGGCGGTCGGCAGCGAAACGGCCGAAGCGGCACGCAGATGGCCGAACAGGCCGACGGTGCCCATGGCCAGCAGCAGGAGCGCGAAGGCCACGGTCGGGGAGGTCCTGAGACGCTTGTCCATCGCTTCCTCTGCTTTGGGTTAGTGGTGTTGTAGATGACTATAACACCAAAGCGAGCGGCGTCAAGCGCCGTCCCCTGTTTTTTCCCCCAACCAATGGCAGGGGGGGTGCCACGTGCTGCAAAGCGGCAGCGCCGCCGTGCATGCCACAATGTGCGTCTGTCGCGCCGGGAGCCCCGGCGCTTTTTGTCGCACGAGGGATGCACTGGATGAAATCGATTGGCACTTGGGTGGCGGGCCTCGGCCTGGCTTCGGCCCTGATCGCAGGCACTGCGATGGCGCAGGACAAGACCACGCTGGAGACCCAGCGTGACAAGGTGAGCTATGCCATCGGCATGGACATCGGCCGCTCGTTCGCGCCGATCGCCGACTACATCGACCCGGCCTCGCTGCAGCAGGCCCTGCAGGGCGCCATGAAGGGCGAGAAGCCCACCCTGAGCGAAGCCGAGGCCCAGGCCACCGACACCGCGCTGCGCGCCAACATGGCGGCCAAGGCCGGCCAGACCCCGCCGGGCCAGCCGCCGGGCGCACAGCCACCGGCCGTGAACAAGCAGCACGTCGGTCAGCTGATCGGCAGCTACATGGTCGGCCCCAAGCTGGCCTCGCTGAAGGACGAAGTCGAACTGCCGGTGGTCATGCAGGCCGTGCGCACCGTGCTGGCCAAGGGCAACACCCTGCTCACCGAGGACCAGGCCAAGCAGACCGTGCAGGCCTACGCCAGCGAGCGCCAGGCCGGCCTGTCCCAGCGCAACCGCGACGAGGGCGCGGCGTTCCTGAGCAAGAACAAGGACGTCAAGGGCGTGGTCACCACCCCCTCCGGCCTGCAGTACATGGTGCTGCGCCAGGGCAGCGGCGAGCGTCCGACCGCCGCCAGTACCGTGCGCGTGAACTACGAAGGCAAGCTGCTGGACGGCACCGTGTTCGACAGCTCCTACCAGCGCGGCGAGCCGGCGACCTTCCCGCTGGCCAATGTGGTGCCGGGCTGGACCGAAGGCCTGCAGCTGATGCCCGTGGGCTCCAAGTACCGCTTCTGGATCCCGGCCAGCCTGGGCTACGGCGATGCCGGCGCGCCGGGCGGCGGCATCGGCCCGAACGCGACGCTGACCTTCGACGTGGAACTGCTCGGCATCGCCAAGTAATGTCCACGCCGTCCGACCCCCTGCCGGACAGCCTGGAACGGCGCTTCGTCGAACTGGAGATGCGCCTGGCCTTCCAGGAGCACGCGCTGGCCGAGCTGAGCGAGGCCCTGGCCGACGCCAGGGCCGAGGGCAGCCGCAATGCCGAACTGGTCCGCCACCTGCTGGCGGACCTGAAGAAGGTCCGCTCCGAGCTGTATTCCGACCCGGGCGACGAACCGCCGCCCCCGCATTACTGATCCACCGAACTGATCCACCGATGACCGATTCGTTGCGAGACCAGCTGCTGGGCCTGGGCTTCAAGCCTTCGCCCAAGCCCGAGCGCCCGGCCGAGCGCAAGCCCGGCGGCAAGCCGTCGCAAGGACACAAGCCGCAGGGCGCGCGTCCGGGCGGCGGCAAGGGCGAGGGGCGACCGCACGCCGGCGGCAAGCCGGGCGGGCAGTCGCACCACCGCGGCCCGCAGCCGCAGGGCGGGCGCCCGGGCGGTCAGCCGCAGCGCTCGGGCAAGCCGCGCTCGCGCGAGGACATCGACCTGGCCAAGGCCTATGCGATCCGCGCGCAGAAGGAAAAGGACGAGCGCATCGAGGCCGAGCGCCTCAAGCAGGAAGAGGCCCGCCTGCGCCGCGAGGCGCGGGCCAAGGTCGATGCCATACTGGTCGGCAAGACGCTCAACGACCCGGCCGCCGAGGTCGTGCGCCACTTCCCGTATGGCGGCAAGATCAAGCGCATCCACGTCACCGCCGACCAGCTCAAGGCGCTTAACGCCGGCGAGCTGGGCGTGGTGCAGCAGGCCGGGCGCTATCTGCTGGTCGAGGCGGCGCTGCTGGCGCAGATCGAGGAGGTCTTTCCCCAGGCGGTCGCGCTTAAGGTCGATCCCAACGCCCCGGCCGAGGACGATCCCTACGCCGACCCGAAGTACCAGGTCCCGGACGACCTCATCTGGTAGCACCCCGCCTCCCGGTAGAGCGGAGCTCGCTCCGCTGAGGCTTTCCCAAGTTCTCCCCAAGGCACTCCCGGGTCCGTTGGAAGAGCAGTTGGGCCCCAGAAAAAAAAGGGGATCAACAAGCTCCGTGCCATGCGCGCAGCGTGCTTCTCACAGACCAGGATCCGCCTTGATCCTGCGTAGCCTCAGCGGAGCTTGCTCCGCCGAGGCTTTGCCAAAGATCTGTACGGAAAGCAGCGGAGCAAGCTCCGCTCTACTGTAGATCCTTGATCGCCAGGCCGCGCAGCTTGGGGGCCTTGAAGGCGGTGATGCCGACCACGCAGAGCGTCACGCAGCCGCCCAGCACCACCGCCGGCACCAGGCCGAGCAGACGCGCCATCACCCCGTCGTAGAACGCGCCCAGCTCGTTGGACGAGCTGATGAAGATGCTGTTGATCGACGACACGCGGCCGCGCATTTCATCGGGCGTGGCCAGCTGCATGATCGTCCCGCGCAGCACCATCGACACGCCGTCGCACAGGCCATAGACGACCAGGATCGCGGCCGAGAGCCAGAAGTGCCGCGACAGCCCGAAGGCGATCGTGCACAGGCCGAAGGCGGCCACCGCGATCATCAGGATGCGGCCGGCGTTCTTGTCGATGGGGTGGCGCGCGACCCACAGGCCCGCGGCGACCGCGCCCAGCGACGGGCAGGCGCGCAGGATCCCCAGGCCTTCCGGACCGTAGTGCAGAATGTCGTGGATGAAGGCCGGCAGCATCGAGACCGCGCCGCCCAACAGCACCGAGAACATATCCAGCGCCATCGCGCCGAGCATGATCTGGTTGGAGAACACGAAGCGCATGCCCTCGGCGATGCTGCTGAACACCGGCGCGCGCGGCCCGGTGGCGACCGGCTCTTCGACCTTCAGCGGCACCAGCACGCCGATGGCGACCGCCGCCAGCACCGCGGCGACGGAATATGCCAGCGTGGTGCCGCCCCAGGCCACCAGGCCGCCGCCCAGCGCCGGGCCGAGCACCAGCCCGGTCTGGAAGAACACGTTGGCGATGCTGGTGCCGCGCGCGTACTGGCGGCGCTGCAGCACCCGCGCGAACAGCGCGTTGTACACCGGGGTCAGGAAGCAGCGGACCATGCCGGTCAGGCACACCGCCGCGTACATCGGCCACACGCCCTGGGCGGGCAGCCAGCCGCGGGTGACGCACAGCAGGATCAGCGGGGTGAGCAGCAGGCCGAAGGACGCGGCCATGCCCAGCTTGCGCCGCGGCAGGTGGTCCACCAGGTAGCCGGCGAACGGCGCGGTGCACACGAACGGCAGCACCTCGGCCAGGCCGATCAGGCCCAGCGCCAGCGGATTGCCGGTGATCTGGTAGATATGCCAGCCGACCGCGACCGAGACGACCTGGTAGGAGAGGATGGCGCCGATGCGGTAGGCGAGGGTGCGGATGAAGCCCGGCTGGGCCAGCACTTCGCGGACGCTGACGTCCGCTTCCGGGGCCGGCGGCGGCACGCTCACGCGGCCTGCGCCTTGGCGGTGTCCTGGATGAAGGCCAGCAGCGCGGCCAGGCCGTTGCTGCGGGTCGGCGAGAGATGTTTGGCCAGGCCGATGTCGGCGATGTAGCCGGGCTCGGTGGCCAGGATCTCGGCGGCCGGGCGGCCGGAGTACACGCTCAGTGCCAGGTAGATCAGGCCCGAGACGATGGCCGAGTCGCTGGCCGCCTGGAAGTCCAGCCGCTGCGCGTTGCCCTGCGGCACGATCCACACCATCGACTGGCAGCCGAGCAGGCGGTGTTCATCGGTCTTCCATGCATCGGGGAAGGGCGGCAGCTTGCGGCCCAGGTCGATCAGATACTGATAGCGCTCGGCCCAGTCGGAGAAGAACGCGAACTCCTCCTTGATCGCCGCCTGCGCTTGCACGGCGGTGGGTTCGAGCGGGAATACGGTGTCGGTCATCGGTCTTCCATAGTGCAGGGATCAGCCCCTCTCCCTCGGGGGAGGGGTGGGGTGAGGGCCGGGCGGAGCAGGGAGGTTCGGCACCGCGCGGACTTCGCTCCGACCTTTCTTTGCAGGCCTGCGGCTCCGATGTTCGCGCCTTGCGGGGCACCTTTCACCGGAGGATGCTCGGCGCCGACGGGAGCAGGCGACCGCCAAATCAGCCGCGCTTCCAGCGCACGCCCTGCGGGGTGTCTTCCAGCACGATGTTCTCGCTGGCGAGCTGGTCGCGGATCGCATCGGCGCGGGAGAAATCGCGCGCCTGCTTGGCCGCCGCCCGCGCGTCGATCAGCGCCTGGATGCGGGCATCGTCGTCGCCGCTGGTCCCGCGGCTGAACCAGTCGGCCGGCGCCTGCTGCAGCAGCCCCAGTGCCAGGCCGGCGCCGAGCAGCTGGGCCTTCAGCGCCGCCTTGTCCTCGTCGCGCTCGGCCTTGCGGGCCTCGGCCGCGATGCGCGCCAGCTCGGCCAGCGCCAGCGGCGTGTTGAGGTCGTCGTCCAGCGCCGCCTCGATGCTGTCGGGAATCCGGGCGCTCGCCTCGACCTCGCCCAGGTCGCGCAGCGTGCCGTACAGGCGATCCAGCGTGCGCACCGACTGCTCGATCAGCGCGTCCGACCAGTCCAGCGGCTGGCGGTAGTGCGCCGAGAGCAGGGCGTAGCGCAGCGCCTCGGGCGGGTGCTGCTGCAGCAGGTCGTGCACGCGCTCGATGTTGCCCAGCGACTTGCTCATCTTGGCGCCGCCGAAGTTGAGCATGCCGTTGTGCAGCCAGAAGCGCGCGAAGGTCGCCCCGCCGTGCGCGCACTCGCTCTGCGCGACCTCGTTCTCGTGGTGCGGGAACTGCAGGTCCACGCCGCCGGCGTGGATGTCGATGGTGGTGCCCAGGTGGGCGGCGGCCATGGCTGAGCACTCGATGTGCCATCCCGGCCGGCCGCGGCCCCAGGGCGAGTCCCAGCCGGGCAGCTCGTCGCTGGAGGGCTTCCACAGCACGAAGTCGCCGGCGTCGCGCTTGTACGGCGCCACGTCCACGCGCGCGCCGGCCAGCAGCTCGTCCGGGTCGCGGCGCGAGAGCTGGCCGTAGCGGGCGAACGAGCCGACCGAGAACAGCACGTGCCCGTCGGCGGCATAGGCGTGGCCGGCGGCGATGAGCCGCTCGATCATGGCGACGATCTGCGGGATGTGTGCGGTGGCCTCCGGCTCGATGTCCGGCGGCACCACGCCCAGGGCCGCCATGTCGGCGCGGTAGGCCGCGGCGAACTTGTCGGTGATGGCGCTGATCGGCACGCCCTGTTCGGCCGCGGCGGCGTTGATCTTGTCGTCCACGTCGGTGATGTTGCGCGCGTAGCGCAGGCCGCCATAGCGGCGGCGCAGCAGCTGCGCCAGCACACCGAACACCACCGGGCCGCGCGCGTTGCCGATGTGCACGTAGTTGTAGACGGTGGGGCCGCACACGTACATGGTCGGGCTGGCCGGATCCAGCGGCGCGAACGGCTGCACGCTGCGCGTGAGGGTGTTGAACAACTGCAGGGGCATGGAGGCGGGGGCGCGGAAGCAGGTCAGCGATTCTACCCCGGACCGCAGGCGACAGCCCGGATTCAGCGTGGGTGTGGGACCGCTGCCTACACTGTGGAGTCGTTGCTCGCTCATCTCCCCCGCGCTGCATGCCTCCAGCTTCCCGTGCCCTCCTGATCGCGTGCCTGTCCGTATGCCTCCCGGTGGCCGCGCAGCAGGTCGCTGTCGTGCCGGTGGAGAACGTGCGCATCGACTACGCCCAGGTCCTGTCGGTCGAACCGGTCTACCAGACCCTGCGCGCCACCCGCAGCGAGCCGCAGTGCGACCCGCCGGCGGCCGGCGAGGCCGACGACGCGCCCAAGGCGGAGGGGCGCATCGCGCGCCTGGTCGATTCGGTCAAGGGGGTCTTCAGCAGCGACGAGAAGAACGCCAAGCCCGAGGAGGCTCCCGCCAAGCCGCCGACCACCGGGCAGAACTGCCGCATGGTCACCGTCGAGCGCGAGTTCCGGCGGCCGATCGCCTACGACGTGGACTACGTCTACAAGGGCACCAAGTACCGCTCGCGCCTGCCCGAGGATCCGGGCAACCGGCTGCGCATCCGTGTCTCGGTCACGCCGTATGCGCCGGGCCAGCAGCGCGCCGGCAATCCTTGAGTGCCGCGGCGGCCTTGCGCCGCAGCATGGCGCGTGCGAGGATGCGCGCCCGATGAAGACCTCTTCGCACCTGTACGCAAGCGCCGCCCGGATGGCCTCGGGCATGACTTCGCGTGCTCGCCGACCGGAATCCGCACACTAGCTGGGTCCCCGGAGGTCTTGTCCTGCACACCGGAAAAACCCAGCCCCCAGGCTGGGTTTTTTCGTTTTTCCATGACGCCAAGGTTTCAACCGCAACCGCGCGCCCCGCGCCCCGACCTCTCGCAAAGGATGACCCGATGCCGCTGAAGCACTTCTTGAACACGCAGGACTGGAGCCGTCCGGAGCTGGACGCCCTGCTGACCCAGGCCGCGCTGTTCAAACGCAACAAGCTGGGCAACGAGCTGAAGGGCAAGTCGGTGGCGCTGGTGTTCTTCAACCCGTCGATGCGCACGCGCACCAGCTTCGAGCTGGGCACCTTCCAGCTGGGCGGCCATGCCGTGGTGCTGCAGCCGGGCAAGGACGCGTGGCCGATCGAGTTCGACTTCGGCAAGGTGATGGACGGCGAGGCCGAGGAGCACATCGCCGAGGTGGCCCAGGTGCTGGGCCGCTATGCCGACCTGGTGGCCGTGCGCGCGTTCCCGAAGTTCGTCGACTGGGCCACCGACCGCGAGGACCGGGTGCTGAAGAGCTTCGCCAAGTACAGCCCGGTGCCGGTGATCAACATGGAGACCATCACCCATCCGTGCCAGGAGCTGGCGCACATCATGGCGCTGCAGGAGCACTTCGGCACCAGCGACCTGCGCGGCAAGAAGTACGTGCTGACCTGGACCTACCACCCCAAGCCGCTCAACACCGCGGTGGCCAACTCGGCCCTGACCATCGCCACGCGCATGGGCATGGACGTGACCCTGCTGTGCCCGACGCCCGAGTACGTCCTGGACCGGCGCTACATGGGCTGGGCCGAGGCCAACGTCGCCGAGAGCGGCGGCTCGCTGCAGGTCAGCCACGACATCGAAAGCGCCTATGCCGGCGCCGATGTGGTCTACGCCAAGAGCTGGGGCGCGCTGCCGTACTTCGGCAACTGGGGCCCGGAGAAGCCGATCCGCGATGCGTACAAGCACTTCATCGTGGACGAGGCCAAGATGGCCTTGACCAACAATGGCGTGTTCTCGCACTGCCTGCCGCTGCGCCGCAACGTCAAGGCCACCGACGCGGTCATGGACTCGCCCCAGTGCATCGCCATCAACGAGGCCGAGAACCGGCTGCATGTGCAGAAGGCGATCATGGCCGCCCTGGTGGGCCAGGGCAGCCGGGATTCGTGATTCGGGATTGGGGATTCGCACAGCCGCACCCCGCTTCCGCTCCTACTTAGTCAACCGCAGAGAGACACCCCCATGTCGCAGCAAACCGCTCCCACGAATCCCGACTCCCCAATCCCAAATTCCGGCACTAAGGACATCGTCCTCGCCTTCTCCGGCGGCCTGGACACCAGCTTCTGCATTCCCTATCTGCAGGAGAAGGGCTATGCCGTGCACACCGTGTTCGCCGATACCGGCGGCGTGGATGCGCAGGAGCGCGATTTCATCGAGAAGCGCGCCGCCGAGCTGGGCGCGGCCAGCCACGTCACCGTCGATGGCGGCCCGGCGATCTGGAACGGCTTCGTCAAGCCCTTCATCTGGGCCGGCGAGGGCTACCAGGGCCAGTACCCGCTGCTGGTCTCCGACCGCTACCTGATCGTCGATGCCGCGCTCAAGCGCGCCGCCGAGCTGGGCACCAAGGCGATCGCGCACGGCTGCACCGGCATGGGCAACGATCAGGTGCGTTTCGACCTGGCGGTCAAGGCGCTGGGCGATTACGAGATCGTCGCCCCGATCCGCGAGATCCAGAAGGAGCACACCCAGACCCGCGCCTACGAGCAGAAGTATCTGGAGGAGCGCGGCTTCGGCGTGCGCGCCAAGCAGCAGGCCTACACCATCAACGAGAACCTGCTCGGCCTGACCATGTCCGGCGGCGAGATCGATCGCTGGGAGGCCCCGGGCGAAGGCGCGCGCGGCTGGTGCGCGCCGCGCGCCGAGTGGCCGCAGGCGCCGCTGTCGGTGACCCTGACCTTCGTCGAAGGCGAGGCCGTTGCGCTGGATGGCGAGAAGCTAGCCGGCGAGAAGATCCTGGCCAAGCTCAACAAGCTCTTCGCCCCCTACGGCGTGGGCCGCGGCGTGTACACCGGCGACACCGTGATCGGCCTGAAGGGCCGCATCGTGTTCGAGGCGCCGGGCCTGGTGTCGTTGCTGGCCGCGCATCGTGCGCTGGAGGATGCCGTGCTGACCAAGCAGCAGAACCGCTTCAAGCCGGAAGTGGCGCGCAAGTGGGTCGAGCTGGTGTACGAAGGCTTCTACCACGACCCGCTCAAGACCGACATCGAGGCTTTCCTGAAGTCCTCGCAAGCCAAGGTCAACGGCGAGGTGGTGTTGCGCACCGACGGCGGCCGGGTCGAGGCCGTGGCGGTCAAGTCGCCGCACATCCTCAACGCCAAGGGCGCGACCTATGCGCAGTCGGCCGACTGGGGCGTGGAGGAGGCCGAAGGCTTCATCAAGCTGTTCGGCATGAGCTCGACGCTGTACGCGCAGGTCAACCCCTGAGTCGCGCCGCGGGTGGCCGTGCCTTGGCCCGGTCATTCGTGGAGGATCGTCCACATTCCACCTGGACCCTACCGCCATGTCCGCCGTGATCGATCCGGTCGTGCGGCAGTTCGAAGCCTACAACCGCCACGACCTGACCGCCTTCCTTGCCTGCTTCGCCGAGGACTTCACGTCCTACCGGATGCCGGCCGTGTCGCCCGCGCTGCAGGGCAAGGACGCGCTCGCCGCGTTCTATGCCGAACATCGCTTCAACAACCCGGCCTTGCGGGCGGAGCTGCTGTCGCGAACGGTGCTGGGCCGGATGGTGTTCGATCACGAGCGGATCCACGGACTCGGTGCGCAGGCGCAGGAGACCATGGCGGTGTTCGAGGTCGAGGACCGCCTGATCCGTACGGCCTGGTTCTACGCCGCGTGAGCGGCGCCGGCCTGATCCCCACGCGTGTGGCAGCCGAGTCCATGCGCCCGATGCGTTCCATGAAGGATCCCGACACCATGCAGTCCCCATTGCGCATCAGCACCGACAAGCAGGAACTGGACGTGGCGCTGATCCACCGCTTCCTCTCGTCCGAGGCCTATTGGAGCCGGGACATCCCGCGCGACACCGTGCAGCGCGCCATCGACGGGTCGCTGTGCTTCGGCGGCTATGTGGACGGGGCAGGGCAGGTGGCGTTCGCGCGGGTCATCACCGACGGTGCCACCTTCGCCTACCTGGCCGATGTGTTCGTGCTGGAAGACCAGCGCGGCAAGGGCTACAGCAAGCAGCTGATGCAGGCCGTCATGGCCCATCCGCGGCTGCAGGACCTGCGCCGCTTCATGCTGGCCACCTGGGATGCGCACGGCCTGTACGCGCAGTTCGGCTTCCAGCCGGCCGCCCGGCCGGACCGGCTGATGGAGAAGCTGGACATGGAGCTCTACAGCCGCAACGCCGCGCAGCTCGCCGCACCCTCGCCTTGAGCCGAAGGGCAGGGCCGCGCGGCCCCGCTCACTCCTCACTTCTCGTTCCATCACTTACCGCCTGCCCCATGACGACCCTGCTCGAAAACACGCTGACGCATCTGGAGAAGCTGGTGTCCTTCGACACCCGCAACCCGCCGCGTGCGCTGACCACCGGTGGCATCTTCGACTACCTGCGCCAGCAGCTGCCGGGCTTCAAGGTCGAGGTGATCGATCACGGCGCCGGCGCGATCAGCTTCTACGCCGTGCGCGGGACGCCGAAGTACCTGTTCAACGTGCATCTGGACACGGTGCCGGATTCGCCGCACTGGAGCGCCGATCCGCACGTGATGCGGCGTCAGTCCGATCGCGTGATCGGTCTGGGCGTGTGCGACATCAAGGGCGCGGCCGCCGCGCTGGTCGCCGCGGCCAATGCCGGCGACGGCGACGCGGCCTTCCTGTTCTCCTCCGACGAGGAGGCCAACGACCCGCGCTGCATCGCCGCGTTCCTGGCCCGCCAGCTGCCCTACGAGGCGGTGCTGGTCGCCGAGCCGACCATGGGCGAGGCGGTGCTGGCCCATCGCGGCATCAGCTCGGTGCTGATGAAGTTCAGCGGCCGCGCCGGCCATGCCTCGGGCAAGCAGGATCCCTCGGCCAGCGCGCTGCACCAGGCCATGCGCTGGGGCGGCAGGGCGCTGGACCATGTCGAGTCGCTGGCCCACGCCCGCTTCGGCGGGCTGACCGGTCTGCGCTTCAACATCGGCCGGGTCGAGGGCGGCATCAAGGCCAACATGATCGCGCCGAGCGCCGAGCTGCGCTTCGGCTTCCGGCCGCTGCCCTCGATGGACATCGACGACCTGCTGGCCACCTTCGCCGGCTTCGCCGAGCCGGCCGCGGCGCACTTCGAGGAAACCTTCCGCGGCCCGAGCCTGCCTTCCGGCGATATCGCCCGCGCGGAGGAACGTCGCCTGGCCGCACGCGATGTCGCCGACGAACTCGGCCTGCCGATCGGCAACGCGGTGGACTTCTGGACCGAGGCCTCGCTGTTCTCCGCCGGCGGCTACACCGCGCTGGTCTTCGGGCCGGGCGACATCGCCCAGGCGCACACCGCCGACGAGTTCGTGACGCTGGAGCAGCTCGAGCGCTACGTGCAATCCGTCGATCGCATCATCAACGGCCGCTAAAGCCGCGTCTTATCCCTCCTTCCCAGACTTGCGCACACCGTGAACATCCCCGTCGCCAACGCCCAGACCCGCCAGACCATCGTGCGCCTGCTCTCCAGCATGGCCAGCGCGAAGGAGATCAGCCAGTACCTCAAGCGCTTCTCGCAGCTGGATGCCAAGCGCTTCGCGGTGGTGAAGGTCGGCGGCGCCGTCCTGCGCGACGAGCTGGACGACCTGACCTCCTCGCTGACCTTCCTGCAGGAGGTCGGCCTGACCCCGATCGTGCTGCACGGCGCCGGCCCGCAGCTGGACGCCGAGCTGGCCGCCGCCGGCATCGAGAAGCACACCATCAACGGCCTGCGCGTGACCTCGCCGCAAGGCCTGGCGATCGTGCGCCGCGTGTTCCAGGCCTCCAACCTCAAGCTGGTCGAGGCGCTGCAGGCGGCCGGCGCGCGGGCGACCTCCATCACCGGCGGCGTGTTCGAGGCCGATTACCTGGACCAGGCCACCTATGGCCTGGTAGGCGAGGTCAAGGCGGTGAACCTGGCGCCCATCGAGGCCAGCCTGCAGGCCGGCTCGATCCCGGTGATCACCAGCCTGGGCGAGACCCCGTCGGGCCAGATCCTCAACATCAACGCCGACTTCGCCGCCAACGAGCTGGTGCGCGAGCTGCAGCCATACAAGATCATCTTCCTCACCGGCACCGGCGGGCTGCTGGACGAGCAGGGCAAGGTGATCGATTCGATCAACCTGTCCACCGAGTACGACCACCTGATCCAGCAGCCGTGGATCCACGGCGGCATGAAGGTCAAGATCGAGCAGATCAAGGACCTGCTGGACAAGCTGCCGCTGGAGTCCTCGGTGTCGATCACCCGGCCGGCGGACCTGGCCAAGGAGCTGTTCACCCACAAGGGCTCTGGCACCCTGGTGCGCCGCGGCGAGCGTGTGCTCAAGGCCACCGGCTGGGACGAACTGGACCTGCCGCGGCTGACCGGGCTGATCGAGTCCAGCTTCGGCCGCAAGCTGGTGCCCGACTACTACCGGAACACGCCGCTGCTGCGCGCCTACGTCAGCGAGAACTACCGCACCGCCATCCTGCTCACCGAAGGCGAGGGCATGGTCTACCTGGACAAGTTCGCCGTGTCCGACGATGCGCAGGGCGAGGGCCTGGGTCGCGCGGTGTGGAACGTGATGCGCGAGGAGACCCCGCAGCTGTTCTGGCGCTCGCGCCACAACAACCAGGTCAACATCTTCTACTACGCCGAGTCCGACGGCTGCTTCAAGCAGGAGAAGTGGAAGGTGTTCTGGTACGGCATGGACGACTTCGCCCAGATCCAGCGCTGCGTGGCCCACTGCGCCACACGCCGGCCGACACTGGAGGGCTGAGGACGATGCAGGCCGCAGCCAACCACTGGCGGACCGTGCCGACCCTGCGCGGCGAACACGTCGCGCTGGAGCCGCTGTCGGGCGCGCATGCCGAGGGCCTGCGCGCGATCGTGGCCGACGGGGTGCTGCCGGCGCTGTGGTACACCGGCGTGCCCAAGGTCGAGGCGGTGGACAGCTATATCGCCGACGCGCTGGAGCAGCAGGCGCGCGGGGCGATGCTGTGCTTCGTCGTGCTGGACGCCCAGGGCAAGGTCGCCGGCAGCACGCGCTTCTACGATCTGGAGCCGGGCGTGCCGCGGCTGAGCATCGGCTACACCTGGTATGCGCCGCGCGCGCAGCGCACCGGCCTGAACACGCAGGCCAAGCAACTGCTGCTGGGGCATGCGTTCGAGGTGCTGGGCTGTGCCTCGGTGGTGTTCGAGACCAGCTGGTTCAACCATGCCTCGCGCGCGGCCATCGCGCGACTGGGCGCGCGCCAGGACGGCGTGCTGCGCAACCACAAGCGCCATGCCGACGGCACGCTGCGCGATACGGTGATCTTCTCCATCCTCGACCGCGAATGGCCCGCGGTCAGGGCTCATCTGCAGTTCCAGCTGGACAAACACGCATGACTTCCCCTGTTTTCACCGTCGGCATCGTCGGCGCCCGCGGCCACACCGGCACCGAGCTGATCAAGCTGATCGCCGCCCATCCGCAGCTGCGCCTGGTCTTCGTGTCCTCGCGCGAGCTGGACGGCCAGCCGGTGCGCGAGCACAACGCCGCCTACGCCGGTGAGCTGCGCTTCGAGAACCTGGACGCCGGCGCGGTCGCCGCCAAGGGCGCCGACGCGGTGATCCTGGCGCTGCCCAACGGCAAGGCGCAGGCCTATGCCGACGCGGTCGCCGCCGCGCGCCCCGAGACGGTGCTGGTCGACCTGTCGGCCGACTACCGCTTCGAGCCGAGCTGGTATTACGGCCTGCCCGAGCTGACCCGCGACGCCTACGCCGGGCAGAAGCACATCAGCAATCCGGGCTGCTACGCCACCGCGATGCAGCTGGCGATCGCGCCGCTGCTGGACCAGCTGGCCGGCCCGCCGCAGTGCTTCGGCGTGTCCGGTTACTCCGGCGCCGGCACCACACCGTCGGACAAGAACAACCCGGCGCTGCTGGCCGACAACCTGATGCCGTATTCGCTGACCGACCACATGCACGAGCGCGAGGTGTCTGCGCATCTGGGCGTGCCGGTGGAGTTCATGCCGCATGTGGCGCCGCACTTCCGCGGCATCACCATGACGGTCAACCTGTGGCTGCAGCAGCCGATGACACGGGAGGCGATCAAGGCCCGCTACCAGGCGCGCTACGCCCGCGAGCCGCTGATCGAAGTGGTCGACGACGCGCCCTGGGTCAGCCGCATCGCGGGCCGGCATGGCGTGCAGATCGGCGGCTTCACCCTGGCGCCGGGCGGCAAGCGCGTGGTGGTGGTGTCCACCCTGGACAACCTGCTCAAGGGCGCGGCCACCCAGGCGATGCAGAACCTCAACCTGGCGCTTGGCCTGCCCGAACTCACCGCGATCCCGCACTGAGACCGCATTGTTTGTAGAGCGGAGCTTGCTCCGCTGCTTATCCCGGTGAAGCCCCAGCGGAGCGAGCTCCGCTCTACAAGGGGCCAAGCGCTAAAACCCAATCAAGGTCGGTTTGACCGCCGCCTTCGCAGGAGCAAGACCGATGACAGACCTGTTGTGGCAGAAACCCGGCGTTGCCGTCGATGCCAAGATCCAGACCTTCCTGGCCGGCGACGACGTCATCCTGGACCGCGAATTCTTTCTTCACGACATCGCCGCCAGCACCGCGCATGCCGAGGGCCTGCAGCATATCGGCATCCTGTCCGAAGACGAGCTGGCCGGCCTGAGGCGCGAGCTGGCGGTCCTGGCCGACGATTTCCGCAGCGGCGCCTTCGTGCTGGATGCGCAGTACGAGGACGGGCACTCGGCCATCGAGGCGCGCCTGACCGAGCGCCTGGGCGATGCCGGCCGCCGCATCCACACCGGCCGCAGCCGCAACGACCAGATCCTGGTCGCCACGCGCCTGTGGCTGAAGGACAAGCTCGGCGCGCTGGCGCAGCTGAGCCGGCAGATCGCCGGCGTCGCTTTGGAGCGCGCGCAGGCCGAACAAAGCCTGCCGATCCCCGGCTATACCCATATCCAGCGCGCCGTGGTGTCCTCGGCCGGCATGTGGTGGGCGGGCTGGGCCGAGGCCTTCATCGACGATGCGGTGCGCGCGGCCGATACGCTGAAGCTGATCGACGCCAACCCGCTGGGCACCGCCGCCGGCTATGGTGTCAACCTGCCGCTGGATCGCGCCCATACCACCGCCGCGCTGGGCTTCGCCCGCCTGCAGGTCTCGCCGATCTACGCGCAGCTCTCGCGCGGCAAGTTCGAGCTGGCCGCGCTGGAGGCCCTGGGCAGCGCCACGCTGGACCTGCGCCGCATCGCCTGGGACCTGTCGCTGTTCACCAGCGGCGAGTTCGGCTTCGTCGCGCTGCCGGCGCAGTACACCACCGGCAGCTCGATCATGCCCAACAAGCGCAACCCGGACGTGATCGAGCTGATGCGCGCCACCCACGCCAGCGTCGCCGCGGCCCGCACCGAGATCGAGCAGCTGCTGTCGCTGCCGTCGGGCTACCACCGCGACCTGCAGGCCTCCAAGGGCGCGATCTTCCACGGCTTCGGCCGCGGCCTGGCCGCGCTGGAGCTGCTGCCGGCGCTGCTGGCCAATCTGGAATGGCGCGAGGACCGCATCCGCGCCGCGATCGATTCGGGCATGTACGCCACCGACGTGGCGGTGGAAGCCGCCGTGGCCGGCGTGCCGTTCCGCGAGGCCTACAAGGCCACCGCGGCCAGCGCCGACACGGCCGGGCAGGGCCGCACGCCCGAAGGCAGCCTGGCCGCGCGCGTCTCGCCCGGCGCGGCGGCGGACCTGCAGCTGGAGGTGCTGCGCCAGCGCTGGGAGGCGCTGCGCGTTTGAGGGGCCGCCGCCTTTCCTGAAGAGGAGGGCGGCGTTTGGTGGTCGCGACACGATCCGGCGATTGGATCGCGTTCCGATCACGAAGGGCGTCATCCCCGCGCAGGCGGGCATCCAGTGGCTTGCGCAGCGCACCCATCGCGCTCGGCCACGCAACGACAAGCAGGAGATGCATCGATGAAGCTGTATCTGGTGATGGCCATCCGCAAGGCCGACTTTCCCGCCGACGTGGTCGGCCCGCACAAGGACTGGCTGATCAATCTGAAGGTCGAAGGGCAGCTGCATATGGCCGGCGGCTTTACCGACGGCAGCGGCGGCGCCTACATCCTGAAGAACCTCGACAGCCTGGAGCAGGCCAAGGCCCTGGTCGCGACCGATCCGCTGGCGCTGCGCGACGCGTCCGAGTTGACCGTGTACGAGTGGAATACGCCCTAGCGCTTGCGATGGACCGTGGGATGCGAGCAGCCACCAAAATCCGTCATTCTCGCGAAAGCGGGAACCCAAGAACGTTGGTCCCCGCTCGCCAAGCCCCTGGATTCCCGCCTTCGCGGGAATGACGATAGGGCGGGTGCCGCCGGCTTCGCACTCATCGCACGATCCACCACGCGCTCCAGCCCCTTCCATCCCCAAACCCCCATGAACGACGCCGCCACGACCACCGCCACCGCGTTCACCGAGCAGCTGCTGCCGCCGTGGCGTCGCGCGGTGCTCAAGGTGGGCAGCAGCCTGCTGGCCGCCGATGGGGGGGGCCTGTCGCCGAAGTTCGCGCTGGGGCTGGCGCAGTTCGTCTCGGCCAACGTGCTGGACGGACGCGAGGTGGTGATCGTGTCCTCCGGCGCGGTTGCCGCAGGGCGCGCGATCGTGCCGAAGGCGGCCGAGGCCGGGGCCGGCATCGCCGCGCGCCAGGCGCTGGCCGCGCTGGGCCAGGCGCAGCTGATCGGGCTGTGGCAGCGCTTCTTCGAGCGGCCGGTGGCGCAGGTGCTGCTGACCCATGATGACCTGCGCAACCGCCGCCGCTACCTCAATGCCCGCGCCACGCTGCTGGAGCTGCTGGCGCTGGGCACGCTGCCGGTGGTGAACGAGAACGACACCGTCTCCATCGACGAGCTCAAGCTCGGCGACAACGACAACCTGGCCGCGGTGGTGGCCGCGCTGGTCGATGCCGACGCCCTGTTCATCGCCACCGACATCGATGGCCTGTACACCGCCGACCCGCGCAGCAACCCGGCCGCACGCCCGTTGGACGAAGTCACCGCGCTGACGCCGGAGGTGTTCGCCATGGCCGGGGGCAGCGGCAGCAGCGTCGGCACCGGCGGCATGCGCACCAAGCTGGAAGCGGCGGCCAAGGCCGGCGCGGCCGGCGTGGAGACCTACCTGTTCAACGGCCGCAGCGCCGAGGTCGTGCGCGGGCTGGCGCAGGACCGCCTGCGCGGCACGCGCCTGCATGCGGCGCAGACGCGCATCGCCGCGCGCAAGGGCTGGCTGCGGCACGCCCCGGTCGAACCCGGCGCGATCCTGGTCGATGCCGGCGCGGCCGGCGCCCTGGTCGAACGCGGCGCCTCGCTGCTGCCCGGCGGCGTGATCGGCGCCGAGGGCGACTTCCGCCGTGGCGACATGGTCGAGGTGCAGCTGCGCGGCGAGGACGGCCAGCGCCGGCTGGCGCGCGGCATCGCCCAGTACTCGGCCGCCGACATCCGCCGCATTGCCCGCCGGCACTCGCGCGACATCGAGGCCGTGCTGGGGTATAGCTATGGCGAGAACGTGATCCACCGCGACGACCTGGTGCTGCTGTGACCCCTGTTTGTTGTCTCTTCCGCTCGCATCGTGGCCTCCCTGTAGAGCGGAGCTTGCTCCGCTGCTCTTCGTTCGGTTCGTGGGGAATGCCCCAGCGGAGCAAGCTCCGCTCTACAGGGGGAGGCGCACGTCCAATGGTGGCTTCCACCGGAACCCTCTTCATTCGAGTTGAGTCCCTGCCATGACCGACGACATCAAGACCCAGGCGCTGGCCTGCCGCGACGCCGCCCAGGTGCTGGCGCAGCTGTCCAGCGCGGACAAGGCCGCGCTGCTGGAGGCCATGGCCCAGGGCCTGCTGGACCACGCGCCGGAGATCCTGGAGGCCAACGCCAAGGACCTCGACGCGGCGCGCGCCAAGGGGGTCGGCAGCGCCATGCTCGACCGGCTCACGCTCAACGCCGAGCGCATCGCCGGCATCGCCGCCGCGGTGCGCGAGGTGGCCGCGCTGCCCGATCCGGTCGGCCAGGTCACCCGCACCGACACGCGTCCCAACGGCATCCGCGTCAGCAAGGTGCGCGTGCCGCTGGGCGTGATCGCGATGATCTACGAGGCCCGCCCCAACGTCACCGCCGACGCGGCCGCGCTGTGCATCAAGGCCGGCAACGGCGTGATCCTGCGCGGCGGCTCGGAGGCCATCCACTCCAACACCGCCATCGCCACCGTGCTGCAGGCCGCGCTGGAGGCCGCGCACGTGCCGGCCGCCGCGCTGACCCTGGTCACCGACCTGCGCCGCGAGACCATGCTGGCGCTGCTGCAGCTGAGCGACATCGTCGACCTGGCCATTCCGCGCGGCGGCGAGGGCCTGATCCGCTTCGTCGCCGAGCACGCGCGCGTGCCGGTGATCAAGCACTACAAGGGCGTGTGCCATCTGTTCGTGGACGACAGCGCGGACCTGGACCTGGCGCTGAAGCTGCTGGTGGACGGCAAGGTCTCGCGCCCCAGCGCCTGCAATGCGCTGGAGACCCTGCTGGTCCATCGCGACATCGCCGACGCCTTCCTGCCCGCCGCGGCCAAGGCGCTGCTCGCGCGCGGCGTGGAGCTGCGCGGCGACGAGGCCACGCGCATCCTGGTCGCCGAGGCCAAGCCGGCCTCGGACGAGGACTACGCCGCCGAATTCCTCGACCTGGTGCTGGCCGTGCGCGTGGTCGACGGGCTGGAGCCGGCCATCGCCCATATCCGCCACTACGGCTCGGACCATACCGAGGTCATCGCCACCGGCGATGAGGCGCATGCGACCGCCTTCGTGGCGGCGCTGCGCGCGGCGGTGGTGATGGTCAATGCGTCCTCGCGCTTCTCCGACGGCGGCGAGCTGGGCCTGGGCGCCGAGATCGGCATCTCGACTACGCGCCTGCATTCCTACGGCCCGATGGGGCTGGAAGCGCTGACCGTGGAGCGCTTCGTGGTGCAGGGCGAAGGGCAGACGCGGGTCCCGATCGCGATCGATTGACCCGACGAAGCGCGATGGCCGACCGAGCAACGATCATGCGCCGATCGCGCTGGACCTTGGCTTTGCTGTGTCTGCTCTGCGGTTGTGAAGACCACGGGGCCCGCCAGACCACGAAGCCGGCCGTGTCCGAGCAGGGAAGTGCGTCGGCGCGCGCCACGCCGCAGGCGGTCGCGCCCACCGATCCACGCTGGCAGCGTGGACAGGGGCTTCCCTATGAATTGCTGGGCACCCAGGTCTGGGATGTGCCCGATCCGGTATCGGGCCGCGATTACCAGGTCTTCGTTTCCCTGCCGGCGAGCTATGACGACCGGCCGCAACGCGAGTACCCGGTGCTGTACGTGACCGATGCCGATTACGCATTTCCGGTCGCCCGCCAGATCGCGCGCCGGTTGAACGGCGAAGGGGCGCGGGTCCAGGACTTCATCCTGGTGGGGCTGTCCTACGCCAGGGGCGAAACCGGCATGAGCAGCCGGCGGCGCGACTACACCCCGACGCCGGCGGGTTCGCCAGGCGCACCGCCCGAGGCGGTCCATGGTGGGGCAGAGGCCTACATCGCCTATGTCCGGGATCAGGTGTTCGGCTTCATCGAGGGCCGCTACCGGGCGGCTTCGGATCGCCGCATCTTCCTGGGTCACTCCTACGGCGGCCTGCTGGGGACGCAGATCATGCTGACCGAGCCGACGATGTTTTCCGCCTACATCCTCGGTAGTCCTTCCTACTGGTACGACCAGCACGCCATGGCCAAGCTGGAAAAGGCCTATGCAAGGCAGCACGACGACCTCCCCGCGAAGGTCTACATGTACGTGGGGCAGTACGAGCAGGTGCGCTACGGCAAGCAGTACGACATGGTCACCGACGCGCGCGCCCTGACCGCCGCGCTGTCCTCGCATGGATACCGCTCGCTCGGCTTGAAGCTGGAAGTGCTCGATGACGAGGATCATCTGAGCATCGCCCCGCGCGGCATGACCCACGGTCTGCTGCAGATACTGGCAGCCGATCCGCCTTGAGCCCGCGTGCGGCGTGTGGCCCCTGGGCTGCACGTCGCTGCTCTATGCCATCAGTCACGGTGCCTTGTGGGTCGGCGCGCCCATAGACTGTCCGTTCAGTCACCCCGCCTGGAGCCCCACGATGCGCATCGCCGCGTTGCGTCCGACCCTGCTGTCCCTGCTCATGGCCGCCGCGCTGCCCGCGCTGGCCCAGACCTCGCCCATGACGCCGGACATCACCGGCAAGCCCTTCGTCGCACCGGACGCGGCCAACGACTACATCAAGCGCGTCGTGGAAATCCCCATGCGCGACGGGGTCAAGCTGCACACCGTCATCGTCATCCCCAAGGGCGCGCACAACGCGCCGATGCTGCTGACGCGCACGCCGTACAACGCCGATGGCCGCACCTCGCGTCTGGATTCGCCGCATATGCGCGATCTGCTGGGGCAGGGCGACGAGGTGTTCGTCGATGCCGGCTACATCCGCGTGATTCAGGACGTGCGCGGCAAGTACGGCTCGGAAGGCGACTACGTGATGACCCGGCCGCTGCGCGGCCCGCTCAACGACACGGCCGTGGATCACGCCACCGACGCCTGGGACACCATCGACTGGCTGGTCAAGAACGTGCACGAGTCCAACGGCAAGGTCGGCATGCTCGGCTCGTCCTACGAGGGCTTCACCGTGGTCATGGCGCTGACCAACCCGCATCCGGCGCTGAAGGTGGCCAACCCGATGAGCCCGATGGTCGATGGCTGGATGGGCGACGACTGGTTCAGCTATGGCGCGTTCCGCCAGGTCAACTTCGACTACTTCACCGGCCAGCTGAGCAAGCGCGGCAAGGGCAGCGCGATCGCGCGCGAGGGCTTCGACGACTACAGCAACTTCCTGCGCGCCGGCTCGGCCGGCGACTACGCCAAGGCCGCCGGCCTGGACCAGCTGCCGTGGTGGCACAAGCTGACCGAGCACCCGGCCTACGACGCCTTCTGGCAGGAACAGGCGCTGGACAAGGTCATGGCCAAGACCCCGATCAAGGTGCCGACCATGTGGCTGCAGGGCCTGTGGGACCAGGAGGACATGTGGGGCGCCAACCACAGCTACGAGGCGATGGAGGCGCGCGACACCGGCAACGACAAGAACTACCTGGTGATGGGCCCGTGGCGCCACAGCCAGGTCAACTACGACGGCAGCAGCCTGGGCGCGCTGCAGTGGGATGGCGACACCGCGCTGCAGTTCCGCCGCGACGTGCTGCTGCCGTTCTTCAACCAGTACCTCAAGGACGGCGCGCCCAAGGCCGACACCCCGCCGGTGCTGATCTACGACACCGGCGCCAACCACTGGGACCGCTACAAGGCCTGGCCGCAGGTGTGCGACAAGGGCTGCAAGGCCAAGCCCAAGGCGCTGTACCTGCTGGCCGGCGGCAAGCTGGGCTTCCAAGCGCCTGCCGCGGAGGGCGCACAGTACGACGAGTACGTGTCCGACCCGGCCAAGCCGGTGCCGTTCGTGCCGCGCCCGGTGGACTTCTCCGATCGCCAGATGTGGACCACCTGGCTGGTGCAGGACCAGCGCTTCGTCGATGGCCGACCGGACGTGCTGACCTATGTCTCCGAGCCGCTGACCGAGCCGCTGACCATCGCCGGCCGCCCGCAGGTCAACCTGCAGGCCTCCACCAGCGGCAGCGACAGCGACTGGGTGGTCAAGCTGATCGACGTGCAGCCCGACGAGGTGGCCTCCAACCCGAAGATGGGCGGCTACGAGCTGCCGGTGGGTCTGACCATCTTCCGCGGCCGCTATCGCGAGAGCTTCGAGCATCCCAAGGCGATCACGCCCAACCAGGCGCTGGCCTACGACTTCGACCTGCCCAACGCCAATCACACCTTCGGCAAGGGCCACCGGATCATGGTGCAGGTGCAGTCCACGCTGTTCCCGCTGTACGACCGCAACCCGCAGACCTTCGTGGACAACATCTTCTTCGCCAAGCCGGGCGACTACCAGAAGGCCACCCAGCGCGTGTGGCATACGCCGCAGCAGCCGAGCTTCATCAGCCTGCCGGTGAAGTAAGGCGCACGAAAAACCCGCAGGCGGCGAGCGCCTGCGGGTCCGGGTTGAAGCGCTGATGCAGGCTTGCCTTACTGCGGCGAGAACTCCACCGGCACGCGCACCAGCTGGGCCACGGCCTTGCCATCGCGCATGGCCGGGCTGAAGCGCCAGTCGCTGGCGGCCTTCAGCGCGGCGCGGTCCAGGTCGCGGTTGCCGCTGCGCTGGGCGATGGTGATCTGCGAGGGCTCGCCACGCGCGTCGACCTGCACGTTGAGCAGGACCGTGCCGCCCTCACCGGCGCGCAGCGCCGACGGCGGATACTTCGGCTGCGCATTGCTGGCCAGCAGGGCCGGGGCGCGATCCGGCGCGACCTTCCTGGCCGGCGCGGTGCGGGTGGACTCGCTGCGCTTGGCGACCACCGGCTGATTCGGACGATCGGCCGCCGTGGAGTCGGCGGTCGGCTGCGTGGCAGGCACCGTGCCGTCGGTCGGCGCGGCCATCTCGGCGCGGCGATCGCCGCTCAGCCACCATGCGCCCGCGGCCAGCATGACCAGCAGCAGCAACCACAGCAGCGGGCGCGCCCCAGGGCGCTGCCCATCCGGCCGCGCGTCGGCGTGTGCGTCGCTCTGGGCCTGGGCATTGAATTCGGTCTGGGTCTGCGACATGTCAGGACTCCTTGCTAGGCGCCGTTGGCGGCGCGTAGGGGAGTGTCTGCAGCCATTCGTTGCTCACACGTGAGAGGCCGGTAAAGGCCGGCCATGCTGCACCTGCACGGTTCAGCGATGCGAAACGCGTGTGGTGGGCGCTCAGCGCTCCAGGTTGAACTCCACGGGAATGTCCACTGCGCCTGCCACCGGCTGGCCATCGTCGATGGCCGGCTGGAACTTCCACTTGCGCACCGCCTCCATCGCCGCGCGGTCCAGATCGCGCGAGCCGCTGCGCCGGATCAGCGCCACGCCGCCGGGATTGCCCTGCGCATCGACCTGGATGCGCACCATCACCGTGCCGGTCTCGCCCTTGCGCAGCGCGGACGGCGGATAGGTGGGCGGCGGGCTCTGGCCATCGATCGGCAGGGGCGTGGCGCGGTTCTGCGGCGGCGCGGCGGCGGCCGGCGCGGAGGCGACGGGCGGGGCGGTCTCGCCGCTGGAATGGGCGGGGGCGTCCTCCACGACTGGCGCCGGGAACGCGCTGGCGCCGCTGGTGCCCGCGTCGGCCTGCGCCTGCGCGTCGGCCGAGGGCGCCTGCATGCCGCTGGCGCCCTGGTTGGCGGCCGCCGGCTCGGGCAGCGGCGCGGTGGCCGCCTCGGTGCCGCTCTGGTCGGCCGGCTGGACAGAATAGAAGCTCTCGTCGCCCCGGTTGGACAGCCACACGATGCCGAACAGCAGCAGCCCGGCCACGAACGCCCCCAGGGCGATCCACAGCGCCTTGTGCGGCAGGCGGAAGGTGAAGGCACGATCGCGGGAGGTGGACATGGTGCGGGCAGGGCGTGAGGAGCAGGCCGCGATTCTTGCACAGGCCGGCCGCGCGCTCCCGACTGCGCGCTGGCTGGCGGCGGGCGTGGCGCTGTGGAAAAGGCGATAATCCACGCCTTTCCCGCTCACCGCCGCACGACCGCCACGATGCTCGATCCCGCACTGCTCCGCACCCAGCCCGCCGAACTCGCCCAACGCCTGCGCCTCACGCGCGGCTTCGACTTGGACGTGTCCGCGCTGGAATCCCTGGAGGCGCGCCGCAAGCAGCTGCAGGTGCGCACGCAGGAGCTGCAGAACCTGCGCAACACCCGCTCCAAGGCGATCGGCCAGGCCAAGGCCAAGGGCGAGGACGTCGCCCCGCTGATGGCCGAGGTCGCCGGCTTCGGCGAGGAGCTCAAGGCCTCCGAGGTCGAACTGGACCAGCTGCGCGCGCAGATCGAGGCCATCGCCTTGGGCATCCCCAACCTGCCGCAGGCCAGCGTGCCGCCGGGCAGTGACGAGTCGGGCAATGTCGAGCAGCATCGCTGGGGCACGCCGCGCGCGTTCGACTTCGCGGTCAAGGACCATGTGGAGCTGGGCGCGCGCAACGGCTGGCTCGATGGCGACACCGCGGCCAAGCTCTCCGGCGCGCGCTTCACCGTACTGCGCGGGCCGATCGCGCGCCTGCACCGGGCGCTGGCGCAGTTCATGCTGGACCTGCACACCGGCGCGCACGGCTACCAGGAGACCAATGTCCCGGTGATCGTCAACGCCGAGAGCCTGATCGGCACCGGCCAGCTGCCCAAGTTTGAGGAAGACATGTTCGCCACCCAGCTGGGCGAGCACCGTCGCTATCTGATCTCCACCGCCGAGATCTCGCTGACCAACATCGTGCGCGACAGCATCGTCGAGGACGCCGCGCTGCCGATGCGCATGACCGCCCATTCGCTGTGCTTCCGCTCCGAGGCCGGCAGCGGCGGGCGCGACGTGCGCGGCATGATCCGCCAGCACCAGTTCGAGAAGGTCGAGCTGGTCGCCATCGCGCGCCCGCAGGACAGCGACGAGGAACACGAGCGCATGACCCGCTGCGCCGAGGTGGTGCTGGAGAGCCTGGGCCTGCCGTACCGGCGCATGCTGCTGTGCTCGGGCGACATGGGCTTCTCGGCGTCAAAGACCTACGACCTGGAAGTGTGGCTGCCCTCGCAGGACACCTACCGCGAGATCTCCTCGGTTTCCAACTGCGAGGCCTTCCAGGCGCGCCGCATGCAGGCGCGCTGGCGTAACCCGGCCACCGGCAAGCCGGAGAGCGTGCACACGCTCAACGGCTCGGGCGTGGCCATCGGCCGCTGCCTGATCGCGGTGATGGAGAACTACCAGAACGCCGACGGCAGCATCGACGTGCCGCAGGCCCTGCGCCCGTACATGGGCGGCCTGGAACGCATCGCCTGAGCCCACGGCGGCGGCCATGTCCGCGTGCGCGCTGTCATGTGCGGCCGCGCGCCAAGCTGTGTCAGCGCCGCCACGTGTGAACCTCCGGCAAGCGCCCGCCGCGCGCGGGCTTGCCTGACATTTCCGACAGGATTATCAAGCGCGGGCGTCCTCGGCCGCGCTCGATCCGAGCGCCTCGCCGCCGGCGCATTCGTCCTCAATCGGAAGGTCATTGTCATGAACACCAATCAGCTGCTGCAGATCGCGACCCTCGGCGCCGCCCTGGCGCTGGGCACCACCGCCTTCGCCAAGACCCACACCGGCACCGCGCAGACCCATCACTGCAAGCTGGCCGACGGCAGCACCGACACCAGCAAGACCCACAAGCAGTGCACCGCGGCCAAGGGCACCTGGGCCAAGGACGCCGCCGCGCCCGCCGCCGCCCCGGCACCCGCGCCCACCAGCACCAGCAACTGACGCCAGCTGGAGGCCACGCGTCGCGCTTGGCGGGCGCGTGGCCCTGGGGCAGGGGCCGATTGGCCCACCGACGGGGCGGAGAATCCCACCCCATTTGGTCCGTTTTCGTTGCATGGGCAAACATGCGGGTGTTAAATACCCTGAATCGTTCCAGATTCGGGATGGCGCCATGCAGGACCTCAACGACCTCTACTACTTCGCCATGGTCGTCGACCACGGCGGTTTCGCCGCCGCCGAGCGCGCGCTCGGCATCCCCAAGTCGCGTCTGAGCCGGCGCATCAGCCAGCTGGAGACCGACATGGGCGTGCGCCTGCTGCAGCGCTCCACGCGCCGCTTCGCGGTCACCGACGTGGGCATGAGCGTGCACCGCCACGCCCAGACCATGCTGGCCGAGGCCCAGGCCGCCCGCGAGGTGGTCGACCGCCTCTCGGCCGAGCCGCGCGGCGTGGTCCGCGTCAGCGTGCCGGTGGCGGTGGCGCAGATGCAGCTGCCCAAGATCCTGCCGGCCTTCCTGGACAAGTACCCCAAGGTGCGCCTGCAGCTGCACGTCAACAACCGCCGCGTGGACATCATCAACGAGGGCTACGACGTGGCCCTGCGCGTGCGCGCCAAGCTCGACGACGACGGCAGCCTGGTGATGCGCAGCTTCGGCCAGATCCAGGAACTGCTGGTGGCCAGCCCCAAGTACCTGCAGCGAGCCGGCCGCCCGCAGGCGCCGGAAGACCTGGCCCAGCACGTGACCATGTCGATGAGCGAGGACGAGGCGCGCCAGCGCTGGGAGCTGCACGGCCCCAACGGCGAGGTGCGCAAGATCGAGCTGCAGCCGCGCCTGGCCGGCTTCGACTTCCCGCTGCTCAAGGCGCTGGCCAAGGACGGCTACGGCATCACCATGCTGCCCGAGACCGTCTGCGCCGACGCGGTGCGCAGCGGCGAGCTGGAAGTGGTGCTGCCGGAATGGTCGCTGCCGCAGGGCATCTGCCACGCGGTGTTCGCCTCGCGCCGCGGCCTGCTGCCGGCCGTGCGCGTGTTCATCGACTACCTGGCCGAACACCTGCCGCAGCAGATCGAGGAATCGCGCCTGGACTGCGGCGGCAAGTGCACCGAGCGCCTGGTCGAACTGGGCCTGCGCAAGGCTTCCTGACCCGCACGCCGCGCGCGGCTACACCTGCGCCCGCGCCCCATGCGAGAATGCGACGCCCGGCCACCACGCCGGGCGTTCTGCTGTCGGGCCAGGCCCCCGACACGCACCCGGAGAGATGGCCGAGCGGTTTAAGGCACCGGTCTTGAAAACCGGCGAAGGGTCAAACCTTCCGTGGGTTCGAATCCCACTCTCTCCGCCATATATCATATAAATCAATGACTTACATTTGATTTTGGCGAGGAATTGAGGTCTGGGGCAGGACACAAATCGGGACACATCTCCCGATGCGCATTCCCTATCACCTCGTTCGGTCCTCCTCCGGCTACTGGTCCTTCCGTCAACGTGTTCCCATCGATCTGCAAACGGTCTTGGGCCGGAAGATCATCAAGCACACCCTTCATACGCCAAAGCCCTTCCTGTTTGAAGACACAGAAGCCGTGGCGAACGCTGTGAGGCGTTATGCGCATGCCGTGACCGGGCCTCATCGTGCACGGCTTAGAGTGTTTAGGGCAGAAGCGAAACTCTCGGAGCATGATCCATCTTCCAACACGCAAGCGGCGCAGCGCGCACGACGGCGCGTGGCGCGCGCGAAGATGCATGTATCTCCTCGGATCCAGGCCATCCAGCGATGGCGGTTAGACAAGGCGCGTCAAGAGATGAGGCAGGCCTGCGAAGCGTTGGAGAAGAACTTCAAGATGGAGCTACAAGAGGGCATCGCGTCAACGAGTGCTATGACTTCGAACGTGGAAGCTGGGGCTGACCAACAGTCCGGGCATTGGGAACTGAAATTCCGCCGCGCAAAGCCATCGATGTAAGAAGGAATGGTGCGATTGTCCTCTTCAAAAAGAGGAGGGCAGTCGCGGTAGGTGATTTATAGTGGCCCAACTTGTTAGCGGAACTTGCTGTCCAGATACTGGAAAACGGTTCTCGCCGCGTTGATCGTGAGCATGGCCTCGTCCTTGCCCAAAAGTTCTTCATTAGCGTGCGCCAAACTCGCATTGTTGCGCACGGGATTGAGACAGTCGATGACATTGCTCAGCGAGGAAAGGATTCGGCCCATGGTTTCCGCCTGACTTCCTAGGTCGCACAAGCGAGGATGCTCTGCGCGCAGCTGCTTGAACAAGCTGGTGATCGTGGCGCTTGGTGAAGACTCGATGCCATGACTGGCGCACACGGCTTTGAGATACGCGTGAAGAGCTGTGTGGATTCGATCCACCGCGTGCGTAGGTCAGGAGCTTTGGATAAGCATGTTCGCGTCAGCAAGCGCACGCTTCAAGACATCGCTGGTGATGGCTGGACTGCTGTCCTGGACCGAGAGCCCATCGGCACAACGCTTGGCCAGCTCTAAAAGCTTTTGGTAGGCCGGTGGCGTCCGGAAGTGCTCCCCACCTTGCGGATACTTCTTGGCGATGCCTCGAAGAATTGCCGCTTGTTGGTGTCCTTCCACGCCACTCAGGACGGCCAGAAACCGCTCGCGCGTGGTGTTGCCGCCGAAGGCGTCGAGATCTAAGTCCAGGTCGCAGAATGCTGAATAGAACTCCCGGTGGGTCCGGTAGGAGAAATCGCCCAAGTAGCCGCCTTCTACGCCGATGTATTGGTGGACCACCCAGTGAATCTCACTGCTGCGCAACTCGCCCACAGATCCCCCTAATCGGCTGGAACACGCGTCACTTTGGGAGCATTATAGGCAGACGCGTTGGGGCAGCGGATGGGGGCGTTCGGACGCCTGGCCATGCTCCGTAATAGGGGACAGTCAATGGATCAGACGGCGCTAGCACAGGCAGGTGAAGAGTCTTCTTCGCTCCGAGGGGCAGGTGATCTCAAAAGCAAGATCGAAAAAGCCCGCCTGGAGCTTTTGGATCTGTCCACACGTAATCGACTGCTTCATACCCCAAGAGGCGGGCGCGCGAAGACCGTGGAGGTCGTCCATGAGCTGGCAAAGGCCATGTATCAGACCTTGGTCATCGACGGGAAGCGCTTCACCTTTGTAGCGGGAAAAGAAGACCCAAAGCAAGGCGGGGCGCTTCCTGAGCTTGATGAAGACGATGAAGCGGTTCTGCTGGATGAGGCGCCGGAAGACCCTGAGCTGATCGCACAGCCTGATTTCGAGCTGGACGAGAATGGGCGCGTTAAGGCGCACTGGGACGCGCAGCTAACCACGCGCTTGACTCCCACAGGGCTCCAAAAGCGCCTGCTGGATCTTTACACCGATGCGCGCACGCTCCAAGAAGAGCAAGGCGTCAATGTTCTTTACTTAGCAGTTGGCTATCTGCGCTGGCGCGCTACTTCCACCCCGCAAACGGACCGCTTCGCGCCGTTGGTGCTCATCCCCGTTCAACTGGAGCGAAGCACTGCGGGTGAGAAGTTCCATCTTAAATGGACCGGAGACGATATTCAGGCCAACTTGTCGTTGCAGTTGTTTTTGCAGCGCGAGTTTGGGTTGCGCTTGCCCAACATCGAGGAGTTCGAAACGCTCGATGTTGATGCTTACTTGGCGTCGGTTGAAGTGATGCTGGAAGGCAAAGACACCTGGGGTGTGCTTCGCGATGACGCCATCCTGGGTCTGTTCTCGTTCGCCAAGTTCATGATGTATCGGGACTTAGACCCCCACGGCTGGGAGGCGCTGGGCGGGATGGAGGCCATCCCGACGCTTCGGGGCGTCGTTCAGGACGGCTTCCCGGGTGCAAGTCTCACGGATGAGGCGATCAATCTGGACCGCATCATCCCGCCCGAGAAGATGCGCCATGTCGTTGACTGCGATTCGTCGCAAGCCTTGGTTGTGCACGACGTGCTCCAAGGGAACAACATCCTGGTGCAAGGGCCGCCTGGAACGGGCAAGTCTCAAACCATCGCGAACATCATCTCAGCCGCTGTGGCTGAGGGTAAGCGCGTGTTGTTCGTGGCGGAGAAGATGGCCGCGCTCGAAGTCGTAAAACGGCGTTTGGATCATGTCGGTGTGGGGGTGGCCTGTCTGGAACTCCATAGCAACAAAGCCAACAAGCGCTCCTTACTGGAAGAACTTCGCCACACGCTGAACTTGGGCGAGCCGAAGCGAAGCAGCGCTGCGCCCATCATCGAGCAGCTCACCGAACGACGTGACACGCTCAACGCCCATGTGGAACGGCTACACGAAGCTCACCAGCCGTCTGGACTGACGCCTTACCAAGTCTTCGGACACATGGTGCGCCTGCGTCGCTTGGGCTACACGACCCAGAGTTTGCCTCTGGACGCCCCGACCTCCTGGGCGTCCCATCAAAAAGAGGAGCGGGAATCGCTCCTGCGCGAACTGATCGAGCGAGTTGAAGAAATCGGCGTTCCAGATGAGCACGCTTGGAGCGGCGTTCAGAACGACGGTCTCTTGCCGAGTGAACGCGACCGGTTGCTCATTCTGGTCGCAGGATTGTCCCAGCGGCTGGGGGACTGGGAAGCGTCAAGCACTTCGCTCCATCACACACTGGACCTTGCCCCTCCGGCGCGCTTTGGTGATGCGGGCCTTGCGGTTCAGCGCGTGAAGGCGCTCCTAGAAGCGCCAAAGCTTGGCTCCAACGCGCTCCAAAGCGAGGTTTGGGACGAGCCAGGTCGTGCTTCGACTGTCATCGATGCGCTGGAAAGCGCTCAGAAGGCCAGGGCGGCGGTCGAAGCTAAGATCAAAGTGGGCGCGTTGGCGCAAGACTGGGACGCCACTAAGGCCACCATGGGTGCCTTGCCAAGCAGTTTCGTCTTGGGGAAAGAGCTTGCAACGCTCGGTGGGGCACACGGCGCGCTGGTTCGGCTTCTGCCAGACCTCACTCGCTTGACGCAGCTTCTGGCTGAGAAGTCGCCGCTGACGTTGGATCTCGCCCTCCGCCTCGTTGCGATCGCTGAGCGGGCCACGAGCATTCCGGAACTCGATCGCGATGCGCTGGTGGCTCACATTTGGGACCGCGGGGTTGATGCGGTCGAAGAGATCGTCGTGGCCGTTGAAAGCGTCCAGCAGGTCAAAGCAAGCCTCTCAACGGTCTTCCGGGACAGCGCCTGGAACAAAGACCCTGCGGAACTTGAAGCGGCGCGTGGGCAGTTGGCCATGCGCGGCACGAGCCTATTTCGCTTTCTCAGTGGTGATTGGCGTCGCGCCAATCAGACAATCCGCACACTGCTCTCTAACCCCAAGCTTCCAGCTTTGGACATGCTTGGGTCTTTGGATGTGCTGCTCGATGCCAAGTCGGCACAGCGCAAGATCGCCGAGCACGACTCCCAGGGCCAAGAGGCTTTTGGCTCGAACTGGCAACGCGAGCGCTCAAACCCTTCGTTCCTCAGAGGCGTTGTGGCTTGGATGCGCACGCTTCGTCCCTTAGGAAGTGGGGTGCGCGAACGCTTAGCTGACATCGGTGATCGGGTGCTGGCGACCGAGATTGCCAAGCGCGTGAAGCCAGTTCTGGAAGAACTCGGTCGTAATCTTTCGTCCGTGCACGAAGCATTGCTTGCGGCTGAGCGCAATCCTTGGGGCGAGGAGACCGTCTTAAAGCGTGTTGCGCTTTCTGATCTCAGTGAAAGGTCTGCGTTATGGCAGGCGGCGTTTGAGCAGAGCGCGCTCCTGCTCAGTGCAGAGGAGCTGACTGTTGAGCAGGCGCTAGCGGTGATTGGGGAGATCCAGCAGGCACAAGCGGCCCATGCTGCTTATAAGGCCGTGGCAGAGGATGGGGTTGATGCGTTTGGCCCGTTTTGGCTGGCGCTCGACAGTAAGCCGGGCGAGCTTCGACCAATCGTGTCTTGGATTGAGCAAAATCCCGAGCTTCGGCCCTTGGCCGCACGCATCAGTGAGCCTCAACCGCTGCTGGACCAAGCCGAACGAGTGTCGTCAGCTGCGGGCATCCTGGCAGGCGAAGTGATGGATCTTCTGGTTGGCTTGCAGTTTGAAGGCAATGCTGAGATCACGCGTGACCCAAGCCAAACACCCTTGGCAACGCTCAAATCACAGCTGGCGAGCTGGCAAGCCGACCCGGAAGGTCTCAGGACTTGGGTGGCGTATTTGGCCATCGCCAATGAGGCCAAGCGCAAAGGCCTTGGCGCAGTGGTGAATGCGCTTGCCAAGGGGGACTTGGCAGTTGCTGACGCTCTTGGGGTGTTTGAGCTGTCTTACTACGAAGCGGTGCTTCAAGCACTGGTGCAGCGCGATCGAGCGCTGGCAAGCTTTGACGGGCAGCGTCAATCGCAGGTGGTAGCAAGCTTTGCAAGCCTCGATCAAGAGCGCATGCAGCTCGCGTGCTACGAGGTCGTCAAGGCGCACCACAGCAAGATCCCGCGCCAAGGTGGAGCAACCGGCCCGACCGCTGTCTTGATTGGCGAGATGGCGAGGAAGAAGGGGCATCTGCCGATCCGGCAACTGATGCAACGGTGTGCCCCTGCGATCCAGGCGCTCAAACCCGTCTTCATGATGAGTCCGTTGTCGGTGGCGCAGTTTCTGCCGGCAGGCGCGCTGGACTTTGACATGCTGGTCATTGACGAGGCGAGCCAAGTGCAGCCGATCGATGCGCTCGGTGCGATTGCGCGCGCCAAACAGTTGGTCATTGTTGGTGACGAGCGACAGCTCCCGCCCACGCGTTTCTTCTCCAAAGCGCTTGGCGACGGGGGTGATCGGGAAGACGATGAGGGTGGGGCACAGGCATCAGATGTGGAGAGCATCTTGGGCCTTTGCCGTGCGCGAGGCTTGCCTGAGCGCATGTTGCGTTGGCACTACCGGAGCCGCCATCAGTCCTTGATCGCTGTTTCTAACCACCAGTTTTACGAAGGCAAGCTCTTCATCGTTCCAAGTCCTTACACGAGCGAAGCCGGTGTTGGGTTGCGACTGCACCATTTGCCCGAAGCCATCTATGACCGAGGCAACACGCGCACCAATCCCAAGGAGGCCAAGGCAGTGGCGTTGGCAGTGCTTGCCCATGCGCGGAGCACGCCGCAGCTCACGCTTGGTGTAGCTACCTTCTCAACGGCTCAGCGCCGCGCCATTCTCGATGAACTAGAACTCTTGCGCCGCCAGCACCCTGAGACGGAAGGGTTCTTCGCCGATCACCCGGCTGAGCCGTTCTTCGTCAAAAGTCTGGAAAACATCCAGGGCGACGAGCGCGATGTCATCTTTATCTCGGTCGGCTATGGGCGCGACGCGCAGCGCCACATGACGATGAATTTCGGTCCCGTGAGCAGTGAAGGGGGCGAGCGTCGCTTGAACGTGTTGATCAGCCGGGCCAAGTCGCGCTGCGAAATATTCACTTCGATCACTGACGAAGACATCGATACCGATCGGGCCAAGGGCAAGGGCACTTTCGCTTTGAAGCTTTTCTTGAACTACGCCAGGACTGGGCGTCTGACGCTCAACACGGAGAAGCGCGACGTCAAGCAAAGCGTGTTCGAGCAAGAGGTCGCCCAAGCGCTTCGCGCGCGGGGCTACGATCTGCACACAGATGTGGGCTTGGCGGGCTTCTTCGTCGATATCGCGATTGCCAATCCGGACGAACCTGGACGCTACATCTTAGGGATTGAGTGCGACGGGCAGTCGTATCGGGACGCCCGAAGCGCGCGTGACAGGGATCGTTTGCGTGCGAGTGTGCTGCGCGACAAGGGCTGGCAGGTCTACCGAATTTGGAGTTCAGACTGGTTCCATCGGCCTGAGGCGGAGCTTGAAAAGCTTGTTGCCGCTATTGAACGGGCGAAGTCAGAGTCAGTGGACTCAGAGCCCAGTCCCAAGCCTTCGCACCGTGCGGTGCCGGTTGAGATCCTGACAGTCGATCGCGGTGAGGTGGCCGAGATGGGGCTCATCGAAGCGCAAAGTCCTCCGGACACCGAGCCTTACATCGAAGCGTCCTTTGCTGTGCCAAGCAATCAGTTTGAGTTGCATCTGGTTCCAGCAGGGCACCTTGCGGCCATCGTGCGGCAGATCGTGGAGGTGGAAAGCCCCATTCATCGCAGCGAGGTCGTGACGCGTGCCCGAACGCTTTGGGGCTTGCAGCGCGCAGGTTCGCGCATCCAGCAAGCTGTTGAGGATGCGATTGCGTCGGTGGTGTCGATGGGGGGTGTGCAGATCCTCGACAAGGACTTCTTGGTCATTCCGGGCAAAGAGGTCCGCGTGCGGGACCGCTCGATGGTCGACTCATTGACGCTTCGACGCCCAGAATTTTTGCCTCCTTCCGAAATCGATTCGGCTCTTATCAAGGTCGTGCAGGACAATTTGGGCGCGAAAGCTGAGGAGTTGGTAACGATGGTCTCGCGGCAGCTCGGCTACAAGAGCACGAGCCCACAACTCCGTCGGGTCATTCTTGATCGCTGTGAGGCTCTAGTGGGGACGGGGCGACTGGCGTCAAAGGGAGATCTTTTAGTAGCGCCCTGATCTGCGGCTGAGGTCTTCATTCTTGTCGCTGATCTTGAGTTGGAGATCGGTGGGTTAGGAAGCGTTTGCTTTACGTTCCACTCTCTCCACAAGGTGGAGCTGAATCGGTGGAATTGCCAAAGATCCGAAAAATAGTTCGGCTCTTCCCCCGCTAAGCCGCTATGAGGTTTAAGGTTGCGCGGGACGTTGGCATTATTGCTAGTGAACCCCCATGCCTCCATTCCATTCAGTCAAATTTGAGGCGAGCATCCGAACCATTCCTGTGCATCTGAAGCTAATTGAGCTTGGCCTGTTGGAGTGTCATAGCTTCGGGAATGATGAAAAGTGGTTTTTTCCGAAGAAGACGATCGGCGGGGTCAATGCCCTGAAAGCTTGTTGTCAAAGGCTTTTAGTTCCTCTGCTCAGAAAATTGGATAGGGATTCTGGTTGAGGTAAATGGCTGGAAAGAATAATGAAGAGCAAAAAAAGAATAACCCATGCCTACTGTGTGGAAGCTGACGCTGTACTGCCTATCGCAGGTGCTAGACAGTTCTATTTCTTAAATCCAGGCCGCGAGTACTTGAGTTTCCTTTGTTCGACCGATATTTGCCGCAATCGAAAGGTGAAGGTCACCGGGGTTAACTATCGCATCCTACCCCAAGAAGGGTCCAATCTTCAGGTCGCCCACTACAGAGCCAATCCTATCGATGAGCACGATCCGAGCTGCGAATGGGTGGGACTAGAAGAGGCGTTGGCGCAACGCCCTGGCGAAAGCACTGAGCAGTTTTTAGAGCGCAAGGCGAAGGGAAAGCTAAATGACCACGTCGATTACTTCGACCCAAGCAGCGCCGACAGTGAGGACGAAGAGAGGCCCGGAAGCTTTGCAACGGACATGGGAAGCAGAGTCGCCGGGAGGTTGCCTCGGAAGGGTGGTGGCTCATCTAAAGCTAGATACGCGACGAACAGTTTGGAGCGGCTGGTTCAGTACTACAGGGAAGCGAAGGATAGCCTCCCTAAGGAAGAGTTCGAGGCGCTGACCTTGAATATAGGGGGCACGAGTGTCATCCCCCTGCGTACCTACTTCCGGTCGATGGAAAAGGCTCGCTCGGGCGAAAACAACCGGGTGCTGGTGGGTGGGGCTAAATACAAAGAGTACGGCAAGGGCTTTCGCTTTGATTTCTTCGATAAGCTCGATGGGAAGCCGATTTCGCTTTACGTAGATTCCACGACCATCGAAGCCTACCGATTCCGAGGATACTGGCGCGAGTTGTTCAAGCAAGCGGGACAGGTCAAGTACTTCCGGGTGTATGTGCTTGGAAGCCTCAAGGAGCGCCTGGAGGGGAAAGGGTATAACGTCGTGGTGGCCGACCTCAGACACCTTGCGATAACGCTAGGGCCTGAGAAGATCAGTTAGTCCGAACTAAGCACGCGCGGATTGATGACCACCGATCCGCCCTGAGAAGCTCGGCGACCTGGCCGATGCACCGCTCAAGACAGCGTGTGCGATGCCGATCCGCACGACGGCGCTGCGACTCAGCGGACAGGAATAGCGGAAAAATTGCTTCGTTCGCGCTCCGCGCGCCCGACGGCCATGGCGCGTCGCACGGCCGGCCTTGCCATCACGGTGTCGAGCCAGGTTTTCAGGCGGGGGAAGTGTGCGAGCTCCTGACCCTGCCTGGCGTGCGGCACGATCCAGCCCACGCAGGCCATGTCGGCGATCGAGTCTTCGCCGGCGATGGAGTCGCGATCCGCCAGGCGGCGCTCGAGCACGCCGTAAAGCCGTGCGACCTCGCGGGTGTAGCGCACGATGGCGTAATCGATGGCTTCGGGTGCGTACTGTCGGAAGTGATGGGCCTGGCCGGCCATCGGGCCGAGGCCGCCGACCTGCCAGAACAGCCACTGGTCGACCTCCACACGCTGCCGCTCGTCATCTGGATAGAAGCGTCGGAACTTGCGGCCCAGGTACTGCAGGATCGCGCCGGACTCGAAGATCGAAAGCGCTGCTCCGTCCGGCCCTTGGGGGTCGACCAGCGCCGGAATGCGGTTGTTGGGGGAGATCCGCAGGAACGCGGGCGCGAACTGCTCGCCCTTGGTGATGTCGACGAAGTTCACCCGATAGGGGACGCCAAGCTCCTCCAGCATGAGGGTGATCTTCCAGCCGTTGGGCGTCGGCCAGTAGTGCAGTTCAAGCGCATCGCTCATCCTCGCGCGCCCCTTCGTCACGCATAAGGAAAGGCAGAGAAGGCCTCGGTCGCCTCCGCGTGGGTGGAAAGACGCGAGAGCGCGGCATGGGCCTTCGCGTCGATGATCTCGGGCAGCATCTCGCGCGAGAAGCGGAAGGCGACGGCGCTGGTGACATCCGCCTGGAGCGGCCGGCCATCGAACAGCCAGGGATCGGCGCGAGCCACTTCGGCTTCGAGCAGGCGATAGGCGGCCACCAGCTGACCCTGGACGCGATCGACCCAAGGTTGATGCTGCTTCTCGGCCGGACGCAGGTTGCGCTCGTAGACGATCTGCACGGTTTTCTCGCAGGCCGCGAGCGCCAGGCCGATGACGCGCTGCGAGCGGACGTAGGCGTCCATTTCATTCGGGATGAGCCGCAGCTCGGGGGCGGCCAGCCGCTCGCCGAGATCGAGGATCAGGCCGGAGTCGATCAGGACGGTTCCGTCGTCGGTGACCAGCGTCGGCGCCTTCACGATCGGATTGATCGCGGCAAAGGCATCGAAGGTCGAGAACACCGACAGCGGCTGATGGTCGAAGTGCAGGCCCTGGAGGGAGAAGGAGATCGCAACGCGGCGCACGTAGGGAGAATCCAGCAATCCGATCAGCTGCATGGGGGCGTGTTCCTTTTCCGGGTTGGCGTCGTGGGGTGTGACCTCTTCGATCGGCAAGGTAGCGAGCGGGCAGCCGCGTTGTAAGTGGCCGGATTCGCCACTATCGTAAGGATCATGCCAAAGGACGCCGGGCCGCTTGTCGTCATCCCTGTCTACGACGCGCTGTGCACGTTCGAGTTCGGCTGCGCCTTCGAGGTGTTCGGCCTGTCGCGCCCGGAGATGGGGCCGGGCTGGTATCGCTGCCGTACCGCGGCGGTCGAGCCGTCGCCGATCCGCGGCGCGGGTGGCCTGCGGCTCGAGGCGGACGGCGGACTGGAGCTGCTCGAGGCCGCCGATACGATCGTGATCCCGGGTTGGCGAGGCGCGGATGCGGCTGCGCCTCCCGCGTTTCTCGAGGGGCTGCGCCGGGCGAGCGCGGCGGGCGCCCGGATCGTCTCGATCTGCGGCGCGGCCTTCGTGCTGGCGCAGGCCGGCCTGCTCGCGGGCAGGCGGGCGACGACGCATTGGCATCACCTCACCACGCTGGCATTGCGCTATCCGGAGATCGTGGTCGAGCCGGATGCGCTTTACGTCGATGAGGGCGACATCCTCACCTCGGCCGGAAGCGCCGCCGGCCTGGACCTGTGCATCCACATCGTGCGCAAGGATTTTGGCGCCAAGGCCGCCAACAGCGTCGCGCGCCGCCTGGTCGTCGCCGCGCACAGGGACGGTGGCCAGGCGCAATTCATCGAGCGGCCGCTTCCGCCACCCTCGGGCGCAAGGCTGTCGGAGCTGCTCGAAACGATCCAGCGCCGGCTCGACGAGAAATGGACGGTCGAACGCATGGCGGCCGAGGCGCTCGTCAGCAGCCGCACCCTGCAACGCCATCTGCGCGAGGCGACCGGGCTTGCCCCGGGAGAATGGCTCCAGCGGCAGCGCGTGCACTACGCCCGCGATCTGCTGGAGGAGACGAGCCTGTCGGTCGAAGAGATCGCCCTGCGCGCCGGTTTCGGGACGGCGACCAATTTCCGCCAGCATTTCCGGGTCGCCACCGGCTTGCCGCCGGCCACCTATCGAAGCCGCTTCCATCGCGATGCCGAGGCACGCGCTCGATAGGTCGGGACGCGGCCGCAGAAACAAGAAAGCCCTTGGCGGCCAAGGGCTTTGTCTTGCATCACTGCTTGCGAGCCTGATCCGACCCGCCGCGCGCCGTGCGTGGCGGGTCGGTCCGCAGCGTTACGGAGTCTGCGTCGGCGGCGTTGGCGCCTCCGGCGGCGGCGGTGCCATCTCGGGCGGCGGCGGGGGCGGCTGCCGGTCGCCGTGGGCATGCGGCGGGGGCGGCGGCGGGCCGTCGGGGCGGGGGTGGGGGGCGCAGGCGGCCAGCGCGAGACACGCGGCGGCCATGAACACGGACGAGCGAACGAGGCGCATATCGGTTCCTTGGGTGGTCGGGCGCATCGACCCTATCGGCGGCGTCGTGTACGCGGGGTCAGCACGGTTTGCCGGGCTGTGTCAGCCCGCATGCCGCCTGGCTTTCAGGAAAGTGCCTCGGTTCCGCGCGATGGGCCGATCGCCTGGCGCACCTGGGCCGGGGTTCTGCCGCAGATGCGCTTGATCGCGTCGATGAAGCCGGCATAGCTGCTGAAGCCTGCCGCGTCCGCCACCTGCACCAGCGTCGCGTTGCTGTCGTGCAGCAGGGCAAGCGCGCATTGCGCCCGGGCGCGCAGCACGTACTGCCAGATCGAGCAGCCGAGCGCGGCGCGGAAGGCGCGGTTGAGGTAGTAGGGGCTGGTCGCGGCCGCATCGGCGATCTGCGCGATGTCCAGTTCCTCGCCCAGGTGCGCATGGATGAAGGCCAGGGCCGTGCGCACGCGCCAGGGCTCGCCGCCACGGCTGGCGTGCGCGGGGCGCGCGGCGCGGGGCACCAGCTGGGCGGCCACGGCGAGGAAGATGGCATCGCCGATCAGCGTGCCGTGCGGCTGGCCGGCCGAGGCGTCGGCCAGCAGGGCGCGCAGCAGCCGCGCCATGCCGGGCGCGCGATAGTGCAAGCGGCTGCGGATCGCCTGGCGGACGCCTTCGGGCGCCACGCCCAGCGCGCCGGCCATAGCCCCGTCGGTGAAGTAGAGACAGGCCGATTCCATCGGCGCATCCCAGCGCGCCGATCCGGTCACGCCGGCCTGGATCATGGTCAGCGTCTCGGGCGGGGCGCGCCCGTGCTCATGGCCGCTGTCCACCTTCAGGACCACGCGCGGCCGCGTCGGGCCCAGCGGCAGGGCGAGGTGATGGAAGGCCCAGCCCGGTTCCTCCAGCTCGATCGCGGGGATCAGCGAGTGCTCCATGGCGCAGGACGACCACTGGCCGCGTGCGCGCAGCAGGTCGGGGCGGTCGTCGGGGAGCTTGCGCAGCAGCGTCACGGGCGGGTCTGACGTCATGGCGGTCCCTTGGCAGGCCAGGAGGGCACGAATTCGCAATACGCCGGATCCTCGGCGCTCCAGGATGCGTTTTCAAGCGGTATCCCATACCACACGGAGGCACCATGGTCCCCTTGCTGCTTGCGCTCGCGCTGTCGTCCGCGCCGACGTGCGTGGCCGGCGTCGAGCCGGTCATCGACATCCACATCCACAGCTACGAGCGCGATGGGCGCTTCGAGGCGCGCGTGCCCAACCTCGGCGATGGCCAGCCCATGCGGGTGTTCAACGGTGCGGACCACGCCCGGGCCACCGCCGCGGCCCTGCGCGAGGCCGGGGTGGTGCGGGCGATCGTGGGCGGCGCCAGCACGGCGACGGACGACCGCATCATCGCCCTCGATCCGGCGCGCCTGCGCGGCGGGTTCGAGATCGACGACATCCCCGATGCCGCCACGCTCGACCAGATCCGGGCGCGGCATGCGGCGGGCAAGCTGGCGATGATCGGCGAGGTCGAATACCAGTACCACGGCATCGCCCATGACGACCCGCGCCTGGAGCCGCTGTGGGCGCTCGCCGAGGCGCTGGACGTCCCGATCGCGGTGCACTCGGGCGCCGGGCCGGCGGGCATCGTCTACCGCGGCCAGCCGCTGCACCGCGAGCGCCTGGGCAACCCGTCCTCGTTCGAGGAGGTGCTGGTGCGTCACCCGCGCATGAAGCTGATCATCCTGCATGCCGGCTGGCCCTTTCTCGACGACACGGTGGCGCTGCTGCATGCCTATCCGCAGGTCTACGTCGACTTGGGCGCGATCGACTGGGCCGAGCCGCGTCCTTTTATGGATCATTATCTGCAGCAGCTCATGATCTACGGCTTCGGCAAGCGCATCCTGTTCGGCTCGGACCAGATGGTGTGGCCCGAGGCCACCGCGCAGGCGATCGCGCGGTTCCGCACGGCGCCTTACCTCTCCGAGACGCAACGCCGCGACATCCTCTTCAACAACGCCGTGCGGCTGTTCGGCTGGACGGATCTGGCAGATTGCGGCAAGGCGGACGGGTGAGTTGCGCTTGCGGGCGCTGCGAACGGGCCACGCAGCGCACTGCAACGAACGCGTCGGCATGACAGACCGCACAGCTTGGCGTTAACAAAGATTGACGCCGGCGCGTGCCTGCTGTGCTACTGCGCTAACGGCACGGCGAGGAGGGTGGAAGGCCCGACTCACCGGAGATCCGAAGATGAAAGCGTTGACCTACCATGGTTCCAAGGACGTGCGCGTCGAGACCGTTCCCGATCCGCAGCTGGTGGAGGCCGACGACATCCTCCTGCGTGTGACGGCGACCGCGATCTGCGGATCGGACCTACATCTGTTCCACGGCAAGATCCCAGAGACCCGACACGGCGACATCTTCGGCCACGAGTTCATGGGCGTGGTGGAAGACGCGGGCTCGGCGGTGACCGAGGTGAGCGTGGGAGATCGGGTGGTCATCCCGTTCGTGATCGCCTGCGGCAAGTGCTTCTTCTGCGAGAACGAACTGTTCGCCGCCTGCGAGACGACCAACCCCGACGAGGGCGCCAGCGTGCGCAAGCGCTCGAAGATGACGCCGCCGGCGGCCCTATTCGGCTACTCGCATCTGTATGGCGGCGTTCCGGGTGGGCAGGCCGAATATGTGCGCGTACCCAAGGCGAACGTGGGACCGTTCGCGGTGCCCGGCAGTCTGGCCGATGAGAAGGTGCTGTTCCTGTCCGACATCCTGCCGACGGGCTATCAGGCCGTGCTCAACGCCAGGGTCGAACCGGGCTCCACGGTCGCCATCTTCGGCGCGGGTCCCGTGGGCCTGATGGCCGCGGCATGCGCACGCATGCTGGGCGCCGAGCGCATCTTCATGGTGGATTCGGAGCAGTACCGGCTGAACTTCGCGGTGAGCGCCTATGGCGTGATCCCGATCGACTTCAGCGAGGGCGACGCGTCGGAGCGGATCCTGGAACTGACCAACGGAAGAGGCGTCTCCGCGTCCATCGATGCGGTGGGCTTCGAGGCCAAGGGCAGCACCACCGAGACCGTGCTGAGCACGCTGAAGATCGAGACCAGCTCCGGCGAAGTGATCCGCCAGTGCATCTCGGCCACGCAGCGCGGCGGTGTGGTGAGCGTGCCCGGTGTGTATGCGGGCTTCATCCATGGCTTCCTGATCGGCGACGCCTTCGACAAGGGGCTCTCCTTCGCCATGGGCCAGACCCATGTGCACAAGTATCTGCCGGAGCTGCTGGGCTTCATCGAGGATGGCGATCTGGACCCGGACATCATCATTTCCCATCGCATGAAGCTGGCCGATGCGGCGCAGGGCTACAAGATCTTCGACGAGAAGCGGGAAGACTGCCGCAAGGTCGTGATGACGCCGTAGCAGGGGAGCAGAACGCGCCGCTCGCGAGCGGTGCGTCTGCGAAAGCAGGCGGCAAGTAACGCGCGCGAGGTGCGGTAGTGCGCTGATCGGATCACTCAAGGAAGCAAGGTGGCACCTTGCTTCCTTCTTCTTTGCACGAACCGGATCGCGCCGCCCTAGCGCGCCAACCAGCCGAACATGCGCCGCGCCAGCCCCGTCCACGGCGGACCGATCCGCTGGAACACATTGACCGGCCCGACCTTGAACACCGCGCGCGCATGGCTGAAGCGCTTGAAGCCTTCCTGCCCGTGGTAGGCGCCCATGCCGCTGGGGCCGATGCCGCCGAAGGGCAGGCTGTCCTGGGCGATATGCAGCAGCGTGCCGTTGAGCGTGACGCCGCCGGAAGTCACGCCGTCCAGCACGCGTCGCTGTACGGCGCGCTCGCCGCTGAAGCAGTACAGCGCCAGCGGGCGCTCGCGCGCGGCGGCGAAGGCGATGGCCTCGTCCAGATGGTCGTAGCCGATCAGCGGCAGGACCGGGCCGAAGATCTCCTCGCGCATCAGCAGGCTGTCCAGCGGCGGGTCGAGCACCAGCGTGGGAGCGATCTTCTCCGTCGCGCCGCCCGCATCGAGCGCCTGCACGCGCGCGCCGGCCGCGCGCGCCTGGTCCAGCGCCGACGCCAGCCGCTGCCGATGGCGTGGCGTGATCACCGCCGAATAATCCGCATTGCCCGCCACCGTCGGATAGCGCCGCCGTGCCGCATCCAGCACGGCGGCGGCGAAGTCGTCCAGCTTCGCGCGCGGCACCAGCACGTAGTCCGGCGCGATGCAGGTCTGCCCGGCGTTGAGGAACTTGCCGAAGGCGATCGCATCGGCGGCCTTGGCCAGCGGATAGTCCGCCGCGACGAAGGCCGGCGACTTGCCGCCCAGTTCCAGCGTCACCGGGGTGAGATGGTCGGCGGCGGCGCGCATCACCTCGCGCCCGACCGCGGTCGAGCCGGTGAACAGCAGATGGTCGAAGGGCAGGGACGAGAACGCCCTGGCCGTGTCCACGCCGCCGGTCGCCACGGTCACCAGGTCGGGCGCGAAGTAGCGCGCGACCAGCTGCGCCAGCAGTGCTGAAAATCGCGGGGTCAGCTCGGACGGCTTGAGCATCGCCCGATTGCCGGCGGCCAGCGCATCGGTCAGCGGGCCGATCGACAGCAGCAGCGGATAGTTCCAGGGCGCGATGATGCCGATCACGCCCAGCGGCTCGTAGCGCAGCCAGGCGCTGGCCGGCTGGAACACCACGTCCACCGGCCGGCGCACCTGCCGCATCCAGCGCTGCACATGGCGCTGGGCGTGGCGGATGCCGCGCAGCGCCGGCAGCACTTCCAGCATGCGCGTCTCGTCGTGCGAGCGTCCGCCGAAATCCGCGTCGATGGCCTGCACGATCTGCTCGACGTTCTCGCGCACCAGCTGTGCCAGCGTCTCCAGCCATGCGCGCCGCGTCCGCGCATCCGCCGCGGGCGTGACGCGCGAGGCCCGGTGCAGCGGTGCGAACAGCGTCTGCAGGTCATCGTGGTTCATGCGGCGCTCCTGCCGAGGATGAGATCGGCGGCCTTCTCGCCGATCATGGCCGACGGCGCCTGGGTATTGCCGCTGATCAGCGTCGGCATGATCGAGGCATCGGCCACGCGCAGGCCCTGCAGGCCATGCACGGTCAGGTCCGGGGCGACCACCGCGCCGACGCCGCGGCCCATGCGGCAGGTGCCGACCGGATGGTAGATGGTGTCGGCGTGGTCGCGGATCAGGCGCAGCAGTTCCGCGTCGTCCGGACGCGGGCTGGCGTAGAGCAGCTTGCCGCCGTAGCGCGCCAGCGGCGCGGCATCGAGGATGCGGTGCACGGCGCGTGCGCCCTTGAGCGTCAGCGCCACATCGTCCGGCGCGGAGAGGAAGTTCGGATCGATCAGCGGCGCCTGCGCCGGGTCCGGCGAGGCCAGGCGGATCCAGCCCCGGCTCTGCGGGCGCAGCGCGCACACGTGCAGGGTGACCCCACGCACCAGATGCGTATGCCGCGCGTGGTCGTCGACCAGCGCCGCGCAGAAGTGGAACTGCAGATCGGGGCGGTCCACTTCCGGCGCGCTGCGGACGAAGCCGCCGGCCTCGGCCAGGTTGCTGGTGAGCATGCCGTGGCCGCGCCGCCACGCCGGGAACGCCGCCGCGCCGCGCAGCAGCGTGTCCGGGCCGAAGCCGAGCAGGCCCGGGCCCTGCATGCGCTTGAGGCCCACATAGTCCAGGTGATCCTGCAGGTTGGCGCCCACGCCGGGCGCGTCGTGGACCACACCGATGCCGTGTTCGGCCAGGTGCGCGCCCGGCCCGATGCCGGAGAGCATCAGCAGCTGCGGCGAGCCGATCGCCCCGGCCGAGAGGATCACCTCGCGGTGGGCGCGGATCGTCTCGCGCCCGTGCCGGGTCACCACCTCCACGCCCGTCGCGCGGCGGCCTTCGCAGACGACGCGCTCGGCACGGGTGTCGCTGAGGATGCGCAGGTGCGGCCAGCGTGCGGCGTCGGCCAGGTAGGCCGAGCCGGCGTCCAGCCGCGCGCCGTTGCGCTGGAAGACCTGGTACAGGCCGATGCCTTCCTGGCTGGGGCCGTTGAAATCCGGGTTGGCCGCATAGCCCGACTGCAGCGCCGCCTCGATGAAGGCCTGCGAGACCGGGCTGGGCGAGGCCAGGTCGGACACCACCAGCGGCCCGCGGTCGCCATGCAGCGCATCGGCGCCGCGCTGGTTGGCCTCCGAACGCCGGAACAGCGGCAGCACGTCCTGCCAGCCCCAGCCCGGGCAGCCGGCGGCGGCCCAGCCGTCGTAGTCCTGCGGCTGGCCGCGCATGTAGATCATCGCGTTGATCAGGCTCGAACCGCCCACGCCACGCCCGCGCGGCACGTAGCCGCGGCGCCCGCCCAGCCCGGCCTGGGGCACGGTCTGGAACGCGTAGTTGCGCGCCGACTTGAACGGCACCAGCGCGGCGATGCCGGCGGGGATGCGCGAGAGTAGTGACGGGCCGGGCGGGCCGGCTTCGATCAGCGCGACGCTGGGCTTGTCCGCCGCGGCCGCCAGGCGCGCGGCCAGGGCGCAGCCGGCCGGTCCCGCCCCGACGATGACGTAGTCCGCTTCGCGCATGGTGTGGTCCTCCCGGCGCGGAGCATGGACATACTTGAGGAAGTCGTCAAATTTGTTGCGCTGCAGCCAGACTGCCGATGCCGCCGATCACCAGGCGAGTCATCAGCCCGGCCACCTCGTCGATGTCGATACGGTCGCGGCCCTCCAGCAGCAGCAGCGTCTCGATGCCGTTGGACACGATCAGGCTGGCGACCAGCGAGACCTGCCAAGGGGCCAGCGCCAGCCCCGGCATGCCGCGCACCACGTCGCGCCGGATGTCGCCGAGCAGCGAATCGATGCCGTCCAGGTCGTACAGCCGGGTGCGGATGTGGTGCTGGTTGCGCGCGATGAAGGGCAGGGCCGCCTCGATGCCCAGGATCAGCACCAGCAGGTCGCGGTAGGACAGCTGCAGCATGGTCTCCAGGTCGTCGGCACGGGCGCGCGCCTGCGCGGTGACCGCGCGCACCTGCGCCAGCAGGTCGCCCAGCAGTTCGTCGAACACCGCCTGCTTGGTGCGGTAGTCGTTGTAGAAGCTGCCGGTCGACGCGCCGCTGGCGGCGACGATGCCCGAGATCGTCGCCGCATCCAGCCCCTGCTGGGCGAACACCGACCATGCGGCCTGCTTGATGCGCTGGCGGCGCTGTTCGGAGGTCGCTTCGCGGCGTTTGGACGGCTTGTAGCGGCGCGGGGTGGTCATGGACTTCGGTGCATCGATCGGGCGCGGGCAGGCGAGCAGGGCGGCGCGGTCAGGATAGCCAGCCGCTCGTTGAACCCGCAGGCAGGCGCGCAGCGCTTCATGGTGCGATCGCTTCCTTGAGCAGCCGCTCGACCCAGTCGGCGAACACCTGCACCCGCCGCGACAGGTGCTGGCGATGCGGATACAGCAGGGTCATCGGCAGCGGCGCGGCGCGATGCCCGGGCATCACTTCCACCAGCGTGCCGGCACGCAGCGCGTCGCGCACGTCGTAAGCCGGGATCTGGATCAGCCCCAGGCCGGCCAGACAGCAGGCGATGCAGGCCTCGGCGTTGTTGACCGTGACCCGGCCGGGCACGTGCAAGGTCTTCGGCGTGTCGCCTTCCATCCATTCCCAGGGTTCGACCCGGGCGCTGGACGGTGAGGCGTAGTGGATCGCCCAGTGGCTGGCCAAGTCTTCGGGCGCGTGCGGCGTGCCGTGCCGGGTCAGATAGGCGGGGCTGGCGACATTGATCAGCGGCAGCGTGCCGAGCGTGCGGGCGATCAGCCCCGAATCGCTCAGCGGCCCGACCCGGACCACGCAGTCCACCCGCTCCTCGACCAGGTCGACCGCACGGTCGGTGACGCCCAGGCTGATATCGATCTCCGGGTATTCGTCGAGGAAGCCACCCAGCGCCGGGGCGATGATCAGCCGCCCGATGCGCCCGGGCACGTCCACGCGCAGTTTGCCCGAGGGCTTGGTCTTGCCCTGGCGGAACAGCGCCTCGGTCTCCTCGACGTCGGCGATCACCCGCAGGCAGCGCTCGTAGAAGGCCGCACCGTCCTGGGTCGGGGCGACCTTGCGCGTGGTCCGGTGCAGCAGGCGCACGCCGATGCGCCCTTCCAACTCGGCCACGGCGGCCGAGACCGAGGAGCGCGGCATGCCGAGCGTGTCGGCCGCGCGGGTGAAGCTGGCCACCTCCACCACCCGGACGAAGATACGGAACAGGTCGATCCGGTCCACGGCGCTGCGTTCCTCGATTGGTCAGGATCCACGACATGTGAAGTCACACATGCCAGCTTTATGTTCTTGTCCTGGATTATATGGTGTGAGGCACGCCCGCAAGCGGGGGAGGCGGTCTTCGTATCGCGTTCTTCCGAAGCTGGCCGACGTGGTTCCCGTCTTCCACAGCCAAGGATCTTCCAATGACCGACCATTCCCTCCAGGGCAAGACCGTCCTCATCGCCGGTGGCGCCAAGAATCTCGGCGGCCTGCTCGCCACCGACCTGGCCAAGCACGGCGCCAGGGCCGTGGCGATCCACTACAACAGCGCCTCCACCAAGGCCGACGCCGACAAGACCGTGGCAGAGATCAAGGCGACGGGCGCCAAGGCCTTCGCCTTCCAGGCCGACCTCACCACCGCCGCGGCGATGGAGCAGCTGTTCGCCGATGCCAAGGCCGCGATGGGCTCGATCGACATCGCGGTCAACACCGTGGGCAAGGTGCTGAAGAAGCCGATGACCGAGATCAGCGAGGACGAGTTCGACCAGATGAGCGCGGTCAACTCCAAGTCGGCGTTCTTCTTCATCAAGGAAGCCGGCAAGGCGCTGAGCGACAACGGCAAGATCTGCACGCTGGTGACCTCGCTGCTGGGCGCCTACACGCCGTTCTACTCCAGCTATGCCGGCACCAAGGCCCCGGTGGAGCACTACACCCGTGCCGCCTCGAAGGAGCTGGGCGACCGCGGCATCTCGGTGACCGCGATCGGTCCGGGCCCGATGGACACGCCGTTCTTCTATCCCGCCGAAGGCGCCGACGCGGTGGCCTATCACAAGACCGCCGCCGCGCTGTCGCCCTCGTCCAAGACCGGCCTGACCGACATCGAGGACATCGTGCCGTGGATCCGCTTCCTGGTGAGCGACGGCTGGTGGATGACCGGCCAGACCATCCTGGTCAACGGCGGCTACACCACCAAGTAAGCGCGGCGCCGCGGCCGGCCTCCAGGCATCCGGCTTTCACGCCTCCACCTGAAGCCGCCGCAAACCCTCCTACCGTCATTCCCGCGAAAGCGGGAATCCAGGGACTTTGGGGCTTGCGCGCGGAGCCGCAGCAGGCGCCCAGGCCTCCACCGGACGTCGCCGCTAACCCTCTACCGTCATTCCCGCGAACGCGGGAATCCAGGGACTTTGGGGTTTGCGTGCGAACGTCCATGGATTCCCGCCTTCGCGGCAATGACGGGGGCTTGTCTGCGGGTGGGCGGGAATCTCTGGACACTCCCGCCGCTGAGCTCGTTCCCATCCGGGCAACGACACCGGTTGATCCAACTTCCCGGCGCGCCCGTGTCCGGTGACACCCCGCGCACTTCGCCACCGCAACCAGCTCGCGCCCTTGCCCAGTTTCACCCGCCGCGAGTAGGCTGACCACGGGAGCGGCATATGCCTACAAGGGGATGGCAAGGATGACGATCCGGGTATTTCTGGTGGACGATCATGCGCTGGTGCGGACTGGCCTGAAGCTGATCCTCGCCGGCCAGGTGGATATCGAGGTGGTCGGCGAGGCCGAGAGCGGCGAGGAAGCGCTGCCGGCCATCCGCAAGCTCAAGCCCGATGTGGTGTTGTGCGATCTGCACCTGCCCGGGCTCAGCGGCTTCGACGTGACCGAACGCATCGTGCGCGGCGACTACGGCAGCCGCGTGATCATCGTCTCGGTACTTGAGGATGGCCCGCTGCCCAAGCGGCTGCTCGAGGCCGGTGCCTCGGGCTATGTCGGCAAGGGCGGCGATGCGGCCGAGCTGCTGCGCGCGGTGCGCGATGTCTCGCGCGGCAAGCGCTACCTGGGCAGCAACGTGGCGCAGAACCTGGCGCTGTCGAGCATGAGCGAGGAGGCCTCGCCGTTCGACGACCTCAGCGCGCGCGAGCTGGAGGTAGTGATGATGCTGGTGCAGGGCCTGCGCCAGAGCGAGATCGCCAAGCGCCTCAACCTCAGCCCCAAGACCGTCAGCACGCACAAGACGCGCCTGCTGGAGAAGGTGCAGGTGCAGGACACGATGGCGTTGGCGCGCCTTGCGGCGCAGTACGGGCTGATCGATCCGTCGAAGAGTCTTTGATGGTGCGAGGGCGGCACGTGCGCGCGCGGCAGATGCCGGTGTGCTGCAGGCGTGTGATCGCTTTGCGTGCGCCGCTCAGGCTGGGGCTGGGTAGGGCGCTGGCAGAGCGAGCTCGCCGAGTGTTCCCCTGATCCGATCAATCGGCGCTCGTCATTCCCGCGAAAGCGGGAATCCATGGACGTTCGCACGCAAGCCCCAAAGTCCCTGGATTCCCGCTTTCGCGGGAATGACGGGCTGTTGGTCCGGGCGCACAGACTGTTCGTCCCTTCGTAGGGACACGCAAAAGGCCACTCAAAGCCCGCGCAAAGCACCACGGGCGTGTGGGTCCCCGCCGCAGCGAAACCTCTACCGTCGTTCCCGCGAACGCGGGAACCCAGGGACTTTCGCTCCGCAGTGCAGCGGGCGCTGGATGGTCAGATATGCGTCTGCCAAGAAGCACTCCCCGCGTTCGCGGGAATGACGGACCGATGGTCCAGTCGTAAGGACTGTCGGTTGCTTCATACGGGCTAGTCGTCCCTTCGTAGGGACGCGAGAACGTAAAGGCAAAGAGCCACTCAAAAGGTCACGCAAAGCGAAACGGGCGCCTGAGGGCGCCCGTTCCGTTTCATCCCGATGCCGGGCCTGGCGATGAAGCCGGGCCCAGCCTGCGTCGCTGGCTCAGGCGCTGCGTTCGCTGTCGGTCGTGCCGCTGTGGCTGTCGTTCTGCGCGGGCGCCTGTTCGTCGGGCACGCGCGGGGCGGGCGCCGGCTCGAACAGGTGGCGCGTCACCGAGCGCGGGGTCTGCGCGTCGGTGGCGAAGAACAGCGAGCCCGAGGCCGCCGCGGGCTTGGACGTCGGGGCATCGGCCGGCGTCTCGTCCTCGGTGGCCTGCGCGGTTGCCGGGGCTTCCTCGGCGGGCGGGGCCACTTCGGCCTGGACGGGCAGCTCGGCCTCGGGCGCGGTGCTGGCCATGGGGGCCTGCACCTCGGACGGCGCCTCCGCCGAAGTATCGGCGGTCGGGGCGGGGGTCGTCACCGGAAGCTGCTCGGGCGCGATCTCGGCCACGACCGGAGACGGCTCGGGCTGCACTTCGACGCTGACGTGCACTTCGGGACCTGCGGGAGCCGCTTCAGCGGTCACCGGCTCGGTCGCCGGAGCAGGCGTTGCCGCTTCGACGACCGGGGCGGCGACCTCGTGGGTCGGCGCCGGCGCATCGAACGACGACGCGACCTGCGGCTCCTCGGCGGGCGCCGACGGCTTGCTGTCCGGCGCGACGGCGGCGACCACGGCGGTGGCGCTGGCCGCGGCGACCGCGGCGGTGGCGGCCTCGGTGCGCACGCGCGGCTTGACCGCCGGCGCCGCCGGGGCGGGCGTCTCGGCGTCGTCGAAGTCGAACTCCGGCTGCGAGGACGACGGCACGACCACCGGCTCTTCCTCGCCGGCGGCATCCTGCTCGAACGCATCGCCAGCGGCCTGCTCGCCATTGCCACGACGGCGGCGGCGGCCACCGCGACGGCCGCGACGACGGCGCGGCGTGCCGTTGTCGTCGCCGGACTCGGCGCCGTCGGCGTTCAGTTCGTCCTGCTCGTCGCGCGCGTTGTCCCCGGTCTCGGCATCGGCATCGACGGCCAGCGGTGCGGCCGGCGCGGGCTTGGGCGCTTCGGCGACCGGTTCGGTCGTCGCTGCCGGCACGGGCTGGGGCGCCTCGGCGTTCAGGCCGGCGGTCACGGCCGTGGCGGCCAGCAGCTCGGGCGTGGCCTCGACCGGCTTGGCCGGCTCGCGCGGCGGCCTGGGCGCGCGCGGCTGCGCGGGCTGGGCCTGCTGCGCCGGGGCGTCCTGCTGCGGCTTGTCCTGCTGGGGCTTGGGCTGCTTGGGCGGGTTCTGGTTCTGCGCGGCCTTGGGCTGCTGCTGGGGCTGCTTGTTCTGCTGGCCCTCGCCCTTGTTGCGCGGCGCCTGACCGTTGCCGGCCTGCGCCTGGCCGCCGTCCCGGTTGCCACGCGCCTCGCGGTTGTCGCGACGCGCCTGGCCGTTGCCGTTCTGCTGGCCGCCGCGGGCGTTGTTGCCGCCCTGGCCGCGGTTGCCTTCGTTGCCGTTGCGACGCTGCTGACCGGTGTTGCCGCGCTCGTTGCGGGCCGGACGCGCCTCGCGCGCCGGCTGCGGCTGCGCGGCGACCGGCGCCGGGGCGCTGGCGGCGCCGAACACGCGCTTGAGCCAGCCGACCACACCGCCGGTGGCGGCGGCGACCGGCTGCGGCGCCGGGGCGACCGGCGCGGGGGCCGGTTCGACCGGAGCCGGCGCCTCGCGCTCCTGGCGGATCGGCGCGGGCTGGGCGTGCTTGACCGTAGTCACCGCCGGGGCGGCGGGGATGTTGAGCTGGGCCTTGGTCAGCGCATGCACCGGCAGCTTGCGCGGGGTACCGCGCTGGTAGCTGGGCTTGCTCGACTCCTCGCCCAGCTCGTTCTCGCGCAGGCGGGTCACTTCGTAGTGCGGGGTATGCAGCTGCTCGTCGGCGACGATGATGATCGGCGCGTCGTGGCGCTGTTCGATCTCGCGCAGCGCGTTGCGCTTCTCGTTGAGCAGGTAGTTGGCGATCTCCAGCGGCGCCTGCACCAGGACCTGCCCGGTGTTGTCCTTCATCGCGTGCTCTTCGGCCACGCGGATGATCGACAGCGACAGCGACTCGACGCTGCGCATGCGGCCATGGCCGTCGCAGCGCGGACACACGATCTGGCTGGATTCGCCCAGGCTCGGGCGCAGGCGCTGGCGGCTCATTTCCATCAGGCCGAAGCGCGAGATGCGGCCAAGCTGGACGCGGGCGCGGTCGTACTTGAGCGCGTTCTGCAGGCGGTTCTCGACCTCGCGCTGGTGCTTGGAGGAGGACATGTCGATGAAGTCGATCACCACCAGGCCGCCCAGGTCGCGCAGGCGCAGCTGGCGGGCCACTTCCTCGGCCGCTTCGCAGTTGGTGTGGAACGCGGTCTCCTCGATGTCGCCGCCCTTGGTGGCGCGCGCCGAGTTGACGTCGATGGCGGTCAGCGCCTCGGTCTGGTCGACCACGATCGAACCGCCCGAGGGCAGGCGCACGTTGCGCTCGTAGGCGGCCTCGATCTGCGATTCGATCTGGAAGCGGTTGAACAGCGGGATGTCGTCGGTGTAGTGCTTGAGCTTGCGCAGGTTGTGCGGCATCACCTGCTGCATGAATTCCTTGGCCGTCTCGTACAGCTCGGCGGTGTCGACCAGGATCTCGCCCACGTCGGAGCGCAGGTAGTCGCGCAGGGCGCGCACGATCAGGCGCGACTCCTGGTAGATCAGGAACGGTGCCGGCTTGGCCAGCGCGGCCTCGGCCACGGCCTTCCACACGCTCAGCAGGTAATCCAGGTCCCACTGCAGCTCTTCGGCATCGCGGCCCACGCCGGCGGTGCGGATGATCACGCCCATGTCGTCGGGGATGGTCAGCGCGTCCATGGCCGCCTTCAGCGCGGCGCGGTCGTCGCCCTCGATCCGGCGCGAGACGCCGCCGGCGGTGGGCGAGTTGGGCATCAGCACCATGTAGCGGCCGGCCAGGGAGATGAACGTGGTCAGGGCCGCGCCCTTGTTGCCACGCTCGTCCTTGTCGACCTGCACCACCACTTCCTGGCCCTCGCGCAGCAGTTCGCGCAGGCCGGCCTTGTGGTGGTCGACCCCGGACTGGAAGTAGTCGCGGGAGATTTCCTTCAGCGGCAGGAAGCCATGACGCTCGGCGCCGTAGTCGACGAAGGCCGCTTCCAGGGAGGGTTCGAGCCGGGTGATGCGGCCCTTGTAGATGTTGGACTTCTTCTGTTCCTTGGAGGGCTGCTCGATATCGATGTCGTACAGCGTCTGCCCGTCCACGATCGCCACGCGCAGTTCTTCCGCCTGCGTGGCATTGATCAACATACGTTTCATTGTTGCGTTCCTCGCGCTGCTACCGCGCGGGGCGCCATGGCGTTTTGCCTCTGGAACGTTCGGCCGCCCCTCGCGCGCTGCGCGGGTGGGGCGGGTTGGAGCTTCCAGCGCTTCGACACCACGGCGGGCCGCGGGAGCGCTTTGTCATGTGTCGGTGTTGCGGGACCGTCGGCGACCGCCCGGGAAGGGCCGTTACCGCGCGGGACGTGTTCAGCTTCGGATGTCTGACGCATCCGGCGGGTGTCGGGGCCTGCCGGCGAGCCGCTAACATGGCCGCCCCGGGGGCGGTGGTCGCGCACTGTGCCGGGCTTTCGCGAGGGAAGCTGGGCTTCTGGCCCGTGTAGAACTTTCCTGCGAAATCAAACCCTTATCTCGCATCGCCGAGTGTAACAGAGAAGCTGCCGGAAATGACCGTACCGCCACGCCCCGACTCGCCGCCCGCCCGCAGTGCCGTGCGCACGGTGGTCGTGCCCGCCGACCGCGATGGCCAGCGGCTGGATAATTTCCTGCTAGGCCAGCTCAAGGGCGCCCCGCGCAGCCTGGTCTACAAGCTGGTGCGCAGCGGCCAGGTCCGCGTGAACGGGGGCCGGGCCAAGGCCGAGCGCAAGCTCGCCGCCGGCGACGAGGTGCGGGTGCCCCCGGTCAGCCTGGAGGAGGCCGGGCCCAAATCGGCGCCGCCGGCCGGCTTCCTGGCGCGGATGGAGGCGGCGATCGTGTTCGAGGACGCCCGCCTGCTGGTCATCAACAAGCCCACCGGGGTGGCCAGCCACGGCGGCAGCGGCATCAGCCATGGCGCCATCGAGACCATGCGCGCCCTGCGCCCCAACCAGCCGCTGGAGCTGGTCCATCGCCTGGACCGGGACACCTCCGGCCTGCTGGTGCTGGCCAAGAAGCGCTCCGCCCTGACCGAGCTGCAGGCCCTACTGCGCGAGGACGCCGGCCCGGCCAAGGGCATCCGCAAGCGCTACCTGACTCTGCTGATCGGGCGCCTGCCCGACGGCACCATGACCGTCGACGCGCCGCTGCTGGTCGGCCTGCGCCAGGGCGGCGAGCGCCACGTTCAGGTCAACGACGGCGGCAAGCCCAGCGTCAGCCACTTCAAGGTGCTCGAGCGCCGCGGCGGCCAGTCCTACTGCGAAGTCCTGATCGAGACCGGCCGCACCCACCAGATCCGCGTCCACGCCCAGCACATCGGCCACCCGGTCGCCGGCGACGACAAGTACGGCAATCCGGAGGCGAACAAGCGCCTGCGCGAGCAGATCGGCCTCAAACGCCTGTTCCTGCACGCCGCCTCGCTGGAGTTCTCCCTCGACGGTGGCCGCACCCCGTACCTGCTCAACGCTCCGCTGGCCGACGATCTGGCTGCGGCGCTGGACGCGCTGGGCTAAGAGCAGGCGCGAGCGCAGAGCAGTGAGAAGTGAGTCAGGGCGAAAGCAATCCCCTTCTGCTCACTCCTCACTCCTCTTCACTCACTCCTGTTGTTTCGCCAGCCGCCGCAGACGCGGCGTGGCCATCGGGATGGAGAGCATGGTGCTCATCACGGCCATCAGCAGCAGAGCGGTGAAGGTGGCGCTGGTGATGATCGCCTTGTCCAGCAGGATGTTGGCGAAGATGATCATGATCAGGGCCTTGGTCTGCAGCAGCCAGCCGATCAGGCTGGCCTCGCCGGGCTTCCACTTCAGCAGGCGGCCGGCCAGGTGTACGCCGGCCAGCTTGCCGGCGACGGCGGCCACCAGCAGCGCCAGCGCGGCCAGGAACACGGTCGCGCCACCGACGCTCCAGGCGGTGCGCAGGCCGGTGCTCAGGAAGAACACCGGCATCATCACCAGCAGCACGTTGTGGCGCAGGCGGTCCATGTCGGCCTGGTCGAACCAGTGGGCGTCGATCACCACGCCGGCCAGGAACGCGCCGACCATGAAGTGCAGGCCCGACCAGTCCGCGCCGAACGCGCACAGCGCCAGCCAGATCAGCATCACATACCAGCGGTCGCGCTCGCCGATCGCGCGCATCAGCCTGCGGAACAGCACGCAGGCCACGGCGAAGCTGACCAGGAAGCCGACCTGTCGGCCGATCCGCTCCCAGTCCAGCAGGACCAGGGCCAGCACGCCCCAGATGGCGATGTCATCCAGGCTGGCATAGCGCAGGATGCGCTGGCCGATGGGCTGGCGCAGGATCGCCAGCTTCTCCATCAGCAGGATCAGGATCGGCAGTGCGGTCACCGCGCAGGCCATGCCCACGCCGGTGACGAACTGCCAGGATTGGCCCTGCGCACCGATCCAGCCCGGAAAGCGCAGCAGCCCGACCGCCGCCAGCCCGCCGAACAGCAGCGGCACGCCCAGCGCCAGGCCGGCGGTGATGCCGCTCTCGCGGCGGTTGGCCCAGGCCTGGCTGAGGTCCAGCTCGATCCCGGCGATCAGCACGAACAGCATCACCGCCCAGCCGCCCAGGCCGGTCAGGATCTGCACCACCTGCGGGGTGAACACGAATGCGTAATAGCCCGGCAGCGCCGCGCCCAGGATGCCCGGCCCGAGCAGGATGCCGGTGATGATCTGCACCACCACCAGCGGTGCGAAGTACTCGGTGCGGCCCAGCCGCCAGATCAGGAAGGGAACGCAGAAGATGATCGCCATGGCGATCAGGAACACTTCCATGGTGCTGATCGGATGCATCGGCGCTGTCGTCCCTTCGGCAGGTGCCGCGAGGGCGCGGCGGTGCGCGACTGTAGGGCCAGCCCGGCCGTCGCGACAAGCCCGAGGGCAGGCCGCCGGCTGTGAATCGCGATGGGATCTTCAACACCGCTCGCCCCGGGGATGCGACACTGGCCCGCCCGCAACGGACCTGCGACGCAAGTCCCCTGGCATGACGCGATGAAGACTCCCCCCGGCCTGCTGGCCTTGATCGACGATGGTGTGATCGACGAGGTGCTGCGACCGCTCAAGAGCGGCAAGGAAGCCTCGGTGTACGTGGTGCGTGCCGGCGACGAGGTGCGCTGCGCCAAGGTCTACAAGGACATGGCCCAGCGCAGCTTCCAGCAGCGCGTGCAGTACCAGGAAGGGCGCAAGGTGCGCGGCAGCCGCGAGGCCCGCGCCATGGGCAAGGCGACCAAGTACGGCCGCAAGCAGGCCGAGGTGGCCTGGAAGAACACCGAGGTCGATGCGCTCTACCAGCTGCGCGATGCCGGTGTGCGCGTGCCCGAACCCTTCGGCTACTTCCACGGCGTGCTGGTGATGGAGCTGGTGACCGATGCCGAGGGCTTCAGCGCCCCGCGCCTGGGCGAGGTCGAACTGGAAGCCGACCAGGCGCGCGCGTTCCATGCGGTGCTGATGCGCCAGGTGGTGCGCATGCTGTGCTGCGGCCTGATCCACGGCGATCTGTCCGAATACAACGTGCTCGTCGGTCCCGACGGCCCGGTGGTGATCGATTTCCCGCAGGTGGTCAGCGCCGGCGGCAACAACGCGGCGCGGCGCATGCTGCTGCGCGACGTCAACAATCTCACCGCCAGTCTGGGACGCTGGGCGCCGGAGCTGCTGGACACCTGGTATGGCGAGGAGATGTGGGCGCTGTTCGAGGCCGGTGCGCTGCAGCCGGACACGGTGCTGACCGGTGAGTTCACGCCCGATACGCGCACCGCCGATCTGGACGGCGTGCGCGAGGCGATCAACGAGGCGCGGATGGAGGCCATGATCCGTCAGCAGGGGCGCGAGGCCGCGGCCGAGGACGATTGAGCCAGGCATCCCGGCGGGCATGACTTCGGATGGATGCAGCGGCGGCGGTTTGCTGGCACGCTGCGCCGGTTTCCCTTTCCGCCAGGCCTGCCATGTCCCGTTCCCGTCTGCTCGTCTCCACCCTGGCGCTTGCGCTGGCCTGCGTGTCCCAGGCGCACGGCGCCGAGCTCAGTCCCGTGACCAAGCAGACCGGCCTGCCGCGCACGCCGGAGCAGCTGGCGGTGAGCTTCGAGCACGCCGACCTGGGCTTCAAGGTGATTCCCGACCAGCGCCGGATCGAGGGCGATGCGACGCTGACCTTCAAGGCGCTCTCCCCGCTGCAGGCGCTGGTGGTCGATCTGGATCCGGAATATGCGGTCAGCCGGGTCGAGGTGGACGGCAAGCCGGTGGCCCGCGAGGCCTGGCAGAACCCCGAAGGCCGCATGCGCGTGACCTTGCCGCGGCAGGTACCGGCCGGCGCCAGCGTCAAGCTGCGCGTGGTCTACGCGGGCCAGCCGCACGTGGCCAAGCGCGCGCCTTGGGACGGCGGCTTCGTCTGGGCGACCGCGCCCACCGGTGAACCGTGGGTGGCTTCGGCCATCCAGGGCGAGGGCTGCGATCTGCTGTGGCCGTGCATCGACCATCCGCAGGGCGAGCCCGCGCTGGTGGACGAGCACATCACCGTGCCCGCGCCGCTGGTGGCGCCGGGCAACGGCGTGTTCGTCGGCATGCAGGAGCGCAACGGCTGGCGCACCTACCACTGGCGCGCCAAGAACCCGGACACCTACGCCATCGCCCTGGACGTGGGCCCGTACGAGCAGCTCAGCGGCAGCTACAAGAGCCGCTACGGCAACACCATCCCGCTGGCCTACTGGTATCTGAAGGGCGACAAGGACGCGCAGGCCAAGGCGCTGTTCGACGAGCTGCCCAAGATGCTGGACTTCTTCGAGAGCCAGATCGGCCCGTATCCGTTCGGCGACGAGAAGGTGGGCGTGGTGCAGACCCCGCACCTGGGCATGGAACACCAGACCATCAACGCCTACGGCAACGACTACAAGAAGGACAAGTACGGCTACGACTGGCTGATGCAGCACGAGTTCTCGCACGAGTGGTTCGGCAACCAGCTGACCAACGCCGACTGGGACGACATGTGGCTGCACGAAGGCTTCGGCAGCTATATGCAGCCGCTGTACCTGCAGTACCTGCGCGGCGAGATGGACTACCACGCCGCGCTGCTGGACCAGCGCGCCGCGGTGACCAACCGCGTGCCGATCGTCAGCGGCAAGTCGCAGACCGAGGAGGCGGTCTACAACCGCGAGCACGGCGCGGGCCTGGACATCTATTACAAGGGCTCGCTGATGCTGCACACGCTGCGCTCGCTGATCGGCGACGAGGCGTTCTTCACCTCGATCCGTCTGGCGGTATACGGCAGCGCGCATCCGCGGCCGGGCCACTTCAAGCCGCGCTATGTCTCGACCAGGGACTATATCGACATCGTCAACAAGGTCACCGGCAAGGACTACGGCTGGTTCTTCGACGTGTACCTGTATCGTGCTGCGCTGCCGGAGCTGATCGCCGAGCGCGATGCCGGCGGCCTGTCGCTGCGCTGGAAGACGCCGGACGATCTGCCGTTTCCGATGCCGGTGGACGTGCGTATCGGCCCGACCAGCGGGCGCACCGTCACCGTGCCGATGACCGACGGCCGCGGCCACGTCGCGCTGCAGGACAACGACCTCTACACGCTGGACCCGCAGTCCAAGCTGCTGCGTGAGGAACCGCGCTTCGCCGCGGCGGTCAAGGATGCGGCCGAGCGCAAGGCGGCGGCGGACAAGGCCGCCGCCGACAAGAAGACGGACAAGCCCAAGCCCTGATCGGACGCTCCGGCACGAGGCGATAGACTGGTCCGCATGACATGCCTGGGAGGGACTCATGTTCAAGCGCGTATCGCCTCGTGCCGGCCTGCCGGTGTTGCTGTTGATCGCCGCGATGAGCGGCAACGCCTCCGCGCAGACGCCCAGCGCCGAACAGGTGCAGGCCATGCAGCGGCAGCTGGCCGACTGGCCGCGGCTGTCGCGCTACCGCGATGAGAACGCGGCGCTGGCCGCGCCGGCGCCCGGTGAGCGGCGCGTGGTGTTCTTCGGCGATTCGATCACCGAAGGCTGGGGAAAGACCGGAAGCGAGACGTTCTTCCCAGGCAAGTCCTACGTGAACCGCGGCATCTCCGGGCAGACCACGCCGCAGATGCTGGTGCGCTTCCGCCAGGACGTAATCGATCTCAAGCCCGCCGTGGTGGTGATCCTGGCCGGCACCAACGATATCGCCGGCAATACCGGGCCGGCCACGCCGCAGATGATCCAGGACAACCTGGCCTCGATGGCGCAGCTGGCCAAGGCCAACGGCATCACCGTCGTGCTGGCCTCGGTGCTGCCGGCCAGCGACTATCCGTGGAAGCCCGGCCTGCAGCCGGCGCCGAAGATCCGCGCGCTCAACGACTGGATCAGGCAATACGCCCAGCGCACCGGCGCGGTGTATCTGGACTACTACAGCGCGCTGGACAACGGGCAGGGCGGCCTGGATGCGAAGGTTTCCGGCGACGGCGTGCATCCCAACGCGGCCGGCTATGCGGTGATGGCGCCGCTGGCCCAGGCGGCCGTGCAGCGCGCGCTGCAGCAGGCGCGCTGACGCAGGTTGCGGTCCGTCAGCGCTGTGGCGCTTCCGGCGGGAGCGTCGTGCAGGTCTTGTCGTGGGGGTCCTGGGCGAGCGTCAGCGTGGCCCGGTCCATGCCCTTGGCCCAGAAGGCGTTGCCGGCATCGTCGGCGTAGCGCGCGCCATCGGCGGCGAGGGCGGGCTTGAGCACCAGCAGACGCGCGTCCAGCGTCACTTCGGCGCGCGCCTGGCCGAAGAAGGCCACGGCGATGCGGGTGCCCTCGCAGTCGTAGTCGGCGTGGCGGATCGGCGTGTCGGGCGGTGAGGCGTCCGGCGCTGTCTGCGGCGATGGAGCGGGAGCGGCGACTTCCGGGGTCGTTGTTGGCGCGCAGGCGGCCAGGGCCGCGGACAAGGCGATGGGTGCCAGCAGGATCAGGGATCGCAACGCGGAGCGCTCCTGCCGCCGTTGCGGCATATCGAACCAGGGGCCAGCCTAGCCGGGCCTGCCTGGCGCAGGATGATTGGTGGATGAAGCGGCCCGGGATCTGGCGCGTGGCTGGGATTTGGCGGCAAGCAGGCTTTCATTGCTTCACCCGCTGATCCGCGGCTCCTTCAGGTCGTCATTCCCGCGAAGGCGGGAATCCAGCTTTTGCTTTTGCTTCTGCTTCGAACGCCTCGCACCAAGCAATCCGCGACCTGGTCCAACCCCCTCCCGGCCTCCCCCTGCTGCGCAAGGGGAGGGGCGGAGCGCGCGGGCTCAGGTGTAGGCGATCATCCGGCCGGCGACCAGGATGGTCGGCCACGCCAGCAGCGAGAGCGCGGCCATGGCGCGTCCCAGCGGCGGCGGGCGATGGCGCCAGGCTTGCAACCTTCCGCCGAAGCACAGGCGGAAGACCAGCGCGTTGATCACCGCCACGGCGATGGCGATCAGCTTGAACTGCATCATGCGGTTGCCGAGCAGGGCGGTGGCGTCGGCGCTGAACAGCATCGCGCCGGTGACCACCAGCACCAGCAGCCCGACGATGCCCAGCGGCGTGAGCAGGCGCGAGACCTGTTCCAGCTCCAGCCGCCGGCCGAAGCCCAGCAGGCGCAGGTCGAGCAGGCCGATGCTGCCGAGCAGCAGCACCAGCCCGCCCAGATGCAGCACGTTGGCGAAGGGATAGCCCCAGCCGGCCCGCATCCACTGGCCCAGCGCGGAGGCTTCCAGCTGTTGGGCCCAGGCCATCGCGTCCATGGCGCTGCGAGATCAGCGCAGTTCGATGGTCTTGCCGTCCACGGTGATGCGTTCGGCGCGCAACTCGGCCGTGCCGTCCAGGCGCGGATAGCCTTCGATCGTGACGGTCTTGCCGACTACGAGCGCGCCGTCCGGCAGGCCGCGCGAGGTCATGCGGCTGATCGGCGCCAGCACCGCGTTCCAGCGCTTGCCCTGGTAGTCGACGCCGACTTCGGCATGCGGGTTGCGGTACTGCACCTGGGCGAGCGGTGCGGAGATATTCAAGGTCTTGTTGGCGTCATAGCTGCTCCAGCCGTGGTGGGCCAGGGCGGGCAGGGCGATGAGCGCAGCGAGCAACACGGGCAGACGACGCATGGCGCAACTCCGGGCGGTGTCGGGTGTGTGCCGGTGATAGCACGCGTGCGCTTGGGTTCCCGGCAAATGCGCCGCTGCAGGCATGACAATCAGGTCAGGCCCGGATCGCCTGAGGATTCAGGCCTCGGGCGTGGCGTGCAGGGCGACATTGAGCTGATCGACCACCACGGCCCAGTCGGCATCGTCGATGCGTTCTTCGCGCAGCAGCTGAGCCTGGGCCGGCGACCAGAACGGGGCCTCCTCCAGACGCATGGCATTGGGCAGCGGCGCGTGTTCGGCGATGAAGGCGCGGATGCTGCGCTCGTCCGAGGCCAGGCCGAGCTGGGCGAACAGTTCGGAAAAGGGATGGACGGTCTGTTCCATGGTCAAGCTCCGCAAGGTGAAAGGAGAGGGTGACGGCGCCCGCGTCAACGCGGGATCAGCGCCGCGGGACTAGAGTGAACTGGCGATGCGCTGGCGCAAGGCCGCCAGGGCCTGCGCATCGAGCGCGCCCAGCACGCCGCGCCTGGCTTCGGGGATATGCGCGGCCGGGTCTTCCTCGCCGAAGACGTAGTGCTCCAGCAGCGCCCGCCAGGCCTGACGCTCGTGCGTGGGCAGGCCGGCGAAGGCCAGGCGCGCGTGCAGCAGCGCCACGATGCCGGGGCTGGGGGCGCGGCCATCGGCCAGGGTCGGCTGCCACCAGAAGTTCACCAGCGCGTTCAGGCGCTCCAGCGAGGCGACGTGGTGCCACCACAGCGGCGGCAGGTACAGCGCATCGCCGGGCGCCAGTTCGGCGACGAAGGCGTGTTCGCGCGCCTGGGCCAGGCGCGGGAACTGCGCCGTGTCATCGTCCAGGTCGGCCAGACTGATCGCCGCACCGGTCGGCGCGAAGTCCAGCGGGCCGATGTAGAGATTGCGCACCTGCTCGGGCGCGAACACGCTGAAACGCCGCCGCCCGCAGACGACCACGGCGATGTTGTGGAAGGCGTCGAAGTGCGCCGGCGTGGTGACCCGGTTGCCCAGCCACAGCCGCGGCGCAATGGTGGCCGGCAGGCCCTCGATCGCATGGTCGGCCAGCAGGCCGGGCAGGCAGCCGGCGATCGGTGCGCTCTGCAGGGCCACGCCGTGTACCGGGCCTTCGCGGCGGCTGTACTGCGCCAGCCGGGTCAGCACATCGGTCACCGACACCTTGAAGTGCTGGTAGTTGAAGCCCTCCAGCGTGGCGTCGTAGCCGACCAGGCCGTTGGCCTCCGGCGGCATCAGCAGCGTGTCCACCGCCGCGCCGCTGTCGTGCGCGGCCAGCAGTTTGGCGAACTCGGTGTCCGAGCGCCGCGCCGCCTGCACCATCGGCCAGTGCGCGCACAGGCCGCGCAGGACCAGCGGCGTGCCGCGCTCGACCAGCATGGCCGGGTCGACTGCGCCGGCGTCGCGAAGTTCTTCGATGGCAGACGGCATGCGCGGGCGGCCCGGCGGCGGTGGAGCCGTGCATGCTAGCGAAACCGCACCGATCCGGTCGGGCGAGGGCGTCTGGCCCGCGCGGCTCGCTGCGGATTCATCTGGATCGGCGTAGGGTCGGGGACTCGTCCACAGGCAGGAGACGGCCATGGCCACCGGTTGGGCCAACGATGGCGCGGTGCAGGACCAGATCGATGCGACGGTGAAGGACGCGATCCAGCGCGCCCGCAGCCAGTTGCCCAGCGGTCCCGGGCTGACCCATTGCGAAGAATGCGATGCCCCGATCCCGAAGGCGCGACGCGACGCCATCCCCGGCGTGCGCCTGTGCGTACAGTGCCAGGCCGCGCACGACGCCGAGCAGAAGTCCGCCAGCGGCTACAACCGCCGCGGCAGCAAGGACAGCCAGCTGCGCTGAGTCAGCTGCCGGCGATGCGCTGCGCGTCGCGCCAGCGGCGGATGCCGCGCTGGAAGAACCAATTGTTGGGCACCTGCACCGAGGTGGCCGGCGCGCCGTCGCCGGCCGCTTCTTCCTGTAGGGTGGTGTAGAGCAGGTTGACGTCGATCACCTTGCCCTTGATGCCGGGCTTCTCGCCGTTCTCGAGCAGTTCCACCGTTTCGTACAGGCGGAACGGACGCACGATGAAGATCAGGAACGTGCAGAAGATATTGGACAGCACGCTCCACGCGGCGAAGAAGGCCACCGCGCCCACCGTCGCAAAGCCGGTGAACGCCGTCCACAGCACGGTGCCCGACACGCCAAGACGCTCCAGGATCAGCAGGGTGGCCGCCATCAGCAGCACAATGTTGAGCACCCGGCGCACGCCCATGGCCAGCTCGGGCGGCAGGTCGTAGCGCGCTGCGGCCCGGCCAATCAAGCGCTTGAGCAACAGCTGCAGCAGCCGCGTCAGCAGCAGGATCAGCAGGACCTGCGCGACGGGCAGGATCACGCCCAGCCAGTCCTGCAGCAGCGGGGGAAACGGGATCTTCATCTTCGGCACAACGGATCGCACAAGCGGTCGACCATGATGCCAACCCTGCGCAGGGCCGGCAAAGCTGGCGATCGCGGGTCCGCTGCGCACACCGGCGCGAGGCTGCGCCGGTGCGCCGGCGTGAAGCTCACTCGGTGATCGGCGTGCCGACCGGGCCCAGGTAGTCGAGCTTGCCGACGGGCACGCCGTGGTGGCGCAGGATGTCGTAGGCGGTGACTACGTGGAAATAGAAGTTCGGCAGACCGAACTGCAGCAGATAGTCCACGCCTTCCAGGCGCGTGCCCAGCTTGCCGAACTTCAGCGTGATCTCGCGCGTGGCGCCGCCATCGATCTGTTCGGGCGTCAGCGAGGCCAGATAGTCGGCGGTGGCCTGGATGCGCGCCTGCAGCTCCTCGAAGGTCTGCTCGGTGTCGGCCAGCTTGGGCGAGGGCACGCCGGACAGGCGCTCGCCCGTGCCCTTGGCGGTGTCGCTGACGCGCTGCACCTGCGCCGCCAGCGGCAGCATGTCCGGCGCCAGCCGGCCCTGGATCAGCGTGGCCGGGTCCAGTCCGGCCTCGGCGGCGTGGCGCGCGCCGCGTTCCAGCACATGCGAGAGCTGGCGCAGGCCGCGCTGCAGGGACGGGATGGCGACTTGGTAAAGGGACAGCGACATGGTGTGTTCCGGGCTGGAGATGAGCGCGCAGCCTAGCGCCGTCCCCCCGCCCACGCAGCGCCCGTCACGAAGACGCGGCGTTGCAGGCCGATGGCCTTGTGTGAACGCAAGGCCGACCCGCGCTGCAGCCGGGCGCGGCGACGGGCACAATCGGACGATGCGCCACGTGCTCCCCCTGTTCTGCAATGCCCTGGCCCTGCTGCTGTTCGGCATCGGATTGACCGGGCCGCTGGTGCCCAAGGGCGGCACGCCCGGCTGGTGGGTCCAGATGGGCTTCGGCGCCGCGCCGATCGCGCTGCTGTTCGTCTGCGGCTATGCCGCGCGCGGCTGGCCGGCGCGGATCGCCTTCGTGCTGCAGGGCGCGGTGCTGCTGGCGGTACTGCTGGCGATCCTGTCGATCCAGGCCGGCGCGTTGGGACTGCCGCCGCCGCGCTGACGGCGGCGGGCGCCTCACGGCATCTGCGGCTGCAGGCCCACGCCGAGCCGGTTCCAGGCGTTGATGGTGGCCACGGCCATGGTCAGGGTGGCGATGGCTTCCTCGTCGAAGTGCGCCTGCAGCGCCTGGTACGCGGCCTCTTCCGGTTCGCCCGAGGGCAGGGTGGTCAGGCCCTCGGCCCAGGCCAGCGCGGCGCGCTCGCGGGCGTCGAACAGGCGGCTGTCGCGCCAGGCCGCCACGGTATCGAGCTTGCGCGGCTCCACGCCGGCCTTGCGCAGCGCCGTGGCATGCATGTCCAGGCAGTAGGCGCAGCCGTTGAGCTGCGAGACGCGCAGGAATACCAGCTCCACCAGCGTGTGTTCGAGCACGCCCGCGTGGACGTGCTGGCTGAGCGTCAGCAGCGCCTGGGCGGCCTTGGGCAGATGGCGGGTGTAGTCGATGCGGGCGAAGGTGGTGGCGCTCATGCAAGATCCTTTCGGCGTGGCGACCGACAGGGCCGCCTTCCCTGCAAGGACGCGCCAGAGGTGGCTCGCGTGACAGCCCCCGCATCTCTTTCCGCACAGGGGAGGTTGAACAAGATCACCGCCCGGTTAGAACTCGGACACGCACGGTCGGCGCTACGGGCGGCCTGCCTGGACCGCCACCGCAGCCAGCTTGTCCGGATTCATCAGGGTCAGGATGTCGCTGATGCGCTCGCCATCGCTGACCAGCATGGTCAATGAGTGCAGCTGGCCGTCCACGAAGCGCAGGATCGCCGGCTCGCCATCGACCCAGCCCACGCGCGCCTCCACCTGCGCACCACGCCGGGCGATGGCCCAATAAAGCCGCGCGATGCGCCCGGCGCCCAGCAGCGGGCGCAGCGCAGCGGTGACCTTGCCGCCACCGTCGGACACCAGCCGCGCATCGGCGCGCAGCAACGCGGCAATGGCCGCCTGGTCGCCGGACTGCGAGGCAGCCATGAACTTTTCCAGCAGGCGGCGATGGCGTTCGGCCGGCACCTCGAACCGCGCGTGCCCGGCCTGCAGCCGCGCGCGGGCCCGGTGCACCAGCTGCCGGCAGTTGGCCTGGCTGTGGCCCAGCAGCGCGGCGATCGCCTCGTAGTCGTAGTCGAACACTTCCTTGAGCAGGAAGGCCGCGCGCTCGTCCGGCCCCAGCCGCTCCAGCAGTGCCATCAAGGCCCAGGACACCGATTCGGCCTGCTCGGCGCGTTCGGCCGGGTCGGGCGCCAGCGCCACCTGCAGCGGCTCGGGCAGCCATGGGCCGACGTAGTCGATGCGGGCGTTGCGCACCGCGCGCAGCCGGTCCAGCGCCAGGCGCGTGGTGGCGGTGGCCAGCCAGGCCTCCTCGTCGCGGATCTCCTTCTGCGCCGCGCCCTGCCAACGCAGCCAGGCCTCCTGGACCACGTCCTCGGCCTCGGCGCGGCTGCCCAGCAGGCGATGGGCCAGCGCCAAGAGGCGGGAACGGTGCGTTTCGAAACGGATGGCGGGTCGCATGAGTCCCAGGACGCGGGAGCGGGCGCCGGTGTGACAGCGGGGCCGGCGCGGCAGTTTGGCCTAAAATGTCGGGATTCCTCACTCCCCACCGCTAGCGTCGAGCCAGCCATGAACCTCCACACCCATGCCGCCCCGCCGGCGTCCACCGCGCCGGTGTCGATCCGGCAGGAAGACCTGATCCAGTCCGTGGCCGATGCGCTGCAGTACATCAGCTACTACCACCCGGTGGACTACATCAAGAATCTCGCCGCCGCCTACGAGCGCGAGGAATCGCCGGCCGCCAAGGACGCCATCGCCCAGATCCTGATCAACTCGCGCATGTGCGCCGAAGGCCACCGCCCGATCTGCCAGGACACCGGCATCGTTACGGTGTTCCTCGAGATCGGCATGAACGTGCGCTGGGACGACGCCACGATGGGCGTGGAGGACATGGTCCACGAGGGCGTGCGCCGCGCCTACAACGACCCGGACAACAAGCTGCGCGCCAGCGTGCTGGCCGATCCGGCCGGCAAGCGCATCAACACCCGCGACAACACGCCGGGCGTGGTCAACGTCAAGGTGGTGCCGGGCAACAAGGTGGAGGTGATCGTGGCGGCCAAGGGCGGCGGCTCGGAGGCCAAGTCCAAGTTCGCCATGCTCAATCCCTCCGACTCGATCGTGGACTGGGTCCTCAAGACCGTGCCCACCATGGGCGCCGGCTGGTGCCCGCCGGGCATGCTGGGCATCGGCATCGGCGGCACCGCCGAGAAGGCGATGCTGCTGGCCAAGGAAGCGCTGATGGAGCCGATCGACATCGTCGACCTGCAGGCCCGCGGCGCCTCCAACCGCGCCGAGGAGCTGCGCCTGGAGCTGTACGAGAAGGTCAACGCGCTGGGCATCGGCGCCCAGGGCCTGGGCGGCCTGACCACGGTGCTGGACATCAAGGTCAAGGACTATCCGACCCACGCGGCCAACCTGCCGGTGGCCTTGATCCCCAATTGCGCCGCCACCCGCCACGCCCACTTCACCCTGGACGGCAGCGGTCCGGTAATGCTCGACCCGCCCTCGCTGGAGGACTGGCCGACGCTGACCTACAACCCGCAGGGCGCGCGTCGCGTGGACCTGGACACCATCACCGCCGAGGAGGTCACCACCTTCAAGCCCGGTGAGGTGCTGCTGCTCAACGGCAAGTTGCTCACCGGCCGCGACGCCGCGCACAAGCGCATGGTGGACATGCTCAACCGCGGCGAAACGCTGCCGGTGGACCTCAAGGGTCGCTTCATCTACTACGTCGGACCCGTAGACCCGGTGCGTGACGAGTGCGTCGGCCCGGCCGGCCCGACCACGGCCACGCGCATGGACAAGTTCACCCGGCAGATGCTGGAGCAGACCGGCCTGCTGGGCATGGTCGGCAAGGCCGAGCGCGGCCCGGCAGCGATCGAGGCCATCCGCGACAACAAGGCGGTCTATCTGATGGCGGTCGGCGGTTCGGCCTATCTGGTGTCCAAGGCGATCAAGGCCGCGCGCGTGCTGGCCTTCGAGGACCTGGGCATGGAGGCGATCTACGAATTCGAGGTCAAGGACATGCCGGTCACCGTGGCGGTTGATGCCACCGGCGAGTCGGTGCACAAGACCGGCCCGCGCCAGTGGCAGGCAAGGATCGGCAAGATTCCGGTGGTGGTCGAACCGGCGTAAGCGCCGGGGCGCCAACGCGTGCAGGACAGCAGGGCCGGCGTGCATACTCCGGCCCTGTTCGTTTGCGGCAGGAGGGGTGGTGAAAGCATGGATCCTGGCGGCGTGTCTGCCGCTGCTCGCCGCCTGCGCCAGCACCGATCCCGGCGTGTCCGAGACCACGTTGCTGCGCCCGGCCACCCCGCAAGGCCAGGCCTGCGCGCGCCAGTGCGACACGCTGCGCGCGGCCTGCACCGGCGCGCCGATGCACAGCGCGCCCGCCACGCTCGGCGGCGCCCGCTCCGATCCCAAGCCGACGGCGGCCTCCTGCGCCACCACGCACCGCGACTGCGTGCTGGACTGCGGCGGCCGCCTGGTCGGCGACTGACCACCCCAGCCAGACCATCCCATGACCGACGCCGTTCTCTACTACAGCCCCAGCACCGCCAGTCTGGTCGTGCATTGGCTCCTGATCGAACTGGACATCCCGCACCGGCTGGAGCTGGTCGATTTCGACACCCGCGCGCAGCGATCGCCCGAGTACCTCCGGCTCAACCCGCAGGGCCGCGTGCCCACGCTGGTGCTGGACGGGCAGGTCCTGACCGAGTCGGCCGCCATCGTCATGCACCTGGCCGAACTGTATCCGCAGGCCGGCCTGGCCCCAGCCGTGGGCACGCCGGAGCGCGCCGCGTACTACCGCTGGCTGTTCTTCTGCGCCTACACGCTGATGCCGGCGTATCGCAGCTGGTTCTATCCGGACGAACTGGCGGGCGAGGTCAACATCGAACCGGTCAAGGCCGCCGCGCGCGCTGCGCTTGAGTACGCCTGGCAGCAGGTGGCCGACCACCTGGAAGCCAACGGCCCCTACCTGCTGGGCGAGCAGCGCAGCGCGGCCGATTTCGTGCTGACCATGCTGATGCGCTGGTCGCGCTACATGCCACGGCCCACCGACGACTGGCCGGTGCTCAAGGCCTTTGCGGCGCGGATGAAGGCCTTGCCGTCTTTCCACGAGACCTACCGCCGCGAAGGCATCACCGACTGGCAGTAGATCCGGTCCGTTGCCATAGGGAGGGTGACGATGGGAAACGGTCTGCTGATTCGTGCCGTGGCGATCCTGCTGTGCGCCGCGGCGCTGAGCGGTTGCTGGGCCGACAAGGTGCATCGGCCGGCCAGTGCGGCCGGTGCCCTCTGTGCCGAGCAATGCGACCAGCAGCGCCTGCAGTGCAATAACGCGGCCGAGTCCCTGGCGCTGAGCGCACGAGGCAGTTGCCAAACGCAGCGGGATCACGTCGAGCAGCGGTGCTCGCCCTGGGTGAAGGATGCGGACAAACAGCGCTGCCAGCGAGTCAATAATCCGGGCGGCCCGACATGCGTCGATCCCAGTCCCGATTACGCCAGCTGTACCAGCACCTGGCGCGGCTGCATCACCTCGTGCGGCGGCTGGTTCGAGTAGCCCTCAGTCCGTCAACAGCGTCAGCACCTGCTCCGGCGGTCGGCACAGCCGCGTCCCGCGTGCGGTGATCACGATGGGGCGGTTGATCAGCACCGGATGGCGCAGCATGGCCTCGATCAGCCCCGCGTCGTCGATGCCCGGATCGTCCAGGCCCAGCTGCGCGTACTCGGGCTCCTTGCGGCGCATGAGTTCGCGCAGGGGCTGGCCGGTGGCCGCCAGCGTCGCGGTCAGCGTGGCGCGATCCGGCGGGTCGCTGAGGTAGTCGACGATATGCGGCTCGATGCCGGCCTGGCGGATCAGCTCCAGCGCCCCGCGCGAATTGCCGCAGCGCGGGTTGTGCCAGATCACCACGATCTGCGGATCATGACTCGGCGTCTGGCTCATCGCGCGCCGCCCCCGCGCAGCCGTGCGGAACGCGGTGGCTCGGTGCCGGGATCGTGCATCGCGGAGTTCCTTGAGAAGGCCTGGGACGGCCGACCATTCTACGTGAGGCCAGGGAGAGGTCCGCGCCGAACGGGCGCGCGACCAGGCCGGTCTTCCTGACGCCATGTTTCCAGTCGCTGCGCGACAGTGGGCTGCATCCGGTCGACAGGAACGCTGCCATGTCCGCCTCAGACAGTCCCATAGCCGTTCTCCCGGCCGGCACGCAGGCGCCGGATTTCAGCCTCAATGCCACACCCGACCAGGTGCTCGCGCTGCATGAGCTGCGCGGCCGGCCGGTCGTGCTGGTGTTGTATCCGGCGGACTGGAGCCCGGTCTGCGGCGACGAGCTGGTGCTGTTCAACACCGCCCTCCCGTTGATCGCCAAGTCCAGGGCCACGGTGCTCGGCATCTCGGTGGACAGTGTCTGGTGCCACCAGGCCTTCATCGCCGACCGCAAGCTGGGGTTCGAGCTGCTGTCGGACTTCGAAGCCAAGGGCGCCGTCGCCCGACGCTACGGCGCCTACGACGCCGAGCACGGCTACTGCAAGCGCGCCCTGTTCGTGATCGATGCACAGGGCACGATCGCCTGGAGCTATCTCTCGCCGACCGCGATCAATCCCGGCGTGGACGGCGTCCTCGACGCGCTCGACGCCCTGCCCAAAGGCTAAAGGCCGAGCCGGCCGCACAAGGAGACTGCCATGTCCACGCTCCGCATCCCGGTCGGCCCCGACGACCACGCCCAAGGCCCGGCCGAGGCGCCGGTCACGCTGGTCGAGTACGCCGACTACCAGTGTCCGTACTGCGCCCAGGCCTTCCCGGTCGTGCGGCAGCTGCAGGACCGCTTCGGCCACGATCTGCGGCTGGTGTTCCGCAATTTCCCGCTGAGCCAGGCCCATCCCCAGGCCTTGCCGGCTGCGCTGGTGGCCGAATTCGCCGGCCAGCACCGCAAGTTCTGGCCGGCCCACGACGCGCTGTTCGAAAACCAGGACCGCCTCGGCGGATCGCTATACGCCGAACTCCTGGAAGCCCTGGGGCTGGGGGCCGATGCGCTCGAGTCGGCGCTGCAGTCGCGCCCGCTGCTCGAACGCGTCCAGGCCGACTTGAACGGCGGCCTGCGCAGCGGCGTGAACGGCACGCCGGCGTTCTTCCTCAACGGCCAGCGCTACGACGTGCGCAGCGGCTTCGACGAACTGGCGGCGCCGATCGAAGCCCTGATTGCCCAGTCGAGGGCTTGAAGCGCGCTGGCACGCCGCTGCGCGCCAGCGCCGGGCCTCAGTACCACTCCAGCAGCGAGATGCCCAGGCCGATGTAGGTGGCCTTGTGGTTGTAGTCGATCAGACTCTCGCCATAGCCGTGGAAGATCTCGATGTGCCCGCGCAGGTTGCGGTCGATCGGGAAGCCCCAGGAGGCCTGCAGTGCGCCATGCGACTGGTCGCCGCCGCGCAGCGAATGCCGGCCCATCAGCGAGAACTCGTGGCCATCGTGGCTATAGGTCAGCGTGGCGTCGCCACGGCCCATGTAGTTCTCGATGTCCGGATTGTCGTCGTCGTGGCCCTCCGGGATGCGGTACCAGGGCCGCACCACCAGCGCCCAGTTGTCACGGTCGAAGCCGATCATGCCGATCACCCGGTTCCAGCTGCGCGAGAGCGGGTCGCCGCGGCCGTTGGACTGGTGATTGAGGCTCAGCCCGGCCAGGCGCCCGTGCCAGTCGCCGAGCGCATAGTTGGTGCGGAACACCATCATCACTTCCGGCTCGTAGTTGGTCTCGCGGAACGGGCGCGAGGCCTCGCTGTTGTAGGTCTGCCAGCGCGAGCTCTGCGTATAGCCGCCCCAGATGTCGCCGTTGTCGCCGAACAGGTTCTCCACGAACTTGGTCTTGAAGCTCAGCTGGAACTTGGTCTCGATGCTCTGCAGGTCCTGCGCCACGGTCACCGTGTTGTCCGGGTTGGGCGAGGAGGGCATCTCGTTCTTCTTCGACGTCCAGAACGCCGGCAGCAGGTACACCGGCTTGTAGGCGCGCATCTGGAACACGCCCAGCTTGGAGGCGGCCGCCAGCTCCCAGCGCGAGTCCAGCAGCGAGCCCTTGCCCGCATTGGCCAGCACCGCGTCGTAGTCGTCGTCGGCGTACATCGAGCCGCCACGGCGCTTGGCCTTGGCGCTGCTGGCGTCCAGATCCTTCTGCTCCTTGGCGATGCTGGCCGCCGCATCGGCCTGCGCGGTGCTGGGCGCCACGCGCTTGATCGCCGTGTCGTAGCAGGCCAGGCGCTGGGCGTCGACGGTGATCAGACCGCAGGCCTCGACCGAGGCCGGGGTGATGGTGGTGGTGCCGTCCTGGGCAGCCGCCGCGCCAGGCGCGGCGGCAACGCACAGCAGGGACAAGAGTCGGGGCAGGGGGTGCGGGCGGCTCATAGCTGTGACCTGATGGGAAGGATGAGGGTTTCGAACAGTTTCTCCCGCAGCGGCCGTGTGCGCCAGCGCGGCAGGGAATAAGGCGTGGCCTTGGCCAGATCGCTCTCGTACAGCGCCGTCATGCGTTCGGCCAGCGCCGGGTCGTAGACGTTGAGGCTGGCCTCGTCGTTGAGCCGGAACGAGCGGATGTCGAAGTTGGTCGAGCCCACCGACACCAGCAGGCCATCGACGATCAGCAGCTTGGTGTGCAGCATCGTCGGCTGGTACTCGCTGATCTGGATGCCGGCTTCCAGCAGCGGCCCCCAGCTGGCCCGCGAGGCCAGCCGCACCGACAGCGAATCGATATGCGGGCCGGGCAGCAGTACACGGATGGCCACGCCGCGCGCCCGCGCCTCCAGCAGCGACCGGGTGATCAGCGCATCGGGGACGAAGTAGGCCGCGGCCAGGTCGATCGTGCGCGTGGCCGCGGCGATGGCCAGCAGATACATCAGATGCATGCTCTCGCTGCCGCCGGAAGGCGAGGCCAGGAACAGCTGCGCCGGACTCTCGCCGACGGGATCCAGCGGCGGATAGAAGGCCTCGCCATCGAGCACCCGGCCGGTGGACTTGATCCAGTTGTCGTTGAAGGCGGTCTGCACCTGCGCCACGACCGGACCTTCGATGCGGTAGTGGGTATCGCGCCAGTGCTCCGGATCCTGCGCCTGTCCCAGCCACTGGTCGGCCACGCCGACTCCGCCGGTGAAGCCGATGCGGCCATCGATCACCAGCAGCTTGCGATGGGTGCGGTTGTTGATGCGCTGCAGGTTGTACCAGACCAGCGGGCGGTAGCGATGGACCTCCACGCCGGCCTGTTCCATCTCTTCGACCAGGCGCCGGTCCATCTTCAGACTGCCGCCCCAGTCGATGGTCACCTTGACCTGCACGCCTTGCCGGGCGCGCTCGGCCAGCGCCTGACTGAACTCGCGTCCGATCCGGCCCGACCAGTAGATATAGGTCTCGAAGGTGATGGTCCGCCGGGCGCCGGCGATGGCGTCCAGCATCGCCGGGAAGATCTCGTGCCCGTTGTTGAGCACCTCGATGCGGTTGCCCGGGGTGATGGCCGGACCGAGCAGCACGGACATCTCGCGCATGAACTGCGGATCGTCCACGGCATGGCGATGCGGCGGCACGTGTTCCAGTTTTTTCTCCGGCGTGGCGAAGTTCAGTGCGAGCAGCACCACCACCAGCGTCAGCACCACCGCTGCCGCGATCATCCAGGTCATGCGACCGACATCCCCAATCCCCGCAGGCCGCCTTGGGCCCAATGCGGCGGGATTCTGGCAAAGCCGCCTTCACGCGTTGCGTGAAGGCGTTGGGTCTACCCAGGAGCGAGGACGGGCCTAGTAGAACCAGGCGATCAGGAACACCGCCAGCATGGCGAAGGCCAGGCCCACCTTGAGCACCACGCCCACCACCAGCCCGACCCAGGTCGCCAGCCCGACCTTGCCGGCCTGGCGCAGCTCGCGCCCGTGGATCAGCTCGCCCACCAGCGCACCGGCGAAAGGCCCCACCAGCAGTCCCAGCGGCATGAAAAACAGGCCCAGCACCGTGCCGATCACCGAGCCGATGATGGCCAGGCGACTGGCGCCGACCCGCTGCGCGCCCATCGCGGTGGACAGCACGTCCACGGCCAGCGACAGCGCGGTGAGCAGGCCCAGCACGGTCAGCGTGACCCAGCCGACCTGCTCGAATCCGCCGGCCCATGCCGCAAGCAGCATGCCGGCGAAGGCCAGCGGAAGTCCCGGAAGTACCGGAAGCACCACGCCGAGCACGCCGGCCAGGATCATCAGCGCCGCCAAGACGTACATCGCCGTCTGTAATTCCACTTATTTTTCCTTTAGTAACATGGGGTTATGATTTTATGAACGTGCGTTGAAGGGCGTTGCTTTTTCATATTGGCCGCGCTACTGTCAAGCCGCTGCGTTTGCCAAGGTCACCGTGAATCGTGGCCTGATGCGGTAGATCCAAAGATCCGCTACATCGTCGTACCTCGGCTCCTCCTTGCAACCAGCCGCCCGACCCGGCGTACCCAACCCCTGTTCCAAGGAGATCCGCAATGGCAGACCGCGAAACCGGAACCGTGAAATGGTTCAACGATGCGAAGGGTTTTGGCTTCATCAGTCGTGAGAATGGCGAGGACGTGTTCGTGCACTTCCGTGCCATCCAGACGCAGGGCTTCAAGAGCCTCAAGGAAGGCCAGAAGGTGACCTTCACCGTCGTCCAGGGCCAGAAGGGCCTGCAGGCCGACGCTGTCCAGCCTGTCTGAGCCTGCGCGGGTCGTTCCCCCGCGACCAGGCGCAAACGAAAAAGCCCGGCGGAAGCCGGGCTTTTTCGTGCCTGCCATTCGGCTGTCGACAGGTCAGCGGATCACCACACGGCCGTTGACCACGCGCACGTAGGTGTTCTCGGTCACGCCGCCCAGGTCGCGCTGGTTGATCACGATGGTGCGGCCATCGTCCATGCGCACGGTCACGTCGTAGGTATCGCCGGTGACGCGGTCCTGGATCGCGTTGCCGGCCAGCGCGCCGCCCACCGCACCGGCGACGGCGGCCACGTTCTTGTTGCCCTTGCTGCCGCCGGTCTCCTTGGAGATCTCGCGGCCGGCGACCGCGCCGACGATGCCGCCCAGCACCGCACCGGTGCCGGTGGGCGCGCTGCGGTTGGAGGAGACCGGATCGATGCGGGTGACGATGCCGCAGTCGGCGCAGTAGCGCGACGAGGCGGGCGGATAGGAGGAACCGCGGTAATCGTCGCGGTAGCCATAGTTCGGGCTGGTGGTGGCGCAGCCCGCCAGAGTCAGCGCGCCAGCGCTCATCAGGACGAGAGTTTTGAACTGCATCGGATGACTCCTTCGCCCCGCGGGCGTGCCAGGTGGGATGCGGCCAGCGCCGCGTGCCCGGCATCGTGTTGTCATCGCCATGAACGCGGCATCAATTGAAACCGCTTGCCACGGGCCCGACCGAAGGCCTCATCAGACGCCGTTCATCCTCCGCCGCCGGTCAGTGCGCGAAGTCGTCGTGGCAGGCCTTGCAGGCCTCGCCGATGCGCGCGACCACGGCCTTGGTGTCCGGGCAGCCGACCGGCGGCGCCGACAGCGCGCCGTCCAGCGTGGCCCGCAGCTGACCGGCATGGGTCACGAACCTGGAGTCTTCGGCCAGATCGGGGAACGCCGTTTCCAGGTCGTTGCTGACCGCGCGCAGCGTCTGCAGCCGGGGCAGGGCGTCGCTGGCCGTGCAGCGGTTGGCGGCCAGGTTCGCCTTGAGCACATCGGTCTGCTTGGCCATCACGTGCATCACGCTGTGCGGGAACGGATCCTGCCGCGCCTGCAGCGCGCGCATGCCCATCACCGTGATCACCCCGCCGACCAGCAGGCCGAGCAGGAACAGGAACAGGAAACGGGATGCTTGGCTGGCCACGGGGCGTGCTCCTTGGGACGGTGTGATCGATGGTACGACGGCCGAAGCCGCGCTCCTACAATAGCGGCATGAACGCCGCCGCCTCGCCAACTGTCAGCCCTGTCACCACCCTGTGGAAGGAACGCTTCGCCGGCGTGGACCGCCTCTATGGCGTCGGCGCGGTCGAACGCCTGTCCCAGCGCGCGGTCGCGGTGATCGGCATGGGCGGGGTCGGCTCGTGGGTGGTCGAGGCGCTGGCACGCAGCGGCGTGGGCAGGCTGGTGCTGATCGATGCCGACGACATCTGCCTGTCCAATACCAACCGCCAGCTGCCGGCGCTGGATGGGCAGTACGGCCGCAACAAGGTCGTGGTGATGGCCGAACGCTGCCGCGCGATCAATCCGGAGATCCAGCTGGAGGTCGTCGAGTCGTTCCTGACCTCCTCCAACCTGGAGGCGCTGCTGGGCCAGCCGCTGGACCTGGTGATCGATGCCTGCGACAGCTTCCGCACCAAGGTCGAGACCATCGCCTGGTGCCGCCGCCGCAAGCTGCCGATGATCACCGTGGGCTCGGCCGGCGGGCGGACCGACGCGACCCAGGTCCGCGTGCGCGATCTCTCGCGCACCGAGCACGATGCGATGCTGGCGCTGGTGCGCAAGAAGTTGCGCGCCGAGTTCAACTTTCCGCGCAATCCGCAGCGCTACTTCGGCGTGTCGGCGATCTACTCCCTGCAGAACGTCCAGTACCCACAGGCCGATGGCAGCGTCTGCGGCTTGCGGCCGGTGCTGGGCGCCGAGGCGGCCTTGAAACTGGATTGCGGCGCCGGCCTGGGCGCGGCCACCCACGTCACCGGCACCTTCGCTTTCGCCGCGGCGGGCCGGGCCCTGGAACTGCTGCTCAAGCCGCGCAAGTAAGCAGCGCCCGCGACGACGTAGGCGGATGCCGTCTTCCCCGTCGATGGCCGGGACATCGTGGAGCTGCGCGGGAACCGTGAGCCTTGGGCGCCAGCAGCTGGGACCCTGGGCAGGGCTCAGTCCCGAAGTCCGAACAGCCGCGTGGCGTTCTCGGACGTGACCCGCGCGATCTCTTCATACGGCTGGCCGCGCAGCTCGGCGATCACTTCGCACACGCGCGTCAGGCGCGCCGGCTCGTTGCGCTGTCCGCGGTGTTCGGCATCGGGCTGATCGGGCGCATCGGTCTCCAGCAGCAGATGCTCCAGCGGCATGCGCGCGGCCAGGCGGCGCAGGCGCTGGGCGCGCTCGTATGTCACCGGTCCACCCAGGCCGATCATGAAGCCGTTGTCCCACAGCTGCCGAGCCTGTTCCTCACTGCCGGCATAGCTGTGCACCACGCCACGCAGCCCGCCGACCTTGCGGATCGCCACGATCACCGCTTCCACCGCGCGCCGCGCATGCACGATCAGGGGCAGGTCGAACTCCCGCGCCAGCGCCAGCTGGCCCTCGAAGTAGAGCTGCTGCGTCTGGTGGTCCAATCCCTCGACGAAGAAATCCAGCCCGCACTCACCGATGGCCACAGGGCGCTCGCGCTCGATCCATTCGCGCAGCAGGTCCAGGTGCTCCGGCGCGTGCGCCTGCAGAAACATCGGATGCAGGCCATAAGCCGGATACAGCCCCGCGTGCTGGCTACACAGCGTGCGCAGCGCCGGCCAGCCGGCCGCATCGATCGCCGGAACGACCTGGCGTTGCACGCCGGCCGCCAAGGCACGGGCGATGACTGCGTCGCGATCGGCGTCGAACTCTCCGGCGTCGAGGTGGCAGTGGCTGTCGGTCAGCACGCGATCAGCGTGCCGAGCGCGGCCGGGTGTCCAGCGAGGGCTGGGCGCGGCGGTCCTTCCAGTTGGCCAGCAACAGCGTGCCCAGGCCCAGCAGGATCTCGTCGACGAAAGGAATGAAGTCCGGCACCGCCAGGTCCACGACGAACAACAGCGCGGTGAGCTTGAACAGGGTGGGGTGGCGCAGCCGGCGCGCCCAGCGCAGCAGCGGGGAAACGAGAAGGCTTTGCATGACGGCCTCGCAGCGATCTGGATCTGGAAACGCTAACACGGTGCCGCCTGGCACGGCGTTTAGCCGCTAGCGGGGTTCGGCTGTGTCGTTCGGTGCCTTGTTCAGCTTCATGCGACAACAATCCGGGCCAACACAGTGCGGGCAAGGCCCGTGATGGAGAGGCGTCATGAAGAACACCACCACCCTGATTCTGGTCGGCGCTGGGGCGCTGCTGTTCGGCGGCGTTGCCACTGCGGCTTACATGAACCACCGGAGTTCGGCGGAGACTTTCGCCACCGCGCCGCAGGGCGAGCTGGCGGCGACCACGCCGCTGGAGAACGGCGATGCCTTGCCGGCCAGCGCGGTGCCCACGGGCACGCAGGTCGATTACGCCGATATCGTCAATGTCGTGCCGATCACGCAGAAGGGCACGCTGTACGCCACGGTGATCGGCACCGACCCGGTACGCGAGACCACCACGACCACGACCCCGCGTGAGGTCTGTGAGGACGTGGTCGTCAACGACCGTCTGCCCGAGCGCGATGGCAATGTCGGCGGCACCGTCGTCGGTGCGCTGGTCGGCGGCCTGGTCGGCCACCAGATCGGCGGCGGTCACGGTCGCGACCTGGCGACCGCCGCTGGCGCCGTGGCCGGCGGCTTCGCCGGTAACCGCATCGACCGCAACCACGTGGGCGGTCGCGTCGTGCAGCGCACCGAGCGCCAGTGCCATACCGAGAACGCCACGTCCGAGTCATCGCGCGTGACCGGCTACAACGTGACCTATCGCAACCCGGACGGCACCACCGGCACCATGCGCATGGACCAGAAGCCCGGCAGCCGCATCGCCATGGGCAAGTCCAGCGAGGTCACCGGCTACAACGTGACCTACCGCTACGACGGCGCCGAGAAGACCGTGCGCCTGGACCGCAAGCCCGACTCGGACCGCCTGCCCGTGATCGACGGCCGCGAGGTCACCCAGACCGCCGCACTGGATTCCAGCCCGCGCGGCTGAGGTTCCCAGACAACAAGGGCGACAAGCAGGGCCGGCTCGAAAGAGCCGGCCCTTTGCGTATGGGGCAGGTCGATCGCCCAGGCCCGGACGGTCCTACAATGAAGCGCGCGCCGTGGGGACGGCGCATCGGCGTCGGGGTGTTTCGGCAGCCTTGGGCGCACCAACAGGAACTGCCCGCCATGACGCGGGCCACGGGGAAAGGATGATTGGCAAGGTGTGGTTTGGCATGGCGCTGTGGCTGGCGGTCGCGGCGGCGGCAGGGGCGATCGATCGTCCGGACATGGCGGCAACGCCGGCCTGGGTCGCCGATGAACCGACGGAGAGCGGTCATCCCGCACCGGCTGTGGGCAATCTCCGGTATGAGGTCGTGTCCGACCAGGTCGATCTGACTGGCGCGAAGCCGGTTTGGTATCGGCATATCGGATTCACCGTCCTGCGCGAGCAAGGGCTGACCGACGGCGGAAACTTCAGCGTCGATTACCAGCCGGAGTACCAGCGCCTGGTGCTGAGCGAGATCGAGGTCCTGCGCGACGGCCGCCGTATCGACATGCGGGACCGCGCCAGCTATGCCCGTCTGCGCCGGGAGCAACAGCTCGACTCGGGATTGCTGGATGGGCGGGTCACGCTGAACGTCACGGTGCCCGACCTGCGGGTCGGGGATCGGCTCGACTACAGTTTCATGGTGATCGGGCAGAACCCGATCTTCGGGTCCGCTTACTACGACGACTTCGGGGCGCGCTACAACGTGCCGGTCGGCTGGCGGCGCGTGCGGGTGCGCTACCCGCAGACCCAGCCGGTCTTCGCGCAAGTGAGTGTTCCGGGATTCGCGATCTCCAAGACCGGTGCTGGCGGTGTGGAGACGTTGGATATCACCGCGCGCAACCTGCCATCGGTGATCGAGCCGGAGCAAACGCCGGCAGGGTATGACAGCTTGGGCACCATCCGCCTGTCCACGGCCAGGAGCTGGGCCGACATCGTGGCCTGGGCGGCGCCCCTGTATCCACGCAGCTTCCGCGATCCGGCGGTGGCCGCCGCGATGGCCTCGCAGCTCAAGTTGGATCCGGCCCAGCCGGAGGCGTCGCTGCAGCGCGCCGTTGCGTTCGTGCAGGGCCAGATCCGTTACACGGGCCTGGACATGGGCGTCAATTCGCATGCGCCGCACGCGCCGGAGGCGACGCTCGCCGACCGGTTTGGCGACTGCAAGGACAAAACCACCCTGCTGGTCGCCCTGCTCGGGCTCGCCGGTGTGCGCGCCGAGCCGGTCCTGGTCAACACCCAGCCGGGGAAGGAACTGCGCGAAGCACAGCCATCTGCGAACCTGTTCGATCACGTGGTCGTGCGTGCGCATCTGCCTGGCGGCGAGGTGTGGATCGACGCCACGCGCGACCGCGAGTTCGGCGCCCTGGACGAGCGCCTGGCGCTGCCTTATCGCGTCGGCTTGCCGCTGGTGGCCGGTGGTGGTGCCCTGGTCGACATTCCATACCCGCTGCCGGCCAAGCCGCAGATCGAGGTCGCCGAACGGGTGCAGGTGCGCTCGACCGATGATGGTTACGAGGCCACGTTAGATCTGTCCACCCGCTACCGGCAGGGAGAGGGCGATTCGGTCGCGTCGGGGTATCGGCGCAACGGCGACCAGGCCACCGGCGAGCGCTATCTCAGGTACATGCAGGATTTTTACGAAGGCCTTTCAGCACTAGGCAAACCCGTCATGCAGGAGCCCGGCGAGGGCATGGTCGACATGCATGAGCGATATCGCCTGATGTGGAAACGCGTCGACGGGACCGTGCTCGATCTCTGGCTGTTCCAGCTCAACGACTGGATGACCAAGTTGCCCAATAAGGCGCGCAGCACGCCGTATGCGCTGGGCGGTCCCCGCTTCGCGGTGCAGACGATGGAAGTGCAGGCCGGGAACGGATTCGACATTCCGGATGCGCGCGAGGTTGTCGAAAACCCCTGGTTCCGCTTCGTGCGCAGCACGCGCGTGGAGGGCAAGACACTGCACATCACGGGGGAGTGGACGCGCCTGGCCAAGCAGATTCCCGCGAGCGGCATGGAGCGCGCGGCGCGGGACATGGCACAGGCACGCGAACTGCTGGTGTTTCCGTTGGAACTGGAGTCCCGGCAGTCGCTGTGGGGGAGCTGGCGGGACTGGCGCTGGCCGTTTGCCGGCCTGCTGCTCGCCGGCCTGCTGGTCCTGGCCTGCTATCCGTTGCGCCGCGGCAGTCTGCCGATGTCGGTTCTGTTCGCCCCGCGTCATGCAGCCCTCGCGGTCCCGGCAAGGCCCTGGAGCATGGCCTGTGCCTGGCTCGCCTATTTCGGTCTGACCTACTTCGACATGGCGGCCGACAAGCTGGTCCCTGGCACGAAACTTCCGATCCAGGCGGTTGCGCTGGTGCTGATCTTTGCCGCCGTCATCGGCGGCTGGCTGCGGGCCGCGATCAGCGCTGGCCTGCTGCGGATGGCGCTCGGTTGGCTCCGGTGCAAGGCCGCGACATTCGACGGCATTTGCCAGGCGCTGGTGGTCGCAACTTTCTCGGCGCTGCCCTTCAGTCTGGGCGCACTGGTGGCGCTGCAGGGTCATGTCACCTGGCTGAACAGCGAGGCAGAGTTGGATAGCGCGCGATTCCCCAGCCTGATGTCGGCTGGCCTGCTCATGCTGTGTGGATGCGGATGGGGGATGGTTTCTGCGATCAACGCGGTCGCGGCGAGCGCCGCGACGTCGCGGCGGCGTGCGCTGGCGGGCATGGCCATCGCCGCAGGCATCGTGCTGTTGTTGATCGGGGTCGTCGTCGGCATCGTGAGGCTGGCGCGCTGAAGGCGGGTGAGCCAGCGCGCGACTGATCGCCTCGACGGTGGCTCAAAGCTCATCCACCCCACCAGGCGGTGGATCCTGCCGGCACAATAGGGTCGGGCCGACCCACGGGGAGCAGTGATGACGATCAAGGTGTACGGCATGTCCTCTTCGGGCAATTGCCACAAGGTGCGCATGGCGCTGGCGCTGCTGCAGCGTCCGTGCGATTGGGTCGAGGTGGACAGCGCGGCCGGGCAGACGCGCACGCCGGAGTTCCTGGCCAAGAACGCCAATGGGCGCGTGCCGATCCTCCAGCGCGAGGACGGGCAGGTGCTGGCCGAGTCCAACGCGATCCTGTGCTGGCTGGCCGAGGGCAGCGCCCTGATGCCGGCCGATCCCTGGCAGCGGGCGCAGGTGCTGGCGTGGATGTTCTTCGAGCAGTACAGCCACGAGCCCTATGTGGCCGTGGCGCGCTTCATCTGCGGATGGATCCCGCCGGACTCACCGCGCCACGCGGAGCTGCCACGGCTGCGCGAGCGCGCCGCCGATGCGCTGGCGGTGATGGAGCGTCACCTGCAGGCGCAGGCCTGGTTCGGCGCGGAGACGATGTCGATCGCAGATCTGGCGCTGTTCGCCTACACGCACTGCGCCGACGATGGCGGTGTGTCGCTGGAGGCCTTCCCGCAGGTGCGCGCCTGGCTGGCCCGGATGCTGGCCGTCGATGGCATCACGCCGATGCCAGGCCCGCCGCTGCTCGCCCACGCCTGAGCGAGGGCGGCGCCTCAGCGCGCCAGGCCGTCGAGCAGGACGCGCTGGACCAGGCGCTGGTCGCCGCTGTACAGGTCGGTAGCAGGGAGCTCCAGCGGCAGGATCGCCAGCACCGGGCCGGGGGCGCGATGGCTGGCGCAGACCACCTGGCCGACTTCGCGCTCGGCGTCCGCGACCGGCGCCCCCGCCTGCAGCAGGGTGTCGCTCTCCAGGAATGCCAGGCCGCGCTTGGCCTTGCCGAGGAAATGCGTGCGGGCCACGATCTCCTGGCCGGGATAGCAGCCCTTCTTGACGCTGAAGGCGCGCAGACGCTCCAGCGAGAGCTGCTGCGGCGTCCATTGTTCGCGCTGGCTGGCCTCCAGGCGCGGCAGGCCGTGCGCCAGATCCAGGTCGCGCCAGCGCTCCAGCGCGGCCGCATCCGCTTCGCCCGCGGTCTTGCCCAGCAGCAGCGTGCGCGGCTGATGGGCGCTGCCGACATCCATCGCGATGCCGGCGTCGTCCTGGGCGAGCAGGGCGCCTTGCGCGTCCGTCCAGGCGGCGAACAGCCCCTGGGCATGCAGGTCGGACACGGAGACGACGACCTTCTTGCGGAATACGAAGCGCTTAAGCGCGGTGGCCAGCTCGATGGCCGGCACATCGGGCACGACCAGCACCAGTCGGTCCGTGGCCAGACGCAGCACGGCGAAAACGGCGATCACTCGGCCCTTGGGCGTCAGCCAAGCGTTCCACTGCCAGCGACCGTCCTCCAGCGCATGCAGATCGTTGGCGAACTGCGCCTGCGCGAACGCCACCGCATCCGGACCCTCCAGGCTGATCACGCCATGGTCGGGGAGGGCAATGGCCCGTTCACTGGGATTTGCGTGGTTGTCAGTCAAGATCGTGAGGATTAACATTTTGTGCGTTGCGAGACTCACATGATAGGCCAAACCCCTCCCACCCCCGTCCCCGAGCCTGAAACGCAGAAGCCCGAACAGGCTCCGGCGCAGAAGGAGATCGGCGGCCGCGACGGCCCCGAGCCGACCCGCTACGGGGACTGGGAAAAGAACGGGCGCTGCATCGACTTCTGAAAGTCGAATCCACGGCGCCTTCCAGCCAACGCGGCCTTTCCCGACCGCCCAGCCGAGACTAAGAGCCAATCCAATGGCGACACGTCAACGTCCGCTTTCCCCGCACCTGCAGGTGTATCGCTGGCAGATCCAGATGGCCACGTCCATCCTGCATCGCGCCACCGGCGTCATCCTGTCCCTCGGCGCATTGCTGATCGCCGCTGCGCTGGTCGCGCTGGCCTCCGGCCCCGATGCCTGGACCTGGATCTCCGCCCAGGCGAGCACCTGGTATGGGCTGGTCTTCCTGTTCCTGTGGACCTGGGCCTTCACCTACCACCTGCTCAACGGCATCCGCCACCTGGCGCAGGACGGCGGCCTGGGCTATGCGGTCTCGGCCTTCGTGCGCAACGGCTGGCTGGTCAGCGCCGGTAGCCTGGTCCTGGCGCTGCTGGTCTGGGGCGGCGTGCTGGCCAAGGGAGGTGTGGCATGAGCTTCCGCAACCCGCTCAAGCAGGCCAAGGGCCTGGGCTCGGCGCACGCCGGCCTGCATCACTGGGTGGTGCAGCGCTATACGGCCGTGGCCCTGATCTTCCTCGGGCTGTGGTTCGTCTATTTCGTGGTCGGCCTGATCCACGCCGACTACCTGGCCGCCACCGACGCCATCGCCCGGCCCTGGAACGCCACGCTGCTGGTGGCCTTCCTGGTGGCGATGTTCTGGCACGCGCAGTTGGGCCTGCAGGTGATCCTGGAGGATTACGTGCACACCCCGCTGACCGCCTTCGTGTCGCAGCTGCTGGTCCGCTTCGTCTGCTTCCTCGGTGCGCTGGCCAGCGTGTTCGCCGTGGTCCGCATCGCCTTGGGGAACTAACGCCACCATGTCTTCCGCATACAAGATCACCGAACACAAGTACGACATGGTCGTGGTCGGCGCCGGCGGCGCGGGCCTGCGCGCCACCTTCGGCCTGGCGGCCAAGGGCCTGTCCACGGTCTGCCTGACCAAGGTGTTCCCGACCCGTTCGCACACCGTGGCCGCGCAGGGCGGAATCTCCGCCGCGCTCGGCAACATGGGCGAGGACGACTGGCGCTACCACTTCTACGACACCATCAAGGGCTCGGACTGGCTGGGCGACCAGGACGCCATCGAGTACATGGTCCGCGAGGCGATCCCGGCGATCATCGAGCTGGAGCACTACGGCGTGCCGTTCTCGCGCACCGAGGCGGGCAAGATCTACCAGCGTCCGTTCGGCGGCATGACCACCAAGTACGGCGAAGGCCCGGCGGCGCAGCGCACCTGCGCGGCGGCCGACCGCACCGGTCACGCCATGCTGCACACGCTCTACCAGCAGTCGCTGGCGCACAACGCGCGCTTCATGATCGAGTACTTCGCGCTCGACCTGATCTTCGACGAGGAGGGCGTGTGCCGCGGCGTGCTGGCCCTGGACATGGCCGAGGGCACGCTGCACCTGTTCCGCGCCCATGGCGTGGTGCTGGCCACCGGCGGCTACGGCCGCGCGTACTTCAGCGCCACCTCGGCTCACACCTGCACCGGCGACGGCGGCGGTCTGGCCATGCGCGCCGGCCTGCCGATGCAGGACATGGAGTTCGTGCAGTTCCATCCGACCGGCATCTACGGCGCGGGCTGCCTGATCACCGAGGGCGTGCGCGGCGAAGGCGGCATCCTGCGCAATTCCAGCGGCGAGCGCTTCATGGAGCGCTATGCCCCGCACTACAAGGATCTGGCCTCGCGCGACGTCGTGGCGCGCTCGATGACCATCGAGATCCGCGAAGGCCGCGGCGTGGGCGAGCACAAGGACCACATCCTGCTCGACCTGACCCACCTGGGCCCGGAAGTCATCCACGAGAAGCTGCCCGGCATCGCCGAGAGCGCGCGCATCTTCGCCGGCGTGGACGTGTCCAAGGAGCCGATCCCGGTGCTGCCGACCGTGCACTACAACATGGGCGGCATCCCGACCAACTACCACGGCGAAGTGGTGCGCAAGGTCGGCGACGACCCGGATGCGGTGGTGCCCGGCCTGTACGCCATCGGCGAGGCGGCCTGCGTGTCGGTGCATGGCGCCAACCGCCTGGGTTCCAACTCGCTGCTGGACCTGGTGGTGTTCGGTCGCGCGGTGGCCAACCGCTGCGCCGAGACCATCCAGCCCAACCAGCCGCACAAGACCCTGCCGTCGGACGCCTGCGACAAGGCGCTGGGCCTGCTGGACAAGCTGCGCCACGCCAATGGCGACACGCCGACCTCGGTCATCCGCGACAACATGCAGCGCACGATGCAGGCCGACGCGGCCGTGTTCCGCACCAGCAAGACGCTGGCCGAGGGCTGCGAGAAGATGGCCAAGGTGTTCGACAGCTTCCAGGACGTGAAGGTCTCCGACCGTTCGCTGGTGTGGAACTCGGACCTGATCGAGACCTACGAGCTCAACAACCTGCTGCTCAACGCGGTGGCCACGATCAACTCGGCCGAACAGCGCCACGAGAGCCGCGGCGCGCATGCGCACGAGGACTACCCCGAGCGCGACGACGTCAACTGGCAGAAGCACACGCTGGTCAGCGTCGACGAGCAGGGCAAGTGCAGCTTCGACTACCGCCCGGTGCACATGTACACGCTCAGCAAGGATGTTGACGTGGTTCCGCCCAAGCCGCGCGTTTACTGACCAGAGCCGGGATTCGGGATTGGTGATTCGGGATTCGAGAACGCTTCGGCTCCTGCTTTCAACCCATCCCTAATCCCTAATCCCCAATCCCGGATTTTAAAGCCATGGCTGAGTTTGCACTCCCCAAGAATTCCAAGATCGGCAAGGGCAAGCATTTCCCCGCCAAGGGCGCCAAGAACACGCGCACCTTCAAGATCTATCGCTGGAGTCCGGACGACGACCAGAACCCGCGCACCGACACCTACGAGGTGGATCTGGACAAGTGCGGCCCGATGGTCCTGGACGCGCTGATCAAGATCAAGAACGAGATCGATCCGACGCTGACCTTCCGCCGCTCCTGCCGCGAAGGCATCTGCGGCTCGTGCGCGATGAACATCAGCGGCACCAACACGCTGGCCTGCACCAAGGCCATCGAGGACTGCGGCCGCGGCGAGGTGCCGATCTATCCGCTGCCGCACATGGACGTGGTCAAGGACCTGGTGCCGGACCTGACCCACTTCTACGCCCAGTACGCCTCGATCAAGCCCTGGCTGCGCACGCAGAGCCCGGCGCCGGACCGCGAGCGCCTGCAGTCGCCCGAGGACCGCAAGAAGATCGACGGCCTGTACGAGTGCATCCTGTGCGCGTGCTGCTCGACCAGCTGCCCGAGCTACTGGTGGAACGGCGAGCGCTACCTGGGCCCGGCGATCCTCCTTCAGGCCTATCGCTGGATCATCGATTCGCGCGATGAGGACACCGGTGCGCGCCTGGACGATCTGGAAGATCCGTTCAAGCTCTACCGCTGCCATACCATCATGAACTGCGCGCGCACCTGCCCGAAGGGTCTGAACCCGGCCAAGGCGATCGCCGAGATCAAGAAGCTGATGCTGGCCCGCGCGGCCTGATCGCCTCGACTGCTGCACGCACGGCGCCCTCCGATGGAGGGCGTTTTGCTTTCCACGAACTGGACACGCCCATGAGCGATGCGAGCGACCCCACCTTCGACCCGGTGATCAAGCGCCTGCGCTGGCGCAGCCGGCGTGGCATGCGCGAGCTGGACCAGCTGTTCGAGCGCTACCTGGACCACGCCTGGCAGGACGATTCCGAGGAACAGCGGGCGGTTTTCCTAGCGCTGCTCGAATGCGAGGACGATAAGCTCTGGCGCTGGTTCATGGGCTACGAGGAATGTCCCGATGCCGCGCTCGCCCAGCTCATGGAACGCATCCGCCAGCTGCCGGCTTGAGTGGCGCCCCTCGCGCCTGCTGGGCGCGATGCTGGCGCTCATCGGCGTGCTCGCGGTCTGCGCGGTGCTGGCCAGCGGCCTGCCGGGCTGGGGGATCGCGTTGCTCGGGCCGTGCAGCGCGGCGCAGGCGAGCGTGTCGCTGCGGCGCTATCTGCGGCGGCCATCGTGCCTGCTGGTCTTCCCCGGCGGCGACGCCGCGCCCACGCTGGATGGCGTAACGCTGGCGCGCTGCCAGGTGCAGTGGCGCGGACCGCTGGCGTTTTTGGCCTGGCGCGACGCCACCGGCCGGCGCGGTCACCTGGTCTGGTGGCCCGATACGCTGCAGGCGCGCGCACGACGTGAACTGCATCTGGCCGCCGACGGGCTGGCCATTTCCGCGCGCGGCGCGGCGATGGCACCATAGCGCACCGCCAGGCCCGCGACGGCCTGGTTCACCTCACCGCAGGCCGCAATGTTCAAACCCATCCCGGTCGCCATCGGCCTGCGCTATCTGCGCGCCAAGCGACGCAACGGCTTCATCTCCTTCATCTCGATGGCCTCGATCATCGGCATCGCGCTGGGCGTGATGGTGCTGATCACCACGCTGTCGGTGATGAGCGGCTTCCAGCGCGAGATCCGCGACCGCCTGCTGCAGATGACCGCGCACGCGACCGTGTCCTCGACCGGCGAGCCCATGCGGGATTGGCAGACGGCGGTGAAGCTGGCGATGGAGGATCCGCGGGTGGCGGGGGCGGCGCCGTATGTGGATGGCGAGGGCCTGATCGCCGGCAACGCGACGCAGAACATGCCGGCGGTGGTGCGCGGCATCGTGCCCGACCAGGAGGCGCACGTTTCGGTCCTGGCCAAGAAGATGGACCAGGGCTCGGTCGATTCCCTGCAGCCGGGTAAGTTCAACATCCTGCTGGGCAGCGAGCTGGCGCAATGGTTGAACGTGCGCGTGGGCGACAAGGTCAACGTGCTGACCAGCGACGTGCAGAGCACGATCGTCGGCGCCCTGCCGCAGACCAAGCGCTTCACCGTCACCGGCATCTTCACCGTCGGCTACAACGACATCGACAAGGGTATGGCCTTCGTCGACATGCAGGACCTGCAGCGGCTCAAGCGCATGGGCGACGGCGTCACCGGCGTGCGTCTGATGCTGCACGACATGGACCAGGCGTCCGATGTGGCGCGCGACCTGGCCATGCGCCTGCAGCAAGTGAATCCCTATCCATACCGCATCAGCGACTGGACCAGCGACAACGCCAACCTCTACCAGTCGTTGAAGATGGAGAAGACGGTGATGGGCGTGCTGCTGTCGCTGATCATCCTGATGGGCGCCTTCACCCTGGTCAATTCGCAGGTGATGCTGGTGACCGACAAACAGGCCGACATCGCCATCCTGCGCACGCTGGGCCTGACCCCGCGCGGGGTGATGCAGGTGTTCATGGTGCAGGGCTCGCTGATCGGCGTGATCGGCACCGTGGTCGGCGTGATCAGCGGCATCGTGCTGACCATGAACCTGGAGCGCATCCTGGAGCTGATCGAGCACACCTTCCACGTGGTCCTGCTGCCCTCGGACGTGTACTACATCACCGGCCTGCCGTACGTGCTCAACCCGCACGAGATCGTGGTGATCGCCCTGGTCGCGCTGACCATGAGTTTCCTGGCCACGCTGTATCCGGCCTGGCGCGCGGCGCGCACCGACCCGGCCGAGGCACTGCGCTATGAGTAAGCCGATGCAAGACAGCAGCGTGATCCGCGCGCAGGCGCTGGCCAAGACCTATGCCGAAGGCAAGATGAAGACGCCGGTCTTCGACGGCCTGGATCTGGACGTGCAGGCCGGCGAGACCGTGGCCATCGTCGGTGCCTCCGGGGCCGGCAAGAGCACGCTGCTGCACCTGCTGGGCGGCCTGGATACGCCGACCTCGGGCGAGGTCTTCGTCGCCGGGCAGAAGATGTCGGGCCTGTCCAATGCGGCGCGCGGCAAGCTGCGCAACCGGGCGCTGGGCTTCGTCTACCAGTTCCACCACCTGCTGCCCGAGTTCACCGCACTGGAGAACGTGATGATGCCGGTGGCGCTGGGCGGCGGCGACCTGAGCGAGGCGCGCCAGCGCGCGACCACGCTGCTCGAACATGTCGGCCTGGGCCATCGCCTGGAGCACAAGCCAGGCGAACTCTCCGGTGGCGAGCGCCAGCGCGCGGCCGTGGCCCGGGCGCTGGTCAACAACCCCGGCTGCGTGCTGGGCGACGAGCCCACCGGCAACCTGGACGACAAGACCGCCGAGACCGTGTTCTCGCTGATGCTGGACCTCAACCGCGCTCAGCGCACCAGCCTGGTCCTGGTGACCCACGACCGCGGCCTGGCGGCCCGCCTGGACCGCACGCTGGAGCTGCACCAGGGCAAGCTGCGCCCGATCGCGCTCTGAGGCCAAAAACGCACGCAACGAAAAAGCCCGCCGATGGCGGGCTTTTTCGTTGTCTCAAAGCCGGTCGAAACCCAGCTTGTTCTACAGCGCCTGCCCGTTAACGACGGTCAGCAAGTGCACCGGAGATTGCAGCGCCAGCGACTGTCCATCGCGCAGACCCACCGGATCGAAGGACTGCTCAGCCTCGGCAAGCCAAGGAATCGGCGTGCGGATGATGGTCGGAAGTTCCTGCCACCCGTTGATGGGGGATTTGGACTCGCCCAGCCAGAACGTCACCGGAAGGATCAAGGTGGCATCGGCGACATCGCCGAACTCGACATTGGCTGGCGTGAATTGCCATTTCCTGGCGGCTTCGATGGAGGCCTTGCCGAAGGCCTTGGCCCATTGCGCGCTCTGCTTCGGCTTCATGTCGCGATATGGAAACGCGACCTGGGTCGCCATTGCATCCACGACTTGTCCCTGCGCATTAATGCGCACGGCCAGGAGCACGTTGCCCATCACGCCGGCGCGTGCCGCGTCTACGGGATAGCGTGGCGGCTCCATGGATGTCGCGGGCTGTCGGGTCGAATAGAAGCGGACATCGCGTATGTGCAACTGGTAGCCGCTGTCCACCTTGGTCGCCACCAGTGCCAGCTGCATCGACGTCTTGGCATAGCCGGGCTTGCCGTCGTGCATCACAGGCTCGAACTTCCACTGCCGCACCGACTTCTCGATGAGGTCCTTCAGCGGTGGAGTGACGATGGTGCGGATATCGATCGCGAAGACCTTACCCTGCGGATCGATGCCCAGTTCGCCGGAAACCGGCAGGATCATGTCCGCTGTCTCCGCGGCCGGAACCGCGTCCCCAGCCGCAGCCATCCCCGGCGCTGCGCCGGCCAACAGCAGCGCCCAGCCAAGCATCCACTTGTACATACGGCATTCCCCAATGCGTAGACGGGACGACTATAGGACAAGCGCGCATGTGCGGGAATGTCCGCCTGGGTGGCCTCCAGGCGCAGTGGCGGCGAGGAAGACGTGATGGCAATCAGCACCCCAGCGGCCAGGTTCTAGTGGGGCGCCCGGCCCATGGCCAGCCAATGAACTTTCCAGCTCCGACCTCGTGGACACGGGCTGCTGGGCGTCAGCGAGGGTTGGTACGCGAAGTCGGCGAGGCCGCGCCAAAGCTGCAAACAAAAAAGGCCTGATTCTCAGGGAAATCCCTTTAAATCAGACCTTTGTCGAACATTTGCGGATGAACGCAAACGGGAAACTTGGTGGAGCCAGGGAGGATCGAACTCCCGACCTCGTCATTGCGAACGACGCGCTCTCCCAGCTGAGCTATGGCCCCAAGGGGAGCGCCATTCTAGCGATGCGCCTGCGGATTGCCAACCGGTCTGCGTGCGATCGTCAGGCGACGGCGCGAAGGCGTTCTGGGGCGGACCGGGCACGCGCCTGGCCGGTGCTCAGCCCTGCCGCGGCGGGTCCAGGGCGGGCAGGGGACGCTCGCCCGGGGCGCGGATGGCCTTGGTGACCACGTAGGTGGAGTAGCGGGCGATTCCCAGGTCCTCGCGCAGCAGTTGCTCCATGAAGGCCTGGTACTGGGCGATGTCGCTGCACTCGATCATGGCGATGTAGTCGATGCCGCCGCCGGTGGCGTAGCAGAACGCCACTTCCGGGGCGTCGGCCATGCGCTGGGCGAAGGTGCGCATCGAGGCGGCGGTGTGCTGGCCCAGCACGATCTGCACCAGCACCTGGCTGGTCTTGAACAGGCGTTGCCAGTCGATCACCGCGCGGTAGCCGCGGATCAGGCCGGCGGCCTCGAGCTTGCGCACGCGCTCCCAGGTCGGCGTGATCGACAGGCCGATCTCGCTGGCCAGGGTGGACTTGGTCACGCGCGCCTGGCGCGAGAGGATCTGCAGGATCCTCAGGTCGTCCTGATCCAGGCGCAGGCCCGGATCGATACGCAGCGGCCGGGCGGCCGCCTCGGGGGGGACATCGGAAGACATGCGAGGGATGCTGGCGTCGGCTTGCGCAAGGGCAAGGCGGCGTCGAATCGACGCCGCCGTGTTGCATCACTTGAGGCCGCTGACCACCGGCAGCAGCACCGAACTGGCCTGCGCGCCGCCCAGCTTCACGCTGATGGTGGCCTCGCGGTAGTCCTTGGGCTGGGCCAGGAAGATATTGGGCACGAAGGTCTGCGGATTGAGGTCGTACAGCGGGAACCAGCTCGACTGGATCTGCACCATCACCCGGTGCCCGGGCAGGAAGGTGTGGTTGGCCACGGGCAGGTCGAAGCGGATCGGCACGGTCGTGTTGGACGGGATCGCGCTGGGGTGCTCCAGGCTCTCGCGGTAGCGCCCGCGCAGGATGTCGGCCGAGACCATCAGCTGGTAGCCGCCCAGCTTGGGATCGTCCGGTACCACGTCGGGGTAGACATCGACCAGCTTGACCACGAAGTCGCCGTCGCTACCGGTCGTGGACAGGCGCAGGTCCACCTTGGGCGTGCCGCTGATGCGCAGCGGCGCGTCCAGCACATCGGTGACGAAGGTCAGCACGTCCGGGCGCGCGGCGGCCTGGCGCTGGTCGCTGACCAGCCAGCTCGGCCACGGGTTGTCGTCGTAGCCGGTGGCCGGCAGCGGCCGGGGCAGGAAGGGCACGGGGTTGGACGGATCGGACACGTACTCGTCGCTGCCGGCGGTGGCCTGCGCATCGAACCCCGCGGTGCCGTTGTCCTTCAGATACAGCGGCTGCTCGGCGATGCGGCAGCCCGAGGCGCAGCCCTGCGGCCAGGACTTCAGGTGCTCCCAGTGGTTCTCGCCGGTGCGGTAGACGGTGACCGGCGAGACCTGCATCGGCGGCGCGTCGTCCATCAGATAGTGATCCAGGAACGGGCGCAGCACCTCGCGGCGGAAGCTCGCGGCGGTGTCGGTGTCGAACTTGATCGCACCCAGGTGGGTGCCGTCCTCGCGCTGGCCGCCGTGGTTCCACGGGCCCATCACCAGGAACACCTTGTCGTTGCGCGTGTCCTTGGGTTCCAGCGCCGCGTACACGGCCATGTCGCCGTAGATGTCTTCCTGGTCCCACAGGCCATGCACCAGCATCACCGGAATGCTGAGCGGCTCCTTGGCGAGCAGCTTGTCCACCGCCTGTTCCTGCCAGAAGGCATCGTAGGACGGGTGCGCCAGCAGCTTGCGGAAGAAGCCGAGCTGGTCCATGCCGCGGCGCTTGCCGATCAGGCCGGCCGCGCCGCCCTTGAGGTAGAAGTCGTAGTCGTCGGCGTCGGTCTGGATCCAGTGGATCGTGTTGCCGCGCGTGGCCTCCTGCTCGTAGATGTAGGGCAGGTTGGTCTGGCGGAAGGCGCCGTTATGGAACCAGTCGTCGCCGCGCCAGCCGTCGACCATCGGGTTCATCGGGATGGCCACCTTCAGCGCCGGATGCGGATGGAACAGCGCCATCAGGCTGGTGAAGCCGTCGTAGGAGATGCCCAGGATGCCGACCTTGCCGTTGGACTCGGGCACGTTCTTGGACAGCCAGTCCACCGTGTCCCAGGTGTCGGTGGAGTGGTCGACGTTGCTGTCGTTGAGCGGGCCGATCTGCGGCCGGTTCATGACGTAGTCGCCCTCCGAGCCGTACTTGCCGCGGATGTCCTGGACCACGCGGATGTAGCCGTGCTTGTTGAACAGCTCGGGGAAGTTGTCGTAGCCCTGCAGCACGGCGGCCAGGCGGTTGCTCTTGGCCAGCGTGGTCATGCCGTCGGCGTCGTAGGGCGTGCGGGTGAGCAGCATCGGCGCGCGATGGGCGCCCTTGGGCACCAGGATGACGGTATGCAGCTTGACGCCGTCGCGCATCGGGATCTCGACCTCGCGGCGGACGAAATCCGCCTCCGGGTCGTCGGGCACGACGAAGTGCGCGGGGCGATCGGGCTCGGGCTTCTGCTGAGCCAGCAGCGTCGGCATGGTCAGCAGCGCGGACAGCAACAGCGTGGTGCTGGCGAAGAACAGGGCAGGACGGTGCAACCGAGACATCAGCTTCTCCGAGGCGGGCGACGGGGCGTCCCGCGCCGGGCTCGCGTTCGCAGCGCGAGGCCGCGCGTGCGAAGGACCGGTCCGGAGGACGTCGTAGCGTAGCGCCTGGCCTGCCGGCGCGATAGCGGGATTCGCGCCCTCGGACGGGGCTTGTGGTCAGGCCCGTGGCGAAGCCAGCAACGGCGCCAGCACCGGTTCGAGCTGGGCGCGGCGCCAGCCTTCCAGCGCGGCCGGCCACTGGCCGTGCTCCATCAGCGCCTCCAGCCAGCGGCGCGAGGCGAGGATGCCGTCGGGCAGGCCGAGCGCGGCCGAGTGCGCGGCCACGGCGTCCTGCAGCTTCTTCAGGCGCTGCTTGTCCTGGTCGCCGTTCTTGGCCAGTGGGGCGTCGGCTTCGTCCGGCAGCGGCGTGGACAGTGCCTGCCAGAGCGCGTCGGCCAGTTTGCGCGGCGACTTGGGCTGGCGTTCGAGCCAGTCGATCAGCGCCTCACGCGAGGCCATGGGCGTGCGCGCCAGGGTCACGGCCAGCTCGTTGTCCAGAATCCAGCTCTTGGGCCGGTCGCTGGCGCGCGCCTGCGCCTCGCGCCAGCGCAGCAGCCGCAGCAGGCGATGCTGTGCCGGCGCATCGAGGAACTGCGCGCTGCGCAGGGCCAGATGCGGCCAGCGCTCGCCGCCATCGTCCTCGCCCTGGGCGATCAGCCGCGCACCATCGGCCTGCAGCCAGTCCAGCCGGCCCAGCGCCTGCAGCTTCTCGGTCAGCGCCGCGTACAGCGCGCCCAGGTGGACCACATCGTCGGCCGCGTATTCGAGCTGCGCGGGGCTGAGTGGGCGCTTGAGCCAGTCCGAGCGGGTCTCGCCCTTGGCCAGGGTGACCCCGGTGATCTGCGCCACCAGCTTCTGGTAGCCCATGCCGCCGCCGATGCCGGCCAGCGCCGCGGCGATCTGGGTGTCGAACAAGGGCGAGGGCAGCACGCCGCAGGCGCAGCGCAGCGCGATCAGGTCCTCGCTGGCGCTGTGCATCACCTTGACCACGCTGGGATCGGACAGCAGTGGCGCCAGGGCCTGCGGCATGCCGGGTACCAGCGGGTCGACCAGCAGGATGGTGTCGCCGATGGCGATCTGGACCAGGGCCAGTTGCGGCCAGAAGGTCTTCTCGCGGATGAATTCGGTGTCCAGGCCCACCCAGGCGGGCAGCTGCTGCAGGTGCGCTCGCAGCGCGTCGGGGGTGTCGATCCAGAGGGGCACGCGGGTCTCGAGGTTGGGAACCAGGGGGCGCCCCGTCGCGCAGGCTTGCACACGCCTTGGCGCGGTTGGGGCGACAATAGCCTAACGTCCCCGGCCATCGGCCGCCTTTGGATCATGACGGGAGGAACCTTGCGGCGATTCGCCCCGGCGCTGCTGGCGCTGCTGCTGACAGCCTGCGACCGCGCGCCCGAGCCCGCCGCGCGGCCGGCCACGCCTGTGGCCAGCCCGGCGCCCGCGGCCGACCAGACGCCGGCGCGCACGCCCAGCGTGACCATCAGCGACAGCAATGGCGATGCCGCGCTGAACTGGTCGCCGCCCGCGCTGGCGCTGGAACCGAACCAGGTGCGCCAGGCGCGCCGCGAGGCCGCAGCCGCGCTGCGCGCGGGCGACCTGTTCGAACAGCCGCGCGATGCCATCCCGCTGTACCTGGCGCTGCTGCGCCTGAATCCCAACGACGCCGTCGCCAAGCGCGGCCTGGCCAACGCCGGCACCGCCCTGCTGGCCCAGGGCCGTCGTGCGGTGGCCGCCGCCCAGGACGATCCGGAGGCGCTGGCGCGCGCGGTGCGCATCGCCGCGGTGGTGCGCACCGTGCTGGCGCAGGACCCGCGCGCCGAACCGTATCTGGAGCAGGTCGATCTGGCCGAGCAGCTGGCCCGGCTCAATGCCACCGGCGAGAGCCAGCTGCGCCAGGGCCTGCTGGGCGAGGAGGGCAAGGACGGCGCGCTGAGCACCTTCCGCGCCGTGCTGGCGCAGGCGCCGGACCAGCCGCGCGCCTTGCAGGGCATGGCGGCGACGGAGAGCGCCTTCATCCGCCGCGCCGAGGACGCCGCGCGCGCCGGCGACTTCGACGAGGCCGCCCGCTGGATGGGCTTCGCCAACGGCCTGCGCCAGGACGCGCAGACGGTCAAGGACGGCTATGCGCGCATCGAAGCCGAGCGCACCCGCCAGATCGCCGCGCTGCGCGACGCCGGCGTGGACGATCTGGTCTCGCCGCTGGGCCTGAAGGACGCGCGGCAGAAGCTGGAGGCCGCCCTGCGTATCGCCCGGCCGGGCGATCCGGTGGCCGCCGATCTGCGCCAGCGCATCGACCTGGCCACGCACTACGGCCTGTTCCGGCCCGGCCAGTCCTTCACCGATGCCATGCGCGGCGGTGGCCGCACGCCGGTGATGGTGGTGGTGCCGCATGGCGCCTTCCGCATGGGCGCCGACGAGGACGAGCCGGGCGCGTCCGAGGCCGAGCAGCCGGCGCATTACGTGCGCTTCGACCGCGGCTTCGCCGTCTCGCGCACGGCGGTGACGGTGGGCCAGTACCGGCGCTTCGTGCAGGCCACGCAGTACCGTTCGCGGGCGACGCGGCGCGGGCATTCGATCGTCTACGACGAGCGCAGCGGCAACTTCGTGCGCCGCAGCGGCGTGGATTGGCAGTCGGACTACGCCGGCGCCAAGGCGGCCGACGACATGCCGGTGCTGCACGTCAGCGTGCGCGACGCGGAGGCCTACGCCGACTGGCTGGCCGAGCAGACCGGGCACGCCTACCGCCTGGCCTCGGAGGCCGAGTTCGAATACATCCTGCGCGCCGGCAGCCAGGGGCGTTATTCGTGGGGCAACTCGACCCCGCCGCCGGCGGGCGTAGGCAACCTGACCGGCGGCAACGACGTCTCCCCCAGCGGTCGCCACTGGGGCAACGCCTTCGTCGGCTACGGCGACGGCTGGTGGGGCCCGGCGCCGGTGGCCACGTTCAAGCCGAACGCCTGGGGGCTGTACGACGTGGGCAGCAACATCAGCGAGTGGGTCGCTGACTGCTGGCACGCCAGCTTCCGGCGTGCGCCGGGCGACGGCGCGGCGTGGTTCAATCCCGGCTGCCGGGCCCGGGTGATCCGGGGAGGCGGGTGGGCCTCCTCGCCGCAGCAGGCACGGGCGGCGTGGCGTGCCTCGCAGGACTCGGACATGACCAGTGCGCGGGTAGGCTTCCGCGTGGTGCGCGGCATCTGACAAGGATCAAGGCATGAATGCGGCTTATGGCAATGGGGGCATGCAGCGGCGGCGCGGATTCGGGATCCGCTGGTGGATCCTGTTGCTGTTCGCCGGCTATGCGGCGTTTCAGTGGATCTCCAGCCGTCAGACCGATCCTTACACCGGCCAGGACGCGCATTACGGCGCCACGCCCAGCGAGGAATCCGAGCTCGGCGTGCAGGCCTACCAGCAGGTGCTGGGCGAGGCGCGCCAGCAGGGCGCGCTGCTGCCGGCCAGCGACCCGACCAGCCAGGAAGTGGCGACCATCGCCCAGCGCCTGATCGCACGCGTGCCGCAGGTGGCGGCCGACCTGGCCAAGCAGCACGACCAGCCGGTGCCGGACCTGTCCGGCTACGACTGGCAAGTCAGCGTGCTGCGCTCGGACGAGGCCAATGCGTTCTGCCTGCCGGGCGGCAAGATCGCCGTCTACACCGGGCTGTTCCCGATCGCTCAGACGCGCGATGCACTGGCGGTGGTGATGGGGCATGAGATCGCCCATGCGCTGCTGCGCCACAGCTCCCAGCGCATGGCCCAGCAGAAGCTGGTGCAGATGGGGCAGGTGGCCGCCGGCATGTCCGGCATGGACCAGCAGACCATGGCCGCGCTGGGCGCCGGCGTGCAGTACGGCGTGGTGCTGCCGTACGGCCGCAACCACGAATCCCAGGCCGATGAGGTCGGCCTGATGCTGGCCGCGGCGGCCTGTTACGACCCGCAGCAGGCGATCCCGCTGTGGGAGCGCATGTCCCAGCTGGGCGGCGGCGAGCGTCCGCCGGAGTTCGCCTCTACCCACCCCGACCCGTCCAACCGCATCGCTCGCCTGCAGCAGCTGATGCCCGAGGCCGAACAGTTCCGCGCCCGCTACTGCAGCGGCCAGCCGGCGAGCGACCAGCCGCTGTAGCGCGTCTTCAGAAGCCCATGTACAGCCCGCCGTTGACCGGCAGGTTGGCGCCGGTGATGTAACCGGCCGCGTCCTCGGCCAGGAAGCGCACCGCGCGGGCGATGTCCTCCGGCTCGCCCAGCCGGCCTACCGGCACCAGGCCCGTGGTGCGCTGCAGGACCTCGGCCGGCATGGCCGCCGTCATCGGCGTGCGCACATAACCCGGGGACACGCTGTTGACGGTGACGCCCTTGGAGCCGACCTCGCGCGCCAGCGACATGGTCAACCCATGCAGGCCGGCCTTGGCCGCCGCGTAGTTGGCCTGGCCGAAGTTGCCGGTCTGGCCGCTGACCGAGCTGATGTTGACGATGCGGCCGTGGCCGCGCTCGACCATGCCGGCGATGACGTGGTGGCACAGCTGGAAGGCGCTGGTCAGATTGACCTGCAGGACCGCGTTCCACTGCGCCAGGTCCATCTTGCGCAGGGTCGCATCGCGGGTGATGCCGGCATTGTTGACCAGGATGTCCAGCGCGCCGTGCGTGGCCTGGACGCGGGCGATCAGCTGCGCGCATTGCGCATCGTCGCCGACATCGGCCGGTTCGAAGGCCACGCGCCCGTCGGTGGCCGCCTGGAAGGCCTTAAGGCGCGCAGGCTCGGCCGGCAGGTCGGTGGCGATGACGGTGTGGCCGGCCTCGGTCAGGGCGCGGCAGATCGCCGTCCCCAGGCCGCCGATGCCGCCGGTCACCAATGCGATGCGTGGAGTCATGGATGCAGGATCGATGAAGGACAGCGCGCAAGGATACTCCGCAGGCTTGCGGCCCCGTCTGTGCGGGCTGTTGTCGCCGCGGTGCGCGGCAATCCATGCTGCGCAGCATGGCGTGGAGCAGGGCAATGCCGAGGGTGTCGCTCAATGCTCACAATCGCGTCTGTCTTGGGGCCGCGATCTGTGCCGGACACCTGCCTGACCGAACGCGGAGATGCGTACAGGCACCCTGAGCGGACGGCGCTTGCTGCGCCTGCCGCTTGGTTATCGCTTGAAGAAATCTGGCTCAGGGTCGGCGTTGCGGGAGTGCGCGACGCACCAATGACTCGAGCCGTATTGCCGGCGCCATCGCCGTCGGTCGGATCGGACGCCGCGGGGCCAGGCCGGGGCGTCGGTGGGTCGAAGCGGATCGGCCGCTTCGCCGCGGAAAAACGCCGCGCTCAGCGACGCGTGGACTTGCTGGAGCTCTCGCGCGTCGTCGGGCCATCCTTCGCCCCGTTGCTGCCGCCCGTGCCGGGCGTGGAACTCGGACGCGTAGGGCCACGGCTCAGGCCGCTGGTGAGATTGCGCTGGAAGTCCTGCCAGATCTCCAGGTTGCGCTCGGTGAGCTGGTTCATCATCGCCCACGGCGTCTGCCCCAGCAGGTTGCCCATCTGCTGGCGGAACTGCGCCTGCTGGTCCATGAACATCTGCATCGAGCGCTCGAGGTAGTTGCCCATGAAGCCCTGCAGCGAATCGCCGTAGAAACGGATGATCTGGCTGAGCAGTTGGGTGGACAGCAGCGGCTCGCCGTCCTGCTCCTGGTCGCTGATGATCTGCAGCAGCACCAGGCGGGTCAGGTCCTCACCGCTCTTGGCATCGCGCACTTCGAACTCTTCGCCATCGACGATGAGCTGGCGCACATCCTCGATGGTGATGTAGCTGGAGATTTCGGTGTCGTAGAGACGACGGTTGGGGTACTTCTTGATGATCCGGATCGCAGCCATGGAGCAGTCACCTCAATCAATGTGCGCGGAGCATGCGCCCGGGTTTTTTGCGGCGCAACCATACTTTGGGAGCGTTTGGGGTGTGGAGTGGCACTGTCGGGCGAGGCCGCCCGGGCACGCGCCGGGCACCCTGGTCGGACTCACCAGCCCATGTACTGACCACCGTTGGCCGACAGGTTGGCGCCGGTGATCCAGGCCGCCTCCTCGGCCACGAAAAAGGCCACCGCGTAGGCGATGTCCTCGGGCGAACCCAGACGGCCGGTGGGGATCTGGGCCACGATCTTGTTGCGGATCTCCTCGGGCACGGCCATCACCATCTCGGTGGCGATGTAGCCGGGCGAGACGGTGTTGACGGTGACGCCGAACTGCGCGCTCTCCTGCGCCAGGGAGATGGTGAAGCCATGCATGCCGGCCTTGGCCGCGGCGTAGTTGGCCTGGCCGTATTGGCCCTTCTGGCCGTTGATCGAGCTGATCTGCACGATCCGGCCCCAGCGCCGGGCGCGCATGCCGGCGATCACCGGCCGGGTCATGTTGAACACCGAGGACAAGTTGGTGTCGATCACCTCGTTCCACTGCGCCGCGTCCATCTTGTGGAAGGTGGTGTCGCGGGTGATGCCGGCGTTGTTGATCAGGATGTCGACCGGCCCCAGCGTCGCGGTGACCTCATCGACCATGGCCTGCGCCTGCTCGGGATAACGCACGTCGCCCTGCACCAGGGCGATGTCCACGCCCTCGTCGGCCATGCGCTGCTGCCAGGTGCGGGCGCGCACCGGGTCGCGGTAGTTGGTGGCCACCCGATGGCCCAGACCCGCCAGCTTGCGGCAGATGGCCGTGCCGATGCCGCCGGTCCCGCCGGTAACCAGTGCAACGCGAGGAGTCATGGAGAAGTGCATCTAAGGAGGCAAGGGGCCGGCGATTCTAGTCAGCACCTGCAGCATGTTTGTTGTGCGGCGCAGCATGGATTCCCGCCGAAGCGGGCAAGCGCGCGGGGTCGAAGCCATGCTGCGCCGCATGCAGCAGCGTGTCCACCGTATCGGCACCTGCCAGCACGCGCGCCGCCTGGCCCAGCTGGACCCAAGCCGAACGCAGCGCGGGCAGCAGGTCACCGGCGTCCAGGGCCTGCGCGCCTTCGGATTTGGACAGCTTGTGCCCGTGGGCATCCAGCAGCACCGGCAGGTGCAGGTAGCGCGGCGTGGGCAGGCCCAGCGCCCGCTGCAGCAGGATCTGGCGCGGCGTGGAGTCCAGCAGGTCGGCGCCGCGCACGATATCGGTCATGCCCTGGTCCGCGTCGTCCACCACCACCGCCAGCTGGTAGGCCCAGGGTCCGTCGGCGCGGCGCAGGACGAAGTCGCCGACCACGCGCCCGACTTCCTGGCGCTGCGGGCCCTGCAGGCCGTCGTCGAAGGTGACAATGCAGTCACCGGGTACGCGCAGCCGGATGGCCGGATCAGGCCGCCGGGCCCGGGCGACGCACCGGTGGTGGACCCCACCGGTGGCGGCCAGGTCGGCGCGGCTGCAGTGGCATTCGAAGGCCAGCCCGCGCGACAGCAGGCGCTCGAGCGCGACAGCGTAGGCATCTCCTCGCGTGTGCTGCCAGCGCACCGGTCCATCGCTGCGCAGGCTGAGTTTTTCCAGCAGTTGCAGCTGTGAGTGCGCGGCGCCGGGAACTTCGCGCGGTGGGTCCAGGTCCTCGATCCGCACCCACCACTGCCCGCCGGCGTGGCGTGCCAGCAGCCAGCTGCCGAACGCCGCCAGCAGCGAGCCGGCGTGCAGCGGGCCGGTGGGCGAGGGCGCGAAGCGGCCGCGGTAGGAGCTTGATGACATTGACGAAATCGACGCGCAATCGCTGAACAACCGGTCAGCCGGCAGCTTGAAGTCAAACCGGGGCGTCCACAAGATTCATCTCGTTCCCCCTCATTCCTTTTTCCCTGGAGTCGACCGTGTTTACCCGCATCGCATTGTTCCTGCTGACCAACCTGGCCGTGCTGGCCCTGGCCAGCGTTGTGATGTCCCTGCTTGGGGTCAATTCGGCCAGCATGGCCGGCCTGCTGGTGATGGCCGCGCTGTTCGGCTTCGGCGGCTCGATCATCTCGCTGCTGATGTCCAAGTGGATGGCCAAGCGCGCCACCGGCGCGATGGTGATCGAAACCCCGCGCAACGAGGCCGAGCAGTGGCTGCTGGAGACCGTGCGCCGCCAGGCCCAGGCCGCCGGCATCGGCATGCCCGAGGTGGCCGTGTACGAGGCGCCGGAGATCAACGCCTTCGCCACCGGCGCCAACCGCAACAACGCGCTGGTGGCCGTGTCCACGGGCCTGCTGCGGCAGATGAGCCGCGACGAGGCCGAGGCCGTGCTGGGCCACGAGGTCAGCCACGTCGCCAACGGCGACATGGTGACCATGGCCCTGCTGCAGGGCGTGCTGAACACCTTCGTGATCGTGCTAGCGCGCGTGGTCGGCGGCGTGATCGACAGCTACCTGTCGGGCAACCGCGAGGGCAACAGCCGCGGCTTCGCCTACTACATCATCGTGTTCGCGCTGGAGATGGTGCTGGGCCTGTTCGCCACGATGATCGCGATGTGGTTCTCGCGTCGCCGCGAGTTCCGCGCTGACCATGGCGGCGCCACGCTGGCCGGCCGGCAGAAGATGATCGCCGCGCTGGAGCGTCTGCAGGCCAACCACAGCACCAGCACGCTGCCGGCGCAGGTGGAGGCCTTCGGCATCGCCGGTGGCATGGGGCAGGGCCTGAAGAAGCTGTTCCTCAGCCACCCGCCGCTGCCCGAGCGCATCGCCGCCCTGCGTGCCGCGCAGGTCCAGCAGCGCGCCAGCACGGTGATGTAAGCCGGCTGACCGCCATGCCTGGCAACGAAAAGCCCGCCTTCCGGCGGGCTTTTCGCATCCGGCGGGGCCTTCGCTCTTTCGCTCTAACGCTTCAGGCGTTGAAGTCGAAGCTCATCTCCGGCATCGCATTGGCGACGAACGAGCCTTCCACGTAATCCAGCCCGGCGCCGAACAGCAGCGACATCGTGCCCGGGTCCTGCACGTGCTCGGCGATGGTGGTGATGCCGTCGCGCTGCGCGCGTGCGGTGATCTCGCGGATCTTGTCCTGGTTCTCGGCCACGCGGGTGTGGTCCTGGGTGAAGCTGCGGTCCAGCTTGAGGAAGGCCGGGGTGAAGTGCGCCAGCAGCTGGAAGGAATCCAGCCCGGTGCCGAACTGCTCCAGCCCGACCTTGCAGCCCAGGCGCGCCGCCGACTGCAGCAGCTCCTGCGCCGCGCGCAGGTGGGTGAAGACCTTGGCTTCGGTGGTTTCCAGCCAGAGCCGCTCGCCCGGCAGCCCGGTGGCGGCCAGTTCGTGGGCGATGGTCTCAACCAGGCGCGTATCGCCGAAGGAGGCCTGGCTGATCTTGACCATCATGCGCGTGGGGCGCCCGGCACGTTCGCGCGCGGCCAGTGCGGCGATGGCCGCGCGCACCACCCAGCGGTCGATGTCGGCCAGCAGCCCGGCTTCCTCGGCGATGGCCAGGAAGGTCACCGGCTTGATCCGCTCGCCGCTGCCGTTGTCCAGGCGCAGGAAGCCTTCGTAGAAATCGCCCGGCGCGCCGAGCAGCGGGATGATCGGCTGGTAGTGCAGGGCGAAGCCGCTGCCGGTCAGCGCCTCGCGCACCAGGTCCAGGATGCGCTGGGCGTACTCGGCCTCGGCGCGGTCCACCGCGGCCGGGTCGAAGATCAGCACGCCGTTGCCGCCGACGCTGGCCACCGACTGCAGGTTCTCGCTGGCCCGCGCCAGCACCTGGCTGACGCTGGCGATCTTCTCGCCGATCTGCACGCCGCCCACGCTCAGGGTGGCGGTCACCGCGTGGCTGCCGATCTCGAACACATGCGCGGCGAAGCCGGCGCGCAGGCGCTCGGCCAGCGCGGCGGTGTCGGCATGGCTGCAGTGGCACAGCACGGCGAAGCCGTGTTCGCTGAAGCGGGCGGCGACCATGCCTTCGCCGATCAGGCTGGAGAAGCGCGCCGCCATCGCCGCGATCAGCGCATCGGCCGAGCCCAGCCCGATGTCCGGCAGCAGGCGCGCGTAGTGATCCGGTTCGACCAGCAGCAGGCCGTACTGCTGCTCGCCTTGCCCGACCTGGGCCACGGCATCCTCGAGCGCATGCAGGAAGGTGGGGCGGTTGAGCAGGCCGGTGACCACGTCGCGCTGGCGCAGGTCCTCGACCTCGCGCGCCAGTTCGGTATCCAGCTCGCGGCGGCGGAACACCACCTGCACGCAGGCCTCGCCCTCGTAGGTGGCGGTGGCGAACTCCATCACCGCCGGGAAGGCCTCGCCGTCGAGCGTGCGCGCCTCGCACTCGTAGCGCGGCGGGGGCGGCTCGCCCTTGCCGATGCGCTTGAGCAGCTGCTTGAAGTCCTCCACGTCCTTGGGCGCGATCAGGTCCAGCAGCGACAGACCCTCGATGTCCTCGAAGGACGCGAATCCGAACATGTCCAGATACGCATCGTTGGCGCGGATGTGCATGCCTTCGTGCACATAGGCGATGGGATCGCGCGAGGAGGCGATCAGCGCATCGCAGCGGCGCTCGGTCTCGCGCAGCTGGGCCTCCAGGCGGCGCAGGCCGCGGCGGGCCTCCAGGTCCTCCCATTCGGCGCGCAGCACGCTGAGCAGGTGATCGGGACGCGAGCGCACCGCGACCGCGCTGGCGCCATTGATTAGGTCGTCCACCACCGAAGGCGTGCCGGAGGCGTCGACCATCACCACCACCGGGATGTCCTTGCCGACGGCGGCGACCTGCTCCAGCACCGCCGAGACCGGGAGGGTGCGGGCGGTCTTGGCCACCAGGATCAGGTCCACCGGCTGGCTGGCCAGCTGCTGGACCAGTTCCTCCGCATCCAGCGGGCGCAACGGCCGCACGGCGATGCCGTCGTTGCGGAACGTGCTGACCACGCCCTCGGCCGCCTCACCGCTGTCGTCGATGATCATCAGCCGCACGGGCGTGTCTTTGCCGATCTGCATGGCGCTTCGTGCTGGGAGCGGGGGACGGCGTTTAATACAGCATGGTCACCGGAGCGTCCATCCTGACCATCGGCTGGCTTGCGGATTCGTGAAGGCCGTCCTGTGCTACGGCCGCGCACGCTCAGCGCAGCGGGCGCTTGCCGGTGTCGCCCGGGATCTCGCGCACCAGGCGCGGCACCAGGTAGCCGGACAGGCGCGCGGCCAGCTCGGTATGCAGCGCCAGCGCGGTGGCGTCGTCCACCTCGAAGTGGGCCACGCCTTGCACACGGTCGAGCTGGTGCAGGTAGTAAGGCAGCACGCCTGCGGCGAAGCCGCGTTCGGACAGCGCCGCCAGCGCATCGACGCTGTCGTTGACGCCGCGCAGCAGCACCGCCTGGTTTAGCAGGGTCGCGCCGCTGCCGCGCAGCGCGGCCAGGGCCGCATCGACGCTGGCATCGAACTCGTTGGCGTGGTTGGCGTGCAGGACGAAGGCCACCGGCCAGGGCAGCGCGCCCAGCCACTGCAGCAGGGCGGCATCGACGCGCTCGGGCAGGACCACCGGCAGGCGGCTGTGGATGCGCAGGCGCCTGAGGTGCGGCACCTGGCGCAGGGCATCGGTCAGCTCGGCCAGCTTGGGCGTAGACAGCGACAGCGGATCGCCGCCGGACAGGATCACCTCGTCGATGCTCGCATCCTCGCGCACCCGGGCGATCGCCTCGGCCCAGTGATCGCGCGCGGCGGTCTCCTCGCCATACGGGAAGTGCCGGCGGAAGCAGTAGCGGCAGTGGATCGCGCAGCTGCCGGTGGCCACCATCAGGGCGCGGCCCTGGTACTTCTGGATCACGCCGGTCGCCGAGCGCGCGGCCGCGTCGCCGACCGCGTCCAGGCCGAAGCCGGGCAGCAGGCGCAGCTCCTGGTCCAGCGGCAGGACCTGGCGCAGCAGCGGATCGTGCGGGTCGCCGTGGCGCATGCGGGCCACGAAGCCTTCGGGCGCAAGCAGCGGGAACTGCGCCGCGGCCTGCGGGCAAACCCCCAGCGCGGCCTCGTGCAGGCCCAGCCGCGTGAGCAGTTCGCCCGGATCGCGCACGGCCCGACGCAGCGCCTGCTGCCAGCCCGAAGGCTGCAGCGGGGCGGGGGCGGTGGCGCTGGCGGCGGGGGCCGTCTGTCTGGAAAGGGGTGCTGCAGGTATCATGAGCGTTTGAACGAAGCATGCGCTCGCCGGTTGCGGCGGGCGTCCCCATTGTATCCGGCCGCTCGCGCATGGCGGCGGGTCTGTCTTATCTCCAGGAGTTTGCCCATGGCCACCTACGGCATGAACGACGTCAAGAACGGGATGAAGATCCTGGTCAACAACGAACCCGCCATCATCACCGAGACCGACTACGTCAAGCCCGGCAAGGGCCAGGCGTTCACCCGCATGCGCTTCCGCCTGATCCGCTCGGGCCGCGTGCAGGAACTGACCCTCAAGAGCACCGACTCGATCGAGGCCGCCGACGTGGTCGATACCGACATGCAGTACCTGTACAACGATGGCGAGTACTGGCACTTCATGCAGCAGGAGACCTTCGAGCAGGTGCAGGCCGACGAGGCCGGCGTGGGCGATGCCAAGAAGTGGCTCAAGGGCGAGGAAGCCTGCGTGGTGACCCTGTTCAACGGCAACCCGATCCAGGTCACGCCGCCGAACTTCGTCGAGCTGAAGATCACCGAGACCGACCCGGGCGTGAAGGGCGACACCGCCGGCACCGGCGGCAAGCCGGCCACCCTGGAGACCGGGGCGGTGGTGCGCGTGCCGCTGTTCGTGGGCACCGACGAGATCATCAAGGTCGACACCCGCACCGGCGAGTACGTCAGCCGGGTGAAGTAACCCCCATCCAGCGCGCAGGGAGCGTCGCATGCAGGATCTTGGCTTGGTGCAGGAACAGCAGGGCGATGCCCCGGCGCGCGCGGATGTGTTTCCGCACGACCGGGTGGTCTTCTTCAGCGATGCGGTCTTCGCCATCGCCATCACCCTGCTGGCCATCGAGCTCAAGCTGCCCGACGCGGAAATGGTCGAGCGCCTGGGCGAGGGCGCGGCGAACGGCCATACGCTGGCGCTGTTCATCGCCTACTTCGTCAGCTTCCTGGTCACGGCCACCTTCTGGATGAGCCATATGCAGACCTGGCGCCACGTGCGCCATGTCAGCGGCCGGCTGGTGTGGGGCACGATCTGGCAGCTGATGTTCGTGGCGCTGATGCCGTTCGCCACGCGCGAGTACTCCGAGTCGGTCAGCAGCGCCTCGCCCGGGCGCTTCGCCTTCTATGCGGTGGTCTTGGCGACGATCTCCTTCTTCGGCTTTCTCACCCGGGTGTGGGTGGCGCGGCAGGAGTCGCTGGCCGAGCGCCTGGGCGCGGCCCAGGCGCGTTGGTTCGTGGTGCGCAGCACGGTGTCGATCGCGGTGTTCCTGCTGGCGATCCCGCTGGCCTACCTGTGGCCCAACCCGTACTCGGCGTTCTTCTTCATGCTGATCTGGCCCGCTTCGTTCCTGACCCGGCGCCTGATGCTGGGCAAGGCCGGCTGATCCTCTTTGGTAACCAAGGCACCCGTGAATCCGTCCGACGTTGAATCCTGCGACCTGTTGATCGAAGCCGGCTATGTGGTGCCGGTCGAACCGCACGCGGTGGTGCTCGAGCAGCACGCCGTGGCCATCACCGACGGGGCGATCGTGGCCATCGCGCCGATCGCGCAGGCCCGCACGCGCTTTGCCGCCAAACAGGTGGTGCAGCGGCCCGAGGCTGCGCTGATCCCCGGCCTGGTGAACGCCCACACGCACAACCCGATGACCCTGCTGCGCGGCATCGCCGACGACCTGCCGCTCAAGGTCTGGCTGCAGCAGCACATCTGGCCGGTGGAAGGCGCGGTGATGGGGCCGGAGTTCATCGCCGACGGCATCACCCTGGCGATCGCCGAGATGCTGCGTGGCGGCACCACCTGCGTCAACGAGAACTACTTCTTCCCCGACGTGCAGGCGGCCACCTACAAGCACCATGGCTTCCGCGCGCGCATCGGCCTGCCGGTGATCGACTTCCCCACCGCCTGGGCCAGCAGCGACGACGAGTATTTCGACCGTGCCGGGCAGGTCCACGACCAGTGGCGCGACGATCCGCTGATCGCCACCGCGTTCGCGCCGCATGCGCCGTATACGGTCAACGACGCCAACTTCGAGCGGGTGCGCATGCTGTCCGACCAGCTCGACGTGCCGGTGCACCTGCATCTGCACGAGACGGCGCAGGAGGTGGAGCAGTCGCTCAAGGACTACGGCCAGCGCCCGATCGCGCGCCTGGACCGCATGGGCCTGATCAACGACCGCCTGATCGCCGTGCACATGACCCAGCTGACGGAAGGCGAGATCCACCTGTGCGCCGAACGCGGCGTGTCGGTGGTGCACTGCCCGGAATCCAACCTCAAGCTCGCCTCCGGCTTCTGCCCGGCCTGCGCGCTGGCCCGCGCCGGAGTGAACCTGGCCATCGGCACCGACGGCTGCGCCTCCAACAACGACCTGGACATGTTCGGCGAGACCCGCACCGCGGCGATCCTGTCCAAGGCCGTGGCCCAGGACGCGGTGGCGCTGGACGCCTTCGCCGCCCTGCGCGCGGCCACGCTGGGTGGGGCCAGGGCGATCGGCTTCGACCATCTGGTCGGCACGCTGGAGGTGGGCAAGCAGGCCGACATCGCCTGCGTGGACCTGTCCGCGCTGGAGACCCAGCCGCTGCACCACGTCGTCTCCCAGCTGGTCTACGCCACCGGTCGCCACCAGGTCACCGATGTGTGGATCGCCGGGCGCGAACGCCTGGTCGACCGCCAGCCGGTCGGGATCGACATGGCCGGCGTGGTCGCCAACGCGCGCCAGTGGCGCCAGCGCATCGCCGGCCTGCATCCGGCCTGACCCCTCACGCTCCCTGATGCGGCCCTTGCGCATGCTGGCCGCTGTTTCCCGCGGCCCCACGGCCGCGAGGCCTTCGAAAAGGAACGCGCCATGACCCCCGCATCCAACGCCAATTTCCACCAGGCCGAGCTGGACAAGTTCGGCGCCCTGGCCACCCGCTGGTGGGACCCGGACGGCCCGCAGAAGGCGCTGCATGCGCTCAACCCGGTGCGCCTGCAGTACGTCGCCAGCCGCCTGCCGCTGGCCGGCAAGCGCGTGCTGGACGTGGGCTGCGGCGGTGGCCTGCTGAGCGAGGCGCTGGCCGCGGCCGGCGCCCAGGTGGTCGCCATCGACCTGGCGCCCGAGCTGCTGAAGGTCGCGCGCCTGCACAAGCTCGAATCCGGGGTGGAGGTGGACTACCGACAGATCGCCGTCGAGGCGCTGGCCGAGGAGGAGCCGGAAAGCTTCGATGCCATCACCTGCATGGAAATGCTCGAGCACGTGCCCGATCCGGGCGCGGTGATCGACGCCTGCGCGCGCCTGCTCAAGCCAGGCGGCCAGCTGTTCATGTCCACGCTCAACCGCACCCCGGCCGCGTTCGCGCTGGCGGTGGTCGGTGCCGAGTACATCGCCAAGCTGCTGCCCAAGGGCACGCACCGCTATGCCGATTTCATCAAGCCGGCCGAACTGGCCGCCTGGGTGCGCGCCAGCGGCCTGCAGATGCGCGATGTCAGCGGCCTGGTCTACGAACCCTGGCGCAGCGCCGCCCGCCTGAGCCGGCGCACCGAAGTGAACTACCTGGCGTGCGCGGCGAAGGCATGAGCGCCGGGACCGGGGACCGGGGACCGGGGACCCGGGAAAGCAGAGCGACCACTTCCGAAGGGAGCGGGCATGGTCTGACGCGGGGAACTGCGCTTTCCCCGGGTCCCCGGTCCCCGGTCCCCGGTCCCGGCTTTCCGCCTGTGGCGTTGTTCGACCTCGACGGCACGCTGCTGGACAGCGCGCCGGACATGCTGGCCACGGTCAACCGGATGCTGGTCGCGCGCGGCCGGGCGCCGATGGTGCTGGCCGACATCCGGCCCCACGTGTCCAAAGGCTCGAGGGCGATGTGCGGGGCGGCGTTTCCCGAACTGTCGCCGCAGGCGCGCGAGGCGCTGGTGCCGGAGTTCCTGCAGGTCTATGCCGAGGAGCTGGGCCGGCATGGCGCCCCGTTCGACGACATCGAGGCGATGCTGGCGGCGCTGGAGGCCCACGGCAGCCGCTGGGGCATCGTCACCAACAAGCCCGAGGGCCTGGCCCGCGACCTGATGCCGCTGCTGGGCTGGCAGACGCGCTGCGCCGTGCTGATCGGCGGCGACACGCTGGCCGAGCGCAAGCCGCATCCGCTGCCGTTGCAGGAGGCCGCGCGCCTGCTCGGCGCGCGCATCGACGACTGCGTCTATGTGGGCGATGACGCGCGCGATATCCAGGCCGCGCGCGCCGCCGGCATGCCCGCGATCGCCGCGCTGTGGGGTTATCGCCTGGACGACGACGATCCGGTCAGCTGGCAGGCCGAGGTGATGCTCGACACGCCGGCGCAGCTGCTGGACCCCGCGCATTGGCCGCAGCTCGGAGAGCGCTGATGTCCACCGCCCTGGACAGCTTCCTGGACAAGTGGCGCGCCCGCTGGCCCGAGTGGCCGCTGGTGCAGGCCTTCGTGCCCGCCGCGCAGCGACCGCTGGCAGAGGCCTGGTTCGCGCTGCTGCAGGAGCTGTTCGATGCGATGAACATCGCCGGCGATCCGTTGCCTGCCGATGCCAAGCTGGCCTGGTGGGGCGAGGAACTGCGCGACTGGTCGCGCAGGCGTTCGCGCCATCCGCTCGGCCGTGTGCTGGAGCCGGTGCCGGCGCCGTGGGAGGTGCTGGCCGATGCGCTGCCAGGGCTGACCCTGATGCGCTCGTTGCCCGAATCGCCCGATGCTGCGCTGCCGCTGGTGATGCCGCTGGCCAATGCGATCCAGCAGGTTGAGGCGGCGCTGTTCCCCGGCGCGCGCAGGGTCAACGCGCTTGAGCCGATGGCCGCGCAGTTGCTGTTCCTGCGCTGGATGGAAGTCCCGCCGCACGCCGATACCTTCGCCTGGCGCGATGCGCTGCTGGCCCGCTGGCCCGCGCGTGTGGACGGACCGCGCCCCCGGCGCCTGATCGCCGCGCTGCTGCGCCTGCGCCTGGCCAACCTGCATGCCGATGCGCAGGGCAGCACGCCGGCGAGGCCCGCCAGGCTGGTGTGGACCGCGTGGCGCGCGGCGAGTGGCGGTCACTAGAGTCGCGATTGCGGTACTCGCTGCCGCGCGACGCTCGGTACATCAGGGCAATCGAGAGAATTCGATTGTCGTTTCCGCGCAGGCGGGAACCCAGTGTCTTGGCTTCGGCATGCGAAAAGTCCATGGATTCCCGCGTTCGCGGGAATGACGTGTCTGGGGTCTCGCTGTGTAGATCCTCTATCGTTCGGTGGACGAGGGGACGGTCTGCGTTCAAGCGACACACTCTTTAAAAGCCAGTGTCGCGAGCGATCAGAGTCCGTCATTCCCGCGAACGCGGGAATCCATGGACGTTGCACCCCGGTCGTCAGGCGCCCAGGCCTCCCCGCGACGCCTGCGGGCCACGGCGCCACGGTCGCCTCAATCCTTCCCCGGCAACAGGAAGTTGCCCGGTCGCGGCCCATCGCTCTCCAGCAGCACCGGGGCCTGGGCCTCGTCCTTGAGCTGCACGCCGGAGAGCTGGCGGCGCATCGCTTCGCCCATCAGATAAGCGAGCTTGTGCATGGCCGTGTCGTAGGACAGGCCGGCGGCGCGGATGTTGGAGATGCAGTTGCGCGCCGCATCGGTCAGGCCCACGCGCGGGGCGAAGGTCAGGTAGGCGCCCAGGCTGTCGGGCGAGCTCAGGCCCGGGCGCTCGCCGATCAGCGTCACGCACAGGCGCGCGCCGAGCCGTTCGGCGATCTCATCGCCCACCGCCACGCGGCCCTGTTCGACCACGCAGACCGGGGCCAGCGACCAGGCCTGCGTGCGCGCGTGGTCGCGCAGGCGCTGCAGCATCGGCGCGGCGTGGGTGTGCACGGCCAGGGCGGACAGGCCGTCGGCGAGGACGATGCAGACATCGCAGCTGCGCGCCTTCAGCGCCGCGTGGGCGCGCAGGGCCTCGGCGGAGGCGTCGTCGAGGCGACGGCCCAGGTCCGGGCGCTGCAGATAGGTCTCGCGGTCCGCCGCGGCGCTGTGCAGCGGCAGCACGTCCAGCGCCAGCGCGCCGGCGGCCTGTGCGAGCGCCGCGCTGTCCAGCGGCAGATGCACCGCATCGCGCGCCTGCGCATGGGCGAACTGGAACTCCAGCTGCGGGCGTGTCGGCAGGCTGGTGCCGGCGCGGCCCAGGGCGATGCGCGCCGGCGTGAGGCGACGCAGCGCGGCCCAGGCATCGGGCGCGGTCGGCGAGGGTGGATCGTCCTGCGCGCTCACAGCTGCCCCAGCGCCTTGCGGAACGGTGCAGGCACATCGCGCCCGAGTTCGAAACGCCCCTCGCGCAGGCGCAGGATCTGCATCTTCTCCAGCCAGGCCTCGAACTCCGGCGCGGCGCGCAGGCCCAGCACCTGGCGCGCGTAGAGCGCATCGTGGAACGAGGTGGTCTGGTAATTGAGCATCACATCGTCGCTGCCGGGGATGCCCATGATGAAGTTGATCCCGGCCGCGCCCAGCAGGGTCAGCAGCACGTCCATGTCGTCCTGGTCGGCCTGCGCATGGTTGGTGTAGCAGATGTCGCAGCCCATCGGCACGCCGAGCAGCTTGCCGCAGAAGTGATCCTCCAGCCCGGCGCGGATGATCTGCTTGCCGTCGAACAGATACTCCGGCCCAATGAAGCCCACCACCGTGTTGACCAGCAGCGGCTTGAACTGACGCGCCACCGCGTACGCCCGCGCCTCGCAGGTCTGCTGGTCCACGCCGTGATGCGCCTCGGCCGACAGCGCGCTGCCTTGCCCGGTCTCGAAATACATCACGTTGGCGCCGACGCTGCCGCGGCCCAGCGCCAGGCCGGCCTCGTAGCCTTCCTGCAGCAGCGCCAGGTTGACGCCGAAGCTGGCGTTGGCGCCCTCGGTGCCGGCGATCGACTGGAACACCAGGTCCACCGGCGCGCCGCGCTCGATCGCCTCCAGCGTGGTGGTGAGGTGGGCCAGTACGCAGGACTGGGTGGGGATCTCGTAGCCGCGGATCACGCCATCGAGCATCTTCAGCAGCTCGACGATGTCGCCGGTGCTGTCGCTGGCCGGGTTGATGCCGATCACCGCATCGCCGTTGCCGTACAGCAGGCCGTCCAGCACGCTGGCGGCGATGCCGGCCGCATCGTCGGTGGGATGGTTGGGCTGCAGGCGCGTGGACAGCCGCCCGCGCAGGCCCAGCGTATTGCGGAAGGCGGTGGTCACGCGCACCTTGGCCGCCACCAGCACCAGGTCCTGCACGCGCATCAGCTTGGACACCGCGGCGACCATCTCCGGCGTCAGCCCCGGCGCCAGCGCGGCCAGGCTGGCCTCGGTCGCGGCCTCGCCCAGCAGCCAGTCGCGGAAGTCGCCGACGGTCAGGTGCGCGATCGGCGCGAAGGCCTCCGCGTCATGGCCATCCATGATCAGCCGGGTGACCTCGTCGTCCTCGTAGGGGATCACCGCCTCATCGAGGAAGTGCCGCAGCGGCAGCTCGGCCAAGGCCATCTGCGCGGCCACGCGCTCGCGGTCGGTCTGCGCCGCCACGCCGGCCAGGCGATCGCCCGAACGCGCCGGCGTCGCCCGCGCCAGCAGGGTCTTGAGATCGGCGAAGCGCCATTGCGCCCCGCCCACGCTGTGGACGAATCCGCTCATTCGGGCAGCATGCCGATGGGCGGATTCAGGCCGCGTCGACCGCGCGGTCCGGCTGCGGGCCGCCGCCGCGCAGGCTCAGCCGGCACACGCCCATGCCCAGTGCCATCAGCAGCACGAACACGCCGGCGATCTGCGGGTTGAACCACACCATCGCCACCAGGCAGACCACCGCCAGCAGCAGCGCGATGCCCGGCACCACGGGGTAGCCCGGCGCGATGAAGCTGCGCGCCAGGCCGGGTTCGCTGCGGCGCAGCTTGAACAGGCTCAGCATGCTCATGATGTACATCACCACCGCGCCGAAGACCGACATGGTGATCATCGCCGCGGTCAGGCTCATGCCCTGCAGGCTGACCAGCCCGTCGCTGTAGATCGCCGCCACGCCGATCAGGCCGCCGGCGAGGATGGCCCGGTGCGGCGTGCGGAAGCGCGACAGCTTCGCCAGTCCGTGCGGCAGGAGGCCGGCCCGCGCCAGCGCGAAGAACTGGCGCGAATAGCCCAGGATGATGCCGTGGAAGCTGGCGACTAGGCCGAACAGGCCGATCCACACCAGCATGTGCAGCCAGGTCGAGCTGTTGCCGACCACCGCCTTCATCGCCTGCGGCAGCGGATCGTTGATGTTGCTCAAGGCGCGCCAGTCGCCCACGCCGCCGGCGAAGAGCATCACGCCGAACGCCAGCACCACCAGGGTCAGGATCCCTGCGATGTAGGCGCGCGGGATGGTGCGCCTGGGGTCCTTGGCTTCCTCGGCGGCCATGGCCGCCCCTTCGATCGCCAGGAAGAACCAGATCGCGAACGGGATCGCCGCGAAGATCCCGGCCAGCGCCGCGGCGCTGAAGCGGTCCGAGCCCGCCCAGCCGCCGGCGGCGAAGTTGGCCAACGAGAAGCCCGGCGCGACCACGCCCATGAACACCAGCAGCTCCAGCACCGCCAGCACGGTGACCACGACCTCGAAGGTGGCCGCGATGCTCACGCCCAGGATGTTCAAGCCCATGAACACCACATAGGCCCCGACCGCGGCCAGCTTGGGATCCAGCGCGGGGAACTGCACGTTGAGATAGGCACCGATGGCCATCGAGATCGAGGGCGGGGCGAACACGAATTCGATCAGCGTGGCGATGCCGGCGACCATGCCGCCGGTGGCACCGAACGCGCGCCAGCTGTAGGCGAACGGACCGCCCGCGTGCGGGATGGCGGTGGTCAGCTCGGTGAAGCTGAAGATGAAGCAGGTATACATCGCGGCCACCAGCAGCGTGGTGACCAGGAAGCCCAGCGTGCCGGCCACGCCCCAGCCGTAGCTCCAGCCGAAGTACTCGCCGGAAATGACCAGCCCCACCGCGATGCCCCACAGGTGCAGCGTGCCCAGCGTGGGCTTGAGTTGCTCGTTGGACATCGCGCATCTCCAGGGGAAAGGTTGTGACGCTGCGAGCGATGCGCCGCGCCGGAAAGGTGGGCGAAGCCGCAGTGCCGCAGGCCACACATCGCGACCCGGATCCACGCCACAAGGCCGCAGACGCCGAGCGCTGACGATCCGGTTATACCGGCAATGCCTGGCCGATGGGCCGACAGCGAAGGGTAGGGGGTAGGCCTGCATGCCCGTGAGCCGCCATGGCGGCGATGAGGCTCTACTGGTAAAGCCCTATCGCCGCCATTGGCCGAAAAGGCCATAAAGGCGGCTCCCACGGATCAACTCGCTGACCCAACTCGCGGACGCTACTTCCCGCGCTCCAGCACCAGCAGCGGATCGATGCGCACATCGAACCAGTTCATCCCCCAATGCAGATGCGGCCCGGTCGCGCGCCCGGTGGCGCCGACCGCGGCGATCACCTGGCCCTGCCGCACCACATCGCCCACCTTCACGTCGATGCGCGAGAGGTGCAGGAAGTTGGAGCTCACGCCGAAGCCATGGTCCAGCACCAGCGTGCCGCCGGTGAGGTACAGATCGGGCGCGGCGAAGGTCACCACGCCGCCGGCCGGCGCCTTGACCGGCGTGCCGGTCGGCACGGCGATATCCATGCCCGAATGCCCGGCGGACGAGGGCTGGCCGTTGTAGACCCGGGCATTGCCGAAGCGCCCGCTGATCCGTCCCTGCACCGGCCAAATGAAGGGCGTGGCGAAGTCGGTGCGGTCGTCGTCGCGCGTGCGCACCGCCGTCACCGCGGCCTGTTCGCGCTCGATGCGCGCGGCGATCTCAGGCGGCGGGTTGACGGACTTGGGCGGGACGCCGTTGACGCGCTCGGTCGGCCAGTCGCGCGGCGTCACCGCGATCTCGACGGTCTGCGCAGCCGCGCCCGGCGCGCTCACCTGCACGCGCAGCGGCCCGGTTTCGTTGCGGCCCACGCCGAACACCACCGTGCCATAGCCGCTCACCCGCAGCGTGCGTCCGCCGTAGCGCACCACGCTGCCCGGCGCGACCTTGCCGAACACCAGCGCGCCCTGCGACACCGACGCGGGGAAGGTCGCCGCTTCAGCCTGCTGCGCCTGCGCCGCGGCCCCGTCCAGGACCGTGGCGCCGCCGGCCAGCGCCAGCAGCGCGGCCAGCCACAGCCGCCTCAACGCTCGAACTCCAGGCGCATGCCGCGCGGTGTACCGACCAGCTGCTCGCCGTTCCACACCATGCGCCCGTTGACCCAGGTCGCGTCGATCTTGTGGTGGAAGGTGGTGCCCTCGAATGGCGACCACTCGCACTTGGACAATACATCCTCGCGCCTGACGGTGAAGTCCTCGTCCTCCACCAGCACCAGGTCGGCCCAATAGCCCTCGCGCAAGAAGCCGCGCTCCTTGATGTCGAACAGCTGCGCCGGCGCATGGGCGAACTTCTGCACCACCTGGGCGATGCTGAGCTTCTTCTCGTGTACCAGCTCCAGCGCGGCCACCAGCGCGTACTGCACCAGCGGCAGGCCGCCGGGCGCCTTGGTGTAGTCGGTCTGGGACTTCTCGTCCAGGGTGTGCGGCGCATGGTCGGTGGCCAGTACGTCGATGACGTTTTCGGCCACGGCCTTGATCAGCGCGATGCGGTCGGCCGGGTCCTTGATCGCCGGATTGCACTTGATCAGGTTGCCCAGGCGCGCGTAGTCGGTGCGGTCGAAGCGCAGGAAGTGGATGCAGGTCTCGGCGGTGATCTGCTTCAGGCGCTTGCCGGCCTTGTCCACCAGCGGCCCGGCGCTGAACAGCGCCAGCTCGTCGGCGGTGGACAGGTGCAGCACGTGCAGGCGCGTGCCGTGCCGCCTGGCCAGCGACAGCGCCAGGCGCGTGGAGGCGATGCACGCCTGGCGCGAGCGGATGTCGGGATGGAACTCCACCGGGATCTCATCGCCGTACTGCGCGAGGTAGCGCGCCAGGTTGGCGTTGATGGTCGGGGTGTCCTCGCAGTGGGTGATGATCGGCACCGGCGCGTCGCGGAAGATCGCGTCCAGCGTGTCCGGATCGTCTACCAGCATGTTGCCGGTGGAGGCGCCCATGAACACCTTCACCCCGGGCGTGGCGCGCGGATCGACGCGCTGGATCTGCGCCAGGTTGTCGTTGCTGGCGCCCATGTAGAAGCCGTGGTTGCCCCAGGCCCGCCCCTTGGCCAGCGCGTACTTGGCCTCCAGCGCCTCGGCGGTGAGGGTGGGCGGGTTGGTGTTGGGCATGTCCATGAAGCTGGTCAGCCCGCCGGCCACGGCCGCGGCCGACTCGGTGGCCAGATCGCCCTTGTGGGTCAGGCCCGGCTCGCGGAAGTGCACCTGGTCGTCGATCATGCCCGGCAGCAGCCAGCGGCCGCCGGCCTCGATCACCGTCTGGCCGGCGTTGATCGCGATCTGCGGCGCGATGCGCGTGATGCGGCCGTTCTCGATGCTGAGATCACCTGTGGTCTCGCGCCCCTCGTTGACCATACGGGCGTTGACGATCACGGTGGCGGGCATCGGCAGGATCCTGAATGCGGTGAGGAGGCGTGGGGCGCGGGCGGCACCGGGTCGTCGCCGCCCGGATGCAGCGGATGGCAGCGGCCGATCCGGCGCAGCGCCATCCAGCCGCCGCGCAGCGGGCCGAAGCGCTCGATTGCCTGCATGGCGTAGACCGAGCAGGTCGGCTCGAAACGGCAGCGTGGGCCCAACAGCGGGCTGATGAAGCGCTTGTAGCCGCGCAACAGGGCGATGAGTCCGCGTTGAAGCATGGTCCGATGATAAGCCATGGTTTTGCGCGCCTGTGATTGGTGTGGTTGCCGCACCTGTCCGGGTAGGCTATAAAGGCCCGCTTTTCCCGGCCCGGGAATGATTCAAGGACGCTGTTCGTGGCAGCCAAGAAACCCGCAAAAAAGGCCGTCAAGGCCGCCAAGACCGCTGTCGTCGCCAAGAAGGCGGCCGTCGCCAAGTCGCCGGCCAAGGGCGTGGTGGCCAAGAAGGCCGCGCCTGCACCCGCCAAGAAGACGGCAGGCAAGACCGCACCCGTGAAGAAGGCCACGAACCCCAGCACCGCCGCCAAGACCACGGCGGCGAAGAAGCCGGCGCCCGCGCCGGCCAAGAAGGCCACGGCAGGGAAGGCCGCGCCGAAGACCGCTCCGCAGCCGGCTGCCAAGCCCGCTCCGGCTAAATCCGCTCCCGCTAAGGCGACCAGCCCCAGCAAGGCCCCCGCAGTGAAGACCGCCGCGACATCGGCCCCTGTAGCGTCGGCTGCCAAGGCTGCCCCTGCAAAGAACACAGTGCCCGCTTCCAAGACCCCTTCGAAAACCGAAAAACCCGCCGCCCAGGCCAAGCCCGCCGTTGCCCGCGTGACCGGCAAGATCGCCGTGGCGGTCACCGGACGCACCCCGGAGCCCGCCCCCAAGGGCAAGGTCCGCAAGGTCGAGTACACCGTCGATGAGGCCACCGGCCGCCCCGTGCTGCCGGCCGGCTACAAGCCCAAGGCCGACGAGGAATACATGGGCCCGCTGCAGCTGGAGTACTTCCGCCAGCGCCTGCTGCAGTGGCGCGCCGACCTGGTCGAGGAATCCAAGCAGACCATCGAGAACCTCAAGGACGAAGTGCGCGACGTCGGCGACGAGGCCGAGCGCGCCACCCGCGAGACCGAGAACTCGCTGGAACTGCGTACCCGCGATCGCTATCGCAAGCTGATCGGCAAGATCGACAGCACGCTCAAGCGCCTGGACGCCGGCGACTACGGCTACTGCGTCGACACCGGCGAGGAAATTGGCCTGGAGCGCCTGGAGGCGCGCCTGACCGCCGAGCGCACCCTGGACGCGCAGGAGCGCTGGGAGCACCTGCAGAAACAGCAGGGTGACTGACGCCTGACCTGATTGTCATCAAGAAGCCCCGCTGACGCGGGGCTTTTTTGTGGGGTGATAAACGAAGCAGGGCTAGTGGGAGCCCCCCTTGTGGCCTTTTCAGTCAATGGCGGCGATGAAGCTTTCCCATGAAGCTCGTTCGCCACTACTCCGGGTCGTAATCCAGTTTGGAAGTGAGGCGGCATTCGGCGGGGTGCCAAATACACGACTTCACGCTCGGGCGTAGTCAGCGAACCGTTCCTGTTCGGAACTCGGCACGCACGCGCCAAGGCAGACATTTGGCCATGGCCTGCGACGGCCTCGCGTCGGATCGCGTTGCGTGGTCGGACGCGGCTTCGAAGCGCGCCACTCCGCTCCCGGAGCTCCATGCCGAGAACATGGTGATTTTCAGCCAGGCAGCTTGGCCGCCAGCACGTCAATCTTCTCGATGGACGGCGGAGTGGAGAAGAGATCATTGGCCTGGGCCGTGAGCGCGGCCGCCACCTTGCCAGCAAGATGCGCCTGACGGCCTGCCTCATCGGGAAAAGCGTCGAAAATACCGAACGTGGAGGGTCCCAGCCGCAGACCGAACCATGCTGTCGTGGCAGGCTCGGCCTGGACCAAGGGGAGTCCGGAAAGCAGAAACTGCTCCACTTCCTGCGCTTTTCCCGCCTTTGCTTCCAGGCGGACGAATAATGCGACGTTGACCATGACACGTCTCCTGCGGTTAGGAGCGACCCACCATACGCCCCATTCTGTAAGGCCACCCTGGTGACAGATGGACGGTGGCTCCGATGACACGAACTGGGACGTGTGTCATGGCGAATGGATCGAGTGCCAGAGGGAACTAAGAAGCCGACTTGATCGCCGCATTGATCTCAGCGACTCGCTGGACGCGGCCCGGAAGGACACGCCGCCTTCGCCCTCCGATGCCTGCGCCGAGAACGCGTGTGCGTTGTGGCAGCAAGCGCTATTCCGGGTCGTAATCCAGATTGGAAGCCAGCCAGCGTTCGGCCTGGGCCAGATCCACGCCCTTGCGCCGGGCGTAGTCGGCGACCTGTTCCTTGGAGACGCGGCCGACGACGAAGTACTGCGCGCCGGGATGGCTGAAGTAGTAGCCGCTCACCGCCGCGGTGGGCAGCATGGCGAAGCTCTCGGTCAGGGTCATGCCGGCGTTCCGGGGGGCGTCCAGCAGCTCGAACAGCAGGCCCTTCTCGCTGTGCTCCGGGCAGGCCGGATAGCCGGGGGCAGGGCGGATGCCGCGGTACTTCTCGGCGATCAGCGCGGCGTTGTCGAGCGCTTCGTCGGCCGCATAGCCCCAGAACTCGGTACGCACACGCTGGTGCAGGCGTTCGGCCAGGGCCTCGGCCAGGCGGTCGGCCAGGGCCTTGAGCAGGATCGCGTTGTAGTCGTCGTGGGCGGCCTCGAAGCGCGCCACGTGCGGCTCGATGCCGATGCCCGCGGTCACCGCGAACGCGCCGATCCAGTCCTGCTTGCCGCTGTCCTTGGGCGCGATGAAGTCGGCCAGGCAGAAGTCCGGACGATCGGCCGGCTTGTCGACCTGCTGGCGCAGGAAGCGCAGGAAGTGCCGGGATTGGGGATTCGGGATTGGGGATGGGGCTAGCTGCGTTGAATCTCCAATCCCGAATCCCGGATCCCGGTGGTCCCCTACGACCACCTCGACATCGTCGCCCACGCTGTTGGCCGGCCACAGGCCGAACACGGCCTTGGCGGTCAGCCATTTCTCCTCGACGATCCGCTTGAGCATCGCCTGCGCATCGCGGAACAGCTCGCTGGCTTGGGCGCCGACCACGGCGTCGGTCAGGATGGCCGGATACTTGCCGAACAGCTCCCAGGCGTTGAAGAACGGCGTCCAGTCGATGCAGTCCACCAGCTCGGCCAGCGGATAGTCGTCCAGCACGGTGATCCCCAGGCGCCTGGGCGCCGGCGGGGTGTAGTGGTCCCAGCCGCCGTCGAACTTCTGCCCGCGCGCCTTGGCTAACGTGACCAGGCGCTTGGCGTCGCCGCGATTCTTGTGGCGCTCGCGGATCTCGGCGTAGTCGGCGTCGTTGGCGGCGACGAAGGCGCTGCACATGTCGCGCGAGATCAGCGACTGGGCCACGCCCACCGCGCGTGAGGCGTCCTTGACCCAGATCGTCGGCGCGCTGTAGTGCGGATCGATCTTCAGCGCGGTGTGCGCGCGCGAGGTGGTGGCGCCGCCGATCATCAGCGGCATCTCGAAGCCCTGGCGCTGCATCTCGCGCGCCACGTGGGTCATCTCCTCCAGCGAGGGGGTGATCAGGCCGGACAGGCCGATGATGTCGGCATTCTCGGCACGGGCGCGGTCCAGGATGGTCTGGGTCGGCACCATCACGCCCAGGTCGACCACGTCGAAGTTGTTGCAGGCCAGGACCACGCCGACGATGTTCTTGCCGATGTCGTGCACGTCGCCCTTGACCGTGGCCATGATGATCTTGCCGTTGGACTTGCCCACATCGCCGGTGCGCAGCTTCTCCTCTTCGATGAAGGGCAGCAGATAGGCCACCGCCTTCTTCATCACCCGCGCGGATTTGACCACCTGGGGCAGGAACATCTTGCCGGCGCCGAACAGGTCGCCGACCACGTTCATGCCGTCCATCAGCGGGCCTTCGATCACATCCAGCGGACGCGCGGCCTGGGCGCGCGCCTCCTCGGTGTCGGCCTCGACATAGGCATCGATGCCGTTGACCAGCGCGTGGGCGAGGCGGTCGCGCACCGACTTCTCCCGCCAGGCCAGGTCCTCGACCCGCTTCTCGCCTTTCTTGCCCTTGTAGCGTTCGGCAATCTCCAGCAGGCGCTCGGTGCCGTCCTTGCGGCGGTTGAGGATCACATCCTCCACGCGCTCGCGCAGCTCCGGGTCCAGGTCGTCATAGATCGGCAGCGCGCCGGCGTTGACGATGCCCATGTCCATGCCGGCCCTGATGGCGTGGTACAGGAACACCGAGTGGATCGCCGCGCGCACCGTCTCGTTGCCGCGGAAGGAGAAGGACACGTTGGACACGCCGCCGGACACGTGGCAGTGCGGCAAGGTGTCCTTGATGATGCGCGTGGCCTCGATGAAGTCCACCGCGTAGTTGTCGTGCTCCTCGATGCCGGTGGCCACGGCGAAGATGTTGGGATCGAAGATGATGTCCTCGGGCGGGAAGCCGACCCGCTCGGTGAGGATGCGGTAGGCGCGTGTGCAGATCTCGACCTTGCGCGCGCAGGTGTCGGCCTGGCCGGTCTCGTCGAAGGCCATCACCACCGCGGCGGCGCCGTAGCGCAGCACCTTGCGCGCGTGTTCGATGAAGGCGTCCTCGCCTTCCTTCAGCGAGATCGAGTTGACCACGCCCTTGCCCTGCAGGCACTGCAGGCCGGCCTCGATCACGCTCCACTTGGAGCTGTCCACCATCACCGGGATGCGGGCGATGTCCGGCTCGGAGGCGATCAGGTTGAGAAAGCGCACCATCGCCTTCTCCGAGTCGATCAGGCCCTCGTCCATGTTGACGTCGAGGATCTGCGCGCCGTTCTCCACCTGCTGGCGGGCGACCTCCACCGCCTCCTCGTAGCGCTCCTCCTTGATCATCTTGCGGAACTGCGCGCTGCCGGTGACGTTGGTGCGTTCGCCGACGTTGACGAACAGCAGCTGTGGAGTGATGACCAGCGGTTCCAGGCCGGACAGGCGGGTGTAGCGGGGCGAGGGTGCAGCAGTGGACATCACCAGACCTTGTAAATCTGTCCGGTCTGCACGCCCTCGATGCTGCGCTGGAAGGCCAGCGCAGCGCGGGCGGCGGGGACCGGCTCGAAACCGGGGAAGAAATCGGCGTACGCGTCCCACGCCTCGGCCAGGACCGTGGGGCTGACCGCGTTGATGCGCAGGCCGCGTGGCAGTTCGCACGCCGCCGCGCGCACGAAGCCTTCCACCGCCGCGTTCACCGCGGTGGCGTTGACGCCCTGGGCGATCGGCTGTTCGGCCAGGATGCCGGTGGTCAGCGTGATCGAGCCGCCGTCGTTGAGATGCCGCTGGCCCAGCAGCGCCAGGCGCACCTGGCCGAGCAGCTTGTCCTGCAGGCCGCTGTCGAACTGGGCCGCGGTCATCTGCGCCAGCGGGCCGAAATGCACGTTGCCGGTGGTGGAGACGATGGCGTCGAGGCGGCCCACGCGTTCGAACAGTGCCAGCACGCTGGCCTCGTCGCGCAGGTCGACCGGGTGGCTGGCGTCGTGGCGCGAGGCGGCGATCACCTCGTAGCGCGGCGCGAGCAGAGCCTGCACGGCACGACCGAGCGTGCCGCTGGCCCCGATGAGCAGGACCTTCCTCATGCCCATCTCAGGCCGCCTGCGCCAGGCGCTGCGGCAGCTGGCGCGGCGCGATGCCGGCCACGGCCTCAGCGATGGCGCGGATGTGGTCCGGCGAGGTGCCGCAGCAGCCGCCGACCAGGTTGAGCAGGCCGGCGGTGGCGAACTCGTGCAGTGTCTCGGCCATTTCCTCCGGCGTCTCGTCGTACTCGCCGAAGGCATTGGGCAGGCCGGCGTTGGGATGCGCGCTGACATAGCAGTCCGCCACGGTCGCCAGTGTCTCCACGTGCGGCCGCAGATCCTTGGCGCCCAGCGCGCAGTTCAGGCCGATCGACAGCGGGCGGGCGTGCATCAGCGAGGTGTAGAACGCCTCGGCCGTCTGCCCGGAAAGCGTGCGCCCGGAGGCATCGGTGATGGTGCCGGAGATCATCACCGGCAGCCGCGCGCCGCGCCCGTCGAAGGCTTCCTCGATGGCGAACAGGGCGGCCTTGGCGTTGAGCGTGTCGAAGATGGTCTCGACCATTAGCGTGTCGGCGCCACCGTCGATCAGGCCTTCCACCGCCTCGCGATAGGTCTGGCGCAGGGCCTCGAAACTGGTGTTGCGAAACCCCGGGTCGTTGACGTCCGGGCTGATCGAAGCCGTGCGGCTGGTCGGCCCCAGCACGCCGATCACGAAGCGCGGCTTGTCCGGGGTTATGGCCTCGATGGCGTCGCAGCACTGGCGGGCGATGCGCGCGCCTTCCTTGTTCAACTCGTAGACCAGGTGTTCCAGGTGATAGTCGGCCTGGCTGACGGCGGTGGCGTTGAAGGTGTTGGTCTCCAGCAGGTCGGCGCCGGCCTCCAGGTAGGCCGTGTGCACGCCGGCGATGACCTGCGGATTGCTGAGCAGCAACAGGTCGTTGTTGCCCTTGAGGTCGTGGCCGTGGTCGCAACCCGGGCCATGCGTGTGATCCTGCGCCTGAAGGCTGTCGAAGCCCCCGGCGAAGCGCTCGCCGCGGTAGTCGGCCTCTTCCAGCCTGTGGCGCTGGATCATGGTGCCCATCGCGCCATCGATGATCAGGATGCGGCTGGCCAGCGCGTCCAGCAGCAGCTGGGTGCGGGCCGGGTTGAGCCAGGGCAGGGATCGGGTGGTACTCATGCGGCGCTCCTCACGGCTTGATGCCGGTCAGCGAGATGACTTCGAAATGCGGCGGGCGGCGTTCGCGCGTGACCACCTGCAGGCTGGCCACCTGCAGGCCGCTCTTCTCGGCGAACCGGCGCAGTTCGGCGTCGGTGAAGCCCAGATTGACGTGGCCGTAGGCGTTGACCACCGACTGGTGCTCGTGCCGGCCCAGGCTGGACAGCAGCAGCTTGCCGCCTGGGCGCAGCACGCGCGCGGCCTCGGCCACGGCCTTGGCCGGGCGCTGCGAATAGGTCAGCGCATGCATCAGCACCACCAGGTCGAAGGTGCCGGCCTCGAACGGCAGCGCATGCATGTCGCCTTCACGCACCTCCACATTGGGGAAGCGGCGCAGGCGTTCACCCGCGGCGGCGACCACGCGCGCACTGGTGTCCACGCAGACGTAGCGGTGCGAATGCGGCGAGAGCAGCTCGGCCAGCACGCCGTCGCCGGAGGCGATGTCGAGCACGTCGCCGGTGTGCAGCAGCGGCAGGGCGGTGCGCGCCAGCGCCTCCCAGGTGCGGCCCGGCGAATAATGGCGCTCCATGTCGCCGGCCACGCTGTCGGCCCAGTTCTGCGTGGCGGCGCGCGCGGCCAGCACCTCGGCCACGCGCTCGGCGTCCTGGCGCAGCAGCGGGTCGTCGCTGCCGGCGCGCAGGCTGCGCCACAGCTCGCGCTGGGCCGGATCCAGGTTGTCCTCGTCGAAGCGGTAATACGCCGACACGCCGGCGCGGCGGTCGCGCACCAGGCCCGAATCCTTGAGCTTGGCCAGATGCGTGGACACCCGCGGCTGGGCCAGCCGGGTGATGGCCGACAGCTCGGCCACGGTCAGCTCCTCGCCGGCCAGCAGGGCCAGCAGACGCACACGGGTGGCGTCGGCGAAGACCTTCAGGCGCGCCGACCAGGCTTCCAGATCCATATTTATCTCTATATCAAGATATGGAGATATTTTGCCGGCGCCGCCGCTCCCGGTCAATTCCATACGCAACCGCATGGTGGTTCGATACAATCCTCGCCATTACCCAATGGGAGGGGAACGACCGTGGATTTCGGATACACCGACGAGCAGCTGATGATCCAGGATGTGGCCCGCCGCATCGCCCAGGAAAAGATCGCGCCCAGCGCCGAGCACTTCGACAAGACCGGCGAGTTCCCGCTGGAGAACATCCAGCTGCTGGGCGAGAACGGCCTGATGGGCATCGAGGTACCGGACGAGTACGGCGGCGCCGGCATGGACCCGATCAGCTACGTGCTGGCGATGATCGAGGTGGCGGCCGGCGACGGCGCGCACTCGACCATCATGTCGGTCAACAACTCGCTGTACTGCACGGGCCTTTTGAAGTTCGGCAGCGAGGAACAGAAGCAGACCTATGTGCGCGCCATCGCCGACGGCAGCCAGATCGGCGCCTTCGCCCTGACCGAGCCGCAGTCCGGCTCCGATGCCACGGCCATGCGCTGCCGCGCGGTGCGGCAGGCCGACGGCAGCTTCGTGATCAACGGCAAGAAGAGCTGGATCACCTCGGGGCCGGTGGCCAAGTACATCGTGCTGTTCGCCATGACCGACCCGGACAAGGGCGCGCGCGGCATCACCGCCTTCATCGTCGACACCGACAGGGCGGGCTTCCACCGCGGCAAGACCGAGCCCAAGCTCGGCATCCGCGCCTCGGCCACCTGCGAGATCGAGTTCGCCGACTACGTGGCCCAGCCGGCCGAGGTGATCGGCGAGGAAGGGCAGGGCTTCAAGATCGCCATGGGCGTGCTGGACGCCGGCCGCATCGGCATCGCCTCGCAGGCCCTCGGCATCGCCCGCGCCGCCTACGAGAAGACCGTCGAGTACGTGAAGGAGCGCAAGGCCTTCGGCGCGCCGATCGGCACCTTCCAGATGACCCAGGCCAAGATCGCCGACATGAAGTGCAAGCTGGACGCCTCGCTGCTGCTGACCCTGCGCGCCGCGTGGCTCAAGGGCCAGGGCAAGCCCTTCAGCAGCGAGGCGGCCATTGCCAAGCTCACCGCCTCGGAGGCGGCGATGTGGATCACCCACCAGGCCGTGCAGATCCATGGCGGCATGGGGTATTCCAAGGAAATGCCGCTGGAGCGCTACTTCCGCGACGCCAAGATCACCGAGATCTACGAGGGCACCAGCGAGATCCAGCGCCTGGTGATCGCGCGCGCGGAGACGGGATTGCGCTGAAAGCCGCGCGGGGTGCTGGCCGCCCCGTGCGTGCCGGCGGCTTTGCATTTGCAATCGGCACCAACGCTCCTACCGTCGTTCCCGCGCACGCGGGAACCCAGGGACTTTCGCGCGGGCAGGCGCAAGGCACTGGATTCCCGCGTTCGCGGGAATGACGGTTCTAGTTGATGCTTGCTGACTCAAAATTCAGGAATCACGTGCGGCGCCTTTCACAAGAGAGAGGCCAGCCGCTTGGCACCACCGTGGGAGCCACCATGGCGGCGATGAGGCTTTCCCGGTAAAGCCCCTCGCCGCCATGGCGGCTCCCACCAAACAAGACCGACCCCAAGCAACACCCGGCCCCAAACAAGAAGCCCCGGTATGGCCGGGGTTTCTTGCGTTTCAGGACCTCAAGGCAGGCGGTCAGTGACCGGCGTGCCCCTGCGGAGTGTCCTGACGCGGCGGCTGGCCGTCCTGCCCGCCGTCCTGGTGCGCGGCCAGGTATTCCTTGGAGGGCTCGTCCATCTTGTCGCCCAGCAGGCGCCGCACCACGATGAAGAACATCGGGATCAGCAGCAGGCCCAGCACCGTCGCGAACACCATGCCGCCGATCACGCCGGTGGAGATGGCGTGGCGCGCGTTGGCGCCGGCGCCGCTGGACAGGGCCATCGGCACCACGCCCATGATGAAGGCGAAGGAGGTCATCAGGATCGGGCGCATGCGCAGGTGCGCGGCGTTGACGATGGCGTCGTGCAGCGTGCGGCCCTGTGCGCGTTCCATCACCGCGAACTCCACGATCAGGATCGCGTTCTTCGCCGCCAGGCCGATCACGGTGATCAGGCCGATCTGGAAGAAGATGTCGTTGGACAGGCCGCGCAGCATGGTGAAGGCCAGCGCGCCCAGGGCGCCCAGCGGCACCACCAGCAGCACCGAGACCGGGATCGACCAGCTCTCGTACAGCGCCGCGAGGCACAGGAACACCACCACCAGCGACAGCACCAGCAGCAGGGTCTGGCTGTTGCCGGCCAGGATTTCCTGGTAGCTCATGCCCGACCAGTCAAAGCCGAAGCCGGCCGGCAGCTTGTCGCGCACGATGCCTTCCATGGTGGCCATGGCCTGACCCGAGGAGCTGCCCGGCGCCGGCGAACCGTTGATGTTGACCGCCGAATAGCCGTTATAGCGCGCCAGCGACGGCGGCAGCGAGGCCCAGCTGGTCGACACCACGTTGGACAGCGGGATCATCGACGGATTGCCCTGCGCATCGCTCTCGGTGCTGCTGGGCACATAGAACTGCTCCAGCGACTCGGGCCCGGTGCGGAAGGGCGCGTCGGCACGCATGTTCACGCGCTTGATGCGGCCACCGTAGAAGAAGTCGTTGACGTACACCGGCGCCAGCATCAGCTGGATCGAGGTGTAGATGTCGCTAACCGACAGGCCCATCGACTGCGCCTGCACGCGGTCGACCTTCAGCTGCAGCTGCGGGGCGTTCTCCAGCGTATTGGGGCGCACCTGCATCAGCGACTTGTCCTGCGAGGCGATGCCCAGCAGCTGGTTGCGCGCGGCCATCAGCGCATCCTGGCCGGCGCCGGTGCGGTCCTGCAGCCACATGTCGAAGCCGCCGAACTGGCCCAGGCCCTGGATGGTCGGCAGGTTGACCACGAAGATCTGCGCGCCCTTGATGCCCTGCAGCGCGCCGTTGGCCTGGCCGATGAACTGCGTGGCCACCGGGCGCTCGTCCCAGGGCTTGAGGCGGATGAAGGCCATGCCCACGTTCTCGCCCTGGCCCAGGAAGCTGAAGCCGGTGATCTGCATCATGCCTTCGAAGCCATCCAGCTTGCCCAGCGTGCCGCGGATCTGGTCCATGACCTCGTTGGTCTTCTGCATCGGCGTCCCCGGTGGGGTCTGCACGATGGCCAGCGCGTAGCCCTGGTCTTCCTCGGGGACGAAGCTGGTGGGGATGCGCGTGAACAGGAAGCCGGTCAGCACCACCAGCACGGCGAACAGCAGCATCCAGCGCGGCGCGTGGCGCACCTGCCGGCCGATCATCCCCACATAGCCCTTCTCGGTCTTGCCGTAGTACTTCTCGAAGGTGCGGAAGACGATGTTCTTCTTCTTCTCGTGGCTGTTCTCATCGTGCTGCTTGAGGAAGCTGGCGCACAGCGAAGGGGTGAAGCCCAGCGCCAGGAACGCCGAGAAGCCCATCGAGATGGCGATGGTCAGCGCGAACTGCTTGTAGATCTCGCCCGAGGCGCCGCCCTGCAGGGCCGAGGGGATGAACACGGCCGCCAGCACCACGGTGATGGCCACCACCGCGCCGGTGATCTGTTCCATCGCCTTGATCGTGGCCTCGCGCGGCGGGAGCTTCTCCTCGGCCATGATGCGCTCGACGTTCTCGATCACCACGATCGCATCGTCCACCACGATGCCGATCGCCAGCACCATGGCGAACATGGTCAGCTGGTTGATGGTGAAGCCGATGATGTCCAGGCCCATGAAGGTGCCCAGCAGCGCCACCGGGATCACCAGGGTGGGGATGATCGTCGCGCGGAAGTTCTGCAGGAAGATCAGCATCACCAGGAAGACCAGGATGATGGCCTCGATCAGCGTGTGGACCACTTCCTCGATGGAGATCTTGACGAAGGTGGTGGTCTCGTACGGCGTGAACCAGGTGACGCCCGGCGGGAAGCTGGCCGCCAGGTCGTTCATCTTGGCCTCGACCGCCTCGTACACGCTCAGCGCGTTGGCGCCGGGCAGCAGCTGGATGGCGAAGGCGCCGACCGGCTTGCCGTTGTACTTGGTGTCAAAGCCGTAGTTCTGCGCGCCGAAGGCCACCCGCGCGACGTCCTTCAGGCGCACGGTCGCACCGTCGTTGTCCGCGCGCAGGATGATGTTCTCGAACTGCTCGGGCTCGGTGAAGCGCCCCTCGGCCGAGACCGTGACCTGGAAGGCCTGGCCTTCCGGCGCCGGGTCCGAGCCCATCGAGCCGGCGGCGAACTGCACGTTCTGCGCCTTGACCGCCGCCAGCACCTGGCTGGCGGACATGTTGTAGCCCTGCAGCTTCAGCGGATCCAGCCAGATGTTCATGGCGTACTCGGAACCGAAGTGCTGGGTGCTGCCCACGCCCGGCACGCGCGAGATCTGGTCGAGCACGCGCGAGGCGATGATGTCGTTGAGGTGGTTGCGGTCGATCGAGGCGTTCTCGGACTGCACGCCGACCACCATCAGGAAGCCGGCGTTGGCCTTGGCCACCACCACGCCCTGCGCGGTCACCTCACTGGGCAGGCGCGGCTGGGCCAGCGACACCTTGTTCTGCACCTGCACCTGAGCGATGTCCGGATTGGTGCCGGTCTCGAAGGTCAGGGTGATCGTGGCGCGGCCCGGGGAGCTGGACGTCGAGCTGAAGTACAGCAGATTGTCGATGCCGGTCAGCTGCTGCTCGATCACCTGGGTGACCGAACGTTCGGTGGTGCTCGCGCTGGCGCCGGGGTAGGTCGCCTGCACGGTGATCTGCGGCGGCGCCACGTTGGGGTAGGACTCGATCCCCATATTGAGGATCGAGATCACGCCGGCCAGCGAGATCAGGATCGCGACGACCCAGGCGAAGACCGGGTGATTGATGAAGAACTTGGGCATGGGGGTGAATCCTTACTTGGCCTGGTCTTGCGCAGGCTGCTGGGTGTCGCCCTGCTTGGCGTCGGCGCCCGCGGCGGCGGCGCCCGCGGCGGCGGGCTGCTGGGGCTTGCCGCCGGCCTGCTGCTGGCTGGCCGCCAGGGCCTGCGCGTAGGGCACGGCCTTGACCTGGCCGCCTTCCTTGGCCTTCTGCAGGCCGACGCCGATCACGCGGTCGCCGGTCTTCAGGCCGCCGGTGACGATCCACTTGTGGTCCACCGGGGTGGTTTCCATCTGCACGTCCTTGCGCACGACCTTGCCGTCGGCACCGACGACCAGGGCGTAGGCGCCGTTGGTGTCGCGCTGGATGGCCTCCTGCGGCACCAGGTACACGCCGCTGCGCGTGCCCAGGTCGGCCTCGACGGTGACGAAGCTGCCGGGCAGCAGCGCCTTGTCGGGGTTGGGCACGGTGGCGCGCAGCGAGACCGTGCCGGTGGCCTGGTCGACCACCACGTCGGAGAAGCCCAGCGTGCCGACCTGGTCGTAGACCTGGCCGTTGGGGAGCTTGATCTTGACCTTGGTGTCCTTGGTGTCGGTCAGGCTGACGCTGCCCTGGCCCTGGGCCTGGCGCAGCGACTGCAGCTCGGAGGAACTCATGGTGAAGTTGACGTAGAGCGGATCGATCTGGTCCACGGTGGTCAGCAGGGTCACGCCCTCGGCGCCGACCAGCGCGCCCTCGGTGACCTGCTGCTTGCCGGCGCGGCCGGAGATCGGCGCGGTGACGTTGGCATAGCCCAGGTTGATCTGGGCGTTGGTCACCGCGGCCTTGGCCTGCTGCAGGGCGGCCGCGGCGCTGCGCTCGGCGGCCTCGGCGTCGTCCAGGTCGGACTGGGACACGTACTGCTGCGGGGCCAGCTTGCGGGCGCGCTCGGCGGCGATGTGCGCGTTGGTGTAGGTGGCCTGGGCCGAGGCCTGCTGGCCCTGGGCCGAGCTGAGGTCGGCCTGCAGCGGCGCCGGGTCGATCTTGAACAGCACCTGGCCTTCCTTCACGTCGGTGCCTTCCTCGTAGACGCGCTTGAGCAGCACGCCGGGCACGCGGGCACGCACGTCGGCGCTGCGCACCGGCGCCAGGCGACCGCTGAGCGCGCGGGTCAGCGGCACGCTGGTCGGCTGCACGTCGATCACGCCCACTTCCGGCGGCGGCGGAGCCTGCTGCTCCTCCTTCTTGCAGGCGGCCAGGGCCAGCATGAGAGCGAGGCTGAGCAGGAGCGGGCGGGTTGGGGCGGTCATGGGAGAGGGCTCCGGAAAAACTGAAGGGTGGTGAGGTGGCAGGAAGTGGGCGGCGCTAGCAGCGGCAGCGGGCGGCGTGTGCGTCGGGCGCGAAGGCGCGCAGGAAGGCCTCGACCGCCCGGCTCGCCCAGGCGCGGCGCGCGGCGGGCAATCGCTGCGGCTCGGCGAAGCGCACGCGCTCCAGGTCCAGGCCGAGCAGCATGCCGAACAGCAGTTCGGCCGACGCGTGCGGATCGTCATGCCTCAGCAGGCCGGCCTGCATGGCCTGGGACAGCCATTGGGCCAGATGCTGATGCAGGCGCTCGCCGCCATCGCGCCAGATGCCGCGGGCTTCGTCGGGGAACTGCGGCGACTCGGCGCTGAACAACCGACAGGCCGCGACCACGTCGGGCTCGGCCAGCCGCTCGAGGTATTCCTCGGCGAAGGCCAGCAGCGGCGCACGCACGCCCTCCTCGAAACTTCCCAGCCGCGCGGTGGTCAGCTGCAACTGTTCGTGCATCAGATCCCGCAGCAGCGCGTGCTTGCTGCCGAACTGCGAATATAGCGTCTGCTTGGAGCAGCCGGCGCGCTGGGCGAGCGCATCCATGCTCACGCGAAAACCTTGCTCGGCCATCAGCGCGCGCATGGCAGTAAAGACCCGCTGGCGTCGCTCGGCTGCGGTCGGAGTGGCGTCAGACAGGCTCATGGGGGCTGGACTATACCGTCCAGTTCAGAATTTGAATACCCCGAAAATGCAGTCGCGACGCGGTTTATCCGCGCTTGTGAAGATCGAGTGATGGGGCGGTGACGGGATCGACATGCAATGACCGTTTATCCGCGCGTCGAGCAAACGCGTCAGCGCGTGACGCACGGCTTCCAAGGCTTGCAAACGCGCTGGAAGTGTGAGCAATCGGCATGCGCTCAGGTCGATTGATCATGATGCCGCGCAACACGAAGGTTTAAGAGAGCAGGCCTACAATGCGCGATTAACTTCCTCGATGTAAGCGACTGTATGAGCACCACCGGCAGCAGGCTCCGCAATAAATCCGCTTCGACCTCCAAGGCCGCCTCGGCCCCGTCCTCAGGCAAGTCCAGCAGCAAGCCCGCCAAGGCCATCGCGCCGTCGGCCAAGCCCGTTCCCGCAACCCTGCCCAAGCCGCGCGCTACGAAGGCCGGCGCGTCCACCCCAGCGTTCTCGCTGCAGCCCATTCACGACGCCTTGAAGACGCTGGTGCCCAGCGCCAAGCGCGAACAGGCCAAGGTCTTCGCCGATGCCTTCTACCGGCGCATGGAGCAGGACGAGTTCCCGCACCACAGCGCGCAGGGCTGGGCCGCGATGGCGGTGGACATGCTGGAGTTCGCGCGCGTGCGCAAGCCCGGCACGGCCAACGTGCGCGTATTCAACGCCAGCGCCAAGGCCAATGGCTGGGAGTCCTCGCACTCGGTACTGCAGATCGTCAACGACGACATGCCCTTCTTGGTCGACTCGGTGAGCATGGCCCTGGCCGGCATGGGCGTGGGCGTACATGTGCTGGGCCATCCGGTGGTGCGTTTCGAGCGCGACAAGTCGGGTAAGGCCACGGCGGTGGGCGAGGGCAAGGCCGAGTCGCTGATGATGCTGGAGATCGACCGCCAGCCGGCCGAGGCGATGCCGCGCATCGAGGCCGAGATCCGCCGTGTGTTGGCCGAGGTGCGTCAGATCGTCGGCGACTGGAGCGCGATGCGCGAGAAGATGCTGGCCGTGGCCGAGGACCTGGCCACGCGCCGCATGCCGGTCTCCGATGGCATGCGCCGCGAGACGCAGGAATTCCTGCAGTGGGCCGCCAACGACCACTTCACCTTCTTCGGCTATCGCGAGTACCGCGTGCAGAAGCAGGGCGGCGAGGAAGTGCTGGTGCCGCAGGAGGACACCAGCCTGGGGCTGATGCGGGGCCATGCCTCGGGCAAGCCGCGCGCGGTGCGCTCGCTGGCCGCCAATCTGCTCAACGAGGCCGGCGAAGCCGAGGCGATGATCCTGACCAAGACCAATGCGCGCGCCACGGTGCATCGCAAGGGTTACATGGACTACATCGGCGTGCTGTCCTTCGACGCCAACGGCCGCATCACCGGCGAGCAGCGCTTCCTGGGCCTGTTCACCTCCAGCGCCTACAACCGCCGCCCGTGGGAGATCCCGCTGGTGCGCGAGCGCCACGAGCACGTCATGCGCCAGTCCGGCCTGTCGCCCAACAGCCATAGCGGCAAGGCGCTGCGCCATATCCTGGAGACGCTGCCGCGCGAGGAGCTGTTCCAGTCGCGCCAGGACGAGCTGGCGCGCACCGCGATGGGCATCCTGGGCCTGCAGGAGCGCGTGCGCAGCAAGCTGTTCCTGCGCCGCGATCGCTACGGGCGTTTCTGGTCGGCGCTGGTCTACGTGCCGCGCGACCGCTTCAACACCCAGTTGCGCCTGCGCATCGAGACGCTGATGAAGGAGGCCCTGCACGGCGACGCGGTCGACACCACCGTGCAGCTGGGCGAATCGCCGCTGGCGCAGTTGCACCTGACCGTGCGCCCGCGCCCGGGCGAGGAGGTCAGCGTCGATGCGGCCGAGCTGGAGTCGCGCCTGTCGCATCTGCTGCGCAACTGGCAGGACGACCTGCGCGAGACGCTGATCCAGCGCCACGGCGAGGCGCGCGGACTGGCGCTGGCGTCCAGCTTCGGCCGGGCGCTGCCGCAGTACTACATCGAGAACGTCTCCACCGAGCTGGCCGCCGACGACGTCGAGCGCCTGGCCCAGCTCAAGGACGCCGACGATCTGCGCCTGAGCCTGTACCGCTCGCCGCGGCACCGTGCCGGCGAGGGCGCGCTGCGCCTGAATCTCTATCGCCTGGGCATCGACATCCCGCTGTCCGACGCGCTGCCGCTGATGGAGAACATGGGCCTGCGCGTGATCTCCGAGCATCCCTTCCGCCTCGATCTGGACGGGCGCGTGGCCTACATCCAGGAGTTCGAGGTCGAGCCGGCCGGCGGCGACATTGACGTGGCCGCGCGTGCGGAGGATTTCGACGAGGCCTTCGCCCGCGTCTGGCGCGGCGATGCCGAGAACGACCGTTTCAACCGCCTGGTGCTGCGTGCCGGCCTGAGCTGGCGCCAGGTCGCGGTGCTGCGCGGTTACACCAAGTACCTGCTGCAGACCGGCGTGCCCTTCACCCAGGCCTCGGTCGAGGACACGCTGGGCCGCTACCCGCTGCTGGCCGCGCTGCTGGTGCGGCTGTTCGAGGTGCGCTTCGACCCGACGCTGGACGGCAAGGCCAAGGCGCGCGACAGCAAGCGTGCGCAGGACGCGGCGCAGGCGCTGCTGGCCCTGGCCGACACGGCCGACGAGGACACGCACAAGGCGCTGCAGGCCCTCGCACAGGCGGCCACCCAGTCGCGCGACGCGCAGACCGAGGCCGTGCATGCGGCCATGCTCAAGCTGCTCGACGGCGTCTCCAGCCTGGACGACGACCGCATCCTGCGCAGCCTGATGGGCACCATCGAGGCCACGCTGCGCACCAGCTACTACCAGGTCGACAAGGGCGGCGCGCCGGCGCACACGATCAGCTTCAAGTTCGATTCGGCCAAGGTGCCCGACCTGCCCAAGCCGCGCCCGTACCGCGAGATCTTCGTCTGCGGCCCGCGCATGGAGGGCGTGCACCTGCGCTTCGGCGCCGTGGCGCGCGGCGGCCTGCGCTGGTCCGACCGCCGCGACGATTTCCGCACCGAGGTGCTGGGCCTGGTCAAGGCGCAGATGGTGAAGAACACGGTAATCGTGCCGGTCGGCGCCAAGGGCGGCTTCTACGTCAAGCAGTCGCCGGCCAGCGGCGAGCGCGACGCGGTCATGGCCGAGGGCATCGCCTGCTACAAGATGTTCATCCAGGGCCTGCTGGACATCACCGACAACATCGTCGGCGGCAAGATCGTGCCGCCGGTGGACGTGGTGCGCCACGACGCCGACGACCCGTACCTGGTGGTCGCCGCCGACAAGGGCACGGCCACCTTCTCCGATATCGCCAACGGCCTGGCCATCGACCACGGCTTCTGGCTGGGCGATGCCTTCGCCTCGGGCGGCTCGGTGGGCTACGACCACAAGGGCATGGGCATCACCGCCAAGGGCGCGTGGGAGTCGGTCAAGCGCCACTTCCGCGCCCTGGGCCGCGACTGCCAGACCCAGGACTTCACCGTGGTCGGCATCGGCGACATGTCCGGTGACGTGTTCGGCAACGGCATGCTGCTGTCCGAACATATCCGCCTGGTAGCCGCCTTCGATCACCGCCACATCTTCCTGGACCCCAACCCGGATGCGGCCAGGTCTTTCGCCGAGCGCGCGCGCATGTTCAAGCTGCCGCGCTCGTCCTGGGCCGACTACGACACCAGGCTGATCTCGGCCGGCGGCGGCGTGTTCCCGCGCACGCTCAAGACCATCCCGCTGAGCCCGCAGGTCAAGCAGGCGCTGGGGTTGGACGCGGGCATCGCCGCGCTGTCGCCGACCGAGCTGCTCAGCGCCATCCTCAAGGCGCCGGTGGACCTGCTGTGGAACGGCGGCATCGGCACCTACGTCAAGTCCGCGCAGGAGACCAATGCCGACGTCGGCGACCGCGCCAACAACGCGCTGCGCGTCAACGGCGGCCAGCTGCGCTGCAAGGTGGTGGGCGAGGGCGGCAACCTGGGCCTGACCCAGCTGGGCCGCATCGAGGCGGCGCAGAACGGCGTGCTGCTCAACACCGACTTCATCGACAACTCCGCCGGCGTGGACACCTCCGACCACGAGGTCAACATCAAGATCCTGCTCGACGGGGTGGTGCGGCAGAAGAAGCTCACCGAAGCGGCGCGCAACGCCCTGCTGGCGAGCATGACCGACGAGGTCGGCCAGCTGGTGCTGACCGACAACTACCGCCAGAACCAGGCGCTGAGCCTGATGGAGCGCATGAGCGTCTCGCGCCTGGGCTCCAAGCAGCACTTCGTGCAGGTGCTGGAGGCGCGCGGCCTGCTGGACCGGCAGATCGAGTACCTGCCCAGCGACGCCGAGTTCGCCGACCGCAAGGCGCGTGGCCTGGGCCTGACCCGGCCGGAGCTGTCGGTGCTGCTGTCCTATGCCAAGCTGGTGGCCTTCGCCGAGCTGCTGCACACCGACATCCCCGAGGATCCGTACCTGTCCAAGGAGCTGCAGCGCTACTTCCCGCAGCCGCTGCAGAAGAAGTACGCCACGCAGATGGAGCAGCACCGCCTCAAGCGCGAGATCATCGCCACCGCGGTGACCAACTCGACCATCAACCGCATGGGCGCCACCTTCCTGCTGCGCATGCAGGAGGACACCGGTCGCGACATCGGCGAGGTCGCCAAGGCCTACACCATCACCCGCGAGACGCTTGACGCGCGGGCGCTGTGGGCGCAGATCGATGCGCTGGACGGCAAGGTGGCCGAGGCGGTGCAGATCGACGCCCTGCAGGTGATCTGGAAGCTGCAGCGCAGCTTCACCCGCTGGCTGCTGACCCGCACCGGGCCGATTCCGGCCATCGCCACGGCGGTGGAGCGCTACCACGCCGGCTTCAACGACATCCGCGCGGCCGACGGCGTGCTGCCCGATTCGCTGCGCCCGGCCTACGAGGCCGCGCTGGCCGACTGGAAGGCCAAGGGCGTGCCCGATGCGCTGGCCGGCCAGCTGGCGGCCCTGCCGTACCTGGAGCCCTCGGCGGACATCATCGAACTGGCGCGTGCGCACAAGCTCTCGGCCGTGGCGGTGTCCAAGGTGTACTACCGCCTGGGCGATGCGCTGCACCTGCCGTGGCTGTTCGCGCAGATCGACGCGCTGCAGGTCGACGGCCGCTGGCATGCGGTGGCCCGTGGCGTGCTGCGCGACGAGCTCTCCGCCCACCTGCGCGCGATGACCGCGCAGGTGCTGGCCCTGCCCGGCGACAGCGCCGAGGCCAAGGTCGGGCGCTGGATGCAGCGCGACGATCCCACCCTGCGCTTCACCCGCTCCATGCTCGACGACATCGCCGCCCAGCGCACGCTGGACTACCCGACCGCCTCGGTCGCGGTGCAGCGCCTGTCGCAGCTGACCTGATCCAGGCCAGCCGAGAAACACACGCGGGGCCGGGTGGCGACACCTGGCCCCGCTTGTTTTGAGTCGGTTGAAGACGCAACACGCGCCGCGGGCGGGCGCCGGGTATCCTTCACCGCATGACCGCGCCGCGCCTTGCCTTCCTCGCCAGCCATACCGAAGCCGCACAGCAGGCCCTGGCCGAACTGAGCCAGCGCTACGGCCAGCATGCCCCCGACCAGGCCGACATCCTGGTGCCACTGGGCGGCGATGGCTTCATGCTGCAGACCCTCCACCGCCACGGCCTGCTCGGCAAGCCGGTGTTCGGCATGAAGCTGGGCACGGTCGGCTTCCTGATGAACCACCACCGCGACGACGATCTGCCCGCGCGCATCGCGGCGGCCGAGCCGACCAAGCTGCGCCCGCTGGAGATGCGCGCGCAGACCGAATCGGGCATCGAGGTGACCTCGCTGGCCTACAACGAGGTCTCGCTGCTGCGCCAGACCCGCCAGGCCGCGCAGCTGCGCGTGGATCTCAACGGCCAGACCCGCATCGAGGAGATGACCGGCGACGGCGTGCTGGTGGCCACGCCGGCCGGCAGCACGGCCTACAACTATTCCGCGCATGGCCCGATCCTGCCGCTGGGCAGCCACACCATCGCCCTGACCCCGATCGCGCCCTACCGCCCGCGGCGCTGGCGCGGGGCCATCCTCAAGGCCGACACCGAGGTGCGCATCCAGGTGCTGGACCCGTACAAGCGCCCGGTCAGCGCCACCGCCGATTCGCACGAGTTCCGCAATGTCACCGAAGTGACCATCCACGAATCGCGCACGCACACCGTGACCCTGCTGTTCGACCCGGAGCACAACCTGGAAGAGCGGATCCTGAGCGAACAGTTTCTGGTTTGAGGCGGGGCCAGCGGCAAGGGCCCAGAGGCCAGAGCCCGCAAAAACACCGCGACCGGCGGCAACCCGACCATTCGCAGCCACTAACCAAATCGTTCTGATCCCAAATCCCGAATCCCGAATCCCTGCTAGATGCCCGACAACAGCCCCCGCCTGCTCACCGTCGCCGTCACCTCGCGCGCCCTGTTCGACCTGGAGGAGAGCCACGCCCTGTGGCAGGCCGAAGGGCTGGACGCGTACGCCGCCTACCAGCGTGCGCACGAGGACGACGTGCTCGGGCCGGGCGTGGCCTTCACCGTGGTGCGCAAGCTGCTGGCGCTCAACCAGGGCGCGCCGGCCGATACGCCGCGCGTCGAGGTGATCCTGCTGTCGCGCAACTCGGCCGACACCGGCCTGCGCATCTTCAACTCGATCCAGCACTATGGCCTGGACATCGTGCGGGCCACCTTTACCGCCGGCGAGCCGACCTGGCCTTACATCAAGCCTTTCGGCACCGATCTGTTCCTGTCGGCCAACCCCGACTCGGTGCGCAGCGCGCTCAGCCACGGCATCGCCGCGGCGACCATCCTGCCCAAGCCTCCGGGCGAACGCGCCGAGGAGGCCGCTGCGGCGGCGGGGGAACTACCGGCGGGACGGCTGTCCAACCAGCTGCGCATCGCCTTCGACGGCGATGCGGTGATCTTCGGCGACGAGAGCGAACGCATCTCGCGCGAGCAGGGCGTGGAAGCCTTCGGCCGCCACGAGCAGGAGAAGGCGCGCGAACTGCTCTCCGGCGGCCCGTTCCGCGGCTTCCTCGCCGCGCTGCATCAGCTGCAGGCCGCCTTCCCGCCCGGCGAGCACGCGCCGATCCGCACGGCCCTGGTCACCGCACGCTCGGCGCCGGCGCACGAGCGCGTGATCCGCACCCTGCGCGAGTGGGGCGTACGCCTGGACGAGGCGCTGTTCCTGGGCGGCCGGCACAAGGGCCCATTCCTGGCCGCCTTCAGCGCCGACATCTTCTTCGACGATTCCCAGCACAACATCGACAGCGCCCATCCGCACACCGCGGCGGGGCATGTGCCGCATGGGGTGGCGAACGAATAGGTGCGGAGCGTGATCAGTGACGGTCCATCGGCTTGAAATCTTCGCGGATTATTTCCAGTTCTATCTGCAGGACGAATGCTCGTCGGGCGACCTGTCGGCCGCTTGGGACCAGCCTGCGGTGGACAGGATGTTGGCGGTGTCGTCTGGCGTCGTGGGCATCCGCACGGTCCGCAACGTGACCGTCCCGGTGGAACTGGAAATACTTGAATCCGAACCCCGGCCGGACCTCGATGGGTCCGACCAAGTCGTGCAGGGCACGCTGGTTCTTCAAAGCTCGCGGCTCATCGTGGCAGGCTGGGCTGACGATCTTGCCGATGCGCCGCGCTTTGATGTCGCGCCAGGCCCCTATCGCGTGATGCTGTCTGCGTCAGGTCTGACCACATTGTCCCCGGACGGTCTCGAGGGCGAAGACCGCTATCTGGTTCAGCTTTGGCCGGCCTCGCCGATTGATCCTTTCGTACTCAAGCAACACGCCTGACGTCGAGATCTGGCCCTATCCGGGGCGTTATAGAGGCAAGCGGATGTCCGTCAGCTTCCACACCAGGCCCTGGCGCTCGAACACGAAGGTGATCGGGGCGCCGCTGTCGGTGTGGGTGGTGGCGGTGAAACGCGAGAGCGACGCGTAGTGGTGCTCGGCACCCTTGAGCGGTTCGGCCGGCGCGGGCGGGCCGTAGGTATCGCCGTTGGCGGTGTCGCCGAGGGCGCGCTTCCAGACCGAGCGTCCCTGCAGGAGCGCGGCGATGCCGGTCGGGGTGACCATGGCATCGACGCCGACCCCTGCCGCGCCGCCGGCCAGCGAGAGCGCCAGCGCGCCAAGAAAGCTGGACTGCGCGTCCACGCCGGCGGCGCGGACCATGCGGTCCTGCAGCTTCGCGCGCAGATTGAAGCGCAGGGTGGGGAAGTCGACGTAGCGGTCCAGCTTGCCGGTGTCCTGCTCGGCCAGCGCGTCGCGGATGCCGTGGATGGCGATGTACGGCCCGGCCGCGACGAAACCCGCCAGCAGCAGCAAGGCCAGCAGGGGCACAGCCAGCATCCACTTTCGCATCGTGTTACCCGGCGCTTGGAGTGAGTTGAAGAGTACAGAGCGCGGCAGGTGGTGCCGTCAAGGCGCGTGGCGCGAGGGCTTGTGATCGAAGGCGGCCGATGGAACCATAGTCCGGTTCCATGCGAACCCGGGGATCTGCATGTCGAAGTTGGGGTGGGGACTGGCGCTGGCCTTGGCTTGCACCGGTGTGGCGACGGCGGCGGTGCCGGCTGGTCAACGGATCGAGGTCGTCGACCGCGATGTCGCACTGTTCTGGCAGGCCTACGATCAGGTCAAGGGTCTTCCGGACCGGGCGCAGCAGATCCAGGTGCTGCAGACGACCTATCTGGATCGCGGCAGCCCGGGGCTGGCGGCCTTCGCGCTCGCCAAGGACTACGACGCGGCGACCTATGTCGATGCGATCCGCGCCTATCCGCGCTATTGGGACTCGGTGCGGCCTCGCACCGCCCTGGCCGGGGCGGCGATGGACAAGGTGCAGCACCACCTGCGGCGCTTCGCGCAGCTGTATCCGGCGCTGAAGCCGGCCGGCATCTACTTCGAGGTCGGCGCGCTGCGATCTGCCGGCACCACGCAGGAGGACAAGGTCCTGATCGGGGTGGAGATGGCCACCGGCGATGAGCGCGTGGACCTGTCGCAGATGCCCGAGCGCCTGCAGCGCTTCTTTCGCGGCTATTTCGCCAGCCGGCCGCTGGAGAACCTGGACCTGCTGGTGATCCACGAGACCGTGCACACCCAGCAGCGTGGCGCACGCGCCAGCCTGCTGGCCCAGGCGGTCTATGAGGGCGTCGCGGACTTCGTGGCCGAACAGGTGACCGGCCGCCTTCCGGACCTGCCTTATGTCGCCTACGGGCCTGCGCATGACGCCGCGATTCGCGCGGCCTTCCGCAAGGACATGGGCGGCAACGACTACAGCGCCTGGCTCTACAACAACACCGACAACGGCTTCGGCACCCGCGACCTGGGCTATTACGTCGGCTATGCCATCTGCCAGGCGAACTATCGCCGCAGCGCGGACAAGGCCAAGGCGCTGGCCGAGATGATCGAGCTCGACTATGCCGACGCCGCGGCCGTCCAGCGCTTCGTCGATGCCTCGGGCTACTTCGCGCAGGATTCCTAGCGCGCCGGGACCTTCAGAACTCCAGGTCCAGCGCCGCGCACAGATAGTCCATGAAAGGACCCAGCGCGACCAGATCCGTGGCCAGGGTCTGGCGCAGCCGCGGCCCGGTCATCGTCGCATCGTCCAGCGAGCGCCAGAACACGAAGTTCTTGTGCTTGAGATCGTCGATGAACTCGAACTCGGCCGGGAACCCGCGCGGCGCACGGCTGAGCATCTCCGATTCCTCGAACTCGAAGCGCTTGCGGAAGGCCGGCGCATGCGCGGCGGCCTTCCAGGTCATCGGGTTGTCGAAGATGAACTGCCGCAGCTTGCGCAAGGTGTCGGGCTCCGGGTGCCACAGGCCGGCGCCGACGAAGCTCTCGCCCGGCTGCAGGTGCACATAGAACGAGGGCGCGGGCACCTGCTTGCGGCGCTCGTGGTACAGCCGCGCGCCCTGCCAGAGCTTGTAGGGCGACTTGTCGTTGGAGAAGCGCGCATCGCGATAGATGCGGAACAGAGAGCCGCCGACCGTCTTCGGGTCGGAGCGGAACTTGTCGCTGACCGCGGCCAGATCCGGCTGCAGGTCGGTCAGCAGGCGCAGGAACGGCTGGCGGACATGATCCTCGTACTGCTGCTTGTGCGCGGCGAACCAGGTCTTGTCGTTGTGGCGCGCCAGCGCCTTGAGGAACTTGAAGCTGGCGTCGGAGAAATAGGGGCTCATGCAGCGAACGGGTCTCGGATCAGGTCGGTAGCGTGGCGGCCGGGCGGCTAAGGCGGCGTGCAGAGGTTACAGCCCGATCTGCAGTTCACGCCCCCAGACCTCCAGGCGGTCCAGCAGCACCTGCTTGGCGCCGTCGGTGGTGGGCTCGGCGCGCAGCTGCGCGATCTGCGCGAAATAGTCGGGCAGGCTCTGCTCGGCCAGCACGGTGCCCGGTGCCAGGCGGGCGCGGCGGTAGTCGTCCCAGCGTGCGCGTTCGGCGGCGTCGAGCGTCTCGGGCCAGTTGCGGGCCCGATAGCGGAACAGCAGCTCCTGCAGCCGCCCATCCTTGAAGCCGAAGTCGCGCGTGCCCAGCTGCGCCGGCGGGGTGCCGCGCACCTCGGCCAGCTTGCGCCGCTCGCCCTCGGCCAGGAAGCCGTGGTACAGCGAGGCATCGGCGTCCGGCGTCTCCTGCGCGCGCTCGCTGGCGAACACCTGACGCACTTTCTCGGCCACCGCGGGCGCATGCGCGCGCAGCAGGTCGGCCTGGGCCTGTACGGCCTCGGGGACGATGCCCAGGCGCGCGAAGTCGTCCGCGCGCAGGTAGTGCCAGGGCACCAGGGCCGGGCAGCGGTTGAGGTGCACTTCCTTGAGCGGCACGCGGCGCACGTCCTCGGGCAGGTCGCCGCGCGGGGTATAGAGCCGGTCGGCGATGTCCTGCGCATCCAGGTCCAGCAGCGCCTGGGCATCGCCGTCCAGGTCGAGCACGATGACGCGGCTGTCGATGCGCGGATGGCGCGCCACCGGCAGTACCGGCGCGGCGCACAGGCGCTGGGCCGGATAGCGCTGCGAGACGTGCAGCAGCGGCGTCATCCCGACGGTGTCCATCAGGCCGGCGGCGAAGCGCTTGTTGCGCAGCTGCAGCGCGTAGTCCCACAGGCGCGGCTGCGCGCGGCGCATGGCGCGGGCGATGCCCAGCGTGGCGCGCACGTCGGACATGGCCTCGTGCGCCTCGCCGACGCGCACGTCGTTGGCCAGGGCCAGGTGTTCGAGCTTGAACGAGGTGCCCTTGCCGTCCTCGCGCTGCGGCCAGTGCACGCCTTCCGGGCGCAGCGCATGGAACAGCCGCGCCACGTCCAGCAGGTCCCAGCGGCAGTTGCCGCCGCGCCACTCGCGCTCGTAGGGATCGAAGAAGTTGCGGAACAGTCCGTGGCGCACGAACTCGTCGTCGAAGCGCAGCGTGTTCCAGCCCAGCGTGCAGGTCTGTGGCCGCGCCATCTCCTCGAAGATGCGCGCCATCGCCTCGCACTCGCGCACCCCGTCGGCCAGCGCCTGCTGCGGGGTGATGCCGGTGATCAGCGTGGCGATGGGCGAGGGCAGCAGGTCGTCGGCCGGCCGCACGTAGAAGGTGACCGGGTCCTCGATCGGGTTCAGCGCCGCATCGGTGCGCTGGGCGGCGAACTGGGCGATGCGCGTGCGGCGGGGGTCCTGACCGAAGGTCTCCAGGTCGTAGAAGAAGAAGCTCTCAGCCATTGCGGATACGGCGCGACGAACGGCCGCACAGTATGCCGCCGGCGCACACCGGCGGCCGAGTGCCGCGCTTAGAGACTGAGATCGAACCTCAGTCCCGCGACCCAGGCATTGGGCAGGTCCTGCAGGCGGCCGGGCGCGTTGAACTGGTCCGGATGCATCACGTAGTGCAGGCTGGGCGCGATGCGCAGGTGCGGATTGACCGCAAAGCCGTAGCTCAGCTCCATCATCGTCTGGCCGCTTTGCGGGGTGCCGACGCCGCCGGCCGCGGCGCGGGCCAGGCGCAGGTTCTCCAGCGCCGCATCGCTGTACTGCTGGCGGGTGACCACCAGCGCGACATCGTCGTGCGGGCGGCTGGCGAAGGTGCCCTTGTGCACCAGGCCGGCCTGGGCGAACCAGTCCTCGATCAGCTGGCCCGAGGTGCCCTTGAGCACGGCGCCGAACAGGGCCAGCCCGTGCGTGGCGTCTGGCCCGCTGACCTGCTGCTCGAAGCGCGCGTACACGCCGGAGCGGCCATGCCGGCTGGCGTAGTCCTGGCCGCTCAGCACCGCCGGCGTGCCGGCGGCGTCGTACAGCGGATCGCGGTAGGGGGCGTTGTCCTGCCAGCCGCCCAGTTCGTACATCGCCTTGTGGCGCGCATCGGCCGAGCTCTGCCAGCCGACCGCGTAGGGCACGATCCAGCCGGTCGCCTCGCGCGTGCTCCAGCGCAGGCCGTGCTCACCGTCCTTCGCCTGGCTAGGGTCCACCTGATAAGCGCCGACGTGCACGTAGACCTGCGGCGTCACCCAGGCCTTAGCGTCGGCCATCCAGCTGGAGACCGGCCACCAGGTGAAGCTGCTGGTCCGGAACACGTAGGTCGGATTGCCGCAGGCCGAGTTGCCCTGAAAGTACTGGCACAGGTCCGAGCCCAGGAAGTGGATGTTGGCCACGCTGCGCCCGGCCTCGAGCACCAGGCGGTCGTCGAGCAGCTTCTGTTCCAGCGTCAGGTTGGCCAGGCGCGTGCCTTGGCCGCCGTAAATCTCCTGCACCGAGGTGCTGTTGCCCAGGCTGCTGTTGACCAGGTTGGTGCCATGCCGGTTGATCACATAGGCCTTGAGCGTGGCGCCGGACCAGCCGAAGGCCTTGTCCAGATCGACGTCCACACCGGCCATCGCCTGGCCCGCGTAGGCGCTGCCCGAACCCTCGCCGCCGTCGAGCATCGCGGCGGCCTCGCCGGTGTAGGACAGTTTGGGCGTCACCGCCTCCTGGGCATGGGCCAGGGGAGCGAGAGCCAGGGTGAGCGCGGCCGGCAGCACGCGATGGAGGAGGGTGGACATGCGTCGGGTTCCTGATCAGGAGAACGGCGTGGGTAAGAACGCGCGGCTGCGGCGCCGCGCGAGGCAGTCGAAGCGAAACGGGTCGGCGCGGGCGGGTCAGCCCTTGGCCACGACCGGCTTCTTGAACAGGCGCAGGGCCACGGCCGTGACGACCACGCCCACGACCAGGGCCAGCAGATAGGTGCCCAGGTGGGTCACCGCATTCGGGATCGGCAGGACGAACACGCCGCCATGCGGCACCTTCAGCTCGGCGCCGGCCGCCATCGAGATCGCGCCGGCCACGGCCGAGCCCAGCACCAGCGCGGGGATGGTGCGCAGCGGATCGCGCGCGGCGTAGGGGATGGCGCCCTCGGTGACGAAGGCCAGGCCAAGCACGCCGGCCGCACCGGCGGTGCCGCGCTCCTCGGCGGTGAAGCGATTGCGGAACAGCCAGGTCGCCAGCGCGATGCCCAGCGGCGGGGTCATGCCGCCGATCATGGTCGCGGCCATCGGGGTATAGACCTGGCTGGAGATCAGCGCGGTCGAGAACGCGTAGGAGGCCTTGTTGACCGGCCCGCCCATGTCCACGGCCATCATTCCGCCCAGCAGCAGGCCCAGCAGGATGGCGCTGGTGCCCTGCATGCTGCGCAGCCACTCGGTCAGCCAGGTCAGCAGGTGCGCCACCGGCGTGCCGATCACGTACATCATCAGCAGGCCGACCAGCAGCGTGCCCAGCACCGGCAGGATCAGGACCGGCTTGAGCCCCTGCAGGCTGCGCGGCAGGCGCAGCACGCGGTTGATCCAGGCCACGCCGTAGCCGGCGACGAAGCCGGCCAGGATGCCGCCGATGAAGCCGGCGCCCATGTTCGCCGCGACCACGCCGCCGATCATGCCCGGCGCGATGCCCGGCCGGTCGGCGATCGAGTAGGCGATATAGCCGGCCAGCGCCGGCACCATCAGCAGGAAGCCGCCCTTGGCGCCGATCTGCAGCAGGGTCCAGGCCAGCGTGCCGCGATTGGCATCGTCGCCAGCGTAGATGCCGCCGATGGCGAAGGCCAGCGCGATCAGCAGGCCGCCGGCGGTGACGAAGGGCAGCATGAACGACACGCCCGTCATCAGGTGCTTGTACGGGCCGGCGCTCTTGGTCTTCTCGCTCGGTGCGGCCTGCTCGGCGCCGCCGGCCTGCACGCTGGCCTCGGCCAGCGCCTTGCGGATCAGTGCCTGGCCATCGTTGATTGCGGGCTTGGTGCCGCTCTTGAACACGCGCTTGCCGCCGAAGCGCGACAGCTCCACCTCGCGGTCGGCGGCGATCAGGACCACGTCGGCCTGGGCGATCTCCTCCGCGGTGAGCGTGTCCTGCGCGCCGACCGAGCCCTGGGTCTCCACGCGCAGGTGGTAGCCCAGCGCCGCGGCGGCCTGCTGCAGGCCCTCGGCGGCCATGAAGGTGTGCGCGATGCCGGTCGGGCAGGAGGTGATGGCGACGATGTGCTTGCTGGCCTGCGCCGCCGGCGCGGCGGCGGCCGCGCCGACCCAGCCGGCCAGCACGCCTTCGGGATCGTCCAGCACCGCATCCAGGCCGACCTCGGTGATCGCGGCCTGGCCGAAGCGCGCGCGCTCGGCATCGCCGTCGCCGACCAGCAGCACGGCGCTGGCACCGGCGCATTGCGCGGGCTGCAGCGCCCCGGTGATGCCCTGGTCGCTGCGGATCTCCACGGCCGGCTCCAGGCCGCGCTGACGCGCCGCCCGGCGCAGCGCCTCGGCGGCGAGGACCGCCTCGGTGCTGCGCGCGCCGGCAGCGATGACCACGATGGAAGCTTGCATGGGAGAACTCCTGGGACTCTGGGATGTGCCGGGCCGCGAAGGGTCAGGCCACGCGTTCGATCTGGACCTCGCCGGCCCAGGCGCGGACCTGGGCCGGATCGAGCCGGCGGGCATCGCCGCTGTGCAGGCGGCTCATGGAAAAGGCGGTGGCCCGCTGCGCGCAGCCGGCCAGGCCGAAGGACGGCTCCAGCAGCGACGCGGCGATGCCGGCCACCATCGCGTCGCCCGCGCCGACGGTGCTGCCATCGGCCAGGCGCGGCGGCCGGGCGAGCAGGGCGCCGCTGCGGTCGAGGAACAGGGCCCCGTCGCTGCCCATCGAGATGGCGACCAGCGACACCCCGCGCGCCAGCAGGGCGCGGCCGGCGTCCAGCACCGCCTCGCGGTCGTCCAGGGACTGGCCGGTCCAGGCTTCCAGCTCGTGGCGGTTGGGCTTGACCGCGAACGGCACCGATTCGCCGTCCAGCGCGGCCACCAGCGCCGGGCCGCTGCTATCTAACAGCACGCGCGCGCCGGCCGCCTGCACCTGGGCCTGCAGCTGCGCCCAGGCGGTGGGCGGCAGGCCGGCCGGCAGGCTGCCGGACAGGACCACCGGCATCTGCGGCGTCAGCAGCGCCGCCAGGCGCTGGCCGACGGCGTTCAGGGCGCCGGCGTCCAGGCACAGGCCGGGCAGGTTGATGTCGGTGGTGCGGCCGTCCTTTTCCACCAGCTTGATGTTGGTGCGGGTCAACCCCGGCACGCGCAGGCAGGCATCGGCAATGCCGCGCAGCTCGAACAGGCCGCGGAACACCGCCTCGTTGTCCACGCCGATCACGCCCAGCGCCGTGGTCGGAATGCCCCAGTCGGCCAGGCAGGCGGCCACGTTGATGCCCTTGCCGCCGGCGTCGTCCCGGCTGCGCCCGGCGCGGTGCACGTGGCCAGGCTCCAGCGTGTCCAGCCGAACGGTCTGGTCGATCGCCGGATTCAGGGTGACGGTCAGCACGCGTGGGCTCATGCGCCGGCTCCCTCGAGCGCGCGCACCTGGCTGGCGTCGGCGCAGGCCAGGGCCTGTTGCGCCAGCGCCTGCAGATCGGTCAGCGCCGCGGCGCGCAGGCGCGCCTTGACCGCCGGGATGTCGTTGGGCGTCATCGACAGCTCGTCCACGCCCAGGCCGGCCAGCAGGCAGGCGCCGAACGGATCGCCGGCCAGACCGCCGCACACGCCGACCCAGCGCCCGTGCGCGCGGGCGCCTTCGACCGTACTGTGGATGGCGCGCAGCACGGCCGGATGCAGGCTGTCGGCCTCGGCCGCCAGCTCGGGGTTCTGGCGGTCGATCGCCAGCACGTACTGGGTCAGGTCGTTGGTGCCGATGGAGAAGAAGTCGGCGTGCTGGGCCAGCAGATCGGCCTGGGCGGCCGCGGCCGGCACCTCGATCATGATGCCGATCGGCACCTGCGGGGCGTCCAGCTCGGCGCGCAGCCGCTCGCAGATGCCGCGCAGGGCGACCAGCTCGGGCACCGAGGTGATCATCGGGAACATGATCGACAGGCGCGCGCCTTGGGCGGCGGCGCGGTACAGCGCGCGCAGCTGGGGTTCGAGCAGGTCGGGGCGGCGCAGCAGCAGGCGCGCGCCGCGCACGCCCAGGAACGGATTCTCCTCGTGCGGCAGCTCCAGGTGCGCCACCTGCTTGTCGCCGCCGATGTCCAGGGCGCGCACGATCAGCGCGCGCCCGTCCAGCGCGGCGGCCATGGCCACATAGGTCTGGAACTGCTCTTCCTCGTCCGGCGTGCTGCTGCGCTCCAGGAACAGGAACTCGGTGCGCATCAGGCCCACGCCCTCGGCGCCTTGCTCCAGCGCCAGCGGCACCTGGTCGGGCAGGTTGACGTTGGCGCCGATGTCGATGCGATGGCCGTCGGTGGTCTGCGCCGGCTGCGCTCGCTGCTGGGCCTCGCGTTCGCGCACCTGGCGCTGCTCGTCGATCCAGGCGCGCGCGGCGGCCAGGTCGTTGGCCGAGGGCGACAGGTACAGGCGCCCGCTGTTGCCGTCGAGGATGGCCGCGGTGCCCGGCGCCACGGCCAGCAGGTCGGCGCCGCCGGCCACCAGCGCCGGCACGCCGAGCGTGCGCGAGAGGATGGCGGTATGCGAGGTCGGGCCGCCCTGCGCGGTGGCCAGGCCGAGCACGCGCTGCGGATCCAGGTTGGCCGTGTCCGACGGCGACAGGTCGGCCGCCAGCAGGATGCAGGGATGGTCGGGCAGGTCGGCCAGGCCGCCGCCGGCGGCGCTGGGATCGAGCTGGGCCAGCACGCGCCGGCCGACATCGCGCAGGTCCGCGGCGCGTCCGGCCAGCACCGGGTTGCCCAGCGCCGCCAGGCCCGAGGCGGTCTGTTCGATGGCCTGATGCCAGGACCAGGCCACGCCGTGCCCTTCGACCATCAGCTGGCAGGCGCGGGTGATGAGATCAGTGTCGTCCAGCAGCGCGCCCTGGGCCTTGAAGATCGCCGCGTCCGCCGCGCCGAGCCGGCGCTGGGTGTCGTCCTCCAGCGCCCGCAGCTGCTGGCGGGTCCGGCTGAGCGCCTGATGCAGCTGCGCGCCGCCTTCGCCCAGCGGCGTGGGGCGGTCGGCCACCTCGGTCTGCGCGCCGGCCAGCACATGCACCGGCGCGATCGCCAGGCCGGGGCTGGCGCCGATGCCGACGATGGCCGCCTGCGCCTCGGGCGGGGTCCAGCCGTTGACCGGCGCGGCGCGGCGCTGGGCGGCGCGTTCGGCGTCGGCCTTCTCCTGCAGGATCAGCCCGTCCATCGCCTTGCGCAGGGCGGCCAGGGCGGGCTCGGCGTCCTGACCCTCGGCCGAGACCACGATCGCGTCGCCCTGGCGCAGGCCCAGCTGCAGCAGCGCCACCAGGCTCTTGGCGTCGGCCGCCTGGTCGCCGGCACGGACCTGCAGGCGCGCCACGAAGCGGCGCGCGGCCTCGGCCCAGCGCGTGGCGGGGCGCGCATGCAGCCCGTTGGGGTAGGCGATGGTCCAGTCGAAGCGATGCTCCAGGTCGCTGACCGGCGCGGCCGGCTGGCTGGCCGTCTCGCCGGACAGCGCGGCGACGATCTGGTCCGCCTCGGTGGTGGTGAACAGGCGCTGCAGCGTCGCCTCGTCCTGGATCAGCCGCGTCAGCCGGCGCAGCAAGGTGATGTGCGTGTCGGACTGGGCGGCGATGCCGACCACCAGATGGGTGATCTGGCCCGGATTCCATTCCACGCCCTGCGGCAGCTGCAGCACGGCGATGCCGTCGCGGCGCACCAGGTGACGGTCCTCGCCCAGGCCGTGAGGAATGGCCACGCCGTGCCCGAGGAAGGTGTTCGCCAGCTCCTCGCGACGGGACATGCTGGCCTGGTAGCCCTCGGCCACGCAGCCGCCCGCGGTGAGCAGCTGGGCGACCTGGGCGATGGCATCGGCCTTGTCGCGGGCCTGGGCATTGAGGCGAACGAGTTCCAGCGCGACCGGCGCGGGGGAGGGTTGTGGCGACACGAGGAACTCCAAGCAGATCTCTTGGGACGCAATTGGGAACGTTCCCAGCCAAAATTTCAATGTGCACTGCACAAAAGCCAAAAGCCGCGGCCGCGCTACGCTGTGGCCAGGCCACGGCAGCCGGCAACGGCGAGTAAGCGAGGGAAACGATCCCAGTGAGCATCAGCATCAACGACGTGGCCCGCGTGGCGGGCGTGTCCAAGTCCACGGTCTCGCGCGTGATCGGCGGCGGCGCGGTCAGCGCCGAGGTGCGCGCGCGGGTGGAGGCGGCCATCGCCCAGACCGGCTACCGGCTCAACCTGCAGGCCCGGCGCCTGCGCTCGCGCCACAGCGGCATCGTCGGGGTGATCGTGGCCGACATCCGCAATCCCTTCTTCACCGCCCTGATCCGCGCGGTGGAGGCGGTGGCCTATCAGCAGGGGCTGCGCGTCATGCTGTGCAACACCGACGAGGATCCATCGCGCGAAGCGCTGTACCTGCAGATGATGCAGGAGGAGCGCATCAGCGGCCTGATCTTCGCGCCCACCCGCACCACCGTGGGCCGGCTCGAGCGCATGCAATGGGACTATCCCACCGTCCTGGTCGATCGCGCGCCGGCCAGCGGACGGCACGACAGCGTGGTGATCGACAACGCCGCGGCCATGACCGAGCTGGTCGGGCATCTGCTGGCGCAGGGCTATCGCCGCATCGGCGGCCTGTTCGGCAGCACCAGCACCACCGCGACCGAGCGCCGCGACGGCTATCTGGCCGCGATGCAGGCGCACGGCCTGGCGCCGGACTACCGCGAGATCGAGCCCACGGCGGAGGCCGCCATCGCCGAGGTCGGCCCGTGGCTGGCGCAGCCGGACCGGCCGCGGGCGCTGGTGACCAGTAACAACCTGCTGTTGATGGGCGCGCTGCGTGCCGCGCGCGCGGCGGCGCTGTCCATTCCCGATCAGCTGGCCCTGGCCGGCTTCGACAACGAGCGCTGGACCGAGCTGGTCGAGCCCGGCATCAGCGTGGTCGAACAACCCGTTGAGGAGATGGGCCGGGCCGCCATGTCGCTGCTGCTGGAACGGATGAAGTCGCCCGAGCTGCCCGTGCGCCGGCTGGTGATGGCCACGCGCTGCGTGCTGCGCGGTTCGACCGGCGCCATGCAGCCCTGACGCGACGTGGCAGCTTGGAACCGCTCGGACGTGCGCCATCAGCCATGTGGATGGGGGCTCTAAACCCGCGCGCGCTTTCCCGCATCCAAGCGGCAGTCATCGAAACCCAAAGGTCTGTGGATGCGCCGTTTCACCTTTGCTTACGCCCCGAAAGGCCATCGGGTCCGGCTTCGCATGCCGGCCTTCATGGCAGCGCTCCTGGTACTGCTGGCCGGCCTCTCGGGACAGGCTCTGGCACAGGTCCGACCCGCCGAGCTGAAGCAGTTGGTCGACAGCTACGCCACGAACCGGGACTTCAACGGCGTCGTGCTTGTCGCCCAGCACGGACGTGTCGTGTACCGGGCCGCCTACGGGCTGGCCAACCGCGAATGGCAGGTGCCGAACGCGGCCGACGCGGTGTTCCGGATCGGCTCGTTGAGCAAGCCGATCACCGCCATCCTGGTCCTGCAACTGGTGCAGGAGCACAAGCTGCGGCTGGACGGAACACTGGGCGAGTATCTGCCCGCGCTCTATGGCGACACGCCCGCTGCCGCGGTCACGGTGGCGCAACTGCTCAACCATACCTCGGGCATCGTCGATGTCCCCAGCAGCTACGACGATCCCTGGTGGCAGACCCAGGCACGCCAATCGTTCGCGCCGCAAGACTTCGCCAAGGCGTGGATCCCGGGAAAACTGCAGAGCGCGCCGGGCACGGTGTGGCGTTACAACAACTCCGGCTACTTCCTGCTCGGCCTGCTCATCGAGCAGGTGACCGGCGCCAGCTATGAGGCGAACCTGCGGAGCCGGATTCTGGACAAGGCCGGCATGGCGCACAGCGGGCTGTATCACGCCAGCGAGGTCATCCCGCGCCTGGCCGAGGGCTATCAGACCAGGCCCGACCTCAGCCTGGTACGCCCCATGCCGATCGATCCGACGGTCTCGTTCTCGGCTGCCGGTCTGTATACCACGGTCGACGATCTGTTCCGCCTGGACCGCGCCCTCTATGGAAACGCGCTCCTGGACGAGCGCTGGCGGCAGGCCATGTGGACCGACTACCGCTCGGAGTACGGCTATGGCTGGGGGGTGGAGCAGTGGCACACGCCGTCGGGCGGCACCTACAAGGTGGTGTCGCACACGGGCAGCGTGCCGGGTTACCAGAGTTTCTGGCTTCGCTCCGAACAGGACGAATCGATGGTGGTCATCCTGGACAACTATTGGCAGGGCGATACCGTGGTGACCCTGGGCAAGGACTTGATGGACGTGCTGCACGGCAAGCCGGTGGCGCTGGCCAAGAAGAACCTGGGCGACCTGCTGATTCCCCTGGCCCTGTCGCAGGGCGTGCCGGGCATGCGCAAGGCTTACGAGACGCTGGGCGCGAACGCCAGCCAGTACGACACTTCCGAAAGAGCGCTGAACACGCTGGGCTATCGCCTGCTGAGGATGCAGCGCGTGCCGGAGGCCATCGCGGTCTTCCAGTGGAATGCCGGCGCGCATCCGGCATCGGCCAATGTGCATGACAGCCTGGGCGAGGCCTATCGCGCCGACGGACAGCGTGAGCAGGCGATCCGCAGCTACCGGAAGGCCTCGGAGCTCGCCCCCGACGATGCCCGCCTGCGCGGCATTCTGAAGGAGCTGGGAAGCCAGTGAACGGGCAAGCGGCGTCACCGGCGCCCAGGGTGCTGGCGCCTCAGACCGGCGAGTCAAGCGCTGGCAAGGTCTCCTGGATGCGCCGGTCCAGCAGGGGCCAGTCGATCTGCGACAGGTCCGCATGGCCGGCGATCGCCTCCCGCAGCAGCTGGCGCTGGAGCTCGCTGCGTTCCAGCGCCACCGCGTAGGGGATGCGCATGAAGGTGACCATCGTGTAGTGCGGCACGAAGCGGTTGGGGTGGCGCTGCTGCAGCGCCTGCTCGAGCTGGCGCTGCAGCAGGAAGTCCGCATCGTCCACGCGGTCGCGCATCTCGATGTAGTTCTCCAGGGCCATGGCCTGGATCGCCGCGGCATTGGGCTTGCGCTGGGCCTCGAACGCCGCATAGGCCTGCGCCAGCGAATCGGCCCGGTCCAGCTGCTCGGCCAGCGCCACGCAGTCCTCGAAGGCGCAGTTCATGCCCTGACCGTGGAAGGGCACCATCGCGTGCGCCGCATCGCCCAGCAGTACCGCGCGCCCGCCCAGGTGCCAGCGGTCCAGGTAGAGTGTGCCGAGCAGGCCGGGCGGATGCGCCTCCCAGTCGTGGACCAGATCGGGGATCAGGGGCAGGGCGTCGGGGAAGTCGCGTTCGAACAGGGCGCGGGCCTGCTCGCCGCTGGCCACCGTGGCGAAGCTGGTCGGCCCCTCGTTGGGCAGGAACAGGGTGACGGTGAAGGTGCCCTCGTCGTTGGGCAGGGCGATGCACATGTAGTCCCCGCGCGGCCACAGATGCAGCGCGTTGGGCTCGATGCGGAAGCCGCCATCCTCGGCCGGCGGGATCTCCAGTTCCTTGTAGGAATGGCCCAGGAACTCGGTGCGCGCGCCCAGCGGGCTGGCGCGGTCCATCGCCGCGCGCAGCGCCGAGCCGGCGCCGTCGGCGCCGATCAGCGTGTCGAAGCGGATGTCGTGCGGCGAGTCGTCGCGATCGTCGATGAAGCGCGCATAGCCGGCGGGGAAGTCGACCGTATGCAGGCGCCGGTAGAACTGGATCTTCGCCCCGGCCGCCTCGGCCAGGTCGAGCAGGGCGATGTTGAGGTCGGCGCGGTGGATGGACCAGATCACCTCGCTGTCGTCGCGGCCGTAGCGCTGCAGCTGCGGCGCTTCGCCGAGCGCATGCACCATGCGCCCGCGCATCATCACCGCGCGTGCCATCACCGCATCCTCGGCGCCGGCTTGGCGCAGGGCGTGGCGGCCGCGTTCGGCCAGGGCCAGGTTGATCGACCGGCCCGACTCGTAGCCCTTGATGCGCGGATCGCCGCGTCGCTCGAACAGGGTCACCTGCCAGCCGCGCTGCGACAGCAGGATCGCCAGCAGGCTGCCGGCCAGGCCGGCGCCGATCAGGGTGATGGGGCGTGCCGAGACGTTCAACGCATGGCGCCCGCTGTGGCGACCGGGCTCATACGCCGCGCCACAGTTCCACTTCCTCGACGAAGCGGTAGACGTCCTTGAAGCTGTTGTACAGCGGCACCGGCGAGATGCGGATCACGTCCGGCTCGCGCCAGTCGCCCAGCACGCCCACCGAGACCAGATAGTCGAACAGTTCGCGGCCGCGCTCGCGCCCGCCGGCCACGCGCAGCGAGAGCTGGCAGCCGCGGCGCTCGGGCTCGGCCGGGGTGATGATCTCCAGCGTGTCCAGCACGCGCGCCTCGATCAGCTCCTCCAGGAAGCCGGTGAGCTGCTCGGACTTTTCGCGCAGCGCCGCCATGCCGCCGGCGCGATCGACCAGCGCCAGCGAGGCCAGCAGCGGGGCCATCGCCAGCACCGGCGGATTGCTCAGCTGCCAGCCTTCCGCGCCCGGCGTCGGCGTGAACTGCGGCGCCATCAGGAAGCGGGTCTGCTTCTCGTGTCCCCACCAGCCGGCGAAGCGCGGCCGGTCGGTGTGCGCATGGCGCGCATGCACGAAGGCGCCGGCCACCGCGCCCGGCCCGGCGTTGAGGTACTTGTAGTGGCACCACACGGCGAAGTCCGCATCTGCATCGTGCAGCGCCAGCGGCAGGTTGCCGACCGCATGGGCCAGGTCGAAGCCGGCCACCGCGCCAGCCGCATGCGCCAGCCGCGCCACCTCGGCCAGGTCGAAGGCCTGCCCGGTGCGGTACTGGATGCCGGGCCACAGCACCAGCGCCAGGCGATGGCCGTGCGTGGCGATGGCCGCCTCCAGCGCCGCCATCGAGATCGTGCCCTCGGCCTCGTCGGGCTCCAGCTCGATCAGGTCGGTGGCCGGGTCGAAGCCATGGAAGCGGATCTGCGATTCGACCGCATGCCGGTCGGAAGGGAACGCACCGGCCTCGATCAGGATCGCCGGGCGCTCGCGCGTGGGCCGGTAGAAGCTGACCATCATGAAGTGCAGGTTGGCGGTGAGGGTGTTCATCGCCACCACCTCGCTGGGCAGCGCGCCGACCACGCGTGCCAGCGGCTCGCGCACCTGCTCGTGGTAGGTCATCCACTGGCCCTGGCCGCGGAAGTGGCCCTCCACCGCCTCGTGCGCCCACTTGTCCAGCACCTGTTCGACCGCCTTGCGCGCCCCCTTGGGCTGCAGGCCGAGCGAGTTGCCGCAGAAGTACACCTGTTCGGTGTGCTTGTGCCGGGGGATCAGGAATTCCTGGCGGAAGCCACGCAGCGGATCTGCGGCGTCCAGGGCGATGGCGTGCGTGCGGGCGTCGGACATGGAAGCTTGGGAACTTGAGCGAATCGAGGAAGCACCGGCGTCCGACAGCCTCGGAGCGCGCGGCGAAGCCTCGGAGTCTACCCGGGCGCGCCGCCCGCCGCCGCGACCGGGGCCGCAGAAGACCGGGCATGGCGGCGGCGCAGCAGGTGGGTGACGGTATCGACGCTGTCAGCGATGCGGTCGGCCGCATCGAGCAGGGCGAAGGCGGTCTCCTGCTCGTGCGGCACCGCCTCGGCCAGGCGGCGCTCGTCCGGGCGCAGGGTGGGGATCTCAGAGAACTTGCCGGTCTGGCGCAGATAGCGCACCTGGGCGCCCAGGGCTGCGTCCAGCGCCTGGGCGAAGGCGCCAAGCTCGGGCAGATCGGGCAGCGTGGCGCCCTCGCGCAGCTGGGCTTCCAGCGTCAGCGGCGCGCGCATCAGGCGCGTGGCGTTGGCCAGCAGCGATTCGGCCAGCTGTGCCTCGTCGCGGTTGCCGTGGCGGCGTGGCTCGGCGCGCAGCCGGTCGATGGAGGCCTGCACATTGGTGCGCGCCGCGCGCGCGGCCACGCGCGTGTCGTCCAGCACGTCCACGCGCCCGGCCAGCAGCGCGCTCAGATGCCGCTGATCGGCCTCCAGCAGCGTCGCCAGCGCGGTGCGGGTGCGCTTGCCTTCCCAGGTGGGCCACAGCGCATAGGTCAGCATCGCCAGCGCGCTGCCGATCAGCGTGGCGACCACGCGCGCGCTCAGCGCCTCGCCCGGCGCGTAGCCCTCGAAGGACAGCAGCATCACCAGCATGCCGGTCAGCAGGGCCACGCCCAGGCCGTAGTTCATCTGCGTGGTCAGGCGGAAGCCGAAGCAGAACAGCCACAGCAGCAACAGGCGCACCACCGTGCCGTCCATCGCGTAGTGGATCAGCGCCGTGCCGACCACCAGCCCGGCCAGCGTGCCGACCACGCGCCCAGCGCCGAAGCTCAGCGTGCCGCCGAAATCGGGCTTGAGCACGATCGCGGTGGTCATCGGGATCCAAGTCCCGTGCGGCAGCTTCAGCGTCTTCTCCAGCACCAGTGCGACCATCAGCGCGGTGGCGCAGCGCAGGGCGTGGCGGAACGCGGCCGAGGACAGCGTCAGGTTGGCGCGCAGCGTCACCCAGGGCGAATTGGGCCGCATCGACGGCGGCAGCCGCGCCTCGACCTGCTGGGCGTTGATCTGGCCCTGGCTGCTGGCCCAGTAGCCGTTGCGCACCAGCGCACGCAGCTGTCCGGCCAGTCCGGCGGCGCGGCCGCTGGCCAGGCGCAGCAGGCGCTGATCGCGGGTCGTGGCGGCCTGCTTGCGCGCGGCCTCGACCGCCGGCACCAGCGCCTGCAGCCGGGCCACGTCGCCCTCGGCGCGCTGCGGCGAGGCGGCCTCGCGCAGCGCCGCGGCCAGATGGTCGAGCACCAGGGCGGCCTGCTTGAGCACGGTCTCTAGCAGCTCGCGCGCCTTGGCATCCTCCAGGCGCGCATGCACATCGGCCAGTGCCAGCAGGTCGATGCGGGTGCGCTCGCACAGCTCGGCCATGATGCGGAACGACTGCAGCGCCACCCCGCGCGTGTGGTGCTGGCCGTGCAGCAACAGCAGCGTGTCCTGCGCCGCCTGCAGGGTCGGCGAGGGCTGGCTGGCGTCGGGACGGGTGCGCGCGGTGATGGCCAGCTGCTGCAGGATGGTCGCCAGGGCGAAGCGCTCGGGCCGGTAGCGCTGCAGCGGCCAGGCGGCCACCGCCATCACCATCTGCAGCAGACCGCCGGCGAAGATCAGCAAGGCCACGCCTGGCGCCTGGGCGGGCGACAGGCCCATGTTGGCGCAGACCATCAGCAGGATCATGCTGGCCAGGCCGTTGCGCGCGGCCAGCGGCCCCAGCGCCACCACCAGGCCGCCGGCGAAGCCCACCGCGAACACCGCCACCGCCAGCAGCGCCAGGTGCTGGCCGACCAGGATGCCGACCGCCGCCGACAGGCCGGCGATCGAGGCGGTCATCAGCATGCGCCGCATGCGCAGCCCGTAGGCGCCGGGCTGGTCGGCGAACATGGTCTGCAGCGCGCCGATCGCCATGCCGAGGCCGATCGCCGGCTCGCCGGCCCACACCCCGCCGGCCAGCGAGGCGAACACGGCGAAGGAGTTGCGCAGCGCCACCCGCACCGGGATATCGCGGGGCTTGAGGCGGATCAGGCTGCGCAGGAACGGGGACATGGTGGGGCGAGGCGTGAGCGCGAAGAGGTAAGGAGTGAGTAAAGCAAAGGCAAGCGCGCGAGGCCTAAGCCGCTACCGCTCACTCCTCACTTCTCGCCGCACCACGCACTCCTGCTCACGTATCCGGCATCACATAGCGCGTCGGCGCCGGGTTGAGGTGACCACAGGCCTGGCAGGTGCGGTGCTCGCGCGAGGCGTAGAAGCGGTCGAACACCGGCGGGAAGTCGGTCTCGATGTTGCGCAGCGGGAAATACTCTTCGTAGAGCTTGTGGTTACAGCGCTCGCAGAACCACAGCAGCCCATCCTGCTCATCCGACAGGCGACGGCGCTCGATCACCAGCCCGACCGAGTGTTCCATGCGCTGCGGCGAATGCGGCACGCGCGGCGGCAGCAGGAAGATCTCGCCGGCGCCGATCGGGATATCGCGCGGCGCGCCATCCTCCTGGATGCGCAGCACCATCTGCCCCTCGAGCTGGTAGAACCACTCCGGCCCCTCGTCGTAGTGGTAGTCGGTGCGCGCGTTCGGCCCGCCGACCACCATCACGATGAAGTCGCCGGCGTAAATCACCTTGTTGCCGACCGGCGGCCTGAGCAGGTGGCGGTGTTCCTCGATCCAGGCCTGCAGGTTGAGCGGGGCGGGCAGCATGGCGGACTCCTGGGAACGAGGCGGGGCAGGCTAGGCGTCGCGCTTGCCGGTGGTCGGCATCGCCGCCAGGGCGCGCGCGTAGGCCGGCTGCAGATCGTCGGGCCCGGCCACGTCCATGCCCAGCTCGCGCACGCGGCCGTCGGACAGGCTGTAGCACCAGCCGTGCACCGCCACCTGCTGGCCGCGCGCCCAGGCATCCTGCAGGATCGTGGTATGGCACACGTTGGCGACCTGTTCGATCACGTTGAGCTCGCACAGGCGGGCGTGGCGCAGGGCCTCGTTCTCCACCCGCTCCAGCCGCGCCGCGTGCTTGCCCGCCACGTCGCCCACATGCCGCAGCCAGTTGTCCACCAGGCCCATCCGCGCGCCGGTCATGCTTGCATGCACGCCACCGCAGCCATAGTGGCCGACGATCAGGATGTGCTCGACCTTGAGCACATCGACCGAGAACTGCACCGCCGAGAGGCAGTTGAGGTCGCTGTGCACCACCACGTTGGCCACGTTGCGATGGACGAACACCTCGCCCGGGTCCAGCCCCAGGATCTGGTTGGCGGGCACGCGCGAATCGGAGCAGCCGATCCACAGATAGCGCGGCGACTGCTGCTTGGACAGACGTTCGAAGAAGCCCGGATCGTCCTTGCGGACCCTGTCGGCCCAGTCCAGGTTGTTGCGCAGCAAGTCTTTGAGATCGCTCATGCCCGCGATTATCGCAGAAGCCCCCGCGAAGACGGTATGGAATCCCTGGCCCAGCGCTTGGTGCGAGTAGGTGGCCACCTGTAGAGCGGAGCTTGCTCCGCTCGGGCCTTACCCACGAACCGAACAAAGAGCAGCGGAGTCCCCAAAAGGGGATTGCCACAAGCTCCGCTCCATAGGTAGGCCACTGCGAGATGTGAGGAGACAGTTTCTCTCACCCACAGCAACACAAGGCTACCGCTGGCAATGCGCGCAGTCGTACAGCCGTCGCCCCGCCAGCTCGCGGCGACGGATCAGCGTGCCGCAGTCCAGGCACGGCTCGCCGGCGCGGTCGAAGACCTTGAAGGCGAAGCCATCGGGCGTATCGGTCAGGTAGTCGGCACGCATGCCTGCGGCCTTGCGGATGCCGCGGCTGCGATAGCTGCGGCGCGGCACGTCCAGCAGCGCCCTGGCCAGCAGCCGGCGCTCGTCCGGGTTCAAGCCCGCCGCATCGCGCGTGGGCGCGATGCCGGCCTCGAACAACACCTCCGACCGCAAATAGTTGCCCACCCCGGCAAGGAAGCCCTGGTCCAGCAGCAGCGCGGCCAGCGACATGCGCATGAAGCGCGGCTCCTGCAGCCGCTGCTCCACCGCCGCCGCGGTCAGGCGCTTGTCCAGCACGTCCGGCCCGAGCTTGGACAGGAAGGGATGGCGGGCCAGGTCCGCGTTCTTCCACAGCGCGATGTCCGAGGCCGAGTACAGCAGGATGGCCTTGTCGGCCGTCTCCAGCGCCACGCGCAGGCTGCGGGTAGTCTCCGGCCGCTCGCCGGCCTCGGCGATCCGCCACACCCCGTAGAGCTGGTTGTGCGTGTACAGCGTGGTGCCGTTGTCGAAACGCGTCAGCATCGCCTTGCCATGCGTCTCGATGGCGGTGATGCGCGCGCCGATCAGCCCGCGCTGCTTGGATTTGAGCGAAGGCGGGTAGAACCACACCTGCTCCAGGGGCTGGTTGCCGACCGCCTCGAACAGGCGATCGGCGGCGCGACGGATCTCGGGACCTTCAGGCATGGGCGGATTCGATCAGATGGCGTGTGGCCGCGCCGTGGAGGTCGGCCATCAATGGCCTACTTGCAGAAAATCGACCCTGCCCAGGACTTGATCGTCCTCATCGATCGCCACCAGCGCGAACTGGCCTGCAGGTAGGGCGAGAGATGTGACCGTCTGGGCACCCCGAAGCAGCACCATGTCCGCAGGCACGGCGTCATCGGTGTCGGTGCGATGACGCGCAGCAACCGCGCAGGGGAAGTGACCGGCGCAGAGGGTTGGATCCAGGGCCACGGGATGCCGTTCCAGCACCGGCTGCCAAAGCCAGCCGGGCCGGCCATTCCTCGCGGGCGGATCGGGCAGGACGACGCTGACGTCGTATTGACGAGGTTCCAGGCTCCATGGCTTCCCTTGATCATCGACGAAGACCGCAGCCGTCATCTGCGCAGCAGGTAGGCGTTCAAGCAGTGCTCGATAACCGGAGCGCTCTCGCGTATGCGGCTGGGCGTGCTGAAACTCGACCTGATCGATCGTCAGAGGGTCGATGCCGGTCAGGCGCTTGAGTTCGGCTGCCATCGGCAGGTAGTCCGCATGGCGGGCCTCTCTGACATGGCTGTAGCCCACGTGGACCAGGACCCTGGCATCGGGTCGGTCCTTGAGAAGCCTTGCCAAGTTCTGCGCCTGGCCTGTCTCGCGCGCCTGCTGGTCCTGTTGCTCACCGACATACTCGTGGGCGTCAAGGCGATAGCCCAAGCCCGCTGCGCTGCGCAGCAGCTGTCCAAAGACCGGCTCGCGCGTATAGATCCCGTCGCGTTGCACCGCATAACCGCGCCGCTCAATATCGCCGATGGTGTCCCCCGCCGGGGCCTCAGCCGCATAGTCGGTAAATCCCGCTGCTCGCAGGAGGGGGAGCAGCTCGGCCACCAAGGCGCGTGTCTGTGGAACATGGTGTGCCTCGTTGATGATCACCACGCGTCGACCCTTGGCCAGCTTGGCAATCGCAGTCGCTGCATCGACAGCGCGATAGCGCGCGTCTGGAAGCGCGTCATAGGGGCCTGTTCCGAGTGCGTTGAACACTGGGTAAGGGATCTGCACCAGCGCGTCCTCGTACATGCCCGACTGTGCGAGCAGTGTGGCCTCAAGCTCCCGCTTGAACCGCTGTGCGCCTGGATTGGCCGAGGTCTCGATGCTCCTGAGCTGTTCCAAGGCGGGGAGCGGGCTGCGCGATGTCGCCGAGGCCTGGAACGTGGACAGGATGGAGGCCGTGGGATCCGATCCCGCTTGCGCAACCCAGGCGGTGGCCGCACCGGCAAGGCAAGCAACCAACGCCGACATATTTTTCCTCATATCCAACCCATTCGGCCCGCATCGATTACACTTGTAATATATTGCCTAGAGCGACTGCAGGCGGCCGCCGTCCACGGCCAGGCTGACGCCGGTGATGTAGCCGGCAGCGGGGCTGGCAAGGAAGGCGATGGCCGCGGCGATGTCGGCCGCCTCGCCGAGGCGGCGCACGGGCACGCCCTGCGCGATGCCGTCCAGGATCTGCTCGGCGCTCTGGCCGCTGGCCTGCATCCGGTCCTGGACGATGTGGTCCATGCGCGCGGTGCGGGTGAAGCCGGGCAGCACGTTGTTGATGGTGATGCCGTCGGGCCCCAGTTCGCGCGACAGCGTCTTGGCCCAGCCGGCCACCGAGGCGCGGATGGTGTTGGACACGCCCAGGTTGGGGATCGGCTCGTACACCGAGGTCGAGACCACGTTGACGATGCGGCCCCAGCCGGCGGCGCGCATGCCGGGCAGCACCGCCTGCACGCGCACATGATTGGCCAGGGTGTGGTGGCGGAAGGCGGTGAGGTAGGCGTCCAGGTCCGCGTCGATGGCGCGTCCGCCCGGCGGCCCGCCGCCGTTGTTGATCAGCACGTGCACCGGCTTGCGCGCGGCCAGGCCGACCACATCGGTGGAGAGCATCTCGGTCTTGCCGTCGTCGCCGAACAGCCAGCCATGCGTCTGGCCTTCCCGCACGACGGGCAGCTCGGCCACCAGCTGCTGCAGCATGGCCTGGCGCCTGGCCAGCACGGTGACATCGCAGCCCAGCAGCGCCAGCTCGATCGCCGCGGCCCGGCCGATGCCCTCCGAGGCGCCGCAGACCAGCGCATGGCGGCCGGAAAGGTTCAGGTCCATCGCAATACTCCGATTCGGATCGCGGGGCGTTACTGTGACGCCCAGCGTGTTATGGCGTCGCGTTCTGCCTGGCGGAAGCAACCGCGCTCACATCAAGCCGCAACCTCCTTGTAGAGCGGAGCTTGCTCCGCTGGGGCTTGCCGACGATCCGGCCGAAAGGCAGCGGAGCAAGCTCCGCTCTACAGATGGGCGCCGCCTCGTCAGTCTGCGGTATCGGTCAGGCCCGCATCGCCACGCATCAGCGCGGCAACCTCGCGCGCCTCGGGATCGTCACGCGCGGCCAGATCCTCGATCACCGCCTGCTGATTGGCATGCGGATGGTTCTGGCTGAGCTTGAACTTCAGCTCGGCCCGCTCGACCACCAGCCGGAAGCCAACGATGCCGGCCAGTTGCCGGATCAGGCGCGCATCGTCGTGCTCGAAGCGCCAGTCGCGGCCGACGCTGGCCTCGTAATGCGCGCTGAGCCGGTCGACCAGGTCGGCCAGGGCGTCGGTGTCGTCGATGCGTTCGAGCACGCCGTGTAGATGGGCGACGGCGTAGTTCCAGGTCGGCACCCGCGCGGCCTGCGCCTTGTCCGGATAGACCGAAGGCGAGACATAGGCATGCGGGCCGTGGACGATGGCCAGGGCCTTGCCCGTGTGGCGTGCCTGCGGGTTGGGCTTGGCCCAATGGCCTTCCAGCACGATGCGCGCGCCGTCGCGGGCGTAGAGCACCGGCAGATGGCTGACCTCGGGCGTGCCGTCGTCGTGCTGCGTGATCAGGGTGACGAAGGCATCGCGCGCGATAAGCCCATCCAGCCGCGCCAGGTCGGTCTGCGCGAAGGCGCGCGGGGTGTACATGCCACGCGCGCTCAGGCGTGCCCGCCGCCCAGCCGCTGCACCATCAGCGGTTTGAGCGCGGCATCGTCGTCGGCGTGCGGCGGGACGACCTCGTGCAGCGAGAAGCCGCGCAGCAGCGCGTCTTCCTCGTCCAGGCCGTCGTAGGCGACGAACTCGGCGTCGAACAGCGCCCCGCGGGCGCTGTCCTCACTGTCGTAGGCCAGCGTATTGCCATCGCTGTCCAGCACCTCGGCGGTGCCGGCCTCCTTGATCCGCAGCCGGGCCCAGATCAGGGTCTGGCCCAGGGTGGCCAGCCACCACTGGACGCGCGTCGTCTCATTCATTTCACCACCTCGTAGGCCAGCCACAGCAGCCCGGCCATGGCCAGGCCGCACACGATCACCAGCGCGGCGATGCGCGCCGGCGTGGCCAGGCCGTTCAATGCGCCGTCCCGGCGCTGCAAGTAAGTGCCGCGCAGCAGCCAGACCAGCGCGGCGGGTTTCATGAAGGCGCCCGGGCCCAGTTCCTCGGCCACCTGCGGATGGCGGTCGCGCACGTGGATCAGGGTCAGCGGCCAGAAGATCACGAACGCGCAGAACCCGGCGATCGCCGTGGCCACGAACAGCAGGGCGAAGAACAGGATCACGCCAGCACCAGGCGGGCCAGCGAGGGCAGCGCCACCGAGCACACGGCCAGCACCGTGGCCCACAGCAGCGGCGCGCGCAGGCCCTGCATCGCCGCGCGCACCTGCGGATCGGCCTTGGTGGCGCGCACGTCCAGCCCTTGTTCCTGCTTGGCCATCAGCAGCTTCTGCATGCGCAGGCTGCGGGCGATGCCGACCAGGCCGAAGCCGAAGGCCGCGAACCCGGCGATGAACGTCGCCACCTGCACCACCAGCTGCGCATGCATGGCGCTCAGAACTCCGCGTTGCCCGGTGCGCGCGGGTAGGGGATCGCGTCGCGGATGTTGGACAGGCCGCAGACGTAGACCACCAGGCGCTCGAAGCCCAGGCCGAAGCCGGCATGCGGCACCGTGCCGTAGCGGCGGAAGTCGCGGTACCAGCCGTAGTGCGACGGATCCAGGCCGAACTGCGCCATGCGCGCGTCCAGCACGTCCAGGCGCTCCTCGCGCTGGCTGCCGCCGATGATCTCGCCGATGCCGGGCGCCAGCACGTCCATCGCCGCGACGGTCCGGCCGTCGTCGTTCAGGCGCATGTAGAAGGCCTTGATGTGCTCGGGGTAGTTGGTCACCACCACCGGGCGGCCGACGTGTTCCTCGGTCAGCCAGCGCTCGTGCTCGGTCTGCAGGTCCAGGCCCCATTCGACCGGGAAGTCGAACTTCTTGCCGGACTTGCGCAGCAGCTCGATGGCATCGGTGTAGTCGATGCGTTCGAACGGCGCGTTGATGAACGCTTCCAGCTTGCTGATCGCGGTCTTGTCCACGCGCTCGGCGATGAAGCTCAGATCGTCCATGCGCTCGTCGAGCACGGCCTTGAACAGGTACTTGAGGAACTCCTCGGCCAGGCGCGCGTCCTCGGCCAGGTCGGCGAAGGCGATCTCCGGCTCGATCATCCAGAACTCGGCCAGGTGCCGGGTGGTGTTGGAGTTCTCGGCGCGGAAGGTCGGGCCGAAGGTGTAGACCTTGCTCAGGGCCAGGCAGTAGGCCTCGACGTTGAGCTGGCCCGACACGGTCAGGAAGGTCTCCTTGCCGAAGAAGTCGCGGCCGAAGTCCACCTCGCCGGCGGCGTTGCGCGGCAGGTTGGCCAGGTCCAGCGTGGAGACGCGGAACATCTGCCCGGCGCCCTCGGCGTCGGAGGTGGTGATGATCGGCGTGGAGATCCAGTTGAAGCCGTTCTCGTGGAAGAAGCGGTGCACCGCCTGGGCCAGGCAGTTGCGGATGCGGGTGACCGCGCCGAACAGGTTGGTGCGCGGGCGCAGGTGCGCCACCTCGCGCAGGAACTCCAGCGAGTGCGCCTTGGGCTGGATCGGATAGGTCTCCGGATCCTCGACCCAACCGACCACCTCGAGCGACTCGGCCTGGATCTCGAAGCGCTGGCCCTGGCCCTGCGAGGCCACCAGGGTGCCGGTGGCGATCACCGCGCAGCCGGCGGTCAGGTGCTTCACCTCGGACTCGTAGTTGGGCAGGGTGTTGGGCGCCACGACCTGAATGGGGGCGAAGCACGAACCGTCGCTGACGTTGACGAAGGACAGGCCGGCCTTGGAGTCGCGCCGCGTGCGCACCCAGCCGCGTACCGTCACCTCGCCGCCGGCCGGGAGCTTGCCCGCCAGCGCATGTTCGACGCTCACCACCGTCATGTCTTGAATCCCGGCCCGTTCGGCTCGATCTGAATGAACGCGCAAGTCTACCGGTTGGCGCACGCGGCGGGCACGCTCCGTTCGCTCCGTGGGGCCGCCGCCGGCGCACCCACACCTTATAATTCCGGTCCGCAGCATCGCAGGCATCGTCATGGCCATCACTCTCACGCCGCTCGCCCACCAGCGCGTCCAGCGCTTCGTCCAGACCACGCCCGGCGCGCTGGGCCTGCGCTTCGGCGTGACCCGCACCGGCTGCTCGGGCTGGGGCCATGTGACCGACCTGGCCCGCGAGCAGCGCGAAGACGACACCGTGTTCGAGCAGGACGGCGTGCGTATCTATGTCGATGCCGACAGCCTGCCGCTGGTGGACGGCACCCGGATCGACTTCGGCAAGCGCGGGCTGGGCGAGGAGTTCCTGTTCGCCAACCCCAATGCGACGGCCGAATGCGGCTGCGGCGAGAGCTTCACCACCGACGCCAACGCGGCCTAAGGCGCAGGGCCAGGCGGGGCGGGGGCAAGCGCGTCGCTGACGCTGCCTGCGCAGCCCTGATGCCGGCTCCGGCTGCCGGGTCGGCAGCCGCCCGAATCGCGCCCCATCCCCGCGCGATTGCACGCAACCCCTTGACCTGACATAATTTCCTGCTCCCTGCCGGCCGCCAGGCCGTCGGGGCTCTTGCTCCACCGCATCGGCGGGGGGCTGTCCGGCCGGCGGCATCGCGCCTTCGGCCATCATCCGAAAGGGAACGACAATGCGTTTTTACGAAATCGTGTTCCTGGTCCACCCGGACCAGAGCGAGCAGGTGCCGGCCATGGTCGAGCGCTACAAGGGCATCATCGAGAACGGCAACGGCAAGATCGTGCGTCTGGAAGACTGGGGCCGCCGTCAGCTGGCCTATCCGATCCAGAACCTGGTCAAGGCCCACTACGTGCTGATGAACGTCGAAGTCGACCAGGCCACCCTGGCCGAGCTGACCGAGACCTTCCGCTTCAATGACGCCATCCTGCGTCACCTGATCATGAAGCGCGACGGCGACGTGGCCGACACCGAAATGTCGATCATCATGAAGAGCAAGGACGAGAAGGGCGACAAGCCCGAGCGCGGCGAGCGCCGCCGTCGCGACGACGAAGGCGACAACGCCAAGTCCGACGACGATTCCGACTCCGCCGAAGCCGCCTAAGGAACCCTGACCATGTCCAAGTTCTTCCGTCGCCGCAAGTTCTGCAAGTTCACGGCCGAAGGTGTCAAGGAGATCGACTACAAGGATCTCAACACCCTCCGCCAGTACCTGACCGAGACCGGCAAGATCGTCCCCAGCCGCGTCACCGGCACCAAGGCGCGCTACCAGCGCCAGCTGCAGACGGCCGTCAAGCGCGCCCGTTTCCTGGCCCTGATCCCGTACACCGACAACCACGACGTCTGAGTGCGGAAGTGAGTGGCGGCTAGCGCCGCAGGGAGTGCGTAGTGAGCAAGGCCTCGGCTGTCGCTCGCTCCTCACTCCTCTCCACGCACTCCTGCTTCAACGACACCCGTCCTATTCGGACAGCAACCGTTGCGGCGCTCCTGCGCCGCTAACGAATAACGGAGCAAAGAAATGGATCTGATCCTCCTGCAGAAAGTGACCAACCTGGGCGTCCTGGGCGACAAGGTCAGCGTCAAGCCGGGCTACGGCCGCAACTACCTGGTGCCGCAGGGCAAGGCCGTGCCGGCGACCGCCGCCAACGTGGCCGAGTTCGAGGCCAAGCGCGCCGAGTACGAAGCCAAGGCCAAGGCCATCCACGACGAGGCCTCCGGCCGCGCCGGCAAGTTCGAAGGCGCCAGCGTCACCGTCAAGGCCAACGCCTCGACCGAAGGCAAGCTGTTCGGCTCGGTCGGCCCGCGCGACATCGCCGAGGCCTTCACTGCCGCCGGCCTGCCGCTGGAGAAGAGCGAAGTGGTCATGGGCGAAGGCCCGCTGCGCAACATCGGCGAGTACGACGTGCTGCTGAAGCTGCACGCCGACGTGGAAACCACCGTCAAGGTGGTGGTCGAAGCCGAAGCCTGATCCTTCAGGCAAGCGGTTCGATACGACGGGCGCCGCGAGGCGCCCGTTTTCGTTGGGGGTCTTCTTCGCAAGGTTGGTTGATCGCGACGGGCGTGCTTTGGGCATCGGAAGGGCAGCGGTCCGGCCCCCCACGACCAACGCAATCCTGGTTCGGGAAAGATCGACCACACCGCTTGCACCAGTGGCTCTTGGGTGCTGTGGCTTCGGTGGGAGCGACTGTCTCCACAAATCTCAGCGGCCTGCCTGTAGAGCGGAGCTTGCTCCGCTGCTTTTCGGCCGGATCATGAGGAAGCCCCAGCGGAGCAAGCTCCGCTCTACAGGCGGCCGCCATGGCGGCGATGCGGCTCTACCGGCAACGCCTGCGCCGCGATGAAGCTTTGCCGGAAAGCCCCGTCGCCGCCATGGCGGCTCCCACGGTCATGGGGCCAGACAAGCAATGATGCCGTCAGCATCTGCAGCATTTCAGGCGGGGCCGAGGCCCGGCCGCCGATGGATCGTGACTTCTGTCGAATCGAAGCCTTGAATCTCAACGCTGCCCACCCGAACTCAGGACGCCGACAAGCGCGGATTCGAGAGAAAGCCACTTCGATCCGCATCGCGTGCTCGCAGCCGCTGAGACGCGCAGCGCACATCTTCTCCACTACTTGTCCACAGGCTTATGCATACCGGTCGAGCGGCCGGCTGACTAACATGGGCGCGCGCGTCGGCGCGTTCGCCCTTCGAGACCTCACACCCATGGCTGCACCCCGTCGCGATCGCGAATTCCGCAACGATCCCACCGACACGCGCATCGAACAGCTGCGCATGCCCCCGCACTCGATCGAGGCCGAGCAGGCCGTCCTGGGCGGACTGATGCTGGTGCCCGATGCCTACGACCGGGTCAACGACAAGCTCACCCCGAACGACTTCTACCGCCGCGACCACCAGCTGATCTACCGCGCCATCAGCGAGCTGGCCGAGCGCAGCCGTCCGTTCGACGCGGTGACCCTGGGCGAGTGGTTCGAAGGGCAGGGCCAGTCGGATCTGATCGCCGGCGGCGCCTACCTGATCGAACTGGCCAGCTCCACGCCCTCGGCCGCCAACATCACCGCCTACGCCGAGATCGTGCGCGACAAGGCGGTGATGCGTCAGCTGATCGACGTGGGCACCGAGATCGTCAACAACGGCTTCCAGCCCGAAGGCCGCGAGAGCGCCGAGCTGCTGGCCGCGGCCGAGCAGAAGGTGTTCGCCATCGCCGAGGCCGGCGCGCGCGGGCGCAGCGACTTCGTGGCCATGCCCAACGCGTTGAAGGACGCGTTCTCGGTGCTGCAGGACCGCTACAACAACGGCGGCACCATCACCGGCCTGCCCACCGGCTATACCGAGTTCGACGGCATGACCGCCGGCCTGCAGCCGACCGACCTGATCATCCTGGCCGCGCGTCCGGCCATGGGCAAGACCACCTTCGCGCTGAACATCGCCGAGTACGCGGCGATCAAGTCGAAGAAGGCCGTGGCCGTGTTCTCGATGGAAATGTCCTCGGCGCAGCTGGCGCTGCGCCTGATCTCCTCCAACGGGCGCATCAACGCCCAGCGCCTGCGCAACGGCCAGCTGGAGGACGAGGACTGGAGCCGCGTCACCGCGGCCATCCGCATGCTCAAGGAGACCAAGATCTTCATCGACGACACCCCGGGCCTGTCGCCCGAGGTGCTGCGCTCCAAGTGCCGCCGCCTCAAGCGCGAGCACGAGCTGGGCCTGATCGTGATCGACTACCTGCAGCTGATGAGCGTGCCGGGCAACAGCGAGAACCGCGCCACCGAGATCTCCGAGATCAGCCGCTCGCTCAAGGGCCTGGCCAAGGAACTCAACGTGCCGGTGATCGCCCTGTCCCAGCTCAACCGCTCGCTGGAAACGCGCACCGACAAGCGCCCGGTGATGGCCGACCTGCGCGAATCCGGCGCCATCGAGCAGGACGCGGACATGATCGTGTTCATCTACCGCGACGACTACTACAACAAGGAAAACTCGCCGGACAAGGGCCTGGCCGAGATCATCATCGGCAAGCACCGCGGCGGCCCGACCGGTTCGTGCAAGCTGAAGTTCTTCGGCGAATACACCCGCTTCGACAATCTGGCGCACGATTCGGTGGGCAGCTTCGAATAAGCCCGTCGACGCGCGGCTTCACCGCCCCGCGCCGGCCGGGCGTGCACCATCGCGGCCGTCTCCTTCCGCCCCAAGGCCCGCATGCCCGCCGCACTGGTCTGGTTCCGCAACGATCTGCGCCTGGCCGACAATCCGGCCCTGCACATGGCGCTGGAGGCCGGCTTCGATCCGGTCCCGGTCTACATCCACGCCCCGCACGAGGAAGGCCGCTGGGCGCCCGGCGCGGCGTCCAATGCCTGGCGCCACCGCTCGCTCGAGGCGCTGAGCGCCGATCTGCACGCACGCGGCTCGCGCCTGGTCGTGCGCCAGGGCGACAGCAGCCGCGTGCTGGAGGCGCTGATCGCGCAGAGCAGGGCACAGGCGCTGTTCTGGAACCGCAAGTACGAGCCGACCACCCAGGCGCGCGATGCCACGATCAAGCAGGCGCTGAAGGACCAGGGCTTCGATGCGCGCAGCTGCAACGCCGCGCTGCTGGCCGAGCCCTGGGACGTGGCCACCAAGAGCGGCGGGCCGTACAAGGTGTTCACGCCTTACTACCGCAGCGTGCTGGCCGCGCTGCCGCAGCGTGCGCTGCAGGACGCGCCGCGCACGCTGCCGTCGGTGCCCGCGCGCATCGGCAGCGAAGGCATCGACGCGCTCGGCCTCAAGCCGCGGCTGGGCTGGGACGCGGGCTTCTGGGCGCAGCACCAGCCCGGCGAAGCCGGCGCGCACGAGGCGCTGGAGGTCTTCGTCGACGGTGCGCTGTCGGGCTATCTGGACCAGCGCGACCTGCCGGACCGGACCGGCACCTCGCAGCTGTCGCCGCATCTGCACTTCGGCGAGATCGCACCCTGGCGGGTGATCGCGCGGCTGGAGCAGGTGCGCAGCGCCAGGCTGGAGCGCGACATCGACGGCTTCATCCGCCAGCTGGTGTGGCGCGAGTTCGCCTATCACCTGATGCACCACTTCCCGCACACGATCGAGGACAACCTCAACCCGCGCTTCGACGGCTTCCAGTGGGCCAGGGCCGATGCCAGCCGGATGCAGGCGTGGCAGCGCGGTCGCACCGGCGTGCCCATCGTCGATGCGGGCATGCGCCAGCTGTGGCACACCGGCGTAATGCACAACCGCGTGCGCCTGCTCGTGGCCAGCTATCTGACCAAGCACCTGCGCGTGCACTGGCTGGAAGGGGCGCGCTGGTTCTGGGACACGCTGGTCGATGCGGACCTGGCCAACAACACGCTGGGCTGGCAATGGGTGGCCGGCACCGGCGCCGACGCCTCGCCGTACTTCCGCATCTTCAATCCGGTAACCCAGGCGCAGAAGTTCGATCCGAAGGCGCACTACATCACCCGCTGGGTGCCCGAACTCGAAGCGCTGCCGGTGCAGGCGCGCTTCGCGCCATGGGAGTCGCCCGACCTGCTCGAGCGCCTGGCGCCCGAGTATCCGCGCCGGCCCCTGGTGGATCTGTCCGAAGGGCGCGAGGCCGCGCTGGCCGCGTATGCGGCGACGCGTTGAACCTGACAGGAATTTCGCGCCGCTGAACCTCTCCAGGCTCGGCACTGCGCGATTCATCGGCATTTGTCGCAGCGGGCGTTAGCGTGCGCACACCGCAACACACCCGGATCCACCCCCGGAAAGGTTCTCTCACCATGAACACCTCCAAGTTGCTCTCGCGCACCCTGCTGTGCGGCGTCCTCTCCGCGACCATGCTGGCCGGCTGCGCCACCTACACCGGCCAGACCAGCGACCCGAACGATCCCAACCGCACCCGCAACAACGCGCTGATCGGCGCCGGCATCGGCGCGGCGGTCGGCCTGCTCAGCGGCCACGATGCGACCTCGCGTCGTCAGCATGCGCTGATCGGCGCCGGCGTCGGCGGCCTCACCGGCGGCGCGATCGGCGTCTACCAGGATCGCCAGGAGGCGCAGCTGCGTCGCCAGACCGCCGGCACCGGCATCGACGTCAGCCGCGACGGCGATGTCATCAAGCTCAACCTGCCGGACGGGGTGACCTTCGACTTCGGCAAGTCCGCGCTCAAGCCGCAGTTCTATCCGGCGCTCAACAACGTGGCCGCCACGCTGAAGGAGTTCAACCAGACCATCGTGGAAGTCAGCGGCCACACCGACAGCGTGGGCAGCGATGCGGTCAACCAGACCCTGTCCGAGGCGCGCGCCAATTCGGTCGCCGACTACCTGATCGGCCAGGGCCTGATGCGTCAGCGCTTCGAGGTGATCGGCATGGGCAAGCGCTATCCCATCGCTAGCAACGACACCGAGGCCGGCCGCGCGCAGAACCGCCGCGTCGAGATCCGCGTGCTGCCGGTCGAGCAGGGCGGCTGACCGACCGCAAGTTCCACACGTCGCACGACACGACGGGCCGCATCGCGGCCCGTTGCTTTTGTGACAGCGCGCCCGCGATGGTCTCTCGCGACCTCGCGCGTCATGGAAAGCTGCGTGTGATCAGGTCGATGTTGCGGCGCGTCATAATGCACGGCCTTCCGCATCCGCCAGGCATCCCCCATGGCCCCTGCGCCCACGCCCGGCACCGCGCCGGCTGCGCCCGTTTCCCGCCGCGTCTATGTGCTGATCCTCTTCGCCCTGTCGATGGGCGGTTTCGCGATCGGCGTGGGCGAGTTCGCCTCGATGGGGCTGATGCCCCATATCGCCCGCGGGCTGTCGATCAGCGAGCCACAGGTCGGCCATCTGATCAGCGCCTACGCGCTGGGCGTGGTCGTGGGCGCGCCGGTGCTGGCGATCCTGGGCGCGCGCCTGCCGCGACGCACGCTGCTGCTGCTCCTGATGGGGTTCTATGCGCTGGGCAACCTGGCCAGCGCGCTGGCGCCGAACTACGGCGTGGGGCTGGTGTTCCGCTTCATCGCCGGGCTGCCGCACGGCGCCTACTTCGGCGTGGCCGCGCTGGTGGCCGCCTCGATGAGCCCGCCCGACCGCCGCGCCGCCGCGGTCAGCCGGGTGATGCTCGGCCTGACGGTGGCGATGCTGATCGGCAATCCGCTGGCGACCTGGCTGGGCCAGGTGCTGAGCTGGCGCTATGCCTACGGGCTGGTCGGCGCGCTCGCGCTGCTGACCGTGGCGCTGGTGGCCGCCTTCCTCAAGCCGAACCCGAACGAGCCGCGCCAGGATCCGCTGCGCGAACTGCGCGACTTCCACCGCCCCCAGGTCTGGTACGCGCTGGCCATCGGCGCGATCGGCTTCGCCGGCATGTTCTGCGTGTTCTCCTACCTGGCGCCGACGCTGCTCGAGGTCACCCACCTGGACGAGCGCTGGGTGCCGGCGGCGATGGTGGCCTTCGGCGTCGGCGGCATCCTGGGCAACGTGGGCGGCGGCTGGCTGTTCGACCGACTGCAGTTCCGCGCCACGCCGGTGGTGCTGACCTGGTCGACGCTGGTGCTGCTGGCGTTCCCCGCCAGCGCCCATTCGGTGTGGACGCTGCTGCCGGCGGTGATCGCGGTCGGCACCATGGTCAGCCTGGCGCCGGTACTGCAGACCCGGCTGATGGACGTGGCTTCCAGCGCGCAGACCCTGGCGGCCGCGTCCAACCACGCCGCCTTCAACGTGGCCAACGCGCTGGGGCCGTGGCTCGGCGGCCTGGCGATCAGCGCGGGGCTGGGCTGGACGGTCACAGGCTACGTCGGCGCAGCCACCGCGGCGGCGGGCCTGGCGCTCTACGGGCTGGCGCGCCGCGCCGAGCGGCGCGAGGCGGGCGAGGGCGCGGCCGAAGCGGCAGGCTGAGTCGTGTCGGGCGGGTGGCGCGCGCCTTGCGCGTCACCTAGGCTGGCGGCTCCGACCGGCTTTCGCGCGCCTTGGTGCTGCGCTGCGGGATGCAATCCAATGCGCGGTATGCGAAATTTCAATCGATCTAAATCGGTTGAACACGGCCAAATGGCGATTCAGTCCCACCTCCCGCGCGCCCCTGCCGCGCCGTGTGCGCCAGCGCTGGCTCCCGCGCGCATGGCCGCACTGCAAGCCCGTCTCTTCCCGCTCCCTTCTGCGAATTCCCAGCATGCCGCATGACGCTGCGCCCGGCCGCCCGGCCTCTCTAGTCTGCTTCGGCGAAGTGCTGATCGACCTGCTGGCCCAGCCGCCGGTCGAAGGCCAGGCCCGCGCCTTCGAGCAATACGCCGGCGGCGCGCCGGCCAATGTCGCGGTGGCCGCCGCGCGCCTGGGCGCGGACAGCCAGTTCGTGGGGATGCTGGGGCAGGACATGTTCGGCGACTTCCTGCATGAGGCGCTGGCCAACTTCGGCGTTGGCGTGGGCCACACGGTGCGCACCGCGCAGGCCAAGACCGCGCTGGCGTTCGTGGCCCTGGACGAGGCGGGCGAGCGCAGCTTCAGCTTCTATCGCCCGCCTGCGGCCGACCTGCTGTTCCGGGCCGAGCATTTCGACGCCGACTGTCTGGCGCGCGCCGATGTCTTCCATTTCTGCTCCAACAGCCTGACCGATGAGGATTGCGCGCAGGCCACCTTCGCCGGCGCGCAGCGCGCCGGCCAGGCCGGCGCGGTGGTGAGCTTCGACCTCAACCTGCGCCCGGCGCTTTGGCCGGAGGGCGTCGATCCGACGCCCACGCTGTGGCAAGGCCTGGCGCTGGCCCAGGTCGTCAAACTCTCGCGCGAGGAGCTGCAGTTCCTCGCCGGCCACGATGCGCAGGCCGAGGCCGGCGTCATCGCCCGCCTGCTGGCCGGGCGTACCGAGCTGCTGGTGATCACCGACGGCCCCGGCGAGGTGGTGTGGACCACGCGCCAGGCGCAGGGGCAAGTGTCGGGCTTCGCCGTGCAGGTGCGCGACACCACCGCTGCGGGCGATGCCTTCGTCGGCGGGCTGCTGGTCCGGCTGGTCGAACTGGGCGGGGCGGGCGCGGGCTTCAGCGCGTTCTGCGCCGACCCGGCCCGTGTTGAAGCAGCCGTGCGCTTCGGCACCGCCACCGGCGCGCTGGCGGTCACGCGCAAGGGCGCGTTCGCGGCCATGCCGACCCGCGCCGAAGTCCTGTCTCTGCTGTGATCAATCCGATGGACGCTGCCCCGATGCCCAACTTCCGCTCCACCGACTTCCTGCGCGAGCACATCGCCCAGACGATGGCCTTCTACCACCCGCGCGCGATCGATCCGGCCGGTGGCTTCTTCCAGTACTTCAAGGACGACGGCACCGTCTACGACGCCGGCCATCGTCACCTGGTCAGCAGCACGCGCTTCGTCTTCAACTACGCCATGGCCTGGCGCGAGTTCGAGCGTCCCGAATACCGCGAGGCGATGCTGCACGGCCTGCGCTACCTGCGCCAGGTGCACCGCAACCCGGCCAACGGCGGCTATGTCTGGACCCTGCGCGACGGCGTGCCGGAGGACACCACCAACCACTGCTACGGCGTGGCCTTCGTCCTGCTGGCCTACGCCTGCGGGCTGAAGGCCGGCGTGGAAGAGGCGCGCGGCTGGATGGACGAGACCTGGAACCTGCTCGAGCAGCGCTTCTGGGAGGCCGGCCCCGGCCTATACCGTGACGAGGCCGACGCCGACTGGAACTTCAGCACCTACCGCGGCCAGAACGCCAACATGCACATGTGCGAGGCCATGCTGGCGGCCTGGCAGGCCAGCGGCGAGCGCCGCTACCTGGACCGCGCCCTGCTGCTGGCCGACCACATGACGCGCCGTCAGGCGGCCAAGGCCGGCGGCCTGGTGTGGGAGCACTACGACACCGACTGGAACGTGGACTGGGAGTACAACAAGGACAATCCCAAGCACCTGTTCCGCCCCTGGGGCTTCCAGCCCGGCCACCAGACCGAATGGGCTAAGCTGCTGCTGATTTTGGACCGCGAGCTGGACGGCGGCATCGACTGGCTGGTGCCGACCGCGCGTCACCTGTTCGACACCGCCGTGGGGCGCAGCTGGGACGAGAAGCGCGGCGGGCTGTACTACGGCTTCGCACCGCTGGTGACGCCGCTGCCCGCCGACAGCGGCGACATCGCGCAGCAGCCCACCCAGGTCTGCGACGACGACAAGTACTTCTGGGTGCAGGCCGAAAGCGTGGCCGCCGCCGCCCTGATCGCCCTGCGCACCGGCGATGCGACCTACTGGGAATGGTACGACCGCCTGTGGCAGTTCTCGTGGGCGCACATGATCGACCACACCTACGGCGCCTGGTACCGCATCCTCGATGCGGACAACCGCAAATACAGCGACGAGAAGAGCCCCGCCGGCAAAACCGACTACCACACCATGGGCGCCTGCTACGAAGTGATGGATCAGCTGCGCGCGCACGGCGCAGGTTAGGCAGCGGCCGGGTCGCTTCCCAGCGGTCGCGGAAGCCGGTCGGACGCCAGTCGCCGCCCGGGACGAGGGCCGGCGCACCTTGCGACGCCAGAATGAGGACCAGGCGGCGGCCATGCGGCGCGGCCTGCAGATGCGGGCCCGCGGTCACGATGTAGGTCTGCCCCACGGCGAGCACCCGTCGATCGGTCGGCGTTTCAATGTGATGGCCCGGAAACGAAGAAGGCCGCCCTCGCAGGCGGCCCGACTCGTTGAATCCATTCAAGTGTTTGGTGGAGGTGGGGGGAATTGAACCCCCGTCCGAAGGCACTCCATGCCCGGTACTACATGCTTAGCTCACCGTTGGATCTCGTCCCGGAGCAGCACGGCGTGCGAAGCGCACCCCAGGACCAGCCTGTTTTGGTTAAGCGATGACTGACAGGCAGCCGTCAACGCCGGTTCCGTGATAATGACCCTACATCCACGAGCACGGGCACAAGTGGGTTCGGGGCTTACGCCTTAAGCGGCGAGAGCGTAGTTGTCGTCGTTGGCAACTATGATTTTGCCGCTGGATTTACGAGGAAAGCTGCCCCCTCGGCATGCACCAGACAATTTCGCAACCCCCGTCGAAGCCAGTGCACCCCCGGTTCGAACTGGGTCGGAAGATCGTTCCGATGCAATCAGTGTAGGGGCGCAGGACACCGGTCACAAGGCGTGCGACGCGGCCCGGTTAGCCTGCAGTGGCCTGACCGCACCGGCCCAGCGCCGGCGTTGGCACGGACATCCCCCGGCAGGAGACGCGCATGGCCCGCAAGCCCCCGGCCCGCAAGGCCGCCCCGTCCACGTCCACAGCCCGGCGCAAGACCGGCGCCGCCACCAAAGCCGCGGCCGCCCCGCCGGAGACCCCGCTGGCGCGCAGCGGCTACATGGCCGGCGCCCAGGGCAAGGCGATGACCGTGGTCTACATCCACGGCATCGGCAACAAGCCGCCGGCCGAGGTGCTGCGCTGCCAGTGGGACCAGGCGCTGTTCGGCCGGGCCATGGGCGAGCGCACGCGCATGGCCTATTGGGTGGACCGCAAGCGCTATCCGGTGCCCGAGGCCGGCACCTGCAGCGATCGCGACGAGGGCCCGACCATCAGCCAAGCCGAGCAGCGCGTGCTGTCCGCCTTCGGCCTGCCGCCGGCCGGGGGCGACCTGCATGCGCTGGTCGATGCGCTGGCGCAGACCCCGCAGCAGCGCGCCCAGCTGGAAGCGGTGCTGGACCAGGTCCAGGACGGCGCGGCGCTCGAGGCGGCCGGCGGCCCTGGCGCGCGCGGCCTGTGGTCGGGTCTGAACGAGATCCTGCTGCGGCTGGTCTCGGCCGCGCTGCTGCAGGATGTGCACGATTTCTTCTTCGTCCCGGCACGGCGCGCGGCGATGGAAGACAGCCTGCGCGAGCGGTTGATGTCCGGCGGCGGGCCGTTCGTGGTGGTGGCCCACAGCCAGGGCTCGATGATCGCCTACGAGGTGCTGCGCAAGCTCAAGGCCAGCCAGTGCGATGTCGCGCTGCTACTGACGATCGGCTCGCCGCTGGGGCTGCCGGCGGTGCGCAGCATGCTCAAGCAGGACATCAAGCAGAAGAAGCTGCCGTTCCCGCCGTGCGTGCGCGCGTGGTTCAACGTCGCCGACCGCCGCGATCCGGTCGCGCTGGATGCCGACCTGTCCGACGACATCGCCGGCGCCGACGGCCGCTTCAGCAACTACGCCGCGCCGGGCATCAACCCGGACGGGCCGCGCAATCCGCATTCGGGCTCGGGCTATCTGTCCATCGCGCAGGTGCGCAGCCGGGTCCGCGACGTGGTCGGGGCCGGCTTCGATCAGCCGGTGACCAGCACGGTGGTGCTCAAGGACCTGTCCGACCGGATGGAGGCGATGGGCGGGGCGACGCGGCACGAGGTGTTGATCGAGCTGGACCAACTGCCCTCCGGCCTGCGCCCGGCCGAGGTCAAGACGGACCTGGTGGCGCGGATCCGTGCACTGGCCGGCCCGCAGACCGGGCTGTCGGGGCCGGCGCTGGATGAGGCGATCGTGCTGGAGGACACGCTGGACCGCTTCGTGTCGGCGCAGCTGACACGCTTCGAGATCGAATCGCTGCGCAACGACTTCAAGGCGCTGAGCTTCAAGCGGCTGTGGCGAGACGCGGGCAAGCGCGCCCTGCTGGACCGCTCGCGCAGCGTGATCCAGGCCGACGCCGCGCAGAGCGCCTATCACGCGCTGGGGCAGGGCATCGGCTGGGCGGTGCTGGACACCGGCATCGCCGCCGGCCATCCGCACTTCTACCAGGCCGGCAAGCGCGACCTGGTGCCGGCGCAGTGGGACTGCACCGTGCGTGGCGCGCCGAAGCTGCTGCGACGCGCCGATGGGCGCGCCTTCACCCACATGGACCGCAGCGGGCATGGCACGCACGTGGCGGGCATCATCGCCGGGCAGTGCAGCGCGCCGTATCCGGGGCAGGATGGTGGGGCGAAGGTCGCGTTCACCGCGATCGCGCCGCAGGCCCAGCTGTACGGCTTCAAGGTGCTCGACGATGAAGGCCGCGGGCGCGACTCGTGGATCATCAAGGCGATCCAGCAGGTCGCCAGGATCAACGACGAGGCCGGGCAGCTGGTGATCCATGGCGTCAACCTGAGCCTGGGCGGCTGGTTCGACGCCGAAAGCTATGGCTGCGGATTCACGCCGCTGTGCAACGAGCTGCGCCGGCTGTGGCGGCAGGGCGTGGTGGTGGTGCTGGCGGCCGGCAACGAGGGCCTGGCCTGGCTGGTCCAGCAGGACGGCGTGCCGCTGGCGGCCAACATGGACATGACCATCGGCGATCCGGCCAATCTGCAGGAGGCCATCGCGGTGGGATCGGTGCACAAGACCAACTCGCACAGCTACGGCGTGTCCTACTTCTCCTCCAAGGGGCCGACGGCCGATGGGCGCTGCAAGCCGGACGTGGTGGCCCCGGGCGAGAAGATCATCTCGGCTCACTACGATTACCGCCTGCGCGAGCCGTCCACCTGGATGCTGGAAATGAGCGGCACCAGCATGGCCGCCCCGCACGTGTCCGGGCTGGTGGCCGGCTTCCTGTCGGTGCGGCGCGAGTTCATCGGCGCGCCCGACCGGATCAAGGCGCTGCTGATGGCGCACTGCACCGACATCGGCCGCGATCGCTACATGCAGGGCTGTGGCGTGCCCAACCTGGTCAAGATGCTGGCGGCGACCTAGCGGGCGTGCCGAATGCGGCCTTGCCAGGAGGCCAGTCGAGGCACCGCGACCGCTAGAGGACCCGCGGCGCGCTCAGGCGTCGCGGTTGTGCCGGCGCATCACGCGCTGCTTGTCGCGCGCCCACTCGCGGTCCTTCTCCGAGGCGCGCTTGTCGTGGGTCTGCTTGCCCTTGGCCAGCGCCAGCTCCAGCTTGACCTTGTTGCCCTTCCAGTACATCGCGGTGGGGATCAGGGTGTAGCCGTCGCGCTCGACCTTGCCGATCAGCGAGTCGATCTCGCGCCGGTGCAGCAGCAGCTTGCGGGTGCGGCGGTCGTCGGCCACCACGTGGGTGGAGGCCTGGATCAGCGGGGTGAACTGCGCGCCGAACAGGAACAGCTCGCCCTGGCGCACCACCGCGTAGCTCTCGCCGATGTTGGCGCGGCCGGCGCGGATCGACTTCAGCTCCCAGCCCTGCAGGGACAATCCGGCCTCCATGCGCTGCTCGAGGTGGTACTCGTGGCGCGCGCGCTTGTTCAGCGCGATGGTGCCCGTGCTGTTTGCTTTATCCTTGTCCGACTTCTTTGCCATCCGTCCATTGTCGCCGATGGAGCCGGTCGGGGCGAGTCCGCCCTGTTTCGCCGCTCACTCGCACCTCACACACGATGCCCACCATCCGCCGCAGCGCCCTGGTCGAACATCCGGCCGAGTACATGTTCGATCTGGTCAACGACGTCCGCGCGTATCCGCGCCGCTTCAGCTGGTGCGACAGGGCCGAGGTGATTTCCGCCGACGAGGCGCACATGGTGGCGCGGCTGGACCTGGGCCTGGGCGCGCTGCGCACCTGGTTCACCACCGAGAACACGCTCGAGCGCCCGCGGCGCATCGACATGCAGCTCAAGGACGGCCCGTTCCGCAAGCTGCACGGGCTGTGGGAGTTCCAGGCGCTGGGCGAGGGCACCAGCAAGGTCAGCCTGACGCTGGACTTCGAACCGTCCAGCCGGCTGCTGGGGCCGGCGTTCACGCTGGGCTTCCAGACACTGGCCGACCGCATGGTCGACGATTTCGTGCGTACCGCCGACCGCGGCGACTAAAGACGATGAAGGTCGAGGTGGTGCTGGCCTGGCCGCGGCATTACCGCGCCGCGACGCTGGAACTGCCCGAGGGCGCCAGCGTGGCCGATGCGCTGCGCCAGGCGCGGCTGGAAGGTCAGGATCAGGCCACGGGCGTGGCGGTGTTCGGCGTGCAGGCCACGCCGCAGACGCTGTTGCACGAGGGCGATCGGGTGGAGCTGCTGCGTCCGCTGCAGGTCGATCCGAAGGATGCCCGCCGGCGCCGCGCGGCGACGCCTTAAGGCGTTAAGCTCCGACGCGGATCAGCCGCCGCCGCCTTTCTTCTTCTTGTCCTTGGCCAGGTTGGGGCCGAACTGGCGAACGCTGTTGCGGGCCAGTTCCTCGTCCTGGTTGGGGAAGTAGTCGCCTTCCCACTTGCTGACCGCATCGCCATTGAAGAACACGGTGAAGTTCTTCATCTGGGTGCGGCCCAGGCGGTCGGTGCGCTCGGTGGCGGTGTAGTCCCAGCGCTGGGCATGGAACGGGTCGGCCACCGACGGGGTGCCCAGCAGGGCCAGCACCTGCTGCTTGCTCTGGCCGACGGCGAGCTTGTCCACGTCCTGCTGACGCAGCAGGTTGCCCTGGTAGATCGGCTGCTTGTAGATGATGCCGCAACCGGAAGTGGCCAGGCCAAGGGCGGCGATAAGCAGGAATTTGCGCATGAAGGACGGGTCTGCAAAGGTCGGGAACAAGCCCGCCGATGATACACTGCGCCGCATCGCCGCGACCCAACCGCAAGGCAGCTGGCGTTAAACCGCCAATGAATGGGAGCCCCCGATGGAATCGCTCGATCTGCGCAAGGTCGGTTTGAAGGTCACGCATCCGCGCCTGCGCATCCTGGCGCTGCTGGAAGAAGCCAAGCCCCGGCACATGACCGCCGAAGACATCTACCGCGCGCTGATGGGCGTGGGCGATGAGATCGGCCTGGCCACGGTCTACCGCGTGTTGACCCAGTTCGAGGCCGCCGGCCTGGTGCTGAAGCACAACTTCGAGGGCGGCCAGGCCGTCTACGAGCTGGACCGCGGCGAACACCACGACCATATGGTCGACATCGACACCGGTAAGGTCATCGAGTTCTCCAGCGACGAGATCGAGGCGCTGCAGGAGAAGATCGCCGCCGAGCACGGCTACGAGATCGAGGAACACTCGCTGGTGCTGTACGTGCGCAAGAAGCGCAAGTAAGCCGCCTGGCTGGATGTGGTGAAAAAAGGCCGGGAAATCCCGGCCTTTTTTCCGCCCCCCTATTCATTGAAGGGCGCGGCGCGTGAGCGTCTTGGCTTCGGAGGGGCAGCGGTCCGACGGGCCGCTGCCCTGCACATCGTGTGGGAGGCTTCGGGTCGGCAGAAGTCGTGATCCACGCGCCGTGGGAGCAGCCGTCTCTTCCGATCACGCCGCAGCTTACCTGTAGAGCGGAGCTCGCTCCGCTGCTCTCCGTTCGGTTCGCGGGGACGGCCCCAGCGGAGCAAGCTCCGCTCTACAGGAGCGGCGTCACGCGTGGCCGGTCCTTTCCCATCCAGCAGGACTGGGCGTCGTCAGTCCACCGCTTCGAGCAGCTTGCCGGCGGCGGCGCGGGCCTCGGCGCTGACCTGGACGCCGCCGAGCATGCGGGCGAGCTCTTCGCGGCGGGCGCTGGCGTCGAGCGATTCGACCGAGGACTGGGTCATGCCGTCCACCGGCGCCTTGCTGACGCGGTAGTGGGCATGGCCCTGGGCGGCGACCTGCGGCTGGTGGGTCACGCACAGCACCTGGCGCGCGCGGCCCAGGTCGCGCAGCTTCTTGCCGACGATGTCGGCCACCGCGCCGCCGATGCCCGAGTCGACCTCGTCGAACACCATGGTCGGCACCGCGTCCGAGCCCAGCGCGGCCACCTCGATGGCCAGCGAGATGCGCGAAAGCTCACCGCCGGAGGCGACCTTGCGCAGCGGCCGCGGCGGCTGGCCGGCGTTGGCCGCCACCAGCAGCTCGACCCGCTCGGCGCCCTGCGCATCGGGGCGCTCGGTGTCCATGGGTTCGAGCTGGACCTCCAGCTTGCCGCCGCCCATGCCCAGCCCGCCGATCAGGGCGGTGGTCTGCTTGGCCAGGCTGGTGGCGGCCTTGGTGCGGACCTTGGACAAGGCGGCGGCGGCGGCCTTCCAGGCCTGGCGGGCGGCCTCGATCTCGGTGTTCAGGCCGGCCAGGCGCTCGCCGGCGCCGCGCAGGCCGTCCAGCTCCTGTTCGATGCGGGTGGCGACCTCGTCGAGCTGTTCGGGTGCGACGCGGTGCTTGCGGGCCAGGTCGTGCAGGCGGCCCAGGCGGCGCTCGGCGCGCTCGAACTGGGCCGGATCCACGTCCAGATCGTCGCGGACCTGGTTGAGCAGGGCCAGGGCCTCCTGCAGCTGGATCTGGGCGCTGTCGAGCAGGCTGTCGACCTCACCCAGGCGCGGCTCGTGGCTGAGCACGCGCGCCAGTTCGGCGCGGGTCTGCAGCAGCAGCCGGCTGGCCGAGGGGCCTTCGTCGCCGGACAGGCGGGTCAGCCCGTCCTCGCAGGCCTGGATCAGGCTGGAAGCGTGGGCCTGGCGGCGGTGCTGCTGGGACAGGGCCTCGATGGCGTCGGGGCTGAGGTCCTCGGCGCGCAGCTCGTCGAGCTGGTGCTGCAGATAGTTGAGCCGGTCGGAGACATCGCCCTGCGCGGTCAGGCGCTCGCGCTCGGCCAGCAGCGTCGACCAGGCGGCCGCGGCCTGGCGCACCTTGGCCAGCTGCGGCGCGCTGCCGGCGAAGGCGTCCAGCAGGTCCAGCTGGCGCGGCTTGGAGAGCAGCGCCTGGTGCTCGTGCTGGCCGTGGATCTCCACCAGCAGGCCGGCCAGTTCGGCCAGCTGCGAGACCGGCACGGCGCGGCCGTTGATCCAAGCGCGCGAGCCGCCGTCGGCGCGCAGTACGCGGCGCAGCTGGCAGGCGCCGGACTCGTCCAGGGCGTGCTCGGCCAGCCAGGCCAGGGCAGGGGCGGCCGGCGCGAGCTCGAACTCGGCCGACAGCTCGGCGCGCTGGGCGCCGTGGCGCACCACGCCGGCATCGGCGCGCGCGCCGGACAGAAAGCCCAGCGCGTCGACCAGCAGCGACTTGCCGGCGCCGGTCTCGCCGGAGATCACCGTCATGCCGGGGCCGAATTCCAGGTCCGTGGCGCGCACCACGGCGAAGTCCTTGATGGTCAGGTGTCGGAGCATAGTGGCCGGCATTGTAGGGGCAGCCGGCGCAGCGGTTGAGACAGGCGCGGCCCGGTTGCAAGGGCGGCGGCGGGACGCTATCTAAAGCGTCATGAAGCCCTCAAGTCCGGACCTCGATGCGCGCTCGCGGCAGCTGCTGCGCACCCTGATCGCCCGCTACATCCAGGATGGCGAGCCGGTCGGCTCGCGCACGCTGGCCCAGCACGCCGGCCTGGACGTCAGCCCGGCGACGATCCGCAACATCCTGGCCGACCTGGAGGACGCCGGGCTGCTGGCCTCGCCGCATACCTCGGCCGGGCGCATTCCCACCCCGCAGGGCTATCGGGTGTTCGTCGACAGCCTGGTGCAGATGCAGCCGCTGGCCGAGCGCGAGGTCGCGCGCCTGCGCGCCGAGCTGCCGGCCGGCACCGGGACCCAGGCGCTGCTGGGCAACGCCTCCGAGCTGCTGTCGGCCATGACCCGCTTCGTCGGCGTGGTCGGCGCGCCGCGGCGCGAGCAGTTCGCCTTCCGCCACATCGACTTCGTGCCGCTGGACGGGCGCCGCGTGCTGGCGATCGTGGTGTTCGCCGACAGCGAGGTGCAGAACCGGGTGATCGAGCCGCGCCGCAGCTTCGACCCCTCCGAGCTGGAGCGCGCGGCCAACTACCTCAACCACCATTTCGCCGGTCGCCCGATCGCCGACATCCGCGCCACGCTGCTGCGCGAACTGCGCGCGGCGCGCTCGGAGATGGAAGGCCTGCTGGCCCACGCGGTCGAGCTGGCCGACCACGCGCTGACCCCTTCGGACGATGACATGGTGCTGGCCGGGCAGACCCGGCTGATGGGCGTACAGGACCTGTCCGACCTGGACCGGCTGCGCGAGCTGTTCGAGGCCTTCGCTCGCAAGCGCGAGATCCTGCAGCTGCTGGAGCGCACCATGAACGCACCGGGCGTGCGCATCTTCATCGGCGAGGAAACCGGCCTGGCGCCGCTGGACGGCATGTCGCTGGTCGCCGCGCCGTACCGGGCCCAGGCCAGCGGCCAAGTGCTCGGCGTGCTGGGCGTGATCGGGCCCTCGCGCATGGCCTACCAGACCGTGATTCCGGTGGTGCAGGCGGCGGCCGATGCGCTCGGCGCGGCAATGCTGCGTCCCGGCGATGACTTGAATCCGTCCGCGCCGACCCCATAGGTGGGGCTTGCGGCGGACATGCGACCCGCCAGGACGGAAACGACAGACATGACTTCGAACGAACACCCGGCCGGCGAGCACGCCGCCGAGCGCCCCGACGCCCAGGCCTCCACCGAGGCCCTGCTGCAGGCCGAACTTGAGACCCTGCGCAACGAACTGGACCAGCTGCGCGCCTCGGTCCTGCTCGAGCGCGCCGACCTTGAGAACCAGCGCAAGCGCGTGGCCCGCGACGTGGACAACGCCCGCAAGTTCGCCAACGAGAAGCTGCTGGGCCAGCTGCTGCCCGTGTTCGACAGCCTGGACGCGGGCCTGACCGCCGCCGGCGCCGAGCCCAGCCCGCTGCGCGATGGCCTGGAGCTGACCCAGAAGCAGCTGCTCAAGGTCGCCGACGACAACGGCCTGACCGTGCTCGACCCGGTCGGCAAGCCCTTCGATCCCGAACACCACCAGGCCATCAGCCAGGCCGACGCCAACGGCGCCGCGCCGGGCAGCGTCGTGCAGGTGTTCCAGAAGGGCTATCTGCTAGGCGGCCGGCTGCTGCGTCCGGCGCTGGTGGTCGTGGCCCGCCACGACTGAACGCGTCCGGCGGACCTGTCCGGATCGAGATTTTGTGTTCTACGGGCGCTTGAAGCCCACCATCACATCCCTATATCGGGTTCATCGGCAGGCGCGATCCGCCCGCCACACCCCGACAACCACGCTTCCTAACGGAGTCACATCATGGGCAAGATCATCGGCATCGACCTCGGCACGACCAACTCGTGCGTGGCGATCATGGAGGGCGGCAAGGCCCGCGTCATCGAGAATTCCGAGGGCGACCGCACCACGCCTTCGATCGTGGCCTACACCAAGGACGGCGAAGTCCTGGTCGGCGCCTCGGCCAAGCGCCAGGCGGTCACCAACCCGAAGAACACCTTCTACGCGGTCAAGCGCCTGATCGGCCGCAAGTTCACCGACGCCGAAGTCAAGAAGGACCTGGACCTGGTGCCGTACACCATCCTGGCCCACGACAACGGCGATGCCTGGGTGGCCACCGCCGACGGCAAGAAGATGGCCCCGCAGGAAATCTCCGCCCGCGTGCTGGAGAAGATGAAGAAGACCGCCGAGGACTTCCTGGGCGAGAAGGTCACCGAGGCCGTGATCACCGTGCCGGCCTACTTCAACGACAGCCAGCGCCAGGCGACCAAGGACGCCGGCCGCATCGCCGGGCTGGACGTCAAGCGCATCATCAACGAGCCCACCGCCGCGGCCCTGGCCTACGGCCTGGACAAGGGCGACACCAAGGACCGCAAGGTCGCCGTGTACGACCTGGGCGGCGGCACCTTCGACGTGTCGATCATCGAGATCGCCAACGTGGACGGTGAGAAGCAGTTCGAAGTGCTGGCCACCAACGGCGACACCTTCCTGGGTGGCGAGGACTTCGACGCGCGCGTCATCGACTACCTGGTGGACGAGTTCAACAAGGACCAGGGCATCGACCTGCGCAAGGACCCGCTGGCCCTGCAGCGCCTGAAGGACGCCGCCGAGCGCGCCAAGATCGAGCTGTCCTCCTCGCAGCAGACCGAGGTCAACCTGCCGTACGTCACCGCCGACGCCTCCGGTCCCAAGCACCTGAACATCAAGCTGACCCGCGCCAAGCTCGAGGCCCTGGTCGACGACCTGATCAAGAAGTCGATCGAGCCGTGCCGCACCGCGCTCAACGACGCCGGCCTGCGCGCCAGCGACATCAGCGAAGTGATCCTGGTCGGCGGTCAGACCCGCATGCCCAAGGTGCAGTCGGCCGTGGCCGAGTTCTTTGGCAAGGAGCCGCGCAAGGACGTCAACCCCGACGAGGCCGTGGCGCTGGGCGCCGCGATCCAGGGCGGCGTGCTGGCCGGCGACGTCAAGGACGTGCTGCTGCTGGACGTGACCCCGCTGTCGCTGGGCATCGAGACCTTGGGCGGCGTGTTCACCAAGATCATCGAGAAGAACACCACCATCCCGACCAAGGCCTCGCAGACCTTCTCCACCGCCGAGGACAACCAGTCGGCCGTGACCGTGCACGTGCTGCAGGGTGAGCGCGAACAGGCCCGCTTCAACAAGTCGCTGGCCCGCTTCGACCTGTCCGGCATCGAGCCGGCCCCGCGCGGCCTGCCGCAGGTGGAGGTGTCCTTCGACATCGACGCCAACGGCATCCTGCACGTGTCGGCCAAGGACAAGAAGACCAACAAGGAGCAGAAGGTCGAGATCAAGGCCGGTTCGGGCCTGTCCGACGAGGAGATCCAGCGCATGGTCGCCGATGCCGAGGCGCATCGCGACGAGGACAAGAAGTTCCAAGAACTGGTCGGCGCCCGCAACCAGGCCGACGCGCTGATCCATTCGACCCGCACGGCGATCACCGAGCACGGCGCCAAGGTCGGCGGCGATGTGATCGGCAAGGTCGAGGCCGCGCTGGCCGACCTGGAGACGGCGATGAAGGGCGACGACAAGGCCCAGATCGAGGCGCGCTCCAAGGCGCTGGAAGAGGCCGGCCAGTCGCTGTACGCCGCCGCCGCGGCGGGCGAGCAGGGCGGTCCGGGCGCGGACGCCGGTGCGCAGCAGGCACGCGGTGCGGCCGACGACGTGGTCGACGCCGAGTTCACCGAGGTCAAGGACGACAAGAAGTAAGCAGGGATTCGGGATTGGGGATTGGGGATTCGCAAAGGCCTTGGCCTGCGGATCCTCGATCCCGATCCTTGTCCCTGTCTGCGGTGCATAAGAGCGGAAGAGACAGGATCTCTCCGCTTTTGCCTTTAACGAATCCCCGATTCCCGAATCCCCAATCCCCGCCTATGAGTAAGCGTGACTATTACGAAGTCCTGGGCGTGGCCCGCAACGCCAGCGACGAGGAGCTGAAGAAGGCCTATCGCCGTTGCGCGATGAAGTATCACCCCGACCGCAATCCCGGCGACCACACCGCCGAGGTGATGTTCAAGGAGTGCAAGGAGGCCTACGAGGTGCTGTCCGACGGCGGCAAGCGCCGCCTGTACGACCAGCACGGCCATGCGGCCTTCGAGCACGGCATGGGCGGCGGCGGTGCCGGCTTCGGCGGGCCGGACATGGGCGATATCTTCGGCGACATCTTCGGCAACATCTTCGGTGGCGCCGGCGGCGCGCGGCAGGCCCGTCGCGGTGCCGACATCGGCTATGTGATGGAGCTGGACCTGGAAGAGGCCGTGGCCGGGGTCGAGAAGCGCATCGAGATTCCGACCATGGCCGTATGCGAGCCCTGCCACGGCAGCGGTTCGGAGGACGGCAAGGTCGAGACCTGCACCACCTGCGGCGGTCGCGGCCAGGTGCGCATGCAGCGCGGCATCTTCACCATGCAGCAGGCCTGTCCGCACTGCGACGGACGCGGCCAGATCATCCGCAACCCCTGCCGCGTCTGCCATGGCGCCGGGCGCGTGGAGGAAGAGCGCGTGCTGTCGGTCAAGATCCCGGCCGGCGTGGACACCGGCGATCGCATCCGCCTGGCCGGCGAGGGCGAGGCCGGCCCGACCGGCACCCCGCCAGGCGATCTGTACGTGGAGGTGCGTGTGCGCGAGCATGCCATCTTCCAGCGCGACGGCGATGATCTGCACTGCGATGTGCCGATCCGCATCTCGCAGGCCGCGCTGGGGGACACCGTGCGCGTGCCGACCCTGGGCGGCGAGGCCGAGATCCGCGTCCCGGCCGAGACCCAGACCGGCAAGCTGTTCCGCCTGCGCGGCAAGGGCGTCAAGTCGGTGCGCAGCCGCGCCACCGGCGATCTGTTCTGCAAGGTCGTGGTCGAGACGCCGGTCAACCTGACCCAGCAGCAGCGCGAGCTGCTCGAGCAGTTCGAGGCCACCTTCGTCGGCGAGGACGCGCGCAAGCATTCGCCCAAGTCGGCGACGTTCCTGGATGGCGTCAAGGGCTTCTGGGACCGGATGACGTCGTGAGCCTGGGGTCCTGAGTCGGCTGGTTGACTCAGGGCTCCCCGACCTTGAATGCCGGGCCGTTGCAGCGCACTGCGCGCTGATCCCTACGATCCATCGAAACTCGCAAAGCACCCTGATCCGCCCCCTCCCTTGCGCGCAGCGCAGGGGAGGGCCGGGGAGGGGTGCTTTTGCTTTTGCCTTGCTCGCAAACAGCGACAGCAACGACAGAAGCAACAGCAAAAGCTCACCCCTCCCCAACCCTCCCCTGCGCTGCGCGCAAGGGAGGGGGCAGGAGCAGCGATGCGCGGGCGACGCTTCAATCCCCAATCCCCAATCCCCAATCCCAGCCCCATCACCCACCTACAATGCGCGCATGACCCAAAACACGCGCGAAAGCCATCTCGTCCACGGTCGACGCCAGCGCCCGGAAGGGCCGGCGCCGGTCGATGTCATGACCGTGCAGTCGCAGCTGGTCTATGGCCATGCCGGCAACAGTGCCGCAGCGCCGCCGCTACGCGCGCTCGGCCTGCGGGTAGCCGAGGTGCCGACCACGCTGCTCAGCAACACCCCCTTTTATCCGACCCTGCGCGGCCACATCCTGCCGGCGCAGTGGTTGGCCGATCTGCTGCTCGGCGCCAGCGAGCGCGGCCTGCCGCAGCGCGCCCGCGCCCTGGTCTCGGGCTACTTCGGCAGCCTGGCCAACGGTGAGGCCTTCGCCGACTGGCTGGAGCGCACGCAGGCGCAGGCCCCGGCGCTGCGCTACGTGCTCGACCCGGTGATCGGCGACACCCATACCGGCCCTTATGTCGAGCCGGCGCTGGAGACGGTCTTCGTCGAGCGCCTGCTGCCGCGCGCGTGGATGGTCACGCCCAATGCCTTCGAGCTGGGCCGCCTCACCGGGCTGCCCAGCCTGGCCCAGGACGATGCGCTGGCCGCCGCGCGGCAGCTGCTGGCGCGTGGGCCGCAGTGGGCGCTGGTACACAGCGTCGAGGGCGCGCCGGGCGAACTGGTCACGCTGCTGGTCGGGCGCGAGGCGGTGTATCGCTGGGCCACGCCGTGGCTGCCGGTAGACGTGGCCGGCACCGGCGATGTGCTGGTCGCGCTGACCCTGGGCCTGCATCTGCGAGGTGAGCCGCTCGAGAGTGCCATCGGCAGCGCCCTGGCCGGCGTGCATGCCGCGCTGGAGGCCACCCTGGCCGCGGGTGTGGAGGAACTGGACGTGCACGCCGCCGCGCCCGCGGCGCTGGCCACTCCGGCGCGTTTCCCCGCGCAGCGGCTGGCATGAGCCCGGTGTCCTGCGTCGGCATCGTCGGCAGCGCCGGCGCCTATGGCCGCTGGCTGGGCGCCTTCCTCGAGCGGCACCTGGGCGTGCGTGTCATCGGCCAGGATCCGGCCGATCCCGCCTCGCATAGCCCGCAGCAGCTGATCGAACAGGCCCAGGTGCTGGTGTTCAGCGCTCCGATCCGCATCACCGAGCAGGTGATCGGCGACTACGTGCGTCTGGCGGCCGGGCGCGAGGCCGGGCAGCTGTGGATCGACCTGACCTCGATCAAGACCGGCCCGGTCGCCGCGATGCTCGCCTCGCAGGCCGAAGTCGTCGGGCTGCATCCGATGACCGCGCCGCCCAAGTCGCCCACGCTCAAGGGCCGGCCGATGGTGGTGTGCGAGGCGCGCCTGGACGCCTGGCGGCCCTGGCTGCAGCGGCTGCTCGACGCGCTGCAGGCCCAGTGCGTGCGCACCACGCCCGAGCACCACGATCAGGTCATGGCGCTGGTGCAGGCGCTGGTCCATGCCACCCATCTGGCTCAGGCCGGCGTACTGCGCCGCCATGCCGAACACGTCGGTTCGCTGGCCGAGCTGTTCCCGTACCGCTCGGCGTCCTTCGAGATGGACGGCGCGATGATCGCACGCATCCTGGCGCTCAATCCGGCCATCTACGAGGACATCCAGTTCGGCAATCGGCACGTGCCGCAGGTGCTGGACACGCTGGTCGAGGAGGTCACCCGGCTGCGCGATCTGGTCGGGCAGGGCGATGAGGCGGCGCGCAGCGGATTCCGCCAGGATGTGCTGGCCGCCAACAAGGCCGCCATCGGCGCCACGGCGCTGGCCGAGGGCAACTACCGCTTCGAGCGCATCGGCTATCTGCTGGCCGACCTGGCCGAGACGCGCAGCCTGTCGGTGCATCTGCCGCTGGATCAGCCCGGCTCGCTGCGGGCGCTGCTGCACGTGTTCGAGCGGCACGGGGTGAGCATCGCCTCGCTGCATTCGCTGCGTAATCCGGCGGGCGAGCTGCACTTCCGGCTGGGGTTCGATGCGGATGTCGACTTGGGCGCGCTGGCGCGGGCGGCGGCCGAGGTCGATGCCAGCGGCATCGGCCGCGTGCTCGACGGGGCCTCGTCGATGCCGGCGCTGTCGCCGGCGCGGCGCCTGGCCGCCTCGCTGCAGCGGCGCGCGGCCACGCCGGACGACGTGCCGGCGCTGCTGGCCCTGCGCGAAGCGACCATGCGCGAGCACATGCACAATTCCGGGGTCGATACCTCGCCCGGCAGCATGCTGGCCCGCCTGTTGAACGGCTACCAGCATGCGCAGGTCCTGCTGCGCGAGGAGCGCATCGTGGGCCTGCTCAAGCTCGATCGCACTGGGCCGGACCATGTGGTGATGCAGATCCAGGTCGCCCCCGAGCTGCAGGGGCAGGGCCTGGGTCGGGCGCTGCTGGAGGAGTACATCGAGCAGGCGCGCGCCGCCGGCAAGGACGTCACCCTGCACGTGCTCAAGGCCAATCCGGCGCGCGGCCTGTACGAGCGGCTGGGCTTCGTGGTCGAAGGCGAGGATGCGCACGAGTTCCACATGCGGCTGTCGCACCGCTGAGGTTTTCCACACCGCCTGTGGATGACCGGCGGCACAACCCTGTGGACAACCCGGCGTCAGGCGCGCCGGACAAGGCCCGTTTCCGGATTGGTGGATTTTTCGCCAGCAGGATGGCCAGTGCCCACTCAGGCATTCCCGCGTCGCAGCGCGATGCGGCACCGGCGCGCGCGGTATCCTTGGCGGCATGAGCACCCAGATCACCCTGTCCCAGCGCGCCCTGGCCCTGACCAGCTCGGCGATCCGCGAAATCCTCAAAGTGACCGAGCGCCCGGAGGTCATCTCCTTCGCCGGCGGCCTGCCGGCCGCCTCGACCTTCCCGGTCGAGCGCATGCGCGCGGCCACCGACAAGGTGCTCACCGAGGCGCCGCAGGCCGCGCTGCAGTACGGCCCGACCGAGGGCTACGGCCCGCTGCGCGAGTGGGTGGCGCAGCGCCTGGCCGCCGCCGGCGCGCCGGTGCCGGCCAGCCGCGTGCTGATCGTGACCGGCTCGCAGCAGGGCCTGGACTTGCTGGGCAAGACGCTGATCGACGAGGGCAGCAAGGTACTGGTGGAGACGCCGAGCTACCTGGGCGCGCTGCAGTCCTTCTCGCTGTTCGCGCCGGCCTTCGCCGGCATGCCGTCGGACGAGGACGGCATCGATGTCGACGCGCTCACGCCCGCACTGCTGGACGGCGCGCGCTTCATGTACTGCCTGCCCAACTTCCAGAATCCCACCGGCAAGCGCCTGCCGCTGGCCCGGCGCAAGGCGCTGGTCGCCACCGCGCTGGCCGCCGGCGTGCCGGTGGTCGAGGACGATCCCTACGGCGAACTGAGCTACGGCGGTGAGCACCTGCCCAGCCTGCTTTCGCTCAACCCCGAGGGCGGGATCTACATGGGCTCGTTCTCCAAGGTGCTGGCCCCGGGCCTGCGCCTGGGCTATGTGGTCGCGCCCGAGCCGCTGTTCTCCAAGCTGGTCCAGGCCAAGCAGGCCGCCGACCTGCATACGCCGTCCTTCAGCCAGCGCATCGTCTACGAGACCGTGCGCGATGGCTTCCTGGACGAGCACATCCCGACCATCCGCGACCTCTACGCGCGCCAGTGCCAGCTGATGCTCGATGCGCTCGAGCGCTACTTCCCGGCGCAGGCGCACTGGACGCGGCCGCAGGGCGGCATGTTCGTCTGGGTGACCCTGCCGCACGGCATCGACACCACCGCGCTGCTGGCCAAGGCGATCGCGCGCAACGTGGCCTTCGTGCCGGGCGCGCCGTTCTACGCCACCGATCCGCAGATCAACACGCTGCGCCTGTCGTTCGTGACCGTGCCGGGCGAGAAGATCGAGGCCGGCATGAAGATCCTGGGCGAACTGGTGTCCGAGGCCATCGCCGCCCTGCCAGCCGCCGCGGCCGCATGACGGTGAAGGGCGACCGCACGAGCCCGCCGCTGCGGGTGCTGATTCACGGTGCCTCGGGTCGCATGGGCCAGGCGCTGCTGCGGCTGGCGGCCGGCGAGCCTGCGCTGCAGGTCGTGGCCGCGGTCACCCATCGCCCGCCGGCCACGCGCGTGGTCGATGGCGTGGCGTACTTCGCCGCCAGCGAGCTGCCTGGCGCGCCGGTGTTCGACGTGGCCATCGACTTCAGCCTGCCGGAAGGGTTCGACCCGATCCTGGCCCTTTGCCTGCAGCGCAAGGCCGCGCTGGTCTCCGGCACCACCGGGCTGTCCGAGGCCCAGCGCGCCGCGCTGCAGCAGGCCGGCGGCGACATCCCCGTGGTGTGGGCCTCCAACTTCAGCCTGGGCGTGGCCGTGCTGGCCGAACTGGTCGAACGCGCGGCCGCCGCGCTGCCCGGCTGGGACTGCGACATCATCGAGTCCCACCACATCCACAAGCAGGACGCGCCGTCCGGCACCGCCCTGACCCTGGGCCAGGGCGTCGAACTGGCCGGCGCCACGCCGCGCTATGCCAGCCTGCGCGCCGGCGACATCGTCGGCGAGCATCTGGTCCAGTTCACCGGCCTGGGCGAGCGGGTGGAGCTGACCCACCGCGCCACCAACCGCGACATCTTCGCCCGCGGCGCGCTGCATGCCGCACAGCGGCTCACGGACCGGCCGCCGGGGCTGTACCGCGTGCGCGATCTGCTGGATTGAAGCGGTGCAGCGGCCGCGGCGTCGCTCAGTTGCTCATCGCGATCATGCCGAAGCACGCCGCCGCCAGCAGGAGGGTCAGCCCGCCGATCGTGGCCAGGATGCCGATGATGACCTTGGCCCAGATCGGCAGGCCGCCGCGCTGCGGCTCGGGTGCGGGCGGGAGTTCGGGCGGCTGTGCCTGCGGTGGCGAGGTGTCGTCTTGGTCCGCGGTGTTCATGCCGTTGCGTCCTTGAGCGGGGTGCCGTCGACCCAGGCGCGCAGCGCTTGCAGCTGCTGACGCCGGTCGTCGCGGTAGAACAGGTTGAAGGTGTCGAACGGCACGATCGTGCCATCGGGCTGGGCGATGTGGACGCAACTCTTCTTCACCGAGCGCAGGTCGAAGCCCTCCGCATCGATGAAGGCCATGATCAGCACACGGAACACGTTGCGGTAGTCCAGCCCCTGCGGGGCCTGCACCTGCGGCAGGCAGCAGAGCAGGTCGGACAGTGAGCAGGCCTGCGACTGCGGCGAATGGTTGGTGGCGAACAGCTTGAACACGGCCTCGCGCAGCTGATCGTCCTTCTCCACCACGATGCTGTTGCGGCCGCCCTCGATCAGCACCTCCGGGGGGATCAGGCCGGTCAGCGGCACGACGCGGTCCTCCAGCTTCAGCGCGTAGGCCATCGCCAGCGCATCGGGATGGCAGGGGACCGGGATCAGGTCCTCAGGCCGGAACAGCGCGCTCTGCTCGAGGATGCCGCGCCGCACCTCGGTCAGCGTCAGACGGTCGCGCGCCGGGTCGTAGCCCTCGGTACGGCCTGCGTGCTGGATCGGCTGGAAGGTGACCCCGCGCACGCAGGGCTGGCGCCGGGCGAAGTCGATGATCTCGCCCAGCTCGCCATCGTTGAGGCCCTTCTTGACCGTGACCACCAGCGTGGTCGAGATGCCGAGCCGGTTGAGCGCCTCCAGCGCCCGGCGCCGGACCTCCACCAGGCGCGCGCCGCGCAGCTCCTGATGGACCTCGTCGCGCAAGGAATCGAACTGCAGGTACAGCTCGAAGCCGGGCATGTAACCGGCCAGGCGCTCGACGAACGCCGGGTCCTTGGCGATCCGCAGCCCGTTGGTGTTGACCATCAGGTGGCGGATGGGACGGGCCTTGGCCGCATCGAGGATCTCGAAGAACTGCGGGTGCAGGGTCGGTTCGCCGCCGGAGATCTGCACCACGTCCGGCTCGCCCTCGTTGGCGACCACCGCATCGAGCATGCGCTCGATCGTGGCCAGATCGCGAAAGCCGGGGCGATGCGGGCCCGAATCGGCATAGCAGATCGGGCAGCGCAGATTGCAGTGATCGGTGACCTCGATCAGGGTCAGGCAGCTGTGCTGCATGTGCTCGGGGCACAGCCCGCAGTCGTAGGGGCAGCCCCAGCGCCGCTCGGTGTTGAAGCGCTGCGGCAACTCGGGCGGCTTGATGAAGCGCTCGCGGCACAGCCGGTAGTACGCGATGTCGTCGGCCACCAGCACGCGCTCGCGGCCATGCTGCGGGCACCACTTCTCAAGGTAGACGCCGCCGTCCTTGAACAGGATGGTCGCCTCCACCCGGCGCAGGCAGGTCGAGCACACCGACACCGCGGTGTCGTAGAACAGGTAAGGCCTTACTTTTGCCGCCATGCAGGGGTCCATGCGATGCGTGGGAGGTCGCGCACATGGTAGGCCACGCCCAGGACGCACAGCAGCTGCAGGCCGGACAGCACACCGAAGTAGTACAGCGGGATCGGCCGGATCGACTCGACCGCCAGGCGGTAGAGCAGGTAGCCGACCAGGAACAGCTTGAAGCGGTCGCCCGGGCGCGGCAGGCGGCCGCCATAGCGGGTCAACAGCCCGCCCCACAATGCGACGAAGACGATCTCGTAAAGCTGGGTCGGGTGGCGCGCGATGCCATCGCCGAAGTCCACGCCCCAGGGCAGGGTGGTGGGGTTGCCGTAGGTATGGTCCGCCAGCCCGCCAATGAAACAGCCGATGCGCCCGATGATCATGCCCACCGTCAGCGGCAGGACGAAGGCATCGCCGGTCGAGCCGCGGATCCCCGCCAGGCGCTTGGCGAGCTCGACGCCGGCCCAGCCGCCCAGCAGCGCACCGATGATGGACTTGCCTTCCAGCAGGCGACGGAACGAAGGGAAGTCGGCGAAGGCATACGCAGGATCGTAGAGCCAGTAGGCGATCTTGCTGCCGACGGCCGCGCCCAGCACGGTGCCGGCCACCAGCAGCAGCGCCTGGACCCGGTCGGTCTGCCCCGGATAGGGCAGGCGGCGGCGCTCGCGCAGATAGAGCTGGAAGCCCACCGAATAGGCGGCCGCCTCCATGAGGGTGTGAAGCCAGTAGGCGTTCAGCGTCATCAAGGCCAGTGTAGCCGTCGGCGTGGCGTGTCGAGCTCCCGATCGCCGCTTGAATCACGCCACATCCTGCGGCCTTGCGTGGCAGGCGAGGGGGTTGCTCGCCCCGCTGCAACCTTGAGCGAATTTCGTCAGGCCAGGGCACCGTGCGAAAAAAGCGGCTGGCGCGGGGGGCGCCGGGTCCGTACAATTCGCACTCGCCTGTTAACCCACATCGCCTCGGACCGGAGAAGCGCCGCGTCCGCGGTTTCTTGCAGCCGCAAGTTGGACGTGGGCGCAGGGTTCCTCCCATCCCCAAGGCGAACCTGCAGTGACCCAACCCGCAATCCTGGTCCTCGAAGACGGCACCGTATTCGAGGGTGAATCGGTCGGCGCGAACGGCCTGTCCGTCGGCGAAGTGGTGTTCAACACCGCCATGACCGGCTATCAGGAGATCGTCACCGATCCGTCCTACGCCCGTCAGCTCGTCACGCTGACCTATCCCCATATCGGCAACACCGGCTGCACCGACCAGGACGACGAGGCCGCCAAGGTCTGGTCGGCCGGCCTGATCGTGCGCGACGTGCCGCGCCGTCCCAGCAACTGGCGCAGCCAGATCTCGCTGCAGGACTGGCTGGCCGCGCGCGGCGTGGTCGCCATCGCCGGCATCGACACCCGCAAGCTCACGCGCATCCTGCGCGAGAAGGGCGCGCAGAACGGCGCGCTGATGGCCGGGCAGATCGATGTCGAGCAGGCGCTGGAAGCCGCGCGCAAGTTCCCCGGCCTCAAGGGCATGGACCTGGCCAAGGTGGTCTCCACCGACAAGACCTATCCGTGGACCGAGGGCCAGTTGGACCTCGACACGGGCAAGCCGGTCCAGGCCGCGGCCAAGTTCAAGGTCGTGGCCTACGATTACGGCGTCAAGCTCAACATCCTGCGCATGCTGGCCGAACGTGGCTGCGAGGTGATCGTGGTGCCGGCGCAGACGCCTGCGGCGCAGGTGCTGGCGCTCGATCCCGACGGCGTGTTCCTGTCCAACGGCCCAGGCGATCCGGAGCCGTGCGACTACGCCATCGAAGCGATCAAGGAATTCGTCGCCAGGAAGGTGCCGACCTTCGGCATCTGCCTGGGCCATCAGCTGCTGGCGCTGGCCGCCGGGGCGAAGACGGTGAAGATGGGGCACGGCCACCACGGCGCCAACCATCCGGTCATCGACCTGGACTCGGGCCGGGTGATGATCACCTCGCAGAACCACGGCTTCGCGGTGGACGAGGCCAGCGTGCCGGCCAATGTGCGCGTGACCCACCGCTCGCTGTTCGACGGCACCAACCAGGGCATCGCGCTGACCGATGCGCCGGCGTTCTCCTTCCAGGGCCACCCGGAAGCCTCGCCCGGCCCGCATGACGTCTCGCCGCTGTTCGACCGGTTCGTCGAGCTGATGGAAACCCAGGCGCGCGGCTGAGTCCGCGCATCTGACCGCCTTGTCGGCATGGCCGCGGCCATGCCTTCCGATTCCAGCGTCGCCGCCGCCTGCGCGACGCCAACACGAGTAGCGAAATGCCAAAGCGCACCGACCTCAAGACCATCCTCATCATCGGCGCCGGCCCGATCGTCATCGGCCAGGCCTGCGAGTTCGACTACTCCGGCGCACAGGCCTGCAAGGCGCTGCGCGACGAGGGCTACCGCGTGGTGCTGGTCAACTCCAACCCGGCCACGATCATGACCGACCCGGAGATGGCCGACGCGGTCTACATCGAGCCGATCAACTGGCAGACGGTCGAGAAGATCATCGCCAAGGAGCGCCCCGACGCGCTGCTGCCGACCATGGGCGGCCAGACCGCGCTGAACTGCGCGCTGGACCTGGCCGATCACGGCGTGCTGGAGAAGTACAACGTCGAGCTGATCGGCGCCAAGCGCGATGCCATCCGCATGGCCGAGGACCGCGAGCTGTTCCGCGTGGCCATGGGCGAGATCGGCCTGGAATGCCCCAAGGCCGAGGTGGCGCGCAGCTTCGAGCAGGCCGTCGAGATCCAGGCCAAGGTCGGCTACCCGACCATCATCCGGCCGTCCTTCACGTTGGGCGGCACCGGCGGCGGCATCGCCTACAACAAGGAAGAGTTCGAGGAGATCATCAAGCGCGGCCTGGAACTCTCGCCGGTGCACGAAGTGCTGGTGGAAGAGTCGGTGCTGGGCTGGAAGGAGTTCGAGATGGAAGTGGTCCGCGACACCGCGGACAACTGCATCATCGTCTGCTCGATCGAGAATCTGGACCCGATGGGCGTGCACACCGGCGACTCGATCACCGTCGCCCCGGCCCAGACCCTGACCGACAAGGAATACCAGCGCCTGCGCGATGCCTCCATCGCGGTGCTGCGCAAGATCGGCGTGGACACCGGCGGCTCGAACGTGCAGTTCGGCATCAGCCCGACCACCGGCCGGGTGGTGGTGATCGAGATGAACCCGCGCGTGTCGCGCTCCTCGGCGCTGGCCTCCAAGGCCACCGGCTTCCCGATCGCCAAGGTCGCGGCCAAGCTGGCGGTGGGCTATACGCTGGATGAGCTGAAGAACGAGATCACCGGCGGCCTGACCCCGGCCTCGTTCGAGCCCTCGATCGACTATGTGGTCACCAAGATCCCGCGCTTTGCCTTCGAGAAGTTCCCGCAGGCCGATGCGCGCCTGACCACGCAGATGAAGTCGGTGGGCGAGGTGATGGCCATGGGTCGCACCTTCCAGGAATCGGTGCAGAAGGCGCTGCGCGGCCTGGAGACCGGCAAGGTCGGCTTCGACCCCACCGGCCTGGACCTGAGCAGCGAGGACGACCTGGCCACGCTGCGCCGGGAGCTCAAGGCCCCCGGCCCGGAGCGTCTGTTCTACGTGGGCGATGCGTTCCGCGCCGGCATGAGCGTGGAGGAGATCTACGCGCTGTCCTTCATCGATCCGTGGTTCCTGGACCAGATCGAGGAGATCATCGCCGAGGAGCAGCGCGTGGCCGCCGAAGGCCTGGGCTCGCTGGACAAGGCGCGCATGCGCAAGCTCAAGCGCGCCGGCTTCTCCGATGCGCGCCTGGCCCAGCTGGCCGGCACAGACGAGGGCGCCGTGCGCGTGCTGCGCAAGGCGCTGGGCGTCAAGCCGGTGTACAAGCGCGTGGACTCGTGCGCGGCCGAGTTCGCCACCAGCACCGCCTACCTGTACTCGACCTACGAGGACGAGTGCGAGGCCCAGCCGACCCAGCGCGACAAGATTATGATCCTCGGCGGCGGCCCCAACCGCATCGGCCAGGGCATCGAGTTCGACTACTGCTGCGTGCATGCGGCGCTGGCGCTGCGCGAGGACGGGTTCGAGACCATCATGGTCAACTGCAACCCGGAGACCGTCTCGACCGACTACGACACCTCCGACCGCCTGTACTTCGAGCCGCTGACGCTGGAAGACGTGCTGGCCATCGTCGAGCTGGAGCAGCCCAAGGGCGTGATCGTCCAGTACGGCGGCCAGACCCCGCTGAAGCTGGCGCGTGCGCTGGAAGCCAACGGCGTGCCGGTGATCGGCACCTCGCCCGATTCGATCGACCTGGCCGAGGACCGCGAGCGCTTCCAGCAGCTGGTCGACAAGCTCGGCCTGAAGCAGCCGCCCAACCGCATCGCCCGCAACGACCAGGAAGCGCTGCTGCTGGCGCGCGAGATCGGCTATCCGCTGGTGGTGCGTCCGAGCTACGTGCTCGGCGGCCGCGCCATGGAAATCGTCTATGGCGAGTCGGACCTGGCGCGCTACGTGCGCGATGCGGTCAAGGTGTCCAACGATTCGCCGGTGCTGCTGGACCGCTTCCTGGACAACGCGGTCGAGTGCGATGTGGACATCATCGCCGACCAGGATGGTGAGGTCCTGATCGGCGGCGTGATGGAGCACATCGAGGAAGCCGGCGTGCACTCGGGCGACTCCTCGTGCTCGCTGCCGCCGTACTCGCTCTCCGCCCAGACCCAGGCCGAGCTGCGCCGCCAGGTGGTGGAGCTGGCCAAGGCCCTGAACGTGGTCGGCCTGATGAACACCCAGTTCGCCATCCAGACCGGCGACGACGGCCAGGACGTGGTCTACCTGCTGGAAGTCAATCCGCGCGCCTCGCGCACGGTGCCGTTCGTGTCCAAGGCCACCGGTGTGGCGCTGGCCAAGATCGCGGCGCGCTGCATGGCCGGCAAGACGCTGGCCGAGCAGGGCGCCACGGTCGAGGTCGTGCCGGACTACTACTCGGTGAAGGAGGCGATCTTCCCGTTCGCCAAGTTCCAGGGCGTCGATCCGATCCTGGGGCCGGAGATGCGTTCGACCGGCGAGGTGATGGGCGTGGGCCGCAGCTTCGGCGCGGCGATGGCGCGCGCGCAGGAGGCCGGCGGCATCAAGGCCCCGCAGCCGGGCAAGGCCTTCGTCTCGGTGCGCGACCCGGACAAGCAGCGCGTGCTGCCGGTGGCGCAGGCGCTGGTCGAACGTGGATTCACGCTGGTGGCCACGGTCGGTACGGCACAATGGCTGCGCGCGCACGGCTTCGAATGCGCGCAGGTCAACAAGGTCACCGACGGCCGCCCGCATATCGTGGACCTGATCAAGAATGGCGAAATCGTCTACATCGTCAACACGACCGAGGGCCGTCGCGCGATCTCCGACTCGTTCTCCATCCGTCGTGAGGCGCTGCAGCAGCGCCTCACGTATTCGACCACCATCGCCGGCGCGCGCGCGCTGGTGAATTCGCTGGAGTTCCGCGGCACCGGCCCCGTGCTGGCGCTGCAGGAGCTGCACAAGGAGTTGCAAGCATGAGAGCCCCCATCACCAAGCAGGGCGCCCAGCGCCTGCGTGACGAGCTCGACCACCTCAAGTCGGTCAAGCGTCCGGAAGTGATCGCCGCCATCGCCGAGGCGCGTGCGCACGGCGACCTGAAGGAAAACGCCGAGTACCACGCCGCCCGCGAGCAGCAGGGCTTCATCGAAGGCCGCATCAACCAGCTGGAGAGCGAGCTGTCCACCGCCGAGGTGATCGACGTGGCCGCGCTCAACGCCGGGACGCGCGTGGTGTTCGGCGCCACCGTGGTGCTGGCCGACGTCGATACCGACGAGGAGAAGAAGTACCAGATCGTGGGTGACCTGGAGGCGGACATCAAGCAGTCGCTGATCGCCATCTCCTCGCCGATCGCGCGTGCGCTGATCGGCAAGAACGAGGGCGACAGCGTCACCATCCAGGCGCCCGCGGGCGAGCACGAGTACGAGATCGTCAGCGTCTCCTACGGCGCCTGAGCGCGTGGGCGTTCCGATGCGCGGCGTTGACCGCCTGCGGTGCGATGGCGTGATCGCGCGGCGCGGCTTCGGTCGAGCGCTGAAGCACGCCGCGCGTCTTCGCTCGATGCGTCACGTGCGCCTCGCCCTTGGTCCGTCGCACTAGCATGGCGTCCGCGACCTTGCTGCTGCCGGCGCGTGCCCAGCTCGCCGGCGAGCTGCCGCCCCAGGCCGGCAAGGCCCTGGCGCGCGCCGACCGCGACCAGGGCGAGGCGGGCGAACGCGCCCAGCTGCGGCGCCATTTCCAACTGGTCCCCGATCACTGGCCGGTCGCGGCGCTGACCCGGCAGCTCGACGCCGGCGACGCCGCCCAGGCGCGCTGGCTGCGCGCCGACCCCGCCTTTCTCGCGCCGGACATGACCGGCGCGCGCCTGCTCGCGCATGGACCCGCGCTGGGCCTGGAACAGGGCGACGTCGATGCGCTGCTGCCGGCGCTCAAGCCGCTGTTCGGCGCCGCCGGCTTCCTGCTGGACGCGCCGACGCCCGCGCGCTGGTATCTGCGCCTGCTGAGCGACACGCCACTGCCCGAATTCGCCGCGCCCGAGCAGGTGCTGGGCGACGACCTGTTCGGCCATCTGCCGCATGGCGATGCCGGGCGCCGCTGGCGCGCGCTGTTCACCGAAGCCCAGGTGCTGCTGCACCAGCACCCCTGGAACGCCCAGCGCGCCGCGCAGGGCAAGCCGGCGGTCAACGCGCTGTGGTTCTGGGGCCCCGGCGTGCTGCCGCAGGCGGTCACCACGCCGTATCGGCAGGTGCGCAGCCGCGACGAGCTGCTGCTGGCGCTGGCGGGACAGGCCGGCACCTCCGATGCCCTCGAACAGGGCGTCGACGCGCTGGTCGACCTGCGCCATCTCAGGTCGCCGGCGATGTTCACCGACCAGGTGCTGGCGCCGCTGTTGGCCGAGCTGCGCCGCGGCGAGTTGGCGCGCGTGGTGCTGGACTTCCAGGACGGCGCGCGTTTCACGCTCACCGTCGGCCAGCGCTGGCGTTTGCTGCGCCGCGCGCTGACACGCCTGGACGCATGAGGCCGGCCACCCGCATCACCCGGCGCAGCGTCGCCGCCGGCGGCCCGTGGTCGGACGCCGTGCCGCCGCTGCTGCAGCGGATCTACGCCGGGCGCGGTGCCCTGGCCGAAGCCCAGGCGCGCCCGCGCCTGGCCCAGCTGCATCCACCGGAGCTGCTCGGCGGCATGGACGCGGCAGTGGCGCTGCTGGCCGAGGCCATCGCGCAGGACCGGCACATCGTCGTGGTCGGCGACTTCGACTGCGATGGCGCCACCGCCTGCGCGGTCGCCGTGCGCGGGCTGATCCTGCTCGGCGCGCGCCACGTCACCCCCGCGGTGCCCAACCGCGTGACCCACGGCTACGGTCTCTCGCCCTCGCTGGTGTCCGAGCTGGCCGCGCTCAAGCCCGACCTGCTCGTCACCGTCGACCACGGCATCGCCTGCCATGCCGGCATCGCGCAGGCGCGCGCCCTGGGCTGGCAGGTGCTGGTCACCGACCACCATCTGCCCGGCGCCGCGCTGCCGCCCGCGCACGCCATCGTCAATCCCAACCTGGCCGGCGACGGCTTCCCCAGCAAGGCCCTGGCCGGGGTCGGGGTGATGTTCTACGTGCTGCTGGCGCTGCGCCGCAGGCTTTATGGCGATCATCCCTCGAGCGAGTCGAGGGCAGGCGCTGATCGCGAGCATCAGACGGCGCACCTCCATGGCCGCGTTCCTCAGAAAAGCCGGCCCGATCTGACTGCACTGCTCGACCTGGTCGCCGTCGGCACCATCGCCGACTTAGGTGGGGGTGGGTCTGGACACTTTCATCTGAGGTCAAGGCTCCAAGGTCTGCCCTAGATCGGGCTTTGCCCACCAATTTCAGAAAGGGAATCCTAGCTGGTTGCTCTTCTATGCAACTTTCGTTAACGTCATAGGCGCGGTCATTATTGGACTCATTATAAATCCTATTAGAGTCAATGACATCAATCGTATAGGTGTCCACTTGAAGTCAGACAGAGCCAGCTTGGCATACAAGGTGATTTCGTTCTTGGACCAGGACGCAGCCAGCCGATACGTTCTGACGCATCGGGAATCCGGTCGAGTGCCTATCGCTTCGTCCATCTATGAAACGCATCTCGCCCAAAAGAGCGACTCGCAGAAGACAAGGTCAGGATCGCTATACGGGATCGCAACCTTGTACTCCTGGGCTGACGAGCGCGGGATCGATTTGGACACGCGACTTCTGAGTGGAGAAGGACTTGCGCCGTCACAGATCTCCGCTTTTTCTGCTTGGTTGCGCACACGGTTAGGCGAGGGGGAAAAAGTAAAGCTCACGCCCGAATCGAGAACCACGCATAACCAGACGTTGCACTTCTGCCGACAAACCTTCGTCCATTTCATAACTCAATATGCAACGTCAACTTCAGCTGTCGCAGAGCGCGTTCTGCAAATCGAACTTCTCGCAAACTCGCAAGGTCGCGAATGGGCAAGGGTAAGGATCAAGACGCGGAAGAAGAGAGTGGCGCCAGATCTGACGGACGAGGAACTGGCGCGGATCGAAGAATTCCTATTGCCTGAAAACAGAAGTAGGCAGGTCGGCCAAGATATTGCATGGCGGGACTATCTTCTATGGAGATTGACGATTGAGTTCGGCTTGCGACTCGGCGAGGTGCTAAGTCTCAGGCTTCAGGACTGTCCGGCGCTGGGTCGCAACTACATTAGTGTCGTCAGAATCGAAGAGCGTGACGACGGAGTGATTGACCCGAGAGGGGCGCATGCGCCAAGGCCAAAAACCCTGAGTCGTGACCTTCGCTTTCTATGGAAGGAGACAAGGTTTCCGCACCTAATTGCCCAATACACGACTCGCTTTCGTCGCGCCTCGGTCAAGGAGCATGGCCGCCAGGTTTATCGGTGGGTTCTTCCGCATCCATTCCTGATCGTCGCAACGAACGGTAATCCGCTTTCTATCAGTACAGCGAACGATGTGGCGTCCGCGATCAAGGAGGCAACGGGCATCAATTTCCACTGGCATCTGGCGCGACATGCCTTCTTCAACCGAATGTACCTGCGTGCCAAGACCAATCAGGAACTGCAGGATCTCGTGTACTGGGGCGGGTGGGAGAGCGAAAAGAGTCTTGAGATCTATTCGCGGCGCGCTCGAGCCGATCGCGCGAGGGGCGTGATGCGGTCTGAAAACGAGAATTGGTCGTGGACGGCGCTGCAATGATGCAAAACCATGAAACCGGCTTGTGGGAAGAGTCAGATGGGCGAAAATTCATCCGCAATGAATTTAATCCAGACGCCCCAGTGTTTATCGACGTAACTGACGATGTCTGGCGGTTTAGCCTGGGTGGCTTGGCGAGGAAGTTGGATTGGCAGCAGGAGGGACTTACTAACGCTGTTATTAGGCCCTTGCAAGTTCTTGCGTTAGAGCATCTGCGAACCAAATCGGCGTCATGGGCGCAGCATGTGCATAGGATGTTACATGGCCTTGCAAAGGCGGCGAGCAGTCTCGGGATAGAGCTTTCTGGCGGGCTTGGCGCTCTGTCCATCAAGGAATGGGCAGCGATGTGGGTGCTGCTTTCAAACGAAGCCCGGACAATGCTTCGAATCTTCTATAGGGAGATGGCTCAGCGATCAATAGCGGGTGCGAGTCCAGCCATAGCACTCGAAATGGACGAATGGATCGCGTGGCCGCAGCCGGCGGGCATGCAGGACGTACTGACCTGGAATGCCGAAACAGGGGCGTATACATCGGGTGAGTCGGAATTGGCTCGACGCGCATTGGCTTGCCCTATAGGTGACGACGAGTCTGATGTTGAATATATCGTCCGGATCTTTGGCTGGATTCTGTTCGAGACCTACAAGCGTCCTCTGCAACTGCTAGGTATGCGCAAAGATGCCCTGGTCATCTTCAAGGGACATCGTTGGCAGTACTTCTTAAGAATTCCGAAGGTCAAAGCGCAGACGGGCGATGCTGCCGAGTTGTGGCCTGTCAGCGAGGCGCTTGGGAAATCGATACAGGCATTGGGCGATCGCCCAATGCTTCTGGCTCTACAGGAAAAATTCGACCGATTGATTGTCGTTCCCGGCAGAAAGCAAGGTGGCAACAATCGGAAAGAAATCACCATCGGCTCGCAAGAGCAATACGGTCTCGAACTCCCGATGGAATGGCATGAGCATGGGCAGGTACCTACGGGGACCATGACCAGATTGCTGCGCCGTTGGAGCATTGAAAGAAATATCGTCAGTCCAAGAACAGGGAAGGTACTAATTTTTGGAGCAAAACGCGTTCGTCATACCGGCGGAACGCGTCTTGCCATGCAGGGGACTCCTCGAGGCGAAATCCAGACAATCTTCGAGCACGATGATCCTACATCGGCTCAGGCCTACATAGACGCGGTGGCTTCGGAGTTGTTGCCTGCGATCGAACGAGCGGATCGTGCGCTAGGTGGGTTATTCGCCGGACTTAATGCGGCCTTCTTTCAAGGCGTGGTTGTGCCTGCGGTAGGCGAGAAGCAGATTCTTGTGCCGGATTTTCACTCGGGCGCCCCTGCTGTCGTTGGTTCGTGCGGCAGCAACGGGGCATGCCCCACTCATCCGTTTTGGGCTTGTTACGGGGGGTGTCCGCATTTTCAGGCATGGCGGAATGGCGATCACAGCGCCTCCATGAAGTATGTCCAGCGAGAACATGAACGATGGAGCCATGCCGAAGCTGGAAAGGAGCGCAGCAAATTGGGCAAGGATTTTGAGCAGGTTTATGCCGGCATCAAAGACGTGATCACGGCCATTGAGGGGAGCAAATAAGATGTCGGCCACACTTGCTCGTTGGCTTCATGAACATACGGAGGATTCCTCTATTGGGGAGTTGGGCGAGCATCTGCTTGCTTTGGTGCCGCCTGGCGCGTCATTCGAATCGGATCAGTGGAACGCAATTTCGTGGGTATTGCGCCCCGGTAATGGCATCAGCAGATACCTCTACTTCGACAAAATTGTTCATGTCAACTTGAAGGTCGCATGCAAAATTTGGATTCTCCATGGGCGGATGACGCGAAATCTGGGGGAAGGTTCGGCTCAAGCCCGTCTAACGGTCGTGGCAATCTTAGGGGAAGTTCTCGGAGCGCGACCCTTCGACACGCTCAAGAACGAAGATTTCTACGCTGCAGAGCGGCTAATCAAAAAGAATCGCGCACCAGCTGGTGCATACGGGCTATGCAAAGTGCTCGCGACCTTTGCGAAGTGGCTGAATTTGCGGACGCGATCGAGACTTGGCTACGTTTCCCGCATGAAGAAGCCGGCGAAGCACGGGCGCAAGGGTAACGATGCAGGCCGGAATGAAAAATTGATGCCAGACGAGGTCATACGCGACCTGATTGCCGTCAATTCCAGGAAAGATATAAGCGATTACGACCGGTTCTATTTGCAGATTTTCACTATCGATGTCGGGGCCGGATTTCGTGTGGGCGAGTTGGCTAATCTTCCGGAAAATTGCCTCGTTGAGCATGACGGCGCATTGCAGTTGCTGTACTTCCCTGAGAAGAAGGGGCGTCCCGTTCCAAAAGTCGTGCCTCCGAGCCTGGTGCCGGCAATCCGTGCCGCTGTTTCCGCATTGAAATCTTCCACCGAGGACTTGCGAAAGCTAGCCGCGCAACAGCGAGAGAATGAGCCAGTTGATTGGTTCAAGGTTTCTTCCAGCGAAACGGCTGCACACTACTTCGCATCAAAATTTGCCCACGAATGGACCGCAAATCCAGCCAATCGTCTTATCAATCCTGATGCGGTTTGGCATAAGTTCAAAAAGAAGCTAATCGATGCGATCGGAACGTTAGAAGAGTGCGGCGGTAACAAGTCTGAAGTACGTCGCAGACTGGGTGTGTCCGACATGAGCTTGGAAAGGATGCTGGCCGAGCAGAAAGCCGCCCGCGCGGGTGAACTCCGGACACTGACCTGCAAGGGGAAGGAGATACGCAGTTGGAATTTCGATCCTCGACTCATCAACGAGAATCAATTCAAGCTGCGCATGCGAACCACAACGAACAAATTGTATCCGTCTGTCCGGGCGATCATTCAAGACGCCAAAGAAATGCAGTTGCGAGGCGAGACCTACCCGAATCCGGATCGAAATGACGAATTGGAGACCCAATTCAGACGATCATTCGCGCTCATCAGAGGTCCAGAGGGTGAGTCCTGCCTGGAAGCTCATGAAGCGTTGCTGCTTCGGAAGCGCGGCCGGGGTGGAGATTCTCGCGCCGACGATTTCCTGGCGGTCACCACTACCGATCTGGCGAGGTGGCTAAATCGCAACGATGGGAAGACAAAGACGAGCGTCTTCCAGCGATTCGGGATTGTGGATCCAAGAACAGGCGAGATTGCCAAGTTTACTTGGCATGACGTGCGGCACTGGCTCAACACCCAGTATCAGCGAGGTGGCCTCAGCCAGCAGCAGATTGCATTGATCTTTGGTCGCAAGGACGTTGGACAGAATGCTACATATGACCAAACGTCGAGCGAGGAACGAGCGGAGCGCCTAAGAAATGCAGTGCGGGACGGGGTCATCGTCGGCGAGATCAGCGACACTTATTCGCGTCTTGCGGATATCTCAAGAGAGCAAGCGGAGGAATATCTAGCGGGTGCATTACGCATGATAAACATCATGCCGCATGGTCTATGCACCTTGAATTGGGCAATGAGCCCGTGCCCGCACTATCTCAGCTGCTTCACATGCGGTGGGGATACCGAAGAAAACAGTGGTGCTTGCGAGCATTTGATTGTGGACCGCAACAATTTCGGACATGTCGCTGAGATCAGGCGTCTTCGTAACGAGGCGCAGGTCGCATTAAAGGTTATTCCTTCACAGTCTCCCATGTTCAGTCACTACTTGCGCATATTCAGTAACACCACCCTCAAGCTGGAACAGATGGGGCTCGGGGTCGAGGCGACTTCGCAATGAGAAAACAGCTTCGTGGTGAAGAATTGTCAGATCGTATTCGCGCGGTGATCCATGAGCTGGCGGATGAGGCAGCCAAGATCGGTAGAGGCTACGTGTTCAACGCAAGCGAGGTTTCGGCGCGGGTGCCTGCATCGAGAACGACGTTGAGGCGCTATGAACACGTGGTATCGGAAACGCTGAAATCAATGAAAGCGGGGCGCCGGTCGACTTCTGGCGAAGCTTTGATTGCGATGTTTCGCGCTCAGAACGAACGGCTGCAGGAAGAACTCGCCGTGGCTCAGCGTCAAGTTCTGGCGCTTCGACAGCATCATGTAGAAATTTATAGGCGATTTCATCATAGCTCCGCAGACATCACTCCTTTGCTAACACAAATTCTGGTAGAGGAGTGCAAAGAGGCTTCAGCTTGCCTGTTCTGTGGGGGTGATATTTCTGCAGTCAAGGGCCGGAAGAAGAGCAGCAATGTCTTCCCAATCAAGCCTGTTGTAGGAAAGCCTGGACGATGACGGATAGCATGGACATAACGCTTAAGGAGCGCCCGCGCGACGGGCTTGTGGAGGAACAGGCCATAAGCCTCGGCTATACGCCATTACAGGCGCGGGTGATATCAGGCCGATTGCACGGGGTTCCCGCTTCGCAGCTTCGCTCCTTAATTACCCCAGCGTCTAACGAGATTGATGGGCCGCACGCATTGCCCGACATCGATAAGGCCTCCAGGCATCTCGCTGACGCAATCTCTGCGCACACACCAATTGCGCTGGTGACTGACCACGACGCGGATGGCGCCACATCCCACGCGATTCTCAAGCACGCGTTGATTACGATGGGGTATCCAATAGGCAGTCTTTTCAGTTTTCTCTCGCATAGGATGAGCGAGGGGTATGGCGTCAGCGATGCACTCGTCGACCGTATGCTTCCACAGCTTCCACCAAACACATGCATTGTTACGGCGGATCAGGGAAGTACCGATGAGGCGCGAATCTCCCGGCTAGTCGCTGCAGGCCATTCCGTTGTAGTGACGGATCATCACGGCATTCCCGAAGAAGGGCCGCCGCGATCAGCCCATGCAGTGGTGAACCCGGTGCGGCGTGATAGCAAATTTCCCGACAAGGCGATAGCGGGTTGCCACACTGCATTGCTGGTCATGGCGGCAACCCGTGAGCTGCTAATTGATCGTGGATCCTTGGCTTCGGACTCGCCACGCGTCTCCGATCTTCTGGATTATTGTGCGGTTGGAACCATTGCGGATGCATCGTCTCTTGCGTACTCGCTAAACAATCGCATGATTGTGCAGCGCGGACTCCGCTTGATGAATTCGAAGCCGCGACCTTGCTGGAAGGCCATGCGTCGCTTGCTCAATAAGGATGGAGATTGGACGGCCGCCGATATCGCATTCCAGATCGCGACACGCATAAATGCGAGAGGCCGCCTCACAGATGCCATGTTGGGCGTGGAGTTCCTGTGTGCCTCCACCGAGGAAGAGGCATTCAACTTCCTCCAAGAGCTTGATGCCAACAATCGCGAGCGGAAGGAGATTGAAGCGACACTGCGCTGCATTGCGGAGCCTTTGGCTAAAGCCGAAATCCGTGATGGGCGGCTTGGGCTATGTCTATGGCTGGGGGAACGGTCGCATGCCGGCGTGCATGGCATTACGGCGACTCGAATAGTGGAAGGGTTTGGAGTGCCAACAATATGCTTGTCGCCGCTTGCCGGTGACGAGAGCATTGCCACCGGCTCAATACGAACAACGCCATACGTTAATGTTCTGCAGACTTTGACCCTCATCAAGCAGCGTTGGCCTGGTCTGTTGTTGAGCGCTGGCGGGCATCGTGGTGCCGGTGGGCTTAAGGTGAAGCGAAGTGATATTCCTGCCTTGGCTGATGCATGGGATACATGCGTTAAGGAGGCCTATGGCGAGGAAAAGCCCTCACCGCATTTGCTGGTCGATGGGTTGCTCGAAACGCCTTGCCTGGATCAGGTGCGAGAGTTGTCGGCACTAGAGCCCTATGGTCGAGAATTCGAGCAACCAGTATTCATGGGCACGTGGCGTGTGAGCGATATGCGCCTAATTGGCGACGGAACCCATTTGAAGCTGCGGCTCTCAAATAGCGCAACTACTATGGATGCGGTCTGGTTCGGAGCCAACAAGGATGGAGTCCCTCCTGTAGGCGTTGGCGTCACCGCGAGGTTTGCTTACTGTCTGGACGCGCAAAGTTATCGCGGCAACACCCGACTGCAACTGGTCATTCGGGGTATTGATTTGCGTTAATTGCGCAGTGAGTATGACCGAGCCATGTATTGCGCGATGGGTAGGGCACCCGATGACGTGCAAGACGAAATCAGCGGATGGCAATCCGAAGAAGACGTTCGATTGGCGTGCGAGCAGAATGTGCGCGCAGTGATTATGCAAGATCCCATTGCACGGCGGTTGACTTAGGAGTTGCAGCCTGACGCCCTGTCTGAAGGTTCAGAAAGCGCTTAGCCGTTGTGCCTTGGCACGTGCATGACAGAGCAATATTTCCTCACTTGGGCTGCTTGTCCAATAGAGCGCGCCAAGGCCACTCGCCCATCGAACAATGGCCCGTCCTAAACCGCTTTCTGGAAGTGGATTGGTTGGCGAGAACGAACAGTTGGGCCAGACGCCACTGGCCACGGCCGCGGCACGGCGCTTGAGTTCCTGGTAGATGCTGTCCCGCAATCCATCGGCTTGCGGACCGTTTTGCATCGCCACGGAGGCGCCACGACGGACCGCGGCCCACCCGCAGTAGCGCCATTGGGCAATGGTCAGTTGTGCTCCGGGACCTTCGCGATAGGCGAAGGCCAGATCCTGGGCCCAATCGGCGGCGAATCGATGCTTCACCAGTTGCTGCTCGAAGTACCGTTCCGCTTCAGCCGGGGCCAAGTCCGACCACAGACGCACGCCTATCGCGACTGTGAAATCGGTCTGCTCCAGCGTGTCGAAGTAGTCATCCAGGGCTTCCAACAGACGCCAGGGTTCATAGACCGTCCACGCCAAACGCCACTGCAGTCCTTCAATCGGTGTGATCTGTGCGTCCGGCTTGAACTCCCAGCGCGTCTCCGGCCACGGCACTTCGATCACGCCATGGTCTTGCAGCAACGCCATCACTACAAGCGACATGCGCTTGGTCGGAGCGATCGGCAGCCGGCGCGTCTGACCGGTCAAGAGCGCCCAAAGATAAAGGCAGCCCTGCAGCCCGAGCTCATCGACTGTAGCGGGAGCGGGTGATGCCATGCGCGTAGGCGGAAGCCATTGTGAGGCTGCTAAGGATAACTTAGTATTCAGGAATCGGTCACTCCGCCATCCTTAAGGCCTTCTTAGGGGAGGCGGTGGTGGCGCGGACGACACAACATCCGGTATTCGCACTTAGGCTGGCCCAGGCACGGAAACGCGCCGGCCTGTCACAGCGCCAGCTTGGTGTATTGGCGGACTTGGACCCGACTGTGGCCTCTCCACGCATCAACCAGTACGAACGCGGCAAGCACGAGCCCCAGCTCAAGACTGCAAAGCGGCTTGCTGAAGTGCTGGGCATTCCGCCCGCATTCCTTTACACCGACGACGACGTGCTGGCCGAATTGCTACTGCGCTGGAACGACCTGACGCTTCGCCAGAAGAAGGATATGCTCAAGCTGGCTGAAACGGCATCGCCGGCGAAGCGGTCACGTAAGGCCGAGTAGGGCGGTTCCGCCCGAGGGATCAGCCGCATCTATACCAACGACTTAGGCCGCATAGGCTTCAGTGGAGCGTATTGACATATTTCTATATTTCCGGAAATATAGAAATATGAAGAGTGAATCGGCTGTCTCCGCCCTCAATGCCTTGAGCCACGAAACACGTTTGGCCGCGTTCCGCGCCTTGATTCAGGCCGGCCCCGACGGGCTGGCCGTGGGTGAGCTTCGCGAGCGCTTGGACACCCCCGCCGCCACGCTGACCGCGCACCTCAATGTGCTGCGGGCCGCCGCGCTCGTCCACGACCAGCGCGAGGGCAGGGTCATTCGCGTGCGCGCCAACTACCTGCAGATGAACACCTTGCTCGCCTATCTCACCGAGAACTGCTGCGCCGGCGCCGCGAGTTGCGAGCCGGTCGCCGTGTGCACCCCCGAGAAAACAGGAACCCGCGCATGAACCGCTTCCATGTCCATCTGAACGTGTCCGATCTTGCTGCCAGCGTGCGCTTCTATTCGGAGCTGTTTGCCGCACAACCCACCATCCTCAAGACCGACTACGCCAAATGGATGCTCGAGGATCCGCGAGTGAATTTCGCAATTTCCAACACTGGCCGCACGCCGGGCATCGACCATCTTGGCTTCCAGGTGGAGAGCCCCGAAGCGCTGTCGGCCATCGGTGAACGCCTGGACGCCGCGGGCGGCGCCGTGGTGCCGGAGGAAGCGACGATCTGCTGTTACGCACAGTCGGACAAGCTGTGGACCGAAGACCCTCAAGGCACGCGCTGGGAGACCTTCCGCACGGTAGGCGAGGCAACCACCTATTACGCCGGGGATGCGCCGTGCGCGACCGATGGCGCCGCCTGCAGCCCCAATGTGCAGTCCATGCAGCCGCGACCCGAACAGGTCTCGTCTTGCTGCGCGCCGCAATCCGGTTGCTGCTGATCTCTGCCCTTGGAACCCCGCCATGACTGCATCACAGACATTCAACGCCCTGTTCCTGTGCACCGGCAATTCGGCGCGCAGCCAGATTGCGGAAGCCTTGCTCAATCACATGAGCAAAGGTCGTTTCCATGCGTACAGCGCCGGCAGCCATCCCGCCGCAACGGTGCAGCCGCTCGCCGCTCAAATCATCAGCGAGCTAGGTCAGGATGCCTCCCGCCTTCGACCCAAAAGCTGGGACGAATTTGTCGGTCCTGGCGCACCGAAGATGGATTTCATCATCACGGTGTGCGACAACGCCGCCGGCGAGACCTGTCCCGTATGGGCAGGCCGTCCCGCCGTCGCGCACTGGGGCGTACCGGATCCGGCGAAGAACCCCGCCGAATCGAAGGGGTTCAAGGATGCGTGGCTCACCTTGCGTCGTCGGGTCGAGCTGTTGCTGGCGTTGCCGGTGGAAAAGCTCGACCACCTGGCGCGCGAGCAGGAACTGCGCCTGATCGGAAAGGAAGTCTGATCCCATGAAACGGGTTCTATTCGTCTGCGTCGAGAATTCCAACCGCAGCCAGATGGCCGAAGCCTTCGCACACCTCTACGGCGGCGATCAGGTCGAGGTATTGAGCGCTGGCTCCAAGCCTTCCGGTCAGATCAACCCGAAAGCCGTCCGCTTCATGGCCGAATTGGGCTATGACTTGTCGACGCACGCGTCGAAGTCGCTGGACGAGATCGACGGTGCATTCGATGCGGTGATCACCATGGGCTGTGGCGACAACTGTCCCTGGGTGCCTGCCAAGCGGCGCGAGGACTGGGCCTTGCCCGATCCGAAGCACTTCGATGACGACGGGTACCGGGCCGTGCGCAACGAGATCGCCGAACGCGTCAAGACGCTGCTGGCGGAACTCTGATGGCGCTGCGCAAGAAACTGTTGGCCGAGTTTCTCGGCACCTCGCTGCTGCTCGCGTGCGTGGTGGGCTCCGGCATCATGGGCGTCAACCTGTCCCAGGGGAATGATGCGATCGCGCTGCTGGCCAATGCCGGTGCGACTGCGGGCGTGTTGTACGTGCTCATCGCCGTGTTGGGGCCGATCTCTGGTGCCCATTTCAATCCCGCGGTCACCTTGGTGATGCGCTTGCGCGGCGAACTTGGGACACGCGATGCGGCTGCCTACATCGGCGTGCAAGTGCTCGCGGCTATCGCCGGGGTGATGCTGGCCCATGCGATGTTCGATCTGCCACTGCTGCAGCCGGGCACCCATGCGCGCACCGGCCAAGCACAGTGGCTGAGCGAGACGGTCGCCACCTTCGGTCTGGTGCTGACGATCCTGCTGGGAATCCGTCACCGTCCCGCCGCGATCCCGGCGCTGGTCGCCAGCTACATCTTCGCCGCCTACTGGTTTACCGCCAGCACGTCGTTCGCGAACCCTGCGGTGACGTTGGCGCGCTCGTTGACGCAGACGTTTGCGGGAATCCGGCCTGAAGATGTGGGCTTGTTCGTGGCCTCACAATTCGTCGGTGCGCTCGCGGGATTGGCTATTGCGCGGTTGATTGAACGCCCGGTATCGAGTGGCATTGCATTCAACGAACAAGAGACAGCCTGATGTGGCCAACGCTTGTTTGTCGGGACAAACCCTTGACTATGGTCAAAGGATTTAGAGGCAGCTATTCACGTTCCCTGTACACGTTGAGCAGGTCGGCGGGTTAAAGTAAGACCATGTCCACCCGTGCCATTCTGTTGCACTTGTTGCTGTGCATTGCCTTGGTATTCAACGGGGCAGCATCGGCCATGGCGTCTGTGCAGATGATGCAAATGCACGCGGATGGGCAGGGAACGGCGAGCGTTCCTGTCCCAACAATGGTGGCGGGCGCCGAACCTGCCATGCCGTGCCACCACGACGGACAGGCCTCGCACTCGCAAGACGCTGCCGCCGCGGCAACGCCTTCCAAGGACCAGCAGCCCCATCAGACGCCCGATTGCTGCAAGTCGAGCACCTGTACCTGTGCGTGCGTTCATCAAGCCGCCGCCATGGTGCCCATGCTGGTCTTCCAGGGCGCCACGCTCCTGCATGTCGGTAGCGTGCGTTCGATGACCTTGGGTCATCCCGCGCCTGCCTTGCCCCATCTGATCCGACCTCCCATCGGCTAAGTGTCCTTCGGCGCCCCCGGCGCCGGTTCGCCTGCGCGCGTCGCCGTTCGATGCGCCAGCAAGCTGTGGCTCAGCGCTTGCGCTGGCCAATGACACTTCGATGGAGTTCACATGTCTTCCGATGCTTTCGGCCGCAATGCCGACGGGTTGTTCAAACCGTCGCGGCGGCGATTCGTGCAGGGGTTGGCCGCGGGTGGTGCCGCTGCCGGCCTGGGGCTCTGGCCCAAACTCAGTTGGGCGCTGAAAGGTCCCGGCAATCCGAACGTCCTGTCGGGTACCGAATTCGACCTCGCCATCGGCGAGACGCCGATGAATTTCACCGGGCGCATGCGTCCTGCAGTCACCGTCAATGGCTCGATTCCGGCACCGCTGCTGCGCTGGCGCGAGGGCACGACCGTCAATCTGCGCGTCTCCAATGCGCTGCCGGAAGGCTCGATTTTCGGCCATGAAACCTCGATCCATTGGCACGGCATCCTGTTGCCGGCCAACATGGATGGCGTACCGGGGTTGAGCTTCAACGGCATCCACCGGGGCGAGGCTTACCAGTACCGATTTACGGTGAAGCAGGGCGGCACGTACTGGTACCACAGCCATTCCGGATTCCAGGAGCAGGCCGGGCTTTACGGTCCGTTGATCATCGATCCCATCGAACCAGAACCGTTCGCGTTTGATCGCGACTACGTGGTGATGCTGTCCGACTGGACCGACATGGATCCGACCCGGTTGTTCGCGCGCTTGAAGAAGATGTCGATGTACGACAACCACTACATGCGCACGGCCGGGGATTTCCTGCGCGATGCCGAGCGCAATGGTCTCGCGGCCACGATTGACGATCGCAAGATGTGGGGGCAGATGCGCATGTCGCCGACCGACCTGTCGGACGTCAATGCGAACACCTATACCTACTTGATGAATGGCAAGACATCGCTCAGCAACTGGACGGGCCTGTTCCGCTCCGGCGACAAGATCCGCCTGCGCTTCATCAATGGCTCGGCGATGACGCATTTCGATGTGCGGATACCCGGCCTGAAGATGACCGTGGTGGCCGCCGATGGCCAGTACGTGCATCCGGTCACCATCGACGAGTTCCGCATCGCCACCGCCGAAACCTTCGACGTGATCGTCGAGCCGTCGGGGCAGGATGCCTTCACGATCTTCGCGCAGGACATGGGCCGCACCGGTTTCGTTGCCGGCACGTTGGCCGTGCGCGAAGGCTTGCGTGCGCCGATTCCACCGGTCGATCCGCGCCCGTTGTTGACCATGCAGGACATGGGCATGGATCACGGAAGCATTGGCGGCATGGACATGTCCGGCGGCAAGGGCATGGAAATGAGCTGTGGCGCCAACATGGGCATGGCCGGCATGGATCATGGCGCGATGGCGCAGGCGTCGAAACCGGCCGATGCCGACCCGCACGCCGGCCATGACATGGCCGCCATGAAAGACGGCGCGATGGCGGGCATGAACCACGAAAACACGGTCACGCACCCGGCCAGCGAAACGCGTAACCCGTTGGTGGACAACCAGGCCATGGTGGTCAGTTCACGGCTTGACGATCCGGGCATCGGTCTGCGCGACAATGGACGCAAGGTCTTGAGCTATTCGATGCTCAAGAGCGCGTTCGACGATCCGGATGGGCGCGATCCTGGCCGCGAGATCGAACTGCACCTCACCGGCCACATGGAACGCTTCGCCTGGGGCTTCAATGGGCAGAAGTTCTCGGACGTCGAACCGCTGCGTCTCAACTACGGCGAACGCATGCGCATCGTGCTGGTGAACGACACGATGATGACGCACCCGATCCATCTGCATGGCATGTGGAGCGATCTCGAGGACGATCAAGGCAACTTCCTCGTTCGCAAGCACACCATCGACATGCCGCCCGGCAGCAAGCGCAGTTATCGCGTGCGCGCCGACGCACTCGGCAGTTGGGCTTATCACTGCCATCTGCTCTATCACATGGAGGCGGGAATGATGCGCACCGTGAGGGTCGACGAATGAAGACGACCATTTCTGTAGCACCCCTCGCGGCAGGTCTGCTGTTGGCCCTCAATGTCGCCGCACAGGAGCACTCGCAGCATCAGATGCCGATGCCGGCCGCGCAGGATCATTCCCAACATCAGATGCCGGCGATGCAGGAGCACACTCAGCATCAGGTGAAACCGAAAGCCAAGCCGAAGGTAAAACCAAAGCCAAAACCGAAGGCGAAGCCCGTCACCACATCGAAGCCGAAAGCAACGGCGCCTGCTGCGCCAATGGATCACGCGGCCATGGGCCACGAGATGCCAGCGCAGGTGCCGGCCGCCATGGGGCATGACGCCGCGCAACCGGCACCGATGGATCACGCCGCGATGGGGCATGCCATGCCGCATCCCGCGGATCAGCCCATCACGCCGATTCCGGTGCTGACGGCCGAAGACCGCGCGGCGGCCGTAGCGCCACCGAACGATCATCCGGTGCACGACAACAGCGTGCAGCACTATGTGTTGTTCAACCGTCTCGAAGGCTTCGATACCGATGATGGCACCGGCATGGCATGGGAAGGCCAAGCCTGGGTCGGCACCGATCTCAACAAGCTTTGGCTGCGCAGCGAAGGCGAGCGGGTCGGTGGCCACATTGAAGGCGCGGATCTTGAAGTCCTGTATGGCCGTGCATTCGCTCGCTGGTGGGATGTGGTGGGCGGTGTGCGCCACGACTTCAAGCCGGGCGCATCGCAGGACTTCGTCGCGATCGGTGTGCAGGGCCTGGCGCCATACAAGTTCGAGGTGGAGGCGACCGCATACCTCGGCCAGTCCGGCCAGACCGCGGCACGCCTGGAGGCCGAATACGAAACACTGCTGACCAACCGGCTGATTCTGCAGCCGCTGGTTGAAGTCAATTTTTACGGCAAGAACGACGCGCGCCGTGGTATCGGTTCTGGCCTGAGTACCGCCGAGGCCGGTTTGCGCCTGCGCTACGAAGTCACCCGGCAATTCGCGCCATACATCGGCGTCGTTCGCGAGCACGCCTTCGGCAGCACCGCAGATTTCCGCCGTGCCGCCGGCGAAGACGTCAATGACACCCGCGTCGTCGCGGGCATCCGCATTTGGTTCTGATCGGGGAGATCACCATGCCATTCGTGACTCGAAAGTCCCTGCTCACCTTGAGCATCCTGTCCGGCGTCGCCCTGGCGGCAGCCGCCGGTTTCGTCTGGTCAGGCGTCTACAACATCGGCGCCGATGACACCCACACCCGGCCCGTGTATTCGACGCTGCAAGCCCTGCGCGAACGCTCGATCGAGGTACGTGCCAACAAGCTGCAACGACCTGCCGATCTCAGCGATCCGGCGCGGATTCGTCAGGGCGCTGGCAACTACAACGCCATGTGCACCGGCTGCCATCTTGGCCCAGGCATGGAGGACACCGAACTGAGCAAGGGCCTGTATCCGGCGCCGCCGAATCTAAGCAAGGAGACGGTCGATGCCGGCAAGGCCTTCTGGGTGATCAAGCACGGCATCAAGGCCTCGGGCATGCCGGCCTGGGGCAAGAGCATGGGCGACGAATACATCTGGAACATGGCGGCCTTTCTGCAGGCGCTGCCCAAGCTCACCCCCGAGCAATACCAGACGCTCGTCGCCAGCAGTGGCGGGCATTCGCACGGCGGTGGCGAGTCCGACGGCCACGCGCATGCCGAGGGCGGCGAGGACCATCACGAGGACGGCGACGAGCACACACATGCTGAAGGCGACGAACACGACGCAATGGCGGGCATGCCGATGGATGAGTCGAAGCCTCACTCGCATCCTCCGGGCACGCCGCCGCACACCGATGTGCCCAAGGATACGAAGGCGCCGTCCGGTGAAGTGCACATCCATGCCGACGGCAAGAAGCACGTCCACAACGCACCGGCGCCTGCGACGGCCAAGCCGGCCGCCGCCGACCCGCATGCCGGTATGGACATGCCTGAAACCGCACCGGCCAGCGATGGCCATGATCACCAACACTGACCGGAGCCATGAACCCCATGATCCATCGAATTGTTTTCCTCGCCTTGCTCGCGCTTCCATTTACATCGCAGGCGCATGACCCCACGCAGCACGCGAAGGCCAATGTCCCCTCCATCAGTACGGAGGCGAAGCCGGCAGTTGCGGCCGTGGACGCGTTTTCGACCGCATTGCAGGCTGGTGATCTGAAGCGTGCCGGCACCTGGCTGGCCGATGATGTGCTGATCCTCGAAAGCGGTGGTGCCGAGCATTCGAAAGCCGAATACCTGGGCGGGCATGCGACGCATGACGCTGAGTTCCTGAAAGATGCACATGTGCAGTTGAAGCAGCGCACCGCCCAGGCGACGGGCGATCTGGCCTGGGTGGGGAGCGAGAGCGAACTGCACGCGACGAAGGACGGCAAGCCGTTGACGGTGCTGAGCACCGAAACCATGGTGCTCAAGCGCGGTAAAGCGGGCTGGCGCATCGTCCATATCCATTGGTCCTCACGGACCAAGCGATGAGGAGGCTGGCCATGTCGATGCATGTTGCAACGACCGTGCTGCTGTTGGGCGCAACCCTTTCACTGGGTGCTTGTGCCAAGCAGGCACCGGCACCGGAACGCGCCGCCGAGGTCACGGCCGAAACAACCGCAGTGCCCGCACCGACACAAGCGTTGCCGCTCGTCGTCGTTCACAAGAGTCCGAGTTGCGGGTGCTGCGGCTTGTGGGTAGACCACATGCGCCAGGCCGGCTTTCAGGTCGAGGTGCGCGACGAGGACAACGTCAATCCGGTGAAGGAGCGCGTGGGTGTGCCGTACGGCAAGGGGTCGTGCCACACCGCCGAAGTGGGCGGTTATTTCATTGAAGGCCACGTGCCGGCCGCGGACGTGAAACGCTTGCTGGCCGAGAAGCCCGACGCCAAGGGACTGGTGCTTCCCGGCATGCCGACGGGGTCGCCCGGCATGGAAATGCCGGACGGGCACACGGAGCCGTACACCGTCGAACTCGTTCGTCGGGACGGCACCACTGCGGCCTTTGCAGCGCACTGAACGCACATGGTGGGCCGAATGCAAAAGGGCTTGACTCTGGACTTTAGTCAAAGGTGGAGACTGGCGGCATCCCGTCACGAGAGATTCCCCAATGAAGATCGGTGAACTCGCCCAAAGCGCCGGTGTCCCCATCGACACAGTGCGGTACTACGAGCGGCAGGGCTTGCTGCCGGAGCCGCAACGTCAGCCGTCCGGCTACCGTCGCTACCAGACTGCGGATGTCCTGCGCCTGCGCTTCGTGCGTCGCGCCAAGGCGCTCGGCTTCACCTTGGAGGAGATCCGCGAACTGCTCGCGCTTTCCAGCCATCGCGAACACGACATGGGCAGTCTCAAGGCGGCCGCCGAGCAGAAGCTGGCGGGCGTCGAAGCCAAGCTGGCGGAACTGGCCCGGATTCGCGATGGCCTCCGGACCCTGATCAAGGCGTGTCCGGGCCATGGCGCGCTTGACGCGTGCCCGATTCTGCACGCCCTGAATGAGGACGCCGCATGAACACGCACATGCATTCTCACCACGACCATGACGCACATGAGCAGGGCGGTTGCTGCGCCAGCACCGCGAACCAGAAACCGAGCACGGTCCTCGATCCGGTCTGCGGCATGCAAGTCGACCCTGCGACCACGCCGCATCACGCCAGCCATGCCGGCACCGACTACCACTTCTGCTCGGCGCGCTGCCGGGAAAAATTCGTGGCCGATCCCGGGCGGTACACGGCCCCCACGGCCATGGAAGAAAAGAAGGGCAGTTGCTGTGCAAGCAAGGCGACTGCCGCGATCTCCGAGCAGACGGTGATTGATCCGGTCTGTGGCATGCAAGTGGACCCTGCGACCACACCGCATCACGCCAGCCACGCCGGGACCGATTACCACTTCTGTTCCGCGCGTTGCCAGGCGAAGTTCGTCGCCGATCCGCCTCGCTATCTCGCGCCGAAGGCCGAGGCGGCGCCTTCCGCGCCAGCAGGCACGATCTATACCTGTCCCATGCACCCGGAAATCCGCCAGGAAGGGCCCGGGACGTGCCCGATCTGCGGCATGGCGCTGGAGCCGGAAATGCCCAGCCTGGAAGACGAGGAAAACCCGGAACTGCGCGACTTCTCGCACCGCTTCTGGTGGACGTTGCCGCTGACCGTCGTGGTCTTCCTGCTGGCAATGCTGGGCGACCGGCTGACGTTCCTGAGCATGGGTGCCCGTACCTGGCTGGAACTCGCATTGAGTGCACCGGTCGTGCTCTGGGCCGGGTGGCCGTTCTTCGAACGCTGCATGCAATCGATCCGTAACCGCAGCCCGAACATGTTCACGCTGATCGGTATCGGCGTGGCTTCGGCCTTCGGCTACAGCGTGGTCGCCACCGTGGCGCCAGACCTGTTCCCGGACTCGTTCCGTGAACACGGCCGCGTCGGCGTCTATTTCGAGGCCGCCGCGGTCATCGTGTCGTTGACCCTGTTGGGGCAACTGCTGGAACTGCGCGCCCGCTCGAAGACATCGGCCGCGATCAAGGCCCTGCTCGGACTCGCACCGAAGACGGCGCGCCGCGTCAACGACGATGGCAGCGAAGAGGACATCCCGCTCGACCATGTCCACGTTGGCTACCGCCTGCGCGTGCGCCCGGGCGAAAAGGTGCCGGTCGATGGCGAAGTGCTCGAAGGGCGTTCCAGCGTCGACGAATCGATGCTGACCGGCGAGTCGATTCCGGTCGAAAAGACCGCCGGCAGCCGCGTGATCGGCGCCACGCTCAATGGCACCGGCAGCCTGGTGATCCGCGCCGACAGGATCGGCTCGGAAACGGTGCTATCGCAGATCGTGCAACTGGTGGCCCAGGCCCAGCGGTCGCGCGCACCGATGCAGCGCATGGCCGACAAGGTGGCGTTCTGGTTTGTCCTCGCGGTGCTGGCGGTGGCCGTGCTCACGTTCTTCGGTTGGGGCCTGTTCGGACCGGAGCCGTCGTGGACGTACGCCGTCCTTAACGCAGTGTCGGTGCTGATCATTGCCTGTCCGTGTGCGCTGGGATTGGCCACGCCGATGTCGATCATGGTCGCCACCGGTCGTGCGGCGCGTGCTGGCGTGTTGTTCCGCGATGCCGAAGCGATCGAGCAGTTGCGCAAGATCGATACCCTGATCGTCGACAAGACTGGCACGCTGACCGAAGGGCGGCCCGCGTTCCGCGCCGTCATGGCCGCCGACGGCTTCGACGACGATACCGTGCTGCGGTTTGCGGCCAGTCTGGAGCAGGGCAGTGAGCACCCGTTGGCGGACGCGATCCTGACCGAAGCCAAGCGCCGGAACTTGCCGCTGTCCGCGACCGATGACTTTGATTCGGTCACCGGCAAAGGCGTGCGCGGGCAGATCGCTGGGCAGATGCTTGCCCTCGGCAACAAGGCGCTCATGGCCGAGGTGGGCGCCGATGTCGCTCCGCTGCTCGCCCGCGCCGAAACCGCGCGAGGAGAGGGTGCCAGCGTGATGTTCCTGGCCGTTGATGGCCGGTTGGCGGGCGCAGTGTCCGTGGCCGATCCGATCAAGGCCACGACCTTGCCGGCCTTGAACGCCTTGCGTGCGGCAGGCCTGCATCTGGTGATGGCTTCGGGCGATGCGCAATCGACCGCCGAGGCGGTGGGTCGCACGCTCGGGATCGAGGATGTGCGCGGCGAAGTGCGTCCGCAAGACAAGGCCGCGCTGGTACAGCAACTCAAGGCGCAAGGGCGACGTGTCGCGATGGCCGGCGATGGCGTGAACGATGCACCGGCCCTTGCGGCGGCCGATGTCGGCATCGCCATGGGCACCGGTACCGACGTTGCGATGTCGAGTGCGCAGGTCACCTTGGTCAAGGGCGACCTACGGCGAATCCTGGAAGCCCGCGAGATTTCGGATGCGACGGTCGCCAACATGAAGCAGAACCTCGCATTCGCCTTCCTCTACAACGCCATCGGCGTGCCGATCGCCGCCGGCGTGCTGTATCCGGTCTTCGGTCTGTTGCTCAGCCCGATGATCGCGGCATTGGCGATGAGCCTGAGTTCCGTCTCGGTCGTCACCAATGCGCTGCGCCTCGGACGTGCTTCCCCTGCCGAATCTGACGCGGCCTTATCGCGCCAGGAACCCAAGCACGGCGCGTCCTGTCACTAGTTGTTCCTTCCCCACATAGGAGTCATGCCATGAAATACGTTTCCCTGTTCCTTATCTCCGCACTCGTATCAGGCGCTGCCTGGGCAGGTCCGCAGCAATCCGCTACGGCGACCGATCACAGCACGCATGCGGCGCACGCACAGCCGGCTGCACCAGCGAAGCAGGACACGTTTGCCGCCTACGACAAGGACAAGAATGGGTTCGTGTCCAAGGCGGAGGTCGCCAAGCATCCGAAGGTCGCAATGTTCGGTATGTCCGATTCCAATCGGGATGGCCGTCTGGATCGAGCCGAGTTCGCGATGATGGAAAGCATGTAACGAAATGCCGGCATGTGGCGGCAGATCACACTGCCGCCACCGTGCGAGTACCAGTGACCTGCGTACGGACTTTGTAGCCACTCAGGCGGTGAGTCCTGTGGTGATGGTATCGGGTTCGGACCAGTTCCGGCGGATGCTTGCCGGGGGCTTGTAGCCATGTGCGCTGTGTGGCCTGCGCTCGTTGTAGAACTGCCGCCAGCGCTCGATCAGCACCTTGGCCTCGGCCCGGCTGCGGAACCATTCGCGGTTCAGCAACTCGTCGCGCAGTTTGCCGTTGAAGCTCTCCACGAAGCCGTTCTGCCACGGACTGCCCGGGGCGATGAAGGCTGGGCCGATCGCGGCATCGCGCAGCCAGCGCATGACCTTCGCCGCAGTGAACTCGGCGCCGTTGTCCGAGCGCACGAACGCCGGCTTGCCGTACAGCCGCATCAGCCGCGACAGGGTCAGGACCACGTCCTGCGCCCGCAGGCTGGCCCCGACCTCGATGGCCAGGCATTCCCGTGTGTACTCGTCGATCACGCACAGCAGCTTCAGGCTGCGACCATCCACCATCTGGTCGTGCACGAAGTCGTAGCTCCACACGGCGTTGGGCCGGACCGCGCCGGGCAGGCGGATATCGCTGCCGCTGCGCCGGCGCCGCGGACGCCGACGCGGGATGTTCAGACCCAGCGAACGCCACAGGCGCCGGACCCGGGCCTCCCCCACGCCAAGCCAGGCCGCCATCCGCCGGTAGCCGAACCGCGGCACCTGCGGCGACGCCGCCAGCAGTCGCTCGGCCAGGGGCTTGTCCGCAGCCGGCTGGCGAAGCGCATAGCCGGCAATCCGCCGGCTCAGGTCCAGGTAGCGGCAGGCCTTGCGCTGCGACAGTCCCCGACGGGTCAACGCGACCAATGCAGCGCGTCGCCCCGACGGGGATGTCATTTTTTTCGGACGATCTCCTTCATCCCGTCGATCACCAGCATCTGCTCGGCCACCAACCGCTTGAGCCGGGCGTTCTCCGATTCAAGATCCTTCAGCCGCCTGGCGTCCGGCACGTCCATCCCGCCGAAGCGATTGCGCCAGCGGAAGAACGTCTGCTCGCTGATGTTGTGCTTCTTGCACAGCACCTTGATCGGTGCCGCGCCCGCTTCCGCTTCGCGCAGGATCGCGATGACCTGCTCATCGGTGAAACGCTTCTTCATGAGTTCTCCTTGCCTGTCGAGGGTAGAGAACTCACCTGCCGGTCGGCTACATGATTCGTCTCAGGTCACCAGTCTTTCGCATTAGCTGCCAAGGAGGTGAGCGATGGAACACGCCAAACATGAAGCGCATGCTGGAAAGGGTGGGCATGCGGAGGCAAATCACTACGGACGCCTACTGGCGATGCTCGGGTTGTCTTTCGCGTGCATGTACGCACTCATGTACGCCATGGTCGATCGCTTTGCCAACGTCGTGCCGAATATCAACCAGTTCTACATGGCCGCTCTGATGACCGCGCCCATGGCGATCCTGGAACTTGCACTGATGGGCGCCATGTACCAGGACAAGCGAAAGAACGCCGTGATCTTCGTCTTGGCTGGCCTCGTGTTGGTTGGCAGTTGGTTCGGGATTCGCGCGCAGGCCGGTGTCGGCGACAGGCAGTTCCTCAAATCCATGATTCCACATCATGCCGGGGCAATCTTAATGTGCGAAAAGAACCACTTGCAAAACCCTGAGTTGAAGCAGCTCTGCCATAACATCGTTGCTTCCCAGCGCGCCGAAGTCGAGCAGATGAAAGCACTGTTGGAAGAACGGTAATTCACGTCACGGTCAATCGCCTTCAATTCGCACAGGTTGTGCCTCGCTCATGAGGCCGTCGCAAAGCGCCAAGAATCGCGCAGCGGTCGCGCTCGCCACCGGCACACTGGGAGATGACGCGTTCGAGCTCGGCGGCCATGTTGCTCAGTTCGCGGATGCGATCGCGGATGTCGGCGAGGTGCTGGCGCGCAATGACGTCAACATCGCAGCAGGACATCGCCGGGTCGTCGTCGAGGCTGAGCAGGCTACGGATTTCTTCCAGGCTGAAGCCAAGCTCGCGGCCGCGGCTGATGAAGCGCAGCCGGTCGACCTCGGTGGGGCTGTATTCCCGGTAGCCGCTGGCGGTGCGGGCAGGGGCGGGCATAAGGCCCGAGCGCTCGTAGTAGCGGATGGTTTCCAGGTGACAGCCGCTGGCCGCCGCCGCTTCACTGATTTTCATTCGCATTTGCCCTTGACCCTGTAGCGGCTACGGACTTTACGCTGTGCACTTGTGCGGTGCCAACCCGGCGCCCTTTATGGATGTCCGCCGCCGTGCGATTCGTAGCCCGACTCGGTTTGCTGCTCTCCTTGGCCTGCGCATTTGGTGCGGCAGTGGCCGCCGAGCCCGCCAATCCGCGCCAGACCTGGCAACTGCTGGATTACATCGCCGTGGACTACGCCGGCGCGGTGCAGGGCGGGCAGGTGGTTGCGCCGGCGGAGTACGCCGAGATGCGCGAGTTCGCCGCGACCGTGCGAACGCAGCTGTCGGCGCTGCCGGCAACCCCGGCCCAGACGGAGCTGATCGCGCAAGCTGATCAGCTGGTGGCGACCGTGGAGGCCAAGGCCGAGGCGCATACGGTCGCCGCGGCCGCCCACCGGCTGGCCGACGCGCTGCTCAAGAGCTATCCCATCGCGGCGGTGCCTTCGACACCGCCCGACCCGGCACGGGCCGCGTCGCTATACGGGCAGCAATGCGCCGGCTGCCACGGTGCCTCGGGCCGGGGTGATGGTCCGGCGGCGGCCAGCCTGAATCCGCCCCCGATCAACTTCACCGATGTCGACCGCGCGGCGCGGCGCAGCCCACTGGCGCTGTATCAGGCGATTTCGCAGGGCATCCAGGGCACGGCCATGACGGGCTTCTCGCAGATGTCGGAAGCCGACCGCTGGGCCCTGGCGTTCTATGTCGGTGGCTTGGCGTACCCCGAAGAGGCGCGAGCGAAAGGCGAGGCCCTGTGGCGCGAAACCGAGGCGGTACGTCGTCGGATTCCGACCCTCGAATCTCTGACCCAGACCAGCGAAGCCGATCTCGCCGCCTCGCTCGGCGAGGCGCAGCAAGCCCAGGCGATCATCGCGTACCTGCGTTCGCAGCCGCGGGCGGTCACAACCCCCACCGCGGAAGCGAAGAATGACCCGTTCGCACTGGCGCGCCAGCGCCTCGCGGGCAGCGTGCAGGCCTTTGCCGCGGGCGACGCCACGCAGGCCAAGGCCCTGGCCCTCTCGGCGTACCTGGATGGCGTCGAGCCGGTCGAACCGACGCTGGCGGCCCGTGATAGCGCCCTGATGCGCGAAATCGAAACCGCCATGAGCGAGTACCGCGCACAACTCGGACGGAATACGCCAACGACCGAAGTGACGGAACAGGCCGACCGGATCAGCACGTTGTTCGATCGCGCCGCCAGCGTGCTGCAGGATAGTCACACCGACAGCACGACTGCCTTCCTCGGCAGCTTCACCATCCTGCTGCGCGAGGGCCTGGAGGCCTTGCTGATCGTGATCGGCATGATCGCCTTCCTGCGCAAGGCGGAACGACGCGAGGTGCTGCCTTACGTGCACGCCGGTTGGATCGGCGCTTTGCTGGCCGGCGTGGTGACCTGGGCGATCGCCACCTATCTGGTCGGCGTCAGTGGCGCCAACCGCGAGGTCACGGAAGGCCTGTCCGCGCTGTTCGCGGCGATCGTGCTGCTCAGCGTTGGTATCTGGATGCATCAGAAGAGCCTGGCGGGCCGCTGGCAGCAGTACCTCCACGCCAAGATGTCGGCCGCGCTGACGCGGCGCTCGGCGATCTTCCTGTTTTCGCTGGCCTTCATCGCGGTCTACCGCGAGGTATTCGAGACGATCCTGTTCTTCATCGCCATGTGGAGCGAGCACAACGGCGGCGCGATCGTCGCCGGACTGGTGGCTGGTAGCGCTGCGCTGGCCGCAATCGCGTACTGGATGCTGCGGATGAGCAAGCGCTTGCCGATCAGCCAGTTCTTCTCCATCAGTTCGATCCTGATTGCCGTGCTTGCAGTTGTGCTGGTGGGCAAGGGCATCGCCGCATTGCAGGAAGCCGGCTGGATCGGGCAAGCGCTGGTCGCCGTGCCGCGGATCGATTGGCTCGGCGTCTATCCGTCCTGGCAGTCGTTGACGGCCCAGATCGTGGTTGCCGTGATCGCGGTCGGCGGCTTCTATTTCAATGCCCGTTCTTCGCGTGCCCTGGCGCGCGCGGCCGATTGAGGATCTCTCGATGAGCGATTGTGGTTGCCACGACACCGCCGCCACGCTGAGCAAGAACACCGACCACGCCCGTCGCCGGGTGTTGTGGGTCGTGCTGGCGATCAATGTGTTGTTGTTCGTTGGTGAGTTCAGCGCCGGTTGGTGGGCCGACTCCAGTGCGTTGCAGGCCGATTCGCTCGACAGCCTGGGCGATGCGTTGGTCTATATCCTGAGCTTGTGGGTGATCGGCGGAACGCTGCGGCAACGAACCAAGGCCGTGTTTCTCAAAGGCGGCATCCAGGCACTATTCGGCCTCGCAGTGCTGGTCGAGGTTGGGCGTCGCGCATGGTTGGGGGCCGAGCCCGTCGCGCCGATCATGGCGATCGCCGCGAGCATCGCGCTTGTGGGCAATTTGATCTGCTTCGGGTTGCTGACGCGCTTTCGCAGCGACGACATGAACATGCGCTCGGTCTGGCTATGCTCGCGCAATGACCTGGTCAATAACGTCGGCGTGATTGCAGCAGCAGGGCTGGTGAAGTGGTTCGATAGTCCATGGCCGGACTTGCTGATTGGCCTGCTGGTCGCCGTGCTGTTCCTGCGCACGGCGGCCCATGTCCTCACTGGGGCGTGGCAGGACTGGCATCGTCCGGAGTCTGTGGTTGTCACCCAGCCGTCATCGTGTGGCGTGCGACGTTCCCCCGCACCCGACGCTGCCGCCAACCGTCGCGGATGAAATTTCATAACGTCCAGCCGGGTGTGTATTGTGCGCGGGTGACTTCGGCCGCCTCCCGTACCTTGCTCGCCCGCCTGCGCGCTTCTGCGCGGCTGGCCGTGCTTGTGCTGCTGGTGTTCGCGCTGAAGCTGGGTGCCGCCGCCGCCTGCGTCAAGCATGATTTCGCGGACATGGGCTTCGGCACGGATGGCAGCCATGCCGTGGCGGTGAAGGCGTCGCCGCTGGATGGCGGTAATGACGATTCCACGAAGCTCAAGCTCGGGCATGCCGCTTGCAGCCACTGCGGTTGCCATCACGCGGCCGCCATGGTGCCGGATACGCAGGTCGCGCTTGTGCTCGTGCCGCAGGCACTGCCTATGCGTACGTCCGGGTTGCCGCCCAGCGCGTCGCAGCCATTGGAGCTGAGGCCACCGATCGTCTGAGTCAGGTGTTATGCCCCTTGGGCGCGGAGCGCCCGAGGACACTGTCGACTCAGAGGATCCTCCAATGCACCTTGTTCGTTCGCCGCGACGACGTCGCGTCGCGCGGCTGGCCGCCCTAGCCCTGGCAGCAAGCTTGCTGTCGGGCCTGGCCGTGGCCGCCCAAGCTCCCGAGACACAGGCCCCCGCCGCACTTCGCAACGCGCTGCAGGCCGCCTGGCAACACCATCCCAGTTATCGTGCCATCGAAGCGCAACTGGCCGCGGCGCGCGCCCGGTTCGATGCAGCCGGACAGCCGCTCTACAACCCCGAAGTGGAGTTGGCTGGCGATGATGAAGGCCCGGATCGCACCACAACTGCGGGCCTCAACCTCACGCTCGATCTGAGCGGGAAACGCCGTGTGCGTCGCGAAGCGGCCTCCGCGCGGGTCGATCAAGCCACCGCTGAAGCGAAGCTGCGGCGCCGCGATTTCGCCAAACAGTGGTTCGCCAGTTGGGCGGAGCTGCAGACGATGCAGCAACGCGTGCGTACCGGTGAACGCCGATTGGCGTTGGTGACGCGCTTCGGCGATTTGGCGCAAAAGCAGTTTGCGGCCGCCGACATTTCCGGGTTGGAGCGCGATTTGGCGCTGCTGGCCCGTGATGAGGCGCAGGCGGAGCAGTCGCAACTCGTCGCCGAACAGGCGGAGGCCGAGGCGCGTTTCCGCGCGGTCGGCGGCTCACCGGAACTCCTGGCGAGCCTGGCGCTGCCCAGCAATGCATTGCCACCGCCGACGGCGCCCCAAACCGGCATCGAACAGTTGCCCGATTGGCAAGCCGCACAAGCTGCTGCGCTCGCCGCCGAACGCGAAGTCACCGTCGCCCGTCGTAATCGCATCGCCGATCCCACCGTGGGCGTGCGTGGAGGGCGGATCGATTATGGCAATGTCCAGGACAACGTGATCGGCGTGTCGCTCAGCATCCCGCTTTACGTGCGCAATTCGTATCGCGCCGAGGTGGTGGCGGCCCAGGCCGATGCGGATGTCGCGGTCGCGGAAGCCGAACGCGTGCGCGTTGAACTCGATGCCGATCGCCGCCGCGCCATCGACAGCTACGCCGCCGCGCAATCGGCCTGGGCGCGCTGGCAGGCGAGCCGCGGCACGGATGTGGAGCGTCGCGCCAATCTGCTGGAAAAGCTCTGGCGCGAAGGCGAGCTGTCTACCGCCGACTACCTGCTGCAACTCAAGCAGACCCTCGACACGCAGCTCGCCGGCGCCGAACTCGAAGCGCGCCTGTGGCGCAGCTACGCCGACTACCTCGCCGCCACCGGACAGCTCGAGCGCTGGGCCGGCCTGGAGGGCACCCCATGAGAGAAATTTCGATGACCCCGTTCCGCCTGATGTCCCCGCTGCTGGCCGCGGCGTTGCTGCTTGCCATGGCCGCGTGTTCCAAGTCCCCATCGACCGAGTCCGCCACGACCGAAGCCGAGGGCGCTGAAGCGCCTGCCGAAAGTGAAGCCGGCATCGCGCCCGTCAAGCTCGATGCTGCGGCGATGAAAGCGGCCGGCATCGTCGTGCAGGCGTTGCAACCCGCCTCGATGAGCGAGCAACTGCGTGCGCCCGGTGAAGTGCTCGACAACGCTTACGGCACGGCGCTGATCACACCCAGCGTCGAAGCCCTGGTCGTGCGTCGCCATGCCAAGCTCGGCGACGAAGTGCGTACTGGTACACCGCTGGTGACGCTGTCCAGCGTCGAGGTCGCCAATGCCCAGGCAGAGTTGCGCATCGCCGAACAGGAATGGCGTCGCGTGTCCGCGCTTGGCCGTGAAGCTGTGTCCGGGCGCCGCATCAACGAGGCGCAGGTCGCGCTCGATCGCGCCCGTGCCACCGCGCAGGCGTACGGCTTGCCGGGCACGGCGGCTGGGCGCAGCAACGGCCAATTCACCTTGACCGCGCCGCATGCAGGACGCATCACCGAGGATGCGGTCGTCATCGGCGAAAAGATCGAGCCGGGCAAGACGCTGTTCCGCCTGGTCGATGAATCGGTGGTCTGGGTTGACGCGAAGCTGCCGTCCGGGATCGTCCCGCGCATCACGCCTGGCACGGAAGCAACCGTCGTATTCAACGGCGAACGCCTGACGGGCACCGTCCAGCACCCCGCGCATCGCACGTCGGACGCGACCCGCAATGCGGTGGTGCGTATCGAGGTGCCCAACAAAGGCGACCAACTGCATAGCGGCGATTACGTCGATGTATTCTTTGAAGCCAGCGACGCCACCAATGGAAAGAGCCCTGCTGCGACGGTCGTGTCGGTACCGACCGACGCGGTGGTGCAGTTGGAAGGCGACACGGTCGTGTTCCGCCGCAACGCGGCAGGTGCGCTGGAACCGACGCCTGTTCGAACCGGTGAGGCGATCGGTGATCGAACCGTCATCCGCGAAGGCCTCAAGCCCGGCGACGCCGTTGTGGTCGAAGGCGCTTTTGCCGTCAAGGCGCAGATGCTCAAGTCGCAGTTGGGGGAAGAGTGATGACCCCTGACGCCAAGCCCGCCTTTGCGGGAGGTGCGCCATGCTGAATCGCCTGGTCGAACTCTCCCTGCGTTACAAGTTCCTGGTCCTGATCGTGTTCGCGGTGGTTGCGTTCCTTGGCATCAGCGCGGTACGCGACGTGCCGATCGATGCGTTTCCCGACGTGACGCCGGTCCAGGTCAACATCTACACCGAGTCCCCGGGTCTGGCTGCCGAGGACGTCGAGCAGTTGCTCACCACGCCGGTGGAATCGGCGCTGGCCGGCTTGCCGAAGGTGCAGGAAATCCGCTCGGTCAGCCTGTTCGGGTTGTCGTACGTGTCGGTCTATTTCAAAGACGACATGGACATCTACTTCGCCCGCCAGCTGGTCAACGAACGCCTGCAGGAAATCGGCGACCGCCTGCCAGAAGGCTATGGCAAGCCGGGCATGGGCCCGAACACGTCGGGCCTTGGGCAGGTGTACTGGTACACGGTCGAACGTGCCCCTGGTGTCACCAAGGATCAGGTCAGCGACATGGACTTGCGCACCTGGCAGGAGTGGACCGTGCGTCTGATCCTGCGCACCGCCCCTGGCGTGGACGATGTCAGCTCCTGGGGCGGCGGCGAACGCCAGTATCAGGTCCAGATCGATCCGCAACGCCTCTACGCCCGCGGGTTGGGCTTTGGCGATGTCATCAACGCGTTGCCCGCCAACAACGGTCAAGTCGGTGGCAACGTGATGGACGTGGGCCGCGAACAGTTCCTGGTGCGCGGCTTGGGCCTACTGAAATCGACCGAAGACATTGGTGCGATCGTGCTCAAGGCCGAGGACGGCGTGCCGGTGTACCTGCGCGACGTGGCGACCGTGATCGAAGCCCCCGCGCCGCGTTTCGGTGCGGTGACGCGCGACGGCCAGGAAGTCGTGATGGGGCAGGCACTGGCCCGGATCGGCGAGAACGCCAAGGACGTGGTCGAGGCGGTCAAGGGCAAGCTCGATGTGGTGCGCGATGCGTTGCCCAAGACCATGGTGCTCAAGCCCATCTACGAACGCACCGATCTCGTCAACAAGGCGGTGGAGACAGCCGTACGTGCATTGGTGGAAGGCTCGCTGCTGGTCGCGGTGATCCTGTTCCTGTTCCTTGGGGAGGTCCGCTCGGCGCTGGTGGTGATCGTCACCCTGCCGCTGGCTATGCTGATTGCCTTCATCGGCATGGGGCAAGTCGGCTTGTCCGCCAATCTGATGTCGCTCGCGGGCCTGGCGATCGGCATCGGCATGATGGTGGACGGCGCGGTGGTGATGGTCGAGAACGCGTTCCGGATCATGGCCGAGCGATTGGAGCACGGCGAGAAGGTCGACAAGACCTCCGCGGTGCTGGCTGCCGCCAAGGAAGTCGCCAATCCGATCACCTTCGCGATCGGCATCATCATTGTGGTGTTCCTGCCGCTGTTCTCGCTGGAAGGTCTCGAAGGCAAGATGTTCAAGCCAATGGCCTTCAATATCGCCTTCGCCATGGCCGGCTCGCTGATCCTGAGCCTGACCCTGATCCCGGTGTTGGCCTCGATGATCCTCAAGCCCAAGCCGGAGCGTGACACCTGGCTGGTCGCACGGATCAAGCGCGGTTATCGCCCGCTGCTGGACAAGGCACTGGCACGCAAGCGTGTGGTGGTGGTCAGTGCCGTCGTGGCGCTGATGGCGAGCCTCGCGTTGTTCCCGTTCCTCGGCAAGGAGTTCATGCCGCAGCTGCAGGAAGGCTCGATCATGTGGCGGATCACCGGCATCCCGTCGACCTCGCTCAACGAATCGATCCGCACCAGCAACACGATCGCGGCGGCGTTCAAGCAGTTCCCCGAGGTCGAGACCACGCTGGCGATGATCGGCCGCGCCGAGAAGGGCGAGACCGCCGACGTCAACTACATGGAGATCTACACCGCGCTCAAACCTGAGGACGAGTGGAAGTCGGGCCGCGACATCAAGCAACTCGAAGCGGCGATGCAGGAGACGCTGGAAAAGGTGGTTCCCAACGTGGTGCCCGGTTACACCCAGCCAATTCAGATGCGCGTAGAGGAGTTGATCTCTGGTGTGCGCGCCACGCTGGCGCTCAAGCTCTACGGCGAAGATTTGGGTGAGCTCGACAAGCTCAGCGGCCGGATCAAGCGCGTGCTGGACAAGGTGCCTGGCGTGGCTGATCTCGCCCTGGAAGCCAACATCGGCAAGCCGCAGATACGCATCGCGGTCAAGCGCGACGAACTCGCCCGACATGGCATGAACGCCGAGGAGGTGCTCACCATCGTCCGCAATGGCTTGGGCGGCGAACCGGTGAGCGTATTGCTCGATGGCGTGAAACGCTTCGACATCGCGGTGCGGCTGGATGACGCGACACGCGATTCGGTCGAGTCCTTGCGCCGCATCCCGTTGCGCACCGCGACCGGCGCCCTAGTGCCGCTGTCGGAGGTCGCCGACATCAACGTGGCCGAAGGCTACTCGTTCGTACGCCGCGAGCAGTTGCAACGCTATGCCGTGATCCAGATGGATGTGCGAGGCCGCGACGTCGATGGCTTCGTCCAGGACGCTGAGGCAGCGATCAAGCAACAGGTGAAGTTGCCGCCGGGGTACTGGATCGAGTGGGGCGGGGCGTTCGAGAACCAGCAGCGCGCCTTGGCCAAGCTGGCGCTGATCGTGCCGGTCACGATCTTCTTCATCTTCGTGCTGCTCTATACCGCGTTCAACTCGGTCAAGTACGCCGCGCTGATCCTGGCCAACGTGCCGTTCGCCACCATAGGCGGCCTGCTGGCATTGTTCGTCACCGGCCAGTACCTGTCGGTGCCCTCGGCGATCGGCTTCATCGCGGTGTTCGGTGTGGCAATGCTCAACGGCATCGTGCTGGTGAGCTTCCTCAACGAGCTGCGCGAGAAGGGGCTGTCGGTGCGCGAGGCGGTGGTGCAGGGCACGGCGCTGCGTCTGCGACCGGTGCTGATGACCGCGAGTGTGGCGATCCTTGGCCTGGTGCCGATGCTGCTCTCAAGCGGTGTGGGCGCGGAAACCCAGCGTCCGTTGGCAACCGTGGTCGTCGGCGGCCTGATCAGCTCGACGCTGCTCACGTTGATCCTGCTTCCGGTTCTGTACGAATGGCTTGAAAACCGTTCCGACCTCAAGACGGTCGAGCGCAACTCCAGGGAGACTGCGTCATGAAACAGATCAAGGCATTCGTGCACCGCAACCGCGTCTCGGACTTGATCCACGCGCTGGGAGCCGCCGGCTTCCAGCGACTCAGCCTGTTCGACGTGAAAGGCCTGCTGCGCGCACTCAGTGCGCGCGAGCAGGAGTATTCCGTCGAGTTCGGCGATCAGGTGATCAACGAAGTGCAGATGGAGCTGTTCTGCGAAGACAGCGATGTGGCCCGGGCAGTGGGGATCTTCCGCCAAGTCGGGCACACGGGTCGGCCCGACGCCGGCTGGGTCTATGTCAGCCCGGTCGAGCAGGCGTTTGCGATCGATGGCGCCGTGTAGTGGCGTGGCGTAGCCCCGGTTGAGGATCAGACACATGACCCGAGCACACAACGCAGTACGCGAGTTCGTGATTCCGGTGGGTGTGGCGGCGCTGGCAGTTGTGCCAGCGCTGTTCCTGCGCGTGACCGGTGGCAGCGTTGGTGCGCTGGGCGACATGACCCTGTTTGGCGTCGCCATCCTCGCGGCGGGGTTCCTGTTGTCCTGGGGTGCGGAGGCCGCGGAGAAATACGTGTCCACCGGCTTTGTGCTCGCAATCGTGGCGCTGATCACGGTGTTGCCCGAATACGCGGTGGACTTCTACTACGCCTACCGTGCCGGCCACGATCCGACATCCGGGTACGTGGCCTATGCCGCCGCCAACATGACGGGCGCCAACCGTCTGCTGATCGGCTTGGCATGGCCGTTGCTGGTGGGGCTGCATTGGTGGCGTTCGCGCCAGCGCGGCATTGCGTTGCAATCCGAAAATGCGGTGGAGATCGGCTTCCTCGCCTTGGCGAGCCTGTATGCCTTCGTGATCGTGCTGAAGGGCTCCATCGGCCTGATCGATTTCGTGGCTTTGCTGGTGTTGTACGGGTTCTACCTGAGACGGACCCTGCAGTTGCCCAGAGCCGATGAGGACGAAGAAGAGGAGGAACCTGGACTAGGTGCCATCATCGCCTCGATGTCTCCGGGTTTGCGCTGGACAGTGATGGGACTCATGGCGGCAACAGCCATGGTTCTTATCGTGCTGTCGGCCGAACCGTTTGCCGAATCGCTGATCCAGGCGGGGCGCAGCCTCGGCATCGACGAGTTCCTGCTGATCCAATGGCTGGCGCCTTTGGCGAGCGAAGCGCCGGAGGTTGTCGTGGCGATCCTGTTCGTGCTGGACGGCCGAGCGCGGGCGGGGTTGACCATGGTGATCAGCGACAAGATCAACCAGTGGACGCTACTGGTAGGCATGCTGCCGATTGCGATGAGCATCGGTGCCCACTCGTTGTCGACGCTGCCGCTGGACGCCCGGCAGCATGAAGAGTTTTTCCTGACGGCGGCGCAGTCGTTGTTTGCGTTGGCGCTGCTGTTGCCGTTGCGGCTGAGCCTCTGGAGCGCCGTGGCGCTGGTCAGCCTGTTCGTGATCCAACTAGCACTGGCCTTCTTCTATCAGGCAACGCCAGAGCGCGAGATTGCCGTGCTCACAGCGCTGGCCTGGGTGTATCTCGCTTTGGCCGTCATTTTGCTGGTGTGGCACGCGCGACGCGTACCTGCACTGGCACGGGCTGCCTTCGGCACAGTTCCACAGGCCGAATGACTCATCAATTCATCACGTGATTGCAAAGGAACTCTTATGGGCGCAGGACATGATCACGGTACGGGCGAGATTCAGCACGAGCGCCCCCTGTGGTGGGCCTTCGGGCTCACCGCAGCCTTCCTGATTGCGGAAGTGGCTGGCGGCTTGATTACCAACAGCCTGGCGCTGTTGTCGGACGCCGCCCACATGATGACCGACGTGATCGCGTTGGCGATCTCGCTGATCGCCGTGCGCCTTAGCCGTCGACCGCCGGATGCCAAGCGCACGTATGGTTATGCGCGGATGGAAGCCATCGGCGCGATGATCAACAGTGGCCTGTTGTTCGTGGTCGCTGGCTACATCCTTTGGGAGGCGATCGGGCGGTTCCGGCAGCCACCGGAGGTCGCTTCGATGGGCATGCTGGTGGTTGCGGTCATCGGGCTGGTGATCAACCTGATCTCGATGCAGCTCCTCAAGGCCGGCAGCGGTAGCAGTCTCAACGTCAAGGGCGCGTATCTGGAGGTCTGGAGCGACATGCTCGGCTCCATCGGCGTAATTATCGGCGCACTTGTCATCCGCTTCACTGGCTGGACGGTGGCCGATCCGATCATTGCCGTGCTGATTGGCCTATGGGTTCTGCCACGCACGTGGACTCTGTTGCGTCAGGCGGGCCATGTGCTGATGCAGGGTGTGCCCGAGGGAATTGAGTTGGACTCCGTCCGCAGCCTGTTGCTCCAGCATCCGGCAGTGGCCCAGATCCACGACTTGCACGCCTGGTCGCTGGGATCGCGGCAGACCGTGGTGACGGCGCACATCGTCCTACGAGAAGGGAAAGACGATCCCGAGGAGGTGCGGTTGTCGTTGTTGACGGCGCTGGAGGATCGTTTCAACGTGCATGACGCCACGTTGCAGGTCGAAAGGAAGGCCTGCGAGGACGGTCACGCCCATGCGTAATTCGCCGACAAACTGTGTGCCATCCACGTAGACCGCCGCATCCTGGTTCTCGAGAGCCTCGTATTGCACGGTTCCGGCAGGTGGAGCGCATCAAACCAGACCATTGGGGCCGAGTTGGCCATGCGCAATGTCAATGTCCGTGTCGGTGGTGCAAGTCCGGATAGTGTGGGTGCGAATGCACCATGGGCTCATGCTGATGCAGGTGAGAATGAGGTTCGCGCCCATCCCATGGAAAGTCGTGTGCGTGCTGATGGTGCATATCATGGATATGAAGATGTTCGTGAGCCATTGCCTCATGCGCATGCGCGTGGTCGTGGCGTTCACTGACATGCAGCCACACGCCCAGGGCCATCAGCGCGCCGGCGATCCAGAATCCAGGAGTGGGCGCATCACCCAGTAGCACTAGCGACAGGGCCGCGCCGACGAAGGGCGCGGTCGAGAAGTACGCTCCCGTGCGCGCTGCGCCCAAATGGCGCAGGGCTAGCACGAACGCCACCAGGCTGATTCCATAGCCGACCAGGCCGATGGCGCCAGCGGACATGACATGCGGCGCATCCGGCAGTTGCTGTCCGATCAGCAGGGCGATGGTGATGTTGATCGCACCGGCGACGCCGCCCTTGATTGCCGCGACCTGTACGGGGTCGCCCCCGGAGACTTCCCGGGTCAGGTTGTTGTCGATCGCCCAGCAGGCGCAGGCTCCGGCGATCGCGAATGCTCCCCACGGCAAGCCCGCCGCTGGGGTCTGACCCCAGGACAGGATCACTCCGCCGACGACGATTACCACCATGCCGAAGAAGATGCGGATGTCCACGTTCTCGCGGAACACCACCCAGGCGATCACGGCCGTCAGCACGCTTTCCAGGTTCAGCAACAGCGACGCGGTTGACGCGGGGGTGTGGCTCAACCCCAGCATCAACAGCACCGGCCCCAGTACACCGCCGAAGAACACCGCCCCCGCCAGACAAGGCAGATCCCGTCGCTGTAGTGGTGCTTCCGCCGCAGTCTCGCGGGGACGCAGGCGGCGCAACAGTAGCCAGGTGCCTAGCCCAAGGCCTGAACCCGCATACAGCAGCCCGGCCAGCAGCATGGGCGACACGTCGTTGATTAGCAGTTTCGCCAGAGGTGTACTGGCACCAAACAACAGCGCGGCGAGCAAGGCCGGGCCAAGGCCGGGTGTCAGTTTCAGCCAGTTCTTCATATACGAACGATGTGGCACTTCGAGCGCACAAATGCATTACTTGGCACAAGGTATCCCGTTTGCAACGGGACGGCTTCGGTGCACATCAGTGCAACGCCGCAATCAATGGGCACGACACCTTGCCGCGCTGGCGGCTGCAAGCCGTCACCAATTGCGACAACGCGGATTCCATGCGCTGCAAGTCCAGCAAGCGGGAACGCACGTCGGCGAGGCGCGCAGTGGCTAGGTCGGCTGCTTCCCGGCAGTGAGTGCCGTCGTCCAGCCGGAGCAACTGGACGACCTCATCCAGGCTGAACCCAAGACGTTGGGCAGATTTGACGAACTTGACCCGGGCGACGTCGTCGGCACCGTAGAGCCGGACGCCGCCATAAGGCCTCTCGGGCTCGGCCAGCAGTCCCTTTCGTTGGTAGAAACGGATCGTCTCCACGTTGACATTTGCCTGTCTGGCCAGGGCGCCGATGGGAAATTGCTCGGGGGACGCGGGCACAGTCTTGACTCCGTACTTAGGTACGGCCATAACCTTAGCGCATCGTGATACTGGGCAGAAGGTCGGTGGTGAACCAACAAGGAAACGGTCGGGGCGCCTTGGTGATTGGAGGCCTTGCTGCTGTGCTGGCCTCCACCTGCTGCCTGGGACCGTTGGTGCTGGTCTTGCTCGGCATCAGCGGCGCCTGGATCGGCAACCTGACCGCGTTGGAACCTTATCGGCCATGGTTCATCGGCATCGCGCTGATCGCGTTGTTCTTCGCGTGGCGAAGGATCTACCGCCCACTCCAGACCTGCGCGTCCGGCGAGGTCTGCGCAACACCACAGGCACGCACTGCCTACAAAGTGTTGTTCTGGCTCGTGGCGGTGCTGGTGCTGGTGGCATTCGCGTTCCCGTATGCCATGCCGCTGTTCTACTGAGCCAGTTAAATTGCTAGCCCAGACCTAAATTCAAAGGAGAATCCCGTGCGAAAGCTCATCGCGCTCGTCCTTCCGATCGCTCTGCTGTCCACCCCGGCATGGGCCGGGCCGCGGACCGTCAAGCTGACCGTGCCGGGAATGACCTGCGCCACCTGTCCGATCACGGTCAAGAAGGCCTTGCAGAAGGTCGATGGCGTCATCGACGCCAAGGTCACTTGGGAACCCAGGGAGGCGACGGTGACCTTCGATGATGCCAAGACCAATCTCCGCGCTCTGACCGAAGCCACCAGGAACGCTGGCTATCCCTCGACGGCGATAACGCCGTAACGAGCGGCCACCATCCATGTCTTCCATGATCGAGTTGCAGAGCACGCTGACGTGTCCACACTGCGGGCACCAGGCGATAGAGACCATGCCGACGACGGCGTGCCAGTTCTATTACGACTGCTCGGCTTGTGGCGAGTTGCTGAAGGCGGCACCGGGGGACTGTTGCGTCTTTTGCTCTTACGGCACGGTGCCGTGCCCGCCCATCCAGCAGCAGAGGCCCTGCTGCGGATAACGCGCCAACGCTGACAAAAGGGAACTTTTCATTCCGGATTGCGTCCATGAACCCGACCGCCTGATCCACCGACGGAGGAGTACCATCCGCCCATGACCCGCCGTGCCCGCCAGCGCCTGCGCATCGCCCTCGTGGCGGTGCTCTGTCTGCTGTTCCAGCAGGTGGCGTTGGCGTCGTACCTGTGCCCGATGGAGCAGATGCCGGTCGAAATGACGACCATGGCTGAGGACTGCGCCGAGATGGGCATGCCGAAAGCGCAGGACAACCCGATCCTGTGCGCGAAGCACTGCAGTCCCGACCAGAGCGTGGCAGCCGATTCGGCCAAGCTGTCGGTGCCGGCGCTGGCGATCACACCGCTGGCGTATCCCCCGGTCCTTGCCGAGCCCGTCTCGCATGTTGCCGTGCAGTCCGAAGTTTTCGTGGCCGGTGCCGACCCGCCGCCTCGACTCCGGTTCTGCAGTCTCCTGATCTAGACCCCGAAGCGACCTGACCCTCGCCCGGCGCTTTGCGCTGGCTGCTCGTTTGGCTGTCGTTTCGGAGGTTTTATGCCTTGTCGTTCCTTTGCTGGCGTCATCGGCGGTGCGTTCACACGCGCTGCCGGTCGATCCCTGCTCGTTGCACTGTTCGTCGTCCCGTGGATCGCTGCTGCGGCTCCTGCTGACGTGTCCCTGCAAGAAGCCATTCGCCGCGCCACCGAGCACGCGCCGATGCTTGAGGCACGCCGCGCTGCGGTGGACGCCGCCCAGCAGGAGTCCTATCGCGCCGGGGCCTTGCCCGATCCGATGCTGTTCTTCGGCATCGACAACTTGCCGATCACTGGCAACAACGCGTTCGATACGCGCGTCGATGACATGACGATGAAGAAGATCGGCCTGCGCCAGGAGATTCCTGCACGCGCCAAGCGTAAGGCGCAACGCGAATTGGCCGGACGCCAGATCGATGAGGCACAGGCCTTGTCCGAGGCCGAAGGGCTGACGGTGCGGCAGGCCGTCGCCGACGCCTGGATCGACCTGTGGGCGGCTCAGAACACTGCATTCACCCTACAACGGCTGCGCGAGCAAGCGAAGCTCGCGGCCAAGCTGGCCAAGGCCCGCTACGCCGGCGGTGGTGGATCGGCCGCGGACACGCTGGCTGCCGAAGCGGCCGTGCTGGAACTGGACAACCGCATCGAGGAAGCCCGTTCCATGCAGGCTGTGGCGCAAGCGGGATTGGCGCGCTGGCTGGGCGAACCGGCGATCGAAGCAAGCAAGGACATCCCGGACTTCAGCGTCCTGCCGGTGTCCGAAGCGCAGTTGCTGGACAACATCGAGCATCTCGGTCCGCTGCTCGCGGCCAATGCGAAGGTGGAGTCCAGCGCCGCACAGGTCGATGTCGCTCGCGCCGAGAAGCGTCCGGACTGGAGCGTCGCCGCTTCCTATGGCCAGCGCTCCGGTGGTCGCGACGACATGCTGATGCTGGAGGTTGGTATCGGATTGCCGCTGTTCGCGCGCAACCGTCAGGACCGCGGTGTGGCTGCCCGCCAGGCCGACTATCAGGCAACGCTGGCGACGCGCGAAGATCTGCGTCGGCAGGAGGCTGCCCGCATCCGCGCTGATGTCGCACGCTGGGAGGGACTCAAGCGCCAGGTCGCCTTGCACGAACAAGGCCTGCTCCCGCTGGCGCGCGATCGCAGCACAACGGCGCTGGCGACTTATCGCGCCGGCGGCGAACTGCAGCCGTGGCTCGATGCCCGGCGCGATGAACTCGCCATCCATCTCTCCCATGCCGAGCATCTCGGTGAACTGGGCCGCGCCTGGGCGGCGCTGGCCTTTCTGCTGCCGACGGAGGCGCAGCCATGAACAAGATTCCTAGACTCGCGACAGGCGTCGCGGTGGCCATTGCCCTGCTGGGCGCCTTGGGGCTGGGTTACTGGTGGGGGCACTCGCGCAGCGCCCGCGCCGATGCGATGTCGCCTACGAATGCCACTACGTCTGGCGAACGCAAACCGCTGTACTGGTACGACCCGATGGTGCCCGACCAGCATTTCGACAAGCCGGGCAAATCGCCGTTCATGGACATGCAACTGCTGCCGAAATACGCCGACGAAGCCAGTGCGGGCGGTGTCGCCATCGCACCGGGCGTGCAGCAAAACCTGGGCCTACGGACGGCGGTGGTGAAGCGCGGGCAATTGGCCTCGGACATTCGCGTGCCCGGCACGCTGGGTTGGGATCTGCGTCAGGAACGCATTGTCAGTGCGCGGGTCGATGCCATCGTCGAACACCAGTTCGTAAAAACGCCCTTCGAAGCAGTGCGCGCCGGACAACCGTTGGCCAGCCTGATTGCGCCAGTCTGGAGCACGGCACTGGCCGAAGCGCAGGCGCTGCGCCAGGCGGACTCGGCGTCCGCGCGGGCGCTGCAATCGGCGGCAAGCCAGCGTCTGCACGCGTTGGGCATGCCCAGCGGAGCGGCACGCAGCGGACGCATCGTCCTATCGTCGCCGGTCGATGGCGTGGTCAGCGAGATCGGCGTGCGCGAAGGACAGAGCGCACCGATCGGCACGCTGTTGTTCCGTATCAACGGCAACCGCAGCCTGTGGCTGGAAGCGGCGGTACCGCAGGCCGTCATTGCCGGCATTGAAACGACTACGCCGGTCGAAGCGAGCGTCGATGCACGGCCCGGAGAAACCTTCCGTGGTCGCGTCGAAAGCGTGTTGCCGCAGATCGACGCCGGCAGCCGCACCCAGCGCGTGCGCATCGTGCTGGACAACCCCGAGGGGACGCTGGCACCCGGCATGTCCGCGCAGGTATCGCTGCGGCCAACTGCGCCGGTTGAGCAGCCGCTGGTGCCGAGCGAAACGCTGATCGGCATGGGTGCGCAGGCACGGGTGATCGTGCAGGACGACAAGGGCGCCTTCCATCCCGTGGCCGTGCGCACCGGTCGCAGCGCCGACGGCATGACCGAGGTCGTGTCGGGCCTGCGGGGCGGCGAGAAGGTCGTGGTCTCGGGCCAGTTCCTGATCGACTCGGAAGCCAGCCTCTCCGGCGCACTGGAACGCCTGAATGCAGGCGACAAGGCCGAATCGCCGGGGCGGCAACCATGATCGCCCGGATCATCCGTGCCTCGATCGCCAATCGCGGCTTCGTGCTGGTCGCCGCCTTGGTGCTGGCCATTGCCGGCATCTGGTCCCTCTCGCGCACGCCGTTGGACGCCTTGCCGGACCTGTCCGATACGCAGGTCATCATCCGCACCGAGTGGCCGGGGCAGACGCCGCGGATCGTCGAGGACCAGCTGACCTATCCGCTGACCACGACGATGCTGTCGGTGCCTGGGGTCAAGGCGGTACGCGGCTTTTCGTTCTTCGGCGATTCGTTCGTCTACGTGCTGTTCGACGACAACACCGACTTGTACTGGGCGCGTTCGCGCGTGCTCGAATACCTGAGCCAGGTGCGCGACCGCCTGCCGGCGCAGGTCAGTCCTTCGCTCGGACCCGATGCGACCGGCCTAGGCTGGATCTACGAGTACGCACTGGTGGACCGGACCGGGAAGCACGATCTGGGACAGTTGCGCGCCTTACAGGACTGGTTCCTGCGCTATCAGCTCAAGACCGTTCCTGATGTGGCCGAAGTCGCCAGTGTGGGCGGCATGGTCCAAGCTTGGCAGGTCACACCCGATCCGCTGGCGCTGGCTGCACGCGGCATCACCATCGCGCAACTGACTGACGCGATCCGCGATGCGAATGGTGCCACCGGCGGCTCGGTGATCGAACAGGGCGAGGCTGAAGTCATGGTGCGCAGCGAAGGCTATCTGCGCACGCGCGAGGACTTCGAGAACGTCCCGGTCGCGACCGGCGCAGACGACGCGCCGGTGCTGTTGCGCGACATCGCCAGCGTGCAGCGCGGGTCGGCCCTGCGTCGCGGCATCACCGAACTCGATGGCGAAGGCGAAGTCGCCGGTGGCGTGATCATCCTTCGCTCTGGCAAGAATGCGCTGGCAGCGATCGACGCGGTCAAGGCCAAGTTGCAGGAACTGAAAACCAGTCTGCCGCCGGGCATCGAGATCGTACCGACCTACGACCGCTCCGGGCTGATCCGCGAAGCCGTGCGCAACCTGACCCACAAGCTGGGTGAGGAATTCCTCGTCGTCGCCCTGGTCTGCGCGCTGTTCCTCTGGCACCTGCGTTCGTCGTTGGTGGCGGTGATCACCTTGCCGCTGGGCGTGCTGGCGGCCTTCGTCGTCATGCATGCCCAGGGCATCAGCGCGAATCTGCTGTCGCTGGGCGGCATCGCGATTGCCATCGGCGCGATGGTTGATGCGGCGGTGGTGATGATCGAGAACGCGCACAAGCATCTGGAGCATTTCCGCGATGCGCATCACCGTGAACCTGCCGGCGAAGAGCGCTGGCGGTTGATCGCAGAATCCGCCAGCGAAGTGGGGCCCGCGCTGTTCGTCAGCCTGCTGGTGATCACGCTGTCGTTCGTGCCGGTGTTCGCGTTGCAGGCGCAGGAAGGCCGACTGTTCTCGCCGCTGGCCTACACCAAGACCTATGCGATGGCGGCGGCGGCGGGACTGGCGATCACCCTGATCCCGGTGCTGATGGGTTATCTGGTTCGCGGGCGCATCCGGTCCGAACGGGACAACCCGATCAACCGCGGCCTGATCGCGTTGTATCGGCCTGTGCTGGAAGCGGTGCTGCGTTTTCCCAAGGTGACCTTGCTGGCAGCCGGCTTCGTGCTGGCGCTGAGCCTGATCCCGCTGCTGCGTCTGGGCAGCGAGTTCATGCCGCCGCTGGAGGAAGGCACGCTGCTATACATGCCGACCGCGCTGCCCGGCCTATCGGCGGGCAAGGCTGCCGAACTGCTGCAGCAGACCGACCGCATGATCAAGACGGTACCGGAAGTGGACCATGTGTTCGGCAAGGCCGGGCGCGCAGAGACCGCCACCGATCCGGCCCCGCTGGAAATGTTCGAGACCACGGTGACGTTCAAACCGCGCAGCCAGTGGCGTCCCGGCATGACCCCTGAGAAGTTGCGCCGGGAACTCGACGCCGCGGTGAAGGTACCGGGCCTGACCAACCTCTGGGTGCCGCCAATCCGCAACCGCATCGACATGCTAGCCACCGGCATCAAGAGTCCGATTGGGATCAAGGTATCGGGGCCGGACGTGGAGGTGCTTGCCAAGCTCAACGAGCGCATCGAACAGGTGGCACGTGGTGTGCCCGGCGTCAGTTCCGCGCTCGCCGAACGCATCGCCGGTGGCCGCTATCTAGACGTAAAGATTCGTCCCAGCATCGCCGCACGTTACGGCTTGAGCCAGGCCGATGTGCAGCGGCTGATTGCCACGGTGGTCGGCGGCGATCCCATCGCCGAAACCATCCAGGGCCGCGAACGCTATCCGGTGGTGCTGCGATATCCGCGCACCTTGCGCGATTCGCCTGCTGCGCTGGCCCAGCTTCCACTCATCGCGTCGGGCGGCGCGCAACTGACGCTGGGGCAGGTGGCGGAACTGGGCTTCAGCGAGGGTCCGCCGATGTTGCGCAGCGACGATGCACGCCTGAGCACCTACGTGTACGTGGACGTCGCCGGTCGCGATCTCGGTTCGGTGGTCGGCGATCTACAGAAAGCGGTGGCGAAGGAAGTACCGATGCCGGCCGGCTATGCCGTGGGCTGGTCCGGCCAATACGAATACCTGCAACGCGCCCGCCAGCGATTGCAGTGGGTGGTACCGGCCACGCTGGTGATCATCTTCGGCCTGATCTTCCTGGTGTTCCGGCGTGCGTCCGAGGCGGCGATCATCATGCTCAGCTTGCCGCTCGCACTGGTCGGCGGCCTGTGGCTGATCTGGGCGATCGGCCATGCGGTGTCGGTGGCCACGTTGATCGGTTTCATCGCGTTGGCGGGCGTCGCGGCCGAGTTCGGCATCATCATGCTGCTGTACTTGCGCCACGCTTGGGAGCGTCAACTCGCCGTCAATCCCGAAGCCGGTGAAGCTGAACTCGATGCAGCCATCCGTGAAGGCGCGGTGCAACGTGTGCGCCCGAAGGCGATGACAGTAGCGGTGATCCTGGCCGGTCTGCTGCCAATCTTGATCGGCAGTGGCGGCGGTTCCGAAGTCATGCAGCGAATTGCCGCGCCGATGGTCGGCGGTATGTTGAGCGCGCCGTTGTTGTCGATGCTGGTGATTCCGGCCGCCTATCGGTTGTTGCAGCGTCGGCGGCTAACGCGCCAAAGCAAGCCAGCGGGGCATATCCAATGAGCCTGCTGTCGCTTTTCATACGGTTTCAGATCCGCGCGCGTGCAGGCTGCCGCGCCATGGGTCTTTTTTCATGCAGCCAATTCCCAACCCACAGGACCACTCTCATGAAAATCCTCGCCGCATTGTTCGCCACCGTCCTGCTGGCCGCCTGTTCGTCGCCACAAAGCGAAGCGGCCAAGACAGCGGAGCCGGCTGCGCCTGCACAGCCTGCAGCATCGAGTTCAGCTTCACCGGCCTCGGCACCCATGGCCGACATGCCTGCCGGCACCTCTGTGGCCTCCGCCTCAGGTAAAGTCGAAGCCGTGGACATCACCGCCGGCACCGTCACCATCGCCCATGGCCCAGTCGAGGCATTGAAGTGGCCAGCGATGACCATGACCTTCAAGGCCGGCAGCGTCGATATCAGTGGTTTGAAGTTCAACGACCAGGTGGATTTCGAGTTCACTTCGACCGGCATGGACGGCACGCTTACGAAAATCACACGAGAGTGATCATGACTATGAAGCCGCGTCAGGAGCGACTGGCGCGGTTGTTGGTTCTGGTTAGGCATATATGCATGAGTCGCTGTCTGCTTTTGGCCAGCCATGACAAGGCGCGGCAGTCCGACAGCAGTGATTGCCTCAGGCGGTATAGTGCCCCCATCTGAATGGAGTCTTGGGCATGAATCAATGTGACCCCGACTTGTTGGCAGCTTTGCCAGAGTTATCGGATGACGAGAAGCATCAGCGGATACTGCTCGGATTGGCCGATGCGGAAGCTGGTCGACTAATCCCTCACGAAACAGTGATCTTGTGGGCAGCATCACTGCTTGACTCAGGTGACACCAAAAATGGCACCAAATATGGGGGGCTCACTTCTGGGTGGTCAAGAGGCCGTAATGCCGCCGATCAGTACTGGTGAGTTGATCGCTTCGAATTAGCCAATCTCATTTGTATGCGCAAGTGAGCATGTCCGTAGTTGATTAGCGTCACACTACGATTGTCATGGTTTTGGGAGGGTGCGAGGTATCCACCCATTTTTCCCAGTCCCCGCAATTAAACAGCACGACATTGCGGTAGTGGTGATCGGGATCCCCGCGCACGCCGGGAACAATCATTCCATCAATCCCAAGTGACCGAACCACATCGGCGAGCTTCTGGCTTGTTTCATACGGCGTGTCCAGGCGCTCTGCTCGATCGAATGCCAACTGCAGTGCGGCATGTATGCTGGTATCCGATAAGTCAACGACCGAAAGCGAGTCGACAGGGTGATAGCGGGCGTAGTAGAGGTGATTTGTATCGTCTTCGCTTCGCCCCATTTCGGCTTTCAGTCCGAACAGATCCGCGCTCAGATATAACGCCGATTGCCCGACTCTGTTGTAACGCCCTTTGGAGAGGTTCCCTGGTGGCGGCCCAAATTGGAGCGGACTTGTCGGAGGCGTCGCACGAGGAAAGAAGCGTGCACGGTAAGTCGCTGAAACATCGCACCTTGGGAGATCCCGAACCAACTCCTGCACCAGTTTCAAGCCAAACACCGACCCAATGTCGATGCGCCCGTCCAGCCAACTATTGACCAGTCTTTCGCAAACTTGCTCTTCAGCAGTAAACGAATTGGACACTCTGCCCGTGTGAGCGCGCCAGACCGATGTTCCGATTTCTGGATTTGGGGAATCGCGAAGCACCCCTCTGATGAATTCGAGCGTCGAGCCCATATCGCGAAAACCTTAGGAGCGGTCTGGATAACGAATTTGTGGGTCGGTATCGACAACGGGAACAAGCAGGGATGGCGCTGGTTCGCCGTTTGAGACTAGGGCGACACACACGCCCGTCGTGCTGCGATCTGTTCCAACGATGACTGCGACCAATTTGCGCAATGCGATGCCGCCCCCTTGCAGGTTGCGATGGAATGCAGCGAGGTCGCGCGCCGAAGGCCGTGGTGTGCGTTCTGGATGCGTATGCCAGTAGCCAATAAAATGCAGGCCGCGCGAGAAGCGTTCCGCTATTTCGTCCAAGCATCGTTGATGATCCAATTCGAGCCAATTCCAACCCGCACGGTCGTTCGGATGAGGACTGGTCGCGTCAACAATCTCAAGCCGACCGTCGGTTCCGATCGATTCGGCAAATAGCACGCCTCCACGTTCTCGTTGCCACAGTTGTTGGCGCGAATCATCGAACAAGCGCAGTACAGACGGCGCAATTGATACCGTCAGGCAGCTATTCGGATCTCGGTACTGCCAAAAATCAGGAAGCATGGGGAAGGGGGAGTGCTATAACGCTTGCACGGGTATTGGTGGGTGGAGCGTCAATCCAAGCACCTCCAAGACGACTGAGCGTCGCACCATCGCCCAACCAAATGCGGTGTTCATCGCATGAGGCGGGTTCTAGCAATACATCGATGGCGTGTTCCACGATCAGGCCAGCAATATGCTGCAGTCGGTTGAAGGTGCCAGGTTGGTGGCTCGCGGCACACCCCGGCAATGCCCACGCCACTTCCGGCCAATGTGTCCGCCGCCGGATGGACAAACCGTCTTGATCGAAGAGAGCCGCCAGCCGACGCTCCCCTGAGATGTCGACCGCGGAGTGACCCGCCAGCGCATGTGGCTCGGCCCAACTCAAGAGCAGCGGAATACTACGATCTGCCAGCGTATTCATCGCATAGCGCTCTGCCGGCCAGTCTGCCGCAGTGCATATGACCAGGTCGGTATTCTCCAGGGCGGTCGCCGACGGTGGATCTTGGATGCGATACGGCATTGGGCGCACGTTCAAATGCGGCAATTGGTCGCGGAGGTGTGACGCCAACGCTTGCGCCTTCCCCTGACCCAGGACCTTCGCGTCGAGGACATGTCTTCCCAGATTGGCCGGCTCCAATTTCTCAGGGTCGACTAGCGTCAAATGTCCGATGCCCGCATGTGCCAATGCCTGCGCGACCAGTCCACCCAATGAGCCGCATCCAATCAATGTCACGCGTTTGCGCATTAGCGCGATTGCTTCGGCGTCGAAACTGCGGCCATGGATCCAGGCAGGATCCGCGCGTTCGATGGATTGGACACGAACGCGCCAGGCATGTGCTGCCACACGTTGCCACTCCCGCTGCTGTCGCTTTTGGTCACGCTGGTGGGCGGGGCGAACCGCTGTCGGTGGGTTGGGGGCGAGCTCCAAGGCCGCGACCACTTGCGGGCATGCACCCCGTACCGCGACAACGATCCAGAACGGGGCTGGTTCCGGCCTTCGCAGATATTGGTCGAGCATCGCCAATGCGTTGCGCGACTCGGCCAGCAACTTGCGCACGTCATCGAGTGTCTTAGGCGCCCCAATGGGCGCCTGCGTGAGGGAGACGAACAATGCCCCTTCATCCGTGATGTCGGCTTTGGGATCACCAAGCACCTCTCGCCATGAGTGCAACGAAGCAGAGCTCGACCCGAGGAGCAGGCTGGACTGCTGCGTGCCACGATTCAGCACAACGCATGTTGCCAATGCGGTCGTCTCGCTCGAAGGAGGCGTGACGAGAAGGCCTTGCCCCTTTGCACGATAAGACCCTTCCACGCGCTGAGCCCAGTAACTCAGCCATTCACGCGCAAATTCCGCTTCACGTCGTCCGGCATCCGCATCAACCCCCACTAGGGCAAGAATGTCCTGGATGCGCTCGAGGCAATGATCGATTTGTGCCTCAGGCGTGTATGCCACTGGAGCGAGGGCCTCCGGCCATAGGCACAGATGTCCATCGGACTCGGCATGCGGCCATTCCAAAAATGCCACGGGATGAATGAATGCTTGGACAGGCTCCGCAGGAAACTGCGGCGGCAAGATCAGTCGCAACTCGCGCGATTGACCGAGATAGTCCATCGGCAGGGGCAAGGACCACCCATGGGACGCACCCCGCACCGCCTTGTCGATGACGGCGCGGGGGAGGGGGGCGAGTACACCTGCACGCCCGAAGTGGCGCTCCAGTTGGGCGTGCGCCCGCGCAGGCGGGAGCCCTGTCGCGGCGGCGGGCCCCTCAGCCAAGGCGGCCCAACGATTTGGGTTGCGCAGCTTGCCGCGGCTCTGCATCGCCCAATCCGCGGAACGTCGCGCCCACTACGCCTGCTTTGCGCAAGCGTTCGGCCGTGGTGTCGTCCAGCCCCGGCAGCGGATGCCCCAAGCCGGCCTCTTCCAGAAGGAAGCTACGGGTTTGCTTGCGCGCTTCTGGGCCAAACGCGGCCAGCACCTCTTCCTCGAAGGCGCGTTCTTCGCTGAACGCCGCAAACCCAAGTCCGACGGCGCTCGCGAGCTCGCCGTGCCATTTTTCGAACAGTGCAGCATAGGCAGGATCGCGATTCCATTTCTCGGCGAAATTTTCGGCTCTGCGTCGCGGGTTGCACAGCCTCCATTCCGAGCCGGTGCGACCATCTTCGTCAAACTGATTGGGCATGCGCGTGATGATTTCCCGAATGGCCTGCAGCGCCGTCAACGGTTGTTTCTGCGAAAGCTCCGCGACCTCCTTGTAAGCCTTGGCCGCCAACGTGGTGATGACGACTGAAATTGGCACGGGAGCTTCAGCACCATGGCGCTCGCGAAAGACGTCGCGATGCCGCTTCATCAACTTGACCGTTGCCCGCAATGGATCGAAGGCATTGATGGCCTCGTGGCTCGGCAGTTGTTCGGCGTCCGCCCGCTTTCGCGCTTCGGTGAATGAGACAGTTCCCTGTTCAAGGAGGATGGGTGTCTCGCTGATATCGTTGAACCAGTCCGCAAAATCCCGAGGATTGGTCGGATGCCAGTCCGCCTGTTTGTAGTCGGGCACCTCCAATGGCCCCCAACCCTCGTCATCATTGTTGCCATTGCTTGCAATGGCCGGGGTGACGTCGAGATGCGCCGGAAGGCTTGCATCGGCGTAATGCACCGTGACGCAGCGATTGCGCCGTTCGACGCCGCCCTGGGTTCGGGCCCGCGCTTCGAGCTCGGCATGCAAGGTCTCGAGGAGTGCACGCGGTGTCAGTGCCGTTTCCTGGAGCAGCAGGATCGCATCGACATCAATCTCGCCCTTGCCCAACGCACGCACCACAGTGCGCGTCAAAAACGAGCCCTGCGGAAACACATGCCCATCCGCCAACTCAGGGTCATCCGGTTCGATCAGGATCTCGCTGATCGCGTTGTAATGGCTTTCGATGCGCTCGTAGTCCGATGCCGGAACCGAAACGGCCTCCACAATCTCCAGCAACAGTTTTTCCCAAGCCACTTCTTGCGGCGAAGCACGGCGTGTGGGGAACGTCGAAGTGGTCAAACCGTCGTACATGAGTGTCTCCTACGCGGACGAGGGGAGGGGGAGGGTGAGCGCTGGATGAAACAGGCCATTCGGTCCTTCGGCGTCGTAGACCTGAATGGGAAAGCTGACCTTTGGCTTGATGGCCATACCAAACGCCACGGCCAAGGACGCAGGCATCGCCGGGAACACATGGATCGACACAGTCTTCGGCAACAGTGTTTCCAGTCGCGCGATCACCCCCGCGACTTCAATCCGAAATGCGTCGATCGTCGCCGCGCACTGCACGAGATCCAGCTTCGGCAAATCGACAGACATGTGAATAATCGCGGGGACTTCCCCGGGGAATGCGCTGCGCACGCGGTCGAGATCAATCGTGCCGGACAATGAAAAGACCAGCGCCACTGGGGCATCCAGTGTGTCCGGCCAGTCGACACGGAACTCGCTGGCGGGCGCGTCATTCGCCGGAAACAGCCAACTGTGCGCGTAGCGATCCCACTGGAAGGGATAGAGTTCGGCGGCGTGGCCAAGCGCGAAACCCAGCGCCATCAATGCCGGCATGTCGGCCAGTCCAAACAAGCCGATCGTGGATCGCCCTTGGCCTTGCATCTGCAGTTGCCCGACCTGCTTGCGGACTTCCGTGACGACGTGGCGCCAGTATTCGGGGCTTTGAGGTGTGTAGCCGCTCGCATCGACACGAAGTTCGAACGGCTTTTCCGTGAGGACGAGTCCCCGTTGGAGCGCGGCGAGGGGGATGGTATTCGCACTTCCCGCGACGACCTGCCGACCAATGACGCCCAGGTAGTGGAGCGCGATTGCAACGCGTCCGTGGCTATGCCGACCGGCCACGCGAATGACCGCTTCATGTTGCCGCTTCCACTCGGCAAGCATGGCTTCCGGGTAGTCCTGTTGCCAGCCAGGCTTGTCGACCAAGGTGTGGCAGGTGGGGCAGAGCAGGATCAAATTCTCCGGATCATCGGAGAGCTGCGGCGAGCGCGTGGCATCGCCGCGCGGTCCATCCTGGCTGGCCGCGACGTTATGGGCCAACTCGCCGAAGGGACGGGTCTTGAAGAAGACCGGATCCTCGTAAAGGATGCTGTCGCAACCGGGGCGCGCGCAGATGCCCCCACTGCGCGCCCAGACGGCGCGCTGGGTCGCTGACGAAAGCTCCTTTCGCCTGCGTGAGGTCCGCGACGGTTTCGCCGTCGATCCCGTTGAAGCTCCGCTCATAAGCCCCTCATGGAGTGCTAACACCCCTGAGCCTAAGAGCACCCGGTCGCATGTCGTGCGACGCTTACAACCCCAACCCTTGGGTGCAGATCGGCCCAGCTCCACTGCATATAGGGATGCGTGTCACGCTTTTCAAGGGTGTCGCGGGATCGCGTGCTATTCCGGGCGGGCAGATTTCGGCATGACTTCGCTTGAATCGGCGCGGAGCAGGTCGGTGCCTCGGCTGCTGAGCAACGTGGCGGCCTGGAAATACCCCATGACCGTGGCCAAACCGCGATGTTCGGTCAGCGCCATGACCTCGCCGAGCGGCACCCCTTGGCGCCCGGCCTCGGTGACGAACCCGGAGCGCAGGCTGTGCGCCGCCCAGTCGCCGGACACGCCGGCGAGGCGGGCGCGCCGTTGCACGATGCGCGCGACCTGATCCGCGGTCAGCGCGGTGCGCCCGACGCGACCGCCCCGGAACAGGCGGCGGAAGAGGGGGCCGTCCTGCAGTTGCGCCGCCGCCAACCAGGCCTGCAGGGCGATCACGGCGTCGCCCTTGAGCGGCTTGCCCGCGCGACAACGACGGAACTACAGCCACACTGTCAGGCGCTACAGACCACAGTCGACCTGACTGCTTTTGAACCAGGTGATCTCCCGGATTGGTTAAAAGATGCCGAAATTGAAGCGTTCTATCTACGCGCTATAGGCGAGCGGATAGTGCCGGCCCCACAGGGGTTGCAGTGAAGACTTTGCCGTTCGAACTCCTCGCTGAACAGATAGCCGCAGACTTCGTGCATCACATGTTCCCGAGTTTTCGCATACCAGGCTTTCTGACCTGCCCTGATGATCTATGTGCCCAAGCGGTGCTTGCCGCGGTTGAACGCGCGGCTATTGCCAAAGGAGTTTCCATGGAGGTAATTGATTTGCGGCCAGCGCCCGCTGAACTCCTGGATGCGGTGACCCAACGGCTGTGCGGGTTCGAGGGCCAACGAGTAAGAAATCAGGCGCCCGCGGTGCAGGTATTGGCGCTGGATGGGTTCGACCTGCTGGAAGGGCCGAGCCATGATGGACCGACTTACCCGTTCCGCTCGCAGTTCCAGTTCGACGAAGACTTTCGCTGGCTCTTTCTAGGGCGCGACTGGCGCCGGCTCCGACGGCTGTTTGGCAGCTACCGGCTCCCCCCTGTATCACGCGGCGTCTGACCTTACGCCTGAGCCTTGGCGAACGTAAGAAGGGGTAGGGTGCCTGAGTAAGGGGCTGCTCTAAGCCGGGTTATGTGTCCCCTTCCGACGGCAGCACATGGCTGCTAGGGTTGATGCGAGTTGTTAGTTCGCCTTCTTCTCGCACGATGCGCCAAGGCCAAAAGTGCACAATTAAGGGAATATCTAAAGTGTTCGGCTTGACCTCCTATCAGCGGTTAAAGGCGCTTAAATTTGTCAAAACTCGAAAAAGTGTCCAGACGGGCGCCGCGCCCTAGCCGACCTGGTGCCGCTGGATGCCAACAACCGTGCGCTGGTCGCCGCCGGCCTGCGCCGGCTGCGGGCGGGGCAGGGTTGCGCCGGCCTGCGGGCGCTGATCGAGGTCTGCGGCCGCCGCGTCGAGACGCTCAGCGCCGCCGATGTCGGCTTCGCCGTCGCACCGCGTCTGAACGCCGCCGGCCGGCTGGAGGACATGGCGCTGGGCATCGCCTGCCTGCTGTGCGACGAGGACGGCCCGGCGCGCGAGATGGCCGGCGTGCTGCACGCGATCAACGCCGAACGCCGCGGCGTGCAGCAGCAGATGACCGATGCGGCCGAGGCCGCGCTGTCCAAGGTCGCCGCACTCGATGGCGAGGTGCCGATCGCGGTGTGCCTGTTCGATGCCGACTGGCATCCGGGCGTGGTCGGCCTGGTCGCCTCGAAGATGAAGGATCGCGTGCATCGCCCGGTGATCGCCTTCGCCCCGGCCGAGCCCGGCAGCGACGCGCTGCGCGGGTCGGCGCGCTCGATCCCCGGCTTCCATATCCGCGATGCGCTGGCGGCGGTCGATGCCCAGCATCCGGGGCTGGTGCAGAAGTTCGGCGGTCATGCGATGGCCGCCGGCCTGAGCCTGGAGCGCGCGCAGCTGCCGGCGTTCGAGGCCGCCTTCCACGCGTACGCCGCCGCCACGCTCGATGCCGCGCTGCTGCAGGCCGAACTGCTCAGCGACGGCGAGCTGCTGCCGCACGAGTTCGACCGCGCCCACGCCGAGGCCCTGCGCGACGGCGGGCCGTGGGGGCAGGGCTTCGCCGAGCCGCTGTTCGACGGCGTGTTCGAGGTGATCGACTGGCGGCCGATCGGCGAGCGCCATCGCAAGCTGGTGCTGCGCTGCCCGCAGCGCAGCAAGCCGCTGGACGCGATCCACTTCAACGGCCTCACCCGCGAACCGCCACCCCCCCGACTGCACATCGCCTATCGCCTGGCCCCGGACGACTATCGCGGCGGCGACGCGATCCAGCTGATCGTCGAGCACTGCGTTCCAGCCTGAACTTTCCAGGTGCTCGTTCAGGGAAACGGCTAATCCAGGGAGAACACTTGGATTATCCGATTTCCGCTTGTCGCCGTGACGGCCAAGTGCTAGAAAAAAGACGGGAATTGTTCCCGCACAAGGAGAGTTTCGGATGAAGAGCTATACGGTTGGAGCTGGGGTTATCATCGCCGTTCTGCTGTCGTTCGCTAGTTCGGAAGCAAGTGCGTCCTGCGAGAGTATCTGTACTCACCAGTATCAACTCTGTATCAGCGACGGTCACCCGGCGTCGCAATGTTCTGCCGAACGCACCCAGTGTCTGAGCGAGTGTGCGGGCGGAAGCGGCATTTCCGCCGGAACCAGAATGAATATCAAGGATCAGAATGGCCAAGAGATCGTCCTTGGTCAGAGCCATCCGACGAGTTTGTTTCCAAAGCAGTCCAAGCCAGACGACAAGGCCTGAGGATCAAGAGAAAGAGGGCGCCGGCTTCGAGCCGGCGCCTTTTTGTTTCATTGCTTGACAATGCTGATTTGAAACCCTTGTTTTCTAGTTGCGTTCGGAGTGTACGTTGGACGCTCTTAAAACCATCAAACTCGGCATGCATGCGTGACGCTCGCCAAGCTCCCGCGCCGCTCAACCGAACCGCGGCTTGACGCCCCAGATCTGCGGCCAGATCGGCGGGATGTCGCGGCAGACGAAGATCGCGTAGCCGTTCGCCGATTCCTCGTTGGCTACGCCCTCGCGGTTGCGGAAGACGCCGTGTGAGGTGCATTTGGCGACGCTGCCGGGCTGATCCTCTTCGGTATTGCCCAGTTCGATGATCACACTGGGCGGCGGGTTGCCATAGCCGCGATACCAGGCCGAGTTGGTCCGGCTGATCACCGGCGGCAGGCCGAGCGCCGGGCCGTACAGGGCCATGGCGCCGGCTTCTCCATAGTTGTTGGCCAGGATGGCGGTGTGCGCCCGCTCGGCCTCGGGCAAGGCGCGATAGACCGTGGCCACGCGCTGGGCCAGTTCCTGCCAGCCCACCTGCTCGGCATAGTCGCCGTGCAGGCGCCGGTTGAAGTGCCACAGCGGCGAGTTGATCGGCGCGATCGGCAGATGCAGCGCCGCGCCCAGCGGCAGGCCGACCGCCAGCAAGGCAGCCACGGCGATGCGCAGTCCACGCGCGCGGCCTACCGGCATGGAGGCGCACCAGCGCTCGATGGCCACATAGCCGGCCGCCAGCAGCATCGGATAGCCCGGCGCCATGTAGTAGCCGCGTCCCCGCGAGAGCGCGAACAGCAGCAACGGCACCGCATACATCCAGGCCAGCACGCGGTAAGGGCGCATCGAACCGGCCAGCGTCAGGAATCCCAGTCCCGCCAGCCAGATCGGCAGGGTCAGCGCGCTGGCGTTGGCGTAGAGCTGCTCGGGGAAGAACAGGTCCGTGCGGCCGATGGCCACATCGCGCGCATGGATGTGGGCGACGAAGTCCAGGTAGATGAAGTCGTGCCGCACCTGCCAGACCAGGTTGGGCAGGAAGATCGCAAAGGCCACGCCCACGCCCAGCCAGGGCCAGCGCGTGCGCAGCTGCGCGCGCATCGGTCCGGCCAGCACGCCCGCGGCCAGGCCGATGGCCCAGTACACGATGGTGTAGCGCGTCATCAGCCCAAGGCCGAAGACCGCGCCAAGCGCCAGCCACAGGCGTAGATCGCCGCCCTTGGCCAGGCGCAGCACCAGCCACGCGGCCGCCACCACCCACAGCAGGTCCGGGCCGCAGTACATGAGGATGCTGCTGTTGACCAGGCCGAACGGCATGCACGCCGTGGCCAGCGCCGCGCAGACCTGGGCGAAGCGCCGGCCGCCGAGCTCGGCGGCGATCAGTCCCGCCAGCACCATCGCACCGCACTGGGCGAGCACGGCCACGATGCGGAAGCCGATGAGCGAGGTCCCGAACACGGCCAGCTCCAGCCGCGCCAGCCATGGCACCAGTGGCGGGTAGGGCACATAGCCCCAGTCCAGATGCCGGGCGTCGTCCAGCACCTGCAGTTCGTCCCGGTGGAAGCCATAGGCGCCGTTGAGCCACAGATGGACGATCAAGCGCAGCAGCCCCAGCGCAAGCAGCAGCATCAGATCGGCACGGCGGTCACGCGCACCGACCGGAGTAGCCGCAGACAGCGCGGAGCCATCGGGGTGGTGATCGGGGAGAGGAGCAGGCAAGGGAGTGGTCATGGCAGAGCGTCGGCCGGGATGTTGCTCAGTGTTTCCCCTGCGTCCTGGCCGGACCAGCCGAAAGTGACCACACCCCGCGGGTTTGGGACCAACCGCGGGCCTGCGGGGACGGGGCCCCGTGCACGCGCGGCGGCAAGCGCCGCGATGGGAGCGGCACGGACCGAAGGACTCGTAGAATGGCCGGATGCCTGCACCCGCACCAACCGCCTACGAACGCTTCCTGCCGTGGAAGCGCTGGTTCGAGATCGGCTTCTGGGTGCTCAACGCGGTGGTGGGAGCGACCTTCAGCAGCGTCACCGTGATCATGGACATCCACAAGGTCGGGCTGCACTTCGCCGACTGGGAGCCAGTGGTCTGGGAATGCTCGAGTCACCTGATATGGCTGGCGATGGTCTGGCCGATCGCCTGGTTCACCCGCCGCTATCCGTTCCACTGGGACACCTGGCGCAGGCAGCTGCCGCGGCATCTGCTGTTCAGCGTGGCGGTCTCGGTGACGCACGTGTCGGGCATGGTCGCCCTGCGCACGCTGGCCTACTGGTGGATGGGCGGTCACTACGACTTCGGCGACTGGCCCAAGGGCCTGTTCTACGAGTATCTCAAGGACGTGCGCGGCTACTTCTGGTGCGTGCTGCTGATCGAGCTCTATCGCCTGGCCATGCGCCGCCTGCAGGGCGAGGCCAGCCTGCTGGCCCCGCCGGACGAGGGCCAGCCGCTGGAGCCGGTGGACCGGCCCGAGCGCTTCCTGGTGCGCAAGCTCGGGCGCGACTTCCTGGTCGCCACCGATGAGGTCGAATGGGTCCGTGCGGCGGGCAACTACGTCAACCTGCGCGTGCGCGGCCACGACTACCCGCTGCGCAGCACGATGACCGAGATCGCCGCCAGGCTGGACCCGGACCGCTTCGTGCGCATCCAGCGCAGCTACATCGTCAACCTGGCCCAGGTGGCCTCGATCGAACCCATCGACGGCGGCGAGGCCCGCCTGCATCTGAAGGACGGCACCACGCTGCCGTGCAGCCGCACCTACCGCGCCGCGCTGCGCGAGAAGCTGGGCGTGGGCGAGGGCTGAGCAGCGGCATAGGTCCTGCGCGCCTGCGCGTGCAGGGCAGGGGCCTTCAGTCCCACGCTCAGCCGTGCCGCTTGCGCGCCGCCTCGAACGCGGCCAGCTGCTCGGCCGTGGCCTCGGGCTGGTGCCGGGCCTTCCATTCGGCGAAGGGCATGCCGTAGACCGCCTCGCGGGCCTGGTCCTTGGTCATCGGCGTGCCGGCGGCCTCGGCCGCCTCGCGGTACCAGTCCGACAGGCAGTTGCGGCAGAAGCCGGCCAGGATCATCAGGTCGATGTTCTGCACGTCCGGCCGCTCGACGTTGAGATGCTGCAGCAGGCGGCGGAAGGCGGCCGCTTCCAGGTGCGTGGTGTCGGTCATGGTGCCAATCGGGGACAATAGGGGGCCTGCACTCTATACCGCGCCTTCGATGACCGCTTCCGCCCCCGCCCGCATCCTCGATGGCCGTCGCATCGCCGAGGACCTCCTGGACCAGCTCAAGCAGCGGGTCGACGCGCGCGTGGCCGCCGGCCAGGGCGCGCCGGGCCTGGCCGTGGTGCTGGTGGGCGGCGACCCGGCCAGCACGGTCTACGTGCGCAACAAGCGCCGCGCGGCCGAGAAGGTCGGCATCGTCGCCCACGACTACGACCTGCCGGCCGGCACCACGGAAGGCCAGCTGCTGGCCCTGATCGACCAGCTCAACGCCGACCCGAAGATCCACGGCATCCTGGTGCAGCTGCCGCTGCCGGGCATTCCCGACGCGCGCCGGCTGATCCACCGCATCGACCCGCGCAAGGACGTGGACGGCTTCCACCCGGAGAACGTGGGCCACCTGGCCCTGCGCGAATTCGGCCTGCGCCCCTGCACCCCGCGCGGCATCGTCACCCTGCTGGGCCACACCGACCAGCCGGTGCGCGGGCGCAACGCCACCATCGTCGGGGTGTCCAACCACGTGGGCCGGCCGATGGCGCTGGAGCTGCTGATCGCCGGCTGCACGGTGACCTGCTGCCACAAGTTCACCCCGGCCGACGTCCTGGAGGCCAGCGTGCGCAACGCCGACATCCTGGTGGTCGCCGTCGGCCGGCCGCAGCTGATCCCGGGCGAATGGGTGAAGCCCGGCGCGGTGGTGATCGACGTGGGCATCAACCGCCTGGACGATGGCCGCCTCACCGGCGATGTGGGTTTCGAGGCCGCTGCCCAGCGCGCCAGCTGGATCACCCCGGTGCCCGGCGGCGTGGGCCCGATGACCGTGGCCACGCTGATGCAGAACACGATCGAGGCTGCTGATGCGGCGGGGATTGGGGATTCGGGATTCGGGATTGGTTGAAAGCAAGGGCAAAAGGCATGCGTTGGCCGATTCGTTTGCGTCCGGGATCGGCCGGCAGCGGGACGCTTTGTTGTTGCAAATCCCCAATCCCGAATCCCCAATCCCAGCCCCAATACGTTAAAATGTCGCGCTTCCCTAGAACCGGTTAGGTGAGCCGATGCTCCGCATCCTGGCTGAAGCACTGACGTACGACGACGTTTCCCTGGTCCCCGCGCACTCGACCGTCCTGCCCAAGGACGTGAACCTGGAAACGCGCCTGACCCGCGACCTCAAGCTGAAGCTGCCGCTGCTGTCGGCGGCGATGGACACGGTGACCGAGCATCGCCTGGCCGTGACCATGGCCCAGCTGGGCGGCATCGGCATCATCCACAAGAACCTCACCGTCGAGGCCCAGGCCGCCGAAGTGGCCAAGGTCAAGACCTTCGAGGCCGGCGTGATCACCGAGCCGTTCACCGTCGGCCCGGACACCACCATCGCCGAGGTGCTCAAGCTCACCCGCGCGCGCAACATCTCCGGCGTGCCGGTGGTCGACGGCAACCAGCTGGTGGGCATCGTCACCAGCCGCGACATGCGCTTCGAGAAGAAGCTCGACGATCCGGTCCGGCACATCATGACCAAGAAGGATCGCCTGATCACCGTGCGCGAAGGCGCCAGCGACGAGGAAGTGCTCGAGCTGCTGCACAAGCACCGCATCGAGAAGGTGCTGGTGGTCAACGACGCCTTCGCCCTGCGCGGGCTGATCACGGTCAAGGACATCCAGAAGAAGTCCGACAGCCCCAACGCCGCCAAGGACCGCGACAGCCGCCTGCTGGTGGGCGCCGCGGTCGGCGTCGGCGGCGACACCGAGCAGCGCGTCGAGGCGCTGGCCGCCGCCGGCGTGGACGTGATCATCGTCGACACCGCGCACGGCCATTCGCAGGGCGTGCTGGATCGTGTGGCCTGGGTCAAGAAGACCTATCCGCAGCTGCAGGTGATCGGCGGCAACATCGTCACCGGCGACGCCGCGCTGGCGCTGATGGACGCCGGCGCCGATGCGGTCAAGGTCGGCGTGGGCCCGGGTTCGATCTGCACCACGCGCGTGGTGGCGGGCGTGGGCGTGCCGCAGATCACCGCGGTCAACATGGTCGCCGAGGCGCTGCAGGATCGCATCCCGCTGATCGCCGACGGCGGCATCCGCTACTCGGGCGACATCGGCAAGGCGCTGGCCGCCGGTGCCTCCACGGTGATGGCCGGTGGCCTGTTCGCCGGTACCGAGGAAGCCCCTGGCGAGGTCGAGCTGTTCCAGGGCCGCAGCTACAAGAGCTACCGCGGCATGGGCTCGCTGGGCGCGATGGAGAAGGGCTCCAAGGACCGCTACTTCCAGGACGCCTCCGACGCCGACAAGCTGGTGCCCGAAGGCATCGAAGGCCGCGTGCCGTACCGCGGCCCGCTGAGCGCGATCATCCACCAGCTGATCGGCGGCCTGCGCGCCACGATGGGCTACGTGGGCTGCGCGACCATCGAGGAGATGCGCACCAAGCCGCAGTTCGTGCACATCACCGGCGCCGGCCAGCGCGAGAGCCACGTCCACGACGTGCAGATCACCAAGGAACCGCCGAACTACCGCGCAGGCTGATGCCTGCGTGCGGGATTGGGGATTCGGGATTGGGGATTCGTATTAGCCCGCCGCATCTCCACCGGCGATGCGCATCGCCGCCATCCCGCTGTTGCGAATCCCTAATCCCGAATCCCCAATCCCGGCCCCGATGACCAACATCCACACCGACAAGATCCTGATCCTCGATTTCGGCGCGCAGTACACCCAGCTGATCGCTCGCCGCATCCGCGAGATCGGCGTGTACTGCGAGATCTGGGCCTGGGATCACGACCCGGCCGAGATTGCCGCGTTCCAGCCCAAGGGCATCATCCTCTCCGGTGGTCCGGAATCGACCACGCTGCCGGGCGCACCGGCAGCGCCGCAGGAAGTGTTCGACTCGGGCCTGCCGATCTTCGGCATCTGCTACGGCATGCAGACCCTGGCCGCGCAGCTGGGCGGGGCGACCGAAGCCGCCGACCAGCGCGAGTTCGGCCATGCCGAAGTCAACGTGATCCACGCCGATGAACTGTTCAAGGGCCTGAGCGACCACGGCGGCGAGCCGCGCCTGAATGTCTGGATGAGCCACGGCGACCATGTGTCCGTCGCGCCGCCGGGCTTCACCATCACCGCCACGACCGACCGCATCCCGGTGGCCGCCATGGCCAACGAGGACAAGCGCTGGTACGGCGTGCAGTTCCATCCGGAAGTCACCCACACCCTGCAGGGCCAGACCCTGCTGCGCCGCTTCGTGGTCGACATCTGCGGCTGCCAGACCCTGTGGACCGCGGCCAACATCATCGAAGACCAGATCGCCCGCGTTCGCGCCCAGGTCGGCGAGGACGAGGTGATCCTGGGCCTGTCCGGCGGCGTGGATTCGTCGGTGGTCGCCGCGCTGCTGCACAAGGCGATCGGCGACAAGCTGACCTGCGTATTCGTCGACACCGGCCTGCTGCGCTGGCAGGAAGGCGACCAGGTGATGGCCATGTTCGCCGAGCACATGGGCGTCAAGGTGGTCCGGGTCAACGCCGCGCAGCGCTACTTCAAGGCGCTGGAAGGCGTCAGCGATCCGGAAGCCAAGCGCAAGATCATCGGCAACCTGTTCGTGGAGATCTTCGACGAGGAGGCGAACAAGCTCAGCAACGCCAAGTGGCTGGCCCAGGGCACCATCTACCCGGACGTGATCGAATCGGCCGGCAGCAAGACCGGCAAGGCCCACGTCATCAAGAGCCACCACAACGTCGGCGGCCTGCCCGAGCACATGAAGCTGGGCCTGGTCGAGCCGCTGCGCGAGCTGTTCAAGGACGAGGTGCGCCGCCTGGGCGTCGAGCTCGGCCTGCCGCGCACCATGGTCTATCGCCATCCGTTCCCCGGCCCCGGCCTGGGCGTGCGCATCCTGGGCGAGGTCAAGCCCGAGTACGCCGAACTGCTGGCCAAGGCCGATGCCATCTTCATCGACGAGCTGCGCAAGGCCGACCTGTACGACAAGACCAGCCAGGCCTTCGCCGTGTTCCTGCCCGTCAAGTCGGTCGGCGTGGTCGGTGACGCCCGCGCCTACGAATGGGTCATCGCCCTGCGCGCGGTGGAGACCATCGACTTCATGACCGCGCACTGGGCGCATCTGCCGTACGACTTCCTCGGCACCGTCAGCAACCGCATCATCAATGAGCTGCGCGGCGTCTCGCGCGTGGTCTACGACATCTCCGGCAAGCCGCCGGCGACGATCGAGTGGGAGTGAAACTCCGTCTTCCGGGAACGATCACCGGCGATCGGCAGCGGCGGTAGCATCGCCGATCGCGCTCGCTGACCATGCGCGTGTCAGGCGCCTGACGCGTGAGCTGCCCGCCCTTGTCAAACAGCGCGTCGAACTCTTGCTGCGCTTGCGCTTGCCGCCACACGGTTTCCGTCTAGACCGCTGGCGGCGAGTGCGTCGCGAAGCTCCCGCAGGCGTCATGTTCCGCGGTTCGTCGACAGGTCGACGACGACGGCAACATTTCGCCGGCAGCTCAGGGGATGAAAGGCCTGCACGCCGCTGGGCGAAGGCGATGCGTTCTCCGCGGGCGGTTGATCGCGTGCTCGCTGTCGCACGCCGGGGATGAACCGGCCGGGCGCGGTGTGGGCGCAAGACGACGCCACCCAGGCTGCGGCATTGCTCCCAGTGAGCAGCGTGAGCTCGCCTATCGACGCTGGTAGACCACGCCCTGAACCAGCACCTGATCCGGCTCCGGCTGCGCGTCGAAACGCTGATGCGCCTCGGCGATGGCGCCCTGGTTCTCGTTCGCCCAGTGGACCAGCGCCATAACCGGCTTCAACAGCGTCACTCCCAGGTCGGTCAGTGCGTAATCGACGCGCGGCGGGATCGTCGGATACAGCGTGCGTGTGATCAGTCCATCGCGTTCCAGTCCGCGCAAGGTCAGCGTCAGCATCCGCTGGGAAATGCCGTCGATGCCGCGCTTCAATGCGTTGAAGCGCTGGGGACCGTTCGCGAGCATTGCGACGATGTACAGACTCCACTTGTCGCCGATGCGATCCAGGATTTGACGGGTCGCCAGACAGCCACCCGCGTCGGGTGCCGCCATTTCGACATGGGGCTGGATGTGACTCGGTGACATGCGTGTGCCTTCTTGTGGGCCGACCAAGGGGACCATACCATCCTTTGTACTGATCGGTAATTTAGGAATTAATTACTACTCAGTTCTTATTTTATACCTAGGAGCCGTCATGCGTCGCACGTTACTTGTCACGTCCAGTCCGCGCGGAGCGCACGGCCTTTCCACGCGCTTCGCCACCGAGATCGCCGAAGGCCTGCAGGCTCGCTCTGGCGGCCCGTTGACGGTGCGCGACCTGGTCGCGAATCCGCCGCCGCACATCACCTCGGCCTACATCCAGGGCCGGATCGTGGCGCCCGAAGATCGCACCCCGGAACAGGGCCAGGCGGTGCGGGTCGCGCAGGAGCTGGTCGATGAATTGAAGGCCGCGGATGTGATCGTGCTCGGTTCGGGCATGATCAATTTCGGCCTGCCCTCGCAGCTCAAGGCGTGGTTCGATCACGTCACCTGGCCACGCGTCACTTTCGGCTATGGCGACACCGGGCCGAAAGGACTGCTGACCGACAAGAAGGTCTATCTTGTGACGGCCTCTGGCGGCGTGTTCTCCGAGGGTGTCTGGGCGCCGTTCGACTTCCAGACCAACTACCTGCTGCATCTGCTCGGTTTCATCGGTCTGACCGATGTCGAGGTGGTGCGTGTCGAAGGCACGGTCTTGGGCCCCGATGCGGAAAAGGCGGCGATCGCCAACGCCAGAACGGCCATCCAGGCCTTGTTGGCGAAGGCTGGATGACGTCATGAGCGGTGAAAAGACCATCGCCCTGTTCGGTGCGACCGGACCGACCGGGCGCCACCTCATCGAGGAAGGCCTGAAGCGTGGCGATCGCTTGTCGGTCTATACGCGCGACGCCAGGAAACTCGCATCGTTCGCGGGACGGGTCGACATCGTGGTCGGCGACCTGCAGGACCGCGCCGCCATTGCCAAGTGCGTCCAGGGAGCCGATGCGGTCATCAGCGCCCTTGGCCCCAGCGGCCTGAAGGTGCAAGGCGACAGGCCGGTCATGCATGGCCTGGCCAACATCATCGCCGCGATGAAGCAGGCCGGTGTGCGCCGCCTGATCCAGATTTCCACCGCCGCGTATCGTGATCCCCGCGATGGATTCGCCTTCAGCACTCACGCGTTCGCGCTGCTGTTCAAGGTGATCGCGCGCAAGGGCTACGAGGACATCAAGGCGACCGGCGAACTGGTCGCCGGTTCGGACCTGGACTGGACGCTGGTACGCATCCCCAATCTCAAGGATGGTCCCGCCGATGGCGGTGTGGACGTGGGGTGGTATGGACAGACCAGGCTCGGCACGAAGCTTTCCAGAGGCAATCTCGCGAAGTTCCTGATCGACCAAGTGACCGATACGCGAATCGTGCGTGCCGCGCCAGGCATCGCCAACCATTGACGCTGGCATGCCTCCGCGCCATCGAACAGGAAGATGACGCGCGTGCTTGTTCTCATGACGACCCGAAGGATGCCGGCGAGGGGCTGCGGGCCAGCTGAGCCACTAGGAGCACGCCTCCCAGCGCAGGTCGCCGGCATAGCGTCTGGTCATGCGGCCTTGGTCGTCCAGCGCGAACAGATGCAGCCAGCGGTTGTCGAACAGGGCGCGGATCTGCGGATGACGCTGCAGCACCTTGGCGATCGCCTCGGGCGGGGCCTCGATCAGGACGGACAGGCGCAGCGGTTCGTGGATGAGCCGTTCGCCGTCGTGCACCGATTGCCAGGGCAGGCCGCCGCGCAGCAGGCCGCCGTTGCCTTCGACCACGCCGATGCCGCCGGTGACGTTGTGCAGCAGCTTGTTGCCCGCGCCGAAGACCTCCGGCGCGACGGTCGAGCCGTAGTACTGCAGGCTGATCCAGCTGGCGACCACGACCGGGGCGGTCAGGATCAGCTCCAGCACGCCGAAGCCGTCGTCGCGCCGCCAGTCGTAGTCGTGCAGGAAGACCTTGCCCGCCAGATCGCGCCCCGCGGTGCGCGATCGCGGCGCTGCGATGAAGGCCTGGCAGCCGGCCAGCGCCCATTCCGGCCGAAGCTCGGCCCAGTCGCGGGCACGCTGGGCGATGTCCTGGCCGCGCTGGGCGCGGGGCAGGCGCAGGGCGCGTTCGCTCCGTGCCAGTGCGCCGGCGGACTGCAGCCAACGCGCCGCCTGTTCGAGATCGGCGGCATGCTCGGGCGAGGGATGATCGGCGGCGTAGAGCTGGACCGCATCGGTCGTGGTGTCGTGCAGCGCGGCCAGGAACAGCGTATCGGCGGGGACCGCGATGCCGCGCTCGGCAAGCCCGGCGCGCACCTCGGGATCGTTGAGCAGCGAGGCCAGCAGCCGCGCGTTCGTCTCACCCGAGTAGCCGCCGCAGGCGCCGCAGTGCAGGGCGCTGGCATGCGGATTGTTGACCACGTTGGCGCCATGGCCGGCGAGCACGACGAGCCTGGCGAAGCCGGTGGTGAGCGACATGGCCTTGAGCACGCGCGTGGCCATCGTCAGTCGCGTCTCTAGGTCGAGACTGCTGGCCGGATGCGGTGCGGGATCGTTCGGCGCGCGATGCCGCGTCAGCGCCAGCCCGTCGCGCAGCAGCTTGGCGACGTAGACCGGGCCCGTGGCCTCGACGAAGGCGAAGGAGGAAATGGCGGCCAGCTTGAAGCGGCCCCAGGCGCGCTTGGTCCGCGCCTTGATCCGCGCGCGCAGATCCGCATCGGCCAGTGCAGGTGTGTCCTCCCCGGAGCGGGTGAAGACAGCCGGCGCCAGCAGCACGGGCAGCCGCGCCTCGACCACGTCCGAGGCGAAGCGCCGATGGCCGATCCCCAGCCCGAAGAAGCCGGCGAACCCGAGCGTCCGGATGCCGGGATCCAGGCTTTCCAGCGCACGGCGGAACACTTCCGAGCGCACGTCGATGCAGAAGGCCATCTGCAGCTGCGCACGACCAGCGGGCGGACAGGCCGGGGATGCGTCTGCAAGCACGGCGCCGAGCCGCCGCTGCGCCGCGCACTCGGCCGCCTCCTGCAGAAGGCTGTCGACCAGATCCCCAGACGTCGCGGACACCGGCGCGGCGTAAGCGCAGAGGGCCATCTGCCATCGGGACGCCAGCTGTGCGCCGAACTTGCGCAGCAGCGCCACCTCCCAGGCCATGCGGATGGCGAGCAGATCGATGACGGACGCATCGTGGCCGCCGTTCAACTCCGCTTGCCACAGCCGATACCGGGCAAGCTGCCCCCAGCCGCCAAGCGTGCTCAGCAACCGGTGGAAGTAGCTCTCCAGCGCGTCCTGTGCGAGCCCGAGGCTGGCAACGCCATCGACGATCGCGTCCTCGGCGCTGACGGGCATCTGCGCCACGTGCCGCGCGAACCCTGTCAGGCCGGCGACCTCCGGGCTCAGGTCGTGGGTCGCGATGACGCGCCACGCGGCGTAGGCGCCGCCGGATGGCCCGGCGCTCCACAGTGCCTGGCCCTGGTCGAAGTAACTCGATGCCCAGTGCCCGATGCGCTCGTTAACGATGCCCGGCCAGTCGATGGTCGCGACCTGGCGTGCCAGATCGGCCACGGTCGGGATCGCCTGCGGCGCGCCGCGCGCGCCTTGCATCGCGTGCTTGAGGGTGGACAGGCTGGGTGGGCGCGGCCCTGCCGGAGCGCGCTGCAAGGCCGCCTGCAGGTCGGCTTCGGCGATCTCGCCGGCGTGCCAGCGCTGCGCATACCAGGCCCGCGGCATGGTCAATGCGGTGCCGGCCGTGCGCCGCAGGCGTGCCGCCGCGGTCGCCAGCGGCTCGCCCGTCTGGCCGAGGAAGGGATTGACCGCAACGCTCGAGGCCAGCGGCCAGAGCGGGGGGATCGCGCGCGCCGCGCGATGCGCCGCCTCGATGATCCCGTCATGGGACAGGCGCGGCGATTCGGTCGAGGTCATCGGCATGAGCAGTGTCCTGTCGCTTGTGGGGTCACGAGGCCTTGGGGACCGACCAGCCGCCGAGCAGGCGGTCGAGCGCGGCGTTGACGTACAGGCCATTGGAGAGATGGACGCGCAGTCCGGCGGCCGCGGGATGCGAGGCCCAGAGCGGGAACAGCGCCTGCGCCACGGCGACCAGCCCGAAGCTCAGCACCGCGAGCGCTAGGAGCGTCCACTCCAGTCGTCCCGGCGCCGGCGTGGCGGGCAGAACGCCCGCGGTCAGCCACTCGGCGACACTCTGCAGCGCGAAGTAGCCGACCGCCGCGGCGCAGGCATAGAGCGCCGTCCTGCGCGTCAGCGCGCGCGGCGCCGCGTCGGCCAGGCCTTGGGCCAGCAGATAGGCCACCCCGAAGATCAGGATCGCGCCCAGCGCCAGCGCCTGGGGCGACTTGTGCCCGAAGCCGAACGTGAGCCCGAAGACCGCGCCGATCCCGACATAGATCGCCAGCGCGATCAGGAAGGCCCGACCGACCGCCGACACGCTGGGGACCGCGACCGGGCCGGGCCGGCGCGTGGCCGCCACCTGCTCGACCGCGCCGCCGGAGGCGAGGAAGGCATGGGCCTTGTAGAGCGAGTGCGCCACGATATGCAGCAGCGCCAGTGGAAACAGCGCAAGGCCGCACTGGAGGATCATGAAGCCCATCTGCGCGACCGTGGACCAGGCCAGCGAGGTCTTGACCGCGGGCTGGGTCAGCATCACCAGCGCGCCGAACAGCGCGGTGAAGCCGCCCAGCATGGCCAGCACGGCCAGCACGCCGGGGCTGAGCAGCATCAGGTCGGCGAACCGGATCAGCAGGAAGCCGCCGCCGTTGACCACGCCGGCATGCAGCAGGGCCGACACCGGCGTGGGCGCTTCCATCATCTCGGTCAGCCAGCCATGGGTCGGGAACTGGGCGGACTTCAGCACCGCGGCCAGCGCGAGCAGGGCAGCCGCCACGACCAGGGTCCAGGAGTGCGCTCCCGCGCGGGCCATCGCATTGATCGTGGCGATGTCGGTGGTACCCAGGCGCGTCCAGATGAGGGCGACCGCGCCTACCAGCGCGACGGCGCCGAGCGTGGAGAACAGCCGCTTCTTGCGTGCCGCACGCCGCGCGGCCACGCGCTCGGGATAGAACAGCAGCAGGCGACGCAGGGCGAGGCTGGTCGCGATCCAGGCGATCACGAGCTGGACCAGATTGCCGGCCTGGACGAGCAGCAGGACGGCCGCGAGCGCGGCGCAGAGCCAGCCGATGAAGTACCCCTGCCGCGCCTCGCCGTCCAGATAGGTGCGGGCATAGCGCACCACGATCCAGCCGACGAAGGCCACCAGCAGGAGCATCGTCGCGCTCCCCGCATCCAGCCGCACCGACAGGCCGATGCCGCCCCAGCCCAGCAAGGCGCTGGTGCCCGCGCCTTGCACGATCAGCAGCGCAAGCGAGGCCAGCGCGATGAGCAGGGCGCCAAGCGCCGCCCCTTCGGCAACCAGGGGCAGCAGGGGCGGGCGCCGCCCGCTGCGCAGGCCGCCCAGGCCGGCGGCGAGAAGCAGGAGGAGCGGGGCAGACAGCGGCAGCAGATAGAGCGACAAGGCGGTCCCCTGGATCGAGCGCGGTGGCAGGCGGGCGCCACGATAGGGATCGACGGGGACGAACAAAAATTCATTGTGTTCGCCACTTCGTTCGCTAATATCGAACGATATGGCCGCGTTGAACTACAACCACCTGCGCTACTTCTGGGCCGTCGCGCACGACGGCAACCTCACCCGTACCGCGGAGCGGCTGCATCTGACCCAGTCGGCCTTGTCGGTCCAGATCCGCAAGCTCGAGGAGCGTCTGGGGCATGCGCTGTTCGAGCGGCGAGGGCGGCAGCTGCATCTGACCGAGGCCGGGCAGATCGTGCTCGACCACGCCGATGCGATCTTCGCCACCGGCGATGAGCTGCTGGGCACGCTGCGGCAGACCGGCGCGGCGCGGCAGGCGCTGCGCGTGGGTTCGCTGGCCACGCTGTCGCGCAATTTCCAGATGGAGTTCCTGCGCCCGGTGCTTGGCCGCACGGACATCGATCTGATCCTGCGCTCTGGCAGTGCGGGCGAACTGCTGCGGGCGCTGGAGGCGCTCAACCTGGACGTCGTGCTGCTCAATCAGGCGCCGCCCGGCGACGCGCTGACCCCCTTCGTCACTCACCGGCTGGCGCAGCGCCCGGTCAGCCTGGTGGGCACGCCGGACCGGCTTGGCCATGCCGCGAGCCTCGCCGAACGCCTGCGAGACCACCCCATCATCCTGCCGACCGTGGACAGCAGCGTGCGCACCGGCTTCGACGCCCTGGCCGATCGCCTGGGCGTGCGACCACAGATCGTGGCGGAAGTGGAGGACATGGCGATGATGCGTCTGCTCGCCCGCGAGGACATCGGCCTGGCGGTCCTGCCGCCCATCGTCGTCAAGGACGAGATCGCCGCAGGCGTGCTGGTGGAAGGCGATCAGCTGCCCGACATCGTGGAGACCTTCCACGCCGTCACCATGTCGCGACGCTTCCCCAATCCGCTGGTGCGGCTGCTGCTGCAGCCTGCGGACGCGTCGGCGGAGCGCTAGCGAAAATCTTGCGATGCCGACTGCTGGTGCCGCGGTCGCGAGTCGTGCTTTCTGCTGCGGATAGGCCGCCACGCCCGAGACACGGCCGTGCCGTCAGCGCTGCCGCTGCGCGGGACACGACGATCCGCGGCATTAGACTGGCCGGGTCAACGACGACGAACGAGGGTCCCGGTGATCGTTCAAGCCTGTCTCAACGGCGCGAGGCCGCCTGGCTTCCATCCGCGGCTTCCTCTGACGATCGAGGCGATGGCCCGCGATGGCATCGCCTGCGTCGCGGCGGGCGCGGGGGAACTGCATATTCATCCGCGTGGAGCCGATGGTCGTGAGCATCTGGCCGCGGTCGATGCGCTGATGCCGGCCATGCGTCAGGCCTGCCCCGGCACGTTGATCGGGGTGTCCACCGGGGCGTGGATCGAGGACGACGAGGCGGCCACGCGCGCCTGCATCGCGGCATGGCGGCATCTGCCCGACTATGCCTCGGTCAATCTGTCCGAGCCGGACGCGCCCGCGGTGATGTCGCTGCTACGCGAGATCGGCGTCGGGGTCGAAGCGGGGCTGTCCACGGTCGATGACGCCGAGCGCTTCATTGCCCTGGAGGACCATCGGCGTGTGTTGCGCGTGCTGATCGAAGTGGGCGAACAGGACATCGACGAAGCGGACCGGATCGCCACCGACATCGTGCAGGTGCTGACGCGGGCCGGCGTCGCGCGTCCCATCCTGCTGCACGGCTTCGATGCGACCGTCTGGCATTTCATCGAGCGTGCCCACGAGCAGCGCTGGTCCACCCGCATCGGGCTGGAGGACGGGTGCCTGAGCCGCGATGGGCGCGTCACCGGCGGGAATGCCGATCTGGTGGCCGAGGTGGTCGCGCGGTATCGCGCTGGCGGATGAAACGTCTGACCCAGTGCTCCATGCACTGGATCAGCTGCCGACAGACAGCCAACTCGATGCGGCAGCATCCAGGTGCACCGCGCGATTGCAGTGGCGGGCTTGGCCGGCCACTCCTGGCGCCAAGCCGACATCGCGCGGCGCGATGAGGCGATGTTCATCTGGACCGAGCGGCAGCGTCTCTCGCCCGGGTCGGGCGAGCCTGTTCTTACCGGACTGCTCGCGCGCTAAAGGCGGTCCTTGATGTTGCGATAGTCGCGCGGGGACATCCCGAGGGTGGCCTTGAACTGGCGCGCGAAGGCGCTCTGGTCGGCGAAGCCGCACTGCTGGCCGATGCTGGCGATGCTTTCATCGCCGTGCAGGAGCCGCATCGCCGCCTCGATGCGCAGCTTGGTCAGCAGTTGCTGCGGCGTGACCTGGAAGACGCGGCGGAAATGGCGCTCCAGCTGCGCCACCGACAGTTCGGCCAGATCGGCCAGCGACTGCACGCGGATCTGCTCGCCGAAGTTGCCCTGCATGTAGTCGAGCACCTTGCTCAGGCGCTCGAACGCCGAATGCCGGTTGTCGGGTTGGCCCAGGTCGCGCGAGATCCCGATCACGCCGACCACGTCCTCGCCCCGGCAACGCGGACGCTTGAAGGTCAGGCACCAGCCGGGCATGCGGTTGGGATAGAGGTGCATCTCGAGCTGGTTGTCGATCACCTCGCCGCACAGCACGCGGCGGTCCTGCACCATGTAGCTACCGCCGAACGGCAGGGGGAACAACTCCAGCACCGTTCTGCCGATTACGTCGCTGCGCTGTTTTCGCCCCAGGCGCCGGACCAGGGTCAGATTGCAGTGCGTGTAGCGCCCCTCCTGATCCTTGATGAAGAAGACCACCTCGGGCAACGCATCGAACAAGGCCTGCATTTCAAGGCCGGAGAGGCTGACGTCCATCGGATCGGCTGGCGGTTGGCTGGGGGCGCTTGGCCTTGATGCTAGCGCAAAGCGGGCCCCGCGACGGGAACGCGATTGTGCGGATTTCCGCATTTTCCGCCGACATTCGGAACTAGTCGGGGCAGCGCGTCGAATGGGAGCATCCCCGGATGCACAAGATCGACGTGATCGACTCCCACACCGCTGGCGAACCGACCCGGGTCGTGGTCGCCGGTTTTCCCGAACTGGGCGAGGGCGACCTGGCGCAGTGCCGCGAACGCTTCGCCCGCGACTTCGATCGCTGGCGCAGCGCGATCGCCTGCGAACCGCGCGGCTCGGACACGATGGTCGGCGCGCTGCTGCTGCCGCCGCGTCGTGCCGATGCCTGCACCGGCGTGATTTTCTTCAACAACGTCGGCTACCTGGGCATGTGCGGGCACGGGACGATCGGCGTGGTGCGGACCCTGGCCGAGCTCGGCCGGATCGGTCCGGGCCAGCACCTGATCGAGACGCCGGTCGGCACGGTCGGCGCCTCGCTGGAGGCCGATGGCCGGATCGCGATCGACAACGTGGAGAGCTATCGCCACGCCGCCACGGTGGCCGTGCAGGTCGCCGGCTACGGCGAGGTCACCGGCGACATCGCCTGGGGCGGCAACTGGTTCTTCATCACCGAACAATCGCCGTGCGCGATCGACCTGGATCACCAGCGTGCGCTGACCGCCTATACCGAGGCGATCCGGCAGGCGCTGGAGGCCGCCGGGATCACCGGGGCCGACGGCGGGGAGATCGACCATATCGAGGTCAACGGCCTGGCGCCGGACGGCAGCGGCCAAGCGCGCAACTTCGTGCTGTGTCCGGGGCTGGCCTACGACCGTTCACCCTGCGGGACCGGCACCAGCGCCAAGCTGGCCTGCCTGGCGGCCGATGGCAAGCTGGGCGAAGGGGAGCGCTGGATCCAGCAAGGCATTCTGGGCAGCGTGTTCGAGGGCAGCTATCGGCGCGGCACGCGCGGCATCCTGCCGTGCATCGCCGGCACGGCCCACATCACCGCCCGTGCGCAGCTGCTGATCGATCCGGCCGATCCTTTCGCCTGGGGCATCGGCGCGGAGCCCAAGGCGCCGTAATGCGCCGCTACGACCTCATCGTCGTGGGGGCGGGCATCGTCGGCGCCGCCTGTGCGGCCGAGGCGGCCGGCGAGGGCTTGAGCGTGGCCCTGGTCGAGCCAGGCCCGATCGGTGGCGGCGCCACGGCCGCGGCGATGGGGCATCTGGTGGCGATGGACGACGATCCGGCCGAGCTTGCGCTGTCGGCGTACTCGCTGCGCCTGTGGGAGCGTTACGCGCAGCTGGAGGAGGCCGAGTTCAGCCGGTGCGGCACGCTTTGGCTCGCGCGCGACCCGCGTGAACTGGCCACGGTGCCGGCCAAGATCGACCGCCTCGCCCAAGCGGGCCTGCACGCCGAGCAGCTCGACGCGACGCAGCTGTACCGGTTCGAACCCGCCCTGATCGAGGGCCTGGCCGGCGGCATGCGCGTGCCGGGCGAGGCGGTGGTGTATCCGCCGCGCATGGCGCGGCATCTGGTGGATCAGGCCGTCCAGGCCGGCGCGCGCCTGTACGCGGGCCGGCGCGTGACTGCGCTGGTTCCCGGCGGCGTGCGCCTGGACGACGGCGAGGAGTTGAGCGGTGCGGTGCTGGTGGCCACCGGCGTGGCGCTGCCGCAGCTGCTGCCCGAGCTGCCGATGCGACCGCGCAAGGGCCAGCTGGCCATCACCGATCGCTATCCGGGGCTGGTCCACCACCAGCTGCTGTCGCTGGACTACGCCGATTCGGCGCATGGCGACGCCGACAGCAGTGTGGCCTTCAACGTCCAGCCACGGCCGACGGGCCAGCTGCTGATCGGTTCGTCGCGGCAGTTCAACGTCGCCGATCGCCAGGTCGATTGGCCGCTGCTGCGGAAGATGCTGCGCCAGGCCGCGGCGTTCCTCCCGGTGCTGCGCGAGCTGCAGGTGATCCGGGTCTGGACCGGCCTGCGTCCGGCCACGCCCGATGGACGTCCGTACCTGGGCCCGGTGCCCGGGCGGCGCGAGGTGTGGGTCGCGGCCGGGCACGAGGGCCTGGGCGTGACCACTGCGCTTGGCACCGCGCGGCTGGTCGTCGATGGTCTGCTCGGACGCGCGCCGGAGATCGACCCGGCGCCGTACCTGCCCGATCGGGCGATCACGGGCAAGGCGGCATGAGCACCCGCCTGCGTCTGACCGTGGATGCGCGGCTCGTGGAGGTGCCGGCGGGCGCCACCGTGGCGGCCGCCGTGGCGATGGCCGGCGGGCCATTTCGCCGCTCTCGCAGCGCTGAGCCACGCGCGCCCCTGTGCGGCATGGGCGTGTGTTTCGAGTGCCGGGTGCGCATCGATGGGCTCGCCCACGTGCGCGCCTGCATGACGCCGGCGCGCGAGGGCATGCAGGTGCGCACCGATGGCTGAGCCGGTGCGCGAGTACGACGTGCTGGTGGTCGGCGCCGGCCCGGCCGGACTGGCGGCGGCGCGGGCGGCCTGCGCGCGTGGCGGTCGGGTCGGCCTGGTCGATGCGCAACCCCGCGCCGGCGGACAGGTCTGGCGCCACGACATCGGGCACGGGGTGCCGGCGCGTGCGCGGCGCACGATCGCCGCCGCGGTGGGGCAGGGGATCGAGTTCCTCGCGCAGGCCGAGATCGCCCTGGCTCAGCCAGGCTGGCTGCTGGCCGAAGGGCCGGCCGGCGCGCTCGAGCTGCGGTACCGCAGCCTCGTGCTGGCCACCGGCGCGCGCGAACTGCTGCTGCCGTTCCCTGGCTGGACCTTGCCCGGCGTGACCGGCGCGGGCGGCGCGCAGGCGCTGGCCAAGCAGGGATGGCCGCTGGCGGGCAAGCGCGTGCTGGTCGCCGGCAGCGGGCCGCTGCTCCTGGCCAGCGCGGCCACGCTGCGCCGCCACGGGGCGCAGGTGCTGGGCATCCACGAACTGGCCGGCGCGGCGGCGTTGGCGCGCTTCGCGCTGCGCCTGCCGCGCTGGCCGGGCAAGGCCGCCCAGGCGCTGGCGCTGCGGGCGCGGCTGGCCGGCGTGGGCTATCACCACGACAGCGTGGTCGTGGCCGCGCATGGCCAGACGCAGCTGCGCGAAGTCGAGATCGAGGGTCCGCGCGGCCGTCGCCGCATCGCCTGCGATCAGCTGGCGGTCGGCTATGGCCTGGTGCCCAACGTGGAACTCGCCCAGCTGCTGGGCTGTCGCCTGGACCACACCGGCACGCACCCGCGCGTCGCCGTGGATGCGCAGCTGCGCAGCAGCGTGGACCACGTCTTCGCCGCTGGCGAGGCCCTGGGGATCGGCGGTGTCGACTGCGCCCTGGTCGAAGGCGCCATCGCCGGGCACATGGCCGCCGGTGACCTCGACGCCGCGCAGGCGCTGCTGCCGCGGCGCCGCCGGGCGCGCGCCTTCGCCAGCCTGCAGCAGCAGACCTTCGCGCTGGATGCCCGCGTCCACGGGCTGGCCAGGGACGACACCCTGGTGTGCCGGTGCGAGGACGTCCCGCTGGGCCAGCTGCGCGGCTTCAGCGACGCGCGCGAAGCCAAGCTCGCCTCGCGCTGCGGCATGGGCGCCTGCCAGGGCCGCATCTGCGGCGCCGCGCTGGCCGAACTGGGCCTGCTGGATCCCCGACTTTCCACCGATGGCGGCCGCCGGCCGCCGTTGTTTCCGGTCCGCCTCGCGACGCTGGCCGACTCCTTCACCGACGACTCGCAAGGGATATACCCATGAGCAATGCCGCTTTCTGGAAGGGCGTCCTGCCCGCCATCACCACCCCGTTCAATGCCGATGGCAGCGTCGACCATGCCTTCCTGGCCAAGCACGCGTTGCAGCTGGTCGAGGCCGGCTGCACGGCGATCGTGCCGCTGGGCTCGCTGGGCGAGGCGGCCACGCTGTCCTTCGAGGAGAAGATCGCGATCATCCGTACCCTGGTGAAGGCCGTCGACGGCCGCGTGCCGGTGGTGCCGGGCATCGCCTCGCTGTCCACCGATGAGGCGGTCAAGCTGGCCCAAGCCGCCAAGGCGGCGGGCGCGGGTGGCCTGATGGTGCTGCCGGTGTACGTCTACACCTCCGACTGGCACGAGGCCGGTGCCTATGCGCGCGCGGTGCTCGGCGCCACCGACCTGCCGTGCATCCTCTACAACAATCCGGTCGCCTACCGCACCGACATCCTGCCGGCGCAGATCGCGCAGCTGGCCGGCGAGTTCCCCAACCTGCAGGCGGTCAAGGAGTCCTCGGGCGAGATCCGTCGCTTCGCCGCGATCAAGGAGCTGCTGGGCGATCGGCTGGTGCTGCTGGTGGGCATGGACGATGCCATCGTCGAAGGCCTGGCCATGGGCGCGCAGGGCTGGATCGCCGGCCTGGTCAATGCGTATCCGGTCGAGTCGGTGAAGCTGTTCGAACTGGCGCGCGACGGCGGCTATGCCGCGGCCGCCGAGCTGTACCACTGGTTCCTGCCGCTGCTGCGCCTGGACACCGTGCCCAAGTTCGTCCAGCTGATCAAGCTGGTGCAGGCCAAGGTCGGCATGGGCAGCGAGACCGTGCGCGCGCCGCGCCTGGTGATCGAGGGCGCCGAGCGCGAGGCCGTGCTGAAGGTGATCGACCACGCCATCGCCACCAAACCGTCGCTGTGATCCAGCGCGGTGTGTCTGTCGCAGGGACCAGCCCCGACAGACGCGCCGCGAGAACACCGGGGCGCCGCGCAGGGGATGCGGCGTGCCCGGCCTGCTGTGCTTCCGGCCGAACGCGATGCATGCCCAGGCCGGGAGTCGTGAACACCAAGCCGTGAGAAAGATCCGATGAACGAGGCGATCCAACCTGTCCTGCTGGCCGGCCAGTGGCAGCCCAGCCTGGGCGCTGCCGGCCACTTCCGCGCGGCCGACCCGACCACGGGCGAGGCGATCGGCCCGCTGTTTCCGGTCAGCGGCGCGGCGGACGTGGAGGCGGCGGTGGCCGCCGCCAGCGCCGTGGCCGCCGAGCTGGCCGCCACGCCGCCAGAGCGGATCGCGGCGTTTCTCGAGGCCTATGCCGATGCGCTGGACGCCGATGCCGACACACTGGTCGCGCTGGCCGCGGCCGAGACGGCGCTGGCGGCGCCTACGCGCCTGCGTGGCAACGAGCTGCCGCGCACCAGCGGTCAGCTGCGCCAGGCCGCGCAGGCCGTGCGCAGTTACAGCTGGACCCAGCCGACCCTGGATACGGCCGCCGGCCTGCGCGCGCACCTGGCGCCGTTGGGCAAGCCGGTGCTGGTCTTCGGCCCGAACAACTTCCCGTTTGCCTTCAATGCGATCGCGGGCAGCGACTTCGCCTCGGCGATCGCCGCGCGCAACCCGGTGATCGCCAAGGCGCATCCGCTGCATCCGGCCACCAGCCAGCGCATGGCGATGCTCGCGCACGTCGCGCTGGGCAAGGCCGGTCTGCCAACCGCGGCGGTGCAGCTGCTCTATCACTTCGACAATGCGCTCGGGCTCAAGCTCGCAGGCGATCCACGCCTGGGCGCGATCGGCTTCACCGGCAGCCGGGGTGGCGGGCTGGCGCTGAAAGCGGCGGCCGATGCGGCGGGCATCCCGTTCTACGCCGAGCTGTCCAGCGTCAACCCGGTCTTCCTGCTGCCCGGCGCGCTGGCCGAGCGCGGCGACGCGCTGGCGCAGGAGTTCTTCGCTTCCTGCACGCTGGGCAGTGGCCAGTTCTGCACCAATCCCGGCGTGGTGGTCGTGCCGCGGTCGGCGGCCGGCGATGCCTTCGCCGCGGCGGCCACCGCGCACTTCGCCGGCGCCGCGCCGATGGTGCTGTTCTCGCAGGGCGGCGTGGACCATCTCGCCGCCAGCGTGGCCACGCTGCGCCAGGCCGGCGCGGCGGTGCTGGCCGGCGGCGCGAGCGGGCAGGGCGGTGGCTTCCGCTTCGCGCCGACGCTGCTGAGCGTGGACGCGCGCGGCTTCATCGATCAACAGGCGCTTCAGACCGAGGCCTTCGGGCCGGTCGGCCTGCTGGTGCGGGTCGGCGATGTGCGGGAGATGGTCACGGTGGCGCAGGCCTTCCAGGGCAATCTCACCGGCACGCTGTATCGGGCCAACGATGGCGGCGATGATGCGGCCTGGCAGGCGATCGCGCCGGTGCTGCGCGCGCGCGTCGGACGCCTGATCAACTCCAAGATGCCCACCGGCGTGGCGGTCAGCGCCGCGCAGAACCACGGCGGGCCGTTCCCCAGCACCGCGCATCCCGGCTTCACCGCGGTGGGCATGCCGGGCGCGATCCGCCGTTTCGCCGCGCTGCACAGCTACGACGCGGTGCCCGACGCGCTGCTGCCCGTCGAACTGCGCGACGCCAATCCCGCGGGCGTGCAGCGCCTCGTCGATGGCGTGTGGACCACGGCCAGCCTGGGCGATGCGGCATGAGCGCACAGATCGCTCATCTCACGCTGGAACAGGCCGAGGCGCAGCTGGTCCCATGGGCCCACCGCGCACCAGCCATCGGCGAGGCGGAGTACCAGGCGCGCATCGCCCGCGCACGCACGCTGATGCGCGAGCAGGGCGTGGACGCGCTGCTGGTCAACGCCGGCGCCTCGCTGCGCTACTTCGCCGGCGTGCCCTGGGGCGCGAGCGAGCGTCTGGTCGCGCTGCTGATCACCGCCGAGGATGCGCCGGTGCTGGTGTGCCCGGCCTTCGAGGAGGGCTCGCTCGACGCGGTGCTCAAGGTCCCGGCCGATAAGCGCCTGTGGCAGGAGCACGAGGACCCTTACGCGCTGGTCGCCCGGGTGATGGCCGAGCGCGGCGCGCGCACGCTGGCGCTGGACCCGACGGCCGCCTTCTTCATCCACACGGGTCTGCGCGCCCATCTGGACGCGGCGCTCATCGGCGATGCGCACGCCATCATCGACGGCTGTCGCATGTGCAAGTCGCCGGCCGAGCTGGCCCTGATCCAGCAGGCCTGCGACATGACCCTGCTGGTCCACCGGCTGGCGGCCGGTATCGCGCGCGAGGGCATCGGCACCGACACCCTGGTGCGCTTCATCGATCAGGCGCATCGGGCCCTGGGCGCGGACAACGGCTCGACCTTCTGCATCGTGCAGTTCGGCCACGCCACCGCCTTCCCGCACGGCATCCCGGGCGTGCAGCACCTGCGGCAGGGCGAGTTGGTCCTGATCGACACCGGCTGCACGGTGCAGGGCTACCACTCCGACGTAACCCGCACCTGGATCTTCGGCGCACCCAGCGCCGAGCAGGCGCGGATCTGGGCGCTGGAACAGGCCGCGCAGGCCGCGGCCTTCGCCGCGGTCCGTCCTGGCGTCACCTGTGCGTCCATCGACGACGCCGCGCGCGCGGTGCTGGAAGCCGCCGGCCTGGGCCCCGACTACCGCCTGCCCGGCCTGCCGCATCGCACCGGCCACGGCTGCGGCCTGGCCATCCACGAGGCGCCGTACCTGGTGCGCGGCAACCAGACCGTGCTGCGGCCGGGCATGTGCTGCAGCAACGAGCCCATGATCGTGGTGCCGGGCAGCTTCGGCGTGCGGCTCGAAGATCATTTCCACGTCACCGAGGACGGCGCGCGCTGGTTCACGCCGCCATCGCCGGCGATCGACCGGCCGTTCGCATGAGCGGCCGTCGCCCGTTCGCCAGGTGCGGCGTCGGCGCCTGGCCTGGCATCGGGCTGGCCTCGACGTTCGTAAGCACCGCCACCGGAGTCTACGCATGAAGCTGATCCGCTCCTTCGCCGCAAGCGTGCTGGCCGCGGCGCTGTTCACCGCCTGCCAGCCGGCATCGCCGCCACCGGCGGCCACGGCCAAGCCGGTCGTGGACAGCGCGCAGGCCGCCAAGGCCTTCGATGCGCTGCTGGACCAGCAGTGGCAATACCAGCTGGCGCACAGCCCGGAGTTCGCCAGCATCATCGGCGACCGGCGCTACAACGACCGCTGGACCGATTACTCGCTGGCGGCCGTGCAGGCCGATCGGGCGGCCACGGCCGCGCTGCTCGAACGGTTCGAGGCCATCGACGGCAAGGCCCTGGACGAGCAGCGCCAGCTGAGCCTGCAGATGATGCTGCGCCAGCTGCGCGACAAGCTCACCGGGATCGACCTGAAGACCTATGAGATGCCGCTGGAGCCGGTCGGCGGCATCCAGCTGGCGCTGGCCGGGCAGGGCGATGCGTTCCCGTTCGAGAATGCCAAGGATTACCAGGACTACATCAAGCGCCTGCAGGCCATTCCCGCGCTGCTGGACCAGATCATCGAGGTCTCGCGCCAGGGGGCGAAGGACAAGCTGGTCCAGCCGCGTTACCTGCTCGAGCGCCTGCCGGCGCAGATCACCAGGATCGCCGCGGCGGCCGGCGCCGAGAGCGCCTTCGCCTCGCCCCTGAAGAAGCTCGACGGGGCCGTGCCGGATCTGGCCCAGCGCGAGGCCATCCGCGCGCAGCTCATCGCCGCCGTCGATGACGCGGTCCGTCCCGCCTACCGCAAGCTGGCGGCGTTCGTGAAGGACGAGTACGCCGCGCAGGGCCGCGAGCACGAGGGCATCTGGTCGCTGCCCGATGGCGACAAACGCTACCTGTTCGCGATCCATACCCAGACCACCACGGACAAGTCGCCCGAGGAGATCCATCAGATCGGCCTGCGCGAGGTGGCGCGCATCGAAGGGCAGATGAGCGCGATCGCCAAGGCGCAGGGCTATCCGGACCTGGCCAGCTTCCGCAAGGCGGTGGCAACGGACAGGCGGCATTTCGCCAAGTCCGGCGAACAGATCCTGGCGCTGTACCGCGGCTACATCGCCAACATGGAACCCGAGCTGCCCAAGCTGTTCGGCCACCTGCCCAGCACGCCGCTGGAGGTGCAGGGCATGCCGGCCTTCCGCCGCGAGGCCCCGGGCGCCGAATACTGGCAAAGCAACCCGGAGGGAACCCGGCCCGCGATCGTGATGGTCAATGCCAACGATGCCACCGAGCGCACCCTGGTCAACATCGAGACCACCGCCTATCACGAAGGCGTGCCGGGCCATCACCTGCAGATCTCGCTGGCCCAGACCCTGCCGCTGCCGCCGTTCCGCCAGCAGGCCGGATACAACGCCTTCATCGAGGGCTGGGCGCTGTACGCGGAGCGCCTGGCCGGCGAGGTGGGCTTCTACAAGGATCCCTACAGCGCCTATGGCCATCTGGCCGGCGAGCTGCTGCGGGCCAATCGTCTGGTGCTCGACACCGGCGTGCACTACAAGCGCTGGACGCGGCAGCAGATGGTGGACTTCTTCCATGCCCATCCTTCCGATGACGAACCCAGCATCCAGGCCGAGACCGATCGCTACATCGTCTGGCCCGGCCAGGCGCTGGGGTACAAGCTGGGTCAGCTGGACATCCTGGCGCTGCGGGCCAAGGCCCAGGCCGCGCTGGGCGCCCGTTTCGATATCCGCGCGTTCCACGATGCGGTGCTCGGCGGCGGGGCCATGCCGCTGGACCTGCTCGATGCGCGCATCGACGCCTGGATCGCCAAGACCCAGGCCGAAGCGGATCCCACCCCCACACCTGCCGCGAAGGAAACCTGATGGCCCTGCGCACGCCGCTGTCCACCGCCTTGCTGCTGGTCCTTGGCGTTGGCGGCCTAATGGACCCGGCACAGGCGGCACGCGCGGCCACGCCGGCCAGCGTCGCGCCACCCGCCGACGCGAGCGCGCGGTTCAAGGCGCTCTACACCCGCGAATGGACCTGGCGCCAGGAGCAGACCGCCGGCGCCGATGACGAGAACGGCGACAGCCGCGCCGCCGACCACCTGCCCAAGGTCGATCCCGCCACCCAGAGCATGCGCACGGCCTATTGGCAGCAGGTGATGGGCGAGCTGGACGCGATCCCGCAGGCGCAGCTCTCGGCCGAGGACCATGTCAACTACCAGGTCTACCGGCAGCAGATCGAGGTCTTCCTGGACCAGCAGCGCTTCCGTGCCTGGGAGATGCCGTTCAACAGCGACACCGCGTTCTGGACCAACCTGGGGTTCACCGCGCGCGGCACCTTCCACACGGCCGACGACTACCGCCGCTATCTCAAGCTGCTGGCCGACATCCCGCGCTATTTCGACGAACAGACCGTCAACATGCGCGCCGGCCTGGCGCGTGGCTTCAGCCAGCCGCGCGTGACCCTGACCGGGCGCGACCAGTCGATCGCCGATGTGGTCGATGCCCAGGGCGAGTCCAATCTGTTCTACACGCCGTTCAAGCAGATGCCGGCCGCGATCCCCGCCGCGCAACAGGCGCAGCTGCGCGCGCAGGCGCTCGCGGCGATCGACGGCAGCGTGATCCCGGCCTACGCCAGGTTGCTGAGCTTCATGCGCCAGGAGTACCTGCCCCGCGCACGCAGTACCCTGTCCGCCGAGGCGCTGCCGAACGGCAAGGCCTACTACCGCGCGCAGATCCGCGAGTTCGTCACCGAGGATATGGAGCCCGAGCAGATCCACCAGATCGGCCTGCGGGAAGTGGCGAACCTGCGCGAGCAGATGCAGCAGGTCATGGACGAGGTGGGCTTCAAGGGCGGCTTCGCCGACTTCCTGGCCTTCCTGCGCACCGACCCGCAGTTCTACGCCAAGACGCCGCAGGAACTGTTGAACCACGCCGCCTGGATCGCCAAGACCATGGACGGCAACCTGGCCAGGTACTTCGGCCGCGTGCCGCGTCAGCGTTTCACCATCAAGCCGGTGCCCGACGACCTGGCGCCGTTCTACACCGGCGGGCGCGGCGGCATGGATACCTACTGGCTCAACACCTACAACCTGCCGTCGCGGCCGCTGTACGTGCTGCCCGCGCTGACCCTGCACGAGTCCTCGCCGGGCCATTCGCTGCAGATGTCGCTGGCCGCCGAGGACACCGGCCTGCCAGACTACCGCCGCTACAACTACATCTCCGCCTACGGGGAAGGGTGGGCGCTGTACTGCGAGTACCTGGGGCAGGAGATGGGCATGTACACCACGCCCTATGAGCGCTTCGGCTACCTGACCTACCAGATGTGGCGGGCCGCGCGCCTGGTGATCGACACCGGCGTGCACCACGAAGGCTGGACCCGCGAACAGGCGCAGGCTTACCTGCGCGACAACGCCGCGCTGAGCGAGCACGAGATCACCACCGAGGTCGATCGCTACATCGCCTGGCCGGGCCAGGCGCTGTCCTATTACCTGGGTCAGGTGGAGATCCTGAAGCTGCGCAGGAAGGCCGAGTCCGCGCTGGGCGAGAAGTTCGACATCCGCGCCTTCCACGATGCCGTGCTGTCGCTGGGCTCGGTGCCGCTGCCCGTCCTGGACGCACGGATCGATCGTTTCATCGCCGAAGGCGGCAAGTCGCCATGGGCGGAGCCTGCCGTGCACTGAGCCGTCGCGCCACGCCTCTGCCTGTCGCTGTGGCGCCTGGGCCGCGGCGGCAGGCGCCCACCCAGCCCCGGGGGACCCCATGGCAACCGCAGGAAAATTCCACAAGCGCCTCAGCCTGACCGACCTGACGTTCATCGGCCTGGGCTCGATCTTCGGTTCGGGCTGGCTGTTCGCCGCCAGCCACGTGTCCTCCATCGCCGGTCCGGCCGGGATCGTGTCCTGGATCATCGGCGGCATCGCGGTCTTCCTGCTGGGCCTGGTGTACTGCGAGCTGGGCGCCGCCTTGCCGCGTGCCGGCGGGGTGGTGCGTTACCCGGAGTACTCGCACGGCACGCTGTTGGGCTGGCTGATGGGCTTCATCACCCTGATCGCCTTCTCCAGCCTGATCGCGATCGAGGTGGAGGCCTGCCGGTAGTACGCGGCGGCGTGGTTCCCCTCGCTGAGCCAGGCGGGCAGCTCGCGTCCGAGCCTGGCCGGCTGGCTGCTGCAGCTCGCGCTGCTGGCGCTGTTCTTCCTGTTGAACTACTTCAGCGTCAAGACCTTCGCGCTCGCCAACAACGTCATCAGCGTGTTCAAGTTCCTGGTGCCGCTGCTGGTGATCGTGCTGCTGCTCGCGCACTTCAACGGCGACAACCTGCACAGCCAGGGCTTCGCGCCGGCCGGCGCGGCGGGCGTCGAGGCGGCGATCTCGGCCGGCGGCATCATCTTCGCCTATCTGGGCCTGACCCCGATCGTGTCGGTGGCCAGCGAGGTGCGCGATCCGCAGCGCACCATCCCGATCGCGCTGATCCTGTCGGTGGCGCTGTCCACCGTGATCTACGTGCTGCTGCAGTTGTCCTTCCTGGGCGCCGTGCCGGGCGATGCGCTGGCGGCGGGCTGGGCAGGCATAGACCAGCGGTTCTCGCTGCCGTACCGCGATATCGCGCTGGCGCTGGGCCTGGGATGGCTGGCGACCCTGGTGGTGGCCGATGCGGTGATCTCGCCCAGCGGCACGGGCAACATCTACATGAACGCCACCCCGCGCGTGGTCTACGGCTGGGCGCGCAGCAGTCGCTTCCTGCCCGTGCTGACGCGCGTGGATGCCAAGTCGGGCATTCCGCGCCCGGCGCTGTGGCTGAGCTTCGCCCTGTCGGTGTTCTGGACGCTGCCGTTTCCCTCGTGGGAGACGCTGATCGGTGTGGTCTCGGCGGCGCTGGTGCTGAGCTATGCGATCGCGCCGGTCACGGTGGCCGCGCTGCGGCGCAGTGCGCCCGAGCTGGAGCGCCCGTTCCGGGTCAAGGGCCTGGCGGTGCTGGGGCCGCTCTCGTTCGTTGTGGCCGCGCTGATCGTCTACTGGTCCACCTGGCCGACGGTGTCGTGGCTGCTGGGCCTGCAGGTGCTGATCTATGTCGGTTACGTGCTGTCGCAGCTGCCGTCCGCGCCGCGCCGCGCGCGCGTGCTGCGCCAGGTGCGCAGCTCGGCCTGGCTGATCGTGTTCTTCGTGCTGGTGATGGCCGTGTCTTACCTGGGTAGCTTCGGCGGCATCGGCGCGATCGCCCATCCCTTGGATGCCATCTGCGTGGCGGTGATCGCCTGCGGCATCTATCACTGGGGCGCACGCAGTGGCCTGCGTGGCCACGAGCTGGCGCTGGAGGAGGACGACGGCCAATGAGACGTGGGCCGCAGCCAAGCGCATCGATGCGAAGCGCAGGAGCGCACATGCAGGCCTTCGCCGCGTCGCCGCTGCGGGCCGGTCCCGGCACCGCCAACGCAACGCAGGCAACGGCCGATGACGCGCGCGCGCTCGGCCTCTGCGCACCGTCGCTCGCTCCACAGGACCCATCGGCTCCGCCAGCCGCCGTCCATACGACTTCCTCGTCTTTCGCCACAGGGCGGCGCCACGCCGCACTGGAACATCTTGGGTCCCTCACCATGACCGCATCTGGCTTCAACACCCGCCGCGGCGCGCTCCGCCGGTCTCTCCGCCGGGCCGTGACCGGCCTGCTCCTGTTCGGCCTGTGCGCCACCGCCGCGGCCCAGGAACTGCCGCGCCTGATCCACGCGCAGGACCGCTATGCCTTGCTGGTGGACGGCGCGCCCTACACGGTGCTGGCCGCGCAGCTGCACAACTCCAGCGCCTGGCCGGCCGTGCTCCCCGGTGCGCTGGATCAGGTGGTGGCCCTGCACGCCAACACGGTCGAGGCGCCGGTGTACTGGGAGCAGTTCGAGCCATCGCCTGGCCGTTACGACACCACCAACCTCGATGCCTTGATCGCACAGGCACGCCAGCGCGACCTGCGCGTGGCGCTGCTGTGGTTCGGCAGCTGGAAGAACGGCCAGATGCACTACGTCCCGGAATGGATCAAGCGCGACGCCGCCACTTACCCGCGCGCCCTGGACGAGCGAGGACAGCCTACCGAGGTGCTCTCGCCCCATGCCAATGCCAACCTCGAGGCCGACCAGCGCGCCTTCAGCGCGTTGATGGCGCATCTGCGCAAGATCGATGGTCAGCGCCACACGGTGATCCTGGTCCAGGTGGAGAACGAGCCGGGCGCGATCGGCACCGTGCGCGACCATGGCGCCGCCGCCAACGCCGCCTTCGCCCAGCCGGTGCCGGCGGCGATCACGGCCCGCCTGGGCAAGCCGGCCGGTACCTGGCAGCAGGTGTTCGGGTCGGACGCCGAGGAGGCCTTCAACGCCTACGCCACCGCGCACTACATCGAGCAGGTCGCCGCCGCCGGCAAGCAGGTCTATCCGCTGCCGATGTACGTCAACACCTGGCTGCGCTACAAGGGCAAGAAGTATCCCGGGCTGGATTACCCCTCCGGGGGCGCGACGGTGAATGTGTTCGAGCTGTGGCGCGCGGCGAGCCCGTCGATCGACTTCATCGGCACCGACATCTATACCAACGACTACAACGAATACACCAAGGTGATCGGGCAGTACGCCCGCGCCGACAATCCGGCCTGGGTGTCCGAGACGGGCTTCGAGCCGGCCACCGCGCCGTATCTGTTCCATGTGCTGGGGCAGGGCGGCATCGGCTTCTCGGTGTTCGGCGTGGACGGCGCCGACTCGCCGGAGAAGGAGGCCGCCAGCGCGGCACATGCGGCCAACTTCGGGCTGCTGGCGCCGATGCAGCGGATCCTGGCCAAGGCCGCCTTCGAGGGACGCCTGCAGGCCGTGGCCGAGCAGCCCGGCCAGCCGCGGCGCACGCTGCGCTTCGGCGACTGGGAGGTGCGCGTGTCCTACGGCGCGCCCGCCTGGGGCGATGCCGATCCGATCCTGCCCGGCAACAGCGACCACGCCGGCCGCCTGCTGGTCGTGCAGACCGCGCCGGAGCAGTTCCTGCTGACCGGCTTCGCCGCGCGCGCGGAACTGGCGCGCGTGGCCGACGATGGTCGGCACGGCCAGTTGCTGCGGGTGGAGCAGGGCCGTTACCAGGACGGGCAATGGCGGTTCGAGCGCCTGCTCAACGGCGACCAGACCGATTACGGGCTCAACTTCGGGCGCAAGGATCCGCCGGTGCTGCGGGTCACGGTTGGCACCTACTGAGCCCGCACGCGCCGCGCTTGTGCGAAAAGCCGCACCTGCCAGCGGCGTGTCGGACAAGACGCGCGCGCGCCGGCATCGCACGATGCGGCTTGATCATTCAACCGCGTGGGCACCATGGACCGCAGAGACTTCCTTCGCCACGGCGTGGCTGCCACGGCGGCCGCCGGCCTGCTTCCTGCCGCTGCCGGGCTGACCACCGAACAGGCTGGCGTCGCCCCGGTTGCCGCCCCTCCGCCGCGCCTGCGGCCGGCCAGCAGCGTGGAGCTGGCGGGGTCGACCGCGCTGACCGCCTTCACCCATCGGGGTCAGGCCTGGACCGTGCACGAGGACCTGCGCACGCCGCAGGGGGCACTGGTGCTGGCCTGCGCGGCCGGCGTGCTGGAGCTGGGCAAGCGCACCGAGGCGGTGTGGGGCAGCAGCGACACGCCGTACTTCGGCATGCCGCTGGCCGAGCTGGCCATGGCTGAAGCCGACCTGCTGGCCGACCGGCTGCTGCGCCAAGGCGACCCAAGCGAGGCCGAGGTGCGCGATGCCGCACCGCCACCGGCCTCGCGCCTGGATCCGAAGGACTACAACGGGCGCCTGCCGTGGACGACGTTCGTGGGCACGGTGCAGGGCAAGGACACGATGCCGATCTATCCCGACGGGCGTAGCCGCACCTATCGGGCGATCCAGTACTTCCCGGAGCTGGCCGATGCCGACAAGGTCGCCCATCGCAGCGAAGGCCTGCTGGGCGGCTGGATGCCGGCCGTGCACAAGGTGATTCCGGCGGGCGAGGGGCGCTGGTACGACCTGCTGGTGTTCGCCGACGTCAATGCGCGCGACGCGTTCGTGGTGCAGACCTGGCATCGGGCGGTGCTGGTCGAGCAGGGCAAGGCCGTGCGCACGGTCTACGGCTACAGCTATCCCGACTATCCGCCGCGCCGGGGCGCGGCCAGTGCGCAGGACTTCTATCGCGGAATGATCGACTTCGCCGCCGCATGGCAGGCGCAGCTGGCGCAGATCAGCACGCTGGCACTGCCGGACGCCAGCTGGCCCGACATGGCGCGGTTCGCGTTCGCCCGCGAGCTGATCGTGCGGCCTGGCGGCGTGTTCCCCAAGTACGGCGCGGTGGACCGCGATTACGTCGGCAACGAGTACGACGGCTTCCAGGACACCTTCACCAGTTCGCTGTATGCCAACCTGGAATGGGGCCGCTTCGACCAGGCCCGGGCCGTGCTGGACAACTACCTGTCCGACTACACCCAGCCCGATGGCCTGGTCAACATGCGCGGCCCGGAGACGGGCCAGTTCGGCCTGACCCTGTCGCTGCTGGCGCGCTACCTGCGCTACACCGGCGATGTCGCACTGCTGCGCCAGTACCAGGGCAAGATCGAGGCCACCGCGCAGCTGCTGGTCGAGCTGCATGACGCCAGCCTGCAGCTGCCGCGCGACGATCGCGGTCATGGCCTGATCCACGGCTGGAGCGAATCCGACGCCTGCCTGTATCCGGACCCTTCGCTGTGGTGGAAGCCGTACTTCGGCAACAGCGCCCTGGCGATCCGCGGCTGGGAGGACATCGCGGCGGTGTGGACGACGATCGCCGGCGCGCCGGGCCGCTCCGGCCAGTGGCGCCAACGCGCCAGGCAGCTGCGCCAGCGCCTGTTGGAATCCATCCGCACCGATATCCGCACCGACCTCAATCCCGCCTATGTCGGCCCGCTGCCGGGCACGCGCGAGACCTTCCGCCAGGCGATGTCGCAGGAAGATCCCAGCAAGAGCGAGCAGCTCTGGTCGCATCGCGCCTATGCCGAGCTGCTGCAGGCCGACGTGCTGCCCGATGCGCTGGCGCACCTGGTGATCGACTGCCTGCGCGGCCACGGCGGCACCACTCTGGGCATCGTCTCCAATATCTGGAAGCCCACGCCGGAAGGGCGCGACATCCTGGGCTTCATTTCCTACGGCTACGCCCAGCAGCTGCTGCGCCTGGACCGGATCGAGGAATACCTGCTGTTCCTCTACGCGCACCGCTATCAGGCACATACGCGCGGCAGCTGGACCGCGGGCGAGGTGGCCGGCATCACCGGCGGCATGCCGCTGTTCTGCATGCCCGCGCAGATGACCGTGCCGCTGCTGCTGCGCTGGATGCTGGTGTTCGACCAGGATCAGGACCTGTATCTGGCGCGCGCGCTGCCGCGCGACTGGCTGGCCACCGGCAAGCCGATCCTCATTGAGGATGCACCAACGCCGTGGGGCAGGGTCGGCGTGTCGATCCAGGCCCAGCCCGAGCAGGGCCTGATCCAGGCGCAGGTCAGCCTGCCCGCGCTCCAGCCCAGGGCCGTCTGGCTGACGCTGCGCGCGCCTGCGGGCAAGACGCTGCGCGAAGTCAGCATCGCGGGCGTCCCGGCAGCGCTGAGCGGGCCGCATCGCGACCGCGTCGCGCTGCCCTTCAGCGCGAGCGGCAAGGTCAGCATCGAGGCGCGCTACGCATGAGGTCGCAAAGACCAGCGTCGACGGTGGGGCGCTGTGGACGGCCAATCGAGTGACCTTCAGGCCGGTGACCACACATTGTCTGCGCGCGGTTTTCGATGCGCTCCGAGACGGGATAAGCAACTGACCCACTTCGTGCTGGATTCCGCATGCCCTGACACGCTGGAGCTCAAGACGCTGCCTGCGGCGCGGTGTGATAGTCGGCCCGGCGAGGCGTCGGCCTCGGTCCCATGCTCTGCCTGCCTGGTCGCTTTTGCAGGACAGGCCCGCCTGTCGAGGAAGCCCTGATGCCGTTGCGCCCGGATGCCCATCTTCTCCTGATCGCTTGCGGGCGAAGCGCGTGACGGCGCCGCTCGATCCCCAGCCGCTGCAGGCCTGCGACCACGCCGCCGACACCCTGTCGCGTCGACGCTTCCTGCAGTGGAGCGCGCTGGCGATGGCCGCGGGCATGTTGCGGTTCCCGGCGGAGGCTGCGGCGTCCATGGCCGGCAAGGTGAACGCGCTGCCGCTGCAGGACGTCACGCTGAAGCCGTCGATGTTCCTGGACTCGCTACTGGTCAATCGCCGCTACCTGTTCGAGATCGAGCCGGACCGACTGCTCCACAACTTCCTGCAGTACGCCGGCCTGCCTCCGAAGGGTGAGGTCTACGGCGGCTGGGAAGGCGACACCATCGCCGGCCATACCCTCGGGCACTACCTGAGCGCGCTGTCCAAGCTATACGCGCAGACCCGCGACCCGCAGGTGCGGCAGCGCATCGCCTACATCGTGGCCGAGCTGGCCCGTGCCCAGGCGCAGGATCCGGATGGCTACGTCGGTGGCCTGACGCGCAAGACCGATGCCGGCGCGATCGAGGGTGGCAAGGTCGTGTTCGAAGAGGTGCGCCGCGGCGCGGTCAAGAGCAGCGCCTTCAACCTCAACGGCAGCTGGTCGCCGCTGTACACGGTGCACAAGCTGTTCGCTGGTCTGCTCGACGCGCATGCGCTGGCGGACGATCAACAGGCATTGCAGGTGCTCATCCCGTTGGCGACCTACCTGGCCGGGGTCTTCGACGCGCTGGATCATGCGCAGACGCAGAGCCTGCTGGATACCGAATTCGGCGGCCTCAACGAGTCCTACCTCGAACTGGGCGCACGCACGGGCAACGCGCGCTGGATCGCCATTGGCAAGCGTCTGCGCCACGAGAAGATCATCGATCCGACCCTGGTCGGCAAGGACGATCTGCCGCACCACCACGCCAACACCCAGGTGCCCAAGTTCATCGGCGAGGCGCGCCAGTTCGAGCTGGTCGGCGATGCGGATTCGGCCGCCGCCGCGCGCTTCTTCTGGGAGACGGTGACCACGCACTACAGCTACGTGATCGGCGGCAACGCCGATCGCGAGTACTTCCAGCAGCCGGACACCATCGCCGCGTTCCTGACCGAGCAGACCTGCGAGCACTGCAACAGCTACAACATGCTCAAGCTGACCCGGCACCTCTACCAGTGGACGCCGCAGGCGCGCTATTTCGATTACTACGAGCGCACGCTGCACAACCACACGATGGCAGCCCAGCATCCGGCCACCGGCATGTTCACCTACATGACACCGATGATCACCGGCGGCGAGCGCGAGTTTTCCGGCAGGTTCGACTCCTTCTGGTGCTGCGTCGGCAGCGGCATGGAGGCCCATGCGCAGTTCGGCGATTCGATCTACTGGCAGGACGGCAGCGCGCTGTACGTCAACCTCTACATCCCCTCGACGCTGGACTGGAAGCAGGGCGACCTGGCGCTGGAACTGGACAGCGGCATCCCGCACAACGGACAGGTGCGCCTCCAGATCACACGTGCCGGGGCTGAGGCGCCGAAGCGCCTGATGCTGCGCATCCCCGCCTGGTGCGAAGGGCGCTACACGCTCAGGCTCAACGGCCGCGCGGCCAAGACGACGCCCGTCGATGGCTACGCGCGGCTGGAGCGCGCCTGGAAGGCCGGCGATGTCGTCGAGCTGACGCTGGAGACGCCGCTGCGCCTGGAGCATGCGGCCGGCGATCCGGACAGCGTCGTGGTGATGCGCGGCCCACTGGCGCTGGCCGCCGATCTGGGACCGGTCTCCACGCCCTACGACCAGCCCGATCCGGCGCTGGTCGCCGATGTCTCGCCGTTGTCGGGCTTCGTGCCACTGCCCGAGCCCGGTCGTTTCCTGGCCAGTACGACGCGCCCGCAGGCGCTGGAGTTCGCGCCGTTCTATGCGCAGTACGATCGCCGCTGCGCGCTGTACTTCAGGCGCATGGACGGCAGGCAGTGGACGCAGGAGGCCGAACGGCGCACGCGCGAGCAGGCCGAGCACGCCGCGCTGCTGGCCAGTGCGGTGGACGTGATCCTGTTCGGCGATCCCGCCTCCGAGCAGGCCCACAAGCTCAGCAGCGAGACCTCCTTCAGCGGCGCCTACCGCCGGCAGGCGTGTCGAGACGTGCGCGGCAAGGGCTTCGTCGAGTTCCAGATGAAAGGCAGCCAGGCACCGCTGGTCCTGCGCCTGCGCTTCTGGGGCAGCGACAAGGGAGGCTTCAATATCCTGATCAACGGCGCGCTTGCGGTGGAGGTGCAGGTCGAACGCGGCCAGGTGATCGACTTCGTCGATCACGATTACCCGCTGCCGCTTGCGCTGACACACGACAGCGCGCTGCTGACCTTCCGCTTCGAACCACAGCATGGCGACACGGCCGGCCCCTTGTTCGGCGGCTGGCTGCTCCAAGCCTGAGCGCTCCCCGCGCGTTGCACAGGCACGATCATCCGACCGGTCCGTGCGATTTTCCGCATCCATAAGCGGTAAATGCGACAAGACGCTGTGGCAGGCAGGACGGCACATTGTGATCGTGTGATGAAGCATGCGTTACGTAGCGCGCAGACAGGCGATCCCGCCCGTTGCCACGACGCGCCTCATCCGCGCCCTGACATCCGCACCAGCAGGTAACACCGATCAAGCCGATTCGCTGGCATCCGCCGGCGCGGGGGACTGTTGCCCCCGATTGCCGTCGGAAGCACATCCCCCGAGGATCTTCGCCATGACGTCCACGATGTCCGCTTCGCCCAACGCACGATCGCATTACCGCCATCGCACTCTGCAGTATCGACTCACCGCCGCCATCACCGCGGCGCTGGCGCTGACCTGCACATCCACCGTGCTGGCCCAGGAAACACCGCCTGACGGCGGCGATGCGCCCAAGACCCTGGACAACGTCGTCGTCACCGGCTCGCGCCTGCGCCGCGTCGACACCGAGACCGCCAACCCCGTCGTGACGGTCACGCGCGAACAGATCACCGCCACCGGCAAGGCGACCGTGGGCGACCTGCTGCAGGAGCTGCCGTCCATCGCCGGCAACGCGACCAACCCGAACACCAACAACGGCGGCGGCACCGGTGCCTCGACGGTCTCGCTGCGCGGCCTGGGCGACAAGCGCACGCTGGTGCTGGTCAACGGCAGCCGCCTGGCCTACAACGACGTCAACGCGATCCCCGCCAGCATGATCGAGCGCATCGAGGTGCTGAGCGACGGCGCCTCGGCGGTCTACGGGTCCGATGCGATCGGCGGCGTGGTCAACTTCATCCTGCGCGACCGCTTCGAGGGCACGCAGTTCTCCATCGACTTCGGCAGCAGCTGGAAGGGCGACGGCGACCGCCGCAACTTCTCGCTCACCAGCGGCAAGGCCTGGGACCGCGGCAGCATCGTGGCCGGCCTGTCCTATCACAAGCTCGACGCGGTCTCGGCGGCCGAGCGCGACTACTCGAAGGATGCGCTGTATCTGATCGATGGCCAATCGGTGAAGCAGGGCTCGTCGGCGACTCCGACCGGCTCGGTCAACTTCAACGACGGCTCGGCCGCTTCCACTGCGTTGGCCACGGCCTACGGCTGCTCGCGGGTGACGCTCAACAGCGGTGTCCAGGGCAGGGCAGGCGCCGGCGATTTCCATTGCTACAACGCCGTCAACGATTCCTACAACTACCAGCCCTACAACCTGCTGCAGACCCCGCAGGAGCGCACCAACGCCTTCGCGCTGGGCACCTTGCGCCTCAACGACAATGTCGAGGCCTATCTCGATACCTGGTTCAGCAAGACCGAGTCGGCCTCGATCATCGCGCCGATCCCGATCTTCGCCAATGGCGACAACTTCCTGGTCTCGGCCGAAAGCGCCTACAACCCGTACGGCGTGAACTTCGGCACCGACCGCAGCACCGACACTTCGTACAACGATCTCAACACTCGCATCATCGCCCTGGGCAACCGGCGCTACCAGTACAACACCTACAATCTGCAGGTGGCGCCGGGCCTGCGCGGCAGCTTCGGCGACAGTTCCTGGCAGTGGGATGCACGCCTCAACTACGGCCGGGTCAAGCAGAAGTCGATCAATGACGGCTTCCTGGACTACGCCAGCTTCAACCAGGCGGTCGGCCCCTCGTTCACCGACACCGATGGCACGGTCAAGTGCGGAAGCGCCGGCAACCCGATCGCGGGCTGCACGCCGATCAACATCTTCAACATCAACGACGCGGCCTATACCAATGCCCTGCAGTCGATGGTGGTCGATCCGGTGGTGAGCAGCGTCTACACGGTCAGGCAGTTCGAGGCCAACGCCAATGGCAGCCTGTTCGAGCTGCCGGCCGGGACCGTGAGCCTGGCCGCGGGCGTGTCCTACCGCAAGGAATCCACCAGCACCCAGGCCGACCCGCGGTGGCAGGCCGACGAGAACGGCCTGTGCGGGACGATCGAGTTCTGCGCCACCACGCTCAACGGCAGCTTCCAGGTCAGGGAGGCCTACGCCGAAGCCCTGCTGCCCTTGCTCAAGGACGTGCCGCTGGTCCAATCGCTGAACCTGACCATCGGCTCGCGCTTCTCCGACTACAGCTCGGTCGGCAGCCGGACCAACAGCAAGCTCTCGCTGGAGTACCGCCCGGTGCAGGACCTGCTGCTGCGCGCGACCGCCTCGCAGGTGTTCCGCGCGCCCAACATCAACGAGTTGTATGGCGGCGTGGCCGGCGACGCCGCCACGGCCAACGACCCCTGCAACGGCTACACCGGCGGCCATGCGGCGGCCTGCGCCAACGTCCCCACCGACGGCAGCTACCAGCAGGCCGATGGACAGGTCTCGGCGAAGACCTCCGGGGCCGTGGTGGCCGGCTACCAGCTCAAGCCGGAGACCGGGAAATCCTACGACGTGGGCCTGGTCTACGACCCACGCTGGCTCGACGGCCTCTCGCTGAGCGCTGACTGGTGGCGCATCGACCTGGAGGACACCATCACCACGGTCTCCGCGCAGACCGTGATGAACCAGTGCTATGCGAACGCCGCCAGCAGCTTCTGCCCCCTGATCCACCGCAATGGCAACGGCACCATCAACTACATCGCCGAGCCGACCGTGAACCTGGGCAGGCTCTGGGCGCGCGGCGTCGACTTCGCCCTGGCCTACCGCCTGCCGGACGCCGGATGGGGCAGGCTGACCGCCAGCCTCAACGGCACCTACACCTCGCGCTACGACGTCCTGCCCGACACCACCGACCCGAGCACGGTCACCATCCACAATGCTGGCAGGTTCACTTATTCCTACGGCAACTTTCCGCGCTGGCGTGCGTTGGCCACGCTGAGCTGGAGCAAGGGCGACTGGAGCGCGTCCTGGCGCCTGCGTTATGTCGGCAAGACCCAGATCGGCAGCACGGATCTGGACCAGGGCCTGTCGGCGGATTCCGATCAGGCCGGTGTGGTTCGCGGCATCGGTGCCTATGCCTATCACAACGTGCAGCTGGGCTATCAGGTGAGTCCGTGGCACACCCGCTTCGAGGTCGGCGTGGACAACCTCACCAATCGGCAGCCGCCGCTGTACTACGCCAACAACGTGACCAATGCCAATACCGACGTGGCCTCCTACGACCTGCTGGGCCGCTTCATGTGGGCCCGCATGACGGTGACGTTCTAAGGCGGGGCGTGGTCTTCGCGGTTCACCAAGACGGCCGACATGGCGCCCCGCGTCAGGTCGGCCTTCAGTTCGAACAACCTGCAGTGCTAAGGCAAGAGGGATGAGGATGAAGCAGCTGCGTACGTCGTGCGCAAACACGGTCGGTGAGGCGCAGGCCCGGCGTGGCCGGGCGGATGCCGGCCGCCGGTCACGGATCAGACACGTGTTGGCGGCCACCGCCGTCCTGCTGCTTGCGCCCTGGTCGGCCGCGGCCGCCGACAAGCCAGCCTCCATCGTGCCCGGCGAGCGCTGGCACGACCGCCAGGGCGAGGTGATCAACGCGCATGGCGCCGGGATGCTCAGGGCGCCCGATGGAAGTTATTACTGGTTCGGCGAGTACAAGACCGCGGGCAAGGGCGGCAACGCGGCGCATGTCGGCGTGTCGGTCTATCAGTCCCGCGATCTGCTGCACTGGGATGCGCGCGGCATCGCGCTGCCGGTGTCGAAGGATCCCGCGTCGGACATCGCCGATGGCGCCATCATCGAGCGCCCCAAGGTGCTGCACAACGCGGCGACCGGAAAGTACGTGATGTGGTTCCACCTGGAGCGGGCAGGGCATGGCTACAAGGACGCCCGCGTGGGCGTGGCGGTCGCCGATGCGCCCGCCGGACCGTACCGCTACCTGCGCTCGTTCCGGCCCAATGGCCAGCAGTCGCGCGACATGACGCTGTTCCAGGATGACGACGGCTCGGCCTATCTGTTCTACAGCTCCGAAGGCAACGCCACGATGCATATGACGCGCCTGACAGCCGATTACCTGGACACCGAGCAGGACTATCAGCGCATCTTCGTGGACCAGTGGCTGGAGGCGCCGGCGATCTTCAAGCATGCCGGGCGCTACTTCTTCATGGGCTCGGAGTGCACGGGCTGGAAACCCAATACCGCGCACGGCGCCAGCGCGGCATCGCCGCTGGGTCCCTGGACCGAGTTCGGCAATCCCGCGCAGGGCGAAGATGCGGCACTCACCTTCCACAGCCAGAGTGCCTACATCCTGCCCATGCCGGGCCAGCCGGGTCGCTTCATCTACATGGGCGATCGCTGGAACCCCGAGAACGCCATCGACGGACGCTATGTCTGGCTGCCGCTGCAGGTCGAAGGCGACCGCTTCCGCGTCGATTGGCATGCGGACTGGTCTTTGGAGCGGCCGGCCGTCGCCGCAACGCCGCGCTGAAGTCCCGAATCCGACGAGGCGAGACGCGAGCCGTTCTTCACCCGGGATGCGGGGCTTGAGTAGCCTCGCTCCCGGGCCTGTTGCACGACGACTATTGCGCGTAGCGGGCCAGGTCGAGATCGGCGAGCAGCGTCGGCCCCGTCGGATGCCAGTGCAGCCGCGCCTGGGTGAGGGCACTGGAGGCCGGCATGTCCTGCGCGGCGAAGTGCATCAGCCAGCCGAAGTAGGCCGGCGCCTCTTCCGGCGCGACCGACACCACCGGCAGCTTCAGCCCGCGGCCGAGCGATTCGGCGATGTCGCGGCTGCTGACGCCTTCCTCGCCGACCGCGTGATAGCGCGCTCCGCGAACGGCCGCCTCCACGGCAAGCCGATACAGGCGCACCACATCGGCCAGATGCCCGGCCGACCAGCGATTGCGGCCCTCGCCGACATAGGCGACGTAGCCCTTGTCGCGGGCGACGGCGATCAGCGGCGAGACCAGGCCCTGCCGGAGCGGATCGTGGACCTGCGGCAGCCGCACCACCGACACGTTCACGCCAGCCTCCAGCAGGGCATTGCCGGCCAGCTCGGAGGCGACGCGCGGATTGGGATGGTCGGGTCTGAAGACGTCCTCGCTCGCCAGTTCGCCGTCCCGGGCAATGCCGAATCCCGTTCCCGAGGTGATGACCAGCGGACGGTCGGAGCCCTTGAGCGCCTCGCCGAGCGCGGCGATGACGCGCCCGTCCTTCTTGCAGTTCTCGACGAAGCGCGAGAAGTCGTGATCGAACGCGGTATGGATCACGCCGTCCGCCTGGGCGGCGCCGGCACGCAGGCCTTCGGGATCTTCGAGCGTGCCGCGATAGACCTCGGCGCCCGCGGCGCGCAGCGCCTGGGCGCCCGCGTCGGAGCGACTGACGCCGATGACCTGGTGGCCTGCGCCGATGAGTTCGGGGACGAGGGCCGAGCCGATGAAGCCGGTCGCGCCGGTAAGAAAGATGCGCATGGTGCGGTGTCCTGAGCGTGGAGCTGCGCACTATCTGGCCCATCGCCATACCGGTAAATTAGTGATCTCATCCTAGTAAAGCGACTAACAGGCTCCGCATGCCCGTCGGCACGGCCAAATCCCTCGGCGAATTCCTGAGAAGCCGTCGCACGCGCCTGGACCCGGCCAGCTTCGGCTTCACCGGTCGCAGGCGGACGCCCGGGCTGCGCCGGGAGGAAGTCGCGCAACGCGCCCACATCAGCCCGACCTGGTACACCTGGCTCGAGCAGGGCCGCGGCGGCGCGCCCTCGCCTGAGGTCCTGGACCGCGTGGCCAGCGCGCTGATGCTCACCGAGGCCGAGCGCGAACATCTGTTCATGCTCGGACTGGGGCGGCCGCCCGAGGTCCGCTACAAGGCGGTGGACAGCGTCAGCCCCCGCCTGCAGCGACTGCTCGATCTGCTCGACGCGAGCCCGGCGATCATCCGCACGGCCACCTGGGAGATCGTGGCCTGGAACCCGGCCGCCACCGTCGTGTTGACCGACTACGGCGCGCTGCCGGTGGGCCAGCGCAACATCCTCTACTTCCTGTTCCGCGATCCGGCCGCGCGCGCCAAGCAGCACGACTGGGACAGCGTGGCCCGCTTCGTGGTGGGCGGCTTCCGCGCCGACGTGGCGCGCGCCGGCCTGGCCTCCGAAGTCGGTGAGCTGGTGGACGAGCTCTGCAGGCTCAGCCCGGAGTTCGAAGCGCTGTGGCATGACAACGAAGTGCTCGACGCGGGCGGCGGCGAACACCTCAAGCGCCTGCTGCACCCGGAGCTGGGGCCCATTGAACTGGAATACTCGGCCTTCGCCGTCGACGGCCGGCCGGACCTGAGCATGATCGTCTACAACCCGACCGACCCCGACGTCGCGCAGCGCATCAGGGCGCTTGCCGCCGCGTCCGCCTGACGTGGATCGAACGCAGCATCCGTCAGGCTCGCCGCGAGAGGGCCGGGCGACCGACCCGGACGCCCGGCCTCATCCGGCCAGCACCTCGGCGAACAGCGGCGCATCCACATTGCCGCCGGTGAGCGCCACGCCGATGCGCTGCCCCGCCCAGAACCTGCGCTGCTGCATGGCCGCCGCCAGCGCGGCGGCGCCGGCGCCCTCGGCCACGTTGTGGGTGGCGGTGTAGAGCAGGCGCATCGCGGCGGCCACCTCGTCGTCGGTGACCGCGACCACGTCCTCGGCCTCGGCGCGCACCACCGCCATCGCCTCGGCCACCGGCAGACGGCAGGCCATGCCGTCGGCGAGACAGGTGTTGGCGGGCGAGTCCACCAGCATGCCGCTGCGCCAGGACTGCAGGCTGGCATCGGCATGCGCCGAGACCACGCCGACCAGGCGCGTGCTCACGCCGCAGTAGGCGCGCGCCGCCGCCGCGCCGGCGAAGCCCGAGCCCAGGCCGATGGGCACGAACAGCACATCCGGCGCCCCGCCCGCGGCCTTGGTCGCCTCGAAGAACTCCACGTAGGCCGTGGCCACGCCGCGCACCAGCTCGCGATGGAAGGAAGGAATGCGGTGCAGGCCATGCGCGCTCGCCAGCGCCGCGGCATGGTCCGAGGCGGCCTGGAAATCCTCGCCATGCTCGACCAGCTCCACGCCCAGCGCCCGCATGGCCGCGTTCTTCTCCACCGAGTTGCCGTGCGGCACCACGATGGTCGCCTGCAGGCCGTGGCGGCGCGCGGCGAAGCCGACCGACTGCCCATGGTTGCCGCGGGTGGCGCTGATCACCTGCCGCACCTCCGGCTGGGTGCGGCGCAGCTCCTCGAAATAGGTCAGCCCGCCGCGCACCTTGAAGGCGCCCACGGGCGTGTGGTTCTCATGCTTGATCCAGACCTCGGCGCCCAGCGCCTGTTCGATCAGCGGCCAGCGGTACTGCGGCGTCGGCGGCAGGGCGGCGCGCACGGTGGCAAGCGCTGCGGCGATCTCGTCGGAGGAAAAACGCATGGCGGACCTGGGAGCAAGCGCGTAGGGGAGACCCCAGAGGATATAGGCGAAATCAAACGACCGGGACGCAAGCCCGCGGCTGAGTCTCGGATGCCGTGCAACCAATCACTCAAGACCTCATGCCGCATCCACAGGAGGATCTGTGTAGATGCATCAATAGGGCAAACCCGCACCGTGATTTTCGTGCCTTCTGCGTCCTGATTTCCCACGATTGCGGGGCCTTGATGGACCGTGCTATTCCGACGGAATGGACGGGGTGCTCCAACTGCTCTCAAAGCTGCGGCGGGTCTTGGCCAGTCGCGGCCGTGCGGGCGATGAGATCGACGACCTGATGCAGGAGGCCTTCCTGCGCCTACAGCTCTACTGCCGCGAGCGCACTGTCCACAATACCGAGGCGTTCTTGGTGCGCACCGTGCTCAACCTGTCCGCCGAACAGGGCCGCAAGTCACCTGCCGGTCGTATGGTGCTCGACCAAACGGTGGCCGAGTCCCTGCCCGACCCGGCACCGCCGCCGGACGAACTCTACGTGCGCCAGGAGCGTGCCCAGCGCATGAAGACGGGTTTGGAGCGACTGAATCCACGGCCGCGGGAGGTGTTGCTGCTGCACCGGCTCGATGGCTTGAGCCACGCGCAGATCGCCGAGCGATTGGGCATCAGCGTTAGCATGGTGGAGAAACACATCGCCCGCGCATCCTTCTTCCTGCGCGACTGGATGGCGAGGAGTCCGGAATGAACCTGCGCAAGTCCACCGAGAAGGAAGACTCTCCATCGAAGACCATCCTGGCCGCGCGTGCCGAGGCGTCGGTATGGATCACACGCCTGCACGGCCCCGATCGAAGTCCCGAACTCGAGGCCGGCTTCCGCCACTGGCTGGCCGAACGCCCGGAGAACGCGCAGGAGTTCGAAGGCTTGACCGAGGTGTGGGACCTGCTGGGTGGCAGCGAGCCGGCCAGCACAGCGCCCCGGTTGGAACGCTGGGAGCACAGTGCCGAGGCCCGCGAACTGCGGGCGCTGCGCGCGCGGACCTGGCGCCCGCGCCGCGCAGGCTGGGCCATGGCGGCCTGTCTGGTCCTGGCTGTTGCTGGCCTGGTTCTGCATCTCCTGACGGCGGGCCCGACGTCCTACGTCACCGCCGTTGGCGAGCAGCGCACCGTGCGCCTGGAGGACGGCAGCCGCCTCACGCTCAATGCCGACTCCAGCGTCACACCCGATTTCACCGAAGCCGAACGCCGCGTACAACTTGACCGGGGCGAGGCCCTGTTCGAGGTCGCCAAGGATGCACGACGGCCCTTCGTGGTCATCGTTGACGGGCACAGCGTGACCGCGCTGGGCACCACCTTCGTCGTGCGCCGTGACGCGCGCCGGGTGGCGGTGACCCTGATCGAAGGCCGTGTGGCCGTCGCCACGCTTAACACGCCCCTTCCAGCCGGGGACACACGCCACGCCAGTTCCGTGCCTCCGCCCGAGATCCTCACGCCCGGCGAGCGCATCGTCCTGGGCGATCACGTGCCGGCGCGCATCGACACGCCGCGCCTGGATGCGGTGACCGCCTGGCGCCGAGGCGAGGTTCTGCTCGACAACACGTCGCTGGCCGAGGCCGCGGCGGAGATGAACCGCTACGACAAGACCAGCATCGTCCTGGACAGTGCCCGGGCACGCGGTGTGCGCCTGAGTGGCCTGTACCACGCCGGCGACAACGCCGGCTTCGCCGGCTCGGTGGCGCAGATGCACGGCTTGCAGCTCGAGCAGCGCGGCGGACGCATCCATCTGCGGTGATGCCGACATCATCACGCGCAGACGCGGGTGAGGCGACGGCGCGCGATGATCTGGGAGAAACAAGACAGCGTCTACGACCCTGGACGGCGATGCGATCCGCCCGAATGGAGGTGACCAGAAAGTGACGGTGCGGTTTCAGCGCCTACATGCATCTACGGAGTGACGGGGCACCGCGAAGCAGTCGCCCCGGTGACGCACACCATCCACGGGGAACTCTGTCAATGCACGTCCGCTTCCGCTCCACCCTTGCCACACACGCGCTGGGTCTGTGCATCGCCACGATCCTCGGGACTGTCCACGCCCAAGCGTTGGAACAGAGTCCCCCGCATGCGCTGACAGCCGCCTATCCCTTCGATCTGCCGCGCCAGCCACTGGCCGAAACCCTGCGTGCGATCGCGCGCCAGGCCGGCGCCAACGTGTTGTTCGACATCCAGGACGTGGATGGCGTCAACGCGCCGGCCCTGCAGGCGACCCTGACCGCCCGCGAGGCGATCGACCGCGTACTGGCCGGCAGCGGTCTGTCGGCGCAGCAGACCACGGCGACGACGATGGTGATCAGACGGTCATCCGACTCAAGCGGGCGGAAGCCACAGGCCTCGGTCGGCGATGGAACTTCGTCGGCAACGCAAAGGCGGACGGTGGACGATGGGGAAAGAACTCCGGTTGTGAATACCCCAGCGCCCTCGACCTTGGACACGATCGCCGTCACCGGCACCCGCATCAAGGGCGGCACCGTGCCTTCACCTGTGATCACCGTCGACAGCGGGCGCATCCGCGAGGAAGGGTTCTCCGACATGGGTGAGGTGATTCGCTCGCTGCCGCAGAACTTCTCGGGCGGACAGAACCCGGGGGTAGTGGCGGGTGCCGAAGGAGGTGGCATCGCCAACCAGAACATTTCTGGCGGATCATCGCTCAACCTGCGTGGTCTGGGGCCAGATGCCACGCTCACGCTGCTCAATGGTCGGCGTCTGGCTTACAGCGGATTTGTGCAGGCGGTCGATATCAGCGCCATTCCCGTCGAGGCCGTGGACCGTCTGGAGGTCATCCCGGACGGGGCCTCGGCCATCTACGGCTCCGACGCCGTCGGTGGGGTGGGCAACGTGATCCTGCGACGCGACTACGAGGGCCTGACAGTCCTCACGCGCCATGCTGGTGCGACCGATGGCGGCCTGACTACGCGGGAGTATTCCGCGACCGGCGGTGCCGCCTGGGCCAACGGTGGTCTGATCGCGGCGTGGAAGCGGACGTCGGCCGATCCGATCTATGCCGACCAGCGTGGCTACGCCGATCACCTGTTCGGCCCCACCACGCTCTACCCAGAGAGCGAGCTGGACAGTGGATTGCTCAGCCTCCACCAGGCGCTGGGGAGCCGTGTCGAGTTGCAGGTGGATACGCTCAGGACCAAGCGTGAGCAGCTCACCTACTACGTGGCTCTTCCAACACAGTTTTTCCCGGCCACGGCAGAGACCACGACCCGGTTTGTCTCCCCTGAGATCACGTTAGCGTTGTCCGGAGACTGGGCAATGACGCTCGGAGGCGCGTGGGGCAAGGACGAGAGCGTCTCTGGTCTTGGGATAGGCGTTCGTACCACGGGGCGGGTCACCCCCTTCGCGCGGAGTCTCTATCGCAATCGGAGCCGCGCTTACGAGCTGAGCGCGGAAGGCCCGATGTTCGCCATGCCGGGCGGGGATGCCCGGCTGGCGCTAGGGGCGGGCTATCGCGAGAACACGTTCCTGCAAGGCAACCTTCGCAGCGGCGCTGTCATCACCAACGGCGAAGACAGCAGCCGTTTCGCCTATGCGGAGATCAGCCTACCCCTGATCGGAGCCGACCAGGGTGTTCCTGGCGTGCAGCGGGTGGAGTTGACCGCTGCCATGCGCGGTGAGGATTACGCCAGCTTTGGAGGCGTGGCTACCCCGAAGCTCGGCTTCCTCTATGACCCCAGCGCCGATTTCACGCTCAAGGCCTCCTGGGGCAAGTCCTTCAAGGCGCCGACGCTTCTGCAGCGCTATCAGCCTCAATCGGCCTATCTGTATCGCGCAGCCTCGCTCGGCGGCCAGGGTTATGCCAGCGACGCAACGGTACTGGTGCCCTATGGGGGCAATCCTGACCTGCAGCCCGAGCGGGCGCGTACATGGAGCACGTCGCTCGCGTTTCATCCGGAGGCGGTGCCGGCACTCGAGGCGGAGTTGAGCTGGTACAGCATCAGCTTCGCCGAACGTATCGCGCAGCCGCTGGTTTACCAGGCGCAGGCTCTGAACAACGCCGCCTATGCACCGTTCATCGACGGCACCCCCACGGCGGACGAGCAGGCCACGATCATCACCAACGCTCAGTTCAGCAACTTCACCGGTGCGCCGTACGACCCCGCCAAGGTCGTGGCCATCGCCTACAACCGTTACGTCAATACAGTCGCACAACGGATCAAGGGTCTGGATCTCTCGGGTTCGTACCGCGTTGATATCGGCCGGGGAAAACTCGCGGTGCACGGCGCGGTCAGCTGGATCGACAGCGCGCAACAGGCCACTCGTGCCGACAGCACGCGGGATCTGTCCGGCACGCTTTTTTATCCAGCAAAGGTCCGCGGCCGAATCGGGACGGTCTGGAGGGGAGGCGGGCTGACGGCATCGACGTTCGCCAACTATGTCAGTGGCGTGATCAACAAGGTCGACGGCAGCAAGACGAGTTCATTCACCACATTCGACGCCACGCTGCGTTATGCCGCCGGCGAGCGACTGGGGCTGTTCCCTGGCCTGGAGTTCGCGCTTTCGGCGATGAACCTCTTCAATCGGGCGCCCCCACTCTACGCACCCGTTACCAGCAATCCGCCGTACGACTCGACCAACTATTCGGCGATCGGTCGGTTCGTGAGCCTCAGCGTGTCCGCGCACTGGTGACATCGTTTTCCCATTCCGAGCACGCCATGCATACGACGCGAAGTTGCGGAGCATTTTCTGCCCGCTTGCTGAAGTTCTTCATCATCCAGTGTCTGGCGTTCGGCACGCTGCCGGGTTTGGCCAGCGAGGGGCACGCCGGCGAGATGATCTCCCCAAGGCGCCTGATTGAAGTCGTCGACATCAGCGGCCCAGTGGTGTCGCCTGATGGTCTGTATGTGGCATTCCGTACCGAACAGGCTTCGGTCGAGCGTAACACCTATGACGCGTGGTGGTACGTCCAGGCAATGGATGGCGCGAGTGCGCCCCGGAGAGTAGGCGAAGGCGGTACGCCGCTACGTAGCTCGGCTGGGCTTTCGCTGCCGGCCCGTGCCGTATGGTCGCCAGACGGGGCATGGATCTACTACCTGGCCTTCATGGACGGGAAAACGGCCGTCTGGCGGGCAGGCGCGAATGGTTCAAGTGCGCAGCCGGTCACGACCGATCCAGCGGATGTACGCGACTTCTCGCTGAACGCGGACGGTAAGACATTGCGCTACAGCGTTGGCGCGACGCGCGATGAAGTGATCGCGGCGGAACAACGGGAGTACGAGCGTGGGATCCGCGTCGATAGCGCGGTACCCATTGGCCAAGGCAACCTGTTCCGCTCGGGAAACGTGGGCGGACGTCTTGCGACCCAACGACTGGATGTCAAGGGCGATGGCTTCGCCCGCGTGCCCTTGCTATCCGACGTCTCGGATCGTTGGAAAGAGGTCGATCCAGCGACTGGCGAGGTCCGTGCACTCGCGTCGGCCGATGCTCAAAGCGCGGATGCCGTCGACCCGCGCTTGTCATCAGATGAGCCCAAACCCTGGCGCTATGCGCTGGACGGGGGCGGCCAGCGCCTCGCTTTGCTGAGCCGGGTAGGAGAACAGGGCGACCAATTGCGAAAGCCGAAGGTCGAGCTGTCGGCCTCGCTGGGAAAGCACTCGCGTTGGTTCAAATGCCAAGCCGAAGCCTGTGTCGGCACGGCCATGACAGGCATCCAATGGCGACCCGGGAGCGATGAGGTGATCTTTACGGTCTCCGATCCGGCACAGGGAACGTCGCAATCGCTGTTCCGGTGGAATCTCGGCAGTGGCAAGGTCACTCCACTCGCGCGAGCGGCCGGCCTGCTCAATGGCGGGGACCGGTACGGGCGTGAGGATGCCGGCTGCGGCATGTCGTCCGTCGCACTGGCGTGCGTGTCGGCCGATCCTAACCGGCCGCCGCGCCTTGAGCGTATCGACCTGAAGACCGGCGAGCGTCAGATGTTGTTCGATCCGAACGCAGCCTTGGCGGCGGATGTCGGCCAGGCCGCGCGCGTGAAGCTGCTTCGTTGGCGTGGTCAGGGCGGGCAGTTGTTTACCGGACAGTTCTTCGAAGCGCGCAGGGTGGGCGCGCATCCGCCCCCATTGTTCGTCGCCTACTATCTTTGTCCTGGCTTCCTGCGTAGCGGATATGGCGGTGAATGGCCTTTCGCGACATTCGCCGAACATGGGATCTCGGTGCTCTGCATCAACTATGGAGCGGTCTATTCCGATGCGGCCCGGCGCTATGACGAGGGCTTGTCGGCCGTGAAAAGTGCGGTGGATATGTTGGCGGCATCCGGAGCCATCGACCCGTCCCGCGTGGGAATGGGGGAACTCAGCTATGGCACAGAAGTCACGATGTGGACGGCATTCAAGTCTGATCTTCTTGCCGCAGCGTCGATCACCGGCGCCGTTCTGTCGCGCAGCATGTACCTGCACGGCACCTTGAAGGGGGAGGAATTCGTGTCGCGTGCCAAGACGGTCTGGCAACTCGGAGCCGCGGACGAGACTCCGGAGCAGTGGAAGCGCATCGGACTGGAGTTCAACCTGGACAAGATCAAGGCGCCCATCCTGATGCAGGTGCCCGAGCAGGAGTACGAATGGCTGCTCGATTCCGCGGTTCCATTGATGCTCGCCCGCAAGGCCGATCTCTACGTGTTTCCCCAGGCGCCGCACTTCAAGTTTCAACCCAAGCAGCTTCTGGCCGCGAACGAAAGAAACCTGGATTGGTTCAGGTTCTGGTTGCTGGGCATCGAGGACCCGTCCGCGGACAAACAGGCCCAGTACCGTCATTGGCGTGAGATGCGTCAACCGAGTGGTGCGATGCCGGGCCAGGGCGCTGGCTCGTTTCTGCAGCGGTAACGACTCTTCCCGTTCTCGACCATGCGCAGATCGAAGATGCGCATGGGGACCTTGAGTGCGCTGAGCTCACGAAGACGGCAGCGCTGGCCGCCGACTGGACCGATCGCCCAGCCTAGGCGGACTGCGCTCGGTCTGCGGAAACACCCGCGCGCACAGGAAGTCGACCAGGGCCCTGACCTTGGGTGAGGGATGCTTGCCTGCCGGCCACAGCACGTGGAACACCCCGCTGCGCTCCACATGCTCGGTGAGAATCGACTTGAGTCGCCCCTCGGCCAACAGCGCATCGATGGCGAAATCCGGCAGGTGGGCGATTCCCAGTCCCCGCAACGCGAAACACAGGCGCGCCTCGATGTTGTTGCAGATCATCGAAGTGGGCAGCTGCAGCTCGGGTTCGCCCGGGGCCCGCCGCAGCGCCCAGGTCTCCAGCTTGCCGCTGTTGGGATAGCGATAGTGCAGGCAGGTGTGCCCACGCAGATCGGCGGGCGTCATCGGCGTGCCGCGGCGCGCCAGATAGTCCGGCGAGGCCACCAGCCGCATCTGGAAGCTGCCCAGGCGCCGGGCCGACAGGCGCGAGTCGGCCGGCTGGCCCGTGCGCACGACGGCATCGAAGCCTTCCTCGACCACATCGACCATCCGGTCGGTGAAGTCCAGGTCCAGCTCGATCTCGGGATATGCGCGCATGAAATCGCCGATGACCGGCAGGACCAGCGAGCTGACCAGGGGCAGGCTCACCCGCAGACGGCCGCGCGGCGCGGCCGACGCCTGCGACAGCTCCAGCTCGGCCGCCTCGATCTCGGCCAGGATGCGGCGGCTGCGCTCCAGGAACAGCAGGCCCTCGGCGGTCAAGGTGACGCTGCGCGTGCTGCGGTGGAACAGGCGCACCCCCAGCTTCTCCTCCAGCCGCGCCACGCGCTTGCCGACGGCCGAAGCCGACACCCCCAGCAGCCGGCCGGCGGCGACGAAGCTGCGTGTCTCGGCGACCTGCATGAACACCGCAAAGCCCGTCAGGCTTTCCACGATCGGCTCTCCTCGAGGATTGCGGACATTTGATTCCGCACATCGAGGAACTGTAGCCCGCTTTTTCTCCAGTCAAGGCATTCCTATCGTCGCGGCATTGCCCACCCGATCGAGGCGCTGCCATGACGCATTCCGTACTCCTCCAACCCCAGGGTGCTCTCCCTGCGCATCTGCCCGAGGGTCTTCAGGCCATCAGCACGCCGGCGTGCGCCGCCGCATGCCGGGCGCTGTCCGCACGCCAGTGCAAGGCGCGGCCATGAGTGGCACCCGGCCCTTGTTCTTCATCGCGCTGGGCCTGTTCGGCCTGTATGTGGTCGAGTTCGGCGTGGTCGGCGTCCTGCCGGCCGTGGTCCAGCGCTACGGTGTCGGCGTGGCCCAGGCCGGCGGGCTGGTGGCGCTGTTCGCGACCGTGGTCGCAGTGTGCGGGCCGGCCATGGTGCTGTGGCTCTCGCGCCTGGACCGGCGCAAGGTGCTGGCCGCCTGCCTGCTGGTTTTCAGCCTGTGCAGCCTGTTGTCGGCCTGGGCGCCGAGCTTCGGCGCGCTGATGGCGCTGCGGGTGCCCTCGGCCCTGCTGCATCCGGTGTTCTTCTCGGCGGCCTTCGCTGCGGCCGTGTCGCTGTACCCGCCGCAGCGCGCCGCGCACGCCACCTCGATGGCCTTTCTCGGCACCACGCTGGGGCTGGTGCTGGGCGTGCCGCTGGCGACCTGGATCGAGGCCACGCTGTCCTACGAGGCCTCGTTCTACTTCTGCGCCGCGGTGAGCCTGGTGGCCGCCGTCGGCGTGTGGAGCATGCTGCCGCCCAGGCATCATGCCAGGCCCCATGCTCCGGGGACGGTGCTGGCGGTTCTGCGCAGGCCGGCGGTGTGGCTGTCGGTCGCCACGACGGTGTGCGTGTTCGCCGCGATGTTTTCGGTCTACAGCTACGCCGCCGAATACCTGGCGCGACGGGCGCACCTGGGCGGTGAGGCCATCGGCCTGCTGCTGGGCGTGTTCGGGGTCGGCGGCGTGCTGGGCAACCTGCTGGCCGGACGCGCGCTGGGCCATCGACTGGCCGCAACCGTCCTGGTTTATCCCGTGGTCCTGGCGGCCGCCTATGGCGTGCTGCTGACGTACGCATCGGCCTCGTTGGCGATCATGCTGCCGCTCTGCCTGCTGTGGGGCGCCGCGCATACCAGCGGCCTGATCGTCAGCCAACTCTGGATGACCTCGGCCGCGCCGGACGCGCCCGAGTTCGTTACCAGCCTCTTCGTCTCCGCCGCCAACCTCGGTGTGGTGCTGGGCGCGGCGGTCGGGGGCGGTTTCATCGATGCATTCGGGATGCAGGGGACGGTCTGGAGCGGCTGGCTGTTCGCGGCGTTGGCCGCTTTCGCAGTGCTGGCACGGAGGCCCTGGCGGATAAGCCAGCCCTGAGTGCGGCGCGCTGGAAACGCGGACGTGGCGGGGGGCGGTTGGGCAGGGGAGGCGACACCGAACCTGCATCGCCGCCGCCATTGCCGTGCCATGCCCGAGACGGGAACGGAACGAAGGACGGCCGGGTCGCCGTGCACGCTGTCCAGACAGCGCCACTCCCTACGATATGCGCCCCCACACTCTGGATCACCGCCATGGCCGAACCGGTCGCGGAGCTGGACAATGTCCGCGAGGAAGAGCTCGAGGAACGCGCGCCGTCCAAGGCGGCCGCGGTGCACGAGCGCATCAGCCGGCAGGGCGAGAAGGAGCTGGCGCGCGACTTCTTCGCGCTGTTCTGGTCGGCCATCGCCGCGGGCATGACGATGAGCATGTCCTTCCTCGGCCGGGCGCTGCTGCAGGCGTATCTGCCGGATGCGCCGGCCGCGTTCCTGATCGAGGCCGCCGGCTATGCGCTGGGCTTCGTGTTCGTCATCAGCGCCGGGCAGCAGCTGTTTACCGAGAACACCATCACCCCGGTCCTGCCGGTGATGCGCAACTTCAGTCTGTACAGCCTGGGACGGCTGCTGCGGCTGTGGGGCATCGTGCTGTTGGGCAACCTGGTGGGTGGCTTCATCGCCGCGGCGGTGTTCGCCTGGCTGCCGATGTTCACGCCCGAGGTGGACAAGGCGCTGCTGGAGATCGGCCTGCACCTGGGCCAGGTGCCGCTGGCCACGACCTTCGGCACCGCGGTGTTGGCCGGCTGGCTGATCGCCACGCTGGTGTGGATGCTGCACGCGATCGAACAGAACAAGCTGGCGATGATCGTGATCGTGACCTGGCTGATGGGCGTGGCAGGCGTGGCGCACGTGGTGGTCGGTACGATCGAGGTGATGTACGTGATCCTGCTCGGCCAGGCGCAGGTCTGGCCCTCGATCGTCGGCGTGGTGCTGCCGGCCCTGGTCGGCAACGTGCTCGGCGGCACCTTCATCTTCGCGCTGATGAGCCACGCGCAGGTCAAGGCGGACGTGGAGTAGCGAGCCGCCTTGCGGATGCGGGACGCGACCAGGCCGCGTCCCGCAGCACGCGATGGAAGCGGTGGGCGCGCCATCGCAGCGCGCCCGCCGCAACAACTCAGCCCTGCCTGGCGGCCTGGTAGCGGCGCGCGACCTCGTTCCAGTCGACCACCTTGTAGAAGGCCTCGATGTATTCGGGCCGGCGGTTCTGGTACTTGAGGTAGTAGGCGTGTTCCCACACGTCCAGGCCCAGGATGGGCGTGAGGCCCTGCATCAGCGGGCTGTCCTGGTTGGCGCTGTTCTCCACGCTGAGCTTGCCGGCCTTGTCCACGCACAGCCAGGCCCAGCCGCTGCCGAAGCGGGTGATCGCCGCCTGGGTGAAGGCCTTCTTGAACGCCTCGAAGCCGCCCAGCTCGGCGTCGATCGCCGTGGCCAGTTCGCCGCTGGGTTCGCCGCCGCCCTGGGGCGACATCACCGTCCAGAACAGCGAATGGTTGGCGTGGCCGCCGCCATGGTTGGTGACCGGGCCCTTGAGCTTGTCGGGCAGCTCGCCGATGCGCGCCACCAGTTCCTCGACCGGCAGCTCGGCCCACGGCGTGCCTTCCACCGCCGCGTTGAGCGAGTTGACGTAGGTCTGGTGGTGCTTGCTGTGGTGGATCTCCATCGTCTTGGCGTCGATGTTGGGTTCCAGCGCGTCGTAGGCGTAGGGGAGATCGGGCAGGGTGTAGCTCATGGTGCCTCCATGGGGTGGATGATCGGGAGGGCAGGCCGGATCGAGCGCGCCGGGCCACGACCGGCCGCCAGACGCAGTGCAGGACTTGCCTGGAGAACCGGAGTCGAAGGAGAGGGCTGATCGATCATGACGCTGCGCTGGAGGGGCCGCGCGTGGGCGGCATTCGCGTTGCGTCTGCGGCGGGGTCGTTGGCCCGGGGCCGCACGTCAGCGGTGCTGGTGCAGGTCGAATTGTCGCCGCATCCGGGTAGCGCGGCGTGAACGGCGCAGGGGCGCCGCGTAGAATCGCGCCCTCGTCCCCCTCAAGAGACCGTGTCGTCATGGATCCCGCCGCCGAGGCCATCGCCCGCGCGCCCGATGCCCAGGACGAAGCCTGGATGCGTCAGGCCTTCGCCGTGGCCGATCAGGCTCAGCACGAGCTGGACGAGATCCCGGTCGGCGCGTTGCTCATCGATGCCGACGGCCACTGCATCGGCCAGGGCGGCAACCGCAACCGCTGCGACCACGACCCGAGCGCGCACGCCGAGATCGTCGCCATGCGCCAGGGCGGGGCGTATCTGCGCAACCATCGGCTGGTGGGCTGCACGCTCTACGTCACGCTCGAACCCTGCGCGATGTGCGCCATGGCCATGGTCCATGCCCGGCTGGCGCGCGTGGTCTATGCCGCCTCCGATCCCAAGACCGGCGCGGCCGGCAGCGTGTTCGACCTGCTCGCAGACCCGCGCCACAACCATCGCGTGCAGGTCACCGGCGGGGTGCTGGGCGAGGAGGCGGGCCGCCGCCTGACCAACTACTTCCGCGCCAAACGCGGCAGGCCGCTGCTGGACTGACCGTCGGACCGGCCGTGTCGCCGATCCGGCTCCCTCAGCCCGCCGGCACGGGATGCGAGGCGCCAAGCCGGCGGGTTACCCAGCGCTGCGCAGGCGTCTCGATCGCCCGATTGACCAGCGCGGCCAGCGCCACGCTCGCCAGGACGCAGCCGATGCCGGCGACCCATGGATTGAGATGGCCGAACAGGCCCAGCGCCTGCATCGCGTCCAGCACCGGCATGTGCAGCAGGTAGAGCGAGAAGCTGATGCGCCCCAGCTCGCGCACCGCGGCATTGGCCAGCAAGGCGTCCGACGCGCGGGTGCGGAAGGAGAAGGCCAGCACCGCCAGGGCCGCCATCAGCGTGCGCGCCAGATCGGAGTAGTACCAGTGCTCATGCTCCGCGACCTCGGCGGCCGGGAACAGCGGCAGCAGCATGTGCTGATAGGGGATCAGCAGCAGCACCACGCCCAGGCAGGCCAGCAGCTGCAGGCCGCCGATGGTCGCAGGCCGCAACAGCGCCTGGCGCTGCAGCAGGCGCCAGCGCAGCATGGCCACCGCCACGCCAGCCAGGAAGATATGCAGCTTGGTCACGAACAGCACGCCGGGCAGGGCAGGCGAGGTGAGGTAGCTGGCCACGACGAACAGCCCCAGCGCGCCCAGCGCCAGGGTCCGCGGCGTGCCCCGCAGCAGCGTCAGCCCCCAGAGCAGCACGAAGAAGCCATAGAACTGGAATTCCGGCCCCACCGACCAGAACACCCCGACCGAACCGACGAAGGCCAGATGCCGCACCAGCTGCGCCGCATCCATCTGGTAGTGGAAGCCCTGGTGGACGAAGTGCGAGACCAGGAACGACAGCACTACCACCAGGTAGTACAGCGGCACGATGCGCGCCACCCGCGCGACGCAGAAGCGGCGCACCGCCTGCGCATTGAAGTCCTGGTGCAGATGCAGGTAGGCCATCAGAAAGCCGCTGAGCGCGAAGAACAGCAGCACCCCGCACGCACCGAAGTTCACCCGGTCCCAGGCCGACGACTTGCCCGGAAGATGCGAGACCACCACCGCCAGCGCCGCCAGCCCGCGCACGCCATCCAGCGCCGGCATGTGCTCCTTGCCGACGCTCGCAACGCGCCGTTCCGCTTCCGTGGGAGCCGCCACGGCGGCGATGAGGCTTTCCCGATACAGCCCCGTTGCCGCCATGGCGGCTCCCACATTTCCACCGTCGCGCTGACGCGTCGCTGCGGGGATAGGACGTTTGGGCAATGCACCGGCGTCCGCCGCGGGCTGCAAGTAAGGCGGGTTGCGCACGCCGGGCTCCGTAATGGCTGATCTGCATCGTCCATAACGCGAGCGCGTCCCTGCACCGGACAGCCCGCGCCGACGGCCGCGCAGAAGCCCTGCGCTATGATGAACGACTGTTCCGCTCACTTCTTCGCCATGACCACAGCCCTCAACGCCAGCCACCTGATCTGGATCGATCTTGAGATGACAGGACTGGACACGGACCGCGATTCGATCCTGGAAGTCGCCACGGTCGTGACCGATTCCCAGCTCAACATCCTGGCCGAGGGACCCGAGTTCGCCATCGCCCATCCGCTCGACGCGCTGGAGCGCATGGACGAATGGAACCGCAACCAGCACCGGCGCTCCGGGCTGTGGGACCGGGTGGTGTCCAGCACCGTGACCCTGGGCCAGGCCGAGGCGGCGACCGTGGAATTCCTGGCGCGCTGGGTGCCGGCCAACGCCTCGCCGATGTGCGGCAACTCGATCTGCCAGGACCGCCGCTTCCTGCACCGGCTGATGCCGCGCCTGGAGCGCTACTTCCACTACCGCAATCTGGACGTGAGCACGCTCAAGGAACTGGCGCGGCGCTGGGCGCCGCAGGTGCTGGAGGGCGTCAAGAAGCAGTCCTCGCACACCGCTCTGAGCGACGTGCACGACTCGATCGCCGAACTGCGCCACTACCGCCGCTACCTGGCGCAGCTGGCGCTGCCAGAGCAGGGCTGAGCACGCTGCAATCTCGCGGCGAACTTAGCTCAGTGTGAGCCGCCATGGCGGCGATGAGGCTTTCCCGGTAGAGCCCCATCGCCGCCATGGCGGCTCACACAAGGGCGGCGACTGACAGACGCCAGCCACTTCCCACCGTCATTCCCGCGAAGGCGGGAATCCAGGGACTTTCGCGCGGTGGATCAAGACGCCGGGTTCCCGCGTTCGCGGGAACGACGGGTGTGAGTTTCCTCAGGAAGGGAAGTCTGACTTCTGGGTACAGCTGGGAGGGCCGAGAAACCGGGGAAAGCCCGTCGCCGCCACGGGCGGCTCCCACCTGTAGAGCGGAGCTTGCTCCGCTGCTCTTCGTTCAGTTCGTGGGAAAGCCCCAGCGGAGCAAGCTCCGCTCTACAGGCGGACCGCCGCGAGATTTGAGGAGACACCTGCTCCCACCCAGCTACAGACAGCAGGAAGGCGGCCTTGGCCGCCTTCTTGCTGTTCAACTCACACGATGAAGCCGCGCGCTAATTGCCCTTGGCCGCACCCGGCCCCGCACCCGTATCGCCATCGTCGCTCACGGCCTTGGTCAGCACCTCGGCCAGCGGACGCCCGTCGGCGTCGTGGTGATAGACATGCAGATCGCGCTGCGGGTAGGGGATGGACAGGCCCTGCTCCAGCAGCTGGTTGCGGATGGCCTCGATCACCGTGCTCTTGGCGCTGCCGAAATCGCCGTTGCTGGCATAGGCGAACAGCATCAGGTCCACGCTGCTCTCGCCCAGGTTGGTGACCTGCACGAACGGCTTGGGGTCCTTCAGCACCAGCGGATTCTGCTCGGCGATCTCCAGCAGGATGCGCTGGGCCTGCTTGAGGTCGTCGTCGTAGCCCACGCCCACCGTGATCTCCAGCCGGCGCGTGGGCAGGGTGGAGTAGTTGATGATCGGCGCGGTGGTGATGGTGCTGTTGGGCAGGGTGATCACGCGCTGGTCGAAGGCGCGGATGCGCGTCTGGAACACGCGGATCTCATCGACGATGCCCTCCTGGCCGGCCGCGACCACGTGGTCGCCGTCGCGCATCGGCCGCAGCACGATCAGCATCACGCCCGAGGCGATGTTGGACAGCGAGTCCTTCAACGCCAGGCCGACGGCCAGGCCGGCAGCGCCCAGCACGGTGGCCAGCGAGGTCGCCGGCACGCCGATCTTGGTCAGCGCGCTGACGAACACCAGCACCAGCAGCACCGCATAGGACACATTGCGCAGGAAGCTGCTGAGCGTGCTCTCCACGCTGGCGCGGGTCAGGGCACGCTCCAGCGCCAGGCTCAGGCGCTTGGACAGCCACATGCCCACCACCACGATGACCAGCGCGATCCCCCAGTTGAGGAGGATCCCGGCCCAGTCCACCGTGCTCCAGTCGAACGCCGGTGCGCCGGCCGCCCTGGCCGGTGCCGGCGCGGCGGTCGTCGCGGCCAGCAGCGTGTGCATCGCCCCCATCATGCGGCCTTGGTCTTGGCCAGCGCCAGCCAGGTATCGACCACGGTATCGGGATTGAGCGAGACCGACTCGATGCCTTCCTTCATCAGCCACTCGGCCAGGTCGGGATGGTCCGAGGGGCCCTGACCGCAGATGCCCACGTACTTGCCCTTGGCGCGCGCGGCCTTGATCGCCATCGACAGCAGCTTCTTGACCGCCGGATTCCGCTCGTCGAACAGGTGCGCGACGATCGACGAGTCGCGGTCCAGGCCCAGCGAGAGCTGGGTCAGGTCGTTGGAGCCGATCGAGAAGCCGTCGAAGATCTCCAGGAACTCCTCGGCCAGCAGCGCGTTGGACGGCACCTCGCACATCATGATGATCTTCAGGCCGTTCTCGCCCTGCTTCAGGCCATTGGCCTCCAGCACCTCGACCACCTTGCGGCCTTCCTCCAGCGTGCGCACGAACGGGATCATGACCCAGAGGTTGTCCAGGCCCATCTCGTTGCGCACCTTCAGCACCGCACGGCACTCCAGCGCGAAGGCATCGGTGAAGGAGGGATCGACGTAACGGCTGGCGCCGCGGAAGCCGATCATCGGGTTCTCTTCCTCCGGCTCGTAGCGCGTGCCGCCGATCAGGTTGGCGTACTCGTTGGACTTGAAGTCCGACAGGCGCACGATCACCGGATTGGGCGCGACCGAGGCGGTCAGCGTGGCGATGCCCTCGGCCAGGCGGTTGACGTAGAAGTCCACCGGCGCACCGTAGCCGGCGATCTTGGCGTCGATCTTCTTCTTGGTCGCTGCGTCCTGCTGGTCGTACTCGAGCAGCGCCTTGGGATGGATGCCGATGTGGCTGGCGATGATCATCTCCAGGCGCGCCAGGCCGATGCCGGCATTGGGCAGCTGGCCGAAGTCGAACGCGCGCTCGGGGTTGGCGACGTTCATCATGATCTTCAGCGGCGCCGGCGGCATGTTGCCCAGGTCCGTGGTGGTGCGCTCGAACTCCAGCACGCCGTCGTAGATGAAGCCGGTGTCGCCCTCGGCGCAGCTGACGGTGACCTCCTGGCCGTCCTGGACCAGTTCGGTCGCATTGCCCGAGCCGACCACGGCCGGCACGCCGAGCTCGCGCGCGATGATCGCGGCATGGCAGGTGCGGCCGCCGCGGTTGGTGACGATGGCGCTGGCGCGCTTCATCACCGGCTCCCAGTCCGGATCGGTCATGTCGGCGAACAGCACATCGCCCGGCTGCACGCGGTCCATGTCCTCCAGCGAGCGCACCACGCGCGCCACGCCGGCGCCGATCTTGGCGCCCACCGCGCGGCCCTCGGCCAGCACCTTGGCGCCCTTGGCCGACAGCGCGAAGCGCTCGATCTGGGTCGCATGGCTGCGCGACTTCACCGTCTCCGGGCGCGCCTGCACGATGAACAACTTGCCGCTGACCCCGTCCTTGGCCCATTCGATATCCATCGGGCGCTTGTAGTGCTTCTCGATGATCAGCGCCTGCTTGGACAGCTCCTGCACATCCTCATCGCTGATGGAGAAGGTGTTGCGCAACTCGCCCGGCGTGTCCTCGATGCGCACGCGCTCGCCCGGCACATCCGAATAGACCATGCGCACCTGCTTGCTGCCCAGCGAGCGGCGCAGGATCGCCGGCTTGCCCGCGCTGAGCGTGGGCTTGTAGACGTAGAACTCGTCCGGATTGACCGCGCCCTGCACAACCATCTCGCCCAGGCCAAAGGAGGAGGTGACGAACACCACGTCGCGGAAGCCGGACTCGGTGTCCAGGGTGAACAGCACGCCCGATGCGCCCACATCCGAGCGCACCATCAGCTGCACGCCGGCCGAGAGGAACACGTCCTCGTGCTTGAAGCCATGGTGCACACGGTAGGCGATCGCGCGGTCGTTGTAGAGCGAGGCGAAGACTTCCTTGACCTTGTGCACGACATCGTCGGCACCGGTGACGTTGAGGAAGGTCTCCTGCTGTCCGGCGAAGGACGCATCGGGCAGGTCCTCGGCGGTGGCCGACGAACGCACCGCCACGGCCACATCGCCGCCGCCGTTCTCGGCGGACAGCTGCGCGTAGGCGCTGCGGATGTCCTTGTCCAGCTCGGGCTGCAGCGGGGCATCGATGACCCAGCCGCGGATCTCCTTGCCGGCCGCAGTCAGCGCGCCGACGTCCTCGACATCCAGCGTCTCGAGCTTGTCGAAGATGCGCTTGGACAGATCGTTGTGCGCGATGAAGTCCTTGAACGCCTCTGCCGTGGTGGCGTAGCCGCCAGGCACCGACACGCCCAGCTGGGCCAGGTTGCCGATCATCTCGCCCAGCGAGGAATTCTTGCCGCCCACGCGGGCCAAATCCGACAAGCCAAGCTCATGCAGCCACAGGATGTTCTGGTTCAAGCGCTACGCTCCGATAGCAGCCGTTGCCACACCCGGTGGGGTTGCAGCGTCGGGCCGCGTCCTAGGGGGAAAGGCGGTTATGATGCAGTGCCAAAACAAGCATCACAAGCTTGAATTGGCGGGGTTTTCAGTTTCAACAGACAGGATGAAGGCAATGTCGAGTGTCCGGCCGGTGTTCTATGTCTCGGATGGAACCGGTATCACCGTTGAAACCATTGGGCATAGCCTGCTCACGCAGTTCTCCGGTTTCTCATTCATCACCGACCGGATTCCGTTCGTCGACGATCCGGAAAAAGCCAGCGATGCGATCGAACGCATCCGCGAAGCGGGCCTGCGCCACGATGCGCGCCCGATCGTGATCCACTCGATCGTCGATCCCTCCATCGCCCAGGCGCTGGCCTCCAGCGGTGCGCTGATGCTCGATGTCTTCGCGCCCTTCATCGATCCGATGGAGCGCGAACTGGGCGCGGTGCGCCAGTCGCGCGTGGGCCAGGCGCACGGCATCGTCAATTTCGAGGCCTATCACCGCCGTATCAACGCGATGAACTTCGCGCTGACCCACGACGATGGCGTGGCGATCAACTACGACGAGGCCGACCTGATCCTGGTCGCGGTGTCGCGCGCCGGCAAGACGCCCACCTGCGTCTATCTGGCGTTGCATTACGGGGTTAAGGCGGCAAATTACCCGCTCACCGACCAGGATCTGGAAACCGACCGGCTGCCCGCGAGGCTGCGCCCGTACCGCAAGAAGCTCTTCGGCCTGACCATCGACCCGGACAGGCTGTGCCAGATCCGCCAGGAGCGCCGGCCCAACTCGAGTTACGCCAAGTTCGAGACCTGCAAACGCGAGGTCGCCGCGGCGGAGGACATGTTCCGCACCGAGCGGCTGCCCACGCTGAGCACCACGCACACTTCGATCGAGGAAATCGCCAGCAAGGTGATGTCCACCCTGGGCCTGCAGCGCGAAATGCTCTGAAGCCGCTGGCATCTGCCCGGCTTTACGGCGCTGGAAACGGTGCCGGCCCGGCGGTTGGAAAAGCGCGGGCGGACCTCCACGTTAGGTGCACAACCCACCGGGCGTCAATGCTGCCGCATGCGCCTGCCAGCGTGTAGGATCCCCCCATGGCATTGACGCTCTCCCGCGCCGCGCACCTCCCCAAGCTGGGCCGCTTCGGCTGGCTGATGGGGCTGTACGCGGAAAACTACGGCCGGTTGGCGCGGCTGTTCGCTCCGATCGACCTGGCGCCGGGCCAGTACGTGTCCAGCATCGGCGATGGCCTGGATCTGCGCGTGGACGTGATCGAGACCCACCGCTACACGGTCGAGCTGCGCCTGACCTACGGCCTGATCGATCCGCAGACCGGCGAGCCGGATCCGTCGGCGTTCGTGCGGGTGTACCGCGATGCGCGCCAGGCCGAGGCCACGCACTGCTACGTCGGGCGGCGCTGGCAGGACGTGATCGGGCTGTTCCCGCCGCCGGCCGAGCTGATCAGCCACCGCATGCGCATGAACACCTTCCTGGGCAAGTGGCTGGAGTATCTGTCCGAGCGCGGCCACGGGGTGGCCACCCTGCGCCGCGTCGACGCGGTCGATGCCGAGGCGTCCGCGCTCGCCTGAGGCGGGCGCTTACCAGAAGTCGGGCAGGGGGCGCTTGACGATCGCGTCGGCGCAGTCGATCTGCGACTCCACATGCATGCGCGCCAGGGCCAGGTAGTTGGCCTTCGGGCCGCTGCCGCTGCCGGCCACTTCGCCCAGATACTCGCTGCCCGCCCACACGCGGCCGATCCACTCGGCCTTGTCTTCGCCGATGGTCATGGTGATGGTGTAGCGCAGCCGGCGCCCCTGCTTGTCGGTGCACAGATACACCGTGGGGAACTGCATGGCGAAGTGGTTCTCGGTGCTGAGCTTGCTCAGGAACACGCGGGTCTGCTCCACCAGCTCCGCACGCTGCTGCGCATCCAGATGCTCGGTCTCGCCCTTGAAGTAGGGCGATTCGTTCAAGAAGTACTCGACAGCCTCCGCGGGCGCATAGCCGTTGCGCCGGATCCAGCTGGCGAAAGCGGTTTCATAGCGGGCGAACAGGGCACTGGCTGGCTTCGACATCGAGACTCCTAGGGATCGGCAGGCGGAACGCGGGGCGACATCGCAAGCACGGCGTTGCGCCTGTTTATTTTGATGAAACCGGGGTGGTCTGGGCATGAAGATCCGGGCGCGTTCGCCTTCATGCGGGGCTAATGCTTGCCGACCTCGCGCGCTCGCGACTTGCAAGCTGAACTTGCATCCCGCGCTTGTGCGGTAAGCGCTATGGCCCCGACTTTGAGCGCTATGGCTTCGGAAGGGCATCGGTCCGGAGGGCGGCGTCCGCTTTTCCCTCGGTCAGGGCATCCTGCCCTGACTCGGGCGCTCGGCATCCTGCCTCGCTAGTCGCGGCCACCGCCCTCCGGCCCGCTGCCGCGCGCATCAGGTCACAGGACTTCGGTTTGCGGGGTCGTGCTAACCGCTTCCTTAAGCACAACGCGATCAGTGACGGGAAGGCATCGACTTGAGGCCCCCTCCCTTTCGCCAGAGGCGAAGGGGAGGGACGGGGAGGGGTCGGGGCTTTCCCGGTCAAGCCACAGAAAGCGAACAGCAAAAGCCCCCCTCAGTCGCTGGTTCGCGACTTCGAGCTCTCCTCCGCCTGCGGCGAAAGGGAGGGGGCAGAGCATGTGCTCGATGCCTTCGAGTCGAAAGAAGTCCTGATCCATCAGCCGCAGCGCCTCGACCCGCGCTCATGACCTCGACACTCTCACGCACGGCCGCGGGGCAAACAAAAAAGCGCAGCGGGTGAGCGCTGCGCTTTTCCGTAAAACCTGGCGTCCCCACGGGGATTCGAACCCCGGTCGCTACCGTGAAAGGGTAATGTCCTAGGCCTCTAGACGATGGGGACGCGTCTGGAACATCTGACGCGGACAGGTCGGTCTTCCGACCCGCGCGTCTTGGATGCGGCGATGAAGTGGTGGAGCCAGGCGGGATCGAACCGCCGACCTCCTGCATGCCATGCAGGCGCTCTCCCAGCTGAGCTATGGCCCCGAACTTCAAGAAAAAGCGCAGCCGGACAACGCTGCGCTCTTCGTACAACTTGGCGTCCCCACGGGGATTCGAACCCCGGTCGCTACCGTGAAAGGGTAATGTCCTAGGCCTCTAGACGATGGGGACGCGGTGAAACCTGTGTTGCTTCGCAGACGGGCCTAACGACTGCGATTGAAACGTGGTGGAGCCAGGCGGGATCGAACCGCCGACCTCCTGCATGCCATGCAGGCGCTCTCCCAGCTGAGCTATGGCCCCGGTGTCTTGGGAGCCCGGCATTCTAATGACGCCCTGGGCCTTCCGCAAGCATCACGCGAAGGAAATCGCACAGGGCATTGCCGGGCCTGACTTGTGCTGTGCAAACCCGCTCGCCAGGATGACCCCGCTGCACCAAAGCCGTCGCGGCAGATCTCGCCAGAACGATCAGGCCGGCGGTGCGGACACGTTCCAGCGCAGGATTACCGGCACGTTCGCGTGGCGGGCGTCCAGATCGAGCACGCACAGCGTGGCCGGATCCAGGATCAGATGCTGACCCAGGTCGACCGGCCGCTGCAGCCAACGCGCGGTCAGCACACGTCCGAAGTGGCCGTGACTGAAGACCGCCACATCGCCCGGCAGCGCACGCAGACGCGCGACTAGCCGATCGGCGCGCGCGGACACGGCCGCCGGCGATTCGCCGCCGGGGCAGCCATCGCGCCAGATGTCCCAGTCGGGTCGCGCGGCCTGGATCTCGGTCGAGCGCAGGCCTTCGTAGTCGCCGTAGTCCCATTCCGCCAGATCCGGCTCGATCTGCGCATCGCGCCCCAAACCAGCGAGCCGGCAGGTGTCCTGGGCGCGCTGGCGCGGGCTGACCAGCACGCTGGCGAAGCGCACACCGGCCAGCAGCGGCGCAAGCGCGCTGGCCATCTGCGCGCCGTGTTCGGTCAGCGGGATATCGGTGCTGCCGGTGTGGCGGCCGGACCGCGACCATTCGGTCTCGCCATGCCGGATGAGATAGATCGCCAAGGCCGTCTTTCCTGGAAGGGGGACGGCATCGTAGACAGTTCCGCGCGAGACGTGCACGCAACGCCGGTGACCCGTCTTCTAGCCGCCGCCAGCCCCGGGTGCGGACAGGGCCGGGTAGTCGGTGAGGCCATGCGCCCCGCCGCCGAACAGCGTGTCCGGATCGTGTGCGCTGAGCGGCGCGCCGGTGCGCAGACGCTCGGGAAGATCGGGGTTGGCCACGAAGGGCCGGCCGAACGCGATCAGATCGGCCCAGCCTTCCTCCAGCGCGGCACGCGCACGCTCGGCGGTGTACTTGCCCGCGTAGATGAGCGCACCGGGGAAGGCCACGCGCAGCTGCCGCTTGAACGCGAGCGGCATATGCGGCGCATCGTCCCAGTCGGCCTCGGCGATATGGAGGTAGGCCACGTCGATCTCGCCCAGCCGCTTGGCCGCGGCCAGGTAAGTGACCTGCGGCTGCGCGTCCGAGCAGCCGTTGAGCGTGGTCAGCGGGGCCAGGCGGATGCCGACGCGGCGCCTGTCCCCGGTGCCTTCGACCAGCGCCGTGGCCACTTCGTCCAGGAAGCGCAGCCGGTTCTCCAGCGAGCCGCCGTAGGCATCGGTGCGGTCGTTGGCGTTGGAGTCGATGAACTGGTTGACCAGGTAGCCGTTGGCCGCGTGCAGCTCGACGCCGTCGAAACCGGCGGCCATCGCCTGGCGCGCCGCCTGGCGGAACTCGTCGACGATGCCGGGGATTTCCTCGGTGGCCAGCGCACGCGGCATCGAGGCCTGGACGAAGCCGGGCTTCCCGTCGCGCTCGGCCACGAACACGTTGACGCCCTCGGCATGGATGGCCGAGGACGACACCGGCGATCGCCCGTCGAGCAGTCTGGTGTGGCTGAGCCGGCCGACGTGCCAGAGCTGGGCGAAGATCCGCCCGCCGGCGGCGTGCACGGCCTCGGTCACCTGGCGCCAGCCTTCCACCTGCGCGGGACTGTGGATGCCGGGCGTCCAGGCATAGCCATTGCCCAGCGGCGCGATCCAGGTGCCTTCGCTGACGATCAGCCCGGCGCCGGCGCGCTGGGCGTAGTAGGCGGCCATCAGCGCGCTCGGCACATCGCCCGGCTGGCTGGCGCGCGAGCGCGTCATCGGCGGCATCACGATGCGGTTGGGCAATTCGAGCTCGCCCAGGACATAGGGCTGGAAGAGAGGATCTTGGGTGTTGGACATCACGGGTCTCCTCGGCGGGCAGGCGAGCGCCGGCCGGCCGTTTGGAAAAGTAGGGAAGAAAGGACTCGGCCAAGCCGGGTGCGGAAGCCCGCGACCATCAGGCCGGCGACAGGCATGCGCGGCAGCGCGTCAGTCCCAGGCCGGCGCCAGACCGGCGGGATCGACCTCGCGGCCATTGCGCTCGAGCGTGGCGATCTGCGCCATGTCGTCCGCATCCAGCCGCAGGTCGCGTGCGAGCAGATTGCTGGCCAGGTTCTCGCGCCGGGTCGAGGAAGGGATCACCGCATAGCCCAGCTGCAGGGCCCACGCCAGCGCGACCTGGGCCACGGTGGCCTGGTGCTTGTCCGCGATCCGCATCAGCACCGGGTCCTTGAGGACCTTGCCGTAGGCCAGGGTCATGTACGAGGTGACCGCGATGCCTTGCTCCTGCAGGAAGGCGGTCAGCTTGCGGCTCTGCAGATAGGGGCTCAGCTCGATCTGGTTGGTGGCGATCTCGCCTTCGCCCACCGCCGCGATGGCTTCGCAGGTCAGGGCGATGTTGAAGTTGGACACGCCGATCTGGCGGGTCAGGCCCAGCGCCTTGGCCTCGGCCAATGCCGTCATGAACTCGGCGAGCGCCACGCCGTTGCCGGGCGCCGGCCAGTGGATCAGGGTCAGGTCCACGCGGTCGGTGCGCAGCCTGTCCAGGCTCTGGCGCAGGCTGGGGATCAGCTTGTCCCGGGCGTAGTGATCGACCCAGATCTTGGTGGTCAGGAACAGCGCATCGCGCGCGACGCCGCTCTCGGCGATGGCCTGGCCGACCTCGGCCTCGTTGCCATAGACCTGCGCGGTGTCGATGTGGCGATAGCCCAGTTCCAGCGCGTTGCGCACCGAATCGATCGCGGTCTGGCCGGTCAGCCGGAAGGTGCCGACGCCGAAGGAAGGAATGCTCATGGAAAAGCTCCGATTGCGTTGATAAGAAAGAGAGGAAAGATCAGGCGGTGTGGGCCAGGGGCGCGGCGTTGCGGCGATCCAGCCGGCCCGAGAGGACGGTCAGGCCCAGGGCGCCCAGCGTCACCAGCGCGGCGATCCAGGGCGTGTGGGCGAGCCCCAGATGCGCGACCACCTGCGCGCCGGCCCAGGAGCCGCCGGCCACGCCCAGGTTGAAGGCCGAGATGTTGAAACCGGCGGCGACATCGGTCGCATCGGGCGCCACCTGTTCGGCCTGCCTCACCACATAGACCTGCAGGGCGGGCACATTGCCGAAGGCCACCGCGCCCCAGGCGAGCACTGTCAGCACGACCAGCCATGGCGAGGGGGCGGTGAAGGTCAGCACCAACAGCACCAGCGCCAGCAGGCCGAAGATGACTTTCAGCGCGCTGACCGGCCCGCGGCGATCGGCCAGGCGACCGCCCCAGACGTTGCCGATGGCCACCGACACGCCATAGGCCAGCAGCACCAGGCTCACCATCTGCGGCCGGAAGCCCGAGATGTCTTCGAGGATGGGCGCGAGGAAGGTGAAGGCGATCAGCGAGCCGCCATAGCCGACCGCGGTCATCGCGTAGACCAGCAGCAGGCGCGGCTGCAGCAGCACGCGCAGCTGGCGGCGCAGCGGGGCCGGCGTGGCATGCGCGATGTTTCGCGGCACCAGCGACTGCGCGCCGATCATCGCCACCAGGCCGAAGACCGCTACCGCCAGGAACGTGGTGCGCCAGCCGAAGTGCTGACCGATGAACGTGCCCAGCGGGATGCCGGTGACGAAGGCCACGGTCATGCCGCTAAACATCGTGGCGATGGCGCTGGCCGCCTTCTCGCGCGGCACCAGACTGGTGGCGACGATGGAGCCGACCGAGAAGAACACGCCGTGCGCCAGCCCGGTCAGCAGGCGGGCGAGGATCAGGGTCGCGTAGCCCGGCGCCAGCCAGGCCACCAGGTTGCCGACGGTGAACAAGGCCATCAGCCCGACCAGCAGCGGCTTGCGCGGCACCCGGCCGGTGATGGCCGTGAGGATGGGCGCGCCGATGGCGACGCCCAGCGCATACAGGCTGACCAGCAGGCCGGCGGAGGGCAGGGCGACCCCCAGATCGGTCGCGATGGTCGGGATCAGGCCGACGATGACGAACTCGGTCGTGCCGATGGCGAAGGCCGCCAGGGTCAGGGCGAGGAGGGCGAGCGGCATGGTGGACTCACGTCAGGGCGCTTCACGGAAGGAAGCGATGGCGTGCAGTCTGGGCGCTTTACATTCGCGGAAAAACGCCCTAATAGGTCAGACACTTTTGATCTGGCATCAACAATGAAGATCACCCTGGACGAACTGCAGGCCTTCGTCGCCGTGGTGGACGCCGGCTCGATCACCGCCGCGGCCGAGCATCTAGAGCAGACCGTGTCCGGGATCAGCCGCACCCTGGCCCGGCTGGAGAGCAAGCTGGACACCACGCTGCTGCGCCGGACCACGCGGCGGCTGGAGCTGACCGAGGAGGGCGCCGCGTTCCTGGCCCGCGCCCGCGCCATCCTGGATTCGGTCGAGGCGGCCGAGGAACAGATGGCCACGCGGCGGCAGCAGCCCGTGGGCCGCCTGCGCGTGGATGCGGCGACGCCCTTCATGCTGCACGTGATCGTGCCGCGGGTGGCGGGCTTCCGCGCGCGGTTTCCCAAGGTGGAGCTGGAGCTGGCCAGCAACGAGGGCATCACCGACCTGCTGGAAAAGCGCACCGACGTGGCGTTCCGCATCGGGCCGTTGAAGGACTCGACCCTGCATGCGCGCCCGGTCGCCACCAGCCGGCTGCGCCTGCTGGCGAGCCCGGCCTATCTGGCGCGCGCCGGAACGCCCAGGCGCGTTTCGGACCTGAAGGCGCACTCGCTGCTCGGCTTCACCCAGCCGGAGTCGCTGAACCGGTGGCCGCTGCGAGACGCCGAGGGCCAGCCGCTGCAGATCCGCCCGGACCTGGCCTCCTCCAGCGGCGAGATCCTGCGCCAGCTGGCGCTCGCAGGCGAGGGCATCGCCTGCCTGTCCGACTTCATGACCGCGGCCGACCGCCAGCGCGGCGAGCTGGTCCAGTTGCTGCCCAAGGCCACCCTCGACGTGCGCCAATCGATCAACGCCGTCTACTACCGCAACACCACGCTCGCCTCACGCATCACCTGCTTCATCGACTACATGATCGATGCGCTCGCGCCGGGGAGGTTTGAGGCTTAGGTGGCGGAAGGGGCCGCCTGGTCCGCAAGACCGGCGGCCTCAGCAAGGCTCATGGGGCAGGTCCTGCCAGCCATTCGGCAGCCGCTTGAGCCGACGGCCGCCCATGCAGCGCTCATCGTCCGACAGCGGACGCCTGGTCCTGGTCGGCGCCGGCGCGTAGCTCGGCGTGGGCGGCACCGCAGACTGCGCCTGGCGCGTGGCCTGCTGCAGCTGACGGCTGAGCCGCTTCGCCGCATCTTCGGCCTGACTGGCCGCAAAGCCCGCCAGAAGGAGGAACGCGATGCCCGCCACAGCCGCACTCATCAGCTGGCCGACGAAGACGCCAAGCGCGATCTGCCACCACAATCCATAGTGCGGCCCACGTGCGGGCTGGTAGCGATCATTCATTGGCCTGTCCCTGGTCGAAGACCTGGAGCATAGCGGGGACGCGGAGGGCTGCCTCCAAAAGTAAGGCGGCAGCTTGGTGGGGAGCCAGGCAGGACCAGACCGCCAGCCTGGGATCCTGCCAGATCTAACTTCGCATAATGTATATCGGGCTATCGGCTGAATAGTCTTTGGACGCCGCTTGCGCGGGTTGCTGTGCGCTTCCCAGCACCATCACTATCAGCAGGGCGGCGCTGGCCCCCAGGCGCTTCGCTAGGGCAGCCCATGCGCGTCCTGCCGCGCCTTCGCTTCGTACTGCTTTGATTGCTAGCAGCCATTCGCCGGGATCGTCTCCCGCTAGGTCTGCAAGCTGCACGATCACTTCTTCGTCAGGGAACTTGTCCCCGCTGCGCCATTGGCTGACCACTTGCCGTGACCGCCCAAGCCTTTCCCCTAGCGCCATGTCGGTGGGTATGCCCCGGCGCTGGCGCGCTTTGTCCATCAAGGTTGCAACAAGCATGTTTCCCGCCTAGTTGACATCTGTCCGCCAGTCAGCTTACATGCGCCATGTTCCCCGAGCGGGGAACAGCCGGCCCCCTTCGCCCTTGGAGGGGTGACCGGCTCCAAGGGCCAGGGGCAGGGGACAACACGATGAATATCGATCAGTGGAAGACGCTTCAGCCGCGTGTGGTTGAGGTGCAGCGCTTGGCGCTTGAGTTCGCGGTGCTGGGTCAGTCTGAGGTTTCGCGGCTGTTGTTGGCCGCCGCGTTGAAGGCCGACAAGATCAAGCCCGATTCGGTGCGTGACGATAGGCCGGCCGAAGAGCCCGCCAAGCGCGGTTCGAAATGATTGCTGACGCGATCATCTGCTGTGTGCTGGTCGGCGCGTGTATGAGTGTCGCGTTTGGCGTGGTCTGGCTGGGCTCTGCCATCTTCGATGAGTGTGAGCGGCGCCGTCGTGCGGCATGGCGCGCCGATCAGGTCAGGCGCGAGGCGATTCGGGATCTTCCGAAGCTCACGCCCGGCCAGCTGCGTGCAGGCGATCAGGCGTCGTTCCGTGGCTGACGGTGGCCACATGCCAGTGTGCCGCGCATGCGGTGATGCCTATCCGCATGAGGATGGGTATTGCTACGACTGTCGAGACGTAGCAGGGCGCGTGGTGCTGAGCGATCAGCATCACGTTCCCACCATCGACGCAATCGATGCGTTCAACGCGCTCAACAAGGCCGCTGCTCGGCGTGCTGCGTTGGGCAATCGCGCCGTCTCCAATCACGGCGTTTCGGCTGCGGCCGGAGGCCGCAGCCTTGGGCTTGTCCCTTCTACAACAAGTGGCCACGGGCCACTGCGCCTAGCCTTTGAAATCGACGCGAACCGCATTCGGTCGCTGCGCCTAAAGAAATCCATCGTGACAGGAGCGAGGCTCCATGACGAAGAAGCGAAAAAAGGGTCCACGCGCGGTGCGTGGTACATGCTCACGACGACTTACAGACGTGGATGTGGCTCAAGCCCTCGTGACATTAGCGACCTACTTAAGCGACTCCGCCGCTTCGTCTGTGCAGCTATTCGATCCAGATACCGGGGTGACCGTCCGGTGTTCCGTTACCTCTGGGTTGGAGAACTTACAAAGGCCCTCGTTCCCCACTACCACGTCCTGATCTGGATACCGCGCGGCGTCTTCATTCCCAAGGCGGATGCGATGGGTTGGTGGGCGCATGGCATGACGAAGATTGAGCGTGCGCGCAATGCGGTTGGCTATCTCGCGAAGTATGCGAGCAAGTTCACCGCTGAAGTATCTGGTGCCTTCCCCAAGGGGTTCCGCACACATGGCGTGGGCGGTCTAAATCAAGAGTCCAAGCGTGAGCTGAGGTGGTGGAAAGCCCCGCTCGCGGCGCGGCAGGAACTCGGCCCGTTGGCCGACATTCGCAAGGCACTCGGCGGCTACGTCGATCGACTCACGGGCGCGTTCTGGGCCAGCCCGTGGCATGTCTTCTATGACCTGGCCCAGCACAAAACCATCGCGTGGAGATACGCATAGCCATGAACCACATCATCATCAAGTCCGCCACCGTCGAGCAGCGCCAGATCAAGCGCAAGGACGGCACGCTTGTCACCTTCCGTGAGCAGAAAGGTGCCATCGAAAAGGGTGAAGATTTCCCCACGCCTTTCCGCTTCAATCTCGGCGATCAGCAGCCTCCGTATCCGCCGGGCAATTACCTGCTCGATGTCTCGTCGCTGGAAGTGGGCGACTTCGATTCGCTTCGGGTCGGCCGCCGTCTGGCGCTGATTCCGATGCCGCAGCCCAAGGCCTAGGCCATGGCTACGGTTTGGGTGCTGTCGTGTGCGGAAGCTGACTTCGACGCCAGCACCCAGACGTGCGCCTCTCCGATTTACACCCCGCAGGTCGTTGCTTTGCCGACGATGACCATTGCGGATGCCCAGGTCATCGGGCAGAGCGTCGCGCTTCTCTGGGGCGTGGCGTTCGTGTTTCGGCTGATCCGTAAGTTCATCAACCAAGCCAACTGAGCGAGAGAAATCATGCGCAACAACCTGTTCAAGAAGTTCCGCAACAAGCTGCCGGCGCTCGCCGGTGCGGCCACCGCTGCTGTGGCGACCGCGCCCGCGTTCGCCGCCGTGGACGTGACCGAAGTGACCACCGAGATCGCGGGCGCCGCCGCTCCGATCGCGGCGATCGGTAGCGCCGTGCTGATCGTGATGGTCGGCATCAAGGTATACAAGTGGGTGCGCCGCGCGATGTAACGGCCGCCGCCCGGCAGGGTCCGACACCCTCCGGGCGGTTTCTCTGGTGTGTGGCAGGGCAGGGGTGCGACGTGGAAGGTTGGCTGTGGCTCGGGGCCTTCTTGGTGGCCCTCTATATCCTCCTTGGTGGGGACGACTAATGGGCTGGTTCGGTCGGATGTTGGCAAACGCCATTGCCCGACGAATTGCTTACGTGCTGGTGGCGTCTGTTGCGCTTGCGATGTGTGGCCGTGCACGCGCGGCTGACTATCCAGATCAGGGCGCAGCCTACGCGGCGTGCATGCAGGAGATGAACGCGACTAAGGCGCAAGTGGAGGGTACCGGTGGCATGTGCAACGGGCCCTTCGATGCTGGCGCCAAGAAGTTCTACGAATGCCGCGTGGTGATCGCAGGTAACGAGTCTGGCAGCCAATGCGGCTCCTTTGGCGATCATGAAACGAATTTCTTTTTTGAGCCGTGCCCGGCAGATAAGCCATGGGACGAGGCAACGCATACTTGTAAGGCCAATAAGTGCGAAGCCGGCAAACAGATCACCGTTGGAAACCGCGATTTCTACAGCGGCACGACGGAGTGTAGGGACGGCTGTACCGTCGTGTGGTCTGCGCAGGACCAGTCGGGCTTTGCGACCGGCACGCTGTCTGGTGGTCAGTGCGATCCCAACGATCCATGTCCGTCGGGTAGTAACTCGATTCCGATCTCGTTGTTCTTGCCTGGCAACAGCGACCACGCGTGCCAGCCTGAAACCTGCCCACCGGGCATGGAGAAGATTGACGGCGTGTGTAAGAAGAAGAACGAGTGCCCCGCCGGTCAGCACGTAAATCCTAAGGGTGAATGTGAGAACGACGGAAACAACTGCCCTGCGGGTCAGACCAAAGCGCCCGATGGTTCTTGCACCGATAACAGTTGCCCGAGCGGTCAAGCAAAGGGCAAGGACGGCACCTGCAAGAAGGATTCCGATGGCGATGGCACGCCGGACGGTGAGGGAGAGGGCGAGGGTGATGACGAGGGAAAGCAGTTCAGCGGCGGGGATAGCTGTGATACGCCGCCTAGCTGTGCCGGCGATGCGATCGCCTGTGGTCAGGCGCGCATCCAGTGGCGCATCGATTGCAACACGCGCGCCGATACCAAGATCGTTGGTGGTGGCTGTGACGCGATCCCCGTCTGTTCCGGAAAGAATTGCAAAGCTGATGAGTACGCGCAGCTGTTGATGCAGTGGCGCACCGCCTGTGCCGTTGAAAAGCTCGCCAAGGGTGATGGTGCTGCCGGCGACCCTAACGTGAAGAAGATCGCGGATGCCATAACGGGGACGGGTGACATTGGCGAGGATGGAAGTCCAGCCGGTGCTTTTTCGGAGAACGACTCGTTGCCTGGTGGCAATGGTGCTGGCGGTGAAGCTGGCGAACTTGATCAATCCGGCTTTGGTTGGGGGCGCAGTTGCCCGACCATCCCGGATGTCAACGTCATGGGCACTAGCTTGCACTTCGATACGTCGGTCTTTTGCCAGTGGGTGAACCTCGGCGGACAGCTGGTGCTGGTGCTCGCGTCGCTGATGTGCTTGCGGATTATTTCTAGCGGACCGGAGGGCTGACGATGCCTGTTGTGTGGGGTGCGCTCGTTGCAGCGTTTAGTTGGCTGATTCGGAGTCGGATCGGTCTCTGGATCATGACCGCGATGACCTGGTTGGGCATCAATTGGGGTTCGATGAAGCTGGTGGTTGAGCCCGCGATCGATGTGCTGAAGAACAGTGCGCATGCGTTCGGTTCTGGCAGTGGTCCGCTTGGCGCGGCCGCGCTCGCGTGGGCTGGCGTTCTGAACCTCGACAAGGCGATCACCATGATTATCTCGGCAGTCGTGACCAAGAAAGCGATCATGGCCGGCCGGCTGTTCCTGTTTAAAAAGGGCTTCGGTGCGAAGCCGCCGGTAGCGACCTAATGCCCATCGAGATCTATACCGGCAAGCCCGGCAACGGCAAAACGGCGCTCATGATGGAGCGTTTGGTGGCTGAGGCGAAGAAGGCTGAGCGGCCTATCTTCGCCAGTGGCATTGACGGTTTGCAGCCTGGACTCGCCACCGTTTTGGATGATCCGAAGCGGTGGAACGAGAAGGATGCGGACGGCAACTATGTGCTGCCCAATGGCGCGCTGTGGTTCGTCGATGAGGCGTGGAAGTGGTTCGGTCACCTCACCGATGCATCGCGGCAGGTCGCGCCGCCGCATGTCATGGCGTTGGCTGAGCATCGGCACCGCGGTATCGACATGGTGTGGACCACTCAGGGGCCGAATCAGCTGTATCCGTTCGCGCGCCCTCTGATTGCGGACCACTATCACACGGTGCGTCGCTTCGGCACGTCGGTGATTGATGTTTTCCACTGGGAGGAGATGCAGGAGGAGGTCAAGTCCACCGCGAAGCGCGAAGTTGCCCAGCGCACAACGCGCACGCTGCCGACCTCCACCTTTGGGACGTACAAGTCCGCTGAGGTGCACACGATCAAGCGTCGCATCCCACTCAAGGTCATGATGCTGCCGCTGCTGTTGGTCGTCGCCATTGTTTGCGCGTGGTTCGCCTACTCTCGCCTCAAACCGAGCGCCTACGCCGCGTCTCTTGGCGCAGGCAGGGAGTCGGCCGCGGCCTCGGCCGCGGCCGGCTCCGGATCCGCCGCGGAGGTTGCGTCGAAGAACGAACGTCCGCAGCCGAAGTGGAAGTCCTTGAGCGAGTACGCCGCCGACCACCTGCCGCGCTTCGCCTCCATGCCGTGGACCGCGCCCGTCTATGACAGCCGCGAAGTGACTGCGGATCCGATGGTGTATTGCATGGCCACGGGTGCGGGCCTGGACGCGAACGGGCGCCATACCGAGCCCGGTTGCGGCTGTCGAACAGAGCAGGGCACGGTCTACGAAATGACCGAGCCGGAATGCCGGCGGGTAGCGAACAACGGCATGCCGTACAACCCCTATCGGAGAACGGATGATAGGCGGTCGGGCGAGTCCGTCACGTCGAACCCGACCCCTCGGCAAGGGCAGGGTAGCGGGTCTGTGGTCAAGGGCGCTCAGATGGCGTCCTATGGCGATATCGGGGTGGCGCCGCCCCAGAAGACCTACAGCAGCATGTGATGTCTATCTACGGCGACCTTTCGCGCCCGCAGCGTGCCATCCTCGACGAGATGCTGCAGGAAAGTGCCGTGTCGGCTGATACGGCGGTGGTCTGCCTGCGGTGGGCGCGTGCTGATCCTTATCTGCGCCTGGAAGGTCTTGGCTTGGTGTGCGTGGCCTGGTCGCGGGATCGCTGGGGGCGGCCCGTGCCTTTGCGTGTATGGGGCACTGAGGCCGGTCTTGCTGAGGTTCGGCGTGTGCGGCGCAACGCCGCGACCAGCCGATACGCTCGATTCCGGCGCTGACCAGGTAAAGTGCCGTCTCGATCGACACGGCACTTGCTCCGCCGGCGGGCAGTGGCGTCGATCTTGATCGACACGGCACCTGGTCGATCTCGATCGGCACGGCACCTGTGCCTGGCCTAGCAGGGGTCGTATGGCATGTCGGCCCAGCCGTTCGGGAGCCGCTTGTATCGCCTGCCGCCGATGCAGCGCTCATCGGGTTCTAGTGGGCGTGTTGTGCGCACCTGGCGCGTTGGCGCGGAGTAGGTCGGTTTGACAGGCGCGGCGATCCGCTGGATCTGCTGTGTGAGTCGCTTGGTTTCCTGCTCGGTCTCGTAGGTCGTGGCGCTGGCCATCAGGAAGAACCCGATGCCAGCGACGACAGCCGTCATCAGTTGGCCGACGAAGATGCCTAGCGCGATCTGCCACCACAATCCATCATGCGGATCACGGGAGGGTTGGTAGCGGTGATTCATCGGCCGGTCCTTGGTTGAAAGCCGGGAGCATAGCCGGGGTGCAGGGGCGTTGCCCCTGCGGGTGCGCTGTCACCCTGCGCGCGTTCCGAAGTGGTGTCGATGCCAGTCCTCGTTTGGCACGCGGATCACGGTCACCATCCCTTGCCGAACCGCTTTTCGTGACGCGTTATGGCTGCGCAGTCGGTCCCGCCGTTCCTCGGTCTCCAGGCGCCACAGTAGGCCCTTCATGCGTTCTGGGCTGACGCGCTGGCCAGTTGGCGACACCAGGTCTTTGCCCGCCAGGCGCCAGCCCGTCCACGGCCCGGTGAGCTCGACGTGGTTGCGGGTCAGGTGGTCCATCCGGCGTGCGGCACAAGTGTTCGGGCACGGCGCACCCATGGGCCAGCACGGGGTGACTGTCTTGCCTAAAAAAGGGTGCTGTGGATCAACACGTACCTTTTTCATGCGGCGATCCTTGCGGAGAGGTGGGGCCCTCGAGGTTTGCGCTTGGAGCGCGCCCAGGTCGTGAACAGGTGCCATGCCCATTGCAGGCCACTTCGCATAATGTATATTATGTTAGATTCAGGCGGGCCCAATTTGCACGGCATGGACTACGGCAGCGGCCATGCTGGCCGCCGGACGGAGCCCTGCACGTTTCTACTCAAAGGCCCGTACTTAGTTAGCCCCCAAGGTACAGCGCTAAGCCCCCACCAACCCCGGCTGGCTTTTCCTGACCTGAGCTTTGGTTGAATACATCCGTTTAAGGACAGCGCCGCTTTGCCTACTTTACATATCTGTCATCTCCCGGCAGAGTCCGAACCATATGGCGCGGCTAGGGGATGCGAGCGATGGACAGCTCAGAGAGTAGGTTCGACCGGAACTTGTTTAATAATGAGGTTCTGACTCGGGCCGCCCATCGTTACTCGGGCAGTTTCTACGTCAGCCTTCGGTCGGAAGGCCCTGACACGATAATCACGTTGATACCCTTTGCCGGTACTGAGGTACCGCACGACCTGGTTGGTCGCCTTCAAAACGATGTGCTAGACGAACAACTGCGTAGCCTCATCCGGGCAGAGACCCACCAACTCCACGAGCAACTCATCACGGCCGCGTTTCGCGAGGCGACAGTACGACAGCCGGACGTCAAACTGTGAAATTTCGCTCTCCTGAGGCCTTTGCTAGCTCAGAGCCAGGCTATCAGCTACTCCCGATGCGCTTTCGACGTCTCCCTTGGAACGCCGAGCGTGTGTTCGTCTCATCCTTGGCCGGTGACTGGCTCTTAATGGACCACGAAACGTTCAAGCGCCTGGTGCGACACGAATTGCCAGCTGACGATCCGGTGCTGCGAGATCTTCAAGCCAGGCATCTGGTTGTAACTGATCCGCTAAGAAGCACGCTCGCTCCGTTACTCAGCCAATACAGGACACGTAAGTCTTATCTCTTGAAGGGGCCGGCGCTTCATATTTTCGTGGTTTCGCTCCAGTGTCACCACACCTGCAGCTACTGCCAGGTCTCCCGCCAGCAGACTGGTGCGACAGCGTTCGACATGGCCGACCAGACGAGCCGGCACGCTATCGATCGTTTGTTCGATTGGCCAGGTCAGGACCTGACCATCGAATTTCAGGGAGGCGAGCCCCTGCTCCACTTCGCTCGGGTTCGATCCATCACCGAACAGATCGTGGCGCGAAATCTTATCGAACGGCGCAGCCTGAGTTTTGTATTGGCGTCGACCCTGCACGATTTGAGCAACGAGCAATTGGCGTTCTTCAAGGAACATCGTTTCAAGCTCTCAACCTCACTGGACGGACCGGAATGGCTTCACAATGCAAATCGGCCGCGCCCAGAACGGGATAGCTACCGGCGCACGCTAGACGGCATAGAACGGGGGCGGGCTGCCCTTGGGGACGATGCGGTTTCCGCATTGACCACTTTGACCAGGAAAAGCCTAGAGGCGCCTGAAGCGATCATCGATGAGTATCACAAGCTTGGCTTCCACTCGATCTCACTGCGTCCCTTGAGTCCTTATGGATTCGCGCTCAAGACACGTGGTCGCACCGGCTACACCATGGACGATTTCCTGAGCTTCTACGGCAAGGCACTTGAGCACCTGTTGGCCATTAACCGCGGCGGATACAGGATGGAAGAGACTTACGCGAGTCTGCTGCTTTCCCAATTGCTTAGCCCCTTCTCACATGGGTACGTGGATCTGCGTTCTCCGACCGGAGCAGGGTTTGGTGCGATGATCTATGACTACAACGGCCAAGTGTACCCATCAGACGAAGCGCGCATGCTCGCGGCCATGGGAGAAGGACGCTTTTCGTTGGGGCGTGTGGAACAGCCTATAGAGACTTGGCTTGCTTCGCCTGCGATGAGAGCACTAGCCGAGGCAGGAGTTGCTGAGGCACTGCCCACCTGCAGCGATTGCGCATACGTGCCGCTGTGCGGAGCAGATCCCGTCGATCATTTTGCCCGTCAAGGCGATACCGTGGGCCATCGTCCCACCAGCGAATTTTGCCGACGCCAGATGGGCCTGTTGGATCTGCTGCTGGAACGCTACGAGCAAGCTGACCAACAGGACCGCGCCATTCTTGAGAACTGGGTATTCCATTCCGGCATTGCCCAGAATGAGGCATTCGATGCTGCCGCTTGAGACCAAAGCAAGTATCACTGGGCCTGTCAGCGATCGTCTACTCAAAGTCGGGGGCTTGGAAGAGATCGCACAAAGCAGATATCCGTATGAGCGAATGGCATTGGACGCCCGAGGCTTTCCAGACAGCATGCTCTCCCCTGCTCTCCTGGAACTGCCTTGGGCCGCCTTACTGGTTGATCGGGAAAGCGGCTCTTTGGGGGCTAACACTATTGTGCGACTGGAAGGCGATTCGCACATCGTCAGTGCCGGGGACGTGATCGAACTGGATGCGCTGCGCCAGCGCGCGGCTGTGCGCTATCGGCGTGGCGACAAAGGCAATGTTCTGTTTACAACTGAGCGCTGCAACAGTTTTTGTCTGATGTGCTCGCAGCCACCTCGTCAGGTTCAGGACGACTGGCGCCTTGAACAGCTTCTTAGGCTGATTGAGCTGATCGATGAGTCTGAGCCATCCCTAGCCATCAGCGGCGGCGAACCGACGTTACTAGGCGCTGGCCTGCATCATCTCGTTGCCAAGTGCGCTGACACGCTGCCAAAAACGCATCTTCATGTGCTTTCCAACGGCCGTCTGCTCAGCGACACGGAGTTGACCAACCGCTTCCGCGGTGCGCACCCGAACATGAGCTGGGGCGTGCCGCTTTACGGTGATCATTTCGACCTGCACGACTATGTTGTCCAAAGCCACGGCGCCTTTGCCCAAACCATTCGTGGGCTATATGCGCTGGACGCCGCACAGCAGAGGATCGAAATTCGTGTGGTGCTCGTGAGGCCATCGCTTGAACGCCTGGAACAGATAGCGCGCTTCATCATCCGCAACCTTCCGTTCATCGAACACGTGGCCTTGATGGGAATCGAACCCACTGGCTTTGCTAAGGCTCACTACGAAGCGTTGTGGGCTGACCCGGCGGATTACACAGACCAGCTCACGCGCGCGACACAGGCGCTTGCGTGCGCGGGATTACACGTCTCTCTTTACAACGTGCCGCTATGCGCCGTGCCACCGGCGCTTTGGCCTCATGCCAAGAAGAGCATATCGGGTTGGAAAAATGACTACCTGGACGAGTGTGGAAGCTGCTCGGCCAAATCCCAATGCGGCGGATTCTTCTCCTGGGTCACACCGAAGTGGACCAGCCGCGCAGTGCGTCCCATCAAGGAGGAAGTCGCATGTCCAGTCTTTTGATCGCTGCTGGCTCTGTTCTCGGCACTCTAGGGACAGAGCCTCCCAATCCAGCATCAGGCTTGTCTGACTTGGTCTCCCACGACAGCAAGTATTCAACTGTGCTCAGCTCTGGCTTGAACGATGGCCGGGTCAATTTGTACGCCAGCCATCGCTCGCATAGTTCTCACAGCTCTCACAGTTCCCACAGCTCCCACTCATCAGGTTCCGGCAGCTCGTATCGCTCTTACACCCCCGCGCCCACATATACACCTGCACCCACCTATACGCCCGCGCCCAGCTACTCGCCTTCCACTAATAGCTACGCACCCTCTCCCACTGCAACTCCCGGCGCACGGATCCCCCAACCCAGCAGATTGACCTCGCCAAGTTCAGCCAAGACGACGGGAAGTAATCTGGACTCACCTTCGTCTTCATCGATTCTGGTGCCCACCACACCAGCGCCTAAAAAGGATGCGGCTGATTTGCAGATGTTGATTATGAGAGTACAGGCCGCGCTTTATGCCAAGCGCTACGATCCGGGCGCAATAGATGGCGTTATGAGTCCGCAAACCCAGGCTGCGCTACGCAGTTTTCAGAAGGACCATGGGCTTGCGAGTACTGGCACGATGACGACACAGACACTTACTTACTTGGGCGTGCGTTTGTGAAGGCTGACCTCGCCCAAACGGCGCCAGGTATATCCGTTCTAATCAAGTAGCCGTCTACGCTTTCAGGCTACGGCCTTTCACCCTGCAAGAGCGACCACTCAACCGCCTCCCCCGCCCGCATCGGCACCACCACCGAATCGGCCAGCGGATAGGTCTCGGGCACCGTCCAGGCCTTGCGCTCCAGCACGATCCGCTCCTGATTGCGCGGCAGTCGGTAGAAATCCGGGCCGTGGAAGCTGGCGAAGGCTTCGAGCTGGTCCAACTTGCCGGCCTGGTCGAAGGCTTCGGCGTACAGCTCGATGGCGGCGTGGGCGGTGTAGAGGCCGGCGCAGCCGCAGGCGGTTTCCTTGGCGCCGCGTGGGTGCGGGGCGCTGTCGGTGCCGAGGAAGAAATGCGGGCTGCCGCTGGTGGCGGCCTGCAGCAGGGCCTGGCGGTGGGTCTCGCGCTTGAGGATGGGGGCGCAGTAGTTGTGCGGGCGGATGCCGCCTTCGAACAAGGCGTTGCGGTTGAGCAGCAGGTGGTGGGCGGTGATGGTGGCGCCGACATTGGCCGGGGCGCCGGTGACGAAGTCCACCGCGTCCTTGGTGGTGATGTGCTCGAGCACCATGCGCAGGCCGGGGAAGCGGGCCTGCAGCGGCAGCAGGTGGCGCTCGATGAACACGCGCTCGCGGTCGAAGATGTCCACGGCCGGGTCGGTCACCTCGCCGTGCAGCAGCAGCGGCAGCTCGTGCTTCTCCATCGCCTCCAGCACCGCGTTCACGCGGGCCAGGTCGCGCACGCCGGACTGCGAGTTGGTGGTCGCGCCGGCCGGGTAGTACTTGACCGCGAACACGTGCTCGCTGGCCTTGGCCCGGGCGATCTCCTCCGGCGCGGTGTCCTCGGTCAGGTAGAGGGTCATCAGCGGCTGGAAGCCGGACCCGGCCGGCAGGCGGGCCAGGATGCGCTCGCGATAGCTCTCGGCCTGGGCCACGGTGGCCACCGGCGGCTTGAGGTTGGGCATGACGATGGCGCGCGCGAAGCGCTGCGCGGTATGTCCCACCACCGAGGCCAGGGCCTGCCCGTCGCGCAGGTGCAGGTGCCAGTCGTCGGGGCGGGTCAGTTCAAGGCGCGTGGCGGTCATGGCGCGTTCGTCTTCAAGGTCGGATTGCGGGGCGCGGCATGGTAGCGCACGCCCTCGGCACTGCCCTGCCCCGGCCCTGCCCTCGCGGCCGCCCAAAACGCGACGCCCGCGGGGGGCGCGGGCGTCGTGTTGCAGCGATGGCGGCGTCCGCCTGGGCAGCTCAGCCCGGATAGGCCGGGAACTTGTCCTTCGGGTGGCGCGCCTTCCACTCGTTGTAGGCGGCGGTGCCTTCCCAGGCGGCGAAGGCCTTGGGCGTGCGGCCGCGGCCGGTCCAGGTCTCGCCGGTGTGCGGCAGCCAGTACTTGGGCGCCACGGTGGTGCCGCGGGTGCTGGAGCCGGCGGACTTCCTGGCGCGCGGCTCGCTGGCGCCGGTCAGCGCGGCGATCTCGGCCTTCTGCTTGGCGTTGAAGTGGCTGCCGTAGGTCTGCAGCAGCTTGATCACGTTGGAAAACGCGTCCGTGGCCTCCTGCTGGCGCAGCTCGACTTCCTGCGCTTCGAGCTTGCGCAGTTCTTCGGCCAGCTTGGCCTTGGCTTGGGCGATGGCGTCCAGGTTCAGCGTGTTCTTTTCGGTCATGGGTTCGTGTCGAAAGGGATCAAAGGCAGGGCTTGCCGGCTGCGCATTATGCCTGTCCGCGCGTGCAAGCCTTGGGCTGTCGCGCCGCCGCATGCGACACTGGGTCACATGTTCGAGCCATTCAAAGCGGGCGGCGCGCTGGCGCCGTTGTGGTCGCGGGAGCGCTGGATGCGGCGCGTGGCCTTGTGGGGCGGTGCCGTCGCGGTGGCGGTGGTGGCCCTGATCTTCGCCCGGGCGGCCGATGCGGCCTTCGGGCTGTTCTCGCGGGTCATCCACCACTCGGTGTGGTGGGCGCTGCTGCTGACGCCGACGGTGTTCGCCGCGCTGGCCTGGCTCACCAACGGGGCGCTCAAGCCGACCCGCGGCTCGGGCATCCCGCAGGTGATCGCCGCGCTGCAGCTGCCCGATCGCGAGTTCCGCAGGCGCAACCTGTCGCTGGGGGTGTCGGCCGGCAAGCTGGCGCTGACCGTGCTGGCGCTGTTCGGCGGGGCCTCGGTCGGCCGCGAGGGGCCGACGGTGCACGTGGGCGCCAGCCTGATGTATGTGATCGGGCGTGCGCTGGGCTTCAAGGATCCGCGCGATGCCACGCACTTCCTGCTGGCCGGCGGCGCGGCCGGCATCGCGGCGGCGTTCAACACGCCGCTGGCCGGCGTGGTGTTCGCGATCGAGGAACTGTCGGGCCGCTTCGAGCACACCTTCTCCGGCACGCTGCTGACGGCGGTGATCGTCGGCGGCGTGGTCTCGCTGGGGCTGCTGGGCGCCTACACCTATTTCGGCACCGTGCAGGCCGCCCTGCCGCTGGGGCTCGGCTGGCTGGCGGTGCTGCTGTGCGGTGCGGTCGCCGGGCTGCTGGGCGGGGTCTTCAGCCGCATGATCCTGGCGGCGATGGACGGCCGGCCGCGCTGGCTGGGCCGGATGCGCGCGGCCAATCCGGTGCTGTTCGCCGGCGGCTGCGGCCTGGTGCTGGCGCTGCTGGGCATCGTCTTCGGCGCCGGCGCGTTCGGCACCGGCTACGAGCAGGCGCGCAGCCTGGTGCAGGACCATGCGGTGGTCGGGCATGAGTTCGGGCTGATGAAGTTCGCCGCCAACCTGGTGTCCTACGTGGCGGGCATCCCCGGCGGCCTGTTCTCGCCGGCGCTGGCGGTGGGCGCGGGGATTGGCCACAACCTGGCGCTGCTGCTGCCGGGCGTGGACCCGTCCTCGATGGTGCTGCTGGGCATGTGCGCCTACCTGACCGGCGTGACCCAGGCGCCGCTGACCTCGTCGATCATCTGCCTGGAGCTGACCGACAACAGCGACATGATGCTGCCGATCCTGGCCACCGCCCTGCTCGCCCGCGGCGCCTCGGCGCTGGTGTGCCGCAAGCCGGTCTACAAGGCGCTGGCCGATCGCCTGCTGGCGCTGATGCCCGAGCCGGCGCCGCCGGCGAAGGACGGGCACGACGACGACGATGCGGACGGGCCGCGGCCGGCGCATACCTGAGCGATCGTCGTTCCGCGGACTTCGCGCGGCTGTCTGCGCCCGCGCTGAGGCCTCAAGAGATGCCTTCCGGCGCGTTGCGCAACGCGTCTTTTCTGCGGGAGACCTATGGGTGGCCTGTCAGGCGAACCGCGACGAGATGTCGCTGCATTGCAGCAGTACCGCGGGCCACCTATCATTGTTGAGAACAATTCGCGTTCTCAAGAATCTCCTCGATGCTTCTGCCCCGCTCCGCTTCCCTGTGCGCGTGCCTGTTGAGCTGCGCGCCGTTCGCCCTGCATGCCCAGCCCGGTGACGAGACCACCGCGGCCGACGCCGCGCCCCAAGCCAGGGAACTGGATACCGTGCGCGTCACCGGCACGGCGACGAGCGGCTTCCGTAGCCGCGGGCCTGCTCAGGTCGGCAAGTCCGGATTGGCGCCCGGCGCGTCGCCGCAATCGGTCAGCGTGGTCACGCGCGACCTGCTCGATGCGCAGCAGGCGCAGAGCCTGGCCGACGCCTTGCACAACGTCCCCGGCGTGGTCAGCAACACCTTCGGCCGGCGCGGCTGGGACGACCTGATCATCCGCGGTCAGGTCGCCTCCGATTCGCTGTTCGTCGATGGCTTGCGCACCGCCGCGTCCAGTCGCGTGGCCGAGCAGCTGTTCGGCTACGAACAGGTCGAGGTGCTCAAGGGCCCGGCCTCGCTGATGTACGGGCTGGTGCTGCCGGGCGGACTGGTGAACATGGTCAGCAAGCGTCCGCAGGCCGAGCGTTTCGACCATATCGACACCACGATCGGCAGCCACGGCTTGGTCCAGGGCACGTTCGATCTCAACACGCCGCTGTCGGCCGACGGCAGGGCCGCGCTGCGCCTCAACGGCCTGGCCATGAACAGCGACGACGCCACCGACCATGTCTGGTTCCGGGCACGCCACATCGCGCCGGCGCTGTCGCTGGATCTGGGCCCGGACACCGATCTGACCCTGCTGGCCAGCTATCAGACCCGCGAGTATCTGCGCCAGCAGGGCCTGCCGCTGGTGGGGTCGATCCTGCCCAGCCGCAATGGGCCGATCCCGCGCGACACCTTCACCGGCGAGCCGGGACAGGACCCCTACCGCGCGCGCCAGTCGCGCATCGGCTACGCCTTCAGCCACCGCTTCGGCAACGGCTGGACGCTCAACCAGAACCTGCGCGTGCAGGACTTCGAGGTCACCGGCCAGTTGGTCAGCAATACGGCGATGAACGCCGACCAGCGCACCCTGCGCCGCGGCGCGCAGGACCAGGCCTACGATGGCCATACCCTGTCGGTGGATACGCATGCGTGGAAGCAGGTCACCACCGGCGCCTTGCGCCACGACCTGACCTTCGGCGTGGATTACCTGGATACGCGCGAGGACGTGCTGTCCTATACCTGCACCGTCGCCGCGCTGAACGTGTACGCGCCGGTCTACGGCAGCCCGATCCGCTGCCCTGCCACGCCCCGCACCAACACCCGCGTCCTGGTCGAGATGCTGGGCCTGTATGCGCGCGATCAGCTGCAACTGGGCGAGCGCTGGCTGGTCAGTGCGGGCCTGCGCCGGGATTTCACCACCACCCGGACCACCAACCGCGCCAATGGCCGCGTCGAACGCGATCCGGCCGACGCCACCACCGGTGCGCTGGCGGTGATGTACGACCTCACGCCCGCCGTGCGGCCCTACCTGAGCTACGCCACCTCGTTCTATCCCAACACCGGCACCGACGTGGACGGACGCGGGTTCGAGCCAGAGGAAGGCCGGCAGTGGGAAGCGGGTCTGAAGATCGACCTGGCGCAGGGCCGCGCGACGCTGACCACCGCGCTGTTCGACCTGCGTCGGCAGCACGTGCTGCAGGGCGATCCGCTCAACGACGGTTTCAGCATCGCCATCGGCGAACAGCGCACGCGCGGCGCCGAACTCGGCATCGCCGCGGATCTGGGCCATGGCCTGAGCCTCAACGCCGGCTACGCCTACACCGACGCGGTGATCACCGACGACGGCGGCCAGGCGGTGTCGACGGTCGGCAACCGCCTCAACAACGTGCCCCGCCATAGCGCCACGGCGTTCGCGCGCTACCAGCTGCCCGGCGCGTGGTCGCGCTGGTCGGTCAACGGCGGCATGCGCGGGGAAAGCGACCGATCCGCCTACACCTACGTGTTGCCCGGCTACGTGGTCGCCGATGCGGGCGTGGCCTATGACGCGCCGCACTGGCACGCCGCCTTCAGCCTGAAGAACATCTTCGACACCCATTACTACAGCGGCGGCCTGGCCGCGGCGGTGGCGATGGGCGACGACCGCACCGCGATGTTCAATCTCGGCCTGCGCTTCTAACTCCCCTTTCGGCGATCGGCGCGCAGGAATCCCCACGTGCTCAAGAAGCTCCTGTTCCAGACCCATTGGTTCCTGGGCATCACCGCCGGCACGGTGCTGGCCCTGATGGGGCTCACCGGCGCCAGCCTGTCCTTCCAGGACGAGCTGTTGCGCGCCATGAATCCGCCGCTGGCCCAGGTCGCGCGCCACCACGCGGACGGCGAACAGGCGCTGCCCCTGACCACGCTGGTCGAGCGCCTGTCGCAGGGCCAGCACAAGCCGATCCTGCGCCTGCGCGTGGACCCCACCGGCAGGCATCCGTCCGAGGCGCGCTTCGATGGGCGCGGCGGCAAATCGCTGTACTTCGATCCCTACACCGGGCAGGTGATCGACGCGCCGCGCGGCGCGCGCTTCTTCGACTTCGCCGAGGACCTGCATCGGCGGCTGGCGGCCGGCGAGACCGGCAAGGCGATCACCGGCGCCTGCGTGCTCATGCTGCTGTTCTTCTGCCTGTCCGGCCTGTACCTGCGCTGGCCCCGGCAGTGGCGCAGTCCGCGCACCTGGCTGGCCGTGGAGTGGAAACGCAGCGGCCGCAGCTTCCTGTGGAGCCTGCATTCGGTGATCGGCACCTGGGTGCTGGTGGTGTACTTGCTGATCGCGTTGACCGGGCTGTGGTGGTCCTACGACTGGTACCGCGATGGGGTCAGCAGGCTGCTGGGCGGTGCCGAACGCGAGGACGCGCGCGGCGCGGCCGGCTTCGGGCGGCTCGACTTGGCGCGGGTGCAGGCCAGCCTCGACGCGGCGGTGCCCGCCCTGCGCGCGGGGGGCTACCTCGACCTGCGGTTCGCGCCCAAGGCCGATCGCCCGCTTACCGCACGGGTCAGGCTGGAAGGCGCCGCGCACGACCGCGCCTACGACACCTATCTGCTCGACCCGGCCACCGGTGGGGTGCTGGAGCGCAGCCCCTACGCCGCGCTGCCGGCGGGCCGCAAGGTGCTGACCAGCGTGTTCGCGCTGCACTCGGGCAGCTTCTTCGGCTTGCCGGGGCGGATCATCGTGATGGTCTCGGCCCTGTGCATGAGCCTGTTCTTCGTCACCGGCTGGATGCTGTACCTGGATCGGCGCCGAAGGAAACGCGCCGCGCGCGCATCGCGCCTGCCCTTGCTGCAGGCCGATGGCGAGCCGTGGCTGGTGTCCTTCGCCAGCCAGAGCGGCTTCGCCGAACAGCTCGCCTGGCGCGCCGCCGGCCAGCTGCAGGCGGCCGGCCTGCCGGTGCAGGTCGAACCGATCGCGCGTCTGGATGCCGCACGCCTGGCCCGGACCCGGCGGGCGCTGTTCGTGATCAGCACCTTCGGCGACGGCGAAGCGCCGGACACCGCGCGCCCGTTCGAGCGGCGCATGCTCGACCGGGTCCACGCCCTGCCCGAGCTGGGCTATGCCGTGCTGGCGTTGGGCGATCGCCAGTACGCGCGCTTCTGCGGCTTCTCGCGCCGGGTCGAACACTGGCTGCATGCGCAGGGCGCGCGGGCGCTGTTCCCCAGCGTCGAGGTGGACCGCAACGACAGCCAGGCGCTGGAACACTGGCAGCGACAGCTGGCCGAGCTCACCGGCGTGGCCGCCGATGCGCCCGTGGTGGAAGACGTGCCGTTCCAGGCCTGGCGCCTGCTGGGCCGCACGCGGCTCAATCCCTGCAGCGCCGCGGCGGCGATGTGGCACGTGCGCCTGCAGCCCCCGGCCGACGCGTCCTGGCAGGCCGGCGACATCCTGGAGATCGCGCCGCGGCACGGCACCGACCACGTCGCGGCCGTGCTGGCGCATGTCGGCCTGGACGCCGCCACGTCGGTGACGGTCGATGGCCGGACGCAGGCGCTGGCGAGCGCCGCCGCCGCGCTCGACCTGCCGCAGCTGGACCTGCCGATGGCCCCGGTGCACGACGCGCAGGCGTGGATCGACGGCCTGCCGCCGCTGCCGCATCGCGAGTACTCGCTGGCGTCGATCCCTTCCGACGGCGCCGCCGAGCTGGTCGTGCGCCTGGCCACGCGGCCGGATGGCCGCCATGGGTCGGGCTCGGGCTGGCTATGCGTGCACGCGCCGGAAGGCGCCGCGGTGCAGGCGCGCGTGCGCCGCAACCCCGGCTTCCACCGCGTCGACGGGCCCATGCTGCTGATCGGCAACGGCACTGGCATCGCCGGCCTGCGCAGCCTGCTGCACGAGGCCGCGGCGGCCGGCTCGCACGGCCACTGGCTGGTGTTCGGCGAACGCACCCGCGCCCACGACCATGTCTTCGAACAGGCGCTGGACGCATGGCAGCGCGGCGGCCATCTGGCGCGCGTGGACCTGGCGTTCTCGCGCGATCAGGCCGAACGTCGCTACGTGCAGCACCTGCTGGCCGCGCAGGCCGAGGAAGTGCGGGCCTGGGTCGCGCGTGGGGCCACGCTGTATGTGTGCGGCGCGCTGCACGGCATGGCCGCCGGCGTGGACGAGGCGCTGCGCGGCATCCTGGGCGAGGACGGCCTGGACCAGCTGCTGGCCGCCGGCCGCTATCGCCGCGACGTGTACTGAGTCCGACACCGCCTGTTCCCGACCGCCGAATCCGGGATACCGCCTGCCGGCGATGGTGCTGGCCTCGCGACCCGCAGCGGCAGCAAGTCGCTGCAAGTGGTCCCGTGGGGCGGCTCCGTTTCGCAAGTGCAGGTGCCCTGTGCATCCGACTGCAGGCCCGCGCTGACGTAATCGTCATTCCGACACCCGGATCAGCCCGTGCATTCCGGCGCGCGACCTCGGGGGCCTTCCTGCACCCGGGCGGCGTTCCCTAGCGCGCCGCGCCTTGCCGCCGAAGCGTGCGTCCGCCAGGCAACGACTCGAGACCAGGACAGACCGAAATGCGCATCGCCTTGCCGGCAGGTCATGGCGAAGGCCGGGCCTTCTAGTAGGATGGCCCAAGCGCATCGGGCAGGGAGCCCGCGCGCCTCTCCCACCTCGCCCTGCCGCGCATGACCTCCCCGATCCTTGTGACCGTTCCGTCCCCTCGTCCGTTCGATTGGGCCGCACCGCTGTTCGCCATCGTGCTGGCCCTGTCCGCCTGCAGCGCCCCACCGGCGCCCGCGTCGAAGTCCGCCCCCGTGGTCTCGGTGCTGACGCTGCAGCCCGAGACGCTGGCGCTGGAGACCGAACTGGCTGGCCGCACGATGGCCTCGGAAGAATCCGAGGTGCGCCCGCAGGTGGAGGGTGTGCTGCTCAAGCGGCTGTTCACCGAAGGCGAGACGGTCAAGGCCGGGCAGCCGCTGTTCCAGATCGAACCCACGCTCTACCAGGCCGCCAGCAACGAGGCCCGCGCCAACCTGGCCACGGCCGAGGCGGCGCTGGCCAGCGCCAGGCTGCAGGCGCAGCGCTACCAGGTGCTGGGCAAGAGCCAGCTGATCGCCCAGCAGGAGGTGGACGATGCGGATGCCGCCTACAAGCAGGCCGCGGCCAACGCCGAAGCCAGCCGCGCGGCGCTGGACACCGCGCGCACCCGGCTGCGCTTCGCCACGGTCACCGCGCCCATCACCGGGCGCGTGGGCCGCGCCCTGTTCACCCCCGGCGCGCTGGTGACCTCCGGCCAGGCCGATCCGCTGGCGCGCATCCAGAAGCTGGACCCGATGAACGTGGACATCAACCAGTCCAGCACCGACTACCTGGCGCTGCGCCGCGCGGTCGCCGCCGGCGGCGTACAGCCGGCGGCCACGCCGGTGCGGCTGAAGCTGGCCGACGGCAGCGACTACGCCGTGCCGGGCACGCTGGAGTTCGCCGACATCGACGTGGACCAGGCCACCGGCAGCATCACCTTGCGCGCGCGCTTCCCCAACCCGGACGGCACGCTGCTGCCGGGCATGTATGTGCGGGCGCTGGTCGGCCAGGGCGTGCGCCAGCAGGCGCTGCTGGTGCCGCAGGCGGCGGTGGATCGCACCCCGCGCGGCGAGGCCCAGGCCTGGGTGGTCGGCGCGGACGGCGTGGTGCACCAGCGTCAGTTCACCATCGTGCGCGCGGTCGGCAACCGCTGGCTGGTGGCCGAGGGCCTCAAGCCTGGGGAGCGCATCGTCACCGGCGGTCGCCAGAATCTGCGCGATGGCCTCAAGGTGAGCGTCAAGCAGGCCGCCGCCAGCGCCGGACAGGGCTGAGCGCCCGATGCTGCCGCGCTTCTTCATCCACCGGCCCATCTTCGCGTGGGTGCTGGCCATCTGCATCATGGCGATGGGCGCGATCGCCATCGCCACCCTGCCGGTCGAGCAGTATCCGGACATCGCCCCGCCGCAGGTCAACATCGCGGCCAACTACACCGGCGCCTCGGCCAAGACGGTGGAGGACAGCGTCACCCAGGTGATCGAGCAGCAGCTCAAGGGCATCGATCATCTGCTGTACTTCTCCTCGTCCAGCTCGTCCTCGGGCCAGTCGCGCATCAGCGTGACCTTCGACCAGCGCGCCGATCCGGACATCGCCCAGGTCCAGGTGCAGAACGCGGTCAACCAGGCCATCAACCGCCTGCCGCAGGAAGTGCAGCAGCAGGGCATCACGGTGTCCAAGTCGCAGGGCGACAGCCTGATGGTGGTCGCGCTGTACGACACCACGCGCAAGATGACGCGCGTGGACGTGGCCGACTTCCTGGTCAGCACGCTGCAGGATCCGATCAGCCGCATCAACGGCGTGGGCGAGATCAACGTCTTCGGCGCGCAGTACGCCATGCGCATCTGGCTGGACCCGCATCGGCTCAACGCCTACCGGCTGATGCCCAGCGACGTGCGCGCCGCGATCCAGGCGCAGAACACCCAGGTCACCGCCGGCGAGCTGGGCGCCCTGCCCGCCATCGACGGGCAGTCGCTCAACGCCACGGTCACCGCGCAGTCGCGCCTGCAGACGCCCGAGCAGTTCCGCCAGATCATCCTGACCACCCTGCCTAGCGGCGCCAGCGTGCGCCTGGGCGATGTGGCGCGGGTGGAGATCGGGGCGGAGAACTACCAGAACAGCAGCTTCCTCAACGGCTATCCCGGCTCGGGCTTCTCGGTGTCGCTGGCCTCCGGCGCCAACGCACTGGAGACCGCCGATGCGGTGCGCGCCGAGATCGAGCGGCTCAAGCCCACCTTCCCGCCCGGCGTGGAGGTGGCCTACCCGCGCGACAACACGCCGTTCGTGCGCGTGTCGGTGGAAGGCGTGGTGCACACGCTGATCGAGGCCATCGTGCTGGTGGTCGTGGTGATGTACCTGTTCCTGCAGAACGCGCGCGCCACCCTGATCCCGGCGATCACCGTGCCGGTGGTGCTGCTGGGCACCTTCGGCGTGCTGGCGCTGACCGGCTTCACCATCAACACGCTGACCCTGTTCGCCATGGTGCTGGCCATCGGCCTGCTGGTGGACGATGCCATCGTGGTGGTGGAGAACGTCGAGCGGATCATGCACGAGGAGCACCTGCCGCCGCTGGAGGCCACCGAGAAGTCGATGGGCGAGATCACCGGCGCGCTGGTCGGCATCACCGTGGTGCTGGGCGCGGTGTTCCTGCCGATGGCGCTGTTCGGCGGCTCCACCGGGATCATCTACCGGCAGTTCTCGATCACCATTGCCTCGGCCATGGCGCTGTCGGCGCTGGTCGCGCTGACCCTGACGCCGGCCCTGTGCGCCACCTTGCTCAAGCCGGTGGAGAAAGAGCGCAGGCCGGGGCGGTTCTTCCAGTGGTTCAACCGCAGCGTCGAGCGCAGCCAGCACGCTTACCAGCGCCGGCTGGGCGTGCTGCTGACCCGTCCGAAGCGCTGGATGGCGCTGTACGCGGTGGTGGTGGTGGTCATGGCCGTGCTCTATCTGCGCATGCCGACCAGCTTCCTGCCGGTGGAGGACCAGGGCCAGCTGTCGGTGCAGTTCACCACGCCCGAAGGCACGCCGATGGCCACCACCGAGGCGCTGGCCCATCGCATCAGCGAGTACTTCCTGGACAAGGAAAAGGCCAACGTCGAGGCGGTGTTTCTGGTGGTGGGCCGCAACAACGCCGGCATCGGCCAGAACGCGGGCCAGGGCTTTTTGTCGCTGACGCCCTGGGGCGAGCGCGACCGCCACAACACCGCCGCGGCGATCATCGAGCGGGCCAACAAGTATTTCCGCGCTCATGAGGACGCACGGATCAACGTGCTCGCGCCGCCGGCCGTGCGCGGCCTGGGCCAGTCCAGCGGCTTCGAGCTGTGGATGCGCGATGCGCAGGGCAAGGGGCGCGATGCCCTCGACCAGGCGCAGCGCACGGTGCTGGAACAGGCCGGCGACGATCCGGCGCTGACCTCGGTGCGCCTGAACGGCCTGGGCGACAAGGCCCAGCTGCAGTTGGACATCGACCACGCGCAGGCTGGCGCGCTGGGCCTGTCCCAGTCGGACATCAACGCCACCCTGTCGGCGGCTTGGGGCGGGACCTACGTCAACGACTTCATCGACCGCGGCCGGGTCAAGCGCGTCTATATCCAGGGCGATGCGCCCTATCGCGCCGTGCCGGAAGACCTGGGCCAGTGGTACGTGCGCGGCGACAACGGCCAGATGGCGCCGTTCTCCAGCTTCGCCAGCAGCCACTGGACGCGCGGCCCGCAGCTGCTGCAGCGCTTCAACGGGCTCTCGGCGCTGCAGCTGCAGGGCAGCGCGGCCGAGGGCCGCAGCTCGGGCGAGGCGATGGACCGGATGCAGGCGCTGGTGGACCAGCAGCCGGGCTTCGACCTGCAGTGGAGCGGGCTGTCCTACCAGGAGCGGCTGTCGAGCAACCAGACGCTGTACCTGTACGCGGCCTCGATCGCCTTCATCTTCCTGTGCCTGGCCGCGCTCTACGAGAGCTGGTCGATCCCGGCGGCGGTGCTGATGGTGATCCCGCTGGGCGTGCTGGGCACGGTGGCGGCGACCACGCTGGCGGGGTTCACCAACGACATCTATTTCCAGGTGGGCCTGCTGACCACGATCGGCCTGTCGGCCAAGAACGCGATCCTGATCGTGGAGTTCGCCGAGGCCGAGCAGAAGGCCGGCCGCACGCCGATGGCCGCCGCGCTGGAAGGCGCCCGCCTGCGCCTGCGGCCGATCGTGATGACCTCGCTGGCCTTCGTCGCCGGCGTGATCCCCCTGGCCATCGCCACCGGCGCCGGCGCCGCCAGCCGCCGCGAGATCGGCATCAGCGTGATCGGCGGCATGCTCTCCGGCACGATCCTGGCGGTGCTGCTGGTGCCGCTGTTCTTCGTGCTGGTGCGCGGACTGCGGCGCGAGCCGAAGGTGGGAGAGGCGCAGGCTCAGGGCTGAGCCTAGAGGCGCAGGCTCAAGGCTGAGCCTGCGGGCCTGGCATCGAGGCCTCAGGGTCTGCCCCTCCCCTTGCGCAGCAGGGGGAGGCCGGGAGGGGGTTGGCTCAGGTCGCGGCACTGCCTGGCTTGGACACGGATACCCGCAGCCACGGCAAAGCGCCGGAGCTGGAGGCATCAGGCTCCCTGCGAAGAGCACCCCTCCCCAACCCTCCCCTTCGCCTGCGGCGAAAGGGAGGGAGCAGAAGCTTCTGGTGCGACTCACCTACCGCACGTGCGTGCCGATTGAATCAGCTCATGCCGATTGGACCGGGATGCTGCTTACGAGGCGTGAGCCGGGGCGAAGCGTTCGACGAGGAAATCGACGAAGGCGCGCACCAGCAGCGAGGCCTGGCGGTGCTGGGGATAGAGGGCGTTCATCGCGATGGGGGCCGGTTCGAACGCCTCCAGCACCGGGACCAACCGGCCATCGGCCAGGCAATCGTCCAGCAGGAAGGCCGGCAGATGGACCAAGCCGTGGCCGGCGAGCGCGGCCTGCACCAGCACTTCGCCGTTGTTGGCGTGCAGGCGGCCGGAGACCTCCACTGCCAGGGCGCGGCCTTCGCGCAGGTAATGCCATTGGCTGGTGCGGCCGTGGCCGTAAAGCAGGCAGGCGTGTTCGCGCAATTGGGTGGGCTGGTGCGGCGTGCCGGCGCGCTGCAGGTAGTCGGGACTGGCGCAGGTGACCATGCGCAGCGCGCCCAGGCGCCGGGCCACCAGCGTGGACTCGGCCACCGCGCCGATGCGCAGCGCCACATCGAAGCCCTCGCCGACCAGGTCGACCGCGCGATCGCTGAGGTCCAGCTCCACGCTGACCTCGGGATAGTCGGCGAGGAAGGCCGGCAGCACCGGCCCCAGATGCAGGGTGCCGAAGGACATCGGCGCGCTGACGCGCAGGGTGCCGCGCGGACGCGCCCCGCCCTGCTGGCAGATGGCCATCTCGGCCTGGTCGACGGCGGCGACGATCTCGCGCGCATGCTCCAGATAGGCCAGGCCCAGTGGCGTGGGGCTCAGCCGGCGCGTGGTGCGGTTGAGCAGGCGCACGCCCAGCCGGGCCTCCAGCGCGGCGATGCGCCGGCTGACCAGCTGCTTTGAAGTGCCCACGCGCTCGGCCGCGGCAGTGAAGCTGCCGGCGTCCACCACCTCCTGGAATACGCGCATGTCTTCGAGGGCGTTGATTGTCATCGCTTGGTTGACAGTATTTCCATCCGAGACGGATTTATAGCACCACGAGGCGACAGTAGGATGCTCGCACGGTGAGGCCAGGCCCCACCGCCCCATCCCGAACACCCAGCCAGGAGTACCCCATGCACGACATCATCCGGGCCGACAAGCGCGGCGTCGCCAACCACGGTTGGCTCAACTCGCGTCATACCTTCTCCTTCGGCTACTACTACAACCCGCAGTTCATCGGTTTCTCGGACCTGCGCGTGATCAACGACGATCGCGTCGCCCCGGGCCAGGGCTTCGGCACCCATCCGCACCGCGACATGGAGATCTTCTCCTACGTGCTGGAAGGCGCGCTGGCGCACAAGGACTCGATGGGCAGCGGCTCGGTGATCCGCCCGGGCGACGTGCAGCTGATGAGCGCCGGCTCCGGCGTGGCGCATAGCGAGTTCAACGGCTCGGACCGGGAGAAGGTGCACTTCCTGCAGATCTGGATCGTGCCCAACGTGACCGGCGCGCCGCCGCGCTACCAGGAGAAGTCCTTCCCGGAAGCCGAGAAGCGCGGCCAGCTGCGGCTGATCATCTCGCCCGATGGCGCACAGGGTTCGCTGGAGATCCGCCAGGACGCGCGCGTCTACGCCGGCCTGTTCGACGGCGAGGAACGCGCCTCGCTGACGCTGGGCGATGACCGCCACGCCTATGTGCATGTGGCCCGCGGCTCGATCGAGCTGGACGGCCAGGCCTTGAACGAAGGCGACGGCGTGCGCGTGCGCGATGCCGGCACGCTGACCCTGGCCAATGGCCGCGGCGCCGAGGTGCTGGTGTTCGACCTGCGCCCCAACGAAGTGCCGGGCCTGCACTGAAGCCTGAAGGCGTGAATGCTGCGGCCCGCCGCGTGTGCCCCCAAGGGCCGCGCGGCGGGCCGTTTTGCTTCAGCCCCAGCGGCAGACCTTGAACACCGCCGCATCCCAGCGCGAGGCATCGTCGAAGGACCAGTGCAGGCCGCGGCGGGCATGGGCCGCCGCCCGCGCCGCGCGGGCACGCGCGCAGGCATCGGCCCGCGGGATGCGCATCGCCGCCGGCCTCGACCTGGCGCCGCGCGAGGCCCGCACGCGCGATGCGGCGCGAGATTCCGCCTGGGTCAGCGAGGCCTGCCAGGCCTCGCGCGTCGTCTCGATCCTGCGCTGCGCCTCGTCCCGGTCCAGGCGCGGGCCCGGCACGGCGACCAGCTCGGCCCGCGCCCAGGTCTGCAGCGGAAGGCCGGCACAGGGCGCCTCCTGGTAGGCCGCGCCCTGCGCGGCGCCGCAGCGATAGATCGCCTGTGCCCCGGCATCGCCGGCGGCCAGGCCCATCAGCAACAACAACAGTGCGCATCCGTATCGCATCGTCTCGTCCCTTGGTGTCCGCAGGGCCTCAGACTCTCGCGTCGCGATGCCCCCGCCCATCGGACAACGCCGCAGGGCGGCGTCGGACGATGCCGCCCTGCATCCGCGCCGGCGTCGCCGACGTAATCCCCGGTGTCGCCCCCGGAGCCGATGCCGATGTCCCCCGTCTTGAAGCCCTTGTTGGACGCATGCACGATCCCGGCTTCGGCATGCGCGCTCATGCTGCTGACGCGCCATGCGCAGTGAGCCTGTCATGGTCAGCGCGCCTGCCCTGCCGGGGCGACGGCACGCCCATCTGAATTGCGGAGGAAACGCGGCATGGTCAACGCCTACCTGTGGCTCAACGCGCTGCTCTACATCGCCCTGGCGCTGTGGTGCACGCTGGCGCCGGAAAGCACCGCGCAGGCGGTGGGATTCACCGCGCTCACCCCGGCCGGGCAGACCGAGTTCCTGGCGGTCTATGGCGGCATGGAGTTCGGGATCGGGTTGCTGTTCGCCTATTTCGCGCGCAGCCGGCAGCCGCGCAACGGCCTGGTCCTGGCCCTGCTGTTCTATGCGCCCATCGTGGCCTGGCGTGCCTATGCCATCGCGCGCTACGGGCTGCCGGGCGGCACGACCCTGGGGCTGGTGGCGGGCGAATGGCTGCTCCTGCTCGCCGCGGCGGGGCTGTTCCTGTGGCAGCGCAAGAGGGCCGGGTGAACGTGTCGAGAGCGCATTGACGGAAAGCCCCGTAGGATCTGCGGCACCTTCCGCCCCCTCTTCAGAAGACGCGCGCCGCATGGCGGATTTCCTCGAACGCGACATCCTGGCCGACGACGCCGACCAGCTGCTGCTGGCCACGGCCCGCGGCGACCATCTTGCGTTCGAGCGCCTGTACAAGGCGACCTCGCCGCGCCTGTACGCCGTGTGCCTGCGCGTGCTGACCCAGCGCAGCGAGGCCGAGGACGTGCTGCAGGAGGTCTATACCAACGTCTGGCGCAAGGCGGTGCAGTTCGATCCGGGCAAGGCCGGCGCGCTGACCTGGCTGTCGATGCTGGCGCGCAACCGCGCGATCGACCGCCTGCGCGCCGGGCGCAACGAGCGTCAGTCGGTGCCCATCGACCTGGGGCCTGAGCTGATCGACGACACGCCCGGCGCCGAACAGCTTGCCGACGCCGCCCTGCAGGCCCACGGCCTGGACGTCTGCCTGGAGGAACTGGAACCGCAGCGGCGCACCCTGATCCGCACCGCCTTCTTCGAGGGCTGCACCTACGAGGAGCTGGCCACGCGCAGCCAGACTCCGCTGGGCACGGTGAAGAGCTGGATCCGCCGCAGTCTGGCCAAGCTCAAGGCGTGCCTGGAACGATGAACACTCACGCCGAACCCTTCGAACAGGATCCGCCCGGCCACGGGCCGCTGGCCGGCGAATATGTGCTGGGCGTGCTCGACCAGGCGCAGCGGGCGCAGGTGCAGGCGCGCATCGCCCACGATCCGGTCTTCGCCGCCGAGGTGGCGCAGTGGGAAGCGCATCTGGCGCCGCTGCTCGAACAGCTGGAGCCGGTCGCGGTCCCGGACTATGTCTGGGCACGCCTGCGCGCAGCGCTGGCGCTGCCGGAAGCCAGGCCCTTGCCGGCGACGTCTGCGCCGAAGGCGGCGCCGCGCGGCTTCTGGAACAACCTGGGCCTGTGGCGCAGCGTCGGCATCGGCAGCCTGGCCACCGCCGTGGTGGCGGTGCTGGCGCTGGTGTCCACCCTGCGCAGCGTGCCGCCGGCTCCGCAGCCGCCCTCGGTGGCGCAGCAACCAGCCGGGTCCAGTGGCATGCCGCAGATGGTCTCCACCCTGGCCCAGGACGACGGCAGCACCGGCTACGTGGCGACCATGGACGCGCGCAACGGCCGCATGACCATCATGCCGATGCAGCCGATGCACCAGGACGGGCGCGTGCCTGAGCTGTGGATCATCCCCAAGGGCGGCAAGCCGATCTCGATGGGCGTGATGGATCCCGAGCATCCGGTCGAGCATGTCCTGCCCGAGCCGATGCGCAAGCTGCTGCGTGCCGACGCCCTGCTGGCGGTCACGATGGAACCGCCAGGCGGCGCGCCGGGCGGCGTGGCGACCGGACCGGTCGTCGCCAAGGGCGCCATCACCGCGCTGACGCTGGGCAGCTGACCCCTGCATCCGGGAGGGTGCGTGCGACGTACATCTCCTCACGCAATGCCTGAAGGAGTCTTCGTGTCAGACCCGGCCCTCGCCGATGCGCCCGTCTCCCCTGCCCCGCCCGTCGCCCGCGCGCGCTGGTGGCAGGCGCTGCGGCGCTGGTTCGACACCGCCGAAGACGCACCGCTCGATGCGGCCCGTGCCGACCGCATCGACTGGCTGCGCGCGGTGCCCTTCATCGCGCTGCACCTGATGTGTCTGGGTGTGTTCTGGGTGGGTTGGTCGTGGTTCGCCGTCGGCACCGCGGTGGCGCTGTACGCGGCGCGCATGTTCGCGATCACCGCCTTCTACCATCGCTACTTCGCGCACAAGGCGTTCAAGACCTCGCGCCCGGTGCAGGCGGCCTTCGCCGCGCTGGGCGCGATGAGCGTGCAGCGTGGCCCGCTGTGGTGGGCCGCGCACCATCGCCACCACCATCGGGTCACCGATACGCCGGACGATCCGCATTCGCCGCGCCAGCATGGCTTCTGGTGGAGCCACATGGGCTGGTTCCTGACCCCGCGCGGTTTCCGCACCGACTGGACCGCGATCCCGGATCTGCGCCGCTTCCCCGAGCTGCGCTTCATCGATCGCTTCGACCTGCTGCTGCCGGTGCTGCTGGCCACCGGGCTGTTCGCGCTGGGCATGGCGCTGGAGCGCTGGGCGCCGTCGCTGCGCACCGACGGGCCGCAGCTGCTGGTGTGGGGGTTCTTCGTCTCCACCGTGGTGCTGTTCCATGCCACGGTCACGATCAACTCGCTGGCGCACCGCTTCGGCTCGCGCCGCTTCGACACGCGCGATGACAGCCGCAACAACGCGCTGCTCGCGCTGCTGACCTTCGGCGAAGGCTGGCACAACAACCACCATCACTTCCCTGGCTCGGCGCGGCAGGGCTTCGTGTGGTGGGAAGTGGACCTGACCTGGTACGGGCTGAAGCTGATGTCGTGGATGGGCCTGGTGCACGACCTCAAGCCGGTGCCGCCGGGGCTGCTGCGCCGCACGCGGGGCGCGCGATGAGCCGCATCGCGGTGGTCGGCGGTGGCATCGCCGGCATGGGCGCGGCCTGGGGACTGTCGCAGCGTCATCAGGTGACGCTGTTCGAGGCCGGCGATTATCTGGGCGGGCATACGCACACCCACGACATCGAGATCGACGGGCGGCACTACGCGGTCGATACCGGCTTCATCGTGTTCAACCCGCTCCACTACCCGTTGCTAACGCGCCTGTTCGACACGCTGGGCGTGGCCTCGCAGCCGACCACGATGAGCTTCTCGGTCAGCGATGCGCGTAGCGGGCTGGAATACAACGCCGGCACGCTGGCCGGCCTGTTCTGCCAGAAGCGCAACCTGGTCAGCTCGACGTTCTGGCGGATGCTGGGCGACCTGCGCCGCTTCTACCGACAGGCGCCGCAGGTGCTGGCCGAGCCTGCGCCGGGTCCGACGCTGGGCGAATACCTGGCGGCGAACGGCTACTCGGCTACCTTCCGCGACGCGCACATCGTGCCGATGGCCTCGGCGCTGTGGTCCTCGCCGGCCAGGACGATCCTCGACTTCCCGATGCAGCATCTGGTGCGCTTCATGCACAACCACCACATGCTGCAGCTGACCGGGCGCCCGCCCTGGCGCGTGGTCAGCGGCGGCTCTAACCGCTACGTGCAGGCACTGCAGCAAACCTGGCGCGTGGAAGTGCAGCTGGCCACGCCCGTGCAAGGCGTCAAGCGCCAGGCGCAGGGGGTGCGGCTGTGGACTGCCGCGGGCGAGCAGGACTTCGATGCGGTGGTGCTGGCCTGCCACGCCGACGATGCGCTGGCGCTGCTGGAGGACGCCGATCAGGAGGAGCGCGCGGTGCTCGGCGCGGTCACCTACCAGGACAACGACACCGTGCTGCATACCGACGCGCGCGTGCTGCCGCGCGATCGGCGCGCCTGGGCCGCGTGGAATGCGCGCCTGCCCGAGCAGGATGGCGACACCTGCACGGTGAGCTATTGGATGAACGCCCTGCAGTCGCTGGACGCGCCGGTGCCCTTCATCGTCAGCCTCAACCAGGACGCACACATCGACCCGGCGCGCGTGCTGCGCCGGATGCGCTACCGCCATCCGCACCAGACCGTCGCCTCGGTGGCCGCGCACGCGGCGCTGCCGCGCATCCAGGGGCGCGGCCAGGTGTGGCATGCGGGCGCCGGCTGGGGCTTCGGCTTCCATGAGGACGGGCTGCGCAGCGGACTGGACGTGGCCCGCGCACTGGGATCGCCATGGCCGTGAGCCACGCCCGCGAGACGGTTTCGGCCGCTAGCCAGGTGCACGACGCCAGTGCGCGTGCCGATGGTTTCGAGCGCGCTGCAGCCCCGAACGCCTTGGCCAGCGCGCTGTACGTGGGCCGCGTGCGCCATCGCCGCCACGCACCCAAGCCGCATGCCTTCACCTGGCCACTGTTCATGGCCTATCTGGACCTGGACGAGCTGGACCGCGTGTTCGCCGGGCGCTGGCTGTGGTCGCGCGGGCGTCGCAACGTGGTCGAGTTCCGGCGCGCGGACTTCCTCGGCGATGCCGCCGTGCCGCTGGATCAGTCCGTGCGCGACCTGGTGCAGGCGCGCACCGGCCAGCGGCCGCGGGGCCCGATCCGCATGCTCACCCACCTGCGCACCTTCGGCTACAGCTTCAATCCGGTGACGTTCTACTACTGCTTCGCCGCCGATGGCCGCACGCTGGAGACGCTGGTGGCGCAGATCACCAATACGCCTTGGAAGCAGCGCCATGCCTATGTGCTGCCGGTGGCGCAGGCCACGGTCGATGGCGACTTCCTGCAGTGGCGCTTCGACAAGCGCTTCCATGTCTCGCCGTTCATGGCGATGGAACACGACTACCGCTGGCGCTTCGATGTGCCGGGGCAGGCGCTGCGCGTGCATATGGACGTGCTGTGCCCGCCGGATCCGCAGGGCGGCAGCGCACGTCGCTTCGACGCCACCCTGAGCCTGCGGCGCCGGCCGATGACCGGCCGGCACATGGCCGCCGCGCTGCTGCGCTATCCGCTGATGACCCTGCAGGTGATCGTCGGCATCCATTGGCATGCGCTGCGCCTGTGGATGCGCGGCAATCCCGTCCACGACCATCCCGACAAGAGGGCCGCCCCATGACCCGCCTCGACGCGTCCACCACACCGGCCGCCGGCGCGCCGGCCGATTCCGGCTCGTTCGTCGAGCGCCTGCTGCGCCGCCGCCTGCTCGACACCCTGGGCCAGCTGCGCGGCGGTCGGCTGGTGCTCGAGGAGGCCGGCCAGATGCACGTGCTCGGCCACTGTGAGGTCGACGAGCCGGCGCCGCTGAGCGCGCACCTGCGCGTCCACGACCCGGCATTCTGGCGGATGGCCGCGTTGAACGGCAGCGTCGGCGCGGGCGAGGCCTGGATGGAAGGGCTGTGGGACTGCGACGATCTGGTCGCGCTGATGCGCCTGCTGGTGCGCAACCGCGACCTGCTCGACGCCATGGACAGCGGCACCGCGCGCCTGGGCGGTGCGGCGATGAAGCTGCTGCATGCCTGCTCACGCAACACCCGCCGCGGCAGCCGGCGCAACATCGCCGCGCACTACGACCTGGGCAATGCGCTGTTCGCGCTGTTTCTGGACGAGAACCTGATGTACTCCTCGGCCATCTACGAGGACCAGGACGAGTCGCTGGAGGTCGCCGCCACGCGCAAGCTCGACCGCATCTGCCAGAAGCTGCAGCTGGGGTCGCAGCACCGGGTGGTGGAGATCGGCACCGGCTGGGGCGGCTTTGCCCTGCATGCGGCCGGGCGCTACGGCTGCCATGTCACCACCACCACGATCTCGCGCGAGCAGCATGACCTGGCCGCGCAGCGCATCGCGCAGGCCGGGCTGCAGGACCGCATCACACTGCTGATGCGCGACTACCGCGACCTGGAGGGCCGCTTCGACCGGCTGGTCTCGATCGAGATGATCGAGGCGATCGGCCACCAGTACCTGGACACCTACTTCGCCAAGGTCGGCGATCTGCTGGCCCACGACGGCCAGGCGCTGATCCAGGCCATCACCATCGAGGACCATCGCTATGCGCAGGCGCGCGATTCGGTGGACTTCATCAAGCGGCACATCTTCCCGGGCAGCTTCATTCCCTCGGTCGCGGCGATGACCGGGGCGATGGCCAAGGCCAGCGACCTGCGCCTGTTCAACCTGGAAGACATCGGCCCCAGCTACGCGCTGACCCTGCGCGCCTGGCGTGCGCGCTTCACCGGCCGGCTCGACGAGGTCCGTGCCCTGGGCTACGACGCGCGCTTCATCCGCATGTGGGTGTTCTACCTGGCCTATTGCGAGGCCGGCTTCCTGGAGCGCTCCATCGGCGATGTGCAGCTGTGGCTGACGCGGCCCGGCGCGCGCGCCGTGCAGTACCCCTACGCGTTGGCAGGCGCATGAACGGCTGGTTGATCCTACATGTGCTGCTGGTGGCGGCGGTGGTGATGCTGCTGGCCTGGCTGTGGCAGCGCCGCACGCGCAACGCCGGCGTGGTCGACGTGGTCTGGTCCGCGGGCATGGCGGGCAGCGCGGTGTACTACGCCCTTGCGGCGAACGGGGCGACCTTGCCGCGCACGCTGGTCGCGCTGCTGGGCGGGGCCTGGGGACTGCGCCTGGCCTGGCATCTGGGCCGGCGCGTGTTCGGCGATGCGCATGAGGATGGGCGCTATGCGTACCTGCGCGAGCACTGGCACGACCATCAGGGCAAGTTCCTGCTGTTCTTCCTGGCCCAGGCGCTGATGATCGTGCTGCTGTCGCTGCCGTTCTGGATCGTGGCGCACAACCCCAGCGTCGCGTTCTCGGCCTGGACCGCGGCCGGGATCGCGGTGTGGCTGGTGGCGGTGGCCGGCGAAAGCCTGGCCGATCGCCAGCTGGCCGCATGGAAGCGCGATCCCGCACACAAGGGCCGCACCTGCGATGCCGGCCTGTGGGCCTGGTCGCGCCATCCCAATTACTTCTTCGAATGGGTGCACTGGTTCGCCTACGTGCTGCTGGCCATCGGTCTGCCGTGGGGCTGGGTGCTGGCCGCCTTCAGCGGTCCGGTGCTGATGCTGGCCTTTCTCTATCGGCTCACCGGCATCCCCTTCACCGAGGCCCAGTCGCTGCGCAGCCGCGGCGAGGACTATGCGCGCTATCAGCGCCGGGTCAGCGCCTTCTTCCCGCGTCCGCCGAAGGCTTAGGCGTCATGGACTTCGGGATGAGCGCGGCCAACCACACCTCGTCGTTCCTGCGAAAGCGGGAACCCAGCGCCTTTGCTTTCTCGGCAGAAAGTCCATGGATTCCCGCGTGCGCGGGAATGACGGTAGAGGGGTCTTGGCGACTGAGCGCTCGGCCCTTTAAGCACGGCCCATGACGTACTACCCGAACTTCCTAGCGCCTCGCATTCGCTACAGATCCCATCACACGCATTGAATCCCCCTGGAGTTGCCGATGTCCGCCGCCCGCCCCCTGCCCGAACACGATGCCTCGCGCGAAAGCCTCGCCACGCGCCTGGCCGAATCCGGCCGCCTGCCCGATCCGCTGCTGCGCCTGGGCATCCGTCGCCAGTGCGCGCAGCGCCTGAAGGAAGAGCGTCGCGGCGGCCCCGAGGCCGTGCGCCAGCGTCAGAAGGCGCTGCTCGACGCGCTGCGCCTGGACGCCATCGCGGTGGAGACCCAGGCCGCCAACCGTCAGCACTACGAACTCCCGCCGGAGTTCTTCCGCCTGTGCCTGGGCAAGCACCTGAAGTACAGCAGCTGCCTGTGGGACGAACACACCACCGAGCTGACCCAGGCCGAGGAGAAGATGCTGCGCCTGTACGGCGAGCGCGCCGACCTGGCCAACGCCAGCCGCATCCTGGAGCTCGGCTGCGGCTGGGGGTCGCTGACGCTGTGGATGGCCGAGCGCTATCCGAAGACCATGATCACCGCGGTGTCCAACTCGCGCCCGCAGAAGGAGTTCATCGAGGCGCGCTGCCGCGAGCGGGCGATCTTCAACGTCGAGGTCATCACCTGCGACGTCAACACGCTGCAGCTGCCGCAGGGCATGTTCGACCGCGTCGTGTCGATCGAGATGTTCGAGCACATGCGCAACTACCAGACGCTGATGGGGCGCGTGGCCGGCTGGCTCAAGCCGGGCGGCAAGCTGTTCGTGCACATCTTCTGCCATCGCGAGCTGGCCTACCTGTTCCAGACCGAGGGCGAGGACAACTGGATGGGCCGGCACTTCTTCACCGGCGGGCTGATGCCGGCGGCCGACACGCTGCTGCAGTTCCAGGATGCGCTGACCCTGGAAGAGCGCTGGCTGCTGCCCGGCACCCATTACGAGAAGACCGCCAACGCCTGGCTGGCCAACCAGGACGCGCACCGCGACCAGATCATGGGCCTGATGCGCCAGACCTACGGCGTGGCCGAGGCGGCCCGCTGGTACCAGCGCTGGCGCATGTTCTGGATGGCCTGCGCCGAGCTGTTCGGCTACGCCGGCGGCAGCGAGTGGATGGTCGGCCACTACCGCTTCCGCAAGCCCGCCTGACCCGAGCGCTTCGCCCCTCCCCTTCGCGCGACCAGCGCAGGCGACCTGCCCCTCCCCTTTGCGCGAAGCGCAAGGGGGAGGCCGGGAGGGGGTGCTCTTCGCAAAGACCCCTCAGCCGCAGCGCTTCGACGCTCAATCAAGCCCCGGGCAACTCCACCGTCGCCACCGCCCCGCCCTCCTCGCCGTTGCACAGCGCCACCCGCCCCCCGTGCAGCCGCACCACCTCGCGCACGAACGGCAGCCCCAGCCCGGTGCCGCGGCGCCCGCTGGCCGGCGCGGGCAGCGAATAGAACCGCTCGAACACCCGCGCCAACGCATAGTCCGGCACGCCCGGCCCGGCATCGCGCACCCGCAGCACCACCATGCCCTCGGCGGAACCTGCCGACAGGACGATGCGCCCACCCCGCGGCGAGAACGCCAGCGCGTTGTCCAGCAGATTGGCCAGCGCCTGGCGCAGCAGAAAGGCATCGCCCTGCACCACCAGCCCCGCCTCGGCCTGCACCTCCAGCGCCACCTCCGCGGCCTGGAGGCGCGGCGCCATGGCCGCGGCCACCTGCGCGAACAGCTCTGTCACCGCCACCGGCGCCCGCGTCTGCAGCCAGCCATGCTGTTCGACCTCGGCCAGCGCCAGCAGCTTGTCGATGGTCTCGGTCAGGCGCTGCTGCTGGTCCAGGATATTGCGCGCGAAGCGCTGGCGCTCGGCCTCCGGCAGCGGCTCCTGCAGCAGCTCGGCCGCGCCACGGATGCCGGCCAGCGGGCTCTTCATCTCGTGGGTCAGCGACTGCACGTACTGCTCGACGTAGTCCTTGCCCTCCAGCTTGCGGCGCATGGTTTCCAGCGCCTGGCCCAAGTCGCCGATCTCGTCGCGCCGTGGCTTGGGCGGCGGCACCGGCAGGCCGGCGCTGACCGCTTGCGCATAGCGGTTGAGCCGGCCGATGCCGCGCGCCAGCCACCAGGTCATCAGCACGCCGATCAGCACCGACAGGCCCACCAGCCAGCCGCCGCGGCGCAGGATGCTGCGCTGGCTGGCGGCGATGAACGGCTCGAAGGTGCGGTTGGGCTGGGACAGCGTGAGCACGCCGATCAGCCGCCGCGACGCATCGCCCGGCGCATAGATCGGCGCGGCCACGTGCATCACCGTATTCACCTGATCGCCCGGCGTCTCGGGGCTGGAGCGCGCGCCGTACTGGCCGCGCAGCGTGCGGTAGACATCGTTCCAGCGCGAGTTGTCGCGGCCCAGGTCCTGCCCGCGCGAGTCGAACACCACCAGCCCGCGCGCATCGGTGATGCTGACCCGGTAGTCGATGCGCTTCTTCGGGATCTGCCAGATGTGCGCATCGACCTCGCGCTGGAAGGCGGTGTCCATCTCGCGCGCGAACCGCCCCGTACCAATGCGCCCGGCGGCCAGGTCGTCGGCGGCCATCACCGCCAGCACGTTGGCCGTGTCCACCAGCGTGGACTCCATCGCCTGGCGCACGCCCGGCTTGACCTCGGCCACGAACACGCGCATGACGAAGAACGCCGCCAGGCCGGTGATCAGGAAGAAGCCGAGGAACAGCCGCAGGCCCAGCTTCATCGGCTACAGCTCCAGCGAATAGCCCAGCCCGCGATGCGTGCGCACCGGGTCGGGCTGCGCGCCGGCCGCGCGCAGCTTGGCGCGCAGGGTCTTGATATGCGTGTCCACGGTGCGATCGGCGCTGTCGGCATCGCGGTCCCAGCCGCGGTCCATCAGCTGGGCGCGGCTGAGGATCGCGCCGGGACGCTGCAGCAGCGCGGCCAGCAGCGCGTATTCGTAGCGGGTCAGGTCCAGCGGCTGGTCGCGGAAGCGGATGCGATGGCCCTCGTCGTCGATGCTGAACGCGCCCTGCGCGCGCTCGGCCGGCGCCGCGCTGGCCGGCCGGCGCAGGCGGGCGCGCACGCGCGCGACCAGCTCGCGCGGGGAGAACGGCTTGGCAACGTAGTCGTCCGCGCCCAGCTCCAGGCCGAGCACGCGGTCGATCTCGTCGTTGCGCGCGGTCAGGAACAGCACTGGCACCTGGCTGAAGGCGCGCAGCTGCCGGCACACCTCGAAGCCGCTGCCGTCGGGCAGGCCCACGTCCAGCACCACCACGTCGATACCGCCGCCGCGCACGCGCGGCGCCACCTCGCGCGCCAGCGCCACGTGCTCGGCCTGCAGGCCTTCGCTGCGCAGCGCATAGAGCACCGCGTCGGCGATGGCGGGCTCGTCTTCCACGACCAGGACCTTGGGCATGCCGCGCAGCATAGCCGCGCCCTGCCGCGCGCTCTATCCTTGCGCGCATGAACTATCGACACGCCTTCCACGCCGGCAACCATGCCGACGTGCTCAAGCACATGGTGCTGGTCAACCTGCTGGAGGCGCTGAACCGCAAGGACAGCCCCTACTTCGTGCTCGACACCCACGCCGGACGCGGCCACTACCTGCTGGCCTCGCCGGAGGCGCGCAAGACCTCCGAGGCCGAGCACGGGGTGTTCAAGCTGTTCGGCCAGCCGCAGCTGCACCCCAGCATCGAGGCCTATCTGCGCGCGGTCCAGGCGCACAACCCGGTCGGCGCGCTGGTGGCCTACCCCGGCTCGCCGCTGCTGGTGGCCCAGCACCTGCGCGAGGGCGACCGCCTGGCCGCCTGCGAACTGCAGCCCGAGGAGGCCCAGGCCCTGCGCGAGCTGTTCCACCGCGACGCGCGCGTGGCGGTGCATGCGCGCGACGGCTACGGCGCGATCAAGGCCCTGCTGCCGCCGCGCATCGGCCAGGTCAAGTACGGCCGCGGCCTGGTGCTGATCGACCCGCCCTACGAGGCGCAGGACGCCGAGTACCCGCAGATCATCGCCGCCGTGCGCGAGGGCCTGACCCGCTGGCCCGGCGCCAGTTTCGCGGTCTGGTACCCGATCAAGCAGCGGCGCACGCTGCAGCCCTTCCTGCGCAAGGCCGCGGCGCTGCCAGCGCGTTCGGTCTGGCTGGCCGAGTTGCAGGTGCGCGCCGACGATTCGCCGCTGCGCCTGGCCGGCAGCGGCATGCTGATGATCAACGCCCCCTGGCAGTTCGAGCAGGCTATCGCCCCGGCCCTGCCGCAGCTGCAGCAGGCCCTGGGCGAGGCCGGCGCGACCACCCTGCTGGAATGGCTGCGGCAGCCGGACTGAAGCCTAGAACTTCTTGCGCAGGGTCACGAACACCTGCCGCGGCGCGCCGGCCTGCATGGTGTTGTTGAGCGAGGCGGCGGTGTTGAAGAACTGCCCCGAGCCCAGCGCGGCGATGTAGCGCTCGTCCAGCAGGTTGGTGGCGTTGAGCTGGATCTCGCTGTTGTCCCAGATCCCGCCTGCGAGGCGGTAGCCCAGCGTCGCATCGACCAGGGTGTAGCCCGGCGTGGTGACATCGCCGGTGTAGGTCACGTTGCGCTTGGAGGTGTAGGCGCCGGACAGGTTGCCGAACAGCGTGCCGTCGTCGTAGTTGAGCTCCAGCTTGGCCAGCTGCTCGGGCGTATCGACCGGCCGCACGCCGCGCGTGGGCACCGTGGTGGTGCCGTTGACGGTGTCGTCGTCGTACTGGCTGTCGTTGTAGGAATAGGAGCCGATCAGCGACAGCACCGGATCGATGCGCCAGGTCAGGCCGGCCTCCACGCCCTGGCTGGTCACGCTGCCCACGTTCTGCAGCACGCTGGGATTGCCCAGGATGTTGGCCGAGCTGAAGGCCGCCAGCAGGCGGTTCTCGAACTTGACGTGGTACAGCGTCAGCGAGCCGCGCAGCGCGTCCGCATCGAAGCGCCAGCCGCCTTCCACCGTGCGCGAGGTCTCCGGCTTGAGCGTGCCGCGGATCGCCTCGAACCCGGCCTGCGTGGTGCCGAACGGCCCGCGGAACGAGCTCTGGAAGGCGCGCATGTTCTCGGCGTAGTTGGCGAAGAACTCGCTGCCGCCCACGCGCCAGGCCGCGCCCACCTGCGGCTGGAACCAGTCCTTGGCCTCGATATGGCCGTTGATGAACGGCGTGCCGGCCCGGGTGACGATGCCGTTGCGCACCTTGGCGCCCTTGAAGCCGGCGTCGATGGTCAGCCGATCGTTGACCGACCAGCGATCGCTCAGCGAGACCTGGTTGGTGATGGTGGTGAGGTCGGTGAGGAAGTCGCTGCGGAACGGGTTGGACAGGAAGTCGGTCACGTCCGGGCGGTTACTCAGACTGGCCGCGTAGTAGTTGCGATCGGTCGAACCGCGGTTGTCCTCGTACCAGTAGGTCGCCTGCAGGCTGTGCGCGCCCAGCGTGGCGGTGGCCTCCAGCAGCGCGCCATCGCGGTCCACGCCGTATTCGGTGGTGCGCACCGACAGCGGGAAGCCGTCGGGGCTGAATACTGCCGGCGTATAGATCCCGCCCGAGCCCTTGTCGGTGTGGCGGTAGTAGGTGCCCTTCAGGCTGAGCCAGTCGCCCACCGGCACTTCCAGCGTGCTGGCGCCCAGCCAGTCGCGGCGGATGCCGCCGCTGTCATAGTAGGTGTCGTTGACGGTCTTGTACGGCGCCGGGAACTGGGTGCCGGCCGACGGGAACGGCAGCGGCTTGCGCGCCGCGGCGGCCTTGCGGTTGGCATCGACCTGCGAGAGCAGGATGGCCGTGGCGTAGTCCGGCGCCAGAAAGTCCAGGTCGTAGCCGATGGTGCGCAGCGTGGCCGGCGAGAGGTCGGCGTAGTTGCGCTCGCGGTGCAGCGAGTAGTTGACCCAGGTGGTCAGCGTGGCGCGGCCGATCTCCTGCTCCCACTTGGTGTTGAGCTTGCGGTCGGGCTGGGTGCCGCTGCCCTTCCACTTGTCCGCGTCGTGGTACACGCCGGAGATGGACAGGCGGGTGCCGGTGGACAGCTGGCCGGTCTCGGCGCGGGCGAAGACGTGCGTGGTCGCGTCGCTGCCATAGGTCGCGGCCACCTCGCCGCCGGCCTTGTCCTCCAGCGGCCGCGAATAGAACTGCAGGCTGCCGCCCAGGTTGCTGGTCGAGGCCACGCCCAGCCCGCCGGCGCCCTGGGCGAACACCACCCGGTCGATGTTCTCGGCGGCGATGGCGCGGCTGATGTGCAGGCCGTTCCAGGTGTTGTAGAACATGTCGCCCAGCGGCACGCCGTCCAGGGTGTAACCCATCTGGCTCTGGTTGAAGCCGCGCACCGACAGGCGTGTGCCCAGCTCGTAGGTGCCGAACGGATCGGAGGACTGCAGCGCCACGCCCGGCAGCCGGGCGATGGCCTTCAGCGGCGAGCTGCCCGGTGCCAGCAGGTCGATGGCCTGGGCCGAGACCGTCTGCTCGGCGCGCACGGCGCCGTCGCCGTACACCACGATCTGCGACAGCTCGGCGGGCTTGGAAGGATCGGTGGCGGCGGCGGCGTCGGTGGTCTGGGCGTGCAGCGGCGCGGCCAGCACGGTCAGGACCACCGGCAGCCGCGAGGCGAGCGCGAGGCGTGATGTCATGGGGAGATGGGGCAGATGCAAGGGCCAGCGACGATATCGGCGCTGCGCTGCAGCAATACGACGGGCAGATGACAGCCCGGTGTGGGTGACATGTCGGTGCGGCAGGTCCAGCGACGCGCGGCGATGGTGAACCCGGTTGACGCGACGCCTGGACGTCCATGGATTCCCGCGTTCGCGGGAATGACGAACAGAGGCATCTGACCAAGCCGGGGGTCTGACAGCGACCTGCAAGCAGGGCGTCCGACAGCGCTCACCCGAGACCTTTGATCCCAACCTTCGTTATTCCCGCGAACGCGGGAATCCAGGGACTTTCACGCGGCAAAGCGCAAGACGCTGGATTCCCGCGTTCGCGGGAATGACGGTCGGAGTTGTCACTGCCGTCGTTGTCGTGGCCGCTGCAGATGACGGCAGCGGCTAACCCGCGTCTACGCCGTGTTAGCGCCGGTCGCGTCGCGCAACGGTCATCAAGCTAGCCTGGTTAAGGCCATCAAGCTCGGAAGCTCACCCCGGTCGTCGAGCTTCGAACCCAACCCTCGTCGTTCCCGCGAACGCGGGAACCCATGGACGTTCGCGCGAACAGCGCAAGGCCCTGGATCCAACCCGCACTCGGGTTTCAGCCAGGCGACCACCCCGTGTCCAAGCCATGTCACCGAGACGCACAACCCCCGCTCTCCATGCGCCCTACCCTGTCCGCGCCGTCATCACCCATGTCAATCCGGACTTCACCCGGCCCGTGCCAGCATCGGTTCTATGAGCGGGCAAAAGCGACTGCCGCCGTGGCATGAGAACTTCCGGTTGCGTGACGGCCGGGAACTGCTGATCCGCCCCATCCGGCAAGAGGATGCGGCGCCGATCCGTGGTGCATTCGAGCTGCTGGAACCGATCGAGATCCGCCAGCGCTTTCTCACGACCATGGCCGAACTTCCGGCGGACCAGGCCGCGCGCCTGTGCAGCCCGGACCCAAGAACCGAATTCGCCCTGGTGGCGGCCGAGCCCTTGCCTCCCGGCGAGGCGCTGGTCGGCGCCGTGGCCAGGGCCCGGGTGCTGCCCGACGGCCAGCAGGCCGAGTACGCCGTGCTGGTCAGCCGCTTCATCGCCGGCCAGGGCGTGGGCCGCCACTTGATGCGCAGGCTGGTCAAATGGGCGCGCGGCCGCAATCTGCGGCAGCTGCTCGGCGATGTGCAGCACGACAACCAGCCCATGCTGCAGCTGGTGCGCTCGCTCGGCTTCCGCGTCCTGCCCGAGCGCCCGGCCCAGGGGCTGGTGCGGGTGGTGCTGGACCTGGACACCGCCGACGGTCGTCTGCCCGCCGAGACCACCAGCCCGGTCTGAAGCGCCTCGCCCGCCGGGCGCCCCCGGCGTACCGGCCGCCTCACGCGGCCGGGCTTGCCCGCCACGTTAAAATGGTGGGCTGATGAGCAAGCCCGTCCCCTCCCCGCCGCTGCCTCGCGCCGGCCACGCGCGCGCCTGGTGGCGCGCCCCCGCCTCCCCGACCGCTCTGGCCTGGTACCTGATCCAGGCCGCGCGCGCCCACGAGGGCCCGCTGCTGGCCATCGCCGCGGACAACCACGCCGCGCACCAGATCGAATCGGACCTGCACACCCTGCTCGGCCCCGACGCCGCACTGCCGGTGCTGCCGTTCCCGGACTGGGAAACCCTGCCCTACGACCGCTTCAGCCCGCATCCGGACATCGTCTCCCAGCGCCTGGCCGCGCTGAACCGCCTGCCCACCCTGGCGCGCGGCATCGTGGTGGTGCCGGTGCAGACCCTGATGCAGCGCCTGGCGCCGGTGGCGCGCATGTCCGGCAGCAGCTTCGACTACAGGGTCGGCGAGAAGCTGGACTTCGACACCGAGAAGCGCCGGCTGGAAGCGGCCAGCTACCGCAACGTGCCGCAGGTGCAGGACCCGGGCGACTTCGCCGTGCGCGGCGGCCTGCTGGACGTCTATCCGATGGGCGCCAAGGCGCCGCTGCGCATCGAGCTGTTCGACGAGAGCATCGACACCATCCGCGCCTTCGACCCGGAGACCCAGCGCTCGCTGGAGAAGACCGAGGCGATCCGCATCCTGCCCGGGCGCGAGGTGCCGCTGGACCCGCGCAGCGTGGAGAAGGCGATGAACGCGCTGCGCGAGCGCTTCGACGTGGACACGCGTCGCAGCAGCCTCTACCAGGACCTCAAGTCCGGTCTGGCGCCGGCCGGCATCGAGTACTACCTGCCGCTGTTCTACGAGCAGACCGCTACCCTGTTCGACTACGTGGGCGACAAGGCGCTGCCGGTGCTGGCCGATGCCGCGCTGGCCAATGCCGACGCGTTCTGGCTGCAGGCGCAGTCGCGCTACGAACAGCGCCGGCACGATGTCGAGCACCCGGTGCTGCCGCCCGAGGAGCTGTACCTGGCCCCCAACCCGCTGCGCGAGCTGCTCAACCAGCGTCCGCGCGTGGAGCTGTGCGGCCCGACGCATCCGCGCGTCGAGGACGCCACCCCGCTGGGCGACGTCACACTGCCGCCGCTGCCCCTGGCCCCGCGCGACGCGCCCGCCGGTCACGCGCTGCGCCAGTTCATCGAAGGCTACCCCGGCGGCGTGCTGGTGGCGGCCGACTCGGCCGGCCGCCGCGAGGCGCTGCTGGAGGTGATGCAGTCGGCCGGGCTGAAGCCCGAAGTGGTCCCCGACTTCAGGGCATTCCTCGATCCTTCTCCCTCCGGGAGAAGGTGGCGCGGAGCGCCGGATGAGGGTGCGACGGAGTCAGCCAGGTCCGAACCATCGCGCACGCCCCGAACCCTCACCCCAACCCCTCTCCCGACGGGAGAGGGGCTCACTGCCAGCGACGGCGAGGCCGCGCCGCTGAAGTTCGCCATCGCCGTGTCGCCGCTGGAAGACGGCTTCGCCCTGGAGGCCCCGCGCATCGCGGTGCTGACCGAGCGCCAGCTGTTCCCCGAGCGCGCCAACCAGCCGCATCGCCGGCGCCGCAGCGGCAAGGAACCCGAGGCGATCATCCGCGACCTGGGCGAGCTGTCCGAGGGCGCGCCGATCGTGCACGAGGACCACGGCGTGGGCCGCTACCGCGGCCTGGTCACGCTGGAGGCCGGCGGCATGCCGGCCGAATACGTGGAGATCGAGTACGCCAAGGGCGACCGCCTGTACGTGCCGGTGGCCCAGCTGCACCTGATCAGCCGCTACTCCGGCGCCTCGGTGGAGACCGCGCCGCTGCATTCGCTCGGCGGCGAGGCCTGGACCAAGGCCAAGCGCCGCGCCGCGGAGAAGGTGCGGGACGTGGCCGCCGAACTGCTGGAGATCCAGGCCCGCCGCCAGGCCCGCGCCGGCCTGGCGCTGGACGTGGACCGGGCCATGTACGAGCCCTTCGCCGCGACCTTCCCCTTCGAGGAGACGCCGGACCAGCACGCGGCCATCGAGGCGGTGCTGCGCGATCTGGCCAGCAGCCAGCCGATGGACCGCGTGGTCTGCGGCGACGTGGGCTTCGGCAAGACCGAGGTCGCCGTGCGCGCGGCCTTCGCCGCGGCCAGCGCCGGCAAGCAGGTGGCCGTGCTGGTGCCGACCACGTTGCTGGCCGAGCAGCACTACCGCAACTTCCGCGACCGCTTCGCCGACTGGCCGCTGCGCGTGGAGGTGCTCTCGCGCTTCAAGTCGACCAAGGAGATCAAGGCCGAACTGGCCAAGGTGGCCGAGGGCCAGCTGGACGTGATCGTCGGCACCCATCGCCTGCTGCAGGCCGACGTCAAGTTCAAGGACCTGGGGCTGGTGATCGTCGATGAGGAGCAGCGCTTCGGCGTGCGCCAGAAGGAGGCGCTCAAGGCCATGCGCGCCAACGTGCACCTGCTCACCCTGACCGCCACGCCGATCCCGCGCACGCTCAACATGGCCATGGCCGGCCTGCGCGACCTGTCGATCATCGCCACCCCGCCGGCCAACCGCATGGCGGTGCAGACCTTCGTCACCGTGTGGGACGAGGCGCTGCTGCGCGAGGCCTTCCAGCGCGAGCTCGCCCGCGGCGGCCAGGTGTACTTCCTGCACAACGACGTGGAGAGCATCGGCCGCATGCAGCGCGACCTGCAGGCGCTGGTGCCCGAGGCGCGCATCGGCGTGGCCCACGGCCAGATGCCCGAGCGTGAGTTGGAACAGGTGATGCTGGGCTTCCAGAAGCAGCGCTTCAACGTGCTGCTGTGCTCGACCATCATCGAGTCGGGCATCGACATCCCCAACGCCAACACCATCATCATCAACCGCGCCGACCGCTTCGGCCTGGCCCAGCTGCACCAGCTGCGCGGCCGCGTCGGCCGCTCGCACCACCGTTCCTACGCGTATCTGGTGGCGCCGGAGACGCGCGCGCTGACCGAAGATGCGCGGCGCCGGCTGGAGGCGATCTCCTCGATGGACGAACTGGGCGCCGGCTTCATGCTCTCCACCCACGACCTGGAGATCCGCGGCGCCGGCGAACTGCTGGGCGAGGACCAGAGCGGCCAGATGGCCGAGATCGGCTTCAGCCTGTACACCGAGCTGCTGGACCGCGCCGTGCGCTCGATCCGCCGCGGCCACCTGCCCGACGTGGACGTGGGCGAAGAGGCCCGCGGCGCCGAGATCGGCCTGCACGTGCCGGCCCTGATCCCCGAGGACTACCTGCCCGACGTGCACACGCGCCTGACCCTGTACAAGCGCATCTCCAGCGCCCGCGACGTGGACGAACTGCGCGAACTGCAGGTCGAGATGATCGACCGCTTCGGCCTGCTGCCCGACCCGGTCAAGCACCTGTTCGCCACGGCCGAACTCAAGCTCAGCGCCGACGCGCTGGGCATCCGCAAGCTGGAACTGGGCGAGAGTGGGGGGCGCATCGTGTTCGAGGCCAAGCCCAAGGTCGACCCGATGACCGTCATCCAGCTGATCCAGAAGCAGCCCCGCATCTACGCCATGGACGGCCCGGACAAGCTGAAGATCAAGCTCCCCCTGCCCGAGCCGGCCGACCGGTTCAATGCGGCCAAGGGATTGATGGCGGCGCTGGCGCCGGCGGGGTGACGAGCGCACGGATGTCAGGCTACGGTAGATTGGCGATGTCGGGGCCTCATGTCCCGCCGGGATAGCGTTTCTTCGGCGACCCGGAATCATGTAAATGAGCCCATCGCCATCACCAAAGCGGAACTCAAGTTCCGTCAAGCCGGAGCCGATTCGCGCTCCGGCTGACTGGAAGCGTTACGCGCCAACGGAGCCTCACATGCAGTTAGAAGCAACTTACAGGTTGACGTATTCCGAGCGGCTTCGCGCAATCTGGGACTTGTCGTGGGGGTCGCCGTTAGCGATGCTTTGGTTGTTGTTCTTTCCGGCCTGCGGCTTTGCGCTGCTCTGGTTCATGAGTCGGTCCACTAGCCAAAACACCGCTTGGGACTACATTTTCGAGGTCTTCTGCTTTGCATTCGTCCCGAGCATGTTCCTCTGGAACGCGTTTCGGGCCCAGCGCGCGGACCAGGTCAAGGGCCCATACACCTATCGTTTTGATAGCGAAGGTCTGCATGTTTCCACCCGGACCTCGGAACTCACGCAACGTTGGCCTGCCATCCTGCGTGTACGAATTAAAGGCGGAATGCTGTACCTCTACTTCGCCAAATCCTGCGCTCACTGTGTCCCGTTACGGGTGCTGCCGGACACCGACTCTGTGGCCGTTGTTCAACAACTCGCAACGGCAGGCGGCGTGCCTTATGTAGCCATCTAAGAACTTGTCCAAGCGACGTCACCTCTCGACGCCCTGCTTCAATTGTGAAGCGGTGTCGCCGTCGCTTCGATGCTCGATTATCGGATCTTGGTTATGACGTGGGTGCCTAACAAGTCATTCAAGCCGACGCCGCTTTGCGTCGCGACTTAATTCAAGCATTAGACCGCACAGACATGAAAGAGGTCGATACCATTTCTTGGATTTTTTTAGCAATCTGGTTCTTGGATAAGAGTACGGTAACGCGGCTAGAGATTTCCCATTCCGCCGACGCTATCAACCATGCTATGCAACTTGAAAGCGAGCTTGATCTTGCTATCGACTTCCTCGCCGCACATGGCCTCATTGAGCAGAATGGCGACCGCTATTCCCTCACAAAACCAGGCAAGCAAATGATCGCGGCGGCAAACCAGAATTCTGGCAACATCTTCGACACATGGGCTACCCTCAAAAATGGCATTGCCACCGCGGGCGCGTCCTGACAGTTCATTGAAGCCGAACTTGTCCGCCATGCTGCCAAGTCGGCTTAACTCAGGCTTTAGGCATGTGGCTTCTGTACCGGCTCGGCATTCCCTCTTGCCGCAGCCAAGCCGCCGGCCAACACTTGGCAGGTCACCTCATTAGAGCGTTCGAGTGATAAGCCCTGCATCGAAAGCAACACATGACAATGGAATCGTCGGCACGCGCGCCCAGCCGGCAACCTGCGTTTTGAGGCCAAGCCCAAGGTCGACCCGATGACCGTCATCCAGCTGATCCAGAAGCAGCCCCGCATCTACGCCATGGACGGCCCGGACAAGCTGAAGATCAAGCTCCCCCTGCCCGAGCCGGCCGATCGGTTCAATGCGGCCAAGGGGCTGATGGCGGCGCTGGCGCCGGCGGGGTGACGCGGCACCAAGTCCGCGAACTGAGGTAGATTGGCGTCGTCGGGCCGCGGCGGCGTGCCGGGGTCCTTTCCAAGGAGTTGGAATCATGAAGCGCGAACCGTTGATCCTGCTTGCGGTATTTATGGCCGCCCTTTTGATCCATTCGCTCGGCGCACCGGCCACACACTTCGCCGACGATGCATTCATCATGGGCTACCGCGTCGGCGCGGCCATTGGCGCGGCAGTGCGTGACATGGGTTACGCAGCCATCGGGCTGGTTCTGTTTCACGCCCTGGATCGACGCCGCACCGAACGCGCCAGGACCGCGGGCACGCTGGGAGCGCGCTGAGCCTTTTGAGACCCCGAAGCTGCCTGCATGCCAGTCTCGGCCCTCTCGTACTGTCGGCAGGACCTGATCATTCCGTCCTGACGTCGCTTTGCGGCGTGACTTAACTTAGACCCAGGTGCTCGCATGAAGTTGCTCGCACACTTAGTCCTCTTCATTGCCCTTATGGCGATCTGCGCGACGGTGCGCGCGACCTCATCCTTGTCGTTCGAGGGTCAAGGCTACTGGTTGGACCTTGAGATTGGACACACCGATCAGCCAGTTGTAGCAAGCATCACTTTCCACAAGCCAGGAGACTCGAAGGGCGTCGTTCTGCGCGACGATTTTCTGGTGAGAGTTTTCGACGTACGCGGCAAGAGACTGGTTCTTTACTACAAAGGCAGCGATCCTCGCGTAGGGCCGTTCACCTTCATCGTTCATGGTGAAAGAGCCACACTTGAAACGGCTGGAACCCACATAAATTCTGATTTCAACTGGCTCATGTAGGTGCGCGACCACGCACCTGCCACTCGGACGTGCACGCGCCTGGCCCTGTACAAGCGCATCTCCAGCGTCCGCGACGCGGACGAATGGTGCGAACGAGGGATTTATGGCGGCGCTGGCGCAGGCATCGTGACCGGCGCAGTGACTGAGGAGTGCGGTAGATTAGCCCCGCCGGGCCCCGGCGCCATGATGGCCAGAGACTCGCTGGAACTGAGCTGACCGTCCGACAATGCATTGTTGGCGCAATCCCGGCTACGCTCCGAAGTTTGAGAAGCCAAGAAGGCCACGATGGGCGCGAAGACATGGATGCTGGTGTGGGCAGAGCACGACGCGCGACTAGCGCTACTCGCGTCGCCCGTGCTGGACAGGGAGGCGACGCAGCGACTGGCGTCGCGCCTGTTCCCAGATGAGACGCTGACGCTGGCGGGTGAAGGCGACTTGTCTTTTACCTGCCCGCCCGATGACGAAGTGTTGATCGGCTGCTTTGCCGGTGTCAGCGTGATTGCGGCGAAAGAGTGCGCACTGGATCATCCCTCGCGCCTCCCAAGCCGCTTCATCGGTCCAGGCACGGTGACGCTTCATGCAATGCATAGTGTTGTTGACTGGCTCGCATTCGCGCAGTGGCGAGATGGCCAACTGCAACGCAGCTTGAGCTTGTCGCCAGACAGCGGCATTCTAGAAAATATCGGCAAACCGTTCGAATTTGAGCTGCCTTTTTGGGCAGGCCAGCATACGCCATTGGATCCGATCGAAATCGAAGCGGGCGAAACCTATCCATTCCCCTTCCATCCACTGGAGCTAGGTGAGGCAGCGCTTGTCGCGTTCTTTGGATATCAGCTGGAAGGCTTCATGGGCAGCGGGGCTCCATCGCTAGAACCCGAAGAGATTCCACTACTGGCATTCCGGCGAGGCAAACAGCCACATAAATCGTGGTGGAAGATTTGGTGATCCGAGAGCTGATCACCATGAGAATTATCGGCCATCTTGTATGCATCTTGTTACTTCTATGCCTTTCAGGTTGCGCGCCTCCCGGCACCAAACTCAATTCAGTTGCGAAGGACTGCGATGTATCCTGGATCGAACATAGCCAGCTCCCGGCACAAAAGGCTTGTGAGTTACGTGCGCTAGCAAGGCGGTGCGCCGTATCAGACCGCTGTCAGATCCAATGCGAGGCAAAGGGTGGCTTACCGAATATTGGAGGCGGTTGCAGCCACGTTTGCCAGGGCGGTGGCGCCGCCCAAACCGACGAGGACATTGCCAAGAACGGCGGCCTATATTCCACTGAAGAATCGATTGCTTGCTACAATCAATCACGCCAACAGCTCTAGTGACTCGCCCCAGCTTATGCGACTTCGCGGCGTAGTACAGGCCGCCCAACTCAGCCGAATGAAACGGTCGCCCGAAGCATAAATTCAAAACTGGCTTGGCTTTTTCCCAGTGCACCCACTGTGCTGATCGTGGCTCCCTCCATTCTGTTGAGAAAATGAATTGAATCTCTGTTCCCTCAACGGTCTCCAGCGCTGGTATCGCGTCTTCGGGGCGATACTCCTCATTCTCACTGGATGTTCGACCTCATCAGCCCGCACACATCACAACGCATACGACGCGGTATCCGCCGTCGAGCTCTATCGCGGCGAATGCTTCTGGGGTACATGTCCAAGCTACAAGCTCAAACTCGGTGTGGATGGTCAACTGAGCTTCACGGGTCTCAGTGCCGTCCCCGCACTTGGCGAACGCCAAAAGACCATTGCCGCGGCAGACGTTCAAGCCATTCTCGCAACACTTGATCAGATGAACTATTTCTCTCTATCTGATCGCTACACCACGCGGCAAGAGGGTTGCAAGGAAGTCTGGTCAGACGCGCCCGCTGCCGAAGTGACCGTCACACACCACGCCGTGCGCAAGACCGTGTTGTACTACTTCGGTTGCAGAGGCGGGAAGAAGCCGGAGCAGCTAAGCCGCCTCATCAAAGTCATCGAAGACCGAACGGGGATCGCCGACTGGATCGATGTCGACCTACAATCCAGACCCGAGCCACTTCCATCTCAGCCCTGAAGCGACACTGCCTCCCTACCCGTCAGCAGCTCCCGTTCCGCACGGCGCTGCCGTTCGCTGGCTCGATGGAAGTCCCGATTCAACTGAAGCGTCTTGGTGACTATCGATAAAGCTGCAGCGCCTTGGTAGCCCGCAAGATTTCAGGTTCATGCGCGCAACCTTCCCTCTCATAAAGGCTTTCGTTGCTGCGCGGGCGCCACCATCCGCAAGAGTCGTTACGAAAATGAACATCCGTAAAGCGCAGCCAGAAGACCATCCATCGCTCCTTGGCATCTGGGAACAATCGGTGCGCGCGTCGCACGATTTCCTGTCGGAGCAAGACATCCAATCGCTGCTTCCCCTCGTGCGCGATCACGCCTTGCCGGGGCTTGAAGTCTGGATCCTGTGCGACGAGACGTCATCGCCGATCGGCTTCATGGGGTTGGACGACAACAAGGTGGAGGCATTGTTCATTGCTCCTACCAGTTTTCGGCGGGGTGGGGGAAAGGTCATGCTTGAGCATGCGAGAAAACTGAAAGGCGCGCTGAAGGTAGACGTCAACGAGCAGAATCCCCGCGCGGTCGCGTTTTACCTCTCCAATGGGTTTGTCGTCTCTGGCCGCTCCCCCTTGGATGCCCAAGGGTTGCCATTCCCGTTGTTGCATCTGGATGAAGCCAGTCCGAGCGCCGCATAGCCGCTCGAGCCAACGCCGCCTCGCGGCTCGGTTTCAGGCCGGGGATGTGGGCGCTACAGGCGAGGTCAGGTTCGCTTGTTGAGCAGCGAGAGAAGCGATCCGACCTCTCCTTCTGCTACGCCAGATCTCCCGCTTTGAATCGCAGAACCCGTGCCGGTCATCAGCGCCAGCGCCGCAGCGCGCACATCGGCGTCCAGTTCGACCAGCGCTTCGAAGCGCTCGCTGGCCCAGGTCGCGATCGGCACGCCGTCGCGGTAGACCACGCGGTTGCCGGGCACGCGCGGGATGCGTTCGCCGGGCAGGACGGTGCCGAGCAGGTTGGCGGGGTCGCAGGCCGAGAGCGCCAGCAGGCCGCCCTCGTGCGGGCGGCGGCGGGTGTCGCGCAGCAGGCCGATCGCTTCGGGCAGGGCGAACTGTTCGCCGCTCAGGCCTTCGATGAAGCGGCCGCCGCGGATCTCGCCGCGCGCTTCCAGGCGCTGGTAGACGCGGGACAGTTCGCGCCAGGGCGGCAGCCAGGCGGCCTCGCGTTCGAGCAGGCGCCAGGCGACCACGCCATAGCGCTGCAGCAGCACGCGGGCGATGTGTTCGACCGAGGACGTGCGGGCCTCGGCCTGCAGGGCGCGGGCCTGCGCATCGTCGGCCTCGGCCTCCGGCGCGCTGCGCACCAGGGCCCAGCGGCCCGCGTCCTGGATGCCGAACAGCGGCACGCGCCGGCGCTTGCGCGACAACGCGGACGGGCGCTTGGAGGCCGGCACCAGCAGCGCGCGCAGGCCGCCGAAGCTGTCGCAGTGGGCGCGGCCGCGTGCGACCAGTTCGGACAAGGCGTCTTCCAGTTCGGTGGACAGCAGCCGCGTGCCCTCGGCGATCTCGTCGAAGAACGAGGCGCCATGCATCGCCAGATAGTCGGCCACCCGCTGCGCCCGCGAGCCCAGCGCGGCCTCGCCCTCGCCGTGCGGCGCCAGCCGCGTCCAGTGGGCGGCGGTGCGGCGCGGCAGCAGCAGGATCGGCGTGGCGCGTAGCGACGGACTGGTGCCGGTCGCCGGCCTTTGCGCCTTGCCCGCGTTCGCGCGCAAGGCGCTGGATCCCCGCCTTCGCGGGGATGACGAACCGACAGAGGACGAGGTCTCGGACGACAGCACCCCAGGCGCCGGACGCAGGCGCGTCCACAGGGTGCGGCCGGCGCTGCACAGTTCGTCCAGCCACGAAGGTGTGTAGTCGCGCATCCGCGCCGTGAGCAGTTCGTGCTCCCAGACCGCGGCCTGCGCCTCGTAGCCTTCCAGCTGCGCCAGGACGCCGGCCAGGGCCTCGGGGCCGGCCACGCGCGATTCGGCATCCAGATGCTGCCAGCGGAACAGGAAGCGCGCGTAGTCGCGCGCCGGGACCGGCTCGATCTCGCGCCGCAGCCGGCCCAGCGTGTAGCGGTGGATGCGCGCCAGCAGGTGGCGCTCGCACCACTCGTCCTGCGCGGCGCCGGGCGTGAAGCGGCCAGCGATGACGAAGCCATCGGCCTGCAGGGCCAGCAGGCCGGCCTGCACCTGGGTCAGCGGCAACTGCAGGTCCGCCGCGATCACGGCCGCCGGCAGCGGGCCGAATCCGGACAGGCGTGCGCGCAGCAGCTCGCGCAAGGCCGGCTCCGGCTGCCAGGCCTCCACTTCGTAGCCGCGCGGCGCGGCGATGGCCGGCTCGGGGACGGCGCCGGCGTACAGCGGGCCGAACTGGGCCAGGCGCTCGGCAGCGATCCACAGCCCCGGCGCCCCCTGCGCATCGACCAGCCACGCGGCGCGGCCGGCCTGCGTCAGCTGCTGCAGCCAGCCGGCCCAGCCGGCATTGGCCTGGATTTCCGCCGGCGTCAGCACGCCCAGGCCGCTCAAGGCCTCGTGCAGTTCGTCGGCGTCGCGCGCCTGCGGCCAGGCCTCGGCGCGCACGGCGGCGATGGCCTCGGGATCGAGCCGGCCCAGATCGTCGGCCGTCTCCGGGTCGCCGTAGCGCCGCGACTGCACGGCCTGGGTGCGGCGCTCCTCCAGCGGCGCGTCGTCGAGGAAGGCGTAGGGCCGCGCGTTGAGCGCCTCGGCCGCCAGCGGCGAGGGGCCGGTCAGATCGCGCGCCAGCAGGCGTACCTGGCCGCTTTCCATGCGCCGCAGCAGCGCCAGCCACCCTTGCGCGTCCATCGCCTCGTGCAGGCAATCCTCCAGCGTCTGCGCGACCAGCGGGTGATCAGGAACCTCGCGCTCGCCGACGATGTTCTCCAGGCAGGCGACCTGGTCGGGGAAGACCGTGGCCAGCAGATCCTCGGACTTCATGCGCTGCAGCTGCGGCGCGGTCCGGCGGCCGCCGGTGAAGCGCGGCAGCGCCAGCGCGTTGGTCGCATTCCAGCGCCAGCGCACGCCGAACAGCGGCGCATCCAGCAAGGCCTGCACCAGCACCTCCAGCGCGCTGCCGGACTTGAGGTAATGCCAGACCTCCTCCAGCGGGAAGCTGTGGCTGGTGGACAGGGACAGCACGATGGCGTCCTCGGTCGCGGCGGCCTGCAGCTCGAAGTTGAAGGTGCGGCAGAAGCGCTTGCGCAGCGCCAGGCCCCAGGCGCGGTTGAGCCGGCTGCCGTAGGGGCTGTGGATGACCAGTTGGGTGCCGCCGCTGCCGTCGAAGAAGCGCTCCATCACCAGCTGCTGCTGGGTCGGCAGCGCGCCCAGCGCGGTCGCCGCGGCGACCAGGTAATCGGCGATCTGCCGTGCGGCCTCGGCGTCGAGCCGCAGCTGCGTGCGCAGCAGCACGAGCACGGCCTCGCGTCCGCCCTGCTCGGCCGCCTGGCCCACCTCCGCGCGCAGGCGCGAGACCGCCTGCGAGAGTTCGTCGGTGCGGCCCGGCGCCTCGCCGAGCCAGAACGGGATATTGGGCGCGGCGCCGCGCGCATCCTCCACCCGCACCCGGCCCGGCTCCACGCGCAGGATGCGATAGCTGGTGTTGCCCAGCTGGAACACGTCGCCGGCCAGGCTCTCGACCGCGAAGTCCTCGTTGACCGTGCCGATGGTCTGCGCCTGCGGTTCCAGCAGCACGCTGTAGTCGCCGGTCTCGGGGATGGTGCCGCCGCTGGTCAGGGCCGTCATGCGCGCGCCGCGGCGCTGGCGCAGGCGGCCGTTGACCGCATCGCGGTGCACGTAGCCGGCGCGCTGGCCGTTGCGGGTGGCGAAGCCCTCGGAGAGCATGCGCACCACCGCGTCGAATGCTTCCCGCGACAGCCGCGCATACGGCCAGGCGCCGCGCACCAGCTCGAACAAGGCGTCCTCGTCCCAGTCCTGGGTGGCGGTCTCGGCCACGATCTGCTGGGCCAGCACGTCGCGCGGCGCCTCGAGCAGATGTAGCGCGTCCAGTTCGCCGCGCTGCACGGCATCGAGCAGCGCGGCGCATTCGACCAGCTCATCGCGCGACTGCGGGAACAGCCGCGCCTTGGGCGTGCCCCTGACCGCATGGCCGGAGCGCCCGGCGCGCTGCAGAAAGGTGGCGATGGAGCGTGGCGAGCCGATCTGGCAGACCAGGTCCACATCGCCGATATCCAGGCCCAGCTCCAGCGAGGCGGTGGCCACCAGCACCCGCAGCTGGCCGGCCTTGAGGCGCTGTTCGGCCAGCAGCCGCGCCTCACGCGCCAGGCTGCCGTGGTGCGCGGCCACCGCATCCTTGCCCAGCAGCTCGCCCAGGTGCCGGGTCACGCGCTCGGCCATGCGCCGGGTGTTGACGAACACCAGCGTGGTGCGGTGCTCCCGCACCAGGGCGGCGATGCGCTCGTGGATCTGCTGCAGCTGGTCGCCGGACAGCACCACCGACAGCGGCGTGGGCGGCAGCTCCAGCGCCAGATCGCGCTGGCGCGTGTAGCCGATATCGACGATGGCGCAATCCGGCGTGTCGCCGTGCACATGGCGGCTGCCGACCAGGAAGCGCGCGACTTCTTCGATCGGCTTCTGCGTGGCCGACAGGCCCACGCGCACCGGCGGGGTCTGGCACAGGTGGGCCAGGCGCTCCAGCGACAGCGCCAGATGGCTGCCGCGCTTGCTGGCGGCGACCGCGTGGATCTCGTCGACGATGACGGTGCGCACGTGGCGCAGGGAGGCGCGGCCCGATTCGCTGCCCAGCAGCACGTACAGCGACTCGGGCGTGGTCACCAGCACATGCGGCGGCAGCTTGCGCGCTGCGGCGCGCTCGCGCTGCGGGGTGTCGCCGGTGCGCACGGCGGTGCGGATGGCCACATCGGGCAGCGCCAGCGCGCGCAGTTCGGCGCGGATGCCGGCCAGCGGCGCTTCCAGGTTCAGATGGATGTCGTTGGACAGCGCCTTGAGCGGCGAGACGTACAGCACCCGGGTCTCGTCCGGCAGCGCGCCGCCGGCCGCCACGCCCTCGCGCACCAGCGCATCCAGCGCCGCCAGGAAGGCGGTCAGCGTCTTGCCCGACCCGGTCGGCGCGGCCACCAGCGTGTGCTGGCCGGACTGGATCGCCGGCCACGCCTGGACCTGGGCGTCCGTCGGCGACGGAAACGCTCCGGCGAACCAGCGCTGGACGGCGGGATGGAAGGACAAGGCAGGCATGGGCGATCGCACAAAAGCGTGAACCCAAGATGGGGACGTCCGGGGCCGCGGTCAACACGCCCGGAATACCGGCCTGTGATGCGATGCAGAACGCGAAATGGGACCGATGCCTCGGAACCCCACGCAACGCAAAGACTTTTGCAACAGTCAGTTCGCGTTTTCTTTAGGTCCTCATCGATAGCGTCCTACGTGCTGCGCCCCGGCATCCCCCGACTGAGCGCGAACAGGAGCAAGACCGATGATGACGCTGAAACACGCCCACCCATCCCAGGAAGAAGAGCATCACCAGGACCCACGCTGGTCACAGCACGTCACCGAAACCAGCCATTCGCTGGACCTCAAGCCCGGCGTCTTCGAGCAGGACGACCCGAAGGACATCGCCCACGCGCTGAAGCGCGCGGCCGAAGCCAGCACCCGGCGCAAGGCGCCGCCCTTCCGCTCGGCCATGTCGATGCTGGTCTTCTACATCAACCGCGCCGGCAGCACCCTGCCCCGACAGCGGCTGGACATCCTGGAACGCGCCAAGGACGAACTGCGGGCGCTCTACGGCAAGCCGCGCAAGGCGGCCGCCTGATCCCAAGCGGCGCGCGGGCGATCCGCTGCGCGGCGCCCGCCCTCCTCTTACTTGACGAACAGCCCCGCGTCTTCCGGCGCCAGATAGGGCGCGAGCACCTGCGCGGGCACGTCCACGGTCTGGGTGCCGTCCGAGTACGGCCCGACCTGATACGGCGGGAAGACGAACCGCAGCGCGGTGATCTTGCCGTCTGCATTCATCACCGGCTGGAACAGGCTGAAGTTCTCCAGCTTGGGCGCGGTGCCCTCGTCGATCATCTGGGTGGCCGACTGCAGCAGGCTGGCGCGGTCCTCCGGCGACATGCCGGGATCGTCGTTGCGCAGCGAGGCGGCGGTATGCAGCTGTTCGCGCACATAGCTGCTGACCGCCTCCAGGCCCTGGCCCTGCGTCAGCAGCGACTGGGTGGTGAGCAGCGTCTGCCGCTGCGGCAGCCAGGTGAAGCGCGCCACCAGCGGCTCGCCGTGCGCCCCGCCGGTGTAGCGGCTGCCGTTGCCCGACACCGCCACCACCTCGGGCGTGTTGGCGACCATGTCGAAGGCCAGCGACAGTTCGTACGGCGCGGTCGGCTTCTCCTGACCGAGGTCCCTCACCGCCTCCATCAGCCCCTGACGGGCGGCGCCGGCGTAATCGCCGACGGCCTTGGCCAGACCCGAGTACTGGTTGATCTGCGGCGGATAGCTGATGCCGATGACATAGCGCGGGTCGGATTCGGCCACGTCGGCCAGCGCGGCCTGGGCCGGCGGCGCCGAGGCGGCAGGCGCGGTGCTGGCGGGTGTCGTGCCGTTGGCCGGCGCGCTGGCCTGGGGCGGTGTCGACGACGGGCTGCATGCGGCCAGCAGGCCCGCCACCAGCAGTGCGGGGACGATGGTCTTTCCTGTACCCATGGAAGTCATTCCTTCTTGCAAAAAACGGCAGGAGTGTAGCGGCGCGCGGGCCTGCGGGGCGGGCCTTCAGGCCCGCAGATCGGCGTACTCGGGATGGCGCTGCAGGAAGTCCGCGCTGTAGCTGCACACCGGGACGACCTTCAGGCCCTCGTTCCGGGCCAGGTCCAGCGCCGCACGCACCAGCTCGCTGGCCAGGCCGCGGTTGCGCAGCGCGTCGGGTACGAAGGTGTGGGTGATGACCATCTGCGCCCCGTGGCGGCGGTACTCCAACTCGGCCTGCTGGCCGTCCTTGTCCAGGAAGAACTTGCCGGCGGCGGGATCATGTTGGACGTCGGGCACGGGGCGCTGACCTTGGCTGAGAGGATGCACAGCCTGCCACGCCCGGCGTGAGACCGGCGCATGGCAGGGTCTGACCCAGCGCGTCACTTTCGCGCCGCCCGGAAGGCGGATGCCGCCCCGTGACGCCCCGCCACGCGGAGTCGAATTTTGGCATGGAAGCTGCATATGCAGTCCCCACGAACCAAGCGACGAATCAGCTAGGGGGACGTGCGATGAGTCAGATCGAAGAGGCGGGCAGCGAAGCGGGCGTGTCGTCCAGCGATTTCACCCTGCTCGAAGGCCTGTATCAGCTTTCCGTGAATGGCAATACCCAGGACTGGGAGTTCGAGCGGCTCAATAACGCCGTGTACGAGCGCCTGCTCTCGTCCTATGGCAGCGACGATGTTCCGTTCGATCAAAGCAAGAGCGCGCTGGCAGGGTCCTGACCAGCCGCGCCACCGGATTCGCGATTCACCATTGGAAACGGGCAACGGGGGTTGCCCGTTTTTTTTATGCTTCGCCAGAGCGCGTGGCCGGTCAGCACGAGTCTGAACAGGCTTCCCCAACCGCCTAGACCCAGCCGAGTGCTGACCCTCCACTAGCCCCCTGGCCGATTCTTGGGATGGCCCGAGGCTCGCGCCTCAGCGGGAGCCTCCTTCGGTGAAACCCTGCTTCTGTGGGACAACTGTCTCTCGGATCGAGCCGCAGCATCTTGTAGAGCGGAGCTTGCTCCGCTGCGTTTCGACGGGATCATCGGCAAGCCCCAGCGGAGCAAGCTCCGCTCTACAAGTGGAAGCCGCCATGGCGGCGATGAGGCTCTCCCGGTAAAGCCCCATCGCCGCCATGGCGGCTCCCACAGGGATTCAGATGGATGTCGGCCAGTTAAGGCCTGTGACCGCCTGGCCTTACCCTGGGTTACCGCCCCAGCGGCGCGCTTGCTGTTACTTGGCCTTGCCCTGATTGGCCACCGCCTCGGCGGCGCGCTTGGCCGCCTCCGGGTCGCCCAGGTAGCGGAAGGACTTGACCTGCAGCTGGTCGTCCAGCTCGAACAGCAGCGGGATGCCGGTGGGGATGTTGAGCTCCAGGATCTCTTCCTTGCTCACATGGTTGAGGTACTTGTACAGCGCGCGCAGCGAGTTGCCGTGCGCGGTCACCAGCACCGTCTTGCCGTCCTTGAGCGCCGGCGCGATGGCGTCGTGCCAGTACGGCAGCACCCGCTCCAGCGTCGTGGCCAGTGACTCGGTCGCCGGCAGCGCATTGCGGTCGAGCATGGCGTAACGCCGGTCCTGCGCCGGATGGCCCGGATCGGCCGCCTCCATCGGCGGCGGCGGGATGTCGTAGGAGCGGCGCCAGATCTTGACCTGCTCCTCGCCGTGCTTGGCCGCCGTCTCGGCCTTGTCCAGGCCCTGCAGCGCACCGTAGTGGCGCTCGTTCAGGCGCCAGCTCTTGTGCACCGGCAGCCAGTCCTGGTCCATCTCCTTCAGCGCGCCCTGCAGCGTGTGGATCGCACGCTTGAGCACCGAGGTGTAGGCCACGTCGAACTTCAGGCCCTCGTCCTTCATCAGCTTGCCGGCCGCGGCCGCCTCGGCGCGGCCCTGCTCGGTCAGATCCACGTCGACCCAGCCGGTGAACCGGTTGGACAGGTTCCACTCGCTCTGGCCGTGGCGCAGCAGGACTAGGGTTCGGCTCACTGGGTCGTTCTCCGCGAAGCTGTCAGGGGGTCGCCGATTGTACGGCCAGCGCGGGGCGGCTACAGGCGCGGGCGGCTCAGCTCGGCCAGGAAGTGCTGCAGCACCTGCGGCTCCATGATCAGCATGAACATGATCCCGTAGGCCGCCCCGGCCAGATGCGCGCTGTGGTTGACCCGATCGCCGCCGCGGCGGTCCATCCAGATGCTGTAGACCACGTAGAGCACGGCGAACAGGATGGCCGGCATCGGGATCACGAACACCAGGATCTGCGACCACGGCGCCAGCAGGATGAAGGCGAACAGCACCGCCGACACCGCCCCCGAGGCGCCCAGGCTGAAGTAGTTGGGGTCCTTCTGGTGCTTCAGATAGGTCGGCAGGATCGCCATCACCAGCGCCGACAGATAGAACAGCGGATACGCCCACCAGGTGCCGGTCTGCTGTTCCATGAAGCCCTCGATCTGCCGACCGAAGAAGAACAGCGTGAGCATGTTGAAGAACAGGTGCATGAAGTCGGCATGGATGAAGCCGTGCGTGATCAGCCGGTCGTACTGGTGAAGCTTGTCGATGGCCGGCGGCCACAGGATCAGGCGGTCGGCGACGCGGCGGTTGTTCAAGGCCAGCAGCGAGACGACCACGGTGATGACGATGAGGATCAGGGTGATCATGCGGTTCCTGTAAGCGGGACGAAGGCGCGCGCGGGTCAGGCGGCCCGGTAATTGTCCTGCATCGGATAGCGCCGTGCGTAGCCGGCGAAGGCCAGCGCGGCCAGGAAGGCGAATCCGGCGAAGAAGAACATCAGGAACGCCGCCTCGCTCAGGCCCGTATCGCCGATGTGCGCGGTCACCGTGGCGTTGCGCACGCCGGCGTTGGTCAGCAGCACCCACAGGCTGCCGAAGGTGGTGGCCAGGTACCAGAAGGCCATGATCACGCCCTTCATCGCCACCGGCGCCTGGCTGTAGGCGAACTCCAGCGCCGTGGCCGAGACCAGCACCTCGCCCAGGGTCAGCAGTGCATAGGGCAGCGTCTGCCAGGCCAGCGACACCGGGTGGCCGCCATCCAGCGCCAGCTGCAGCAGGCCGGCCACCACCCAGGCCACGCCGGCCAGGGCGATGCCCGCGCCCATGCGCCGCAGCGGCGTTGGGTCGATGCCGATCCGGCGCAGCAACGGATACAGCACCAGCGCATTGAACGGGATCAGCAGCATCACCAGCAGTGGATTGAGCGCCTGCATCTGCGCGGCGTCCTTGACCAGCCAGCTCGGCCACCACGCCAGGTGATGCGGGATCTGCATGGCCTGGCCCTGCAGCACCCAGGTCGAGGCCTTCTGGTCGAACAGCGAGAAGAACGGCGTGGTCAGCGCGAACACGATCAGGATGCGCAGCACCGCGCGCACGCCATCGACCGCCGCATCGGGATGAATGCCCCGCGCGCGCTCCAGCTGCAGCGAGGCCCCGGCCCCACCGAAGGCGATCACCAGCCCCAGCGCCAAGCACGCGGCCGCCACGAAGCCCAGCACCGGGGTGGCCGCCAGCGCGCCCACGGCCAGCACCGCGCCCAGCACCGCCAGGGCCAGCCCGGGCCGGCCCTGCCCCGGCGCGCGCGCCAACAGCGCGCTGCGCACCACCTTGAGGAAGGCGTGCGGATCGGACGCCGCCGGCGGCACGTGCACATAGCGGTGCCGGCCCAGCCAGAACACGAGCGTGGCGATCAGCATCAGCGCCCCCGGCACGCCGAAGGCCACCGCCGGCCCATGGCTGCGCAGCAGGATCGGCGTCAGCAACGAGGCGAAGAACGAGCCGAAGTTGATGATCCAGTAGAAGGCGTCGAACACCTTGCGCGCCAGATGCTTGTTGGACTGGTCGAACTGGTCGCCGACGAAGGACACCACCAGCGGCTTGATCCCGCCCGAGCCCAGCGCGATCAGGAACAGCCCGGTGTAGAAGCCCTGCCGGTCGTGCTCGAAGATCGCCAGGCACGCGTGGCCGGCGCAATAGATCAGCGAGAACCACAGCACGGTGTTGTACTTTCCGAAATAGCGGTCGGCCAGCCAGCCGCCCAGCAGCGGAAAGAAATACACCCCGATCACGAAGCTGTGGAACACGTCCTTGGCCATCGCCGCGCGATCGGCCTCCGGCGCGTACAGCAGCAGGGTGCCGACCAGGAACGAGGTCAGGATGTTGCGCATCCCGTAGAAGCTGAAGCGCTCGCAGCCTTCGTTGCCGATGATGAAGGGGATCTGGCGCGGCAGGCGGGCCGCGGACGAGGTGGCGTGCATGGGAACTCGACGGCAAAAAATCGTGCGCCAGCTTAGCGAGCGCCCCGGCGCGCTTGGCTGACCACCCTGTCAGACCTTCCCCACCCGCGCGCGCGGGCCGGCGCGCGCGGGATCGCTGGCATGATGGCCGCCCCTTACACCAACCGTGCCCGTCCCGATGCGCCTGCGCCCCGCCCTGCTCGCCTGTCTGCTGTTGAGTCCCCTGGCGCCGGTCGCCGCCGCGTCCAGCGAGGCGGCGTTGGTCAGCGCCTCCGAAGCCTCCGGCTTCACCAGGACCGGCCGCTACGAGGAAGTGGGGCGCCTGTGCGCCGCCTTCGCCGCGCGCTGGCCGCAGGCGGTGCGCTGCTTCGACTTCGGCACCACGCCCGAGGGCCGGCCGCTGCACGCCATGGCCATCTCCACCAGCGGCGCGCTCGATCCCGCCGCGGCCCGCGCCCGCGGCCTGCCGGTGGTGCTGATCCAGGGCGGCATCCATCCCGGCGAGATCGATGGCAAGGACGCCGGCTTCCTGGTCGCCCGCCAGCTGCTGGAGGGCAAGCGCGCCAAGGGCACGCTGGACAAGGTGGTCTGGCTGTTCGTACCGGTGTTCAACGCCGACGGGCACGAGCGCTTCGGCCCCTGGAACCGCCCCAACCAGCGCGGCCCGGAAGAAATGGGCTTCCGCGCCACCGCGCAGAACCTCAACCTCAACCGCGACTACATGAAGGCCGACGCGCCGGAGATGCAGGCGATGCTGGCCCTGGTCGATGCCTGGGACCCGCTGATCGCCATGGACCTGCATGTCACCGACGGGGCCAAGTTCCGCCACGACATCTCGGTGCAGGTCGAGCCCTCGCACGAGGGCGATGCCACCCTGCAGCGCGACGGCCAGGCGCTGCGCGCGGCGATGATCGCGCAGCTGGACAGCCAGGGCTCGCACGCCCTGCCGTTCTATCCCTCGCTGGCCGAGAACGACAATCCGGCGGCCGGGTTCGCCGACGAGATCTATCCGCCGCGCTTCTCGCACGGCTATTTCCAGCTGCGCAACCGCTTCGGCGTGCTGGTGGAGACGCACTCGTGGCTGCGCTATCCGCAGCGCGTGGCGATCACCGGCAACGCCATCGTCGCCGTGCTGCAGCAGGCCGCCGCGCACGGCGCGGCCTGGCGCGGCGATGCGGCCGCGGCCGACGAGGCGGCCACCCGGCTCGGCGGCCAGCCGCAGGTGCTGGACTGGAAGGCCAACGACACCCCGCGCATGATCGACTTCCTCGGCTATGCCTATACGCGCACGCCCTCGGAGGTCTCCGGCGGGCTGATGACGCGCTACGACGAAGACACCCCGCAGGTCTGGCACATCCCGCTGCGCGACACCATGGAGCCGGCGGTGACCACCACCGCGCCGCGCGCCGGCTACCTGGTGCCGGTCGCCTGGGCGCCGATGGTCGAGCCGCGCCTGCGCGCGCACGGGCTGCAGTACCGCCGCCTCGATGCAGCGCTGGATGCGCCGGCGCAGGCCTACCGCGCCACGCGCATCGACTTCGACCAGACCTCCACCGAAGGCCACCAGCGCCTCAAGCTCGCCGGCGCCTGGGCCGACGAATCCGCACAGCTGCCGGCCGGCAGCCTGTTCGTGCCCATCGCCCAGCCGCGCGCGCGGCTGGTGGTGGCGCTGCTAGACCCAGACGCGCCGGACTCGCTGCTGCAGTGGGGCCTGTTCAATGCCGCGTTCGAGCGCAAGGAATACATGGAGAGCTACGTGGCCGAGGACGTGGCGCGGCAGATGCTGCGCGATCCGCAGGTCAAGGCGGCCTTCGAGCAGCGGCTGAAGGACGATCCGGCCTTCGCCGCCAGCCCGCGCGCGCGGCTGGAGTTCTTCGCCCGCCGGCACCCGTCCTGGGATACGCGCTACGGCCTGTATCCGGTGCTGCGCACCGACCAGACGCCGCGCTGACCGGGCGCCGCGCGGCCAGCTCGGCGGCCGCCGCGAAGACGTGAATATCCGTGGCCAGACGCCGCCTTGGTTTACAAGCCGGGGCGCTGCGACCAAACTGCCGGCTCCAAGCTGAATGGGGAAGGGCATGTCGGGTCGGGGACCGCGCCCACAAGGATTCTGGCAGGGACGTGGACGGCTGCTGCTGGTCGCTGTGGCGATCGCCGCGGTCGCCTGGCAGGCCACGCGCGCGCCGCGGCCTGCCACCGAAAGCACACCGGCGCCGATCGCCACCACAGCCTCCGGCGCGGCGGCGCAGGCCGACGCCCTGCCCGCCTTCCTGCCGCTCGAGGCGCGCGACACCCTGGCGCTGATCGCCCGCGGCGGGCCCTTCCCGTACCCGCAGGACGGCACGGTCTTCGGCAACTACGAGGGACGCCTGCCCGCCCAGCCGCGCGGCTGGTATCACGAGTACACGGTGCGCACGCCCGGGGCGCCCAACCGCGGCGCGCGCCGGATCATCACCGGTGGCACACCGCCGCGCGCGTACTGGTACACCGCCGACCATTACGAGAGCTTCCGCTCGTTCCAGGTGCCGCGTCCATGAACGCCGATCAGGATCCGCATCTGGAGGACGCCAGCCGCGCCGGCGTGTATTTCGTCGGCATGCAGGACCTGGACGTGCTGGCCGCCTACGCCTTCAGCGCGCGCCTGGTGCTGCGGCGGATCGACCTGCTCGGCGTGCGCGACAAACAGACCCTGCTGTTGCGCATCGCCGTGGCGCTGGACTTCCCCTTGGGCACCGGGCGCAACTGGGATGGCCTGCTGGACGGCCTGCGCGACCTGAGCTGGCTGCCCGGCGCCGGCTACGTGCTGCTGCTGGAAAGCGCCGGTGAGCTGCATGCGCGCAACGAGGCCGACTTCGACACGCTGGTCTCGGTCCTGGACCAGGCGCAGCTGGCCTGGCGCGAACGCGGCCTGCCGTTCTGGGCGTTCCTGGCGCTGCGCGACAAGGACATGGACGCGCTCGAGGATTAGCGCGGGCGATGCGCTGCGCTGGAGGGCCAAGCCCTCGGAGCGCCGCCGGAAGCGCGAGCCGCACGGTACGCCATGCGATCATGGTGCATGGATGATTTCTCGACACTGCCGCTGAGCGACGCGCTGCGGCGCGGCCTCGACGCCGCCGGCTACACCCGCCCCACCGAAATCCAGGCGCGCGCGCTGCCGGCCATTCTCGACGGGCGCGACCTCATCGCCCAGGCGCCGACCGGCAGCGGCAAGACCGCCGCCTTCGCCTTGGGGCTGCTGGCGCGGGTGGACACCAGCCTGGTCAAGACCCAGGCGCTGGTGCTGTGCCCCACGCGCGAGCTGGCCGATCAGGTCGCCCGCGCCGTGCGCCGTCTCGCAGTCGGTTTGCCTAATCTGAAGGTCTCGCTGCTGTGCGGCGGCATGGCGCTGGAACCGCAGCTGGCCTCGCTCGAGCACGACCCGCACGTGGTGGTCGGCACGCCCGGCCGCGTGCAGGAGCTGATGCGCAAGAAAGCCCTGCATCTGAACGGCGTGCGCGTGCTGGTGCTGGACGAGGGCGACCGCATGCTGGACATGGGCTTCGAGGACCAGATCCGCGAGATCGTCGGTCGCACGCCCAAGACCCGGCAGAGCCTGCTGTTCTCGGCCACCTGGCCGGACGCGATCCGCGGCATCGCCCAGGACATGCTGCGCGAGCCGCTCGAAGTGGCCGCAGGCCAGACCGCCGCCGCCGCGCCGGACATCCTGCAGCGCTTCTGCGAGATCGAACCCGCCCTGCGGCAGAAGGCCCTGGCCGGCCTGCTGCTGGCCCAGCGCGTGGAGCCTGCCGTGGTGTTCTGCAATACGCGCAAGGACGTGGACGAGGTGGCCAACTCGCTGCAGGGCTACGGCTTCTCGGCGCTGGCCCTGCACGGCGACCTGGAGCAGCGCGATCGCGAGGAGGTGCTGGTGCGCTTCGCCGGCGGCAGCTGCAATGTGCTGGTGGCCAGCGATGTGGCCGCGCGCGGCCTGGACGTGGAAGACGTGGCCGCGGTGTTCAACTACGAACTGCCGACCGACACCGACACCTACACCCACCGCATCGGCCGCACCGCGCGCGCCGGGCGCAGCGGCCTGGCCTTCAGCCTGGTCGCCCCGCGCGAACTGCCCCGGGCGCGGATGCTCGAGGAACTCACCGGCGCGCCGCTGGAATGGATGAAGACCCCGCTGGCCACCGGCCGCCCGGCGCAGCCGCCGCGCGCGCCGTTCGCCACCCTGCGCGTGGACGGCGGCAAGAAGGACAAGCTGCGTCCCGGCGATCTGCTCGGCGCCCTGACCGGCGACGCCGGCCTGCCCGGCAGCGCGATCGGCAAGATCATGATCGGCCCGGTGCGCAGCTATGTCGCCGTGCAGGCCGGCCAGGCCGACAAGGCCGTGGCGCGCCTGTCGGCCGGCAAGATCAAGGGCCGCAGCTTCCGCGTGCGCAAGCTTTGAGCATGGGGCCGGCGCTCAGGGCGCCGGCCGCAGCTGCAGTGCGATCCAGGCGCCCAGCGCGACCAGCACCAGCCCACCGGCCAGGCTGACCCCGAGGTTGGCGAAGGCCACCATGCCGCGCCCCGTGCGCACCAGCATCAGGCTTTCCATCATCAGCGAGGAAAAGGTGGTCAGCCCGCCCAGGATGCCGACCACCAGGAACGCGCGCAGGTACAGCGCCGAGGGCCCACGGTTCTCCAGCCACACCAGCAGGAAGCCGCCGACCAGCGAGCCGATGAAGTTGGCCGCCAGCGTGCCGTAGGGGAAACCGCTGCCGAACTGGCGCAGCATCTGCCCGCCGATCCAGAAGCGCAGGCCCGCGCCCAGCGCACCGCCGCCCATCACCAGCGCCAGCTGCTGCCACCACAGGGACGGATTCATGCCGCACCTCGCGAGGTGCGCATCGACAGGGCAAGACGGGGCAGTAAGGCGTGTTGCGGCATGACGGTCTCCGAAGGATCGATGCCGGGGCACGCACCTGCCACCCCGGCGTGGGGTTGGGCAGGCATCATCAGCACGACGGTGGCGCCGCCGGCGGTTCGAGGAGGAATGCCATCTCCTGTGGGCCGCGACGATAGCCGCTTCAGCCCGCCTTGTCAGCCCGCGCCTGCGCGCGCGCCGCACGCAAGGCATCGAGCTTCTGCTTGAGCTTGATCTCCAGCCCGCGCTCGACCGGCTGGTAGTAGATGCGCTCGCCCATCGCATCGGGGAAACCGGTCTGGTCCAGCGCGATGCCGCCCTCGGCGTCGTGGTCGCACTGATAGCCCTGGCCGTAGCCCAGGCCCTTCATCAGCTTGGTCGGCGCATTGCGCAGGTGCATCGGCACCTCCTGGGTGCCGGTCTCGCGGACCTCGGCCTTGGCCTGGTTGAAGGCGGCATAGCCGGCGTTGGACTTGGCGGTGGAGGCCAGGTACAGCACCAGCTGGGCCAGGGCGAGCTCCCCTTCCGGGCTGCCCAGGCGCTCGTAGATGTCCCAGGCCTCCAGCGCCATCTGCTGGGCGCGCGGATCGGCCAGGCCGATGTCCTCGATCGCCATGCGCGTGAGCCGGCGCGCCAGATAGGCCCGGTCGCAGCCGCCATCGAGCATGCGCGTGAGCCAGTACAGGGCCGAATCCGGATTGGAGCTGCGCACCGACTTGTGCAGCGCCGAGATCTGGTCGTAGAACTGCTCGCCGCCCTTGTCGAAACGCCGCGTGCGGTCGGCCAGCACCTGCACCAGCGTGGCCTCGGTGACCTGGCCGCCCTCGTCCACCGCCAGCTCGGCGGCGATCTCCAGCAGCGTCAGCGCGCGGCGCACGTCGCCATCGGCCGCGCCGGCGATCTGCATCAGCGCCTCATCGGAGACCTCCAGCCCCTGCCCGCCCAGCCCGCGCTCGCTGTCCTGGAGCGCATGGCGCAGCGCCTGGGCGATGTCGGCCGGCGAGACCGCCTCCATCACGTGCACGCGGCAGCGCGAGAGCAGCGCCGAGTTCAGCTCGAAGGACGGGTTCTCGGTGGTCGCCCCGACGAACAGGATCGTGCCGCGCTCGATATGCGGCAGGAACGCATCCTGCTGGCCCTTGTTGAAGCGGTGCACCTCGTCGACGAACAACACCGTGCGCCGCCCCTGGGCGAAGCGGTGCGCGGCCTCGGCCAGCACCTGGCGCACCTCCGGCAGGCCGGAGAGCACGGCGGAGATCGCCTTGAACTCCGCATCGGCGTACTGCGCCAGCAGCAGCGACAGCGTGGTCTTGCCGCAGCCCGGCGGCCCCCACAGGATCATCGAATGCACGCGTCCGGACTCGACCGCGCGGCGCAGCGCCGTGCCCGGCGCGAGCAGGCGGCGCTGGCCGACCATCTCGTCGAGCGTGCGCGGGCGCATGCGCTCGGCCAGCGGCTGCAGCGCGCTGCGATCGACGCTCAGCAGATCGTCGGTGGGAGGCTGGGAAGTGCGGGTGCGGGCCACACCGCCATTGTAGGCGGTGTGCGCCCAGGCGTCGTCGCGGCGGCCTTACTGCGCCGCGCCGACCACGTCCACGCCGGCGGCCGGCTTGTAGCTGAAGGTGCCGGCGGCGAAGGCCGGGTTGCGCTTCCAGCCGCTGAACTCCACCTCGGTGCGCTGGCCGACCGCGTCGGTCACCTTCATGCGCTTGAGCTGGCCGTTGGCGAAGCCCAGTTCGGCCACCTCGAAGCCGCTGGTCGCGTCATCCCGCTTGGGCGTCAGCGTCATCCATTCCAGGCCTTGCGCGGCCGGGGCCTGGGAGACGTCGAACTTGGCGTCCAGCTCCTTGGGCTTGAGCAGCGCGGCCAGCGGGCTGCTCTGCGCCTCGCTGCCCTGGTCGCGCACGGTCGCCTGCTGCAGGTCCGGCTCGTAGATCCAGACCTTCCGGCCGTCGGCCACGATCAGCTGCTCGTAGGGCTTGGCGTACTCCCAGCGGAACAGGTCCGGCGTGGACAGCGCCACGCGGCCGCTGGAGCGCTCCTTCACCGCGCCGTTGGCGTTGTAGACGGTCTGACTGAACTGCCCGTCCAGGCCCTTGAGGCCGTTGGTGAAGGCGACCAGCTCGGCGCGCGCGTCGGCCAGCGCGGTGCCGGCCAGCAGCGCCGTGCCCAGCACGGCCAATCTCAGCATGCGGATCATGCAAACACCCCTGATGTCGTGATGCGGCAAGTGTGACGCGTCGAATCTGAATCGGCGGGCCATGGCGGCTGCGGCGAACAGGCGGGATCCGGCTGCAGGCCCGCGCGCGGCAGGCGAGGCAGCCTCGACGATCCAGCGAAGGATGGCCGCGCGGCGTTACGCCGCTCCGCCGAAGTTCCCCGCCGCTTCAGCGCGGCGGCGGCGCCAGGACGCTGCGGTCGCCGTTGTGCTCGGGCGCGCTGACCACGCCGGCCGCTTCCATCGCCTCGACCAAGCGCGCAGCGCGGTTGTAGCCGATCTTCAGGCGACGCTGCACGCCGGAAATCGAGGCGCGGCGCGTCTCGGTGACAATCTGCACGGCCTGGTCGTAGAGCGGATCGGCCTCCGGATCGTCGCTGCCGGCCGACTCGGGCAGGCCGGTCGCGCCGACCACCACGCCATCGCCCATGGTCTGCACTTCTTCCAGCACGCCTTCGATGTAGTCCACCGGGCCGCTGGCCTTGAGGTGCTCGACCACGCGGTGCACCTCCTCGTCGGAGACGAAGGCGCCGTGCACGCGGTCCGGCATGGCCGTACCCGGCGGCAGGTAGAGCATGTCGCCATGGCCCAGCAGGGTCTCGGCGCCGGACTGGTCCAGGATGGTGCGCGAGTCGATCTTGGAGCTGACCTGGAAGGCGATGCGAGTCGGGATGTTGGCCTTGATCAGGCCGGTGATCACGTCCACCGAGGGGCGCTGGGTGGCCAGGATCAGGTGGATGCCGGCGGCGCGCGCCTTCTGCGCCAGGCGGGCGATGAGTTCCTCGACCTTCTTGCCGACGATCATCATCATGTCGGCGAATTCGTCGATGAAGATCACGATGAACGGCAGCGTGTCCAGCTGCCGCGGCATCTCGTCCAGGTCCGGATTGGGCTTGAACAGCGGATCCATCAGCGGCTGGCCGGCGTCCTGGGCGTCCTTGACCTTCTTGTTGAAGCCGGCCAGGTTGCGCACGCCCACCGCGCTCATCAACTTGTAGCGGCGCTCCATCTCGGCCACGCACCAGCGCAGGCCGTTGGCGGCCTCCTTCATGTCGGTGACCACCGGCGCCAGCAGGTGCGGGATGCCCTCGTAGACGCTCAGTTCCAGCATCTTCGGGTCGATCATCAGCATGCGCAGCTCTTTCGGGCTGGCCTTGTAGAGCAGGCTCAGCACCATGGCGTTGACCGCCACCGACTTGCCCGAGCCGGTGGTACCGGCCACCAGCAGGTGCGGCATGCGCGCCAGGTCGGCTACGGTGGGCTGGCCGGCGATGCCCTTGCCCAGGGCCAAGGTCAGCGGGCTGGCCGACTTGTCGTATTCCTTGGAGCGCAGCAGCTCGGAGAGATAGATCATCTCGCGGCTGGTGTTGGGGATCTCCAGGCCGATCACCGACTTGCCCGGGATCACGTCGACCACGCGCACCGCCTTGACCGACAGGCCGCGGGCGATGTCCTTGTCCAGCGAGGAGATCTGGCTGACCTTCACCCCCGGCGCCGGCTCCAGCTCGAAGCGGGTGATCACCGGGCCCGGATAGGCGCCGACCACCTGCACGTCGATGCGGAAGTCCTTGAGCTTGAACTCGATCTGCCGCGAGAGCACTTCCAGCGTCTCTTCCGAATAGCCCTTGGCCTGCGGCTTGGGATCGTCGAGCAGGGCCAGCGGCGGCAGGCCGTCGGCCGTGCCGCCGGTGCCGTGGAACAGCGGGATCTGGGTCTCGCGCTTGGCGCGCTCGCTCTTTTCCACCACCGGCGCGGCCGGCGGCTCGATCTTGACCGGCTCGCGCTTGGCGCGCACCTCGGCGTCGGCCTTGCGCACTTCCTGGCGCTGCTCGCGCAGGGTACGGGTCTGCTGCCAGTCCTCGGCCTGCTTGCTGCCCCGCCGCAGCAGGTCCGGCAGCGCCGACACGCCCTGCCCGATCCGCTCCATCACCGCGAACCACGACAGCCCGGTCGCCAGGGTCACCGAGACCAGGAACAGCACCAGCAGGAACAGGTTGCCGCCCAGCGCGCCGAACAGCATCTCCAGCGAGCGCCCGACCAGGCGCCCGAGGATGCCGCCGGGCCCGTTGGCGATGTCCACCGCCGAGATGTGGCGCACGTACAGCAGGCCCGAGGCCGAAATCAGGAACCCGACCATGCCCACCAGGCGCAGCGCCGGGCCCAGGTCGGACTCGCCATCGCCGTCCTTGTCCATGCCGAACAGCGCGATCCAGGCGATCGCGCCCAGGATGACCGGCAGCAGGAAGGCCACATAGCCGAAGAAGCCCAGCAGCAGGTCGGCCACGGTTGCGCCGACCCGGCCGCCGACGTTGTGGATCTGCCCGGTCACGCTGACCGACTGGGTCCAGCTGGGGTCGCTGGGCGAATAGGTGAACAGGCAGGCCAGCAGGTACAGCAGCACCGGCGCGATCACGATCAGCGCCAGGTCGCGCCACAGGCGCTGACGACGGGGATTGGGCGGCGTGGACGGCTTGGTGCGACGCGCCGCGGGTGCGCCTTTGGATTTGCCGCGTTCCGGGAGCGCTTTTGCCACCTTGGGATCCGACCTCAGAAATATCGTGTTAGTGCTTGATACTAAACGAATCGAATCCGGAATTCAGCGCCGCCTCGGCGTGCGGCGGCCCTGGCGCCCGGATCGGCGCTCACAGGCATCCGGAAGGGCCGCGGCGCCGTGAATTCCATCGGCGCGCCTTGATTCGCCCCCGCCCCGCCGTCACCCTATGCGCGGTCCGCAGCACGCCCGATGACACCGGCTTGCGCGCTTTTCAGCCCACTTTTTCGAGTATACATGAGCACTTCCAAGCACAGCCGCCTGCTGATCCTGGGCTCCGGCCCGGCAGGCTGGACGGCCGCGGTCTACGCCGCGCGCGCCAATCTCAAGCCCGTGGTCGTGACCGGCCTGCAGCAGGGCGGCCAGCTGATGACCACCACCGAGGTGGACAACTGGCCGGGCGACGCCCATGGGCTGATGGGCCCGGACCTGATGGCGCGCATGCAGGCCCATGCCGAGCGCTTCGAGACCGAGGTCATCTTCGACCACATCCACACCGCCGACCTGTCCCAGCGCCCGTTCAAGCTGTCCGGCGACAGCCACGAGTACACCTGCGACGCGCTGATCATCGCCACCGGCGCCACGGCCAAGTACCTGGGGCTGGAGTCGGAGGAGGCCTTCAAGGGCCGCGGCGTGTCGGCCTGCGCGACCTGCGACGGGTTCTTCTACCGCGAGCAGGACGTGGCCGTGGTCGGCGGCGGCAACACCGCCGTGGAAGAGGCGCTGTACCTGTCCAACATCGCCAACAAGGTCTACCTGGTCCACCGCCGCGACACCTTGCGCGCGGAGAAGATCATGCAGGACAAGCTGCAGGCCAAGATCGACGCCGGCAAGATCGTGCCGGTCTGGCACCACGTCGTGGACGAGGTGCTGGGCGACGAGGCCGGGGTCACCGGCCTGCGGGTCAAGTCGGTGCTGGACGGCAGCACGCAGGACCTGAAGGTGCACGGCTTCTTCGTGGCCATCGGCCACACGCCCAACACCAGCCTGTTCGAGGGCCAGCTGGGCATGAACAACGGCTACCTGACCATCCAGTCCGGCCTGGACGGCAACGCGACCCAGACCACGGTGCCGGGCGTGTTCGCCGCCGGCGACGTGGCCGACCAGCACTACCGCCAGGCGATCACCTCGGCCGGCTTCGGTTGCATGGCCGCCCTGGATGCGGAGCGCTATCTGGACAAGGGCGCCTGATCCCTGCCCAGGCGGCGGTCTCGCTGGGAATGGACGCCCACGGCCTGCTGAGGGCCTGGGTGCTCGACGGCGGTTGGCTGGCCCTGCCGGTCGCCGCCGTCGCACTGTGGGGCCTGTGGCGGGCGCGCCGCCTTGACCTGCGCCTGGGGCTGGCCGTGCTGCTCGCCGGCGATCTGCTGTTCGCCTGGGCGCGCTTCGCCGAGCCGAATCTGCTGCGGGTGCGCCACACCGTGCTGGCGGGCACCGGCGCCAGCGCCCGCACCGCGCTGATCGGCGACCCGCATGTCGGCCTGTTCAAGGGCGCCGACTTCCTCGAGCGCGTGGTCGAGCGCACCAACGCCGAACATCCCGACGCGGTCCTGATCGCCGGCGACCTCACCTACCAGCCGCAGGGCCAGTCGCTCGACGCGCTGCTGGCGCCGTTGGCCAGGCTTAAGGCCCCGACCTACGCCGTGCTGGGCAACCACGACCAGGGCAAGCCCGGCCCGGACATCGACCGCGCCCTGCGCCAGGCGCTGGCGCGCCATGGCGTGCAGGTGATCGAAGGCCGCGCGCTGCCGTTCAAGGGCTTCACCCTGGCCGGCCTGGGCGATCGCTGGGCGGGCAAGGACGATGCGCGCTTTCTCGATGCCCTGCCCGCCGACCGGCCGCTGCTGGTCCTTGCCCACAATCCAGACAGCGCCGACCGGCTGCGCAGCCGCCCGCATCTGCTGGTGCTGGCCGGGCATACGCACGGCGGGCAGGTGCGGATCCCGTGGCTGTACCGGCGCGTGCTGCCGGTCGAGCACGGCTTCGACCAGGGCGAACAGACCTACGAAGGCCCGCAGGGCCGCATCCGCGTCTACACCACCGGCGGCGTCGGTGAGAGTGGGCTGCCGCTGCGGCTGTTCAACCCGCCCACCATCGACCTGCTGGAGCTGAGCCCGTAGCATCAGCGCTTCATGCTCAAGCTTCGTGCGCTGCCTTCGCTGTCGTCGATTCCGCCCGCCACCTGGGACGCGCTGTACGACGGCCGCAACCCCTTCGTGCGCCACGCCTTCCTGTCCGGACTGGAGCAGACCGGCTGCCTGCGCAGCGACTGGGGCTGGACCCCGCACCACCTCACGCTGTGGGACGGCGAGACCCTGGTCGCCGCCGCCCCGGGCTATCTGAAGACCAATTCGCACGGCGAGTTCGTGTTCGACCATGCCTGGGCCAACGCCTACGCGCGCTATGGCCAGGAGTACTACCCCAAGTGGCTGTGCGCGGCACCCTACTCGCCGGTGACCGGCCCGCGCCTGCTCGCCCGAGATGGCGCGGCGCGCCAGGCGCTGCTGACCGCCATCTGCGGCTATGTCGCCCGCAACGAGCTGTCCTCGGCGCATGTGAACTTCCACACCGAGGCCGAGGACGCGGCCTTCGACGAGACCTGGCTGGCCCGGGCCGACGTCCAGTACCAGTGGCACAACACGGCCGGCTGGCGCGATTTCGACGCCTTCCTGGGCGCGATGGACCACAAGCACCGCAAGAACATCCGCCAGGAGCGCGCCAAGGTCGCGCGCGCCGGCGTGCGCTTCCGCGTGGTCCATGGCGACGAGGCCAGCGAGGACGACCTGGAGGCGATGTATGGCTTCTACCTGCAGACCTTCCACGAATACGGCAACTCGCCGGCGCTGACCCTGGAATTCCTGCGGCACCTGGCGGCGACGATGCCGCGCGCGCTGGTGATCTTCCTGGCCCAGCACGAGGACCGCGCGGTCGCCGGGGCGCTGTGCCTGCGCGGCGGCGACACGCTGTACGGCCGCTACTGGGGCGCCGATGCGACCCTGGCCGGGCTGCATTTCGAGACCTGCTACTACCAGGGCATCGACTACTGCCTGCGCGAGGGGCTGACCCGGTTCGAGCCCGGCGCGCAGGGCGTGCACAAGATCGCGCGCGGCTTCCTGCCCAGCTTCGTGCGCAGCCGGCACTGGATCGCCGATCCCGACTTCCGCGAGGCGCTGGCGCGCTGGTGCCGCGAGGAAGACGCCGCGGTGCACGAGCACGCCCGCGTCCTGGCCGCGCGCTCGCCGTTCCGCGCTCCGGATGCGGACTGAGCCGGTGACCCGTCGCCTGCCGTTCCTGCTCGACGCCGATCCGGGCGCGCCCTTTCCCGACCCGGCCCTGGCCCTGCGCGAGCCGGACGGGCTGCTGGCCGTCGGCGGCGACCTGCACCCGGCGCGCCTGCTCAACGCTTACCGCGCCGGGGTGTTCCCCTGGTACTCGGAAGGCCAGCCGCTGCTGTGGTGGTCGCCCGATCCGCGCACCGTGTTCCGCACCGACGGCGTGCACCTGTCCAAGCGTCTGCGCCGGCAGCTGCGCGGCAGCGGCTGGGTGCTGCGCGCCGACACCGCCTTCGCCGAGGTCATCGCGGCCTGCGCGCACGCCCCGCGCCCCGGCCAGGACGGCACCTGGATCACGGCGCAGATGCAGGCGGCCTATTTGGCCCTGCACCGGCTCGGCCATGCGCACAGCCTGGAGGTCTGGGACGGCCGGCGGCTCGCCGGCGGCATTTATGGCGTGGCGATCGGGCGGATGTTCTTCGGCGAGAGCATGTTCAGCGCGGTCTCCGGCGGCTCCAAGGCCGCGCTCGCCGCTCTGGCGCACGTGCTGCGCGGCTGGGGCTGGCCGCTGATCGACGCCCAGGTCGAGAACGACCACCTGCTGCGCATGGGCGCGACCGGCATGCCGCGCGCCGCATTCCTGGCCGAAGTCGCGCGCCAGGTCGCCCTGCCCGAGGCGCCGGGACCGTGGACCGATCGCGTCGGTGCGCTGCAGGTCGCTGATCTGGCAGGCATTTAACGGGAATTTTGCGACAGGCCGCCGCGCGGGGTACAATATGCGGCTTCGCGGGCCAGCATGTCCGCTCCCGCACTCTCAGCAGGCTTCCATGTCGAAAGACGATTCAATCGAATTCGAAGGCGCCGTCACCGAGACGCTGCCCAACACCATGTTCCGCGTGCGCCTGGAAAACGGCCACGAGATCATCGCCCACATCTCCGGCCGCATGCGCAAGAACTACATCCGCATCCTGACCGGCGACAAGGTCAAGGTCGAAATGACGCCCTACGACCTGACCAAGGGCCGCATCACCTACCGCATGAAGTAAACCGCCCCGGCGGTTTGCACCAAAGGCAGCCTCCCGCAGGCTGCCTTTTCGTTTGGGCGCGATTCGGGGATGCGCCCAGCTCGGGTCGAAAAGCGCTCCGCCGGCGTGCGGTGGCGTCAATCCGTCGATGACAGACGTGCGAGGCTGGGTGCGCCACTTCGCCAACCAGCCTGGAACCGGCTGAGCGCAGATCTACAGCCAGCTCAGCCAGCCTCCATGGCCAAACGCTTGAATTGACCCAAGCTCGCGGCTCCCACCTGTAGAGCGGAGCTCGCTCCGCTGGGGCCTTCTCCCAAGATCCGAACGAAGAGCAGCGGAGTCCCCAAGATGGGATTGCCACAAGCTCCGCTCTACAGGGACGTTGCGGGATTTGAGGAGACAGTTGCTCCCACGGGAACTGCGTCGGCCCTCCGCGAGGGCCGCACGTCGCCGCGCGCAGTCGCCGGCCATCCCGGCTGATCTGCCCCATGCCCGGCCGACTCGAAGCCTGGTGAGTGAAAAGGCCACGACGTCTTCGACTCGAAGCCCGTGGCCTCGACGCGCGAGGCAGGATGCCGAGCGCCCGAATCAGAGAAAAGCGGGAAACACCCGCTGGACCGCTGCCTCCCGAAGCCGAAACACGCACGCGCCAAGAAGATCCATTGACCGCCAGGAGACCAAAAAGAAAGCGGCCCGAAGGCCGCTCTCTCGTTCTGGCACGCCGGACGGCGCTTACTCGACCGTCGCCGGCAGCAGGCGCTCGGGCTCGGACTGGCTGGTGACGACCAGTTCGTCCTCGACCACGTCGATGCTGACCTTGCCGCCGTCGATGAGCTTGCCGAACAGCAGTTCGTCGGCCAGCGGACGCTTGATCTTGTCCTGGATCACGCGCGCCATCGGGCGGGCACCCATCTGCGGGTCGAAGCCATGCTGGGCCAGCCAGTCGCGCGCGGCCGGGGTGGCCGAGAGCGTGACGTGCTTTTCGTGCAGCAGCAGTTCCAGCTCGATCAGGAACTTGTCGACCACGCGCAGGATGTGGTCGAAGCCCAGCGCCTGGAACTGCACGATCGCATCGAGACGGTTGCGGAACTCGGGCGTGAACCCGCGCCGGATCACTTCCATCGCATCGGTGGAATGGTCCTGCTTGGTGAAGCCGATCGAACGACGCGAGGCCTGCGCCGCGCCGGCGTTGGTGGTCATCACCAGGATCACGTTCTTGAAGTTCGCCTCGCGCCCGTTGGTGTCGGTCAGCACGCCGCGGTCCATGACCTGCAGCAGGATGTTGAAGATGTCCGGGTGCGCCTTCTCCACCTCGTCCAGCAGCAGCACGCAGTGCGGCGTCTTGACGATCTTCTCGGTCAGCAGGCCGCCCTGGTCGAAGCCGACATAGCCCGGAGGCGCGCCGATCAGGCGGCTGATCGAGTGCGGTTCCATGTACTCGGACATGTCGAAGCGCACCAGCTCGATGCCCAGCTGCATGGCCAGCTGCCGGGTGACCTCGGTCTTGCCCACGCCGGTCGGGCCGGCGAACAGGAAGTTGCCGATCGGCTTCTCCGGATTGCCCAGACCCGAGCGCGCCAGCTTGATGGCCGAGGCCAGCGACTCGATCGCCGGATCCTGGCCGAAGATGACCATCTTCAGGTTGCGCTCCAGATGCTGCAGCACGTCCTTGTCGGTCGCGCTGACCTGCTTGGCCGGGATGCGCGCCATCTTGGCCACGATCGTCTCGATCTCCTCGATGTCGATCAGCTGCTTGCGCTGATCCTCGGGCAGCAGGCGCTGGCGGGCGCCGGCCTCGTCGATGACGTCGATGGCCTTGTCCGGCAGCAGGCGGTCGCCGATGTGCTTGACCGACAGGTCCACCGCCGCCTGCAGCGCCTCGTCGGCGTAGCTGACGTTGTGGTGGGCCTCGTACTTGGGCTTGAGGCCCTGCAGGATCTCGTAGGACTCGGCGATGGTCGGCTCGACCACGTCGATCTTCTGGAAGCGCCGGGCCAGCGCGCGGTCCTTCTCGAAGATGCCGCGGTATTCCTGGAAGGTCGTCGAGCCGATGCAGCGCAGCTCGCCGGAGGCCAGGGCCGGCTTGATCAGGTTGGAGGCGTCCATGGTGCCGCCCGAGGCCGAGCCCGCACCGATGATGGTGTGGATCTCGTCGATGAACAGCACCGCGTTGGGCACCTTCTTGAGCGCGCTCAGCACCGCCTTGAGGCGCTTCTCGAAGTCGCCGCGGTACTTGGTGCCGGCCACCAGGGCGCCGAGGTCCAGCGAATAGATGACCGCGTCCTCCAGCACCTCGGGCACATCGCCATCGACGATGCGCTTGGCCAGCCCTTCGGCCAGGGCGGTCTTGCCTACGCCGGCCTCGCCCACGTACAGCGGGTTGTTCTTGCGGCGGCGGCACAGGACCTGGATGGTGCGCTCGATCTCCTCGGCGCGACCGACCAGCGGATCGATCTTGCCGTTGCGCGCGGCCTCGTTGAGGTTGCTGGCGTACTCGGCCAGGGCGTCGCCCTTGGCCTCGCCCTCGCCCGCCTCGGCCTTGCCGCCCTCGCCCGGCTCGCCGGACGGCGCGGCCTCGCCATCGCCCTGCTTGGCGATGCCGTGGGAGAGGTAGTTGACGACGTCCAGCCGGGTCACGTCCTGCTGGTTGAGGAAGTAGACGGCGTGGGAGTCCTTCTCGCCGAAGATCGCCACCAGCACATTGGCGCCGGTGACCTCCTTCTTGCCCGAGGACTGCACGTGGTAGACCGCGCGCTGCAGGACCCGCTGGAACCCCAGCGTGGGCTGGGTGTCGCGGCCGTCGTCCTCGGCCAGGCGCGAGACCGAGGCCTCGACCGCCTGGTCCAGGTCGGTGCGCAGGCGCACGGTGTCCGCGCCGGTCGCCTTGAGGACGGCCTGCGCGGAGGGGTTGTCGAGAAGGGCGAGCAGCAGGTGCTCCACGGTCATGAACTCATGGCGTGCCTCGCGGGCGCGCTTGTAGCACTGGCCGATGGTCTGCTCGAGGTCTTTGCTGAACATGGATGGCTCCCAACTGCTGTTGCCAACAATATGCGGCCTGTCGCGGGGATTTCCACAGCCCCTTTGGAACTGGGTGTTCAGCCGGCGATGGGAACCGATCCGCGCCGGATCAGGACTGTTCCATGGTGCACAGCAAAGGGTGCTGGCTCATCCGGGAATACTCGTTGACCTGGGCCACCTTGGACTCTGCCACCTCGCGCGTGTAGACGCCACACACGCCACGCCCGCGGGTGTGGACGTGCAACATCACCTGGGTGGCCTTTTCCAGGTCCATGTTGAAGAACTGCTGCAGCACCGAGATGACGAAATCCATCGGCGTGTAGTCGTCGTTGAGCAGCAGGACCTGGTACAGCGGCGGCGGCGCGACCTCGGGCTTGCCGGTCTCGACCAGGACGCCGTGATCATGCTCGTGTTGGGGGGAACGGGGCATGGGACAATTATACGGATTGGACGAGGTGCGTCTGCGCACGCACAATTTGCGCACCCCCGCGCGCGTTTCAAGCCCGGCACCGGCCTGGATTTGTGCGCAACTGTCCCGATATCGGGCCAATCCTCCCTGCAAGGAATCTCTCGCCCGTGAGCGTCGCCGAAGACCGTATCTGGCAGCCGGACACCACCGTGGCCACCGTGGTGGTGCGCGAGGGTCGCCTGCTGATGGTCGAGGAGTACGCCGAGGGGCGGCTGGTGCTCAACCAGCCCGCCGGGCACCTGGAGCCGGACGAGCACCTGTTCGACGCCGCCGTGCGCGAGACCCTGGAGGAAAGCGCCTGGACAGTGCGCCTGACCCACTTCGTCGGCGCCTACCAGTGGAAGGCCGGGACCGGCCGCCAGTACCTGCGCCTGGCCTTCGCCGGCGAGGCGCTGACCCACCACGCCGAGCGCACCCTGGATGAGGGCATCGTGCGCGCGCTGTGGATGACCCCCGACGAGTTGCGCCAGGCCGCCCCGCGCCATCGCAGCCCGCTGGTGTGGAAGGTGGCCGCCGACTACCTGGCAGGTCGCCGCTTCCCGCTGTCGGCCGTGAGCCAGCTGGCGTGAGCGCGACCCCGCGCGTGGTGGTGGGCGTGTCCGGCGGCGTGGATTCGTCGGTGGCCGCGCTGCAGCTGGTCCAGGCCGGCGAGCCGGTGGCCGGCTTGTTCATGCAGAACTGGGCCGACGACGACGCGGGCCAGGGGCAGGACAACGCGGGTGGCTGCCGGGCCGAGGAGGATCGCCGCGACGCGGTGGCGGTGTGCGGGCGGCTGGGCATCCCCTTCCATTTCCGCGACTTCTCCAGGGAATACTGGGACGGGGTGTTCGCGCACTTCCTGGCCGAGTACGCCGCCGGGCGCACGCCCAACCCGGACGTGCTGTGCAACCGCGAGGTCAAGTTCAAGCATTTCATCGACGCGGCGCGCGCGCTGGGCGCCGAGAAGATCGCCACCGGCCACTATGCGCGCGTCGAGCAGCGCGGCCGCCGCTGGCACCTGCTGCGCGGCGTGGACACGGCCAAGGACCAGAGCTACTTCCTGCACCAGCTCGGGCAGGAGCAGCTGTCGGCCACCCTCTTCCCGGTCGGCCATCTGCACAAGCCGGACCTGCGCGGCCTGGCGCGCCAGGCCGGCCTGCCGGTGCACGACAAGAAGGACTCCACCGGCATCTGCTTCATCGGCGAGCGCGACTTCCGCCAGTTCCTGGGCCAGTACCTGCCGGCCAGGACCGGCGAGATGCGCGACCCTGACGGTGTCGTCATCGGTCAGCATCCGGGCGTGTTCTTCTTTACCCTTGGCCAGCGCGAGGGCCTGAACATCGGCGGCGTTCGCGGCCGCCCGGCGGCACCGTGGTACGTCGTCGGCAAGGACGTGGCCAGCAACGTGCTGTATGTCGACCAGGACAGCGCCAGCCCGTATCTGCAGTCCACGCGACTGCGCAGCGAGGCGATGCACTGGGTGGCCGGCAGTCCGCCCGCCGCGCGCTTCGACTGCCACGCACAGACCCGTTACCGTCAGGCCGCGCAGCCCTGCACGGTCCATGTATTGGAGGATGGAACGCTGGATATCCAATTCGCCCACCCGCAGCGGGCCGTGACGCCCGGCCAGTCGGTGGTGCTGTACGACGGCGACGATTGCCTGGGCGGCGCGGTGATCGACCGCACCGACGCGCCGCTGGAACTGCGTCTGCGGGAGCGCGCCGCATGAGCGCGCCCCTGCCCGAACGCGTGCTGGCCCTGGCCGCCTTGGCCCAGTCGCTGGCCCAGGTGCGCCGCATCGCCGAGACCGGTCATTCGGACAACGGCGCGACCGGCGTGGTGCTGGACAGCGTGTTCCGCATGGACGCCGCGTCGACCGAGGCGGTCTACGAGCGCGCCGCGAATCTCGGCCCCGGCCTGCGCCTGGTGCGCGACTATTTCAGCGGCGAGAACAAGGACGAGTCGCTGCCGCGCCTGGCGCTGGCGGTGATGCAGGTCGAGCGCCGCTTCGTGCGCGAATCCGAGACCGTGGCCGCCGTCAGCGGCGGCCTCGAGGAGATCGCACCACAGGCCGGCGAGCGCGGCAGCACCCATCCAGACGTGCTGATGGCACTTGGCACGCTCTACGCCGACACCATCAGTCACCTGCGCCCGCGGGTCATGGTCCAGGGCAATCCGCACTACCTGGCCCAGCCGGGCGTGGTGTCCGAGATCCGCGCCATCCTGCTGGCCGCCGTCCGTGCGGCCGTGCTGTGGCGGCAGCTGGGTGGCAGCCTGTGGGACTTCGTGTTCGCCCGCAAGGCGATGGTCAGCGCCGCGCGGGACTGGCTCAAGGCCTGAAGCGGCGCTTCAGCCAGGGCGGCAGGCGCGCGGACTAGCCGCGCCTGTCCGCGCTGGCGCTGATTTCCACGCGCCGGTCCGGCGCCAGGCAGGCGATCAGCGCGGCGCGCGCCTTGACCTTGGCGCAGTCGGCGAGCGGCTGCGTGCTGCCGCGTCCTTCGGCGCGGATGGCCGCGGGCGCCACACCACCTTCGATCAACACCTGCCGCACCGCCTCGGCCCTGCGCTGGGAGAGCTTCAGGTTGTGGGTGGCATCGCCCAGACGATCGGCATAGCCGACCACCAGGATGTCCTGCACCTGGCTGGCCTCGCGCACCTGCTGCAAAAGGCGCTCGATCCGCGCCTTGCCCCCGGCCGTGACCGTAGCGCTGTCGAAGCCGAACAGCGCGTCGGCGGACAGCCGCAGCGGCTGCGCCGGCAGGGCAGCCGCCGCTTCCGGCGTGGGCCTGGGGGCGGCGGGCGGATCGAGCACGGCGCTGCAGCTCTGCGGCTTCCAGTGCGCCTGCTGCGCGATGCCCTCGCGGTCGAAGATCACCATGAACTGGCACTGGAACGGTTCCTGGCCGCGGGCCGAGCGGAAGTTGAACAGGTAGTTCCACTCGCGCACGCCCCACATGCCCTCGCTGAAGTGCGGCGGGCCGAGCAACGCGTAGAGCTGCTCCTTGCTCAGGCCCGGCGCGTAGTGGCGCAGGTTGTCGACGTTCACGAAGGTGCCGCCGCGCGGGCGGGCGCGGGCGGGATCGGGGAAGGCGGGTTCCTCCGCGCTCGCCGGCCCCGCGTCGCGGGGCGGCGAAGTGCCGGCGCAGCCGGAAAGCGCCAGCGCGAGGAACGCCAGCCACCCCACCCAGGGCCTGACGCGGCCCGCTGTCCTGTCCATGGTCCCCTGCCCCCGCAACCGGTCCATGCCGCTCACCACTGGATGCCCGCGCCGACCGTCACGCCCGCATCGCCGCGCGTGTTGGTCGTCCCGCTGAGTCGATAGATCCAGCGCCCGCCCTCGGAGATCGCCGAGACGCCCAGGGCCACGCCGGCCTCGCCGTCGTAACCGCTGACCGCCATCGACGCCATGCTGCGGCCCGCCTCGTAGGGCTGCGGCAGGCCGGCCACCGCCATCGCCGAGGCCACGCCGGCCATGGCGCGGTTGTCCACGCGTTGCAGATCGCGCCGGGTCTCCTGGTAGCGCTGGTCGACATAGTTGCGCGACCACTCCTGCACCCCGGTCAGGCCGCGGTTGAACTGCGCCATGTTGACCGCATCGCCGTCGGCGGTGCCGGCGGCCACGTTGGTGATCTGCCGCTGCGCGCCGCTGCTGCCGACCGAGACCGTGCCCACGCGGTCGGCGACCGAGCCCGCGCCCAGGGCCACCGATCGGTCGGCGGTGGCCTGCGCGCCGCTGCCGATCGCGGTGCTGCCGCTGCCCGAGGCCACCGCACCGGCGCCGCCGGCGGTGGCGTTGTCGCCGCTGGCGGAGGGCTGGCCCAGCCCGGCGGTATCGTTGGCGCGGAACATGCCGCCCGACTCCACCTGGATGTTCTGCAGCTGCTGATCGGTATAGGCGTTGGCCCGGTCGATGGCGTAGTTCACCCCGCCCTGCAGCTGGCCGACATTGACCGCGTCGTAGCGGTCCGAACCGTCGGCCACATGGGTGACCTTGCGCTCGCCGCCGGTGCTGCCCACCGACACCTCGCCGGCCGAGCTGCTGCTGCCGGCCTGGACATAGGCGCCGTCGTAGCCGCTTTGCGCGCCGACCGAGGTGGTCGAACCGGCGCCCAGCGCCACGCTGTTGTCCTGGTTGGCACTGGCCCCGGCGCCGACCGCCACGCTACCGGTGCCAGAGGCCGCGGCCTCCGGGCCGACCGCGACGCCATCGGTACCGGTGGCCGTGGCGGCGGCGCGGGTGGACTGCACGGCCAGGTACTTCGAGCTGTAGGTGGCCGACTGCAGCTGGCCGATCCGGTTGTTGAGGTTGACCAGCGAGTTGCTGACCGCGCCGAAGGCATCGGTGACGTTGGTGAAACTGCTGCCGGCCGTGCCGCCCGTCCCGTCGACCTGGGTGATGTTGAAGGTCGGCCCGGTCCAGGTGGCGGTGCTGCTGTCGTACTGGGTGCTGCCGCCGAAGAACTGCGCGATGGCGCCATGCGTGGCGAACAGCTGGGCGCCGTTGACCGCATCGCTGCTGGTCGCGTTCAGCGCGCCTGCGGCCAGGTTGGAGAGGCCGACCGGGGCGCCCGATCCGCTCGCGCCCAGGGTGACGTGATCCTGCACCGCGCCATTGGCATCCACGTCGTACTGCACCGCCCGCGCGTTGAGGTTGTCCATCTCCCCGCTCACCGAGCGCAGCTGGGCCATGTTGACCGCATCCTCGTCCTGCTGGCCCGCCGCCACGCCGCTGAGCGTGCGCGCCTGGCCGGAGGCATTGCGGAAGCTCACGCCCGTGCCGCCGGTCTGTCCGGCCACGGTCACCGTCAGCGAGTTCGGATCCTGCCGCACCAGGCCGGCGGCGCCTTCGAGCAGGTTGGTAATGTTGGTGGTGTTGCTCGTCGTGCGGCCGTCCAGGTTCTCCAGCGCGGTGCCCACGTTGGTGTAGTTGGCCCGCGTGCCGGTATTGGTGCCGTCATCCAGCGAGTACACCGGCCCTGCGACCGCGCCGGTGGAAGCATCGATCCCGGCCCCACCGCCGAGTGCGGCCACCGCCGGCGCCAGCTGGCCGACGTTCACCGCATCGTTCTGCGCCACGCCGGCGGCCAGGTTGGAGATGCCGGCCGCCGCGCCCGAGCCGGTCGCGCCCAGCGTGACGTGGTCGAGCACGACGCCGCCGGCATCCACGTCGTACATCACCGCGCCATCGCCGATCGCCTGGATCTGCGACACCGCGCCGCGCAGCTGGGCGACGTTGACCGCGTCGGTGTCCTCATTGCCGGCCGCGACGTGGGTGAGCTGGCGCTCGCTGCCGGTGGCGCCGATCGCCACTTCGCCGGCCGAGGTCTGCGCCGTCGTCAGCCCGTAAGCGGTGTAGCTGCTGGCCGCGCCACGGCTGGCATTGGAGCGGTAGCCCAGGGCCACGCTGTTGGCCTGGTCGGAGGTGGCATCGGCGCCCAGGATGGTCTGGCCGTTGGCCGAGCCCGAGGCGTTGTCGCCGACCACGACCGAGTGGCCGAGCCTGGCGTCGTAATTGGCGTCGACGAAACCGCCGGCATACACGCTCGTCGCGTCCACGCTCGGCAGGGTGTGGCTGGCGTTGGAACCGATCACCACTTCCTTGGACCCGTTCGCGGTCGCGCCCTCGCCGACCAGGGTCTGATAGTCCTGGGCGGCGTTGACCGCCCAGCATTCGGCGGTGACTACGCCGAGCACGTTGACGCAGTTGGTGGCATAGGCCGGCGAGCCGTCGGGCAGCAAGATGCCCAACAGCCCCCCTGGATTGCCGCTGTTGACGTTGGTCAGATAGCTGTTGGAGACCACCCCGCCGATCAGGGTCAGGTGCGAGTTGCCGCCGGTCGCCGCGCCGCCCAAGGAACCCAGCAGCGCGCCCACGGGACTGAGCGAGACCACAGGCAGACCCAGGACGTTGACGCTGGTATAGGCCTTCTGAACGTTGTCGGCGTTGAGCGCCATGCTGCCGTTGATCACCCAGCCGTCGCCGCCGAGCGCACTGGACAGGGTCGGGTCAAGCAACTGCACCACGCCGCCGACCAGCCCACCATTGCCCACCACCGTGCCGTTCGGCGCACCGCTCAGGTTGGGCGCGCTGGTGGCCTGGGCGGAAACCAGCGCCGAGGTGGACGCGCGCAGGCTCGCGCCGCTGGTCGGCGCTGTGAGCGTGGCGGGCGCCGCGGCCGTCGCGGCGGCCGTGGTCGACACGCGCGCAGCCACGCTCGAAGTCCCGACCAGGTTGGGTGCGCCGACGGCCTGGGTCGACACCAACGCCGAGGGGGAGGCCTGCAGGTTCGCGCTGCCGGTCGGCTTGATGGACTCGTCGGACGCAGCGACTTTGGCGCCGGCGGTGGCCGAATCGGACGGGGATGCCGGGTCCGGCTTTGGTGCGCGTCCGACCACGGCGCGGCGCTTGCCGACGATTGCGCCAGGGCGTTGATCGTCCGGCGCCGTGTTCGGAACGGAGGGCACCGTCGACGCGCCCGCCACCGGCGTCGATGCGGGCTCGGAGGTCTGGGCATCTTCGACCAGGGTGTACTTATCCGCCAGAGCGCGCAGCTCTTCCAGTCTGGGATCGACCTGCTGGGCGTGGACGCCGGTACAGGGCAGGAACAGCAGCGCCACCACGCAGGCGCCGGCCAGCCGGCTTGTCGCAACGCCACCGCGTGTGCCGGCACTCGGCGAGGTGCCTGTTCTCACCCGAGCCAGTTCCGAGGCCACCACCGGTGCGCCGAGCGCGGAATTCCATATCAAGCGATAGACGCGATTCATTCGCCACCCCCCTGTCATGTCCGCTGTAATTTTTCGTTACAGCACGGTTACGTGGATTAGAGCGCGGCCCCATCGCAAGGTGGTGCGCCATTCCGGAACTAGTATGAGAAATAACGGGCATCGGCTATTCCATTTCGGCAAATTCCGAACGATTAACAGGGGTTCCACGCGGCTGAATACGCGCCACTTAATTCCCCTATCGAAATTGCCCGCGGCCCCGCGCTAGACGCGAGTATCCGCAGCCGCGCTTCCTCCGGTCCCGGGAGTCCGGAGGACCCTCGATCGTCGTCTCAGGCAAGGCGCGCCTGCGCCGATGCCCGCGATCAGCTTCGGCCGCGGAGCCATTAGATCCCGCTTCTTTTGCAGGTAGAACGAGATAAACGATTAGGCGGCGAACGTCTTCACATGCGCCAGAGCCCGACGGGAGGACTGCGCAGCAGCGTATCGCTGGGCAGCTCGCCGAAGATTCGCCGATATTTTCCCGCGAATTTGGAAAGGTCCCACAGACCGCAGTTCAAGGCGATCGACTTGACCGAATGACGGCTGGCATCGCTGGCCGCCAGGCTGCGATTTGCAGTGCACAGCCGCAGCATGGAGAGATAGCGGTTGGGCGATATTCCCAGCAGATCATCGAAGGCATAGCGCAGCGTCCGTTCGCTCACGCCGACGGTGTGACAGATTTCTTGCATATAAACATTTCTGTGCAGGTGCATGCGCATGAAATCCTCCGCGCGGCGCAGGATCCGGTAATGCATGAGCCTGCCGCGCGAGCACCGCGGACGGTCGTCCGGCGTCGCGGCGAACTTGGCCATCAGGTGGGCGCGCACGTAGGCGCTGGCGCCTTCCTGGCGATCGGTGGGCTCGTGCATCCCTGATTCGCGCGCCCCGCTCGCCAACCGTGTGGCGAGCTGTTCCAGCCTGCGCGCGGTCGCATCGCCGGAGGGCTTGAACAGCCGCACATACTGTCCGACCGCCGGCAGCGAGGCCCCCAGCCCGAGTTCGGAGAGGCGATGCTTCAAGGTGCTCAGCGGGATCAGGACCAGCGTCAGCCTGGAACCGGCGCTGAGGACGAACTCGCTGCTCGCCCCTGGCAACACGGTGACGACCATGCCCGTGTCCATGCTGACGCCATGACACCAGCTGGCGTCCGGACCGGTCTGGTGGACATAGCCGAACAGGCACCAGTCCGGCGGCAGCGTGAATCGCCCGCGGAAGGTGAATGCGTTCGCGACCGAATAGATCAGCGCGTCCTGATCGACGTAGGTCTTCACGTCCGGACTCGCGCCTTGCGGGTCCAGCAGGACCATGTCCAGATCGCAGACCCTGAGCAACCCGGCCAGTGCGGCCAGGTCCAGTGGCGGTCCTCCCGCCTGATCCGGCTTCGAATGCCGTTTCGATCGCGCCTCGTCCATCCCTGTCCTCCCCTTTTGATCCGGCCATCGATACATCCCGAGGCCGTGCGCCTTCTCTGTAAGCCAAGCAAGCGCGATGTCCCACTATGCATTGCCTTGGCGCGCGTCGCCACGCGCGGTGACCACGTGCCGCTGTGCTGGCCGGCACACTCCCTGGATGTTCTGGCTCTCCAAGCCGGCGCTCATAAGCGTCTGGCCGGCCTGCGCATTCACACCCTGTCCACGACCTTAGGCCGGCCGGATGTGTTGTCGGCGTGTAGAAAGTCACTGCCTGGCCGACATGAAAGGAGTCGCGGCGATGTCCTGGGACTCAGGTCACGCCGGCCTTCACTGCGATCGATCACCGCTTGGCGTGTTCGTTCGACCATTGACGCAAGTGCGGAACGCTGGACTGCCGGAAACAGCGCCAAACCGACACAACAGGCACAGCGACGCTGCACAGCGTCAAGGCCGAATGGGCGCGTCATTCGCCGGATGCTTGCCCGCCAACATCGCCTGCCGCAGTTGTTGGGGCGACTGGCCGAACTCATGCCGCATGGCCGCAATGAAACCCGCATAGCTGACAAAGCCAGCCGCCTGCGCTACCGCGGCCAGACTCAGACGCTCGTCGCGCAGACGCCAGCATGCACCGCGCGCGCGTTCGCGCAGCACGTACCGCCAGAGCGTGCAGCCCATGCGCGCCCGGAACGCGCGCGCCAGGTGGAATGGGCTGCTGGCCGCCGCGCGCGAGATCGATGCCAGATCCAGCGGCTCGCTCAGATGCGCATGGATGTAGGCCAACGCGCGCCCTACCCGCCAGTCCGCTGCACGAGGCCCGGGCGGCACGCGCGCCATGGGCATCAGCTGCGGGATCAGCGCCATGAACACCGCATCGCCGACCAGCGCGCCATGCGGCTGGCCGGTGGCGGCATCGGTGCGCAGCACGCGCAGCAGCCCGGCGATGGCCGGTGCACGCAGCTGCAAGGTGGAGCGCAAGCCATGCGATCGGTCGGTGACCTCATGCCCCACGACCTCGCCCAGCGCGGCGTCGGTGAAGTACAGGCAGGCCGAGTCCACGGGTCGGTCCCACCAGAAGCGTCCACCGTCGCCGGCCGCGATGATCCCGATCTCGTCCTGCCCCATGCGCGCGACATGGCGGCGGCCGTCCACGCACATGCCCATGCGCAGCGCACCACGATCCAGAGGCAGGCTGAGATGGTGGAACGGCAGCGCCGGCGCCTCCAGCTGCACGGGGCCGAAGCAGGACTGCTCCATCGCGCACCACGACCACGACGCCCGCGCCGACACCGTGTGGCTCAGCCAGGGCGGCACCTTGCGCAGTTCGGACATGGCGGCATGCATGGGACGCTTCCTGGCCGGCGGGAGCGCGCCCAACTTAGCAAGATTTCGAAGCTGGCGAAGCCGGCGACACGCTAGTCTTCTGGGCGACCGCGGACCGACCGCATGCAGCCCTGCCCTTGACCGAGAGCGCGCCGATGAAACGCCTGCTGATGTTGCTGAGCCTAGGTTTCCTCCTGGTGTCGAGCGCCCTTCGCGCCGCGGCCGCCGTGCCCGGCCCGCTCGCCCCTGGCGAGCACGACTTCGTCTCCAACGGCGTGCGCCTCTGGTACAAGGTGTCCGGCCACGGACCGGTGGCGCTGCTGCCCACGCCGGGCTGGGGGCCCAGCGCGGATTATCTGTTCCTCTCGCTGCAGCCGCTGGAACGCGACTTCACCATCGTCTATCTGGACACCCGCGCCACCGGCCGCTCGCAGGTCCCAGCGGCCGGGGCCGTCACGATGGAGGACTTCGTCGACGACCTGGACAATCTGCGCCGCCATCTGCAACTGGACCAGCCCTGGTTCATCGGCCACTCCATGGGCGGCACGCAGATCCTCGAGTACAGCCTGCGCCATCCGCAGCACGTGCGCGGCTTGCTGCTGCTGGCGGCGGCGATCACCAACAACGCGCCGGACGCGGCGCGCCAGGCCGAGGTGGAGCGTCAGGTCATGGAGCAGGTCGAGTCCCGTCGCGGCCGCCCCGGTTTCGAGACCGCGCTGAAGGCGTTCAAGGGCGATCCGCCGCCCACCACGGATGCCGAGTTCAAGGCGCAGATCCTGGCGACGGTGCCGATCGAGATGTACGACATGTCCAAGGCGGTCAACGGCAAGGACGCCTTCGAGCAGGTGCGCTTCTCCCTGGTGGCTTTCCAGCGCTTCGTCGCCGGCGTGCGCACCGACCTGGCGCCGGCGCTGCCGCGCATCCAGGTGCCGGCCCTGGTGGTGGCCGGCGCGGACGATGTCGAAGTGCCCTGGCAGCAGACGCTGAGCCTGCACCGTGGCCTGGCCCATTCCAAGCTGATCCTGATCCCCGACGCCGGGCACTTCGCCTGGCTGGAGCAGCCCGACGCCTGGTTCCAGCAGGTCCACGACTTCCTGCCCACCGTGGGCTATCGCGCGGATGCTCCCTGAAAGCAGAAAGCCCGGCGGATGCCGGGCTTTCTGGTGCCGCACTTCGCGGCGGATCAGGCGGCGGTCTTCTCGCCGACCTGGTAATCCTCGATCTGGTCGAAGTTCATGTAGCGGTAGATGTCAGCGGCATTGGCGTCGAGCACGCCGATGTCGGCCATGTACTCGGCCTTGGTCGGGATGCGACCCAGGCGCGAGCAGATGGCGGCCAGCTCGGCCGAACCCAGGTACACGTTGGAGTTGCGCCCCAGGCGGTTGGGGAAGTTGCGGGTGGAGGTGGAGAACACCGTCGCGCCCTCCTTCACCTGCGCCTGGTTGCCCATGCACAGCGAGCAGCCCGGCATCTCCATGCGCGCACCGGCGGTGCCGAAGGTGCCGTAATGGCCTTCCTTGGTCAGCTCGGCGGCATCCATCTTGGTCGGCGGGGCGACCCACAGCTTGGTCGGGATGTCGCGCTTGCCTTCCAGCAGCTTGGAGGCCGCGCGGAAGTGGCCGATGTTGGTCATGCACGAGCCGATGAACACTTCATCGATCTTGGCGCCGGCCACTTCGGACAGGGTCTTCACGTCGTCCGGGTCGTTCGGGCAGGCCAGGATCGGCTCGTGCACGTCGGCCAGGTCGATCTCGATCACCGCGGCGTACTCGGCGTCGGCGTCGGCCTTGAGCAGCTGCGGATCGGCCAGCCAGGCCTTCATCTTGTCGATGCGGCGCTGCAGGCTACGCGGATCCTTGTAGCCCTGTTCGATCATCCAGCCCAGCAAGGTGATGTTGCTGTTGATGTACTCGATGATCGGCTCCTTGTTGAGGTGCACGGTGCAGCCGGCGGCCGAGCGCTCGGCCGAGGCATCGGACAGCTCGAAGGCCTGTTCGACCTTCAGGTCCGGCAGCCCCTCGATCTCCAGGATGCGGCCGGAGAAGATGTTCTTCTTGCCCTGCTTGGCCACGGTCAGCAGGCCCTGCTTGATCGCGTACAGCGGGATCGCGTTGACCAGATCGCGCAGCGTCACGCCCGGCTGCAGCTTGCCCTTGAAGCGCACCAGCACCGACTCGGGCATGTCCAGCGGCATCACGCCGGTGGCCGCGGCGAAGGCGACCAGGCCCGAGCCGGCCGGGAACGAGATGCCCACCGGGAAGCGCGTGTGCGAGTCGCCGCCGGTGCCGACGGTGTCGGGCAGCAGCATGCGGTTGAGCCAGCTGTGGATCACGCCATCGCCCGGGCGCAGCGAGATGCCGCCACGGGTAGAGATGAACTCCGGCAGGGTGTGGTGGGTCTTGACGTCCACCGGCTTCGGGTACGCAGCGGTGTGGCAGAAGGACTGCATGACCAGATCGGCCGAGAAGCCCAGGCAGGCCAGGTCCTTGAGCTCGTCGCGGGTCATCGGACCGGTGGTGTCCTGCGAGCCGACCGAGGTCATCTTCGGCTCGCAGTAGGTGCCCGGGCGCACGCCCTGGCCTTCCGGCAGGCCGATGGCGCGGCCGACCATCTTCTGCGCCAGCGAGAAGCCCTTGCCGGTGTCGGCCGGCTGCTGCGGCAGGCGGAACAGGTCGGTGGCCGGCAGGCCCAGCGCCTCACGCGCCTTGGCGGTCAGGCCGCGGCCGACGATCAGCGGGATGCGGCCGCCGGCGCGCACCTCGTCGAACAGCACCTCGGACTTCACCTTGAATTCGGCGATGACCTGGCCGTCCTTCAGCGCCTTGCCCTCGTACGGGCGCAGCTCGATCACATCGCCCTGCTCCATCTGCGACACGTCCAGCTCGATCGGCAACGCGCCTGCATCTTCCATGGTGTTGTAGAAGATCGGGGCGATCTTGGAGCCCAGGCACACCCCGCCGAAGCGCTTGTTGGGGATGTAGGGAATGTCCTGCCCGGTCCACCACAGCACGCTGTTGGTCGCGGACTTGCGCGAGGAGCCGGTGCCGACCACGTCGCCGACGTAGGCGACCAGATGGCCCTTGTCCTTGAGGTCGGCGATGGCCTGGATCGGGCCGCGCTTGCCGTCTTCCTCCGGCACGAACGGCGCGCCCTCGCGCTTGTTCTTCAGCATCGCCAGCGCGTGCATCGGGATGTCCGGGCGCGTAGTGGCGTCCGGGGCCGGCGAGAGGTCGTCGGTATTGGTCTCGCCCGGCACCTTGAACACGGTCAGGGTCATGGACGCCGGCACTTCCGGCTTGCTGGTGAACCACTCGGCTTCGGCCCAGCTGCGCAGCACGGCCACGGCATTGGCGTTGCCGGCGTCGGCCTTTTCCTTGACGTCGTGGAAGGCGTCGAACACCAGCAGGGTCTGCTTGAGGCCGTCGGCGGCGATGGCGCCGACGGTGGCATCGTCCAGCAGCTCGATCAGCGGGTGCACGTTGTAGCCGCCGAGCATGGTGCCCAGCAGTTCGGTGGCGCGCTCGCGGCTGATCAGCGGGTTCTGCTCGCTGCCGAAGGCCAGCGCCGCCAGGTAGCTGGCCTTGACCTTGGCGGCATCGTCCACGCCGGCCGGCACGCGGTGGGTGATCAGGTCGACCAGGAAGTCGGCCTCGCCCGCCGGCGGGTTCTTCAGCAGTTCGATGACCTGCGCGGTCTGCTGGGCGGTCAGCGGCAGCGGCGGGATGCCCAGCGCGGCGCGCTCGGCAACGTGGTGGCGGTAGGCTTCCAACATGTGCGACTCCGGTACGTAACGTGTGTGAAGAGGGAGCGGGTCAGACCCGCGGCGCGATCAGCTTCAATCCCTTGAAGTAGTCGCGGTAAAAAGCGTGGTTGTGGGTGATCAGCGCATCGCACTGCAGCAGCGCGTGGGCCCCGATGAGGAAATCGGGCAGCGCATGCGGCCCGCCGCCGCGCTGGCGGTAGCGGCGCTGCATCTCGCCGGCGCGCAGGGCCGACTTGGATTCCAGCGCGCTGAAATGGATGCCCATCTCCTCCAGCACCGTCAGCGCCTCGGCGCCGTTGCGCAGGGCGCTGCAGACCTCGGCCAGGGCGATGTCGCAGACCACGACCCGGCCGCTGGCCAGGCATTGGCGCAGGCAGGCCTCGGCCGCATCGGCCTGCGGGCCGTCGGTCAGCAGGTCCACCAGCACGGGCGAATCGATGGCGATCACAGGCGCAGGATCAGCGCTTGGCCGGCTCGCGGGCGGCGCGCACGGCGGCCTCGGGCGAGTCGAAGCCGTCCAGCGCGAAGCGCCCGCGCGCCTTGGAGATCGCATCGTCCACGCTCTTGCGCAGCACGATGCGGCTGCCGTCCAGCTCCACCTTCAACAGCGTGCCCTTGGTCAGCCCCAGGGCATCGCGCACCGCCTTGGGCAGGGTGATCTGGCCGCGTTCGGCAACGGTGGCTTCCATGAGTGCACCTCTTGAAGTATGCACGGATTATACATACTTGGATCTCCATACCGATAGCGGAATCGTGCGCCGGCAGGCACACAGCAGGCCATCCGGACACTCCCCAGTCACGCCGGAAGGCCGATACTGAATAGCGAGGCCGTCATCGAACAGCCAGCGCCGGGCCACCAGGTCATGGCGCAAGTCACCTCGAACAGGAGCCCGAGCATGAGTGACACCTTCAAGACCCGCAGCACGCTGGACGTGGCGGGAACCTCCTATACCTACTTCAGCCTTCCCAAGCTCGGCGAGCGTTTCGACATCGCCCGCCTGCCCTACTCCATGAAGATCCTGCTGGAGAACCTGCTGCGCGGCGAGGACGGGGTCAGCGTCACGCCCGAGCACATCGAGGCGGTGGCCAAGTGGGACGCCAAGGCCGAGCCGGACACCGAGATCGCCTTCATGCCCGCGCGCGTGGTGCTGCAGGACTTCACCGGCGTGCCCTGCGTGGTCGACCTGGCCGCCATGCGCGATGCGGTGGTCAAACTGGGCGGCAAGGCCGAGCAGATCAACCCGCAGATCCCTTCCGAACTGGTGATCGACCATTCGGTGCAGGTGGACGTGTTCGGCAAGCCCGACGCGCTGGACCTCAACGGCAAGATCGAGTTCCAGCGCAATGCCGAGCGCTACAGTTTCCTGCGCTGGGGCCAGAAGGCCTTCAACGACTTCAAGGTGGTGCCGCCCAATACCGGCATCGTCCACCAGGTCAACCTGGAACACCTGGCGCGCGTGGTCATGACCGCCGACAAGGACGGGGTCAGCTACGCCTATCCGGACACGGTGTTCGGCACCGACTCGCACACCACCATGATCAACGGCATCGGCGTACTGGGCTGGGGCGTGGGTGGCATCGAGGCCGAGGCCGCGATGCTGGGCCAGCCGTCCTCGATGCTGATCCCGCAGGTGGTGGGCTTCGAGCTGACCGGCAAGCTGCCCGAGGGCGCCACCGCGACCGACCTGGTGCTGACCGTCACCCAGATGCTGCGCAAGCTGGGCGTGGTGGGCAAGTTCGTCGAGTTCTACGGCGAAGGCCTGCAGCACCTGCCGCTGGCCGATCGCGCCACGATCGGCAACATGGCGCCCGAGTACGGCGCGACCTGCGGCATCTTCCCGGTCGACGCCGAATCGCTGAACTACCTGCGCCTGTCCGGCCGCAGCGAGGACCATATCGCCCTGGTCGAGGCCTACGCCAAGGCCCAGGGCCTGTGGCACGACGCCAGCAGCCCGCATGCCCAGTACAGCGCCACCCTGCACCTGGACATGGGCGAGGTGAAGCCCTCGCTGGCCGGCCCCAAGCGCCCGCAGGACCGCGTCCTGCTCAGCGACATGCAGAAGAACTACCGCGACAGCCTGGCGCCGTTCGCCGAGGCGCGCGAGAAGAAGCGCACCAGCGACGCGCGTCAGGTGGATCGGCTGGCCAACGAGGGCGGCGGCGGCACCGCCGTCGGCGCGCGCGAGTCGGTCAACGAGCCGGCCGCCAGCAGTGGCGCGGGCTGGGAGCTGAAGGACGGCGCGGTGGTGATCGCCGCGATCACCTCCTGCACCAACACTTCCAATCCGGCGGTGATGCTGGGCGCCGGCCTGCTCGCCCGCAACGCGGTGGCCAAGGGCCTCAAGTCCGCGCCGTGGGTCAAGACCTCGCTGGGCCCGGGCTCACTGGTGGTCACCGACTACCTGAAGAAGGCGGGGGTCATGGACGACCTGGAGAAGCTCGGCTTCTACCTGGTCGGCTACGGCTGCACCACCTGCATCGGCAACTCCGGCCCGCTGCCGGAAGACGTCTCGGCCGCCATCGCCAAGGGCGACCTGGTGGTGACCTCGGTGCTGTCGGGCAACCGCAACTTCGAAGGCCGCGTGCACCCGGAAGTGAAGATGAACTACCTGGCCTCCCCGCCGCTGGTAGTGGCCTACGCGATCGCCGGCACGACCGACATCGACCTGACCACCCAGCCGCTGGGCAAGGGCAGCGACGGCCAGGACGTGTACCTCAAGGACATCTGGCCGACCAACAAGGAGATCGGCGACTTCATCGCCAAAACCATCGGCCCGGAGATGTTCAAGAAGAACTACGCCGACGTGTTCAAGGGCGACAGCCGCTGGAACAACATCGCCTCGCCCGACGGCGGCCTGTACCAGTGGGACGCCAAGTCGACCTACATCAAGAACCCGCCCTACTTCGACGGCATGTCGGCGCAGTCGGGCACCATCGACGATGTGCACGGCGCCCGCGTGATGGGCATCTTCGGCGACTCGATCACCACCGACCACATCTCGCCGGCGGGCAATATCAAGAAGGACTCGCCGGCGGGCCGCTTCCTGCAGGAGCGCGGCGTGCAGCCGGCCGACTTCAACAGCTACGGCAGCCGCCGCGGCAACGACGATGTGATGGTGCGCGGCACCTTCGCCAACATCCGCATCAAGAACCTGGTGTTCGGCGGCGAGGAAGGCGGCAACGCGCTGTACTACCCCAAGGCCGGCGGCACGCCGGAGAAGCTGGCGATCTATGACGCGGCGATGAAGTACAAGGCCGACGGTGTGCCCCTGGTGGTCCTGGCCGGCAAGGAATACGGCACCGGTTCCTCGCGCGACTGGGCGGCCAAGGGCACCAACCTGCTCGGCATCAAGGCCGTAATCGCCGAGAGCTTCGAGCGCATCCACCGCTCCAACCTGGTCGGCATGGGCGTGCTGCCGCTGCAGTTCAAGAACGGCGAGAACGCGCAGACCCTGGGACTGGACGGCTCGGAGGTGATCGACATCACCGGCCTGGACGACGGCACGTCCAAGACCGCGCAGGTCGTGGCGAAGAAGGCCGACGGCAGCGAGGTCAAGTTCGAGGTGCGCGTGCTGCTGCTGACGCCGAAGGAAGTCGAGTACTTCCGTCACGGCGGCCTGCTGCACTACGTCCTGCGCCAGCTCGCCGCCAAGCAGGCGGCCTGACCTCGGCATCGATGCACCCGCTCCCGCGCAGCTGCGCGGGAGCGTTCGAATCCGCGCAACCCTCTGCGCCGCGGCCGCGCGTTCATGAAATGCATGGCGCCGGTGGCCCATCAGACATCGGCAAGCACTCCATCGTCGTTCCTGCGAACGCGGGAACCCATGGACTTCCGCACAGACAGTCAACGGCACCGGATTTGCGCGTGCGCGGGAATACGGATCTGACCGGTCGCCCTTGAAACGACCGCGGCCGGCGCGCCAATGCTGCGCAAGCCCTGGACCTTCTTCTGCGCAAGACCGGTCCAAACCGCGCGCCCTCTAGCGCCCGCTCAGCCCTCCGCGCCTGATCCCTCCGCCCTGACCATTCGGAAAAGTATGGAAAGATTCCGGTTTGCGGCGACTGCCGGTATGCTCATCGCGATTTTTCGGGGGAAACGCCGGATCGGCCGGCCGCGCCTCGACCCTAGCACCCTGGGAGGGGCTTGACACGATGACGCAGGAACGGCCCTGGTTTGCCAGCTATCCCGCAGGAGTTCCGCACGAGATCGACGTCGATGAGTACCGCTCGATCGTCGATGTGCTGGACACGGCCATCGCCACCTACCGCGACAAGCCGGCGTTCTCCAACTTCGGCAAGGTGCTGACCTACGCCGACATCGACCGCCTCAGCCAGCAGATGGCCAGCTACCTGCTGCATGAGCTCAAGCTCAAGCGCGGCGACCGCGTCGCGGTGATGATGCCCAACTGCCTGCAGTACCCGATCTCGATCTTCGGCATCCTGCGCGCCGGGCTGACGGTGGTGAACGTCAACCCGCTCTACACCGACCGCGAGCTGCACCACCAGCTGCACGATGCCGGTGTGTCGACCCTGATCGTGGTCGACAACTTCGGCGTCACCGCGCAGAAGGCGCTGGAAGGCAGCGGCGTGCGCCACGTCATCACCACCGCACTGGGCGACATGCTGGGCTTTCCCAAGGGCCCGCTGGTCAACTTCGTCCTGAAGTACGTCAAGAAGATGGTGCCCGATTACGAGATCGCCGGCGCCGTGCGCTTCAAGGACGTGCTGCGCCAGGGCAGCAAGCCGCTGCCCCAGCTGGACATCCAGCCCGACGACATCGCCTTCCTGCAGTACACCGGCGGCACCACCGGCGTGGCCAAGGGCGCGATGCTGACCCACCGCAACCTGGTGGCCAACATGCAGCAGGCCTCGACCTGGGTCGGCATCAAGACGCGACCGGGCGAGGAGTACATCATCACCGCGCTGCCGCTGTACCACATCTTCGCCCTGACGGCGAACTGCCTGGTCTTCATGAAGTGCGGCGGCCTCAACCACCTGATCACCAACCCGCGCGACATGAAGGGTTTCGTCAAGGAGCTCTCCAAGGCACCGTTCACCGCGATGACCGGCGTCAACACCTTGTTCAACGGCCTGCTGAACACGCCGGGCTTCGACCAGATCGACTTCAGCCATCTGCGCCTGACCCTGGGCGGCGGCATGGCGGTGCAGCGCAGCGTGGCCGAGCGCTGGAAGAAGGTCACCGGCGTGACCCTGATCGAAGCCTACGGCCTGACCGAGACCTCGCCGGCGGCATGCATCAACCCGATGGATCTGGCCGACTACAACGGCGCCATCGGCCTGCCGGTGCCCTCGACCGACTGCTGCCTCAAGGACGACGACGGCAAGACCCTGCCCGGCGGCGACGACACGGTCGGCGAGCTGTGCATCAAGGGCCCCCAGGTCATGAAGGGCTACTGGAACCGTCCCGACGAGACCGCCAAGGTCATCGATGACGAGGGCTGGCTGCACACCGGCGACATGGCGCGGATGGACGCGCGCGGCTTCTTCTACATCGTCGACCGCAAGAAGGACATGATCCTGGTGTCCGGCTTCAACGTGTATCCCAACGAGATCGAGGACGTGATCGCCGGCATGCCCGGCGTGCTGGAAGTGGCCGCGGTCGGCGTGCCGGACGAGCACTCCGGCGAGGTGGTCAAGGTCTTCATCGTGCGCAAGGACCCGGCCCTGAGCGAGGCCGACGTCAAGGCGTTCTGCCGCGAGAACCTCACCGGCTACAAGCAGCCGCGCCGGATCGAATTCAGGGACGAGCTGCCCAAGAGCAACGTGGGCAAGATCCTGCGCAAGGAACTGCGCCAGCAGGAGAAAGCCGCGCGCTGAATGCGGCGGCGTGCGGCCGCCGGCGTCACGCCGGCGCGCCACACATTTCAGGAAGTGTGCGCCCGCCGCAGGCCGTCGGCGAGGGCCTCTGCACACTTTGGTGATGTCTATCACACTAAAAACGGACTTTCGCCCGGGTTACTCTAAGTCATTGAGTCACGGGCTTTTTTTGACGCATTTAACACTTGGTTCAGGTGTAGGATCGGCGTCGCCGCGGCCCCCGACGCGGCGACGACCCCCTTCTCTCTCACGCCCTTCAAGAGATCGCCGCCATGAACCTGATCGAAAAGCTCCAGCCGCGTCAGCGCACCTACTCCACCATCCGCACCGAAACGACCCACGAGGGCAACGCGCACTGGCTGTACATGCATGCCGATGCCGCTACGGGCGTGCGCCCGTGCTGCCGCAAGGACATGCTCGACGAAATGTGGGCGGTGATGAACCAGATCACCCTGCCCCCCGCGCAACGCGCCAGCGGCGCGCTGCGCCACTTCGTGCTGGCTTCGGACGCGGCGGCCTACAACCTGGGCGGCGATCTGAACCTGTTCACCCAGCTGATCCGCGAAGGCAACCGCGACCGTCTGCTGGCCTATGCCCAGCGCTGCGTGGAAGGTGTGCACCACCTGCACGTGGGCTTCGGCGGCGACGTGCGCAGCATCGCGCTGATCCAGGGCGATGCGCTGGGCGGCGGCCTTGAGATGGCGCTGGCCTGCCACACCATCGTGGCCGAGGAAGGCTGCGGCATGGGCCTGCCGGAGGTGCTGTTCGGCCTGTTCCCGGGCATGGGCGCCTACTCGTTCCTGTGCCGTCGCGTGGCGCCGCAGGTGGCCGAGAAGATCATCCTTGAAGGCCGCGTCTACAGCAGCGAGGAGATGTACAAGCTGGGCGTGGTCGACATCCTGGTGCCCAAGGGCCAGGGCGTGGCGGCCGTCGAGGACCTGATCCGCACCCAGCGCCGCATTCCGCACTCCTATCTTGCGATGAACTCGGCCCGCAACCTGGCCCAGGCCGTCAGCTACGACGAACTGATGGAGATCACCAAGGTGTGGGTCGAGACCGCGCTGGCCCTGGGCGACAAGTCGCTGCGTACCATGGACCGCCTGGTCAAGGCGCAGACCCGCCGCGCCAGCCTGGACGTGGTGGCCTGACCTGCCGGAATGGATTCCCAACCCGGCCGCAAGGCGGGGTTGGTCATTCCATCAAACCTGAAAGACGCTGCGCGCCCGTGGCCTCGGGCGCGGGATGATCAACGCTCGCCGCCATCGCGCGCCTTGCGGCGCTGCTGTGCACGCGCGGCCAGCGCCTCACGCCCCATGCGGAAGTGGCCGTCGAGCTGGTGCATGCGCTGGCGCCATTCGGCCAGCATCTGCCAGTCGGCCATGCGCATGAACTGACCGCTCTCCTCGGCCAGACGCGACATGCCCAGGTTGCCGGCGACACCTTTCAGCGCATGTGCGTATTCGCGCATGCGTTCCCAGTCCGGCTGCTCGCCGGCGCGCAGCATGCCGTGGAAACAGGCCTCGGCGTCGTTGAGGCATTGCTGGACGAATTCCTGTTCGAAGGCCTCGCCCATGCCCAGCTGCAGCAGTTCGTCCAGCACGTGCGGGTCGAACACCTCGGCCTGGCTCGCGCCGGCCGCCTCATTGCCACGCGCCACGCCAGGCTTGGCAGCCGTCTGCCGCAGGCCACTGTTGCTGGCGATGTCGTTGAGCGCATCCAGCAGCTTGCTCGCCACCACCGGCTTGGCCAGGAAGGCGTAGGCGCCGGCCTGCTCGCAGCTGCTGATCGATTGCGGGGTGACATCGGCGCTGAGCACCAGCACCGGCGTGCGCGGCCCGCCGCCGGCCTGCATCACGCGCAGTTCCTTGAGCAGGTCCAGCCCGCTCATGCCGGGCATGTGCAGATCGATGATGGCCGCGTCGTAGTCGGTCACCGCCAGGGCGTCGAGCACCTCCTCGCCGCCGTTGACGCAGACCACGCGGTGACCGGCCTTCTGCAGCAGGCGCTGCAGCACCATGCGGTTGGCCTCGTGGTCGTCGGCCACCAGGATCTGCATGCTGCGCACGCGCGCGCGATGACGTAGGAAGGGGTCGGAGAAGGCGATGACGTTCTCCGCGCGTCCCTCCGGCGCGGTACCCACCTCGACCAGCTCCTCGACCTCGGCGACGTCCTCGGCCAGCGCCGGCACCATCGGTGTCTCGCTGGGCACCACGCCGTCGAACGGCACTTCGACCCAGAAGGTGCTGCCCAGACCGACTTCGCTCTCGAAGCCGATGGCCCCGCCCATGGCCTCGGTCAGGCCCTTGGCGATGGCCGCGCCCAGGCCGGTGCCTCCGTAGCGACGGCTCAGGCTGACATCGGCCTGCTCGAAGGCCTCGAACAGCCGGTCCTGCAGCCGCGGCGGGATGCCCACTCCGGTGTCGATCACCGTGAAGCGCAGGCGCACGCGCGCATCGATCGAAGGCACGGTGACGACCTGGATGCGCACGCCGCCGCGGTCGGTGAACTTGACCGCGTTGCCGACCAGATTGATCAGCACCTGACGCAGGTGGCGCGCATCGCCCATCAGCGTGGCCGGCACGTCGTCGGCGAAGTGGACGGTGTAGTCCAGCTTCTTGGCCTTGGCCTGCGGCAGCATGATGAAGCCCACATGCTTGACCAGCTCGCGCGGGGCGAACTCGCTGATGTCCAGGCGCAGCTTGCCGGCCTCGATCGCCGAGATGTCCAGCACCTCTTCCACCAGCGCCAGCAGGCTGCGGGCCGAGGCCTGGATGGTGTTCAGGCATTCGCGCTGCTCGGCGTCCAGGCGCGTGGTGGCCAGCACCTCGGTCATGCCCGACAGGCCGTTGAGCGGCGTGCGGAACTCATGGCTCATATTGGCCAGGAAGCGGCTCTTGGCCTCGCTGGCGCGGCGCGCGTCGGCGCTGGCACGGGTCAGCTTGCGCAGCAGGTTGGAGAAGTACAGCGGCACCGCGGCCAGGCCGCCGATCAGACCGATGCCCAGCTTCAGATTGGACAGCCAGTAGTCGGTCATCAGGACCGTGGTGGTGAAGCTGACCATCGCCATGGCCACGGCCAGGTACAGATAGTTGTTGCCGTAGCGCATGCCGTTGCCGACGGTGACCCACATCACCACCACATACACCCAGCCCAGCGGCTCGCCCATCTGGATCATGCCGGCGGCCATCAGGCCGTAGTCGGCGAGCATGCCGATGATCCGGCGCGTGTCCGAGCGCTCAGGACGCAGCCACATCCAGCCCAGCAGGATGCAGCCCAGGGTCAGGCCGCTGAGCACGATGGCCAGCACGCCCTCGTACTGCGCGGCCGGCAGCTGCGCGCGCACCGGCGGCAGCAGCACGTACATCAGGATCAGGCTGATCAGCGCGATCCGGACCAGGGCCTGGCCGTGTTCGTTGTCGCGACGCGCCGGCAGGCGCTCTTTGAACTGTTGCAGCAGGGCGGCCATGGGACTACTCCAATCCGGGGCGTGCTTGCAGCGTCGAATAACGGTCGCAGATCTGGTCCAGCCGCTCGCGGCCGCGGAACAGCGCGTCCACGCAGGCCGGGTCGAACAACCGCCCGCGCTGCGCGTAGAGATAGGCCAGCGCCGCATCGCGCGTCCATGCCGGCTTGTAGGGGCGTGCGGAGATCAGCGCGTCGAACACGTCGGCCACCGCCACGATGCGCGCCTCGATCGGGATCTGCTCACCGCGCAGGCCGTCGGGATAGCCGCTGCCGTCGAAGCGCTCGTGATGGCGCAGGGCGATGATCGCGCCGGTCTGGATCAGCCGGTTCTGGCTGCCGCTGAGCAGCTCATGGCCGATCTTCGGATGCCGGCGCATGACCGCCAGCTCCTCGGCGTCCAGCGGGCCGGGCTTCATCAGCACCGCGTCGGGGATGGCGATCTTGCCCATGTCGTGCAGGGGCGCGGCCAGCTCGATGGCGCGCACGTCCTCCTCGCCCATGCCCAGCTGCTCGGCCACCAGCGCGGCGATTCGCGCCATGCGTTCCAGGAAGGCGCTGGTGCCGCTGTCGCGGTACTCGATGGCGCGGGCCAGGCGCGAGAGCGTCTCGCGCTCGCGCTCCTCGACCTCGTGCATGCTCGACAGCAGGCGCTGCTCCAGCGACAGCGCGCGCTGCTTGACGTTCTCCGACTGCTGGCGCAGCTGCAGCAGGTTGCGACAGCGGGCGCGCAGCTCACGCGGGCGCACCGGCTTGACCAGGAAATCGATGACCCCGGCCTCCAGCGCGGCCTGGCGGATCGGCTCGTCGCCGACCACGGTGATCAGGATCACCGGGATGTCGCGGTGCATGGGCAGGCGGCGGAAGCGGCGGGCGAACTCCAGCCCGTCCATGCCCGGCATGCGGTAGTCCAGCAGCAGCAGGTCGGTGCGGTGCTGGCTACACCACTCCAGCGCCACCTGCGGGTCGCCGAAATCGTGCACCGCCAGCTCGGTGGCGATGTCCTCGATCACGTGGCGCAGCATGGTCCGCGCGGACGCCTGGTCGTCGATGATGACGATGTTCAATTCGCTACCTGCGCCATTGGGCCAGCGTTGCTGGTCCGTCGGGGAGGACACCGCAGTGAACACGCGGCTCGGGGTAAGCATGAAACACCACCTCTCGGGGGATTACGAGGCTGCCAGAATGTGAAGGAACCCCGCCGCATCGGGATTCCCGCCTCGAATCGCGGCGCACGCCACGGATCGAGACCTACTGTCAAGCATGAAGCATGCCACCGAACCCGAGTCGGATCTTTCGGCAAAAAACCGTCAATCCCTGATGGAAAGACGTCCAACCCGGTGGAAAGGGGCCAAATGCCGCCATTTCCAGGCCTTTGGTCCGCGCGCAAAAAGTTTCCTATGCAACCAATTGAGAGCCAAGCAGGCTGGCCTGCCCGGCTGCGTCACTTTTCAACCCTGGGTCTCGGGCCGCATGTAGGGGAACAGCAGCACGTCGCGGATTGAGGAGGTGCCGGTCAGCAGCATCACCAGGCGGTCGATGCCGATGCCCAGGCCGCCGGTCGGCGCCATGCCGTACTCCAGGGCGCGGATGTAGTCGGCGTCGAAGTGCATGGCCTCGTCGTCGCCGCTGTCCTTGGCCTCGACCTGGGCGCGGAAGCGCGCGGCCTGGTCTTCCGGATCGTTGAGCTCGGAGAAGCCGTTGGCGATCTCCTTGCCGTTGATGAACAGCTCGAAGCGGTCGGTGTAGCCGGCCTCGGTATCGCTGGCGCGGGCCAGCGGCGAGACCTCGACCGGGTGGTCGGTGATGAAGGTCGGCTGCACCAGAGTGTGCTCGACGGTGGCCTCGAAGATTTCCAGCAGCAGCTTGCCCCAGCCCCAGGACGGCTTGAACTTGATGCCCAGCCGCTCGCAGTGGCGCCGCAGAGCGTCGCGGTCGGTGCAGTCGGCGGCGGTGATCTCCGGGTTGTGATGGCGCACGGCCTCGTCCATGCGCCAGCGGCGGAACGCCGGGCCCAGGTCGATCCGCGCGCCGTCCCATTCCACCTGCGTGGTGCCGAGCACGGTCTGGGCGGTATCGCGGATCACGCCTTCGGTCAGGTCCATCACCTCGTGGTACGTGGCGTAGGCCTCGTACAGCTCGAGCATGGTGAATTCGGGGTTGTGGCGCGTGGAGACGCCTTCGTTGCGGAAGTTGCGGTTGATCTCGTACACGCGCTCCAGGCCGCCGACGACCAGACGCTTGAGATAGAGCTCCGGCGCCACGCGCAGGTACAGCTGCAGGTCCAGCGCGTTGTGGTGTGTGGTGAACGGCTTGGCCGTGGCGCCGCCGGGGATGTAATGCATCATCGGCGTTTCCACTTCCAGGAAGCGGCGCGCGTCGAGCCAGGCGCGGATGGCGCGGATGATCTTGCTGCGCTTGATGAACACCTCGCGCGACTCAGGCGTCACGATCAGATCGACATAGCGCTGGCGATAGCGCTGCTCGACATCGCTCAGGCCGTGCCACTTGTCCGGCAGCGGGCGCAGCGACTTGGTCAGCAGGCGGATCGTGGTGGCCTTGATCGACAGCTCACCGGTCTTGGTGCGGGTCAGCGTGCCTTCCACGGCGATGATGTCGCCCACGTCCCAGCCCTTGAACGCGGTATAGGCCTCGCCCAGCGTATTGCCCTGCAGGAACAACTGGATGCGCCCGGACTCGTCCTGCACCTGGGCGAAGCTGGCCTTGCCCATCACCCGCTTGGCCATCAGCCGGCCGGCCAGCTTGACCTGGCGATCCAGCCCTTCGAGCACCTCGGCGGTGAAGGTCTCCGCGTCGGCGAACTCAGCCTGCAGATCGCCGGCATAGACCTCGCGCTTGAAGTCGTTGGGATAGGCGATGCCCTGCCCGCGCAGCGCGGTGAGCTTGCCGCGGCGCTCGGCGATGAGGCTGTTCTCGTCGGGGGGCGTGGTGGTGGGCTGGTCGGTCATGGGGTGAGGACTAAGGTTGGGAGAAGTGAGAAGTAAGAAGCGAGCAAGAGCGGGAGACGGCGAGTGTGGCGGCAGGCACGGCCCGCCTCGACTCACCTCTCACGCCGCTCCACGCACTCCTGCCTTCAGGCATCGACGCGCTTGGCGCCCGCGTCTAGGCCGGACTTGAGGCTGGCCTCGAGGAATTCGTCCAGGTCGCCGTCGAGCACCTTCTGCGTATCCGAGCGCTCCACGCCGGTGCGCAGATCCTTGATGCGACTCTGGTCGAGCACGTAGTTGCGGATCTGGCTGCCCCAGCCGATGTCGGACTTGGTGGCTTCCAGCGCGTTCTTCTCGGCGTTGCGCTTCTGGATCTCGATCTCGTAGAGCTTGGCCTTGAGCATCTTCATGGCGCGGTCGCGGTTGGCGTGCTGACTGCGCTCGGTCTGGCAGGCCACCACCACGCCGGACGGCACGTGGGTGATGCGCACGGCCGACTCGGTCTTGTTGACGTGCTGGCCGCCGGCGCCGGAGGAGCGGTAGACGTCGGTCTTCAGATCGGCCGGATTGATCTCGATGTCGATGTTGTCGTCGACCTCGGGCGAGACGAACACGCTGGTGAAGCTGGTGTGGCGTCGGTTGTCCGAGTCGAACGGCGACTTGCGCACCAGCCGGTGCACGCCGATCTCGGTCTTGAGCCAGCCGTAGGCATAGTCGCCCTCCACGCGGAAGGTCGCCGACTTGATGCCGGCCACTTCGCCGGCCGAGGCCTCCATCAGCTCGACCTTCCAGCCGCGGCCCTCGGCCCAGCGCAGGTACATGCGCAGCAGGATCTCGGCCCAGTCCTGGGCCTCGGTGCCGCCGGCGCCGGCCTGGATGTCGACAAAGGCGTTGGTGGCGTCCATCTCGCCGGAGAACATGCGCTGGAATTCCAGCTTGTCCACGTCGCGGGCGAAGCGTTCGACGTCGGCGACCACCGCGTTGGCGGTGTCCTCGTCGGATTCCATCTCGGCCAGTTCCAGCAGCTCGCTGGCGCCGTTGAGGCCTTCGGTCAGGTCGCGGATGCCGTTGACCGTGCGGTCCAGCTGGGCGCGCTCGCGGCCCAGGTTCTGGGCGCGCTCGGGGTCGTTCCAGATATCGGGGTTTTCGAGCTCGCGCTCGACTTCTTCCAGACGCTCGCGCTTGGCGTCGTAGTCAAAGATACCCCCTGAGCGAGCCCAGCCGCTCGGTCAGGTCGGCGATGCGCTGGCGGACGGGATTGAGTTCGATCATGGGAGCGATGCGATGCGTGGCGATGGATAGCCCGCCATTCTAGCAAGACTGCCTTAGAGGCCTCTTTTTCGGGTCTCGCAGCAGTTCGAGCCCGGTGAACAGACTTCGGTGCCCAGCCTCGACCCGGCCGGGCGACTCCTCGGCTCGGTCCGCAACCAGGGGCGATTCTCGGATGGAGCCGTGACCGCCTCATGCCTCTGTGGGAGCCGCCCTTGTGGCCTTTTCGGCCAATGGCGGCGAGGAGGCTCTACCGGGGGAGCCCCATCGCCGCCATGGCGGCTCACCTCCCACCTGTAGAGCGGAGCTTGCTCCGCTGCTCTTCGTTCAGTTCATGGAAAAGGCCCCAGCGGAGCAAGCTCCGCTCTACAGGCAGACCGTCGCAAGATTTGAGGAGACAGTTGCTCCCACAGGGATTGGGCCGGCATTCTGCAAGGACTGATTGCACCGGCCGCCGCTGCGGACCGTGCCGGCCCGTTCTCTGCCTAACCGGCCACATCGAGGCCAGCAGCTGATGGATCAAACCATTTCAACTTTTGACTAGAAGCCCCCTGACTCAACGCGCGCAGCAGCGGGCCGGCGGGCGGTGGCCGCGACGAGCGAGGCAGGAGCCGAGCGCCCGAATCAGGGCAGGATGCCCTGATTGAGGGAAAAGCGGACGCCGCCCGCCGGACCGCTGCCCTTCCGAAGCCGAGACACTCACACGTAGCGGCGCCCGATCGGGAGAAAAGCCCCCTCATCAGCAGCCCGAACGCGTCGCTGGAAAGTCACACGCACATTGCGTCGCGCTTGCACTGGCGCCGTGTCGCTGTCCTTCGCTCAGACCGCCGCGCGCAGCGCCGGCTGTCCTGCGTCCGAGTCGGCCGGCTGCGCCAGCAGCCGCGTGGCCAGGGTGCGGGCGGCGGCGCGCAGTTCGGGCACGGCGGTGATCTCCCACAGCTGGCCCCGCAGCAGCGGGCCCAGGCAGTACAGGCCCGGCACCGCACTGCCGGAACGATCGCGCACCTGCAGACGCTCGTCCACGTCCACGCCCAGGCCCAGCGGGTCCGCACCCAGCAGGCCTGCGTCGCGCAGGGTGGCCACCAGCGGATGGCTGGTGCGCTCGATGTCGGTATCCAGTCCCGTCGCCCGGATCAGGACGTCGAAGTGACCCACCCAGGCGCTGGTCGCGCCACGCGGCCGGACCAGCGCCTCGACCTCGTGCGCGCCCAGCCGCGCGCGCAGCAGACGTCCGGCCAGCACGCGCAGCTGGCCGCGATCCTGCAGGGCCTGCAGCTGCTCGGCGACCTTGGGCGCCACCCGATGGCGCAGCGCCTCCCAGTGCGAGCGCAGGTGGCGCAGAAACCGGGCGCGGTCGGCCTGATCCAGTCCGCGCCAGAACGGCTGCAGATGCGGGCGCAGCGCATCGATCAGGCGCCGCCAGTCGTCCACCACCGCGGAGAGCTGGCGCAGCGTGCGCACCAGTCCGCGCAGATCGTGGTCGCGCAGGCTCTGCTGCACGCTCGGCGGCAGCTCGAGCGGCGTCCCGGGCGCCTCCAGATGGGGCAGCGGCATCAGGCCGTGGCGCGAGAGCACCGTGATCGGCCCGCGATGGTCGCGCTGGCGCAGCGTCACCACCACATCGGCCATGGTCAGTCCGGTACCGACGATCAGCAGTCGCGCGTTCGGCGCGATGGCGTCGATCGCCCCGTCCTGCCACGGCCAGCCGATGTAGCGCCGGTCCACCGCCAGGCGCGGACCGACGCCGGCCAGGCGCTGCGGCGGAAGCGCGCCCACGCACAGGACCACGCGGTCGCTGAGGAAGTCCTCACCATTGCCCAGCAGCACGCGGAAGCCGCCGGGCACGCGGTCCACCGCAATGACTTCTTCCTCGATGCGGGCGAAGTTCCGGGCCTGCGCCGTGGCCTGGTGCAGCTGGTCCTGCAGATAGTCGCCGTACGCCAGCCTAGGCAGGAACCCCAGCCGCCCGCCCTCGCCCAGCGCCAGTGCGTCGGCGAACCCGGTCGGCGCGTCGGCGACCAGGCCCAGGTCCTTGGCGCGCGCATTGAGCAGGTGCTCGGGCCGCGCGGCACCATAGGCCACGCCGCGGCCGAAGGTCTCCGGCTGACCGACCAGCGTGACGCGGGCCTGTGGCCCGCCCTGGCGCAGCAGCTCCGCCGCGAGTGCGCTTCCACAGAAGCCTGCCCCGATCAGGGTGATGTGCATGGCGATCCTTCCTGTCTCCCAGCGGAACGCCCATCTGACCGCAGCCCGATGCGCCCGGTGTAAAGGAGGAGTTAGAACCGTGGAAACGCTTTCTGCCGGCTCGGCATGAGCACATGCCGCGTCGTTATCACGCGCTGGAGTCCTCGGCTTCGCCGCCGGCATCCAGACGCCGGCTCTCGCGGCGCGGCGCGGTGAACGGGGTCGGCGTGGCAGGCGCGGTGTTGCCGATCAGCAGCGGAATGCCGGCGCGGACATCGCCGGCGGCGACCTCCAGGTCGAAGCGCTCGGCGTCCAGCCGGCGCACTTCGCTGGCCGTGCGCGCCGCCACGTCCTCGTCCACGCCCATGGCCTCCAGCGCGGCCTGGCCGAAGCGCACCGCCGATTCGAAGGTCTCGCGGATCTGGAAGTCCACTCCGGCCGCGACCAGCTTGAGCGAATGCTCGCGGTCGAAGGAGCGCGCCAGCACCCTGGCCTGGGTGAACTCCTGCTGGGCCAGTTCGACGATCAGGCTGGTGGTCTCGGGCCTGTCGGTGCAGATGGCGATCAGGCGCGCGGTGGACGCACCGGAGGCACGCAGCACGTCCAGGCGCGTGCCGTCGCCGAAGAACACCTTGAAGCCGAACTCCTCGGCGCTGCGGATCATGTCGATGTCGCTGTCGATGATGGTCACATCGATGTCGCGCGCCAGCAGCGACTGGCTCATGACCTGGCCGAAGCGACCGAAGCCGATGATCAGCACGCTGCCGCTCTGGTCGTGCACCGCCTCGATGCCCTCCATCGAGGCGGTGGCCTGCGGCATGAAGCGACGTGCCACGAGCACCACCAGCGGGGTGAGCACCATCGACAGCACCACCACCGCGGTCATGGTCGCGCTGATGGTGGGATCGATCAGGCCGGCGGCCAGCGCGGCGGCATAGAGGACGAAGGCGAACTCGCCGCCCTGGGCCATCAGCACCGCGCGGTCCAGCGCCTCGCCATGACTGCTGTGGGTCAGGCGCGCGACCACATAGATGCACAGCGCCTTGGTCACCATCATCGCCACCACCAGCCCGGCGACAACCAGCACGTTGTTGGCCACCACCGACAGGTCCAGCGACATGCCGACCGAGAGGAAGAACAGGCCCAGCAGCAGGCCGCGGAACGGCTCGATGTCCGCCTCGATCTGATGGCGGAACGTGGACTCGGACAGCAGCACGCCGGCCAGGAACGCGCCCATCGCCATCGACAGCCCGCCCAGCTGCATCAGCAGCGCCGCGCCCAGCACCACCAGCAGGGCCGCGGCGGTCATCACCTCGCGCGCCTTGGCCCGCGCCAGCAGCCGGAACAGCGGATTGAGCAGCCACAGCCCGGCGGCGATCAGCCCGGCCAGGCAGGCCACGCTGATGCCGATGGACATCCCGCGCGAATGCCCCCCGCTCTCGGCTGGCAGCGGCGAGAGGAACGCGACCAGCGCCAGCAGCGGCACGATCAGCAGATCCTCGAACAACAGCACCGCGACGATCTTCTGCCCATGCGGCAGGGCGATATCGCCGCGCTCGCCGAGCAGCTGCATGACGATCGCGGTGGAGGTGAGCACGAAGCCGGCCGCGCCGACGAAGGCCACCGCCCCATGCAGGCCGAACAGCACGCCCACGCCGGTCAGCGCCGCGGTGCACAGCGCGATCTGCAGCGAACCCAGGCCGAAGATCTGCCTGCGCAGGCCCCACAGATGCGAGGGCCGCATCTCCAGCCCGATCACGAACAGGAACAGCACCACGCCCAGCTCGGCCACGTGCAGGATGGACTGCGGATCGTTGAACCAGCCCAGCCCGAACGGGCCGATGACCAGGCCGGCGGCCAGATAGCCCAGCACCGAGCCCAGGCCCAGACGGCGGAACAGCGGGACAGCGACCACCGCCGCGCCCAGCAGGGCGACCACGTTGACCAGTTGGCTGGATTCGGATTCGACGCTCATGCACCGAGTCTAACGGCGCATGTCAGCGCTGCAATGTGCGCCGTCGCGGATCAGTGTGTGCTGACCTGCTTGTCAGGCGGGCCGCCACGCGCGGCGGTTTCCAGCGACGCCGTGACGATCAGCACCACCGTAGTCAGCGCGTTCAACCACAGCAGCCCCAGCGACTGCGCCAGGCACGCCAGCGGCAGCAGCAGCGCAAGCCCGATCAGATGCGAGAGCGGAAAGCGCCCATAGACCGCGCGCTTGTACAGCCCGTTGCCCGCCAGGAACAGTCCGGGCCCGGCCAGCATCACCAGCACGAAGGCCAGCGTCATGTGGCCATGCGGATGGGCGATCATCAGATCGTTGCCGACCGCGGTGACGATGACGCTGCCGACGATGGCCACATGCAGATAGTGGAACAGCGCGCCATAGCGGCCCGGATCGTCGGCCTGGACGATGACCTCGGTCGCATCGCGCACGGCGATATTGAAGTACAGCCACCACATCGCCAGGCTGCCGACGAAGGCCGTGGCGAAGGCGATCATCTCCGCCGCGTCCCAGGCCGGCGCATGGGCCAGCGTGGCGCCGGTGATCAGGATCGATTCGCCCAGCGCCACGATCACGAACAGCGCGCAGCGCTCGACCAGGTGGCCGCCTTCGATGGTCCACTCGCGCGCGCTGTCCGACCGGCCCAGGCCGGGCACGGGGAAGCCGAACATGGGCGAGATGTACTCGCACGCCACCGCCAGGCCCCACAGCAGCAGCCTCCAGCCCGGCTCGGCCAGGCCGCCGCCGATCCACAGCGCCGCGCACAGGACGGCCCAGGCCAGGATGCGGCTGAAGTTCGGCCCCAGAGGATGGTCGCCCAGCTGCAGGCGCAGGAACAGCGCTCGCCCCACCTGCATGACCGCATAGCAGGTGGCGAACAGCAGAGCGCGCTCGCCGAAGGCCTCCGGCAGCGCTGCGGCGAACAGCAGCCCCACGCCCATCAGCGCGAACAGCATCACGCGGATCGGCCGGGTCTCCGGGTCGAACCAGTTGGTCGTCCAGCAGGTGTACTGCCAGCCCAGCCAGACCGCGAACCACAGCAGCAGCGCCTGGGCCGCCCCAAGCACGGTCAGATGCCCGAGCAGGAAGTGCGAGACCTGGGTGACGGCGAACACGTAGACCAGATCGAAGAACAGTTCGGCGTAGCTGACCTTGGCCTCGCTGCCATCGCGCACGCGCAGCAGCGGATGCGGCGTGGTCGCGGCCGGGACATCGCGTACGGGTGCGTGCCCGTGGCTCATGGCGAGACGCCGCGACGCGGCAGCTTGAGCGCCAGCACCCAGGCCAGCGCGACCGGCACGAGGAAGATCAGCGCCTGGATCGGCGCCTCTTCTTCCAGCGTGTAGCCGTGCGCCAGGCCGGTGCGCAGATTCCACAGCACCGCCAGCAGCCACAGCACGGTGAAGCCGATCGCGCCCTGGCGGCGCAGGCGCGCCGGCATGCGCAGCACGACGCCGAGCGCGATCAGCAGCCCGGCCACGATCAGGATCAGGGTACGCATGGGGTGCGGCGCGTCTCGGGCAGGAGGATGGCCGGCACGTTAGCGCAAGGCGGGCGCACGCCGCACCTCTTCGCCGGCCGCCTCAGGGTGCCGCGGCGCCGCACACCGGGCAGTCGGGGTCCGGCGGCAGTGCCAGCTCGTGGAAGCGCATGCCCAGCGCGTCGAAGCCCAGCAGCCGTCCGGCCAGCGATTCGCCCAGGCCCAGCAGCAGCTTGATCGCCTCGGTCGCCTGCAGCAGGCCGATCACGCCGGGCAACACGCCGAGCACGCCGGCCTGCGCGCAGTTGGGCGCCAGCGCGGGCGGCGGCGGCGCGGGGAACAGGCAGCGATAGCACGGCACCTGGCCACGCCGGCGCCCGGCGTCGAACACGCTCACCTGCCCTTCGAAGCGCTGCACCGCGCCGTACACCAGCGGCCTGGCCTGGCGCACGCAGGCGTCGTTGAGCAGATAGCGCGTGGCGAAGTTGTCGGCACCGTCGATCACCACGTCCACGCCGTCGAGCAGCGCCTCGACGTTGTCGGCCGTGACGCGTGCGGCCACCGCGTCGATGGCGATGTCCGGATTGAGCGCCTGCAGCGTCTGCGCCGCCGAGCTCACCTTGGACTGGCCGATGCGTTCCTCGCCGTGCAGGATCTGGCGCTGCAGGTTGCTGCGCTCGACCACATCGTCGTCGGCGATGCGCAGCCGGCCCACGCCGGCCGCCGCCAGATAGTAGGCGGCCGGCGATCCCAGCCCGCCGGCGCCGACGATCAGCACGCGCGCATCGCGCAGGCGCTGCTGGCCGGCCGGGCCGACTTCCGGCAGCAGCAGATGGCGCGAGTAACGCTCGGCAAAGCGCGCCTGCTCGGCGTCAACGAGCGGCATGACCAGGGGCAGCCCGTCGGCGATCCAGCGCGTGGTGCCGCCCTCGACCGAGGCCACGCGCAGATAGCCGCGCTCCAGCAACGCCTGCGCGGCGGCGAGCGAGCGCGCCCCGCTCTGGCAGATCAGCAGGACCTCGCGCGACAGATCGGGCAGGTGCGTCTGCGGCGCGGCCTCCAGCGCGGCGCGTTCGATGCCCAGCGCGCCTTCGGCCTGGCCCTGCGCGCGTTCGTGCACCTCGCGCACATCGATCAGCACCGCGCCGGCGGCCTGGCGCGCGCGCGCCTGCGTGGGCGTGAGCAGTTCGATCTTCATCCCCAGGATTATCGTCGACGCCGTGTCATGCCGGCATCGGCGCCCCGAGCGCGTAGATCACACGCCTGCTCGATGCTCGGTGGGCGCTGCCGTCTCTTCCGATCACAGCGCACCCTCCCTGTAGAGCGGAGCTTGCTCCGCTGCTCTTCGTCCGGTTCATGGGAAAGCCCCAGCGGAGCAAGCTCCGCTCTACAGATAGGGCCGCCCGAGCGGTCAGTAGGGCAGCACCGTCACCGGCGTCCCCGCCGCGTAATCCCGCTCGCCGGCCTCCAGCACGATCAGCGCATCGCTGTCGGCCGCCCCGCGCAGCTGGTGCGAGGCCTCGGCCGGATTGGGTTCGACCAGCAGCACGCCCGTCTCGCTGCTGCGCAGCCGCCCGCGCAGGAACTCCAGCCGATCGTGCGTCTTGCGCCAGTCGCTGGCCAGGCAGGCGGTGAACCGCGGGCGCGGCTCCGCCCTGCCCTGCAGCGCATCGAGCAGCGGCCGCCCCAGCGCCAGGAAGGTCGCCAGCACCGAGACCGGATTGCCCGGCAGACCGAGCATCAAGGCCCGCTCCAGCGCGCCGAACAGCACCGGCATGCCGGGCTTGATCCGCACCTTCCAGAAATGCACCTGACCCTGCGCCTGCAGCAGCCCGGGCAGCAGATCGCGCTCGCCGGCCGAGACCCCGCCGGCGGTGATCACCAGGTCGAACGCGCTGGCCGCATCGCGCAGCGCGGTCTCCACCCGCTGCGGATCGTCGGGCAGGCGCGGCCAGGCGACCGGCTCCAGGCCGAGCTGGCGCAGCAGGCCCATGAGCAGGTCGCGGTTGCTGTCGTAGATCTGCCCCGGCGCCAGCGGCATGCCCGGCTCGACCAACTCGTCGCCGGTGGAGAACACGGCCACGGTCGGCTTCGGAAAGACCGCCAGGTCGGCATGGCCGAGCGCGGCCGCCAACGACACGCGCGCCGGGGTCAGCACCTGGCCGGCCTCCAGCACCTGCGCGCCGGCCTGCACGTCCTCGCCGGCGCGGCGGATGTCGTGGCCCGCCTGAATCCCCGCCGGCACCGTGACGCGCGCGCCATCGACCTGGACCCGCTCCTTCATGACCACCGCATCGGCGCCGCCCGGCAGCGGCGCGCCGGTGGTGATGCGCGCGCACTGGCCCGGCTGCAGCACCAGGCCGGCCTCGGGTCCTGCGAATTGCTCGCCGGCCAGCGTCAGCGTGGTCGGCGCCTCGGGCGAGAGGTCGGCGCTGCGCACCGCGAAGCCGTCCATGCGGCTATTGTCGAACGGCGGCAGCGGGAACTCCGCGCCGACCGCCTGCGCCAGCACGCGGCCATCGACGCGCTGGATCGCCAGCCGCTGCGGCGGCGCGCGATGCTGCGCACCGATCCGCGCCACAATCTCCAGCGCCTGCACGTAGTCGATGCGCGTGGGGAACGTCATGGGCTTACTTGCCGCGCTTGACGTGGCGGATCAGGCGCTTCTTCTTGGCGATCTGGCGCTCGGTCAGCACGTTCTTCTTGCCCTCGTAAGGGTTGGCGCCCTCGCGGAACAGGAAGCGCACCGGCGTTCCGACCAGCTTGAAGCGCTTGCGGAAGAAGTTCTCCAGGTAGCGCTTGTAGGATTCGGGCAGCACCTTCAGGCGCGTGCCGTGGACGATGAACGTCGGCGGGTTCTCGCCGCCCGGATGCACGTAGCGCAGCTTGGAGACATGGCCGCGGATGCTCGGCGGCGGGTTGGATTCGTAGGCGATCTCCAGCGCGGTGTTGACCTCGCTGGTGCTGAAGGTCTTGGTGGCCGAGGCATGCGCGCGGTGGATGGCGCGGAACAGCTCGCGCAGGCCCGAGCCGTGCTTGGCGGAGATGCGCACGGCCTCGGCCCATTCGACGAAGCCCAGCTTGCGCGAGAGCAGCTGCTCGGCCTGCTGGCGCTGGTAGTCGGTCAGCCCGTCCCACTTGTTGACCGCCACCACCAGGGCGCGGCCGGCGTCGAGGATCGCGCCCAGCACGCTGGCGTCCTGGTCGGTCACGCCTTCGCTGGCGTCCAGCAGCAGCACCGCGACCTGGCACTGCTCGATGGCCTGAAGGGTCTTGACGATGGAGAACTTCTCCACCACCTCGTCCACGCGGCCCTTGCGGCGCAGGCCGGCGGTGTCGACCAGCCGGTACAGGCGGCCCTCGCGCTCCAGGTCCACCGCGATGGAGTCGCGCGTGGTGCCCGGCACCTCCGAGGCGATCATGCGCTCCTCGCCCAGCAGGCGGTTGACCAGCGTGGACTTGCCCACGTTGGGCCGGCCGACGAAGGCGATGCGCATGCGCTGGGGGTCTTCGTCCAGCAGTTCGCCGGCGCCCTCGGCCGGGACGCGTTCGAGCACTTCCTCGACCAGTTCGTCCACGCCCTGGCGATGCGCGGCCGAGAGGGTCAGCACATCGCCGAAGCCGTAGCGGGCGAAGTCGGCGCGAGCGGCCTCCTCGTCCACGCCGTCGATCTTGTTGAGCACCAGCAGGGTCGGCCGCGCGGTCTTGCGCAGCCAGGCCAGGATCTCGTCATCCAGCGCCGAGGCCCCCTCGCGCGCATCGACGATGAACAGCACCAGGTCGGCCTCGGCCGCGGCAGCGCGCGACTGGCGCGCGGTGGCGCCGGCCAGGCCCTCCTCGTCCCCGGCGATGCCGCCGGTGTCGACCAGCACGAACGGGGTCTCCGGCTGCAGCCGGCACACGCCGTAGTTGCGGTCGCGGGTCACGCCGGGCTGGTCGTGCACCAGCGCGTCGCGGGTGCGCGTGAGCGCATTGAACAGCGTGGACTTGCCCACGTTGGGGCGGCCCACCAGGGCGACGAGAGGCAGCATTGGAAACCAGACCTGGAAGGCGAAGAACGAACGGGGCCGGTGCCGACGGCCCGCCGTGCGGACCAGGCGGCGCGGCCATGGGCACGCGGCGAAGGCGGCACAGGATACGAAAACGGGGAGCCGGACGCATGTTCCGGCTCCCCGTGGGTCTTGCGTGGAGGGCTTACTTGATGCGGAACGCGGTCAGCTTGCCGTCGATGTTCTGGACCAGCAGCACGCCATCGGCGACCACCGGGTTGGCACGGATCGGGTCGCCGCCGGCGCGTTCGCGCGCGGCCAGCTCACCGTTGTCCAGGCGCAGCCAGTGCACGTAGCCGTCGTAATCGCCGACCACCGCGTAGTCGCCCTGCACCGCCGGCGCGGTCAGCGCGCGGCGCAGCAGCTTCTGGTTGGACCACAGCGAACCGCCGCTGGTCTTGTCCAGCGCCCACACCACGCCGCCCTTGTCCGACAGCACGACGCTGGACGGGGCCAGGCCCAGGCCGGCGACGCCGCCCTTGTCGCGGCTCCACATCGGGCGGCCGCTGGGGCCGTCGATGGCCAGGGTCGCGTTCTTGTAGCTGGAGGCGTAGAGCGTGGTGCCGTCGATCACCGGCGGCCCGTCAACGTCGGCCATGCGGTCCAGCTCGGTGCGGCCCTCGGGCTGGCCCACGGTCTGGTCCCACAGCGCATGGCCGTCGTTGAGCGCCAGCGCGGTCATGGTGCCGTCGTCGTTGCCCACGAACACCAGGCCCGGGCCCAGCGTGACCGGGCCGTTGCCACGCACGGTCAACGCCGGCTGCTCGCGGTTCCAGAACCAGCGGCGCACGCCGTCGGTCACCTGGAAGCACAGCACCTGGCCGTCGTTGGCGTGCACCAGCACGTTGCCCTGGCCGATGGTCGGCGGGGCGATGATCTCGTTGCTGGCCTTGGCGGTCCACTTCTCCTCGCCCGTGGCCGGGTCCAGCGCGAAGAGCTTGCCCGACAGCGTGCCGACCACCACCAGCCCGTCGCCGGCGCCGACGGCCGAGACGCGCTCGTCCTTCATCTTGTGGTGCCACAGTTCCTTGCCGGTCTGCAGATCCAGCGCCTTGACCCCGCCCTCGATCGCCGCGGCGTAGACGTGGCCGTCGGCCACGGCCGGGCCCTCGCGCACGCCGAGCAGCTTCTCGCCCTTGCCCACGCTGGTGGACCAGAGCTTGTCGACCTGGATGCTGGGCTCGAACTTCTCCAGCTTGACCGGCTCGGTGGCGGCCTTCTCGGCGGCCTTCTTGTCGTCGGTGAACCAGCCCTTGACCGTGCTGCAACCGGACAGGACCGCCACCAGCGCGACCACGGCGGCCGCACGCTTCATGTTCACAACCACTTTCATCAGATCGACTCCGCGGACCCGGGCGGCGTGCCGCCGGCGTTGGTGAGCTTGATTTCGACCATCTGGCGCTGCGGCGAGGCCACGTCCAGGCTGGTCAAGGCTTTCAGATAGGTCTCGCGGGCCTGGTCGCGCTTGCCCGCCAGGACCAGCGCATCGCCGCGCACTTCCAGCGCCGAGGCGCTGTCGTAGGAGGCCAGCAGCTTGATCGCCTCGTCCTGCTTGCCCGCGGCATTGAGCAGGCGCGCGGCGTGCAGGTCGGCGTACGGCTTGACCGGCGAATCGGCCTTGACCGCCTTGAGCGTCGCCAGCGCGGCGTCGTTCTGCTTGGCCTTGACCTGCGCCTGGGCCAGCTGCAGCAGCGCCAGCTCGGTGTAGATCGAATCGGCGTCGTGCTTCTGCAGCGCGGCGACCTTGTCCTGCGCGGCCTTCAGATCGGTGCCGCCGATGGCCTTGACCGCCTCGGCGTAGCTGGCATAGCCGGCCTGCGACTGCTGCTCGCGGTGCTGGCCGTACCACTTCCATCCGAAGATCAGCGCCAGCCCCAGCGCGATACCGCCGATAATCCCGGCGCCGTTGTTCTTGAGCCAATTGCGGACGCGCTCACTCTGCTCGTGCTCGTCCAGCAGGTCATCGATTGCCATGCGTACTCTCGCCCCGCCATTGCGCGGGGTCATCTAATTGCGACAGGTGGACCCTCGCGGGTCAGTCCTGAACCGGCGCGAGTGATCCGTCGGAGGATACCGCAAAGCGTGCCACGTTGGCCCGCTGATACGGCGTCAGGTCCACCGTACTCCCGGCTCGCTGAACCTGAACCGCGTTCGCATTGCCCAGTTTGACCCGGGCCACCTGCCCGGCCTGGAAGCTGCGCGTCTGGCCGGCCTTAAGCAGGCCGCGCTCCAGGCTCTGGCCATCGGGGCCCTGCACGTCGACCCAGCTGTCGCCGCTGAAGGTGAGCGTCAGCGCGGCGGCGGCCGGCGGGGTCTCACGGGTCAGGCGCGGCGCCATCGAGGCGGTGATCGGGGCGTTGTCCGGCTCGACCTGCGGCGCGGGCGCCGGGGCGGCCACGGGCGCGGCGGCGGTGACGTTGGAGGGCGCCAGCGGCGCCATCGCCTTGGGCACTTCGTCAAGCGAGGCGGTCTTCAGCGCCGGCTTGCCCGAATTGTTGGAGACCACCAGCCAGAACGGCACGGCGAAGAAGCACACCGTGATCACCACATACACCGCGCGGCGCGCGGTGGACTCCAGCACGCGCTGGTAGCGCGGGGTGTGGGTGCGGCTGACCAGCTCCACCGGGCGCACGGCCTGCAGCAGCGACTGGTCCAGGTAGGCGCCGATGTCCACGCCCAGGGCGCGGGCGTAGCTGCGCACGTGGCCGCGGACGAAGACCGGGGCGCCCAGCGCCTCCCATTGGCCGGATTCGAGAATCTCGACCACCCTGGCCGGCACCTTGAGCCTGGTGCCCGCCTGGGCGACGGTCATGCCCTGCTGCTCGCGCGCCTGGCGCAGCAGCGCCGCGATCTGCGCCTGCTGCGCTTCGCCGGATGCGGGTTGGGTCGTGTTGCGATCCATCATGGTCTTGCACTATCCCCGGGACTTGCCGCAGCGGCTTGTGGGAACTCCGCCCGCAGACGCTGTCGATATCTCTCGGCGGCAGCCTTGTCGCCAAGCCTGTTCTCAATGTCAGCCGCAAGTTGTAACACGCTTGCGTCGACGGGTGCAGCCGCGATGCGCCGCTCGATGAAGGCGCGCGCGTCCATGTCGTGGCCGATCCGGTGTTCGTTGCGCGCCATCGACAGCAGCGCATAGGCATTGTTCGGGTCCAGCGCCAGCGCCTTGCGCAGGTCGCGCTCGACCCGCTCGTACTGGCCGGTCTGCAGGGCGCAGCCGCCGGCGTTGGCCAGGGCCGCGGCCGGGGTCGGATAGCCCGGCGCGGCGATGGCGCGGTCGAACCAGACCAGCGCCTCGGCCGGATAGCCGTTGGCGCACAGCCAGGCCCCGTAGTTGTTCATCATGCCGCCGTCCTGCGGCGCCAGTTCGGCCGCCTGGCGGTAGTGCTCGCCGGCGCCCTTGGTGTCGCCGCGCGCGCCATCGACGATGGCCAGGATGGTGTGGGCCGCGGCGGACTTCGGGTTGGCGCGCAGCACCTTGTTCGACTCGCGCTCGGCGGTGTCCAGGTCGCCCACGCGCAGGCGCTGCTCGGCCATGCCCAGCGATTCGCTCTCCTCGATCCGCTTGCGCGTGGCCTTGTCGTCGCTGACGTGATAGTCGCTGGCCGGCGTCTGCACCGGCTTGACCCCGCCCTTGGGCCGCACGAAGGTCAGCCGCGAGCAGCCGGTCGCGGCCACGGCCACGAGCAGCCCGGCGAGCAGGAGGTTATGCGGCCGCATCGCCCAGGCCCTGCTCGCGCAGCTGGCGGTTGAACTCGGCCTGGCGCCGGGTGCGGTCCATGACCTGGCCCTTGAGCTGGCCGCAGGCCGCATCGATGTCGTCGCCGCGGGTGCGGCGCACCATCGTCAGCACCTGCGCATCGAGCAGGATCTTCTGGAACGCGCGGATCTGCGCCTCGTCCGAGCGCTCGTAGCGCGTGCCCGGGAAGGGATTGAACGGGATCAGATTGACCTTGCCCGCTTCGCGCGACTGCATCTGGTTGCCGAACTGGCGCATCAGCCGCGCCAGCGAACGGGCGTGCTCGGGCTGGTCGTTGACGCCCTTCATCAGGGTGTACTCGAAGGTGATCGAGTCGCGCTTGGGGCTGGCCTTGAGGTAGCGCGCGCAGGCGGCCATCAGCTGCTCGACCGGGTACTTCTTGTTGAGCGGCACCAGCTGGCTGCGCAGTTCGTCCTGCGCCGCATGCAGGGAGACCGCCAGCGACACGTCGCTCTCGGTGGAGAGACGGTCGATCATCGGCACCATGCCGGCGGTGGACAGCGTCACGCGCTTGCTGGCCAGGCCGTAGCCCAGGTCGTCGCGCATGATGCTCATGGCGCGCACGACGTTGTCGAAATTGGCCAGCGGCTCGCCCATGCCCATCATCACCACGTTGGTGAGGCGACGGATCTGCGCCGGCACGTTGCCCAGGTGGCGCGCGGCCACCCAGACCTGGCCGATGATCTCGGCCGTGGACAGGTTGCGGTTGAAGCCCTGCGTGGCGGTCGAGCAGAACTGGCAGTTCAGCGCGCAACCGACCTGCGAGGACACGCACAACGTGCCGCGGGTCTTGTCCGGGATATAGACCGTCTCGATGGCGTTCTTGCCATCGGCGCCCATCGACAGCAGCCACTTGTGCGTGCCGTCGGCGGAGGGCTTGTCGAACACCACGTTCGGCACCACCACCTCGGCGTGCTGCTGCAGCTTGGCGCGCAGCGGCTTGCCCAGGTCGGTCATGCCGTCGAAGTCGGTGACGTAGCGGTGATGGATCCACTTCATCACCTGGTGGGCGCGGTAGCGCTTCTCGCCGAGGGTCTCCTCGAAGAAGCGCTCCAGGCCCGCCCGGTCCAGGTCGAGCAGATTCTGCTTGCGCGCCGGCGCACCGGCGAGCGGCTCGCCGGTGGTGGTCACGCTGGGAATCGGCGCGATCTGGCTCATCGAAGGCTCAGCGCGAAACCACTTCGGTGGCGGCGAACCAGTACGCCACTTCGATCGCCGCGTTCTCCAGCGAGTCCGAACCATGGGCGGCGTTGGCGTCGATCGAATCGGCGAAGTCGGCGCGGATGGTGCCCGGCGCAGCGTCCTTCGGATTGGTGGCACCCAGCAGCTCGCGGTGCGCGGCCACGGCGTTCTCGCCTTCCAGCGCCTGGATCATCACCGGGCCGGAGATCATGAACTCGACCAGCGCGTTGAAGAACGGGCGGTCCTTGTGCACGGCGTAGAAGCCCTCGGCCTCGCGGCGCGACAGCTGCTTGTACTTGGCGGCCACGATCTTCAGGCCGGCCTTCTCGAAGCGGGCATAGATCTCGCCGATGACGTTCTTGGCGACGGCATCGGGCTTGATGATGGACAGGGTGCGCTCCAGCGCCATGAGAGTTCTCCGAAGTTCGGGGCCAGGGTCGACCCAAGTTGGCTTAAGAAAAAACCCGCGTGGAAACGCGGGCTTGAATTTGATTTCTGCGGCAATTCTAACGGATTGCAAGGCCGCTTGCATCTGTCCGCAGGCGTCTTTGACGCAGTGCAACATGACATCGGGATCGGGCTCGGCGCAAACTCAAACAAGCGTTTGATTCAGAGCCCCCGTTCACATGGTCACCGGCACCCAGTTCTCGACCAAGGACCGCATTCTCGGCGCCGCCGAGGAGCTGTTCGCCCTGCATGGCTTCGCCGGCACCTCCCTGCGCCAGGTCACCACCCGGGCCGACGTCAACATCGCCGCGGTCAACTATCACTTCGGCTCCAAGGAGAACCTGGTCAACGAGGTCTTCCGCCGGCGCATGGACGTGATGACCGCCGCACGCCTGGGCCAGCTGGAGCAGGCCCTCAAGCGGCCCGGCGAGCTGGAGCCCATTCTGGCCGCCTTCGTCGAGCCGGCCCTGGCCATGGCCCAGGACGGCCAGGGCGGCGGCGCCTTCGTGCGCGTGATCGCCCGTGCCTATGCGGAGAAGAACGACAACCTGCGCAAGTTCCTCTCCGACCACTACGGCCATGTCCTGCGCGAGTTCGCCAAGGCCATCGCCGCCTGCCTGCCGGGCCTGAGCAAGCAGGAGCTGTACTGGCGCCTGGACTTCCTGGCCGGCGCCCTGACCTATGCCATGGCCGACTTCGGCCTGATCAAGCGTCCCGCCGGCGTCACCGAAGCGGCGCATCGTGAACTGGCCGCCCGTGAACTCATCCGCTTCGCCGAGGCCGGCTTCCGCGCCGGCAGCGTCCAAGCGTAATTTCAATCAAAACAAAGGTTTGTTGAATATGTCTGAGAAACTGCTTGTACGCCGCGCCGCCGTGCTCGGCGCCGGCGTGATGGGCGCGCAGATCGCGGCCCACCTGACCAATGCGGGCGTGGACACGATCCTGTTCGACCTGCCCGCCAAGGAGGGCCCGGCCAGCGGCATCGTGCTCAAGGCCATCGCCAACCTGGGCAAGCTCTCCCCCGCCCCGCTGGCGGCCAAGGGCCTGGCCGAGGCCATCACCCCGGCCAACTACGGCAGCGACCTGGACCTGCTGCGCGGCTGCGACCTGATCATCGAGGCCATCGCCGAGCGCATGGACTGGAAGCAGGACCTCTACGCCAAGATCGCCCCGTACGTGGCCGACCACGCCGTGCTGGCCTCCAACACCTCGGGCCTGGGCATCAACAAGCTGGCCGAGGTGCTGCCCGAGCAGCTGCGCCACCGCTTCTGCGGCGTGCACTTCTTCAACCCGCCGCGCTACATGCATCTGGCCGAGCTGATCCCGGCCAAGGGCACCGACAAGGCGGTGCTCGAGGGCCTGGAGAGCTTCCTGGTCACCACGCTGGGCAAGGGCGTGGTCTATGCCAAGGACACGCCGAACTTCATCGGCAACCGCATCGGCGTGTTCTCGATCCTGTCCACCATCCACCACACCCAGGAATTCGGCCTGGGCTTCGACGAGGTCGATGGCCTGACCGGTCCGCTGGTCGGCCGGCCGAAGTCTGCCACCTACCGCACCTCCGACGTGGTCGGCCTGGACACCATGGCCCATGTCATCAAGACCATGGCCGACACCCTGCCCGACGACCCGTGGCATGCGTTCTTCAAGTCGCCCAAGTGGCTGGAGGCCCTGATCGCCAAGGGCGCGCTGGGCCAGAAGACCGGCGCGGGCATCTTCCGCAAGGTCGGCAAGGACATCGTGGTGCTGGACCTGGAGCAATTGAAGAGTCTGGCCAAGGATGGCCAGGCTTCTGCGGAGGGATCCGCAGGTGCCTACCGCACGGCCGACCGTGGCGCCGCGCCGGAAGTGGTCGAGATCCTGAAGATCAAGAACCCGGCCGAGAAGTTCGCCAAGCTGCGCGAGAGCCAGCACCCGCAGGCCCAGTTCCTGTGGGCGACCTTCCGCGACCTGTTCCACTACAGCGCTTACCACCTGGCCGATATCGCCGAGACTGCGCGCGATGTGGACCTGGCCATCCGCTGGGGCTACGGCTGGTCGCTGGGCCCGTTCGAGACCTGGCAGGCCGCCGGCTGGAAGCAGGTGGCGCAGTGGATCGCCGACGACATCGCCGCCGGCAAGAGCATGAGCAGCGCGCCGCTGCCGAACTGGGTGTTCGACGGCCGCGACGGCGTGCACGGTGCGGAAGGCTCCTACAGCCCGGCCAAGGACGCCAAGCTGCCGCGCTCGGCGCTGCCGGTCTACAAGCGCCAGCGCTTCCCCGATCCGGTGCTGGGCGAGCAGTACCCGCAGGGCGAGACGGTCTACGAGAACGACGGCGTGCGCCTGTGGCACGACGGCGACGAGGTGGCCGTGGTCAGCTTCAAGACCAAGATGCACACCGTCTCGGACCAGGTGCTGGACGGACTGCAGGAAGCCGTCGGCCGCGCCGAGCGCGACTTCAAGGGCCTGGTGATCTGGCAGCCCAAGGAGCCCTTCTCCGCCGGTGCCGATCTGGCCGGTGCCCTGGGCGCGCTGCAGGCGGGCAAGATCGCCGAGTTCGAGGCGATGGTCGCCAACTTCCAGGCCACCAGTCAGCGCATCAAGTATTCGCTGGTGCCGGTCGTGGCCGCCGTGCGCGGCCTGGCCCTGGGCGGTGGCTGCGAGTTCCAGATGCACAGCGCCAAGACCGTGGCCGGGCTGGAGAGCTATATCGGCCTGGTCGAGGCCGGCGTGGGCCTGCTGCCCGCCGGCGGCGGCCTGAAGGAACTGGCCGCGCGCGCCTCGGCGGCCGCGGGGCCTGGCGGCGATGTGTTCGCCGAGCTGAAGAAGACCTTCGAGACCATCGCCATGGCCAAGGTCTCCAACTCGGCCGTCAATGCCCAGGAGCTGGGCCTGCTGCGTCCGACCGACAAGATCGTGTTCAACGCCTACGAGTCGCTGTACATCGCCAAGAACGAGGCCGCGGCGCTGGCCGAGTCCGGCTATCGCCCGCCCCTGCCCGCGCGCCGCATCCAGGTCGCCGGCGACGTCGGCATCGCCACCTTCAAGATGATGCTGGTCAACATGCTGGAAGGCCGCTTCATCAGCGAGTACGACTACGAGATCGCTACCCGCATCGCCACCGTGCTGTGCGGCGGCGAAGTGGATCGTGGCGCGGTGGTGGACGAGGAGTGGCTGCTCAGGCTGGAGCGTCGCCACTTCGTCGAACTGGCCCAACAGGAAAAGACCCAGGCGCGGATTGGGCACATGCTCAAGACGGGGAAGCCGCTTAGGAACTGAGATTGGGGATTTGGGATTGGGGATTCGTAAAAGCGAGTCTCCATACCCAACCACTCTCGCCTCCAACAAATTCATCCGCCGGGCAGATGCATTCGGACACCAGGATCCGCTCCAACGAATCCCCACTCCCGAATCCCCAATCCCGGCTTTCGGAGAAAGCCAAATGACCAAGCAGATCCAGGACGCCTACATCGTCGCCGCCACCCGCACGCCGGTCGGCAAGGCGCCCAAGGGCATGTTCCGCAACACCCGTCCCGACGACATGCTCGCCCACGTGCTCAAGGCCGTGGTCGCGCAGGCGCCGGGCATCGACCTGGGCCGCATCGACGACGCCATCATCGGCTGCGCCATGCCCGAGGGCGAGCAAGGCATGAACGTGGCGCGCATCGGCGTGCTGCTGGCCGGCCTGCCCAACACCGTGGCCGGCCAGACCATCAACCGCTTCTGCTCCTCCGGCCTGCAGGCCGTGGCGCTGGCGGCCGACCAGATCCGCCTGGGCAATGCCGACCTGATGCTGGCCGGCGGCACCGAATCGATGTCGATGGTGCCGATGATGGGCAACAAGATCGCCCTGTCGCCGTCGGTGTTCAAGGACGACCACGTCGCCATCGCCTACGGCATGGGCATCACCGCCGAGAAGGTGGCCGAGGAATGGAAGGTCTCGCGCGAGGAGCAGGACGCCTTCGCCCTGGCCTCGCACCAGAAGGCCATCGCCGCGATCCAGACCGGCGAGTTCGCCTCGGAGATCACCCCGTACGAAATCCACTCCTACCAGCCCAATCTCGCCGACGGCAACACCATCGCCCTGCGCAAGCTGCGGGTCGAGCACGACGAAGGCCCGCGCCCGGACAGCTCGCTGGAAGGCCTGGCCAAGCTGCGCCCGGTGTTCCGCAACGGCCAGTTCGGCGGCAGCGTCACGGCCGGCAACTCCTCGCAGATGAGCGACGGCGCCGGTGCGGTGCTGCTGGCCTCCGAGCAGGCGATCAAGGACTACGGGCTGACCCCGCTGGCGCGCTTCGTCAGCTTCTCCGTGGCCGGCGTGCGCCCGGAGGTGATGGGCATCGGCCCGATCGCGGCGATCCCCAAGGCGCTCAAGCAGGCCGGCCTGACCAAGGACCAGCTGGACTGGATCGAGCTCAACGAGGCCTTCGCCGCGCAGTCGCTGGCCGTGATCCGCGACAGCGAGCTCGACCCGTCCAAGGTCAACCCGCTGGGCGGCGCCATCGCCCTGGGCCACCCGCTGGGCGCGACCGGCGCGATCCGCACCGCGACCATCGTCCACGGCCTGCGCCGCCGCCAGCAGAAGTACGGCATGGTGACCATGTGCATCGGCACCGGCATGGGCGCGGCGGGCATCTTCGAAGCGCTTTGAGACTGGGCGTTGGGGTGCACCCCGTCCGACCACGCCGCCGTAAGCGCTAGTGGCAGCCGTGCGTGGAAGATCAGCGATAGTGATCAGCGGCGGTGATGGAGTTCGGTGTTGTTGTGGGAGCCGCCATGGCGGCGATCGGGCTTTACCGGTAAAGCTTCATCGTCGCCATGGCGACTCCCACGGCATCAGTTGGCAGCGAACGTTGCGCTGGTGAGATCGTCGGCTCGGGCCTCTCTGCAGGCTTCCGGGTCTGGAAACGAAAAAGGCGGCCCATGGCCGCCTTTTTTCGTGGTCGGAGCTAGCCCGCGCGCGGGACGGACTCAGTCCTCGCGCACACCCAGTTCCTTGAGCGCTTCGCGCATCGCCTTGGCCGCCGCTTCGCCGATCTTCTCGCTGTGCAGGGCGTAGCTGATGGTCGCCTCGACCAGGCCGATGTGCGCGCCGCAGTCGAAGCGCGTGCCCTTGAAGCGATACGCATGCACCGGCTTCTGCTGGAGCAGCGTGGCGATCGCATCGGTCAGCTGGATCTCGCCGCCCGCGCCCGGCTTGGTGGCTTCCAGCAGCTTGAAGATGCTGCCGTCGAGCACGTAACGGCCGACCACGCCCAGGTTGCTCGGCGCATCGGCCGGCTTGGGCTTCTCCACCATGGCGGTGATCTTGCCGCTGCGGTCGTTGAACGCCTCGGTGGCGACGATGCCGTAGCTGTCGGTCTTGTCCGGGGCGACGTCCTGCACCGCGATCTGGCTGGCGCCGGTGGCCTCATGGGCATCGGCCATCTGCTTGAGCGCGCCGGCGCCGCTGCGGTTGACGATGAGATCGTCCGGCAGCATCACCGCGAACGGCTCCTCGCCCACGATCGGCTTGGCGCACAGCACCGCATGGCCCAGGCCCAGCGCCTCGGGCTGGGTGACGAAGATCGCGCGCACGCCATCGGGCAGCGGCTTGCGCACTTTCTCCAGCAGCTCGTGCTTGCCGGACTGCTCCAGGCGGTGCTCGAGCTCATAGGCCTTGTCGAAGTAATCGCCGATGGCGTGCTTGTAGCGGTTGGTGACGAAGATCAACGTATCGCAACCGGCCTCGACCGCCTCATCGACGGCGTACTGGATCAACGGCCGGTCGATGATCGGCAGCATCTCCTTCGGCACGGTCTTGGTGGCCGGCAGGAAGCGCGTGCCAAGTCCGGCGACGGGGAAGACTGCCTTGCGAATACGTTGGGTCATCGGTGGTTCCTGGCCTCTCGAGTGGGGAATTGGACGACGGTGTTCATGGCCTCATGCTCCGGCGCCGGGATGAACTCCGGGATCGCCGCATGCAGCACGCGGCGCATGGTTTCATCATCGTAATCGGCGACAGCTTGACGCAGCTGTTGCAATGCCCGCGTGACAGCCTCGAGCGAAACGTCGCGGGCGCGGGCCTCGAGGATCTTCGAATGCGCGGTCGGCCGGTACAGCTCCTCCGCATGGAACAGCGTCTCGTGCAGCTTCTCGCCGGGGCGCAGGCCGGTATAGGTGATGGCGATATCGCGCCCGGGCTGCTTGCCCGCCAGGCGGATCATCTGCTCGGCCAGGATGCGGATCGGGATCGGCTCGCCCATGTCCAGCGTGTAGATCGAGGCGTGCGCGGCGCTGGCGGCGGCCTGCACGATCAGCTGACAGGCCTCGGGGATGGTCATGAAGTAACGGGTGACGTCCGGATGGGTCACCGTGACCGGGCCGCCGGTGCGGATCTGCTCGCGGAACAGCGGCACCACCGAACCGGCCGAGTCCAGCACGTTGCCGAATCGCACCGTGGTGAAACGCGTACCGCCGCCCCGCTCGTCCAGGCTCTGGCAGGTCATCTCGGCCAGGCGCTTGCTGGCGCCCAGCACGTTGGCCGGGTCCACTGCCTTGTCGGTGGAAATGAAGACGAAGGTGCCGACCTTGGCCTCGCGACAGGCGCGCGCCATGGTCTCGGTCACCAGCACGTTGTTGCGGATCGCCTCGCGCAGTTGGCCTTCGAGCAGCGGCACGTGCTTATAGGCGGCCGCGTGGAAGACCGCGTCGGGCTGGACGATGGCCAGCGCGCGGCGGATGGCCGCCGGATCGCCGCAGTTGCCTAGGAACGGGATCACTTCCAGATCGGGGAAGGCCTTGGTCAGCGCCTGGTGCGAGCGGATCAGCGCCCACTCGCTGATTTCCATAAGCGCGATGCGGGCCGCACCATGGCGGGCGCACTGTCGGCACAGCTCCGAGCCGATCGAACCACCGGCGCCGGTCACCAGCACCGTGCGGCCACCGAGCCAGCCGCGGATCAGCTTCCAGTCCGGGGTCACCGGCTTGCGGCCGAGCAGGTCGTCGATCGCGACCTCCTTCAGCTCGCCCGGCATCGAGCGGCCTTCCAGGATGTCGACCAGACGCGGCACCGTGCGGAACGGCAGCCCGGCGTTCTCGCAGATGCCGACCACACGCTGCATCTGCGAGGCGTCCAGCGAGGGCATCGCGATCACCACCAGGCGCGCGGCGGTTTCGCGCGCGATGTTGGCGGCATCGTCCAGCTTGCCCAGCACCGGCACGCCACGCAGCTTGGTGCCCTGCAGCTTCTCGTCGTCGTCCAGCAGGCCGACCGGTTCCCAGGCGCCGCTGCGGCGCAGGTCGCGCAGCAGCGCCTCGGCGGCACGGCCCGCGCCCAGGATCAGCACGCGCTTGGCGCGCACATCGACCGCATCGGCGATTTGATGGTCCTTCCAGGCGCGATAGAGCAGCCGCGGCAGGCCGAGCAGGCCGACAAGACCGAACGGGTACAACAGCAGCGCCGCGCGCGAGACCGCGTCGATGCGGTTGTAGATCACCAGGCAGATGGCGATGACGAGCAGGCCGATCAGGCCCGCCTTGAAGATGTTGGCCAAGTCCGGAACGCTGGCGAAGCGCCACAGGCCGCGATACAGGCCGACGCGCCAGAACACGATGCCCTGAGCGATCAGGACGATGGCGCTTTCGGTGGACCACCACGGCAGCGGCGGCGCGCCCGGCACCATGGCGTAACGTAGCCAATGCAGTCCGTGCCAACACAGCCACACCATCAGCAGGTCGTGGCACACGATCGCCACGCGCGGCACGGTGACCGAGAGGCGCGAGCGCCAATTCTTCATGCAGTCCTCATCCTTGGAGTCCGGTCCTGGCCTGCAGCCGCACCCAAGTCCATGAGGCGAAGGCAAAGCAAGTTGCTGCGATCACCAGGGCGGACCATCCGTCCCAGTGCCATGACATCACCATCATGATCGTAGCGGTCAGCGTGAAGATGGCACAAGCGGCTGTCACCCTGGTATGCCCCAGACGACGGGCGGTGCGCTGGTAGGCGTGCGTGGTATGCGGCTGCCACCACGGCTCGCGAGACAGTACACGACGCGAAAGGGTGAAACCCGCGTCAACGCTGAACATGGTCAGCGGCAGCAGCACCAGGATCGGCGATGCAGCCTGCGCGGCTGCGACCGCTGTAAGCGCTGCCAAGGCGTATCCCAGCGCACCGCTGCCGACATCTCCCAGGAAAATGCGGGCCCGCGGAAAGTTGAACGGGAGAAAACCCAGACAGCCCGCGCACAGCGCCAGCGCCAGCAGGGACCAGCCCGAAGGCAGCACCAGCGCGAACCCGGCCGCGGCGATCGCGGCCTGGCTCGCCGCCAGCCCGTTGATGCCGTCCATGAAATTCCAGATGTTGATCAGGCTGGCGGCCAGGACGAAGCCGGCCACGACCAGCCAAATTGCATACCCCAGCCGCCACAGCGCGATCGCCAGCAGCGCGGCGGCGATCAGGTGGATGGAAAAGCGCAGCCGCGCCGAAAGCGGGCGATGGTCGTCCAGCCAGCCGATGCCGGCGACCAGGGCGAAGCCCACCGCGAACAAGACGATGGGTGTGCCCTGCCCGGCGTCCGCGTTCCAGGCCTGCCAGACGCAGCCCAGCAGCACGACCGCCACGATGGCGATCCCGCCGCCGCGTGGGGTGGCGATCTGATGACTGCGACGCTCGCCCGGCGCATCCATCAGCCCGCGCCGCAGCGCGTAGAGGCGCGTCAACCAGGTCAGGAGCGCGGCAAGCGCGGCCAGACCCACGCCATAGGCCAGGACCGGCATCAGACGACGGCGTAGTTCAGCAGCGGCTTGACCGTGCCCCACTCCTTGCAGCTCGGGCATTGCCAGTGGTGGGTGCGCGCGCCGAAGCCGCAGCGCGTGCAGCGATAGCTGGGATTGCGCACCAGCAGTTGGTCGGTGATGTGCTTGAGGTCGTGCAGGGTGGCGTCCGCATCGGTGCCCTCGGACAGGGTCAGGTCGATCAGCGCCGCCTCGCCGCGCACCGAAGGCCGGTCCTTCAGCTGGCGCGCCAGGTAGACGCGCGCCTGGTGCAGGCCATCGTGGCGCTCGACCAGCCGGGTCAGCGCCAGCACCGGGGCGATGCCGCGGTAGTGCTCGCACATCTCCGACAGGAACGCGCGTGCGCCCGGCACGTCGCCCACCTGCTCGTAGCTGGCCAGCAGCCCGGGCAGGATTTCGGGTAGGTAGTCCGGGTCGTGACGCGCGGCGCGCTCGAAGGCGCGGATCGCGGCCTCCGGGTGGCCGGCCTCGACCTCCAGGCGCCCCTCCAGGATACCGGCGCGCACGCTCTTGGCGTCGGCCTGATAGGCGCGCGCGACGGCGGCGCGCGCGGCCTCGACCTCGTTGGCCGTGCGATAGCGCTCGGCCAGTTCGCACTGGAACATCGCCACCAGCTTGCCCATCGGCTCGCCGGTGACTTCCTCATAGCGCGTGGCGTTGTCGATCGCCTTCTCCCAGTCGCGCTCGGCCTGGTAGATGCTGATCAGGTGACGCAGCGCCTGCGGGGCGCGCTGGTCGATGCGCGCCAGGTCGGTGAACACCGTTTCGGCGCGGTCGAGTAGGCCCGAGCGCATGTAGTCCTCGCCCAGCGCCAGCAGGGCCTGCACGCGCTGCGCGTCGGTCAGGTCGTTGCGCTGGACCAGCCCCTGGTGCAGGCGGATGGCGCGATCGACCTCACCGCGGCGGCGGAACAGATGGCCCAAGGCGACCTGCGTCTCGAAGGTCTCCTTGTCCAGCTCGGCCACATGCAGGAACAGCTCGATGGCCTTGTCGTTCTGCTCGTTGAGCAGATAGTTCAGGCCGCGGAAGTAGGTGCTGGACAGGTGGCTGACCTGGGTGACGTTGTGGCGCTGGCCGCCACGACGGCCGATCACCCAGCCCACCAGTGCGGCCAGCGGCACGAACAGGATGAACCAGAACCACTGGTCGAGGAATTCCATCGGGCGTCAGACTCCCGGACCCGGCGGCACCGCGTCGTTACGCGTGGCAGGGGCGCTGACGCGACCGGCCTTGCGCAGGCGTGCGTACAGCGGCCAGGCCACGGTGGCCAGCACGATCAGCGCGCCGATGCACACGCCGGCCAGCAGCGAGACGATGATGGCCGCGCCCGAGCCGGTGGAGATCTGCGTGACCAGCAGGTTGAGCGTGATGGGCTGGGTATTGAGGATGCCGATGATGAGCCCGATGGCCAGACAGACCAGGGCAATGATCAGGCGAACGATATTCATGGGATCCCTCCGGGAGGCGAATGGCGCCTAGCTTAGCCGAGGCAGCCAGCTGGGGAAGGCTGGGCGTAAGCCCTTGTTGCGGAAGCGACGCTACGGCGCGAGTGGCGCGCTAGTCGCTGCCGATTTCTTCGATCGGGGCCACGGTGCTGACGCGTTCGCGCAGCTCCTTGCCCGGCTTGAAATGCGGGACATGCTTGGCCGGCAGGGCCACGGCGTCGCCGGTCTTAGGGTTGCGCCCCATGCGCGGCGGACGGTAATGCAGGGAAAAACTGCCGAAGCCACGGATCTCGATACGCTCGCCGCGGGTCAGCGCGCTTCCCATCATCTCCAGCAGCGACTTGACCGCCAGGTCGACGTCGTCCGGCTTCAGGTGCGGCTGTCGGCGGGTCAGAATCTCGATCAGTTCGGATTTCGTCATCGGCTGCGGGGTGCGCGTTGGGCATGACCATGGCCGGCCCGGACGAACCGGGCCGGCATGGTTTTCAAGCGTGTTGCGGGATTACTCGGACTTGCCGCCGTCCAGCTGCGCGCGCAGCAGCGCACCCAGGCTGGTGGTACCGGTGGCGGCCTCGGCGGCGGTCTTGTTGTACTCGGCCAGCGCCTCGGCGGTCTCCGCCTCGTCCTTGGCCTTGATCGACAGCTGCATCGTGCGGCCCTTGCGGTCCATGCCGATGAACTTGGCCTCGACCTTGTCGCCGACCTTCAGGTGCTGGCTGGCATCGTCCACGCGCTCGTGGCTGATGTCGCGGGCCGAGACATAGCCCTCGATCCCGTCGGCCAGCTCGATCGTGGCGCCCTTGGAATCGACTTCCTTGACGGTGCCTTCGACCTTGGAGCCCTTCGGATGCGAGGCCATGTACTGGCCGAACGGATCCTGCTCCAGCTGCTTGACGCCCAGGCTGATGCGCTCGCGCTCCGGATCGACGGCCAGCACCACGGCGTCCAGCGTGTCGCCCTTCTTGAAGTTGCGGGCGATGTCCTCGCCGGTCGAGTTCCAGCTGATGTCCGACAGGTGGATCAGGCCGTCGATGCCGCCGTCCAGGCCGATGAAGATGCCGAAGTCGGTGATCGACTTGATCTGACCGGACACCTTGTCGCCCTTCTTGTGGATGGCCGCGAAGGTCTCCCATGGATTGGCGGCGACCTGCTTCATGCCCAGCGAGATGCGGCGACGCTCCTCGTCCACGTCCAGGACCATGACTTCCACCTCGTCACCGACCTGCACGACCTTGGACGGGTTGACGTTCTTGTTGGTCCAGTCCATCTCGGACACGTGCACCAGGCCTTCCACGCCCGGCTCGATCTCGACGAACGCGCCGTAATCGGTGACGTTGGAGACCTTGCCGAACACGCGGCTGTTGGACGGATAGCGGCGGGCGATGTTGTCCCACGGATCCTCGCCCAGCTGCTTCAGGCCCAGGCTGACGCGGTTGCGCTCGCGGTCGTACTTGAGCACGCGCACTTCCAGCTCCTGGCCGACTTCCACCACCTCGGACGGATGGCGCACGCGCTTCCAGGCCATGTCGGTGATGTGCAGCAGGCCATCGATGCCGCCCAGGTCGACGAACGCGCCGTAGTCGGTGAGGTTCTTGACCACACCCTTCAGCACCACGCCTTCCTGCAGCTTGTCCATCAGGGCCTCGCGCTCCTCGGAGTGCTCGGACTCGACGACGGCGCGGCGGGAAACGACCACGTTGTTGCGCTTGCGGTCCAGCTTGATGAGCTTGAACTCCAGCTCCTTGCCTTCCAGGTAGCCGGGATCGCGCACGGGGCGCACATCGACCAGCGAACCGGGCAGGAACGCGCGCACGTCCTTGATGTCGACGGTGAAGCCGCCCTTGACCTTGCCGCTGATGCGGCCGGTGATGGTCTCGTTCTTCTCCAGGGCTTCTTCCAGCTCGTCCCACACCATGGCGCGCTTGGCCTTCTCGCGCGACAGGACGGTTTCGCCAAAGCCGTTCTCGAGCGAGTCGAGCGCGACCTTCACCTGGTCGCCCACACCCACGTCGATCTCGCCGGCGTCGTTACGGAACTGTTCGATCGGCACGATGCCTTCGGACTTCAGGCCGGCGTTGATCACCACCACGTCGTTGCGCACCTCGACCACGGTGCCGACGACGATGGCGCCCGGCTTCAGCTTGGCCAGATGGGTCTGGCTCTGCTCGAACAGTTCTGCAAATGATTCGGTCATTGTTGATTACTCAGTTGGACACACGGACAGGTGCTCACCGCCTGCGCGGCCTGGCCCCTGTCCACCCGTTGCGGCACCAAGGTCGGCTGCCGTGTGTTGGTTGGTTGGATGACCACCCCGGCCGACATGGACGAGGTGGAGTTGATGTCTGCCGCGATCGACTCAGGCGGCGGGCGATGGCACCAGGGCCAGCACCCGCGTCACGACGGTCTCGATGTCCAGGCCGGTGGTGTCGATGAGGACGGCGTCTTGCGCCGGCCGCAGCGGCGCCACCGTGCGCTGGGCATCGCGGGCGTCGCGCGCGAGGATCTCGCGCAGCAGACCGTCGATTGTGACTGAAACCCCCTTGTCTTTCAACTGCTTATAGCGACGCTCGGCCCGCTCCTCGGCGCTGGCGGTCAGGAACACCTTGTAGGGGGCGTCCGGGAAGATGACCGTGCCCATGTCGCGGCCGTCGGCGACCAGCCCGGGCGCGGTGCGGAACGCCCGCTGGCGCTCCTTCAGCGCCGAGCGCACCTCGGGGATCGCGGCGATCGCCGAGGCCACCGTGCCGGTGGTCTCCAGGCGCAGCTCGTCGGTGGCGTCCACGCCGTTGACCAGCACCCGCATCTCGGCGCCGTCCTGGTCGCGGAAGCTAACGTGGGTGTCGAAGGTGCAGCGCACCAGGGCGGCGGCGTCGGACAGGTCCAGGTCGGCCCAGCTGGCCGCCACGCCGACCGCCCGGTACAGCGCGCCCGAATCCAGGTAGTGCCAGCCCAGCCGGGTCGCGGCCAGGCGGCTGACGGTGCCCTTGCCCGCCCCGGACGGACCATCGATGGTGAGAACGGGAACGGAGGCTGTCATCATGTGGCGGCTCGGCAGGGGAAACGCCGCATTATCGCCGACGCGCGCCTCCTCGCCGGCACCCTCCGGAGCGGACGCGAAGAAATTTCCGGCCAACTGCTTGAATCGACTCGGAAAGCCAGGCTAGAATGGCGGGCTTAGTAGGTTCCATCCCATTCCACGCCGAGGTTTTACGTCATGAAGGTCCTGTCCTCCCTGAAGTCGGCGAAGGCCCGTCACCGCGACTGCAAGGTGGTCCGCCGTCGTGGCAAGGTCTTCGTGATCTGCAAGTCCAACCCGCGCTTCAAGGCCCGCCAGCGCTGAGTTCCAGCGCTGTACGGTGCACCGGAAACCGCCCTTCGCCGGGCGGTTTTTTGTTGCGGTCGCTCTGCTATAAAGACGACCTTACCTGGGGGAACCTCGTGATGAAGCCTCGCATGCGCCTGCTGTCCCTGATTGCCCTGGCTGCGCTGGCCGGCCCGTCCGGCGCGGAGACCCTGCTGGTCGACCGGGCGCGCGATCCGGCCTCCAACCTGCCCGTGCGCGGGCTGACCACCGGCCAGGTGGAAGCCAGGTTCGGCGCGCCGCAGCAGCGCCTGGACCCGCGCGGCGGGCAGAAGCGCCAGTGGCCGACGATCAACCGCTGGGTCTACCCCAACTTCACCGTGTACTTCGAGAAGAACAAGGTGATCGACGTGGTGACCAACAAGGCCAGCCCCAGCGAGATCGGCCCCAAGCCGCCGATCCGCTGAAGCCGGTTCACGCGCGGCCTGCGATGCGCAGGCCGGCTCGCGGTCATCGCCCCGATGCGAGCACCGCATAATCAAGCAAGACCTGCCGGTGTGCGATCCCGGCGCAGCTGATGGAAAACCCGATGACCAATGTCCGTTTCCCCGCGGAGTGGGAACCCCAATCCGCGATCCTCATCGCGTGGCCGCATGCCGGTACCGACTGGGCCGCGCGCCTGGAATCGGTCGAAGAGACCTATATCGCCCTGGTGGCGGGCATCACCCGCTTCGAGCCGGTGGTGATCTGCGTGGCCGACGCGGACCTGCAGGTCTACGCCGAGGCGCGCCTGCGCTCGGCGCGCGTGGACATGGACCGCGTGCGCTTCGTCGAGGCGCCATACGACGACACCTGGCTGCGGGATTCCGGCCCGATCAGCCTGCGCAGCGCCGACGGCTTCAGGCTGATGGACTTCCGCTTCACCGGCTGGGGCGGCAAGTACGAGGCTTCGCTGGACGATCTGCTGGTCGGCACGCTGGCCGGGGCCGGCGTGTTCCGCGATGCCTATGTGCAGCGCGTGGACTTCGCGCTGGAGGGCGGCGGCATCGAGACCGATGGCGCCGGCACCCTGCTCACCACCTGGCGCTGCCTGCACGAGCGCCATCCCGATGCCACGCGCGGACAGATCACCGAGACGCTGAAGACCTCGTTGCGGCAGCAGCGCGTGCTGTGGCTAGACCATGGTTATCTGGAAGGCGACGACACCGATGCCCACATCGATACCCTGGCCCGCTTCGCACCGGGCGATGCCATCGTCTACCAGGCCTGCGACGACGCCGGCGACGCGCACCACGCCGAGTTGACCGCGATGGGCGATGAGCTGGCCGCGCTGCGCACGCCCGATGGCGCGCCCTACACGCTGTATCCGCTGCCGTGGGCGCAGCCGATCCTGGACGACGGCCGTCGCCTGGCCGCCAGCTACGCCAATTACCTGATCCTCAACGGCGCGGTGCTGATGCCCGCCTACGGCGATCCGGCCGATGGCCCTGCCGCCGAGGTGCTGGCCAAGGCCTATCCAGGTCGGGAGATCGTGCAGATCCCCTGCCGGCCGCTGATCTGGCAGAACGGCAGCCTGCACTGCGTGACCATGCAGCTGCCCGAAGGCCTGCTGGCCGCGTGAACCCGCGCCGTGCGGCATCGCGCCCGGCCGCGTGAGCGGCCTTGCGCGGACGCAGGGCGTCCCACACATCCGCGTTACCATTCCTTCTCCCCTGCTGTCGCACTGCCGCCATGACCCGTCGCACCCTGCCCGTTGCCCTGATCCAGGAAAAGAACCACGGCGACGCCGATGCCAATCTGACGGTGATCGAGCAGCGCGTGGCCGAGGCCGCCAAGCGCGGCGCCAAACTGGTGCTGCTGCAGGAACTGCATAACGGCGCCTATTTCTGCCAGCACGAGTCGGTGCACGAGTTCGACCTGGCCGAGCCGATCCCGGGCCCGAGCACCGCGCGCCTGGCCGAGTTGGCCAAACAGCACAAGGTGGTGCTGGTGAGCTCGCTGTTCGAACGGCGCGCCGCCGGGCTGTACCACAACACCGCGGTGGTGTTCGACGCCGACGGCAGCACGGCGGGCAAGTACCGCAAGATGCATATCCCGGACGACCCGGGCTTCTACGAGAAGTTCTACTTCACCCCGGGGGATCTGGGTTTCAAGCCGATCGACACCTCGGTCGGCCGCCTGGGCGTGCTGGTGTGCTGGGACCAGTGGTATCCGGAAGGCGCGCGGCTGATGGCGCTGGCCGGTGCCGACCTGTTGCTCTACCCCACCGCCATCGGCTGGGATCCTGACGATGCGCAGGACGAGAAGACCCGCCAGCGCGATGCCTGGGTGCTGAGCCACCGCGGCCACGCCGTGGCCAACGGCCTGCCGGTGCTCAGCTGCAACCGTGTCGGCCACGAGGCTTCGCCGCTGGGCGCCTCGGGGATCGACTTCTGGGGCAATAGCCATGTGCTGGGGCCGCAGGGCGAGTTCCTGGCCGAAGCCGGCGGCGAGGCGGAGATCCTCAGCGTCGAGGTCGACCTGCAGCGCAGCGAGCACGTGCGCCGCATCTGGCCGTTCCTGCGCGACCGCCGCATCGACGCCTACGGCGACCTGACCCGCCGTTACATCGATTGATGGCCCAGCGCGCGCCGTCCGCATGAACGCCGCGCTGCCGCGCATCCGACCCGTGCGCGTCGAGGACATGCCGGCGATCACGGCGATCTACGCCGCGCAGGTCGACGGCGGCGTGGCCACCTACGAATACGATCCGCCGGACGTGGACGAGATGCGGCGCCGCATGCAGGCGCTTCTGGATCAGGGCTATCCGTATCTGGTGGCCGAGTGCGACGGACGGCTCGCCGGCTACACCTACGCCGGCAGCTACCGCGCTCGCAGTGCCTACCGCTTCACCGTGGAGAACACGGTCTACGTGGATGCGGCCTTGCACGGCCGGGGCATCGGCAGCGCGTTGCTGCAGGCGCTGATCGAGGCCTGCACCGCGCGCGGCTTCCGCCAGATGATCGCGGTGATCGGCGACTCGGACAACGCCGCCTCGGTGCGCTTGCACCAGCGCGCCGTCTTCCGCACCGTGGGCGTCTTCCAGGGCATCGGCCGCAAGCACGGCCGCTGGCTTGACCTGCTTCAGATGCAGCGTGCGCTGGGTGAAGGCGCTGCTGGCGCTCCTTTCGACGAGTAATCCATGACCGATTCCGATTCCACCGCCCTGCCCGCCACGCCCGCGCACGAGGAGGCGGCCGAACAGCCGCAGCGCGTGGTGCAACGCGATGGCGTGCGCTACACGCTGCTGGGCACCGCGCACGTGTCCAAGGCCAGCGTGGAGGCGGTGCAGCAGGCCATCGACAGCGGCGCCTACGACGCGGTGGCGGTCGAACTGGACGCCCAGCGCCTGCAGGCCCTGAGCGATCCGGACGCGCTGGCCAAGCTGGACCTGGTGCAGGTGATCCGCAAGGGCCGCGTGGCGCTGTTCGCCGCCAACCTGGCGCTGGCCGCGTATCAGCGGCGCCTGGCCGAGCAGTTGGGCATCGAGCCCGGCGCCGAGCTCAAGCGCGCGGTGGACGTGGCCCGCGCGCGCGGGCTGGCCGTGCACCTGATCGATCGCGAGGTCGGCCTGACCTTCAAGCGCGCCTCGGCCAAGCTGGGCCTGTTCGGCAAGCTCAAGCTGGGCGCCGGCCTGCTCGGCGGCCTGTTCGCCTCCGACGAGGTGGGCGAAGCGGAGATCGAACAGCTCAAGCAGGGCGACATGCTCGAGGCCAGCTTCGGCGAGTTCGCCAAGGAGAGTCCGGCCCTGTACGAGGCGGTGATCGCCGAGCGCGACCGCTACATGGCCGCCAGCCTGCGCGAACAGGCCGGCGGCGCACGCGAAGTGCTGGCCGTGGTCGGCGCCGGCCATCTGCAGGGCCTGGCCAGGCATCTGGCCGAGGACCAGGCCGACCCGGCCGTGGTGCGCAGCGAACTGGAATTCGTCCAGCCCAAGCGCAAGCTGCCCTGGATCATGATGCTGCTGAGCGTGCTGGTGCTGGGCGGCATCGTCTGGGGCTTCTACAGCGGCGGGCTGAAGGTCGGCAGCACGCTGCTGGTGCAGTGGCTGCTGCTGACCGGCGGCCTGGCCGGGCTGGGCTGCCTGGCCGCGGCCGGCCATCCGCTGAGCATCCTGGCGGCGATCGTCGCCGCGCCGCTCAAGCCGTTCCGCCCGGGCCTGCCGGCCGGCGCCTTCAGCGCGCTGGTCGAGGTGCACCTGCGCAAGCCGGCCTACGGCGACTTTCTGGCGCTGCGCGACGATGCGCAGACGCTCAAGGGCTGGTACCGCAACCGCGTCTGCCGCGTGGTGCTCACCTTCATGCTGACCAACTTGGGCAGCATGGCCGGCTTCTGGATCACCGGCGTGCTGGTGGCGCGCAAGCTGCTGGGCTGAGGCGCGGCCCGGCGACGGACGCCGACCGGCACGGCGCTCAGGCCGTGCCGACCGCCGCCTCCTGCGGCACGCCGCGGGCGCGGCGCACCAGCCGGCCCATGCCGGCGCGCAGGTCGTCCAGGATCGCGTAGATCGTCGGCAGGAACAGCAGGCTGACCACGGTCGAGAACGCCAGGCCGCCGGCGATGGCGCGGGCCATCGGGAAGTACGGCGGGCCGTCGCCGCCCATCTGCGTGCCGCCCATGGCGATGGGCACCATCGCCAGGATCGCCGTGCCCATGGTCATCATGATCGGGCGCAAGCGCTCGCGGCTGCCTTCCACCAGCGCGTCGGTGCGGCTCAGGCCGCCGCGGCGCAGCGTGTTGATGTGCTCGATCATCACGATGCCGTTGTTCACCACCACGCCCATCAGCACCAGGATGCCGATGAAGGACATCACGCCGAAGGCGGTGCCGGTGAGCCAGAACAGCCAGAACACGCCGAAGATCGAGAACACCACGCCGGACATGATCGCCGCCGGGAACAGCAGCGACTCGAACACCGCGGCCATCACCAGGTAGATCATCAGCAACGCGATGACCATGTTGAACAGCATCTGCTGCATGGCCTCGCCGTCGTCCTGGTAATCGCCGCCGTCGAAGGTGTAGTGGTAGCCGGCCGGGAAGGCCATCGACTTGAGCACCGCCTCCATCGCCTCGCGGCCCTTGGGCGCGGTGACCTGCTCGGCCAGGTTGGCGGTGATGGCCAGCGTGGTCTGGCGGTTGCTGCGCGAGATCTGCGAGGCCGAGGGCGCCATGTCGATGCTGACCATCGACATCAGCGGCACGCTGCGCCCGTCCTTGGCGCGCACCATGAAGCCCTCCAGGTCGGCGATGGTCGACTGCTCGGCGCCGGCGAAGCGCAGGGTCACCGGCACCTCGGTGTCGCCGCGGCGCAGCTCGCGCAGCTTGCCGCCGCGCAGGGCGATGTTGACGAAGCTCGCCACGTCCTGGGCCGAGAAGCCGAACGCGGCGGCGCGTTCGCGATCCACGTGCACCTTCAGCTCGCTGCTCTGGTCGCCCGCGTCGATGCGCACATCGCGCAGCTCGGGGCGGCTGGCCAGCGCCGGCAGCACATCGCGGGCGATCTCCTGCAGCACGGCGGTCAAATCGCCGGTCAGCTGCACCTGCACACCGTTCTTGTTGCCCCCGCCGTTGCCATTGCCGCTGCCCATCACGATCTCGGCGCGCGCCGACTTGGGCATGCCCTTGCGCAGCAGCTCGACCCGGCGCTTGGTCTCGTCCGGATCGGTGGTGTCGAACTTGACCGAGCTCGAGGCGCCTTCGCTTTCGCTGAACCACGAATAGATCTGCGTGATGCCCAAGGCCTTGCGCTGGCTTTCCAGGTATTGCTCGGCGCGCGCCACTTCGGCCGACATCTGGTCGCGCGTGTAGGAGCCGCGGAACTGGTACAGCACCGAGGTCTCGCCGGCCTGCCCGCCGCCGAACATGTCCATCTCGGTCAGCCTCATCGGCACCAGGCTGGCGGCCACGATCAGCACGATGCCCAGCACGCTCCAGCCGCGGTGCTCCAGCGTCCAGCGCAGCATTCGCGCATAGCGGCGCTGCAGCCACGGGATCAGGCCGCGCTCGGAGCGCAGCAGCGGCGGGGTCTTCATCCGCGCCGACAGCATCGGGATCAGGCTGATCGCCACCAGCCAGGAAGCCAGCAGCGAGACCGAGATGGTCACCGCGATCTGCGCCATGAAGATGCTGATCTGGTTGGTCTCGCCGAACAGGTTGGGCACGAACACGATGCAGTGGCACAGCGTGCCGGCCGACAGGGCGATGGCCACGTGCCTGGTCCCGAGCAGCGCGGCCTTGACCGGTTCGCCCGGCATCTTCTCGCGCTCCTGGAAGATGCTCTCCACCACCACCACGGCGTTGTCGACCAGCATGCCGACCGCCAGCAGCAGGCCCATCATCGTCAGGATGTTGAGCGTGACCCCGGCGAAGTACATGAAGCCCAGGGTCATCACGAAGCAGATCGGGATGGCCAGGGTCACCATCAGCGTGGACGGCCAGTGGCGCAGGAAGAAGAACAGCACGGCGATGGACAGCAGCAGGCCGATCGCGCCGGCCTCGGCCAGTTCCAGCAGCGAGGAGGTGACGTTCTCGCCCTGGTTCTCCATCACCTTGATCTGCACGTCGGACAGCTCGGGCTGGGCGCGGATCGCGTCCACCTCGGCCAGCGCGTCGCGCGAGACCTGCACCAGGTTGGCGCTGCGCTCCTTGTAGATGTCCATGCCCACGGCCGGCTTGCCGTCCAGGCGGCGGCCGTAGTCCATGCGCGAGGGCTTGAGCTGCACGCTGGCGATGTCGCCCAGGCGCAGACCGCTGTCGGCGATCACCAGCTCGCGCAGCTGCTGCAGGTCGGCGACCTCGCCCATCGGCTGCACGCGCAGGCGCTGGCCGTGGTCGTCGATCTGGCCGGCGGAAATCGAGAAGTTGGCCGCCTGCAGGCGCGTGGTCAGGTCGTTGAGATTGAGGCCGTGCGCGCTCAGGCGATCCGGCGCGATCGCCACCTCCACCTCGTTGGGCGCCGCGCCGGAGATCTCCACGCGCGCCACGCCGGGGATGCGCTCCAGCCGGCGCTTGAACTCGCGTTCGATCATGTCGTACGAGGCGGTCATGTCGCGGTCGCCGGCCAGGCGCACGCGCAGGATCGGCTGGTCGCTGCTGGACCACTTGAACACCGAGTAGCGCTTCAGATCGTCCGGCAGGTCGCTGCGGATCGCGTCCAGGCGCACGCGCGCGTCGGAGGCGGCGATGGCGATGTCGCGGTCCCAGTCGCTGAACTCGATGAAGAGGCTGGCCGCATCGGCGGTGGCGGTGCCGCGCAGGCGCTTGATGCCCGGCATGATCGCCAGCGCCTCCTCGGCCGGGCGCAGGATGTTGCGTTCGACCTCCTCCGGCGTGGAGCCCGGATACGGCAGCTGCACGAACAGGAACGGCGCGGAGATGTCCGGGAAGGCCTCCAGCGGCAGCCGCACCGCCGCGATCGCGCCGATCACCAACAGCGAGACGAAGCACATCACCGTGGTCACCGGCCGGCGGATGCTCAGCGCGGCGATGCTCATCCTTCACCTCGGGCACAGGCGTGGGGTCCCCACGCGGGACCGGGGCGTCCAGGCAGGCCTGGAGACAGGCGAGCGCGCGGCATCATGGCGTGCACACCGCCACGCGCATCGCGCGCTGGTCGATCATCAGCACGCTGTCCTTCAGGGCCAGTGCGCCGACCAGCAGCTCCGGGTAGCGATCGGACACCCGGGCGTCGAGATCGCGCAGGACCAGTCCACCGATCTGGACCGGCCCGTGCACGGTCGCCTTGCCGAGTTCGATCGCGGTGTGGCTCAGCTGGCCCGAACCGGCCTCGGCCAGGGAACCGGCCTCGATCTGATCGTAGAGCGCCTTGGGCAGCACCAGCGCCACGTTGGCGCCGGTATCCAGATTGCCCTCCAGCTGGCGCTCGCCGATCCGCACGGGGACGCGGAAGGGCCGGGTGTAGGGCAGCACGTCCGCCCGATCGCCGGGCAGCGACAAGCTGCGGCTGAAGGACAGCATCCGCGCCGGGTAGTCGATGATCAGCAGGCCGTCGGCGAAGAACTCGCGCGCGAGGATGCCGTCGAAGGCGGCTTCGTCCTTCAGTTTGGCGCGATAGTCGCGCGTGATCGCCTCGATGCCTGCGCGTCGCAGGCCGTCCAGCTCGAGCGTATCGATACGGACCGTCTGCGCCACCGCGGTCTGCACGCCGTCCGAATTTCCGGACTGGCCCGCGACGGGCAGATGCAGGCTTTCCGTCAGGCGCGCATCGGCCCGCGCCAGGCCGCTGGCGCCGGTGTCGACGGCGAAGCGATAGCCCGAGCGGCCGTTGACCTTGGCGCGGACATAGATGCGCCCGTCCACCGTTTCGAAGGGCACATGCACCAGCAGCTGGTCGCGGGCGGCAGAGGCCAGCGAAGGACAGGAATCGCCCTTGCCCGCAGGCACCTGTGCCCACCCCGCGCCGCTGAGCATCATCAGGCCTGCCAACAGCGGAAGCGTGCTGAGACCGGGCCAGTGGCGAGGCGTTCGAGAAGCTTTGGACATGCTGTGACTCCAATGATGAAGATGGGGATCGGGCGCGGCAGGCATCGGCGATGGCGAGGCGAGCTCAGGACGCCACGACCGCCGCTTCCCCGCCCGGCTCGTCCGCCGTGCGCAACGCGCCGCGCCGGTCCAGCAGGTCGTAGACCACCGGGATCACCAGCAGGGTCAGCAGCGTGGACACCAGCAGGCCGCCGATCACGGTGATGGCCATCGGCGCGCGCACCTCGGCGCCTTCGCCGGAGGCCAGCGCCAGCGGCAGGAAGCCCAGCAGCGTGCACAGGGTGGTCATCACGATCGGCCGCAGGCGCGAGCGCGCGCCTTCCACCAGCGCCCGCCGCTTGGCCATGCCGCCCGCGCGCAGCTGGTTGACCGAGTCGATCAGGATGATGGCGTTCTTGGTCACCAGGCCGACCAGCAGGATCAGGCCGATGAACACCACTACCGACACCGGCGAGCCGCTCAGCTTCAGCGCCAGCACCGCGCCCACCAGCGCCAGCGGGATGGTGAACAGGATGACGAAGGGATGCAGCAGCGACTCGAACTGCGAGGCCATCACCAGATACACCAGGAACACCGCCAGCCCGAAGGCGAACAGCAGCGAGCGCACCGAATCGCCCAGCTCCTCGCCCTGCCCGCCGATACGCATCGACACGCCGGCGCCCAGCGGATGCGCGGCGGCCAGCGCCTGCACCTCGCGCACCGCACCGCCCAGGTCGATGTCCTTCAAACCGGCCGAGACGATCGCCACGCGGCCCTGGTCGGCGCGGTGGATCTCGCTGGGGCCGGTGGTGGCGATCACGTCGGCCACCGCGTCCAGGGTGACCGGCCGGCTGCTGGAGGGATTGACGATCAGCCGGCGCACGTCCTCGACCGAAGCGCGGTCAGACGCCTGGGCGCGTACCAGCACGTCGATCTTGCGATCGCGGAAGCTGTAGCGCGTGGCCACCTCGCCGCGCACCTTCTGCACCACCGCATCGGCGACCTGGCGCGTGGTCAGGCCCAGCGCGCCGGCGCGCTCCTGGTCGAAGCGGATCTGGATTTCGGGGAAGCCCTGCTCCACCGTCGAGCGCACATCGGTGTAGTGCGCATTGCCGCGCAGCAGCTGGGCCAGGCGCTGACCGGCGACCTCCAGCGTGGCCAGGTCCTGGCCGCGCAGCTCCACTTCCAGCGGCGTGGACAGGCTGAACAACGCCGGCCGCGCGAAATCGACCTGCGCTCCCGGCCAGGCCTGCATTGAGGCACGCAGCGCCTCGGTCTCGCGCGCCTCGATCTGCGGACTGCCGCCACCGGCCATGACCACGGTCAGCTTGCCGATGTTCTCGCCGCTCTCGGTCGGGTTGGCATCCAGCCGCGTGCCGCTGCCGCTGACGCCGAAGATGGCCGCCACGCCGGCGTCCTTGACGTGCTGTTCCTGCAGCGTGCGCAGCACCGCATCGGTGTCGCGCAGCGGCGTGCCCGGGGGCAGCTTGACCGTCATCTCGAAGCGGTCCTGCGCCAGCTGCGGGATCAGGTCGGTGCCCAGGGTCGGCACCAGCGCCGCGGTGCCGGCCAGCGCCAGCGCGGCCAGGCCCAGCACGCGCCACGGGCGGGCCAGCGCGGCCGGCAGCAGGCGCAGGTAGCCGCGCTCCAGCCAGCCGTAGGGCTTCATCGCCACCGCGCTCAGCCGGCGCATCAGCGGTGCGATCAGGAACACCGCGCCCCGCCCCAGCCTGACCACCAGCCAGGCCAGCCCGAACACCGCGCCGCGCACCGCCGCGCCGATGCCGCGGCCGCCCAACGCGAACGGCTTTTGCCAGCGCGCGTCGGGCTGCCAGCGCGGATGCGGCGCCTCGGTGGCGAAGCCCAGCGGCGCACGCCCGCGCAGCGAGCTCAGCATCGGGATCAGCGTCATCGCCACCACCAGCGAGATCGCGATCGCGATCGCCACGGTCAGCGCCTGGTCGCGGAACAGCTGGCCGGCGATGCCGTCGACGAACACCAGCGGCAGGAACACCGCGATCGTGGTCAGCGTCGAGGCCACCACCGCCATGCTCACCTCGCGCGTGCCGGCGATCGCCGCCTGCACGATCCCCAAGCCCCGCTCGCGCGCCTTGGCGATGCTCTCCAGCACCACGATCGAGTCGTCCACCACCAGGCCGGTGGCCAGCGCCAGGCCGCCCAGCGACATCACGTTGAGGCTCAGCCCCAGCCGGTCCATGAAGAAGAACGTGGCCACGATCGACACCGGCAGCGACAGGCCGATCACGAAGGTGCTCCAGCCATCGCGCAGGAACAGGAAGATCACCAGGATCGCCAGCAGGCCGCCGATCACCGCGTCGCGCTTGACCTCGCCGATGGCGTGTTCGATGAAGCGCGACTGGTCGTCCAGCGTGTCCAGGGAGACATCGGCAGGCAGCTGCGCGCGCAGGCGCTCCAGCCGCTGCGACAGCGCCTTGGCGGTGGCCACGGTGTTGGCGTCGCCCTCCTTGTAGATGGCCAGCTCCACCGCCTCGCGCCCGGCCAGGCGGATCACCGCCTCGCGTTCCTTGTAGCCCTGGCGCACGGTCGCCACATCGCGCAACCGCACCGGCATGCCGCCAGCGACGGCGGTGCTGCTGGAGGAAGACGCGCTCTGCACCAAGGCGGCGGCGGCGAGCACTTCGGCCGAGCCGCTGGAGGCGGCGATGGCGGCCATCTGCGCGGCCGCGCTGGCCGCGGCGTTGTCGCCGCCGCTGCGCGTGGTCAGCAGCAGGTCGCCGATGTCCTCCACGTTGCCGAACTGGTTGACCGTGCGCACCAGATAGCGCTGCGTGCCCTGCTCCAGGCGCCCGCCGGACAGGTTGACGTTCTCGGCCTTGAGCCGCTCGATCACGGTGGACAGCGGCATGTGCAGCTGGGCGAGCTTCTGCTGGTCGATGTCGACCTGCACCTCGTCCTCCAGGCCGCCGCCGACCTTGACCGCGGCCACGCCGCTGACCGGCTCCAGTTTCTTCTTCAGGTCCTCGTCGGCGAAGCGACGCAGCGCCACCAGCTGCCGCTGCGCGGCCAGCGCGTCATCGGCCGGCACCTTGGCCGACAGCGCCAGGCGCATGATCGGCTCGGTGGACGGATCGAAACGCAGCAGCACCGGCGCGCTGGCCTCCAGCGGCAGCTGCAGCGCCTCCAGCTTGTCGCGCACCTCCAGTCCGGCCTGGTCCATGTTGGTGCCCCAGGCGAACTGCAGCACCACATCGCTCTGCCCGGTGCGCGAGACCGAGGTCAGCCGGCGCAGGTTCTTGACCACGCCCACCGATTCCTCGACGGGCTCGGACAGCAGCGTCTCGATCTCGGCCGGCGCCGCGCCGGTGTACTCGGTGCGCACCGTCAGCGTCGGATAGCTCAGGTCCGGCAGCAGGTTGACCTTCAGGCTGCGCAGGGCGATGACGCCGAACAGCAGCAGCGTCACCGTCACCATCGCCACCGTCACCCGGCGCCGCACCGCCAGGGCGACCAGGCCGCCGCCGGCGCCGGTCTCGTCGTGCGCGTGCTCCCCATTCCCCGTGTGCATCGCGACGTCCTCAGCGCTTGCCGGCCAGCGCGATCTGCGTCGCCGGCGCCGGCGGAGCCTCGATCACCGTCACCGCGCTGCCGTCGCGCAGGGCGACCTTGCCGGCGGTCACCACCGCATCGCCCACCTTGAGCCCCTTGCGGATCTCGACCCAGGCGCCATCGACATAGCCCGGCTCGACCGCGGTGCGCACCGCCTTTCCGGCGCGCACCAGGTAGACCGCCGGATCGCCATCGTCCAGCAGCGCCGCGCGCGGGATCACCAGCGCGTCGGCACGGTGGTCGTATTCGATCCGCAGCCGGCCGAACATGCCGGCCTGCAGCTGGGTGCCGCCTTCGAACGCGCACACCACGCGGAAGGTGCCGCTGCCGGCGTCCACCACCGGCGCGACGCGATCGACCTTGCCGGTGAACGACTTGCCCGGCAGCGCATCGGCCTGCAGGGTCACCGGCTGGCCGGCGCGCAGCGTGGCCAGTTCGCGCTCGGGCACGTTGAGCGTGGCCTCCAGCCGCGAGCGATCCACCAGGCGGATGATCGGCGTGTTGATCTGCACGAAGTTGCCCGGCTTGATCGAGCGCGAGGCGACCACGCCGGAGATCGGCGCCACCACCGTGGTGTAGGACAGCTCCAGCCGCGCCAGGCGGTTCTGCGCGCGCATGTTCTCCAGGTCGTAGCGCAGCTGGTCGACGTCGTTGGCGCTGATCATCTGCTGGTCGACCAGCTTCAGGGCGCGCTGGTAATTGTTCTCCAGCTTGCGCATCTGCGCCTCGGTCTGCGCCACCGACAGCCGCGCGCGGTCGGCGTCCAGACGCACCAGCGGCTGGCCCGCCCGGACCTCCTGCCCCTCCTCCACCAGCACCGCCAGGGCCACGCCGGAGCTCTTGGCGATGACCTGCGACTCGGCGCGCGGCTCCAGCGTGGTGGTGCCGGCGTAGCTGGCGGCCACGGCGCGATGGGTGGCCTTGACCGCTTCCACCGGCACGGCGTCGGCCGCTTTTTCCTTGTCCTTGCTCTTGTCGGCCTTGGCGTCGGTGGCCTTGGGGTCGGCACCCTGCGCGCTGCCGCAGCCGGGCAAGGCGGTGATCAGCGCCAGCGCGAGGGCGGCGGCGCCCAGGACGGTGGCGGGACGGGCATGGGCGGACTTGGACATGGCGATGCGTCGCTGTTGGTGTTGTAGGCAACTACACCACCAAAACAACAACTCGCCATGCGCCGAAGGTCATGGTGACCTGTGTCCTTGATCGCCCATCCCACCGCACGCGCGCCGACAGCGCGGCACCGCGCGAATCGTGCGTAAGTTGTTGCGCTGCGGCATTTTTTCCGCTGTCGCGCGCTTGCCGGAGACGCTGAACGGCAGGCTATACTCGCCGCAAGCCAAGCGCCGCGGATGGGACGGGGCGCGCGCGAATCCCGGAACACGACATGACGCGATCGTTGTTGCTCGCCGCCTGTTTTGCCCTGCTGTACGCCGGCGTGTCCGGCACGGGCCAGGCCCGCCAGGACGCCCCGGCCCCGGCCGCTGCCCCGACTCCCGCACCCGCCGCCGTCGCCGCCCCGCGCGGCAACGCCGCCGCCGGCAAGCAGCTGTCCTATACCTGCCAGGGCTGCCACGGCGTCATCGGCTACAAGAATGCCTACCCCAACTACCACGTGCCGCGCATCGGCGGGCAGTCGGCCGAGTACCTGGCCCAGGCCCTGACCGAGTACAAGGCGGGCAAGCGCAAGCATCCGACGATGCAGGCCCAGGCCCAGAGCTTCTCCGACCAGGACATCGCCGACCTGGCCGCCTACCTGTCCAGCCTGAAGTAAGCCGACCATGCGCACCGCCTTCGCTACGCGTCTGACCTTCGCCCTGGCCGCCGCCCTGGCGCTGGGCGCCTGCACCAAGCTCGAGTCCACCGACACCGCCGCGGCCGATCCTGGCCATGCCAGCGGCGAGCACGGCAGCGCCTCCTCGGCCGGCCTGCCGCCGGGCAACATCGCCGCCGGCGAGAAGAAGTCGCAGGAAAAGGGCAAGGCCACCGGCCAGAGCTGCATCGACTGCCATGGCGCCGAAGGCGACAAGCCGATCGCGGCCACCTACCCGCATCTGGCCGGCCAGTACGCCGACTACCTGGCCCACGCTCTGCAGGCCTATCGCGCCGGCGATCGCCAGCACGCGCTGATGACGCCGCAGGCCAAGGACCTGAGCGATCAGGACATCGCCAACCTGGCCGCCTACTTCTCCTCGCGCAAGGGTGAGCTGCGGGACTTGCACGGGTTGGATTGAGGGTCTGGCGAGGCGCGGGTCTGCAAGATCTGGACTTAAGCCCTAGGCGAGCTGCGCGATCTGTACGGCCAAGTTGAGTTCCAGGGTGGCTACGCGACCTGAGCAGGACAGGTTGAAAGCTCCGAGGGCAATGCAACCGGTTGAGCCCCGTTTCGCCGGAATGGTTGGCACCAGCCCGCGGTCACGACGGGCGCAGTCCGCTCCCAGGGCGCCTGGCGTCTGGCCTAAACGCCGCCGATAAACCCGCTACCGTCATTCCCGCGAAGGCGGGAATCCAGCGGCTTTAGCGAGACGCGACAAAGACCTGTGGCTCCGCCTTCGCGTGATGCGGGTTTCGCGAGCCGTTCCGCTTTGTCGGGAGCGAGAGCAAAAAGCAAAAGCACCCCTCCCCAACCCTCCCCTTCGCCTTCGGCGAAAGGGAGGGGGCAGAAGCGCTTGGCGCTGTGGTTCCACGCGCGAAGCGCACGACCATGGACTTCGGCGGGCGAGGCGTTTGGCTCTTGAGTTCCATAAGCCAAGCGCTCAGCAGTGGACTCACGCTCCGTGACAAGCGGTGCGACAGCTCGCGACCTGGTGCCCCCTCCCTCGCGCGAAGCGCAGGGGAGCTCGAAATCGCGGCTAGCGATTGAGGGGGAGGGGGCGGGGCTTTCCCGATCAACGCTCAGCCATCAGGCACCATCGCTGTTCCCGAGAACATGGGAACCAGCAGCTTCGAGCGACGAAATCTTTCGTGAGAGCGACCGCCTTTAGGCTCCCCGCCCCTCAACTCCCCACCGGAATCGGATTGCGCTTGACCGGGATGTCCGGCGGCGGCCGCGCCGTGGCGGGGTGGTCGTTGAGGTTGGGGTCGTAGACGCCGCAGGCGCCGCCGGCCTGCAGGATCGACACCACGCACTTGATGCGCTTGGACGTGCCGGGAATCGGGATCTCCAGGTCCTGGATGCCGGCGCGGACCCAGTCCTGCAGCAGGGTGCCGCCGGGCATCCAGTACTTGTCGAACATCGTCGGCTCGTAGCCGAACGCCGGACGGTCCAGCCAGGTGCCGGCGTTGTTCGCATCGATCTTGGCCTGCTGGCGCGAGCCCGGCGCGCCGGGGCGGTCCGAGCGCCCGCTGCCTGACGCATCCGGCACCTTGACGCTGCCATCTGCGTTGAACAGCCCCTGCAGGCCCTGCCCCGCGCTGCCCTGATTACCGGCCTGCGCGTTGCGCGAGGCGCCCCAGTCGTCGGCGCGCGTCTGGCCCGGCGTGCCCCACTCGTCCGCGGCACGTGCACCCGCGCCCGGGCTGCTGGCCTGACTGCCGGCGGTCTGGCCGCCCTGCACCGGCGACGGCGGCGCGCCGCTGTTGGTGGCCGTGTTGGAGGCTTGCTGGCCGGTCTCGGCCGCCGCTTGGCTGGCGCGCTCGGCCTGGCCCTGCTGGGCCTGCGGGCTGCCGGCGTTGGCCGCGCTGGATGCGGCCTCCGCAACGGACTGGGCCGGCGCGGCCGGTGCGGGGGCCGCCGGCATCGGGATCTCGCGCACGCGGGCCTGGGCCGGAGTCGAGGCCGGCAGCTGCACCGGCGCCGGCTCGGGGCTGCGCAGAGCCTGCAGCGCCGGCGCCTGCACCTGGGACACCGGCTCGGGATTGGGGATCTCGCGCTGGCGCACCTGTGTGGGCGGCGCGGCCGGCGCCGGCAGGTCGACCGCGCGCGGGGCGACCTGTTGCACGGCCACGGGCTGCTGGGTCTGCACCGTCTCCACCTCGCGCACGCGCGCGGCCGGCGGCTGCCACTGCACCTGGGGCGCGGGCAACTGCACCTGTGGCGGCGTGGTCGGCGGCAGGATGAAGGTCTGGGTCGGCTGCGCGGTCTCGGTCACCTGCAGCGGCTGTTCGACCGGCGGCGTCGGCGGCGCTGGGGTTTCGGGCTGCGGCGGGGTGGCCGGCTGCTCGGCCACCTGCGGCGGCGTGGGCGTGGGCGTGGGCGGAGACGGAGCCGCCTGCGCCGGCGCGGGCTTGGCGGGCGCTGGCGCGGCGGCCTCGGGCCTCGCCGCCGCACGCGCGGGCCGGCTCGCGCCGCGCGGCGCGGCCGCGGCGGCCTGCTGCGCGCCAAGCGAGGGCGGCTGCGGCCCCGAGCCACCGCCCTCGCCCGGCGTGCCGCGCCCGATGAAGGTCAGCTGCACGCGGCTGCCGTCTTCCTCGGTCGGCGTCGGCGGCAGCGCCATCAGGCTGACGAAGATCAGCAGCGCCAGGAACGCCAGGTGCAGCAGCAGGCTCCCCAGCCGCCCGACCCAGCGGATCCAGCGCTCTTCGCGCGGCGGCGCCTCGCCGTGCTGCCAGTGCAGCGACCACGCGGCCTGCCAGCGGTTCATCGGCCGCGCCACTGGCGCCGTGCGCGGGCGTGCGGCCGCGGCGGCCACCAGCGCCTCGACCGGGGCCCGGCTCAGCGGACCGGCCTGCGCCGGCCGGTTGCGCAGCCAGATGCCCCAGCCGTGCGGCAGGCCGGTGCGTTTTTCCAGAATGGGCGCCGGCCTGCGCTGCAGGAGGGCGGCGATGATCTCGGTGGCAGTCGTCACCGGATGCGGACGGATCAGGCCGCGTCGCGCGGCATGTACGGCGCCTGGCCGCTGTCGTGGTCGGTGGCGTCACGCACCGCGGTCACGCCCGGCACGCGCGTCAGCAAGGTCTTCTCGATGCCCTGCTTCAGGGTGACATCGGCCATGCCGCAGCCGTGGCAGCCGCCGCCGAAGCGCAGGAACACCACGCCCTCGCCCGTCACTTCCTCCACCGCCACGCGGCCGCCGTGCGAGGCCAGCTGCGGGTTGACCTCGTGCTCGACCACCCAGCGCACGCGCTCGACCAGCGAGGCGCCCTCGGCCGGCGCCTTGCCCTTGATGTGCGGCGCCTTGATCGTCAGCTGGCTGCCGGCGCCCTGGGTGACGAAGTCGATCTCGGCATCGTCCAGCCACGGCACGCTGGCCGCGTCCACGTACAGGGTGAAGCCTTCGCAGTCCACGGCCCACTCGTCGCCGGCCAGTTCGCGCGGTTCGGCGAACTCCAGCCGCGCGTCGGCGCGCGGGGTGCCCGGATCGACCGCACTGAGCCGCACGCCCAGGCCGGGCGAGGCCTCGCGCTCGATCAGCTTGCGGAAATGGTGCTGGGCGGTCTCGGAGATCTGGATCATGCGGCGTATTCTAGCGGTCTGCCCGCGCACCGGTCAGAACGGAATGGTCACGCGCGGGAATGCTACGTTCCCCGCGCCACCTGCAGGAGCCCCCGATGTCCGACCTCGTCCCCCTGGCCGCCGCGCACTGCCTGCCGCGCAGCGGCAGCGAGCACCGCCTCAGCCAGGCGCGCATCGCCGAGCTGCTGCCGCAGCTGCCCGGCTGGGAGCTGGCCGAACAGGACAAGGCGCTGGTGCGCACCTTCCGCTTTCCCGACTATTACCGCACGCTGGCCTTCGTCAACGCGCTGGCCTACATCGCCCACGCCGAGGACCATCATCCGGACCTGGGCGTGCACTACGACCGGGTGGTGGTGCGTTTCTCCACCCACGACGTGGGCGGCCTGAGCGAGAACGACTTCATCTGCGCCGCCAAGGCGCAGGCACTGGAACCCGACGCATGAACACCCACACCGTTTCCCGTCCGCTGCGCCTGCTGGCGCTGTCGTGTTTCGCCGTGCTGGCGGCCGCTTGCGGCGAGCAGGCCGCGCCCGAGGCCACCGCCCCGGCCGCCACCGAGCTGACCGCGCTGCAGACCCCGCCGCCGCAGTACCCGCTGGAGGCCGCGTGCAGCGGCCACGGCGGGGTCTCCACGCTGAAGGTCACCGTCGGCACCGCCGGCACGCCGACCGAGGTGGTGGTGGCCAAGGGCAGCGGCAACGCGGCGCTGGACGATGCGGCGGTGGCCGCGGTCAAGCAATGGACCTTCAAGCCGGCCACGCGCGGCGGCCAGCCGGTGGCGCAGACCCTCAACGTGCCGGTGAACTTCCCCGCCCCGCAGGTGCGCCCGGACGCCTGTTTCTCGCTGGACGAGAAGGCCAAGACCCAGGCGCAGTGAGCGACCGGCGCCCGGCATCGCGTTCCGGGTGAATCGCGGTTGGCGCGGCACGTGCCGAAATGCGTGACTGCTCCTGAAGGAAGGACCGTCATTCCCGCGAACGCGGGAAGTGCTTCTCGGCAGACACATGTCTGACGATCCAGCGCCTTTGGCCGCTCCGTGTGAAAGCCACTGGGTTCCCGCCTTCGCGGGAACGACGACGGAGGCATCAGCGGCGATCAGCCTCCGCGGCCGCGCAGCGGCTCGACGCCGGTCATATTGGCCCCGGCCAGGCGCATCAGCTCGATGAAGCGCTGCAGCTTGGCCGGCTGGTGCCGCGCCGGCGGATAGACCAGGTGCACCGGCAGCGGGGTGGCGCGCCAGTCCGGGGCCAGGTGCAGCAGCCGACCCGCGGCGACGTCCTCGGCCACCAGCCAGGCCGAGGCGATGCACGCCCCCAGCCCGGCCAGCGCCGCGGTGCGCAGCGCATGCAGGCTGTCGGTGCTCAGCCTGGGCCGGATCGGGAAATGGCACTGCCGCCCGTCCTGGCGATGGGTCAGGCTGATGTCGTTGCGGTAGAACAGGTTGATCGCCAGCCAGGGCAGCGCGCGCAGGGTCTCGATCACATCGGGCGCCTCGCGCCCTTCCAGCAGTTCCGGCGCGCCGACCACGATGCGTGGCACCTCGGCGATCTGCACCGCCACCACCGAGGGATCCATCACGGTGCCGACGTGGATGGCGCAGTCGATGTTGTCGGCGACGAAGTCCGGCTCGCGCTCGTGCAGCAGCCAGTCCACCGAGACCTGCGGATAGCGGCGCAGGTAGTCGGCCATCGGCTCCATCAGCTGGCGCTGGCCGAAGGCGTGCGGCACCACCACGCGCAGCAGGCCCTGCGGGGCCTGGCCGGCGCCGCGCAGGTCGTCTTCCAGGGCCTGCCAGTCCTGCAGCAGGTCGCGGGCCTTGTCGTAGCAGCGCGCGCCGTCTTCGGTCAGCGTCATGGCGTGGGTCGAACGGCGCAGCAGCTTGAGCCCGAGCAGGCGCTCGAGCGCCTGCAGCCGCCGGCTGACGGTGGGCTGGCTGGCGCCGAGCTGCGCGGCGGCGGCCGACAGGCTGCCGGCCTCGACAATGCGGACGAAGGTCTGCATCAGCTCGAGGCGGTCGGTTCCGGTGGAAATCGGCTCTTGCATACGCCCGACGCATAGGCATTGTGTCGGCGCGCAGGCTACCACGCGCGCCGGACGGCCCGGAGAATACCGCGCACCCCACCTTGCAGCCGCTCTACGCCATGACTCACATTCAATATCCGCATGAAGCGCCAGGCCACACCGGCCTGCCGCGCCGGCTGGTGCTGCTGCTGGCGATCGGCGCCGGCATGAGCGTGGCCTCGCTCTACTACAGCCAGCCCATGCTCGGCGTGCTGGCCGGCGACCTGCACGCCAGCGCCCAGACCGCCGGCCTGGTGCCCACGCTCAACCAGCTCGGCTATGCGCTGGGCATCCTGCTGTGCGCGCCGCTGGGCGATCGTTACGACCGCCGCCGGGTGATCCTGGCCAAGTGCGGCCTGCTGGCGCTGGCGCTGGCCATCGGCGGCCTGGCGCCGGGCATGACCACGCTGCTCTGCGCGAGCCTGGCGATCGGCCTGACCGCCACGGTGGCGCAGGACTTCGTGCCCGCCGCCGCCACGCTGGCGCGGATCGAACACCGTGGCCGCATCGTCGGCACGGTCATGACCGGCCTGTTGCTGGGCATCCTGCTTTCGCGCGTGGGCAGCGGCCTGATCGCCGGAATCTGGGGCTGGCGCGCGGTCTACCTCATCGCTGCCGTGGGCATGGTCCTGGTCGGGCTGGCCTCGGCGCGCTGGGTGCCGCGCTTCGAGCCGACCACCACGGTGGGCTATGGCGCGCTGCTGGCCAGCCTGGTGCCGCTGTGGCGCGCCCATCCGGCGCTACGCCGCGCCACCTGGGCGCAGGCGACGCTGGCGGTCGGCTTCAGCGCGTTCTGGTCGACGCTGGCGGTGATGCTGCAGGACGCGCCCTTCCACCTGGGCAGCGCGGTGGCCGGCGCGTTCGGCCTGGCCGGTGCGGCCGGCGCGCTGATGGCGCCGATTGCCGGCCGCATCGCCGACCGGCGCGGCCCGGGGTTGGTTACCCGCCTCGGCGCCGGGCTGGCGGCGGGCGCGTTCGCGCTGATGCTGGCCGGGCCACTGCTGCCGATGCACGGCCAGCTGGCCCTGCTGGTGGTGGGCACGATCGGCTTCGACCTGGGCGTGCAGGCCACGCTGGTCTCTCACCAGACCATCGTCTACGGCATCGATCCTGGGGCGCGCAGCCGGCTCAATGCGGTGTTCTTCACCGGCATGTTCATCGGCATGGCCAGCGGTGCGGCCTTGGGCAGCGTGCTGATGCAGCACCTGGGCTGGCCGGGCGTGCTGGGCCTGGCGGTGCTGACCTCGCTGCTGGCGCTGGCGATCCGGCTCGGCGCGCACCGCGATGCGGCGGCGGCCGGACGTTGCGCGCACGTCAACGCCGCGCCGCCGCTTCACCACGAAGCATGAGCATCGCGCGCGGCAGGCTGGGGCCACACCCCTCCTGGAGACCCGCATGTCCACCTCGCCGCAAGAGCTCGAAGCCGCCTTCTGGAAGGCCCTCAAGTCCGATCGCACCGTGATGCTGGGGCTGGAGGGCATCGAAGACGGCCATACCCGGCCGATGACCGCGATGATCGAGGGCGACGAAGGTGGCCCGGTCTGGTTCTTCACCTCCATCGACAATGCGATGGTGCAGCAGCTGGGCTCGGGCCACCGCGCGATCGCCGCCTTCGCCGCCAAGGACCACGACCTGTTCGCTAGCGTGCGCGGCACGCTAGTGCTGGATACCGACCGCGCGGTCGTCGATCGCCTTTGGAATCCCTTCATCGCCGCCTGGTACGAGGGCGGCAAGGACGATCCCAAGCTGGCCCTGCTGCGCCTGGATCCGGACCAAGCCGAGATCTGGAAGAACGGCTCCAGCCTGCTGGCCGGGCTGAAGCTGCTGCTGGGGCGCGACCCCAAGCGCGACTATGCCGACAAGGTCGCCAAGGTCAATCTGGCCTGACGCCCCGCACGACGCGCCGCAGCGGATGCTGCGTCGCGTCGTGACCCGTCTCCGGGGCGGGCGGATAGTCGGCTGAACCAGGACCGCGCCGGTCCTGCTTCGCCAGCCGCCCGCCCGCTTCCGGAGATCCGCATGAAAGCCGTGATCGCTCTGCTCGCCGCCGTCGTCCTGCTCGCCATCGGCATCCCGCTCTCGCGCGCCATCAGCAATGGCGAAGAACACACCATCACCCGCACGCTGGATCCGGATGCGCCGCGCCCCGTGCGCGAGACCGCCAAGCCGCGTCCGGCGCAGGTCAGCCACGCCGACACCGATCCCAAGCCGGCCGCCGCGCCGCGCTAGCCCGTCCGATCCAGTCGCAGCGCGCCATGGCGGCGCTCAGGGGGCGCATGTGCGCACCGCACGCGACTGGGTAAACTGTGGCAATGCAACATCGCCGCCCGCCTCAGGGCGGCGTCTTTTTTTGGTTTACAAAACAATCGTCTAGGATACGTTTCGCAAGGATTGGTCGAAGTCTTGGCCTGCGCGGATTGGAGCCCTTCCCCATGATTTTCGAAACCCTCGACACCTCCGGCCACGAACAGGTCGTGTTCTGCCACAACCCCGATATCGGGCTGAAGGCGATCATCGCCGTCCACAGCACGGTGCTGGGTCCGGCGTTGGGCGGGGTGCGCATGCGTCCCTACCCCGATACCGAGACGGCGCTGACCGATGCGCTGCGGCTGAGCCGCACGATGACCTACAAGAACGCCCTGGCCGGCCTGAATGTCGGCGGCGGCAAGGCGGTGATCATCGGCGACCCGAGCCAGGACAAGGCCGAGGCGCTGTTCCGCATGTTCGGCCGCTATGTCGATTCGCTGGGCGGGCGCTACATCACCGCCGAGGACGTGGGCACCGACGTCAACGACATGGAGCATGTCTACCGCGAGACCGAATACGTGGTCGGCGTACACCAGGTGCACCGCGGCTCGGGCGACCCGGCGCCGTTCACCGCCTACGGCGCGCTGCAGGGGCTGATGGCCGCGCTGAACCGCCGGTTCGGCAACGAGGAGATCGGCAAGTACAGCTATGCCGTGCAGGGCCTGGGGCATATCGGCATGGAGTTCGTGAAGCTGCTCAAGGAGCGTGGCGCCAAGCTGTTCGTCACCGACCTCAATCCGACGCTGGTGGCGCGCGCGGTCGAGGAATACGGCGCCGAGGCGGTGGCGCCCAACGAGATCTACGACATTCCCGCCGACGTGTTCTCGCCGTGCGCGCTGGAGGGATCGATCAACCACGAGACCCTGCCGCGCCTGCGCGCCAAGATCATCTGCGGCACGGCCAACAACCAGATGTCGCACGTGGTCGGCGAGGAAGCCATGCGCCGCGGGATCCTGTACGCGCCCGACTATGCGGTCAACGCCGGCGGGGTGATGAACGTCTCGCTGGAGATCGACGGCTACAACCGCGAGCGCGCCATGCGCCTGATGCGCAACATCTATCACAACGTCGGGCGCGTCTTCGATCTGGCCGAGAAGGAGCGGATCGCCCCCCAGTACGCCGCCGACCGCATCGCCGAGGCGCGCATCGCCTCGATCGGCAAGCTCAAGCTGCCGCTCGGCCGCACCGCCCCGCGCTACATGGGCCAGCTGCGCGGCGACCACTGAGCCGCACCAGGGCCGAAAACGAGAACGGGCGCCATCAGGCGCCCGTTCTGCTTTGCGTGACACTTAGAAGCTGGTCATGACGGTCGGGCCCGTGTCGGCGACTCAGAACCCCACGCTGTACCGCACCGATCCCACCGACTCGCTCCCGCGCGCGCCGAAGCGCTGGTCCAGGCCGAAGGACAGGCGCTGGTTGGGGCGCAGCGCGGCCTCCAGCGAGAAGCCGGCCCAGCCGCCCGAGGCCGCCGCGTCGCCGCCCGGGATCGCGCCCCAGGCGTCGATGCCGACGAAACGCGCCTGCCGCGAGAACCCGCTGGCCGACAGCACCGACTGCCATTCCAGATGGCCCGACAGCGACAGCTCCATCGACGCCAGCGACAGCGCCCGCTCCAGGCGTAGCCCGGCGATGGCCTGGGCGCGGCTGGCGTGGCTGGCCGCCGCGGCCAGGCCGAAGCCGGCCGCACCCTGCTCGCTGAAGGCATCGCGCGCCAGGCTGGCGTAGTCCGCCCCCAGGTACGGGGTGAGCGTGCCCAGGCCGGTGCGCAGCGGCACGCCGGCTTCCATGCCGGCAAAGCGCATCTCACCGTCGTAGCGCGCATCGACGCCGTAGGCCGCGTCGCCCAGATAGACCGAGCGGCGCAGGTCGCGGCGGAACTGGCCCACGCCGAACTGCGCCAGCGCATAGCCGGCCTGCCCGCGATGGGCCAGATAGGCCTGCACATGGGTCTGGCGGTCCTGGCCGGCGTCGCCGAGCGTATCGCGCACGCTGTTGGTGTCCATCTGGCCCACGGCCAGGCCCGAGGTCCAGCCCGGCGCCAGGGTCACGTCCTGGCCGGCGATCCAGCCCGACAGATCCAGCCCGGCGGTCGCGCCCAGGCCCGAGGCCTGGCGCCCATCGAACGCCTGGTACCAGCCGTCCGCGCTCGCCCCGCCCTGCGCCACGTGCGCGGCCAGCGCACGCCGGCGCAGATCGAGCAGATCCAGAGTGACGCCGTCGGCCGCCGCATGCGCGCGGCCGGACAGGCTCTCCAGCGAACGCGCGGCCGCCGCGCTGGACGAGGTGCGCAGGAAATCCCCGGCCAGCGACGCCATCGCGCCGCTCTGGGCCTGCTGCTGCGCGTCGAGCTGGGTCAGCGCCGCGTCCACGCGCTGTGCGGCGCCGACCGACGCGGCGCTCATGCCCATCGCGCTGGCGGTGGCGGTGATGTCCAGCCGAGTGATGTCCAGGTACGCCTGGGTGCTGCTGAAGCCCAGCGACGCCTGCAGGAACACGTTCGAGGCCGAGCTCAGCCCGGAGAAGGTGCCGTTGATGGCACTGGCGTCGACCACCGTCTCGCGCGCGCTGCGCACGTAGCCGCTGGCCATGCCCATCACCTTGAGCATGCCGCCCAGGTTGGCGGTGCCATCGACCTGCAGCGGCGTGCCGATCTGGAACTCCAGCGTGGCGCCGGAGGACTGGGTGAAGTCGCCCTCGATCCGCCGCGCGCCCGCCGCGCCGGTGAAGGCGACCGTGCCGTCGTTGCGCAGCGCGCCGCCTACGCCGCCGCCGGTGTTCAGTCGCGCGCCTGCGGCCACGCTGGCGCTGCCCGGGATCGCGCCGCTGGACAGCAGCGCGCCCTGGCTGACGCGGGTCTCGCCCAGGTAGCTGTTCTGCCCGCTCAGGTTGAGCGTGCCGGAGCCGGACTTGGTGATGCCACCGTCGCCGCTGATCGCGTTGGACCAGGTCGAGGTGCCGTCGAAGGACACCGCCACATCGCCCCAGTCCAGCCGCGCCGGCCCGTTGACCGCCTTGCCGACATTCAACAGGCCGTAGCCGAACACCGGATCCACCCCCGCCGCGCCCAGGTCGGTGGCCGTGCCCAGCAGGGTCTGCCGGACCAGGTCATTGGAGAAGTAAGGAAAGGCCTGCCACACCAGCGCCGCGGCGCCGGAGACCTGCGGGGTGGACAGCGAGGTGCCGGTCCACTCCCAGTAGCTGGGCGCGGTCGGGCCGTCGTTGGTGCCGGTGGTGATCACCTTGCCCGGCGCAACCAGACAGTAATGCATGGCCACGCCGCAGGCGTTGGAATACGAGGCCAGCTGGGTCGGGTTGTCGGTGTCCAGCGCCGCCACCGCCAGCCAACCGATCTCCAGGTCGGCCGCCGGTAGCGTGTTGTTCGGGCCGGGCTTGCTCGGCATGGCGGCCGTGTCGGTCGGCTGGGCCTTGCCGTCGTTGCCGGTGGCGAACACCACGATGCCGCCGTTCTGCACGACGAAGGGCCGGTACTCGGCGGCGATGGGCGCGGTGGCGGTCAGGTCGGTCCAGTACACCCCGCCCCAGGAGTTGTTCATCACCTTGACCCCGCGCGCGATCAGGTCCTGGTGCACCTGCGCCAGGCCCAGCGCGCCGCTGGTCGAATTGCCGTTGCCCGAGCCGTCGTCGGTCGGCTCCTTGTCCGAGATGATCCGCGCCGAGACGATGCTCGCCCCCGGCGCGATGCCGCCCGGCCAGGCGCCGAAGGCCCGGCCGGCGGCGATCTGCGCCACGGCCGTGCCGTGGCCGACCACGTCGTCCTTGGTCAGATCGTTGGAAGACCCGCTGACATAAGTGAGGTTGGCGGTGACCCGTGGCGACAGCGCCGGATGGCTGCGGTTGACGCCGGTATCGACGATGCCGATCACCACACCGGTGCCGGTGAAGCCTGCGGCGTGCGCGGCGTCGGCATGGGTGAGGCTCAGATGCTTGGAATAGGTCGGATCCGGCGTGGTCACCACCGGCGCGGGGGTCGTGGTGGGCGGTGGTGTCGTCGATGGCGGATTCGACTTGACGCCCCCGCCCTTGCCGCCGCAGGCGCTCATCACCGCGCACGCCAGCACGTTCAGCACCAGCATCCGGCCCGCAGGCCGCCCCGACCTCGCTCCCTGTCCCCGCATCGCACCCGCTCCCCGGATGGCGCACCCCTGCGCCTGTCCGGCGCAATCTAGCGCAACTGCGGCGGCGCAGGTGGGCTTGTGTCTGCAGAACGCACGTTCACTTTGACGGCCCACACGGCACCTCGGCGCCTGAGGCAAGCGGCCAATGGTCGGGGTGTGCCGCCGCGAGCGCCCCGGAGGATAATGGGGAACTCTTTGGTTCCTCAGGACAGGCTCTCCATGAGCGACATCGTCATCGCCGCCGCCAAGCGCACCGGCATCGGTTCTTTCCTCGGCCAGTTCACCGGCATGCCCACGCCGCAACTGGGCGCCAGCGTCATCGCCGCGGCGCTCGAGCAGGCCGGCGTGCCGGCGCAGGACGTGGACGAAGTCATCATGGGCTGCGTGCTGCCGGCCAACCTGGGCCAGGCGCCGGCGCGCCAGGCGGCGCTGGCCGCCGGCATCCCGCAGTCCACCGGCGCGACCACCATCAACAAGGTGTGCGGCTCGGGCATGAAGGCGATCATGCTGGCGCACGATCTGGTCAAGGCCGGCTCGGCGCGCGTGGTCGTGGCCGGCGGCATGGAGTCGATGAGCAACGCCCCGCACATGATCCCCAACTCGCGCACCGGTAACCGCTTCGGCGATTTCAAGGCGATCGACCACATGGCCTGGGACGGTCTGACCAATCCCTACGACGGTCAGGCGATGGGCGTGTTCGCCGAAGCCACCGTGGAAAAGTATGGCTTCAGCCGCGAGGAGCAGGACGCCTTCGCGATCGAATCGGTCAAGCGCGCGCAGGCCGCGCAAGCCTCCGGCGCTTTCGATGCCGAGATCGTGCCGTTCAAGATCGCCACGCGCAAAGGCGAAGTCACCGTGAGCAGCGACGAGCAGCCGGGCAAGTCGGACATCGGCAAGATCCCCTCGCTCAAGCCGGCCTTCAAGAAGGACGGCACGGTCACCGCCGCCAGTTCGTCGAGCATCTCCGACGGCGCGGCCGCCACCGTGGTGTTGAGCGCCGAGGACGCCGCCAAGCGCGGCCTGCAGCCGCTGGCGCGCATCGTCGCCCATGCCACGTTCTCGCAGCAGCCGGAGTGGTTCACCACCGCGCCGGTCGGCGCGATCCAGAAGGTGCTGGAGAAGGCGGGCTGGTCGGTGCAGGACGTGGATCTGTTCGAGATCAACGAAGCCTTCGCCGTCGTGGCGATGGTGCCGATCAAGGAACTGGGCATCCCCCACAGCAAGGTCAATGTGCATGGCGGCGCCTGCGCGCTGGGCCATCCGATCGGCGCTTCGGGCGCTCGCCTGGTCGTCACACTGCTCAACGCCCTGCGCGTGCAGGGTATGCGCCGTGGGATTGCCACGCTGTGCATCGGCGGCGGCGAAGCCACGGCCATCGCGGTCGAACTGCTCTGAAGACGTTTTCTGTTTTAACGCCAAGTTGACGAATCTGAGCCATACGCCCGCGAATGCTTGACAGTGGAAAACGGATTGTCATGATGTCGCCCGGCGCGCAACTGCGCGTTGCCAAACTAATCGACGAGGATTTACCAATGAGCATCAACAAGACGCTGATCGCGCTGGCAATGGGCCTGGCCCTGGCTGCTTGCTCGAAGCCGGAACAGGCTGCCGACGCCGCCACCGACGCGCAGCAGGCTGCCACCGAGGCCCAGGCTGCCGCCGACACCGCCGCTTCGACCCCGACCGCCGACGCTGCCCAGGCTGCTGCCGACACCGCCGCGACCGCCGCCAACACCGCCGCTGACGCTGCCGCCAACGCTGGCGCCGCGACCACGGACAAGGCTGCCGACGCTGCTGCCGACGCCGCCGAGGCTGCCAAGGACACCGCGCAGGACGCCGCTGACGCTGCGAAGTCCGCCGGTCAGGACGCCGAGAAGAAGTAATCCGCGCTTTGCCGATGGTTCGCCATCGGCAATCGGATTCGAGAAGACCGCCGGGCAACCGGCGCTCTTTTTTTGTGCTCGATGGGATTGCGGGGCAAAGCGGTGAACGTACCTCGCAGCGGCCTGTCCCCAGCCTGGTCGAGGTTCTGCGCTGATCGATCAGGACTGCTTTCGACATCAAGCCGACTGGCTCGACACGCCAGGCAACGGCGCAGCGGTCGGCGACCACGACGAGTGACGCGATACACCGCGCTTCAAGTCATTGCCAAGGTGCGTTGATCGAAGGAAAGGCCGACACCGCGCCCCGTATCGCCGCCCCTCCGACCCATCAATCCCGAGCGCCAGGATCCTTCGATCAAGAAAAAGAACATTTTTGTAAGGAACGGCCCTACATGGCGTTGACATGCGCCTTCGTAGGCTCGCCGCGTCGTGAATGCCGGTGTCCGTGACACCCGCAGACTTCGCGCCACACCATCCATCTTCTTTCGTTGAGGGGAACGCCATGACCAACAAGTTCAACATCGTGCTGATCGCTTCCGTCCTGGCGCTGGGCGCCTGCTCGCAGCAGACCCAGGACCGCGCCGCCGCCACCGCCGACAGCGCCGCGGCCGATGCCTCGGCTGCCGCGGACAAGGCTGCTGCCGCGGCCGACAACGCCGCCGACAAGGCCGCCGCCGCCACCGACGCCGCTGCCGACAAGGCCGCCGTTGCCGCCGACAATGCCGCGGCCGCGGCCAGCAACGCCGCCGAGAAGGCCGAGAACGCGACGCAGGCCGCTGCGGCCGACGCCGCCGCCGCCGTGTCCGAAGGCGCCAACGCCACCGCCGACAAGGCGGCCGAGGTCTCCAAGGACGCGCGCGAGGCTTCCAAGAAGTAAGCCGCTTCCGCACGCTGCAGTACCGGAAAAGGCCCGCGCGAGCGGGCCTCTTTCTTTGGTTGCTCGCCGACGTGCCGAGCCGGTGAAAGCCGTTTCGCCTACTAGCCTCAGGCCGCTAGGCGCGGCTCCTCTCGGCTAGGTCCGCCATCTAGGATCAGCGCTCTGATGGAGGTTCCCACCGCCTCATGCTCCGGTGGGAGCCGCCATGGCGGCGATGAGGCTCTATCGGGAAAGCCCCATCGCCGCCATGGCGGCTCCCACGGGGAAGGGGCGGCATTCTATGTGTGCGCTGTCCTGGCCCGCTCTCCGCCTGGCCCGCCAGATCGAGGCCCACAGCGGATCAGGCCTCCTTTCGACTTTCGACCCGAAGCCCTCTGACGTGACACGCGCAGCAGCGGGCCGGCGGGCGGTGGCCGCGCCTAGCGAGGCAGGACGCCGAGCGCCCGAATCAGGGCAGGATGCCCTGATTGAGGGAGAAGCGGCCACCGCCCGCCGGACCGCTGCCCAAACCGAAGCCGCACGCTCGACCACCGCAATCCTCCAATCGGAAGAACGGCTTCCTCTTGCTACGTCCCAGCGGGCCGAGTCGACCTGGAAGCGGCCCACCCGCAGTTTCCGAATGGCTTGTGAGTCGCTGACGAACCTGCCCCCGCTCCTTGCATTTGCCCCAACACCCAGGACATGCAACGCTCCGGCACGGCCGTCCGACGGGCGGTTTGGTGAGACCAGTCACAGCGCCTGTGCGGCGCAAGCCGCGATAGTCGCGTTTCCCCCGACAGGAGACCCTGCGACATGTCCATGTGGAAAGATCCGCTGTCCAGCAAGAAGGACGCCCCGCCGGCCCCGGTCATCGAGCCGTCCCCGCCGCCGGCGGCCAGCGCCGAGCCCGTCGCGCCCACCCCGCTGACCAGCGCCCCGAGCCCCGCCTCGGCGTCCACCGCCCAGTCGGCCGGCCGCGAACGCAAGGAATCGCTGATCGCCTCGGACCTGACCATCGAGGGCAAGATCGAGGGCAGCGGTCACGTGCGCATCGCCGGCCGCTTCAAGGGCGATGTCAATGTGCAGGGCGACCTGACCATCGAACACGGCGCCAAGCTGTCCGGCGGCGTCAAGGCCAGCAAGATCACCATCGCCGGCGAGCTGGAAGGCAATATCGAGGCGGCCAAGCACGTCGAACTGCTGGCCTCCGGCGCCCTGACCGGCGACGTCAAGTGCGGCACGATGACCGTGGCCGCCGGCGCCCGCATGCGCGGCCAGGCCGACTTCGGCTGGGACGGCAGCGAGAAGCAGCACGACGCGGCGTGAGCACCCAGCGCCCCGGCACGGCAGGCGCCACCCGCGCCTGCCCGCATTGCAAGGCGATGATCCTGGAGACCGCGGCCGTGTGCCCGTCGTGCAAGCATCACCTGCGCTTCGACGACTCGGCCACCGCGGCCCGGCGCGAGGTGCAACGCGTGGTGCCGCTGATGGTCCAGGGCACCGTCAACCATCCGGCCGACGCCGCCACGGCCTACGAATACACCGCGGTGATGGTGATCAGCGACGAACAGGGCCGCGAGATCGACCGCCACGTGGTCGGCGTCGGCGCCCTGCGACCGGGCGAACAGCGCACCTTTTCGCTGGCGGTGGAGATGTTCCCGCACAGCGGCGGCCAGGCGCCGCGCGGGAAGCGCCGCCTGTCCTGAAGGTGTTGCATCCGGCTGCACGCGCGAGGCGTGCGGCCAAGCCTTACTTGCGCGTGGCCGGCTTCTGCGGCCCGCAGCTGCTGCAGCCGCCGCAGGCGGCATCGACCGCCCTGGCCGGCGGCGCCAGCGCCCTGCCCAGCCGCTGCATCCACGGCGGGCGCCCGTCCCGCAGCAGCGGCAAGGCCAGCGCGGTGCGCGCGCGCCGGGTGGCGTTGGGGAACTGCTTGTGCGCCACGACCCAGGCGCTGACCAGCACGGCCAGCGCGATCACCAGGTACTGCAGCGCCAGCGCCGGTGCCATCAGCCCGCCCCCAGCATGACCGCGACCTGGTAGGTCAGCAGCGAGGCGATGTAGGCCAGCGCGAACAGATAACCGGCCGACACCGCCATGCGCTTCCACGAATTGGTCTCGCGCTTGATGGTGGCCAGCGTGGACAGGCACATGGGCGCGTAGATGTACCAGACCAGCAGCGACAGCGCGGTGGCCAGCGACCAGCCGTCGTGGATCAGCGGCGCCAGCGCCTGCGCCTTGGCATCGTCGTCGCCGGCCGACAGCGCATAGACGGTGGCCAGCGAGGACACGGCGACCTCGCGCGCGGCCAGGCCCGGGATCAGCGCGATGCAGATCTGCCAGTTGAAGCCCAATGGGGCGAACACATAGCTCAGCGCATGGCCGATGCGCCCGGCGAAGCTGTAGTCGATCGGCGGCAGCGTGGCATCGGCCGGCGCGCCGGGGAAGGACAGCAGGAACCACAGCAGCACGGTGAGGGCCAGGATGATGCCGCCCACGCGCTTGAGGAAGATCATCGCGCGCTCGTACAGGCCCAGGGCCAGATCGCGCAGGTGCGGGATGCGGTAGGACGGCAGCTCCAGCAGCAGCGGGTGCTCGCTCTTGTCGCGGCGCCAGCGCTTCATCACCCAGGACACCACCAGCGCGCTGACGATCGCCGCCACGTACAGGCCGAACAGCACCAGCCCCTGCAGGTTGAACACGCCGCCGACCTGACGCTGCGGGATGAAGGCGCCGATCAGCAGCGCGTACACCGGCAGACGCGCCGAGCAGGTCATCAGCGGCGCCACCAGGATGGTGGCCAGGCGATCGCGCGGATCCTGGATCGAGCGCGTCGCCATGATCCCGGGGATGGCGCAGGCGAAGGAGGACAGCAAGGGAATGAACGAGCGTCCGGACAGGCCGGCCTTGGACATCAGCCGGTCCAGCAGGAAGGCCGCGCGCGGCAGGTAGCCGGATTCCTCCAGCGCCAGGATGAAGGCGAACAGGATCAGGATCTGCGGCAGGAACACGATCACCCCGCCCAGGCCGGCGATGATGCCGTCGGTGAGCAGGCTGTTGAGCGGCCCTTCCGGCAGCGCGCCGCCGACCCATTCGCCCAGCCAGGCGGTGCCGGCATCGATGGCGTCCATCAGCGGCGCGGCCCAGGCATAGACCGCCTGGAAGATCAGGAACATCACCACCGCCAGCGCCAGCAGCCCGAACACCGGATGCAGCAGCCAGCGGTCCAGCGTGTCGTCCACGCGCGCGGTGCGGGTGGGCATGCTCACCGCCAGCGACAGCAGGCGGCGCGTCTCGGCGTGCAGGTCGGCGTCCTCGGGCAGCACGTGGCTGGGCAGCTGCGGCTGGGCGGCCATCCGGTCGATCTGCTCCAGCAGCGCCCGCGCGCCGTTGGACTTGACCGCCACGGTCTCCACCACCGGGATGCCCAGCTCGCGCTGCAGCACGTCCAGGTCGATCTGGATGCCGCGCCGGCGCGCGGCGTCGGCCATGTTGATCGCCAGGATCACCGGCAGGCCCAGGCGCAGCACTTCCAGCACGAAGCGCAGGTTGAGGCGCAGATTGGTCGCATCGACCACGCACACCAGCGCGTCCGGACGCGGCTCGCCGGGCAGGAAGCCGCGGCACAGGTCGCGGGTGATCGCCTCGTCCAGGCTGGCGGCGTTGAGGCTGTAGGCACCGGGCAGGTCCAGCAGCGCATAGGTCTGGCCGTTGACGCCGGTGAAGCGGCCTTCCTTGCGCTCGACGGTCACGCCGGCGTAGTTGGCCACCTTCTGCCGGCTGCCGGTCAGCAGGTTGAACAACGCGGTCTTGCCGCAGTTGGGGTTGCCGATCAGCGCCAGGCGCTGCGGCGCGGTGGCCGTGTTCATGCCCCCGCTCCGCGCTCGACGCGCAGGCGCACGCGCGCGGCCTCGGTCCGGCGCAGCGCGAAGCGGGTGAAGCCCACCTGCACCAGCAGCGGATCGGCGCCGATCGGCCCCTGCGCCACGATCTCCACCTGCTCGCCGGCGACGAAGCCCAGCTCGCGCAGACGCCGGGCGATGGTGTCGTTGGGGCCGCGGTCTTCGACCGAATCGACGATGGCCTGGGTGCGCTGGGGCAGATCGGACAACATCACGCGAGCGGGCTCAAATGAAAACAGTTCTCAATAGTACCACCGTGATCAAGACGTGAGGCTGTCTGTCGGGTCACCGGACAGGACGCTGCGGGCCAGCCCGGCGTACGATGCGCACCCCTCACCCAGCGCGTTCACCGCCGATGTCCGCACCGTTCCTGATCCGGCCCATCCAGCCCACCGATGACGCCGCGATGGCGGCGATCATCCGCGCCGTCATGCCGGACTTCGGGGCCTGCGGGCCGGGCTTTGCGATCAACGATCCGGAGGTGGACTGGCTCAGCCGCGCCTATGCGCAGCCGTGCAGCGCCTACTTCGTGGTCGAGGTGGACGGCCAGGTGCTGGGCGGCGGCGGCGTGGCACCGCTGGAGGGCGGCCCGGCCGGGACCTGCGAGCTGCGCAAGATGTACTTCCTGCCCCAGGCGCGCGGGCTGGGCGCCGGCGCGGCGATGATGCGCCAATGCCTGGAGGCCGCGCGTGGCTTCGGCTTCAGCCAGTGCTATATCGAGACCCTGCGCAGCATGGAGGCGGCCATGCGCCTGTACGAGAAGAGCGGCTTCACCCCGCTGCCCGCCCCGCTGGGCGCCACCGGCCACGGCGGCTGCGACCGCTGGTACGCGCTCGCGCTTTGAGCGGCGCTGCCGCGCCGCGGAAGGGCGCGCCGGCGCATGCCATTAGACTTGTCGCCTTTACGCGTTCCGCAGGAGCCTTGCATGCAGCTGTCCGAATCCCGCGCCGTGATCACCGGCGGCGTGTCCGGCCTTGGCCTGGCCACCGCCCAGCGCCTGGTCGCCGCCGGCGGCAAGGTGGTCCTGCTGGACGTCAACGACGAAAAGGGCGAGGCGGCCGTGCAGGCGCTGGGCCGGGCCAACGCGCGCTATCTGCGCACCGACGTCACCGACGAAGGCGTGGTGTCGGCCAGCATCGCCGAGGCGCGCGCCTTCCTGGGCGGGCTGAACGTGGCGGTCAACTGCGCCGGCATCCTCGGCGCCGGCCGCGTACTGGGCAAGGACGGGCCGATGGCGCTGTCCACCTTCCGCAACACGGTGCTGGTCAACCTGGTGGGCAGTTTCAACGTGGCCAAGGCCGCCGCCGAGGCGATGCAGGACAACGCGCCCGGCGAGGACGGCGAGCGCGGGGTGATCGTCAACACCGCCAGCGTGGCCGCCTACGAAGGCCAGATCGGCCAGGCGGCCTACGCCGCGTCCAAGGCCGGCGTGGTCGGCATGACCCTGCCGATGGCGCGCGAACTGGCGCGTTTCGGCGTGCGCGTGGTGACCATCGCGCCGGGCGTGTTCTGGACGCCGATGGTCGACGGCATGCCCGAGGCGGTGCAGCAGTCGCTGGCCGCGTCCATCCCCTTCCCTTCGCGCCTGGGCCAGCCGGCCGAATACGCCGACACCGTCGCCTACATCCTGCAGGCGCGCTACCTAAACGGCGAGACCATCCGCCTGGATGGCGCCACGCGCCTGGCCCCCAAGTAAGGCGGGCGTGAGCCAGGCGCGCGCGGAAAGCCGCTGCAACGCGCCCGCCTTCGCTCACGCCTCGCCGCTCAACGCTCCCCCTCCTCCCACACTCATTTCTTCAATCAGGTCTTCGATCCATGAAAGCTGGTGACATCAAGAAGGGCAACGTCGTCGAATACAACAACGGCGTCTACCAGATCCGCGACATCGAGCGCTCCTCGCCGCAGGGCCGCGGCGGCAACGTGCGCTTCCGTTTCATCATGTACAGCGTGCCGGGCGGCAACAAGCTCGACGCCAGCTTCGATGCCGACGACAACCTGAGCGAGGTCGAACTGCTGCGCCGCCAGGCCACCTTCTCCTACAAAGACGGCGAGGCCTTCGTGTTCCTCGACGACGAGGACTACACTCCCTACACCCTGGACGCGGACGTGCTGGGCGACGACGCCGGCTACATCACCGACGGCCTGACCGGCTGCTATGTGCAGGTGATCGACGAGCAGCCGGTGGCGCTGCAGCTGCCGCAGCACGTCACGCTGGAAGTCATCGAGACCCCGCCCGAGCTCAAGGGCGGCACCGCGACCAAGCGTCCCAAGCCGGCCAAGCTGTCCACCGGCATCGAGATCATGGTGCCCGAGTACATCACCACCGGCGAGCGCATCCTGATCAACACCACCACCGGCGAGTTCGGCGGTCGGGCGGACTGATCCTCGCCGCGCCGGCGCCCGCGAGCGTGCCGGCGCGACGCCTCAGGGCGCGAGCCCGCGCAGGCTGGGCACGCCAGTGTCGCGCTGGAGCCTGCGCAGGCGCTCGCCCAGCGCGGCCAGATTGGCCTGCGTACCGTCGATCTGATCGCGCAGGTCCTGCGGCAACAGCAGGTGCGCGTCATGTTCCAGCGTATCGCGCGCGGCGTGCTGCCGGCCGAGCAACGCGCTGCCCTTGGCCTGCAGGAAGTCGCGCTCGGCCTGTTGCGGCAGGCCGTAGCCGGGCTGGCCCTGCAGCAGCAGCGCGGGCTGGGCGAACAGCCCCTCGTGCTCCAGGAGCTCGCGCAGGCGGGTGCGGCCGGCATCCAGGTCGGCATCGCCTCCCCCGTGCAGGAAGCGACGCTTGAGCGCATCGCGTGCCAGCAGGTCCTGGCGACGGCGCGCGGCCTGTTCCAGCACCAGCAGTGCGGCGCTGGCGCGCAGGTCCGCGCGTTCGATCCATGGCGTACGCCGCTGCGGCGGCTGCGACAGCCAGTCCTCGACCGACTGCGCGGGCAGCCCCAGGCGCGCGCGGGCGATGTCCAGCATCGCCTGGTATTGCGCGCTGGCCGGTGCAAAGTAATAGCCGGCGCGGCCGGCCTGCTCCAGGTCAGCCAGCGCCTGGCCATCGGCGATGCGCGCCTGTTCAAGGCGGCGCAGCAGGCCGTTGGGCGTGATGCCCGACAGCTGCCCGCCCGCATCCAGCGCGGGCACGCCGTCGCGCAGCAGCTTGTAGGTCTCGAACGCGCAGTTGTTGGAGGCGAAGCGGTAGCCGCCGTCGTAGCTCCAATGCACCTGCGCGGCGCGCTGCAGCAGCGCGGCGATCTGCGCGCGCGACAGCGTCAGCGGCACCGAGCGCAGGCCGCGCAGCTGGCCCTGGGTGTAGTCGTCGATCACCTGCAGCATGGGCAGCAGGTACAGGCGCGAGGGATAGCGCCCGGTCAGGCCGCCCCAGCTCGAGATCTGCACATCGTCGATGAAGGCGCGGAACGAGAGCACGCGCTGGTACTGCAGGTCCAGCCGGCAGTCCGGCCCGCGCGGCCGGCCCGGCGCGCAGATCACCAGGCGCAGCATGCTGTGGCCCCAGCGGCTCATCGGCGCGTCGTTGCCGTCGGCCAGCAGGTAGTCAACGGCGTAGACCCGTTCGGGGTCCAGCACCAGCAGCGGCACTGCCGGCCGGTCCTCGAAGAACGCGACGCCCGGCGCGCAGTCGCGGCCGGCCTGCGGCGTCGAGCCCAGCCGCTGGGCGAAATACGCGTCCAGCAGCGGGCGGCGGCAGGCGTAGTCGGCATCGAGGATCCGATGCTCCAGATTGACCGCCACGTATTCCTGCGGCGAGAACAGCTCGTACGCATCGGGCGTGCGGTCGGTGAACGCGTTATGGCGCAGGCGCAGCTTCAGGCGCGGCCAGCTGCCGATCTGCCAGCCGGCCAGATCGAGCAGGCGCGGATCGCGCGAGAAGCCGCCGGCCGCGCTGCGATCCAGCAGGTGCGCCAGTTCGTGGACCAGGGCGGCGCGCGCCGGCGTACGCGCGGCCTCGTCGCTGGCCCGCATCCAGTCGTACAACAAGCTGCGTGGCAGCAGCACCTGGCCGGCGCCGGTCGCACGCCCATGCACAGCCGCGGGCAGGTCGTCGCGCCACTGCACCGGCACGGTGTCCAGCGCCTGGCGCCAGGCGGCCGGCAGGCGCGCCTGCACGTCATCGAACAAGGCCTGCGATGCCGACCGCTCGTCGGCATCCAGCGCGGCAGTATCCAGCTGCAGCTGCAACGCCGCCTGCGCGATCTGCGGCAGGCCGCATCCGAGCAGGCAGAACACCAGCAGCCGAGCGCCCAGCCACCGCGAACGCGGCGGCCGGTCAGGCGGGTTCACAGGGCCAGGATCGCCTGCGCCAGCTGCAGGTCGGAACGCTGACGCGCGTCAGCGTCGCGTTCGCGCAGGCTTCGCAGGGCCGCCTCCAGGCGAGCGCCGCGGATCGCGCCGTCGCTGGCCACGAAGCTGGCCGCGTCCACCCGCGCATCGAGCACCAGCTTGTCGTTGTCTGAAGAGCTGTCCGAGGACGCCGAAGACCCGGCGCTGCCCGCGCTCGAGGTGCCGCCGGCGGCACCGGCCGCCGAACTCATCGCCCAGGCCGGCGCGGCCATTCCCAGCAGCAGGCCCACTACGATCCACTGACGCATCGATCCACTCCACGCATTGAACGGGGCGCCGATGGCGCCCGCGATGCGCAAGGCTACCGCAGCCGCGGCCGGGCGGACCACCGATCCGCAGGCGCTTAGGGATCGAACAGCTTGCCCGGGTTCAGCAGGCCCTGCGGGTCGAGCGCCTTGCGGATGCCGCGCATCAGCGCGATCTCGGCCGGCCCGCGCGTGCTGTCCAGATAGGGCTTCTTGACCAGGCCGATGCCGTGCTCGGCCGAGATGCTGCCGCCATGGGCCTTCAGCGCCTGCGCCAGCAGTTTGGTCACCTGCTCGCAGTCGCGCACGAAGTCCGTTTGCGCCATCTGCTCGGGCTTGAGCACGTTGATGTGCAGGTTGCCGTCGCCGATATGGCCGAACCACACCACCTCGAAATGTGGATAGGCCTGGCCCAGCAGCGCCTGGGTCTGCTCCAGGAAGGCCGGCATCTGCGAGATCCGCACCGACACATCGTTCTTGTACGGCACGTAGGGCGCTAGCGACTCGGTGATCCCCTCGCGCAGGCGCCACAGCTGCTGGGCCTGCGCGTCGGACTGGCTGATGACGCCATCGGCGACCCAGCCGGCCTCCATGCAGGCCTCGAAGGCCGCCATCGCCGCCGCCTCGCTGTCCTCGTCGCCCACGGCGAACTCGGTCACCACGTAATACGGATAGACCTCTTCGAACGGCTTGACCGCGCCATGCGCCAGCACGTGCCTGAGCGCGATGTCGGTGAAGAACTCGAAGGCCTCCAGCCGCAGCCGTTCGCGGAACGCGGCGAATACCTCCATCAGCCCCTCGAAGCTGGTCAGCGCCAACAGCATCACATTGGTCGGCGGCGGCGGATCGGTCAGGCGCAGCGTCGCCTCGACCACGATGCCCAGCGTGCCTTCCGAGCCGATCATCAGCTGGCGCAGGTCGTAGCCGGAGGAGTTCTTGACCAGCGCGCGGTTGAGATCGAGCAGCTCGCCCTGCGCGGTGACCACCTTCAGCCCGGCGATCCATTCGCGGGTGTTGCCGTAGCGGATCACGCGGATGCCGCCGGCGTTGGTGGCGATGTTGCCGCCGATCGAGCACGAACCGCGCGCGGCGAAGTCCACCGGATACTCCAGCCCGTGCTCGCGCGCGGCGTTGTGCACGGCTTCCAGCGGCATGCCGGCCTGCACGGTCAGGGTGCGGTCGACGCGATCGAAGGCCAGCGCCTTGTTCATGCGCTCAAGGCTCAGGACCAGCTCGCCATCGGCCGCCACCGCGCCGCCGGACAGGCCGGTGCGGCCGCCCGAGGGCACCACCCGGACCTGGCGCTGCGCGGCCCAGCGCATCACCGCCTGCACTTCCTCGACGCTGCCCGGCAGGGCGATGGCCAGGGGGTTGGGCGTCCAGCGCCGGGTCCAGTCGCGGCCGTAGTGTTCCAGGTCGCCGGCGTCGGTCTTCAGGCGCAGGTCGGGCACCGCTACGCGCAGCGAATCAAGCAGGGAATCGGTCATGACGGTTGCGCGCGAAACGGCTTGTTTTCAAGGGTGCGCCAGCGTGCCAGCCCTGCAACGCCACGTCCAGATGGCGCGACGGCGTGGCCCGGGCCCAATCTGGCATAGTGGCGCCCCGCTTCGCTCCCCACCCGCTGCCCCCATGTCGAAGAAGACCTCGTTCCCGAAGGAAGACATCCGCGTATTGCTGCTGGAGGGCGTCAGCCAGACCGCGGTGGAGACCTTCAAGGCGGCCGGCTACAGCCAGATCGAGCTCCACTCCAAGTCGCTGCCCGAGGACGAGCTGAAGGCCTGCATCGCCGAGGCCCACATCATCGGCATCCGCTCGCGCACGCAGCTGAGCGCAGAGGTGCTCGGCCACGCGCGGCGCCTGATCGCGGTGGGCTGCTTCTGCATCGGCACCAACCAGGTCGACGTGGAGGCGGCCGAGCTGGCCGGCATCCCGGTGTTCAACGCGCCCTACTCCAACACCCGCAGCGTGGCCGAGCTGGTGATCGCCCAGGCGATCATGCTGATGCGCGGCATCCCGCAGAAGTCGGCCGAATGCCATCGCGGCGGCTGGTCCAAGTCGGCCGCGGGCAGCCACGAGGTGCGCGGCAAGACCCTGGGCATCGTCGGCTACGGCCATATCGGCACCCAGGTCGGCGTGCTGGCCGAGGCGATGGGGATGAAGGTCATCTTCCACGACATCGAGACCAAGCTCTCGCTGGGCAATGCCGCCCCGGCGCTGAGCCTGGAGGACCTGCTGGAACGCGCCGACGTGGTGACCCTGCACGTGCCGGAAACGCCGGCCACCAAGGACATGTTCGGCCCGGCGCAGATCGCCGGCATGAAGCGCGGCGCGCACCTGATCAACGCCTCGCGCGGCACGGTGGTGGATATCGACGCGCTGGCCGAGGCGCTGCGCGCCGGCCAGGTCGGCGGCGCGGCGGTGGACGTGTTCCCGGTCGAGCCCAAGGGCAATGGCGATGCCTTCGTCTCGCCGCTGGCCGGCCTGGACCAGGTGATCCTGACCCCGCACGTGGGTGGCAGCACGCTGGAGGCGCAGGACAACATCGGCGTCGAGGTGGCCGCCAAGCTGGTGCGCTACAGCGACAACGGCAGCACCCTGTCGGCGGTGAACTTCCCCGAGGTCACCCTGCCCGGCCACGAAGGCAGCCGCCGCATCCTGCACATTCACCGCAACGTGCCGGGCGTGTTGTCGCAGATCAACGACGTGTTCCGCAACCAGGGCGTCAACATCGACGGCCAGTTCCTGCGCACCGACCCGCAGGTCGGCTATGTGGTGATCGATGTCACCGCCTCGGAGGAACAGGCGGCGGTGCTGAAGGACGCGATGGCCGCGATCGAGGGCACGCTGCGGGTGCGGGTGCTGTACTGATCCTCGACGAAACCTGATGTGTGGGAGCCGCCAATGGCCAAAAAGGCCACAAGGGCGGCTTCCACCTGTAGAGCGGAGCTTGCTCCGCTGGGGCCTTCCCCCCACGAACCGAACGAAGAGCAGCGGAGCAAGCTCCGCTCTACAACGGACCGCGGCCTGATCTGGGAGACAGTTGCTCCCACAAAAATCAAGGCGCGGTCAGTTGGCGGCTGAGGCCAGCCACTTGCGCGCCATGCGGCTGAGCGAAGGGTCCGGATCGGCGGCGACCTCGGCGATTGGCCGCCAGGCCAGGGCCAGGGATTCCTCGTTGCCGACGAAGGCCTCGCTGCCCAGGGCGCGCACCACGTAGCGCACGTCGAAGTGCCAGTGCCCCGGCACCTCGCCACGCTCGGGGATCCAGTGACGATCCAGATCGAAGATCGCCGCCGCGTCCACAGCCAGGTCGGTCAGGCCGGTCTCCTCCTGCGCCTCCTTCAGCGCGACCGCCGGCAGCGCCTCGTCGCCGTCGGCATGGCCGCCGGGCTGCAGCCAGCGCCGCAGCTTGGCGTGGTGCATCAGCGCCGCGCGCGCACCATCGCCGCTGACCAGCCAGGCCGAGGCCGTGAAATGGGACTCCAGCCGCGCCCGCACGAACGCGTCCGGGTGCGAGAGCAGCGCCAGGAAGTTGGCGACCGCCTCGTGTTCAGCCGGCCAGCGTGCCTGGTAAGCCTGAAGTTGCGCCGTCAGCGCGGCGCGGGAATCGTCGGACATAGGACCTCGCCCCATGCCCGGGCCGGCGACCGGTCGGGCCGCGGCAAGGGCACAAGGTAACTTGTGCAACGGACAGTATGCCGGGTAAGGTTCGGCGATCCCATCCGCGCGCCAAGGGGGCAGCGGATCCCTTTCGCCTTTACCGACCCTGGGGAATTCCGCGATGCTGTTCTGGCGCGTCAAGCCGCTCGACAAGATTCTTGAAACCGCCGAGAAGAAAGCGCTGACGCGCCAGCTCGGTGCCTTCCAGCTGACCATGCTGGGCATCGGCGCGGTGATCGGTACCGGCATCTTCGTGCTGACCGCCGAAGCGGGCCAGAAGGCCGGCCCGGGCATGATGATCGCCTTCGTGATCGCCGCGGTGGTCTGCGGCCTGGCCGCGCTGGCCTATTCCGAACTGGCCTCGATGGTGCCGGTCTCCGGCTCGGCCTACACCTACACCTACGGCGTGCTGGGCGAGCTGATCGCCTGGATCGTGGGCTGGGCGCTGGGCCTGGAATACGGCATCGGCGCTGCGGTGGTGACCGTGGGCTGGTCGGGCTACATGAACGGCCTGCTCGCCAACACGACGCTGTTCGGACTGGTACAGCCCGGCGCGCTGGCGCTGCCACCCGCGCTGCAGACCGGCTTGTTCGCCGGCGGCAGCTTTAACATCCTGGCCTTCGGCATCGCGCTGCTGGTGACCTGGCTGCTGGTGATCGGCACCTCCAAGAGCGCCAAGGTCAACTCGGTGCTGGTCGCGATCAAGATCATCGCGCTGACCCTGTTCATCGTCATGGCGCTGCCGGTGGCGACCTCGCACACGGCCAACTTCACCCCGTTCCTGCCCGGTGGCTGGGGCAGCCCGCTGGGCGGCATCGGCGTGCTCGGCGCGGCCGCGTCGATCTTCTTCGCCTACGTGGGCTTCGATGCGATCTCCACCGCGGCCGAGGAGACCAAGAACCCCAACCGCAACATCCCCATCGGCCTGATCGCCTCGCTGGCGGTGTGCACCATCTTCTATCTGCTGGTGGGCTATGCCGCGGTCGGCGCGGTCGGCGCGCAGCCGATCATGGGCCCGGACGGCGTGCCGCTGGAGCCGGGCAGCCAGGCCTTCGCCGCGGCCTGCAAGGGCTCCGAGGCGCTGGTCTGCAGCCATGAGCCGCTGGCCCACGTGCTGCGCCTGATCGGCTGGCCGAACCTGGGCAACTGGATCGGCGTGGCCGCCATCCTGGCGCTGCCGTCGGTGATCCTGATGATGATGTTCGGCCAGACCCGCATCTTCTTCACCATGTCGCGCGATGGCCTGCTGCCCGAGCGTCTCTCGCGCGTGCATCCGCGCTTCCACACCCCGCACGTGATCACCCTGGCCACCGGCCTGGTGGTGGCCTTCTGCGGTGCGCTGTTCCCGGTGGGCAAGCTGGCCGACACCTCCAACTCCGGCACCCTGCTGGCCTTCGCCATGGTGTCCATCGGCGTGCTGGTGCTGCGCAAGCAGCAGCCCGACCGTCCGCGCCCGTTCCGCACGCCGTTCGCCTGGGTCGTGTGCCCGCTGGCGGTGGCCGGCTGTCTGCTGCTGTTCGTCAACCTGAGCATGGTCGCCAAGGGCGTGTTCGCCGGCTGGGCGGTGCTGGGCCTGATCATCTACACGCTCTACAGCCGCAAGCGCAGCCATCTGGCGCCTGGCAACGAGCAGCACTAAGCAGATCGCGCCGCTTCGTACGACGCACCCCGACAACGGCCGCTAGACGGCCGTTGTTTCTTCCACTCCCCGCACCGGATCCCTCAATGAAGCAGCTGCTCCGCATCAAACATCCCGGCCAGCTCACCCAGGATGCGCAGGACCTGCAGCTGCATCGCACGCTGGGACCGTGGGGCCTGACCGCGCTGGGCATCGGCGCGGTCATCGGCGGCGGCATCTTCGTCATCACCGGCCAGGCCGCCGCGCAGCATGCTGGGCCGGCGATCATGCTGTCCTTCGTGCTGGCCGCGCTGTGCTGCACCTTCTGCGCGCTGGCCTATGCCGAGTTCGCCGCGATGGTGCCGGTGTCCGGCTCGGCCTATACCTACACCTACGCCACGCTGGGCGAGGCGGCGGCCTGGTTCATCGGCTGGATGCTGGTGCTCGAATACGGCGTGTCGGCCTCGGCCGTGGCGGTGAGCTGGACCGGCTATTTCCTCAGCCTGCTCGACCAGTTCGGCATCCATCTGCCGGCGGCGCTGGTCAGCGCACCGCTGGACGGCAAGCTGCAGCCCACCGGCGCCATCGCCAACCTGCCGGCCGCGGCCATCGTGCTGCTGCTGACCTGGCTGTGCTATGTCGGCATCCGCAAGTCCTCGGCCATGAACATGGCCATGGTGGTGCTGAAGACCTGTCTGATCCTGCTGGTCATCTTCGCCGGCTGGAAGTACGTGGACCCGGCCAACTGGCATCCCTTCATCCCCGAGGCGCAGGGCCCGGGCAAGTTCGGCTGGGACGGCGTGGTGCGCGGGGCGGCGATCGTGTTCTTCGCCTACATCGGTTTCGAGGCGGTGTCGGTGGCCGCGCAGGAATCGACCAAGCCGCAGCGCGACCTGCCGGTGGGCATGCTCGCCTCGCTGGTGATCTGCACCGTGCTCTACATCGCCATGGCCGCGGTCATGACCGGCCTGGTGCCTTATTCCATGCTCGGCACCGACGAGCCGGTGGTCACCGCCGTGGCCGCGCATCCCGAGCTGGGCTGGCTGCGCCTGGTGGTGGAGATCGGCGCGCTGATCGGCCTGTCCTCGGTGGTGCTGGTGATGATCATCGGCCAGCCGCGCATCTTCATGATCATGGCCCGCGACGGCCTGCTGCCGACGGTGTTCACCCGCATCCATCCCAAGTACCGCACCCCGCACATCAACACGGTGATCACCGGCATCGGCATCGCGGTGCTGGCGGCGGTGTTCCCGCTGGACGTGCTCGGCGAGCTGACCTCGATGGGCACGCTGATCGCCTTCGCCTCGGTCTGCGCCGGCGTGCTGATCCTGCGCCGCACCCAGCCCCAGCTGCCGCGCCCGTTCCGCATCCCCTTCGCCTGGGCGATCTGCCTGGCCGGCATCGGCAGCTGCCTGCTGTTGCTGTCGACCATGACCGCGCACAACTGGATGCTGATGGTGATCTGGACGGTGATCGGCTTCGTCATCTACGCCGCCTACGGGTTCCGCCACAGTCGGCTGCGCGGCCAGGGCTGACGTCGATCGGTCAAGCCGGCGCGGTAAAATGGCGGCATGAACAGCCTCCCCTTCGATGCCGCGCGCCTGGCCGTGCTGGCCGACGACATCACCGCCAACGTGGCCGAGCTGGCGCGCCTGGGCTGGACCCCGGCCACCAGCAGCAACTTCTCCGAGCGCCTGGACGATCGCCATGCCGCGATCACCGTCTCCGGCGCTGACAAGGGCCGCATGGGCCGCGAGCACATCATGGTCGTGGACCTCGACGGCCGGCCGGTGGCCACCGACAAGCGTCCCTCGGCCGAGACCCTGCTGCACACCCAGCTCTACCGGCGCTTCCCGGAGGTGGGCTGCGTGCTGCACACCCACTCGCTGGTGCAGACCATCGCCTCGCGCCTGTACGCCGGCGCCGGCCATATCCGCCTGGAAGGCTACGAGCTGCTCAAGGCCTTCCACGGCAACAGCACCCACGAGATGGCCATCGACGTGCCGGTGCTGCCCAACACCCAGGACATGACCGTGCTGGCCGCGCAGGTGGATGCGCTGCTGGACCAGGGCCCGCTGTGGGGCTATCTGATCGACGGCCACGGCCTGTACGCCTGGGGCCGCACCATGGCCGAGGCGCGCCGCCACCTGGAGGCGTTCGAGTTCCTGTTCCACTGCGAGCTGGAGCTGCGCAAGCTCGGCGCGCGCGGCTGAATCGCACTGCTGCGTTGCATGGCGGCGACGCTGCCCCTCGCCGCCGCTGCTACCCTTTTCCGCCCGGCCTTCGCCCCCCCTGCCAGGAGCCCGCCATGAGCCGTCTTCGCATCTTCGACCACGCCGATCCGTCCACGCCGCTGTTCGCCAGCTACGACCCGGATTTCATCGCCACCGAGCTCGAGAAGATCGGGGTGCTGTTCGAGCGTTGGCAGGCCTCCAAGCCGATCGAGCCCGGCGCCTCGCCCGAGGCGGTGATGGACGCCTATCGCGCCGACATCGACCGCCTGGTCGCCGAGCGCGGCTTCAAGTCGGTGGACGTGGTCAGCATCGCGCCCGATCACCCGGCGCGTGCCGAGATGCGCACCAAGTTCCTGGACGAGCACTTCCACAAGGAGGACGAGGTGCGCTTCTTCGTCGCCGGCTCGGGATTGTTCACCCTGCATGTGGACGACAAGGTCTACGAGATCGAGTGCGTCAAGGACGACCTGATCGCCGTGCCGGACGGGACCAGGCACTGGTTCGACATGGGCGAGTCGCCCAGCTTCGTGGCGATCCGCTTCTTCACCGAGCCGGACGGCTGGGTCGGCCACTTCACCGGCGAGACCATCGCCGCCAGCTTCCCGCGCTACACCCCGGAGCGGGCTTCCTGATGGGCGTTGTGCAGGCGGTGCTCACCGATATCGAGGGCACGACCAGCAGCATTTCCTTTGTCAAGGACGTGCTGTTTCCGTATGCGCGACGTGCGCTGCCGGGCTTCGTCGCCGCCCACGGCGACGACCCGGACGTGCGCCGCTGGCTGGATGCGGTCAGCGCGGATGCGCCGCAGGCGCAGGACGATGCCGCGCGCGTGGCGGTGCTGCAGGACTGGATCGACGCCGACCGCAAGCACACCGCGCTCAAGGCGCTGCAGGGCATGGTCTGGGAGGCCGGCTACCGCGATGCGGACTTCACCGCGCACATGTATCCGGACGCGGCCCAGGCGCTGCAGGACTGGTATGGCGAGGGCCTGGCGCTGTACGTCTATTCGTCCGGCTCGGTGCCGGCGCAGAAGCTGTTCTTCGGCCATAGCGATGCCGGCGACCTGACGCCGCTGGTGTCGGGCTGGTTCGATACCGAGATCGGCGGCAAGCGCGAGCGCGACAGCTATGCGCGCATCGTCGAGCGCATCGGCGTGGCACCGCGCGAGGTGCTGTTCCTGTCCGACGTGGTGGCCGAGCTGGACGCCGCGCGCGAGGCCGGCCTGCAGACCGTGCTGCTGGACCGGCTGGAGGACTATCCGACCCCGCGCGATGCGGCCGCCTGCAACGGGCATCCGCGGGTGACCTCGTTCGCGCAGATCGAGCCGGCGGCCTGAGCGGGCCCCGCGCTTTTCAAGAACGATTCGCATTTCGCCATCACTTTCGCGCGCTGGCTAGACTTCCGTCCGCGCCGTCAGCCCGCTCCCGCCAGCGACGACGTGCACCGGTCACCGCCCGCCCGCTTTCGCCAGCCAGCCGACCGTTTCAGGACGCCCCGTTTGGGGCGTTTGGTGTTTTTGGGATTCGGGATTCGGGATTCGGGATTCGGGATTCGGGATTCGGGATTCGGGATTCGGGATTCGGGAATCGGGAATCGGGAATCGGGAATCGGGATTGGAGCGGAGGGGGTGCTCTTCGCTGCGGGGGATTGGACGCGGAATCGTGGGTTGCTGAAGACCGCGGCAATCCTCGTACCGTCGTTCCCGCGAACGCGGGAATCCAGCGCCTCTGGCGCTTTGGGCGAGCATCACTGGATTCCCGCGTTCGCGGGAATGACGTGTTCGGGCTTAGTCACCTTTTGTGCCGTGCGCTGACGTCGCGCGCTCGGCGTACCAGCGCGCGATGACCTCGCGCTCCTGCGGCGTCATCTGCGTGGTGTTGCGCATCGGCATGGCCTGCAGTTGGACCACCTGAAGCTGGATGGCGGCGGCGTTGCGCTCGACATCGCCCATGTCGTCCAGGCTCAGGCCGTAGGCGGCCCAGGGCATGATCGTGGCGTGGTCGGAATGGCAGGCCTGGCAGCGGGTCTGCACGATGCTCCACACCGCCTGCTCCTGCGGCGACAGCGGGCGAGCCATGGCCTGCGCCCGCTCGGCCTTGTCCTGCGCGGCGCGCGAGGCCAGCTTCAGGGCAAGCGATGCGGCCAGCACCAGCAGCGCGGCGATCAGCGGCAGGCCCCAGGTGCGGCGGCCGCGCCGCCAGCGCAGACCGAACCAGACCAGCAGCGCCGCGGCCAGCAGCCCCATGGCCGAGACCATCCAGGCGATCAGCGGGGAGACCTCGTGCAGGCTGGGCATGCGTAGACCGGAAGCGAACGGGCAAAGCGCCGTGCGCAACGCCGGACGCGGGCAGTCAGTGTAGCCGCGTCGCGCCTGTCAGCTGCCGCGATAGGTCGAATAGCCGAACGGCGAGATCAGCAGCGGCACGTGGTAATGCCCCTGCCCCGCGATGCCGAAGTCCAGCGGAATCACGTCCAGGAACGGCGGCTCCGGCAGCGCCACACCGGCCGCGCGGAAGTACGCCGCCATCGCGAACACCAGCCGGTAGCGCCCGGCTTCCAGCGCCTGTTCGCGCAGCGTCGGGCAGCGCCCGTCGGCATCGGTGACGCCCTGCCAGCGCAGCGCGCCGTCGGCGTCGAACAGCTGCACCGCCACGCCGGCGGCCGGGCCGCCGCGGCTGGTGTCCAGCACGTGGGTGGAAAGCGTGGTCATGCGGCGGACTCCTGCGGCAGCGGCCACTGGCCGGTGAACTCCTCCTCGTCGAAGGCCAGGAAGTCGCGCACCACCGCGGCGCGGTCGTCGACGAAGAGCTGATTGGCCACCGCCTGCGCCAGGCGCGGCAGTGCGTACTTCAGGCCCGATAGCGCGGCGGCCGACAGCCCCAGGTTGATCAGCGCCGAGTAGTTGAATGCGAACAGGCCGTGCAGCCTGGCCGCGTCCTCGTCCGTGCGCGGCTGCAGTTCGAAGCCCGGGCCCAGGTAGGGATGCGCGTCGAGCAGCGCATTGGCGGCACCGGCCGGCGGCACGTAGCGATCGCGCCAGCGCGCGATGGCCGGTGCCAGCGCGGCCAGCTCGGGGCGCAGGTCCGGATCGGTCACCAGGCCGGTGGCGATGGCGAGAAAATCGAAGGCCTGCGTGCCCTGCGGCGTGGTTATCACCGCCTGGCCATCGCGCTCGGCTACCGACAGCCACGGCGCGCCCAGATGCAGGTGGAAGCCCGGCATGGCCACCGCGCGGGCGAAGGTGTCGTTGGTGGGCGGCTGGTTGCGGGCGAAGAAGCTGGCCATCAGCGCGTACTTGTCGGCATCGGGCAGCGCCGGGAAGCGCGCGATGATGCCGGCCTGCTCCATGTGCCGGATCGGATTGACCCGCGGCAGCTGCGCGCGACGCACGAACACATGCGCCTCGCGCACCCCGCGCTGCAGCGCGTACTGCGCGTTGTCGAACGCCGACGCGCCGCCGCCGAGGATGGCGATGCGCTTGCCGGCCAGCGCGGCGTAGTCCAGCGGCCCGGAGGTGTGCGCATAGCGCGTGGGCGGCAGGTGGTCGGAGACGAACTTGGGCACCACCCACTGGCCGCCGCCCTGGATGCCGGTGGCCAGGATCACCTTGCGCGCCAGCAGCGTGCCGCCATCGTGCAGGTGCAGGCGGTGCAGGCCCTGCTCCGGCAGAGGTTCGAGCAGGGCCAGGCGCGTGTTATTGCGCACCGGCAGGCGCAGCACGCCGCGGTACCAGCGCAGGTAGGCCATCCAATCCTCGCGCGGGATCTTGTCCAGCGCCTCCCAGCCTGCCGCGCCGTGCTGAGCCTCCCACCAGGCGCGGAAGGTCAGCGAGGGGAGCCCCAAGTCGATCGAGGTGATCTGCTTGGGCGTGCGCAGCGTGACCATGCGCGCATAGCTGAGCCACGGCCCCTCGCGCCCTTCCGGGCATTCGTCGATCACCAGCAGGTTGGAGACCCGCTCGCGCAGCAGCGCGAAGGCGGCGCCCAGCCCGCTCTGCCCGCCGCCGACGATCACCACATCGAAGACATGGCCCTGGTCGTGCGTGCGCGGCCGCGTCCAGTCCGGCTTGCCGTGGTCCAGGCAGGCCAGGTCGTGGGCCACGCGGGTTTCCAGATCGGCCAGACTCACGCGTGCGTGCCCTCCAGCGAGACATGCGCCGCGACGACCTTCCAGCCGTCGGCGAAGCGCACCCAGCTCTGGCTCTGGCGGCCGCGCCGGGCGGCGCCTTCGCGGAAGAACTCGGCATTGGCGGTGGCGAAGTCGGCGCCGAAGGTGGCGATCTCCACCCGTCCCAGCCGGCGCTGCGGCGAGCCGCCGCGGCCGATGCGGAACGCGCGGATTTCCTCGATGCCGTACAGCACCTCGCCCACGCCGTAGCGCACGGTGCTGGGCGCGGCATGGAACAGGCGATCGAGCGTGGCGATGTCGTCGGCCATCAGCGCCCGTTCGTAGGCCTCGAAGGCCGCGCGCACCTCGGCCACCACGGCCGGGTCGTTGAGCGTCGGCTCGCCGCCTGCGCTCATGCCGCCACTTCCGCATTCCACGCCGCAAGCGCGGCGTCGATGGCGGCGCCGGGCGTACAGGCGAAGCCCTGCAGGCGCAGCACGGTCTCCAGCGCGCCCAGCGTGATCAGCACCTTGTGCTTGGCCGCGTTGTAGCCCATCGCGCCGATGCGCCAGACCTTGCCCTGCAGCGGGCCGAAGGCGGTGCCGATCTCGATCTCGAAGTCCTCGCGCATGGCGCGGCGCACCGCCTCGCCATCGACGCCGGCGGGGATCACCAGGCCGGTGACGTTGCTCATGCGGTGCGCGTCGTCGCCGAACACCTCCAGCCCCAGCGCGCGCGCGCCAGCGGTCACGGCGCGGCCGGCGGCGTGGTGGCGTGCATAGCGTCGCGCCAGGCCTTCCTGCAGCGCGATGCGCGCGCATTCGCGGGCGCCGTAGAGCATGGTGGTCGCTTCGGTGTGGTGGTTCAGGCGCTTGTCCGACCAGTAGTCCATGACCATGGCCAGGTCGAAGTAGTTGGAACCGATGCGCGGGCCGTCGCCATCGTCGATGTCCTCGCGCGCGATGCCGCGCTCGACATGGCGGCGGGCGAAGATGCGCTCGGCCGCCGCCTCGGAGACGGTGATCGGCGCCGAACCCGACGGCCCGCCCAGGCACTTCTGCAGCCCGCCGGTGACGATGTCCACCTGCCAGCGGTCGGCGGCCAGCTCCATGCCGCCGATGGTGGCCGTGGCATCCACGTACGACAGCGCGCCGTAGCGGCGGCACAGCGCGCCGAAGCCTTCCAGCGGCTGGGCCATGGTGGTGGAGGTGTCGCCGTGGATGGTCGCCACCAGCGTCGGGCGCACGCGCTTGAGCGCGTCCTCGATGGCGTCCAGCGACACCACCTGGCCCCACGGGGCCTCGACCGTTTCGATCCTGGCGCCGATGCGGCCGAGGATCTCGGTCAGCAGCAGGCCGAAGCGGCCGAAGTTGACCACCAGCACCGTGTCGCCCGGCGCCACCAGCGACACCAGCGCGGCCTCGATGCCGGCGCGCGCGGTGCCGTCGACCAGGAAGGTCCACCGATTATCGGTGCCGAAGATCGGGCGGTACAGCGCCATGACCTCGTTCATGTAGGCGGTCATTTCCGGATCGAACTGCCCCAGCAGGTCGGCCGACATGGCGCGCAGCACGCGCGGATGCGCATTGACCGGGCCCGGTCCCATCAACAGGCGCTGCGGCGGATCGATCTCGCCAAAGACTTCAATTGCCACGTATCGCTCCCAAACGTTCGATGAAATCCAGCATGGCCGCCACAGCCAGGCCGGCGTCGGCCGCGCTGGCGCGCTCGGCCGGGTTGTGCGAGATGCCGCCGTCGCAGCGCACGAACAGCATCGCCGTCGGGCACAGCGCACGCATCACCATCGCATCGTGGCCGGCGCCGGAGACCAGCCGGCGCGGCGCGATGTCCTGCGTTTCCACGGCCTGGGCCAGCAGTTCGACCAGGTGCATATCGCACGGGCTGGCGGCCAGGTCCTGCACCTGCACGGCCTCGACCTGCACGCCGCGCGCGGCGGCGATGGCCTCGAAGCGGCGCAGGATCTGCGCCGCACCGGCATCGCGCCGCGCGTTGTCGCCGGCGCGCACATCCAGCGAGAAGCTCACCCGGCCGGGAATCACATTGGTCGCGCCCGGCAGCACCTGCATGCGGCCCACGGTGGCGACCAGGTCGCTCGCCGCCTCGCGGGCGACGGCCTCGACCGCCAGCACGCAGTCGGCGGCGGCGGTGAGCGCATCGGCGCGCAGTGGCATCGGGCTGGTGCCGGCGTGGCCGGCACGCCCGCGCACGCTGACCTCGAAGCGCAGCTGCGCGGCGATGCCGGTGACCACGCCCAGCGCCAGGCCCTCGGCCTCCAGCACCGGGCCTTGTTCGATATGTGCTTCCAGGTAGCCGATGACCTCGTCGGGGCGGCGCGCGGCCTGATGGAACTGCGCCGCCGCCAGGCCCCAGCCGGCCAGTGCCTGCGCCACCGATACGCCGGCCGCATCGACCACGCCGTCGAGGGCGCCGGGCGCCAAGGTGCCGGCCACCGCGCGACTGGTGAACATCGAAGCAGGAAAGCGCGAGCCTTCCTCGTCGCCGAAGGCGATCACCTCGATGGCGAACGGCATGCGCTCGCCGCGCGCGTGCAGCGCGGCCGCGCATTCGATGCCGAGCATGATGCCCAGCGGGCCGTCGTAGCGGCCGGCGTCGCGCACGCTGTCCAGGTGGCTGCCGATCAGCAGCGCCGGCGCGTCGCGGTGCGCGCCTTCGTAACGGCCGATCAGGTTGCTGGCCGCGTCCAGGCGCGTGGCCATACCGGCCTGGCCCATCCACTCGGCCACCGCCACTTGTGCGGCGCGATGCGCCGGCGTGAGCCAGGCGCGATACAGGCCGCTGTCCGCATCGCTGTACGGCGCCACGCCCAGCGCATCGCAGCGGGCGATGGCGCGCTCGCCGGCGGCACGATGCAGCGCCGGGGCATTCACGGCTGCACCCGCGCGGCCTTGGCCGCCGGCGCCAACGCCGCGGCCACCAGCGCCAGCACGCGCGCCTTGTCCACGTCCAGGCAGGCGCTGGCATTGGGCGCGCCCTGCCCTTCACGGGTCATGCCGTCGTCGTCCACCGTGATGTGCAGCGGCACCGGCGTGCATACCGCCGGGTCCAGCAAGCGCGCCACGGGGACCACGTCGAACAGCGTCGGCGTCGTGCCCCAGGGGCTGCGCGCGGCCCACAGCGCATAGAGCCTGGACAGCGGCCCGGCGTAGGGCGTGGGCGCGGCGAAGATGCGCGCCTGCAAATCGGCTGGCAGCGCGATCTCGGTCGAATCCAGCGGCTGCACCTCCACCGGCACGCCGCTGGCCAGCAGGTCGCGCAGCGCCTGCGGGGCCAGCTTGATGTTGTATTCGGCGCTGGGCGTGTCGCTGTTGGTGCCGGCCACCGGCCCGTAGCCGCGCCGCAGCGAGCCGCCCATCAGCACCACGCGCCTGAGCCGGGCGAAGGCCACCGGATCGCGCTTGAGCGCGGCCTGCACCGTGGTCAGCGGCCCCAGCGCCAGCAGCGTCACCTGCCCGGCCGGCCGCTGGCGCAGCACGCGCAGCATTGCCTCGACGCCATCGGCGCGCACCGGCCGATCGGCATCGCGCAGCCAGCCGGCCTGACCGATCTCGCCCTCGCGCGTGCCAACGGCGGGTCCGGCGGCGACCGGCACCCGCGTGTGGTCCGTGTCCTGCAGCAGTTGCGCCACCAGCTGCGCGCGCAACCGGGTGTCGCCATAGGTCGTGGTCACCAGCAGCGGCCGCAGGCGCGGCGAGGCCAGCACCAGCGACAGCGCGAAGCCGTCGTCGATATCGGTGCCGAAGTCGTTGTCCACGATCACCGGGATCGGCGCTTCCTGCGCGTGCGGCTCGGCCGCTCGCGCGGCCGGCACCATCAGGCAGGCGAGCATGGCGAGGGCGCAGCGCGCGCGCAGCAGGGCACTCACCATCCGGCCACCACCCCGTCGCTGCGCGGATCGACCGCGCCACTCAGGGTCCCGTCGGCCTCGCGCACCAGCGCGCCGGCATGGCCCATCACCGAGGTGTAGGCCGGCAGCAGTTCGACCGCATGCCCGGCCGCGCGCAGCGCGTCGATCAGCGCCGGGTCGAACCGGTCCTCCAGCTTCAGCGAGGTGCTGTCCTCGCCCCAGGTGCGACCCAGCAGCCAGCGCGGCGCGCTGACCGCCTGCTGCAGCGGCATGCCGAAGCGCGCGTAGCGGCTGAACACCGCCGCCTGGGTCTGCGGCTGGCCTTCGCCGCCCATGGTCCCGTAGCTCATGACGCTGCCATCGTCGAACACCGCCAGCGCGGGATTGAGGGTGTGGAAGGGCTTGCGGCCGGGCTTGAGCGCGTTCCAGCCATCGCTGGCCAGGCGGAAGCTGCAGCCGCGGTTCTGCCAGGTGATGCCGTTGCCCGGCAGCACCAGCCCTGAGCCGAATTCGAAATAGGTCGACTGGATGCAGCTGACCGCCTGGCCGCGCGCATCGAGCGCGCCGAACCAGCAGGTGTCCCCGGCCTGCGAGGGCTGCGGCCAGGGCAGCGCCTGGGCCGGATCGATGCGCGCGGCCATCGCGTCGAGCGCGGCCGCATCGTCCAGCAGCGCCTGCGCATCCAGCGTCATCCAGTCCGGGTCGCCGACGTGCGCATCGCGCACCAGGAAGGCCTGCTTGGTCGCCTCCACCAGCCCGTGCAGGTGAGCGAAGCTCTCGCCCTGCGTCACCTCCAGCCGGTCGAACAGCGCCAGGATCAGCAGCGAGGCCAGCCCCTGCGTCGGCGGGGCGTGGTTGTAGAGCGTGGCATCGCGCACGCGCACATGCAGCGGGGTGCTGGCCTGCGCGCGATGCGCCTGCAGGTCGGCCAGCGCCAGCGGGCTGCCCAGCGCGGTCAGGTCCGCGGCGATGCTGCGCGCCAGTTCGCCGCGGTAGTAGTCGTCCAGGCCGGCATCGGCCAGACGCTGCAGGGTCGCGGCCAGCGCGGGCTGGCGCAGTAGTTCGCCTTCGCGCAGTGGCATGCCGGCGGGTTCGAACGTCGCGGCCCAGGCGCCGGGCTGGACGCGCAGCTCCGCGCCCTTAGCCAAGGCGATCTGCGCCCCGCCCGCGGTGACCGACACGCCGGCCCGGGCGTGGTGGATCGCATCTTCGAGCAGGCGCGCCAGCGGCAGGCGGTTGCCCTGCCCCGTCAGCGCCTGCGCCCAGCCCGAGACGGTGCCGGCCACGGTGTTGGCCGCGCCCGGCCCGCGCCACGGGATGGCCGAGAGGCCCGCGTAGAAGTCCAGCGTCGCCGCCTGCGCGCTGCGGCCGCAGGCATCGATGGCATGCACGCGGCCATCGGGCTCGCGGATCAGCCAGAAGCCGTCGCCGCCGATCCCGGTCATGTGCGGATACACCACGGCCAGCGTCGCGGCGATGGCCACGCAGGCCTCCACCGCGGTGCCGCCATCGCGCAGCACGTCGCGACCGGCCTGCGCGGCCAGATGATGCGGGGCCACGGCCAGGCCGCGGCGGGCGCGCAAGGTGTGCAGCATCAGCTGGAAGCTCCACTGGGCGCATGCGCGCCGGTCAGTCCGCTGGCTTCCAGCGCGCGCGCCACGGCGAACAGCCGGTCCTCACGCCCCGGGGCGGCGATCAGCTGCACGCCCAGCGGCAGCTGGCCCGGCCGCCACAGCGGCGCGGCCAGCACCGGGCAGCCGGCCAGCCCCAGCGGCTGGGTGAACAGCCCCAGATTGGCGCGCGCCGACACCGGCGCGCCGTCGATCTCGATGGTGGCCTGGTCGATGCGCGGCGCCACGCAGGGCACAGCCGGCGCGATCAGCACATCGACCGTGCGCCACAGCTGCGCCATCGCCTCAGCGAACCACGTCGCGAAGCGCTGTACGTCCAGCAGCGCCTGCGCCGGCTGCAGCTGCCCGGCCAGCAGGCGATCGCGCACGGCCGGATCGAAGGCGTCGGGCTGCGCCTGCAGCGCCTGACAATGCAGGTACGCGCCCTCGATGGCCGTCATGACGAAGGCCGCCATGCGCGAGGTCCTGGCCTGCGGCAGCTCGACGCTCGCGCCCGCACCCAAGGCCGCGCAGATCGCTTCGAGCCCGGCGCGCAGTGCGGGATCGAGGTTGGCATCGAACCAGCCGCCCAGCCACGCGATGCGCAGGGCGCCCACGTCCACCGGCGCCAGCGTCGCATCGGCCATCACTTCATGCACCGCCTGCAGCACGTCCAGCGACTGCGCGAACGGCCCGGCCACGTCCAGCGCCTCGACGAACGGGAACACGCCGTCCAGCGGCACCTGCCCATGCGTGCTGCGCAGGCCGTAGATGCCGCACAGCGCTGCGGGCACGCGGATCGAGCCATTGGTATCCGAACCCAGCGCGAACGGCACCAGCCCCGCCGCCACCGCCGCCGCCGAGCCGCCGGAAGACCCACCCGCCAGGCGCTCCAGGTCGTGCGGATTGCGCGTGATGCCGAAGTGCGCATTGACCGTGGCGAAGCCGTAGGCGAACTCGTCCATATTGGTCGTGCCCACCAGCACCGCGCCGGCGCGCTTGAGCCGGCGCACCACCTGCGCATCGCGCGCGGCCGGCGGCGCCGCAAGGCGCATCGCCGCACCGGCGGTGGTGGTCAGGCCCTGCACGTCGAACAGATCCTTGACCGCGAACGGCAGGCCCGCCAGCGGCGCGTTCGCGTCCGCGCTCGCCGTGAGGCCGGCCTCGAAGATGCGGGTGAAGGCCACCAGCGCCGGATTGCGCGCGTGCAGCGTCTGCAGCAGCTCGGGCATGGCTACACGCACATCGACCGCATCGCCCGCTTCGGCGGGCGCCGATGACGGAGGCTGGAAATCCGCCAGCGCAGCGGTATAGCCGCCGAGCAGGTCGAGGTTCTGCTGCACGCCCGGGCGCGTGGGAGAGTCCATCGTGATCACAGCGCCAATGTAAGCCGCGGGCTGCGGCTGCGCGAGCAGCACAGGGTGATCTGCCGGTTGCTGGCCTTCTCCGCCTCGCTCTGCACGGTATCGCGATGATCGGGAATGCCTTCGACCACATCGGTCAGGCAGGCGCCGCACAGGCCCATCTCGCACGACAGGCTGACCGGCACGCCGGCCTCGGCCAGGACCGCGGCGATGGTGCGCTCGGGCGCGACGGTGAACACCTGCCCGCTCGAGGCCAGCGCCACCTCGAAGGCCGTGTCCGCGCCGGCCTCGACCGAGGCCAGCGGCGCGACCGGCGCGAAGGCCTCGCTGTGGATGCGCGCCGCGTCCCAGCCGCGCGCCAGCGCGGCCTCGCGCAGATGCGCCATGAAGGCGCCGGGCCCGCACAGATAAAGCTGGTGATCCTCGCCCGCCCCGTCCAGCGCCGCGGGCAGCACCTGCCGCGCGTCGCGGCCTTCCTCGGCGCTGTGCAGATGCGCACGCGCGCCGAACTCGCCCTGCAGCTGGCGCAGGAAGGCAATCTCGCCGCGGCTGCGCACGTAGTAATGCAGCTCGAACGAGGCGCCACCCGCCTGCAGCTGATGCGCCATCGCCAGCAGCGGCGTGATGCCGATGCCGCCGGCCACCAGCACGTGGTGACTGCCCGCGCGCAGGGCGAACAGATTGCGCGGCGCCGAAATGCTCAGCGCCTGGCCCACGCGCAGGCGCTCGTGCACGCTGGCCGAGCCGCCGCGCGAGGCGGCCTCGCGGCGCACGCACAGCACGTAGCGCGAGGTGTCGGCCGGCGTGCTGGCGATCGAGTATTGGCGCACCAGCCCGCCGGGCAGGTGCACGTCCACGTGCGCGCCGGCCTCGAACGCCGGCAGCGCCTGGCCATCGGCACGGACCAGTTCGACGGCCAGATTGCCGGCGCCCTGCCGGCTCATCGCGTCGATGACGACCTCGATCGTATCCATCAGGCGAGGAAGAACTCGCCGAAGCCCATTTTCTTCAGGCCGCGACGGTAGGCGATGGAACTGCGGTCGGCCGGGATGTGCGCCTCCAGCGTCATGTCCAGCGGCAGGCGCTCGGGCTTCTGCAGCTCGACCATCGCCCGGTCCTCCTCGAACACGCGCAGGTTGAAGGCGTGCACCTCCTCCACCGGCTGGTCCAGGTTGAAGTTGCGCGCGATCGGCACGAACAGACGGGTCCTGCGCGCCGACACCGGCGAGGCGCAGTTGAAGATCACCAGCCGCTCATCGCCCGGGAAATGGATCGTCAGCGAGGCGCAGAACGGCAGGTGCACCTCGAAGTGGCGCAGCCAGGGATAGTCCGGCGGCGCCAGGTGATGGAAGCCCACGCCGTAATTGCTGACGTTGCTGACGTAGTCCACGGTGAAGCCGGTCGGCGTCTCCACCGGCACGTAGTCCGGCACCAGCTGGTTGGCCGGGTCGGCAAAGGTGCCGGTATGGATCCAGGCGAAGTGCGCCACGTCCAGAAAGCCTTCCACCTGCCGCCCGGCGAAGCCGTTGATGTCGAACGGCGGGCAGTTGATCTGCTGGAAGCCCGCCTGGTCCCAGTGCGGCATCACCGGCAGCGGCGCCGGGTTGTCCGCATCCGGCGCCAGGCACACCCAGACCAGGCCGTAGCGCTCGACCGTGGGATACGTCGCCAGATGCAGCTTGGCCGGGATGGCCTGGCCGGGGCTGGAAGGAATGCGGTTGCAGCGCCCGCCCGCGCCGAAACGCAGGCCGTGGTACGGGCAGACCACGCCTTCGCCATCGTTGGTACCCATGCTTAGCGGCACCCCGCGGTGCGGGCAGACATCGCGCGCCACCACCACCTCGCCGTGCACGCGGTAGACCACCAGCGCCTCGTCCAGCAGCACCGCCTGCAGCGGCGCGCCGGTGACCTCGCTGCTGTTGGCCACCGGGTGCCACTGACGCGCCAGCAGCCGCCAGTCGTGCTCGGTGAAGGTGCTGCCCGGCGGCAGCGCGCTGTAGGGATTGGCCGGATGGGCGGACGCGATGGCGGACATGAGGCGGGCGACCTGGCGGGGGCGGTTGCGGGGTGCGCCCCTACCTTGCGGCGGCGCACGTGTTGCAGTCCATCCAAGATTTTTCAATCATGCGTTGCAAAAAACAGAACAGGTGCGCCCAGTGCTGCCCTTCTCCCGCTTCGCCAGCTACTTCATCGAGGTCGCCGCCCAGGGCAACCTGCGCAAGGCCGCCGAGGTGCTGCACGTCTCGCCTTCGGCCATCCACCGCCAGATCCAGGGCGCCGAGCAGCAGCTGGAGACCGAGCTGTTCGAACGCCTGCCCACCGGCATGAAGCTCACCGCCGCCGGCGAGCTGCTGCTGGGCGATCTCAAGCGCTGGCGCAAGGAGCACACCCGCACCCTCGAGCGCGTCGGCGACCTGCGCGGCCTGCGCCGCGGCCACGTCAGCATCGCGCTGATCGACGCGCTGAGCGAAGGCTTCGTGCCGCAGTTGCTGGCCGAACTGACCCGCGAGTACCCCGGCTTCTCCTTCGACCTGCGCGTCATGGGCAACCGCGTGGCCAGCGAACTGGTGGCCGCGGCGGAAGTGGATTTCGGCGTGCTGCTGGACCCGGTCGAACACGGCAACCTGGAGGTGCGCACCGCCATCGACATCCCCGTCGGCGCCGTGCTGCCGCCCGACCACGCCCTGGCCGATGAAAAGAGCCTGGCGATGAGCCGGCTGCTGGACGAACGCCTGCTGGTGCCCGCCGCGCCCCTGGTGATCGAGGAACGCACCCGCAGCCTGTACGTGCGCCACGGCGTGGACCCGCGCCGGGTCACCACCTGCAACGACACCCGCCTGATCCGCTCGCTGATCCGCGACGGCGGCGGCGTGGGCGTGCTGAGCCTGATCGACGTGGCCGCCGACCTGGAACGCGGCACCCTGGCCTTCGTCCCCCTGCACGGCTGGCAGGCCCGCCCCCTGCAACTGGCCGTCTGCACCGCCCCCCGCCGCCAACCCAGCCGCGCCGCCCAGCTGGTGCTGGCGCGGGTGGTGAGCGCGGTGCAGGGGCTGCCGGCGCGGTTGGTGGGGAGATCAGGGAAAACCTCGAAGCGGAAGTCGATCAGCTCGAACAGCTGATCCCGCTGCGCCTTTTCGAACCCACGCTGGGCGCAGCAAGTGGACAGCCCAACGATGAAGGCATAAGGTAGGCACAGGTAATACCTCTGACTACACCGGATCGCGACCATGGCATCGCCGACCTCGCTCAAGCTCGATCAAGCGATGAAAGAGCGCATTCAGCACCTGGCGGACACCCGTCGCCGGTCCCCGCACTGGATCATGCGCGAGGCCATCGCACAGTACGTCGAACGCGAGGAGCAGCGCGAGGCCTTCCGTCAGGACACGCTGCGCGCATGGGAGGAGTTCCAGCGGACCGGCCTGCATCTGACCGGAGCCGAAGCCGACGCGTGGCTGGCCAGGCTCGAAGCGGGTGAGGACGCGGAGCCGCCCGCATGCCACACCTGAGCTGGGCGCCCGCCGCAGTCTCAGATATTCAACGCCTTTACCGCTTCCTGCTGCCCAAGAATGCCGACGCCGCCCGGCGCGCCATCAAGGCCATCCGCGAGGGCGTCAAGATCCTCGCCCGGCAGCCACGCATCGGACGGCCCATCGAAGACCTGCCAACGGAATTCCGCGACTGGCCGATCGATTTCGGCGACGATGGGTATGTGGTCCGATATCGGATCGAGAATGAGGTAGTGACAATCCTGGCGGTGCGACACCAGAAGGAAGCTGGATTTTGAGGACGCCCATGAAACTGATCCTCGCCAGTGACGTTTATGAGGGCTCACGATCCAGGCCCCTCAAGCTCGGCCGCTACGGCCAAAGAGCGCATATTCGGCGGCGGCCGACATGTGATGCAGCACCGCCAGTGGTCATATAGGCTAGAACCCGTGTTTTAAGGCGAACAAGGAATGTGCCATGCCCGAAATGGATATCAGTGCCTCGGCCGACGAGGTCGTCGCCCTTCTGCAGCAAGGTCAGGCTCGTCAGGCGGCTGCCCGGCTCACGGAACTGCGGCAGGACCAAGCCACCGTGGTCCAGGAATCGCTAGACAGGTATGTCGCTGCGCGTGCCAGGGAACAGCTGAACGACCTGCGCCACCCCGGCGCGGCCGCTGCCGCAGACAGTGCAACGGTGCGCCCCATGTTGGACAGTCTCGCCGAAGCGGACAGGCCACCGCGGATGCCCGCGCGGGACGAAACAAGCGCCCTGTCACAAGCGCAGCAGCACGATGTCTACGGCAGCATCGTCGCGGTGCGTGGCGACTCCGCTGCGCGCGATGCCATGTCCACGACCGACCGAGTAATCCTCGGACTGCGTCGCGAAGACAGGACGACGGAAAAGAATGGCCAGGGCGTCTACAACGATCGCATCGTGGTGCTCTGGACCGACGACCACGGCGGAAAACACGCGAGGGAGTACAACGACGCCACGACCGAGCCCACCGCCCAGTACGACGGACACGCCAAGACCATCCCCGCAAGTCCTGGTTTCGGGAATGTCACGACGCGAACGAAGACAGAAGGCGACGATGTCAACGGCGATCGTGTCAGGGACATGGGTCGACTCGCGGACGGCACCACTGAAATGCGCGCAACGACTCATCCCTACCGTGGTCATCCAGACGAATTCGCGCTTCGCCCCTCATCGGCCGCGCTGACCGCAGGCGCAAACCGCGTCGAGCGTGACAGCAACGGCGATGGCTGGTTCGATGCCCGGGATACCCATGGGGTCCAGGATCTCAACGACACCTTCAAGATCCATCGCGGGAGTTCGCGCAATACCGATTCGGCTGGTTGCCAGACCATTGGCGGAGGACGATACGACGACTTCGTCCAGACCGTGCGCGCGACGCCGGGTCAGGACCGTTGGCAGTATGTGCTGACGTCCGTAGCGCCGGGCCGACCTCACACGCTTGACCCGGGCACGCACGTCGATCCCGCCAATGACCCAAGACACGCCCAGCACAGCGACCACGCCATACAGCAGCAGATCAGCACGCGTCTGCAGGCCATGGGAGGCCGGTACGCACAGCACGCCGAGGATTACAGCCTGCTGATGCTGCACGAGGCCAAGGCCGGCGGCATCACGCGCGTGGACGATGTGGTAACCAGTAACGCCACGGGCACCCGCGCGGCTGGTGAAACGCTGTTCCTGGTGCAGGGCCGCCCTGGCGACCCGGGGGCCCTGCGCGTGGGGGTCAATGCCGCCGAGCTCCAACAGACCTCTGTGGAGACCAGCCTGCAACTGCTCCAGCAGCAGACGCGGGAACAGGCCGTCCACGCGCCCATCCAGCACGCCCCCGCGCAGCAGCACGCTGCGCCTGCCCTGGGTGGCCGCTGACCGATGAAGATGGGCACCTACATCCGTCTCCACACCGCGGCAGCCCTGCTGATGTGCAGCGCATGCGCCTGCGTACCCGCCGACAGGTCCGATACCAGGCCTGCAGGAATGGCGACTGCCTCGGCGCCGCACGCCTCCACACCGATGCAGGCCGCGCCTGCGGGGGGCGGATTACCGCCGTTGCCGGAGGCCTCCGGAAGCTCGAGGGAAGGCGGCGCATACGAACCACTGCCACCCGTGGCCAGGCAGGTACTGGAGCATCTGGGCTGCGAGGTGCAAGCGTCCGCGAAAGCGCAGATCTTCATGATTTCCGGTGCCGGCAGGGACAGCGATTTGCTGGTCACGGATAAGAGCGGGCCCGAGTTCCGCTACTGGATGCGGTCCTTCAACAGCGCTGGCGACACGACGGGCTACCTCGTGCAGTTGAACGGATGTCCGGCCAGAACAGTCGGCATGCGTGCCTACGTGGTCGAGGGAAGCTCGGCGCCCGTGGACGTCACTGCGACACTCGCGACGAAGATCGCGGGCATTACGCCCAAGTACACCGACCAAGGGGTGAGCGATCTGTTCGCCCTGACGCTGCAACTGGACAAGGTCCCAGTCGTGCGATGGATTGCCGAAGCAGACCCGGACCGCAGCCTTGTCGAGGACGAGCGCACGTTCGGCCACGGGAGTTTCGTCCACGGCGGATTCCTGGTCTGGCAGAAGGACCACTTCGAGGTCCTGCAGAAGGTGCCCGCGCAGCTCTGGCCATGCGATGACAGCCAGTTGTTTCCGTGCGGCGGAGATCCGTTCGTGATCGGGCGCTGATCCGGAGATTCTGCAGCGCCTGGAGTCATCAATCGCACGGAACACGGCTTGGAGCGCAGCCTCGCGACATCTGACCCGACCTCACCAGGTTGAGTCGCACAAAACGACGCCAGCGCCCAAGGATTGTGCGTCGCACCATCCGCAAGCTAAGTTCGCGACTCGCCCCCATCGAGCCTGCCGATGTCCCGCGCCCTGCCCTCGCCTTCGCCGATCGATGCCGTGCCGCCGGCGGGGCCGCTGTGGCTGCTGGCGATCCAGCATGTGCTGGTGATGTATGCCGGGGCGGTGGCGGTGCCGTTGATCGTGGCCGGGGCGCTGCATCTGTCGCGCGAGGACACTGCCTTCCTGGTGAGTGCGGACCTGTTCTGCTGCGGGCTGGCGACGCTGGTGCAGTCGCTGGGGCTCGGCGGCTTCGGCATCCGCCTGCCGGTGGTGATGGCGGCCACCTTCGCCAGCGTGGGGCCGATGATCGCCATCGGCGGCAATCCGGCGCTGGGCCTGCCCTATGTGTTCGGCGCCAACCTGGTCGCCGGGGTGGTCGGCATCCTGGCCGCGCCGCTGATCGGGCGGCTGCTGCGGCTGTTCCCGCCGGTGGTCACCGGCACGGTCATCACCGTGATCGGGCTGACCCTGGTCGGGGTGGCGGTGAACTGGGCCGCCGGCGGCGTGGGCGCGGCCGACTACGGCGCGCCGATCAATCTGGGCCTGGCCGCGGTGGTGCTGCTGGGCGTGCTGGCGCTGCTGCGGCACGGGCGCGGTTTCGTCGCCAATATCGGCGTGCTGCTGGGGCTGGCCGGCGGCATGGTGGTGGCCGCCCTGGCCGGGCGCGTGGACGTGAGCGGCCTGCGCGAGGCGGCGTGGCTGGCGCCGGTGCTCCCGTTCCACTTCGGCGCGCCCAAGTTCGAGCTGTGGTCCTGCGTGACCATGTGCGTGGTGCTGTTCATCGTGTTCGTCGAGTCCACCGGCATGTTCCTGGCGCTGGGCGACATCGTGCAGCGCCCGGTGGATCGCCCGGCGCTGGTGCGCGGGCTGCGCGTGGACGGGCTGGCCACGCTGCTGGGCGGGGTGTTCAACGCCTTCCCCGATACCTCGTACTCGCAGAACATCGGCCTGGTGGCGCTGACCGGCGTGCGCAGCCGCTGGGTGTGCGTGCTGGCCGGGGCGATCCTGATCGTGCTGGGGCTGGTGCCCAAGCTGGCGGTGCTGGTGGCCTCGGTGCCGCCGGCGGTGCTGGGCGGCGCGGGGCTGGTGATGTTCGGCATGGTCACCGCCAACGGCATCCGCGTGCTGGGGCTGGTGGACTTCCAGGGGCGCCGGCACAACCTGCTGATCGTCGCGGTGGGCGTAGGCCTGGCGATGGCGCCGGTCGCCGCGCCGGCGGTGTTCGACCAGTTGCCCAAGGCGCTGGCGCCGCTGCTGCACAGTGGCATCGCCCTGGCCACGCTGGCCTGCGTGGCGCTGAACCTGTGGTTCAACGGCCTGGGCGGCGCGCGATCCTCCGAACCGCTGTCGCCCGAGCCACCGCACGCCTGATGCCCGCCCCTGCGATCCGCCCCTGGCAACCGGCCGACCGCGATGCGGTGGGCGCGCTGATCGTCGGCATCCAGCGCGGCCAGTTCGGCCTGGACATCGACCTGGCCGCGCAGCCGGACCTGATCGATGTGGAAGGCTTCTACGGCCAGGGCCAAGGCGGCTTCTGGGTCGCCGAGGACGCGGGCCGGATCGTGGGCTGCATCGGCCTGCGCGACATCGGCGAAGGCGAGGCCGCGCTGCGCAAGATGTTCGTGGTGGCCAGCCATCGCGGCCACGCGCACGGCGTGGCCCCGCGCCTGCTGGCCACGCTGCTGGCGCATGCGCAGGCCCGCGGGCTGCGCGCGATCTACCTGGGCACCACCGACCGCTTCCTCGCCGCGCACCGCTTCTACGAGAAGCATGGCTTCGCGCCGATCGCGCGCGAGGCGCTGCCGCCGCGCTTCCCGCTGATGGCGGTGGACTCGCGCTTCTACGTCCACTCTCTGGCCCACGCGTGAGCCAGCGCTTCAATTCGGCGCCGCACCTTCCTAGAGTGGGCCGCCCCCAGGAGAACAGCCACGATGCCTGATCCAAGCCTGCCCTACCCCCGCGACCTGATCGGTTACGGCCGCGATGCGCCGCATGCCGACTGGCCGGGCGGTGCGCGGATCGCGGTGCAGTTCGTGCTCAATTACGAGGAAGGCGGCGAGAACAACGTCCTGCACGGCGATGCCGGCTCGGAGCAGTTCCTCAGCGAGATCGTCGGCGCGGCCTCGTATCCGGCGCGGCACATGAGCATGGAGTCGATCTACGAATACGGCTCGCGTGTGGGCGTGTGGCGGATCCTGCGCGAGTTCGAACGGCGCGGCCTGCCGATGACGGTGTTCGGCGTGGCCATGGCGCTGGCGCGCCACCCCGAGGCCACCGCGGCCTTCGTCGAGCTGGGCCATGAGGTGGCCAGCCACGGCTGGCGCTGGATCCACTACCAGGACATGGACCCGGCCACCGAGCGCGAACACCTGCAGCGTGCGGTCGAGCTGCACACACGGCTGACCGGCAGTGCGCCGCTGGGCTGGTACACCGGGCGCGACAGTCCCAACACACGGCGACTGGTGGTCGAGCACGGCGGCTTCGCCTACGACGCGGACTATTATGGCGACGATCTGCCGTTCTGGACCCAGGTCGAGACCGCCGACGGCGCGCGCAAGCCGCATCTGGTGGTGCCCTACACGCTGGACGCCAACGACATGCGCTTCGCCACCCCGCAGGGCTTCAACACCGCCACGCAGTTCTTCGACTACCTGCGCGACAGCTTCGACGTGCTCTACGCCGAGGGCGAGGACGCGCCGAAGATGCTCTCGGTGGGCATGCATTGCCGGCTGCTGGGGCGGCCGGGACGCTTCGTCGCGCTGCAGCGCTTCCTGGACCACATCGCCAGGCACGACAAGGTGTGGGTGTGCCGGCGCATCGACATCGCGCGCCACTGGCAGCAACGGCATCCGTTCGTGGTGGCCGCATGATCGCCCTGGCCGAACTCAACGCCTTGCCGCGCGATGCCTTCATCGGCGCGCTGGCGGGCATCTTCGAACACTCGCCGTGGGTGCCGGCCGGCGCCGCGGCGATGCGGCCCTACCCCTCACGCGAGGCGCTGCATGCGGCCATGTGCCAGGTAGTGCGCGAAGCCGGCGTCGAGGCGCAGCTCGGCCTGATCCGCGCCCACCCCGAGCTGGCCGGCAAGGCCGCCATCGCCGGCGAACTGACCGCGCATTCGGCCAGCGAGCAGCGCGGCGCCGGCCTGGATCAGTGCACGCCCGCCGAATACGCCGAACTGGTGGAGCTCAACCGCCGCTATCGCGAACGACACGGCTTTCCCTTCATCCTGGCCGTACGCGGCCACACGCGCGCCAGCATCATCGCCGCGCTGCGCGAGCGCGTGGAGCAGCCGACCGAGGCGGAGATCGCCACCTGTCTGGAACAGATCGAGAAGATCGCCAGGCTGCGCCTGGACGATCTGGTGGTCGATTGATGGCTTAAAGCAACACTTGCTCCCCCCTGTAGAGCGGAGCTTGCTCCGCTGGGGCCTCCCCCACGAACCGAACGAAGAGCAGCGGAGTCCCCAAAGGGGATTGCCACAAGCTCCGCTCTACAGACGGGCAGCCGCTAGAGTCGGGGAAACAGATGTTCCCACCCCACCGAGCGACTAAAACAAAAGGGCCGCCTTCCCTGGCAGCCAACCCCACTCAGAACCCCAGATCGGTCAGGAAGCGCTTGGTGTAGGCCAGCACGCCCGGGCCGGTGTAGGAGTTGCAGATCGGCGAGGCGTAGTCCGACGGCGCCGCGCACGGCGTATCGCGATCCAGCGACCAGTGGTGGACGCCGGCCAGGCCGTTCTGCGCGGCATACAGCGCCACGGTGTCGACGTCGGCCAGGGTGAAGATCTCGTCGGCCGTATCGTTGCGACCCAGCATCGGGGTCACCTCGATGTGCTGCGGCGCGATGCCGTAGGTGTGGCGCAGGTTCTCCACGGCCTTGATGGTCGAGGCCCCCATGTCGCACAGCCCGCCGCTCTTGAGCACGCAGTTGGACGCCTGGGCGCGACCGAAGTCCATCACCATCAGGTTGATCGTGTAGTGCTGTAGGCCGGAGGCCAGCAGCGCCTGGATCACCTGGTTGCCGAGCGCGTTGACGCCGCCGTAGCTGCCGTCGGACGCGGCCAGCGTGGCCAGGGTGAAGGAGAAGCGGATGCCGGGATACTGGCTCTCGACCACCTTGGCCGCGGCCACCAGCGCGTCGGTCTGGGCCTGGGTCTGGCCGCCTTCGATGTCGAAGTCCACGCCGATCATGTGCGGGGTGTAGTAGCGGGCGATGAAGTTGGCCAGGCCCGTCGCGCTGCCGCAGGTGAAGGTGCCCGAGGCGCCGCCGGTGGAGACGATGTAGTTCACGCCGGCATTGTTGAGCACCGGAATATTGGCGTTCTTGAAGGCATCGGCCGACACGCCGCCCCAGGTCTCGCTGCCGCAGGTGCCGGTCGCGAAGGCCAGCGTCACCGCCTGCAGGTTCGGCACCTGCGTGGAGATCAGGCTGCCCGCGCCCGCCACCGGCAAGGCGGTGCCGGTGACCTTGGACTGCATCACGTTGGTGTTCCAGTTGAGGTTGATCGTGACGTCCTTGTAGGGACTGAACACGAAGCTGGGATAGGTCGGGTTGGTCGGCGTCCCGCCACCGCCCCCACCACCGCCACCACCTCCCCCGCCGCCGCCGCCACCGCCGCCACCGCCGGTGGACGAACAGGCGCCTTGCGAGGTCCAGGGCTGGCCCGACCCGGCACCGCCGTTATGGGTGGTCGGGTCGTCGCCCTGGGTCCACCAGTTGGCCACGTAGTTGATGCCGCTCTTGCTGGCGGTATTGCCGCCGGTATAGACGGACGAGGCGCTCCATGCCGCCGCGCATGCGGTCTGAGCCTGCGCCGACTGCATCGGAACGAAGGTAACGACGGCCGCCGAAGCCAGCGATCCGAGGATGCCGGTGGTGGCGCTTGCACTGATCAACGACCACAACGTCGATTTGCGGGTGGACATCATGTCTCTCTCCAGTGGATGGCGCGGTTGCTTTAAACCCCGCCTGGGCGTTGTTGGCCCGCCTCCCCCTGATGGCAGGCGCCAGCTGCGACTGCGGCATATGGCGTTTTTGACATCTGCCGCAAACCGACCGTGCTTTGCTGAAGACAACGTTGTCAACGGATGATGTTCGGTTCTGTGGCCGCAGTCGCAATGGCTTCTTCGCGCGCGCTGATCGATGAAAATTTGGCCTGCGGGTGACGCTCGCTTGTCGAAATCAGGCCATGGAATTGCATCGCCACGTCATGCGTTGGCCGCTGCACGCATTGGGCGAAGCCAGGTCGAAACAACGTATCGGTCCGCTACCGCCGCGCATCGGGACAGCGGTCACGCCGACCGCGTCGCCGCAGGACTTCCGCGCCTCGCAGGCATTGCGACGGCTATGCCCCGGAGCTGATGGGCGCGTCTTGTCGCGGCGCCGCCTGCCATGTCCGTTGCGGACAAGCGGCGATGTCGTGGGCCGTTGTCCGATCGCGGACAAGCGCACGCCGTGCTGGCAACGTTTTCTCGGCGCGTTGCAGCCGCGATGAAGACGCGGCTTGCTGCGCCGCGTCGCGTGAGGAACCGTTTTCTAGCCGGCGTGGCGCTGCCGCAGCACCGCGACCGCGTCGCCCAGGGATAGGCCGCGCGCGCGCAACAGGACGGTGAGGTGATAGAGCAGATCGGCGCTTTCGCCGAGCAGTTCCGTATCGCCCTGGGCGACGCCGGCCAGCGCGGTTTCCACGCCCTCCTCGCCCACCTTCTGCGCGATGCGGCGGGTGCCGCCCTCGAACAGGCGCGTGGTGTAGCTGCCTTCCGGGCGCTGTGCATGCCGCTGGGCGATCAGCGCATCGAGCTCCCCCAGGAACGCGACGCCATCGGTGGGAGCCGGCCTTGTGGCCTCTTGGCCAATGGCGGCGATGGGGCTTTCCCGGGAAGGCTCTTTCGCCGCCATGGCAGCTCCCACGCCCACCAAGGCCGGGGCCTCGGCAAAGCAGCTGGGCCGCTGCAGGTGGCAGATGTGCCCGTGCGGGCGCGCCAGCACCAGCAGCGTGTCGTTGTCGCAGTCGGCCTGGATGTCGACCAGGTCCAGGAAGTGCCCGGAGGTCTCGCCCTTGGTCCACAGGCGCTGCTTGCTGCGGCTGAAGAAGGTGACGTGGCCGCACGCGCGCGTGACCCGCAGGGCTTCTTCGTTCATGTAGCCCAGCATCAGCACGCGCAGCGTGTCGGCGTCCTGCACCACGGCGGGCAGCAGGCCCTCGCCCTTGGCCCAGTCCAGTGTGTCGGTCGTACCCATCGGTTCGGAATCCATTGGAAGGCCGCTCACGCGGCCGGGCGCACGGCGATGCCGGCATCGGCCAGCGTGCGCTTGAGGTCGGGGATGGCGATGGCGCCGCTGTGGAACACGCTGGCGGCCAGCGCCGCGTCCACATCGGCGTCCTGGAACGCAGCGACGAAGTGCTCCGGCGCGCCGGCGCCGCCCGAGGCGACCAGCGGCACGTGGCACAGCGCGCGGGCGGCCTTGAGCTGTTCGATGTCGTAGCCGCGGCGCACGCCGTCGCTGTCCATGCAGTTGAGCACGATCTCGCCGGCGCCCAGGTCCTGGGCCTGCACGATCCAGTCCAGCGTGCGCAGGCCCTCGGCGCGGGTCTTGCTCGGGTCGCCCGTATAGCTGCGCACCCGCCACTGCCCGTCCGCCTCGCGCACCGAATCGATGCCCACCACCACGCACTGCACGCCGAAGGCCGTGGCCAGCTCGCCGATCAGCGCCGGCCGCTCCAACGCCGGGGTGTTGATCGAGACCTTGTCCGCGCCGGCATGCAGCACCGCGCGCGCGGTCTCCACGCTGCGGATGCCGCCGGCCACGCAGAACGGGATGTCGAGCAGGCGCGAGACCTTCTCCACCCAGCCGTAATCGACCGAGCGGCCTTCCGGGCTGGCGCCGATGTCGTAGAACACCAGTTCGTCGGCACCGGCGTCGCGATAGCGCAGCGCCAGTTCGGCGATGTCGCCCATGTCGATGTGGTCGCGGAATTTCACGCCCTTGACCACGCGTCCGCCGCGCACGTCCAGGCAGGGCACGATGCGCCGGCTCAGCATGAGGCGGCCTCCGCGAAGGCCTGCTCCAGCGTGAAGCGGCCTTCCAGCAGCGCGCGGCCCAGCACGATGCCGCCGCAGCCGGCGAGCTTGGCCTTGCGCACGTCGCCGACCGCATGCACGCCGCCGGAGGCCTGCACCTGCACGCCGGGCAGCAGCGCGACCAGATGCCGGTAGAGGGCGAAGTTGGGGCCGCTCAGCATGCCGTCGCGGGCGATGTCGGTGCACAGCAGCTGCTGCAGGCCGGCGTCGGCATAGCGCATGGCGAGTTCGTCCAGGGCCACGCCCGAGCCCTCGGTCCAGCCGTGGATCGGCAGCTGCCACACGCCCGCCGCGTCCTGGCGCGCGTCCAGCGCCACGGTAATGCGCTCGGGGCCGAACTCGGCCAGCCAGCTCAGCACCTCCAGCGGTGCGCGCACCGCCAGCGAGCCGATCACCACGCGTGTCGCGCCCGCCTCCAGCAGTGCGAGCACATCGCTGCGCCCGCGCACGCCGCCGCCGGTCTGCACCTGCAGGCCGGTGGTCTGGTGCAGCGCCCGCAGCAGCGGCGCCAGGGTGTAGCCGCCGGCGCGCGCCGCATCCAGATCGACCAGATGCAGCCAGCGCGCGCCCTGGTCGGCGTAGCCTCTCGCGGCGGCCAAGGGGTCGTCGCCGTAGGTGGTTTCGCGGTCGTAGTCGCCCTGGGCCAGGCGCACCACGCGCCCGCCGCGCACGTCGATGGCGGGATAGAGCTGGAAGGAAGAGTCGGAAGTCATGAGCCAAGGTGCGGGCGCAGGCATCAGGCCAGGCCGTATTCGATGAAGTTATGCAGCAGGCGCGCGCCGGTGGCAGCCGAGCGCTCGGGGTGGAACTGTGCGCCGGCCACGCGGCCGCGCTGCACCACCGCCGCGAAGGCCTGGCCGTGCGTGGTCGTGCTCAGGCAGTCCTCGCCGACCGGCGCGGCGTAGCTGTGCACGAAATAGGCCTGGTCATGCGCGCCGATGCCGGCGGTCAGCGAGGCCGCGCGCGTCGGGGTGAGCGTGTTCCAGCCCATGTGCGGCACGCGGATGCCGTCGGCCACGGGCAGCTTGCCGACGCGGCCGGCCAGCAGACCCAGGCACGGGGTGTCGTCCTCTTCGGAATGTTCGAACAGCACCTGCATGCCCACGCACACGCCCAGCAGCGGCGCCTCGAGCGAGCGCAAGGTGTCGATCAGGTCCAGTTCGTGCAGCCGCGCCATCACCTGCGCCGCCGCGCCGACGCCGGGCAGGATCACCCGCTGCGCGCCGCGGATCACCTGCGCATCGGTGGTCAGCTGCGCCTCCACGCCCAGCCGGCCCAGCGCATAGCGCACCGAGCCGATGTTGGCGCCGCCGGCATCGATCAGGGCCAGCGTGGTCACAGCGCCCCCTTGGTCGAGGGCAGCTCGGAGCCTTCGCGCCGGATCGCCTGGCGCAGCGCGCGCGCCAGCGCCTTGAAGCAGCCCTCGACTTGGTGGTGGTCGTTGTCGCCGCGCACCTGCAGGTTGAGGTTGAGCCCGGCCGCATCGCACAGCGAGCGGAAGAAATGCGGCACCAGCTCGGTCGGCATGTCACCCACGCGCTCGCGCTTGAACCCACCGTCGAAGACCAGATACGGCCGCCCGGAGAAGTCCAGCGCCGCGCTGACCAGGCACTCGTCCATCGGCAGGGTGAAGCCGTAGCGGCCGATGCCGCGCTTGTCGCCCAGCGCCTGCTTCAGGGCCTCGCCCAGCGCCAGCGCGGTGTCCTCGATGGTGTGGTGCTCATCGATGTGCAGATCGCCGGTGGTCTGGATCTGCAGCGCGAAGCCGCCGTGCTTGCCGATCTGCTCGAGCATGTGGTCGAAGAACGGCAGGCCCGTGTGGATCTTCGGCTCGGCCACCTTGTCCAGGTCGAGCTCGACCAGGATGTCGGTCTCCTTGGTCTTGCGCCGCACGCGAGCGGTGCGCGGCTTGTCGGCCAGCGCATGGGCGATGCCGGCCCAGTCCCACTCCCCGCCGAACTGCGCGGTCTTGAGCTGGAAGCCGCGGATGCCCAGGTTCTCGGCGAAGCGGATGTCGGTCTCGCGATCGCCGACCATGGCCGAGCCGTCCAGGTCGATGCCGCGATCGCGCAGGTAGTGCATCACCAGGCCCAGGCCCGGCTTGCGCGTGGGCGCGTTGTCGGCCGGCCAGCTGCAGTCCACCAGCACCTCGCGAAAAGTGATGCCCTGGCTCTCGAAGATCTGCAGCATCAGATCGTTGGGGCCGTCGAAACGTTCGCGCGGATAGGCTTCGCTGCCCAGCCCGTCCTGGTTGGTGACGATGACGAACTGGAAGCCGGCATCGCGCAGCTTCAGCAGCGCCGGGATCACGCCCTTGACGAAGCGCAGCTTCTCGTAGGCGTCGATCTGGAAGTCGGCCGGCTCCTCGATCAGGGTGCCGTCGCGGTCGACGAAGAGGATCTTCTGGCTCATGCGGCCACCGCCTGCGCATTGAGCGCGGCCAGGACGCGGGCGTTCTGCTCGGGCGCGCCGATGGTGATGCGCAGCGCATCGCCCAACTGCGGCGCGGCGCGCTGGTCGCGCACCACGATGCCGGCGGCCAGCAGCGCGCCGAACGCGCCTTGCGCATCGTCGAAGCGCACCAGGAGGAAGTTGGCGTCGGAGGCGTACACGCGGCGCACGCCGGGCAGGACCGACAGCGCCGCGGCCAGCCGCGCGCGCTCCTCGATCACCGTGGCGATGCGCGCGCGCGTGGCCGCCAGGGCGGCCGGCGACAGCCCGGCTACGGCCAGCTCGGCGCAGGGCGTGGGCACCGGATACGGCGCCTGACAGGCGCGCAGCACGGCCACCAGGCGCGCATCGGCGATCACCACGCCCACGCGCGCGGCGGCCAGGGCGTGGGCCTTGGACAGCGTGCGCAGCACGGCCACTTCCGGATAGCGCGCACGGAAGGTCAGCGCCGAGGGCACTTCCGAGAACTCGCCGTAAGCCTCATCGACCACCACCAGGGCGCGGCCCTGCAGGCGCTGCAGCAGCGCCTCGATCTCGGCCAGCGGGATCGACGCGCCGGTCGGGTTGGCCGGCGAGCACAGGAACACGAGCTTGGCACCCTGCTCCAGCACCGCCCGCGCGATTGCGTCGAAATCCGGCGCGAAGCCGTCAGGCCCGTCGACCAGCGGCGCCTCGATCAGCCGCGCATCCTGCAGGCGCGCGCTGACCGCGTACATGCCGAACACCGGCGGGGTGACGACCACCGCATCGCGCCCGGCCACGCACAGCGTGCGCACCAGCAGATCGATGGCCTCGTCGCTGCCGCGGCCGATCAGCAGTTCCTCCGGCGCGCAGCCGTACAGACCGGACAGCGCGGCCTTCAGCGCGGCCGGCTGCGGATCGGGATAGCGGCGCGAGGTCGCGCTGGCGTCGGCCGGATTGCTCCAGGCGCTCTCGTTGGCGTTGAGCCAGACATCCCCGCGCAGGGCTTCGGTACGGGCGGACTTGTAGCCGCCGAATCCGCGCAGGTCCGGGCGGACCAGGTCGAGCAGATCGCGTGGCATCGGATCGGGCGCGCTCATCGGGCCGCCTCCGCCAGGCGCAGGCGCACGGCGTTGGCGTGGGCCTCCAGGCTCTCGGCCTCGGCCAGGGTCACCGCGGAGGGTCCGATCGCCAGGATGCCCGCGGCACTGGCCGACTGCACGCTGACGAAGTTCTGGAAGCTGGCCACGGACACGCCGCTATAGGCGCGCGCCGCGCCGCTGGTGGGCAGCACGTGGTTGGTGCCGCTGCAGTAGTCGCCCAGCGCCTCGGGCGTGTAGTCGCCCAGGAACACCGAACCTGCCGCCTCGACCCTGGGCAGCCACACGCGCGGTTCGCGCAGGGCCAGGATCAGGTGCTCGGGCGCGTAGCGGTTGCTGATGGCGAAGGCCTCCTCCAGCGTCCGCACCTGGACCAGGCGCGAGGCCGACAGCGCGCGGCGCGCGATGTCCGCCCGCGGCAGCGCGGCCAGCTGCGTGGCCAGCGCGGCCTCGACGCGATCCAGCAGGCCGGCATCGTCGGACAGCAGCAAAACCTGCGAATCCGGACCGTGCTCGGCCTGCGACAGCAGATCGGCGGCGACGAAATCGGCATTGGCGCCGGCATCGGCGATCACCAGCACCTCCGACGGGCCGGCCGGCATGTCGATGGCGGCCGCACCGCTCTGCGCGACCTGCTGCTTGGCCTCGGTGACGTAGCTGTTGCCCGGGCCGAACAGCTTGTCGCAGGCCGGCACCGGGCCGGCGCCGTAGGCCATCGCGGCGATGGCCTGGGCGCCGCCGAGCACGAACACCCGGCTCACGCCGGTCAGGCGCGCGGCGACCAGCACGGCCGGATCGGCGGTGCCGTCCTTGCGCGGCGGCGTGCACAGCACCACCTCGCGGCAGCCGGCCAGCTGGGCGGGCACGCCGAGCATCAGCGCGGTCGAGGGCAGCGGCGCGCTGCCGGCCGGCACATACAGGCCGACCCGGCCGATCGGGCGGATCACGCGTTCGCAGACCACGCCCGGTGCGGTCTCCACCGCATACGGCTGGGCCATGCCGGCCTTGTGGAAGGCGGTGATGCGCGCGGCGGCCTCGACCATGGCCTGCTTCAGCGCCGGGTCGATGGCGGCTTCGGCAGCGGCGAATTGTTCCTCGCCGACTTCGAAGGAGGCCGGCGCGGCGCCGTCGAAGCGCTGGGTGATCGCACGCAGCGCGTCGAGCCCGCCGCTGCGCACCTCGTCGATCAGCGCGGCGACGGTGCGGCGGGTCTGCTCGGCCACGGTCTGCGCCGGGCGCTCCAGGGTCTGCGCCTGGGCCTGCGCATCCAGCGCGTTCCAGACGATGCGCTGTGCGTTGGGGGATTCGGGACGGAGATGCGCGTTCATGCCAGCGAGCGCTCCACCGACAGCACCATCAGGCCGCGCGCGCCGGCGCGTTCGAGTTCCTCCAGCTGCTGCCAGCTGATGGCCGTGTGGCACATGGTCTGCAGCGAAATGCCCTCGGCGTGTTCGCCGGGCAGCTGCACCAGCGGCTCGGCATCGGCCAGCAGGCGGCTCAGCGCGGGCACGGTGTCGGGCGCGGCGCGGAACATCAGCAGCTTGCTGTCCTTGAGCTTGAGCACGCCGTCCATACGCCGCAGCAGCATCGCCGACAGGTCGGCGCGCGCATCGTTGAAGCCGCGCACCGGCCCGGCCAGCACGGCCTCGCTTTCCAGCAGGGTCTCCACCGGCTTGAGCTGGTTGGCCTTCAGCGTCGCGCCGCTGGAGACCAGGTCGCAGATCAGGTCGGCGGTATCGAGTTTGGGCGCGATCTCGACCGAGCCGGACAGCTCGACCACCGCGGCCTCCACGCCGCGCGCGGACAGCCACTGGCGCAGGATCGCCGGATAGCTGGTGGCGATACGCAGGCCCTGCAGTTGCTGCGCGCCCTGCCATTCCCAGCTCTCCGGGATGGCCAGCATCAGCCGGCAGCCGCCGAAGCCCAGCGGACGCACCTCGCGATAGGCGGGCGACAGGCCGATCTCCAGGCGCGCATTGGCCTGCTCGTCCAGCTCGTTGCGGCCGACGATGCCGTAGTCGCATACCCCATCGGCGATCAGGCCGGGGATGTCGTCGTCGCGCACCAGCAGTAGGTCCACGGGCAGGGATTCGCCGTAGCAGAACAGCTTGTCGCGGCTCTCGCGCCAGCTCAGGCCGCAGGCGGCCAGCAGGCTGCGCGCCGGGTCGGCCAGGCGGCCGGATTTCTGGATGGCGATGCGCAGACGGTCGCGCGTCGCGTTGGCAACGATGGGAGGCATGGCAGAGAACTTCAGTGAGAGGCGGTGGTACGCGACTGCTGGCGGCGCAGGGCGGCGGCATAGCCGCCGGTGCCGGTTTCCAGCGTGCGCGCCACGCGCCCGATGGTGGTGACGCTGACCTCGGTCAGCTCGTGGATCTCGCGGTAGGGCACGCCCTTGAGCAGCAGCGGCACCACGCGCCAGCGATCGGCCATGGCTTCCAGCTCGGCGGGCGTGCACAGATCGACCAGGAACGCGCGCACTTCCTCCGGCTTGGTCAGACCCGCCAGCGCGCGCGCCAGCGACTGCTGGGCCAGGCTGGTGGTCTTCTCGTCGGTCTCGGTGCGGCGCTTCATGGACGTCTCAATGTATTAACGCGCTATCACATTAGCACATTCGCACGAATCAGGACAACCCGCCGCCCGGCCGTACGATGAACCCCCTCCCCGGCCGCGCTAGGATCTGGCCCGGGAACCCGGCCCGCCCGGCCGATTCGCGACAAGGAGTCCGCCATGCCCGTCCTTCACTCCGCCACCTTTGCCGCCGCGCTGGTGGCCGGCGTCCTGTGCAGTCTCGGGGCATCCGCCCGCATGCCCGAGCCCAGCGTCGCGGCTGCGCCCGAGCCACCGGCGGACGTGCGGCCGCCTCTGGACAGCCGCGCCAAGCTCGATGCCTGGCTCAGGGCCCACCGGGGCAAACCCAGCCCGCTGGACGCGTTCAGCGCCGGTGGCCGGCAACGCTTCCTGGCGGGGCTGGGGTACGGGGAACGCGGTGTCGTGTCCCTGCCGTTCGAGGACCTGACCTGGGAGCTGGATCAGGCGCAGGCCCAGGCGGTGCTCACCCTTCTCGGCCTGGGCGACGACCCGATCGCCACCACGCTCAGGACCGATCCCGTCCCGTCCGCATGGCGCGGGGATCGCAAGACCCCGAGCGACATCGATCGGCGCTACACGCAGTACATCGAGATGACCGGCGCTGTTGCGGAAGGCGATGCGTTGACGCGTGCGCGGCACATGGACGCCCTTTATCGCCAACTGTTTCCCAAGACGCTGGTCGAGCAGGCCGACAAGCTGACCGATCCAGACCTCCTGCTGCTCGCCCGCGCCGCGGCCAACGCTGCCGGGAGCGGCAGCGATCAGTCGGCGACCCAGGATCTGCTCGCGCTGCTGGTTCTGCTCGAGCAGCGCGGGATGGAACGCGGTTCGTTGATTCAGGATGCGCAGCGCGCCCTGCTGGCCTCAGGGAAGCTCGACGATGCACGCGCGCTGGCCACGCAGCATCCCACCATCGCCTTGGCCTCGATCCCCGCCGTCGGCACGCCCGCCGATGCCCTGCCCACCGGCCCGCGTTGGTGGCGCCTGTCCGCCGATGCGACCCGCATGGACGCCGAATCCGCCGACCTGGCCCAGACGCAGATCCTGGTCCTCGCCGGCTGCCACTTCTCCGTGGATGCGGCGCAGGACATCGCGGCCGATCCCGAACTGGGCCCGGTCTTCGCCAGGCATGCGCATTGGCTCGGCCAGCCACCGGGCGTGGAAGACCTCGACGCCTGGAAGGCCTGGAATGCGAGGTTCCCCGGCACACCGATGTACCTCATCACCCAGCGCAGCGACTGGACGCTCTTGCCCGCCTGGCGCATGCCGACCTATGCCATCGTCCGGGACGGCAAGGTCGTGGACCAGGCCAGTGGTGCGTTCCGGAACGTCCCCGACAGACGCCTCGCGCTGATCGAGATGCTACGCCGCCATGGGCTGATGCCGCTGGCGGGGGCGAAGAACTGATCGCACCCGATGCGCCTGTGGGAGCCGCCCTTGTGGCCTTCTCGGCCAATGGCGGCAATGAGGCTTTCCCGGCGAGGCCTCATCCTGACGCTGACATTTTTTCGGTAGAGCCCCATCGCCGCCATTGGCCGAAAAGGCCACAAGGGCGGCTCCTACCTGTAGAGCGGAGCTTGCTCCGCTGCGTTTCGACCGGATCATCGGCAAGCCCCAGCGGAGCAAGCTCCGCTCTACAAGGAGGCTGCGGCTTGATCTGAGAGACAGTTGGTCCCACCGAGCGCGGCCACTTCGCTAAAGAAGAAGGGCGCCGATGGCGCCCTTCTTCTTGTTCCAGCTTCAGCCGATGCCGGCAACCAGCGCCGGCCTGGCCCACCGCAGTGCGCGATCAACGCCCTGCCAGCGCGCTCACCTGCGCCAGTTCCACGCGCAGCGTGGTGGCCAGTTCCTCGCGCGGGACCTCGAACTGCAGTTCGCGCACCAGGTCCTTCACGGTGACCACGCCGCGGGCCAGTTCGTCCTCGCCCGCCAGGGCGACGAAGCGGATGCCGGCGCGCGAGGCGTACTGGAACTGCTTGCCGAGCTTCTTCGGCTCCATCTGCACTTCGGTGTTGATGCCGCCGGCGCGCAGGCGCTGGGCGATGTCCAGCGAATCGGGCAGCTGCGCCTCGTCCATCAGCGCCACCAGGGCCTGCACGCTGCTGACATCGGCCTCCTGGATCAGCCCGGCCTCGCGCAGCTGCCAGAACAGGCGCGTCAGCCCGATCGAGATGCCCACGCCGGGCAGCCTGGACTTGCTGTAGTGGCTGGCCAGGTTCTCGTAGCGCCCGCCCGAGCAGATCGAGCCGATCTGCGGATAGGCGTCCAGCTGGGTCTCGTAAACCGTGCCGGTGTAGTAGTCCAGGCCGCGGGCGATCGAGAAGTTCAGGCAGTACGCGCTTTCGGGCACGCCCAGCGCCTTGACCAGGCTCAGCACCTCGCGCAGCTCGGCGATGCCCTCGTTGAACACCGCGCTGCCCTGCCCCAGGCGCTCCAGCTGCGCCAGCGCATCGTCGTGGCCGGTGGAGCGCACGGCGACGAAGGCCAGGATCTGTTCGACCACCTCACCCGACAGGCCGAAGCCTTCGCCGGTCAGCGTCTCGCGCACGTAGTCGGCGCCGCGCTTGTCCAGCTTGTCGACCTCGCGCAGGACCAGCATCTGCGCCTGGCCGTCGGCCACGCCCAGGTTCTCGAAGAAGCCGCGCATCAGCTTGCGGTTGTTGAGCTGCACGGTGAACGCGCCGATCTGCAGCTCTGAGAAGACCGCGTGGATCACCGCCAGCACCTCGGCATCGAAGCGGATGCTCAGCTCGTCCTTGCCGATCACGTCGATGTCGCACTGGTAGAACTCGCGGAACCGGCCGCGCTGGGCGCGCTCGCCGCGATACACACGCTGCATCTGATAGCGCCGGAACGGGAAGGCCAGCTCGTGCTCGTGCTCGGCCACGTAGCGCGCCAGCGGCACCGTCAGGTCAAAGCGCAGCGCCAGCTCGGGCAGGCCCTCGTTGGCCTGGGCCAGCGCGCCGGTGGACTGGGCGAAATACACCTGCCGCTCGGTCTCGCCGCCGGATTTGGTCAGCAGGACCTCGGACAGCTCGAACACCGGCGTCTCCACCGGCAGGAAGCCGAAGCGCTCGTAGTTGCGGCGGATCGTGTCCAGCATGCGCTGGAAGGCGATCTGGTCACGGGGCAGCAGCTCCATGACGCCAGGCGGCGTGCGCGGCTTGATCAAGCGGGTGACTCCGGCGGAACGTGGGGCCGCATATTCTATGCGCCGGCGCGGCTCGCGGCAGCGTCCGCCACGCGCGAAACCCCCATCGATGCAGATCGATGCACTTCCCCTCTTGCCGACCCGCCCGCCTTTGCCTAGAATGCGCGGCTCCTTCGGGGTGTAGCTCAGTCTGGTAGAGCGCTACGTTCGGGACGTAGAGGTCGCAGGTTCGAATCCTGTCTCCCCGACCATTTGCAAGTGGTCTTGATCAAGCCGCCCATGAGGCGGTTTTTTCATGTCTGGCCTCAGCCAAGGTGCGCGCGCCGCATGCGCATCGATCGACAAGCGACGCGCGCGGCCGTCAGACCGCAGGTCCGTTCCGAATCAGGTCGGCCAGTGCGGCAACCGCCTGCGAAGCGGCCGCCTCGCTGCTTCCTTTCCACAGATTGAGCGGAATGGCGCGCCGGCTGCCGGCGCCCAGGATCAGCGGCACCAGCGCGCCGGTGGCCAGATCCTCGTGAATCAGGTCGGTTGGCAGCCAGCCGAAGCACAGGCCGCGTCGAACGGCGTCGGCTGCGCCTTCGACGGTGTTCATCAGCCAGACGCGCTGATTCGGCGGCCGCACCGACTCGAACTGCGCGCCACGGATCTCGGCCAGCACATGCCTGAGCCGCTGCCTGCACGGCGCGCGCGCCTTGGCGAGCGGATGGCCCGGCGCGGCGACGGCGAGCAATTCGACGCTGACGATGGTTGCGTCCCCGATCTGGTCGCCCGGTGCCGGCAGCACGGCCACTTCGTGGCGGGCCAGCAGGTCCTCATCCGGCCACTGGCGGACGGTCTGCACCAGATGGATGTCGATGCCGGGATGGCGCGCGGTGAAGGCCGCCAGGGCGTCGAACAGACGCGCGCGCGGGAACAGCACATCCACCAGCAGGCGCACGCGCACGGGCTCGCCGCCGGCGATGCCGCGGCCCCGACGCTCGACCTGCTCCAGCGCGTCGATCAGCGGGGTGGCTTCAGCCAGCAGCGCCTCACCCGTGGGCGTGAGCACGGCGCGGCGTCCCTCCAGCGTCAGCAGGTCCACGCCGAGGGCCTCGCGCAAGCGCGCCACGGCGTAGCTCACCGAGGACTGGCTGCGGTTGAGCGCCACGGCGGCCGCGGCAAAGCCGCCCTCGCGCACGATCGCGCGCAGCACGGCCCATTGCTCGAGCGTCGAACGAGGCATGGCGGTCATGGCGCGGATCCTATCGGATTATTCGATCCTTTTGCGCCGAAATCAGCGTTTGAACGTCGAATAATCCGAACACAGACTATGGCGTGTTCTCAACTCCTCAGGAGTTCGCCATGTCCGATCCCTTCGAATCCACCAAGCCCGAAGAACTCGTCGACTTCGTCGGCACCCACATGATCTACACCTACGACAACGGCTGGCAGTACGAGCTGTACGTCAAGGACGAGCGCACCGTGGACTATCGCATCCATAGCGGCATGGTCGGCGGGCGCTGGGTGCGCGACCAGGCCGCGCACATCGTCAGGCTCTCGCCCGAGGTCTACAAGATTTCCTGGGACGAACCCACCGGCACCTGCGTCAGCGTTTCGGTCAACCTCAAGGCGCGCAAGCTGCACGGGGTGATCTTCTTCCCGCAATGGGTGGCGCAGGCGCCGGAAAAGACCGTGTGCTTCCAGAACGAACATCTCGGCCAGATGCGCGCCTACCGCGATGCCGGCCCGACCTATCCGAAGCTGGTGGTGGACGAGTTCGCCACGCTGACCTTCATCGAGAACCGCGGCGCCCACGACGAAAGCGTCATCGCCTGCCCGCCGTCCGAACTGCCGCCCGGCTACGCGGCACGGCGCAACTGAGGCACCGACGCGCCCCATCGAGGAGTCGCTCACGCGCTTTGCCGTGCGACTCCTCGCTGGCGCCGTGCTCACAGCGCCGGGCGGCCTCGCGCCGGCGCGCACCTCACCGACTCTCCTGCCCCGCTATGCCGAGGGCGCCAAGCGCGTGCGTGCCCCGATCGAACGCGCCCAGCTCGACGAGATGGGCGCGCTCGTCCATGCCAGTCAAGCGCACCCGCTCGGTGCGCGCGGCACATGAGCATGCGGAGCCGCCTTGAGGCGCTTGCTAGCGTCAGAGGGCGCAACTGAACCTGCTGATTGACCCTCTGTCTCAGGATGTGCGACGCAAGGCGCGCACGCTGGTCGATCTTTCCCGCTGCCCTGCTCGCATCTTGCCAGGCCGCCTTGTCGGCGATTGGCGCGATGGAAGATGCGGCGTCAGGCCTCGGGGATCCCTGCAGGAGCAACGCATGGCGGCCTTCGTATTTCGCAGCCAGGGGCGACCCACCCACGATTCACTGGTCATGCGGGTCATCAGGGCCCTGACCGAGCTGGAGATCGACGGCGCGGGCATCGAGCTGCTGGCCCGTGGCATCCGCGCCGCGTCGGACGGCGAAGGCAGTCTGGTCATCGCCGACGTCTCCGGCCCACCGGGCTGGCAGACCCATGCCGATGCGCTGCTGGCGCGGCACGGGCTGAAGTGCTCGCCCTATACCACGTAAGGCCTCGGGTTTACGCGTTCCTCGTCAGTTCTCTCGGCGCCATGACGCTGCCAGCTCGGTCACCCGCCTGCAAGAAGCCGAATCGAATCGGTGACAGCGCGGCGCTACCCTTCGGCCTCGGTCGCGTTGGGCACAGGCTGTCCGTGCATGGGAGCCAACGGCTTGGCCTGGGCCTGCATCAGGGACAACTCGAGCCGTTGCAGGAACTGGGAGAAGCCGCCGCTCGCCTTGGCCTGGCGCCTGGCGCTGGTGCGCACGACCGGGTACGGCGACCAGGCGATGCGGGCGCCGAAGGCCTGCAGGGCCTTGACCAGGGCGACATCCTCGCTGCTGGTCGCGTCGGAGAATCCGCCGCAGCGCAGATAGCTGGCGACGCTCACGCCCATGTTGGCGCCGTGGATGCGGCCATGATCCACACCCACCGGCTCGGAGGCCTCGAAGGCGCAGGCGGTTCCGGGCGCATAGTCCAGCCAGTCGCTGACTTCGACCACGCCGCAGAAGGCGTCGGTCTGCAGGGCACGCTGCTGGAACAGCCAGTCGCTCGGCACCTCGGAGTCCGCATCGGTGATGGCCAGCCAGTCCGCGCCCAGTGCGATGGCGCGCTCGGCGGCCGTGGCGCGCGCCAGCCCGACGCCACCGGGCATGGGCACCTGAATCACGCAGGCGCCGAAGGACGCCGCGATGTCGGCCGTCGCGTCCGTGCACCGATCCGATGCCACGACCACGATGACCGCTTCGTCGAGTTCCGGGTGGTTCGCCGCATGGCAGACCGACGCCAGGCAACGGCCGATCACCTCAGCCTCGTCATGCGCCGGGATCAGGACCGCGATCACCGTAATCCTTCCTGCTGGGCCACGGACAGCGGCCGGCCCGCCCAGGCCTCGAGCAGGAAGTCGCTGTCCTCGTAGCGATAGGCCAGCGGCAAGGACAGCAGCTGGCCGATGCAGCGATGCACCTCGGTCCCGTCCTGGCAGGCTTCCTCGAACGGGTGCCGCCAGTGACAGGCCACCAGCAGGCCGTCGGGGGTGAGCGCGTCCTGGATCTGTTCGACCAGATCCTTCAGCTCTTCCGGCTGCAGGTAGTAGCCGACCTCGCTCACGACGATGAGATCGAAGCTGCCGCGCGGGCAATCGCGCGGATGGCAGGCCTGGATGACCTCCACGTTGGCGCAGTCGGCGACGCGCTGCCTGGCCTGCTCGACCGCCTCGGCCGCCATGTCGGTGGCCAGCAGCTGTTCGCAGCGCTGCGCCAGGCAGTGGGTCGTCTCGCCGTTGGAGCAGCCCAGTTCCCAGCCGCGTGCGAAACGGGCCCGCGGCAGCGTGGCCATCAGGATTTCGCGCTTGCGGGCCTCGTACCAGCGGGTCCGGTAGCCGAACGGATCCAGATGCTGATAGAGGGTGTCGAAATAGTGCGCGCGTGCCTGGGCACTCATGGGATGAAGACCTCGAAGGGGCGCTGGAACCGGGCCAAGGCCCAGTCCGGCAGGATGGGATCCGCGACCGGCGGGCTGACCGCGCCGATCTGCGATGCGAAGGCTTCGATGGCGTGGCACTTGGCCTGCAGGACGTTGGTAGGAAGCGGCATCCGCACGGCATGACGCAGGAAGACGCTGGGCGCCGGGCCGTCCCAGTGCCAGGCCCAGACCGGGTACTGCACGAGCCGTGCGCCTCGCGCAGCGCAAGCCTGGATCGCGGCCTGCGTGCAGGCCTCGTGGTCCGGGTGGCCGTCGTGCGCGTAGGTGACCAGCACCAGGTCGCTGGGTGAAAGCACATCAGTGAGCCGGTCGGCGACCTGCGACACGCTGGCGCCGATCCTGCCGTCGCCGACGTTCATCCGGACGATGCTGGCCGGCGCGACATTCAGCCTACCCAAGGCCTCGACCAGCTCGCGCTGACGCACCTGCGACAGGCGCTCGGGGCGCCACGCCGGCTCGCTGGGATAGGCCGCCTCGCCATCGGTCACCGAGACCACCAGGACCTGCATGCCGCTACTGCGGGCCAGGGCCATGGTGCCGCCACAACCTAGGACTTCGTCGTCCGGATGCGGTGCGACCACGACAAGACGCTCGGCACCCTGGAAGAGTTCTTCAGGCGTGATGGATGCGAGCGCTGCCAGCGCGGGTGAGCTCGCCCACTGACGTTCGCTGAGCCCCTGCCCCGCGATCTGCACCGTGCTCAGAGCGCCCATGCGCCCTCCGCCTGGTGCAACGCCTCCCCGAGCCACTGCTCGTCGCGCTGTCCGTGACATTGGCGGATGAAGGCCTGCAGATCCGCGCAGCGCTGGGCATGCTCGGCATCGGTGCACAGCGAGGCCGGTCCAAGCGCCAGCGCCGCGCGCTCCATGACATCGCGGCAGACCCGGTCCACGAAGCAGCGCACGCGGGTGACCGCATACCGGTGGCTGTCCTGTGGCTGGCGGTCGATGTCGCGCGCGAGCTGGCGGAGCATCAGCTGCGCGGCGGTCAGCTGCGCATCGATCGCGCCGAGGTGGGCGGCGCAGAACGGATTCTTCGACACGCCGGGCGAGCGGCGCACGCGCTCGGCGATCGCGGTCGCCGCGCCGAACCAGCAGGCCGCGATGCCCGCGCCGCCGTGCCAGAAGCCGGGTCGTTCCAGATAGAACTCCGGCGTGCTTACCAGGCGGGCGGCGGCTGCGGAGAAGTGTCCCTCACCGGTGGGAACGCCGACCATGCCCGGGCCCGACCACTGACTGGCATCGAGGCGGAACGTGCCCGGCGCCAAGGTGATGGCAGCCAATGGGCGGCGATCGTCGTGGGCGACGGTCACCAGCGCGTGGCTGATCAAGCCCTGCGGGCCGCTGCACCAGGGCTTGATCCCGCTGACACGGCCGGCGTGCGCGTCATAGCGGACGGTTTCGGTCGGGCCGCCGGCGGCCCAGACCGCCCAGAGGGTGTCCGCAGGCGGGCGAGCTTCGCCGGCCTCGGCGAGGATCGCCAGCGCGTCGTAGTGCGCCTCGAGCACCTTGACCAGCGGAAGGCTCTCGGCGCCGAACCGGGCAAGCGCACGCCAACGCTCCAGCGTTTCGCCGCCACCCGGCCTGGGCAGGTCGGGCGTCTCGCGGATCTGGCGCCGCACGCGCGAGGCGAGCCAGTCCGATCCGGAAGTGTCAAAGGACGCGACATGCAACGCCGTCGCGTGGGAAGTGTTGGCACCTGACATACATCTGAAACTAGGTGGGCACTTGTATATCGCGCGTGATTCGCCAGCGGCACGGCTCATCGGAGGCTAACGCTTTGCGCGCATAGGTCCGTGTGATGCGCCGCCCGCGCATTTCATCTCCACGCTTGGATATCCAGCTTGTGTGGTTTCGCTAACGCGCTGTCGGCTGCACGGGGATGCTCCGCCCACTGCCGCGCAGCACCTCCGACCTGATGGTCTGCATGTGGCGATGCGACGCGCCGGGTTGCGGATCGACGGATCGAGCGCGGCAGCTCGACTGTGACGCATGTCGCCGCTGAGGGACTGCGCGTGCTCACGGTCACGAAGGCGCAATAGGCGTTACACACGCTGTCGGGCTTTGCACACCTGGACCGCTTTCGATGCCTGATGCCGCTCCTGCCTGTCCGAAGGCGCGACGCCGTCGCGCCCTGGGCGCCTGTCTGGTCTGCACCGCTCTGGGCGCTTCGTCGGCCGCGCTGGCGGTGGATCGCTCGCCCGTCCCCCCCACCGACACCACTCGCAGGCCCGACGACACCACTCGCAGGCCCGACGACACCGCCACGACAGCGGTCGGCGGCAGCCCCAGCGATGCTGACGCTGTCGCCGCTGGAGCCGAAAAGGGTCCCAACACACTGGAGACGGTCAAGGCCATCGCCGCGCACGAGGTGATCGAGCAGAAGAAGCGCGCGGCGGTGGTCAAGGATTCGGTGATCTACGACGAGATGGACAGCTATGGCGACGAGACCCTGGCCGAGAGCCTGATGGCCGCGCCCGGCATCAGCGCGGTGGAGGACGCCGGCGAGCCGCGCTTCGTCACCATCCGCGGCATCCAGCCCAATCTCAACTTCACCAGCCTGGACGGCATCGCCATCGCCAGCGTCGGCAACAGCGGCTCGGGCGAGCGCATGAACAATCTGCAGCTGATCCCCAGCGACATCGGCACGCGCACGGACATCTACAAGACCTTCTGCGCGCAGCAGGCGCCCGATGCGATCGGCGGCATCATCGACATCGTCAGCCGCAGCGCGTTCGACCGCGCCGGGCGCTATGTCTTCGCCGACGCGGCCGGCATCTATTCCACCGCCTCGACCGATGTCCAGCGCAGCGCCGGCGGCAACCACAAGACGCTCGGGCATTACGGCAAGAGCGCCAAGCTGGTGTTCTCCGACACCTTCGGCGCGGACGATCAGTTCGGCATCGTGGCGGTCGGCCGCTACCAGCAGCGCTCGCGCAACAGCGTCAAGCGCTGGGTGGAGAGCAACTACTTCTTCGATGCGGCCGGCAATTACCTGACCGACGGCAGCACCGGGCCGGACACGCTGCCGGGCTGGAACGGCCTGCGCGCGCCCGGCAACTTCAGTACCGGCACCTACACCAACTACATCACCAACTTCGGCGGCTCGCTCAAGCTGGAGTGGCGACCGGTCGACGCGCCCTACCTCGCCTCGTTGCTGATGTATGGCTATCGGTTCTACGAAAACTCCACCATGAACAAGACCGACCTGTATTCGAACGCCAAGTTCGACATCCAGGACCAGACCGCCGACGGCGGCACCACGCAGATCAACAGCATTTACATCAAGAACCGGCACGACCGCTGGGACCGCGCCAACTTCGGCGCGATCGCCAGCTTCGACTGGGACATCGACGAGGCCTCGCGCCTGAGCCTGCGCGCCGGCCACACGCAGGAGACCTTCGACAACACCCAGGTGTACTGGGGCGTGCGCGCCTATCCGACCGGGCTGTTCGTGGACTATGCCAACGACGACCACGGCTTCCCCAACGCGATCGCCGTGTCCGACCCGCGGCTGCTGCTCGGCTCGGCCTACAAGCTCAACCCGGCCCAGGCCTACGTCTCGCCGCGCGATGCACAGGAGCGCATCGAACACGTGCGGCTGGACTTCACCCACAACACCGGCGATGAGGCGCGCGGCTTCGGCCTGGCCAGCGGCGCCGAGTATCGGCACCTGAACATCTGGCAGGACGTGGACTTCACCTACTACACCACCAAGGACACGCTCAACGCCTACCTCTATCCCGGCGCGACGCTGGTGGGCACGGTGCCGGGCTTTCCGTTGATCGACAACGCCAAGCTCACCGATGGCCTGGTGCCCAGGCTGGCCAACAACGACAAGGCCTATCGCAACGCCGACTTCAGCAGCGACTACAAGTACGTCGAGGACATCGCCGATGCCTACGTCTCGGCCCAGTACGCCTGGGACCGGGCGCTGCTGCTCGGCGGCCTGCGTTACGACCACACGCGGTTCGATGCCTTCAGCCCGTACAGCGATGACGGCGGCACCACGTACACGGCCGATTTCAGGAGATCCAAGGGCGGCTACAGCAACCTGCTGCCGTCGTTGAATGCGCTGTTCAAGCTCGGCGAGCGCCAGCGCCTGCGCTTCTCGGTCAGCCAGACCCTGGGCCGGCCCACGCCGGGCAATGTCGCCCAGGCCAGCAGCACCAGCTGCGCCGAGGACGAGGACGGCGGCGGCTACTGCACGATCAGGCGCGGCAATCCCAAGCTGCATCCGCGCAAGTCGACCAATCTGGACCTGGCCTGGGACCTGTACTTCAACGGCAACAACGGCATCGTCTCGCTCGCGCTGTTCGACAAGACCATCAAGGACGACATCTACACCCTGACCACCTACCAGGTCCTCGACGATGTCACCTACAAGGTGACCCAGCCGATGAACACCGACGAGTCGACGCTGCACGGTGCCGAACTCGCACTGGCCAACCGTGCGCTGCGCTGGGGCGATCAGCGCTTCGACCTGTACTTCAACGCGACGAGGCTGTTCGGCAAGACCGAATACGTCACCAGCGACGGCCAGCCGCGCGCGCTGGACCGCCTGCTCTACCAGCCGGACTGGTCGCTCAACGGCTCGGCGATCTGGCGCATGCCCTGGCACAACGCGCAGCTGCGCGTGTCGGGCAACTATCGCTCCAAGATGCTGGTGGACTTCGGCGATACGACATGGCTCGATTCGTATTACGACCCGTACATGACCTTCAACCTGGGCTTCAGCCACCGGGTCTCCAAGCACGTCTCGTTCAAGTACGAGGCCAAGAACCTCTTCAATACCCAGCCCACCTACAGCATGGGCCCGGGCGGCAGGTACCGCACCGAGATCGACGACTACGGGCGCTTCTTCTACTTCCACATCATCTATCAGTGAGGCCAACATGCCGGGCATCGATCGTCGCCGCTTTCTTCAGCTCTCCGGCCTGTCGGCGCTCGGCGCCTGGATGGGCACCGCCTCGGTGCTGGCCGCCGAGCAGGACGCCGCCGGCCTGAGCCTGCGCAACCTGCTCAAGTCGCCGAAGTTCGACACCACGCCCTTCACCGTGGGCGTGGCCTCGGGCGACCCGGCCCCCGATGGCATGGTGCTGTGGACGCGCCTGGCGACCGCGCCGCTGGAATACGGCGGCGGCATGCCGACCCGGCCGATGGTGGTGGGCTGGGAGCTGGCCGAGGACGAGGGCTTCCACAGGATCCTGCGCAGCGGAACGACGCTGGCCCATCCCGAACTGGGGCACGCGGTGCACGTCGAGCTGGAAGGCCTCGCCCCGGCGCGGCCCTACTGGTACCGCTTCAACATCGCCGGCTATACCAGCGCGATCGGCCGCACCGCCACGCTGCCGGCGGCCGATGCGGACCTGGCGCGCGTGCGCTTCGCCGTGGCCGGCTGCCAGCAGTACGAGGAAGGCCACTACACCGCCTGGCGCCACATCGCCAACGAGCCGCTGGACTTCGTCTTCCACTACGGCGACTACATCTACGAGGGCGCGACCAATACCACCGCCAGCCGCAAGGTCAACGGCCGGCCCTTCACCAACCTGCGCAACCACGTCGGTCCCGAGCTCTACACGCTGGACGACTACCGCCGCCGCTATGCGCAGTACAAGACCGATCAGGATCTGCAGGCCGCGCATGCGGCGGCGCCGTGGTTCGTGACCTTCGACGATCACGAGATCGACAACAACTGGGCCAGTGTCGACGACCAGGACGGCACGCCGAGCGAGCTGTTCCTGCTGCGGCGTGCGCAGGGTTTCCAGGCCTATTACGAGAACATGCCGCTGCGCCGCAGCGCCTTTCCGCGCGACGGGCACCTGCAGCTGTACCGGCGCGCGCGCTGGGGCAGGCTGCTGGACGTGCACTTCCTCGACACCCGGCAGTACCGCAGCAAGCAGCCGGCCGACATGGCCGACCGCGCCGTGGTCGAGTCCCCGCAGCGCACGATCATGGGACAGGCGCAGGAACGTTGGCTGTTCGACGGGCTGGCCGACCCGGCACCGCGCTGGCAGGTGATCGCCCACCAGGTGGCGCTGGGCGACTACACGCTCGAGAAGAAAGGCCAGCTGGTGAAATCCGACGACCAGTGGTCCGGCTATCTGTCCAGCCGCCGCCGGCTGCTGGGCCATATCGACCAGGCCGGACACCGCAACGTGGTCACCGTCTGCGGCGATGCGCACCGCCACTACGCCAGCGATCTGGTGCAGGACAACGCCGAATCCGGCGTGATCTCCAGCGAGTTCCTGGCCACCTCCATCACCTCCGGCTCCGATGGCCTGGGCGTGGACCAGGAGGCGCGCGACACGCTGGCCCATAACCCGCATCTGAAGGTCACCACCGACAAGCGCGGCTATGTGCTGTGCACCGTCGAGCGCGACGCCTGCGTGGGCGATCTGAAGACGGTGGACCGCGTGATGGTGCCGGGCGCGAAGCTGGAACGCTTCGCGCGCCTGGCCATCGAACACGGCAAGCCCGGCCTGCAGCCGGCCTGAGCCGGCGGCGTAGCCTCAGCGCGGGTGGTGAAAATCCGCCCGGTGGTCGTTGCCGATGCGCGGGCGCGACGGGGACAGCGCGCCCGGCGCATCGAAGTCGCGCGCGTGCAACGGGTTGACCTCGAACAGGTTGGCCAGGCGCAGGCCGGCCTCTTCGCTGAGCAGCAGCGCCAGTTCGAACTGCTCGGCCACGAACGGCAGCAGCACCGCCGCGCCCGAGGGATCGCGTTCGACCTGCTGGTCGAACCGCCGTTGCAGCGAGGCGATGCCCTGCAGGGTCAGCACCAGATCCTGCAGCAGCGCCCCGCTCTCGCCCAGGCGATACAACTCGGGAATCAGCTGGCGCAGCGCTTCGGGCACGGCCGCGGCCTGGCGACCCGAGGCGCCCAGTAGGGCGGCATCGGCGCCGACCGCGCGCAGGCCGAGCGCGGCGGTCAGGCCGGCGGTGATCTCATCGCAGGCCGCGCCGGCCAGCAAGGCCAGGCTGCGCGCCTTGAGGCGTTCGGCCTCGCGCTCGGCGCGCTGCCGCGCGCGCTGTTCGCGCCGTACCACCAGCAGCACGCCGACGATCGCGGCGATCGACAGCAGCGCCTGCACCCACGCCGCCCAGACCTGCGGCGGCCAGGTCTGGCAGCCCAGCCCCATGCACGCATCCATGGCATTCCCCCTGTTTCAACGGGGCCAGCATGCAGGCCTGGCCGGTCACGGACAATGTGCCCGAGGGCTCCCGAAGGACGACGGCGTCACAGTTTCGACGCCTCGTCCGGCCGCTGGATTCAGCGCGCCGGCGTCAGCCCGAATCCCGCGCCCACCGCCAGGGTGTCGAAGCCCGGGAACGAGGTCGCCACGTTGGCGATGTCGCGCACCAGCACCGCGCCGGACGACAGCTGGCCGGCGATGCAGAAGGCCATGGCGATGCGGTGGTCGCCGTGGCTCTCGATGGTGCCGCCACCGATGGGGCCGCCGTGGATGGTCGCGCCGTCGGGCGTCTCGTCCACCCGCACGCCCAGCGTGCGCAGGCCGGTGGCCATGGCCGCCAGACGATCGGATTCCTTGACGCGCAGTTCGGCCGCGCCGCTGACGATGGTCTGGCCTTGCGCGGCGGCGGCGGCCACGAACAGCGCCGGGAACTCGTCGATCATGTCCGGCACCACGCTTTCGGGAATGCGCGCGCCCTTCAGCGCGGCGTAGCGCACGCGCAGGTCGGCGACCGGCTCGCCGCCGTGTTCGCGCGCATCGTGCACCTCGATGTCGGCGCCCATCAGGCGCAGCGCCTCGAGCAGGCCGGTGCGGCGCGGATTGAGGCCCACCGCCTTCAGCGTCACATCCGAACCGGGAATGATGCTGGCGGCGACCAGGAAGAACGCCGCCGAAGAGAAGTCCGCCGGCACCGCGATATCGGTCGCACGCAGGCGCTGGCCACCGCGCAGGCGGGCGTAGCCTGGCGAGAAGTCGATGTCCACGCCGAAGGCCGAGAGCATGCGTTCGGTGTAGTCGCGCGTGGGGTGCGGCTCGCGCACGGTGGTGTCGCCGTCGGCATACAGGCCGGCCAGCAGCAGGCAGGACTTGATCTGCGCGCTGGCCACCGGCGAGGCGTAGTCGATCCCGTGCAGCGCCTGGCCGCCGTGGATGCGCAGCGGCGGCGTGCCGTCCTTGCGCGTCTCGATGCTGGCGCCCATCTGCGCCAGCGGCGCGGTGACGCGACGCATCGGCCGCCTGGACAGCGATTCATCGCCGATGAGCACGCTGTCGAAGGGCTGCGCGGCCAGCAGGCCGGCGAGCAGGCGCATGCCGGTGCCGGCATTGCCGCAGTCCAGCTCGCCAGCCGGCGCCTGCAGTCCGTCCACGCCCACGCCGTGCACGATGCGCGTGGACGGCGACGGCGTCTCGATGCGCAAGCCCAGCCGTTCGAAGATCGCCGCCGTGGCGCGCGTGTCCTCGCCTTCCAGGAAGCCTTCCACGCGCGAGGTGCCGTCGGCCAGCGCCGCGAACATCACCGCCCGGTGCGAGACCGACTTGTCACCAGGGACGGCCAGCGCGCCATGCAGCGCCGAGCCAGGTTGAGCGATCCAGGATTGCGAGGTCATCGTCTTGTCCAGTCCAGCGGCCCACGCCGCGTTGTGCTTCAAGGTCTTGCTGCCGTTTCACCGCAGCTACCACTAAAACTGCCGCTGTTGCTGTTGCTGTTGCTGTTGCTGTTGCTGTTGCTGTTGCTGTTGCTGTTGCTGTTGCTGTTGCTGTTGCTGTTGCTGTTGCTGTTGCTGTTGCTGTTGCTGCTCCCGCTTTGCCCCCTCATCCGCAGCGGCGCCACCAGCGGGCAAACCCCGCAGGGGCGACGCACATGGATGTGCGTCGTTCCCGGTCGCGGCAGGATGCCGCGTCCGGGAATTCCGCTGGTGGCGCGGATCCTGCGCGCAGCGCAGGGCGCGAGGACGAGCGTGCTTTCTTTTGGTTACTTTTCTTTGCACGAGCAAAGAAAAGTGACTCGTGCCTCGAAGAGGTACGAAAGCTTTTGCCTCAAGCCGCAACCGGCATCAAGGCACCGCCACCGGATACGAACCCAGCACCTTGATCTGCGCCGAATGCGCCTCCAACTCGGCGAGCGCCTGCTTCATCGCCTCGTCCTCCACATGCCCGGCCAGATCGATGAAGAAGCCGTACTCCCACTTGGCGTGATGGCTGGGCCGCGACTCGATGCGGTTCATGCTGATGCCATGACGCGCGAACGGGCTGAGCACGTCGAACAGCGCACCCGGCTTGTCGTGGATGAACACCAGCACCGAGGTGCGGTCGTGACCGGACGGCGGGAAGATCCTGCGGCCCACCACCAGGAAGCGCGTGGTGTTGTCCTTGTCGTCCTGGATCGGGCTCATCACGACCTTCTTCAGGCCATAGGCATGCACCGCGCTCTCGCCGCCAATCGCCGCCGCATCGTCCGCGTTGCGCGCGCGCCGCGCGCCCTCGGCATTGCTCGACACCGGCACCTTCTCGGCCTTGGGCAGGTTGGAGCGCAGCCAGCCGGCGGTCTGCATGAACGACTGCGGATGCGCGTAGATGCGCTCGATGTCGGCGATGCGCCCGCTGCGCGACATCAGGAACTGCTGCACGCGCAGCTCGACCTCGCCGCAGATCTTCAGGTCGGAGGTCAGGAACATGTCCAGCGTGATCTGGATCGTGCCCTGCCCGGAGTTCTCCACCGGCACCACGCCGAAGTCGGCGCTGCCGCTTTCCACTTCCTGGAAGACTTCCTCGATGCTGGCCATGGGCAGCCCCAGGGCCGAGCGGCCGAAGTGCTTGAGCACGGCCTGCTGGCTGAAGGTGCCTTCCGGGCCCAGGTAGCCGATCTTCAGCGGCTCCTGCAGCGCCAGGCTGGAGGACATGATCTCGCGGAACACGTGCACCAGCACTTCGTCGGACAGCGGGCCCTGGTTGCGGTCCACCACCATGCGCAGCACCTGCGCCTCGCGCTCGGGGCGGTAATAGTCCACCGCGGCGGCGAGCTTGCCCTTGGCCTTGCCGACCTGCAGCGAATAGCCGGCGCGCTCGGCGATCAGCGCCTGGATCTCGCGGTCGATATGGTCGATGCGCGACCGCACCTGCGCCAGGTCGAACTCGGGCTCAGCCGGCGAGGCGCTGGCGTCCTTGGCGGATGCCTTGGCCACCTTGGCCGGCTTGCCGGGCTTGGCCGCCTTGGCCGGCAACTTGCTCGGCGCGCTTGCGGGTTTGGGGGTTTTCTTGGTCATTCGAGGTCATCCGTAAAGCGGAATTTGGCGGCTTCTCTGTGGGAACCGCCACGGCGGCGATGAGGCTTCACCGGTAAAGCTCCATCGCCGCCATGGCGGCTCCCACCAGGCCGGCTCCCATAACAGCCAAGCGCGGTGGCTCAGCCATTGCGCCGCTGGAAGTCGTGCATGAAGTCCACCAGCACCTGCGCGCAGGCCACCGGCAAGGCGTTGTACAGCGAGGCGCGCAGGCCGCCGACCGCCTTGTGGCCCTTCAGGCCGATCAGCCCGGCGGCCTTGGATTCGGCCACGAAGCGCGCGGTCAGCGCCTCGTCGGCCAGGAAGAAGGGGATGTTCATGCGCGAGCGCACCGCCGGATGCACGGTATTGCGGTAGAAGCCGCCGGACGCATCGATGGCGCCGTACACCAGCTGCGACTTGGCCGCGCTGCGCCGCGCGAACTCTTCCACGCCGCCCTGGTCCAGCATCCAGCGGAACATCAGCCCGGCCAGGTACCAGTTCCAGGTCGGCGGCGTGTTGAGCATCGAGTCGCGCGCCAGATGCGAGGCGTAGTTGAAGATGTCCGCGCGCGGCTGGCCGGCGCGCTCGAGCAGGTCGCGGCGCACGATTACCACCGCCACGCCCACCGGCCCGAGGTTCTTCTGCGCGCCGGCATAGATCACGCCATAGCGCGACACGTCGATCGGCTCGGAGGCGATCGAGGACGAGAAGTCGGCGAACAGCGGCACCTGCCCCACCTCGGGCGTGTGCCGGAACTCCACGCCATGGATGGTCTCGTTGGCGGTGATGTGCACATAGGCCGCATCGGGCGAGAGCCGCCAGTCCGCGCGCGGCGGGATGTCGGTGAAGCCCTCGGCCTCGCTGCTGGCGGCCACGTGCACGTTGACGTAGTCCTTGACCTGCTTGATCGCGGTCTTGCTCCAGTGCCCGGTGGCCACGTAGTCCACCGTCTGGCCGGGGCTGGCGAAGTTCAGCGCCAGCAGCGCCTGCTGGGTGGTGGCGCCGCCGGGCAGGAACAGCACGCCGTAGTCGTCGGGAATGGTCAGCAGCGTGCGCAGATCGGCCTCGGCGCGTGCGGCGACCTCCATGAACTCGGCGCTGCGGTGGCTGATCTCCACGATCGAGGCGCCCACGCCGTTCCATTCCAGCATTTCGGACTGCGCGTGGCGCAGGACGGCTTCGGGCAGCGCCGCGGGGCCGGCGCTGAAGTTGTGGACGCGGGACATGGCGGCCTCGATCAGGGGGCACATAGTATGCCGCAGGCTGAATCGCCCCACGGCCGCCTTTGCATCCGTCCTGCCGCGATCCGCGTAAGGTGGTTGCAGGCGAATCCATCGCCAGGCGCAAACGCGTGCAACGGCGGGAATTTTTCGCCTGCTGGCGCGTCCCATTGGTTGCCCATGTGACTTTTCGCAGGAGATGCACCGTGTCCCTACGCGACGCCCTCACCCTCAAGGATCACCAGGTCACCGACGAGGCCGTCTACCGCGGCCGTCGCGACCTGTTCAAGCTGGCCGCCGCGCTGCCGGCGCTGGCCCTGGCCGGCTGCGCCGACGCCGATCCGCCCGATGCGCCCAAGACCGTCGTCACGCCCGAGCAGGCCAAGGCCGGCTTCCGCACCAGCGAGACGCTGACCCGCTACGAGGACGTGACCAGTTACAACAACTTCTACGAATTCGGCACCGGCAAGACCGACCCGTCAAGCGCGCCCAAGACGCTGCGCACCTCGCCGTGGTCGGTCAAGGTCTCCGGCGAGTGCGAGAAGCCCGGCACGCTGGCGCTGGAGGACCTGCTCAAGTCCGCGCCGAGCGAGGAGCGCATCTACCGCCTGCGCTGCGTGGAGGGCTGGTCGATGGTGATCCCGTGGGACGGCATCCCGCTGGCCGCGGTGCTCAAGCGCTTCGCGCCCACGGCCAAGGCCAAGTACGTGGCCTTCACCACCCTGGCCGACCCGCGCCAGATGCCGGGCATCGCCTACCGCTCGATCGACTGGCCCTACCGCGAGGGCCTGCGCATGGACGAGGCGATGCATCCGCTGAGCTTCCTGGCCACCGGCGTCTACGGCAAGCCGCTGCCCCAGCAGAACGGCGCGCCGCTGCGGCTGGTGGTGCCGTGGAAGTACGGCTTCAAGAGCATCAAGTCGATCGTGGAGATCCGCTTCGTCGAGAAGATGCCGCCGACCGCCTGGAACGACCTGCAGCCCAACGAGTACGGCTTCTTCTCCAACGTCAATCCGGACGTGGACCACCCGCGCTGGAGCCAGAAGACCGAACGCCGCATCGCCGGCAACGCCAGCAAACTCTTCGCCGAGCGCATCCCTACCCGCCCCTTCAATGGCTATGCCGATCAGGTCGCTTCGATGTATGCGGGGATGGATTTGCGGAAGTGGTTTTGAGTGGGGCGGGGATTCGGGATTCGGGATTCGGGATTCGGGATTCGGGATTCGGGATTCGGGAATCGGGAATCGGGAATCGGGATTCGAGCGAAGCTAGGAGCACTGGCAGAAATAGGCAAGAGGAACTGGTGATCAAGGCGAAGAGCCAGGAACCAAGCGACGTCAGCCTGAGCCGCATGACCCGCCCCCTCCCTTGCGCGCAGCGCAGGGGAGGGTTGGGGAGGGGTGCTTTTCGCGATTAGCCCGAGAGGGAAGCAACAACAGCAACAGCAACAGCCAACCCCTCCCCGGCCCTCCCCTGCGCTACGCGCAAGGGAGGGGGCAGAAGCAGAGCACTGACGCAGACGCTTTCCTCCCGAATCCCGAATCCCGAATCCCGAATCCCGAATCCCGAATCCCGAATCCCGAATCCCCAATCCCCAATCCCCAATCCCCAATCCCCAATCCCCAATCCCCAATCCCCAATCCCCAATCCCCAATCCCCAATCCCCAATCCCCAATCCCCAATCCCCAATCCCCAATCCCCAAAAAATGAAACCCCTCACCCTCGCCAAGCTCGTCGTCCACCTGCTCTGCCTGGCGCCGCTGGCACTGCTGGGCTGGCGCTTCTGGGACGTGTGGCGCAGCGGCAGCGATGCGCTGGGCGCCGACCCGATCGCGCAGATCGAGCATTTCACCGGGCTGTGGGCGCTGCGCTTTCTGATCTTCACCCTGGCCATCACCCCGCTGCGCCAGCTCACCGGCCAGGCGGTGCTGCTGCGCTTCCGCCGCATGCTGGGCCTGTACGCGTTCGCCTATGCCACCGTGCACCTGGCCGCCTACCTGGGCCTGGACCTGGGCGGCTACTGGACCCAGATCTTCGCCGAGATCGTCAAGCGGCCCTACATCACCGTGGGCTTCGCCGCGTGGCTGCTGCTGGTGCCGCTGGCGATCACCTCCACCCAGGGCTGGATGCGCCGGCTCAAGCGGCGCTGGGGCCAGCTGCACAAGGCCATCTACGTCATCGGCGTGCTGGCGGTGCTGCACTTCTGGTGGCTGGTGAAGTCCGACATCCGCGAGCCGGCGCTCTACGCCGGACTGCTCGCCCTGCTGCTGGGCTGGCGCGCCTGGAAGGCGATCAGGCGGGCGCGAACAGCAGCAGCAGCGCCAGCACGCCGGCCAGCACCGCCGCGGCCAGCAGCAGCCACGGCCAGCGCTTCAGCGAAGCCCGTGGCGCCACCGCCGCCGGCGTCGGAGCGCTGACGGTCGTCTCGGAGGCCGCCGGGTCGGACGGATCGGGCTGGCTCCAGGGGATCTCCACCACGAAGCGCGACTGCGGGTCGAAGGCGACCTGGTCGCCGGCGTTCAGCACGGCCTCGTGCACGGGCACGCCGTTGACCACGCTGGTGACCCCGCCCTGCAGATGACGCAGCAGCACACCGCCGGAGACGCGGCCCAGCACGGCGTGCAGGCCGGACAGGTGCGGCGCATCCAGCACGATATCGGCCTCGCGCCCGGCGCCGACGCTGCAGCCGCTGCCGATGGTGAAGGCGCGGCCGTGGTGACGTCCGCCGATGCCGCGCAGGACCACGCGCGGATCCGGCTCGGCCTGGGCCATCGGCGCCGAGGAGGCCGGACGTGGCGCCTGGCCGCGTACCAGCACTTCCACGCCATCGGCGTAGACCGCATCGCCCGGACGCAGCATGGCCATGCGCCGCACCGGACGGCCGTTGACGTGGATGCCGCGCATGCCCGGTGGCACCTGCAGCCACAGGCCGCGCCGGTCCAGGCTGAACTGCACCAGCAGCGCGCCGGGCACCGCATCGCCCACGCCGATGGTGCCGCTGGCTTCGCGCACGATGCGGTGGATACCCGTGCCCAGGGCACGGTCGGCCGTCCGGCCTTGGGGAAAATGGAGACTGAGGTTCTGCACGCGGCCGGGAGACTAGCACGCAGGCCCACAGGTTCGGGCTTCGCAAGGGCGGAGGCGGCACGCGCCTTCCACGGGCGATGCGCGGTTGGGCGACAATGCGCGCTTGTCCTTCGCCAGCCCAGCGCCATGTCCCGCATCGAACTGCAGCATCCCCACCACAAGTCGCCCGAGCAGACCCGCCAGGCCCTGGAAGAGGTGGCCGGCAAGCTGCACGCGCGCTTCGGGGTGAGCCATCACTGGGACGGCGACACGCTGGCGTTCAATGGATCCGGGGTGGACGGGCGCATTGCCATGCAGCCCGGCGCGCTGCATGTCACCGCCGAGCTGGGCTTCCTGCTGTCGGCGATGAAGGGGCCGATCGAGTCGGAGATCCGCCGGGTGCTGGGCGAGCGCTTCGCCTAAACGCCCTGCCCGGCCCATCTTCGACACGGCGCTCACCGGCCGCTGCGGACACTGCCAGGCATCGTCCCGACCGCATCGGAGTGATCCATGGCCACCAGGAAAACCGAGCGCCAGCGCCCGTCCGACTTCGAACCCTCGCTGCATGAGCAGGCCGAGCGCCTGCAGGCGTCGCTGGGCGAATCGGCCCAGCAGATCTGGCTGGCCGGGCTGGGCGCCTTCAGCCGCGCCCAGGCCGAGGGCAGCAAGCTGTTCGACACGCTGGTGCGCGAAGGCAGCAAGGTCGAGGCCCGCACCCGCGACGCGCGCGCCGGCCTGGCCGACGGCGTCGAGGAAGTGCGCAGCCGCGCCGGCGAGACGCTGGGACGCGTGGACCAGGTCTTCCGCGCCCGCGTCGGCGAGGCGCTGAAGGCGCTCGAGGTGCCGACCCGGCGCGAGCTGGGCGCGCTGGCCGACCGCATCGACGCGCTCAACCAGAAGCTGCGCGCGCACAACGAGCGGCCCACCGCCGGCGCGCGGGCGCGCAGGGCGGCGGCCCGTTCCACCCCGCCCGGTCCCGCGCCGGTCCCGCCCCAGGCCACCGAGGACCGGCCGGTGCGCAAGCCGCGCGCCGCGCCTCGACCGGCGCCCGCGGACCCTGCCGCTCCTGGCGACGTGACCGACTAAATCGCCCCTACCCTCCGATGTGCTGCTCGCCCGCAAGCCCGCCATCCTCTTGGCCGACGTATGCCAAGCATGGACTGGCCGCCAGCACGGTTGCCCGTAGAATGCCCCACCTGTTTCAGCGGATGTACGCCTCATGCCGTTCTGGTTGATCGGGACCCTCGTGGCCCTGCTGGTGGGCGTGGTCGCCACTGCCTACCTGTGGCTGGTCCGCCGCCGCCTCGACGAAACCCAGGCCGGCCTGCAGGCGCTGGCGGCGATGCGCTGGCGCGACTTCTCGCGCCTGGTGCTCTCGGCGCTGCAGCTGCGCGGCCTGGAGCGCCTGTCCTTCGAGCCCGAGGATGTCCGCAACCAGCACCCGAGCCTGCTGCTGGGCGATGCCGAGGGCAAGCACTGGCTGCTGAGCTGCAAGCACGGCACCGCCTATCGCATCGGCTCGGTGGCGATCGATGAACTGGCCTCCGAGGCGCGCCTGCGCGGCGCCCAGCACAGCATCCTGGCCACCCAAGGCCTGGTCGACGCCGGCGGTCATGAGAAGGCGCAGCGCTCCAATGTCGAGATCCTGGACGGCGCCAAGCTGTGGGCCGAGGTCAAGCCGATGGTGGACAGCGCGACCGTCCAGGGCATCAGCGGCCAGGCCAACCTGCGCGCGCGCCGCCGCATCGGCCTGAGCTGGATCGCCGCGCTGCTACTCGGCGTGCTGGTCAGTGGGCTGCCTGCCCTGCTCGATTCCGACTCGACGCCCGAGACCGTCGCACCTGCGCCCGTCTCCGCTCCGGCGCATTCGCCAACCCCGGCGCCCGCCGTCAGCACGCCTTCCCAGACACCGGAACCGCCGACCGACGCCGAGCTGGCCCGCCAGCGCGGCGAGGTCGCCAAGGCCCTGGCCAAGGCCGGTGGCCTGCGCCAGCCGGCCTGGATCTCCGGCTCGACGCTGTCGGTGGACATGCTGGCCGACGAGGCCATGGTGATGCCGACGGTCTGCGCCGAACTGGCCAAGTACCCGGACCTGGCGCTCTCGCGCATCCAGCTCAACCCGCGCCCCGACAGCGACGAACGCGTGCGCTGGCGGCAGTGCGAAGCGACGATGAGCGCGCCGGGCCCGGTGCCTGCGCCGACGCCGGGGCGTTAAGCGGCGCCTGTGCCGCAATCGCCCGATGGTCGCCTAATAGCCGAAGAACGTCATTCCCGCGTAGGCGGGAAGTGCTGTTCGGCAGACGCATGTCTGACTATCCAGCGGCTTTCGCAGGAAATGTCGAAGTCTCTCGGTTCCCGCCTGAGCAGGCCCTTTGAGGTTATTCGACGTGCTTGAAGCACGAACGGGTATTTCGGTTGCTTTGGCGCAGCGCAGGAGCAACAGCAAAGTCAAAAGCTCACCCCTCCCCAGCCCTCCCCTTCGCCTTCGGCGAAAGGGAGGGGGCCGGATTGGGTCTTACGATTGCCTTATCTGCAGTCTGATCCTCCGCCGCAGCCCTAGCCCTGCCCTCGTCATTCCCGCGTAGGCGGGAAGTGCTGTTCGGCAGCAGCATGTCTGACTAGCCAGGGAGTTACACACGGCGTCCAAGACGTAGGACGTCTGCGCTCCTCCCACGCGCCCGATCAGCGCCCGCCAGGCGAGAACCGCGCCACCAGGTCGTGGAGTCGCCCAGGAAGACCTGGGTCACGCAGGTCACCGGCTGCTCGCCGCGCCAGGTGCGGCGCTCGATCACCAGGCAGGCGGTGCCGATGGGCACCTGCAGCAGGCGCGCGCGGGCGGCGTCCACGCCGATGGCGCTGATGCGGTGCTCGGCGCGGGTCCAGCTGACGTGCTGCAGCAGCCAGCTGCCCGGGGCGGTCTGCGAGAAGTCCACGTCCACCGCCTGCGGCGCGGCGGCCGGGTTGATCAGGCGGTCCTCCAGCGCCAGCGGCCGGTCGTCGGCCAGGTGCAGGCACTGCAGCGCGAGCACGCGCGCCTGGCCGGCCAGCTCGGCCTCGCGCGCGTCGCCGCGGCGCGGCTTGCGCAGCTGCCGGGCCAGCAGCTGGAACTGGTAGCGGTGGCCGCGTGCGGCGATCTCGAACGGGATGTCCGGGATGTCCAGCGCCACCTGTTCGATATGCGGATGCGGGCGCGCGATGAACGAGCCGGCGCGGCGGCGGCGCTCGATCATGCCGGCGTCGGCCAGCAGGCTCAGCACCTTGCTCACGGTCATGCGCGCGCAGCCGTACTGCGCCATCAGCGCGTGCTCGGAGGGGATGCGGTGGCCCGGAGGCCATTCGCCGCTGTGGATGCGGCCCTCGATGTCGTCGCGGATGCGCTGGTGCAGCGAACGCGCCGGCGCGGGCGAGGCCTGCGGATCGCTCATGCGCGCAGGATCCGGTCCAGCGCCGCGGCGTAGCGATCGGCCACCGCCGCGGCGTCGACGTGGCGGCCGTCGCGCACGACCAGCCGGCCCTGACGCCAGACCTGGCGCACCGCGCCGCGGCGGGCGGCGAACAGCCAGCTGTCCAGCCACGCATCGCCCTGGCGCGCGCGCAGCGCCGGATGGTCGGAATCCAGCTCCACCAGGTCCGCGGCGGCGCCGACCCGCAGGCCCGCCTCCACGCCCAGCGCCTGCGCGGCGCCTTGCAGGGCCTGTTCGAACAGCCAGCGCCCGCTGGACACGCCCTGCCCCTGCGCGAGCACGTTGCGCCCGCGCGTGACCAGGCGCTGGCCGTACTCGAGCAGGCGCAGCTCCTCGGCCGCATCGATCAGCACATTGGAATCCGAGCCCACGCCGAAGCGGCCGCCCGCGCGGGCGAAGTCGCGCATCGGGAACAGGCCGTCGCCCAGGTTGGCCTCGGTGATCGGGCACAGGCCGACCACGGCGCCGGCCTCGACCATGCCCTGCACTTCGTCCGCTTCGACGTGGGTGGCGTGCACCAGGCACCAGCGCGCGTCCACCGGCGCGTGGTCCAGCAGCCACCGCACCGGGCGCTGGCCCGACCAGGCCAGGCAGGCCTCCACCTCGCGCGTCTGCTCGGCGATATGCAGATGCACCGGGCCGCGGGTCAGCGGCAGCAGCGCGGTCAGCTCCTCGGGCGTGACCGCGCGCAGGCTGTGCGGGGCCAGGCCGAGCACGGCATCGCCCAGCGGCGCGATCGCCGTGGCACTGGCCTCCAGCAGGCGGGCGAACCCGTCCACGGTATGGATCAGCCGCGCCTGCGCGGGACTGGGCGGCGCACCGCCGAAGTCGGCGTGGGCATAGAACACCGGCAGCAGGGTCAGGCCGATGCCGCTGGCCTGCGCGGCCGCGGCGATGCGCGTGGCCATCTCGCCGGGATTGGCACAGGGCCGACCCTCGGGGCCGTGGTGCAGGTAGTGGAACTCGCCCACTCGGGTGAAGCCGGCCTCCAGCATCTCCACATAGGCCTGCTCGGCGATGGCCTGCAGGCTGTCCGGGTCCAGCCGCTGCACGAAGCGGTACATCAGCTCGCGCCAGCTCCAGAAGCTGTCGCCGGCCGCGCCGCCGACTTCGGTCAGGCCCGCCATGCCGCGCTGGAATGCGTGGCTGTGCAGGTTGCCCAGGCCGGGCACGGCCACGCCCAGGCGCACATCGCCCGGCTGTGCGGCGCTGCTCGCCTGCACCGAGGCGATGCGCCCGCCCTGCGTGCACACGCGCACCGCGCGCGCCCAGCCCTCGTCCAGCAGGGCGTGATCGATCCAGAAGCAAGCGGCTGGCGCCATCGGGGTTCCTCGACTGGACAGGCTGCAAAGGCCGGTCTTATTGTATAGACAAATGCGCTCCTGACGAGATGCCATGCCCCTGCGCTGCGACACGCTCTGGCACCACGCCCACCTGGCCACGCTCGATGCCGACGACGGCACCCTGGGCGTGCTGCGGGACGGCGTGATCGCCGCACGCGAAGGCCGCATCGTGCATGTCGGCCCGGCCGATCGGGCGCCGGACTTCGACGCGGCCACGCGCATCGATTGCCAGGGCCGCTGGATCACGCCGGGCCTGATCGACTGTCACACCCATCTGGTCTATGCCGGCAACCGTGCCGGCGAGTTCGAGCAGCGCCTGGCAGGCGCCAGCTATGCCGACATCGCCCGCGCCGGCGGCGGCATCGTCTCCACCGTGCGCGCCACGCGCGCGGCCGATGACGACGCGCTGATCGCCGCCAGCCTGCCGCGCCTGGACGCGATGCTGGGCGAAGGCGTGACCACGCTGGAGATCAAGTCCGGCTACGGCCTGGACCTGGAGCATGAACGCAAGCAGCTGCGCGTGGCCCGGCGCCTGGGTGAGCTGCGCCGGGTGGAGGTCGTGCCGACCTTCCTGGGCGCGCACGCGGTGCCGCCCGGCGTCGAGGCGCAGGCCTATATCGATGAGGTCTGCGGGACGATGATCCCGGCGGTCGCGGCGCAGGGCCTGGCCGAGGCGGTGGACGTGTTCTGCGAGGACATCGCCTTCTCGCCGGCGCAGGCGCGGCAGGTGTTCGAGGCCGCGCGCGCGCATGGCCTGAAGCTCAAGATCCACGCCGAGCAGCTCAGCAACCAGCACGGCGCCGCGCTGGCCGCGCAGTACGGCGCGCTCTCGGCCGACCATATCGAGCATCTGGACGCCGACGGCGTCGCCGCGATGGCCGCGGCCGGCACCGTGGCCGTGCTGCTGCCGGGCGCGTTCTATTTCACCCGCGACACCTTGGTGCCGCCGATCGAGGCGCTGCGCGCGGCCGGCGTGCCGCTGGCGCTGGCCACCGACTGCAATCCCGGCACCAGCCCGCTGACCAGCCCGCTGCTGGCGATGAACCTGGCCGCCACGCTGTTCCGCATGACCGTGGACGAGTGCATCGCCGGCTTCACCCGGCATGCCGCGCGGGCGCTGGGGCGACAGGACCGGCTGGGCCGGCTGCGCGCGGGCTTGGACTGCGACCTGGCGATCTGGGACATCGACGCGCCGGCCGACCTGGTCTACCGCATGGGCTTCAACCCGCTGCATGCGCGCGTGTGGCGCGGGCAGCCGGCATGAGGCCGTTTTTCGTACAACCCGAACGACCGGAGCATTCCGCGTGACCGACTCTCTTATGCTGCGCCCCGGCGCGGTCAGCCTGGCGCAATGGCGCGCCGTCTATCGCGGCGCGGCCGTGCGGCTCGATCCCGCCTGCCACGAGGCGGTCGCGCGCAGCGCGCGGACCGTGCAGGCCATCGTCGACACCGGCGCGCCGGTGTACGGCATCAATACCGGCTTCGGCAAGCTGGCCACGGTGCGCATCGCCGATGCCGACCTGGCCACGCTCCAGCGCAACATCGTGCTCTCGCACGCCGCCGGCGTCGGCGAGCCCATGCCCGCGCCGGTGGTCCGGCTGATGCTGGCGCTGAAGCTGGCCAGCCTGGCGCAGGGCGCCTCCGGCGTGCAGCCGGCCACGCTGGCGCTGCTGGAGGCCATGCTCCAGCGCGACGTGCTGCCGCTGGTGCCCTGCCAGGGCTCGGTCGGCGCCTCGGGCGACCTGGCGCCGCTGTCGCACATGGCCGCGGTGATGATCGGCACGGGCGAGGCGTTCTTCGAGGGCCAGCGCCTGCCGGCAGGCGATGCGCTGGCGCGGGCCGGCCTGGCACCGTGCGTGCTTGGCGCCAAGGAGGGCCTGGCCCTGCTCAACGGCACCCAGTATTCGACCGCTTACGCGCTGGCGGGGCTGTTCGAGATCCAGACCGTGTTCCAGGCCGCGCTGGTCACAGGCGCGCTGTCCACCGAGGCGGCCAAGGGCTCGGACACCCCGTTCGACCCGCGCATCCACGCCCTGCGCGGCCAGCCCGGGCAGATCGCCGTGGCCGACGCGCTGCGCGCGCTGATGGCCGGCAGCGCCATCCGCGAATCGCACCGCGAGAACGACGTGCGCGTGCAGGACCCGTATTGCCTGCGCTGCCAGCCGCAGGTGATGGGCGCGGCGCTGGACGTGATGGGCGCGGCGGCGCGCACGCTGGAGATCGAGGCCAACGGCGTGTCCGACAACCCGCTGGTGTTCACCGACACCGGCGAGGCGCTCAGCGGCGGCAATTTCCACGCCGAGCCGGTGGCCTTCGCCGCCGACATGCTGGCCATGGCCGTGTGCGAGATCGGCTCGATCAGCGAGCGCCGCATCGCCATGCTGGTCGACCCGGCGCTGTCGGGGCTGCCGGCGTTCCTGACGCCGCGACCGGGTCTCAACTCCGGCTTCATGATCCCGCAGGTCACCGCCGCGGCGCTGGTGTCGGAGAACAAGCAGCGCGCGATGCCGGCCAGCGTGGATTCCATCCCGACCTCGGCCAACCAGGAAGACCACGTCTCGATGGCCGCGCACGGCGCGCGCCGGCTGCTGGACATGGCGCGCAACGCCGCCAACGTGGTCGGCATCGAGCTGCTCGCCGCCGCGCAGGGCTGCGATTTCCATGCGCCGCTGGCGTCTAGCGCCGCGCTGGAGTCGGTGCGGGCGCTGCTGCGCGCGCAGGTGCCGACGCTGCAGGAAGACCGCTATTTCCACCCGGACATGGTGGTCGCGACGGCGCTGGTGCGCGGTGGCGCGCTGGTCGAGGCGGTCGGCGCGGACGGTCCGGAGCTGCCGGGCGTGGATCGGGCGGCGTGAGCGCGCTGCAGCGAGGTTCCGGCATGGCGCGCAAGTCACTGGATCCCCGCGTTCGCGGGGATGACGGGCTGAGTATTCGTCGGACTGTGGGAGACATGCGCGGATGAGCGACCTTCCCGAGTGGCTGGAACTTCATCGCGGCGCCGCGCCGCTGATCGTCAGCTTTCCGCATACCGGGACCGAGCTCCCGGCCGGGCTCGAGGGCGACTTCGTCTCGCCCTGGCTGGCACGGCGCGATGCGGACTGGCATGTGCACCAGCTCTACGCCTTCGCCCGCGCGCTCGGCGCCACCACGCTGCGCACCGCGATCAGCCGTTCGGTGATCGACGTCAACCGCGACCCGTCCGGCGCCTCGCTGTATCCGGGCCAGAACACCACCGGCCTGTGCCCGACCACCACCTTCGACGACCAGCCGCTCTACCGGCAGGGGCTGGCGCCGGACGAGGCCGAGATCGCGCGCCGGCGGGAGACCTGGTTCGCGCCGTACCACGATGCACTGGCCGCCGAGATCGAACGCCTGCGTGCGCAGCACGGCTGCATCGTGGTCTACGACGCGCACTCGATCCGCTCCCGCATCCCGCACCTGTTCGAAGGCGAGCTGCCGCAGTTCAACATCGGCAGCAACGACGATCGCGCCTGCGACGCGGCGCTGACCGACGCGGTCGAGCGCGTCTGCGCGGCCAGCGGCCTGCGCCATGTGCGCAACGGCCGCTTCAAGGGCGGCTGGATCACGCGCCACCACGCCCGGCCCCAGCACGGCGTGCATGCGATCCAGATGGAGCTGGCCTGCCGCGGGTACATGGACGAACCCGATCCGGTCACCCCCGAGAACTGGCCCACGCCGTTCTCGCAGGCCCGCGCGCAGGCCGTACAGGACACGCTGCGCGAGGTGCTCGCCGCCTGCCTGGACTTCGCAGGCACCCATCCCCTCGCCCACCGCGCGCCCGCCGTGGGCGCATCGTCCCATCACCAGGACTCACCATGACCCGTCGCGATCCGTCCCGCCGCATCCACGCTCCAACCGGCCCCGCGCTCACCGCCAAGAGCTGGCTGACCGAGGCACCGCTGCGCATGCTGCAGAACAACCTGCATCCCGACGTGGCCGAGCGCCCGGAGGAACTGGTGGTCTACGGCGGCATCGGTCGCGCCGCGCGCGACTGGGAGAGCTTCGACACCATCATCGAGACGCTCAGGCGCCTGGACGACGACCAGACCCTGCTGGTGCAGTCGGGCAAGCCGGTCGGCGTGTTCCGCACCCACGCCGATGCGCCGCGCGTGCTGATCGCCAACTCCAACCTGGTGCCGCGCTGGGCCAACTGGGACCACTTCAACGAATTGGACAAGAAGGGCCTGGCCATGTACGGCCAGATGACCGCCGGCAGCTGGATCTACATCGGCGCCCAGGGCATTGTGCAGGGCACCTACGAGACCTTCGTGGAGATGGGCCGGCAGCACTACGGCGGCGACCTGTCCGGGCGCTGGCTGTTCACCGGCGGCCTGGGCGGCATGGGCGGCGCGCAGCCGCTGGCCGCGGTGATGGCCGGCGCCTCCTGCCTGGCGGTGGAGTGCCGCAAGAGCAGCATCGACATGCGCCTGCGCACCGGCTACCTGGACACCTGGACCGATTCGCTGGACGAGGCGCTGCGCCTGATCGAGGCATCCTGCCAGGCCCGGAAGCCGCTGTCGGTCGGCCTGCTCGGCAACGTCGCCGACGTGCTGGCCGAGCTGCTGGAACGCGGCGTCAAGCCGGACCTGCTCACCGACCAGACCTCCGCCCACGACCCGGTCAACGGCTATCTGCCGCAGGGCTGGAGCGTCGCGCAGTGGGACGACAAGCGCGTGTCCGCACCAAAGGAAGTCGAACGGGCCGCGCGCGCCTCCATGGCCCACCACATCCGCGCCATGCTCGGCTTCCATGCCCTGGGCGTGCCGACCGTGGACTACGGCAACAACCTGCGACAGATGGCGCTCGAAGAAGGCGTGGCCAACGCCTTCGACTTCCCCGGCTTCGTCCCCGCCTACATCCGCCCGCTGTTCTGCCGCGGTGTCGGCCCGTTCCGCTGGGCCGCGCTGAGCGGCGACCCGGAGGACATCGCCAGGACCGACGCCAAGGTCAAGGAGCTGATTCCCGACAATCCGCACCTGCACCGCTGGCTGGACATGGCGGCCGAGAAGATCAAGTTCCAGGGCCTGCCGGCGCGCATCTGCTGGGTCGGCCTGGGCGACCGCGATCGCCTGGGGCTGGCCTTCAACGAGATGGTCGCCAAGGGCGAGCTCAAGGCGCCGGTGGTGATCGGCCGCGATCATCTGGACAGCGGCAGCGTGGCCTCGCCCAACCGCGAGACCGAGGCCATGGCCGACGGCTCGGACGCGGTCTCGGACTGGCCCCTGCTCAACGCCCTGCTCAACACCGCATCGGGCGCGACCTGGGTGTCGCTGCACCACGGCGGCGGCGTGGGCATGGGCTTCTCCCAGCACGCCGGCATGGTCATCGTCTGCGACGGCACCGACGCCGCGGCCAGGCGCATCGCCCGCGTGCTGTGGAACGACCCAGCCAGCGGCGTGATGCGCCATGCCGACGCCGGCTACGACATCGCGATCGACTGCGCGCGGGAGAAGGGCCTGGATCTGCCGGGCATTCTGGGGTGAGCGCTGAGGTGGGTGGGACGTCACGCGATGTCGTCGCTGCGCGCGGACGTCCATGGGTTCCCGCTTTCGCGGGAACGACGAGTCTGTTTCTCTGGGCAGACCGTTCTTGCAAGAATGCCGTCGGCAGCCTATCAGCCGCTATGGACTGCGGTCCGTGCGGCGACACCTGCCGCACGCGCACTGGGCTACCCTGCCCCGCCGCCTTCCGCCCCGCCGTATGTCCCTGTCCACCTCCCACACCTACCGCCTGGCCCTACGGCCGACCGACGAACACACCAGCTCGGCCGAGCTGATGCGCACCGCGCAGCGCGTGCTGCTCTCGCTGGACGCGCGCGGGGTGTCGATCGTCCACCTGCGCCGCCCGCCGCTGCAGGACGCGCAGGGGCTGTACGTCGAAGCCGTGGCCGCCGGCCCGGAGGACTGGTACCGCGACGTGGACGATGCGCTGCTGGCCGAGGGCCTGCGCAGCGAGCTGCAGCCCTGACGCCGCCGCAAACCGCCAGCGCCGCCTGAAACGACAACGGCCCGGTCTTGCGACCGGGCCGTTGCATCTACACCGCGATGCGCCGGATCAGCGCTTGCTCACGCCCATTTCCTGCAGCAGGTTGTCGGCGTGGTCCAGGTGGTCCATGACCCACAGCATGTAGCGCACGTCGACCTGGATGGAGCGGTTGAGCTTGGGATTGAACAGCCAGTCGCCGCTCACCGACTCCCAGTTGCCGTCGAAGGCCAGGCCGACCAGCTGGCCGTTGCCGTCCAGCGCCGGCGAACCGGAGTTGCCGCCGGTGATGTCCAGGTCGGCCAGGAAGTCCACCGGCAGCGTGCCCTGCTTCTTCGAGGCATACGGACCGAAGTCCTTGGCCTTGATCGCGTCCAGTTCCGCCTTGGGGGCGTTGAACGGCACCTCGCCGGTGGCCTTCTCGACGATGCCCTCGGCGTGGGTGAACGGCGCATAGCTCACCGCATCGCGCGGCGCCACGCCCTGCACGTTGCCGTAGGTGACGCGCAGCGAGCTGTTGGCATCCGGGTAGACCGGCAGCTTCTGCGAATCCTTCCAGGCGATCATCGCCTGCATGTAGCGCGGGCGCAGCTTGGACAGCACGCCATCGCGCGTGTCGGCCTCGTCTTCCAGGGTCTTCAACTGCGGCAGCAGGGCCGCAGCCAGCTTGAGCATGCTGTCGTCCTGCGCGGCCAGCGTCTTGGCGTCGTCCTTGAAGTAGGCCAGGCGGGCCTGGCCGTCGCCCAGCTTGCTGCCGGCGTACAGCGCGGCCACCTTGGCCTTGATCGCCGCCTCGTCGCGCGCCCCGCCCAGCCAGGCGTCCAGCGCCGGCAGGCGCTGGGCCTGCGGCAGCTTGACGTAGCGCAGCAGCGCATAGGTCAGGAACTGCTGGTCCACGCCGGCGTCGTAGCGGCGGTCCATCTGCTTGAGCGCGCCCTCGATGCGCGCCTCGTCGCGCTGCTGGTAGCCCGGCTCGCGCTCCATGTCCGGCTTGGCGCGCTCACCGGCCAGGCGGGTCAGGCGCAGCCCGGTGGAGAACAGCGCCGAGCGCTGCAGCAGGCTCAGGTCCAGGTCGCGATCGCGCGTGGCGGCGGTGCCGGCCAGCACCTGCTTGAGCTGGGCGATGTCGCCGGCCGGGGCCTTGGCATCGCCGTCCTTGCGCGCGGCCAGCCAGGCGTCCAGCTGCGCTTCCTGCTGCTGCTTGACCGCCACCGCGTCGGCGCGGCGCAGGCCTTCGAGCTGGCCGCCGAAGTTCTTCAGATAGTTGTTGAGGCCGGCCACGGTGTTTGCGTACTTCACCCCGACTTCCGGCTTGGCCTTGGACGCGGCATCGATGATAGCCAGGCTGTCCTGGTAGATCTTGATCTGGGTCGGGTACTGCCAGTCGATGGCTGCCTGCACCTCCTGCGCCAGGCGATAGCGGTTGGTGCGGCCCGGGTAGCCGACCACCATCACGTAGTCGCCCTCCTCCAGGCCCTGCGGATTGACCTTCAGCACATGCTTGGGCTGGTAGGGCACGTTGTCCTTGGAGTATTCGGCGGACTTGCCGTCCTTGGACACGTAGGCGCGCAAATAGCTGAAATCGCCGGTGTGGCGCGGCCACATCCAGTTGTCGATGTCGCCGCCGAACTTGCCGATCGACTCGGGCGGCGCGTAGACCAGGCGCACGTCCTTGATCTCCAGCTGGCGGATCAGCTGATAGCTGTAGCCGCCGTGGAAGGTGTAGACATCGCAGCGGTAGCCGTCGCGCTCGCAGCCCTTGACCTGCGCCTTGATCGCCTGCTCGATCGCTTTGTAGCGATCCAGCGGCGCCATGTCCTCACGCAGGCCGCCGGTGATCTCCTTGGTGACGTCGCGGATCTCCTCGGTGACGAACACGCGCATGTCGGGCGAACCTGGCAGTTCCTCGCCGACGCTCCTGGCCAGGAAGCCATCCTCGATCAGGTTCTTCTGCGGCGTGGAGTTGTACTGCAGCGCGCCGTAGGCGCAGTGGTGGTTGGTGACCACCAGGCCCTGCGGGCTGACGAAGGAAGCCGTGCAGCCGCCCAGGCTGACGATGGCGCCCATCGGGTAACCGGTCAGATCGGTCAGCGCGGCCGGATCGAGCTTGAGCCCGTGCGCCTTGAGATCGCCGGCGATCTTGGGCAGCTGGGCCGGCTGCCACATGCCTTCGACGGCCAGGGCGGAGGGAATGCAGGTGGCGGCGATGGCGGCCGACAGCAGGAGACGACGCATGAGAAACCTTTCCGAATTGTTATTTAGTAACACTAGCCTGCGCCGCGCGCGAACCCATGTGCCGTTGGTCACTGCGGCGCCCGACATTCCTGTCAGGCAGGCCCCAGCGCCTGCGGTGGCCAGGCGCCCGAGGACACCGGACGCAGCGCCGCCGAGGTGCGGAAGGCCTCGAAGGTCTGGGTGATCAGCGCCGGCTCCACGTCGCGGGTGATGAACACCAGGCGCGAGCCGCGATCTTCGTCGGGCCAGGCCGGCAGGGCCTGCGCCGGGTGGAACAGCTGCTGGACCGCATGCACGACCAGCGGCCCCGCCTGCCCTTGCACGTGGACGAGGCCCTTGATCCGCAGCAGGGCCGGGCCGAGCATGCCGACCAGCGTGTCCAGCCACAGGCCCAGCACCTGTTCGGCGATGGGCTCCTCGATGCGGAAGCAGAAGGCCTGCACGTGGTCGTCGTGGCGATTGGGGTCCGGCGCCGCGGCCTGCGCTTCGAGCTGGCGCATGCCGAGCTGGAAGGCGAAGGCCGGCGCGGCCGGCAGCGGCAGATAGGCCTCCTCGTTCAACCAGGCCACCACGTCCGGCTGCTTGCCCTCGACCGAGAACAGGCCCAGTCCCAGCAGCGCCGCCGCCGGCACCTGTCCGTGACGCACGCGATGGCGCGGCGCTGCCGGATTGAGCCGGCGCAGGCGCTGCTCCAGCGCTGCGCGCGCGGTGTCCTCCACCAGGTCGTCCTTGGTCAGCAGCAGCACATCGGCGATGGCCACCTGGCGCACCGCTTCCTCGTGCCGGTCCAGGCTGGCATGGGCGGTGGCCAGATCGACGGTGGTCACCACGCCGTCCAGCACATAGCGGCCGGCCACGTCGGGATGGCCCAGCAGCGTGTGCACGATCGGCACCGGATCGGCCAGGCCGGTGGTCTCGATGACCACGCGCCGGAACTGGCGCCGCCCCTGGCGCGCGAAGCGCCACGGCGCGTCGCGCAGCACCTCCACCAGATCGGTGCGCACGTTGCAGCACAGGCAGCCGCCGCCCAGCTCCAGCACGGTCTGCTCGCGGCTGTGGGCCACCAGCAGATGGTCCAGCGCCATCTCGCCGAACTCGTTGACGATCACCAGCGCGTCGGCCAGCTCCGGCTGGCGCACCAGCTGGTTGAGCAGCGTGGTCTTGCCGCTGCCCAGGAAACCGGTCAGCAGCGTGACCGGAATCTGCTCCGGCTCGCGCACCGCGCTCATGCCGCCTGCTCCAGCGGCGCGCCGGCCCAGGCCACCGCGTCGTGCGCATGCAGGCTCTCGGCATGGGTGACCTGCACGCCGGGCCGCGCGTAGCGGCCTTCCAGCGCCGCGAGGATGCGCCGCGCCGCATCCTCGACGAACATCAGGTTGGCGCCGTTGGCGATGGCGAAGGCCTGCTCGTCTTCGCGCTTGACCGCCGTCTGCACCGGCGTGCCCAGCGCCGCCTCGACCCGGTCGATCAAGGCCAGCAGGCCGAAGCCCGCCGCCTCGGCCGGCACGTCGATGGCCACCTGCGCCACGCTGCGCTGGCTGTGCGGCGTGGCCAGGCTGGCGTTGGCGCTCAGCCAGCGCGTCACCTCCTGCGTGTCCACCGAGGCCCGCGCCTGGAAATCGCGCAGGAAGGCATCGGCCACCACCGCCCGCGCCAGCGCCGCCGAGCACGGACAGGTGGACGAATACGTCACCGCGACCTGCACGCGCAGCGCCAGGCCACCGCCATCCAGCCTGGCCGCGATCCGCACCGGATAGGTCTTCCAGCCGGCCAGCCCGGGCGTGCGCAGCGCGGGTCGGCGCACGGGCAGCGCCAGGCCCAGCTGCACCCGCGCGCGGCGGCTGCCGCAGTCGGCGTGGCTGTGGATCATGGCGCTGAGCAGGGCCTGCACCCGCGCCGGGCTCAGCGGCGCCTCCACGCCGAGGTGGTCCAGCTGACGATGCAGCCGCGACATGTGGATGCCCTTGGCGCGCGCGTCCGGCAGGTCGACCTGCGCGTCCACGCGCGCATCGAGCAGGCGCTGGCAGCCCGGTTCGTCCAGCCGCAGCGGCAGGTCGATGCCGCCCATGCCGACCCAGGACAGCGGCGCCGGCTGGGACGGCGATTCATCGAGACAGACATCGGGCAACGGCAGCGACATGGGCCTTAAGAACGAAGAAGAAGGAAGGGGCACGCCGCGCGAAGCGACGTGTCGGCAGGCCCTCAGTCCGCGGCCGGCCAGCCGGGGAAGGGATTGGGCCACTGCAGCCAGGCGTGGACGCCGCGGGCCATCTCCGCATCGGTCAGCAGGCAGGCGTCGAAACGCGCGCACAGGGCGTCGCGGTCCATGTCCATGCCGATCAGCACCAGCTCCTGGCGCGCATCGCCGACGCCCTCGACCCAGTGCGCGCGGATCGTGCGCACATGGTCCGGATCGTCCGGCCAGCGCTCCGGCGGCACGGCCGCCCACCAGTAGCCGGCGGCCTTGTGCCGGGCCACGGCGCCGGCCTGCGACCACTCGCCGGCCAGGGTCGGATGGCTGGCCAGCCAGAAGTGGCCCTTCGAACGCAGCACGCCGGGCCATTCGCTGTTGACCCAGGCGTGGAAGCGCTGCGGGTGGAACGGCCGGCGCGCGCGGTAGACGAAGCTGTCGATGCCGTATTCCTCGCTTTCCGGCACGTGCTCGCCGCGCAGCTCCTTGAGCCAGCCCGGCGCGGTGGCGGCCTGGTCGAAATCGAACAGCCCGGTGTCCAGCACGCGTTCCAGCGGCACCACGCCGAACTGCGCCGGCTCGATCCGCGCGCGCGGGTTGAGCCCGCGCAGGATCGCCATCAGCCGCTGGCCCTGCCCGGCATCGACCAGGTCGAGCTTGTTGAGCACGATCACATCGCAGAACTCGATCTGCTCCACCAGCAGGTCCACCACCGTGCGCGCGTCCTGTTCGCCCAGCGATTCGCCGCGCCGCTGCAGGCTGTCGCGCGAGCCGTAGTCGCGCAGGAAATTGAACGCATCCACCACGGTGACCATCGTGTCCAGCCGCGCGACCTCGCCCAGGCTGCGGCCGTCGGCGCCTTCGAAGGTGAAGGTCTCGGCCACCGGCAGCGGCTCGGAGATGCCGGTGGATTCGATCACCAGCTGGTCGAAGCGGCCGGCGCGCGCCAGCCGGTCGACCTCGACCAGCAGGTCCTCGCGCAGCGTGCAGCAGATGCAGCCGTTGCTCATCTCCACCAGCTTCTCGTCGGTGCGCGAGAGCTCGGCCCCGCCCTGGCGCACCAGGTCGGCATCGACGTTGACCTCGGACATGTCGTTGACGATCACCGCCACGCGCCGGCCTTCGCGGTTATTGAGGATGTGGTTGAGCAGGGTCGTCTTGCCGGCGCCGAGAAAGCCGGACAGCACGGTGACGGGCAGCTTGGGAGCGTGGGAATCGGGGGAGAGCGACATGGCGATGGCTTGGTGGGAAGCCCGGCGCGCCGCATCGGCGTGCGCCCTTGGGCGAATGAGAAGGGGCTGAGACCGGACGGAGGCCGGAAGTCGTTTTGTTACTTTATAACATCTACGACGAGGCGTTCAAATCCTGGAAACGTATCGCGCAGCCAGCTGCGCCGCAGCTCAAAGCGCTCCGGGCCGTGAGTCGACTCCGTGGCCCAATGCGTCTGTCAACCTGATTGACTTAATTCAAGTTCACAGCAAAGATGCGCCCCGTCCGGCGCCGCTGACCCGTCGCCTTCCCCTGCCCGTCCCGCGCGACGGCGGCCTTATCGCCGCCCGGGCGCAGGCGCGTGCGCCCTGCTCCTTGCGATCCATTCGATGACCCAGATCACGCTGCGCTCCCCCCGCCTTCCCCGCCTCCTCGCGCTCGCCGCCGCCACCTCCGGCCTGGGCGCGCTCCCCGCCCACGCCGAGGACGTCCCGCCCGACCAGGCCACCACGCTGGACACGGTGCGGGTCGCGGCGAAGCGCAATGAAGCCCTCGAACAGGCGCGCCAGGCGCTGGCCCGCGTCCCCGGCGCGGGCAATGTGATCGACCTGACCCAGGTGGGCGATGGCCGCGTGGCCGGCACCGCCGACGTGCTGGCCTACCAGCCCGGGATCTACGCGCAGTCGCCGGGCAACGAAGGGGTCAAGGTGTCGATCCGCGGCTCGGGCATCAACCGCGCGCCGGGCGCGCACGCCTCGGGCGTGTCGGTCTCGCTGGACGGGCTGCCGCTGACCTTCTCCGGCGGCACGCCGTATGAGCTGATCGAGCCGCTGTGGATGAGCCGGGTCGAGGTGCTGCGCGGGGCCAACGGCTTCGACCGCGGTGCGCTGACCCTGGGCGGGGCGATCGACTACGTCAGCCGCAGCGGCCTGGATTCGCCCGGCACCGAGCTGCGGCTGGAGGGCGGCAGCTTCGGCTACCGCAATGCCAGCCTGGGCGTGGGCGGTGTCGCGGGCGACTTCGACTACTACCTGGGCCTGGTCGACAGCCGCACCGACGGCTACCAGGCGCACGCCAGCGGCAGCGGCAAGGGCGCGATGGCCAACTTCGGCTGGCAGCTCGGCCCGGACCTCAGCACGCGCCTGATCCTGCGCTACCGCGAGACCGAGCACGACACGCCCGGCCGCCTGACCCGCGCGCAGCTGCGCGACGATCCGCGCCAGGCCAATCCGGCCAACCTGGCCATCGACGCGCGCCGCCCGCAGCCGGGCAGCACCTGGATCGGCAACGTCACCACGCTGCGCATCGACGAGGCCTCGACCCTGCAGGCCGGGCTGGTCTATCACCACTTCCCGATGGACCTCAACGAGAGCCTGTACCGCCAGCAGCTGGACTACAGCGACCTGGGCGCCACGCTGGACTACACCCACCGCCACCGCCTGTTCGGCCGCGAAAGCGTGACCACCGTCGGCCTGCGCGTCACCCACGACCTGGACGCCAACGTGCGCGAGACCCTGCGCTTCGCCCGCAACGGGTATCCGGCCGGCACGCTGACCCGGCGCTTCGAACACCTGGGCACCGATGCGGTGCTGCATGTCGGCAACGACCTGGCGCTGACGCCGGCGCTGCACCTGATCACCGGCCTGGCGGCGGTGCATACCAACCGCGAGGTCGCGGTGACCTGGCCGGCCAGCGGCGGGCGCCTGTCCGCGCACGACTGGGACAGCGCGCCGCGTCTGGGCTTCACCTGGCAGGCCAGCCCGCAGCTGCAGCTGTTCGGCAACCTGAGCCGCTCGGTGGAGCCGCCCCACCCGTGGTCGATGATCTGGGGTTCGCCGTTCTACTTCCCCGCCGGCAGCGGCCCGGCCACCGGCCGGCAGAGCACGCCGGTGCCGCTGCGCAACCAGACCGCGACCACGCTGGAGCTGGGCGCGCGCGGCGAGAGCGCGCTGGGTCGCTGGGAGCTGACCGCCTATGACGCGCAGGTGCGGCACGAACTGCTGAGCGTGGAACTCCAGCCGGTGCCCAACCTGGTGGTGGCCGAATCCAACGCCAGCCCGACCCGCCATCGCGGCCTGGAGGCCGGGCTGGACAGCACGCTGTGGCAGGCCGACGCCGGCCGCCTGTCGCTGCGCCAGGCCTATACCTTCAGCGATTTCCGCTATCGCCACGACGCGCGCTTCGGCGACAACCGCCTGCCCGGCCTGCCGCGGCACTTCTACCAGGGCGAGCTGCGCTACGACCATCCTTCCGGCGCCTATGCCGCGCTCAACGCCGAATACGCCTCGAAGATGGCGGTGGATTACGCCAACAGCTTCTGGGCCGATTCCCACGTGATCTTCGGCGCGCGCATCGGCCTGGACGCGCCGAGCGGGCGCTGGCAGACCTGGGTCGAGGCCCGCAATCTCGGCGACCGACACTACGCGGCCACGGTCACGCCGGGCTACGACGATGCCGGCAGCGATGCGGCGCGCTCGACGCCGGGCGAAGGCTTCGGCGTCTATGCGGGGCTGCGGCTGCGCTTTGACTGAAGCGCAGGCCGCTCAGCGGCCGAACACGCCTTCGACGAAGGCCTGCGCGGCGAAGCGCTCGCCGATCAGCCGGTGCGTGGCCGTATCCGGATGCAATCCATCGGGCAGCGGCAGCGCCTCGGCGTCGGCCTGCCCGTACAGGGCCAGGCCATCGAGGTAATGCAGGTTCGGATCCTGCGTGCGGCGCTGGGCGACCAGGTCGGCCAGCGTGCGGCGGATCACCTGCAGGGTCAGCTTGCCGCGCGCGACCTCGGCCGGATCGCCGGAGGCCAGCAGCCGCCATTCGCCGCGGGCGAGCGCGGCGGTGTCGGGCAGCGTGGGGCCGGGCGTGGTCTCGTGCATCGGGCAAAGGATCGGTGAGATCAGCAGCAGCGGCGTGTCGGCGTGGCCCTCACGGATGGTGTCGAGAAAGCCATGGACCGCCGGCCCCAGCGCACGCAGGCGCATCAGGTCGGTGTTCACCAGGTTGATGCCGAGCTTGAGGCTGATCAGGTCGGCCGGCAGGTCGCGGATCGTGCGCGCCACGAACGGATCCAGCAGCGCGCTGCCGCCGAAGCCCAGGTTGGTCAGCGCCACGCCGCCGCGTGCCGCCGCGATCGCCGGCCAGATCGCATGCGGCGCCGTGGCGCTGCTGCCGTGGCTGATCGAACTGCCGTGATGCACCCAGCGCCGCCGCGTGTCCGTGGCGGCGGGCTGCAGCGGCGCATCGCTGTGCAGCGCGATCAGCTCGGCCGCTTCATCGTGCGGCAGCCACAGCGTCAGCGTCTTGTCGCCCTCGGGAAGATCGTCGAAACGCAACACACCCGGCGCGCCCTGCTCACGCACAGCGCTGCCGGCGGCCATGTCGATCGTCAGCGTGTGACCGCCGGGCAGCGACGCCTGTGCCAGCACCTGCTCGCCCAGCATCAGGACGTAGACCCCGTCGGGCCGCGCCGGCAGGCCGGCATAGACGCGCCGCGTGCGCAAGGCGTGCAGTGCGACGGCCGTGGCGCGGGTGCGGAACACCAGCCGCACGCCCGAGGGCTGGGCCTCGGCCATCGCCAGCTGCGGATCGCCGCACTGCGCGCGAGCCCACGCCGGCAGCCGGTGCGGCACCACGCCCAGCGCGGTGGATGAGATCTCGACCGCGCCCTGCAGCAGCGCGGCGGTGACGGGTGTGGTGATGGGAAACGAGGTCATGCGAACAACTTCAGGCACGTAGCATCGCGCCCAGTGTATGGCCCGGACAACGGCGGGGCCTGCATGCCCTCGCGCGTTCGACACATGCCTTACGGGCACATGGGCCGATCCGGCGTATTCGCCGTGCTTCAACGTGGAAGGACGGCACTCGCGTCGCGCGCGTCGACCAGTTCCACCACCCAATCGATGAACGCCCGCAGCTTGCGGTTGGGATGGCGGTTGGCCCGGTAGGCGATCGAGAGCGGCATCGGCTCCAGCCGCCAGTCGTCGAGCAGCCGCACCAGCGCGCCCGAGGCCAGCGCCTCGCGGGTCATGTAGTGCGGCAGACAGAGCAGGCCGAGCCCGGCGGTTCCCGCGGCCAGGCAGGCATTGCCATCGTCCAGGGTGACGGCCGGGCGGACACGCGGCATCAGGTGTTCGTTTCCCTTGTGCATGGCCAGTTCCAGCACCTTGCCGGTGCGCGGGGAACGAAACCCCACGACCCGGTGCGCCGCCTGGGTCAGCGCGTCGGGATGGGTGGGCGTGCCATGACGCGCCAGGTAGGACGGTGCGGCGTAGAGGCCTATCTCCAGCTGGCCCACATGCCGCGCGACGAGCGAGGGATCGGTGATCACGCCCGCGCGCACCACGCAGTCCACCTGTTCGCCGATCAGATCGACCGCGCGATCGCTGACGCCGATGTCGAAGCGGATGTCCGGATAGCGCGCCAGGAAATCCGGCAGCGCCGGCAGCAGCACGAAGCGCGCCCAGGGGCTGGGGACATCCACGCGCAGGCGGCCACGCGGCGCCGTCGTCGCGGCCGCCAGGCTGTCTTCCGCGTCTTCGATGTCGGCCAGCACGCGCACCACCTGCACGTAATAGGTCAGCCCGTCCGCGGTCGGGCTGACCCGGCGCGTGGTGCGGTTGAGCAGCTTGACCTGCAGGTGCGCCTCCAGCTGCTGCACGAGCTGTGTCGCGCTGGTCTTGCTGATGCGCAACGCGGCCGCCGCCTTGGTGAAGCTGCTCGCTTCGACCACGCTGGCGAACACGCGCATCGCCTCGAGTCGGTCCATCCTGCGTCCTCCGTTCGCGCATTGTTTGCGCTGCGCGAATAGTGATACCGCAATCGCCCGGTTTTTCGCGCGATGGCCGACCCCTAGAGTGCCTCCTCCCGGCCCAGATGGCCGCTCCAGAGACGAACAACATGCATACGCGCGACGTGGTCTTCCCCGAGGGCCGGCAGGCGCTCTACACGCAGCACCGCTACGCACCGGCCGTGCGCAGCGGTGGGCTGCTGTTCGTGTCCGGGCAGGTCGGCAGCCGCGAGGACGGCTCGCCCGAGCCGGACTTCGCCGACCAGGTCCGGCAGGCGTTCGCGCAGCTGCAGGCGACGCTGAAGGCCGCTGGCTGCGGGCTGGACGACGTGCTCGACGTCACCACCTTCCACACCGATCCCGAGCGCCAGCTCGAGACGGTCCTGGCGATCAAGGACGAGGTCTTCCCGCAGCCGCCCTATCCCGCCTGGACGGCGGTGGGCGTGACCTGGCTGTCGGGTTTCGACTTCGAGATCAAGGTGATCGCCCGCCTTCCCGGCGCGGCGGATCCGGTCTGACCCGGCCTATCGAGCGCGCTGAACCGCCGCTTCACGCCCTCGCCTGCCACGGCCGAAGACGCGGAAACAGAAAGGTTGCCGACAGCTAGGCGGGCCCATGCTCGCCGCCGCGATCCAACCTGCCCGGAGCTGCATCATGCGTGCCGTCCGTCCCACCTCCCTCGCGCGCGTGCCGCGCGTCCCCGCCCTGCTGGCGCTTGCGGTGGCCGCCGCGCTGAGCGGCTGCCCGCAGACCCAGACCGCCGCCCCGGCGCCGCCGGCGCAGGCCGCGCTGCCTCCCGCCGCGGCGCCGGCTCCGGCCGCGCCGCTGCCCGATGCGCAGGATCTGTATCGCCTGGTCGCGCCGATCGCGCTGTTCCCCGATCGCCTGGTCGCCCAGACCCTGGCCGCGTCGGTCTACCCGGTCCAGGTCACCCAGGCCGACCAGTGGCTGCACGACCAGTCAGGCCTGTCGCCGCAGGCCAGGATGCAGGCGGCCAACGCGCAGCCCTGGGACCCGGGCGTCAAGGCGCTGACCCAGTTCCCCGACGTGATGGACCAGCTGGCCGGCAACCTGCCCTGGACCACGGCGCTGGGCCAGGCCTACGCGGCCGAACCAGGCGATGTGCTCAATGCGGTGCAGGTGATGCGCCAGCGTGCGCAGGCCTCGGGCCATCTGCGCGACACGGCCCAGCAGCGGGTCAGCGTGGTGCGCAGTGCGGCGGCTCCGGCCAGTGCGGTCGCGACCGTCGTGCCCGCGCCGGCGACCACCATCATCATCGAGCCGGCCCAGCCCGAGCGGGTCTATGTGCCGCGCTACGACCCGGACGTGGTCTATGGCGAACCGCTATACGTCCACCGCGTCTACGGCTACCGGCCGCCGCCGGCCTGGAGCACGGGCGATCTGCTGGCCACCGGGGTGGTGTCCTTCGGGCTGGGCGTGCTGGTCGGCAGCAGTTTCCACGGCGGCTGGGGCGGTCCGCCGCCGCCCCCGCCGCCGCCCTGGGGCTGGCAGGCCTGGGGCGTGGCCTGGCATGCGCGGCCAGGCATTCCGCCTTACGTCGCCTACCAACAGCAGCGCTTCGCGCCGCCGCCGGTGGTCGTCCAGCGCATCAACCAGCGCACGACGGTGCAGAACATCAGCTACGACCTGCATGGCCATGCCACGGTGATCAACAACCACGGCACTCTGGTCAACGCGCCGCAGCATTTCGGTGCGCCTGCGCCCGGGACGGCCATGGCGATGCCGCACTTCAACCGCGCCATGTGGCAGGCCGGGCAGCCGGTGCATGCGCCGCCGCCCATGTCCGGGATGGCGCAGGCGCTGCCGGCCAGGCTCAGTGCGCCGCGTCCGGCGGCGCTGATGCCGCCCGTTCCCGCGGGCGAACGTGTGGCGGGGTTCCATGGCAACCCGCCGCCGCATGCGCCCATGTCGGCGCCGCGTGCGTTCGCGATGAATACGCCTGTGCCTCAACCAGCGCGGATGGACATGGCGCGCGCGGCGGCGACGAACGGTCCGGGGCCGGGCGACGACCGGCATGCGCGGCACGAGGCGCCGGCGGCGTTCGCGCCCATGGCCGCCAGCGCGCGTGCGCCGGCGCCGATGCCGCACTGGGAGAATGCGCGTCCTGCGCCGCCGCGCGCCGAGCCGCGTCCCGAACAGGCGATGCGCATGCCGCCCCCGGCCTGGGTCAGCCGCCAGAGCGAACGGCCGTTCCCGGCCCAGATGCCGCGCCCGCCGCAGCACGGCAACGACCACGCCAGCAACCGCCCCGCTCCGCCGCGCGACAACAAGCGGCATCACGAGCACGGCTGAGCGCAGGCTCCTCTTCTGATCGAGGGATCGCGGCGTCTGCGTGTCCAGGCTTCGGAGGCGCAACGGTCCGGCGGATGGGTGCTGCTTTTCCCTTGTCAGATCATCTGCCCCGCCTAAACACCCCCCTCGTCGTTCCCGCGAACGCGGGAACCCAGGGACTTTCGGTCGGTGCACCGAAAGCAGGCTCTTCTCGCGATCCTGACGTCGCGTTGCAGTTGAGCGTCTTGGCTTCGGAAGGGCAGCGGTCCGGCGGGCGGTGTCCGCTTATCCCTCGATCAGGGCATCCTGCCCTGACTCGGGCGCTCGGCATCCTGCCTCGCTAGGCGCGGCCCCCGCCCGCCGGACCGCTGCTGCGCGCATCACGCCGAGGACTTCGGATCGAAAGTCGAAAGGCGTTCTGACTGATCCATCAGCCGGCGTCTCGATTGGGCCGGTTAGGCTGAGAGCGGGCCTGGACGGTTCGTCGCAGCAGCAGGTGCGATCAGCCTTTGCGAATGCCCAACCCTGTGGGAGCCGCCATGGCGGCGATGGGGCTTCCCCGGTAGAGCCTCATCGCCGCCATGGCGCTCCCATCTGTAGAGCGGAGCTCGCTCCGCTGCTCTTCGTTCGGTTCGTGGGGAAGGCCCCAGCGGAGCGAGCTCCGCTCTACAGAAGTGCGGCTGCTGGAGTTGAGGAGACAGTTGCTCCCACCGCAGCATGAAGCGCGGTCAATCCACCCCATCTCAGAGGCGGCCCTGGATGGCGGACCGAGCCGAGGAGCCGTGCCCGGCCGGGTCGAGGCTGGTTGGCGAAGTCCGTGCCCCCACCCTGCGCTCCAACAAGAAGCAAAAACAACGAAGGCGGCATCGTCCGACGCCGCCTTCGTCTCAACGCTCCCTAAGCCGTCTCCTACTTCGCCGGCTGTACCGGCTTGGCTGGCTTCACGTAGGTGTCGAACCAGTTGAGCATCTCGTAGACCTCCTGGGCGTTGGACTCCAGGGCGGTGTACCAGTGCGGCTCGTGCGGCAGCATGACCAGGCGGGTGGTGCCGCCGTTGCCGCGGATGGCCTGGTAGAGCTTGATTGACTGGAACGGCTCGGTGCCGGGGTTGGCGTCGTCCTCGCCGTGCATCAGCAGCAGCGGAAGCTTGATCTTGTCGGCATAGAAGTACGGCGAGGCCTTCAGGTACACATCGCGGGCCTGCCACAGCGAGCGGCGCTCGTTCTGGAAGCCGAACGGGGTGAAGGTCTTGTTGTACGAGCCGCTGGTGGCCATGCCGGCGCGGAACAGGTCGGTGTGCGCAATCAGGTTGGCCGTCATCAGCGCGCCGTGGCTGTGGCCGGTGACGCCGATGCGATCGCGGTCGACCACGCCCAGCTCGACCGCCTTGTCCACCGCGGCCTTGGCGTCGGCGGTGAGCTGCTCCAGGTAGGTGTCGTAGGCGGTCTTGGGATCGCCGACGATGGGGAAGCTGGCGTTGTCGATGATCGCGTAGCCGGCCAGCAGCAGCAGGCGGTAGTACGGCAGGCGGGTGAAGGTGTTCTGCGACCCGCTCACCTGCCCGGCCTGCGCGCTGGAGGCGAAGTCGGCCGGATACGCATACAGCACCGCCGGCAGGCGCGTGCCTTCCTTGTAGCCTGGCGGGGTGTAGAGGGTGAAGGACAGGTCCAGCCCGTCGGCGCGCTTGTAGGTGACCAGGCGCTTCTTGATCTGGCGCACTTCCGGCGTCGGGTCGGGCAGATGGGTCAGCGCGCTGCCCTGCGAGGCGAACTGCGCCTCGCCTTCGGCCGCGTCGGCCAGCGGCTGGCCCAGCGTGCGCAGGTAGGCGTTGGGCGGATCCACCAGCGACTGGTGCCAGGTCAGGAACTGGCCCGCGGCGGCGGTGAAGCCGAGGAACTGGTCGTAGTCGTCGGTGCCGCTGCGGAACAGGCGCTCGCTCTTCAGCGAATCCAGGTCCAGCCGGTCCAGGAACGGCCGGTCGCCCTGGGGCGAGGCGCCCTGCCCGCGCAGGAACACGCGGTTGCCGTCCTGGCGCACCACGACCGCGCCGTTGGGCAGGCGCCGGTACACGAACATGCCAGGGTCCTTGTACAGCTCGTCGCTGGACATGTCCCACAGCACGCGGCCCGGATCGCCCGGCTTGTCGATGTCCACGATGCGCGTGGTCTGCCAGTGGCGGTTCTCGTCGGACTCGAACTGGAACGACACGCCCGGCTGCGCGGTGAAGGCATAGCCGGAGAAGCGCTGCGCCGTGCGCGTGACTTCCACCGGCGCGGCGGTGAACGGCGCCTTGCGCATCAGCACGCGGTCGCGATGCGGCACGGTGACGTTCCAGTCGCCCTTGTCCAGCGCCTCGGCGTAGAGCAGCGTGGCCGGCTCGGTGGCGCGCCAGCCGAACTCGCGCGGGCCTTCGGGCACGCCGTGCACCGGCACGCGGTCGGCCAGCGGCAGCCGCGCGATCAGCGTGGATTTGCCGCTGGACACGTCCAGCACCGCCACATCGCGGGCGAAGCGCTGGTAGGTCACCGCATGCGAGTACGGCGCCTGGATCGCTTCGGTGCGCACGTGCACGCCATCGGGCGCGCCGTCGACATCGTCGTAGATCGCCGGGGCGCCGACATCGCGCACCTGGCCGCTGGCCGCATCGACCACCGCCAGCTGCGAGGTGCCGTAGTAGACGAAGCGCGCTTCGTCCAGCGGGCTCTTGAGCGTGTCGCGCGCCTCGTAGGTGCTGCTCTCGCCCTGCCCGCCCAGCGACTGCTGGATGTCCGGGCCGGAGGCGCCGTCGTCGACCGGCGCGGCGCCCTGGCCGGCGGGCACGCGCTTGACCAGCAGGGTCTTGCTGCCGTCCAGCCACTGCACGGCGCTGTTGAAGATCGGGTTGAGCGCCACGCCCGGCACCGGGTGCGCCTGGCCGCTGCGCGCATCGCCCAGCCACAGCTCGACCGAGGTCGGGGTGACGTTCTGGAAGGCGAACTGGGTGCCGTCCGGCGACCACATCGCCGCGCCCGGGCAGGCGCCGGCGGGCAGCGCGACCTTGCGCGTCTGGCCGCTGGCGATGTCCACCAGGGTGAAGTCGGCCACGCAGGCGGGAATGCCGTAGCCGGCCTGGGTGTCGTGGCGGCTGCGGTTGGCCGGCTCCAGACGCACGCCGGCCAGCTTGTAGTACGGCCGCGCGACGCGCTCGATGGACGGATAGGTCTGCGCGGTGGTCAGCAACAGACGCTGGCCGGTGGGATCGACGCTGGGCGTGGGCGGCGGCGGCGCCTTGAGCACCTTGAGCAGGTGTTCGGGCGGCGCGTCGTAGCCGGCCAGGGCCGGGCCGGCGGCGCAGAGGCCGATCAGGCCGGCGGCCAGCGCCGTCGACCAGCACTTTCCTTGAAGCTGCATGTCATTCCCCGAGGGCGAAAAGGACGCTGCCGCGCAGCGACGCCACGCAGCCGCCCGACTCTAGCACCGGCCTAGCGCGCCTTCTCTGGGCCGAAAGTCAGGGCCGGTGACCTCGCCGCGGCGTGCGGCTTTCCCCCGAATCGCGGTCCATCGGCTAGGCTTGCCGGCCATGTCGCCCGCCGCCCTGCCACTGAAAACCGTCCAGGCCACGCGCTATGTCACGCCGCTGCGCGAAGGCGGCTCGCTGCCGGCCGTGGTGGAGGCCGACGACGACGGGCTGTACGTGCTCAAGTTCCGTGGCGCCGGGCAAGGGCCCAAGGCGCTGATTGCCGAGCTCATCGCCGGCGAGCTGGCGCGTGCGCTGGAGCTGCCGGTGCCCGAGATCGCCCTGGTCGAGCTGGATCGCGAGTTCGCCCGCACCGAGCCCGATCCGGAGATCCAGGACCTAATCCGCGCCAGCGAAGGCCTCAACCTGGGCCTGGACTATCTGCCCGGCGCGCTCAACTACGACCCGGCGGCGATGGCGGTCGAGGCGCGGCTGGCCTCGCGCATCGTCTGGTTCGACGCCTTCATCAGCAACGTCGACCGCACCGCGCGCAATCCCAACCTGATGGTCTGGCATCGCCGGCCCTGGCTGATCGATCACGGCGCGGCGCTTTACTTCCACCACGACTGGGAGCATGCCGGCCAGGCCTGCGAGCGCCCGTTCGTGCTGATCCGCGACCACGTGCTGCTGCCCTTCGCCGACCAGATCGCCCAGGCCGACGCCGAACTGGCGCCGCGGCTGACCGATGCGCTGATCGAGCGCATCGCCGCGGCCGTGCCCGACGCCTGGCTGGAGGGCGAGCCGTTCTTCGCGGACGTGGCCGCGCATCGCCAGGCCTATGTCGACTACCTCAAGCGGCGCCGCGACGCGCGCGCCGCCTTCGTGCAGGAGGCCATCGATGCCCACGCTGCACACGTATGACTATGCGGTCATCCGCGTGGTGCCGCGGGTGGAGCGCGAGGAGTTCATCAACGTCGGGGTGATCGTCTCCTGCCCCGGCGCGCGCCAGCTGCAGGCCGCGGTGGAGATCGACGAACCGCGCCTGCGCGCCTTCGCCCCGGCGTTGGACCTGGAGACCACGCGCGCCTGGCTGGACGCGCTGGTGGCGGTGTGTCGCGGCGATGCGGGCGCCGGCCCGGTGGCGCAGCTGCCGCCGCGCGCGCGCTTCCACTTCCTTACCGCCCGGCGCAGCGCCATCGTCCAGGTCTCGCCTACCCACGTGGGCCGCACCAGCCAGCCCGAAAATATCGTCGAGCACCTGCTGCAGCGCATGGTCCGCTTGCCGCGCTGAAGCGCGCGGCGCTGTGCAGCGCAACGTGACCGACGCGGGCCGGCGTGCTCAGATCGCGCGCTCCCCACCTTGGAATCGGGCGCCATGGCCCAGATCGCCGCCACCGAATTCGAACAGGCCACGCTGGAGGTCCAGACCCTGCCCGAACGGCCCGACAACGACACCCTGCTGCGCCTGTACGGCCTGTACAAACAAGGCACCGAGGGCGATGTGCACGGCAACAAGCCGGGCTTCTTCGACTACGTCGGCAGCGCCAAGTACGAGGCGTGGGAGCGCCTGCGCGGCACCGCGCAGGAGGTCGCGCAGCGCCGTTATGTGACGCTGGTACGCGAACTGCTCGACGAGGCCGGCGGCGCGACGCGGCGATGACGTGACCTGACGCCAGGCCCTGCTACGGTCCGCGCTCCCTTCGAGAAAGCGAGTCGCGTGCCATGGCCAAGGTCCTCGTCCTGTACTACTCCGCCTACGGGCATGTCGAAGCGATGGCCCAGGCCGTCGCCGAAGGCGCGCGCAGCGCCGGCGCACAGGTGGACATCAAGCGCGTGCCCGAGCTGGTGCCCGAGGAGGTCGCCAAGGCCTCGCATTACAAGCTCGACCAGGCCGCGCCGATCGCCAGGATCGACGAGCTGGCCGACTACGACGCCATCATGATCGGCGTGGGCACGCGCTTCGGCCGCATGGCCTCGCAGATGGCCAACTTCCTCGATCAGGCCGGCGGCCTGTGGGCCAAGGGCGCCATGCAAGGCAAGGTCGGCGCGGCCTTCACCTCCACCGCCACCCAGCACGGCGGCCAGGAGACCACGCTGTTCTCGATCATCACCAACCTGCTGCACTTCGGCATGGTGGTCGTGGGCCTGGACTACGGCTTCAAGGAGATGATGACGCTGGACGAGGTCGCCGGCGGCGCGCCCTACGGCGCCACCACCCTGGCCGGCGGCGACGGCGCCCGCCAGCCCTCCAAGATCGACCTGGACGGCGCCCGCTACCAGGGCCAGCGCGTGGCGCAGACCGCGATCAAGCTGCATGGCTGAGTAATCTGCCCCTCCCTTTGTCCGCAGGCCAAGGGGAGCTTGAAGTCGCGGCTAGCGGTTTAGCGGAAGGTTCGCTTTTCGCGGGAAGGGCAGCGGCAGCGGCAACGGCAACGGCAAAAACAAAAGCAAAAACACCCCCTCCCAACCTCCCCCTTCGCTGCGCGAAAGGGGAGGCGCTGTTTCTCGGCTCGGCGATAGCACCGCGCGTTTCAGCCATTCCGCGCTTTCTGCTGTCGTGGGAGCAACCGTCTCCTCAAATCTCAGCGGCATGCCTGTAGAGCGGAGCTTGCTCCGCTGCTTTCGGCCGGATCATGGGACGGCCCCAGCGGAGCAAGCTCCGCTCTACAGGTGGGAGCCGCCATGGCGGCGATGAGGCTCTACCGGTAAAGCCACTCGCCGCCATGGCGGCTCCCTCATGATGCCGGCGCCCTCCTCGGCCTCCGGACCTGCATGCGTGCATCGGCCTTGGACCTGCACGCGCGCTAGCGCAACAGGCAAAACGCCTCAAGGCCGTGCGGTGGCGATAACTTCGTCACCGCCACCAAGGCCCGATCACCGCACCTCCTGCAGCGCCACCGCCCGCTCCGCAGCCGCCGCGCCCGGCGACGGCGGCGGCAGGCTTTCGGCCGCGACGTACTCGGGCCAGCCGCCGGCCAGCGCGGCGTACAGCTGCACCATCGCCACGCCGCTGCGCACGCGGCCCTGGATCGCCGCGTCCTGGCTGTCCAGGCGCGTGCGCTCGGCCTCGAGCATGTCCAGCGTGTCGATCGCGCCGTTGTCCAGCCGCAGGCGGGCCACCTGCGCGGCGCGCGTGCCGGCCTGCGCGGCCTGATCCAGATGGGCCGATTCGGTCCGGCTGCGATCCACCCGCACCAGCGCGTTCTCGGTGTCCTCCAGCGCGCGCAGCACGGTCTGCTGATAGGCCGCCAGGTCCTGCGCGGTCTGCGCGTTCGCCGCCGCAATGCGCGCACGCACGCGGCCCACGTTGAGGAAACCGCCGTCCAGGCCGAGCGACAGCACGCGCGTCTCGCTGTCGCGGGCGAACAACGCGCCGCTGCCCAGCGCCTGCGTGCCGAACAAGGCCCCCAGGCTGAAGCGCGGGAACAGATCCGCCGTGGCCACGCCGACGCGCGCGGTGGCGGCGGCCACCCGACGCTCGGCCGCCGCCACGTCCGGACGGCGACGCAGCAGGTCCGACGGCGTGCCCGGCAGCGGCGCCGCCGGCAGGGTCGGCAATGCGCCGCTGGTCATCAGCTCGGCGGCCATCGACTCCGGCGTGGCGCCCACCAGCACCGCGATACGGTTGGCCGCCACGGCCTCGGCCGCTTCCAGCGAGGGAATGCGCGCCAGCGTGGCTTCCAGCTGCGCGCGGCCGCGGTCCACATCGAAGGCATCGCTGAAGCCGGCCTCCGTGCGCGCCTGCAGCAGCTTGAGCGTGCGCTCCTGCGTGGCGGCGTTCTCACGGGCGATGTCCAGCTGCGACTGCAGGCCGCGCAGTTCGAACCAGCCCTGCGCCACGCTGGCGGCGATGGCCACCTGCATGGCGGCCAGGTCGGCCGACGCCGCCTGCGCATCGGCGCGGCTGGCTTCGCTGGCGCGCCGCAGGCGGCCGAACAGATCCAGCTCCCAGCTCACGCCCAGCCCGCCGACGTAGTTGTGCGTGTCGCGCCCATCGCGATCCACGCCCGGCGCCTGATCGGCGCTGCTGCGCACGCGCTCGGCCTGCGCATTGGCGTCCAGCTGCGGCAGCCGCGCGTAGCCGGCGTCGCGGGACAGCGCGCGGGCCTGGTCGTAGCGCGCCAGGGCGATACGCACATCGTGGTTCTGCAGCAGCGCGCGTTCGACCAGGGAGGACAGCTGCGGATCGTTGAAGGCCCGCCAGAACTCGCGCTCGGCCGTGGTCTCGCTGCCGGCGACCTGCGCGGTCACCGGCGCCTGCACGAAGGTCTCCGCGCGCGGCGCATCGGCACGCACGTAGTCCGGCCCGACCGTGCAGGCGGCCAGCAGCGCCGAGGCGACGCCGATGCCCAATACATGCCTCACCATGGCAGCACCTGTCCCAGGTAAGTGAAACTTCCGGTCGGGCCGTCGGCGCCGATCAGCGCCATCTGCACGCTGGTCTTGGCGCCTTCCGGCACGTCGATCTCGCCGCGCTGCTCGCCGTCGCTGTAGTTCATCTCGGTCTTCACGTAGCCCGGATGGATGGTGTTGACCTTGATCGGCGTGTCGCGCAGCTCGTAGGCCAGGTGGATGGTCCACGCGTTGACCGCGCTCTTGGACACGTCGTAGGCCGGGATCTTGAAGTGGTAGATGAACGAGTCCGGGTCGCTGTGCAGGGTCAGCGAGCCCAGCGCGCTGGACACGTTGACGATGCGCCCGGCCTCGGAGGCCTTGATCAGCGGCAGGAACGCCTGGGTGGTCTCGACCAGGCCGAACAGGTTGGTGTCGAAGGTCTTGCGCCAGGTCTGCAACGACTGCTCGGAGGGCAGCTTGTCGCTCTCGTCGGCGACGATGCCGGCGTTGTTGATCAGGATGTCCAGCTTGCCGTGACGGCCCTGCACGGCCTGGACCGCGGCGGTGATGCTGGCCGTGTCGGTGACGTCCAGCTGCAGCGCCTCGACCGACAGGCCCTCGGCCTGCAGCGTCTGCGCGACCTGCTCGGCAGCCTGCTGACTGCGGCCGGCCAGGATCACATGCACGCCGGCCTGGGCCAGCTGGCGCACGGTCTCGGCGCCGATGCCGCGGGTGGCGCCGGTGACCAGCGCGATCTTCTTGGAAGTGTTCATGTCATAGCTCCGTGTTGGGAACGAGAAGGAAGGACGCGCTCAGTGCGCGGTTTGCGGATGGGTCTGCGCCAGGGCCGGGGCCGCGTCGTGATGGACCAGCTGACGGCCGGACAGCTTGCGCAGGGCCACGTAGAACACCGGGGTCAGGAACAGGCCGAACAGGGTCACGCCCAGCATGCCAGCGAATACCGTCACGCCCGTGGCCGCGCGCACCTCGGCGCCGGCACCGTGCGAGAACACCAGCGGCACCGTGCCGGCGATGAAGGCGATGGAGGTCATCACGATCGGGCGCAGACGCAGGCGGCAGGCTTCCAGGGCGGATTCGACGATGCCCTTGCCGCCCAGCTCCAGCTCGCGGGCGAACTCGACGATCAGGATCGCGTTCTTGCACGCCAGGCCCATCAGCACCACCAGGCCGACCTGCACGAACACGTTGTTGTCGCCGCCGCTGAGCCACACGCCGAACAGCGCGGACAGCAGCGTCATCGGCACGATCAGGATCACCGCCAGCGGCAGGGTCCAGCTTTCGTACAGCGCGGCCAGCACCAGGAAGGCCAGCATCACCGCCAGCGGGAACACCACCATCGCCGCCTTGCCCTGGCTGGCCTGCTGATAGCTCAGGTCGGTCCATTCGATATGCATGCCATTGGGCAGCACCTGGGCGGCCAGGTCGGTCAGCTTCTGCATCGCCTCGGCCGAGGACAGCACGCGCGCATCGGCCTCGCCGGCCAGGTCGGCGGCCGGATAGCCGTTGTAGCGCAGCACCGGGTCGGGGCCGTAGGTCTGCTTGATGTCCACCATCGAGCCCACCGGCACCATCTGCCCGGCGGCATTGCGCACCTTCAGGCGGGCGATGTCCTCGACCGTCTCGCGGTACGGCGCATCGGCCTGGGCGATCACCTGCCAGGTGCGGCCGAACTGGTTGAAGTCGTTGACGTAGGCCGAACCCAGATAGGTCTGCAAGGTGTCGAACAGGTCGGTCAGCGCCACGCCCTGGGCCTTGGCCTTGGTGCGGTCCACCTGCGCATCCAGCTGCGGCACGTTGGCCTGGTAGGTGCCGATCGGGAAGCTCATGCCCGGCACCTGCGACACCGCGCCCTGGAATTGGCTGACCGCGTTCTGCAGCGCGCCGTAGCCCAGGTTGCCGCGGTCCTCGATGAACATCTGGTAGCCGTTGCCGTTGCCCAGACCCAGGATCGGCGGCGGCATCATCGAGAAGGTCAGGCCCTCGCCCAGCGAGGAGATCTTGCGGTTGATCTCGGCATTGATCTCCAGCGCGCTGCGATGGCGCTCGGCAAACGGCTTGAGCGTCAGGAACACCACGCCGGTATTGGGCGTGTTGGTGAACTGCAGCGCGTTGAGGCCGGGGAAGGAGATCGAGTGCGACACGCCCTCGGTGTGCATGGCGATGTCCGAGACCTTGCGCAGCAGCGCGTCGGTGCGCTCGATCGAGGCGCCTTCGGGCAGCTTCACGCCGGCGATCAGGTACATCTTGTCCTGGGTCGGGATGAAGCCGGCCGGCACCGCCTTGAACATCACGCCGGTGGCCAGCAGCAGGCCGATGTAGATCGCGAACACGATGCCGCGGCGGCCCAGGATGCGCGAGACCGTGCCCTGGTAGCGCGACGAGCTGCGGTTGAAGAAGCGGTTGAACGGGCGGAACACCCAGCGGCCGAATACCCGCTCCATGCCGCGCGACAGCGCGTCCTTGGGCGCGTCGTGGCCCTTGAGCAGGCGCGCGGCCAGGGCCGGCGACAGGGTCAGCGAGTTGATCGCCGAGATCACCGTGGAGATGGCGATGGTCACCGCGAACTGCTTGTAGAACTGGCCGGTCACGCCGGACAGGAACGCCATCGGCACGAACACCGCGCACAGCACCAGCGCGATGGCGATGATCGGCCCGGAGACCTCCTTCATCGCCTGGTGCGCCGCGGCCAGCGGGGTCAGGCCTTCCTCGATGTTGCGCTCGACGTTCTCCACCACCACGATCGCATCGTCCACCACGATGCCGATCGCCAGCACCAGGCCGAACAGCGTTAGGGTGTTGATCGAGAAGCCCAGCAGGTACAGCGCCGCGAAGGTGCCCACCACCGATACCGGCACGGCGATCAGCGGGATGATCGAGGCGCGCCAGGTCTGCAGGAACAGGATCACCACCAGCACCACCAGCAGCACGGCCTCCAGCAGGGTGTGCACCACCGCGCTGATCGAATCGCGCACGAAGATCGTGGTGTCGTAGACCGCCTCGTACTTGACGTCCTCGGGGAACTGCTTGGTCAGCTCGTCCATGGTCGCGATGACCTCATCGCGAATCTGCAGCGCATTGGCGCCGGGCGCCTGGAAGATGCCGATGCCGACCGCGTTCTTGCCGTCCAGCTGCGAGCGCAGCGTGTAGTCGCCGGCGCCCAGCTCCAGCCGCGCCACGTCGCGCAGGCGCACCACCTGGCCGTCGCTGCCGGTCTTGAGCACGATGTCGCCGAACTCCTGCTCGGTGCGCAGCCGGCCCTGGGCGTTGATCAGGGTCAGGAACTTGCTTCCCGGCATGGGCTCGGCGCCGAGCTGGCCGGCGGAGACCTGCACGTTCTGCTCACGCATGGCACCGACCACGTCGCTGGCGTTCAGGCCCAGCGCGGCGATGCGCTCGGGGTCGAGCCAGGCGCGCATGGCGTAATCGCCGCCGCCGAACACCTGCGCATCGCCCACGCCCTGGATGCGCGCCAGCGCGTCCTTGACGTGCAGGCGCGCGTAGTTGCGCAGGTACAGGCTGTCGTACTCGCCCTTGGGCGAGGTCAGGTGCACCACCATCAGGAAGGTCGGCGACTGCTTCTGCACCGTCACGCCCTGGCGGCGCACGTCCTCGGGCAGGCGCGCATTGGCCTGGGCCACGCGGTTCTGCACCTTGACCGCCGCATCGTCGGCGTCGGTGCCGGGGCGGAAGGTGACGGTCATCTGCAGCACGCCGTCCGAGCCGGCCACCGACTTGAGATACATCATGTTCTCGACGCCGTTGATCTGCTCCTCCAGCGGCGTGGCCACGGTCTCGGCGATGACCTTGGGATTGGCGCCCGGGTACACCGTGCGCACCACCACGGACGGCGGCACCACTTCGGGGTATTCGCCGGTGGGCAGCAGCGGCAGCGCGATTAGGCCCGCGGCGAAGATCACGATGGACAACACGGCGGCGAAGATCGGCCGGTCGATGAAGAATCTGGAAATGTTCATGGGGTGGTGTTCCTGAAAGTGAGCGACGCCGCCCTCGCTCCTTTCCCGGAGCGAGGCTTCATTGCGTGTTGCATTCCTGCCTGTGGGGTGGAGGTGGGAGCCGCCATGGCGGCGATAGGGCTCTACAGGCAATGCCCATCGCCGCCATGGCGGCTCCCACCCCACCCGGCCGCGCTAGTTCATCGCGGTGGTGCGCTGCTCGGCCGGCTTGGCCGCCGGCGGCTGCATCGCCACCGTCTTGGCCTGCACCGGCATGCCGGGCATGAAGATCTTCTGCACGCCCTCGACCACGACCTTGTCGCCGGCCTGCAGACCGCCGTTGACGATGCGCAGCCCGTCGGCCAGGCGGCCGAGCTGCACATCGCGGCGCTGCGCCTTGCCCTGCGCATCGACCACGTAGACGTACTTGCGGTCCTGGTCGGTGAGGATGGCCGCATCGTCGACCAGCATCGCCTTGAACTCGCCGCTGCCCGGCAGGCGCACGCGCGCGTACAGGCCGGGCACCAGGCTGCGGTCGGCGTTGTCCATCAGCGCACGCACGCGGATGGTGCCGGTGCCGGGCGAGAGCTGGTTGTCGACGAAGTCCACCTGTCCGGCGTGCGGATAGCCGTCCTCGCCGACCAGCGCCACCTGCACCGGCAGGCCGCCCTCGCGGCCGCTGGGCCGCTGGCCCTTGCGCGCCAGTTCGGCGTAGCGCAGGAAGGTGGTCTCGTCCGCGTCGAAGTGCACCTGCACCTGGTCGGACACCACCGTGGTCAGCACGCTGGCCGCATCGCCGGCGCCGACCAGGTTGCCGGCGGTGACCAGCGCGCGGCCGGCGCGGCCGTCGATGGGCGCGCGCACCTTGGTCCATTCCAGGTCCAGACGCGCGGCGTCGACCGCGGCCTGCGCGGCCTGCACCTCGGCGGCGGCCTCGTTGGACGTGGCGCGGCGCTGTTCGTACAGCTCGGTGGACATGGCCTGCTGATCGGCCAGCTTGCGGGCACGATCGGCCTCGCCGGTGGCCTGGCTGGCGGCGCTGCGCGCGCGGGCCAGCTGGGCCTGGGCCTGGGCCAGCGCGGCGCGATAGCTGCGCGCGTCGATGGTGAACAGCACCGTGCCCGCCTTGACCTCATCGCCCTCGCGGTAATTGACCGACTCGATGTAGCCCGACACGCGCGGACGCAGCTGCACGGTCTGCACCGCTTCGATGCGGCCGCTGAATTCGTCCCACTGGCGAATGGGCTTGATCAGCACCGGGGCGACGCTCACCGCGGGCGGCGGCGGGGCGGCGGTCTCGGCGGCGTTGCTGTTGCAGCCGGCGATCACCGCCACCGACAAGGCCAGCAGCGCGAAGGAGGACAGGCGACGGGCGCGGAAGAAGGAGTCGGTGCGGGAAGGATTCATGACGAAGACTCTGGTGGGGAGAACGAAAAGGCGCGACGAGGTTGCGACCTCAACCACGGTTGAGGTCAAGCGAAGAGACGGTGGGCGCGCTGGGCAGCGCGTCGAACAGGGTGCGTACCGGCGGCGGCACCCACGCCGCATCGAACGGCACGACGGCGCGCACGCGGCCGGAGGCGGCCGGGCGCAGCAGTTCGACCGCCCTGCGGCCCACGCTCAGCGCATCGGGCCAGCCGGCGCAGGCATGGGCGCGGTTCTTCGGCGTGGACAGCGGGTGGGCCACGGCCAGCAGCTGCACGCGCACGCCCAGCGGGACGGCTTCCTCGTGCAGCACCTTGGCCAGCATGTGCAGGGCGGCCGAGCCGACCGAGGCGTGGCCGTGTCCGGCCCAGCCGCACTCGGTGGCCGGCCCGCCCAGGATCACGTAGTGGCGCGTGCCGTCCTGGTCCTGCAGCAGCGGCAGCAGATGGCGCGCCAGCGCCAGGTGCGCGACCACGTCGTGCGACAGGCGCTGCTCCAGGCGGGCGGCGGGCTGGTCCAGCAGGCGCCCGCTGGTCGAGGGGGCGAACAGATGCGCGAACACGGCATGCAGGTGCACGCCATGCGCCCGCACCTGCTCCGCCAGCGCGGCGGCGGCCGCCTCGTCGAGCGGCAGCGGCTGGCGCAGCAGGTGCAGGCCGGGCTCTTCGCCATGGGCCTGGGCCAGCGCGTCCATCATCTCGCCCGGCGCGCCCACCGCCACGACCGGGCAGCCGGCCTCGATCAGCGCGGCGACCACGCCGGCACCGGCCGCGCCATCGGCGCCGAGCACCAGCGAGGCGGCCAACGGGGTGGTGGGCTTGATCATCCCACTCATGGGAGTTTTCCTCCCGCCATCGGGATAATCCCGAAATCGCGACCCAGCCGACCGGTGACCCGGGCCGCACCCAGCTGATTGCGGCGGCTCGGGCCAAAGTCGCGGAAACCCGCGTCCTGCCGGGCGCGCAGCAAGGTAGAGACCGGTGAAATCTCCATTTTCCGGCGGTTCTCGGGGGCCAGGAAGCGGCGCAGGCGGGTCAGCAGGGACATGGCGGTGGGCCAGGTGATCAGGACAGGTCGCCACCTTAGGCCTGCATGCAGGACTTGATTAGTCCAGATTTAGGGGAATAATCATCCCGCTCCCGGTCCAATCCCTCTTCCCCCGCCAAGGAGGACTCAAATGTCCCACGATCTCAACGACACCCTGATCTTCGTCAAGGTGGTCGAGAAGGGCAGCTTCGTCGGCGCCGCCAGCGCACTGCGGCTGCCCAAGACCACGGTCAGCCGCAAGGTCCAGGAGCTGGAAACGCGCCTGGGCGCGCAGCTCCTGCACCGCACCACGCGCAAGCTCGGCCTGACCGAAGCCGGCAACGTCTACTACGAACACTGCCAGCGCATCGCGCGCGAACTGGCCGAGGCCGAGAGTGCCGTCGGCCAGCTGCATGCCGGCCCGCGCGGCTGGCTGCGCGTCACCGCGCCCTATTCCATCGGCATCGACAAGATCGCCCCGCTGCTCGGCGAATTCCATGCGCGCCATCCGGAGGTGCGGGTGGAGATGCTGCTGAGCAACGAGCCGATGGACCTGATCGGTGGCGAGGTCGATGTGGCCTTGCGCCTGGGCAACCTGCCCGACTCCAACCTGATCGCACGCAAGCTGGGCGTGCTGTACACGCAGGTGTTCGCCGCCAACAGCTATATCGCCCGGCATGGCGAGCCGCTGCACCCGGACGATCTGCAATACCACCGCACCTTCGCCATGACCAAGCACCGCCAGGGCCACAGCTACAGCTGGTCGCTGAACGATGGCAACGGCGCGCGGGAGTTCGCGATCAATCCGATCCTGGTGGCCAACGATCCATCGGCGCTCAAGGGCGCGCTGCTGTGCGGCGAGGGTCTGCTGCTTTCGGCCGACGTGATGGTCAAGCCCTTCGTCGAGCATGGTCTGGTCCAGCGCGTGCTGGCCGGCTGGACGGGTGGCGAGTACGAGCTCAACGCGGTCTTCCCGCGCGGGCATGTGCAGTCGCCCAAGGTGCGCGCCTTCGTCGACTTCCTGCTCGAACGCCTCAACCTGGAGATCGACTACATGAGCGCGCACTGCCCGCTGATGAAGGCGCAGGCCGGGCAGGAGCAGGACACCGAGCACGATGCGCGCCACGACGGCAAGCGCATCCTGGAGGAAGTGCTGAGCTGAGGCGACAGGTGACGGGCCGGCGCAGCTGTTGCGCCGGCTTCCGCGCAGTGGACACGAAAAAGCCGGCGCGAGGCCGGCTTTTTCGTGTGACTTGGTGGGCGGTGCAGGGATCGAACCTGCGACCCTTGCCGTGTGAAGGCAATGCTCTACCGCTGAGCTAACCGCCCTCGATGCGAGCCCTTGGGGCCGATCGGGGCGCAAATAGTAATGGCACTTCCCGGATCGGTCAAACCGTTTTTTTGGTTCCTCTCCCGGGCAGGGGATTGCGGCGCGTGAGCGGTTCTTTGCTTAAGAGGGGCATCGGTCCGGACGGGTGTGGCAGCGCGCCGGACAGCATCGTTCGCGGCGGCGCCAAGTGCGACAAGTCCTCGCGGAATGCCGACCTAATCCCGGACGAGCCGCCTGGTGGCTTTTCTGGCCAAGGGCGACCCCACCCGTAGAGCGGAGCTTGCTCCGCTAGGCCTTCCCGACGATCCGGCCGAGACGCAGCGAAACTTGCTCCGATGACCTTCCCGTCAATCCGGCCGAAATGCAGCGGAGCAAGCTCCGCTCTACAAGAAGGTCGCGATGTGATCGGAAGCGTGGCTTCCACCGAACGACGAGGCGGGGTTCGATCCGAGACAACGCCCGACCCGGCCACGACGTTCAGGCTGTCAGCGCTGGCATCTCCTTCAGCAACTTGTCCAGCGTCACCGGGTAGTCGCGCACGCGCACGCCGGTGGCGTTGTAGACCGCGTTGGCGATCGCCGCGGCCACGCCGCAGATGCCCAGCTCGCCCACGCCCTTGGCCTTCATCGGCGAGACGATCGGGTCGGTCTCTTCCAGGAAGATCACTTCCTGGTGCGGGATGTCGGCATGCACCGGCACCTCGTAGCCGGCCAGGTCGTGGTTGACGAAGAAGCCCAGCCGCTTGTCCACCACCAGCTCCTCCATCAGCGCCGCGCCGGCACCCATGGTCATCGCGCCGATCACCTGGCTGCGCGCGGACTTGGGGTTGAGGATGCGGCCGGCCGAACATACCGCCAGCATGCGGCGGATGCGGATCTCGGCGGTGGCGCTGTCCACCGCGACTTCGACGAAGTGGCCGCCGAAGGTGGACTGCTGGTACTTCTTGGCCAGATCGCCGTATTCCATCTTGTCCTCGGCCACCAGTTCGCCATCGGCCGCCGCATCGGCCAGCTTCTTGCGCTGGCCGCCGGCCACGACCAGGCCGTCCTCGAAGCGGGCGCTGTTCGCGTCCATGCCGAACTTGCCGGCCACGGCCTCGCGCAGCTTGACGCAGGCCGCGTACACGCCGGCCGTGGAGCTGTTGGCGCCCCACTGCCCGCCCGAACCGGCCGAGACCGGGAAGGACGAATCGCCCAACTCCACCTTCACTCGCTCCAGCGGCACGCCCATCATCTCCGCGGCGGTCTGGGCGAGGATGGTGTAGGTGCCGGTGCCGATGTCGGTCATGTCGGTCTGCACCGTAACCACGCCGTCCGCGCCCAAGCGCACGCGCGCGGCGGACTTCATGTTGAGGTTGTTGCGGAAGGCGGTGGCCATGCCCATGCCGATCAGCCAGCGTCCTTCGCGGCGGGTGCCGGGCTTGGCGCTGCGCTGGTTCCAGCCGAACTTGTCCGCGCCCATGCGCAGGCACTGGACCATGTGCCGCTGCGAGAACGGGCGCTCGGGATGGTTGGGATCGACCTGGGTGTCGTTGACGATGCGCAGTTCGACCGGGTCCATGGCCAGCTTCTCGGCCAGCTCGTCCATGGCCACTTCCAGCGCCATCATCCCCGAGGCCTCGCCCGGAGCGCGCATGGCGTTGCCTTCGGGCAGGTCGAGCACGGCCAGGCGCATGGCGGTCATGCGGTTCTCGCCCGCGTAGAGCAGCTGGCTCTGCGAGACGGCGGTCTCCGGCTGGCCACCTTCCAGATCGCCCGACCAGCTCTCGTGGCCGAACGCGGTGATCTTGCCCTCGCGCGTGGCACCCAGGCGGATGCGCTGCAGCGTGGCCGGTCGATGGGTGGTGTTGTTGATGATCAGCGGCCGCGGCAGGGTCACCTTCACAGGCCGCCCCACCGCCTTGGCGCCCAGCGCCGCCAGCACGGCATCGGAGCGCACGAACAGCTTCCCGCCGAAGCCGCCGCCGATATACGGCGACACCAGGCGCACCTTCTCCTTGGGGATACCCAGGGTCAGCGCCACGTCGCCCACGCTCCAGGCGATCATCTGGTTGGACGTCCACAGCGTCAGCTGATCGCCTTCCCACTGCGCGATGGAGGCGTGCGGCTCCATCATCGCGTGGCTGTGGTCGGGCGTGGTGTAGGTGGCATCCAGCTTGACCGGCGCGCTGGCGAAGGCGCCAGCGAAGTCGCCGTGCGCGGTGTCCTTGTTGTCCTGCGAATCGCTCGGCATCTTCGCCTGGCCCTTGGCCTTGGCTAAGTCGAAGGCGCCATCGCTGCGGGTGTAGTCGACCTTGATCAGATGCGCGGCGGCGCGCGCCTGCTCGAAAGTCTCGGCGACCACCAGCGCGACGGCCTGGTGATAGTGCTGGATCTCCGGGCCGCCGAGCAGGTGCGCGGTATTCATCTTGCCCTTGCCCAGCTTGCCGGCATTGGCCGCGGTGACGATGCCGAGTACGCCGGGTGCGGCCTTGGCCGCATCGGTGTCGATCGAGCGGATGCGGCCCTTGGCGATGGTGGCGCACACCGGATAGCCATAAACCTGGCCGGGCGCCACGTCATGATGCTCGTAGGCATAAGGCGCGGTGCCGGTAGTCTTGAGCGGCCCGTCGATGCGGTCCTGCGCGCGGCCCACGACCTTGCCCTGGTCGATCGGATTGGTGGTGGCGGGGGTATCGAATTTCATGCTGAGGCCCTCGCTTCGGCCAGGATCGCGCCCAGTGCCCGCTCGACCAGCGGCAGCTTGAAGGCGTTGTGTTCGGATGTCTTGGCGCCGGCCAGCAGCTGATCGGCCACGGCCTTGGCCCCCTGCGGCATGGCCGCGTCGGCCTCTGGCTTACGCCAGGGCTTGTGCGCCACGCCGCCCAGGGCCACCGCGCCACTTCCGTCGCGCTGCACGATCGCCGCCACCGACACCAGCGCGAAGGCGTAGGACGCGCGGTCGCGCACCTTGTGATAGACCTGCGTGCCGCCGACCGGCTTGGGCAGGGTCACGGCGGTGATGAACTCGCCGCGCTCCAGCGTGGTTTCCAGATGCGGTGTGTTGCCGGGCGCGCGATACAGCAGGTCCAGCGGAATGCGCCGGGTCTTGCCCTCGGCGTTGGTGGTCTCCACCGTCGCGTCCAGCGCGCGCATGGCCACGGCCATGTCGCTGGGGTGGGTGGCGATGCAGGCCGGGCTGGCACCGACGACGGCGAGGGTCCGGTTGAAGCCCTCGATCGCCGCACAGCCGCTGCCGGGCATGCGCTTGTTGCAGGCCTGGGCGGTGTCGTAGAAGTACGGGCAGCGCGTGCGCTGCAGCAGATTGCCGGCCGTGGTCGCCTTGTTGCGCAGCTGGCCCGAGGCGCCGGACACCAGGGCGCGCGACAGCAGCGGGTAGTCGCGACGCACGACCTTGTCGGCGGCCAGGTCTGTGTTGCGCACCAGCGCGCCGATGCGCAGGCCGCCTTCGTCGGTGGCCTCGATGCGGTCCAGCCCGACGCCGTTGACGTCCACCAGGTGGGTGGGCGTCTCGATCTGCAGCTTCATCAGGTCGATCAGGTTGGTGCCGCCGGCGATGAACTTGGCGTTGGGCGTCTTCAGCAGCGCGGCGGCGGCGTCCTTGGCCGATCCCGCACGCTCGTAGGAAAAGGCCTTCATGCGCGCTCTCCCGCCACGTCGCTCATCGCCTCGACGATGTTGGAATACGCACCACAGCGGCAGATGTTGCCGCTCATGCGCTCGCGCACCTCGTCGACCGTGAACTTGGGCCTGGCCTCAAGATCGCCGGTGACATGGCTGGGCACGCCCTGCTTGATCTCGTCCAGCACCGCTACCGCCGAGCAGATCTGCCCCGGCGTGCAGTAACCGCATTGGTAACCATCGTGTTTGACGAAGGCCGCCTGCATCGGATGCAGGTTGCCCGGCTGGCCCAGGCCTTCGATGGTGGTGACATTGCTGCCCTCGTGCATCACGGCGAAGCTCAGGCAGGTGTTGATGCGGCGCCCGTCCACCAGCGCCGTGCAGGCGCCGCACTGGCCGTGGTCGCAGCCCTTCTTGGTGCCGGTCAGCTTGAGATGCTCGCGCAGCGCGTCCAGCAGCGTGGTGCGCGTATCGACCTCGAGCGTGACCGGCTTGCCGTTGACCTCGAAGGCGACCCGCTGCCTGCTGATCTTCTCCGGCGCGGCCGGCGCGGCCATCGCCTGCGCGGTGGACGGCAGACTGGCCGAGGCGGCGCCGGCCGTCGAGACGGCGCCGGTGATCAGCAGATCGCGGCGCGTGAGTTTCACGTCGAATGAGGGATTCATGCCTGGCTGTTCCTTCCAGCTGGGTGGGATGGCGGACGCGAGACGGACGGCGTGGCCGCCCGTTCGACAATCGAAGCTGACCCCTAGCCTCGCCCGATCCCCGGCCACGGCGCGTGATGCCGATGTTCAGACCACGTGTTCGTGCGCGTCACGGGGTGACAGGTCGGTCAGAAGACTAGCGCGATATGGTGTGCGCTTCACATGCAGTGGCGCTCGGCGCTGCGGGAAGACTGCAGTCAGCTGTGGGGTTCCCCTCGCCCCGGCGCGATCGCGCCGGAGCGTCACAACAACAGCCCTTGATCGTGCGGCTCGACCAGACGCGGTCAGTCACGCTGCCCGCTGGGGTCGGAATAGTCATGCTCGGGGTCGACCGGAGACTGCTTGGGGTCGTCCGGCTTGTCGTGGTGCTTGCGCAGCGCCTCTTTGTCGTTGAGCACCTTGTCCGGCGTGTGGCCCTTGGCATGGTCGCTGTGCGCATTGGAGACGTCGCGATGTTCCTCCTTGCCCTCGTCTCTCACCGCCGGCACGAAGGGCGAGATCGGGTCGCTTGCCGGAAAGGTTTCCTCCAGCGCCTCGTCGTGCTTGGCGTCCGGGTTCTTCAGATCGGTGTGGGGCTTGTCGTCGGCGGTGCGGGATATCATGGCGTCACTCCTGATGCAGGGCGCAGAACGAGCGCCGGTCGGTGCGGAATTGCCCAGCGCGCCTTTGCGCGTCCCTGATCTCGGCTTGTATCGAACGCGGTCAGGCCGAAGGTCGAGGAAGCCTGTTCGGCATCGTGCGCATTGGGGCGGGTCGAATCCACCCTGGACCCGGGCGCGTTACGGATTGGCGCGGGAATGTGGTGGAAACACTGAGCTGCTTTTAACAGCGTCGCGAAAATTGCGCCGCACCCGTACCGGTCAAGGCGCTATCGGCACTCGAAGAGACATCGAAGCTCAGGTCGTATCTGAGCGGGTCCGACCCATTCGATTCCGCGCCTCCCTGGCCAACTCTTCGTACTTCTTGCGCAGCTCTTCCAGCGCCTGCTCGTCCAGCTCCTCAAGGTCCAGCAGGGCGTTGTTCGCGCCGCGCGTCGCATTGATCAGCTCGTCGATCTTGATCTGCATCGCCGCCGTATCGGCGTTCTGGGTGTGCTGGATCAGGAACACCATCAGAAAGGTGATGATCGTGGTGCTGGTATTGATGACCAGCTGCCAGGTGTCGTTGAACCCGAACACCGGACCGCTGCAGCCCCAGAGCACCACCGCCAGCGCCGCAGTCCCGAAGGCCCAGGGCGTGCCCGCGGCGTAGGCCGCCTTCTTGGCCATGGCGTTGAACCTGGTCTTCATGCTCATCGCGTTCTCCTAACGTCCGTTTCGGAATTGGCGCAGCCCAATTCTCTCGCACACCGGGCCAAGTGCCCTGGCCGCTCGCGGTGAGCTGAACTCGTCTCGACGCTAGCGTTTCCGTCCTTCTCCGGTGGTTATTCGGTGCCGCTCGCGCAATACGACGGCAGCACAGACGCATCGCGCTCATCGGGGCGCTCCGGAAGCCAGGGACGCAAGCCAACCTAGCCCCCCGATCGTCAACATCGGATCATGAAACAGCGCAGCCACGCCGCACGAAGCTGGAGCAGGCCTGCACCGCATGGGCTCGCCTTCGCGACGCGCGCTCACACGACAAAGCCCCGATCTCTCGGGGCTCTTTACCTGTGCATGCCACTTGGTGCCCGGAGCCGGAATCGAACCGGCAAGGGATTGCTCCCGGCGGATTTTAAGTCCGATGCGTCTACCAGTTTCGCCATCCGGGCATGGATGGGGCGGTGTGCGCAGGCTAGCAAAAAGCACGCCTCCTCCGCACGTGGTTCGACGCCGCGCGGGCGCCACGAACGAACAAGCCTTGTCGTCTGCCGGCTGGGCCAGCGGTCGTCTCCCCCACCGAACCTTGCATCGCCTCAGTCGCCCGGCTCGCGGAACGGCTGGGTCCTGGCCAAAGCCCGCAGGTCCCAGCGGATCTGGAGCGGCATGTTGTCCGCCTCGCGATACGCGCCAACATGGATGTGCGGCGCGCGTGCGTTGCCGTTGTTGCCATCGAGGCCCAGCACATGACCTGCCTCGACCGTCTCGCCGACGTGCACCCGCAGCTCGGCCAAGTGCCCCATCGTCACGATCGCCCCGTCCGGGGTGCGGATGCGGACGGTGCCCGCCGGGGGCGGCCCCAGCGTGCCGGGCGTGTTGACCCGGGGATTGTCGTAGACGAACGCGATGACGCCGTCGACCGGCGCCAGCACCTCGGCGTGCCAGCCGTACCAGTCCGCATTGGCACGTCCATCGCGTCGATAGAGCCTGGCGAAGCCGCTGTCCCCGTCCACGCCGCCGAAGACCATGCAATCGGTGCCGAGCGCATCACCGGCGTAGTCCAGCTCGCCAACGGGATGCTCGGAACACATGAACCGATAGCGAAACATCGGCCCAAGCGTGATCTGTTCGATCTCGCCCTTCGGCATCACGGCCTTGGGCGGCGGACCGGGCATGGCGGCAAGCAGTGCGGCAAGCATGAACCACATCTCCATCGCTCCTCTACGCGTTCAGGTGTAGGCGTTCCCGGCGCAAGCCGGATGGCGGCACGGGGGTCTAAGGTGATTCAATTCGCATCGCCCTCGACGCCTGTGTCGGGCGGCGCCGATATCAGGAGAGCAGGTCATGAAGATTGATGCCTCGCGCGCGGTCGGGGCCTATGCGGCGGTCATGACCGTCGCCATGGCCTGGATGATGTTCGGTGCCAATGCCAGCCCGACGGGCACGAGGTTCGAGACGATCGATGTGCAGCGCATCAATATCCGCGAGCCCGACGGCACCCTGCGCATGACGATCGCTTCGCGCGACCGGATGCCGGGCATCATCGTCGCCGGCCATGAGACGCCGCATCCCGACCGTCCCCAGGCAGGCATGATCTTCTACAACGACGAAGGCACGGAGAACGGCGGGCTGGTGTTCTCCGGCGCGCTGAAAGACGGCAAGCCGACCAATCTCGGCGCACTGTCCTTCGACCGCTGGCGCCAGGACCAGACCGTGGCGCTGAGCAGCAGCGAGGACGGCGAGGACCGGCAGGCGGGGCTGGCGATCAACGACCGCCCGGACCAGCCGGTCGACTTCCCGACCGTCGCCCGCTTGATGCGCCAGCCCCCCAGCGCCGAACGCGAAGCCGCCATCCGCGCCGCCGGTGCGGTCGTCGCGCCGCGCGCGTTTCTCGGTCGGACCTCGGACAAGGCGTCGGTGCTGGCGCTGCGCGACACCGACGGCCGCAAGCGTCTGGAGCTGAAGGTCGCGGCGGACGGCCGCGCCACCATCGACTTTCTCGACGATCAGGGCCATGTCACCCGATCGATCACGGACCTGAGCCGGTGAGCAGCGCGCGCCGGGTCTGTTCGTCGGCCGGATAGAAGCATTCCAGCGTCAGCTCCGCCAGGGTCACGTCGGTCGCGGTGCCGAACACGGTCGTGGTGGACAGGAACGACAGCACGCCCCCGCCTGGTCCGCTGCGGATCGCGAGCGGCACCGCGATGCGCGCGACGGACTGCGCGGCGTGATCACCTTCCGGACACGGAAAGCCGCTGAGTTCGGCATGGAGTGCGTCGAGCGCCGGATCGGCCGAATGCGCGATGTCCAGGCGCAGCCGCGCCAGCAGATGGTGCCGCCATTGCGCCAGGTTGACGATGCTGGGCGCGAGCCCTTTCGGATGCAGCGTCGCGCGCAGCACGTTGATGGGGGGCGCCAGAAGCGCCGGATCGACGCCGTCCAGCAGCGCGGCCGCCGCCTCGTTGGCGCGCACCAGGTTCCAGTGGCGGTCCACCGCCAGCGCCGGGAATGGCGCGTGCGCGTTTAGCACGGCTTCGACCGCGGCCAGCGCGGCCGCCATGTCGGGCGCCTCGAGCGCGCGTTCGCCATGGATCGGCGCATACCCCGCCGCGAGCAACAGGCGGTTGCGCTCCCTGAGCGGCATCGCCAGCGGTTCGGCCAGGCGCAGCAGCAGTTCGCGGCTGGGCGCCGCGCGCCCGCTTTCGACAAAGCTCAGATGGCGTGTCGACACCTGCGCCTCGCCGGCCAGATCGAGCTGGCTCAGCCGACGCCGGGCCCGCCACTCGCGCAGCAAGTCGCCAACGGTGATCGCGTCTGTGGCCATGGCCGCATCCTAGCGAAAGGCGGCAGCGCTGCCATTACCTGCGGGGTAATCGCAGGGTCTGTGCGGACTGGGCATCCTCGGCGCATCGACGATGAGGAGAACGAGGATGACCGACCCCGACACCCTGGCCCGCGCCTATGTCGCCCTGTGGAACGAAACCGACGCCGCAGCGCGCGATCGTCGCCTGGCCGACGGCTGGACCGCCGATGCCCGCTACACCGATCCGATGATGGCCGGCGAAGGCCACGGCGGCATCGCCGCCATGATCGCCGCCGCGCGCGCGCAGTTCCCCGGGCACGCCTTCGCCCTTCGCGGCATGCCCGATGCGCATGGCCTATTCGTGCGCTTCTCCTGGACGTTGGCAGCGCCGCACGGGGCGCCGGTGGCCGGCGGGACCGACGTGGTCCGCATCGCGCCGGATGGCCGGATCGTCGAGGTGATCGGCTTTCTCGACCGGGAGGTCGCATGAGCGCGGCCTTCATCCCGCGCGGCGACGGCCACGCGCTGTTCGTCCGCGACTGGGGCGCGGGAGCGCCCGTGGTCCTGCTGGCGGGCTGGGCGATGGATGGAAGGATCTGGGGCGAGGTCATGCTGCATCTCAACGCCGCCGGCCTGCGCACCATCGCCTACGACCGAAAAGGCCATGGGCGATCGACGGATCGGCCGGGCTACGACTACGACGACCTCGCCGACGATCTCGCCGCCGTACTGGAGGCGCTCGACCTGACCGGGGTCACGCTGGTCGCGCACTCCGGGGCGGGCGGCGAAGCGATCCGTTACCTGTCGCGCCACGGCCGCGCGCGCATCGCCAGGCTGATCCTGGTCGGCGCCACGGGTCCGCGGGTCATCGGCACCGATGGCGTCACACCCGCGATGGTGGATGCGCTGTGCACGCAGCTCGCCTTCGACCTGTCGGCCTGGATCGACGCCAACATCGCGCCCTTCGCCCCCGGCACGCCGGAGCGCATCAACGCGTGGATGGCGAGCATGGTGCTGGACTGCTCGCGTCGCGCCGTCGTCGCGTTCCAGCGCACGATCGCCCTGAGCGACCTGTCGGCGGAAGCCGCCGCGCTCGACCTGCCGGTCGTCGTGCTGCACGGCGACCGCGACGTGTCCGCGCCGCTGGACAGCAGCGGCCGGGTCTACGCCGCGACGATCCCAGGCGCGGAACTGGTCGTCTACGAAGGCGTGGCGCACGGCGTGATGGTGACGCACGCAGCGCGGCTTGCCGGCGACATCGCCAGGCGGGCCAGCCCATGAGCGCGCCTGTCGCCCAGGCGCCGCGGTCGGCGCCCGAAACCTACGTCATCACTTTCCACGTCAAGGCGGACCAGGTGGCGCGCTTCCTCGCCCTGCTGGGTCCTGTGCTGGATGCGATGCGCCACGAGACGAGCTTCGTGCGCGCCGCGCTGCACGTCGATCCGGAGCGGCCGCACGTCTTCCAGCTCCACGAGACCTGGACCGATCGCGACGATGTCCTCAACGTCCAGCTGCACCGGCCCTACCGACAGGCGTGGCACGCCGCATTGGACGCGCTGCTGGCCGAGCCCAGGCAGATCGCGATCTGGACGCTCGTGCGGTCCGATTGAAGCCGGACGAGCAGGTCGCGCGGCTCGATGCGTCGCCATGGAGCGACGCCGCGTTGGGAAAGGTGGCGCGCGGGAGGCTTTCCACCGATGTCCGGGATGCCCGGACCAGTTCGCCCGGCGTGAGCCGACCCCGGAAAACAAGAACGGCCCCGTAGGGCCGTTCAAACTAGCGCGAAACGCTAGTGAAAATTGGAGCGGGATAAGAGACTCGAACTCTCGACCCCGACCTTGGCAAGGTCGTGCTCTACCAACTGAGCTAATCCCGCGTTTTGTGTTACGTAAAGCGAAAGTTTACCTTCGCTTCTTCGAGTTGTGGAGGCCTGGGTCGGAATCGAACCGGCGTGCACGGATTTGCAGTCCGCTGCATAACCACTCTGCCACCAGGCCGGTGACGCGCGGTTGGCCGCAAGAGCCTTCCGACAAAACAAAACCCCGATGGGCCGGGGTTTCGTCAACGCCGTTGAAGCAACTCCACTTCAACTGCGCCTTGAAACTTGGAGCGGGATAAGAGACTCGAACTCTCGACCCCGACCTTGGCAAGGTCGTGCTCTACCAACTGAGCTAATCCCGCGAGAGAGGCGAAATTGTAGTGCCTTTCTTGCGCGTGTCAACGGCTGCCTGCTCATCTTCGCGCAGGCTCGGCCAGGCGGCGCGCAGATACTGGTAGCCCGAGTACAGGGTCAGCAGCGCGGCCACGGCCAGCAGCCAGTCGCCGATGTGGAACACCGGCACGCTCATCCACACATCGCTCAGCGAATGGCCGGCCGGGCGCACCGAGTACAGCAGGCAGCCCAGCGCGATCATCTGCACGGTGGTCTTGACCTTGCCGATCCAGGCGACCTTGACCTTGCCGCGCTGGCCGATCTCGGCCATCCACTCGCGCAGGGCCGACACGGCGATCTCGCGGCCGACGATGACCGCCGCCCAGAACGCCATCCACGGCGTGGGATGGCCCTGCACGATCAGGAACAGCGCCACGGCCACCATCAGCTTGTCGGCGACCGGATCCAGGAACGCGCCGAAAGCTGAATACTGGTGCCAGCGCCGCGCGATCCAGCCATCCAGCCAGTCGGTGACCGCGGCGATCACGAACACCGCCGCGGCGGCCACGCTGGTCCACGCGTACGGCAGGTAGAAGACCACCACCAGCACCGGGATCAGCACGATCCGCAGCAGGGTCAGCCAAGTGGGAACGGTCAACTTCATGGGCGATCTGGGCCGGGCGTTGGGGGCGCCGCCGGTTCCGGCAACCCGTGCAGGTTAGCGTAGATGCGCTGGGCCAGCGCGTGATTGACCCCTTCCACGCGCGCGATCTCCTCCACGCCGGCGGCCTTGAGCCCGGACAGGCCGCCGAAATGCTTGAGCAGACTGGCGCGCCGACGCGGGCCGATCCCGGCGATGTCCTCCAGCTTGCTGGTGGTGCGCGCCTTCTGGCGCTTGCCGCGATGGCCGGTGATGGCGAAACGGTGCGCCTCGTCGCGCACCTGCTGGATCAGCTGCAGCGCCGGCGAGGCCGCGCCGGGGCTGACCTCGCGGCCATCGTCCAGGATCAGGGTCTCGTGGCCGGCGCGGCGTTCCACGCCCTTGGCCACGCCGACCAGGGCCACGCCGTCCACGCCCAGGTCGGCCAGGACCTCGCGCGCCTGGCGCAGCTGGCCGGCGCCGCCGTCGATCAGCAGCACGTCGGGCAGCACCGTGCCCTCCTCCATCGCGCGCCGGAAGCGGCGCTCGATCGCCTGGCGCATGGCCGCGTAATCGTCGCCCGGCTCGATGCCGCTGATGTTGAAGCGCCGGTACTGCGAGCGCACCGCGCCCTTCTCGTCGAACACCACGCACGAGGCCACCGTCGCCTCGCCCATGGTGTGGCTGATGTCGAAGCACTCGATGCGCTGGGCCGGCTCGGCCAGGCCCAGCAGCTCGGCCAGGGCCTGGCTGCGCGCGGCCTGGGCGTTGCGGCTGGTCATCTCGGTGGCCAGGGTGATCTGCGCGTTGCGCCGGGCCAGGTCGAGGTAGCCGGCGCGTTCGCCGCGCACGTTCCACTTCAGCTGGACCTTGCGGCCGGCCGCGCTGGACAGCGCCGCCTCGATCAGCTCGGCGTCGGGGATCTCGCGGTCCAGCAGCAGCTCGCGCGGCGGCACCTGCTCGGCGTAGTACTGCGAGACGAAGGCGGCCAGCACTTCCTCGGCGCTCTCCTCGCCGTTGGTGCGCGGATAGAAGGCGCGCGTGCCCAGGTTGCGACCGTCGCGGAAGGCCAGCAGCAGCACGCAGGCGGTGCTGCCCTGCATCGCGCAGGCCAGCGCATCCAGGTCGGCGGCGTGGCCGTCCACGTACTGGCGCGACTGCATGCCGCGCAGGCGCTTGAGCAGGTCGCGCAGGCGCGCGGCCTCCTCGAAGTCCAGCTTCTCGGCGGCGCGCTCCATCTCGGCGGTCAGCTCGTCGGACAGCTCATCGCTGCGCCCGCCCAGGAACAGGCTGGCGCGATGCACCGACTGGTCGTACTCGGCCTGGCCGACCAGCTCCACGCACGGCGCGGTGCAGCGGCCGATCTGGTACTGCAGGCACGGTCGGGTGCGGTTGCGGAAGACGCTGTCCTCGCAGTTGCGGATGCGGAACAGCTTCTGCATCAGGTTCAGCGTGTCGCGCACCGCGCCGGCGCTGGCGTAGGGGCCGAAATAGCGCCCGGCGATCGCGCGCGGGCCGCGATGGAAGGCGATGCGCGGGAATTCCTCGCTGGTCAGCAGGACGTAGGGATAGCTCTTGTCGTCGCGCAGGGCCACGTTGTAGCGCGGGGTGAGCGACTTGATCAGCTGGTTTTCCAGCAGCAGCGCCTCGGCCTCGGTGCGGGTGACCGTGACGTCCATGCGCGCGATCTGCGAGATCATCGCCAGGGTGCGCGGGTTGCGCGGCGCGTTGTTGAAATAGCTGCCCACGCGGTTGCGCAGCGCGCGCGCCTTGCCCACGTACAGCAGCGTGTCGTCGGCCGCGTACATGCGGTACACGCCCGGCGCGGTGCTCAACGAAGCGGCGAAGGCCTTGCCGTCGAACGGCTGGCCCGGGGGACTGCGACGGCTCATGCTTCGATCGGCACCTGCGAGACGGCGCCGCTGGCCAGGTCCACGCACAGCACCGCGTGCGCGTCGGTCTCGGCGATCCACAGCTTGCCGCCAAAGGCGGCCAGGCCGGCCGGCTGCGCCAGGCGCCGGCCCAGGTCCAGCGAGGTCACCGCGCCGCCGCCCAGGCGCAGGCTGCGGATGCGGCCGTTGCCGGTGTCGGCGATCCACAGCACCGGCGCGTCGGGATCCAGCGTCACGTCCTCCGGCGCCTGCAGGCGCGCCTGCTGGCGCTGGCCGTCGGCATCGCCGAATTCCCAGGGCCCCTGCCCGCCCACCAGCGTCTTGGCGAAATCGCCGCCCAGCTGCACCGCGCGCAGCGAGGCGCCCAGCGTGTCGCACACGTACAGCGCCTGCTGCACCAGCGCCAGGCCGGTCGGCTGGGCGAAGCTGGCCAGGATGCCGGCGCCGTCGCGCTGCCCCAGCTGGCCTGAGCCGGCGCGGCATTCGAGCATGCGGTTGCCCAGGTCCCAGCTCCATACCCGGTTGTCGCCGGACAGGGCGAAGTGCAGATGGCTGTTGGTCGCCACCAGCCCGGCCGGCGAGGCCAGCGCGACATCGCCGGGCGCGTGGATCGGGCCCTCGGCCGGCACCCCGGCCTTGCCCGTGCCCAGCAGGGTCTGCACCGCCCCGGTGCCCAGGTGGATGCGGCGGATCAGGTGGTTGCCGGTGTCGGCCACGTAGAGCTCGTTGCGCAGCAGCGCCACATGGGTGGGGCTGCGGAAGCTGGCGATCTCCATGTCGCCGTCCAGCGCGTCGGCGTTGCCGTTGCCGAAGCGCCGCATCACGCGCCCGGCGTGGGTGCATTCGACGATCTGGTGATGGCCGGTGTCGGCCACGTACAGACGCTCGGCATTGACCGCCAGGCCGGTGGGGAAGCGCAGCGGCAGGCGGGGCTCGGGATGGGTCTCGACCGGGCGCGTATCGACCAGGGGCTCGTCCAGCGGCTCGCACAGCGCGGTGAGCTGATTCTCCAGCGCGCCGACGCCGGGCGTGCCGACGATATGGTCGACCACCATGCCCTGCGCGTCGATCAGCACGACGGTCGGCCAGGCCTCGATGCCGAAGCGCTGCCAGGCGTGCCAGTCCAGATCGTGCGCGATCGGGAAACTGACCCCGAAGCGGCGCAGGCGCTTGAGCGCGGCCTGCGGATCGCGGTGCACGTCGAAACGCGGCACGGCGATCACCCGCACCTGCAGGCGCGCGCCGAAGCGGCGCTGCAGCAGCGCCAGATCGGCCAGCCGCTGCAGGCACCAGCTCGAGGCCGGGTCGACAAAGGCCAGCGCCACCGCACTGCCACGCAGCGACTGCAGCGCGGTCGGCGCGGCGTTGAGCCACAGCAGGCCGTGCGGGAAGTCGGGAGCGTGGACCGGATTCATGAATACTGAATGATGCCGCAGGCGGCCGGCTTCAAGCCGTGCGCGCCGGCGCGCTTCACACGCAAGACCAGCGGCGCACGGCCAGGCCTCACCGCATTCCGTCCAGATGGCGCTGGGCGCGCGCCAGGTCTTCGGGGGTGTCCACGCCGGGCGGGAAGGCGTCGGGCGTCAGCGCCACCGCGATGCGAAAGCCGGCCTCCAGCGCGCGCAGCTGCTCCAGCGACTCGGTGCGCTCCAGCCGGCCGGGCGGCAGCGCGGCGAAGGTGCGCAGGAAGCCGGCGCGGTAGGCGTAGATGCCGATATGGCGCAGGAACGGCGCCGGCGCGTCGGCCAGCACTTGGCGGCTGTGGGCGAAGCCATCGCGGTGCCAGGGCAGCGGCGCGCGGCTGAAGTACAGCGCATCGCCGTTGTCGGCCAGCACCACCTTGACCGCGTTCGGGTCGAACACCTGCTCGGCCTCGTTGATCGGCGTGGCCAGGGTCGCCATCGGATGGCCGCTGGCCGACAGCGCGGCGGCCACGGCGCGGATGCCGGATGGCGGGGCGAAGGGCTCATCGCCCTGCAGGTTGACCACCAGAGTCCGATCGTCCCAGCCGGCGATACCGGCGCATTCGGCCAGGCGGTCGCTGCCCGAGGCATGGCTGGCGGCGGTCATCGCCACCTGCACGCCGCTGCCGTCCAGCGCGCGCGCCACGCGTTCGTCGTCGGTGGCCACCCACACCTCGCGCGCGCCGGCGGCCAGCGCGCGCTGCGCCACGTGCAGCACCAGCGGCTGGCCGCCGAGCAGGCGCAGCGGCTTGCCGGGCAGACGCGTGGCGTCATGGCGGGCGGGAATGGCGACGACGAAGGGTTCTTGCAGGTCGGTCATGCGAAGGTCTTTCGAGCGCGCCCGGTCGGGGGCGCACCCTGCCGGGCGCGGGGGTGGGGAGATGACGCCATTCTAGCCGCTGCCCCGCGCCGGCCCCGCCGACCCGAGGTCCGCGCGGCCACGGGCGTTCAGCCCTTGTGGCCCAACGGCCCCAGCGTCCGCAGCGCCGCGACGCGGCCCAGCACCGCTACCCAGAACGCCTCGGGCAGCTCGGCCTCCACCGGCACGCTGTAGGCCCACGGCCCGGCGAAGGCGGCGCATTTGACCGCGTCCTTCTCGGTCATCAGCACCGGCAGTTCGCTGCCGAAGCGCAGATCGTCTGCGCTGTAGGCGTGGTGATCGTCGAAGGCATGCGGCACCACGCCGATGCCGTAGCCGCGCAGCAGGTCGAAGAAGCGGCCGGGATGGCCGATGCCCGCCACGGCGTGCACGCGATGGCCGCCGAAGGCCGCCAGCGTGGTCGGCTTCCCGCCGGCCAGCGGCAGGGCCAGGCCCGAGCGCAGCGTCATCGCCCATTCGCCGAAGCCGGCGCTGCCGCCGTTGACCACGCGGAAATCGACCTGGGCGCTGCGTTCGGCCGGCTCTCGCAGCGGCCCGGCCGGCAGCACGCGGCCGTTGCCGTAGCGGCGGCGGCCGTCAATGACCTCGATCTCCACATCGCGGCGCAGGCGGATGTGCTGCAGGCCGTCGTCGCAGACCACGATGTCGCAGCCGGCCGCCGCCAGCGCGCGCGCGGCGGCGACGCGGTCGCGGTCCACGCGCACCTTGGCGCCGGTGCGGCGCGCGATCAGCACCGGCTCGTCGCCGCCTTCGGCCGGCGTGGTGTCCGCCTCGACCCAGCGCGGCTTGCCCGGGTCCTGGCGGCCGTAGCCGCGGCTGGCCACGCCCGGCGTCCACCCCGCCTCGCGCAGGCGCTGGACCAGGGCGATGGTCAGCGGCGTCTTGCCGGTGCCGCCGACGGTCAGGTTGCCCACCACCACCACCGGCACCGGCACGCGCCGGCGGCGCAGCAGGCCGATGCGGTAGAGGGTGGCGCGCAGGCGCAGCGCGCCGCGGAAGACCGGTTCGAGCAGGCGCGGCAGCAGCGGCACCGGCGCGCCGTCGAACCAGTACTTCGGCGCGCCGCGCGAGGCGCTCATTCGGCCTCGCGGAACTGGGCGCCGTGCAGTTGCGCGTACAGGCCGCCGCGCGCCAGCAGTTCGGCGTGGGTGCCCTGCTCCACCAGACGGCCGTGGTCGAGCACCAGCACCTGGTCGGCGTGCTCGATGGTGGACAGGCGATGGGCGATGACCAGCGTGGTGCGGTGAGGCATCAGCTGGGTCAGCGCGTCCTGCACCAGGCGTTCGGACTCGTTGTCCAGCGCCGCGGTGGCCTCGTCCAGGATCAGGATCGGCGCGTCCTTCAGCATCGCCCGGGCGATCGCCAGGCGCTGGCGCTGGCCGCCGGAGAGCTTGCCGCCCTTGACCCCGATCGCGGTGTCCTTGCCGTGCTCGAGCTGTTCGACGAACTCCATCGCGTGCGCGTCGCGCAGCGCCTTGTCCAGCGCCTGCGGCTCGGCCGAGCGCATCTCGCCATAGGCCACGTTGGCCTCGACGGTGCCGTCGAACAGCATCACCTGCTGGCCGACCAGGGCGATCTGGCGGCGCAGGTCGGCCAGGCGGTAGTCCTGCACCGGCGCCCCATCGATCAGGATCTGGCCGGACTCGACGTCGTAGAAGCGCGGGATCAGCTTGATCAGGCTGGATTTGCCGCTGCCCGAGCGGCCGACGATGGCCGTGACCGTGCCGGGGCGCGCGATGAAGCTGATGTGCTCCAGCGCCGGCCGCAGCTGGCCGGGATAGCGCGCGGTGACGTCGCGGAACTCGATCGTGCCCTGCGCGCGCAGCAGCGGACGGGTGCCGGCGTCGACCTCGTCCGGCGCATCGAGCACCGAGAACAGGCGCTCGGCCGAGGCCACGCCGCGCTGCAGGACGTTCTGCACGTTGGTGAGGTTCTTCAAGGCCGGGATGATGCCGGCCATGGCCAGCAGCAGACTGAAGAAACCGCCCGCGCTGAGCCGGCCGGCGGCGGCCTCGTGGCCGGCGATCAGCAGCAGCGCCGCCAGACCGATGGCGCCCATCATCTGCACCGTGGCGGTGGAGATGCCGCGGGTGGACTCGACCTTCATCGCCAGACGCAGGTTGTGGTCGGCGAGCGCGTGATAGCGCTCCAGCTCGGACTGCTGCGCGCCGTAGACCTTGACCTCCTGATGGTTGGACAAGGTCTGGTCGGCGGCCTGCAGCAGCTGCGCCCCGCTCTCCTGGATGCGATGGCTGACCCGGCGGTAGCGCTTGGCGACCTTGTTCATCACGAACGCCAGCGGCGGCACCAGCACCAGGATGGACAGGGTCACCTGCCAGCTGGCGCCCAGCATCACGATCAGCAGCACGATGGCCTGCAGCGCCTGCTGGATCATGGTCTTGAGCGCATCGACCGCCGCCTGCGCGACCTGGTCCGAATCCGATCCCAGCCGTATCAGCATCGAGGGGACGGGCTCGGCATCGAAACGCGCGCCCGGCAGGGACAGGTACTTGCCCAGCACCTTGACCCGCAGGTCGCGGGCGATGCTGCGGGCCGCGCGCCCCATCGACATGTCGGTGATGTAGCCGGCCACGCCACGCACCAGGAAGATCACCAGGATCAGCGCCGGCATCACCCACAGCGCCTGCGGCGGCCCCTGATTGAGAAAGGTCCGGTTGGTGATGGGCTCCATCAGCCGGGTGAAGGCGCCCGTCCCGGCCGCCTCGACCAGCGCCGCCACGAACGCCAGCAGCAGCAGGCCGCGATACGGCCTGGCGAAGGTCAGCAGCCGGCGGTAGGTCTGCCAGGCCGATCCGGGGACGGCCGCGCTCACCGGCGCGACTCCTGTTCGGGGGCGGTGGCGATCGAGATGCGCTTGAAGCCCAGCTGGGCCAGCGCGTCCAGCGCGGTCACTACCGCCTGGTGCGGCGTGCGCGCGTCGGCGCGCAGCAGCACCGGGCGGGTGTGGTCCTTGCCGGCGGACTGGGCGATGGCCTGCTTGAGCGCGTCGGCGTCGGTGCGCAGCACCTCGCTGTCGCCGACGAAGTAGCGGCCCTCGGCGTTGATGAGGATGTTCAGCGCCTTGGCCGGCGCATCGGCCGGCTGCTGCGAGGCCGACGGCAGCTGCAGCTGCAGGGTCGAGCGCGCATCGAAGGTCGTGGTGATCACGAAGAAGATGATCAGCACCAGGATGACGTCGATCAGCGGGACCAGGTTGATCTCCGGCTCGTCGTGCGCGCGGTCGTCGCGGATACGCATCGGGCGCGGCCTTCAGTCGACGCGCGCGGCGGCGTGCGGCGCTTCCAGCGCATCGGACAGGGCCATGGCCTGCTGCTCCATCTCGATCACGTAGCCGGCGATGCGGCCGCGGAAATAACGATGGAAGATCAGCGCCGGGATCGCCACCAGCATGCCGGTGGCGGTGCACACCAGCGCCTTGCCGATGCCGCCGGCCAGCTGGTTCACATCGCCCAGGCCGTGGTCGAGGATGCCTAAGAACATCTGGATCATGCCGACCACCGTGCCCAGCAGGCCCAGCAGCGGGCCGGCCGCGGCGATGGTGCCCAGCGTGTTGAGGTAGCGCTCCATGCGATGGACCAGGTGGCGGCCGGTGTCCTCGATGCGCTCGCGGATCACATCGCGCGAGCGATGGCGCACGTCGAGCGCGGCGGCCAGCAGCGCGCCCAGCGGCGAGGTGCGGCGCAGCGATTCGATGTGCGAGGCCTCCAGATGGGAGGAGGTCGCCCAGCGGCGCACCTCCTCGCCCAGGCCCGGCGGCAGGATCTCCTTGCGGCGCAGGCTCCAGAAGCGTTCCACCACGATGGCCAGGGCCAGCACGGCGAGCAGCAGCAGCGGGATCATGGGCCAGCCGCCCGCCTTGACCAGTTCCAGCACGTTGAATCCTTACGGCGCAGCCGGCCGTGTGAGAACAGACCGATAGGATAGCCCAGACGCCTCGCGCGCCTGGACCGCGTCCCACAGGCGCGCGCGCCAGCGCCGACGCTCTCGCACAGACAGTCCTTCCGCGCGCAGCCAGACGCTCAGCGCGCCGTTGTTGGCGGTGTTCAGCACTTCCGCACCCTCCGCCTGCCAGCGCCGCACCACCTGCCGCTGCGGATGGCCGAAGCGGTTGTCCGCACCGGCCGAGACCAGCGCCAGGCGCGCGCCCGTGGCCCGGACGAAGCCCGGGTCCGACGACTCGCTGCTGCCGTGATGGGCGACCAGGGCCACCTGCGCCTTCAGCGCCGCCGGCCGCGTGCGCAGCAGCCCGCGTTCGATCACCTGGCCGATGTCGCCGGTGAGCAGGACCGCGCCATGCGCGGTATCCACGCGCAGCACGCAGCTGGATTCGTTGCGCAGGTAGGGAAAGCCGGGCGCGGGATGCAGCACCTCGAAGCGCACCCCGTCCCAGGCCCAGGCCTGTCCCGCGCGGCAGGCGGTCTGCAGCGGGATCGGCGCGCCGGCCGGCCCCAGCACTTCCAGCGCTGGCATCTGGCGTCGCACCGCGTCCAGGCCGCCGGCGTGGTCGGCGTCGCCGTGGCTGACCATGATCCGGTCCAGTCGGTGCACGCCCAGCGCGTGCAGCGCCGGCACCACCACCCGCTCGCCGGCATCGAAGCCATCGGCCACCGCCGGCCCGGTATCGAACAGCAGCGCATGGCCGCGCGTGCGCACCAGCACGGACAGGCCCTGGCCGACGTCGAGCGTGGTCACGGTGGCCTCGCCTTCGCGCGGCAGGTCCAGGTCAGGCAGCAGCAGCGGCAGCCACAGCAGCGCCGCCAGCGGCTTGCCGGGCACGCCGCGCGGCAGCAGCAGCCAGAACGCGCCCAGCACCGCCAGGGGCAGCGCGAACCACGCGCCTTCCGGCAGCCACCACAGCGCGAAGCGGCCCTGCGCCAGCCAGGCGAACAGCCGCCAGCTCGGTTCGAACGCCTGCCCGGCCAGCCACCAAGCCGGGGTGCCCCAGCCGGTGTGCAGGGTCTCGGCGGCCACGCCGAGCAGGCAGGCCGGCACCACCACCAGGCTCCACCACGGGATCGCCAGCAGGTTGGCCAGCGGCCCGACCAGCGAGGCCTGGCCGAACAGGGCCACGGTCAACGGCAGCAACCCCAGCGTGGCCACGCCCTGCGCCGAGAGGAACGCCCGCCACGCCGGCAGGCCATGCGTGGGCAGGCACCACACCAGCCAGGCCACGCCGGCGAAGCTCAGCCAGAAGCCGGCCACCAGCGGCGCCAGCGGATCGACCAGCAGCACCGCCAGCGTCGCCAGCGCCAGGGCGGCCACCGCGCCTGCGGGCCGCCGACCGCAGCGCGCCAGCGCCACCACGGCGATCATCAGCACCGTGCGCACTGTCGGCAGCGCGCCGCCGGACAGCAGCGCGTAGCCGCAGGCGAACAGCGTGGCCGCCACGCCGGCCGCCACCTGCCGCGGCAGCCACCGGCCCAGGCGCGGCAGCAGGCGCCACAGGCCTGACGCGAGCAGCGCGCCGAAGCCGGCGACCAGCCCGACATGGAAACCGGAGATCGCGATCAGATGGGTCAGCCCGGCCGCGCGCAGCGTGGCCCAGTCGGCATCGTCCAGGCCGCCGGTATCGCCCAGCGCCAGGGCGCGCACGAAGCGCTGCGCCCCGGCCGGCGCGTGCGCGGCGATGCGCGCCGACATCCGCGCGCGCCACGCGTCGATCCCGGTCGGCGGCCCCAACGCGCGGGCCAGCGGTGCGGCACGCACGTAACCGGTGGCCGCCACGCGCCGCGCCAGCGCATAGCGTTCGCTGTCGAACCCGCCCGGATTGACCAGCCCGCGCGGCGCGCGCAACCGCACCAGCAACTGCCAGCGCTGCCCGGCCTGCAGCCGGGTACGCGGGCCCGGCGCGATGGCGTCGGTCTCGTCGTACCAGGCCAGCTGCAGGCGCCGGCCACACGGCACCTCGGGACCGGCCGGGCACGCATCGGCCAGGAATTCGAAGCGCGTGCGCCGGGCCTCGACCTGCGGCAGGCCGATCACGCGGCCTTCGATCCGCCAGTCGCGCGCCTGGGCCTGCGCCGGCAGCTGCGCCGACAGCGCCCAGCCGGCCTGCAGGCCGGCCCAGCCGACGCCGAGCAGCAGCGCACCCGCCAGCCGTCCCGCCCCACGCCGCGCCCAGCACGCCACACCGAGCGCCAGGGCCGCGAGCAGCCAGCCGCGCGCCGGCAAGACCGGCAGCAGCAGACAGGTACAGACGCCCAGCAGCATGCAGATCGCCACGCCGCCGCCGAAAGCCGGCGCGGGCATGCGGCCGAGTGCGGCCGCGCAGCGGCTCCACCCCTGACGCGCGTTGGTCCTGGCCTGCGTCCATTGCATCGGCTGGCGTCCTGCCTGAGTCCTTGGCGCCAGCGTGCGGCGAGCGGGTGCGGCGCACCATCGCCGGGCGCCGTGCCCGGACGTGGGAAAAATCCCAGCGCGCAGGGAGCCGCACAGCACGCAACCCGCGTTGCACCGCGGCCATCTAGGCGGGTTACCATCGCGCCGCCCGCCGCCCGTCCTTCCACCCCGCGGCGCACCACGCGAGCCTTCCCGATGCCGCTTCCCGCCTTCCGTGCCGGCAAGGCCGCCGTCGCCTTCATCCTGGTCACCGCGATGCTCGACATCGTGGCCATGGGCATCATCATCCCGGTGCTGCCGCACCTGATCGAGCAGTTCTCCGGCTCCAACGCGCGCGCCGGGCTGATCAATGGCGTGTTCGTGGCGCTGTGGGCGCTGATGCAGTTTTTGGTCTCGCCGATCGTGGGCTCGCTGTCGGACCGCTACGGCCGCCGGCCGGTGATCCTGCTGTCCACCGCAGGGCTTGCGATCGACTACCTGCTGATGGCCCTGGCGCCCAATCTGTGGTGGCTGGCGGCCGGGCGCATCGTCTCGGGCATCACCACGGCCAGCTTCACCACCGTCTATGCCTACATGGCCGACATCACCACGCCGGAGAACCGCGCCCGCGGCTACGGCCTGATCGGCGCGGCCTTCAGCGCCGGCTTCGTGGCCGGCCCGCTGCTGGGCGGCGTACTGGGCGAATGGTCGCCGCGCGCGCCGTTCTGGGCGGCGGCGGCGATGAGCACGCTGGCCTTCGCCTACGGCGCGTTCGTGCTGCCCGAATCGCTGGCGCCGGACAAGCGCATGGCCTTCTCTTGGTCGCGCGCCAACCCGCTGGGCGCGCTGCGCCTGCTGCGCTCGCACCAGGAGTTGACCGGCCTGGCGGTGGTGAACTTCCTGCTGTACTTCGCCCACCACGTGTTCTCGGCGGTGTTCGTGCTGTACGCGGCCGACCGCTACGGCTGGGGCGCCTGGCAGGTGGGTCTGCTGCTGGCCATGGTCGGGGCGCTGGACATGCTGGTGCAGGGCACGCTGACCGGCCCGGCGGTGCGCCGCTTCGGCGATCGCCGCACGATGATCATCGGCCTGTGCTTCGGCGCGCTGGGCATCGCCTGCATGGGGCTGGCGCCGACCGGCTGGCTGTTCGTCGCCGCGATGCTGCCCAACGCGCTGTGGGGGCTGGCGATGCCGACCATCCAGTCGCTGATGACCCAGCGCGTGTCCGAGTCCGAACAGGGCCAGCTGCAGGGCGCCAACAACAGCGTCGGCGCGATCGCGGGCGTGGTCTCGCCGGTGTTCTTCGGCTGGGTGTATTCCCGTTCGGTGGGGCCCGGAGCGGCCCTGCCCTTCATCGGCACGCCGTTCCTGATCGCCGCCGGCGTGCTGGCTGCGGCCGCGCTGACCGGGATCGCGGTGGCCCGGCGCCAGCGCGCGCCGGCGGGCTGATCAGCCCAGCGCCCAGCGGCCGAGTTCGACATAGGCCTCGCGCTGACCACCGCGAAGCAGGACGAAGGCATCGAAGGCCAGACGCACCGGCGCGCAGGCTTCCGGCGCGAGGCGCTTGCCGTCGTTGTGGCCCAGGGTCAGATGCGGATGCAGCGGCGGCGACTTGGCCAGCACGATGCGCTGGCGCGTGGCCGCCGCGCGCAGCGCCGATTCCAGCGCGGCCAGCGCCGGCGGCGTCTGCGAGGCGGCCAGCACCACCGCGTTGCGGCCGAACACCGCCAGCCGGTCCAGGCTCAGCACGAAGGCCTGCCCCTGCACGCCGGCCACCGCGCGCTGTGCGCCCTCGACCAGGCCGGGGATCTGCTCGTCGAACGGCTCGCCCAGGTACAGCAGGGTCACGTGGCGCTTGGCCGCACGCATCGGCTTGAAGCCCTCGAAGCGCGGCGCATGCGCCTGCAGCGCCGCCTCCAGCGGCGCCTGGTCGCCGGCCGCGGGCAGCAGCGCGAAGAACAGGCTCGGCGGCGGCGCGGCCGGTCGGGCGAAAAGGTCGTCCTGCATCGTGGGCTAGGTCTTGGGATCGGCTGCCGGCGCGAGGCCGCGCAGGCCTCAGACCGCGGCGGTGACGACGATCTCGACTTTCCACGCCGGATCGGCCAGCCGCGCCTGCACGGTGGCGCGGGCCGGCGTGTGGCCGGGCACGACCCAGGTCTCCCAGACCGCGTTCATGCCGGCGAACTCGGCCAGGTCGGCCATGAAGATCTCGGCGCGCAGGATCTTGGACTTGTCGGTGCCGGCGCGCGCCAGCAGGGCGTCGATGGCGGCCAGCACTTCGCCGGTCTGCGCGGCGATGTCGCCGCCGCCTTCGGCGATCTGCCCGGCCAGGTAGGCCACGCCGTTGTGCACGGTCATCTCGGACATGCGCGGACCGGTATCGAAACGCTGGATCATCGTGAATGCTCATCGCGGAGGGGGCGCGCCACGCTACCCGGCCATCACCGCCCTGCCAAGCCGCCGCGGGCCTTCAGGCGGCGCCAGAGCCGTGGAACATAAAGTGTGGTACAATATCCTTGTTCCACGAATCGCACGCACCGGACTGTGCTTCCCCGCCCACCGGCGCCTGCGACCGGCCGGGTCCGCCCCGCTCCCGGCCCTCCCGACGCAGTCCCTGTCCGGCTTCGGCCTGTCCCCCTGCGGCTCACCTTGCCTTGACCGGCGACTGGCCGCATATCGGATTCGACACCTGCACCCGCGCACTGCGGCCGATCCTCTCGCCACGAGGGCGGGTCGCAGCGCCCCCGCCGCTCCACGACGAAGGAGAGCTTCATGCCCCGCACCAGTTCCAAGATCGCCGCCAGCAAGCCCCGCGCCTCCGACAAGAGCGCGCCGCTGACCCACGAGCGCATCCAGGCCGACCTGGCCGCCTTCCGCAAGGCCGGCGGCCGCATCGAGAAACTCGGCAACACCCGCGTGCTGACCAAGGTGGAAGTGCCCGAAGACGGCACCTGATGGGCAGCGTCCCGGATGATCCGACAGGCCGCGCAAGCGGCCTGTTGTTTTTTATGATGCTGGAAAAGCGTGGTTTGCGTAGTGCTGCTCAAGGCTGGCAACTGCACCTGCGTGTTGTGCCCCGCGCGTCGCGCCTATAGAGGTCGACAGATCCGTCGGTCCCGCCGAGTAGTCCGTGATTCCCGCGCACGCGGAAAGTGCTTCTCGGTAGACGCATGTCTGACCATCCACGCGTTATGAGGCCTCCGCGCGAACGTCCATGGGTTCCCGCTTTCGCGGGAACGACGGTGGAGGGGGTTCCGCAGCGATGCCTCGCCAAGCGCGCCAGGCACGCAACGTGCGAACGCGCGCTCAGGCCTTGCGCAGGAAGCAGGTCTTCAGCACCAGGCCCTTGATCTTGTCCGAGTGCCCTTCGATGTGTTCGGCGTCGTCCTCGACCAGGCGGATGTTGCGGATCACCGTGCCCTGCTTGAGCGGGATGCTGGAACCCTTGACCTTGAGGTCCTTGATCACCGTGACCGTGTCGCCGGCGGCCAGCACGTTGCCGTTGACATCGCGTACCACCAAGGCCTGATCGGCGGTGGCGGCCTCGGCCGACCATTCGTAGCCGCAGTCGGCACAGATCCACTGCGCACCATCGACGTAGGTGTTGTCCAGGGTGCATTGCGGACAGGCGGGGGCGGTGGGCATGAGGCGCAGAACCAGCGAAGAAGGAGAAAGCGCCATTGTACGACCTGGGCCGCACTCCCCCGCACCCGCATCCCCTCGCCCTGCACTCGTGCGCTCACGCGCAGGGGACGCGGAGATGACCAACATGCAGGCCCCACCCGCACCGCACCGCCGCCCATGGCCAAGCCCTCCGGCTCCCGTCTTGTCGTCTATGCCGCGCTGGCCGGCAATCTGGCCATCGCCGTGGCCAAGTTCATCGCGGCGTGGCTGTCGGGCAGCTCGGCCATGCTCAGCGAGGGCGTGCACTCGCTGGTGGACACCATCAACGAGGTGCTGCTGCTCTACGGCCTGCACCGCGCGGAGAAGCAGGCCGACCCTACCCACCCGTTCGGCTATGGGCGCGAGCTGTACTTCTGGAGCTTCATCGTGGCGCTGCTGGTGTTCGCCGCCGGTGCCGGCGTGTCGGCCTACGAAGGCATCGCGCATATCCGCCAGCCCGAGCCGGCCAGCAACCATCTGGTGAGCTACATCGTGCTGGGCGTGTCGATGCTGTTCGAGGGCGGCTCGTGGTGGGTGGCGCTGCGCGAGTTCCGCGCGAGCAAAGGCGAGCTGGGCTATTTCGAAGCCTTCCGCCGCAGCAAGGATCCGTCCACCTTCACCGTGCTGCTGGAAGACAGCGCCGCGCTGCTGGGGCTGGGCTTCGCGCTGGTCGGCCTGGTCGCCGCACAGGTGCTGGACATGCCCGTGCTCGACGGGGTGGCCTCGCTGTGCATCGCCGCGGTGCTGGCGGTGGCCGCCTTCATGCTGGCGCGCGAGACCAAGGGCCTGCTGATCGGCGAGCCGGCCCAGCCCGGCATCGGCAAGAGCATCCTGGAGATCGCCAACGCCGACCCCGAGGTGGGCAACGCCAACGGCGTGACCACCATCCAGATGGGGCCCAACCAGGTGCTGGCCACGCTCAGCGCCGAGTTCGAGGACACGCGCACGACCGAGCAGATCGAGGCCTGCGTGACCCGCATCGAGGCGGCGGTCAAGGCGCGCTATCCGGAGCTGGTGGCGCTGTTCATCAAGCCGCAGACCGAGGCGGTCTACCGCGCGCGCCGCGCCGCATTGGCCCCTGCCGCGCAATGAGGTAAAACGGCGGCGCCCGTTTCTTACGCGTCCATGAAGGACCGATGCAATGCGCCCGATCCTGCTGGCGTGGCTGCTGAGCCTGCCTTTCTGCGCCGCGCACGCGGCCGACCTCGCCCGCACGCCACCGGCGCCTGGCTGCCTGGATGCGCGCCGGATGACCGAGGTCCGCCAGGTTGATGCACGCACGCTGGCCGTCGTTGCGCACGACGGACGGCCCTACCGGCTCGGGCTGCAGTCCGACTGCCCCGGCGCGGATGCCGCGAGCGACGCGCGCCTGTTCGGCGCACAGGGCTGGATCTGCAACGGCGCACCGGCCTATGTGCAGATCGACGGGCGACGCTGCGCGGTCGCCAGCGTCGAGCCGCTGGACGCCAAGGCCCATGCGCGGCTGATGCAGCAGGCCGATCGGGACGCCATGGCCACGCTCGATCCAGTCAAGGTGATCGGCCCGCAGCGCGGCGCCGGCTTCCGAGGCTCACCGAGCTATTGCTTCGCACCGCGCTACCTGCGGTCCTGGTCGAGCGATCCGGACGGGCTGCTGGTGGAGGTCTCGCGCCGCCATCCGGGCGGGCATCGCTGGTATCGGGTCGAGCTCACCGGCAGCTGTCCGATGCTGCAGCGCAGCCCGGCGCTCGCGTTCCGCTCGGGCCTGGACCTGGGCATGATCTGCGGCAATCCCGGCGATGTGGTGCTGGGCGATGCGCGCCCGCAAGGCTTCGCCCAGTCATTGCCGGCAGGCGGTTGCGGCATCGCCACGGTCTATCCGGTCGACACGCATAAATGAACGGGCTGCGGTTGTGTCGGCGCCGGCTTTTGCCTAGGGTAGTGGCGTGTCCTTCTCCTTCGCGTCGTGAAGCCACCGACGTGCTCCCCTCAACCGTTCACGGATGTTTTTCATGGAAATCCAGGATGGCCGCGTGGCCACGATCCACTACACCCTCACCGGCGACGACGGCAGCGTCATCGACCAGTCCGCGCCGGATACGCCGCTGAGCTATCTGCATGGCGCCAGCAACATCGTGCCGGGCCTGGAGAGCGCGCTCACCGGCAAGCAGGTCGGCGACAAGGTCCAGGTCGACGTGCCGCCCGAGCTGGGCTACGGCCCGCGCCACGAGCAGCTGCAGCAGGTGGTGCCGCTGGGCGCGTTCCCGACCGGCGCCAACATCATCCCGGGCATGCAGTTCGAGGCCCATGGCGAGCACGGCCCGCTGGTGGTGACCGTGGTCCAGGTCGGCCCGGACGAGGTCACCGTCGACGGCAACCACCCGCTGGCCGGCAAGACCCTGCACTTCGCGGTCGAGGTGACCGACGTGCGCGAGCCCACGGCCGAGGAACTCAGCCACGGCCACGTGCACGGCCCGGGCGGCGCGCACCACTGATCCATCCGCCATCGCGGCGCGCTGCATCCCGACACCCCGGCCCTCGCGCCGGGGTGTCGGCGTTTGCGGGGTTCTCGTCGTCGTGATCGCCACGGCGCCACAATGGCGCCATGCCGCCTGCCGCCTCCGTCTCGCCCAGCCCCCGCCCCAGCCTGCGCGAGCGCTTCGCCGCGATGCGCAACGTGCCGCCCTTCCTGCGCATGGTCTGGGCGACCAGTCCGTGGCTGACCGTGGGCAGCCTGGGCCTGCGTCTGATCAAGGCGCTGCTGCCGATCGCCGCGCTGTACGTGGGCAAGCTGATCATCGACGAGGCCGTGCGCCTGGTCGGCGCGGGCATTCCGCTGGATTCGCTGGCCGATGCGCTGTCCAGCGGCCGGCTCACCCGGCTGATGGAACTGCTGGCGCTGGAATTCGTCCTGGCGATCGGCTCGGACCTGCTGGGCCGGGCGATCAGCTACGCCGACACGCTGCTGTCCGAGCTGTTCACCAACGCCACCAGCATCCGGCTGATGGAGCACGCCGCCACGCTGGATCTGGAGGACTTCGAAGACCCCGAGCTGCAGGACAAGCTGGATCGCGCGCGGCGCCAGACCATGGGCCGCATGAACCTGCTCAGCCAGCTGTTCGGCCAGGTCCAGGACACCGTCACCGTGATCAGCTTCGCCATCGGCCTGCTGGCCTATGCGCCATGGCTGATCGCGCTGCTGGTGGTGGCGCTGGTGCCGGCCTTCGTCGGCGAGTCGCACTTCAACGCGGTGGGCTATTCGCTCAACTTCCAGTGGACGCCCGAGCGCCGCCAGCTCGAATACGTGCGCCAGACCGGCGCCAGCGTCGAGACCGCCAAGGAGGTGAAGATCTTCAACCTCCACCGCTTCCTGATCGAACGCTACCGCAGCCTGGCGCAGAGCCTGTTCGCCGCCAACCGCGCGCTGGCGCGTCGGCGCGCCCTGTGGGGCACGGCGCTGGCGGCGCTGGGTTCGCTGGGCTACTACGTGGCCTATGCCTACATCGCCTGGCGCACGGTCAAGGGCGATTTCTCGATCGGCGACCTGACCTTCCTGGCCGGCAGCTTCCTGCGCCTGCGCCAGCTGCTGGAGGGCCTGCTGGTGGGCTTCTCGCAGGTCGCAGGCCAGGCGCTGTACCTGGACGATCTGTTCTCCTTCTTCGCCATCCAGCCGGAGATCACCTCGCCGGCCGAGCCGGTGCCGTTCCCGCAGCCGATCCGGCAGGGCTTCGTGTTCGAGAACGTCGGCTTCCGCTATCCGGACGCGCAGCACTGGGCGGTGCGGCATCTGGATTTCGAGCTGAAGGTCGGCGAGGTGCTGGCCCTGGTCGGTGAGAACGGCGCGGGCAAGACCACCCTGGTCAAGCTGCTGGCGCGGCTGTACGACCCGGACGAGGGCCGCATCCTGCTGGACGGGCGCGACCTGCGCGAGTACGACCTGGACGAACTGCGCGCCAATGTCGGGGTGATCTTCCAGGACTTCGTGCGCTACTACCTCACCGCCAGCGAGAACATCGGCGTGGGCCGGATCGAGGCGATGGACGATGCCCCGCGCATCCGCGCCGCCGCGCACAGCGCGCTGGCCGACCAGGTGATCGAAGGACTGCCGGGCGGCTACGAGCAGCTGATCGGGCGGCGCTTCAAGACCGGCGTGGACCTGTCCGGCGGCCAGTGGCAGAAGATCGCCATCGCCCGGGCCTACATGCGCCAGGCGCAGGTGATGATCCTGGACGAGCCCACCGCCGCGCTGGATGCGCGCAGCGAGTTCGAGGTGTTCCAGCGCTTCCGCGAACTGTCCGAGCAGCGCACCGCGGTGCTGATCTCGCATCGATTCTCCTCGGTGCGCATGGCCGACCGCATCCTGGTGCTGCACCTGGGCCGGATCGAGGCGGTCGGCACCCACGAGAGCCTGCTGGCCGAAGGCGGTCGCTATGCGGAGCTGTTCGAGCTGCAGGCCGCCGGCTATCGTTGATCGCCTGGCTCGAGGAGTTCCCATGCAACCCACCATCGTCCGCACCGCCGCCCTGCTGGCCTGCCTGCTGTGCCTGCCCGCCCTGGCGCAGACCCCGGCGCCGGGCAGCGAGGGCTGGAACCCCGCCGACATCGCCCAGGCCAAGGCCCAGGCCGATCGCGACGAGGCCTCGCTGCCCCCCGATCTCGGCCAGGCCATGCGCGCGGCGCAGCAGGACACGCTCGAACGCGGCGTCGCCGCCTGCGCCTCGCCGAAGGCCGACACCACCCCGTTCGTGATCGTCGCCCGGCTGGATGCGCGCGGCGGCATCGCCCGCACCTGGCGCAAGGGCGATACGCCGCTGGCGATCTGCCTCGACCGCTTCCTGCGCGGCCGCGTGCTGCTGGCCCCGCCGCGCGCGCCGTTCTTCGTGTCCTTCGAGCTCAGCTTCACGCCGTGACCGAGCCGGTGCGCATCCGGCCTGCGCACGTCGAGGACGCCGAGGCCATGAGCGCGGTGCTGCGGCAGATCATCGCCGTCACCGGCCGCGAGCGTCCGAGCGACCCGGACACGGTGCTGGCCCGCTACATCCAGAACCCTGCGCGCCTCCAGTGCAGCGTCGCCCAGGACGCGCAGGGGCGCATGCTCGGCTTCCAGTCGCTGATCCGGGCCACGGCGGGCAATCCCTACGACGTTCCGGAAGGCTGGGGGATCATCGGCACGCATATCAGTCCCCGGGCGCACCGGCTCGGGATCGGCAAGGCGCTGTTCGCGGCCAGCCGGCAGGCGGCCATCGCGGCGCGGCTGGAGAAGATCGATGCCTACATCGGCGCGGACAATCCCGCGGGCCTGCGCTACTACGAGGCCATGGGGTTCCGCACCTACCGGGAACCGGCGGGCATCGTGCAGAAGTGCTTCGTTGTGACGCGCGCGCCGCCCGAAGCGATCTGACGGATCGCCGTTGGACAGCAGTGCAGGCGGCGCCAGAGGCCGCCCTGCCCGGCCTCACACCGCGCGCGAGTGCCGCCCCTCCAGGCCACCCCGGGCCAGGTAGCGATCGAAGCGCATCGCCACCAGGCGCAGCAGGCCGCGCCCGCGTGCGGTGACCTGGATGGCCTCCGGTGCGACCTGCACCAGGCCGTCGCGCACCAGCGGCGCCAGCGCATCGATCTCGTCGCGGAAGTAGTCGTCGAAGCGGATGCTCCAGGCGCGCTCGACCTGTTCGGCCTCCACCCGCCCGCCGCACATCAGCCGCTGGATCACATCGGCGCGGATGGCGTCGTCCTCGTCCAGCAGCACGCCGCGCATCGTCGGCAGCCGGCCGGCGTTCAGCGCCGCCTCCCAGGCGGGCAGCTCGCGCGGGTTCTGGCTGTAGCTGTCACCGACATGGCTGATGGCGCTGACGCCGAAGCCCAGCAGATCGGTCTGCGCATGGGTGGTATAGCCCATGAAGTTGCGGTGCAGGCTGCCGCGGCGCAGCGCCAACGACAGCGCGTCGCTGGGCAGGGCGAAATGGTCCAGGCCGATGTATTCGTAACCGGCCGCGCGCAGCCTGCACACCGCCAGTTCCAGCAGCGCCAGCCGGCCTTCGGCATCGGGCAGCGCGTCCTCGTCGATCTGCCGCTGCGCGCGGAACAGCGCGGGCATGTGCGCATAGCCGTACACCGCCAGCCGATCCGGACGCAGTTCCAGGGTCTGGTCCAACGTGCGGGCGAAGCCCTCCAGCGTCTGGTGCGGCAGGCCGTAGACCAGATCCAGATTGATCGACCCGATGCCGTGGGCGCGGCAGCCGGCGACCACCGCATAGGTCTGCTCGAAACTCTGCACGCGGTTGATCGCATGCTGCACGCCGGGCGAGAAGTCCTGCACGCCGAGGCTGGCGCGGGTGAAGCCGCAGGCGCCCAGCGCGGCCAGATGCGCCGGCGTGGTGGTGCGCGGGTCCAGCTCGATGGAGATGTCGCGGTCGGCCGCCTGGCTGAAGCGGAAATGGTGGCGCAGGCCGTCCACCACGCGCGTGAGCTGCGCCGCGTCGAGGAAGTTGGGCGTGCCGCCGCCGAAGTGCAGCTGTACCACCTCACGGTCGGGCTCGAACAGCGCCGCCACCTGCGCGATCTCGCGCTCCAGGTGGCGCACGTAGCGATCGCCGGCCAGCGGGCTGCGCGTGATCACCCGGTTGCAGCCGCAGTAAAAGCACGGACTGGCGCAGAACGGCACGTGCACGTACAGCGACAGCTGCCGCGAGTAGTGGCCCACGTTGCTCTGCCGCGCCTGCTCGGCGAACTGCGTCGGCCCGAACGCCGCATCGAACTGCAGCGCACTGGGATAGGAGGTGTAGCGCGGGCCATTGACGCCGTAGCGCCGCAGCAGGTCGGCGTCGAAGGACCAGTCGCCGGATTCGGGAAGGGCGGGATACATGCGCCCATGGTCGCGGCCCGGCGCGCCGGCCGCCTTGACTTGGATCAACCCGGTTCGGAGTTTTGTTTCAGTCTTGGCAGGTCGCCGTTCCTACCCGAACTCAGGGCGAGGAAGCGCGAAATTGAAGTTCCTTCCGCAGACGGGCGATGAAATCGAACTGCGCCCGCGGAAAAGGCAACGCGCACGGTGTTGCCGCTTCAATCTAGCGAACTGCCCAGAAGCGAAGGACGCCCCCCAACTCAAGCCAGCTCGAAGCGGTCCGCATCCAGCATCGCCGGGAAATGCGCCCGGTGCGCCAGCAGCGCCTGCGCCGAGACCGCCGCGTAGGTCAGCCCCTCGGCGGCATCGGCCTCGGCCAGCGGCTGGCCCAGGGCGTCGAGCACCACGCTGTCGCCGGAGTAGCTGAGGTTGTTGCCGTCGGTGCCGACGCGGTTGACCGCGGCCACCACGCACAGGTTCTCGATCGCCCGCGCGCGCAGCAGCGTCTGCCAGGCGTAGCGGCGCGGCGAGGGCCAGTTGGCGACGAACAGCTGCAGATCGAAATCCAGCTGCCCCGGGCGCTCGACATCGAAGCGATTGCGGCAGAACACCGGAAAGCGCAGGTCGTAGCAGACCTGCGGATTGATCCGCCAGCCTTTCCATTCCACGCTCAGGCGATCGCGGCCCGGCGCATAGCGCTGATGCTCGCCGGCATAGCGGAACAGGTGACGCTTGTCGTACCAGGACAGCCCGCCATCGGGCGTGGCCCACAGCAGGCGGTTGAACACGCCCTCCTCGGTGCGCAGCTGCACGCTGCCGGTGACCGCCGCGTCCAGCTGCCGCGCCTGCTCGACGATCCAGGCCACGGTCGGCCCGTCCATGCCCTCGGCGCGATCGATGGCGTCGTTGGAGAAGCCGCTGGTGAAGGTCTCCGGCAGGATCACCAGGTCGGCCTTGCCGGCCGCCGGCGCGATCAGCTCGCCGTAATAGCTGCGGTTGCCGGCCGGGTCGTGCCAGCGGGTCGCGCCCTGGACCAGGGCAATGCGGAGGTCTTGCATGGGCGTGCTCTTCGGAACGGGGGCTTGGGAGTCTGGACCTGAAGATTACGCTCAACCCGGACGACGCGATCACGCGTCGACCGCTTCGATGCCTCGCCGTTCAAGAATTCATCCCTCGTCATTCCCGCGAACGCGGGAATCCAGCGCCTTGAACGCTTGCCGCGAAATCCCTGGGTACCCGCCTGCGCGGGAACGACGGATGAGGCGTTCCCGAGGCCGCGCACGCTTCTGCCCCCTCCCTTTGGCCGCTAGGCCAAGGGGAGGGCTGGGGAGGGGTCGCTCTTCGCGGGAAGGCCAAAGAAAAGGCAAAGACAAAAGCAAAAGCACCCCCTCCCAACCTCCCCCTTCGCTTCGCGAAAGGGGAGGAGCCGTCTCCACACTTCTGGAAGAACGGAGACGACGAGTGCGCCTTCCCTGCCCTCAGAGCTTCACCAGCCGCTCGATCGCCGCATCCAGCGTGGCGGCGTTCTTGGCGAAGCACAGCCGCGCCAGGCGCTGGCCGGCGGGCGGGGTCTCGTAGAACGGCGACAACGGGATCGCGGTGACGCCGTGCTCGATCGTCAGCCACTTCACGAACTCGATGTCCGGCAGGTCGCTGACCGCCGAATAGTCCACCAGCTGGAAGTACCCGCCCGGCACCGGCAGCGGCTTAAGCCGGGTGCCCAGCAGCTGCTCGCGGAAACGGTCGCGCTTGGCCTGGTAGAACGCGCCGAGCTGCTCATCGTGCTCCGGCTCGGCCTGCAGCATCGCGGCGAAGGCGTGCTGGGCCGGGGCGAAGCTGGTGAAGGTGTTGTACTGGTGGACCTTGCGGAACTCGGCGGTCAGCGCCGGCGGGGCGATGGCGTAGCCGATCTTCCAGCCGGTGCAGTGGTAGGTCTTGCCGAAGCTGGACACCACGAAGGCGCGTCGCGCCAGCTGTGGCCAGCGCAGCACGGACTCGTGCACGCGGCCGTCGAAGACGATGTGCTCGTAGACCTCGTCGGACACCAGGAAGATGTCGGTGCCTTCCAGCAGGTCGCTCAGGGCCTGCAGGTCGGCCTTGCCGAACATGGCGCCGGAGGGGTTGTGCGGACTGTTGACCATGATCAGGCGCGTGGCCGGCGTGATTGCCGCGCGCACCTTGTCCCAGTCCACCGCGAAGGTCTGCGGGTCCAGCGCCACGTGCACGGCGCGCGCGCCGGCCAGTTCGATGGCCGGCTCGTAGCTGTCGTAGGCCGGGTCGAGCACGATCACCTCCTCGCCCGGGCGCACCACGGCGTGGATGGCGTTGAACAGCGCCTCGGTCGCGCCGCTGGTCACGGTGATCTCGGTGTCCGCGTTCACCTGCGCGCCGTAGCAGCGCAGCACCTTGGCGGCGATGGCCTGGCGCAGCGGCGCCACGCCGGTCATCGGCGGGTACTGGTTGTGGCCGGCGCGCATGGCGCGGTCCAGCTCGTCCACCAGCCGCTGCGGCACCGGGAAATCGGGGAAGCCCTGCCCCAGGTTGACCGCGCCGTGCTCGGCGGCCAGCTGCGACATCACGGTGAAGATGGTGGTACCCACGCGGGGCAACTTGGTCTGCGGCTGCATCGGTCCGGAAGAGGGCGGGCGGTGGGGGCCGCAAGTGTACGCAATGACGTCGGGCACGCCGGTGACCCGGCCCGGGCCGGGGCCCCCACGACCTTGGTCTGACTGGCGCGGGCGCCGCGCCATGCCCATGATCAGCGCCATGGACGGGGAACTGGAACAGACACCACCGGCGCTGGGCGACCTGGCCCGGCTGTATGCCGCCGCGCACTACTTCGTGGTGGTGGGGCGCAAGGAATGGCTGTTCCAGGTCGGCCAGTCGGCCGCCGACGTGGAGCGCCAGCTCGGCGCGCGCAGCTACCAGTTCGTCACCGCCTGGAATCCGCGCTCCTGCCCGGCCGGCGAGGCGCGCAACCTGGAGGCCGCCCAGGTCCTGGAACAGCGCCTGCGCGAGACCAGCCTGAGCATCCACCGCGCCCTGGGCTGCAATGCGCAGGGCGGCGCGGTGGAGCACGGCTGGCTGGTGCTGGACGTGGGCTGGGACCAGGCCGACGCGCTAGCGCGCGACTTCGGCCAGGCCGGCACGCTGTACTGGCTGGCCGGCGAACCGGTGCGCCTGCGCATGCAGGCCCCGCGCCCGCACGATGCGCCCGACGACATGTTCACCGACTGGACGGGCTGAGCGGCGCGCGCGCCCCACGGTCCCAGTTCCCGGGCAGGCCGCGATCGACGACCTCCCCTAGAATGCGGCCGATGACGTCCGATGCCCCGCGCCCGCCCATGCTGTCCGTCCAGGCGCTAGCCTTCAGCCGCAACGAGGAGCCGGTGTTCGGGCCGCTGGCGTTCCAGCTCGACGCCGGCGAGGCGCTGCTGGTCCAGGGCGGCAACGGCGCCGGCAAGACCACCCTGCTGCGCGTGCTGGCCGGCCTGCTGCGCGCCGACGCCGGGACCATTGCGCTGGAAGGGCGCCGCGCCGATGCGCATGCGCGTTCGCTGGCGATGGCCTACCTGGGGCACCTGCCGGCGCTGAAGGGCGACCTGGGCGCGCTGGAGAACCTGGAGTTCCTGTGCGGCCTGCACGGGCGCCGCGCCACGCTCACCCCGGCCCAGGCCATGGCGGCCACCGGCCTGGCCGGCTACGAGGACACGCTGGCCCGGCAGCTGTCGGCCGGGCAGAAGAAGCGCCTGTCGCTGGCCCGGCTGTGGCTGTCACCGGCGCCCTTATGGCTGCTCGACGAGCCCTACGCCAACCTCGATCTGGACGGCATCACCCTGGTCAACCGGATGATCTCGGCGCATCTGGCGCAAGGCGGCGCGGCCCTGGTCACCACCCACGGCGCCTACGCCGCCCCGCCGGTGCGCACCCGGCAGCTGCTGCTCGCCGGGCGCGAGCAGGTCGCCGCGTGAGTTCGCCCACCCTGCCCGGCACCGCCGCCGCACTGCTGCGCCGCGACCTGCGGCTGCTGTGGCGCCGGCGCGGCGACGCTCTGCAGCCGGCCCTGTTCGCCCTGCTGGTGGTGGTGCTGTTCGCCCTGGCGCTGGGCGCCAACCCGCAGCTGCTGGCGCGGGTCGCGGCGGCGGTGCTGTGGCTGGCCGCGCTGCTGGCCGGGCTGCTGACCCTGGACAGCCTGTTCCGCGGCGATGCCGAGGATGGCTCGCTGGAGCAGTGGATCCTGGCGCCGGTGCCGCTGGCCTGGCTGGTGGCGGTGCGGGTGCTGGCGCACTGGCTGGCGACCGCCGGCCCGGTGCTGATCGCCACCCCGCTGCTGGCCGAACTGCTGTACCTGCCGCGCCCGCTGCTGCCGGTGCTGATGGCCTCGCTGGCCCTGGGCACGCCGCTGCTGAGCCTGCTCGGCGCAGTGGTGGCCGCGCTGACCGTGGGCATGCGCCGGGCCGGGGTGCTGCTGGCCCTGCTGACGCTGCCGCTGTACGTGCCGGTGCTGGTGTTCGGCGCCGGCGCGGTGGCCCGAGCCGCGGAAGGGCTGGACCCGGGCTTCGCCCTGCTGATGCTGGCGGCCGGCCTGGCGCTGGCCATCGTGCTGGCGCCGCTGGCGGCGGCCGCGGCGCTGCGCATCGCCACCGAGTAGGCCTCGCTTCCACCTGCCCGAGCGCGCCCCACCCGCCGCGGCGCTTCCCTTTCCGGCCCCGACTGTCAGACCATCGGCCAGTTCCACCCATTACAGTGATCGCGCGATCCTGTGCCCCACACCTGCACAGCGCCTCGCGCGGTCCAGCCCCCAAGCCTTCGCCCGCTTCCACGTCCCAACCCTCACCGGAGTTCGAAACATGCGTCCCTACCTGATCGCCGCCGCCATCCTCGCCGCGTCCGCGTCCTGTGCGTCCTTTGGCGCGCGCGCCGCCACCTGCTCGGCCGACCTGGAAGGCAACGACATGATGAAGTACAGCCTGACCAACATCGATGTGCCCAAGAGCTGCGCCAACTTCACCATCAACCTCAAGCACACCGGCAAGCTGGCCAAGACCGTGATGGGGCACAACGTGGTGATCGGCAAGACGGCGGACATGGCCGGCATCGACAGCGACGGCATGAAGGCCGGCGCGCCTGCGGACTACGTCAAGGCCGGCGACGCGCGCGTGGTGGCCCACAGCAAGCTGATCGGCGGCGGCGAGAGCACCTCGGTCAGCTTCCCGGTGGCCAAGATCGCCAGCGGCGGCCCGTATTCGTTCTTCTGCAGCTTCCCCGGCCACTCGACCCTGATGAAGGGCACGCTGACGGTCAAGTAAGCCGGCGCGCGCGGCCCGGGCGTCCCCGGGCCGAGGCGGCCGCGGTGTGCGGCGCAGCGTGGCGGCCGTCCTCGCTTTTGGTGGACAATCCGGGCACCGCCGCGCCGCCCACCCTGGCTGGCGCGGCCTCGGCATTGCCTTCGCCCGACGGGTGCCAGCTGGCGTCTTTCCGCAAGCCCCACGAGTCTCGATGTCCCAGAACAATGCGCTAGTGCTGTGGTTCCATCGGCTCGGTTCGCCGCCGGTGTTCGATCGCTTCGCCGCGCGCTGGGCGCCGTGGTGCTTCGGCATCGGCCTGGTCGCCATGCTGGTGGGCCTGTGGCAGGCCTTGTTCGTGGTGCCGGCCGACTACCAGCAGGGCGACAGCTTCCGCATCCTCTACATCCACGTGCCCGCCGCGTGGATGAGCCTGTTCGTGTTCGGGCTGATGGCGCTGTACGCGGCCATCGCCCTGATCTGGCGCATCAAGCTGTGCGAGATCCTGGCCATGGCCTGCGCGCCGATCGGCGCGGCCTTCACCGTGATCACCCTGGCCACCGGTTCGATCTGGGGCAAGCCGATGTGGGGCACCTGGTGGGACTGGGACCCGCGCCTGACCACCGAGCTGATCCTGCTGTTCCTCTACCTGGGCGTGATGGGCCTGTACGGTGCCATCGAGGACCGTCGCGCCGCCGCCCGGGCCGCCGGGCTGTTGGCCATCGTCGGGGTGGCGCTGCTGCCGGTGATCCGCTATTCGGTGGTGTGGTGGAACTCGCTGCACCAGGGCCAGACCATCAGCCTGATGGGCCCCTCGCACATGGACGCCAGCATGATCACGCCGCTGTGGATCATGGTGCTGGCGACCAAGGCCTGGTTCGCCGGCTCGCTGCTGCAGCGCGCGCGCCTGGACAACCTGCGCCGCGAGGCCGGCAAGGACTGGGTGCTGCGGCTGGCGGAGGCGCGCCCGTGAGCTATCTGCCCTACGTCATCGGCGCCTACGCGGTGTTCGTGATCGTGCTGGCCTGGGACTTCCTGCTGCCGCGCCTGCAGCTGCGCCAGCTGCTGCGCAGCGCGCGTCAGCGCCAGGCCCGCGCCCAGGCCCGGCGCGTGGCCGCGCCCGCGCAGACCGAGCTGCCGCGATGAATCCGGTCCGACGTCGCCGTCTGCTGCTGGTCTGCGCGCTGCTGGTGGCCGCGGGCCTGGCCACCGCCCTGGTCGCCGCGGCGCTGTCGCGCAATGCCAACTATCTGTTCACCCCGGCCGAGGTGCTCTCCGGCCAGGCCGGTGAGCATGCGCGCTTCCGCCTGGGCGGGATGGTCGAGCGCGGCTCGTTCCAGCGCGCGCAGGGCTCCATGGAGGCGCATTTCCGCGTCACCGACGGCGATGCGCAGCTGCCGGTGGTCTATACCGGCATCCTGCCGGACCTGTTCCGCGAGGATCAGGCGGTGGTCGCCACCGGCTCGATGCAGGGCGGTCAGTTCGTCGCCACCGAGGTGCTGGCCAAGCACGATGAGACCTACATGCCCAAGGAAGTCGCCGACAAGATGGGCAAGGCGCATCAGAAGCACCAGGTGAAGCAGTGAGGTCTGGCAGGGGCGGGACCGGGGACCGGGGACCCGGGACCCGGGAAGGCGGCACCCCAAGGTCTGAAGCGGCTGCGCGCCCTCACCTATCATCGTTGCGCGCGTCGTCGCGTCCAGGCTGCACCGAGCTTTCGCCTTTCTCTTTTTCCGGGTCCCGGGTCCCCGGTCCCCGGTCCCGGCTTCACCATGCTTCCTGAGCTCGGCCAGTTCGCCCTCATCCTCGCGCTGCTGGTGGCCCTCGTGCAGGCGGTGCTGCCGGCGCTGGGGGCGCAGCGCGGGCGCGTGGCGTGGATGGCGATCGCGCGGCCGGCGGCGATCGCGCAGCTGGCCGCGGTGTTCGTCGCGTTCGCGGCGCTGACCGCCGCGTTCGTGCAGCAGGACTTCTCGGTGCGCTACGTGGCCGAGAACTCCAATTCGCTGCTGCCGCTGGTCTATCGCTACACGGCGGTGTGGGGCTCGCACGAGGGCTCGCTGCTGCTGTGGGCGCTGGTGCTGGCCGGCTGGAGCGCGGCGGTGGCCTGCTTCTCCGCGCATCTGCCGCAGGTGGTGGTAGCGCGCGTGCTGGCGGTGATGGGTGTGGTGGCGGTGGGCTTTTTGTCCTTCCTGCTGTTCACCTCCGATCCTTTCGTGCGGCTGCTGCCCTCGCCCGGCGAGGGGCGCGATCTCAATCCGCTGCTGCAGGACCCGGGGATGATCATCCATCCGCCGATGCTCTACATGGGCTATGTGGGCTTCGCGGTGCCCTTCGCCTTCGCCGTGGCCGCGCTGCTGGACGGCACGCTGGATGCACGCTGGCTGCGCTGGACGCGGCCGTGGACCAATGTGGCCTGGGCGTTCCTGACCGGCGGCATCGCGCTGGGCAGCTGGTGGGCGTATTCGGAGCTGGGCTGGGGCGGCTGGTGGTTCTGGGACCCGGTGGAGAACGCCAGCTTCATGCCCTGGCTGGCCGGCGCGGCGCTGATCCATTCGCAGGCGGTGACCGAGAAGCGCGGGTCTTTCCGCGGCTGGACGCTGCTGCTGGCCATCGCCGCGTTCTCGCTGTCGCTGCTGGGCACCTTCCTGGTGCGCTCGGGCGTGCTGACCAGCGTGCATGCGTTCGCGGCCGATCCCACGCGCGGGCTGTTCGTGCTGGTGTTTCTTGGCATCGTGGTCGGCGGCTCGCTGCTGCTGTACGCGCTGCGCGCGCCGCAGATGGGCGACGGCAAACCGTTCGCGGCCAGCTCGCGCGAGACCCTGCTGCTGGCCAACAACGTGCTGCTGGCCTGCGCCTGCGCGATGGTCGCGCTGGGCACGCTGTATCCGCTGCTGGCCGATGCGCTGGACCTGGGTAAGATCTCGGTCGGCCCGCCCTACTTCAGCCTGCTGTTCCTGCTGCTGATGGCGCCGCTGGTGCTCCTGCTGCCGTTCGGGCCGTTGTTCAAATGGCAGCGCGAGCAGGCCTCGCGCGTGGCCGCGCTGCTGGCGCCGTGGGCGGTGCTGGCGCTGATCGGCGGCGGCATCGCGTACTTCATCGCGCCGCAGGGCCAGTGGAAGACGGCCGCCGGCATCGCCGGGGCGCTGTGGGTGGCCGCCGGCACGCTGCGCTTCGTCTGGCAGCGGCTGCGCGCGCAGGGACGACTGACCGCCGAGATGCTCGGCATGAGCCTGGCGCATCTGGGCATCGCGGTCTTCCTGGTCGGCGCGCTGCTGGTCGAGGCGCTCAACGTGCAGCGCGAAGTGGCGCTGCGGCCCGGCCAGACGGTCGAGGTCGGCCACTACGGCTTCACCTTCGAAGGCGTGCAGGAAAGCCGCGGCCCCAACTACGTCGCCGACCGCGGCACGCTGCAGCTGACCCGGCGCGATACGCCGCTGCAGACCCTGCATCCGGAGAAGCGCGCCTACGCCAGCGGCGGTCAGGTCATGACCGAATCGGCCGTGCGCCCGGGCGTGCTCGGCGATGTCTACGTGGCGCTGGGCGAACCGCTGGGCAACGGCGCCTGGGCGGTGCGCATCCAGGTCAAGCCGATGGTGCGCTGGATCTGGGCCGGCGCGGTGCTGATGGCCTTGGGGGGGCTGGTCAGCGCCAGCGATCGCCGCTTCCGCCGCCGTCCGGAGGCCACGCCATGAGCGCATCGGCCGAGCGTCGCGGCATCTCGCGTGGGGCGCTGATCATCGGCGCGCTGTGCCTGGCCGCGCTGTTCGCGCTGCTGCTGGTGGCCGTGCAGCGCTCCGACCGCCCCGATCGCCAGGCCTTGCCCTCGGCGCTGATCGGCCGCCCCGCGCCGGCCACGGTGCTGCCGCTGCTGCACACGCCGGGCAGCACCCTGGATCTGGCCACGTTGCGCGGCCGGCCCTACGTGCTCAACGTCTGGGGCAGCTGGTGCCCGGAGTGCCGGGTCGAACACCCGACCGTCAGCGCGCTGGCGCGCTCGGGCCAGGTGCGCGTGATCGGCTATGCGTTGAAGGATGACCCGGCCGATTCGCTGCGCTGGCTGCAGCAGTTCGGCAACCCGTACGAGGCCGTGGTCAGCGACGTGGAAGGCAAGGCCTCGCTGAACTGGGGCATCTACGGCGCGCCGGAGACCTTTCTGGTCGACGCCGGCGGCATCGTGCGCTGGAAGCATGTCGGCCCGCTCGACCAGGCCATCGTCGAGCGCGAACTGCTGCCGGCGCTGGCCGCCGCGGAGCGGGCGCGATGAAGGCGCTGCTGCGCGCCCTGCTGCTGATCGTCCTGGCCGCGCCGCTGCTGGCCTGGGCCCAGGTCAGCGATCCCACGCCGCTGCAGTTCCGCGATCCGGCGCAGGAGGCGCGCTTCAACGCGCTCACCCACGAGCTGCGCTGCGTGATGTGCCAGAACCAGTCGCTGGCCGATTCCAATGCGCAGATCGCCCACGACCTGCGCCGCGAAGTGCTGCAGCTGATGAACGCCGGCCAGAGCGATGCGCAGATCAAGACCTATCTGGTCTCGCGCTATGGCGAGTTCGTACTGTATCGCCCGCAGGTCGAACGCAGTACGTGGCCGCTGTGGTTCGGGCCCTTGCTGCTGCTGGTGGTCGGCATGCTGATCGTCGTGCGCGTGGTGCGCCGGCGCAGCGCGAGCGGCCCGCCGCCGGCCGACGACGGGCAGGAGTGGTGATGACCGGTTTCGTGATCGCAGCCGCCGTGCTGACCCTGCTGGTGCTGGGCGGCGCACTGTGGCCGCTGTGGCGCGGCGCGCCGAAGCTGGCCACCGGCCTGGTGGTCGCCCTGGGCGTGTGCGCGTTCGCGCTGTACCGGCTGCTCGGCACGCCCGCCGCCCTGGCGCCGCAGGCCAGCCAGGCGCCGACGACGATGGAAGACGCCATCGCCCTGCTCAAGGAACAGCTGCGGCGCGATCCGCAGGCCGCCGAAGGCTGGCAGCTGCTGGGCCGCACGCTGGCCGCGCAGGGCAAGGCCGTCGAAGCGCGCGAGGCCTTCGCCCGCGCCGTGGCGCTGCTGCCCGAGGATGCCAACGCGCTGGTCGAGGCGGCGCAGTCGCGCAGCCTGGCCGATCCGCAGCGGCGCCTGGACGATCAGGCCGTGGCCATGCTCGAACACGCGCTGCGCATCGATCCGGCGCAGCAGCGCGCGCGCTGGTTCCTCGGCGTAGCCCAGCGCCAGCGCGGCGCCGCCGCGCAGGCCGCCGCCACCTGGGAGCCGCTGCTGGCCCAGGTCGACACCGCCACGGCCAACAGCCTGCGCGAGCAGATCAACGCGGCCCGCGCCGAGGCCGGCCAGCCGCCGCTGACCGCCCCGGCGAGCGCGCCTGCCGCCGCGGACGAGGCCAACGCGGTGCGCGTGCGGGTAACGCTGGACCCCGCGCTTCCGGCCGCCGCACGCCCGCCGGCCGACGCCACGGTGTTCGTGATCGCGCGCATCCCGGATGGCCCGCCGATGCCGGTGGCCGTGCAGAAGCACACGCTCGGCCAGCTGCCGCTGGAGATCCGCCTGAGCGACGCGGACAGCCCGATGCCCACGCAGAAGCTTTCCGCACTGCGCGAGGTCGAACTCATCGCCCGCGTCTCGGCCAGCGGCAACGCGCAGCGCAGCGCCGGCGATCTGGAATCGGCGCCGGTGCGCGTGCGCCTGCCGGCCCAGGCGCCGGTGACGCTGGTGATCGGCAGCGGCGCGCGCTGAAGGCGCCCTGGATCATCGGCACGCTGCGTTGCCAGATCGACGCAACCGGCGCGACGCGTCGCGATTTGCCCACCGGCTACACTGACGCGATGACCGAATTCATCCCCCCCGGCACGCGCTGGCACGCGCTGTCCTCGCCCTTCCCGATGAAGCGCGGCGGCGCCCTGCACGGCGCGCGCATCGCCTACGAGACCTGGGGCACGCTGTCGCCGGCGCGCGACAACGCCATCCTGATCGTCACCGGCCTCTCGCCCGATGCGCATGCGGCCTCCAGCGCGTTGGACGACACGCCGGGCTGGTGGGAGGCGATGCTCGGCCCGGGCAAGGCGATCGACACCACGCGCTGGTTCGTGGTGTGCGTCAACTCGCTGGGCAGCTGCAAGGGCTCGACCGGACCTGCGTCGATCGACCCGGCCACCGGCCAGCCGTATCGCCTCACCTTCCCCGACCTGTCGATCGAGGACGGCGCCGCCGCTGCCGTGGAGGTGGTGCGCGCGCTCGGGATCGAGCGGCTGGCCTGCGTGATCGGCAACTCGATGGGCGGCATGACCGCCCTGGCCCTGCTGCATGCCAACCCCGGCATCGCGCGCAGCCATGTCAACATCTCCGGCAGCGCGCAGGCCCTGCCCTTCTCCATCGCCATCCGCTCGCTGCAGCGCGAGGCCATCCGCCTGGACCCGCTGTGGAACGGCGGCGACTACAGCGAGCACGCCTATCCGGAAAGCGGCATGCGCATGGCGCGCAAGCTGGGCGTGATCACCTATCGCTCGGCGCTGGAATGGGACGGCCGCTTCGGCCGCGTGCGGCTGGAATCCGACCGCCCGGACGAGGAGCCGTTCGGCCTGGAGTTCCAGGTGGAAAGCTATCTGGAAGGCCATGCGCGTCGCTTCGTGCGCCGCTTCGACCCCAACTGCTATCTGTATCTGAGCCGCTCGATGGACTGGTTCGACCTGGCCGAATACGCCGCGGGCGGCGACGTCCTGCAGGCGCTGGCCACCATCAAGCTGGACAAGGCGATGGCCATCGGCGCCACCACCGACATCCTGTTCCCGCTGCAGCAGCAGGAACAGATCGCCTCGGGCCTGCGCGCCGGCGGCGCCGACAGCAGCTTCGTCCCCCTGCCCTCGCCGCAGGGCCACGACGCCTTCCTGGTCGACTTCGCCCGCTTCGACCCGGCGGTGCGGGGGTTTCTGGCGGGGCTGTGAGCCGGACGGGAAACGCACGCTCGAGGCAAGGACGGCCCGCTGCGGCGGCAGTTGCAACCAGTCCTTGCGGATGATCCCGATGGGAGGAACTGTTTCTTCCGATCACGTCGCGACCTCCTTGTAGAGCGGAGCTTGCTCCGCTGCTCTGCGTTCGGTTCGCGGGGAAGGCCCCAGCGGAGCAAGCTCCGCTCTACAGGGCGGCCGGACACGAAGCGCCGCGTCCGGCCGGGTCGAGGCTGGTTGGCGAAGTCCGCTCACCGAATCCGCACGCCTGTGAAGAGCCCAAAAGAAAACCGGCTCCTCGCGGAGCCGGCTCTTGTTGCAGCTGCCGCAGTCGCGTCGGCTTACCAGTCGTAGGCCGCCGAGAACTGCACGTAGCGCGGGGACTGGAACGCGTACGGCAGGCCGTAGGTGTTGGAAACGGTGTAGGCCGCCGTTTCCGAGGTCCAGCCCTGCGAGGTGATGCCGTGGGAATTGAACACGTTGAACGCGTTCAGACCCAGGCGCAGCTTGTGATCGAAGTAGCCCGGCGCATACACCACGCCCAGATCCCAATCGTGCGTCCACGGCAGGAACTTGGTGCCGGGAGAAGCCGACTTGCCGAAGCAAGTATGGTAGGCCGCGCCATAGTTGCCCGCCGGATCGGCCGGACCGCCGTCGGCATTGTCGTTCTCGTCGATGCTGCCATCCGGGTTGTAGTAGCCGAAGCAGTTGGCCGGCGCACCCGCCATCAGGCGCGCGCTGACGCCCACCGACCAGTCGTCGTTGAAGGCGTAGCTGCCATGCAGCTTGATCTGATGGCGATGGTCGTTGGCCAGATAGCCATCGGCGTACTTCATGATCGCCGCGATATCCCAGTTCTCCGACGTGGACACACCATTGTCGTGGCTGTCGCTGCCCTGCCCGGTATCCGAATTGGCCGGACCCTCGGTGTTGCCCTGCAGCTTGGAGTAGGTGTAGTCCACGCGGAACTCCCACTTGCCGTCGAACGGATGCTCCAGGAACAGATCGATGGCCTTGTAGGTGCGCTTCATCGGCGACGGCCAGCCCCAGTCGCTGGGGTTCATGGTCAGCTTGGTGTAGGTGCCGGTGGGATTGCCGTTGGCGTCGATGTTCTGCAGGTTGAAGGTGTTGCTGGCGCTGGGGTTGCCCAGGAAGCAGCCCGGGATGTCGACGCCATCGGCCACGCTCTGGCCCTGGGTCGCGGCGAGCTTGTTGTACATCGTGCCCGGATCGCAGATGTCGTCCACGGCCGACTTCAGGTCGCGATAGGTGACCTTGGCGCCGAAGGCCCAGGACGCACCAAGCGTCTTCTCGAAGCCCAGGATGTATTCGTCCTGGTACTCGCTCTTGAGGTTGGTGGGCGCGATCGTGTTGGGGTCGACGGGCTTGCCGTCCTCACCGTTGAGCACCAGCACCGTACTGGCCTGATCGGTCACCGGGGCGCCGGTATTGGGGTTGATGCCGGTGTAGGTGAAGTACTGGCGGGTGAAGGTGGAGGGCGAAGCGCCACGCAGCGCCACCGCATTGGGCAGCGCCAGGAAGTAGCGCCCCGCGTTGGCGAACAGCTTGAACGAGGAATCCCCGAACACATCCCATGCCGCGCCGATCCGCGGCGCCCACTGGTTACCGCTGTCCACGTAGGGCTTGCCGACGTTGTTGTAGTTGGTGAACTTGTCGTTGCGCAGACCCACGGTCAGCAGCAGGTTGTCCACGACCTGCCACTTGTCTTCCAGGTAATAGGCATCCTGCTTGAGGGACATGCTGCTGGCGTCGGTGTAGAACGTGTTGCTGACGTAGTAGCCATTGGACGCGGCCAGGCTTGGAATACCGTAGGCCGCCAGCGCCCCCATGTTGTTGGTGTGGGAGTAGCGCCAGTTGTTGACGTACTGGGTGATGCCCTCGTTGTCCGACGAGAACTTCATGTTGTCCACGCCCAGGGTCAGGGTGTGGTCGCCCACCACCCACTGCAGATCGGCGCGCAGGCCGTGGCTGCGATCGATGGCGTTGGTACCGCCGGCGGTGAGCGTGTTGGGAATGGTGACGCCGCTGATGTCGGCCACGGCCGGATTCACCGTGGCCTGCGAGGCGGTGACCATGTCGATGCCGGCCGACACCTGCGGATTGATCGCCTTGTAGGCCTGGCGCGTGCGGCCGTAGGTGGCGTCGAAGGTCAGGCTGTCGGTGAGATAGCCGGTGTACTTGAGCACCGACAGGTCGTTGGTCAGGTAGGTCGGCGTGATCGAATTGAGCACGTTGCCGATGGCCTGGGTATCGAAGTCGTAGCCGTAATCGGTGCCGCGCTCGTTGGTCTTCTCGTGCAGATAGGTGTATTCGAGCAGGTTGCTGTCGTTGATGTTCCAGTTCAACTTGGCGTACAGCTTCGGATTGGTGCTGCTGTAGCGCTCGTAGGTCGCCGGCGCGGCCTGGCTGGGCGACCCGGTCGCGGTGTCGACCTTGTCGGTTTCTGCGGAGATGAAGCCGAACAAGGTGTCGCGGATCAGTGGACCGCTGACATAGCCGCTGTAGGTGCTCTCCCAGCGCTCGTGCTGATTGCCCTTGTCGTAGAGCGTGCCCGCCAGCTGCGGCGATTCGTAACCGTACTGATAGGGCTTGCCGGTGTCGGGATTGACCGGGATGTTCGGATTGGCATTGGCCGCGCTGAAATCCATGTTCGGGTAGTAGCGATCCGGATTGTTGGAGCGCAGGCCCTTGGGCGAGAACGTGATCTGGCCGCCGAAATGCAGATCGTTGCTGCCGCTCATGCCGATGCCGTTGATCACGCCGCCGTCGGAACGACCGTACTTGGCGCTGTAGCCGCCGGTGTAGGTCTCCTGCTGGGCGATCGACCCGTAGGGCAACGTATAGCCACCGACATTGGTCATCGGGTTGCCGGTGAAGAAACCATTGATGTAGTAGGCGTTCTCCGCCACCGACGCGCCGCCGAAGGACACGCTGTTGCCGAAGTAGTAGCCGTTGCCCGACGCGGTCCCCGGCGCCAGCAGCGCGATGGCCTCGGCCGAACGCGGGATCGGCAGGCGCTTGAGCTGCTCGGCGGTGATCACCGTATGGGTATCGGTGGCGGTCACGTCGATCTTCGGCGCGGACGCGCCGGTGACCCGGACCGTTTCCAGCGTCGCGGCGTTGCCGCCGAAGGACGCGTCGACCGCACTGCCGACCGTGACGATCACCGACTTGCTGCCGCCCTCCTGCGAGGTCACGGTGTAGGACCCCACCGGTAGCGAGCTCAGGCTGTAACGGCCATCGGCATCGGCCGTGACCGTGCGACTGAAGCCGCTGTTGTTGCTGATGGTCACGGTGGAACCCGGCTGGACGGTGCCGCGGATGCTGCCGCTGGTGCTCTGCGCGTGGACGACGCCGGCAAAGCACATCCCCAGCGCCGCACTCAACGCCGTGCGCTTCATGGTCTTGGCGAATTTCATCGAAAGATCTCTCTGGTTGACAGGTAGGAGCAAGGCCATCCGGCTGTCTTTCGTACTGCTTCCCAGCCGGGAATGCGTGGGTCTTGGGACAACCTCCGCAACACGAGAGTAACGAGAAACTCACAAAAAATTACAAATCGGTCATCTTTTTTTTGTGCCTGTTTTCGCTACATTTGACGGTGTTTTTCAAGAATTTGTCTGCCAAGTCGCGTCATGCAATCGACATGGTTTCAGTTGTCCTGAATGACGGCATCTGCCCCATTCGACACCGACCGTGCCTTGATTGACCGTCTCCTCTTAAAGTCCATTGAGGGCACGGAGGACGTTCTCTTCCGCAGTTTGCCGACGCCTCGACCGCGCTCACAGCACCCAACGCGCCATGTCCATCCAAGCAACCAGGCCGAGCGCGCCAGACGCACAAAAGCGAGGCCGGCGATGTCACCACCGCCGGCCTCGTGTCCGCCCAAGGTGTCAAGGCGGGCCGCTGTCCTCTTGACCGAGGCAGGGCCCGCCCGCCCTCATTTCGCCGCGCAATCGAGCACGTGCTGCGCCTCGGTGCCCAGGCCGACTTCGTGGATCGACAGCACCGTGCCGGCCGGCATGCGCCAGCCCAGCGGCGCGGTGACCTGGCCCATCTGCGCGTTGCGCGCGGCGAAGCATTTCAACGGGATGCCCAGCGTGCCCCAGGTGCCGCGCGGCGCTTGGGCCAGCGCGGTGTCGATCGGCAGGGATGCGCTGCAGCCCGGGCCGCATTCCAGGAACAGTTCGGCGCCCGGCTGCGACGGCGCGGCGTCCACGCGCAGGGTGACGCGCAGCATCACGTTGCCGTTGGTCTCGCGCACCAGGTCCAGCGGGCGCGGCGCGAGCAGCGCGATCTCGCCGGCCTGCTTCCAGGTGATCTTCCACGCGTCTTCCTGCGCCTTGTGGTCCACCGGTGCAATCGCCACGTCCGGCGCGTCGCGCTGGCCGGAAGGCTGGGACAGCGTGCGCGGCTTGCCCACCACCGACTGCACGCGCAGCGTCCAGCCGGTGGCTGGCGTTCCGCGTTCGAAGAAGGTCTGCGCGCCCAGCGAGGCCAGATCCATGCCCGCGTCCTCGGACAGCGCCGGCACGGACGCCGGCTTGGCGTAGGTCAGGCCGTAGCCGTAGGCGAACTGCGGGTCGTAACCGGGCTGGCCGACGTTCAAGGGCGTCTGCACCGCGGTGCGCGGCCACGAATAGGACAGCGTGCCGCGGAAGTCGTGCTGCACCTTGCCCGCAGCGTCGCGCAACAGCACATCGGCCACGCCGCCGCCTTCCGAACCCGGCAGCCAGGCGGCCACGAAGGCGTCGGCCGCGTTGATCTCACGATTCATCCACAGCGGACGGCCGGACAGGAACACCGCCACGACGGGTATGCCTTCCGCCTTGAGCTTGCGCAGCAGCTTCAGGTCGCGGTCGTCGCCCGGGCGATAGGCCAGCACCTTCAGGTCGCCCTGGAACTCGGCGTACGGCGTTTCGCCGAACACCACCACCGCCGCGTCGGGCTTGTGCGTGTAGTGGCCGTCGGCGGCCAGCTCGACCTGGCCGCCGGCGCGGGCCACCTGCTCGCGCAGGGCCGCGGCGATGGTCTGCGCATGCGGGAAGTCCTCCGGTTTCAGGCCGGTGCCCTGCCAGCTCAGGGTCCAGCCGCCGGACTGCATCATCATGTCGTCGGCGCCGTCGCCGGCCACCAGCAGCTTCGCGCGCGGGTTCAGCGGCAGCACGCCGCCATTGTTCTTCAGCAGCACCAGCGACTCGCGCACCGCGCGGCGCGCGATGGCGCGATGCTCGGCGCTGCCCAGCAGGTCGAACCGGCCCGCCACCCCGCGCGTGGAGGGCTTGCCGGCCTCGAACATGCCGGCGCGGAACTTGACCCGCAGGATGCGGCGCACCGCCTCGTCCAGGCGTCCGGCCGGCAGCGCATGGCCCTTCTCGGCCGCCAGCAGATGCTCGTAGCAGCCCTTCCAGGTGTCTGGCGCCATGATCATGTCCACGCCGGCGACGAAGGCCGGCACGCAGTTCTCGCGACTGCCGCCGGGCACGCCGGCATGGCCGTTCCAGTCGCTGACCACGAAACCGTCGAAGCCCATGCGCTGCTTCAGCACCCCATCCAGCAGCGAGGCGTTGCCGCTCATCTTGACCCCGTTCCAGCTGGAGAACGACACCATCACCGCCTGCACCCCGGCCTTCAGCGCCGGCGGATAGCCCGCGCCGTGCACGTCGCGCAGCGTGGCCTCGTCGATGCGCGCATCGCCCTGGTCGCGGCCCTCGAAGGTGCCGCCATCGGCCAGGAAGTGCTTGGCGGTGGCCACCACGTGCGCGCCCTTGAGGAAGTCCTTGCTGCCCGGCTTGCCCTGCAGGCCCTGGATCAGCGGACCGGCATAGGCGCGCACCACGTCCGGACTCTCCGAATAGCCCTCGTAGGTGCGGCCCCAGCGATCGTCCTGCGGCACCGCCAGGGTCGGGGCGAAGGTCCAGTCGATGCCGGTGGCGCGCATCTCCGCGGCGGTGGCTTGCGCGATCTGGCCCATCAGCGCCGGGTCGTGGGTCGCGCCCAGGCCGATGTTGTGCGGGAACAGCGTCGCGCCCACCACGTTGTTGTGGCCGTGCACCGCATCGACGCCGAAGATCACCGGGATGGCGTTGTACTTGCCGCCGCTGGTGTCCATCGAGGCAGCGTAGAAGTCGTCGGCCAGCGCCAGCCAGGCACTGGCCGGCGCGTTGTACTGGCCGCCCGGGTCCGAGCTGCCGCCGGCCAGGATCGAGCCGAGGCGGTAGGTCTTCAGATCGTCCGGGGTGACGCTGGAGATGTCGGCCTGGACCACCTGCCCGACCTTCTCTTCCGGCGACATCCTGGCCAGCAGCGCGTCGATGCGCGCCTCCAGCTTGGGATCGGGCTTGAGCGGCGAGCGCAGCTGCGGCCACAGCGCCGGATGCGCGGTGCCCGCCTGTTGGTCGAGCGCGATGGCCGCGCCGCCGCTCAGCACGCCGGCCGACAGCGTCGCCAGCAACGCGAGGGAAAGGGGGCCACGGGCGGCGCGGAAGGGACGTTGCTTCATGCAGAGGACTCCTGGGAAAGGGATGCACGTGCCGGACGTGCTGCGGTCGCAGCAGGCGTCGGCCGCGGGTTTTGGCAAGATGCGGCGACGGCGACAGGGGATGGCAGACGATGCGGGTGAGACTGGAGGACGTGGCCGAGGCGGCCGGCGTATCGATGAAGACGGTCTCGCGCGTGCTCAACCAGGAGCCGCGCGTGAGCGAACAGACTCGCCGCCGCGTGCAGGAAGTGGTCGACCGGCTGCACTACAAACCCAACCTCTCCGCGCGCAGCCTGGCCAGCCGGCGCACCTTCGTGGTCGCGCTGGCCTACGACAACCCCTCGCGCAACTACCTGATGCAGATCCAGGGCGGCGTGCTCGAGGCCTGCCGCGAGCGCCACTACACCCTGGTGCTGGCGCCGGTGACCTATGGCGAGGGCCGCGCGATCGCCGAGCTGCGCGAACTCGCCAACCAGCACGGCGTGGACGGCTTCGTGCTCACCCCGCCGCTGACCGACGACATGGAGCTGCTCGGCTTCCTGGACGATGCGGCCCTGCCCTTCGCCAGCATCGCCCCACGCACGCATCGTGGCCGCATCGGCGTGACCGTGGACGAACACGCCGCGGTGTGCGAGCTGATGCACCACCTGCTCGCGCTCGGCCATCGCCGCATCGGCCACATCAAGGGGCCGCCGACCCACGGCGCGGCCGAGTGGCGACATGCCGGCTACCGCGAGACTCTGCGCGAGGCCGGCATCGCCTACGACCCGGCGCTGGTGGCCAAGGGCGAGTTCACCTTCGAATCGGGCGTGGCCGCGGCCAACCAGCTGCTCGACCTGCCCGAGCCGCCCACCGCCATCTTCGCCGGCAACGACGACATGGCCGCCGGCGTGATCCGCGTGGCCGGCGAGCGCGGCCTGCGCATTCCGCAGCAGCTCTCGGTCTGCGGCTTCGACGACACGCCGATCTCGCGCCACATCTTCCCCTCGCTCACCACCGTGCGGCAGCCCACGCGCGACATGGGCCGCACCGCGACACTCGAACTGATCAAGACCATCCACACGCCCGACAGCGGCGCGATGGTGCAGATGCCCTACGCCCTGCAGCTGCGCGAATCGACCGCGGCCCCCTCGACCTGACGCAGGCATGCGCGCCGCGCCAGGGCAGCCCCGCAGTGCATGGACGAAACGCAAGTCAGGCAGGCGCATAGGGAGACAAGCCGGCAGCAAGGCAAGGAAGCGCCACCACCCACGACCCCATCCGGTGACAGCGCTGTCACCATACGAAGCCCGACCCCGCCTTGGCATTCTGCGCCGCATCAATCTGGCGGGCTTGTCATTCCCCAGACGGCACCAAGGCCGGCAGTGTCGGCCTTTGCCTTCCCATCATGCCGAAGGTGGGCAATGAAGCGTTCCGTTCCGCACGACTCGTGCAAGCAGGTCTTGAGATCTCGCCCTTGAGCTGCCCATGCGTCAATGCTGCGGGGGCCGTTCGCTCATGCGTGGGCCTCGGCTAAACTGCACCCGCGCATGACTTCCGATTCCGCTGCCACCGCCCTGCGCATCCTGGTCCTGGAGGACGATCCGATCCTGCGCGACCGCATCGTGGTGCCGGGACTGCGTCGCTTCGGCTTCGACGTCGACGGCTACGGCACCGGCGCGGAACTGCAGCAGCGCCTGCAGCGCGACGGCGCCGAGATCGTGGTGCTGGACGTCGGCCTGCCCGACACCGACGGCTTCACCCTGGCCGGCGCCCTGCGCCAGCAGGATCCGGACCTCGGCATCATCATGCTGACCAGCCTGGGGCAGACCGAAGACCGCATCCGCGGCCTGACCAGGGGGGCAGACGCCTATCTGTCCAAACCGGTGGAGATCGACCTGCTGGCCGCGACCCTGCATAGCCTGGCCCGGCGCGTGAGCGCTCGCCCGCCGCTGGCGCCGGCACGCGGGCGCTGGCAGGTGAGCGAGGACGGCTGGTGCCTGCTGTCGCCCTCCGGCGCCGCCGCGGCGCTGACCGGCAGCGAACGCCGCCTGTGCATGCGCCTGCTGGAGCAACCCGGGCTACTGGTGTCGCGCGAAGCGCTGATCGCGGCCCTGACCGACCGCGTCTACGACTTCGACGCGCACCGCCTGGACTCGATGGTGCACCGCCTGCGCAGCAAGGTGCAGCGCCGCTGCGGAGAGCCGTTGCCGCTGGCCGCCGTGCACGGCCAGGGCTACGTCCTCGATCCGGCCGGCTAGGGCGCGGCCTGGGCCGGCGGCGCATCGGCATGCGGCAGCACGATGCGGAACCGGGTGCCGATGCCCACGCTGCTGTGCACCTGGATCTGCCCCCCGGCGCGCACTACCAGGTCGCGAACCACGGCCAGACCCAGCCCGGTACCGCTTTCGGCGGGTTTGGTGCTGTAGAACGGTTCGAACACCTGCGCGGCGACCTCCGTGGGCATGCCATGGCCGTCGTCGGCGACCTCGATGACGGTCAGGCCATCGGCGCTGGACACGGCGATGTCGAAATGACCGCGGTCGGCGATCGCGTCGCGGCTATTGGAGGCCAGATTCAGCAGCATCAGGTCGAACTGGCTGCGCTCGAAGCGGATCGGCGCCTGCGCCGCCGGTAGCGCGCAGCGCAGCACGATCCGCGCTTCCAGCAACTGCCGCAGCATCGGCTGCAACGCCTCGACCGCGGCCGCCGCGTCGAAACGCTCGGCATGTTCGGCCTCGCGGCGACTGAAGCGCAGCAGGCGGCGCACGATGGTCATGCCGCGCTCGGCCGATGCCTCCACCGCCGCCAGGCTGTCCTCCAACTGCGCGATGCGCTGCGCATCGCTGGCCAGGTCGTCGTCGTGGCGCGCGGCCGCGAAGCCGGACATCACCGCCAGGATGTTGTTGAAGTCGTGGGCCAGGCCGCTGGCCATGCGCTCGGTGATCTCGCGCTTCTGCGCATGGATCAGCTGGGTCTGGGCGCGTTCGCGCTCCTGCATTTCCTGCTGCAGGCGCTGACCGCGCGCATTGGATTCGCGCAGGCTCTCGCGCAGCGCCTCGGTGGTGCGGTCCAGCAACAGCGTCACCAGCAGGTAGCTGCACAGCACCGGCAGGACGTTGAAGAGCGCCTGCGCCGAGGTATCGGCGAGCTCGACCAGGGCATCGTGGCCGACGCCGACGCCGAGCGTCAGCAGCAGGACGGCGAAGGTCACCCACAGCGCCCGGCGCCCAAGCACCAGACCGGCCAGGATCAGCGCCAGCAGCTGGGCCAACTGGTCCGGCAGCTGCTTCTGGAAGCCGTTGATGGCGGCATTGACCAGCAGCGCGCCGAGCATCGCCCCGAGCAGCAGGCGCACGCCGCCGCGCAACGCGCCGCGGCGCACGCGCACGAAGCCGATCGCCGCGCAGACGCCGATCATCAGGCTCATGGCGAGCGAGATCAGCATGCCCAGGGGCAGCGGCTGCCCGCGCAGCTGCGGCCAGGCCAGGGTCAGGGCGATCACGAGGGTCGCCGGGATGGTCACCGCAAGGAACAACAGCAGCAGTTGGATCACCCGCGCATTGCGCCGATCCACCTCGTCCACCAGCGGCGCGCGGCCCAGCCAGGTCCAGAACGCCTTCGTCATGCCGCCGTGCCTCATCCCATTCAGTGAGATTTCGATGATGATCCTGCGAGAACTTGCGGGTGACAAGCCGATGACGGCCCCTCTAAGTTCGCAGGACGGAACGCGCCCGGGGACGACGGCGCCGCTCCCAGACCACGCTCGACCGATACGGAGGCGCACACGCGCCGCCGACGTCTCCTTCTGCCTGCCGTTTTTTCGAACCCGAGATCGCCATGAACGAACGCATTTCCCAGCGCGGCACCGCCGCCCGTCTTCCGGCTTCCCACGCCCGCAACCGCCTGGCGCTGGCCCTGGCCTGCGCGCTGTGCCTGACCTCGACGGCGATGGCGCAGTCCATCGGCACCACGTCCACGACGGCCGGCAGCGCCAGATCCGCGACCATCGCGACCCGCGCCGCAGACGCCACCGCCAGCGACGCCGGCGCGACACCTTACGACCCCAGCATCTACTTCAAGGCCACCGGCAGCGCCGACAGCGACGCCGGCGCCGAGGCCGACGGCGACGAAGCGCTGGCCGCCGGCGAGGCCGCCTCGGCGGTGGGCAACGGCGCCATCGCGGTCGGCGGCGGCGCGGTCGGCTACGCCGACCACGCACTGGCCGTGGGCCAGAACAGCCTGGCCACCGAGATGTCCACCACCGCCGTCGGCGGCATGCTCGACGTGGATTACTCCTATCTGTCCGGCGGCGTCACGATCCTGCAGCAGACCTCCGCCACCGGCATGGCCGCGACCGCGCTGGGCGCGGGTGCCCAGGCCAGCGGCAAGTTCAACGTGGCCGCCGGCGCCGGCGCGATCGCCAGCGACAACTCCAGCGTCGCCGTCGGTGGCATCGTCGATGTGGGCGAAGACGGCTTGAGCTCGGAAGGGATGCAGCTGCAGGCCACCCAGGCCACCGGTCCGCTGTCCACCGCGCTGGGCGGCGGCGCGCTGGCCACCGCCTACAACGCGACCGCGGTCGGCGCGTTGGCCGAGGCCAGTTCCCAGCGGACGGTGGCCGTGGGCTCCACCGCGCTCGCCAACCAGTACGCCGCCGTCGCCGTGGGCGCACAGAGCCAGGCCACCGCCGAGTGGGCCACCGCCTTCGGCAACGCCGCACGCGCCATGGGCATCCACAGCGTGGCGATGGGTCCCAGCGCATTCGCGCAGAGCGACGACGCCACGGCGGTCGGCCCGGCCGCGCTGGCCCTCGGGGTCGGCTCGACCGCGCTCGGCAACGGCTCCTGGGCCGGCGGTACCCGCAGCCTGGCCTTGGGCGGAGGCATGGTCTGGAACGGCGAATTCTTCCGCGACATCCCGGTGCTGTTCTACGACAGCATCGCCGTGGGCACCGGCGCGGACGTGTTCGGCGACCAGTCGATCGCGATCGGCCCCGGCGCCCGCGTCGGCAACTCGCAGTTCGTCAACGGCCAGACGACCATCACCAACCGCAGCGTGGCGCTGGGCGCCGGCTCGGTCGCCGAACGCGACGACACCGTGTCCATCGGCGCGGTCGGGGCCGAGCGCCAGCTCACCAACCTGGCCGCCGGCACCATGGATACCGATGCGGTCAATCTGGCGCAGCTGCGCAAGGTCGCCGCCGCGTTCGGCGCCGGCAGCACGGTGGATGCCAACGGCGATCTGATCGGCGGCAACTACCTGGTGCAGGGCACGCACTACACCGACCTGGGTTCGGCCATGGGGGCCATCGATACCGCGCTGACGGGGTTCGATTCGCGCATCAACACCCTCGCCGGTTCCGACAGCGGTCGCGGCGTCAGCATCGGCGACGGCGCCGTGGCGCCGCCCAGCACCGGCGCCGGCACCAATGCCGTGGCCGTGGGCTCCGGCGCCACCGCCAACGGCGACAACGGCGTGGCGGTCGGCGCGCAGGCGCTGGCCTACGGCCCCAACGACACCGCGATCGGCGGCAACGCCACGGTCAACGCCGACGGCAGCACCGCGGTCGGCGCCAATGCCCGGATCACGGCGGCGGCGACCAATGCGGTGGCGATCGGCGAAAGCGCGACCGCGTCCGCCGCCTCCTCCACCGCACTGGGCCAGGGCGCGTCGGCCAGCGCCGCCAACGCGGTCGCGCTGGGTCAGGGCGCGGTCGCCAACCGCGCCAACACGGTCTCGGTGGGCAACGTCGGCAACGAACGCCAGATCGCCAACGTCGCCGCCGGCAGCGCCGACACCGATGCGGTCAACGTGGCGCAGATGCGCGCCGGCGACAGCGCCACCCTGAGCAGCGCCAACGCCTACACCAACACCCGCATCACCGCGCTGGACGACAACTTCAACCAGCTGCGCGCCGACACCGAGCGTCGCTTCGACGGCATGGACCGGCGCATGGACCGGCTCGGCGCGATGAGCGCGGCAATGCTCAACATGGCGGTCAATGCCGCCGGCACGCAGAGCCCGCGCGGGCGGGTGTCGGTCGGCGCAGGCTTCCAGGGCGGCGAGCAGGCGCTATCGGTCGGCTACGCCAAGAAGATCGGGACGCGCGCTTCGTTCAGCCTGGGCGGCGCCTTCAGCAGCGGTGAGTCCTCGGCCGGCATCGGCGTGGGCGTGGACCTGTGACCTCCCGCGGCGGCATGCGCCGCCGCGCTCTTCCTCTTATCTCTCCTTTCCAGGACATGCAGATGACGTCTTCCACACCGCTCGCAACCGCCCTCGCCGCCATCCTGTTCGCCGGTGCCGCCCAGGCCGCTTCTCCCACCATCGGCCTGGGCCGCGTGCAAGACCCGGCGCCGCAATCGGCCGCGCCCACCGAACTGGGCCAGCGCTTCATCGTCAAGACCCGCGACAGCGGCGCCCGGGCGCGCAGCCTGCTGGCCAGCACCCTCAGCAGCGCGGTGGCGCGCAGCGGCATGCAGCGCGCCCTGCCCGCCAACGCCAGCGTACCGGCACGCAGCGCGGTCAGCGCCAAGGTGCTGCGTGACATGGCGGTGCCGGGATGGCATGTGGTGCAGACCTCGCGCCGCCTGAGCGACAGCGAGCGCACCGCCTTCATCGCCGAACTCAAGGCCGACCCGTCGGTCGTTTCGGTGCAGGTCGACCGCCTGTACACCCGCCTGGACGAAGCCAGCGTGCGCCTGCCGGCGGCCATGGCGGCCGCGGCCTCCACCACCCCGAACGATCCTGCCTACGCCCAGCTGCAGTGGAACTTCCACGACCCGGCCGGCGGCGTCAACGCCGAAGCCGGCTGGACCCGCTCCACCGGCGAGGGCGTGGTGGTGGCGGTGATCGATACCGGCGTGGTGCAGAACAATCCGGACCTGGCCGCCAACGTGCTGCCGGGCTACGACATGATCACCGACCGCCGCGTCTCGCGCCGCGACAGCGACGGCCGCGTGCCGGGCGGCTACGACCTGGGCGACTGGGTGGAGACCGACTACTGCACCGCGCTCGGCGCATCGGGCAACGCGCCCGAGCCCAGTTCGTGGCACGGCAGCCATGTCTCCGGCACCATCGCCCAGGTGACAAACAACAATCTGGCCACCGCCGGCCTGGCCTACAACGTCAAGATCCTGCCGGTGCGCGTGCTGGGCTCCTGCGGCGGCTTCGGCAGCGACATCGCCGATGGCATGCTGTGGGCGGCGGGCCTGCCGGTGGACGGCCTGCCGACCAATCCGAATCCGGCCGAGGTGATCAACATGAGCCTGGGCAGCGGCGACCCGGACAGCTGCCCGCAGCTCTACCAGGACGCGATCGACCAGGTCAACGCCGCGGGCACGATCATCGTGGTCGCCGCGGGCAACGCCAACGCCAACGCCGGCAACTACACGATGTCCTCCTGCAACGGCGTGATCAGCGTCGGCGCCACGCGTGTCAACGGCGGCCGCGCCAGCTACTCCAACTACGGCAGCCGCGTGGACATCGCCGCGCCCGGCGGCGGCGGCGACGTGGACGGCAACCCGAACGGCTACATCTTCCAGGTCCTCAACGCCGGCACCCAGGGCCCGACCAGCGAGTGGCAGATCGGCGGCATGGCCGGCACGTCCATGGCCTCACCGCACGTGGCCGCGGCGGTGGCGATGGTGCAGAGCGTGGCCACGACGCCGTTCACCTGGACGGGCATGCGCGATCTGCTGCGCGCCAGCGCGCGGCCGTTCCCGGTGGCGATCTCGACCACGACGCCGATCGGCGCCGGCATTCTTGATGTGGACATGCTGCTGCAGATGGCCACCACGCCGCCGTGCCAGCCCTCCGACAGCAGTTGCGTGCCGCCGACCAAGACCCTGACTAACAAGGTCGAGCTGCGCGGCCTCGGCAGCCAGGGCGGAGATGCGCTGTACAGCTTCCAGGCCGCGGCCGGCACGGTGGTCAGCTTCATGACCTTCGGCGGCAGCGGCAACGTGGCCATGTACGTGTCGGCGGGCAGAACGCCGACCAGCAGCAGCTACGACGCACGCTCCACCCGCGCCGGCACCACCCAGACGATCCGCATCACCCCGTCCAGCGCCGGCACCTACTACCTGCGCCTGAGCGGAAGCTACAGCGGCCTGACCCTGGTGGCGCGGCAATAGGACCTTGCACCGTACGGCGGCGGCCGGACGGGACAGCCCGTCGCCAGGTCGAGGCGGCCGGCCGACAGGGAGGTCGGTCGGCGCCTCTGGTGAGGCGCCGGTCAAGGTCTGGCGCCGCACCACCGCCATATCCAAGGCGCGACGCGCACCAAGGACCGTCGAACACAAAAAAACCCGCTAAGCGCGGGTTCGATTGGATCTTATCGGGCGTTGCGGGATAGCCCTTGGTGCCGAAGGTGGGACTCGAACCCACACGCTTTTAAGGGCGGCGGATTTTGAGTCCGCTGCGTCTACCATTCCGCCACTTCGGCGCGGCCGCGCAGTATAGCGGCCCGGCGCGGCGCCGGTAAGCCTGCGGCGGGCGGCGTTGCGCGCCTGGCGCTCTCCCGCGGTGCATCACTCGTCTGGCGATATTCCTTGCTAGATTGGCGGAAACAGGCCAGCTCCGATCCCCCATGCCCATGCTCGCTTCCAGACCGCGCCTCCCGGGTGTGCGGCCGATGCCCCAGGTCGAACTGTGCCGCCGCGGCGAGCTGCGCGTGGAGAAGTTCCTCGACGCGGCCGCCGAGGTGTTCGCCGAGAAGGGCTACCAGCAGGCCCGCCTGAGCGAGATCGTGGCGCGCGCCGGCGGATCGCTGGCCACGCTGTACCGGGCCTTCGGCGACAAGGAGGGCCTGGCCTTCGCCATCATCGAGCGCCGCCTGCAGGACATGGCCGACCGGCTGCGCGCGATGGAACTGGACGGCTTGCCGCCGCAGGAGGCGCTGCGCAAGGCCGGCCGTGAGATCGCCGCCAGCCTGACCACGCCCGATGCGCTGCTGGTCAACCGCATCGTGATCGGCGAAGGCCGCGCCTTCCCGCAGCTGCGCGACTTCTTCTTCGACAACGCCATCGCCGACACGCGCGGCTGCCTGGGCCATTACTTCGAACAGCAGGTCGCCGCTGGCAGGCTGGTGCTGCATACCACGCCCTACCAGGCGGCGGGCCAGTTCTTCATGATGCTGTTCGGCGAGCTGACCATCCGCACCGCCTGCGGCTACATGGCCAACTCAGAGCCGGAGGACCTGGCGACCTACGTGGACGCCTCGGTCGAGCAGTTCCTGCACGGCGCGCTGCCGCGCTGAAGCCGCTTCATCGCAGCGAACGCGGGCTGGCGAACGGCCACCAGCCCGCGCCGGTCAAGGCATAGCGATCGGCGGCGCGCTCGAAGCGGTTGCGCACGCTGATCCCGCCACACAGCAGATAGAGCGGCAGGAACAGCGGCCCCAGCGCCATGTACTGCAGCACGTGCGCGCGTTCGTGATCGCCCAGGCGGATCGGCGCGTCGATGCAGTGCCCTGCCCGATGGCCGTAGGTGTGACAGGCGACGTCCAGGTCGGGCCCGGTGTGCAGGATGGTGTTGCCGAAGGTGATCGCCCCGCCCGGCCCCCAGGGCCAGCGCGCGAACACCAGCGCGTGCTCGCGCGTGCTCAGGTGCACCCGCGCGCCGCGCAGCAGTCCTGCTGCGCCGAGCAGCAGGCCGATCAGGGTATTGGGCGAGGTCCAGACCACCCCCAGCGCCAGCAGCAGCGGATGCGGCGCGCGCCCGCCGGCGCGATCGCTCACGCCTCGTTGGGCATCAGCAGCCACAGCAGCAGGTAGACCAGGATGCCGGGGAACGCGGCCGAGGCCAGCGAGACGATGACGAACACCACGCGTACCAGCGTGGCATTCCAGCCGAAGCGACGGGCGATGCCGCCCATGACGCCGGCGATCATGCGGTCGTCCAGCGAGCGGGCCAGCGGACGGGGAGCGGTGGGCGTGTTCATGGCGGCACTCTGCGAGCGGCGGTGGATGGTGGGGAGTCTAGCGGTGTGTGGGTCAAGGGCGGGTTGGGGATTCGGGATTCGGGATTCGGGATTCGGGATTCGGGATTCGGGATTCGGGATTCGGGATTCGGGATTCGGGATTCGGGATTCGGGATTCGGGATTCGGGATTGGGGATTGGGGATTGGGGATTGGGGATTGGGGATTGGGGATTGGGGATTGGGGATTGGGGATTGGGGATTGGGGATTCGGGATTGGGGATTGGGGATTGGGGATTGGGGATCGCAGGAAGCACGAGCCCAGGTGATCTGCCCCCTCCCTTGCGCGCAGCGCGGGGGAGGGTTGGGGAGGGGTTGGCAGTTGCAGTTGCTGTTGCAGTTAGCTGTTGCTTCTAAGGCTCGCCGTTGCCGCTGCTTTCGCTTGTCTTTAGTTAGCCGCGAAGAGCACCCCTCCCCGGCCCTCCCCTGCGCTGCGCGCAAGGGAGGGGGCGGATCATGGGAAGCGGTCAGTTTGGCGGGGCGGTTGGTGGCGCTTGGACCAAGTCGCCAAACAGTGGGGCCGGCAGACCCGATCAACGCGCCGCCAGCCAGCCTGCGATGGCGCTGGGGACTTCGCGCTGGGCGCGGCTGGAGACGTAGATGCCGATATGGCCGCCGCGGAAGCTCAGTTCGGAATAGTCCTGGCTGCCGACCAGCCCGCGCAGCGCCTTGGAGGCATCCGGGGGCACCAGGTGATCCTGCTCGGCGTAGATGTTGAGGATCGGCATCTGCAGGCGCGAGAGGTCCACCGCTTCGCCGTCCAGGGCGATGCCGCCTGCGACGAAGCCGTTGGCCTGGTAGAACTGCTTGGCGAACTGGCGGAAGGCCTCGCCCACCTGGTCGGGCGAGTCGAAGATCCACTTCTCCATGCGCAGGAAGTCCTGCACCGCGCGCCGGTCGTCGAGGATGTCGAGCAGGCCGACATACTTCTGCACGTTCAGGCGGAACGGCTTGAGCATCAGGTAGCTCAGGTTCATCAGGTCGGCCGGCACGTTGCCCAGCGTGTCCACCAGCAGATCCACATCGACCATGCGGATCCAGTTGGACAGCATGTTGTCCGGGGTGTGGAAGTCCACCGGGGTGACCATCGTGATCAGGTTGCGCAGCTTGGCCGGATGCAGCGCGGCATGGCACAGCGAGAGCGCACCGCCCTGGCAGATGCCGAGCACGTTGATCGCGTCCTCGCCACTGGTCTGGCGCAGATGGTCAACGGCGCCGTCGATGTAGCGGTTGACGTAATCGTCCAGCAACGCGAAACGGTCCGAGCGATCCGGATAGCCCCAGTCGATCAGGTAGACATCCTGGCCCTGCGCCAGCAGGCCCCGGACCAGCGAACGGTCCTCCTGCAGGTCGACCATGTAGGGCCGGTTGACCAGCGCATAGGTGATGAGCAGCGGGACCCTGGCGGTGGGCGCGGTGTCGCCGATGAAGCGATACAGCACCACCTTGCCATCGCGCCAGACTTCCTCGCGCGGGGTCACACCGTAATGCACGTCGCCGACCTCGGGCAGCGTGCGCAGGCCGGCGCCCAGCTTCTCCTGCAGGGCGATCGCTTCGGCGGCCAGCGCATCGGCAGTGGCGCGGAACGGGCTGCGGCTCATGCCGGCGCCTTGCCGCGCGTGGTGCGCCTGGCGGAGGTCTTCGAGATGGGCTTGCTGGGGGCTCTGGTGCGGCCGGCCTTCTTCGCTGCCGCCTTCTTCGCTGCCGCCTTCTTCGCTGCGACTTTCTTCGCTTCGACTTTCTTCGCCGTAGGCTTATCGCCGGTCTTCTTCGCTGCGGTCTTGGCCGACTTCTTCGCCGGCGCCTTCGACGCAGGGGAAGACTTCGAAGCGGCGGTCCTCTTCGCCGCCTTGGCCGGTCGCGCGGGCGACGGGGCCTGGCGAGGCGTTTCAGGCGCGGCCGCGGGACGCGGCGCGGGCCGCTCGGCGGCCTGGCCGCGCATCATGCGACGCAGGATGCGCTCGAGTTCGGCGATCTTGCGGTGCGCGGCGTCGACCTCGGTGCGCGTGGGCAGACCCAGCAGACTGCCGAGCTGCTCGACCTCGCGCTGCACGCCGGCGCGCATGCGCATCTGCGCGTTGGCCAGCGCGCCGTAGACCTCGCTGAATTCCTCGGACAGCGCCATGCGCGCGTAGGCATCCTCGGCCGCGTCGATCCACTCGTCGAACAGGGCCCGCGCGCTGTCCAGCGCACTGCCCTCGCCCGCCCGCTGGTTCAACTTCTCCTCGAACAGCGCATAGGCCTGCCGCGAGGCATCCTCCAGCAGGGTGCGGTAGGCCTCGGCCGCCTCGCGCAGCGCATGCTGGGCCTGCAACAGGCCCTTCCAGCGCTGCTGGTGCTCGCGCGCCGGACCGAAGGCCGGCGTCCTGGACCATTCCTCCAGCGGCCCGCGCAGCGATTCCAGCCAGGGCAGCCACTGCTCGCCCAGATCGTCCAGCCCGGTGGCCTGGCCGAACAGGCTGCCGAACAGGTCCGGATACGGATTGGCCTCGGTCGCGCCCAGCGCCTGGCGCCAGGCGGCGACGATGTCGGCCGGGGTGTTGTCGCGGTCGGCGAACTGGGCGGCCACGTGCTGCATGCGCCCGAACCAGTGCCGGGCCAGCCCGTCGAAGCGCTCCATCACATCGCCCGGCGCCCCGCCCTTGGGCGGCGTCCAGCCCGGCCAGCCGCCGGGCACCTGCTGCCAGGCCGGCGCCGCGGTCTCCAGCGGCACCGAGGCGAACTTGCGCAGCGCCTCGCCCCAGGTCTCCCAGACCTGGCGCGCCATCGCGTCCGCCCCTTCGCCCCAACCGCCTTGTGCACCCGACATTACGCGCTCCCGACTTGCGTCTGGATGATAGCAACCTGCCGGCAGCTGCCCTACGGCTTGGGAATACGCAGTGTCTTGCTGATCATCAGCGAGCCGGACAGCGCGAACAGCAGCACCAGCGGATGCAGCTGCCACGGCCCCAGCTGCCACTGGCCCCACCATACCTGCGCGCCGAGGCGGCCCTGCACCGCCGCCACCGCCAGCAGCACCACCAGCGCCAGGCTGGTCGGGATGGGCGTGCCCTCGAAGTAGGTCACCTTGCCCTCATCGCCCGAGAGCGCCTCGGCGGTGACGTTGTAGCGCGCCAGTCGGCTGACGCCGCAGCACACGAAGTAGCTCAGGATCAGCCAGTCCCAGCCGCCCTGCAGGCCGCAGGCATAGGCCAGCGCCGCCGGCGCCACGCCGAAGGAGATCACGTCGGCCAGCGAATCCAGCTCGCGCCCCAGGGTGGAGGCCGACTTGCGCCAGCGCGCCACCCGGCCGTCCAGCGCGTCGAAGATGAAGGCCAGCGGGATCAGCGCCATGCCGGCCAGCAGCACCCCCACCCGGCCCTGCTGCATGTAGTGCAGCGCGGCGAATACCGCGCCGCTGCCGCAGAAGGCGTTGCCCAGGGTGAACCAGTCGGCCAGCTGGAAGTCGCGCAGCATCGAGAAATGGCGGGGTCGTGACATGGTGCGCGCGCTCGCGACGGAAGAACGGGCCGCCAGCCTGCCAAGGGCGGCGTCGCGCGGCAATCAAGGCCGGGCGCGAGGGCTCGAAAAGATGGCACCTGTCAGCGCCACGCGGCCGGCCGCGTATCGGGCCGCGATGTTCCACGCGCAGGCCGGACGCGCCGCGATTCCGCCTGGTCATTTTTGTGCCATTTCGCTTGACACGCCTGCCCTGCAACGCGCTCACGCGCTTATCCACACCTTTGTCCGCGCGCCATCCACAGCCCCTGTGGATGAACTTACGCGCGCCGGTCACTTTTTCGCCATCTTCGGGCGAGGCCGTGCCGTTGCTGGGCGCGCGCGGCTTATCCACATGCTTGCCCCACCACTCATCCACACCGGCTGTGGAGAACTGCGGCGGCGGCACGGCTCACCGGGGGGTACGGTTCCACGGCCGCCAACCGGGCCCGGCTCGGCGCCAACGGACGGGACGGGACACCCCCGCTCAGCGGGCGCTGGACCGCCGCTGAAGGCCCGCGCCTGGACCGGCTTGACGAAAGGCCTCTGGAAGATTGGCGGTCTAGCGTGGCGCCTGGCTGCTGCGGCCGAGGCCGCAGCGTGCGCTCCACCGGCGGCCAGTGCCGTGCGGTGGCCTCTCATTCGCGGAGCACTGCCATGACCCCGTCCATCGAATCGCAGATCCAGACCATCGTCGCCCAGCACGCCGAGATCGACCCCGCCACCTTGACCCCGGACACCAAGCTGCAGGAGCTGGGCGTGGATTCGCTCGAGGCCATCGAGATCCTGTTCGACATCGAAGAGCACTTCGACATCACCTTCCCGCAGCGCGATCCGAAGCTGGACGACGGCTCGCTCGGCAAGCTGGTCCTGGCCGTCGAGGACGCGCTGGCGACCAAGGCGGCCACCGCGGCGCAGCCGGCGCACTGACGCGCCATGGACGCCTCCGTGCGGGCGCGGCGCGTGGTGATCACCGGCATGGGCGCGGTCAGCGCGCTCGGCCTGGGCGCGCCGGCGCTGTGGAGCGCGATGCGCGACGGTCGCAGCGGCATCGCGCCTCTGGCCTCGCCCGATCCGCACAGCACGCTGAAGATGCGTACGGCGGCGACCCTGCCCGGGTTCGCCCCGGACGCGACGCAGACCGGCGGCATCGCCCCCGGCCAGCTCGACCGCATGACCCAGATGGCGCTGGTCGCCGCCCAGGAGGCGATGACCCAGGCCGGCCTGAGCGCGGAGTCGGCGCTCGGCGCGCGCTGCGCGGTGGTGGTCGGCACCGGCGTGGGCGCCGAGCTCAGCCGCGACGAGCAGTCGCGCCGGCTCTACCGCGACCAGGCCGAGCGCCTGCACCCGCTGACCATCGTGCGCAGCATGAACAACGCCGCCGCCAGCCAGATCAGCATCGTCTTCGGCCTGCGCGGGCCGGCCTTCGCCGTGTCCAGCGCCTGCGCCTCGGCCAATCACGCGCTGGCCCAGGCCGCGCTGATGGTGCGCCACGGCCTGGCCGAGGTGGCCATCGCCGGCGGCAGCGAGGCCTGCCTGAGCCTGGCCCTGATCCGCGCCTGGGAAGCGATGCGCGTGGTCAGCGACGACACCTGCCGGCCGTTCTGCGCACAGCGCAGCGGCCTGGTGCTGGGCGAAGGCGCCGGGCTGTTCGTGCTGGAAAGCGCCGAACACGCCGCCGCCCGCGGCGCGCGGCCGCTGGCCGAGCTGGCCGGATTCGGCATGAGCGCCGATGCCGGCGACATCGTCGCGCCCAGCATCGACGGTGCGGCCGTGGCCATGCGCCTGGCGCTGCAGGACGCCGGCCTTTCGCCCAAACAGATCGACTACGTCAACGCCCATGGCACCGGCACCCAGGCCAACGACCGCTGCGAGACCCGCGCGCTGCGGCAGGTGTTCGGCACGCACGCCGAGGCGCTGGCGGTGAGCTCGACCAAGGCCGTGCACGGCCACGCGCTCGGCGCGGCCGGCGCGCTGGAACTGGTGGCCGCGATCGGCGCACTGCGCGAGCAGGTGGTGCCGCCGACCGCCAACTTCCTCGATCCCGATGCGGAATGCGACCTGGACTACGTGCCCAACCAGGCACGTACCCGCCCGGTGCGCGCGGTGCTGAGCAACTCCTTCGCCTTCGGCGGACTCAATGCGGTGATCGCGCTGCGCGCGGCGGATTGAAGCCTCGCAAGGTTCCACGCAGCGCGTCATGCGGCGCGATGCGGCCTGGTCATTTTTTTGCCAATCCGCTTGACACGCCCGCCCTGCAACGCGCTCACGCGCTTATCCACATCCTTGTCCAGCTTCCATCCACAGGCCCTGTGGATGAACTGCCGCGCGCTGGTCATTTTTTCGCCATCTTCGCGCGCCGCCTTGCCACGACTGGGCGCGCGCGGCTTATCCACATGCTTGCCCCAGCACTCATCCACACCGGCTGTGGAGAACCGCGCAGGTCGCATCGGCCGCCAACGGCACGGTTCCACGGCGCTCCGCCTGGCTCTACGGCGACAGCGTGTCGCCTCCAGCAATCCAGGCGGGCGATGCGCGTCACGCAACCTGGTTGAAGCCCCTCTTGCCGCACCAGCGCTGTCGCCCCGCGAAGGCCAGGCCCGTTGACCTTGTTTCTTGAATGGCCAAGGCGCTGACCCCGCTTTCGCGTGGATGGCGCCTGTGCCAGCTTCCTTACTTCACCGCCGCGCCGAACTGCGCGGCTTCCACCGCACCGGTGCCGCGGCCGCGCGCCTCGATCGTCGCATCGGCCGGCAGCGCGGCCTTGCCATCGAGCACATCGGCCACGCGATCCAGTGCGGCATAGACGTGCGGCAGCATCGGCGTGTAGCGCGCGCCGTACGCCGGCAGGGCGAGGAAGGCGTCGAAGTGCTCGCCGTTGCGCACCTGCCAGTAGCGCACCGGTCGACCGGCCGCGCGTGCGGCGGCGACATAGGGCGCGCTGGTGAACGCCGGCGGGATCAGGCCGTCGTCGGTGCCATGCACCACCAGCACCGGCAGCCCGGCCCGCGGCAGTCCGGCATGGGTGCCCGCGATGCCGGCGCGCACGCGTTGGGCGTCCGGGCCCTGCCCGTCCCACAGCGCGCGCAGGCACAGCAGCCCCGGCAGCGTCGGGTCGGGCGCGGCCAGCCTGGCATCGATCAGGCCCACGCCGTTGCCCGGCGGGATGCCGCTGGCGTCGGACCACCACGCCGCGCGTTCGACGGCCGTGGCCGCGCGCGGGGAGAGGTCCGCGTTCTGCGCCGACCAGCGATAGCCGCACGGGTGCTCGCCCGGCGCATAGCGGCCGTAGGCCGAGGCGTAGGTCGCCAGGATCGCGCGCCACAGGTCGAAACCCACGCTGGCCGCGCCGGAGGCCAACGCCGCTTCGCTCCAGCCGCTGGCCCGCAGCTGCGCGTGCGCCGAGGCGGCCTGCGCCGCAGGCGTGGCGCCCTCGACCAGCCCCTGCGCCTGGAGCGCGGCGCAGCGCGCGGCCCACAGCGGTTCGACCTGGGCGCGCAGCGGCGGCTGCGGCAGCGCCGCCGACGGCAGGTCGAGCAAGGCGCAAGGCATCAGCAGCGCCGCCTCGCTGGCGAAGTCGTACAGCGCACGCGCGCCGGGCGCGCCTTCGACGTAGACGTTGGGTTCGCCGGCGACGACGGCATCGATGAGCGCGTCGTCCAGCTCGGCCGCGCGCAGCACCGCGCCGCCGCCGTTGGAGATGCCGACCGCGATCACACGCGTATTGTCCGCAGTGAACGGCGCCGCCTGCGGGAACGCCGCATCCAGCGCCTGCAGCGCGAAGCGCGCGGCCTGCTGCACGTGCCGGCCCCAGTCGGCTTCCGGGTTGTCCTGCGAATGCGCGTGCTTGAACGCCACGCCGCCCGCCCCGGCCGCGGGCTGTGGAGCGAAGGCCAACGCCTGTTCGCCCGGCGCGGCCGAGGTGCCATCCAGCGCAAAGCCGCGCCCGGCATCCAGATCGAAATAGTCGGTACCGGTGCCCTTGTCCGTATAGGCCACCGCGCAGCCGCGCGGCAGTGCCCAGGCGCCGCCCACGGCGATGGCGCCATACACCCCGCGCGAGCCCGACGACGGCGCCACCACCACGCAGCGCCGCCGCTGATCGAAAGCGTCGGGTACCTGGACCAGCACGCGATGCGGTTGGCGCGCGCCGGGCACCGTGGCCAGCGCGGCGTACTCGCGGCCCGGCACGCGCGCCACGCTGCCGTACAGCGTGCCGTAGCCGCCGGTGGGCGAGAGATCGGCGATGCCGCGCCAGTTGGACCAGATCGCACGCCTGCGCAGTTCGGCCGGCGTGGGCGCGTCGGGCCTGGCGAAGGCCGGCGGCGTCGGAGCCTGCAGCCCGGCAAGCCCGAGGCCGGCGGTCAGCAGATCATCGCCGTCGCGGTGCACCGTGACCTGCGGAGCGCCGGTCACGCCGGCCTCCGCGTGCGGGCGGGGCTGCGGCGTGGCGCACGCGGCAAGCGCGCCGGATAAGAGCAATGCCGACAGGCGGCTGGCGGATCGGGTTCCATGCATGGCGCCACGCTACCTGCGGCTGCAGGCCGGCCGCATCGTACTTTGGTACCAGCCGCCGGCGGACGCGGCTTGCTAACGTTAGCCCTCGCCACCCGCCGACCGCCGCCGCCATGCCCACCCTGCTGATCGCCGACGACCATCCCCTTTTCCGCGCCGCGTTGCGCGGCGCGGCGGCCGATGCGGTGGCCGCCCTGGAGATGCTGGAAGCCGATTCGCTCGACGCGGTGCTGCGGGCGCTGGAGGCGCATCCGGAGATCGATCTGGTGCTGCTGGACCTGCACATGCCCGGCAACCACGGCCTGGCCGGGCTGGCCGCAATCCGCGCGCAGTTCCCGGCGGTGGCGGTGGTCGTGGTCTCGGCCAACGACGACCCGCGCGTCGTGCGGCGCGCGCTGGACCACGGCGCGGCCGGCTACCTGCCCAAGAGCGCCGGGCTGGAGGAACTGCGCGAGGCCATCCGCTGCGTGCTGGCCTGCGAACAGTGGCTGCCGGCCTCGCTGCGCACGGCGGTGACGCGGGCGCAATCCTCCGCGCACGACACGGCGCTGGCCGCGCGCCTGGCCAGCCTGTCGCCGCAGCAGTTCCGCGTGCTGGGCTATGTCGCCCAGGGGCTGCTCAACAAACAGATCGCCGACCGCCTGGACGTGCAGGAGCGCACGGTCAAGGCGCACGTATCTTCGATCTTCGAGCGCCTGGGCGTGCGCAACCGCACCCAGGCCGGAGTGATCCTGCGCGAGCTGGAACTCACCGACCCCGCGCGCCAGCTCGAAGGCTGAGCGGCGCCAGCCAAGCGCCGCCGACCAAGCTGATCACACCGCCGCCTCCACGAAGGCGGAATACCGCCCCCCACCCTTTCGCGCAGCGAAGGGGGAGGCTGGGAGGGGGTGCCTTTGCTTGTGACTTCCCCACGAAGAGCCCCCCTAAGCCGCTAGCACGACGCTCAACCACCTTCGCCGCCGGGCGCAACACCCGCTTCAGAAGCGGCTAAAGCTCCACGACACCATGCGCCCGTTGCGATACGGCATCACACCGTGAAACGGCCTCGGATCGCCATCGAACACCAGCGGCAGGAAGTGGCGGTCGCCCTCCCACATGGGCAGCTCGCCCAGGCGCTCGATCGGCGCCCACTCCAGTGTGCCCTCCGGATTGGAGGTCAGCGGCGTACCGGTCCAGGCGGTGATGAGGAAGATGAAGCACAGCCAGTCCTCGCCATTGCGGCCGAAGCCGGGCCAGCTGATGGTGCCGCGCAGCTCCATCGCCGTGCATTCGATGCCGGCCTCCTCGGCGATCTCGCGCACCATGCCGGCGGCGATGTCCTCGTCGTTCTCCAGCTTGCCGCCCAGCCCGTTGTACTTGCCCAGGTGCTCGTCCTCGAGCCGCGCGTTGCGGTGGATCATCAGCACCTGCGTGCCGTCGGGCGAAAGCACGTAGCCGAGCGTGCCGGTGATCGGGGTATAGGGCATGGCGAGGGCGTGGCGGTCAAACGCCCATTGTAGTCGCCCCCCGCGCCGGCGCCGCGGTGTTCAACCCGCTCGCGCGGCCAGCAGCCGGTCGAGTACGGACTTCAACGCCAGCGGCCGCAGCGGCTTGGCCAGCAGCGGCAGATCGGCCGCGCGCGCGGCGTCGCGCACCGCGCCGGAGGCGTCGGCCGAGAGCAGCACGCACGGGCGCGCGCCGAAGGCCTCGGACAGGCGCGCATGCAGGGCCACACCGGTGTCGCCCCGATCCAGGTGATAGTCGAACAGCCACAGCGCGGCCGACGCATGCGCCAACGCCGCACGCGCCTGCGCCTCGTCGGCGGCGGTGGCCACTTCGCAGCCCCAGCCCTGCAGCAACGCCGCCAGGGCGGCCAGCGCGGCCTCGTCGTTGTCCACCGCCAGCACGCGCAGGCCGGCCAACGGCAGGGCGCCCTGTCCGCGCACCGCGGCGCGCGGCGCCGGCAGACGCACAAGTTCGACGCCGAAGGCGGTGCCGCGGCCCGGCGCGCTGCGCAGCGAAAGCGGCGTGTCGAGCAGCCCGGCGATGCGTTCGGCGATGGCCAGGCCCAGCCCCAGGCCCTGGCCGCCGGCGTCCTGGCCGCGCCGGAACTCCTCGAAGATCAGCCGCTGCTGCTCCGGCGCGATGCCCGGCCCGCTGTCGTACACCACGATGCGCAGCCGCGCGCCGACGCGCCGCGTGCCCAGCAGCACCCCGCCGCGCGCGGTGTAGCGCACCGCGTTGACCAGGAAGTTCTGCACGATCCGACGCAGCAGCTGCGGGTCGCTGCGCACCCAGGCGGGGCTGGGCACATAGCAGAGGCGCAGGCCCTTCTCGGCCGCCATCGCGCGCACCTGCGCGGCCAGCGGATCGAGCAGTTCGGACAGCGGGAAGTCGCGCGGCGCCGGCACCAGGCCGCCGGCCTCCAGCCGCGACATGTCCAACAGGCCGCTGAGCAGGTCGTGGGTGGATTCCAGCGAGCCGGCCAACTGGCGCAGCGTGTCGTGGTCCTGCGCGGGCGTGCGCTGGGCCAGTGCGTCGGTGAACAGCTGCGCGGCGTGCAGCGGCTGCATCAGGTCGTGGCCGATGGCGGCCAGGAAGCGGCTCTTGGCATCGTTGGCATGCTCGGCCTCGGCCTTGGCGCGCTCCAGCAGCGCGGTGCGCTCGGCCACGCGCTGCTCCAGGGTCTCGTTGGCGCGCTTGAGCCCGGCCTCGGCGCGGCGCGAGTCGGTCACATCGGTGTAGGTGGCCACGAAGCCGCCGCCGGGCATCGGGTTGCCGCGGATCTCGACGATGGTGCCGTCGGGGAACACGCGCTCGGTCAGGTGCGCGGTGCCGGCGCGCATGAACGCCAGACGCCGGTCCAGCGCATGCTCGGCGCTGTTGCGGTGGGGCATGCGCTGCAAGGCCCAGGCGGTGAGATCGGCGATCGGCCGGCCGACCTGGAGCAGCTCCGGCGGGAAGCCGAACAGCTGCGCATAGCGCGGGTTCCAAGCCACCAGCCGCTGTTCGCGATCGACCACGCTGATGCCCTGGCTCATGTTGCGCAGCGCCGCCTCCAGCACCTGCTGGTTGAAGCGCAGGTCGGCCGAGGCCTCGCCGACGATGGCCGCCACGGTATCCAGCTCGCCGGCCTGGCTGCGCGCGGCGTTGAGCAGCAGGCGCGTGGAGGCCGAGCCCAGTACCGCGGAGAGCTCGCGTTCGATGCGCTGCTCGGTGGCCAGCGGCACCGGCCCGGCGTCGGGCGCGCCGGCGAGCAGGTGTTCGATACGCTCGTGGCCGAGGAAGCGCCGCCCGGCCTCGCGCAGCGCGGCGCGGTCCAGCCGGCGTGCGCTGCCGCGCGGCGCCTGGCGCCAGCCGGTCGCCGCCAGCGTGACCAGCGCGCCCAGGAACAGGCTGGCGCCGACCGCGCGGCCCAGCGCGCTCCAGCCGGTCAGGCCGAACAGCCCGGCCGGAGCGAGCACGCGCGGCACATGCCGCCAGAGCGGCGCGTCCGCCGGCCACAGCATCGGCACCAGCATCACCCATGCCCAGGTGGCGAACGCCGCCAGCAGGCCCAGTAGCGCCGCGCGTGGCGGCGTCTGCGGGCGCCACACCGCGAAGCACAGCGCCGGCACCAGGGTGGCCAGCGCGGAGAAGGACACCGCGCCCACGTCGGCCAGCGCGTCGTTGCCGCCGATCAGCCGGTTGTAGGCCCAGGCCAGCAGCATGATCGCCACGATGCCCACCCGGCGCAGGGTCAGCAGTTCGCCGCGGCGATCCTCGCCCTGCCCGCGCAGCCAGGCACCGCGCAGCAGGCCGGGCGCGAACCAGTGGTTGCCGATCATCAGACTCAAGGTCAGCGTGCTGATCACCACCATGCCGGTCGCCGCGCTCAGCCCGCCCAGGAAGGCGAACAGCCCCAGGCCCGCGTGCCCGGCCGCGAACGGCAGCGCCAGCGCGTACATGTCCGAGGGCACATGCCCGCCCAGCAGCAGGCTGCCGGCGCGCGCCAGCGGCAACGCCGGCAGCGCGATCAGCAGCAGGTACAGCGGAAACAGCCAGCGCGCGGTGGCCACGTCGCGCTCGTCGCGGCATTCGACCACCGCCACATGGAACTGGTGCGGCAGGATGAACATGGCCAGCGCGCCCAGCAGCACCAGCGGCACGAAGCCATCGGCGGCCGGCACCGGTGCGGCGCTGGCCGCGCGCGTCCAGTCCACGTCCAGCCCCAGCCAGACGAACGCGCCCAGGGCCAGCATCGCCGCCAGCTTGAACAGCGACTCGAACGCCATCGCCAGCACCAGCCCGCGGTTGTGCTCGGCCGCATTCGCCCGGCGCGTGCCGAACAGCATCGCGAACACCGCCATCGCCAGCGCCACGTACAGGGCACCGTCGCGCAGCGGCGCGGGCACCTGGTCGGCATGGGCCACATTGCCGGTGAGCGTGGACACGCTCATCGTCACCGCGCGCAGCTGCAGGGCCACGTAGGGCACCAGCCCGAGCACGGCCACGCCGGTCACGATCGCCGCCAGCCACGCATCCTTGCCCAGGCGGGTGGCGATAAGATCGGCCAACGAGGTGGCGTTGGTCTCGCGCGCCAGCCGCACCAGGCGCACCATAAAGGCCACCGCCAGCGCGTACAGCAGGATCGCCCCGAGGAAGGTCGGCGGCAGCGGCCAGCCGTAGCGCGCGGCCTGGGTCACCGTGCCGTAGAACGTCCACGAGGTGCAATGCACCGCCAGCGACAGCGCGTAGACGTGGCGCCAGCGCCGCGCCAGCACCGCCGGATGGCGCTCTCCATAGAGTGCGGTGCCGAACATCAGCGCCAGCCACGCCAGCCCGGCCAGCGCCACCATCCACATGCTCAGCATGGGCGCCTCACCCAGGCGCATGGGCACCGCTCAGCCGACGCACCCTGCCCGCACCAGCGCCGTGCGGCGCGCGCCCGCGATGTGTCCTGCCTCCCCATCGGCCGAGCATACCGCCAGCGCCCTGCCCCGGATGGACGAGGCCCGGCTTGCGCCGGGCCCGTCGTTCGACCCTGACCACGCAGCGGTCAGAAGTCGTAGCGCACGCTGGCCTGCACCTGGCGGGGCGCGCCGTAGAAGCCGGTCAGCACGCCGTAGGCGGCGATGTTGTAGCCGGTGGTGCGGTAGGCCTTGTCGGTCAGGTTGGTGCCCTGCAGCGACAGGCTCCAGGCGTCGTCGAGCTTCCAGATCACGCCGGCCGACAGCAGGCCGTAACCATCCTGGCGGATCTCCTTGGACAGGTCGGTGGTGGGCCAGACCTCGCTCTGGTAGCTGTAGGTGGCGCGCGCGGACAGGTTGCCGCCGCCGGCCAGATCGGTGCGCCACTCCACGTTCAGCGCACCGGAGTACTTGGGCGCGTTGGTGAAGTACTGGGTCTTGGCGATGTTGACGCCGCCGCTCATGAACTCGTCGTACTTGGCATCCAGCCAGGCCAGGTTGCCGCTGATCAGCCAGTGCCGGGTCGGCAGGAACTGGTACTCCACCTCCACGCCCTGCACCGTGCCCTTGCCGGCGTTGGTGAAGTCGCCAAAGAAGCTATAGCTGCCGTTGGGCAACTGGTACTGGGTGAAGACCGAGAGCTGGATATCCTTGTACTTGTTGTAGAAGTAAGCCAGGTTGAGGAAGGCGCGGCCGTCCAGCAGCCCCATCTTGCTGCCGATCTCGTAGCTGTCCACCTGCTCGTCGTCGAAGGGCTGGCCCGAGCGCGGCACCGCGGTGGTGTTGGCGCGGATGTTGTAGCCGCCGGACTTGAAGCCGCGCGAGGCCGAGACGTAGGCCATCAGGTCGGGCGTGAACTGGTAATCGACCGACAGCTTGGGCGAGACGTTCTTGAAGTTCACCGTCTTGTCGAAGTTGGCCGCCGTGCCCCAGGAGGTGGTGTAGCTGTCGCTGGTGTAGAAGCGGTTGAGGGCGATGGCGTGCTTGTCCTCGTCGGTGTAGCGCGCGCCCACGTCCAGCTTGAGCTTGTCGGTCAGATCGAAGGTCCAGTCCGCATACAGCGCCACGCTCTTGGTCAGCACCTTGCCCTGGGTGTCGCCGAACAGCGGATTGGTCAGCGACCTGGGCAGGTAGGGATTGGAGAAGTAGTTGCGGACCTGGCCACCGGCCTCGCCGTCGAAGTAGTACAGGCCCATGACCCCACGCGCGCGGCCGCCGCCATCGTAGTTGGCCTGCAGCTCGTGGCTGACCTGCTGGTCGTAGTAGTCGGCATGCACGTCGACCAGCTTCAGCGGGGTCTCGTCGAAGTCGATATTGGTATCGGTATCCGACTCGCGCTTGGCGATCACGTACTTGACCGCCCAGTCGGCGCTGGGCCGCCAGTTGAGCGTGGCCGAGGCGCCCTTGACCGTGGTGTCGTTGACGTTGGGCATGCCGCTGCGGATGTCGTAGCGGCTGGACAGCGGCGGATAGGCCGGCGCCAGCGGATTGGCCTTGAGCAGCTTGGCGCCGCGCACGCCGGACTGGTCGTCCAGCCAGTCCACCGCGAACTGCGCATCGAACTGCTCGTTGGCGAAGGCGCCCAGCTGGAAGCGCGCGGCGTTGATCTCCTTGTCGCTGACCTCCTGATCGTTGACCAGGTTCTTGCCGAAGCCGTCGCGGTTCATGCTGGCCACCGACAGCCGCGCGCGCAGCGCCTCGCTGCCGCCGATCGGGCCGCCGATGCCGCCCTTGAAGTCGAGCTGGTCGTAGTTGCCCACGGTCAGCTGGGCGTAGCCGTCCAGCTGCTTGGGCAGCTCGCGGCTGATGTACTTGATGGCGCCGCCGATGGTGTTCTTGCCGTAGAGCGTGCCCTGCGGGCCGCGCAGCACCTCGATGCGGCCGACGTCGAACACGTCCAGCAGCGCGCCCTGCGGTCGGGCGATGTAGACATCGTCCAGGTAGATGCCCACGCCCGGATCCACGCCCCACAGCGGATCGGCCTGACCCACGCCGCGGATGTACACGGTCGCGGTGCTGGTGGAACCGCGCGCGGCATAGATGGTCAGGTTGGGCACCTGCGCATCGAGATCGCCGATGTCCTGGATGTTGAGCTTGTCCAGCGCCTGCGGGGTGAACGCGGTCACCGCCACCGGCACTTCCTGCAGGGTCTCCTCGCGCTTGCGCGCAGTGACGGTGACCGCGTCGAGCGTGGTGGCCTTGGCGCCCTCGCTCGCCTGGCCAGGTTCGGTTTGCTGGGCCCACGCGCCGCTGGCCGGCGTCATCAACAAGCCGGCGATCGCCAGGCACAGGTGCTTGCGCTTCATGGTCATTCCCCTCCTCCCCGGGTACGACCTCGCGGCGGGATCGCCGCAAGTTGGGCGCAACTCTAGGCACCGGCCGCAGGGCCATCACTTGTACCTTGGTACAGGAGCGCGTCCATGCGGCCGCTGCCGATACTCGCCCCGCGCAAGCCGTGTCCTGGCGGCTGGAGAGTGGTGCCATGTCGTTCCTGATCGTGCTGGCCGCGCTGTGCTTCCTGATGTTCGTGGCCTACCGCGGCTACAGCGTCATCCTGTTCGCACCGGTGGCCGCGCTCGGCGCGGTGCTGCTCACCGACGCCTCGCTGGTGGCGCCGATGTTCACCGGCCTGTTCATGGAGAAGATGGTCGGTTTCCTCAAGCTGTACTTCCCGGTGTTCCTGCTGGGCGCGGTGTTCGGCAAGCTGATCGAGATCTCCGGCTTCTCCAAGTCGATCGTGGCGGCCACCATCCGCGTGGTCGGCGCGCAGCGGGCGATGCTGTCGATCGTGCTGGTGTGCGCGCTGCTGACCTACGGCGGGGTGTCGCTGTTCGTGGTGGTGTTCGCCGTGTACCCCTTCGCCGCCGAGCTGTTCCGCCAGAGCGACATCCCCAAGCGGCTGATCCCCGGCACCATCGCGCTGGGCGCCTTCACCTTCACCATGGACGCGCTGCCCGGCACGCCGCAGATCCAGAACATCATCCCCACCGCGTTCTTCGGCACCACGGCCTGGGCCGCGCCGGTGCTGGGCACGCTGGGCGCGGTGTTCATCCTGGTGCTGGGCATGAGCTATCTGGAATGGCGCCGCCGCGCCGCCGCGCGCGCCGGCGAGGGTTACGGCGGCGAGCTGCGCAACGAACCCGAACCCTTCAGGGGCGATCGCCTGGCCCACCCCCTGCTGGCGATCCTGCCGCTGCTGGTGGTGGGCGTGGCCAACTTCGCCTTCACCCGCTGGATCCCGCAGTGGTACGGGAGCAGCGCCTCATTCGTGCCGGCGGTGATCGGCAACCCGGCGCCAGTGGTGCAGGAGGTCTCCAAGGTCGCCGCGATCTGGGCCGTGCAGGCCGCGCTGCTGTGCGGCATCGCCTGCGTGATCGCCTTCGCCTGGAGGCCGGTGCTGGCCAGCTTCGCCGAGGGCACCCGCTCGGCGATCGGCGGCGCACTGCTGGCCTCGATGAACACCGCATCCGAATATGGATTCGGTGCGGTGATCGCGGCGCTGCCGGGCTTCTTGGTGGTGGCCCACGGACTGGGCGCGATTCCCAACCCGCTGGTCAACGAGGCCGTCTCGGTCACCGCGCTGGCCGGCATCACCGGCTCGGCCAGCGGCGGCATGAGCATCGCCCTGGCGGCAATGGCCGACAGCTTCATCGCCAACGCGCAGGCGGCCGGCATCCCGATGGAGGTGCTGCACCGCGTGGCCGCGATGGCCTCCGGCGGCATGGATACCCTGCCGCACAACGGCGCGGTGATCACCCTGCTGGCGGTCACCGGCCTGAGCCACCGCCAGTCCTACAAGGACGTGTTCGCCATCACCCTGGTCAAGACGCTGGCGGTGTTCGTGGTGATCGCTGCGTATTACCTCACCGGCTGGGTGTAGCCGGCGCCGGCGGCTGCGCCTCGGATCGACGACGCACCACCCCGTCGGCCAGCACCCAGTCCGCCGCCAGCTCCAGCGTCCAGCCCGGCCCCTGGTTGCGGCCGTCCACCGTGCTGGCTGGTCCGGCCACCGTCGCGGACTTCCAGTCGCCAGCGAGCAGCACGCCGCGCTCGACCGTCAGCGTGCCCCAGTCGTCGCGGATGATCGCGTGCGGATAGACCGTGCCCTGCGGCGGCAGGGGGAATACGGTGCGCGGGTCGAACTCGATGCTCATGTGCACCAGCGGCAGCCGCAGCCGCGGGCCGTCCACGAGCTGCGCGCGCCACTGCGCGGCCTGCTGGTCGTGCGCCTCGCGGATCGTGGTTTCCTCGCGGCGGATCGCCTCCTCGCCGTAGCGTTGGCCGGCCACGGCGGGATCGGGCAGCGGCGGGTCGCCGGCGGCGTGCTGCAGCAGGGTTCCCAGGTCGCTGTCGGGCCGCAGTCCCTGGCGCCAGCCCGGCGCCAGCGCGTCCAGCAGCAGGCCATAGGTCGGCCCGGACGCATAGGCGAAGCTGCGCACATAGCCGCGCCTGTGGTCGTAGTCCTCCAGCGTGGCGATGGCCGACACGGCGGGATCGCCCGCGTCGCCGAGGCGGCGGCCGGTGTATTCGGCCAGCCCCTCGTTGATCTCCAGCGCGTTCTCGCGCACGGCCGCATCCTCGAAGCGCTGCCGCCGCCAGGCGCGAAAGGCCAGCGCATCGGCGATGGCCGCCTGGCGCTGCGCGCCGCGGCTGCGCAGCGCCTGCGCCAGCGCGCGCCACTCCAGCCGCAGGCCGACGCGCCCGTCGAACTGGTCCAGGTGCTCGGGCAGCGGCGCGACGGGCGGTGGCAGGCGCGCGGGCTGGATGCGATGGAACGCCTCATGCATCAGCAGTTCGGCGCGGGCCTGCCGGTCCTGCGGGAGCGGCAGCTGCAGCATCGTCCAGCGCTGCCCGGCCCAGTCGGTCGCGGTGTTGGCGATGCCGATGTCCGCCGGCAACTGGCCCACGAACACGCCGCGCCGCCGCTGCAGGCCCTGCCCGGGCACGTCGCGGTCCACGAACAGCGTGCGCGTGTCGCGCTCGACCAGCATGATCGGGCCGCACAGGCTCTGGCCCCACAGCCGCGCATGGTCGCGCTGGCACAGCACCCGGTATTCGGCGATGGCCGCCGCGGCGGTCGCTGCCGGATCGTCATGAGCGTCCGCGGTGATCGGCAACGCCTGTACGGGGAAGACGGCGCCAACGCCGCCAACGCCCAGCCAGCAAAGGGAACGGAACATCGCACGCAGATTCATCGGTGACTCCAGTGAAGTGGACGAGGCCGCCATCCCAGCGCCGCGCCGTATCGCCTCGATGCCCGGCCTGTATCGCCACCGCCGATAGCGACACAATCCCGATACGTCTGGGTTCTATGAGAGGCGCATGGCAGGCAAGGACAACCGGATCGTCGTGGTCGAGGACGACGACAGCGTGCGCGAGGCCATCGTCGCCTACCTGGGCCGGCATGGCTTCGAGGTGCGCGGCACCGCCGATGCCGCCGGCCTGGACGCGCTGCTGCAGCGCCAGCCGGCCGACCTGGTGATCCTGGACATCATGCTGCCGGGCGAGGACGGGCTGTCGATCTGCCGGCGCCTGAGCCAGGACGGCCCGCCGGTCCTGCTGCTCAGCGCGCTGGTCGAGGTGACCGACCGCGTCGTCGGCCTGGAGGTCGGCGCATTCGACTACCTGGGTAAGCCTTTCGACCCGCGCGAACTGCTGGCCCGGGTGCGCGCCATCCTGCGCCGGCAGGCGCCGCGCGCCGCTCCGCCGACCAGTCCCTATCTGTTCTCCGGATGGGTGTTCGAGGCCGATGCCCACCGCCTGACCACGCCCGACGGCGCGACGCTCGCACTGACCGCCGGGGAATCCCGGATGCTGCTGGCCTTCGTCCGTCATCCCACCCGCGTGCTCAGCCGCGACCGGCTGCTGGACCTGACCCACGAGGCAGCGGAAGGGCCCTTCGACCGCGCGATCGACCTGGCCGTCAGCCGCCTGCGCCGGCGCCTGGCCGCGGCCGGGGGCGCTGCGCTGATCGAGACCGTGCGCAGCCTCGGCTATCGCTTCCGCGCGCCGGTGACGCGGGGATGAGGCCGCCGCCCATCCTGGTCCAGGTGGCGGCGCTGGCGCTGGTCACCCTGGCTCTCGCCTTCGCCCTGTGCTTCGGCATCGTCCTGGCCACGCCCACGCCCGCGCCCATCCGCATGAGCGTGCGCGAGGCCGCGGCCGCCCTCGACGGGCAGCACGGCGGCCGCTTCAGGATCGAACCGCGCGCTGCGCCGCCCGGCTGTGCCCGCGTCGCGCCGGTGGAGGCGACGCTGGCGCAGGCCGCACGTACCCAGCCGGGGCGCGTACGGGCGTGCTGGCTGGACGCGGCGGGCGCGGGCAAGGCCAGCGGCAACGGGCAGAGCGTGGTCCTGGTCGGCGACCGCACCCTGCTGGTGGACAGCGACGCGCGCGGCTTCCAGATGCGCTACGACGCCGATGCGCGGGTCGGCATGGACACCTCGCTGCCCGCCTTCACCGCGGCGATCCAGGGCAGCGACGGACGCTGGCGCACGCTGACGCCCATCGACCAGCGGCTGGCGGGCTGGCGGCTGCGGATGACGGCGGCGTTCGGCGTGGCGATGGCACTGCTGGCGCTGCCGGTGTGGTTCGCGGCCAGGCGGCTCTCCCGGCCGATCCAGCGCCTGGCGCGGGCGGCGGCGATCAGCGATCTGGACAGTGGCGCGGGCTTCCCGCTCGACGGCCCCCCGGAGCTGCGCGCGGTCGGCGAGGCCATGAACGCCATGCACGCCCGCCTGGCCCGGCATGCCGGCGAACGCGTGCAGGCCTTCGCCGCCATCGCCCACGACCTGCGCACGCCGCTGACCGGCCTGCGCATCCGCGCCGAGCTCGTCCCCGGCGCCGACCGCCAGCGCATGATCGGCGACCTGGACCGCATGGCCGCCATGATCGAGCAGATGCTCGCCTACGCGCATGCCCAGGCACAGCCGGCGCGGCTGCAGCCGGTCGATCTCGACGCCCTGGTCGCAGGCATCGCGGCGGACCGGGTCTCGCTGGGTCAGGCCGTCGCCTTCATCCCGGCGAATCGGGATACACGCCTCCAGGCCGACCCCACCACCCTGCACCGCGCCATCGACAACCTGCTCGACAATGCGCTGCGCTTCGCCGGCAGCGCACGCCTTAGCATCGAAGCGCACGTCAACCGGATCGACCTGCACATCGATGACGCAGGCCCCGGCATCCCGGAAGACCAGCTGGCCGGCATCACCACCCCGTTCAAGCGCCTCGAAAGCTCACGCAGCCGCACGACCGGCGGCGCCGGCCTGGGCCTGGCCATCGCCGAGCGCATCGCCGAAGCGCATGACGGCCGGCTGCTGCTGGCCAACCGCACGCCGCACGGATTGCGCGCCACGCTCAGCCTGCCGCTGCGCTGAGGCGTCGCCGCTATCGCCACATCGCGGGTCCAACACTGAGGCCGCGCCACGTCCTCGTCTTCGACTTGCACGGCTTCGGGCCTGTGAGCTGACTTCACCCACCAACTTCGACCCGGCAGGACCTAGCTCCTCGGCTCGGTCCGCCCTCCATGGCGGACTCGCCGCCGCGAACCATCCCTGGCCCACTCTCCGCACGCCCGCCTAGATCGAGGCGCTGCGGCGAATAGATCAGGACTTCTTCCAACTCGAAGCATCGAGCAGCGCTCTGCCCCCTCCCTTTCGCCGAAAGCGAAGGGGAGGGCCGGGGTGGGGTGCTTTTGCTTCTGTGGCTTGACCGGTAAAGCCCCGACCCCTCCCCGTCCCTCCCCTTCGCCTATGGCGAAAGGGAGGGGGCCTCAAGTCGAAGCCCTCCCTTCACTGATCGCTTTGTGCACAAGGGAAGGAGCGGCACGACCCGTAAACCGAAGTCCTGTGACCTGACGCGCGAGGCAGCGTTCCGGCGGGCGGGGGCCGCGCCTCGCGAGGCAGGAAGCCGAGCGCCCGAATCAGGGCAGGATGCCCTGATTGAGGGAAAAGCGGCCCCCGTCCGCCGGAACGCTGCCCCTCCGAAGCCGTAGCGCAAAAACGCGCGCTCTCTTTACCGAGACAGAAACAAAAAAAGGCGGGCCAAAGCCCGCCTTTCTCTAATCAAGCGATAGCCAACCGATTATTCGGTCACGCCCTCGCCTTCTTCCACGGCCTTCATGGACAGGCGGATGCGGCCCTGCTTGTCCACTTCCAGCACCTTGACCTTGACCACGTCGCCTTCCTTGAGCTTGTCGGAGACCTTCTCCACGCGCTCGGAGGAAATCTGCGAGACGTGCACCAGACCGTCCTTGCCCGGGGCGATGGTCACGAACGCGCCGAAGTCCATCAGCTTGGCGACCTTGCCCTCGTAGATGCGGCCCGGCTCGATGTCCGAGGTGATCTGCTCGATGCGCGACTTGGCCGCCTGGCCGGCAGCGCCGTTGACCGAGGCGATGGTGATCGTGCCGTCGTCCTGGATGTCGATCTGCGTGCCGGTCTCCTTGGTGATCGCCTGGATCACCGAACCGCCCTTGCCGATCACTTCGCGGATCTTGTCGGGGTGGATCTTGATGGTGATCAGGCGCGGCGCGTAGTCCGACAGCTCGGCGCGCGGGCTGGTCAGGGCCTTGGACATCTCGCCGAGGATGTGCAGACGGCCGGCCTTGGCCTGCTCCAGCGCCTGCTTCATGATCTCTTCGGTGATGCCTTCGATCTTGATGTCCATCTGCAGCGCGGACACGCCCTCGGAGGTACCGGCGACCTTGAAGTCCATGTCGCCCAAGTGATCCTCGTCGCCCAGGATGTCGGACAGCACCACGAAGCGGTCGTCCTCCTTCACCAGGCCCATCGCGATACCCGCCACCGGCGCCTTGACCGGCACGCCGGCGTCCATCAGCGCCAGCGACGAGCCGCACACCGAGGCCATCGACGAGGAGCCGTTGGACTCGGTGATCTCCGAGACCACGCGGATGGTGTACGGGAACTCTTCCAGGGTCGGCATCACGGCCAGCACGCCGCGCTTGGCCAGACGGCCGTGGCCGATCTCGCGACGCTTCGGCGCGCCGAAGCGGCCGCACTCACCCACCGAGTACGGCGGGAAGTTGTAATGGAACAGGAAGTTGTCCTTGTACTCGCCGCTGACCGCGTCGATCACCTGACCATCGCGCGCGGTGCCCAGCGTGGTGACCACGATCGCCTGGGTCTCGCCGCGGGTGAACAGCGCCGAGCCGTGGGTGCGCGGCAGCACGCCGGCCTGCACGGAGATCGGGCGCACCGTATCCAGCGCGCGGCCGTCGATGCGGATCTTGGTGTCAAGCACCGAGTCGCGCATGGTGCGGTACTCGAGCTCGCCGAACTCCTTGGACAGCTCGGCCTTGTCCCAGCCCTCGGCCTCGACACGGCCGGCCAGGGCTTCGATGACGTCCTTCTTGATCGCGGCGATGGCGTCGCGGCGCTGCAGCTTGTCGCGCACCTGGAAGGCCTCGGCCAGCTTGCTGCCCACGGCTTCCTTCAGCGCCGAGATCAGCGCCTCGTTCTTGGCCGGGGCGACCCAGCTGGAGGGCTTGGTGCCGGCTTCGACGGTCAGCTCGTTGATCGCGTTGATGACCTTCTGCATCTCGCGATGGCCGAAGGTCACCGCGCCCAGCATCACTTCCTCGGACAGCAGCGCGGCCTCGGACTCGACCATCAGCACCGCGTTGGCGGTGCCGGCCACGACCAGCTCCAGCTGCGAGTCCTTCAACTCCGACACGGTCGGGTTGAGGATGTACTCGCCGTTCTTATAGCCGACCTTGGCAGCGCCGATCGGGCCCTTGAACGGGGTGCCGGCCAGCGACAGCGCGGCCGAGGCGCCGATCAGGGCGGCGATGTCGCCGTCGATCTCCGGGTTTAGCGACATCACCGTGGCGATGATCTGGACTTCGTTCTTGTAGTCCTCGGGGAACAGCGGACGGATCGGCCGGTCGATCAGGCGCGAGATCAGCGTCTCCTTCTCCGTGGCGCGGCCTTCGCGCTTGAAGAAGCCACCGGGGATGCGGCCGCCGGCGTAGAACTTCTCCTGGTAGTCCACCGTCAGCGGGAAGAAGTCCTGGCCCTCGCGCGCGCTCTTGGCGGCGACGGCGCTGACCAGCAGTACGGTGTCGTCCATCTTGACGATGACGGCACCGCTGGCCTGACGGGCGATCTCGCCGGTCTCGAGGGTGACGGTGTGTTTGCCGTACTGGAAGGTCTTGGTGATTTTTGCCACGTGGGTTTCCTAAGAGTCTCGAATCTGGTTGTCCCGGCCGACGGCCCCTGCCGTGCCCGGGCGGCCACCGTATGCGGCCATGTTGCAGTGCATCTTTTTCCGACGCCGGAAAAAACGAACCGCGGCGCATCACTGCGCCGCGGTCGGTCATCTGGTTTTAGCGACGCAGGCCCAGCTTCTCGATCAGGGCCTTATAACGCGGGGCATCCTTGCGGTGCAGGTAGTCGAGCAGGCTGCGGCGGCGGTTGACCAGCTGCAGCAGGCCGCGACGGCTGTGGTGATCCTTCTTGTGGGTCTTGAAGTGCTCGGTCAGCATCTCGATGCGGGCGGTCAGCAGGGCGACCTGGACTTCCGGCGAGCCGGTGTCGTTGGCGCCGCGCTTGTTGTCTTCAATGACTTTCTGGGTGTCGATGGACATGTCGATTTCTCTTGGTTGATGCGCGACCTGCAGGAACGCGGGCTGTCCTCCGCGCGCACCGCCTGGTCCGCCGCTTGCAATGGTGAGTGAAGGCCGGGATCGGCCAAGGGCCTGAAAAGGCCGCGGTATTGTAGGGGCCAGCACCCGGTGGCACAAGGTTTCAGGCCGATGACGCCGCGCCGCCGGTCGGCCAGTTGAACAGCCGCTGGGGCGAAAGCAGCCCATCCTTGGACAGCTGTCCCATTCCCAGCACCTGGCCGGACTCGGCGAACACGGCCACGGTCCCGGCCGGGCCGGGCACGCCGGTCAGGCGCTGGCCCTGCCGCAGGCGCGCGGCGGCCTCGTCGGTCAGGTCGATGCGCGGCAGGCCGACCATGCCGGCCTCGACCGGCAGCAGGCAGGCCTGCAGGCTGCGCGGGTCGCGCTCGGCCAGGGCCTCGAGCTGCTCCAGGGTCCACATGCGCGGCTCGCGGAACGGGTCGACCCACAGCCGGCGCAGCTGGGCCACGTGCGCGCCACAGCCCAGCGCCTCGCCGAGGTCACGCACCAGGCTGCGCACATACGTGCCCGAGCCGCATTCGACATGCAGACGCAGCAGCGGCTGACCGGCGTCGAGCAGGTCGGCGGCCGACTGCAGCTCGAAGGCGCGCACGTAGACCGGGCGAGTCTCGACCTCCACCACCTCACCGCGCCGGGCCTTGGCGTACAGCGGCTCACCGCCGCGCTTGAGCGCCGAATAGATCGGCGGGCGCTGCTGCAGGTGCCCGGTCAGCGCGCGCAGCGCCGCGTCGAGGCGGTCGATCGGATAGGCCTGGACCGGCCGCTCGCGCAGCACCTGGCCTTCGGCATCGTCGGTATCGGTGACCTGGCCCAGCCGGGCCACGGTGTCGTAGGCCTTGGCGGAGCCCAGCAGGCTGCCGGCGATCTTGGTCGCCTCGCCGAAGCACAGCGGCAGCAGGCCGGTGGCCAGCGGATCGAGCGCGCCGGTATGGCCGCCCTTCTCCGCGCCGAACAGGTGCCGGGCCCGCTGCAGGGCCTGGTTGGAGCTCATGCCGCCGGGCTTGTCCAGCAGCAGGATGCCGTCGACGCGGCGGAACTTGGTGCGCGGGCGCTGCGGGCGCTTGCCGCGCGGCTGGTCGGCGCGCGCCGAACCGCCGCGTCCGGCACCGTCGGCGTCCGGCATCGCGGCGGCGTCGGTGGCGGTCATCAGTCCTGGTCGGATCCGGATTCGGGCGGCAGCGGATTCTCGCGCAGCAGCGTCTCGATGCGCTCGCCGCGGTCGACCGAATCGTCGTAGTGGAAATGCAGTTCAGGCACGTGGCGCATCTTCACTGCACGCGCCAGGGCGTAGCGGATCTGCGGCGCCAGTTCCTTCAGGCCCTTGACCGCCTCGGTGGAGCGTTCGGGCATCAGGGCGGTGACGAACACCTTGGCGTGGGCCAGGTCGCGGGTGACCTCGACGTCGGACACGCTGACCGACGGCAGGCCGTGCTCGCGCACGGCTTCGTGCACCAGCGTGCCCAGCTCGCGGCGGAGCTGGGCGGAGACGCGGTCGGTGCGATGGAAGGATTTGGTCGGCATGGCAATCGAGCGATGCGGCGATCACGGCGCCTGCGCCGGCGGCGATTCCTGGAAGGAACCGCCGCGGCGCAGACGGGCGCGATCACAGCGTGCGCTGCACCTCGATGCGCTCGAAGCACTCGATCTGGTCGCCGGCCTTGACGTCGTTGTAGGCCTTCACGCCGATGCCGCACTCGGTGCCGTTGCGCACTTCGTCCACGTTCTCCTTGAAGCGGCGCAGCGATTCCAGCTCGCCCTCGAAGATGACCGTGTTGTCGCGCAGCACGCGGATCGGCTTGGAGCGCTTGACCACGCCCTCGATGACCATACAGCCGGCCACCGCGCCGAACTTGGAGCTGCGGAACACGTCGCGCACCTGGGCGATACCGATGATCTCCTCGCGGATCTCCACGCCCAGCAGACCGGACGCCACCTGCTTCACCTGGTCGATCACGTCATAGATGATCGAGAAGTAGCGCATGTCCACGCCATTGGCTTCGACGATGCGGCGGGCCGAGGCGTCGGCACGCACGTTGAAGCCGATGATCGTGGCCTTGGAGGCGACCGCCGAGTTGGCGTCCGACTCGGTGATGCCGCCCACGCCGGAGCTGATGATGTTGATGCGGATGTCTTCGTTGGACAGCGCCACCAGCGAATGGCGCAGCGCTTCCACCGAACCCTGCACGTCGGCCTTGACGATCAGGTTGAGGCTCAGCTGGCCCTCGCCCTTGCCCAGCTGGGCCATGATGTCTTCCATGCGGCTGCCGGCCGAGGCCACCAGACGCGACTCGCGGCGCTTGGCATCGCGCTGCTGGGCCACGTCCTTGGCCAGGCGCTCGTCGTCGACGACCACGAAGTCGTCGCCCGCATCGGGCACGCCGGACAGGCCCAGGACCTGCACCGGGATCGACGGGCCGGCCGAGGCCGGCTGGCCGCCGGTCTCGTCGAACAGCGCGCGCACGCGGCCGTACTGGATGCCGCAGACCAGGTAATCGCCCTTCTTGAGCAGGCCCTGCTGGACCAGCACGGTGGCGACCGGGCCGCGGCCCTTGTCCAGCGAGGACTCGATGACCGTACCGGTGGCGCGGCCCTCGGGCACGGCGCGCAGTTCCAGCACCTCGGCCTGCAGGCTGATCGCGTCCAGCAGCGCATCCACGCCCTGGCCGGTCTTGGCCGACAGCTCGATGAACTGGGTGTCGCCGCCGAACTCCTCGGCGACCACGTCGTGGGCCAGCAGCTCGTTCTTCACGCGCAGCGGGTCGGCGTCGGACTTGTCCATCTTGTTGATCGCCACGATCAGCGGCACGCCGGCCGCCTTGGCCTGCTGCACCGACTCGATCGTCTGCGGCATCACGCCATCGTCGGCGGCCACGACCAGGACCACGATGTCGGTCAGCTTGGCGCCGCGCGCACGCATGGCGGTGAACGCCGCATGGCCCGGGGTATCCAGGAAGCTGATGACGCCGTTGGCGGTTTCGACGTGGTAGGCGCCGATGTGCTGGGTGATGCCGCCGGCCTCGCCGGTGGCGACCTTGGTGCGGCGGATGTAGTCCAGCAGCGAGGTCTTGCCGTGGTCGACGTGACCCATGATGGTGACCACCGGCGGACGCGGGGCCTGATCGCCCTGCACTTCCTCGGTGTGGGCCAGCAGCGCGTCCTCGGCCGAATCGGTATTGGCCTTGACCACCTTGTGACCCAGTTCCTCGGTGACCAGCGCGGCGGTGTCGTGGTCGATGGTCTGGGTGATGGTGGCCATCACGCCCATCTTGAACAGCGCCTTGACCACATCGCCGCCCTTGAGCGCGAGCCTCGAAGCCAGGTCGCCGACGCTGATCGCATCGCCGATGGCCACTTCGCGCACGACCGGCGCGGTCGGACGCTCGAACTGGTGGCTGCCCGAACCGCCGCGGCTCTGCTCGAGCTGGCGACGCGCCTTGGGCTTGCCGCGCGCGGCGCCACGACGGGCGCGGTCGGCGGCCGACAGGTGCAGCTGCCCGGCGAAGCGCTGGGTGCTGTCGTCGTCCTCGACGCCGGCGACCATCGCGTGCGAGCCGCGGGTCTTGTGCTTGGCCGCGGCCGCGCCGGCGCCACGCTCGGGCTCCTTGCGCGCGGGGGCCGGTGTGCTGCGCGGGGCGGCGGGCTTGGCCGGGACGCGGATCGAGGACATGCCGGCGATCGGGCCGTTGCGCTCGTCGATGGGCGTGCGCGCCGGCGGGGCCGACGGCGCCGCCGGTTCCTCGGCGACCGCCTCCTCGTCCTCGGACTGCGCCTCGGCGCGGGCCTCGGCCTCGGCGGCGGCGCGCGCGGCGAGCTCTTCCTGGCGCTTGCGCTCGATTTCCTCGGCGCGCGCGCGGTCGACCTCGGCCAGGCGCTGCTGTTCGGCCAGATTGCGCTGGCGCGACTCTTCCAGCTTGCGCAGGATCTCGGCGCGCTCGTCGCCGCCGTTGGCGGCCGCGGCACTGCCGGCGCGGCGCGCCTCGCTGGCCTGGGCCTCGGTCGGCTTGACGTAGGTGCGCTTCTGGCGCACCTCCACGGCCACGGTGGAGTTGCTGCGGCCGGACTTGACCGTCACTTCCTGCACCTTGCGGCGCGCCAGGGTGATCTTCCGCGAGGCCGCGGCCTCCTCGGTCTCACCGTCGGCCTTGCCGTGGGTGCGACGCAGGAAGCCGAGCAGCTTCATCTTTTCGGTGCTGGACACTTCCTGATCGGGGCCACTGAACTTCATGCCGGCCTCGGCCAGCTGTTCGATCAGTTTGTCGACCGGCGTGTTGACCAGTTCGGCGAGCTTGCGGATGGTGGTTTGCTGCGACATTCGGATCCTATGATCTGGTTGGCGCCCCCTCGCCCAGAGCAAGGGAAACGCGAATTCTAAACCCTGAAGGATTCAGGGCGATGTTCATGGCCGGCTCATTCGCCACGCTCCAGGCGGGCGATCTCCTCGGCGCGGGCGGCCAGGATCAGCGCGGCGGCGTGGGCCTCGTCTAGCCCATCGATGCCGAACTCCATCACCTCGTCGGCCGCCAGGTCCGACAGGTCCTCGCTGGTCCGCACGCCGTGCGAGGCCAGGGCGTAGGCGGTGGCCTCGTCCATGCCGTCCAGGGCCAGCAGGTCGGCGGACGGGCCGTCGCCCTCGGCGCTCTCCTCGGCGGCCAGCGCCTCGTTGAGCAGCGCGTCGCGGGCGCGGGCGCGCAGTTCCTCGACGATGTCCTCGTCGAAGCCCTCCACCGCCAGCAGCTCGCCGACCGGGACGTAGGCGATTTCCTCGACCGTGCTGAACCCTTCGGCGACCAGGATCTGCGCGATCTCCTCGTCCACTTCCAGCTTGTCCATGAACAGCTGGCGGGCCACGCCCTGCTCGGCCTCGGACTTGGCCGCGACCTGGTCCTGGGTCATCACGTTGAGCTGCCAGCCGGTCAGGCGGCTGGCCAGGCGCACGTTCTGCCCGCCCTTGCCGATGGCCTGGGCCAGGCGGTCCTCGGCCACGGCCAGATCCATCGAATGGCGGTCCTCGTCGACGATGATCGACTGCACCTCGGCCGGCGCCATCGCGTTGATGACGAAGTTGGCCGGGTTGTCGTTCCACAGCACGATGTCCACGCGCTCGCCGTTGAGCTCGTTGCTCACCGCCTGCACGCGCGAACCGCGCATGCCGATGCACGCGCCGATCGGATCGGTGCGGGTGTCGTGGGCGAGCACGGCGATCTTGGCGCGGTCGCCCGGATCACGCGCGCAGGCCTTGATCTCGACCAGGCCCTGGCCCACTTCCGGCACTTCCAGCTTGAACAGCTCCATCATGAATTCCGGCGCGGCGCGGCTGATGAACAGCTGCGGGCCACGCGGCTCGGAACGCACGTCGAACAGGTAGCCGCGCACACGGTCGCCGGCGCGCAGCACGTCGCGCGGGATGCCCTTGTCCTTGGCGATGAAGGCCTCGGCGTTGCCGCCCAGGTCCACGTAGATGTTGCCGCGCTCGGCGCGCTTGACGATGCCGGTGACCAGCTCGCCGACGCGATCCTTCCACGCATCGACCACCTGCGCGCGCTCGGCCTCGCGCACGCGCTGCACGATGACCTGCTTGGCGGCCTGGGCGGCGATGCGGCCGAAATCGGGGTTCTCGATCTGCTCCTCGATGTAGTCGCCCACCTCGACGCCTTCGGCCTCGTCGACCGCGTCCATCAGGCGGATCTGGCGATCGGGCGACTCCATGACCACGTCGTCGGCCACCACTTCCCAGCGGCGGAAGGTCTCGTAGGTGCCGTCCTTCTGGTCGATGGACACGCGTACCAGCACGTCCTGGTCGGGATAGCGCTTCTTGGCGGCGGACGCCAACGCGGCCTCGATGGCCTCGAAGATCACCTCGCGCGGCACGCCTTTTTCGTTGGCGACCGCATCCACCACCAGCAACAATTCCTTACTCATCTATCACTCCGAGCGCGACCACGCGGGCCGTCGTTGGGTTGGGTTGGTATCAATGCACTTGCTTGGGCGCGGCAGGCTTCTTCTTGCCCTTGCCGGCACCCACGTCTTTCTTCTTCGGCTGCGGCGCCAGGCCCAGCGCGACCCAGTCGGGCATCAGCCGGGCCTTGTCCAGGTTGTCGCCGGCGATGGTCATCTGCTGGTTGTCGAAGGCCAGCGTGATCGCCTCGCCCTCGACCGACACGATGCGGCCCTGCAGCCGGCGGCGCCCGTCCTGCGGCAGCTTCAGCACGACCTTGGCCTCCTCGCCGATGAAGCGCGCGAACTGCGCCGCGGTGAACAGCGGGCGATCCACGCCGGGCGAGGACACTTCCAGCGTGTAATTGCCGCTGATCGGGTCTTCCACGTCCAGCTGGGCCGAGACCTCGCGGCTGACCGCCTCGCAGTCGTCGATGTTGACCACGCGCGTCTCGCGCTCGGCCTCTAGCACGTCGATGTACAGGCGCAGCGTGGCGTTGCCGGTGGCCGGCAGGTATTCCACGCCCAGCAGCTCGAGGCCCAAGGCCTGAACGGTGGGCTGCAGCAGCTGTGCGATCTCGGTGGCCTTGTCGCTCACGTGGCGGAAGTCTCGTCGTAATGCTTTTTTCAGAAACGGAAAAGGGCCCAATGGGCCCTTTTCCGATGACGCTGGATGTAGAAACGGGAACAAGCGTTTCTACGAGCCCAGGCTCCTGGCGATCGAAGCGGACTTCGATGCCGGAAACTTGGTAGCGGGGGCAGGATTTGAACCTGCGACCTTCGGGTTATGAGCCCGACGAGCTGCCAGACTGCTCCACCCCGCAGCAGAAGCGGAATTATGAAGAATCAGCGGGATTTATGCAAGCCCTGAAACTTCTTTTGTATCAAATGCCGAAAGCGGCTTTGCACCAGGTCATCACCGGATTCCAGGCGATTCCCAGCACCAGCAGACCCAGTGCATTGACACCAAACACCACGGGGACCAGTTTACCTGAACGCGGCACCGGAAGGGAACCCACCGGCTCATCGAAATACATCACCTTGATCACGCGCAGGTAGTAGAACGCGCCGATCACCGCGCACACCACGCCCACCAGCGCCAGCCACATCAGGTCGCCGTTGACCGCGGCGCGCAGCACCACCAGCTTGGCCCAGAAGCCCAGGAACGGCGGCACGCCGGCCAGCGAGGCCATCACGCACAGCACCATGCCGGCCATCCACGGACTGCGCGCGCTCAGGCCCTTGAAGTCGTCGATCGTGTCGGCCTCGAAGCCGGCGCGCGAGAGCACCAGGATCGCGCCGAACGAAGCCGCCGACATCAGCGCATAGGCGATGCCGTAGAACAGCGCCGCCGCATAGCCTTCCGCACCGCCGCCGGCCAGGCCCAGGATCAGGAAGCCCACGTGCGACACGGTCGAATACGCCAGCATGCGCTTGAGGTTGGTCTGGGCGATGGCCACCACGTTGCCGATCACCAGCGACAGCGTCGCCAGGGCGGCCATCAGCAGATGCCACTGCGGCTGGGTCGGGCCCACGCCCTGCTCCAGCACGCGATAGGCCATGGCGAAGGCCGCCAGCTTGGGACCGGAGCTGATGAACAGCGTGATCGGGGTCGGCGCGCCCTGGTAGACGTCCGGCAGCCACATGTGGAACGGCGCGGCGCCCAGCTTGAAGGCGATGCCGCAGACCATGAACACCATGCCGGTCAGCAGCATCGGGCGATCGGTGATGCCGGCGATCGCGCCGTTGATCTGGGCCAGATCCAGCGAACCGGTCGCGCCGTACACCAGCGACATGCCGTACAGCAGCAGACCCGAGGCGATCGAGCCGAGCACGATGTACTTCATCGCCGCTTCGGTGGACAGGCCGTTGTCGCGGTTCATGCCGACCATCGCGTACGAGCACAGCGACAGCAGCTCCAGGCCCAGGTAGACCATGACCAGGCTACCGGCCGAGACCAGCATCATCATGCCGGCGGTGGCGAACAGCACCAGCACCGGCAGCTCGCCCGGATAGAGATTGCGCTCGCGCAGGTAAGGCCAGCCGTAGATCAGCGACAGGCCCGAGACCAGCACGATCGCGGCCTTGGTCACATCGGCCAGGGCATCGCGCACGAACATGTCGTGGAAGACGTGGGCCGGGCCCTGCGAGAGGTCCACACCGCTGTGGCTGACCAGCAGGACGAAGGTCACCGCCAGCACCAGCAGGGTCAGGCCATGGGTGATGGCGCGGCGGCGCGCGTCCAGGAACACGTCCAGGATCAGCAGCGCGAAGGCGCCGGCGACGACGACCAGTTCCGGGATGATCGGCAACAGGTCGGTGACGGGGGCGGAAGGAAGCATTGGAGCGGCCATGGCGTGAAGTCCTTACAGCTTGCTGGTGGCGAGCTGCATCGCCAGTTGCGCGATCGAGGGTTCCAGCAGGTCGGTCAGCGGCTTGGGATAGACACCCAGCGCCAGCGTGCCGGCCGCGAACACCCCCAGCACCAGCGCCTCGCGCCAGTTGATGTCGGTCAGCTCGGCCACGTGGCTGTTGGCGACCTCGCCGTACAGCACGCGCTTGACCAGCCACAGCGTGTAGCCGGCGCCGATGATCAGGGTCAGCGCGGCGATGAAGGCGATGTAGGGGTGCTTCTGGAAGCTGGCCAGGATGACCATGAACTCGCCGACGAAGCCGCTGGTGCCCGGCAGGCCGGAGTTGGCCATGCCGAAGAATACGAAGAACACCGCGAACCACGGCATCACATTGGCCACGCCGCCGTAGTCCTTGATCATGCGCGTGTGCATGCGGTCGTAGACCACGCCCACGCAGGAGAACATCGCACCGGAGACGAAGCCGTGCGAGATCATCTGCACCATCGCGCCCTGCAGGCCCAGGCGCGCCGCATCGACGTTGTCGTAGTCGCGCAGCAGACCCGAGGCGATGAAGGTGCCCAGGGTCACGAAGCCCATGTGCGAGACCGACGAATAGGCGATCAGCTTCTTCATGTCCTCCTGGACCAGCGCCACCAGGCCGACGTAGACCACGCCGATCAGCGACAGCACGATGACCAGCGTGCCCCACTCATGCGCCGCATCGGGCGTGATGGGCAGCGAGAAGCGCAGGAAGCCGTAGCCACCGATCTTCAGCATGATCGCCGCCAGGATCACCGAGCCGGCGGTCGGCGCCTCCACGTGCGCGTCGGGCAGCCAGGTGTGGACCGGGAACATCGGCACCTTGACCGCGAAGGCGATCAGGAAGGCGAAGAACAGCCAGGTCTGTTCCTTGGCGGTCAGCGGCAGCACGTACAGGTCGGCGAACTGGAAGCTGGCATGACCCAGCTGGCCACCCTTGATGTACAGGTAGACCAGGCCGACCAGCATCAGCACCGAGCCGAGGAAGGTGTACAGGAAGAACTTGACCGAGGCGTAGATGCGGCGCGGGCCGCCCCAGACACCGATGATCAGGAACATCGGGATCAGCATCGCCTCGAAGAACACGTAGAACAGCATCGCGTCGGTGGCGCAGAACACGCCGACCATCATGCCCTCGAGCATCAGGAAGGCGGCCACGTACTGGTTGACGCGCTTGTCCACCGCCGTCCAGGCGCCGATCAGCGCCAGCACCGTGGTCAGCGTGGTCAGCACGATCAGCGAGACCGAGATGCCGTCGGCGCCCAGGGCGTACCAGATGTCGAAGGCCGGCACCCAGGCGTGCTTCTCGACGAACTGCATGTCCGCACTGCCCCACTGGAAGTGGATCAGCAGCGGCAGGCTCGCCAGGAAGGTCAGCAGGGCCACGACCAGCGCCAGCCAGCGGGCGGCCTGGGCGCGGCCGGTGCCCATCGCCAGTGCCAGGGCACCGCCGAGGATCGGCAGCCAGATCAGAATGCTCAGCAAGTTCGACACGTGTTCGTATCCGTACAGATCAGCGCCAGGCCCAAGACACGACGGCCAGCAGTGCAACCAGGCCGATGATCATGGCGAACGCATAGTGGTAGAGGAAACCGGATTGGGTGCGGCGCAGCAGCTGCGAGGCCAGCTCGACCACGCGAGCGCTGCCGTTGACGAAGACGCCATCGATGATGCGGGTGTCGATCCAGCGCGAGATCCTGCCCAGCTGCAGACCGCCGCCGGCGAAGCCGTCGATCCACAGGATGTCGAAGCCGTACTTGGCCTCCAGGATCTTGACCAGACCGGAGAAGCGCTGGCGCAGCCTGGCCGGCCATTCCGGCGAGAGCACCAGGTACAGCACCGCGGCCAGGGCGAAGCCGGCCAGGGTCAGCCAGAACGGCACGCCCAGGAAGCCGTGCAGCGCGAAGGCCACCGGACCATGGAACTCCTCGGCCAGCGCGCCGACGGTGTCGCGCGCGGGATCGTAGAAATCGATGATGCCGGTGAAGAACTTCACGGCCTGGCCCGGCACGCCGCCTTCGGCGTGGTGGCCGGCCCAGTCGGTGCCGAACAGCATCGGACCGATGGTGAAGAAGCCGATCAGCACCGAGGGGATGGCCAGCAGGATCAGCGGCAGGGTCACCACCCAGGGCGACTCGTGCGGGATGTGCGGACCGTGGTGGCCGTGATCGTCATGACCGTGGACCTGGGCCTCGGCATCGGTGTGCTCGGCATCGCCGTGCGCGTCGTGATGCGCGTCGTGATGCGCGTGGTCATGACCATGGCCATGATCGTCGTGCGCCACATCGCGGAAGCGCTCGGCGCCGTGGAAGGTCAGGAACAGCAGACGGAAGCTGTAGAAGCTGGTGATCAGCACGCCGCCCAGCACCGCCCAGTAGCCGTAGGTGGCGATCCAGTTGTGCGAGACGTGCGCATGGTGCGCGGCGGCCTCGATGATGGTGTCCTTGGAATAGAAGCCGGAGAAGAACGGCGTCCCGACCAGGGCCAGCGTGCCGATGATCATGGTCACATAGGTGATCGGCATGTACTTGCGCAGGCCGCCCATCTTGCGCATGTCCTGCTCGTGGTGCATGCCGATGATCACCGAGCCGGCGCCCAGGAACAGCAGCGCCTTGAAGAAGGCGTGGGTCATCAGGTGGAACACGCCGGCGCTGTAGGCCGACACGCCCAGGGCCACGGTCATGTAACCCAGCTGGGACAGCGTGGAGTACGCGACCACGCGCTTGATGTCGTTCTGCACGATGCCGATCAGGCCGGTGAAGAAGGCCGTGGTCGCACCGATGAACAGAATGAAGTTCAGCGCGGTCTGCGACAGCTCGAACAGCGGCGACATGCGCGCCACCATGAAGATGCCCGCGGTGACCATCGTGGCGGCGTGGATCAGCGCCGAGATCGGGGTCGGGCCTTCCATCGAGTCGGGCAGCCACACGTGCAGCGGCACCTGGGCCGACTTGCCCATCGCGCCGATGAACAGCCCGATGCAGATCACCGTCATCAGCGACCAGCCGCCGATCCACTCGAACGCCTGCTGCAGGCCCTCGACCTGCGGCCAGACCTGGGCCAGCTTGGCATTGGCGGCCAGCGGCGCGTAGGAGAACACGGTGGCGTAGTCCAGCGTGCGGAAGGCCATCAGCACCGCAGCGATACCGAGCAGGAAGCCGAAGTCGCCCACGCGGTTGACCAGGAAGGCCTTGAGGTTGGCGAACACGGCCGTGGGGCGCTTGAACCAGAAGCCGATCAGCAGGTAGGACACCAGGCCCACCGCTTCCCAGCCGAAGAACAGCTGCAGGAAGTTGTTGCTCATCACGAGCATCAACATCGAGAAGGTGAACAGCGAGATGTAGCTGAAGAAGCGCTGGTAGCCCGGATCGTCGGCCATGTAGCCGATGGTGTAGACGTGCACCAGCAGCGAGACGAAGGTCACCACCACCATCATCATCGCCGTCAGGCGGTCGACCATAAAGCCGACATGGCCCTGGAAGCTGCCGACGTCGAAGAAGGTGTACAGGTTCTCGTTGAACGGCGACGCCCCGCCCCACACCAGCTGGTACAGCGTCCAGCACGACAGCGCGCAGCTGACGGCCACGCCCAGGATGGTGACGGTATGCGCGCCGGCACGGCCGACCTGCCGCCCGAACAGGCCGGCGATGATGCTGCCCAGCAATGGCGCGAGCACCACGGCCAGCAGCACGGACTTGGAAAGGAGAAGTTGGCCCGTCATCAGTACATCAGCCCTTGAGGGAGTCGACTTCGGCCACGTTGATCGTGCGCCGGCTGCGGAACAGCGCGACCAGGATCGCCAGGCCGATCGCGGCCTCGGCCGCGGCCACGGTGAGGATGAAGAACACGAACAGCTGGCCGGCCGTGTCGCCCAGCTGGCGCGAGAAGGCCACGAAGTTGATGTTGACCGAGAGCAGCATCAGCTCGATCGACATCAGCAGCACGATCACGTTCTTGCGGTTGAGGAAGATGCCGGCCAGCGAGATGCAGAACAGCACCGCGCCGAGCGCAAGCAGGTGTCCGAGGGTGATCACGACTTGGCCTCCTGGGCACCGTCTTGGGCCGGGGTTTCGACGACCGGCGCCACCGGGCGCACGGGTTCCATGCGCACCATGCGGAAGCGGTCGCGCGCCTTGACCCGGGTCTGTTCGGACGGGTCCTGCGTCTTGACGCCCTCGCGCTTGCGCAGGGTCAGCATCACCGCGGCGATCACCGCCACGGTCAGGATCACCGCGGCGAACTCGAACGGCAGCAGGAACTCGGTGAACAGCGAGCGCGCCAGCCAGGTGATGTTGGAGGTCTCGGCGGCCGCGGCGGCGGCGTTGTCCGGCAGCGCGGCGCCGGCCTTGGCCTTGACCCCGATCAGCACCAGCATCTGCACCAGCATGACCACGGCCACCAGCAGGCCCACCGGCAGGAACCTGACCCAGCCCTGGCGCAGCTGTGCCACGTCGATGTCCAGCATCATCACCACGAACAGGAACAGCACCATCACCGCGCCGACGTACACCAGGATCAGGGCCACGCCGAGGAACTCGGCGCCGACCAGCAGCCAGACGCAGGCGACGCTGAAGAAGGTCAGGATGAGGAACAGGACCGCGTGCACGGGGTTGCGCACGCTGATCACCGCAGCGCCCGAGACAGCGGCGACGGCGGCGAAGATCCAGAAGCTGATGTTGATCCAGTCCATCTCGTCCTCAGCGGAAAGCGGCGTCGGCGGCGCGGCGTTCGGCGATTTCCGACTCGAGTCGGTCGCCGATGGCCAGCAGCTGCGGCTTGGTGACGACGTTCTCGCCACGGTTCTCGAAGTGGTACTCCAGCACGTGGGTTTCCACGATGGAGTCCACCGGGCAGCTTTCCTCGCAGAAGCCGCAGTAGATGCACTTGAACAGGTCGATGTCATAGCGCGTGGTGCGGCGGGTGCCGTCCTCGCGCTTGGTCGAATCGATGGTGATGGCCAGCGCCGGGCAGACCGCCTCGCACAGCTTGCAGGCGATGCAGCGCTCTTCCCCGTTGGGATAGCGGCGCAGCGCGTGCAGCCCGCGGAACCGCGGCGACTGCGGGAACTTCTCCATCGGGTACATCATCGTGTACTTGGGCTTGAACGTGTACTTGAACGTCAGCCACAGGCCCTGCAGCAGTTCGAGCAGCAGCAGGCTCTTGAAGTAATGGGTGATCTTGTTCATGTCGGTCAGGCGCCTCGCTGGATGACGCCGTAGAACACCATCAGCGCGGTCACGGCGATCCACACGATGGTCAGGGGGATGAAGATCTTCCAGCCCAGCCGCATGATCTGGTCATAGCGGTAGCGCGGGAAGCTGGCGCGGAACCAGATGTAGGCGCTCATGAAGAACACGACCTTGGCGAACAGCCACGGCCAGCCGCCCTTCCAGACCCAGTCGATCCACGGCGAGACATCGGCGGTGACCCAGCCCTGGATCGGGCTCAGCCAGCCGCCCATGAAGAAGATCGAGACCAGGAAGCTGACCAGGATCATGTTGGCGTATTCGGCCAGGAAGAACAGCGCGAACGCCGAGCCGGAGTACTCCACCATGTGGCCGGCGACGATTTCCGATTCGCCTTCCACCACGTCGAACGGCGCGCGGTTGGTCTCGGCCACGCCGGACACCCAGTACACGATGAACAGCGGGAACAGCGGCAGCCAGTACCACTCGAACAAGCCGGCGTTGCCGCGCTGGGCCTCGACGATGCTGGACAGGTTGAGGCTGCCAGCGGCGATCATCACGCCGACCAAGGCGAAGCCCATCGCGATCTCGTAGCTGACCACCTGCGCGGCCGAACGCAGCGCGCCCAGGAAGGCGTACTTGGAGTTGGACGCCCAGCCGGCCAGGATGATGCCGTACACACCCAGCGAGGTCATCGCCAACAGGTACAGCAGGCCGGCGTTGGCGTTGGACAGCACCAGCTGCGCGTCGAAGGGAATCACCGCCCAGGCCGCGAAGGCCGGCGCCAGCGTGATCAGCGGCGCCAGGACGTAGATCGTCTTCTGCGCGCTGGCCGGCTGGATGATCTCCTTGAACAGCAGCTTGAACACGTCGGCGAAGGCCTGGAGGATGCCCATGCCCACGTACATCGGCCCGTGGCGCACGTGCATCCAGCCGATCAGCTTGCGTTCCCAGACCACGTAGAAGGCCACCGTGATGATCACCGGCATGGTGATCACCAGGATCTTCAGCACGATCCACACGATCAGGCCGCCCGCGCCCAGGCTGAGCAGCCAGTCGCGCAGGGGGCTGACGCCATTGATCAACAGCTCGTTCATGCAGCCACCACCTTCACCCGGCCGGCGCCGATCGGCGCGGTGGCGCCGTGGCCCGACTCGATCCACGCCGACCCCGGCGCGACACGGTCATTGATCGCCACCGGCAAGGTGGCCGTTCCATCGGCGGCCTGCACCTTGGCCACCTGCCCTTCGCCCAGACCCAGCGCCTGCGCGTCCTGCGGATGCAGGCTGATGCCGGGCGCGGTGTTGAGCGGATGGGCCTGCAGCGCCTGCGCGCGGCGCACGAAGCCATCGGTGCGGTAGATGCCGCAGGTGGCGACCACTTCCAGCCCCTCGCCGGCCAGCGACGGCGCGGCCGAGGCCTTGGGCGTCACCGCGGCCGGGTTGTCCAGGCTGGCGCGCGCGCCGGCCAGATCGGTGAAGTCGAAGCCCGGCAGACCCAGCACGCCGCCCAGGGCGCGCAGCACCTTCCAGCCTTCGCGCGCCTCGCCCGGCAGCTTGCCGCCGGCCTGGGTGCGCTGCTCGATGCCGTCCAGATTGGTCAGCGTGGCCTCGATTTCCGGCAGCGCGCCGATCGGCAGGATCACATCAGCCATGCGCCGAGTGGACGCGCAGGCGAAGTGGCTGAACGCCACGACCTTGGCCGCGGTCAGCGCCTTCTGCGTGGCGAAGCCATGGGCGAAGTCCAGGCCCGGCTCGATGCCGTAGATCACATAGGCGGCGCGCGGCTGGGCGACCATGTCGGCCGCGTCGCGCGCGCTCGGCAGCACGCCGGCGCGGGCCAGGCCCACGGCGTTGGCACCCTGCGGGATGCGGCACAGCGCCGCGCCGGTCGCCGCGGCGAAGTCGGCGGCGGCCTTGCGCAGCGCGGCGGCCTGCGGATGGTTCTCGGCCAGCGCACCGACGATCACCACCGCCGAGCTGGCGCCCTGCACCGCCTCGCGCAGCGCCGAAGCGCCCAGCGCATCGGCCAGCTGCGACGGCGGCACGATGGTCTTGCTGGCCGCGCTGAAGGTGAAGTCGAAGTCCACCGGATTGACCAGGTGCACCTTGGCGCCGTTGCGCACCGCCTTGCGGATGCGCTGGTGCAGCAGCGGCAGCTCGTGGCGCACATTGCTGCCGAACACCACGATCGCCCCGGCCTTCTCGATCTGCGCCAGCGGCAGCCCGAACGGCTGCGCGACGGCGGCGTCGGACAGGTCATTGGCAAGAATGCGATGGTCGAGGTTGCCGCTGCCCAGGCCCGCGGCCAGGCGCGCCACCAGGCCGCCCTCCTCGTTCGAGGTGGCCGGGTGGACCAGCACGCCGAGCTCATCGCCGGCGTGGGCCTTGAGGATCTCGGCGGCGGCGGCCAGGCCCTCGGCCCAGCTCACTTCCTTCCACTCGCCATCGACCTTCTGCAGCGGCTTGACCGCGCGGTCGGCGGCGTACAGGCCCTGGTGCGAATAGCGGTCGCGGTCGGACAGCCAGCACTCGTTGACCGCCTCGTTGTCGCGCGGCACGGTGCGCAGCACTTCGCCGCGACGCACGTGCACGTACAGGTTGGAACCCATCGCGTCGTGGAAGCCCAGCGACTCGCGCGCCTGCAGCTCCCACGGACGGGCGCGGAACTGGAACACCTTGTTGGTCAGCGCGCCGACCGGGCACACGTCGACCACATTGCCCGACAGCTCGGTGGTCAGCGGCTTGCCGTCGTAGGTGCCGATCTGCAGGTTCTCGCCGCGGTACATGCCGCCCAGCTCGTAGGTGCCGGCCACTTCCGCGGTGAAGCGCACGCAGCGCGTGCACTGGATGCAGCGGGTCATCTCGGTGGCGACTAGCGGACCGATGTCCTCGTCGGGCACCACGCGCTTGCGCTCGTTGAAGCGGCTGACCGAGCGGCCATAGCCCAGCGAGACGTCCTGCAGTTCACACTCGCCGCCCTGATCGCAGATCGGGCAGTCCAGCGGATGGTTGATCAGCAGGAACTCCATCACGCTGCGCTGGTACTTGAGCGCCTTCTCGTTGCGCGTGAACACCTTGAGCCCGTCGCCGACCGGCGTGGCGCAGGCCGGCGAAGGCTTGGGCGCGGCGCGACCGCCGACTTCGGTATCGACCAGGCACATGCGGCAGTTGGCCGCGATGGACAGCTTGTCGTGATAGCAGAAGCGCGGGATCGGGATGCCGGCCTTGTCGGCGGCCTGGATGATCATCGAGCCCTTGGGCGCGTACAGGACGCGGCCATCGATCTCGATGGTGACGTGATCGGGCGGGACGTTGGGATCGACCGGTTGGGCGCTCATGCGGCGGCCTCCAGCTGGACGTCGACGATCGAGCGACCGTTGACGATGTAGTACTCGAACTCGTCCCAGAACTGGCGCAGGAAGCCCTGGATGGGCCACGCCGCCGCCTCGCCGAACGCGCAGATGGTGTGGCCTTCGATCTGGCCGGCCACGGCCTTGAGCTGGTGCAGGTCTTCCATCGTGCCCTTGCCGGCGACGATGCGCTCCAGCACCCGGTGCATCCAGCCGGTGCCTTCGCGGCACGGCGTGCACTGGCCGCAGGATTCCTTGTGGAAGAACTGGCTGATGCGGCAGGCGAAGCGCACGCAGCACACGCTGTCGTCCAGCACCACGATGGCGCCCGAGCCCAGGCCGGTGCCAAGCGCGCGCAGCGTGTCGTAGTCCATCTGCAGGCCCTTGAGCTGGTCGGCCTTCAGCACCGGCATCGACACGCCGCCGGGGACGGCGGCCTTGAGCTTGCGGCCCGGCTTGAGACCGCCGGCCATTTCCAGCAGCTCATCGAACGTGGTGCCCAGCGGCACCTCGAAGTTGCCGCCCTTGGCCACGCAGCCGGACACCGAGAAGATCTTCGGGCCGCCGTTCTTGGTCTTGGACAGGCCCAGGAACCATTCCGGCCCGTTGCGGATGATCGCCGGCACCGAGGCGTAGGTCTCGGTGTTGTTGATCGTCGAGGGCTTGCCGTACAGGCCGAAGTTGGCCGGGAACGGCGGCTTGTAGCGCGGCTGGCCCTTCTTGCCTTCCAGCGACTCCATCAGCGCGGTTTCCTCACCGCAGATGTAGGCGCCGGCGCCCAGCGCGGCGTAGATGTCGATGTCCACGCCCGAGCCGAGCACGTTCTTGCCCAGCCAGCCGTGCTTGTAGGCATCGGCCAGGGCCTGCTCGAAATGCTCGAAGGGCTCGTGGTGGAACTCGCCACGCAGATAGTTGTAGCCCACGGTCGAACCGGTGGCGTAGCAGGCGATGGCCATGCCCTCCACCACCGAGTGCGGGTTGTAGCGCAGGATGTCGCGATCCTTGCAGGTGCCCGGCTCGGACTCGTCCGAGTTGCAGAGGATGTACTTCTGCATGTCGCCCTTGGGCATGAAGGACCACTTCAGGCCGGTCGGGAAGCCGGCGCCGCCGCGGCCGCGCAGGTTGGAGGCCTTGACCATCTCGACCACGTCGGCCGGGCTGATCTTCTCTTCGAGGATCTTGCGCAGCGCGGCGTAACCGCCGGTCTTGAGGTAGTTCTCGTACGACCACGGGGTGTCGTAGTGCAGCGTGGTCAGGCACACCTGATGCGGCTGCGGGGCGGGACCGACCGGGCCAGTGGAAGCTGGGTGGGAATGTGCCATGCGCTTACTCCAGGCCGTCCAGCAGCTCATCGACCTTTTCGGGCGTGAGGTGCTCGTGGTAGTGGCCGTTGATCACCATCATCGGCGCGGCCGAACATGCGGCCAGGCACTCCTCCTCGCGCTTGAGGAAGATGCGGCCGTCGGCGGTGGACTGGCCACGCTTGCAGCCGAGCTTCTTCTCGGCGTACTGCGCCAGTTCCTCGCCCCCGTTGAGCCAGCAGCTGATGTTGGTGCAGAAGGCGACGTTGTGGCGGCCGACCTTCTCCAGCTCGAACATCGAATAGAAGCTGGCGACCTCGTAGGCCCACACCGGCGGCAGCTCCAGGTACTTGGCCACGCCGGCGATCAGCTCGTCGGTCAGCCAGCCGCCGTTCTGCTCCTGCGCGGCGTGCAGGCCCTGCAGCACGGCCGAGCGCTTGCGATCCGGCGGGAACTTGGTCAACCAGTGGTCGATATGGGCGCGCGTGGCGTCGCTCAGCACGACCATCGGGTCGACGTGGCGCGCGTTCTCGAAATTACCCGTGGCCCTCATCGGTCCACCTCACCAAAGACAAGATCATAGGTACCGATCATCGCCACCACGTCGGGCAGCATGTGCCCGACCACGATCGCGTCCATCGAAGAAAGGTGCACGAAGCCCGGCGCGCGCAGGTGCACGCGGAAGGGCTTGTTGGCGCCGTCGGAGACCAGGTAGCAGCCGAATTCGCCCTTGGGCGCTTCCACCGCGCTGTAGGTCTCGCCGGCCGGCACGCAATAGCCTTCGGAGAACAGCTTGAAGTGGTGGATCAGCGCTTCCATGTCGTCCTTCATGGACTCGCGGCTGGGCGGCGCGACCTTGAAGTTCTCGATCATCACCGGGCCCGGGTTGGCCTTCAGCCACTTCACGCACTGGGCGATGATGCGGTTGGACTCGCGCATCTCGGCGATGCGCACCAGGTAGCGGTCGTAGCAGTCGCCGTTGAGGCCGATCGGGATATCGAAATCCACCGCGTCGTACTTGGCGTAGGGCTGCTTCTTGCGCAGGTCCCACTCGATGCCCGAGCCGCGCAGCATCACGCCGGTCATGCCCCAGGCGCGCGCCTGCTCGGGCGAGATCACGCCGATACCGACGGTGCGCTGCTTCCAGATGCGGTTGTCGGTCAGCAGGGTCTCGTATTCGTCCACGCGCGAGGGGAAGGTCTTGGTGAACTCCTCCAGGAAGTCCAGCAGCGAACCCTCGCGCGCGGCGTTGAGGTGCTTGAGCGCCTGGCCCTTGTGCCAGGGCGACTCCTTGTACTTGGGCATCTGCCCCGGCAGGTCGCGGTAGACGCCGCCCGGACGGTAGTAGGTCGCGTGCATGCGCGCGCCGGAGACCGCCTCGTAGCAGTCCATCAGCTCCTCGCGCTCGCGGAAGGCGTACAGCATCACCGCCATCGCGCCGAGGTCCAGCGCGTTGGAACCGACCCACATCAGATGGTTCAGGATGCGCGTGATCTCGTCGAACATCGTGCGGATGTACTGCGCGCGCACCGGCGCCTCGATGCCCATCAGGGTCTCGATGGCGCGCACGTAGGCGTGCTCGTTGCACATCATCGACACGTAGTCCAGGCGATCCATGTAGCCGATCGACTGGTTGAACGGCTTGGACTCGGCCAGCTTCTCGGTGCCCCGGTGCAGCAGGCCGATATGCGGATCGGCGCGCACCACCGTCTCGCCGTCCATTTCCAGGATCAGGCGCAGCACGCCGTGGGCCGCAGGATGCTGCGGGCCGAAGTTCATCGTGTAGTTGCGGATCTCCTGCCGGGCCTCGGCGGGATTGCTCGCGAAAGGCGCGTGGGCCTGGTTGACGTGCGATGGCTGGATCTGTGCGCTCATGACTTCGACTCCCGCGCCGCGGCTTCGCCGGCGGCGGTCTGGTAGCGCGCGTCCTCACGGATCACGCGCGGCACGCCCACGCGCGGCTCGACCGAGGTCACCGGCTCGTAGACCACGCGCTTGCGCTCTTCGTCGTAGCGCACCTCGACATTGCCGATCAGCGGGAAATCCTTGCGGAACGGATGGCCCACGAAGCCGTAGTCGGTGAGGATGCGGCGCAGGTCCGGATGGCCGGCGAAGACGATGCCGAACAGGTCGAAGGCCTCGCGCTCGAACCAGTTGGCGCCCGGCCAGATATCGGTGACCGAGGCCACCACCGGCACGTCGTCGTTGGGCGCGAAGCAGCGCAGGCGCACGCGGCGGTTGTGCTGGTAGGAGATCAGGTGCGCCACCGCGGCGAAGCGGTTGGTCGGCACCGGCACCTCACCGATGCCGCCGGCGTTGCCGTTCTCGCGGGTCGGGAACTCGCCCCAGGCGAAGCGGCCGACGGCCTTGCCTTCCACGCCGCGCGAGAAGCCCTGCGAGGAGACGTCCGAGGTATCCCACTCATCGCTGCCGTAGCCGAGGTAGTCCACGCCGCACAGGTCGGTGAGCTGCTCGAAGCCGAAGTCGTCGCGCAGCGCCAGGCACAGCTCGTGCCACAGCGCGTGCGGAACCTCGATGGTGGTCTCGCCCGAGGGCGAAACGGTCACGGCCGCGTCCGGGAAACGGGCGCGCAGCGTGTCGGTATAAAGGGCTTGCTCTGCCATGGGGGCTTTGCGTGCTCTGAAAGGAGTGGATCAGCGGGCGATGGTCTGGGTGCGCCAGATCTTCTTCTGCAGCTGCAGGATGCCGTAGACCAGCGCCTCGGCCGTGGGCGGGCAGCCCGGCACGTAGACGTCGACCGGCACGATGCGATCGCAGCCGCGCACCACCGAGTAGGAATAGTGGTAGTAGCCGCCGCCGTTGGCGCAGCTGCCCATCGAGATCACCCACTTCGGGTCCGGCATCTGGTCGTAGACCTTGCGCAGCGCCGGGGCCATCTTGTTGACCAGGGTGCCGGCCACGATCATCACGTCGGACTGGCGCGGGCTGGGGCGGAACACGACCCCGTAGCGGTCCAGGTCCAGGCGCGCGGCGCCGGCGTGCATCATCTCCACCGCGCAGCAGGCCAGGCCGAAGGTCATCGGCCACATCGAGCCGGTGCGGGCCCAGTTCATCAGCGCATCGACGCTGGTGGTGACATAGCCTTTTTCCAGCAGCGGGTTGTCGCCTTCCGGCCGCAGGATGTCGTCCACCCGCCCTTCCGGGATCGGGTTGGTCATCAGCTTGTCGATGGTTTGGATCACTCCCATTCGAGCGCTCCCTTCTTCCAGACGTAAATGAAGCCCAGGAACAGCATGCCCACGAACAGGCCCATGGTGACCAGGGAGCGCGCACCGATGTCCATGAACACCTGGGTCCACGGCACGATGAAGATGATTTCCAGGTCGAAGACGATGAACTGGATGGCGATCAGGTAGTAGCGCACATCGAACTTCATGCGCGCGTCCTCGAATGCCTCGAAGCCGCATTCGTAGGGGGAGAGTTTCTCGGCGTCGGGGCGACGCGGGCCGATGAGGCGACCGATGATCATCAGCGCGATGCCGATGCCGGTGGCGACGATCAGGAAAAGCAGGTTCGGCAGGTAATTGGCCAGCACTCGCAGTTCTCTCTTTTAATTCCCGCGACCGGGGCACAGTCTACTGCCGCAGTGCGGCAGAAGCGTGCAGAGGTCGCTGACGGGTCCAGCCTTGCGGATCCACCGTGTTGACGGGCCGGGCGCGGGACCTCGGCAGTGCCCTGCCGTCCCGATCCGGCCCGGCATGGCCGGGCGCTTCGCCGCGTGTCCTTCCGCTTCTCGTACCGGACACTGCTGCGAACCTGACAATTGTAGCGGTCACTGAACTGCCGAGTAAACGATTTCGCGGTTTTGGATCGTGCCGCGAATTCGCCATCCTTGCTGGCGCCGCGACAGGCCCGCAGCGCCTGGCCGGGGCTCCGGCGGCGACGGCGACGGAAGGGCTCTTCATCAGAGCGCGGGGACGCGAAGCGGCTCATGGCGCGCTTCGACGGCGAAAAGCGCACTTCGCCGCCCAGCCTCGACCCCGCCGGGCGCGACTCCTCGGCTCGGTCCGCCATCTACGGCGAACTCGCCGCCGCAGGCCACCCCTGGCCCGCTCTCCGCGCCCCCTGCCGGGTCGAGGCTCTGCGGCGAATAGCTCAGGACATCTTCCAACTCGAAGGCATCGAGCAAGCGCCCTGCCCCCTCCCTTGCGCGCAGCGCAGGGGAGGGCTGGGGTGGGGTGCTTCTGCTGTTGCTGTGCTTCGATGGCCTGCCCGGTAAAGCCTCGACCCCTCCCCAGCCCTCCCCTTCGCCTATGGCGAAAGGGAGGGGGCCTCACGTCGATAGTTTCCTGCCACTGATCGCGATGCGCGCGAGGCAGGGGTTCGAGCACCCTCGCAAACCGAAGCCCTGTGACCTGACGCGCGAGGCAGCGGCCGGCGGGCGGTGGCCGCGCCTAGCGAGGCAGGATGCCGAGCGCCCGAACCAGGGCAGGATGCCCTGACCGAGGGAAAAGCGACCACTGCCCGCCGGACCGCTGCCCCTGTCGAAGCGAGAGCGCGAAGGCAACGCAGCTCTTGATCGGAAGGCGACCAACGAAAAAGGGCCCGACAAGGCCCTTTTCGTTTACCGCGTTGTGTGGTGCCCAAGAGGGGACTCGAACCCCTACGACTTTCGCCGCTACCACCTCAAGGTAGTGCGTCTACCAATTCCGCCACCTGGGCAAAGCTTGCCTGCCGGCTCGCATCGCGCGGGCCGGCATTGTACGTGTCACTGGGCCGGAGTGGGAGCCGGCTTGGTGGCCTCGGGCTGCGCCGGGGCCGAAGGCGCGGGCTGGGCGGCCGGCGCGGAAACGGCGGGCGCGACCGTGTCGGCCGGCGCCGGGGCGACCGGCTGCTGCGACATGATGCCCAGATCCTGCTGCGCGCTGCCGGTGTGCGCGGTGCGCGAGGCGCTCCAGGCCATGAACAGGCTGATGGCGAAGAACGCCACGGCCAGCCACTTGGTGCTCTTGGACAGGAAGTTGGACGCGCCGCGCGCACCGAACACGGTGCCCGAAGCGCCCGCACCGAAGCCGGAGCCGGCCTGGGCGCCGGTCCCGCGCTGCATCAGCACCAGGCCGATGATGGCCACCGCCACCAGCACGTAGACCACATTGAGGATCAGCATCAACATCGACATGGATCGTGTTTCTCGTTGAAAGGCCCCGCCGCTTGGCAGCGACGGCGCCATGAAGTCTGTGTCTACCCGGCCGCCGCGCGGGCGATGGCCAGGAAGTCGGCGGCCACCAGCGAGGCGCCTCCGACCAGCCCGCCGTCGACATCGGGCTGGGCGAACAGCTCGGCGGCGTTGTCGGGCTTGACGCTGCCGCCGTACAGCAGGGGCAACGAATCGGCGATTCTAGCATCCACGCGCGCCACCACGCCACGGATGAACGCATGGACGTCCTGGGCCTGCTGCGGGGTCGCGGTGCGGCCGGTGCCGATCGCCCAGACCGGCTCGTAGGCCACCACCGCACCGTCGAAGCCGGCGCTGCCGGCCAGCGCCAGCACGGGCTCGAGCTGGGCGGCGATGACCTGCTCGGTCTGGCCGGCCTCGCGCTGCTCCAGGGTCTCGCCCACGCACAGCACCGGAAACAGGCCGGCATTGCGCGCGGCCATGAACTTGCGCGCGACCAGCTGGCTGCTCTCGTGGTGGTACTGGCGGCGCTCGGAATGCCCGACCAGGCCGTAGGTGGCGCCGACATCGACCAGCATCGCGGCGGAGACCTCGCCGGTGTAGGCGCCCTTCTCGTTGGCGCTGACGTCCTGCGCGCCGAAGGCGATGGGCCTGCCCTCGAAGTCCTCGATCAGATCGCCCAGGTAAGGCAGCGGCGGCAGCACCACCACTTCGACACCCGGCACGGGCAGGGCTTCTGCCAGTTCTCCGACCAGAGCCGTGGCGAAATCGCGGCTGCCGTGCAGCTTCCAGTTTCCGGCGACGATCCTGCGGCGCATGACAACTCCTATGAACATCAGGCGGGGCAGCATACCGCCTCGTCCGTGGTGGCTCGCTGACGAAGCCGCCCCACACACCCGCGGGCATCCCGCCCGCCCTGCCCCTGCGGCGTCCGTGCGCGGGCGCTGCCCGGGGATGCACACTGGCGCCCTCTTCCCGTCTCGCGCCTGCCATGTCCTCGACCGCCGTTCCTGCGCAACACCCCGGCTATGCACTGATCACGGGCGCCTCGGCCGGCATCGGGGCCGAATTCGCCCGTCAGTACGCCGCGCGCGGCGTGCCGCTGATCCTCACCGCACGCCGCGCCGAACGGCTGCAGGCGCTGGCCACTGAACTGGGGACGCAGGTGGACGTGCAGGTGATCGCCGCCGACCTGGAGGATCCGGCCGCGCCGGCCCGGATCGCCGAGGAGATCGCGCGGCGCGGGCTGCGGGTCCAGGTGCTGGTCAACAACGCGGGCTACGGCGTGCCGGGCCGCTATCTCACGCGCGACTGGAGTGTGCATGCGCGTTTCATCCAGCTGATGGTGACCGCGCTGTGCGAGCTGACCTGGCGCCTGCTGCCGCAGATCGCCGCCAGTGGATCGGGGCGGATCGTCAATGTGGCCTCGTTCGCCGCGCTGGTGACCGGGGCCGACGGGCAGACACTGTATGCGCCGGCCAAGGCCTGGCTGGTGGCGATGAGTCAGTCGCTGTCGCTGGAGTATGCCGACCGCGGCGTGCGGGTCTGCGCGCTGTGCCCGGGCTTTACCTGGTCGGAATTCCACGATGTCACGGGCACGCGCGAGCAGATGTCGCGCCTGCCCCGGTGGATCTGGCTGAGTGCCCAGGAGGTCGTGCGCGAAGGCATCGCGGGTGTGGAGCGCGGCCAGGTGCTGGTGATCCCGGGCTGGCGCTGGCGGCTGCTGTACCACGTGGTACGCCACCTGCCGCAATCCTGGCTGCTGGCGCTGATGGCGCGGAGCTCGCGCAAGGTGCGTGCGCAGGTTTGAGGCTTTCGCGCACCCGGCCTCACTTCAAGCGCTTCTCACAGCGGCTCGTGCGTTCCGGCGCTCGAGCGGGAGCGTTCCGGCTTCGGAGGGGCGGCGGTCCGGCGGGCGGTATCCGCTTTTCCATCGTTCAGGGCATCCTGCCCTGCCTTGAGGCGCTCGGCTTGCTGCCTGACTCTTCGCGACCACCGCCCGCCGGCCCGCTTGCCTTGCGCGTAGCGTCTGAAGGCCTCCACCTGTAGAGCGGAGCTTGCTCCGCTGCGTTTGGGCCGGATCATCGGGAAAGCCCCAGCGGAGCAAGCTCCGCTCTACAAGTAGGCCGCGACGTGATGGGGGAGAGAGAGTCGCTCCCACAGAAGCGTGACGCGCTGTCCCGACTAAGCGTCAACCGGTTAGGGCTGACTAGCCCAGGAGCCGTGCGCGTCGGCGACGCGGCTCACTTCAGCTTGATCTCGCGCAGGCGCTCGTCCAGGTAGTCCTGGGCAGTGATGGCCTGGGGATAGCGCTTGGGGTTGTCCGGGGTGATCGTCGAAGGCAGCACGTCGATCAGGAAGTCCGGATTGGGGTGCAGGAAGAACGGCACCGAATAGCGCGGCTTGCGCGCCTCCTCGCCCGGCGGGTTGGTGACCCGGTGCGTGGTGGAGGGATACACGTGGTTGGTCAGGCGCTGCAGCATGTCGCCGATGTTGACCACGATGGTGTCCGCGTCGCTGGTGAAGGGCACCCACTGGCCCTCACGCGACTTCACTTCCAGGCCGGCGGCGCTGGCGCCGACCAGCAGCGTGATCAGGTTGATGTCCTCGTGCGCGCCGGCGCGCACGTTCGGGATGTCGTCGCTGGTGATCGGCGGATAGTGGATCGGGCGCAGGATCGAGTTGCCCGCATCGGTCTTGTCGGCGAAGTAGTCCTCCGGCAGGCCGATGTGCAGCGCCAGCGCGGCCAGCACGTGGCTGCCCAGCGCATCGAGCTGCCGGTACAGGCCGTAGGCGTGCTCGCGGAAGTTGGGCACCTCGTCCGGCCACAGGTTGGCGGGCATGACGCCGGCGTACTTGGAGTCGGCGGGGAGTTCGCGGCCGACGTGCCAGAACTCCTTGAGGTCGAAGTGCTTGGAATCCTTGGCCGTCTCCACGCCGAAGGCGGTGTAGCCGCGCGCGCCACCGATGCCGGGCACGCGGTACTTCAGCTTGGCCTCGTCCGGCAGCGCGAAGAAGTTCTTGAACACCTCGTAGGCCGCGTCGATGTCGGCCTGCGGGATGCCGTGGTTGCGGATGCCGGCGAAGCCCCACTCTCGATAGGCGGCGCCCAGTTCGGCCACGAACGCCTCGCGGTCGGCGGCGCTGACGGGCGAGATGAAGCGGGCGATGTCGAGAGTGGGAATGGCGCTGCTCATGGGCAAACCGGAAGGCGAACGTGGCCGTCCAGTTTATCGCCTCGGGCCCTAACGCAGCAGCAGGTACAGGGCCCAGAGCGTGAGCGCCTTGACGACGGCCACGCCCAGGGCGATCAGCACTTTCTCATGCCGCGGCACGCACCGCCCCGGCCAGGGTGTCCAGCGTGGCCTGCATCAGCGCGTCGTCGTCGGCTTCCACCGTCACGCGCACCACCGGCTCGGTGCCGGACGGGCGCAGGAACGCGCGCCCGCGCCCGGCCACGGCGGCCTGGGCCTGCTGAAGCGCGGTCTGGACGGTCTGCGCCTCGACCACGGCCCTGGCGGCCACGCCGTCCAGGCGCACGTTGGTAGTGCGCTGCGGCAGCATGGTCAGGCCGGCCAGGGCCTGGTCCAGGCGGCGGCCGGTGCGGTGCAGGACTTCCAGCACCTGCAGCGCGCTGACGATGCCATCGCCGGTGTTGGCCCGGTCCAGGCACAGGATGTGGCCGGAGGCCTCGCCGCCGAGCACGCCGCCGCCATCGACCAGGGCCTGGTGCACATAGCGGTCGCCGACCTTGGCGCGGGTGAAGGCGATGCCCTGCTCGCCCAGCGCCTGCTCCAGCCCGTAGTTGGTCATCAGCGTGCCGACCACCGCGCCATGCAGGCGCCCGGACCGCTTCCAGTCGCTGGCCAGCACGTACAGCAGGCCGTCGCCATCGATCACGCGGCCATGGCCATCGACGAACAGCACGCGGTCGCCGTCGCCGTCGAAGGCGATGCCCAGGTCGGCGCCGGACAGCACCACGCGCCGGGCCAGGCCCTCGGGATGGGTCGAACCGACGCCGTCGTTGATGTTCAGGCCGTTGGGCGCATCGCCGATGACCTCCACGCGCGCGCCGAGTTCGCGCAGCACGATCGGCGCGACCTGGTAGGTGGCACCGTTGGCGCAGTCGACCACGATCTTCATGCCGGTCAGGTCGAACTCGCGCGGGACCGAGTTCTTGCAGCTTTCCACGTAGCGGCCGACCGCGTCGCGGGTGCGCACGGCCTTGCCCAGGGCCTCGGAGGCCACGGTGCGGAACGGCTGGTCCAGCGCGGCCTCGATCGCAAGCTCGGTGGCGTCGTCGAGCTTCTCGCCCTCGGCGGAGAAGAACTTGATGCCGTTGTCGTAATGCGGGTTGTGCGAGGCGGAGATGACGATGCCGCCGGAGGCGCGCAGCGCACGGGTCAGGTGCGAGACGGCCGGCGTGGGCATCGGCCCCATCAGCTGCACGTCCACGCCGGCGGCGACCAGCCCGGCCTCGAGCGCGGCCTCGAACATGTAGTTGGAGATGCGCGTGTCCTTGCCGATGATCACCACCGGCTTGCCCGCGCCGGCGCGGCGCACGCGCGCAGCCAGGGCGTGGCCGTAGGCATTGCCCAGGCGCAGCATGAAGTCGGCCGAGATCGGTCCCTGGCCGACGCGCCCGCGGATCCCGTCGGTGCCGAAGTACTTCCGGCTGGCGACCATCAGGCGACCTCGGGTTCGACCGGCCGGGTCTGCTTCATCATCAGCGCGCACAGATCGGCCAGGCGGTCGCGCAGTTCGCGACGGTCGCAGATCTGGTCGATGGCGCCGTGGTCGAGCAGGAACTCGGAGCGCTGGAAGCCCTCCGGCAGCGTCTCGCGCACGGTCTGCTCGATCACGCGCGGGCCGGCGAAGCCGATCAGCGCCTTGGGCTCGGCGATGTTGATGTCGCCCAGCATGGCGAAGCTGGCCGACACGCCGCCGGTGGTGGGATGGGTCAGCACCGAGATGTACGGCAGGCCGGCCGCGCGCAGGCGCCCCAGCGCGGCTGAAGTCTTGGCCATCTGCAGCAGCGAGAACAGGCTCTCCTGCATGCGCGCGCCGCCCGAGGCCGAGAAGCACACGAACGGGCAGCCCAGCTCCAGCGCCTTCTCCGCGCCCAGGGTGAAGCGCTCGCCCACCACCGAACCCATCGAGCCGCCCATGTAGGCGAAATCGAAGGCGCTGGCGACCAGCGCGCGACCCTTGACCTGGCCCTGCAGGGTGATCAGCGCGTCGCGCTCGCCGGTGGCCTTCTGCGCGGCCTTGATCCGGTCGGAGTACTTCTTCTGGTCACGGAACTTGAGCACGTCGGTCGGGCCCAGCGCCGCGCCCAGCTCGGTGGTGCTGCCGGCGTCGAACAGCGCCGCCAGCCGCGCGCGGGCGCGGATGGCCATGTGGTGGCCGCACTTGGGGCAGACCTCGAGGTTTTCCTCGAGCTCGGGCCGGTACAGCACCGCGCCGCAGTTGTCGCACTTCTCCCAGAGCCCCTCGGGGACGCTGCGCTTGGGTTTGCGGGTCGCCGCGTCGGTGCGGATGCCCGAGGGCATCAGTTTGCTCAGCCAGCTCATGCGTGTTTGAAAACCTGGTACGGCGCGCCCCGGGGGCGCGGGATCAAGCGCGGCAGTTTAGCCCAGCGCCTGATCCAGCGCCTCACGTAGCGGCCGCAGGAAGGTTCCGGCCAGTTCAGCTGCCTGTGCCGGGTTTTGCGCCGCAGCAATGGTCTCGACCAGGGCGCTGCCGACCACGACCCCGTCGGCCGCCGGCGCCATGGCCGCCGCGCTGGCCGCGTCCTTGATGCCGAAGCCCACCACCACCGGCACGCTGGCGGCCGCACGCAGGGTGCGCAGGCGCTCGCCGGCGGCCTGGGTATCCAGCCGGTCCGAGGCGCCGGTCACGCCGGCGAAGCTGACGTAGTACAGATAGCCCTGGCCCTGTTCGCACAGCAGCGCCATGCGCTCGGGGCTGGTGGTCGGCGCCGCCAGGGCGATCAGCTGCAGGCCGTAGGCATTGAAGGTGGCGCGGGTCTGGGCCGCCTCTTCCGGCGGCAGGTCGACCAGCAGCGCGCCGTCCACGCCGGCCTCGGTGGCCTCGCGCGCGAAGCGCTCGGCGCCGTGGATCTCGACCGGATTGAGGTAGCCCATCAGCACCACCGGCGTGGTCGCATCGGTCTGGCGAAACGCGCGCACCACCTCGAGCACGAAACGCAAACCGGCCCCGCGCCCCAGCGCGCGCTCGGAGCTGCGCTGGATGGTCGGGCCATCGGCCATCGGATCGGAGAACGGCACGCCCAGCTCGATCACGTCGGCGCCAGCGGCGACCAGCGCGTGCATGACCGGCACGGTCGCCTCCAGCGAGGGATCGCCGGCGGTGATGAACGGGACCAGCGCCTTGCGCCCCTCGGCCTTGCGCGCGGCCAGCGCGGTGTCCAGGCGGTTCATTCGGGCTGGCTGTCGCGCGAGGCCTGCTCGGCCTGCTGGGCGGCGGCGTAGGCGACGGCCAGCTCCGAGGCGCCCACGTCCACGCCGCGCTCGGCGCCGAGGATGTCCAGGTGCTCGTTGAGCATGCGCCGGTACAGGCCGGTCATGTAGTCCAGGAAGCCCTGGCGCGACTCGGCCGGGCTCGGCTCCACCGTCAGGTAGACGTGCGCGTTGTAGCGGGCCACGCCGTAGAGCGCGGCGAAGCTGGTGCGCTTGCTGCCGTGGATGCCGCCCTGGCGGTTGGCCAGCTGCACGAACTTGTTGACCACATCGAAGAACTGCGGGTCCAGCGGAGCGTCGATGCTCGGCGGCGCCTGGGTGTCGTCGGCCATGAGGAGGATTCCTTAGCGATTGCGAAGAGGGAAAGCGCGGCGCGGGCGCCGTCAGATCTGGATGTTCTCGCGCGCGGCGATGGTGTGCACATCCTTGTCGCCGCGGCCGGAGAGGTTGCACAGCACCAGCTGGTCGGACGGCAGATCGCGCGCCAGCTTGATCGCCTGGGCCACGGCGTGGCTGGATTCCAGCGCCGCCAGGATGCCCTCGGTGCGCGCCAGGGTGTGGAACGCGGCCAGCGCCTCCTCGTCGGTGATGCCCAGGTACGTGGCACGGCCCGAGTCGGCCAGGAAGGCGTGCTCCGGGCCCACGCCCGGGTAGTCCAGGCCGGCGGAGATCGAATGGGTCTCGATGATCTGGCCGTCGTCGTCGCACAGCACGTAGGTGCGGTTGCCGTGCAGCACGCCGACCCGCCCGCCGGCGATGGAGGCCGCGTGGCGGCCGGTCTCCAGGCCATCGCCGGCCGGCTCGGCGCCGTAGAGGCGCACGTTCGCATCGTTGAGGAAGGCGTGGAAGATGCCGATGGCGTTGCTGCCGCCGCCGACGCAGGCGGTGATCGCATCGGGCAGGCGGCCGAACTGTTCGAGCATCTGCGCGCGCGCCTCGCGGCCGACGATGGCGTTGAAGTCGCGCACCATGCGCGGATACGGGTCGGGGCCGGCGACGGTGCCGATGATGTAGAAGGTGTCGGCCACGTTGGTCACCCAGTCGCGCATGGCTTCGTTGAGCGCGTCCTTGAGCGTGGCCGAGCCGCTGGTCACCGGCACCACGGTGGCGCCGAGCAGGCGCATGCGGTAGACGTTGGCCTTCTGCCGCTCGATGTCGGTGGAACCCATGTAGACCACGCATTCCAGCCCCAGGCGCGCGGCCACGGTGGCGCTGGCCACGCCGTGCTGGCCGGCGCCGGTCTCGGCGATGATCCGGGTCTTGCCCATGCGGCTGGCCAGCAGGGCCTGGCCGATGGCGTTGTTGATCTTGTGCGCGCCGGTGTGGTTGAGGTCCTCGCGCTTGAGCAAGATCTGCGCGCCGCCCACCTCGCGGCTCAGGCGCCGGGCGTGGTAGATCGGGCTGGGGCGGCCCACGTAGTGCTTGAGGTCGTCGTAGAACGCGTCGGTGAAGGCCGGATCGGCGCGGGCCGTGTCGTAGGCGGCGGCCAGTTCCTGCAGTGGCCCGATCAGGGTCTCGGCGACGAAGCGCCCGCCGTGGCGGCCGAAGTGTCCGGCGGCGTCGGGATAGGCGTGGAAGTCACGGATGGCGGGAGCGGACATGGGGGCACCGGCATTGAACGAAGGCCGCCATCCTAGCCCAGCGGGACGGGTGGCAATAGCGATAAGATCGCCGCGACCTGTCAGGAAATCTCACACATGGCCTCCCCTGCCCTGCCCCCGCTGGGCGCGCTGCGCGCCTTCGAGGCCGCGGCCCGGCTGGAAAGCGTCAGCCGCGCCGCCGACGAGCTGCATGTGACCCACGGTGCGGTCAGCCGGCAGATCCGGGCGCTGGAGGACGCGCTGGGCCAGCCGTTGTTCGACCGCGTCGGGCGCGGCCTGGTGCTGACCCCCGCCGGCCGCCGCCTGCGCGACGCCTGCGGCCAGGCCTTCACGCAGCTGGGCCAGGCCTGGCGCGAACTGCGGCGCGGGCCGGCCGGCGACACGCTGGTGCTGGGCTGTTCGGCCAGCGTCCTGGCGCGCTGGGTGATTCCCCGGCTGGAACGCATGCAGCAGGCGCTGCCCGGCGTATCGCTGCACTTCTCCGCGCAGGAATCGCCGGACCGCGCCCTGGGCGAGGTCGACGCCCTGCTGCTGCTCGGCCAGGCGCCCTGGCCGGCCGGCTGGCAGGTGGCCGAACTGGCCGGCGAGACGATCGGGCCGGTCGTGGGCGCGCGCTATCCCGGCCTGCCGGCGCTGCAGGCCCAGCCGCCCACGGCGCTGCTGGGCGAGCGCCTGCTGCACACCGCCTCGCGCCCGCAGGCCTGGCCGCAGTGGGCCGCCGCGCACGGGCTGGATCCGCAGGCGCTGCAGTACGGCGAAGGCTTCCCACACCTGTACTACCTGCTCGAGGCGGCCGCCTCGGGGCTCGGCGTGGCCATCGCGCCGCGGCCGCTGGTAGACGCAGACCTGGCCAGCGGCCGGCTGCTGGCGCCGTGGGGATTCACGCCCACGCCGGGGCGCTGGGCGCTTTGCTCGGCGGCCGGGCGCAGCGATCCGCGCCTGACGCGGCTGGCGGGCTGGCTGCGCGGGGAACTCGGCGCTGCCGGGCCTACCTGAGCCGCCGGCGTTACTCGGCCACCGCCACCACTTCCTCTTCGGCATCGGCCACGAACTGCCCGCCCGCCTCCAACTGGGCGAACAGGCCGCCCTGGGCGACCAGCGCGTCGAAGCGGCCCTGCTCGACGATCTCCCCGTCCTTCATCACCAGGATCAGGTCGGCATTGCGCACGGTGCTCAGGCGGTGGGCGATGACGAAGGTGGTGCGATCGCGCGTGAGCCGGTTGAGGGCGCGCTGGATGCGCGCCTCGGTGGCGTTGTCCAGCGCACTGGTGGCCTCGTCCAGGATCAGGATCGGCGCGTTCTTCAGCATCGCCCGGGCGATGGACAGGCGCTGGCGCTCGCCACCGGACAGCGACACGCCGCGCTCGGCCACCAGGGTCGAATAGCCCTCCGGCTTGACCACCACGAAGTTGTGCGCCTCGGCCGCGCGCGCGGCCTCCTCCATCTCCAGCGCGCTGGCGTCCGGCTTGCCCACGCGCAGGTTGTCGGCCACCGAGCGGTACAGCAGGCCCGGGTCCTGGAACACCACGGCGATGTGCTCGCGCAGCGAGGTCAGCTTGACCGTGCGGATGTCGATGCCGTCGATGGTGATCCGGCCGCGGTCCGGGTCGTAGGCGCGATAGAGCAGGCTCAGCGCGGTCGACTTGCCCGCCCCGGTCGGCCCGACCAGGGCCACGGTGCTGCCGGCGGCGGCGGTGAAGTTCAGCGCGCGCAGCGCCGGGTGCGAGGCGTCGTAGCCGAAGGACACGTCCTCGAAGCGCACCTCGCCGCGCACCTTGTCCGGCAGCGGCGGCGCCTTGGGATCCTCCTTGACCGTGGCATCGGTATCGAGCACGGCGAAGAAGTCGCTCAGCGACGGCGTCTGGAAGAACAGGTTGGAGATGAAGCCGGCGAAGGCCTCCAGCCGCCCGATCTGCAGCAGCGCGAAGTTGACGAAGGTGACGATGCCGCCGACGGTCACCTCGCCCTTGGCGTTGAGCTGCGCACCGAGGGCGAAGATCGCCACGATGGTCAGCGTGGAGGCCGCGCGGTTGGCCACCGACAGCCAGGCCCAGCCGCGCAGCACCGGGTACTGCGCGTCCAGCGCGCGCCGGGACATTTCACGGATAGCCTCGACCTCGGCCTGCAGGCGCGTATAGACCTGCACCACCGGCACGTTGCCCAGCACGTCGCCGGCGCGCTCGGAGATGGCGCTGTGCAGCTGCTCGATCTGGCCCTGCGCGCGATGCGTGCGGCGCATGGCGATGGCGTTGAAGGTGGCGAAGGTCACCATCAGCCCGACCATCAGCAGGCCGAGCTTCCAGTTGACGTACAGCGACCAGGGGATCATCAGCAGGATCGACAGCAGCGTGGTCAGGTGGTCGCGGAAGAACCCCAGCCACAGGCCGAACAGGTTGTTGCTGCCGGTATGCATGATGCGCAGCAGCCGGCCGGTGTGGTGCTGGCCGTGATACGACAGCGGCAGCGCGATGGCGTGCTCGAAGTACTGGGCGATCACCGCCAGCCGGCGTCGATGCGCCAGGCGGTCGGCGAACAGCGAGACGAACACGCCGGCGGCGATGCCGCCGAAGCCCACCCCAGCCCACATGGCGATGTAGTGCCAGGCGCTGCGTCCCTTGCCCTGCGCGGCCAGCGCATCGATGACCTTGCCGAACAGCACCGGCTCCAGGAAGGCCACGCCGGACAGGGCCAGATTGGCCAGGACCAGGGTCACGGCGAGCCGTTTCTCGGGCGCGAGCAACTGCAGCACGCGCAGATAGACACGCCACAACGACATGCGCAGTTCTCCGGTCGGTCTCACGGCCAGTGTAGGGGCGGCCCGCGTGCAGGGTCCATCAATGCTGTCGCGATCGCGCGCTCAAGGCGCGCGATGCGAACGGTTCGAAGCCCTGGCTACGCCGCGGCGCTGGCGCCGCGCACCTGCGCGACGAAACGCCGCATCGCCTCGGCATCCTTGATGCCAGGCGCCGACTCGATGCCGCTGGACACGTCCACGCCCCAGGGCCGCACGCGACGCACCGCCTCGGCGACGTTGTCGGCGTTGAGGCCGCCGGCCAGCAGACACGGCGTGCCCACATCGCCCGGCCACAGCGTCCAGTCGAAGGACTTGCCGGTGCCGCCGCCCTGCCCTGGGGCATGGCTGTCGAGCACGAAGCCCGCCGCGGACGGCCAGGCCTGCAGCGCGGCGCGCGCCTGCCGGGCATCGGTCACGCCGGTCATCGCCACGGCCTTGAGGAACGGAAGCCCGAAGGACGCACAGAAGGCGTCGTCCTCGCCGCCATGGAACTGCAGCACGTCCGGCGCCACCGCGTCGATGATCGCCTCGACCTGCGCGCGCGGCGCATCGCGCACCAGGACCACCGCGGCCACCTCCGCCGGCACCAGCGCGCGCAGCGCGGCGCCTTGTTCGAGCGTCAGCTGGCGCGGGCCGCCGCCGTAGATGAGGCCGATGTAGTCCACGCCCAGCTCCACCGCCAGGCGCACGTCCTGGGGGCGGGTCATGCCGCAGAGCTTGATGCGGGTACGCATGGGCGAGGAGTGAGCGGAGAGGAGTGAGCAGTGGGCGTGCGTCGGCAGGATACGGCACGCCTGGGGCGGCCGCTCATCGCTCACGCCTCGCGCAAGGTCACTTCATCCGGCAGGCCCCAGCCGGCCGGATACAGCGGGCCGACGAACACCAGGCCCTGCGGCGGCGCGGTCGGGCCGGCCAGGGTGCGGTCGCGTCCGGCCAGCAGCTCGGCGACCCAGCCCTCGGGCCGTTCGCCGCGGCCGACCAGCAGCAGCGAGCCCACGATGTTGCGCACCATGTGATGCAGAAACGCATTGGCCTGCACCTCCACGATCACCTGCTCGCCCTGGCGGGTGACCGCGATGGACTGCAGCTCGCGCATCGGGTGGCGGGCCTGGCAGTGCACGGTGCGGAAGGCGGAGAAGTCGTTCTCGCCCAGCAGCGCCTGCGCGGCGCGATGCATGGCCGCCGCGTCCAGCGGCAGGCGCTCCCATGACAGCAGCTGGCGGCCCAGCGCCGGGCGCACCGCGCGGTTCAGCAGCACATAGCGATAGCGGCGCGCGCGCGCCGAGAAGCGGGCGTGGAAGTCCTCGGCCACCGGCACGCACCAGCGCACGCAGATCGATGGCGGCAGGTTGGCCGTGGCGCCCAGCGTCCAGCCGCGCGGCGCGCGCACCACCTCGGTGTCGAAGTGCACCACCTGGCACTGGCCGTGCACGCCGGCGTCGGTGCGGCCGGCGCAGACCGTGTCGATGGGCGCGTTGGCCACGGCCGCCAGCGCCGCCTCCAGGGTGGACTGCACGCTGGGCGTGTGCACGGGCGCGCCGGGCTTCTCCAGCCGCTGCCAGCCCTGGAAGTCGCCGCCGTCGTATTCGACGCCAAGCGCGTAGCGCATCGCCTGCAGTCCGCCTTGCGCGTCGATCAGCCCAGCGCGCGCAGCAGGCGGCCGGCTTCCTCGCGGGCGTGCGGATCGTCGCTGGCGCTGACCTGCTGCAGCAGCGCACGCGCCGCCTCGGTGTCGCCCAGGTCCAGATAGGCGATGGCCAGCTCCAGGCGCTCACGCCCGCTGGCGGCCGGCGGCGCGATCGGCACGACCGGCTCGGACGGTGCCGGTGCGGGCACCGGCGTCGGCCGGGCCACCGGGCGCGGCTGGGTGGCCGTGGAGATCGGCACCACGGTGGACGGCACGCGCGTGGCGGTCGGATGCGGGCCGTCGACGGTGTGCCAGGTCGGCTTGGCGGTGGCGCTCAGCCAGGCCGGCGAGGACGGCGCCGGCTGGGGCGTGTCCACCGGACCTGGGCGGGATTCGCCACCGACATAGACCGGCGTGTAGCGAGGCGCGGCGGGTTCGGATTCGGGCTCGGGGGCCGGCACCTGGACCGGCGGCGCCTGCGGTGCGAGGTCTACTTCAGCCACCGGCTCGGCCGGCGCCGGATCCTGCGCCGGGGCGTCGAGCGGGCCGCGGTAGACCGGCGCCGGACGCGGCGCGCGGCGACCGCGCAGGCCGACCCAGGCCAGCAGCCCGCCCACGACCAGCGCCAGGCCGATCCACCACCAGGCCGGCGCGCCGGCGGCGGCCGCGCCCTGGCTGTCGGCCAGGCGCTTCTGCGCGGCGGCCAGGTCGCTGTCTTTCATCGCGATCAGCTTGGCCTGCTGGTCCTTGAGCTTCTCCAGGTCGGCCACGCGGGTCTTGAGTTCATCGACCTCGGCGCTGCGCGCGGCCAGATCCTCGCGGGTCTGCCGAAGCTGTTGTTCTGCCAGCATGTCTCCCTCGCCTCCGGCGTGGGTGCCGGATGTGGTGCCCGCGCGCCGCGTGGCGTTGGCCACGGGCGGGGCGATTTCCAGTCGTGCGTCGGCCGCGCGCGCCGGCTTGGCGGCGCCGGCGGCCAGTGGTGCGGTGGGCGCGTTGCCGGCCGGCTGCGGCACCGGCGCGCGCACCTGGCGCCAGTCCGAGATCTGCCGGCGCACCATCGCCGAGGCCTCCGCGGCGGCCAGCGCGGCGGTCTCCTCGGCGCTGGGCATGCGCAGCGTGGCGCCGGCGCGCAGGCGGTTGATGTTGTTGCCGATGAAGGCCTCGGGGTTGGCCTGCAGCAGCGCGATCATGGTCTGGTCCAGCGTGCCGGACTGCTGCAGTTCGCGCGCGATCTGCGACAGGGTCTGCCCGCGGGCGACGGTGACCGTGCCGGACGCGGCGGCCTGCGGCGCGGCGATCGTCGGCTCGGCGCGCGGCACCGCGACCGGCTGCGGCGCGGGCTCCGGCGGCGGCGGAGCCGGCGCTGCGGCCACGGCTGGCGATGGCGTGGCTTCGGCCTGCGGCTCGGGCGCGGCCGGGGCCTGGGCGACCTCGGCCGGCAGCTGCTCGGCCCGCGACGGGGGCGGCGCGATCCGGTCCGACGGCACCGGGGCCGGCGCCTGGATCTGCGGCTGTCCGGCGGCGGCGACCGCGCCGGGGGCGCCGACCAGCGCCGAGTACTCGCGCACCAGGCGGCCCTGGCCCCAGTCCACCTCGATCAGGAAGTTCACCGCCGGCATGTCGACCGGCGCGGCGCTGGTCACGCGGATGACCGGCTTGCCATCGCTGGACATCGCCACGGCGAAGTCGAGCTGGCTGACCAGCCCGCTCGGGCGCGCCAATCCGACGCGTTCGAAGATGACCGGCGAGGCCAGGCGCGCGCGCAGCTGCTCCAGCTCGCCGGGCTCGCTGGAAATGACCGGAATCTCGGCCAGCAGCGGCTGGCCGGGTTGCGACATGACCCGGATCTCGCCCAGGCCCAATGCGCAGGCCGCATGGCTGGCGGCCAGCAAGGCCAGCGCCAGCGCACTGCGTGCGGCGGGTTTGAAGAAGGCCTGTTTCAAGGACATCCCCTGTGGAACACCGCCGCGACTATAGAGCGTTTGGCCCGCGCTTGCCCCTGCCGGGCTCGGCCAGGCGCAGAGGAGCAAGCGAGAACCACGAGCGAGAAGGCCCGCAACGGGCCATCTCGTTTCTCCCCCAGTGGCGGCCTATCAGCCGCCGGCCGCGACCAGCTCGGCCAGCTGCACGGCGTTCAGCGCCGCGCCCTTGCGGATGTTGTCGGCGACGACCCACAGGTTGAGGCCGCGCGGATGCGAGAAGTCCTCGCGGATGCGGCCGACGAACACCGGGTCCTTGCCCGAGGCATGGGTCACCGGGGTCGGATAGCCGCCAGCCTCCTGCCTGTCGACCACTTCCACGCCCGGCGCGCTGGCCAGCAGTTCGCGCGCGGCCTCCGGGGTGATCTTCTTCCTGGTCTCGATGTTGACCGCCTCGGAGTGGCCGTAGAACACCGGCACGCGCACCGCGGTCGGGTTCACCTGGATGGACTTGTCGCCCAGGATCTTCTGCGTCTCCCAGACCAGCTTCATCTCTTCCTTGGTGTAGCCGTTGGGCTGGAAGTCGTCGATGTGCGGGATCAGGTTGAAGGCGATCTGCACCGGGAAGCGCTGCGGATCGATCTCCTGGAACGCCAGCAGCTGCGCGGTCTGCTTGCCCAGTTCCTCCAGCGCCGAGCGGCCGCCGCCGGACACCGACTGGTAGGTGGCGATGTTGACGCGCTCGATGCCGTATTCCTTGTGGATCGGCGCCAGCACCGGCATCAGCTGCATGGTCGAGCAGTTGGGGTTGGCGATGATGCCGCGCGGACGGTCCTTGGCGGCTTCCGGGTTCACCTCGGACACCACCAGCGGCACGTCGTCGTCGTAGCGGAAGGCCGAGGAGTTGTCGATCACCACCGCGCCGGCGGCGGCGAACTTGGGCGCGTATTCCTTGGAGATACTGCCGCCGGCCGAGAACAGCGCGATGTCCACGCCGGTCGGGTCGAAGGTGGCCAGGTCCTGCACGGTGACCTTGCCGCCGCGATAGTCGATCTGGCCGCCAGCCGAACGCTCGGAGGCCAGCGCGATCAGCTTGCCGACCGGGAAGTCGCGCTCGGCCAGGATGGACAGCATGGTCTCGCCGACGGCGCCGGTGGCGCCCACGACGGCGACGGTGAAGCTGCGGGTTGCATTGTTCATGGGGTGTCTTCTTGAAGGGGATGGATAGGGGAAGGACGAACGCGACAGACGAAGAGCCTTGGGTTCGGGGAACCTCACCGGCGGTGCATGCGCGGGAGGTTCCCTATCGTTTGGTCGCGGTGATGGTGGTCGCGCCCACGGTCGCGACGCCGGTTTTGGCGGCTTTACGCGCGTCGGCGTTGATCAGGCTGGGCGGATTGCCGGCATCGGGCCCGAAGCCCAGCGCGGCGAGCAGGTTGTGCACCGCCAGCTGCACCATCGCCCGGCGCGTGGCCAGGCTGGCGCTGCCGATATGCGGGGTCAGCACGACGTTCTTCAGCGCCAGCAGTTCCGGGCGCACCGTCGGCTCGCCTTCGAACACGTCCAGCCCGGCGCCGGCCAGGCGGCCGTGGGCCAGCGCGTCAGCCAGCGCGAGCTCGTCGACGATGCCGCCACGGGCGATGTTCACCAGGGTGGCGGTCGATTTCATCTTCGCCAGCGCCGCGGCGTCGATCAGGTGGTGCGAGGCCGGCGTGTACGGCAGCACCAGCACCAGGTGATCGCTGCTGCGCAGCAGGTCGTCGAAGGGCACATAGGACGCGCCGACATCGGTCTCGACCTCGGCCGCCAGGCGCGAACGGTTGTGATACAGCACGCGCATGCCGAAGCCGCGCGCGCGCCGGGCGATGGCCTGGCCGATGCGGCCCATGCCCAAGATGCCCAGCGTGCTGCCGTGCAGGTCCGCGCCGAGCAGCGTGGTGAAGGACCACTTGCCCCACCTGCCCTCGCGCAGGAAGGCCTCGGCCTCGGTGATGCGGCGCGCGGTGGCCATCAGCAGGGCGAAGCCCAGGTCGGCCGTGGTCTCGGTCAGCACGTCGGGCGTGTTGGTGACCGCGACGCCGGCGGCGCTGAGCGCGGCGATGTCCAGATTGTTGTAGCCGACCGCGACATTGGCCAGCGCGCGCAGCCGCGGCGCCTGGGCGATCTCGGCGGCGCCGATGCGCTCGTTGAGCGTGATCAGCGCACCGTCCAGCGGCGCCAGCTTCTGCGCCAGCTGCTCGGCGGTGTAGGTCGTCACGGCCTGGGTGGTCTCCACGTCGCAATGCGCCCGCAGCTGGTCGACGAGGTCGTCGAACAGCGGCTGGCTCACCCAGACGCGGGGCCGCGACTCAGCCATCGACCTGCCCAGGCACGCGCGGCGCGACCTCGCCCACATCGCCGCATTGCGCGCGATGCCGCAGCGCCTGGTCCATCAGCACCAGGGCGACCATCGCCTCGGCGATGGGCGTGGCGCGGATGCCCACGCAGGGATCGTGGCGGCCGGTGGTGATGACCTCGACCGACTCGCCGTTCACGTCCACCGTCTGGCCGGGCAGGCGCAGGCTGGAGGTCGGCTTCAGCACGATCGAGGCGGTCACCGGCTGGCCGGTGGAGATGCCGCCGAGGATGCCGCCAGCGTGGTTGCTCAGGAAGCCCTGCGGGGTGATCAGGTCGCGGTGCTGCGTGCCCTTCTGCGCGGCGGCGGCGAAACCGTCGCCGATCTCCACGCCCTTGACCGCGTTGATGCTCATCAGCGCAGCGGCCAGGTCGCCGTCGAGCTTGCCGTAGATCGGCTCACCCCAGCCCGGCGCCACGCCGTCGGCCACCACGTCCACGCGCGCGCCGACCGAATCGCCGGACTTGCGCAGCGCGTCCATGTAGGCCTCCAGCTCGGCGACCTGCGGCGCATGCGGCCAGAAGAACGGGTTGTCCTCCACCGCGCTCCAGTCGAAGCCCGCCGGCCTGATCTCGCCCAGTTGCGAGAGGAAGCCGCGCACGGTCACGCCATAGCGCTGCCTGAGCCACTTCTTGGCGATCACGCCGGCGGCCACGCGCATGGTCGTCTCGCGCGCGGACGAGCGCCCGCCGCCGCGCGGATCGCGGATGCCGTACTTCTGCCAGTAGCTGTAGTCGGCATGGCCGGGGCGGAACTGCGCGGCGATGTTCGCGTAGTCCTTGCTGCGCTGGTCGGTGTTGCGGATCAGCAGGCCGATCGGCGTGCCGGTGGTGCGGCCCTCGTACACGCCGGAGAGGATCTCGACCTGGTCGGCCTCGTGCCGCGCCGAGGTATGCCGGCTCTTGCCGGTGGCGCGGCGCTGCAGGTCGTGGGCGAACTCCTCGGCGCCGAGCTCCAGCCCCGGCGGGCAGCCATCGACCACGCAGCCGATCGCCGGCCCGTGCGATTCGCCGAAGGTGGTGACGCGTAACAGCTGTCCGAAGGTGTTCACTGAATGTTTGCCGATGCCTGTGATGTGCTTTGTTGCCGTCATTCCCGCGAAGGCGGGAATCCATGCCGGACCGCTATCCGACAATCGAATCCCACAAATCCAACCACTGCGGATTCCCTTCCTGAATCAACCGGAGCTTCCAGGCCCGGTTCCACTTCTTGATCTGCTTCTCGCGCAAGATCGCCGATTCCATCGTCCCATGCAGTTCATACCAGACCAGCATGCCGATGTCGTATCGATCGGTGAATCCCTCCACCACATGGTTGCGATGTTGCCAAACCCGCGCCACCAAGTTGCTGGTGACGCCCACGTACAACGTGCCATTGCGCTCGCTTGCCATGAGATAGACGGCAGGCTGTTTCACCGGCCTTCATCGGCATGGATTCCCGCCTTCGCGGGAATGACGAGCACGAATGGCGCTCATGGGCGGCTGGCTGCAAGCTCGGTGATGCGGGCGCTGTGCGCGATCAGCTCGCGGCACTCGACCGCGAAGATGCCCATCTGGCCGACCTTGAACTCGATCCACGCGAAGTCCACCTCCGGCAGCAGCCGGACCAGGTGCTGCTCGGACTCGCCGACCTCGCAGATCAGCAGGCCGTCCTCGGACAGGTGGATCGGCGCGTCGCGCAGGATCTTCAGCACCAGGTCCAGGCCGTCGTCGCCGGCGCGCAGGCCCAGCTCGGGCTCGTAGCCGTACTCGCGCGGCAGCGCGTCGGTCTCGGCGTTGGTGACGTAGGGCGGATTGGTGACGATCAGGTCGTAGTGGCGCCCGGACAGGCCGGCGAACAGGTCGGACTTGAGCAGGGTCACGTTGTCGGCGAGCAGGCGCGCCTTGTTCTCGGCGGCCAGCGCGAGCGCGTCGTCGCTGATGTCCACGCCGTCGACCTGCCAGTCCGGGTTGTAGTGGGCCATGGCGATGGCGATGCAGCCCGAACCGGTGCACAGGTCCAGCGCGCGCTGCACTTCGCGCCCGGCCAACCAAGGCTCGAAGCCCGACTCGATCAGCTCGGCGATCGGCGAGCGCGGCACCAGCGCGCGCGCATCGGTCTTGAAGCTCAGGCCCGCGAACCAGGCCTCGCCGGTCAGGTAGGCCACCGGCACGCGCTCGACCACGCGGCGCTCGATCAGCGCCAGGATGGCCTGCTTCTCCTCCGGCAGCAGCCGCGCCTGGCCATAGGCCGGGCCCAGGTCCGGCGGCAGATGCAGGGTGTGCAGGACCAGCGCGGTGGCCTCGTCCAGCGCGTTGTCGTGGCTATGCCCGAAGGTCAACCCGGCCGCGTTGAACCGGCTGGCGCCGTAGCGGATCAGGTCGATGATGGTATGAAGGGCGTCGGCTGCGCTGGCAGTCATGGACAACAACGGCTGAAGGCGGTCGCCGATTATAAGGCGGCCGGCCCGGTATCATGCCCCTTCGTTGCACGGGAAACGTATCGAGATGTCCAAACGCAGCTTCGGCGTCCTGGTGTTGATCGTGGTGGCCGGCGTGCTCGGCGTGCTGGCGGCCAACAAGCTGTTGGGGCCCTCCACCGCCGGCAATGCGCAATGGCCGGCCACGCAGGCGGTGACCCTGCTGCCCACGCCGCGGCCGCTGCCGGAGTTCTCGCTGCGCCAGTCCGACGGGACCCAGCTGACCCAGGGCGAGCTGCGCGGCCACTGGACGCTGGTGTTCTTGGGCTTCACCTTCTGCCCCGACGTGTGCCCGACCACGCTGGCCCAGCTGGCGCAGGCGCAGAAGCAGTGGGCGGGCCTGCCGGAAAGCACGCGGCCGCGCGTGCTGTTCGTCTCGGTCGATCCCGAGCGCGACACGCCGATCAAGACCGGCGAATATGCCCACGCCTTCCACAAGGACACCCTGGCCGCGACCGCCGACGTGCCCACGCTGGAGGCCTTCGCCAAGTCGCTGAGCCTGTTGTTCGTCAAGGTGCCGGGCGAACACTACAAGGACAACCCGCAGGACTATTCGATGGACCATTCCGCACAGATCGTCGTGCTCGACCCGCAGGCCCGCATGGCCGGCATCATCCAGCCGCCGTTCGCGCCCGCGCCGATCGCCGCGGACATGCTCGAGCTGACCCGGGCCATGACCCCGTGAGCCTGGTCACCACCCTCACCTACGCGCTGCCGCACCGGCTGCTGTCCTCGGCCGCGCGCAAGCTGGCGTATTCGGACAACCCGGCCATCAAGCAGCGGCTGATCGACACGGTGGTCGCCAGGTTCAACGTGAACCTGGCCGAAGCCGCGCAGCCCGACCCGGCCGCCTACCCCACCTTCAATGCCTTCTTCACCCGCGCCCTGAAGCCCGGCGCGCGTACGCCCGATCCGGACCCGCGCAGCCTGCTGATGCCGGCCGACGGCCACATCAGCCAGTGCGGACCGATCGAATCGGGCCGCATCTTCCAGGCCAAGGGCCGGCACTTCACCGCCGCCGCGCTGCTGGGCAGCGAGGCCGACGCAGCCCCGTTCGAGCACGGCCGCTACGCCACCGTCTACCTGTCCCCGCGCGACTACCACCGCGTGCACATGCCCTGGACCGGCACGCTGCGCGAGACCGTGCACGTGCCCGGCCGCCTGTTCAGCGTGGGCACCGATGCGGTGGCCCGGGTGCAGGGCCTGTTCGCGCGCAACGAGCGGCTGGTGTGTCACTTCGACACCGACTTCGGGCCGATGGCCTGCGTGATGGTCGGCGCGATGCTGGTCTCGGGCGTGGAAACGGTGTGGAGCGGCGTGGAGATCCCCGAGTACGCCACCTCGATCACGCGCAAGGACTGGCGCGGCCGCGGCATCGTGCTGGAGCGCTTCGGCGAGATGGCGCGCTTCAACTACGGCTCGACCGTGATCGTGCTGCTGCCGCCGGGCGTGGCCGAGCTGGCGCCCAACCTGGGCGCCGAGACGCCGGTACGGCTGGGACAGGCGCTGGCGAGGCGGACAGGCCCCTGATTCAAGGCGGCGCGCCCGTCCGAGAGGCACGCTCGCTTGGGGGGGGGGAGCGACTATCTCCTCAAATCCAGCAGCCGCCCGTCTGTAGAGCGGAGCTCGCTCCGCTGCGCTTCGTTCGGTTCGTGGGGAAGGCCCCAGCGGAGCAAGCTCCGCTCTACAGGCGGGAGCCGCACTGCGGTACACCACCAGCTTCACTGATCGCGCCCGCTAGCCAGCGTAGCGGCGGGCGCCGCGATCCAGCGCCGCGCGGCCCAGGCGCTCGCCGCTGATGCGGCCCCACACCTGCGAGAACACCTCGCTGGCCTCGCGCTCGCTCAGGCCGCGCCGCTGCACGGCCGCGCAGCGCGCATAGCGCGCCTGCGCGCGATCCGAGTCCCAGCCTGGAGCGTCGAGATAGATGCCGTAGACCGCGCCGATCACCGGCCAGTAGCCGGCGAAATCGCGCGCGTCGCCGGCGCGTGGCAGGTTGAGGTACCAGTCCTGCCAGTACGCCTGCTCGGCCTGGAGATCGATGAAGATCCGCGGCAGGCGGCTGCCGCATGGAATCGCCTGCATGGCTGGCTCCTGGTGCGCCCTGTGCGAGCCACTGTGCGCGCCGCAGATTGCAGTCGCTTGAAGCTGTGCAGGTGAAAAGTGCGAAGCGCGGCGTGGTTCACGCTTGAAGCGTTTTCAGCGGGCAGGCACTGCGGTCGCGCAACAGACCCCGCTGGCGCGGACATCGCCGCGCGCCCTCGATGCGTGAGCGACGGGCTTGCCGGAGCAAGAGAGGCGGGATCGCCCGCCTCTCCTCCCACACGCTCAGCCCGCCTGCTGCGCCAGGCGCTGGCGGCGGCGCGCCAGCTTCTTCTCGCGACGGCGCGCGCGCCAGTTGCGCCAATGCTGCTGCAGGCAGGAGAAGATCACGTACAGCGCCGGCGTGCTCAGCAGGGTCAGGCTCTGCGAGAACAGCAGGCCGCCGATCATCGCGATGCCCAGCGGCCGGCGCAGCTCGGAGCCCTCACCCAGGCCGATCGCGATCGGCACCGCGGCCAGCAGCGCGACCATGGTGGTCATCATGATCGGGCGGAAGCGCACGATCGAAGCCTCGCGCGCGGCCTGGGCCGGGGTCAGCCCATGCTCGCGCTGGGCCACCAGGGCGAAGTCGATCATCATGATCGCGTTCTTCTTGACGATGCCGATCAGCAGCACCAGCGCGATCATCGAGATCACCGACAGCTCGGTGTTGGTCGCCACCAGCGCCAGCAGCGCGCCCACGCCCGCGGCCGGCAGCGTGGACAGGATGGTCACCGGGTGGACCAGGTTCTCGTAGAGCATGCCCAGCACGATGTAGACCGTGAGGATGGCGGCGAACACCAACATCAGCATCGAGTTGGGCTGCATGGCGATCTGCCAGCCGCTGTCCTCGGCGATCTTGATGTCGCCGGGCATGCGCATGCCCTCCACCACCGACTTGAAGATCGCATCGGCCTCGCCGCTGCTCACGCCCGGGGCGAGGTTGTAGCTGAGGTCCATCACCGTGTACTGGTTCAGATGGGTGATCTGCGCCGGCGCCAGGCCATCGACCTGCTTGGCCAGCGCGCTCAGCGGCACCATCTGCCCGTCGCGCGCCTTGAGCTTGACCGTGTCCAGCTGCGCCGGCGTGTCGGTCTGGTTGGGCAGCGCGTTGACCACCACCGAGTACTGGTTGAGCTCGGAATAGATGGTCGACACCGAGCGCTGGCCGAAGGCGCCATACAGCGCGCCGTCGATGGCGCCGATGGTGATGCCCAGACGCGCGGCCTGGGCGCGGTCGATCACGATGTTCTGGCGCAGGCCGCCCTCGTCCACGTCGCTGGAGACGTTGCGGAACTTCGGGTTTTTCTTCAGCTCGGCCACCACGCGGGGCAGCCACAGCGCAAGCTCGGCCTGGTCGTTGCCCTGCAGCGATTTCTGGTACTGCGCGCCCTGGTTGCCGGTGCCGCCGCCATCGCTGGGCAGGTCCTGCACCGCGCGCAGGCGCAGGTCCAGGTCGGGGTATCTGTCGGCCTTCAGGCTCAGCCGCGCCAGCACCTGGGCGGTGGTGTCCTTGCGGCCTTCGGCGCGGGTCTTGAGCTCGATGTTGAACTGCGCGCGCTGGCCGGACCAGCCGCTGCCCAGGCGCACGCCGACGATCTTCACCGCCGGGTCGTCCATCAGCATGTCGGTGATGCGCGCCTGGCGTTCCTTCATGTCGGCGAAGGACACCGTGGCGCTGGAGCTGGCGCGGCCCCAGATCAGGCCGGTGTCCTGCGGCGGGAAGCTGCCGGACTTGACCTTGCCGAACAGGAAGATCGTCAGGCCGATCAGGATCAGCGGCGTCAGCGCCAGCAGCAGCGCGTGGCGCAGGCTGAAGTCCAGGCACTTGACGTAGATGCGCAGCATCAGCGCATGCCCGGCCTCGATGGTGCGGCCAAGCCGCGAGGGCTTCTCCTCGACCGGGTGGGCCGACAGGAAGCGGCTGCACAGGGTCGGAGTCAGGGTCAGCGAGACGATGGCCGACACGCCGATGGCCGCCACCAGGGTGACGGTGAACTCGCGGAAGAACGCGCCCATCATCCCCGGGGCGAACATGACCGGGATGAACACCGCGATCAGCGAAGCGGTGATCGAGACGATGGTGAAGCCGATCTCGCGCGCGCCGGTGACCGCCGCCTCCATGCGCGACATGCCCGCATCGAGGTGGCGCATGATGTTCTCGATCACCACGATCGCATCGTCGACCACGAAGCCGATCGCGATCACCAGCGCCAGCAGGCTCAGGTTGTTGAGCGTATAGCCCAACACGTACATCACCACCGCCGCGCCGGCCAGCGACAGCGGCACGGTGATGGTGGCGATCAGGGTCGGCGCCAGGCGGCGCATGAACAGCGCCATGACCAGCACCACCATTGCCAGGCTGATCAGCAGGGTGATCTCCACCTCGTGCAGCGAGGAGCGGATGGTCGGGGTGCGGTCGTAGTACGGGGTCAGCGTCGTGCCGGGCGGCAGGTACTCGCGCAGCAGCGGAATCTGCGCGCGGATGCGGTCCACGGTCTCGACCGTGTTGGCGCCGCTGCGGATCTGCGCATACATCACCACCGCCGGCTGCTTGTTGAACCAGGCCGCCTGGTAGGCGTCCTGCTGGCCGTCGTAGACCCGGGCCACGTCCTTGAGGCGCACGATCACGCCATTCTGGTTGGCGATGGCCAGGTTGGCGAAGTCGGCGGCCTTGCGCACCGAGTCGTTGACGATGATCGCCACGGTCTGCTTGCCGTCGGACAGGAAGCCCGTGGGCGAGACCACGTTGGCCGCGCGCATGGCGTTGCGCAGGCTGTCCGGGGTCAGTCCCAGCGCGTTGAGCGCGCGCAGGTTGACGTCCACGCGCACCGCCGGGGTGGACGCGCCGGCGATGTCCACCGAGGCCACGCCGGTGATCTGGCGCAGGCGCTGGGCCAGCAGCGAGTCGGCCAGGTTGTACAGCTCGGCCGTGGACTGGGTGCTGGACACCAGCGCGATGGCGATCAGCGGATCGTTGTTGGGATTGGCCTTCTGGTAGCCGGGCGTGCCCATGCCCGAGGGCAGGTCCGCGCTGGCGGCGCTGAGCGCGGCGGCCACGTCCTGTGCGGCCGAATCGATATCGCGGCTCGAATTGAAGCTCAGGAAGATGTTCGAGCGCCCTTCCGAGCTGTTCGAACGCATCGTGTCCACGCCGGGCACCTGGCCCAGGCGCCGCTCCAGCGGCGCGGTCACCGTGGAGGCCATCGTGCTGGCATCGGCGCCGGACTGGCTGGCGCCGACGAACACCACCGGAATGCTCAACGACGGCAGCGCCGCCACGCCCAGGCGCAGGTAGCACATCAGGCCGATGACGAACACGCCCGCGGCCAGCAGCGAGGTGCCGATCGGGCGGCGGATGAAGATGGAGGACAGGCTGACGCGGCGGACCATGGGCGCGCTACTCGACGGACGATCGCCTTGCGGCGAGCGTCAGCCGGCCTCCGGCGCCGGGGCGCCATGACGCGCGGCGCGCGCATCGCGCCAGCGCTGGACGCGCTCGGAGGCGCGTTCCATGTACAGGTAGATCACCGGCGTGGTGTACAGCGTCACCAGCTGCGACAGCAGCAGGCCGCCGACGATCGACACGCCCAGCGGCTTGCGCAGCTCCGAGCCGATGCCGTCGCCCAGCGCCAGCGGCAGCGCGCCCAGCAGCGCGCAGGCGGTGGTCATCATGATCGGGCGGAAGCGCAGCAGGCAGGCGCGGCGGATCGCATCGTGCGCGCTCAGGCCCGTGCGCCGGGCCTCGATGGCGAAGTCGATCATCATGATCGCGTTCTTCTTGACGATGCCGATCAGCAGCACGATGCCGACGATGCCGTCCACCGACAGGCTGAAGCCGCACAGCCACAGCGCCAGCAGCGCGCCGACGCCGGCCGGCGGCAGCGTGGAGATGATGGTCAGCGGGTGGATGTAGCTCTCGTAGAGCACGCCCAGCACGATGTAGATCACCACCACCGCGGCGATCAGCAGCCAGACCACGTCGGACTGGCTGGTCGAGTACTCGGCCGCCTTGCCGATGAACTCGGTGCGGATGGTCTGCGGCAGGTCCAGCTGATCGCGCACCTCGTTGATCGCCGCCACCGCCTGCGACAGCGAATAGCCCGGGCTGACGTTGAAGGAGATCGTGGTGGCCGGCAGCTGCTGCTGATGGCTGATCACCAGCGGCGTGGTGCCGACCTTGGCGGTGGCCAGGGCCGAGAGCGGAATCGCCCCGCCGCTGCCCACGGTGATGCCGGTGTTGGCGTTGCCGATGCCGGTGGCGGTGGCCGAGTTGGACGAGGTCACCTGGCCCAGCACGGTCGCGTTGGTGCCGGTCAGCGCGCCACTGCCGTTGCTGGCGATGGCCAGCTTGTTCATCAGCGCGTCCTGGGTGCGGAACTCCGGTGCGACCTCCAGCACCACGCGGTACTGGTTGAGCGAGGTGAAGATGGTGGAGATCTGGCGCTGGCCGTAGGCGTCGTACAAGGTGTCGTCGATGCTCTGCATCGGCACGCCCAGGGCGCTGGCGGTGTCGCGGTTGACGTCCACCAGCAGCGCGCGGCCGGCGTTGGCCGCGTTGTTGCCCACATCCGACAGCTCCGGCCGCTGGCGCAGCGCGGCGGTCATGCGGTCGGCCTGGGTCTGCAGTTCGGCGGTGTCCACATCGGACAGGGAGAACTGGTACTCGGTGGCGGCCACGCGCGTGTCCAGGGTCACGTCCTGCACCGGCTTCAGGTACAGGGCCACGCCGGGAATGGCGGCCACGGCCTTCTGCAGGCGCGGCACGACGGTCTCCAGCGCTTCGCGCTGGCCGCGCTCCTTGAGCACGATGCTGACCTGGCCCTGGTTGAGGGTCGGGTTCATGGTGCCGGTGCCGATGAAGGCGGCCACGCCGGTCACCGCCGGATCGCGGCGCAGCGCCTCGGCCACGGCCTGGACGCGTGCCTGCATCTGCTCGAAGGCCACGGTCTGGTCGGCCTCGACCACACCGGTGATCAGGCCGGTGTCCTGCTCGGGCAGCAGCCCCTTGGGGATGGCGATGTACAGCAGCACCGTCACCACCACCGTGGCCAGGGCCACGATCAGGGTGAGCTTCTGCCGCGCCAGTACCCAGTCCAGGGTGCGCTCGTACAGGCCGACCGTGCGCGTCCACAGGTTGCGTTTGCCGGCGGCCGCGGCGCGCTCGTGCGCGTCGTCGCCCTCGGGCAGCGCGTCGGGCTTGAGCAGGTAGGCGCACATCATCGGCGTCAGCGTCAGCGACACCAGCATCGAGATGACCACCGCGATGGACAGCACCCAGGCGAACTCGTGGAACAGCCGCCCGGTCACGCCCGGCATCAGCAGCAGCGGCAGGAACACGGCCACCAGCGAGATGGTCAGCGACAGCACGGTGAAGCCGATCTCGCGCGCGCCCTCCTCGGCCGCCTCCGGACCGCTTCGGCCCTGCTCGATGTAGCGCACGATGTTCTCGATCATCACGATCGCGTCGTCCACCACGAAGCCGGTGGCCACCACCAGCGCCATCAGCGACAGGTTGTCCAGCGACATCCCGGCGAAGGCCATCACGCCGAAGGTGCCCACCAGCGACAGCGGTACCGCCACCGAGGGGATCACCGTGGCCCACAGCCGGCGCAGGAACACGAAGATCACCGCCACCACCAGGCCGATGGTCAGTACCAGGGTGAACTGCACCTCGTGCACCGAGGCGCGGATGGTCTCGGTGCGGTCGGAGAACACGTCCAGCTTCACTTCCGAGGGCAGCACCGTGCGCAGCTGCGGCAGCAGCGCGCGGATGGCGGCCACGGTCTGGACGATATTGGCGCCGGGCTGGCGGCGGATCTCCAGCAGCACCGCCTGCTTGCCGTCGGCCCACGCCGAGAGCTGGTCGTTCTCGACCCCGTCCACCACCTTGGCCACATCGCCCAGACGCACCGGGGCGCCGTTCTTGTAGCTGATGATGGTGTCGTTATAGCCCTGGGCGTCGTCGATCTGATCGTTGGTGCCGATGCTGTAGGTCTGGGTGGCGCCGTTGAGCGAGCCCTTGGGCGCGTTGACGTTGGCCTGGGTCAGCGCGCTGCGCAGGGTCTCCAGGGTCATGCCCATGTTGGACAGCTGCGCCGGGTTGACCTGGATGCGCACGGCCGGACGCACGTTGCCGGCGATCGACACCAGGCCCACGCCCGGCACCTGCGACAGGCGCTGGGCCAGGATGGAGTCGGCGTAGCGGTTGACCTCGCGCAGCGGCAGCGTGTCGGAGGTCAGCTTGAGGGTGACGATGGCCGCATCGGCCGGGTTCACCCGGTTGTAGGTGGGCTGGTACGGCAGGCCGCTAGGCAGCGTGGCCTGGCGCAGGGCGGACTGCACGTCCTGCGAGGCCACGTCGATGTCGCGGTCCATCGCGAACTGCAGCACGATCGTGGACAGGCCGGCCGAGGAGTCGGAGGTCATCATGTCCAGGCCGGAGATCTGGCCCAGCTGGCGCTCCAGCGGCGTGGTCACCAGCGCGGCCATCGTCGCCGCGCTGGCGCCGGGGTACTGCGTGGTCACCACCAGGCTGGGCGAATCGATCTCGGGCAGCGCCGACACCGGCAGGCTGCGGTAGCCCATGATGCCCAGCAGCATCACGCCGATCATCAGCAGCGTGGTGGCGATGGGGCGGCGGATGAAGATGCTGGAGAAGCCCAAGGGAAGTCCGTCCTGTCGAAGCGTCGTGCGGCGGCCCGCGCGTGGAGCGGCGCGGGCCGTGGATCGATTGGATCAGCGACCAGGGGGGCCGCGGCGGCCGCCGCCACGCTGGCCCTGCATGGCCTGCTGCAGCTCGGCGGCGGTGGGCTCGGGCGGCGCCTGGCCGGGCTTGAGCGGATTGACCTTGGCGTTGGGCTTGAGGCGGAACTGGCCCTCGGTCACCACGCGTTGCCCGGCGGACAGGCCCTTGGTCACCACGATGTGGGTCGAGCCGACCTCCACCCCGGTGGTGACCGGCGTCATCTTGACCGTGTTGTCGCTGTCCAGCGCATAGACGTAGTCGCCGTCCGGACCACGCTGCACGGCCTGGGTCGGCACGACCATGCCCTGCTTGAGCGTGTCCACCTGCAGGCGCACGTTGACGAACTGGCCCGGCCACAGCACGTGGTCGGCGTTGGGGAAGCGCGCGCGCAGGCGGAAGGTGTTGCTGTCGGCGCTGACCTGGTTGTCGACCACGTCCAGCACGCCATCGGCGACGATCACATGCTGGTCGGTGGCATCCAGCGCGGCGACCGGGGCGTTGCCGCGCGCCTGGGCCGCGCGCACCACGTCCAGGTCCTGTGCCGGCAGGCTGAAGGAGGCGTAGATCGGCTCGACCTGGGTGATGGTCACGATCGAGGAGCTGGTGGTCACCACATTGCCCACGTCCACACCGCGGATGCCGGCGATGCCGTCGATCGGCGAGACGATGCGGGTATAGCCCAGCTGCACCGCGGCGGCCTGCATCTGCGCCTCGGCGGCGGCCACGCCGGCCGTGTACTGGGCGACCAGGTTCTTCTGGGTATCCAGGTCGGTGCGTGCCACGTACTGGCTGTACTTGGGATCGGTCAGGCGCGCATTGGTGTCGCGCGCGGTCTGCAGCTGGGCCAGGTTCTGCTTGCGCGAGGCCGCGGCCTGGTCGTAGGTCGCCTGCAGCTCGCGCGGGTCGATGCGCGCCAGCAGCTGGCCCTTCTTGACCGGCTGGCCTTCGGTGAAGTCCAGGCTCATCAGGCGCCCGCCGGTCTGCGGGTTGATCGTCACGGTGTTGAGGGCGGTCACGGTGCCCGTGGTGCTGCGGTAGACCGGCACGTCCTGGGTGGTGACCGGCTCGACCGTCACCGGGACCGGTTTGTCGCTGTCCTGGCCGCCCTGGCGCATCTCCGCATCGCCCGAACCCCGCTTGCCGCAGGCGCGCAGGCCCAACACCACCACGACCACCACCACGACCGTCCACAGGACGATCTTCCATTTACGCGACATGCAACGATTCTCCGGGATGGGGGACGGCGTGTTCCCCGCCTACGACATGCAAGGTTAGCGGTTGGTAACGCGCGTGCCTGCATGACTGATGACAGGGGCAGCACGCCTGCAGGCGGCTTCGTTCAGCCACCAGCAGGCTGGATGTCATCCACGGGACATGCCCGCCCGCCTCCCGACCAGGTCGAGCGGCGCGGCCATCGGGCCGGGCTCAGCGGTCGCAGCCGACCAGTTGGATGGTCTGTCCCGGCTTGAGCGCGTAGGCTGGCGCGCGCAGCTTGTTGGCCTTGGCCAGATCGCCCAGCTCGCACTGGAACTTGCCGGCCACCTTGCCCAGCGTGTCGCCGCGGGCCACCTTGTAGCTGCGCACCTGCCGGGCCTTGGGCTTGGCCGGCCTGGGGCTGCCGGTGGCCACGGTGGTCGGCACGCCGGCCGGTGCCTCCACCGGCACGCCGCTGACATCGCCCACCGCCACGCGCGTGCTGCGCGGGCCGTCGTACTTGATCGCCGAATCGACCGTGGCGGTCACCAGCGTGTGCGCCAGCTCGGCGGTCGGCCCCTTGACGCACAGCCGGTTGTACAGGCTCACCATGTGCTGGTTGGCGTTGATCACAGTGCCGGCCGGGATCCAGGTCTCGGCCTGGTAGCGCGGATTGAGGTTGCGCAGGGCGCGCATGAAGCCCTCGCGCGTGCGGCCGGTGCCCAGGCAGATGGTCAGCTCGTAGATCGAGGCGGTGCGCTGCAGCTTCAGCGGCGCCGGCGTCGCATCCACCTTGGGGAACTGCAGCCCGTACTGCTTGGGATGCAGGAACAGCCAGGCCGCGGCGATCACCATCGGCACGTAGTCCTGGGTCTCGGCCGGGAACTGGTTGTAGGCCGCCGCGTTCCAGAAGCTGCCCGGATGCTCGCGGTAGATGCGCACCGCGCGCCCTTCCCCGCCGTTGTAGGCGGCCAGCGCGAATTCGATGTTGCGGCCCAGCTCGCCCATGCGCTCGTTCATGTACGCGGCGGCCGCCTCGGTCGCCGCGTACGGGTCGAAGCGGGTATCGAAGCCCGAACCGTCCATGCCCAGCCCGAAGCGGCTGCCCGTGGCCGGCATGAACTGCAGCAGCCCGGCCGCGCCCGCGCGCGAGGACACGTGCACCCGGCCGTAGGACTCCTTGGCCATGATCCCGAACAGCAGCGCCTCGGGCAGCCCGGTGATCTGCCAGGCCGGCAGCATCTGCGAGCGCAGATTCATGTAGTTCTCGTAGCTGTCGATCAGCGGCCCGCGCATGTCCGTCAGCCAGCGACGGATGCCCGCCTGCACGGCCGGGTTGTACTCGACCATGCTGTCGAAGGGATGGCGCTCGTCGTCGAGCAGACGCGCGGTGCGGGTCGAATCGGGCACATCGGCGCTGGCCGGCGCGCTGTGGTCGGTGCCGTCGTCGAGCGGATCGTTGCTGCCGGCCTCGCCGACCAGGTCATCGCTGTCGTCCTCGCCCCGCGCATCCACCTGGGCCTTGAGCAGGCGCTTGTAGGTGGCCAGCAGCGTGTGCATCTGGCAGCCCTTCTGCTTGGTGCAGGCGTCCAGCACGTCCTCCATGTCCTCCAGCGCCGCATCGCCCTGGGCCTGGCCCTTGGGATCGGCGTTGGCGGTCAGCACCAGCGCGTCGGTGTAGCGCTTCTCGGCGGCGGCCATGCGCTGGGTCAGCGCGTCGGCGGCGGCCTGGTCGCGGGCCGACACGCGCGCCTGCGCGGGCGCCGCCAGCAGCGGCAGCAACAGGAACGACAGCGGCACCACGCGGGACAGGAAGGGCATCAGGCACACGAACGGGCGAAAAGCGGCCCGGCAGGGTAGCCGCGCGCGCGCCGCAGCGGCAAGGTCGCGCGCGGCACCGCGTTGGCGGCCATGCATGCAGATGCGCGCGCGCGTTCGCGAGCCGGGCTTGGCTTGTGCCTAAAATCAGCGGCACCTGACGCGAGAACATCCATGGATCCGATCCTGCTGGGCAAGGGCCTCACCGACGACATCCCCGTCCACCTGCTGCCGAAGTTCGGCAACCGCCATGGCCTGGTCGCCGGCGCCACCGGCACCGGCAAGACCGTGACCCTGATGACGCTGGCCGAGGGCTTCTCGCGCCTGGGCGTGCCGGTGTTCATGGCCGACGTGAAGGGCGATGTGGCCGGGCTGGCCGTGGCCGGCGACGGCAACGAGAAGCTCATCTCCCGCGCCGCGCAGATCGGCGTACCCGGCTACGCACCGGCGGCCTCGCCGACCATCTTCTGGGACCTGTACGGCAAGCTCGGCCATCCGGTGCGCACCACGGTGAGCGAGATGGGGCCGACCCTGCTGGGCCGCATCCTGGAGCTCAACGACACCCAGTCCGGCGTGCTGGACATCGTGTTCAAGCTGGCCGACGACCGCGGCCTGCTGCTGTTCGACCTGCCCGACCTGCGCGCCCTGCTCAACCTGGTAGTCGAGGAGCGCAGCGCGGTCTCCACCCAATACGGCCTGGTCAGCGCGACCTCGGTGGCGGCGATCCAGCGCGCCCTGCTGCGCCTGGAGCAGGACGGCGGCGACGGCTTCTTCGGCGAGCCGGCGCTGGAGCTGTCCGACCTGATGCGCGTGGGGCCCGATGGCCGCGGCGTGATCGGCATCCTGGCCGCCAACCAGCTCGTGCTCAAGCCGCGGCTGTATTCGTCCTTCCTGCTGTGGCTGCTGAGCGAGCTGTTCGAGACCCTGCCCGAGGTGGGCGATCTGGACAAGCCCAAGCTGGTGTTCGTGTTCGACGAGGCGCACCTGCTGTTCGACGACGCGCCCCCGGCGCTGCAGCAGCGCATCGAACAGGTGGTCCGGCTGATCCGCTCCAAGGGCGTGGGCGTGTACTTCTGCTCGCAGTTCCCTGACGACGTGCCCGACAACATCCTGGGCCAGCTAGGCAACCGCGTGCAGCACGCGCTGCGCGCCTTCACCCCGCGCGACCAGAAAGCGGTCAAGACCGCGGCCGAGACCTTCGTGCCCAATCCGAAGCTGGACGTGGCGCGCACCCTGTCCTCGCTGGGCACCGGCGAGGCCCTGGTGTCCACGCTGCAGGACAAGGGCGTGCCGATGCCGGTCGAGCAGACCCTGATCGCGCCGCCGCGCTGCCGCATGGGCGCCATCAGCGAGGCCGAGCGCGGCCAGGTGCGCGCCGGCAGCCCGGTCGGCATGAAGTACGACACCGCGGTCAACCGCGAGTCCGCCGCCGAGCTATTGCTCAGGCGCGCGCAGACCGCGGCCGAACAGGCCCAGGCGCCGCCGGTGGGCAAGGCCGGCGCCAAGGACGAGGACGGCGGCGGCTTCGGCCAGATGGCCAAGGACATCCTGTTCGGCACCGGCCGCCGCCAGGGCGTGGTCGAGGCCATGGCCAAGCAGACCGCCCGCACCGTGGGCAATCAGGTCGGCCGGCAGATCCTGCGCGGCGTGCTGGGCGGCCTGTTCGGCGGCCGTCGGCGCTGAACGCGCGCGGCCGCGCGCTTCAACTCGCCGGCGCTTTTTGCCAAGCTCGCCCCTGCGCAGGCTCCGCCTGCCCCAAGAAGACCTCAGGAATTGCCATGACACGATCGCGCCTGCTGTGCTGTGCCCTTCTCGCCGTGGGGCTCGCCGCCTGCAAGCCCGCGCAGAGCCCGCAGACCACCACGCCCGCGCCGGCGTCCACGCCGCCGGTCCAGACGCCGCCGCCTGCCACCGGCGCCCCGGCGGAGATCAGCGACAAGCAAGGCGTGGTCATCGCGGCGAGCGCCCTGGCCGGGGATTTCGAGGGCAATGCCTCGACCCTGGTGATCGAGGCCGACGGCGAATACCGGCAGACCCTCAAGGCCGGCGGCGCCGAACTGACCAGCAGCGGCACCTGGTCGCCCGCCGGCACCGGCGTGATGCTGCTGACGCCCACCGACAAGGCCGCCCAGGCCGTGCGTTTCGACGTGATCAGCGCCGACGAGCTGCGCAGCCAGGACGGCGCCTATGTCTTCAAGCGCGTCCACTGATCGTCCGCGCGGCGCGCCGTCGCCGCGCCGCCGCATGACCGCATTGTCCGCATGAGCCGCTGGCGTCCGCCCGCCGAGAAGAGCACCGCCCTGATCACGCCCGAAGGCCATGCGCGCCTGAAGGCCGAGCTGGACGAGTTGTGGCGCGTGCGCCGGCCCGAGGTGGTCAAGGCGCTGGCCGCGGCGGCCGACGAAGGCGACCGCTCGGAGAACGCCGAGTACACCTATCGCAAGAAGCAGCTGGGCGAGATCGACCGGCGCGTGCGCTATCTGAGCAAGCGGCTGGAAGCGCTGCGCGTGGTCGACACCCGGCCCAGCGATCCGCAGGCGGTGTTCTTCGGCGCGCGCATCGAGGTCGAGCACATCGTCACCGGCGAAACGGCGCGCTACCGCATCGTCGGCCCGGACGAGACCGACGCGGCGCTTGGCCATATCAGCATCGACTCGCCGCTGGCGCGGGCGATGCTGAAGAAGCGGCTGGACGACGAGTTCGAGGCGCAGCTGCCCGGCGGCATGCAGCGCTATGTGATCGTGGATGTGGATTACGGCGCAGGCTGAGGCTTGCAAGCGCACGGTAGAAGCAGCAGTCGCTTCCGATCACATCGCGTCCTACCTGTAGAGCGGAGCTTGTGGCAATCCCCTCTTGGGGACTCCGCTGCCTTCCGGCCGGATCTTCGGCAGGCCCCAGCGGAGCAAGCTCCGCTCTACAGGAGGAGGCGCCCCACCCTGAAATCCCGCCGATCAGGACAGGACCGGCAGCTCGCGGCGCAGGACCTCGGCGAACAGGTCGTGCTCGTCGCTGTCCACGATGGTCACATCGACGAACTGGCCGGGCTTGAGGCCGGCCTGCTCGCCATCCTGGATATGCACCAGGCCATCGATCTCCGGCGCGTCGGCGGCCGAACGGGCCACCGCTACGCCGTCCTCGATCAGGTCGACCAGGCAGCGCTGCACGCTGCCGATCTTGGCCTCCAGCTTCTGGGCCGAGATCTCCGCCTGGACGGCCATGAAGCGCGCCAGGCGCTCCTGCTTGACCTCTTCCGGCACCGGATCGGGCAGCGCGTTGGCGCCGGCGCCGTCCACGGGCGAATAGGCGAACGCGCCGACGCGGTCCAGCCGCGCCTCGCGCAGGAAGTCCAGCAGGTCTTCGAACTCGGCCTCCGTCTCGCCCGGGAAGCCGACGATGAAGGTGCTGCGCAGGGTGATGTCCGGACACAGCTCACGCCAGCGGGCGATGCGCTCGCGGGTCTTGTCGATCGCGCCCGGGCGCTTCATCAGCCTGAGGATGCGCGGGCTGGCGTGCTGCAGCGGGATGTCCAGGTACGGCAGCACCTTGCCCTGCGCCATCAGCGGGATGATCTCGTCCACGTGCGGATACGGATAGACGTAGTGCAGGCGGCTCCAGACGTCCAGCTCGCCCAGGCCCTCGCACAAGGCCTTCATGCGGGTCTGGTACTCGCGGCCCTGCCAGGTGCGCGCGGCGTACTTCAGGTCCACGCCGTAGGCGCTGGTGTCCTGCGAGACCACCAGCAGCTCCTTGACCCCGCCCTTGACCAGCTTCTCGGCCTCGCGCAGCACCTCGTCCACCGGCCGCGAGACCAGATCGCCGCGCATCGAGGGAATGATGCAGAAGCTGCAGCGGTGGTTGCAGCCCTCGGAGATCTTCAGATAGGCGTAGTGCTTGGGGGTGAGCTTGATCCCGGCGGCGAAGTCCTCGCCGGTCAGGCGCGGGGCCGGGATCAGGTCCAGATAAGGATTGTGCTGCGGCGGCACGGCGGTGTGCACCGCCGACATCACGCTGCCGTAGTCGGCCGGGCCGCTGATCGACAGCACGCCGGGATGCGCTTCGCGAATCATGTCCGCCCGCTTGCCCAGGCAGCCGGTGACGATGACCTTGCCGTTTTCGGCCATGGCCTCGCCGATGGCCTCCAGCGACTCGGTCACGGCCGCGTCGATGAAGCCGCAGGTGTTGACCACCACCACGTCGGCATCGTCGTAGCTGCCGGACAGCTGATAGCCCTCCACGCGCAGCTGGGTGAGGATGCGTTCGGAATCGACGAGGGCTTTCGGGCAGCCGAGGCTGACGAAGCCGACCTTGGGGGCGGCAGCTGGCATGGGCGACACAGGGATGAGCGGCCGGCGATTATACGCCGCGCGCCGGGTCCGCCCGCCGCGCCGCTGCAACACCACGGCGGCAACGGTGCGGACCGGCGGGCTTGCCTTTCCTGAACGCGCCAGCCCCTAGACTGGCCTCCCCCTCGCCAGACAGGAGTTCCCGCCATGGGCCAATGGATCACGCTTTCCACCTCCAAGGGGCCGGTCGCGGCCTGGCAGGCCGAACCGGCCGGCGCTGTACGCGGCAGCGTGATCGTGATCCAGGAGATCTTCGGCGTGAACGAACACATCCGCGGCGTGGCCGAGCAGTACGCCGCGCAGGGCTACCTGGCGATCGCGCCGGCGTTCTTCGACCTGGTCGAACCCGGCCTGGAGCTGCCCTACGACCAGGACGGCACCAAGCGTGGCCTGGAGCTGGTCGGCGCCATCGGCCTGGACGCCGCCGTGGACGTGGTGGAGATCGCCGCCCACGCCGCACGCACCGCCGCGGCCAACGAGAAGGTCGCCACCGTCGGCTACTGCTGGGGCGGCACCGTCGCCCTGCTCTGCGCCCAGCGCCTGGGCCTGCCCGGCGTGAGCTACTACGGCGGGCGCAACGCGCAGTTCCTGGACCAGCCGCTCAAGGCGCCGGTGCAGTTCCACTTCGGCGAGCGCGACAAGCACATCACCGCCGAGGTCGTGGAGGCCCAGCGCCAGGCCTGGCCCGACATGGACGTGTTCACCTACCCGGCCGACCACGGATTCAACCGCGAGGCCAGCCCGGCGGTATACGACGAGGCCAGCGCGAAGCAGGCCTTCGGCCGCGCGGTGGCGTTCCTGCAGGAAAACATCGGTTGAGCGCGACGCACACCTTCGCGCTGGACCCGCGTCTTGCGGCCGACAGCGCCTTCATCGCCGACGGCCCGCTCTCGCAGGTGCGCCTGATGGACGACACGCGCTTCCCCTGGCTGCTGCTGGTGCCGCGCGTGGCCGGCGCCAGCGAATGGATCGAACTGGACGGCGGCCAGCAACGCCTGCTCCTGGCCGAGGTCAACCGCGCCGGCGCCTGCGTGCGCGCCGAGCCGGGCGTGACCAAACTCAATATCGGCGCGCTGGGCAATATCGTGCGCCAGTTGCACGTGCACCTGGTCGGCCGCCACGAAGGCGACGCCGCCTGGCCCGGCCCGGTCTGGGGCAGCGGCCCCGCGCAACGCCACGCGCCCAACGCACTGCAGGCGCGCATCGCGCACTGGCGCACGCTGCTGGGGTAACCATGTTGGCGTGACCGGCCAGGCTCTACTGCAGCGGACGTGAAGCACATGGCGCCCTGCGATCCCGATCATTGCATCAATGGCTCGACAGCCGCAGGACTGAACCTAGCAGAGAAGTCCTAGACATCGCATGCCTTCTGGCACGACGAAAGTTGACTTGTGGCACCTGATCCGGCGCGGTCGCAGGCGCACGATGGCCTCACCTTCCGAACGGATGCCCCACCATGCGCCACCTGATCCCCGCCCTGATCCTGATCGTGCTGGGCACGCTGTTCCTGCTGGACAACCTCGGCTTCCCGGGCTTGGACGTGCGCGAGCTCATCGCCACCTGGTGGCCGCTGCTGCTGATCCTGGGCGGCATCAACCTGCTGCTGCGCCGCGCCAGCGGCCAGCAGGCGCGCTGCCGCGACGTTTCCTGACGCCAACAGAGGCAGACAGTTGCCCTTCCAAAGCAGCAACGCGCACGCCGCGAAATCTCCTGGCCGGAGAAAAACCACAAAAAAAGCCGCACCAGAGGTGCGGCCTTCTTGCCATGCCTTGGCGGAAGCCGGACAAGGCCGGCCCACCGACCTCAGGTGCGCGGCAGGGTCACGCCGGTCTGTCCCTGATACTTGCCGCCGCGGTCGCGATACGAGGTCTCGCACACATCGTCCGCATCGGCCTGGAAGAACAGCATCTGCGCCACGCCCTCGTTGGCGTAGATGCGCGCCGGCAGCGGCGTGGTGTTGGAGAACTCCAGCGTCACATGACCTTCCCACTCCGGCTCGAGCGGCGTGACGTTGACGATGATCCCGCAGCGCGCATAGGTGCTCTTGCCCAGGCACACCACCAGCGTGTCGCGCGGGATGCGGAAATACTCGACCGTGCGCGCCAGCGCGAAGCTGTTGGGCGGGATGATGCACACGTCCGACTCGATATCCACGAAGCTGCCGCTGTCGAAGTGCTTCGGGTCGACGATGGTCGAGTTGATGTTGGTGAACACCTTGAACTCGCGCGAGCAGCGCACGTCGTAGCCGTAGCTGGAGGTGCCGTAGCTGACGATGCGATGGCCGCCGGCGTCCTGCTTGACCTGGCCCGGCTCGAACGGCTCGATCATGCCGTGCTGCTCGGCCATGCGCTTGATCCAGCGGTCGGACTTGATGCTCATGCGGGGCGTGTTCCTGAAGGGCGGCGTGCGGGAGGCCGCATTGTAGGCCAGCGGCGGGATGCTGTTAGACCAGCGAGGAGGCGATGGACATGCTGGCGCGCGGACGCTGGTCCAACGCCGCCACCAGCGCCTCGGCCACCTGGCGGTAGGCCTGGGCCACCGGCGAATCCGGCGCCGCCACCACCACCGGCGTGCCCAGATCGCCCTGCTCGCGGATGCGCACGTCCAGCGGCAGCGAGCCCAGCAGCGGCACGCCGTAGTGCGCCGCCATCGCCGCACCGCCACCCTGGCCGAACAGATGCTCGACGTGGCCGCACTGGCTGCACACGTGCTGGGCCATGTTCTCCACGACACCGAGCACGGCGATCTCGACCTTCTCGAACATCTTCAGCGCCTTGCGCGCGTCCAGCGTGGCGATGTCCTGCGGCGTGGTCACGATCACCGCGCCGGCGACCGGAATCTTCTGCGACAGGGTGAGCTGGATATCGCCCGTCCCCGGCGGCAGGTCGACCAGCAGGTAGTCCAGGTCGCCCCAGAGCGTGTCGTTGAACAACTGGGTCAGCGCGCCGGTGGCCATCGGCCCGCGCCACACCATCGGCGTGTCGGCCTCGATCAGCAACCCGATCGACATCGCCTCCAGGCCGAACGCGCGCATCGGCTCGATCGACTTGTTGTCCGGGCTCTCCGGCCGGCCCGACAGCCCCAGCATCGCCGGCACGCTCGGCCCGTAGATGTCCGCGTCCAGCACGCCCACCTTGGCCCCACCGGCCGCCAGGGCCAGCGCCAGGTTCACCGCCGTGGTCGACTTGCCCACCCCGCCCTTGCCGGAAGCCACGGCGATGACGTTGCGGACGCGGGGATGGGGCTGCAGGCCGCCCTGGGGCCGATGTGCGGGAATGGTCATGCCGTCATTGTCGCCGAGAGCGTGACGCGGTCGAAAGCCAAGGCACCGATGGCGAAATATCGTCTCGATACCCGGCCAAATCCGCTAAACCTGATGGTTTCGTCATCCCCCTCCCCGCGCCTGCAAGGTTAAGTTCCCGTTGAAAGGACCATCTCGCGCATTCACGACAAGGAACGTCGCGACCAACACCTGACTTACTGGGGAATTCTCACTATGACTTGCAAGCCACTCTCGCGCAGTCGTCTGACTGCCGCTGTCTTCTCCGCTTTGCTGATGCCAACCGCCGTCGCGTACGCACAGGACGGCCAGAGCGCCACCAATCTGGACAAGGTGACTGTCACGGGCTCGTTGATCCCGCAGTCGCAGATCGAGACTGCCACCCAGGTCATTACCATCAGCGCAGAGGACATCCATGCGCGCGGCTTCAACAGCGTGATCGACATCCTGCGTTCCAGCAGCTTCGCCAGCGGCGGCGTCCAGGGCGGCGAGACCTCCGGCAGCTTCACTCAGGGCGCCGAAACGGTGAGCATGTTCGGCCTCAAGCCGTCCTACACCAAGTTCCTGATCAACGGCCGGCCGATGGGCAATTACCCGGCCCTGTATAACGGCACCGACGCCTTCAACAGCGTCAGCGGCATTCCGATCGACGCGATCGAGCGCGTGGAGATCCTGCCGGGCGGCGCCTCGTCGCTGTACGGCTCGGACGCCCTGGCCGGCGTGATCAACTTCATCCTCAAGAAGGACTACGAAGGCACCACGCTGAACGTGCGCGGCGGCACCTATACCGAAGGCGGCGGCAACTCGGTCCGCTTCAGCCTGACCAACGGCTTCAACGCGCTCGATGGCCGGCTGCACTCGGTGACCTCGCTCCAGTACGAGACCTCCGATCCGATATGGGGATACCAGCGCGATCTCACCGACTCGACCAACACCAAGGGCTACAGCGCCTCGCCTGCTTCGCGCGACTACCTGGTCTACGGCTACCGCCAGATCGGCCAGAACGGCTTCGGCAGCAACGGCTATCTGTTCCCCGACGGCGTGGACTGCTCGGCGGTCACCTCGCAGTTCGCGGGCACCGAAGGCTTCCAGACGCGCGCGGGCTACGGCAGCTACTGCGGCTCCAACTACGCCCCGGGCTATCGCACCATCAAGAACGGCAAGGACTCGCTGCAGCTCTACAACCGCACCACGTTCAACGTCAACGACCACTTCGATCTCTATGGCGAAGTGCTCTACAGCCATGACGCGGCCGAGTTCGCCTCCGGCAGCAACTACACCTGGTGGGGCACGGGCGTGAAGTACGGGTACTACTACGACCCGGACTACGACAGCCTGCTGAACCTGCAGCGCGCGTTCTCGCCCGAGGACGTCGGCGGCAGCTACAAGAACATCATGAACAAGGACACCACCAAGAGCTACACCATCACGCTCGGTGGCAACGGCTCCTTCGGTGAGGCCTGGGACTACGATGTGGGCTTCACCCGCAACGAGACCCGACTGGACTCGCGCACCTTCGTGCGTTGGGCCGACAAGATCAACGCTTATTTCGAGGACAAGATCCTGGGTCCGCAGCTTGGGGTGGATCCCTATTTCGGCGCCTATCCGGTCTTCCGTCCGGACTATGCGGCGTTCTACACCGTCATGCCGTCTCAGGACTTCGCCAGCTTCACTGGCTACGGCACGGCGCGGGCCAAGACTTGGGACGACACCTTCCGTGCACAGTTGACCAATACGGATCTGTTCGCGCTGCCGGGCGGCTCGGCCGGTCTGGCTTTTGCGGTTGAAGCCGGCAACGAAGGCTGGAACTATGAGCCGATCCCGGGAATCATGGACGGCGCGGTCTGGGGCCTGACCGACGTGGCCGGCGCGGGTCATCGCACCAAATACGCCGCCATGGCCGAGCTGCGCCTGCCGATCGTGGACATGCTCACGGCGTCGTTGTCCGGTCGCTATGACGCCTACGACGCATACGGCAAGAAGATCGATAAGGCCACCTGGAGCGGCAGCCTGGAATTCCGTCCGATCGAAAGCCTGCTGATCCGCGGCAAGTACGGCACCGCGTTCAAGTCGCCGACGCTGCCCGACCAGTTCCAGGGGTTGAGCGGTTCGTACTCCTATGCGACGGACTACTACAACTGCGGACTGGAAGGCTACAGCCCGGACGACACCGAGGGCTGCTCGACGCGCTATTCCAATGCCCAGTACTTCGGCACCAAGGAAGGCAACAAGGATCTGGAGCCGATCACGGCCGACACCTGGAGCGTCGGCGCGGTGTGGGCACCGACCGCGCGCTTCTCGCTGGGCGTGGACTACTACAGCTGGGACATCAAGAACGAGGTCGCGCAGCTGGACAGCGACCAAATCCTCCTGCAGGAGTACTACTGCCGCAACAACCAGGCCGGCGCCGGAATCGTGTCCTGCGACCAGGCCTACGCCTGGGTGACGCGCGGCCAGGACGGCACGCTCCAGGAGGTCTACACCCCACGCATCAACGTGTCGCGGCAGAAGCTGGAGCTGTTCACCGTCAACAGCAAGTACCTGCAGGACATCGGCCGCTTCGGCGAGCTGATGTTCGCCGCCAACTACACCAACAAGCGCAAGCATGAGCTGCAGTCCGACCAGACCCAGCCCTACCTCAACCTGATCAGCGACCCGACCGCCAACTGGACCTACGACGCAGGCCCGAAGTGGAAGGCCGACGCGTCCGTGGGCTGGGCGATCTCCAAGTGGACCACGACGCTGTACGCCAACATGCTGGGCGCGACGCCCAACTATCTGGCCTACGCCTCGGGCAGCATGGACTACACCAACTCGGCCGGTGCCAAGGCCAGCAAGTGGGGCACCTACACCACGTTCAACCTGGGCGTGGACTACCAGGTGGAAGACAATCTGCGGCTGTCGCTGCAGGTCAACAACATCGGCAACAAGCTGCCCGACGGACAGGCCTACAACTATCCCGGCACGTCCACCACGCCGTACAACAACTATCTGTATAGCGTCTACGGTCGCGCGGTGTACGCTCAGATGCGCTACGACTTCGGCAGGTAAGCAGCGTCTGAGGCATGCTGTCTGGAGGCCCCCGCAAGGGGGCTTCCTTTTTCGTTGCAGGAGAGACGATGGAGAAGCTCGAACGCCAATACGCCACGGCCGTGGATGCCCTGAATCGTCGGGCATGGACCCAGGCCAGACAACTGGGCGAGCCGTTGTTGCAGCACTGGCCTGATCACGCCGGCTTGCACTTCGTCATTGGCGTGGCCGCGCTGGAACAGGGCGCCTGGAAGGACGCATTCCGTCATCTAGTAATGGCGACCCGACTCAACCCGCAGCGCCCCGACTACGCGGCGCAGTTTGCGCGGCTCCTGCTGGAATGCCAGCAGCCAGGCGATGCGCTGGCACAAGCAGAACGGGCGATGGCGCTGCAGCCCTCCGACCCGATGACGCTCAATACCTTGGCGGTGGTGTTGACCCGCTGCGGCGCGCATGCGCGTGCTGCGAACGCCTTCAAGGCCGCGGTCGAGCAGGCCCCGCAAGAGGCGAGCCTGCATTTCAACCTGGCCACCGCGCTGACGGCGATAGGGGATCTCGCGGGCGCCACCGAGGCATGCGAGGCCTGCATCCGTCTGCAGCCGGACTACTGGCGTGCGCATCTCACTTTGGCGCAACTTTCCAGGCAGACGCCCGAGCACAATCACGTCGAACGCCTGCAGGAACTGCTCGCCCGGCACGCCACCCCTTCGGCGCAGCTCCACCTCAATCTGGCGCTGGAGAAGGAGCTCGATGACCTGGGCGAGCCGCAGCGCGCCATGGCCCATCTGATCGCCGGCAAGGCGGCGTGGCGGCCGCAGCTGAATCGGTCCGGGCCGAGCGATGCCTCCGTCTTCCAAGCCATCGAGCAGGCCAGCCAGGTCCTTAACTCGGCTGGCTCAGGCTACCGCGGCGCGCCACCGAAGCCCATTTTCATCGTCGGGATGCCCAGAAGCGGCACGACCCTGGTCGAACGCATCCTGTCCTCCCATTCCCTGGTCCACTCGGCCGGCGAGCTTCAGCACTTCCCGGTGGCGTTCAAGAAGGCCACCGGCATTCTCTCTCCCTGGATTCTGGATCCCGGGACGCTGGCGGCTGCACCGCGCATCGACTGGCACGCCCTGGGGCACGACTACCTGCAGATGGCCCGCTCGGCCGCGGGAAACAAGGCGTTCTTCATCGACAAGCTGCCGCAAAACTTCCTCTACGTCGGCTGGATCGCCCAGGCCTTGCCCGAAGCGAAGGTCGTCTGCCTGCGACGCGATCCCATGGACACATGCGTTGCCAACTTCCGGCAGCTGTTCGCACCGACCCCGCAGTACAACTACTCGTTCGACCTTCTTGATGTAGGCCGTTACTACATCGGATTCGACCGGCTCATGGCGCACTGGAACCGTCTGCTGCCGGATCGCATCCTGGAAATCGACTACGAGGATATCGTCGAGCACCAGGCGGACAGCACGCGCAAGCTGCTCGCATTCTGCGGACTGGACTGGGAGGACGCGTGCCTGTCGTTCGAGCGCAACACCGCACCGGTGTCGACGGCGAGCGCGGTGCAGGTGCGCTCGCCGATCTACCGCAGTTCGCTGGGACGCTCGAAACGCTATGGCGAGGCATTGGCCCCGCTTCGCGGACTCCTGACTCAAGCAGGCCTGATGAACGGCCCGCGCAACCGCGTCGAGCACACCTGAAACAACAAGCCGCACGCCGGCTCGGCCGCGTACGCGAGGAATGAAGAACACCCAAAGCAAAGGGCCGGTCCTTTCGGACCGGCCCTCCTGTTGCATCGAACCCGATCGAATCGATCAGTAGTCGTAGCGGACCGTGAAACGGAGCGACCGCGGCGTCTGGTAGTTCACATCGTTGAGGTAGTTCGGGCTGATCACGTCGCGCGAGGCTTCCTTGAACTCGTTGTACTCGGTGACCTTGCCGTTGTTGAACAGGTTGAACACGTCGATTTTGAACTTCAGCTTGTTGTCCGCCCACGACGGTACATAGGCAGCCGACATGTCCAGCGTCCAGGACCACGGCGTGCGACCGGCGTCGCCGCGCTGGCGCAGTTCGCGCGTGCCATCGTCGTTGAGGCAGTAGAAGCTCGACCCGCTGTAGGCGTTGAGCGTGCCGGCATCCGGCTGGGCGATGCCTTCCAGCGGAATGTAACCCTGGCAGTTGACCGGACGGCCGGACTGCACGATCAGGTTGCCGCCGAACTGCCACTCCGGCGTCAGTGAGTACACGCCGAACACCTTCAACGTATGGCGGCGATCGTTGGGCAGGAAGCCATAGCTGCCGTCCATGAACAGCCTGTGGTCGAAGTCCTGGGTCAGGCCGGGATCGCCCTGCTCCAGCGTCGAGTTGACGTAGCCTTCGATGTTGCCCTTGCTCTTGGCGTAGGTGTAGGAACCCTGCAGGTTGAGCTTCTCGCCGGTGCGCTCGAAGAACAGCTCCAGACCGCTGTACTTGCGCTTGTACTTGGGCAGGCCCAGGTAGGACGCCGGCAGCGTGGCCAGTTCGACCTCGCCGTCGCCGTTGAGATCGACGTTGATGGTCACATCGTCGCCCGGGTTCAGGAAATAGCAGCTGGGCACCGAGGTGTAGTCGAAGTCGTCGTAGCCGTTGTCGGCGGCCCAGTCGATCCACGGGTTGGTCGTGCAGGTGTCGTCCATGCCGGACTTCACCTCGCGATAGGTCAGGCGCGTGCCGACCATCCAGGCATCGGTCAGCTGCACCTGCGCGCCCAGGATGACTTCGTCCTGGTACATCGGGGTCAGGCTGGTCGAGGCGACGGAGGCCGGATTGGGTGCCTCGCGCGAACCGTTGACCTGGGTCGGGCCGATCTGGGCGCCCTGGCCGACAGGCGTACCGTCAGCGTCGCTCCATCCGTTGACGTAGTACCAGTTGAACTCGGTGAACTCCGAGCCGGTGGCGCGGATGCTCGAGTTGCTGGCGACGGGGATGTAGTAACGACCGGCGGTACCGAAGAACTTCAGGCTGGCGTCGCCCACCACGTCCCAGGAGAAGCCCAGACGCGGCGCGATCTTGTAGTCCGACTCGACCCAGGCGATGCCGTCGCCGTTCTTGTTCTCGAACTTCTCGCCACGCACGCCCAGCTGCAGCATGAAGTTGTCGGTGACCTGCCAGTTGTCTTCCAGGTAGATCGCGCTGTTGACGTTCTCGTAGCTGGCGCTGCTGGTCTCACGCACGCGCGAGCGGGCATAGGTCGCGCCGCGCGGGACGAGCTGGCCATTGACGGTACGACCCGGCTGGCCGGCGTAGGCGCCGGTGGCCACCGAATTGCCGGGCACGGTGTAGTACGCCCAGTTGATGCCACCGGCGTAGGTCTGGCCGCGGTGACTGGAGTCGTACTTTTCCTGGTCCACGCCGAAGCGCAGCTTGTGATCGCCCAGAACCCACTCCGCGTCCACGCGGTAGGCCTTGCGCACGTCCTCGTCCGGCGCCACGTCCGGGTCGGCGATGAAGATGATGGTGCCGGGGTTGCAGCCAACGTAACGGTCGACGACGCTGGTGGTCAGGCCGAAGCTGTAGGCCCAGGGGCACTCGCTGCCCGGCGGATTGGCGGGCAGGCGCGAGTCGATCAGGTTGCTCAGGTAGCCGTACTGGGCCGACAGGGTGAAGTTGTCGGTGACATAGCCGGTGTACTTCAGGATGCCCAGCTTGCCGCCGTTCTCGATCTCGTACTGCTCGATCGGCGCCTCGTGGCGACCGACGTTGTAGCGGTTCTCGCCGTCGGCGGTCGGGTTGTAGTCGTAGGTGTGGTACTTGGTCTTGCGCTTGTTGTAGAGCCCGGTGAACTCCAGCAGGTTGTTGTCTGTGATGTACCAGTCCAGCTTCAGGAAGCCCTGCGGGGTGGTGTCGCTGGTCTTGCGGCTGTTCAACGAGTAGTAGTCGTCGGTCTGGTTGTCCCGCCCTTCGGCCAGGGCGAAGAAGAACAGCCGATCCTTGATGATCGGGCCGCTCGCGTAGGCCGAGTAGATCAGGCTGCTCGAGGTGTTGTCGCTGCGGTAGACGTAGAGCGGATCGGCGGCATCCGGGTCGCGCTCCTGCACGTCCTTGCCCGAGGCCTTGCCCCACTCCGGCTCCCACTCGACGCTGCCGCCGAAGTGCCAGTCGTTGGAGCCGGACTTGGTCACGATGCTCACGATGCCACCCAGCGAGCGGCCGTACTCGGCGCTGTAGCCGCCGGTCTTGACCTGCTGCTGCGCGATGGCCTGGAACGGCATGCGCGCGAAGGACAGCATGTTGCGCATGTTGGTGACGTCGAAGCCGTTGATGTAGTAGCCGTTCTCGGCGACCGAGGAGCCGCCGAACGAGGCCAGGTTGCCGAAGCCGGTATCGCCGCGCACGGTGCCCGGCGCGAGCAGCGCGACCGAGGTCACGTCGCTGGACACCGGCAGCGCGGCGATCTGGTCGGCGGTGAAGACCGAGGTCGACTCCACCGAGGACACGTCGATGGGGTTGTAGGCACGCGCGCCGACCACGGTCACCGAGTCCAGCGTGGTGGCGTCGCCACCGAAGGTCACCTGCGAACCGCTACCGACCTTGACCACGACATCGCGCGTCTGGCCATCGGCCGTGATCGCGTAGTTGCCCGGCGGCAGCTGGCTGAAGGTGAAGCGGCCCGAGCCGTCGGCGACGATCGAGCGGGTAAAGCCCGTCTGCGGGCTCTGGATGGTGATGGTGCTGCCCGGCTGACTGCTGCCGAAGATCGAACCCACGGCGCTCTGCGCCTGCACGCCGCCGGCCACGCACATGCCCAGCGCCACGCTGAGCGCGCTGCGCCGGATGTTGCTGGACAGCCTTCCACGAACTCCACGAGTTGCCATATCTCTCTCTCAGATAAGTGCGACGCAGGCCGGTGGCGGCCCCGCCAGAAGTGGTCCCTCCCGTCGACGGCGCGCCGGATGTGTCGATACGTGACAGAGTTGCGCACGTTGCGACGCCGCGCCATCCGTGGCTTAACAGAAGGTTGACTGGAGATTAACCTGCGTTTTATTTGTCGCAAGCTGACAAAAATTACAAGTGCGTAAAAGTGCGCTTCTGCGTGATGAACGGGGGTTGCGAACGCCTTGTCCTACCTACGTGCGGGGACACCACGGTCAGCAGATGACTTTGTTGTCACACCCGACATATGACGACACAAGAACCCACCTGCTCCCACCACACGCCGCAGTACGGTATAAGGGCGCAAGACCACATCCCTGGGAGGGGAGCGATGCACAAGACGATCCTGATGTTGTCCCTGGCCGTGCTGGCCGGCGCCGCGTCCAGCGCGATGGCGGCCGACGGGGCGGTGGGACGCTGGAAGACCATCGACGACAAGACCGGCGAAGTGAAATCCATCGTCGAGATCAGCGAGGCGGCCAACGGCAGCCTGACCGGCAAAGTCGTGGAAATCCTCAAGTCGGACAAGGGCCCCAACCCGGTCTGCGACGGCTGCTCGGGCGAGCGCAAGAACAAGCCGATCAAGGGCATGACCATCCTGTGGGACCTCAAGCCCGACGGCGCCAACGAGTGGGCCGGCGGCACCATCCTCGACCCGGCCAACGGCAAGACCTACAAGTCCAAGATGGAGCTGCAGCCGGGCGGCAAGAAGCTGGACGTCTCCGGCTGCATCGCCTTCATCTGCCGCGCGCAGACCTGGCTGCGCGAGTAGCGCCAGTCGCGCCTTGGCGAACACCCGACCAGCCCGGCCTCGCGCCGGGCTTTTTTGTGGCGCTTCTCCAGCGTGCGGAGATCGATCCGTCGATGACATGCGTGCGGGATCGATGAGCGAACGTCATTCCCTGGCCTTGACCCGGCTGACCGCGGCTTTTCCGGTGAATCCGCCATCCATCACTGGCTTGTCGCTGCGGGCGCTGTTAGGCAGCTCTGGGTAGCGCCGAGCTGGCCTGGACATCGCTACAGATGGATCAGGATCTTCGACCCGGAGTCGATTAGCTCAACGCGCGCGGCAGTGGGCCGGCGGGCGGTGGCCGCGCCGAGCGAGGCAGGAAGCCGAGCGCCCGAATCAGGGCAGGATGCCCTGATTGAGGGACAAGCGGCCACCGCCCGCCGGCCCACTGCCCTTCCGAAGCCACGCCCCCTAAAGCGCCCGCGGTCCCTGGATCAGGGAACCGGATCGGGGACCGGGATCGAAAGCAGCCCCCCTTCCGCAGTCCAAAGCCCCACCGGACGGCCATGCGATAATCGCCGACCCCTCTGGTCCGCCATCGCCATGACCCGCACCGCGCTCGTCTCCAACGCCCTGCCCTACGCCAACGGCCCCCTGCACCTGGGCCACCTGGTGGGCTACATCCAGGCCGACATCTGGGTGCGGGCGCGGCGCATGCGCGGCGATAACGTCTTCTACGTCTGCGCCGACGACACCCATGGCACGCCGATCATGCTGGCGGCCGAGAAGGCCGGGGTCACGCCCGAGGCCTTCATCGCCAACATCCAGGCCAGCCACGAGCGCGACTTCGCCGCCTTCGGCGTGGCCTTCGACCACTACGACTCGACCAACAGCGACGCCAACCGCGCGCTGACGGAGCAGTTCTACGTGGCGCTGGAACAGGCCGGCCACATCAGCCGGCGCAACGTCGCCCAGTTCTACGACCCGGCCAAGGGCATGTTCCTGCCGGACCGCTACATCAAGGGCATCTGCCCCAACTGCGGCAGCCCGGACCAGTATGGCGACAACTGCGAGGTCTGCGGCGCCACCTACTCGCCGACCGATCTGAAGGAACCCAAGTCGGTGATCTCCGGCGCCACGCCGGAGCTGCGCGACTCGGAGCATTTCTTCTTCGAGGTCGGCCACTTCGACGGCTTCCTGCGCGAGTGGCTGGCCGGCGATGTCGCCCTGCCCGGCGTCAAGGCCAAGCTGCGCGAATGGCTGGATGCCGAAGGCGGGCTGCGCGCGTGGGACATCTCGCGCGATGCGCCCTACTTCGGCTTCCAGATCCCCGGCCAGCCGGGCAAGTACTTCTACGTCTGGCTGGACGCGCCGATCGGCTACCTGTCCAGCTTCCAGAACCTGTGCGCGCGCCTGGGTGAGGACTTCGCGCCGCACCTGGCCGCCGGTACCCAGACCGAGCTGCACCACTTCATTGGCAAGGACATCGTCAACTTCCACGGCCTGTTCTGGCCGGCGGTGCTGCACGGTACCGGCCATCGCGCGCCCACGCGCCTGCACGTCAACGGCTACCTGACCGTCGATGGCGCCAAGATGTCCAAGTCGCGCGGCACCTTCATCATGGCGCGCACCTACCTGGACGTCGGCCTGGAGCCGGAGGCGCTGCGCTACTACTTCGCGGCCAAGTCCTCCGGCGGCGTGGACGACCTGGACCTCAACCTGGGCGACTTCGTCTCGCGGGTCAACGCCGACCTGGTCGGCAAGTTCGTCAACCTGGCCAGCCGCTGCGCCGGCTTCATCAACAAGCGCTTCGAGGGCCGGCTGGCCGATGCGCTGCCGGACGCGGCGCAGTATCAGCGCTTCATCGAGGCGCTGGGTCCGGTCCGTGAGGCCTACGAACGCAACGACCCGGCCGCGGCGATCCGTCAGGTGATGGCGCTGGCCGACGAGGCCAACAAGTACGTCGACGAGACCAAGCCCTGGGTCATCGCCAAGCAGGAGGACGCCGATGCCCAGCTGCAGTCGGTCTGCACGCAGGGGCTGAACCTGTTCCGCGTGCTGGCCGCCGGCCTCAAGCCGGTGCTGCCGCGCACCGCGGCCGAGGCCGAGGCCTTCCTGTCCGCGCCGGTGCTGGGCTGGGAGGAACTGGCCCAGCCGCTGACCGCGCACGTCATCCAGCCCTACACCCCGCTGTTCACCCGAATCGACCCCAAGCGCATCGACGCCATGACCGACGCCTCGAAAGACACTCTGGCCGCCGCGCCAGCAGCACCCGCCGCGACCAAGCCCGCGCCCGCCAAAACCGAAACAAAGGCGCCCACTAATCCCCAATCCCCAATCCCTAATCCCGGCCTCATCAGCATCGACGACTTCGCCAAGCTCGACCTGCGCATCGGCAAGGTGACCGCCTGCACGTTCGTCGAGGGCTCGGACAAGCTGCTGCGCTTCGAACTCGATGCCGGCGAACTGGGCACGCGGCAGATCTTCTCCGGCATCCGCGCCAGCTACGGCGAGCCGGACAAGCTGGTCGGCCGCAGCGTGGTGTTCATCGCCAACCTGGCGCCGCGCAAGATGCGCTTCGGCATCAGCGAGGGAATGATCCTGTCGGCCGGCTTCGACGGCGGCGCGCTGGCGCTGCTGGATGCCGACGCGGGCGCGCAGCCCGGCATGCCGGTGCGCTGACCGCCACACAGCGGCACGTTCCTTCACATCTCGGCCGGACGCAAACCGCGTACAGTCGGCCGAGCACATCGCGCCCTGCGTCCATGTCCCCAGCGCCTCCGACTCCCGACGCCAGTCCGCGCTCCCGCCGCGCCCTGACCGGGCTGAACTTCTTCGTCGCCGATGTGCAGGACGGGCTCGGCCCGTTCCTGGGCGTCCAGCTGCAGTCGGTCGGCTGGCAGGCCGGCGCCATCGGCCTGGCGATGACCGCCGGCGGCATCGCCGGCCTGCTCGGCACCGTCCCGGCCGGTGCGCTGGTGGACGCGACCCGGCGCAAGCGCGCGGTCGTGGCGCTCGCCTGCCTGCTGACGGTGGCGAGCAGTTGCCTGGTGCTGGCCTCGCACGCCTTCCCGGTGGTGGTCGCCTCGCAGGTGGCCAGCGGCCTGTGCGGGGCGATCATCGGCCCGGCGCTGACCGGACTGACGCTGGGCCTAGTGCGGCAGGCCGGGTTCGAGCGGCAGATGGCCCGCAACCAGGTGGCGAATCATGCCGGCAACGTCGTGGCGGCCGCCGCGGCCGGCTATCTGGGCTGGAAGTTCGGGCTGGTGGCGGTGTTCGCGCTGCTGGGCGGCTTCGCCCTGCTCGCCACCGCCAGCCTGTGGCGGATCGACCCGCGCCAGATCGACCACCAGGCCGCGCGCGGCAGCGAGCCGGGCAGCGACACGGCGCCGCCCGCGCAGGCGGTGCGCTGGCGCGATCTGCTGCGGCAGCGCCCGCTGCTGTTGCTCGGCATGGCCCTGCTGTTCTTCCACCTCGGTAATGCGGCCATGCTGCCGCTGTACGGACAGGCCGCGGTGGCCACGCATGCGGCCAATCCGGCGGTGTTCACCGCCGCCACCGTGATCATCGCGCAGCTGGTGATGGTGCTGGCCGCGCTGGCGGCGATGCGGTTGCTGCCGCGCTATGGGCATTGGTGGGTGTTGCTGTTGACCTTCGTCGCCCTGCCGCTGCGTGGACTGGTCGCCGCCGGCACGCTGGGCTCGCTCTGGGGCGTGCTGCCGGTGCAGGCGCTGGACGGCATCGGCGCCGGCCTGCAGAGCGTGGCGGTGCCGGCCACGGTCGCCAGCCTGATGCACGGCACCGGGCGCACCAACGCCGCGCAGGGCCTGGTGATGACGTTGCAGGGCGTGGGCGCCTCGCTCAGCCCGGCGCTGGGCGGCTGGGTCGCGCAGCACTGGAGCTATCGCATCGCCTTCCTCGCGCTCGGCAGCGTGGCCGTGCTGTCCCTGGTCCCCTGGCTGCTGCACGGCCGGCGGGCCGCTGTGCGAGACGCGATCGCATGACGCCCTGGCTGGTGTGGGCCACGACAGCGGCGACGGTGGTGTGCGTGGTGACGCGCCCGGGGCGCCTGCCCGAATGGGTCTACGCCGTGGCCGGCGCGCTGGTCGTGGCGCTGTCCGGCGCCCTGCCCTGGGCGGGCGTGGGCCATGCGGTGGGCGAAGGCCTGGACGTGTATCTGTTCCTGGCCGGCATGCTGCTGCTGTCCGAGCTGGCCCGCCGCGAAGGCCTGTTCGACTGGGTCGCGCAGCTGGCCGCGCAACATGCGCGCGGCTCGGGGCGGCGCCTGTTCGCGCTGGTGTTCGCCACCGGCGTGGTGGTGACCACCTTCCTGTCCAACGATGCCACCGCCGTGGTGCTGACCCCGGCGGTGATCGCGGTGGCGCGCAAGGCGCGTGCGCCGATGCTGCCGCTGCTGTTCGCCTGCGCCTTCGTCGCCAACGCGGCCAGCTTCGTGCTGCCGATCTCCAACCCGGCCAACCTGGTAATGTTCGGCACGCACATGCCGCCCCTGCCGCAGTGGCTGGCGCGGTTCGGGCTGCCGTCGCTGGCGGCCATCTTGCTGACCTATGCGGTGCTGGCCTGGAGCCAGCGGCGCGCGCTGGCCGGCGCGGTGTCCACCGAAGTGCCGCTGGCGCCGATCAACGCCCACGCCCGGCTGACGCTGTTTGCCTTGGCCGCGACCGCGCTGGTGCTGATGCTGGCCTCGTGGCAGGACTGGTCGCTGGGCTGGCCGACCGCGGTGATGGCGGCGCTGGCCGTGCTGACCGTCTCGCTGCGCGGACGCAGCGCGCCGTGGCCGGTGCTGGCCGGCGTGAACTGGGGCGTGCTGCCGCTGGTGGCCGGGCTGTTCGTGCTGGTCGAGGCGCTGCGCCAGACCGGCCTGGTCGCGACCCTGGCGGGCCTGCTGCGCGACCAGTTGCAGGCCGGCACGGTCCAGGCCACCTGGGTGGTGGCCGCCGCCACGACGGTGGCGGGCAACGTCGCCAACAATCTGCCGGTGGGGCTGCTGACCAGCGCCACGCTGGCCCAGGCCGCGCCGCCGGAAGTGGTGCGCGACGCCGCACTGATCGCGGTGGACCTGGGGCCCAACATCGCCGTGAGCGGTTCGCTGGCGACGCTGCTGTGGCTGTCGATCCTGCGCCGCGAGGGCGAGCACGTCGGCTTCTTCCAGTTCCTGCGCCTGGGCCTGGTGGTGACCCTGCCTGCGCTGGCCGCGGCGATCGCGCTGCGGCTGGCGCTGGGCTGAAGACGGCGACCGGGCCATCCGATGCAGCTGGCGCTGTTCGACTTCGACCACACGCTGACCACGCAGGACACCTACGCCGGGTTCCTGCGCCGCATCGCCACGCCCGAGCAGCTGGCGCGGGCGCGCTGGAACATCGCGCCGTGGCTGCTGGCCTACCGAGCGCGGCTGCTGTCGGCCGGCGCGCTGCGCGCGCGCGTGACCCGCATCGCGTTCGAAGGACAGGCGCATGACGAGGTGCTGGCAGCCGGCGAACACTACGCGCGCGATGTGCTGCCCGGCGTGTTGCGGGCGGACATGTATCAGCGCTTCGACCAGCACCTGGCGCGCGGCCATACCGTGGTCGTGGTCTCCGCCTCGCTCGATGCTTACCTGCGCCCGTGGTGCCAGGCCCAGGGCGTGGCGCTGATCTGCAATGCGCTCGAGCGCGTCGATGGCCGCTGCACCGGCCGCTATGCCGGGCGCGATGTGGGCCGGCACAAGGTGGCGCGCATCACGGCCGAGTACGATATGGCCAGCTTCGAACGCATCCACGCCTACGGCGACAGCGGCGAAGACAAGCCAATGCTCGCCCTGGCCCACGCACGCTGGTATCGCGGCCGGCCCTGCTCCTGACCGATCCGCACACCCCCGCGCAGCCCGACCGCCACGCATGACCGATCTTTCCCCTTCCCTCGTCGAACGCCTCGACCGCCTGCTGCCGCAGACCCAGTGCGGGCAGTGCGGGTTCGACGGCTGTCGCCCCTACGCGCAGGCGATGGCGCGCGGCGAGGCCGGGGTCGAGCGCTGCCCACCCGGCGGCGATGCAGGTGCGCGGGCGCTGGCGCAGGTGCTGGGCGTGCCGGCGCAGCCGTTCGATCGCAGCCGCGGTGCGCATCTGCCGCCGCGCGTGGCGCTGATCGTCGAGGCCGACTGCATCGGCTGCACCAAGTGCATCCAGGCCTGCCCGGTCGATGCCATCGTCGGCGGAGCCAAGTTCATGCATACCGTGCTGGAGGACCTGTGCACCGGCTGCGCGCTGTGCGTGCCGCCGTGTCCGGTGGACTGCATCGTGATGGAGCCGGCGGCTTAAAGCCGCGCGCCGAACCCGTCCGGGCTGCCTCAGTGCGCGGCGCACGCGCTGCAGATGCGCTCCACGGCATAACCCTTGGCGCGCAGCTTCTCGACCACGCCGTCGGGCCCGAGCAGGTGCAGCGCGCCGACCACCAACAGCGTGTCGTCTCCGCCCGGACCCTGCAGACGCGCCTCGAGCTTGGGCAGCCAGGCGTCGTTGCGCGCCACGTTGATGCGCTGGTACAGCGCGGGGTACTCGCGCTTCATGTCCGCGGCCAGTCCATCGCGCAGCGTCTGCACGTCGCCGGCGCGCCAGGCGGCATGCAGGCGCTGGGCTTCGCGCTCGCCCGTGGCGCCGGCATCGTCCAGGGTCTCGGCCAGGTACTGGCGCTGTTCCTCCGCGCTCATGCCATCGAGCATGGCGACCTGATCCTGCCCGCGCTCCAGCCCGCTGACCGGCTTGCCGGCCTGGCGGGCCAGCTGGATGAAGTGCAGGTCCAGGCCCAGCTGCGGATCCAGTCCCTGCGCGGTCATTTCCTGCACGCTGAGGGTGGTCGCCACCAGCCACGGTTCCAGATGCGCGAACAGGTCGATCGGCAGGTTATGCGCCTGCGCATAGGCCTGCAGCTTCGCCCAGGTCTTGGCATCGATGCGCTGCTGCAGGGTCTGTCCGGCGGGCAGCTGCGCGGCGGCCAGCATCGCCTGGCCCAGCGCCGGCGATTGCAGCTCATCGCCTGAGAGTTCCAGCACCACCTGTTCGGCATCGGCGAAGGCCGCATCCACGTCCGGCGAGAGCGGATAGTCCTGCGCGGTGAGCAGGTGGAACGAGCCCAGCAGGTACAGGGTGTGCTCGCCCTTGCTGACCTTCCACAGCAGCGGCACGGGCGGCGCGGCCCAGGCCGGTGCGGCCACGGCCAGCAGCAGCGCGGCCAGCAGGAGGCGGCGCAGCGCCGACATCAGTGCGCGCCGCCGCCGACCGGTCCGTTGTACATCTTCTCGCCGGCATCGACCAGCAGATCCAGCCGGTTCTCCGCCGGCGGCAGCGGACAGGTCGCATAGACGGTGAACACGCAGGGCGGGTTGTAGGCGCGGTTGAAGTCCACCACCACCCGGCCCTGCGCGTCGGGCGCGTCGGTGTCGATGAAGCGGCCGGCCGGATACGAGCCATGCCCGCTGGTGCGGTCGGCCAGCACCAGGAACAGCCCGCCGTTGTCGCCTTCCATCGCCGTGAGCGCATAGCGCTTGCCGTCGCGTTCGAACTCCACCTTGCCCGGACTGGGCGCGGCGATGGTGTTGCCGACCATGTCGGCATAGGTCAGCGTGGCGCCGGCCGGGCCCGGCACGAACCTGCCCTCGATGCGCCAGGCCGGATCGGGCGTCCAGTACTCGAGTTCGGTGAAGCCCACCCGCGCCGGCGCGTTGGCGCTCTTGATGCGCAGGCCGTAGCGCGGGCCGCGGTGGATCAGGGTCATCCGGTCGGCGCCGTCGTCGAAGCCGATCACCGTCGCCGGCCCGGACTGATCGTCGACCAGGCGGATGCGCCCTTTCAGCGGCTGGCCGTCGGCGGTCACCGCCACGCCACGCTCGGGGGTGAAGAACACCTTGTCGCCGTCCACCTGGACCAGGCCCAGCTTGGGCGGACCGACTTCCAGCTTGATGCCGCTGGCCTCGCTGCGGCCGATGTAATGCGCCTTGAGCGTGAGCCAGTGCAGCCCGACCAGGCTGGTCCAGCCGTCGGGCGCCAGCAGCGCCTGGCGGCGCTCGGTGCGCCAGATCGCGTTGTCGGCCAGGAAGGTGGTGTCGGAGGTCACCGCCGGACCGGCCTGCGGCGCCCCCGCGCGGTCGCTGCAGGCCGTCAGCAACGACGCCAGCGCCAGACATCCGAAAAGCGCCCCGGTCTTGCCCATCGACTGCCTCAACGCCCGCGCAGGAACCATTTGTCGATCTCGGCCAGATTGAAATGCGCCCAAGTCGGGCGTCCGTGGTTGCACTGCCCCGAGCGCTCGGTGATCTCCATGTCGCGCAGCAGGGCATTCATTTCCGGGATCGTGAGCCTGCGGTTGGCGCGGACCGCGCCGTGGCAGGCCATGGTCGACAGCAGCTCGTCGCGCGCGGCGGCCACGCGCCGGCTCTGGCCGTGTTCGCGCAGGTCGGCCAGCACGTCGCGCAGCAGCGCGCCGGGTTCGGCATGGGCCAGCAGGGCCGGCACGCTGCGCACGCTCAGGCTCTGCGGGCCGCTGCGGGTCACATCGAACCCCAGCTCGGTCAGGGTGGCGGCCTCGCGCTCGGCCACGTCGGCCTCGCGTTCGGCCACCGCCAGCGTCATCGGCACCAGCAGCGGCTGGGCGGTCAGGCCGATGCCGTCGTGCGCGGTCTTCAGGCGCTCGTAGCCGATGCGCTCGTGCGCGGCGTGCATGTCCACCACGATCAGGCCGTCGGCGTTCTCGGCCAGGATGTAGATGCCGTGCAGCTGGGCGATCGCATAGCCCAGCGGAGGAATGACGTCCTGCGCGTCGTTGGCGGGCAGCGGCATCGCCGGACCCGGCTGCGGGCTGCGGATCGACGGGCTGCTGTACAGCGCCGCATAGGCCCCCGGCGCATCGGCCACGCGCAGCCCCAGCGGCGACTGCTGCGCGCCGGTCCATTGCAGGTGCTGCGGCACCTGCCCCGCTGCCAGCGCGGGGGCGCCGTAGGCGGCCTGCGCCATCGGCATCGGCACGGCGGCCATCTCGCCGGCGCCTTCGGCGGCCACGCCCGCGCGCGTGCCGGCCAGCGCCTCCTGCAGGGTGCTGAAGACGAAGTCATGGATCATCCGCGATTCGCGGAAGCGCACTTCGTGCTTGGCCGGATGCACGTTGACGTCCACCCGCGCCGGATCCAGCTCCAGGAACAGCACGTACGCCGGCTGGCGGCCGTGATACATCACGTCCTGGTAGGCCAGCTTCACCGCATGGGCGATGTTGCGGTCGCGCACCGCGCGGCCGTTGACGTAGAGGTATTGCTGGTCGGCGCTGGCGCGCGAATACGCCGGCTGCGCGATCCAGCCGTGCAGGCGCAGGCCGGCGCCGCTGTGATCGATGCGCAGCGCGTACCGGGCGAATTCCTCGCCCAACGTCTCGTGCAGGCGCAGGCTGGGCTCCAGCTGACCGCCGCCCTTGTAGCGGCGCGACGGCCGGCCGTTGTGCGATACGCGCAGCTCCACGTCCGGGCGCGCCAGCGCCAGCGAACGCAGCCACTCCTCGATGTGACCCAGCTCGGTACGCTCGGCGCGCAGGAACTTGCGCCGCGCCGGCACGTTGTAGAACAGCTCGCGCACCTCGACCGTGGTGCCCTGCGCATGCTGGCGCGGTGTCACCTCGCCCACGCGCCCGCCGTCCACCTGCAGGCAGGCGCCGTGCGCATCGTGCGCGCGCCGCGAGCTGAGGCTGAAGCGGCTGACCGAGGCGATCGAGGGCAGCGCCTCGCCGCGGAAGCCGAGCGTGGCCACGGTCTCCAGATCGTCCAGCGAGGCGATCTTGCTGGTGGCATGGCGCGAGACGGCCAGCGGCAGTTCCTCCGGCGCGATGCCGCCGCCATCGTCGCGGATGCGGATCAGGCGGATGCCGCCTTCCTCCAGGTCGATGTCCACCCGCTGCGCGCCGGCGTCCAGCGCGTTCTCGACCAGCTCCTTGACGACCGAGGCAGGCCGTTCGACCACCTCGCCGGCGGCGATCTGGTTGATCAGGGTGTCGGGAAGCTGGCGAATGGGCACGGGCGAGGAATGAGCGCGAAAGAAATCCGCGGTCAGTCTAAATCACCGAACCGCGCTTGCTTTGCCCACGCCTCACCGCGCCCCACTCACTCCCGCCTCAAGGCGCCCCGCCGCTCGAACTGCCGCCTGCCGCAGCGGACTGCGCGCGCGCAGCGAACAGCGTGCCCGGCGGCGGCTCGCGGCTGAAATAGGTCTCCACACCCTGCAGGATCGCGCCGGCGATCTGGGCCTGGAAGGCCGGATCGGTCAGCTGCTTCTCTTCGGTGTAGTTGGAGATGAAGGCCGTCTCCACCAGCATCGCCGGCATGTCCGAGGTGCGCAGCACGGCGAAGTTGGCCTTTTCCAGCGTGGCCTTGTGCGCGTTGCCCACGTCCTTCAGCCCGGCCAGCACGTGGCCGGCGGCGTTCTCGGAGGCCTTCATGTGGCCGCTCTGCGCCAGGTCGATCAAGACCGAGCCCAGCGTGCTGTCCACGGTCTGCAGCTTGACGCCGCCGATCAGGTCCGAGGCGTTTTCCTTGTCGGCCAGCCAGCGCGCGCGCTGCGAGGTCGCGCCCTTGAGCGAGAGCACATAGACCGACGAGCCGCTGGCGCTGCGGTTCTCGGCGGCGTCGGCGTGGATGGAAATGAACATGTCCGCATGCGCCGCGCGCGCTTTGACGGCGCGCTGGTTGAGCGGGATGAAGTAGTCGCCGTCGCGGGTGAGGTAGGACTTCAGGCCGGGCGTGGCGTCGATCTGCCGGGCCAGCTGGCGGGCGATCGCCAGGGTGACGTTCTTCTCGTACTTGCCGGTCGGGCCGATGGCGCCGGAGTCCTGGCCGCCGTGGCCGGCATCGATGGCGATCACCAGCGGGCGCATGCCGGCGCGCATGGCCAGCTTGGGCTGCGGCAGCACCGGGGCCGGGGCGTCGGCGACGACGGACTTGGGTTCGACCGGCGCCGGGCGACCGGTGGCGATGGTCACGCCGGGCGCGATGGTCTCCGGCACGTTCGTCGCGGCCGGCGTGGGCACCACGACGCCGGGCACGGGCTGGCCGGCCAGGATCGCCGCCGGCGACAGCGTGCTGGACGCCGGCGTGGCGGGCGCCTGCTGCTGCGGCGAAGGCGCCGACGGTACGGGCGTGGTCACCGGCGCCTGGACGACGGGCGTCGGCGCGGCGGACATCGGGCGCGTGGCCTGGGCGACCAGCGCGGAGGTGGCCTGCGCGGCGGCGACGCTGGCCGGCACGGCGGCCGCCGTCGCGCTGGGCGTGGGCGCGGGAGCACTGGCGGTCGCCGGGCCGTCGCCGGGCCACTCGATCACCAGCCGCGACAGCGCGCCGGCGCCTTCCATATGCGGATTGACGGCCGTGATCGGCCCGGCCAGGTCGAACACCACGCGGAACGTGCCTGGCACCGGCTGCCCGGTGCGCACGGCGGTGACCACGCCACTGGGCGCGGGCAGCTTGAGGGATTTCAGCGCGGTGGAGGCCGGCAGGTCGACGACCAGACGGTTGGGATTGGCCAGGGAAATGGTCTTGTAGCTGCCCGCGCCCTGCAGCTGGATCTCGGCGCGGGTGCCGGTCGGGCCGTTGACCAGGTCGATGGCGCGCACTTCGCCGGCATGGGCAGCAGGCACGACGCTGGCCAGAAGCGCGGCGCCCCCCCATGCGATCGCAAATGCGGTCATCCCCTTCGGCATGCGGCGATTCAAGCACTGCCCAAGCGTAAAGGCAACCCCTTTTCCCTTAATAATCCGTGACCTGCCGAAGCTTTCTCGCCTCGCCCGGCATAAGTCGCCCCTAACTGACGATTTCCGCCAGACGGGCCAGCCAGGCCTGTCCGGTCTCGGTCCCCGCCACCAGGCGCGCGTCGCGCCCCTGGGCGGAGATCTCCAGGAAGATCTCCAGGTCCGCGCGCGGCAGCCCGCCGCGGCCCTTTTCCGGCCATTCGATCAGCCACAGCGTGGCCACGGCCTCGTCCAGGCCGAGGAAATCCAGCTCGCTGGCATCGCCCAGCCGATACAGGTCCAGGTGCCAGGCCTCGCCGCCGTCGATGGGGTAACGCTCGATCAGCGTGTAGGTGGGGCTGCGCACCGAACCGGTCACGCCCAGCCCGCGCAGCAGCGCGCGCGCCAGGGTGGACTTGCCGGCGCCCAGGTCGCCATGCAGATGCACGGCCGCCTGCGGCGGGCGGGTGGACGCCAGCGCGCTCCCCAGCCGCGCGGTGTCCTCGACCTGCGCCAGGTGCAGCCGCATCAGCCGGCCCCCTGCGGATTGGCCAGCGTCGGCAGGCAGTCGAACAGATCGCTGGCCAGCAGGCCGCGCTGGCCGCGCTGCGCGGCGGCCGCGTCGCCGGCCAGCCCGTGCAGCAGCGCACCCGCGCTGGCCGCGGCGAACGCATCCAGCCGTTGCCCGCGCAGCCCGGCGATCACGCCGGTCAGGACATCGCCCATCCCGCCAGTGGCCATGCCCGGATTGCCGGTGGTGATCACGCGCGGCAGCTGGCCGTCCTGCGCGATCAGCGTGCCGGCGCCCTTGAGCACGACCGTGGCCTGCCAGCGCGCCGCCAGCTCGGCCGCCGCGCCGAACCGGTCGGCCTGGACCTCGGCGGTGGAACGCCCGAGCAGGCGCCCGGCTTCGCCCGGATGCGGGGTCAGGATGGCGTCGCCCAGCGCACGCGGCGGCTGCGCGATCAGATTGAGCGCGTCGGCGTCGAGCACCAGCGGCTTGCCGGCTTCCAGCGCCGGCCGCAGCAGCGCGCGGCCCCAGTCGCCCTGGCCCAGCCCGGGGCCGATGGCGATGACGTCGGCCGCCTCGAGCAGCGGCTGCAGATCGCTGCCGGATTCCACCGCGTGCACCATCGCCTCCGGGCGCCGCGTCAGCAGCGCGCCGACATGCGCCTGGCGCGTGGCCACCGTGACCAGGCCCGCACCGCTGCGCAGCGCGGCCTCGGTGGTCATCATGATCGAACCGCCGTGGCCCAGATCGCCGCCGATGCACAGCACGCGGCCGTTCTCGCCCTTGTGCGTGTCCAGGCGGCGCGGCCTGAGCCAGCTCGCCAGATGCTCGGCCTGCAGCAGCTGCGCCTTGGGGGCGGTCATGCGCATCAATTCGTCAGGGACCTCGAGCGGATCGAGCAGCAGTTCGCCGGCATGTTCGAGCCCGGCGCCGGTGTGCAGCCCGTGGTGGCGCACGATGAACTGCAGCGTGCGCCGCGCGCGCACCGCCGCGCCCGGCGCGGTCCCCTGCCCCGCATCGATGCCGCTGGGCACATCGAGCGCGAACACCGGCGCAGGCTGCGCATTGATCGCCTCGATCAGCGCTTGCGCCTGCCCCTCCGGGGCGCGCGCCAGGCCGATGCCGAACAGCGCGTCGACCACCACATCGGCCGGCGGGAACTGCTCAGGGAACAGGGCCACCTGTCCGCCGGCGGCGATGTAATCGGTGCATGAGCGCTGGGCCAGGTCGGTGCGCGGTGTGTGGTCCTCCAGATGCAGCACCACCACCTGCCGCCGCGCGCGCAGCGCGCACAGGGCCAGCACGTAGCCATCGCCGCCGTTGTTGCCCGGCCCGCACACCACCGTGATGCGCTCGGCGCGGGGCCAGTCGCGTTCCAGCACCCGCCACGCGCCCTGCCCCGCCTGCTGCATCAGCGCGAAGGCGCCGCCTGCCAGGCGCGCGCTGGCTTGCTGGTCCAGGGCACGCGCCGCGGCGGTGCCGAACAAGGGGAGAAGGGCCGTCATGGCGCGCGATTCTATACTTGCGTCCATGACTGCTTCGTCTGCGACATCGCCCGATCCGCACGCGCTGGCCGCGCGGATCCGTGCGCTGGCGCGCGCGGCCGGTTTCCAGCGCTGCGGCATCGCCGGCATCGAGCTGGGCCAGGACGAAGACCACCTGCGCAGCTGGCTGGCCGAAGGCCTGTACGGCTCGATGGACTGGATGGCGCGCCACGGCCAGCTGCGCGCGCGGCCCGCCGAGCTGATTCCCGGCACCCTGCGCGTGATCTCGGTCGGCCTGGACTACGGGCGCAACGACAGCGACGAAGCCTGGACCACGCTGGGCGATGGCACGCGCGCCTATGTGGCGCGCTACGCACTGGGGCGCGACTACCACAAGCTCATGCGCAACCGCCTGCAGAAGCTGGCGCTGAAGCTGCAGGAGGAAGTGGGCGCGTTCGGCCATCGCGTCTTCGTCGATTCGGCGCCGGTGCTCGAGCGCGCGCTGGCGCGCAACGCCGGGCTTGGCTGGATCGGCAAGCACACCTGCCTGATCGACAAGCAGGGCGGCTCGTGGTTCTTCCTCGGTGAGATCTACGTCGACATCCCGCTGCCCATCGACGCGCCGGCCAGCGCGCACTGCGGCACCTGCGTGCGCTGCATCGAGGTCTGCCCCACCCAGGCGATCGTCGCCCCGCACCGGCTCGACGCGCGGCGCTGCATCGCCTATCTGACCATCGAGCACGAGGGTGCGATTCCGATCGAATTACGCAAGCCGATCGGCAACCGCGTCTTCGGCTGCGACGACTGCCAGTTGGTCTGCCCCTGGAACAAGTTCGCCAAGCGCACCGACGAGCCGGACTTCCGCGCGCGCAACGACCTGGATACGGCCACGCTGCCGCAGCTGTTCGCCTGGGACGAGGACGAGTTCCTGCGCCGCACCGAAGGCTCGGCGATCCGCCGCAGCGGACACGAGCGCTGGCTGCGCAACATCGCCGTGGCCCTGGGCAATGCGCCGACCACGCCGGAGATCCTCGCCGCTCTGGCCTCGCGCCGCGACGCGCCTTCCGCGCTGGTGCGCGAGCATGTCGGCTGGGCCTTGGCACAGCACGGCGCCTGAAGGCGTCGGAAGCCGGTAGAGCGGAGCTTGCTCCGCTGCTCTTCGAACAAGCCGCATTGTGCAGAGCGGAGCTTGCTCCGCTGCTCTTCGGACAAGCCGCATTGTGTAGAGCGGAGCTCGCTCCGCTGCTCTTCGGACAGGGCGCATGTAAAGCCTCAGCGGAGCAAGCTCCGCTCTACATATGCGCAGAAACCTACCTTCGCTTTTCAGCGCGTGCGGATCTGCTCCAGCAGCGCCTGGGTGACCGGGTCGTCGGCCTGGGCCTGGCCCTTGAGCGCCGGCAGCAGGCCGTTGGCCAGTTGCTTGCCCAGCTCCACGCCGAACTGGTCGAAGGCGTTGATGCCCCAGGCCAGCGACTGCGCGTACACGCTGTGCTCGTACATGGCGATCAGCGCGCCCAGCGACTGCGGGGTGAGCGCGTCGAGCAGGATCATCGTGCTCGGCCGCCCGCCGGCGTAGCTGCGGTGCGGGTCGTCGCTGGACTGGCCGTTGGCCAGCGCCTCGGACTGCGCCAGCAGATTGGACAGCAGCGCGATGTGGTTCTCGGCGTAGGGGTCGTCGTTGTGGATGGTGCCGACGAAATCCAGGGGCACGATCTGCGTGCCCTGGTGCAGTGCCTGGAAGAAGCTGTGCTGCACATCGGTGCCCGCCCCGCCCCACCACACCGGCACGGTCTCGCAGTCCACCGGCGTGCCGTCGATGCGCACCGACTTGCCCAGGCTCTCCATCACCAGCTGCTGCAGATAGTTGGGCAGCAGCGCCAGGCGCTGGTCGTAGGTCATCACGCCGTGCGCGGCGTGGCCGAGCACGTTGCGGTTCCAGATGGCGGTCAGCGCGTGGCGGATGGCCAGGTTGGACTCGGCCGGGGTCTCCAGCACGTGCTGGTCCATCAGCGCGGCACCGTCGAGCAGCGCGCAGAAGTTGTCGAAGCCAATCGCCAGGGCGATCGGGAAGCCCACCGCCGACCATAGCGAGTACCGCCCGCCCACCCAGTCCCACATCGGCAGCACGCGCGCATCGGGGATGTCGAAGGTCTTGGCGGCGCGCTCGGGATTGGCGCTGACCGCGTACAGGCGCTCGCTGCCGCCCAGCCAGTCGGCCAGGATCTTGCCGTTGAGCAGCGTCTCCTGGGTGCCGAAGGTCTTGGAGATCAGGATCGCGGCGGTGGTCGCCGGATTCAGGCCGGCCAGCACGCGCTGCGCCGCGGCGCCGTCGACGTTGGACAGGAAGTGCACGCGCAGCTTCGGCTGCAGCGGGCGCAGCGCATTGGACACGTGGCGCGGCCCCAGATCCGAGCCGCCGATGCCGACGCTGACGATGTCGGTGACCTCGCTGGCCTCCAGCTCGGCCACCAGCTTGCCCATGCGCTCGCGCACGCCGGCCGCCTCGGCATAGGCGTCCTGGGCGACCTTGGCGTCGGTCAGGTTGCTGCGCAGCGCGGTGTGCAGGGCCGAGCGGCCCTCGGTCGGATTGACGATCTCGCCGCGGAACAGGCGCTGGTAGGCCGCCTTGAGATCGAGGTCCGAGGCCAGCGCATGCAGCGCCTCCAGCGCCTGGCGGTCATAGCCCTGGCGGGCGAAGCTGGCGTACACCGGCCCCACCCGCAGCGCCAGCTCCGACGCGCGAGCAGGATCCTGTTCCAGCAAATCCGGCGCGCGGGTGCCGCGCAGGCGGTTGGCGTGGGACTGCAACGCGTCGAAGTTCGTCATCAGGCGGCCTGCTTGGGAATCGATTGGTTGGTGTGGGTGATGCGGTTCTGCCCGTCCACGTAGATCAGCGTGGGCTTGAACGCGTCGGCCTCGGCTTCGGACATGCTCGCAAAGGCGGCGATGATGATGATGTCGCCCACCTGCACATGGCGCGCGGCGCCGCCATTGAGCGAGATGATGCCGCTGCCTTCGTCGGCGCGCAGGGCATAGGTGCTGAAACGCGCACCGTTGGTGACGTCCCAGATGTGCACCTGCTCGAACTCGCGGATGCCGCTGGCGTCGAGCAGGTCGCCGTCGATGGCGATCGAGCCTTCGTAGTTCAGCTCGGAATGGGTGACGGTGGCGCGGTGGATCTTGGTCTTGAGCAGGCTCAGGTGCATCGGCGTAGGACAGCGACAGGAAAGCAGGCCGGCGAGTCTAGCAGCGCGCGGCGTGTCCGATCGGCCAACCTGCGCGACTTTCAGAATTCCAGGTTGTCGATCAGCCGGGTGGTGCCCAGGCGGGCGGCGATCAGCGCCACCTTGGGGCCCGTCTCGCCGTCGGCCGGCTCGGATAGGTCCGGGCGGCGCACCACGGTGTAGTCCACCACGTAGCCGACCTGCGCCAGGCGGGCGGCGGCGGCCTGTTCGACCTCGGCGCGCGGGGCGCCGGCGGTCAGGTCGTCGCGCATCTGCAGCAGGGTGCGGCGGATCTCGGCCGCGATGGGGCGCTGCTCGTCGGAAAGGTACTGGTTGCGCGAGCTCATCGCCAGGCCGTCGGCCTCGCGCACGATGCTGCCGCCCAGGATCTCCACCGGGAAGGCCAGGTCGGTGACCATCTGCCGGATCACCGCCAGCTGTTGGTAGTCCTTCTTGCCGAAGGCGGCCAGGTCCGGGGTGACCTGGTTGAACAGGCGGCTGACCACCGTGCACACACCGTCGAAGTGGCCGGGCCGGCACTCGCCTTCCAGCACCCCGCTGACCCCGGGCACGTGGACCTTGGCGGCCAGCTCGATGCCGAACGGATACATCGACTCGACCGTGGGCAGCCACAGCACGTCGCAGCCGGCGCCTTCCAGCCCGGTGGTATCCGCATCGGGCGTGCGCGGATAGCGCGTGTAGTCCTCGTTGGGGCCGAACTGGGTCGGGTTGACGAACACGCTGGACACCACGCGGTCGGCATACTGGCGCGCCAGCATCACCAGCGAGTAGTGCCCGGCGTGCAGGTTGCCCATGGTCGGCACGAAGCCCACCTTCAGGCCCTGGCGCTTCCAGCCGGCCACGCGTGCGCGCAGCGCGTCGAGTTCAGTGATGGTTTCGATCATATGCGCCCTACCCGCGCGTCGGAGTCGATGGGGTCGGACGTGCGTCAGTACGCATGGGCGGCATCGGGAAAGTGGCCTGCGCGCACGGCGTCGGCATAGGCGCGCACCGCGCCGGCGATCGAGCCGCCCTGCTCCAGGAAATCCTTGACGAACTTCGGCCGGCGGTGGCCCATCTCCAGGCCCAGCAGGTCGTGCAGCACCAGCACCTGGCCGTCGCACTGCGCGCCGGCGCCGATGCCGATGGTCGGGATGTCCACCGCCGCGGTGATGCGCGCGGCCAGCGTGGAGGGCACGCATTCGAGCACCAGCAGGCTGGCGCCGGCCTGGGCCACCGCGATGGCATCGGCCAGCAGCTTCTCGGCCGCGGCGTCCTCGCGCCCCTGCACCTTGTAGCCGCCGAAGGACAGTACCGACTGCGGCGTCAGCCCCAGGTGCGAGCACACCGGGATATCGCGCTCGCTCAGGAAGGCGATGACCTCCAGCTTGTGGCCGGCGCCTTCCAGCTTGACCATCTCCGCGCCGGCCTGCAGCAGGCGCGTGGCCGCCTCGAGCGCGCGCTCTGGCGTGGCATCGGACTGGAAGGACAGGTCGGACACCAGCAGCGCGCGCTGCAGCCCGCGGGCGACGATGCGCGTGTGGTAGACCATGTCCTCCACGGTCACCGGCAGGGTCGAGTCATGCCCCTGCACCACCATGCCCAGCGAGTCGCCGATCAGCACCAAGTCCACGCCCGCCGCGTCGAGCGTGCGGGCGAAGCCGTAGTCGTAGCAGGTCAGCATCACCAGCTTCTGCCCGGCCTGCTTGGCCTGGCGCAGGGCGGGAACGGTCCAGGGCTTGCTGTCGGCGTGCGTACTCATAGCCGATCATTATCCACTCATAACGCGGTGATGGCGCCACGGTCGATGCGGAAAGCTGCTTCCCGCACGCTGCCGTGGCCGGCGATGCGCAGCTCCGGGGCCACATCGGCCAGCGGCACCAGGGCGAAAGCGCGCTCGTGCAGGCGCGGATGCGGCACCTGCAGACCAGGCACATCGATCACCGCCTCGCCATAGAGCAGCAGATCCAGGTCCAGCGTGCGCGGGCCCCAGCGCTGTTCGCGGCTGCGGTCGCGGCCGAAGCGGCGCTCGATCTCCAGCAGCGCCGCCAGCAGGGCCGGCGCCGGCAGCGTGGTGGTCACGCGCGCGGCAGCGTTGACGAAGTCCGGCTGGTCTTCCACGCCCCAGGCCGGCGTCACGTACAGCGGCGAGGCCGCCACCAGCACGGTCTCCGGCAGCGCGCCGATCGCCGCGAAGGCCGCGCGCAGCGTGCCCGCCGCATCGCCCAGGTTGGCACCCAGGCCGATGCAGGCGGTAACCGGGGCGGTCATTCCCCGCTGGCGCCGGCCGCGCCGCTGCGCCGACGCCGGCGTCGGCGACGCTTGGACGGCGGCGCGTCCTCGTCGGTATAGCTGTCGATGGCCGGCTCCAGGCCCAGGCTGGCCGACAGCTCCTCGTTGGACTGGGTCTGGGCCTGGGTCCAGAAGGCGACATCGGCGGCGTGCTCGGGCGAGGCCGACTGGCGCAGCACCAGGAAGTCGAACGCCGCGCGGAAGCGCGGATGGCTCAGCAGGCGCACCACGCGCTTGCGCTGGCGCTGGGAGAAGCGCGACTGCAGCAGCCAGATCTCCTGCATCGGCAGGGAGAAGCGACGCGGCAGCGCGATGGTGGTCAGCTGGTGCAGGGTGACCCGGTCGGCGGCGCGGCGCGCGGCCTCTTCCGGATGCGTGCCCTGTGCCTGCAGGCCGATCAGCGCGCGGCAGTAGGCCGGCCACAGCAGCAGGGCGAACAGGAAGGCCGGCGAGACCGGCTCGTCGGCCGCCACGCGCGCATCGGTGCCGGCCAGGCCTTCGAGCACCATGGCGCGCAGCGCGCCGCTGCGGTTGGACTTCAGCGCCGCCGCGCTCTCGGGCAGCAGCACGGTCAAAAGGCCCGTGCGCTCCAGGCCCTCGAAGCTGGCCACGGCATGGCCGGACAGGAACAGCTTGAGCACTTCCTCGAACAGCCGCGCCGGCGCGGCCTCGGCCAGCAGCGGGGCCAGCTCGGGGATCGGCGCGGCGGTCGGCCCATCGATGGTGAAGCCCAGCTTGGCCGCCAGGCGCACCGCGCGCAGCATGCGCACCGGATCCTCGCGATAGCGCTGCTCGGGGTCGCCGATCAGCTTCAGCCGGCGCGCCTGCACGTCCTCGAAGCCGCCGCAGTAGTCCCGCACCGAGAAGTCCTCGATGGCGTAGTACAGCGCGTTGGCGGTGAAGTCGCGGCGGACCGCGTCGTCCTCGATGGTGCCGTAGACGTTGTCGCGCAGCAGGCGGCCGTCCTCGTGCAGCTCGCGGTCGCCGCTGCCGTCGTCGCTGTTGGCGCGGAAGGTGGCGACCTCGATGATCTCGCGGCCGAAGACCACGTGCGCCAGCCGGAAGCGGCGGCCGATCAGGCGGCAGTTGCGGAACTGCTGCTTGACCTGCTCGGGCGTGGCGTCGGTGGCCACGTCGAAGTCCTTCGGGTGATGGCCGACCAGCAGGTCGCGCACGGCGCCGCCGACCAGATAGGCCGAAAAACCCGCATCACGCAGGCGGTAGAGCACGCGCAGAGCGTTGGGGCTGATGTCCCGGCGCGAGATGGTGTGTGCTTCGCGCGGGATGACGGTGGGCTGAAGTTCGGAGGTGATGATTGCGGCGTCCGTTGATGTGGCGGCTGACCCGATTGCCGGGAGCCCAAGCTGCGAATATACTAACCAGCTCAAGCCGTCACGGCCAAAACGCTCCCTTCGTCTAGTGGTTAGGACGTGGCCCTCTCAAGGCTAAAACAGGGGTTCGAGTCCCCTAGGGAGCGCCACCGTGGCAATGCGAGACCCGATCAGACCCGGCCGATGCCGGGTCTTTTCGTTTGTGCCGCCCGGGCGCGCAGGCGGGGATGGAAGCGCATTCCTATAGAATGCGCAGCCTTCCTCGCACGTCATACCGGAAACGCCCATGCCCTTCGTCGTCACCGAGAACTGCATCAAGTGCAAGTACACCGACTGCGTGGAGGTGTGCCCGGTGGACTGTTTCCATGAAGGCCCCAACTTCCTGGTGATCGACCCGGACGAGTGCATCGACTGCACGCTGTGCGAGCCGGAGTGCCCGATCAACGCCATCTACCCCGAGGACGACGTGCCGGCCGGGCAGGAAGGCTTCGTGGCGCTCAACGCCGAGCTGGCCAAGGCCTGGCCGGTGATCACCGTGCGCAAGGAACCGCTGCCCGACGCAGGCGACTGGGAAGGCAAGCCGGACAAGCTACCGCTGCTGCAGCGCTGAGCCCACCGCGCGGCCGTCCAGGCCCGGCGCGACCCCAGCCAACAAAAAAGGCGCCGCAAGGCGCCTTTTTCGTGGACTGCGCGGACCCGATGGATCAGGTGCCGCCCAGCTTGTTCTTCAGCTCGGCCATCAGGCGCGTGGCCTCCGGGCCGTTGGCCGGCAGGCCGCGCGGATCCACCGCCGAGACGTACACGCCCGAGCTGGTCTCGGCCACGCGCACCAGGAAGCTGGCGCCCTGGTAGGTCACATCGAAGCTGCCCAGCAGCTGCGCGCGGCTGGCGATGGTCAGGCCATCGACCGTGCCCAGCGCGTCGCCGACCTTGGCGAACACCTCGTCGCGCTTGCCGGGGACGTTGAAGCCGGAGGTGCTGCTGGCCGCCGGAGCGGCCTGCTGGCCGCGGCCCTCGGCGCTGCCGCTGGCCACGGTCGGCACCTGCATGGCGCCGGCGGTGTTGGGCAGGTTGAGGTCCGGCGGGACTTCCAGCGGGCGGGCCTGCTCGCTCAGCGCGTAGTCGCCCTTGGGCCCCTTGTGGAACCACTTGCAGCCGGACAGGCCGACGATCGACATCGCCAGCACCACCGGCACGACCACACGCGAAAGACGGGAAACACGCATTGAATGACTCTCCGTTGTTGATTCAGGCCGCGAGCGGTTCGCGGCTGGATTGTTCTTCGAGCACGGCCCGCCGTGCGGCCAGGCGATCGGCCAACCCGGTGTGGGCGGCCGACAGCGGCAGCAGCGGCAGGCGCAGGCCCTGGCCGATGCCGGCGCGCTGCAGCAGCGCCTTGACCGGGATCGGATTGGACTCGATGCCGAAGAAGGCATGGAATTCTGCCAGTTGCGCGTCCCAGGCGTCGGCCCGGGCGGCGTCGCCGGCGCGCGCCAGATCGCACAGGCGGCGGTAGGCGCCGGGCAGTGCGTTGGCGCCGACCGAGATTAGCCCGTCGGCGCCGGCCAGCAGCGCCCGGCAGGCGGTGGCGTCGTCGCCGCCGAGGACGGCGAAGGTCCCGGTGCGCAGCGCCAGCAGCGCCTGCATGCGCGCCGGGTCGGCCACCGCCTCCTTGATGCCGACGATGCCGGGGTGAGCGGCCAGCGCGGCCACGGTCTCGGGCAACAGGTCGCAGCCGGTGCGGCCGGGGACGTTGTAGAGCACCACCGGCAGCCCGCCCTGCTCGGCCACCGCGCGGTAATGGGCGACCAGGCCGGCCTGGGTCGGACGCACGTACGGCGGGGTCACCACCAGCGCGGCGTGCGCGCCGGCAGCGGCCGCCAGGCGGGTCTGGGCGATGGTCCTGGCGGTGCTGGACTGGCCGGTGCCGGCCAGGACCGGGACCTGGTCGCCGATCTGCTCGACCGCCGCGCGGATCAGCCGGGCGTATTCATCTTCGGACAGCGTGGCCGCCTCGCCGGTCGAGCCCGCCACCACCACGCCCTGCACGCCGCCGCGCAGCTGCTGGGAAAGCAGCGCGCGCCAGGCATCCAGATCGAGGTCGCCGGCGCCGGAAAACGGCGTGGCCAGGGCGGTGATACAACCGGAAAGGAACAAGCGCTTCGCCTGTAGGGAGTGATACGCACGGAACGCCGCGCACGGGCAGCGATGTTACTTGCGGCGCGAAAGGACGGGCAAGTATGCTGGCCGCGCTTCACCGGCCCCCTCCCGGGCGCCATTCAGACTCGTTGCAATGCCGGAAGCCCCTTTGACTGACACCACGCCCCGGCCTTCGCCGAACGAAAACCACCTCCTGATCAACGCCTACACGACGCATCCGGAGTCGCCCCTGCTGGGCGTGACGCGTCGGATCGCCGATTCGGGCTGCAACCTGGTCGATGCGCGGTTGTCCACGGTCGGGCGGGACGTGTCGGTGACGGCGCTGGCCACCGGTTCCTGGGACGCGGTGGCCAAGCTGGAGGCCATGCTGACCCGCCTCGAGCGCGAGGAAGGCCTCAAGCTGATCTGGTACCGCACCGCCGCCAAGGTCGTGCAGTCCAACCTGCTGCCCTACATCGTCGAGGTGGTGGCCGCCGACAAGCCGGGCATCCTGTTCCAGCTGGCCGATTTCTTCGACCGTCAGGGCATCACCATCGAGAACCTGCAGTCCACGCGCTACCGCGCGATGCAGACCGGTGCGGAGATGTTCTCGGCGCAGGTCACCATCGGCGTGCCGGCCAACATGCACATCGCCGCGCTGCGCGACGATTTCCTCGAATTCTGCGACCATCTGAACCTGGACGCGATCATGGACCCGATGAAGTTCTGACGATGGTACCTGCCGCCCAGGCCCTGTCCAAGTCCACCCTGAAACTGCCGCTCGCCCTGTCCGGCGGCACCTCCACCACGCTTGCCGATTTCGCCGGCCACTGGCTGGTGCTGTACTTCTATCCGAAGGACAGCACGCCGGGCTGCACCACCGAAGGGCTGGAGTTCAATGCGCTGCTGCCGCAGTTCCGGCAGCTGGACGCCACGGTGCTGGGCGTCTCGCGCGATTCGGTCAAGTCGCACGATAACTTCTGCGCCAAGCAGGGATTCGACTTCCCGCTGGTCAGCGATGCCGACGAGGCACTGTGCAAGGCCTTCGACGTGATCCGCGAGAAGAACATGTACGGCCGCCAGGTGCTGGGGATCGAACGCAGCACCTTTCTGATCTCGCCCGACGCGCGCATCGTGCAGGCATGGCGCAAGGTCAAGGTCGCCGGCCACGCCCAGGCCGTGCTCGACGCGCTCAAGGCCGCCCGATCCCAGTGACCCCCGTTGTTTTCCTTTACCCCCACCACCCCGCCCCGCGGGCCGTGGTGGCCTGCTGCTGTCCGTCCAACAGGAACCGCCGATGACCCGAAGCAAGCGCATCTACGTGCTGGACACCAACGTCTTGATGCACGACCCGACCGCGCTGTTCAAGTTCGAGGAACACGATGTGTTCCTGCCCATGCAGGTGATCGAGGAACTGGACAATGCCAAGAAGGGCATGTCCGAAGTCAGCCGCAACGCGCGCCAGGTCAGCCGCTTCCTCAACGAGCTCATCGTCGGCGCCGACGCCCAGCAGATCCAGCTGGGCATCACGCTGGTCCATCCGCAGGGCCTGAGCCTGCGCCAGCCCTCGCAGATCGGCCAGCTGCACTTCCAGCTCAAGCCGGTCGATCCGGGCCGCACCTTCGGCACCATCGCGCCGGACAACAAGATCCTGGCCGCGGTGCTGCAGCTGCGCGAGGAGCATCCGGGCACGCCGGTGATCCTGGTGTCCAAGGACATCAACCTGCGCATCAAGGCCTCGATCAGCGGCCTGGTGGCCGAGGACTACGAGAACGACCGCGCGCTGGACGACTTCAGCCTGCTCTACACCGGCGCCACGCAGCTGCCGGAGGACTTCTGGCATCGCCACCAGGGCGACCTGAAGTCCTGGAGCGACAAGGGTGGGCGCACCAGCTACGAGGTGACCATGGCCGACGAGGAGGACTGGTTCCCCAACCAGTACCTCTACCTGCCGGGCGAGGACGAAGTCGAACTGCGCGTGGTCAAGGTCAACCCGGACGGCAAGGCCACGCTGACGCTGGTCGACGACTTCCGCGGTGGTCAGCACGCGGTATGGGGCATCAGCGCGCGCAACCGCGAGCAGAACTTCGCGCTCAATGCGCTGATGGATCCGGAGATCGATTTCGTCAGCCTGCTCGGCACCGCCGGCACCGGCAAGACGCTGTTGGCGCTGGCCGCAGGCCTGGCCCAGACCATGGACCAGCAGCGCTACCGCGAGATCATCATGACCCGCGCCACGGTCAGCGTGGGCGAGGACATCGGCTTCCTGCCCGGCACCGAGGAGGAAAAGATGACGCCGTGGATGGGCGCGCTGACCGACAACCTGGAAGTGCTCACGCATAACCAGGAAGGCGGCGCCTGGGGCCGGCAGGCGACCAACGACCTGCTCGCCAGCCGCATCAAGATCCGCTCGATGAACTTCATGCGCGGCCGCACCTTCCTCAGCCGCTACCTGATCATCGACGAGGCGCAGAACCTCACGCCCAAGCAGATGAAGACGCTGATCACCCGCGCAGGTCCTGGCACCAAGATCGTCTGCCTGGGCAACGTCGAGCAGATCGACACCCCGTACCTGACCGAGACCACCTCGGGCCTGACCTACGCGGTGGACCGCTTCAAGGGCTGGGCGCACAGCGCGCACATCACCCTGCGTCGCGGCGAGCGCTCGCGCCTGGCCGACTTCGCCTCGGAAGTGCTGTGACGCCAGCGGCCGGCGCGCGCCGGCCTGGGCCACGGCGCAGGCGGCGCGAGGCGCGGGGCCATGGCTGAGGCGCACGAGGGCCTGCCGCTGCAGGCCGGCGACGGCCATCGCTGGACGCTGCTGCGCCGCGTCCCGGCCCAGCCGCGGGCCAGCCTGCTGTGGCTGCCGGCGCTGGGCGTGGCGGCACGCCACTATGTGCCGCTGGCCGAGGCCCTGGCCGAACGCGGCATCGCCGTGTTCCTGCACGAGGCGCGCGGCCATGGCAGCAGCAGCTGGCGTGCCTCGCGCGAGGTGGACTGGGGCTATCGCCAGCTGCTGATGCTCGATCTTCCCGTCAGCGCGCAGGCGATGCGCAAGGCCCTGCCTGGCCTGACGTGCGTGATCGGCGGCCACAGCCTGGGCGGACAACTGGCCGGCTGCCACGCGGCACTGACCGACACGCCCTTCGACGCGCTGTGGCTGGTCGCCAGCGGCACGCCGTACTGGCGCACCTTCCCGCTGCCGCGCGGGCCGCTGCTGCCGCTGGCGTACCGCTTCCTGCCCTGGCTTGCGCGCCGTCGCGGCGCCCTGCCCGGCCATCGCATCGGCTTCGGCGGCAACGAGGCGCGCGGCCTGATCGAGGACTGGAGCCGTGTGGGCCTGGGCGGGCGCTACGCCGGTCAAGGCATGGACGTGGCCATCGAGGCCGCCATGGCCGCCTGCACGATCCCCATGACCGGAATACTGTTCGCGCAGGATTGGCTCGGGCCGCCGGCCTCGCTGCGCGCACTGATGGAGAAGTTCGCGCACGCAAGTCCACGCAGCGTGGCAGTGCTGGACCGTCAGGCGCTTGGGACCACACCCGATCACTTCGCCTGGATGCGCAAGCCGGACCCGGTCGCACAGCGGCTGGCGGCTTCGCTCGACTGAGCTGCGTCGTCGCGCTGATGGCGGCGCGGTGCGATGCTATGCGTCGGATTCCGGCAACGACTCGCGCATGTCCCACACGCTCTCTCCTGCACCGAAGATCGCCATCATCGGCCTGGGCTATGTCGGCCTGCCGCTGGCGGTGGCCTTCGGCAGGCAGACCGCCACGATCGGCTACGACCTGGATGCCACGCGCGTGGCCGAACTGCAGGCGGGCCACGACCGCACGCTGGAGACCTCGAGCGAGGCGCTGCGCGCGGCCACCGGCCTGCGCTGCAGCGACGATGCGGCCGACCTGGCCGGCTGCGAGGTCTTCATCGTCACCGTGCCCACGCCGGTCGACGCCTACAAGCGCCCGGACCTGAGCGCCCTGGAGTCGGCCAGCCGCACCGTGGGACGCGCGATCCGCCGCGGAGGCCTGGCGATCTTCGAATCCACCGTCTACCCCGGCGCGACCGAAGAGATCTGCGTGCCGATCATCGAGGCCGAATCGGGCCTGGTGTTCAACCGCGACTTCCATGCCGGCTACAGCCCCGAGCGCATCAACCCGGGCGACCGCGAACATCGGCTGGAGACCATCGTCAAGGTGACCTCCGGCTCGACCCCGGAGGCGGCCGCGCGCGTGGACGCGCTCTACCGCGCGATCGTGCCGGCCGGCACGCACTGCGCGCCGAGCATCCGCGTGGCCGAGGCGGCCAAGGTGATCGAGAACACCCAGCGCGACGTCAACATCGCCCTGGTCAACGAACTGGCCCTGCTGTTCCATCGCTTGGGGATCGATACCGGGGACGTGCTGGCCGCGGCCGGTACCAAGTGGAACTTCCTCGGCTTCAAGCCCGGCCTGGTCGGCGGCCACTGCATCGGCGTGGACCCCTACTACCTCACCCACAAGGCGCAGCAGGTCGGCCATCACCCGGAGGTGATCCTGGCCGGACGCCGCATCAACGACGGCATGGGCGCGCACGTGGCCCAGCGCACGATCAAGCTGATGGCCCAGCGCGGCCTGGCCGTGGCCGGCGCGCGGGTGTTGGTGCTGGGCCTGGCGTTCAAGCAGGACTGCCCGGACCTGCGCAACACGCGCGTGGTGGACATCGTGGCCGAGCTGGGCCAGTTCGGCATCGCGCCGGACATCCACGATCCCTGGGTCGATGCGCAGCAGGCGCGCCACGAATACGGCCTGACCCTGCTGGACGCGCCCGCGGCGGCGCACTACGACGCGGTGATCCTGGCCGTGGCGCACCGCGAGTTCATCGCCCTGGGCGCCGCCGGCATCCGCGCGCTGCTGCGCCAGGACGGCGTGCTGTTCGATGTGCAGCGCGTGCTGGACCGCAGCCTGGTCGATGCGCGCTTGTGACGCTTCCCATGATTTCGAAGACGAGATCCACACCATGAAGATCCTGGTCACCGGCGCTGCCGGTTTCATCGGCGCGCGCCTGAGCGAGCGCCTGCTGGCGCGCGGCGACAGCGTGCTGGGCTACGACAACCTCAACGACTACTACGATCCCACGCTCAAGCAGGCGCGCCTGGCGCGCCTGACCGAGCAGCCGGGTTTCCAGTTTGTCCATGGCGCGCTGGAAGACAGGCCGGCGCTGGAGGCGGCGTTCGACGCGTTCAAGCCCGAGCGGGTGGTCAACCTCGCCGCGCAGGCCGGCGTGCGCTATTCGCTGGTCAATCCGCACGCCTATGTGGAAAGCAATCTGGTCGGCTTCATGAACATCCTGGAGGCCTGCCGCCACCGCGAGGTCGGGCACCTGGTCTACGCCTCATCCAGTTCGGTCTATGGCGGCAACCGCAAGCTGCCCTTCGCCGTGGAGGACAGCGTCGATCATCCCTTGAGCCTGTACGCGGCCAGCAAGAAGGCCAACGAGCTGATGGCGCACACCTACAGCCATCTCTATCGCCTGCCGACCACGGGCCTGCGCTTCTTCACCGTCTACGGCCCCTGGGGGCGGCCGGACATGGCGCTGTTCCAGTTCACCCGGCGCATCCTGGCCGGTGAGCCGATCGAGCTGTTCAACAACGGCCAGCACACGCGCGACTTCACCTACATCGACGACATCGTCGAAGGCGTGATCCGCACGCTCGATCATGTTCCCGGGCCCGATCCGCACTACGACCCGCTGCAGCCCAACCCCGCCACCTCGGATGCGCCGTACCGGGTCTACAACATCGGCAACAGCGCGCCGGTGCAGCTGCTGGACTACATCGACACCCTGGAGCGCGCGCTCGGCGTCAAGGCCGTGCGCAAGCTGCTGCCGCTGCAGCCTGGCGATGTGCCCGATACCTTCGCCGACGTCAGCGCCCTGCAGCGCGACGTGGGCTACGCGCCTTCCACGACCATCCAGACCGGCATCGCCGCGTTCGTGGCGTGGTACCGGGAGTATTACGGGGTCTGATTGCAGCGGGAGAGCTCGAATTGCGCAGCGGGCGATCTGCTGCAGCAGCAGCATTGAGCCACCGCATCGTCAGGCAGAGAAAGAATGGGGATGAAAGGTGATGAAAGGTGTTGACGCGGCCGCCCGAAACCCGAATAATCTCGCTCCTTCGCAGCGCGCCCGTAGCTCAGCTGGATAGAGTACCTGGCTACGAACCAGGCGGTCGGGAGTTCGAATCTCTCCGGGCGCGCCACTACAAAGACAAGAAAGCCAGTGGACTCCACTGGCTTTTTTGTTGCCTGTTTTCCGCCGATCCATGACGCGGTTCCGGGGCGCCCCGGCTTCTCTTCGGCACTTCTGAGCCGATGTCACGGCACAACGCGCGGACCATCTGCGCGCGTCGACGCGATCGCCGAGTCGCTACGCTTGCGTGGTCTAGATGCGCGAACAGTAGGCGCTACTTACGCCATTGCGCTGCAGGAGCCCTCACGGTGAATCGTCGAGGCGCATGCGCCTGGCCCCTCGCACGGCGCACGCCGAATGCCATCGCGATCCCACGCCGCGCTTAGGCGCGAATGCGCGCCACACGCGCGGCAATGGACGACCAGGCATGCATTCGATTCCGTGCTTCGGCTGCCGAATCGCGCATACGAAAAACCCGCCGGAAGGCGGGTTTCAAGGACTGGCGGAGTGAGAGGGATTCGAACCCTCGATAGAGCTTTTGACCCTATACTCCCTTAGCAGGGGAGCCCCTTCGGCCTCTCGGGCATCACTCCGAACAACATCGTGCCGTGGCATTGCGCGACGGCCGGCAAGGATACCGGCTGAACGCCTCCACGGCAAACATTCTGTCAGTTGGAGCTGTTGCCTTCGACGCGATCCTCGGTGCCGGCCTCATCGCCACGCTGGATGCGCTGGTAGATCTCCTCGCGATGCACGGCAACGTCCTTGGGCGCGGTGATCCCGATGCGCACCTGGTTGCCTTTCACGCCGAGGACGGTGACTGAGACCGAATCTCCGATCATCAGGGTTTCGCCGACACGGCGAGTCAAGATCAGCATTTCAATTCTCCGTAGGCCGGCTAGCGTATAGCCGGTGGAAGCATTTGGCCCGCGTAGTGCCAAAAACGCTTCCAGATAAGTTCATGGACGTGAAACATGGTAGCGGCCGGTCACCTCCAGCCGCAAGGGAAAAGGAGTCGGGCTTATGCCGCCAGGCGCTGCGCCACCCAAGAAGTGACCCCAGCCAGCGCCGAAGCAAGGGCGGGCCCGTCCTCGCCACCACCCTGGGCCAGGTCCGGGCGACCGCCGCCCTTGCCGCCGATCAGACCGGCGACGTGACCCAGCAGTTCCCCCGCCTTGACCCGGCCCATTGCGGCACCGTTCACGCCGGCCACCAGGGCCGCCTTGCCGCCCTCGGTGCCGGCCAGCAGGATCACGGCGTCGCCCAACTGCTGCTTGAGGCGGTCCACCGCGTCGCGCAGGGCCTTGGCGTCGAAGCCTTCCAGACGCGCCGCCAGGACCTTGATGCCGTCCACCTCGACCGCCTGGCCGGCCAAGTCGGCGGTGGCGCCGGAAGCGGCCTTGGCCTTGAGGCTTTCCAGCTCGCGCTCCAGCTTGCGCTGGCGCTCGGTGAGCTGGCGGATGCGCTCGACCACCTCGGCCGCGCTGCCGCCGAGCAGGCCGGCGGCCTCGCTCAGGCGACGCTCCTCGCCATCGACGTAGTCCAGCGCGCCCTGCCCGGTCACCGCCTCGATGCGGCGCACGCCGGCGGACACGCCGCTTTCGCTGACGATCTTGAACAAGCCGATGTCGCCGGTGCGCTGCACGTGGGTGCCGCCGCACAGCTCGGTCGAGGTATCGCCCATGCGCAGCACGCGCACGCGCTCGCCGTACTTCTCGCCGAACAGCGCCATCGCACCGAAGTCCAGGGCCTCCTGCATGCCCATGTTGTGGATCTCGGCCTGGTGGTTGGCGCGGACCTCGGCGTTGACCCGGCGCTCGATCTCGGCCAGCTCCGCCGGGCTCACCGGCTGGAAGTGGGAGAAGTCGAAGCGCAGCCGGTCCGGAGCCACCAGCGAGCCCTTCTGCTGCACGTGGGTGCCCAGCAGCGAGCGCAGCGCGGCGTGCAGCAGGTGGGTGGCCGAATGGTTGAGGATGGTCGCGCCGCGGCGCTGGGCGTCGATCTCGCCGGCGACGACATCGCCGACCGCCAGCGCGCCGTGCTCGACCTGGCCCAGGTGACCGTGGAACTGGCCGGCCAGCTTGAGCGTGTCGCTGACCGCGAACGCGCCGCCGGCGCCCTGCAGCCGGCCGGTGTCGCCGACCTGGCCGCCGGACTCGGCGTAGAACGGGGTGCGATCCAGCAGCACCAGGCCGGACTGGCCGGCCTCCAGGCGCTGCACCGGGCGGCCGTCGTGCAGGAGGGCGACGATCCTGAGGCCATCGGCCTGCAGCTGGTCGTAGCCCAGGAACTCGGTCGGCGTGAGCTGTGCGACCAACTCGGCCGGCAGCGCGGTGCCGCCGGAGAACTTGCCGGCCGCGCGCGCGGTCTGGCGCTGCTGCTCCATGGCCGCCTCGAAGCCGGCCATGTCCACGTCCATGCCGCGCTCGCGGGCGATGTCGGCGGTCAGGTCGACCGGGAAGCCGTAGGTGTCGTACAGGCGGAACGCGTCGGCGCCGGGAATGCTGCCCTGCGCGCGCGCGGCCACGTCCTCGAAGATGCGCATGCCGGCGTCGAGGGTCTCGGCGAAGCGCTCTTCCTCGGCGCGCAGCGCGCGCTCGACGAAGTCCTGCTTCTGCGCCAACTCCGGGTAAGCCTCGCCCATCAGCGCCACCAGGGTCGGCACCAGCTGGCTGAAGAACGGCTGGCGCACGCCCAGCATCCAGCCATGGCGCAGGGCGCGGCGGATGATCCGGCGCAGCACGTAGCCGCGGCCTTCGTTGGACGGCAGCACGCCGTCCACGATCAGGAACGAACAGGCGCGGATGTGGTCGGCGATCACGCGCAGCGACTTGTTCTCCAGGTCGGCCGTGCCGGTGAGCTCGGCGGCCTTGCGGATCAGCGTCTGGAACAGGTCGATCTCGTAGTTGCTGTGCACGTGCTGCAGCACCGCCACCAGCCGCTCCAGGCCCATGCCGGTGTCCACGCACGGGGCCGGCAGCGGCACCAGGGTGCCGTCGGGCTGGCGGTCGAACTGCATGAACACCAGGTTCCAGATCTCGATGAAGCGATCGCCGTCCTCGTCCGGCGAGCCCGGCGGGCCACCGGCGATGTGCGCGCCGTGGTCGTAGAAGATCTCGGTGCACGGCCCGCACGGGCCGGTGTCGGCCATCTGCCAGAAGTTGTCCGAGGCGTAGGGCGCGCCCTTGTTGTCGCCGATGCGGACGATGCGCTCGGCGGGCACGCCGATCACGTCGTGCCACAGGCCGTAGGCCTCATCGTCGGTGTGGTAGACGGTGACCAGCAGGCGCTCGGCCGGCAGCTTCCAGACCTGGGTCAGCAGCTCCCAGGCCCAGGCGATGGCCTCCTTCTTGAAATAGTCGCCGAAGGACCAGTTGCCCAGCATTTCGAAGAAGGTGTGGTGGCGCGCGGTATAGCCGACCGAATCCAGGTCGTTGTGCTTGCCGCCCGCGCGCAGGCAGCGCTGGACGTCGGCCGCGCGCACGTAGCTGCGCTTCTCCGCGCCGAGGAACACGTCCTTGAACTGGACCATGCCCGAATTGGTGAACAGCAGGGTCGGGTCGTTGCCCGGCACCAGCGGGGCCGAAGGCACGATGGTGTGGCCCTTGGCGCGGAAGAAATCGAGGAAGTCCTGGCGGACCTGGCTGCTGCTGAAAGTGGGGGCGGTCATGTGGGCGCGGGCAGTGGGCGAGCGGCTGGCAAAACAGGCCGCGGATCCCCTCTAGATGGATGCGACCTGCCCTTAAGACAACCTTGAACCGCAAAGGGTAACAAAGCCGGGCGGCTCAGTCCTCCGGCAGCCCGCGCAGGACCGCGCGCACCGCCTCGCCGTCGAAGCCGCGCCGCAGCAGCAGGTCGGCGGCCTTGCGCTGGGCGGACAGGTCTTCCAGCCGCTCTGGGCCGAAGCGCCGGGCGACCAGGTCGCGGGCCAGCTCGCGCCAGTCGCCCTCGAAACTGGCCAGGGCCTTGTCCACCTGGGCCGCGTCCAGGCCATGGGTTTCCAGCTCGACCTGGATGTAGCGTGGGCCGTAGCCTGCGGCCACCCGGCTTCGGACCAGGGACTCGGCGAACCGCGCGTCGTCCTGCCAGCCCTCCCCCGCCAGGCGCTCGACGGCGGCGCGGGCCTCCTCGGCCTGGACGCCGCGCGCGGTCAGCTTGCGGGTCAGCTCCTTGCGCGAATGCTCGCGGCGGACCAGCAGCGACAGGGCGCGCTGGACCGGCGTGGGCTCGGGCCGGCGACGGCGCGGCCTGGTGCCCTGCTCCGCCGCGGCCGCGTCGGACACATCGGGCGCGTCGTGCTCATCCATGGCTGGACACCCGGACGCCGGCGTCGGGGCCGATCCGTCCCATCCCGAACGCAGAACAGCGCCGCCCGCGAGGGCGCCGCCGTCGTGCTCCATCTTGGAAGGTCGCCCCGCGCAGGCCGGCGCCGCCACTGACAGCAGCGCCGACCTGCGAGGAACGGATGCAATCAGGCGTCATCGCCTTCGTCGTTCTCACGACCGGCCACCTCGGCCGGCTGGAACTTCTCGCGCAGCTCGGCTTCCAGCTTGGCGGCCACCTCGGGGTTCTCGCGCAGGTAGGTACGCGAGTTGTCCTTGCCCTGGCCGATGCGCTCGGAGCCGTAGCTGTACCAGGCGCCGGCCTTGTCCACGATCTTGGCCTCCACGCCCATGTCGATCAGCTCGCCCTCGCGGCTGATGCCCTCGCCGTACAGGATCTCGGTGACGACCTGCTTGAACGGCGGGGCCATCTTGTTCTTGACGACCTTGATGCGGGTCTGGTTGCCGATGATCTCGTCGCCCTTCTTGATCGCGCCGATGCGGCGGATGTCCAGGCGCACCGAGGCGTAGAACTTCAGGGCGTTGCCGCCGGTGGTGGTCTCCGGGCTCTGGCCGGGCATCATCACGCCGATCTTCATGCGCAGCTGGTTGATGAAGATCACCAGGGTGTTGGAGCGCTTGATGTTGCCGGTCAGCTTGCGCAGGGCCTGGCTCATCAGGCGGGCCTGCAGGCCGGGCAGCTGGTCGCCCATCTCGCCTTCGATTTCGGCCTTGGGCGTCAGGGCGGCGACCGAGTCAATGACCACGATGTCCACCGAATTCGAGCGTACCAGCATGTCGGCGATTTCCAGCGCCTGCTCGCCGGTGTCGGGCTGGGACAGCAGCAGGTCGTCGACGTTGACGCCCAGCTTGCCGGCATAGATCGGGTCAAGCGCGTGCTCGGCGTCGATGAAGGCGGCCGTGCCGCCCTGCTTCTGGCACTCGGCGATGGCCTGCAGGGTCAGAGTGGTCTTGCCGGAGGACTCGGGCCCGTAGATCTCGACCACGCGGCCCTTGGGCAGACCGCCGATGCCCAGCGCGATGTCCAGCATCAGCGACCCGGTCGGGATCACTTCGGTGGCCTCGATGACGCGGTCGCCCATGCGCATCACCGAGCCCTTGCCGAACTGGCGCTCGATCTGGGTCAGGGCCGCGGCCAGGGCGCGCTTCTTGTTCTCGTCCATTGTCAGTGTCCTTGGAAGGTGTGGTGAGGTGATGGGAGCAATCTAGAGCAGGTGGATCGCACGGATTGAGACATCGGCGAGCCGTGCTGCAACGGTGCGCCGTGCGCCTGGCCGGCGGCAGCGGGCGATGCCGCCGTCGCGGGTCGGAAAAGTCCGGACGGAAACGTGGGACATCACCGGTTCGGCCGCACCAGGCCGCAGTACAGGCCTTCGATGGCGAAGTCCTGGTCCGGGCGCACGTCGATGGGCGAGTAGTCCGGGTTGCGCGGCAGCAGGCGGATCGAGTCGCGGCCGATCTTCAGCAGCTTGACGGTGATCTCCTCATCGATGCGCGCCACCACGATCTGGCCGCTGCGCGCCTCGCCGGTGCGGTGCACGCCGATCAGGTCGCCGTCGAAGATGCCCTCATCGCGCATCGAATCGCCCTTGACCTTGAGCAGGTAGTCCGGCGAGGGCGAGAAGAACACCCGGTCCAACACCACGTAGTCGTGGTGGCCGGCGTCGGCGCCGATGGGCGCGCCGGCCGCGACCCGGCCCAGCACCGGCAAGCGCAGGGCGGAGGCGTCGTCGTTGGCCGGCGCGAACTGCATCGCGGCCTGGGCCGGCTGCGGCGCACGCAGCAGGCGGATGCCGCGCGCCCGGCCGGGGATGCGCTCGATGGCGCCGGCGGCCTCCAAGGCCTCGAGGTGGTATTGCGCGGCGCGCACGCCCTTGAAGCCCAGCGCGCGGGCGATCTCGGTCTGCGAGGGCGGCATGCCATCGGCCTCAAGCCGCTCGGCGATCAGGGCCAGGATGGTCTGCTGGGTGTCGGTGAGCTCCATGGTTAGTAGTAATACTACTAAGAGAAATGAGGAGCAAGCAGTGTTGACAGGTTTCGAAAATAATTTATGTTTCTCGTAAATTAATTCTGGCAAAGCATCTGTTAGCCACCGGAGACAACGCATGAAGCACGTCGCCAGTACCGCCCTGACCGTCCTCTCCACGCTGCTGCTCGGCTTTTATGCCCTGATCCTGCTGACCGCGCCAACGAAGGCCTTCGACGGGCCGGATAGCCGCCTGGTGCTTGTCCACGCCATGGGCCTGGCCGGTCTGGCGCTCGCGGTCATGGCCGTGCGCGAACTGCGCAGGCAGCGGCACGAGGCGTTGCGGTTGAGACAAGACAGCGAGGGCTTCGTCTGATGGACGGACAGGCCGAACCAGGGGTCCAGGAGAAGATCGAGCGCCTCGGACATGTCTTGTGGTGGATCGGAACGCTCGGCATTGCCGTCGAAATCCTCACGCTGGCCTACGACGATCTGTTCGCTTCCGGGCGATTGAGCCAGGCACAAGGACATCTCTCTCCGACGCTGGTCGACGTGTGCATGTGCCTGTCCTATCTGTTCCCGCTGGTGGCGATGCGCGGCCTTGGTCGCAGCCTGATGCGGGAGGAGGCGCTGAGTCTGCCCGTCGCCAAGGCTTTTCGCCGGGTCGGGCATGCGACGCTGTTGTATGCGCTGTTCCGCGGAATGCCGGATTTCGTCAACGGATTCATCGACGGGTTCAACGGCACCACGACGCCCTCCTTCCATCTGGATGTCGGCTACTTCAGCGATCTCTATCTGCCTGTCATCGCCTGCGTCTGCCTCTACAGCGTGGCGCACCTGATGAAACTGGCGGCGGAGGCCGCCGACGATGCGCGGGGCATCGTCTGATGCCGATCATCGTCAACCTCGACGTGATGCTGGCGCGGCGCAAGATGAAGTCCAAGGACCTGGCCGATGCGGTCGGGATCAGCGAGACCAACCTGTCCCTGCTCAAACAGGGCCACGTCAAGGGTGTGCGCTTCGCCACGCTGGACGCGATCTGCCGGGTGCTGGACTGCCAGCCGGGCGACCTGCTCGAGTATCGCGCCGATCCGATCTAACGCTCAGCGCCGTCCGCTGCGCACCGTCCACACCAGCAACACCACGCCGCACAGGCCCGCGCCGATGAAGCCGGCCAGTCCCAGGGCGGTGCGGAAGCGGCTGGGCACGCCGCCGCTGTCGATCACGATCGAGGAGCCGACGATCAGCGCGGCGGTGATGATGCCCATGGTCAGCCGGTTGACCGCATGGGCGAACTGGTTGCCGAACGGGCGCAGGCTGGTCACCTCCAGCTGGATGTTGCCGCGGCCGTAGCGGCGCAGCAGTCGGCGCAGTTCGCGCGGCAGGTCCTCGAGCAGGTCCAGCGATCCGGCCAGGGCGCGCTGGCCGCGGCGGGCGAGCCGGCGCGGCGCATAGCGCCGCAGCATCGCCCGCTCCAGGAACGGCCGCGCCTGGCCGGCCATGTCGAATTCGGGGTCCAGCAGGCGGCCCAGGCCTTCCAGGGTCAGGAAGGCCTTGACCATCAGCGCCAGGTCGCCCGGCAGCACCAGGCCGTGTTCGCGCAGCAGCGCCGAGATGCCCAGCAGCATCCGGCCCATGCGCAGGTCCTTGAGCGGCAGGCCGCGGTACTGGTCGATCATCTCGTCGATGTCGGCCTGCAGGCGTTCCTCGTCCACCTCGGCATCGCCGGCCCAGTCGATCAGGATGTCGGCCACGTCCTGCGGCTGCTGGGCCACCATGCCGTAGAGCAGCCGCGCGATCTGCGCCCGGCGCGGGGCGCTGACGTGACCGACCATGCCGAAGTCGATCACCGCGATGCGCCCGTCGGGCAGGTAGAACAGGTTGCCCGGGTGCGGGTCGGCGTGGAACAGGCCGTCCTCCAGCACCATCTTCATCACGATGTCCGCCCCGGCCTGGGCCAGGCCGCGCCGGTCCAGGCCGGCGGCCTCCACCCCGGCGATGTCCGCGCCGGGGATGCCCTCGACGAAGGCCTGCACGTTCAGGCGTTCGCTGGTCCAGGCCCAGTAGACCTTGGGCACGACCATCTCCGGATGGCCGGCGAAGTTGGCCGCGATGCGCTCGGCGTTGTGGCATTCGGCGGCGAAGTCCAGCTCGTTGCGCAGCGAGGCGGTGAACTGCCGCACCATCTCGCGCGGGCGGTAGCGGCGCAGCTCGGGCGCGCGCGCCTGGACGATCTCGGCCAGCCGCGCCAGCAGGCGCAGGTCGGCCTCGATCGTCTCGCGGATGCCGGGCCGGCGGATCTTGAGGATCACCGCGGTGCCATCGGCGAGCCAGGCGCGGTGGGTCTGGGCCAGCGAGGCGGCGGCCAGCGCGGTGGTGTCGATGCGGGCGAACACCGCCTCGGGCTCGGCGCCCAGGTCCTCGCGCACCTGGGCGCGGATCAGTTCGAAGTCCAGCGCCGGCACGTTGTTCTGCAGCTGGCCCAGCTCGCGCAGGAACTCCGGCCCCAGCAGGTCCACGCGCGTGGCCAGGATCTGGCCCAGCTTGATGAAGGTCGGCCCCAGCTCCTGCAGCGCCCGGCGCAGGCGCTCGGGCGTGGACATGGTCAGGTACTCCTCGGCGTGCTCCAGGCGCAGCAGGCGGCCGGCCTTCTCCAGCGCGCCGGTCATGCCGATGCGCCGGGCCACGTCGCCGAAGCCGTAGCGCACCAGCACCGTGGCGATCTCCTGGATGCGCCCCAGGTCGCGCACGGTGGACAGGGTCTCCCACAGCGCGCCGTGGGGCTTGTTCACAGCGCCTGACCCAGCCCGCTCAACGCCGCGGCCACGGTCTGGCGGCGCACCGCGTCGCGGTCGCCGTCGAAGTGGAACACCTGGGCGCGGGCGTAGCCGCCGCGCCGCTTCCAGCCGATCCACACCGTGCCCACCGGCTTGTCCTCGCTGCCGCCGCCGGGGCCGGCGATGCCGGTCACCGCCACGGCCACGCTGGCGCCGGAATTGACCAGCGCGCCGGAGACCATCTCGATCACCGTCTCGCGGCTGACCGCGCCGAAGGTCTCCAGGGTCTGCGGGCGCACGCCCAGCATCGCCTGCTTGGCCTCGTAGCTGTAGGCGGCCATGCCGCAGTCGAACCAGGCCGAGGAGCCGGCGATGTCGGTCATGGCCTTGGCGATCCAGCCGCCGGTGCAGCTCTCGGCGGTGACCAGGCGGTCGCGCTGCTCGTGCAGGCGCTGGCCGACCGCGGTGGCCAGTTGGGTCAGTTCGGCATCGGAAGGCGGCATGGGGCGTCCAGGGTCAGGCAGGTCCCCTCCAGTATCCCAGATCGTCGGACCCGGCCCGATCGGGCGCGGCATCGTGCGATGCCGCGTGCGTTTTCCGTGTAAACGATTACATTTCACCACCTGACCCCGCCACCCGAAGTGGCCCGAACACGCTTAAGCCCTGGAGAGAGCGGCATGACCCAACACCGAATCACGCGGCGACAGCTGCTTACCGCCGCGGGCGCGGCCACCCTGCTCTCGCAGCTGCCGATGGGCCTTGCGCTGGGCCGCGCGCGCGACGGCGCGAAGACACCGGCCTTCATCGACGACCTGATCGGCCGCATGAGCCTGGTCGAGAAGGCCGGCCAGCTGACCCTGATGGCCTCGGCCAGCCAGAACGGCGCGGCCGCGGCGGCCAACCCGATCAGCAACACCTCGGCGGTGTCGGCGCAGGTGGCCGCGGTCAAGGCCGGCCAGCTGACCGGCGTGTTCAACAGCTCCAACGTGCTCTGGCACGAGCGCCTGCAGAAGGCCGCCATGCAGAGCAGGCTGAAGATCCCGATGCTGTTCGCCGCCGATGTCATCCACGGCTTCACCACGGTGTTCCCGGTGCCGCTGGGCGAGGCGGCCAGCTTCGAGCCGGAGCTGGCCCGGCGCACCGCGCGCGCGGCGGCGATGGAAGCGGCAGCGGTCGGCATCGACTGGACCTTCGCGCCGATGGTGGACATCGCCCGCGACGCGCGCTGGGGCCGCGGCGTGGAAGGCAGCGGCGAGGACGTGCTGCTGGGCCGGCGCATGGCCGCCGCGCGCGTGCACGGCTTCCAGGGCGAGCGCGGCCTGGCCGACCCCGAGGCCGTGGTCGCCTGCCCCAAGCACTTCTGCGCCTACGGCGCGGCCGAGGGCGGCCTGGACTACAACACCACCGATGTGTCCGAACGCGTGCTGCGGCAGACCTATTTCCCGCCGTTCCAGGCCGGCTTCGACGCCGGAGCGATGACCACGATGGCCTCGTTCAACGAGATCTCCGGCATCCCGGCCACGGCCAACCACTGGCTGCTGGACGATGTGCTGCGCGGCGAATGGGACTTCACCGGCGTGGTCGTCTCCGACTACACCGGCGATGAGGAACTGATCGCCCATGGCTTCGCCCGCGACGGGCGCGATGCGGCGCGGCTGGCGATCCTGGCCGGCGTGGACATGAGCATGCAGAGCGCGCTCTACCTCAAGCACCTGCCCTCACTGGTGGAAAGCGGCGAGGTGCCGATGGCGGTGGTCGACCGCTCGGTGCGGCGCGTGCTGCAGCTCAAGGCGCAGCTGGGCCTGTTCGACGATCCCTTCCGCCGGATCAAGCCATCGGCGCCCTCGCGCCAGCGCCTGCCCGAGACGCTGGAGTTGGCGCGCGAGGCCGCGCGCAAGTCGGTGGTGCTGCTGAAGAACGAGGACGATGTGCTGCCGCTGCGCACCAGCGGCCAGCGCATCGCCCTGATCGGCCCGCTGGCGCAGGACTGGGACAGCACCAAGGGGCCGTGGACGCTGTTCGAGGGCGACGATACGGGCAGCGACCTGGCCACCGGCATGAAGCAGACGCTGGCCGACCCTTCCCTGCTGCAGGTGGTGGCAGGTTGCGGCTACCAGAAGCCGCTGGCCGGCGGCGTGCAGGAGGCGGTGGCCGCCGCGCGCGCGGCCGACGTGGTGGTGATGGCCATCGGCGAATCGCGCGACGATTCGGGCGAGGCGCGTTCGCGCACCTCGATCACCGTGCCGCAGGTGCAGCAGGACCTGCTCGACGCGGTCGCGGCCACCGGCAAGCCGGTGGTGGTGGTGCTGGGCAACGGCCGCGCGCTGGCGCTGGGCAAGCTGGCGCCCAAGGCGCAGGCGGTGCTGGTGGGCTGGTACCTGGGCTCGCGTTCGGGCCTGGGGCTGTGCGATGTGCTGTTCGGCGCGCACGGGCCGTCGGCGCGCCTGCCGGTCAGCTTCCCGCGCGAGTCCGGCCAGGTGCCGTACTACTACGACCACAAGACCACCGGCCGGCCCGATCCGGAGCCGGAGAAGCTCAGCCCGTTCAAGACGCGCTACATGACCGCGCCCAACTCGGCGCTGTTCCCGTTCGGCCATGGGCTGACGTACGGGCGGATCGAATACGGCGGGCTGGACATCGGCGATGGCCGGCTGCCGGCCGACGGCGCGATGACCGTGCGCGCCACGATCAGCAACCGCGGCAGCCGCGCGGCCGAGGAAGTGGTGCAGCTGTACGTGCACGACCGCGTGGCCAGCATCACCCGACCGGTGCAGGAACTGAAGGACTTCCGCAAGATCCGCCTGGAATCCGGCGCCAGCGCGCAGGTCGAGTTCACCCTGCGCCGCGCCGACCTGCTGTTCATCGGTCAGGATCTCAAGCCCACGGTCGAGCCGGGCCTCTTCGATGTCTGGGTGGCGCCGTCGGCCGAGGTGGACGGGCTGCACGGGACGTTCGAACTGTTGGGCTGATCCCCGCATTGGGGGCCGCGGTCTCTTCACACCACGTCGCGGTCGCCCTGTAGAGCGGAGCTTGCTCCGCTGGCGTTCTCCCACGATCTGGCCGAAGGGCAGCGGAGCGAGCTCCGCTCTACAGGCGGCGCTTGTCGGCGGTGTCGCATGCGGGGCGGGTGGCTAGGCTACGCTTGCGCCTTCCGCTCCCCTCGCCCGCGCGCATGCCTCAACTCGAGCACTACGGTTCCAACGAAGACGGCTTGATCTGGGGCTACCGGTTCGTGCCCGGCCAGCCGGCCGAGGCGTTCGGCAGCGAGGCCGTCGATGCCTTCCTGGCCGATCCGCAGGCCAGTGCGCGCGGCGAGTTCCTGTGGCTGCACTTCTCGCTGGCCAACCAGGCCTCGCGGCGCTTCCTGGCCAACCGCCTGACCCTGCCGGAGGCCTTCCACGACTCGCTCGGCAGCGGCGTGGGCTCGACCCGGCTGGAGCTGGACGAGGGCGCGCTGGTGGCGGTGATCCATGACGTGCTGTTCGATTCCACCTTCGATGCGTCCGAGGTCGGCACCACCACGCTGAGCATCGCGCCGCGGCTGGTGGTCAGCGCGCGGCTGCGGCCGCTGCGTTCGGTCGAGCAGTTGCGCACGGCGGTGCGCAACGGCCAGGACTTCCGCTCGCCGGTCGACCTGCTGGCGCATCTGCTGCGCGACCAGGCCAGCGTGCTGGGCGACATCGTGCGCAAGTCGACCGCGCGCGTGGACCAGATCGAGGACCGGCTGCTGGACAACCGCGTGGCCACCGACCGCAAGGAACTGGGCGCGCTGCGCCGCTCGCTGGTACGGCTGCAGCGGCTGTTGGCACCCGAGCCCACCGCCCTGTTCCGGCTGTTGAACCGGCCGCCGGCCTGGATCAGCCGCGAGGACGTGATCGATCTGCAGCAGGCGGCCGAGGAGTTCTCCACGGCCGTGGGCGATTCGGCCTCGCTGGTCGAGCGGGTCAAGCTGATCCAGGAGGAACTGGCCGCGCTGGTCAACGAGCAGAGCAGCCGCACGCTGTTCATCCTGACCGTGGTCACCGTGCTGGCGCTGCCGGTGAACCTGATCGCCGGCCTGTTCGGCATGAACGTAGGAGGCATGCCGCTGGCCACCTCGGCGCACGGCTTCGCCGTGGTGGTGACCGGCCTGGTGCTGCTGACCGCGGTGCTGGCTTGGCTGGCCTTCGGTCGGCGCGCGGATTAGGCGTTCGCCGCGATTCGCTGACAGCGACGAAATTCGACGACGAACTCGAGGTGCGCGGCCAGCCGCCTCAGAGCATCTCCAGCGCGCGCTTTGCCCTTGGCGGCGGGAAGGCGCGGTCCAGATCGGCCAGGTCCTCCTCGGTCAGCGTGAGCGACAGTGCGCCGGCGTTGTCCTCCACATGCGCGCGGCTGGCGGCCTTGGGGATGGCGATGACGCCCTGGCGGCGCAACACCCAGGCCAGCGCGACCTGGAGATCGCTGGCGTTGTGGCGCCCGGCGATCTTCTGCAGCGCCGTGTGGCCCTTGAGCCGGCCCTGCTCCACCGGGCTGTAGGCCATCGCCGCGATCTGGCGCTGCTCCAGCCACGGCAGCAGGTCGTATTCGGGGCCGCGCCGGGTGAGGTTGTAGAGGATCTGGTCGGTCGCGCAGTGCGTGCCGCCGGCGTCGATGAGTTCCTCCATGTCGTCCACATCGAGGTTGCTCACGCCCCAGTGGCGGATCTTGCCGGCCTGACGCAGCGCCTGCATCGCCTCGACGGTCTCGGCCAGCGGCACCGAACCGCGCCAGTGCAGCAGGTACAGGTCGATGTGATCGGTGCCCAGGTGGCGCAGGCTGCGTTCGCACGCCTGCGGCAGGCGGCTGCGCGAGGCGTTCTGTGGGTAGGCCTTGCTGACCACGAACACGTCGTCACGCCGGCCCTGGATCGCCTCGCCGACCAGGCGCTCGGACGCGCCCTCGCCGTACATCTCGGCCGTATCGATCAGGCGCAGGCCGAGGTCGATGCCGCGCTGCAGGGCTTCGATCTCCGCCTTGCGCCGCGCCGGATCGTCGCCCATGTTCCAGGTGCCTTGGCCGAGAACCGGGACGTCCTGGCCGCCGAGTCGGGTGGTCGGAATGGGAGACATGGCGATATACCTGCGCTGCACGACGAGACTTGCCGTGCGGACGAACGTAACGCTCGAGCGCTCAGCGAGGCGTGAGCGGCACGCGGACAATGTGTGTAGCAGCGAACATGCATCCGCGTCCCTCGCCCTGCAGCATCACGAGGGCAGACAAGGCGTAAATCTCAAGCGCGCTCGCTGGTGATGGTCGCGCCCTCGCGCATCACCAGGGTGACCGGCGTGCGCGCGACCACGTCGAGCAGACGTTCCCACTGCGCATCGCTCAGCGCCGCCGAGGCGTGCAGCTTGCGATGCACGTGCAGCTTGCCGTCGGCGTCGCGCTCGGAGGACAGCTCGGCGCTGAATTCGCCCAGGTCCCAGCCCTTCTTCTGCGCGTACATGCGCAGCGTGATGGCGGTGCAGGCGGCCAGCGAAGCCAGATACAGGTCGAACGGCGCCATGCCCTGATCCTGCCCGCCCAGCGCGGCCGGCTCGTCGGCAATCAGCGTGTGGTGCGCAGTGGAAATGCGGTGGGCGTAGTCGGTGCCGGTGGACTGGATGCGGACGTGGGACATGCGGGACTCCTGTGGTTCATCGCCTGGTGGAAGACTGTGCCAGTTCGCCGCCAAACGGAACGGGCGAGCCGATGCGGGTCGTGCTGGCTGCGGTGCGCCCTCGTTGATCTCCGCCGCTCATCGCCCGGCACCGCCGGAAGCGGAAACCGGACGCGACAGCGCGACATGCGCTTCCATGCAGGCCACCAGGGCGTCGAACACTGCCTTGCAGCGCCGGCTGCCGCGCAGGTCGCCGTGCATCGTGACCCAGGCCTCGAGCGGAAACGAGAACGCGTCGGGCAGCACGCGGATCAGGTTGGCATCGCGCGCGGCCAGCGCCGCCTGGCAGGCGCCGATGCCGCAGCCAGCGCGAATCATGGCCAGCTGCGCCACATCGCTGTCGCTGCACAGCGCGAAGGCGTCGCGGTCCAGGAACGGAAAGCGCGCCGTGGCGGCACGCAGGAACGGCGTCTCGCGATCGAAGCCGATCAGGGCGTGCTGCTTCAGTCCGGCGAGCGTGGCCGGCGTCCCGTGCCGTTCGAGATAGTCGGCGTGGGCGAACAGCCCCAGCTCGATGCTGCCGACCCGGCGCGCGACCAGGGCCTGCTGCCGGGGCGGGGTCATGCGGATGGCGATATCGGCCTCGCGCTGCAGCAGGTCCTGTACGCGGTTGGTCGGCACCAGTTCGATCTTCAGCAGCGGGTGCTCATGACGCAAGCCTGCCAGCGCCTGCGGCAGCACTTCGATGCCGATGACCTCGCTGGCCGAGATGCGCACGGTGCCGCGGATGCCCTCGCCCTGGCTGAGGGCTTCGCGCTCCAGGGCGGCGGCGGTGTTGCGCATGGCCTCGGCATGCCCCCGCAGCGCGACGGCGGCATCGGTCGGCACCAGGCCGGCCTGCGTTCGGGTGAACAGGGTCTGCCCGAAGGCGGTTTCCAGGGCGGTGATGTGCCGGCCGACGGTCGGCTGGGTGATGCCCAGGGCACGCGCGGCGCCGGACAGCGAACCTTCCGTCAGGACGGACAGCAGGCTGCGGTAGTGCTCCCATCCGATCTTTTCGGCCATACGAAAATGTATAGCGGATCGATGGCGATCGGCAATTCACAGCCATCCGGATCTGTCCGACGCTGCCTGCCTCCCATCGACAGGAAGGAAGCGGCTCCATGGATATCTCTTCGAACAAACAAGCGCTGGTCCTGGGCGCCAGCGGCGGCATCGGCGGCGAAGTCGCCCGCCAGCTGCGCGATGCGGGCTGGCGCGTCCGGGCCCTCAAGCGCGGCCTGGACACCGTGACCGAGCAGCGCGATGGCATCACCTGGCAGCGCGGCGACGCGATGAACCGCGACGATGTCATGAGCGCCGCGCGCGGCTGCCGGGCCATCGTCCATGCGGTCAATCCGCCGGGCTATCGCCACTGGGGCCAGCGGGTGCTGCCGATGGTGGAGAACACCATCGCCGCCGCCATCGCCGAACGCGCCACGATCGTCCTGCCAGGGACGGTCTACAACTACGGCCCCGACGCGTTTCCCCTGATCGCCGAGGGCGCCCCGCAGCATCCGGCCAGCCGCAAGGGCGGCATCCGCGTGGAGATGGAGGACCGCCTGAACGCTGCCACCGCGCAGGGCGCGCGCGTGATCGTGGTGCGCGCCGGCGACTTCTTCGGGCCGCGCGCGGGCAACAGCTGGTTCTCGCAGGGCCTGGTCAAGCCGGGCCAGCCGGTGAAGAAGATCCTGCTGCCCGGAAAGCCAGGCGTCGGGCACCAGTGGGCTTACTTGCCCGATGTGGCGCGGACGATGGTGGCGCTGCTCGGTCGCGGCGAGACCCTGGCGCCGTTCGCCCGCTTCCACATGGCCGGTCACTGGGACGCGGATGGAACACGCATGGCGCAGGCGATCCGCACCGTCGCCCGCAGGCGCGGACAGGACCCGGCCGTGGCGGCCTTCCCCTGGTGGCTGACCTGGGCGCTGGCGCCGTTCGTCCCGACCCTGCGCGAGCTGCGGGAGATGCGATACCTCTGGAACGCGCCGGTGCGTCTGGACGGCCGACACCTCGCGGCCGTCCTGGGTGAGGAGCCGCACACGCCACTGGAGGATGCGGTGGAGGCGACGCTGGCCGGGATGAGCTGCATCCCCCGCACGAGCGCGTCGCCGGCGTCAGCGGGTGCCGTCTGATGCGGACACGCCTGCGGCTCGTCCTCCGCGCAGCGGCTCCATAAGAAGCCGTTGCGCAAATCCAGACGCAGCGCCGCGCCGACATCAGCCCCCACAGACACCCGGTTCCTGCCCAGCGGGGAAGGACGGGTGCGGTCAGCCGTTCTAAACTTGGCGCCCGGCGTGTCCGCCGACGCCGGGCGCCGCGACAGGCGCATCGCCTGATGCCAAGGGCGCCTCAGCCCCAAGCCGCCGCCTCGCCTCGCGCCCAGCCTGACCGCTCCCCCACCGAGAACCCGATGTTGCAGTCCACCGATTCAGCAGCCAAACCGAGCAACAGCAAGGGCGCCGTCGAGCACACGCCCCTGATGAAGCAGTTCTTCGCGGCCAAGTCCGAGTATCCGGACCTGCTGCTGTTCTTCCGCATGGGCGACTTCTACGAGCTTTTCTACGACGACGCGCGCAAGGCCGCGCGGCTGCTGGACATCACCCTGACCCAGCGCGGCAGTTCGGGCGGCGCGCCGATCCCGATGGCCGGCGTGCCGGTGCATGCCTACGAGGGCTATCTGGCGCGGCTGGTGGCGCTGGGCGAATCGGTGGCGATCTGCGAGCAGATCGGCGACCCGGCCCTGGCCAAGGGCCTGGTCGAACGCAAGGTGGTGCGCATCGTCACCCCGGGCACGGTCACCGACGAGGCGCTGCTCAACGAGCGCCGCGACACGCTGCTGATGGCGCTCGCGCGCGGCAAGGCCGGCTACGGGCTGGCGTGGGCGGATCTGGCCGGCGGACGCTTCCTGGTCAACGAGGTCGAATCCGACGACGCGCTGGAGGCCGAACTGGCGCGCCTGGAGCCGGCCGAACTGCTGGTCCCCGACGAGGAAGGCTGGCCGACATTCCTGGCCGGGCGCAGCGGCGTGCGCCGGCGCGCGCCGTGGCTGTTCGATGCCGACAGCGGCAGGCGCCAGCTGCTGCAGTTCTTCAAGCTGCACGACCTGACCGGCTTCGGCATCCAGGACCGGCCGCAGGCCATCGCCGCCGCCGGCGCGCTGCTGGGCTACGTCGAGGAGACGCAGAAGTCGCAGCTGCCGCATCTGAGCGCCATCGCGCTGGAGCCCTCGGCCGAGGCGATCGCCATGAACGCCGCCACGCGCCGCCACCTGGAGCTGGACACGCGCGTGGACGGCGATGTGCGCCACACGCTGCTGGGCATCCTGGACAGCACGGTCACGCCGATGGGCGGGCGCCTGCTGCGCCGCTGGCTGCATCGCCCGCTGCGCGCGCACGACGTGCTGAACCAGCGCCACCACGCCGTGGAGACCCTGATCGAGCGCGGCACCGCGGCCGACCCCACGACCAGCGTCGGCCAGGCGCTGCGCGAGGCGTTCCGCGCCTTCGGCGATGTCGAACGCATCCTCACCCGCGTGGCGCTGCGCTCGGCGCGCCCGCGCGACCTGTCCACGCTGCGCAACAGCCTGGCGCTGCTGCCGCGTCTGCGTGAACTGCTCGCGCCGCTGGATTCGCCGCGCCTGGCGGCGCTGGCCGCGGCCATGGGCGAACACGACGCCACCGCGCACCTGCTGGTCAGCTCCGTGGCCGAGCAGCCGCCGCTCAAGCTCACCGATGGCGGCGTGCTGGTCGAGGGCTTCGACGCCGAACTGGACGAACTGCGCCAGCTGTCGACCAACGCCGACCAGTTCCTGATCGACCTGGAGGCGCGCGAGCGCGCCTCCAGCGGCATCGCCACGCTGAAGGTCGGCTACAACCGCGTCCACGGCTACTACATCGAGATCAGCAAGGGCCAGGCCGACAAGGCGCCGGTGCACTACACCCGCCGCCAGACGCTGACCAATGCCGAGCGCTACATCACCGAGGAACTGAAGGCCTTCGAGGACAAGGTGCTCTCCGCGCGCGAACGTGCGCTGGCCCGCGAGCGGGTGCTGTACGAGCAGCTGCTGGATGCGCTGGGCGAGGTGCTCGAGCCGCTCAAGCGCTGCGCGGCGGCGCTGAGCGAACTGGACGTGCTGTGCGCCTTCGCCGAGCGCGCCCAGGCGCTGGACTGGACTCGGCCCGAACTGCTCGAGGCACCGTGCCTGCTGATCGAACGCGGCCGCCATCCGGTGGTCGAGGCCGTGCGCAACGAGCCGTTCGAACCCAACGACCTGCGCCTGGACGGCAGCGACACCGCCGCGGCGCGACGCATGCTGGTGATCACCGGCCCGAACATGGGCGGCAAGAGCACCTACATGCGCCAGAACGCGCTGATCGTGCTGCTGGCGCATATCGGCAGCTTCGTGCCGGCCAGCCGCGCGCAGATCGGGCCGATCGACCGCGTCCTCACCCGCATCGGCGCCGGCGACGACCTGGCCCGCGGCCAGTCGACCTTCATGGTGGAAATGGCCGAGACCAGCTACATCCTGCACCACGCCACGCGTCATTCGCTGGTGCTGATGGACGAGATCGGCCGCGGCACCTCGACCTACGACGGCCTGGCGCTGGCCGATGCGGTCGCGCGCCATCTGGCCGCGGTCAACCGCTGCTACACGCTGTTCGCCACGCACTACTTCGAGCTGACCGCGCTGGCCGACGAGAGCGTCGAAGGCGGCCCCAGCGGCATCGCCAACGTGCATCTGGATGCGATCGAGCACGGCGAGTCGCTGGTGTTCATGCATGCGGTCAAGGACGGCGCGGCCAACCGCAGCTTCGGCCTGCAGGTCGCCGCGCTGGCCGGCCTGCCGCGCAGCACCCTGAACCAGGCGCGCCGCCGCCTGGCCGAACTGGAACGGCGCGGCAGCGACACCCACGCCTCGAAGATGGCGCCGCAGGCGCTGGACGCGCCGCAGCAGTTCGGCCTGTTCGCCGCCGCGCCCTCGGCGGCGCAGGAAGCCCTGGCCGCGCTCGACCCGGACGAACTCAGCCCCAAGCAGGCGCTGGAGGCGCTGTATCGGTTGAAGGCGCTGCTGTAGCGAGCGCGCCTCGCTGTTGAGGACCGCTCCGGTGGGAGCCGACGTCGTGGGAAAGACGCCAGGGATCGGCTTGGCGGGAGCCGCTGTCCCTTCCGATCACATCGCCGCCCACTTGTAGAGCGGAGCTTGCTCCGCTGCGTTTCGATCAGATCTGGGGGAAAGTCCCAGCGGAGCAAGCTCCGATGCGTTTTCGATCGGATCTTCGGGGAAGCCTCAGCGGAGGTAGAGCGGAGCTTGCTCCGCTGCGTTTCGATCAGATCTTGGGAAAAGTCCCGGCGGAGCAAGCTCCGATGCGTTTTCGATCGGATCTTCGGGGAAGCCTCAGCGGAGCAAGCTCCGCTCTACAAGTGGGGCCGCCAGTAGCCAGAAGACGGCCGCCACGGCGGCTCCCGCGGAGAACGGTCGATCAGGCAGAGACGCTCTCGGGCATGTTCGGGTTGGGATGCTGGGGGATGAGCGCGTTGTCGAGCTCGCCTGCGCGCAGCGCCGCCGGGCGCCCGGTATGGGCCTTGGCGAAGGCGACGAAGGCCGGGCGCGACTCCAGCTCGCCGGTGCGCAGGTAGTAGCCCAGGCAAGCGGCCACATACAGATCGGCCGCGGTGAAGTGGTCGCCCGCCAGGTGGGTGCGGCCCTCCACGACCTGCTCCAGCGTATCCAGCAGCGTGCCCTCCTCGCCGTAGCCGGCATCGAACGCCGACGCCAGCGTGCCGCTGTGCTTGGCGGTCAGGAAGGCCTCGAACGGCCCGGCCATGAAGAACAGCCAGCGCAGATAGGCCGCGCGCTCGGGCGAGTCTTCCGGCGGTGCCAGGCGGCGCTCGGGCACCAGCTCGGCCAGGTAGGCGCAGATGGCCGCGTTCTCGGTGACGATGGCCTCGCCGTGGCGCAGCGCCGGCACCTTGCCCATTGGGTTGATCGCCAGGTATTCGGGCGACTTCATCGGCGCGCCGAAGTCGATGATCTTCGCTTCGTACGGCAGGCCGGTCTCCTCGATCATCCAGCGCGCCACGCGGCCACGGGACATCGGGTGGGTGTAGAGGATCAGGGGTTCTTGCATGACGGCGCTCCGCTGTGGATGAGCCGCCAGTGTCCTCAGCCCCTGCTGACAGCCACTGTCAGCAGCGCTCAGCGCACCGCGGGCGCCGGCTTGAGCTGCGCACGCCAGCGCTTGATCAGCGCGTGGCGCTGGGCGGGATAGCGCTGGCCGGTGTCCACCAGCCACTGCATGCGGTCGGCGCGGAAATGGCGGAAGTCGCCGCGCAGTTCGCACCAGGCCGCCAGCAGACGCCTGTCGTCGAGGAAGGCCATCGCGAACGGCCACAGCGTGCGCTCGCTGTCGCGTCCCTCGCCGTCGCGATAGCACACGCGCACCGCATGCCCGGCGCGAATGGCCAGGCGCAGCGCCGGCAGCCACGGCTCCGGCGGCGGCGGCGTCCACTCCGGGGCGAACAGGCCGCTGGTCTCCACCTCCAGCCGCAGCCGCGCCGGCAGCACGCGGGTGATCCGCTCCATCGCGCGCTGCGCGGCGGCGGCCAGCTCCGGGTCGGCATGCGCGGCGACCCAGCGCGCGCCCAGCACCAGCGCCTCGAGTTCTTCCTCGCCGAAGTTCAGCGGCGGCAGCAGGAAGCCGGGCCGCAGCAGATAGCCAACGCCCGGGTCGCCGGCGATGTCGGCACCCTGGTCGCGCAGGGTGGCGATGTCGCGATACAGCGTGCGCAGGCTGACGCCGAGCTGCTCGGCCAGGCGCGCGCCGGCCACCGGGTGGCGCCGGCCGCCGAGGGCGTCGAGCAGGTGCAGCAGGCGCGTGGCGCGGGCGGTCATCCCATCAGCATAGAGGCTGGCACGCGCGCGCCGGCAGCTGCGCGCGTTAACCCCGGCGCAATCCGCTTTGGGCTAACGTCCACGCCCCAATCCCTGACGGCGGAGCCGCACGATGACCTCTTCCCTTTCCGGCATGGCCGAGGCCTTGTTCCAGCAGCTGCAGGGCGCGCCCGTGCAGCAGATCTCCGCGCAGTTGGGGACCGCGCCGGCCCAGACCCAGAGCGCCATCGCCACCGCGCTGCCGCTGCTGCTCGGCGCGCTGGGCCGCAACGCCCAGCAGCCGCAGGGCGCCGAAGCGCTGCTCGGCGCCCTGCAGCGCGACCACGCCGGGGCGGCCTCGGGCTTCGACCTGGGCGGACTGCTCGGCTCGGTGCTCGGCGGCGGCGCCGGTCCGCAGACCGACGGTGCCGGCATCCTCGGCCACATCTTCGGCGGCAGCACGCCGACGGCGGCGAGCGGGCTGGGCCAGGCGACCGGCCTGGGCGGCGAGAAGGCCAGCCAGCTGCTAGCGCTGCTGGCGCCGATCGTGATGTCCTACCTGGCCCAGCGTTTTCTCGGCAACGGCCAGGGCGACGCCTCGCAGCTGGGCCAGGCGCTGGGCCAGGAGCACGCACAGGTGCAGCAGTCCGGCGGTCTGGCCGGCGGTCTGCTGGGCAAGGTGCTCGACCAGGACGGCAACGGCCAGCTGGACCTGGGCGATCTGATGAAGCTCGGCGGCGGCCTGTTCGGCGGCTCTCGCTGAGGGCGCGCACCCGGCCTTGAGTCGGCAGACGCCGCGTGCGCAGCGCGCGGCGCTCCTGCGATAGCGACTGCCTATCGTAAAGTTCAAATCTATCGACTATTCATAGTCATCAAGGGCCGATACCGTTGCCGCATCTTTCCACGCAACGAGCCAGCGCCCATGAGCACGCCCAGCGACAACGCCACCCCCGCCCCGGTCGAGGCACCGACCCCCGCTCCGGCCAAGTGCCCCTTCCACGAGGCGCCGCTGCAGGTGGCCGGCGGCGGCACCGGCAACCGCGACTGGTGGCCCAAGCAGCTGCGCGTGGACCTGCTCAACCAGCACTCCAACCGCTCCAACCCGCTGGGCGAGACGTTCGACTACCGCGCCGAGTTCGCCAAGCTGGACTACAGCGCGCTCAAGGCCGACATCCGCCGCGTGCTGACCGATTCGCAGGCCTGGTGGCCGGCCGACTGGGGCACCTACGCCGGCCTGTTCATCCGCATGGCCTGGCACAGCGCCGGTACCTATCGCATGGTCGATGGCCGCGGCGGCGCCGGGCGCGGCCAGCAGCGCTTCGCCCCGCTCAACAGCTGGCCGGACAACGTCAGCCTGGACAAGGCCCGGCGCCTGCTGTGGCCGGTCAAGCGCAAGTACGGCCAGCAGATTTCCTGGGCCGACCTGATGGTGTTGGCCGGCAACGTGGCGCTGGAGAGCAGCAGCTTCCGCACCTTCGGCTTCGGCGCCGGGCGCGAGGACGTGTGGGAGCCGGACCTGGACGTGAACTGGGGCGATGAGACCACCTGGCTGGCCCACCGCGACCCGGAGAGCCTGGCGCGCAACCCGCTGGCCGCCACCGAGATGGGCCTGATCTACGTCAATCCCGAAGGCCCCAACGCCAGCGGCGATCCGGCCTCGGCCGCGGCCGCCATCCGCGCCACCTTCGGCAACATGGCCATGGACGATGAGGAGATCGTCGCCCTGATCGCCGGCGGCCATACCCTGGGCAAGACCCACGGCGCCGGCGCCGCCGACCACGTCGGCCTGGACCCGGAAGCGGCCGACCTGGAGGCCCAGGGCCTGGGCTGGCACAGCAAGTTCGGCAGCGGCGTGGGCGCCGATGCGATCACGTCCGGCCTGGAGGTGGTGTGGTCGCAGACCCCGACCCAGTGGAGCAACCACTTCTTCGAGAACCTGTTCAAGTTCGACTGGGTGCAGACCCGCAGCCCGGCCGGGGCGATCCAGTTCGAGGCCAAGGATGCGGACGCGCTGATTCCCGACCCGTTCGATCCGTCGAAGAAGCGCAAGCCGACCATGCTGGTCACCGACCTGACCCTGCGCTTCGACCCGGAGTTCGAGAAGATCTCGCGCCGCTTCCTGGGTGACCCGCAGGCCTTCAACGAAGCCTTCGCCCGCGCCTGGTTCAAGCTGACCCACCGCGACATGGGCCCGAAGGCGCGCTATCTCGGCCCGGAAGTGCCGGCCGAAGACCTGATCTGGCAGGACCCGCTGCCGGCGCCGGTGCACCAGCCCGGCGCGGCCGACATCGCCGCGCTGAAGGACCAAATCGCCCAGTCCGGGCTGTCGGTGAGCGAGCTGGTCTCGGTGGCCTGGGCCTCGGCCTCGACCTTCCGCGGTGGCGACAAGCGCGGCGGCGCCAACGGCGCGCGGCTGGCCCTGGCCCCGCAGAAGGACTGGGCGGTCAACGCCGGCGCCGTGGCCGCGCTGCCTACCCTGCAGGCGATCCAGCAGGCCTCCGGCAAGGCCTCCGGCAAGGCCTCGCTGGCCGATGTGATCGTGCTGGCCGGCGTGGTCGGCATCGAGAAGGCGGCGGCCGCGGCCGGCGTCCAGATCGAAGTGCCCTTCACCCCCGGCCGCGTCGATGCGCGCCAGGACCAGACCGACGTGGCGTCCTTCGAGGCGATGGAGCCCATCGCCGATGGCTTCCGCAACTATCGGCGCCTGCCCGGCGGCCCGACCACCGAGACGCTGCTGATCGACAAGGCCCAGCAGCTGACCCTGACCGCGCCGGAGCTGACCGTGCTGATCGGTGGCCTGCGCGTGCTGGGCGCCAACGTGGACGACTGCGCGCACGGCGTGCTGACCGATCGGGTCGGCGTGCTGAGCAACGACTTCTTCGTCCACCTGCTGGACATGGGCACCGAGTGGAAGGCGACCTCCAAGGAAACCTACGAGGGCCGCGACCGCGCCACCGGCGAGATCCAGTGGACGGCCAGCCGCGCCGACCTGGTGTTCGGTTCCAACGCCGTGCTGCGCGCGCTGGCCGAGGTCTATGCCAGCGACGATGCCAGGCAGAAGTTCGTGCACGACTTCGTGGCGGCGTGGACCAAGGTGATGGAGCTGGACCGCTTCGACCTGAAGTAAGTCCCGAACGCGCAGATCCACAACGCTCGGCGCAACGCGTCGATCGCACGACACCGCCCCTCCCCCTTTGCGCAACGCGCAAGGGGGAGGCCGGGAGGGGGTGCTCTTCGCAGGAATCGCCCGACCTCGGATGCTCTCGCCCCGCGGGTCCGCACCACCACCCGTCTCAAACCACAACGACCAGCACCCTCCCCGCCTTGCCGCACAATATCGGGCCGATGCCACGCGCCCGTTCCCACCATGAGTGATGCCTCCCACCGCGTGCATGGCGTGGGCCCCGAAGACGCCGCGCCGGACTGGCCGCCGCTGCGGGCCGACGAAGTCGACACCCTCCTGGCCGCCTACCCGCCGCTGGCCGCAGGCCCGCATCGCATCACCTGGCACAGCCCGCGTCCCCTGTCGGCCGCCGCCTTGGTGGAGACCGCGCACGGCCCGCTTTTCGTCAAGCGACACCATCGCAACGTACGCAGCGCCGATGGCCTGGAAGAGGAACATCGCTTCATGGCGCACCTGCGCGACCGCGGCCTGCCGGTGGTCGAGGTATTCGCCGACGCGCACGGCCGCACCGCGCATGCGCACGGCGAGTGGACCTATGAAGTGCACCGCGCCGGCATCGGTGCGGACCTGTATCGCGAGACCACGTCTTGGACGCCGCTGACCGACCTGGCACAGGCGCGGCAACTGGGCGCGATGCTCGCACGGCTGCATCTGGCCGCGGCCGACTACACCGCGCCACAGCGCAGCACGCATCTGCTGGTCGCACGCGACGATCTGATCCGCGCGGACGATCCCATCGCCGCGCTGCAGGCGCAGCTCGCACAGCGCCCGGCGCTGGCCGAATGGCTGCGCGCACGCGACTGGCAGGCGGACTTCGAGCGCCATCTGCTGCCCTGGCATGCCGGCCTTGCCGAAGCGCTGCGCGATGAGCCGCGCCTGTGGGCGCACAACGACCTGCATGTCTCCAATCTGCTCTGGCAGAGCCAGGCCGATGCGCCGCGCATCAGCAGCGTGCTCGACTTCGGCCTGGCCTCGCCGACCGGCGCGCTGTTCGACCTGGCCACCGCGATCGAACGCAACGCCATCGCCTGGCTGTCGCTGGAAGACGGCCTGGACGCCGCACATGTGGACACCGCGCTGGCCCTGCTCGACGGCTATCGCACGGTGGCGCCCCTGTCGCCGGACCGGGTGCGCTTGCTGGCCGATCTGCTGCCGCTGGTGCACCTGGATTTCGCCCTGTCCGAGGTCGAGTACTTCCACGCCATCACCCACGCGCCGGACAACGCGCAGGTGGCCTACGCGACCTTCCTGCTCGGCCATGCGGACTGGTTCGCCAGCGCGGCGGGCCAGGCCCTGCTGCAAGCGCTGCGCGCGGCCGCCTGAGATGCAAGGTGTGCAAATCGACGCCGAATGGTGTCCAATGCGCACTCTGAAGCGGGGGTGCCCGGCGTTGCCGGGCTGAGAGAGTCCCTTGGAACCTGATCCGGTTTGCACCGGCGTAGGGAGCTTTGAGCAGCACGGCAGGCACGCCCGGCAACGGCGTGCGCCGTGCGCGCCGTCGCTTCGTCCTTGAGCCCTTGCCTGGTGACGAACCGATGAACCGCCCACGCTCCACCCTGCTGCTGTCCTGCCTGCTGTCCTCCGCCGCGCTGCCGCTGCACGCGCAACAGCAGACCGATGAATCCGCTTCCGCCGCCAAGGCCACCGATCTGGCGACCGTGCAGGTCAAGGGGCAGACCCAGGCCACGCCGACCAGCCAGTCCAACAGCTTCGGCCCCGGCAGCTGGCGCGACACGCCGGCGTCGATCAACGTGCTGACCCGCGCCCTGATCGACGCGCGCCAGCCGCGCAGCCTGAGCGAGCTGGCGCACAACGACGCCTCGCTGGGCGACAGCTACGCGGCGGCCGGCTACTACCAGGACGTGTCGATCCGCGGCTTCGCGCTCGATCTGGCCACCGGCCTGCGCTTCAACGACCTGTCCATCGCCGGCGAGCAGCGCCTGGCGCTGGAGAACATCGCCCAGGTGGAGATCCTCAAGGGCGAGGCCGGCCTGACCGCCGGGATCATGGCGCCCGGCGGCATCCTCAACTTCGTGGCCAAGCGTCCCGAGCGCGTGCAGGAGCTCACCCTGGGCACCGATTCGCATGGCTCGCGCTACACCGCCGTGGACTGGGGCCGCTGGCTGACGCCGAGCTTCGGGCTGCGCTTCAACGCGGCCTGGGAAGACACCCATTCCTACATCGAGCACCTCGATGGCCGGCGCAACTTCTACTCGCTGGCCGCCGACTGGCTGATCGGCGACAAGGGCAAGCTGGAGCTGGACGGCAACTACCAGACCAGCTCGCAGCGCTCGGCCTCGGGCTACCAGCTGCTGGGCGGCGATGCCCTGCCGCCGCATCCCAGCGCGACCAAGCTGCTCGGCTACCAGCCCTGGGCGCAGCCGGTGGCGATCCAGACCACCAACCTCACCGCCCGCTACCGCTACCAGTTCAACGCCGACTGGCAGGGCAGCGTGGCGCTCGGCAGCAGCCGCAGCGTGATCGACGACAACGTGGCCTTCGCCTACGGCTGCTTCTATGCGCCGCAGTGCGCCGATGGCAGCGTGCCGGGCAACTACTTCGCGCCCAACGGCGACTACGATGTCTACGACTACCGCAGTCCGGACGACACGCGCCACAACCAGCAGTTGCGCGCGCAGCTGCAGGGCAAGTTCCAGACCGGCGCGCTGCAGCATCAGCTGACCGTCGGCGTGGACGGCTATCGGCGCACGGTCGATCGCCGCCAGGACGTGTACGACTACGTCGGCACGGCCAACATCGCCCGGGACACGCCGGTGTTCGCACCCTCGCCCAACATGCCCGGCCCGTCCGCGCGCCGGCTGGACGATCAGCAGCGCGCGCTGTTCGCGCTGGACCGCATCACGCTGGGCGAGGGCTGGCAGTGGCTGGCCGGCGGGCGCTGGGTCCGGCTCACCGAGACAGACAACGACAGCGAAGGCGTGCGCGAGCGCCGCACCCGGCTGAGCACCTTCCTGCCGCAGACCGCGCTGCTGTGGCAGGCCACGCCGCGGCTCAACGCCTACGTCAGCTACAGCGAAGGCCTGTCGCTGGGCCAGGAGGCGCCGTACTGGACCTCCAACGCCGACAGCTTCCTGCCGCCGCTGCAGTCGCGCCAATGGGAAACCGGCGTGAAGTTCGCCGCCAGCGATGCGCTGGACCTGGGCGCGGCGCTGTTCCGCATCCGCCAGCCGTTCCAGTACGCGATGCCCGACGCCAGCGAGGCCGGCTACACCTTCGTCCAGCGCGGCCAGCAGGTGCATACCGGCCTGGAGCTCACCGCCAACGGCAGGCTGACCGAACAGCTGCGCATCGTCGCCAGCGCCAGCGTGCTGCGCGCGCGCGCCGACGACAGCGGCACGCCCTCGGTCGACGGCCATCAGCTGATCAACGTGCCCAAGGCGCGCGCCAGCGTGTTCCTCGACTACCAGCTGCAGTCGCTGCCCGCCCTGAGCCTCAACGCCGGCTGGCGCTATGCCGCCGCCAACGTCGCCACGCCCGATGGCGCGCTGCGCGTGCCGGCCTATCACGTGTTCGACGCAGGCTTGCGCCTGCGCAGCCAGATCGGCGGCCAGGCGCTGACCTGGCGGCTGTCGGTGGACAACGTGTTCGACAAGTTCTACTGGCGCGACACCGGCAGCAGCGGCGGCGACTACTACCTGTTCCCCGGCGCGCCGCGGCTGGCGCGCCTGACCGTGACCTGGGCGCTGTGAACATCGACGCGCTGGAATGGATCGGCGCGGCGGTCAGCGTGGCCGCGGTCTGGCTGGCCGCGCGCCGCCACATGCTGGGCTGGCCGGTCGGGCTGGCCTCGGTGGCGCTGTATGCGCTGGTGTTCGTCGATGCCCGGCTGTACTCCGATGCGCTGCTGCAGGTCGCCTTCGCCGGCTTCATCGTCTACGGCTGGCGGCGCTGGAAGGCCAACCTGGACGACGACGGCCTGGTGCGCGTGGCCACGCTCGCGCCGGGCGCGGCGCTGCGCGACCTGGGGCTGGGCGCGCTCGGCGCGCTGCTGCTGGGCTTTTGCATGCACCGCTACACCGACGCGGCGCTGCCGTGGCTGGATGCGGCGCTGACCGCCTTCAGCCTGGTGGCGCAGTGGTGGCAGGGCCGCCGCCACGTGGCCGCGTGGTGGCTGTGGATCGTGCTGGATCTGATCTACGTCGGGCTGTACCTGTTCAAGTCGCTCGAGGTGACCGCGGCGCTGTACCTGGGCTTCGTCGGCCTGGCGGTGATGGGCCTGCGCCAGTGGCGCCGGGCGGCCCAGGCCGCGCCGCTGCCGGCGGCTTGACTGACGCGACGGTCAGGCGATGGTAGGGTGCCGGACCCTCGCCGGCCCCTGCTGTCTCCATGCCCGCACCTGCCGCCCCCCCACGTTCGCTGACCGAAGGCCCGATCGGCCGCAGCCTGTGGCTGTTCTCGCTGCCGATCCTGGGCGGCAACGTGGCCCAGTCCCTGAACGGCTCGGTCAACGCGGTGTGGATCGGCAAGTTCCTGGGCGAATCGGCGCTGACCGCCACGGCCAACGCCAACAGCATCCTGTTCTTCCTGATCGGCTCGGTGTTCGGCATCGGCATGGCCGCCACCATCCTGATCGGCCAGGCGATCGGCGCGGGCAACATCGCCCGCGCGCGCCAGGTGTTCGGCACCAGCGCGAGCTTCTTCATTGGCCTGTCGGTGCTGATCGCCTGTACCGGCGTGTGGACCGCGCGCCATCTGCTGGCGGCGATGGGCACGCCGGCCGATTCGCTGCCGCTGGCCGAAAGCTATCTGCGCGTGATCTTCCTGGCGATACCGCTGATCTACGCCTTCGCCTTCCTCTCGGCGGCGCTGCGCGGCGCGGGCGATGCCAAGACGCCGTTCCGCTATCTGCTGCTGGCCGTGGCGCTGGACTGCGCGCTGGACCCGGTGCTGATGCTCGGCCTGGGGCCATTCCCAAAGCTGGGCATCGCCGGCGCGGCCTGGTCGACGCTGATCACCCAGGCCATCGCGCTGCTGGCCATGCTGATCGCGTTGCGCCGCCGACGCCACGTGCTGTGGCTCGGGCGCAAGGATCTGGGCCTGTTCCGCATCGACCCGGCCATCCTCAAGTCGCTGGTCACCAAGGGCGTGCCGATGGGCCTGCAGATGGTGCTGGTGTCGCTGGCGATGATCGCCATGATGACCCTGGTCAACCGCTTCGGCACCGACACGGCCGCCGCCTACGGCGCGGCGCTGCAGACCTGGGCCTACGTGCAGATGCCCGCCATGGCCATCGCCGCGGCGGTGTCCTCGATGGCCGCGCAGAATGTGGGCGCGCAGCGCTGGGACCGCGTCTCGGCGATCGCGCGCACCGGCGTGCTGTTCAACTTCCTGATGACCGGCGCGCTGATCGCGCCGCTGATCCTGCTCGACCACTGGACCTTCGGCCTGTTCCTGGCGCCGGGCAGCGCCGCCTTCGACACGGCGCGCCATCTCAACCACATCGCGATCTGGTCGTTCCTGTTCTTCGGGGTGATGTTCGTGCTGTCCGGCGTGGTGCGCTCGACCGGCGCGGTGATCCCGCCGCTGATCATGCTGGTGATCTCGCTGTGGGGCATCCGCGTGCCGTTCGCCAAGCTGCTGCAGCCCACGCTGGGCGCCGATGCGGTGTGGTGGAGCTTTCCGACCAGTTCGCTGTGCTCGATGCTGATGTCCATCGCCTATTACCGCTGGGGCGGCTGGCGCAAGGCGCGCATGGGCGCTGCCGATACGCGCACCATCGCCGTGCCCTCGGAGGTACCGGCAAGCCCGCCCTCGCCGGTGGCCGATCCGGCCGATCCGGACCGCGCGCCGGACGATGTCCTGCAGAAATCCTGATCGCTCGCGCGCGCTCAGAGCGCGTCGATGTCGCCCAGCGCCTGGATCAGCCGGCGCGCGCGCTTGTCCGGCTTGCTCTCCGGCGGCCGATAGCCGCCGCGCTCGGCCGCGCTCAGCGCGCGCGCCTCGACCCGCCGCTGCCGCGATGCTTCGGTTTCCTGATACAGCGCCTGCGCCACCGGCGCCGGGCCGCGCTGGTCGGACAGGCCGCATACGGCGATCTCGAAGCATTCCTCGCCACGCTGCACGCGCAGCGCATCGCCCACCCGCACCGTGCGCGAGGGCTTGGCGCGCTGTCCGCCGATCTCCACCTTGCCCAGGCCTACCGCCTCCTTGGCCAGGGCGCGGGTCTTGAAGAAGCGTGCGGCCCACAGCCACACGTCCAGGCGCACCGCCTGCGGGACGACGGGCTCAGTCATGCTTTCCCGAGAAGTCCGGCTTGATCGGCTGGCTCGCGCGCGGGCCGGGCTCGGCCCAGGCCTCCGGATGGCAGGGATCGCGCACCATCGTGCCCGCCGAGGATCGCGCCAGCGTGTCGGCCGCCGAGGACGAGGCGACCTGGCATTCGGGCCGGTCGGCCGGACGCAACGCGGTCGCATCGTCGCGCGCCTGGTGGCTGGCGCAGGCCGACAGCAGCAACAACGCGGCGGCCAGCGAGGTTCCCTGCAGTTTCATCTTCGTGTTCCTGTGCATGCGTGTTCCCTTCCACGTGCAAGTGGGCGACGCGGTGCGTGAAGCTCACGTGCCCGGCTTGTTGCCGAAGCGGATCTCGGCGTGCGATTCGGTGTCGCGCTGGCAGGCCTGCGTCATACGCGCATCGCGCACGCCCTGCTCGAACGCCTGGCCGTGCTTGCCGTCGCGGATCTTGTCCGGGAACGGCGGCTGGTTGGCAGCGTCGCGCGCCTGCAGCTGGCATTCGTAGGCGATGTTCGGGCCGTCCAGGCCGTTGGTGCTGGCGCAGCCGGCCAACCCCAGCGCCAGGCTAACGCCGGCGATCCACTTGGTATTGAGACTGCGTGACATCCCATCCTCCTTCCGTGGGCGCGCCGGGCCGCACGGGTGCGTGGCGCTGAAAACAAGAAACCCGGCACGAGGGCCGGGTTTCGAGCTTAGCGCGGCGCAGGCCGGGCGAATGTGCCGAAGGCTTACTCGGCAGCGGCAGCCTGGCGGGCAGCCTTGGCGGCGGCAGCGGCGGCCAGGTCTTCCTTGATGCGGGCGGCCTTGCCCTGCAGACCGCGCAGGTAGTACAGCTTGCCGGCGCGGACCTTGCCGCGGCGCTTGACTTCGACGGAGTCGATGGTCGCGCTGTGGGTCTGGAACACGCGCTCGACGCCGTAGCCGTGCGAGATCTTGCGCACGGTGAAGGCGGAGTTCAGGCCGGCGTTCTTCTTGGCGATGACCACGCCTTCGTAAGCCTGCACGCGCTCGCGGTTGCCTTCCTTCACCTTCACATTGACGACGACGGTGTCACCCTGGCTGAACTGCGGCAGCTCGCGGGAAATCTGGGCGGACTCGAACTCCGCGATGATGGACTTGTTCAACTTGCTCATGGTGGCACCGATTCAATGTTCGGGTGGGTGTGTCGGGTCTCGACAACAAGGGCTGATGCAGTCGCGAGAAGTCGCTGCACGTTTATCGTGATCTTGCGGCCCGCCCAGGCCGAGCGGCCCGCGGGAACTGCGCATTGTAGACGAAATTTCCGGCGCGTGGCTAGTCGTCCTGTCCCTCGCCTTCGACGGCGTGCTCGGCCCGGAAGGCCTCCAGCAGCTTGCGATCGGCCTTGGACAAGGCAGCCTCGTCCAGCAGGTCGGGCCGCCGCAGCCAGGTCCGGCCCAGCGACTGCTGCCGGCGCCAGCGCGCGATGGCGGCATGGTTGCCCGACCGCAGCACCTCGGGCACCTCGCCCCAGGCGTGGCTGGCCGGATGCGTGTAGTGCGGGCAGTCCAGCAGCCCGGCCTCGCCTTCGAAGCTGTCCTGGGCGGCGGATTCGGCATCGTTGAGCGCTCCGTCCTGCAGGCGGGTGACCGCGTCGATCAGCACCGCCGCGGCCAGTTCACCGCCGGAGAGCACGTAGTCGCCGATGGAGATCTCCTCGTCGACCTCGTGCGCCAGGAAGCGCTCGTCCACGCCCTCGTAGCGGCCGCACAGCAGCACCAGCCGTGGCAGCGCGGCCAGTTCGCGCACGCGCCCCTGGGTCAGCGGCCGGCCCTGCGGGCTCAGGTAGATCACCGGCGCCGGCGCCGGATCGGCCTGACGGACCTCGTCCAGGCAGGCGCGCAGCGGCTCGATCAGCATCACCATGCCCGGGCCGCCGCCGAACGGACGGTCGTCCACGCGGCGGTAGTTGCCGGCGGCGTAGTCGCGCGGATTCCAGCCCCGCAAGGCCAGCAGCCCACGTTCGCGCGCACGACCGACCACACCATAGCCGGCGCTCTGGTCGATGAACTCGGGAAACAGGCTGATGACGTCGATGCGCATGGGCGAGCAGTGAGCGAAGACGAGTGAGATGGAGCCCAGTAGAGCACTACGCTCACTCCTCTCCACTCGTTCCTAGAACTCGGGGTCCCAGTCCACGCCCACCACGCCGGCCTCGAAGTCCACGCGGGTCACGAAGTCCGGCTGGATGAACGGGATCAGCCGGTCCTTGTCGCCCCGCGCCACCAGCACATCGTTGGCGCCGGTGGAGAACAGGTGCGAGACCGTGCCGAAGTCGCGGCCGTCGGCGTTGATCACGCGCAGGCCTTCCAGGTCGACCCAGTAGTACTCGTCGGGCTGGGGCGGCGGCAGCGCGCTGCGCGGCACGGCGATCTCCAGCCCGACCATCGCCTCGACCGCATCGCGGTCCTCGACGCCGGGGAAGCTGGCGATCAGATGCTTGCCCGAGGGCTTGCCGCGCACGCCGGACAGCTCGCGCTCGCGGCCGGCCGCATCGCGCAGGGTCCAGGGCTGGTAGCGGAAGATGGCTTCGCGCGGCTCGGTCCAGGACTCGATCTTGACCTGGCCACGCACGCCGAACGCGCCGACCACCCTGCCCAGCAGGATGCGGCGCGTTGCGTTCTCACTCATTGCGAGAAGACCGGCCGCGCCAGGCGCGACCGCAGCGATCAGGCCGAAGCCTGGGCGTTGGCCTTGGCCGCTTCCTTGTACAGGTTGCGGACCTTGTCGGTCAGCTGGGCGCCGTTGCTCACCCAGTGGTCGACGCGGGCGGTGTCCAGCACCACGCGCGGCTCGGCGCCCTGGGCGACCGGGTTGTAGTAACCCAGACGCTCGATGTTGCGGCCGTCGCGCGCGCTGCGCACGTCGGTGACGATGATGTGGTAGAAGGGGCGCTTCTTGGCGCCACCGCGGGTAAGGCGGATCTTGACCATGGTGCTCTCGTGTTGCCCAGTCGCCAGGATGGCGAGGTAAGCCGGCAATTATAGCTGGCCGCGCGCGCCACGCAAACCCGTCCCCACTCTCCCGCCTGTGCTCAGGGGCGATCCCAGGGCTGGGTGTCCAGCGCCCGGGCCAGCAGGGCGGGCAGTTCCGGCGCGGCCGGCAAGGGCCTGCCATCGATCCCGGACACCGGCGTGCAGCCGTTCGCGTTGGCGGTGAAGGCGGCCACCGTGCCCGCTTGTTTCAGCGTGACGTCCGCGCTCCGCTGCGGCACACCCAAGACATCCAGGCCCCGCTGCAGCAGCGCCTCGCAGGTGCCGCGCAGCGCCGGGCCCTGCGGCCAGAGCACTTGGCCGCCGTCCCAGAACCCGATGTTCCAGACCGAGCCTTCCACCACGCGCGCGCCCTGCCCCGCCGCTTCGACGAACAGCGCGTCGTCGGCGCCGGCCAGCCGCGCCTGGCGCCGGTAGTGGAACAGCGGCAGCGTGGCGATGTGCTTGATCTGCGGCAGCGGCCGCACGAACGCGTAGGACTTCAGGGCCAGCGGCCCGGCCGGCGCCGCCGGCCGCGCATCCGCCACGGAGATCAGCCAATCCGGCGTCACCGGCTTGAGCGGATCGCGATAGTCGAAGTCGCGCGCGAAGCCGGTGATCCGCACCGACGCGTCCTCCACCCCGTGCAACGCCTGCCGCAGCTGCGCCAGCAATGCGGGCTCGTCGAACGGGGCGTCGAACAGCTTCGCATGGCCCTCGCGCAGCCGCGCCAGGTGCAGATCGAGCCCCTGCACCGCGCCGCCGCGCGTGCGGAAGGCGGTGAAGTGGCCGTAGTTGGACTGCGCCAGCGGACGCAGGTCGTCGAGCGTGACGGGCCGACCGGCGATGCTCAGGCGGGGCGCGCTCACAGCAGCGCGTCGGCCTGCGCCCACCAGTCCCGCAGCAGCGCGGCGGCGGGCCTGGCCTGCGCGGCCCAGGCCGATTGCCCGGCCCAGGCCTGCATCGCATCGAGCCGGTCCTCGACCACGGCCTGCTTGCGCATCGCGGCGGTCAGGCCGCGCTGCACCGGATACGGCGCGGGCGATGGCGCTTCAGGATTCGCGGCCGCGCGGACATAGGCCGTGGCGATCGAACGCCCGAGCCGGCCGGAGAACGCGCGCGTCGGCCAGGTGTCCTGCGGCTCGGTCCCGGCCAGGGCCTGCGCCCAGGCCGGCGCGATGGCGGCCTCCGGCGTGCGCAGGAAGGCGGTGCCGACCATCGCCGCACTCGCGCCCAGCGTCAGCGCGGCGGCCACTCCGCGGCCATCGGCGATGCCGCCGGCGGCGATCACCGGCACCGACAGCGCATCGGCCAGGCGCGGCACCAGCGCGAACAGGCCGACCAGCTGGCGTTCGGCGGCGGCCGGATCGAACGCCCCGCGATGCCCACCGGCCTCGAAGCCCTGCGCGATCACCGCATCGGCGCCGGCGTCCTGCGCGCACTGCGCTTCGGCCAGCGTGGTCGCGGTGGCGAACCAGGCGATGCCGGCACGGCGCAGCGCCTGCACCTGGGCCGGTTCCAGCACACCCATGATCGTGGACAGCACCTGCGGCCGCGCCGCCAGCACGGCGTCGAACTGCGCGTCGAAATCCGCCGGGACCGCATCGCCCGCGTTGGCGGGCACATCCGGCCCCCACTGCGCCAGCAGCGCACGCACGGCGGCCTCGGCCTGCGCATCGCGCGCAGGCGGCGCGTCCGGCACCCACAGATTGACCTGTGCGGGTCCGCTGGAAAGCGCACGAAACTCGTCCATCCACGCGCCGATCTCCTGCGGCGTGGACAGCACCGCGCCCATCGCGCCCAGGCTGCCGGCGTCGGCCAGCGCCGCCGACAGCGGCACCGGGCAGGCGCCGGCCATCGGCGCCAGCAGGATCGGCACACGCACGCCGAAGCGCGCGCAGAAGTCGTCGGATCGCAGGCGCGCGGCCGAGGCCATCAGCCGATCAGCGGAACGGCATGCCGCCGCGACCGCCGCCGCCGCCCATGGCGCCCATGGCGCCCATCATCCCGCGCATGCCGCGCATCATGCCCTTCATGCCACCGCGGCCCAGCTTGCCCATCATCTTTTCCATCTGCGTGAACTGCTTCATCAGCTTGTTCACGTCGGCCGGCTGGGTACCCGAGCCCTTGGCGATGCGCGCGCGGCGCGAGCCGTTGAGCAGCGCCGGATTGCGGCGCTCCTTCTTGGTCATCGAATTGATGATGGCGATCATGCGCGGCACTTCCTTGTTGCCGGCGACCTGCGCCTTGAGGTGCTCGGGCACCTGGCCCAGGCCGGGCAGCTTGTCCATCAGCGCGCCGATGCCGCCCATGTTCTGCATCTGCTCGAGCTGGTCGCGCATGTCGTTGAGGTCGAACTTCTTGCCCTTGGCGACCTTCTCGGCGAGCTTCTGCGCCTTGTCCTTGTCGACCTGGCTCTCGACCTGCTCCACCAGCGACAGCACGTCGCCCATGTCCAGGATGCGGCTGGCCACGCGCTCGGGATGGAACACGTCCAGGCCGTCGGGCTTCTCGCCCACGCCGATGAACTTGATCGGCTTACCGGTGATGTAGCGCACCGACAGCGCCGCGCCGCCGCGGGCATCGCCGTCGGTCTTGGTCAGCACCACGCCGGTCAGCGGCAGCGCCTCGGAGAAGGCCTTGGCGGTGGTCGCCGCGTCCTGGCCGGTCATCGAATCGACCACGAACAGCGTCTCGACCGGCTTGACCGCGGCGTGCAGCGCCTTGATCTCAGCCATCATCGCCTCGTCGATGGCCAGGCGACCGGCGGTATCGACGATCAGCACATCGGTGAAGGACTTGCGCGCGTCCTCGATCGCGGCGCGGACGATGGCCTCGGGCTGCTGCGAGGCATCGGAGGGGAAGAACGGCACGTCGACCTGCTGGGCCAGCGCCTTGAGCTGCTCGATGGCGGCCGGGCGGTAGACGTCGGCCGAGACCACCATGACCTTCTTCTTGCGCTTCTCCTTCAGGTGCTTGGCGAGCTTGCCCACGGTGGTGGTCTTGCCCGCGCCCTGCAGACCGGCCATCAGGATCACCGCCGGCGCCGGCACGTTGAGGTTGAGGTCCTGGGCGGTGGAGCCCATCACCGCGGTCAGCTCGTCGCGCACGACCTTGATCAGCGCCTGGCCGGGGGTCAGCGACTTCAGCACCTCCTGGCCGACCGCACGCACCTTGATGCGCTCGACCAGGGCCTGGACCACCGGCAGGGCGACGTCGGCTTCCAGCAGGGCGATGCGCACCTCGCGGGTGGCCTCGCGGATGTTGTCCTCGGTCAGGCGGCCGCGGCCGCGCAGGCGCTCGATGGTGCCGGACAGGCGCTGGGTCAGGGATTCGAACATGGGGGCAACCGGAAAGCGGACGCGAAGCGGGCGCGCAGTATATCCGGGTGGGTTTTGCGGCCGGGCGGGAATAGGGAGCGAGCTGAGCCTTCTCAGCGCGGCTTGTGCCTCTCCGTGCGCGCCCCATCCCATCGCCCGTCCAACAAGAATGGTTCTCGAAAAGCGGAGCCGCGTGCGACACTGCGCGCCATGGGGTTCGTCCTTCCTTCCTGTGTCCTGTACCTGCTGGCGACCCTGTTGCTGGTGCGCGCCGTCGCGCCCGATGCCGCCGGGCCGCCCCGCGCCTGGCGCCTGCCGGCCCTGCTGGCCATCGCTCTGCACGGCGGCTACCACCTGTGGGTGGCCTGGCGCACGCCGGGCGGGCCGGACATGCATTTCTTCGCGGCCCTGTCGCTGGTCAGCCTGGGCATGGCGGCGATGACCGCCCTGGTCGCGCGCGGCCGCATGGCGGCGGTGGGCGTGGTGTCCTTCCCGCTGGCCGCGCTGCTGCTGGCCGTCTACCACGGCTACGGCCACCGGCCCTCCTCCGGCCTGGACTGGCGCCTGCAGCTGCATGCCTGGCTGGCGCTGCTGTCCTACGCCACGCTGGCGGTGGCGGCGCTGCTGGCGATCATGCTGTGGGTGCAGGAGCGCGCCCTGCGCCGGCGCGAATTCCACGCCTGGCTGCGCGCACTGCCGCCGCTGACCGAGCTGGAGACGCTGCTGTTCCGCACGATCGCGGTGGGCTTCGCCCTGCTGACCGCCACGCTGCTGACGGGAATGATGTTCGTCGAGAACCTGTTCGCCCAGCACCTGGTGCACAAGACCGTGCTGAGCGTGCTGTCCTGGCTGGTCTTCGGCGGCCTGCTGCTGGGCCGCTGGCGGCGCGGCTGGCGCGGCACGACCGCGGTGCGCTGGACCTTGGTGGCCATGGCGCTGCTGCTGCTCGCGTTTTTTGGCAGCAAGGCGGTGCTCGAGCTGATCCTGCAACGCACCTTATGAGCTGACCGTTCTGTCAGCAGAATGCCGCGACGCGGCATTCCATTGCTGAAACAATATTTGCATTGACAAATATCCCACCCGCGCGGATCATGCCGCGCCATGAATTCCCCTGCGTCCATCTGCCCGCCCGCGAGCGGGTCCTCGCTCGGCCTGTTGATCCGCCAGACGCGTGACGCGATCTGGGAAGCGATGGAGCGCGAACTGATCGCAGCCGGCCACGACCTGACCTTCAGCCAGTTCGTCACCATCAAGAAGCTGGCCGACGGCATCGCCAGCGTCACCGACCTGGCGCGCGCCGCCGAGGTCCACCCCGGCGCGATGACGCGCCTGCTCGATCGCCTCGAGGCGCGCGGCCTGGTCACGCGCAAGGCCGATCCCGGCGATCGCCGCGCCCTGCACATCCACCTCACCGAGGCCGGCACCGCCATCTGGCAGGACATCAACCTGTGCGGCCAGCGCGTGCTGCAGCGCGCGACGCGCGGCATGTCCGAGGCCGAATCCAGCGAACTGATGCGCCTGCTCGAGCAGGCGCGCGACAACCTCACCTCCGAGACCGATTGACCATGTCCACGTCCGTTCCCCCACGCCTGCACGGCAGGCTCGCCGCGGCGCTGGCCTGCGCGCTGGTGCTGGCCGGCTGCGCCAGCAGCCGCGGCCTCACCACCAGCGGCCAGCCGCTCGACGCAGACACCCTCGGCGCGCGCCAGGTCCTGGGCGCGGACGCCTTCAGCGCCGCCGCCTTCCCGCGTCAGGACTGGTGGAACGCGCTGGGCGATCCGCAGCTGGACGGCCTGATCCGCGAGGCCCTGCAGGGCAATCCGTCGCTGGCCGCGGCCGACGCGCGCCTGCGCCAGGCCAAGGCCCAGGCCGGACTGGCCGACGCACAACGCAAGCCCACGCTCGACGCCACCGGCGAATACAGCGGCGTGCAGCTGCCCAAGGGCCTGGCCGGCCCGGAGATCGGCGGCGATGTGATGTGGGCCAACGTGCTGATGCTCGACTTCAAGTGGGCGCCGGACCTGTGGGGCGGCCAGCGCGCCGCCTACGAGGCCGCCGTCGGCCAGGCGCGCGCCGCCGAAGTCGACGCCCAGGCCGCCCGCCTGACCTTGTCGGCCAACATCGCCCGCACCTACATCTCGCTGTCGCAGGCCTACAAGGCGCTGGACGTGGCCCGCCGCGAGCAGCAGCGTTCGGGCCGCCTGCGCGACCTGAGCCAGCAGCGCGTCGATGCCGGCCTGGACAACAACCTGCAGCTGCGCCAGGCCGAGAGCACCATCGCCAGCGCGCGCCAGCAGGAACAGGCCGCCCAGCAGCAGATCGACGCCCTGCGCAACGCGCTGGCCGCGCTGCTCGGCAAGGGCCCGGACCGCGGCCTGGCCATCGCCCAGCCCAAGCTGCTCGCCGCGCCCGCGCCGTCGGTGCCCGGCGTGCTGCCCAGCGAACTGCTCGGCCATCGCGCCGACGTGGTCGCCGCGCGCTGGCGCGTGGAGGCCGCCAACCGCGGCATCGACGCGCGCAAGGCCGCCTTCAAGCCGAGCGTGAACCTGTCGGCCATCGTCGGCCTGGCCTCGGCCAACCTGTCCGACCTGTTCGACAGCGATGCGGTACTGGGCCTGGGCGGGCCGGCGATCAGCCTGCCGATCTTCGATGGCGGCCGCCTGCGCGCCAACCTGGACAACGCCGACGCCCAGTACGACCTGGCCGTGGCCAGCTACAACGGCGCCCTGGTCGGTGCCATGCACGAGGTCGCCGATGCGGTCCAGTCGGCGCGCTCGCTCGATGCGCAGGTCGCCTCGCTGACCGCGGCGCGCGATGCGGCGCAGAAGGCCTACGACCTGGCTTCCAACCGCTACGACGCGGGCCTGGGCACCCAGCTGGACGTGCTCTCCGCGCAGCGACCGCTGCTGCAGCTGGAACAGCAGCTGGCCGATCTCCACGCCCGCCGCTACGTCGCCGTGGTCGATCTCGACCAGGCCCTGGGCGGCGGCCTGCCGCTGACCGCGCCGACTCCCTCTTCCACCAATACCGCCGATACCTCCACGCCATGAACTCGCAGACTCCCAACGCTCAGGCCGGCGCACAGCCGCCGAAGAAGAGCAACCGCAAGCGTTCCCTGCTCATCCTGCTCCTGGTGATCGTCGTGGCCGGCGTGGGCTGGATCGCCTACGAGCTGCTGTACGGCCGCTGGCACCAGAGCACCGACGACGCCTACGTCGCCGGCAACATTGTCTCGATCGTGCCGCAGACCATGGGCACGGTGGTCAGCATCGACGCCGACAACGGCATGAAGGTCGAGGCGGGCCAGCCGCTGGTGCACCTGGATCCCAACGATGCCCAGGTCAGCTACGACCAGGCCGTGGCCAACCTGGCCGGCACCGTGCGCCAGGTGCGCGGCCTGTACAGCAGCGTGGAGTCCAGCGAATCGGACCTGCGCGCCCGCCAGGTCGCCGTCGATCAGGCGCGCGCCGACGTCAAGCGCCGCGAAGGCCTGGTCGCCACCGGCGCGGTCTCGCGCGAGGAACTGGCCCACGCCCGCGACATCCTGGCCTCGGCCGAGGCCGCCCTGGGCGGCGCGCGCGGCAACCTGCAGCGCACCCGCGCGCTGGTCGATGCCACCACCGTGTCCAAGACCCCGCAGGTGCAGGCCGCGTCCTCGCAGCTGCGCCAGGCCTATCTCAACCTGCAGCGCACCGCGATCCTCGCGCCGGTCTCGGGCTACGTGGCCCAGCGCCGCGTGCAGCTGGGCCAGCAGGTCCAGCCGGGCACCACGCTGATGACGATCGTGCCGATCGACCAGGTGTGGATCGAGGCCAACTTCAAGGAAACCCAGCTGGGCAAGATGCGCATCGGCCAGCCGGTCGAGGTGCATGCCGACCTGTACGGCGACGACGTCACCTACCAGGGCAAGGTCGACAGCCTGGGCCTGGGCACCGGCAGTGCGTTCTCGCTGCTGCCGGCGCAGAACGCCAGCGGCAACTGGATCAAGATCGTCCAGCGCCTGCCGGTCAAGATCGTGCTCGATCCCAAGCAGCTGCAGTCCCATCCGCTGCGCATCGGCCTGAGCACGGACGTCAACGTGAGCCTGAAGGACCAGAACGGCCCGGTCCTGGCGCCGGCCCGCCCGGCCGATGCCAAGCCGCTGATGACCACGGCCGCCTACAACAAGCAGTTGGCCGACGCCAACCAGCTGATCACCTCGATCATCGAGCAGAACCTGCCCGAGTCGGCCAAGACCAACTGAGCGCGCACTGATGTCCACCATCGCCGAAGACGCGGGCGGCGGCGCGCCGGCCGCCCCCAAGCCGGCGGCCCAGCCGTTCCGCCCGCCGAACATGGCGCTGACCACGATCGGCCTGGCGCTTGCATCGTTCATGCAGGTGCTGGACACGACCATCGCCAACGTCTCCCTGCCCACCATCTCGGGCAACCTGGGCGCCAGCGCCAACCAGGCCACCTGGGTCATCACCTCGTTCGCGGTGAGCAACGCGATCGCGCTGCCGCTGACCGGCTTTCTGACCCGCAAGTACGGCGAGGTGCGGCTGTTCACCCTGGCCACGCTGGCCTTCGTGGTGGCCTCCTTCCTGTGCGGCATCGCCAACTCGATGGGCCTGCTGGTGGTGGCCCGCGCGCTGCAGGGCTTCGTCGCCGGCCCGATGTATCCGGTGACCCAGGCGCTGCTGATCTCGATCTATCCACCGCACAAGCGCGGCCAGGCCATCGCCCTGCTGGCGATGGTCACGGTGGTCGCGCCGATCGCCGGCCCCATCCTGGGCGGCTGGATCACCGACAACTACAGCTGGGAATGGATCTTCTTCATCAACATTCCCATCGGCATCTTCGCCAGCTTCGTGGTCGGCCGGCAGATGAAGGGGCGGCCCGAACAGCTGCAGTCGCCGAAGATGGACTACATCGGCCTGGCCACGCTGATCCTGGGCGTGGGTGCGCTGCAGATCATGCTGGATCTGGGCAACGACGAGGACTGGTTCAATTCGACCAAGATCGTGTGGCTGACCATCGTGGCGGTGCTCGCCCTGACAGTGTTCGTCATCTGGGAACTGACCGAGAAGGATCCGATCGTCAACCTGCGCCTGTTCCGCCACCGCAACTTCACCGCCGGCACGCTGGCGATGGTGCTGGGCTATGCGGCGTTCTTCTCCATCGGCCTGCTGGTGCCGCTGTGGCTGCAGCGCAACCTGGGCTATACCGCGCTGTGGGCGGGCCTGGCCTCGGCACCGCTGGGCGTGCTGCCGGTGCTGCTGACGCCGTTCGTGGGCAAGTACGCCTCGCGCTTCGACCTGCGTCTGCTGGCCAGCTTCGCGTTCTTCGTCATGGCCTCCACCAGCTTCCTGCGCTCGAACTTCAACCTGGACGTCAACTTCGGCCGCGTGGCCGAGGTGCAGCTGATCCAGGGCCTGGGCGTGGCGCTGTTCTTCATGCCGGTGCTGACCATCCTGCTCTCGGACCTGGAACCGCATGAGATCGCCGCCGGCTCGGGCCTGGCCACCTTCGTGCGCACGCTGGGCGGCAGCTTCGCCGCCTCGCTGACCACCTGGGCCTGGAACCAGCGCACCACCGTGCACCATGCGCAGCTGACCGAGCACATCAACGCCTACGATCCGGCCATGCAGCAGACCGTGAACCAGCTTGGCCGCGGCGATCTGCAGACCGGCGCGGTGGCGCTGAACCAGATGATCGGCCAGCAGGCCGCGCAGATCGGCTTCAACGAGATCTTCCACCTGCTGGGCATCGTCTTCCTGTCGATCATCGTGGTGGTGTGGTTCGCCAAGCCGCCGTTCGCGGCCAAGGCCGGCGGTGGCGCGGCGGCCGGCGGCCACTGAGGTCGGCGCCTTTCGCACCACGACAAAGGGCCGCAGCGATGCGGCCCTTTGCTTTTGGCGTCACTGCCAACCGCCACACATCGTCGTTCCCGTGGACGCGGGAACCCAGCGGCTCTCGCACTCAAGCAGCCAAGGCACTGGATTCCCGCGCTCGCGGGAATGACGGGCCGTTCCCAGCCGTCCCGCCCCGCGCTTACAGGATCCCGATCTCCTTCAGCCACTGCTCCAGCAGCACCGGCCACATCTTCACCACCGGATGCTTGGACGGGCGCAGCCCGAAGGCATGGCCGCCCTTGGCAAACAGGTGCACCTCGGCCGGCACGCCGGCCTGCTCCAGCGCGCGCGCGTAGACGGTGCTGTTGCAGATGTCGTCGACCGGGTCGTCCCAGTCCTGCAGCAGGAAGGTCGGCGTCGTCCGCGCCGTGACCTTGAAGCCCGGCGCGAACTTGCCCTCGCGGCACAGGTGCCCGGGATAGGCCGCGATCGCGAAGTCCGGCCGGCTGCTGAGCTTGTCGGCCGCGTCCACCGGCGCGTAGGTGGAGGTGAAGATGTTGCTGGTCTGCGCCACCAGATAGCCGCCGGCGGAGAAGCCGATCACCCCGACCTTGGCCGGATCGATGTGCCACTGCGCCGCATGCGCGCGTACCAGGCGGATGGTGCGCTGTGCGTCCTGCAGGGCGAACGGCGTCCTGGGCGTGATCTCGCAGTTGCAGTCCTTGTCGTAGTGGTGGTTGCCGCCGGGCACCCGGTACTTGGACAGGATGCAGGTCATGCCGTGCGCGGTGATCCAGTCGCAGATCTCGGTGCCTTCCAGGGTGATGGCCAGCATCACGAAGCCGCCGCCGGGAAAGACCACCACGGCCGCGCCGGTATTGCGTCCTTTCGGCGGGTAGACCGTCATGGTGGGAACGCTGACGTCGAACACGCCCTGCGACACATCGCCGGCGAGCGTATCCGGCGTGAGCTTGGTCAGCACGCGCTCGGGCTTGCGCGTGGTCTCTTCCGGATCCGGCGCGGCATGCGGCCAGATCGGCAGCTGCGTCGTGCCTGCGGGCGCCTGCCACACCTCGACACGTGCGACTTCTTTCGAAGAAGGATCGGCCGGCGCGGCCAACGCCGCACGGCCGGACGAGCCAAAGACAACCGCTGCGCATACCACGCCATACACGATCCGATGCATGTTCCGACGCCTTCCGACTGAGAAAAAAGGTCGGCGCTATAGTCTGATCCGCCCCGTACGCGCGCAAAGGATGTTATCTCTTGGCAGCTTCAAGAAGATCTCATGTGCCCATGGGTCCGTCGGTGTCGTTGAACGCGCTCAAGGCCTTCGAAAGCGCGGCGCGGCATCTGTCCTTCACCCTGGCCGCGGACGAGCTCTCGGTCACGCCCGCGGCCATCAGCCACCAGGTCAAGTCGCTCGAGGACCGGCTCGGGGTGCGCCTGTTCCGGCGGACCTCCAAGGGCCTGGTCATCACCGACGAAGGCCTGGCCCTGGTGCCGACGCTGAGCGATACCTTCGCCCGCGTAGGCCGGCTGCTGGAGCAGTTCGAGCACGGCCACCGGCGCGAGGTGTTGACCGTCAGCGTCGTGGGCACCTTCGCGATGGGATGGCTGTTGCCGCGCCTGCGCGACTTCGAAGCGCAGCATCCGTTGATCGACCTGCGCCTGCTGACCAACAACAACCGCGTGGACGTGGCCGGCGAGAGCCTGGACTTCGCCATCCGCTTCGGCGACGGCGCCTGGCACGGGCTGCAGGCCGAATGCCTGCTGGACGCGCCGCTCTCGCCGCTGTGCTCGCCGGCGACCGCGGCGCGCCTGCAGACGCCGGCGGACCTGAAGAACGTGCCGCTGCTGCGTTCCTACCGGCCGCAGGATTGGCCGGCCTGGTTCCAGGCCGCCGGCTGCGCGCCAGTCCCGCTGCGTGGCCCCGTCTTCGACGCCTCGACGCTGATGGCGCATGCGGCGATCGACGGGCACGGCGTGGCCCTGGTGCCGCCGTGCATGTTCGAGCGCGACCTCGAAAGCGGGCGCCTGGTCCAGCCGTTTCCGGTCATGGTCAGCACCGGCGCGTACTGGCTGACCATGTTGAAGCGTCGTCCGCTCACTCCGGCGATGACGAGCTTCAGGAGATGGCTGCTGGCGCAGCTGCCCGGGCCTTAGCAGCGCGCCCGCCTAGCGCAGCAGGACCACTTCCTCGGCGCTGGTGGGATGGATGGCGACCGTCTCGTGAAGGTCGTCCAGCGTAGCGCCCAGCTTCACCGCCACCGCGAAGCCCTGCAGGATCTCGTCGGCGCCCTCGCCCATCAGATGCACGCCGACCACGCGCCGCTCCGGGCCAGCGCATACCAGCCGGAACAGGCTGTGCTGCGGCGCGTCGGCCAGCGCATAGAGCATCGGCCGGAACGTGGTCGAATACACCTTCACCGCGTCCTGGCCGAACTTGGCCTGCGCCTCCTTCTCGCTCAGGCCGACGCCGCCCATCGGCGGATGCGAGAACACCACGCTGGGGATGTTGGCGTAATCCAGCTTGGCCTGCGGCTTGCCGCCGAACAGCCGGTCCATCAGCCGGCGCGCGGCGGCGATCGCCACCGGGGTCAGCTCGACGCCGACGTCGGTGACATCGCCGATGGCATGGATGTTCTCCACGTTGGTGTCCTGCCACTCATCGACCTGGACGTAGCCTTCGTCATCGGTGCGCACGCCCACGGTCTCCAGACCCAGGTCGTGCGTATTGGGCGTGCGGCCGGTGGCGAAGATGACGCAGTCGTATTCGCCCGGCATGGGGCCGGTGTCGGTGAGCACGCGCGTGGCCTGGCCGTGGCGTTCCAGCGCGGTCACCTGCATGTCGAAGAACAGGCGGATGCCGCCCTGGCGCAGGTTCTCGGCCAGCTGGTGGGTCAGCCCGCGGTCAAAGGCCTGCAGCAGACACGGGCCGCGCACGAACAGCTCGACCTGGCTGCCCAGCGCCTGCAGCACGCCGGCCAGCTCGACGGCGATATAGCCGCCACCGACGATCGCCACCCGCGGCGGCGCCGAGCACAGGTTGAAGAAGCCATCCGAATCGATCGCCAGCTCCGCGCCGGGGATGTCCGGCCGCTTGGGATGACCGCCGGTGGCGATCAGCACATGCCGCGCCTTGAGCTCCAGTCCGTCCTCGCAGCGCACGCCGCCCGGCATCAGTCGGCCGCGCGAGGGAATACGGTTGATGCCGCCCTTGTGCAGGCGGCGGCGGTAGCTGTCGTGGATGCCGGCGATGTAGCGCTGGCGATGGACCACGAACTCCTGCCAGTCCAGCGGCCCATGCTCGACCGGGAAGCCCAGGTCGGCGGCCATGTCCAGATGCCGGGCGATCTCGGCCGCCAGCCACATCGCCTTCTTCGGCACGCAGCCGACGTTGACGCAGGTCCCGCCCAGTTCGCCCGGCTCGAGCAGCGCCACGCTGGCGCCGTATTCGGCCGCGCGGAAGGCGCCGGCCAGCCCCCCGGAGCCGCCGCCGATGACGATCAGGTCGAAGGCGCTGTCAGCCGCTGCCTGCATGGATGTTCACTCCGCTCGGGTCTCAGGGTCGTTGCACAGCATGCCCAAGCCCCGGCCCACGACGGGTGAGGACAAGGCGACTCATCTCTATCCGGCGCGGCGCGGCGGCCGCGCATAGGCCAGCGTGCGCAGCGCCCATTCGGCCGGCCCGGGCAGCCCCCGCTTCTGCCACCACCGGCTCAGGACAAGCTGAAGCGCGAACAGGGCCAGCGCCAGCGGCAGCTGCCAGCGTCGCGCCAGCCCGAAGGCCCCGAATCCATAGCCATAGAAGAGCATGGTGAACACCAGCGACTGCAGCAGATAGTTGCTCAGCGCCAGCCGGCCGGTCGTAGCAAGCGCCGCGCACAGGCCGGTCAGCGAGGGGCGCCCCTGCAGCCAGCGCAGGGTCCAGGCCACATAGCCCAGGCAGATCGGCAGGCTCGCCGCCGACGCCAGCGCCGCGCCCAGGCAGGTCCGCGCATCGGTACGCCCCGGCCCGATCCACGGCGCCAGCCACACCGCCAGCCCCATCGCACCCAGGCCCAGCGGCAGCGCGATCCAGCGCATTGCCTGCAGCGCGCGCGCATGCCGCGCCGGTTCGGCCAGCACCCCGCCCAGCCAGCCGCCGATCAGGAACAGGCCGAAGACCTGCGCCCCGTAGATCGGCAGCACCTGCAGGTTCGAGACGAAGTCCTCCAGCCGCTGGCGCGTGGCGGCGAGGTAATCGCCGTGCGCGTAGGCGCCGATCTGGGCCTGCGCCTGGGCCTGGGCGTGTACGGCCTGCTCGTGCAGCGCCTGCTGCCAGGCCGGATCACTGGCCAGCGATGCGCCCATCGCCGCCACGCCCAGCATCAGCCCGGCCGGCACCAGGAACAACGCCACTCCGATCCACGCCAGCACGCCGCCGATGACCTCGCGGAAGGCCAGCAACAGCAGCCCGCACAGCGCATAGGTCATCAGGATGTCGCCGGACCAGACCAGCAGCGCGTGCGCCAGCCCGATCAGCAGCAGCCCCGCGCAGCGGCGCAGCCACACCGGGCCCAGCGCCCAGCCCTCGCGCTCGGCGCGCACGGCCAGGCCGGCGAAGCCCGCGCCGAACAGCAGCGAGAACAGCGCGATGAACTTGCCCTGGACCAGCACGTAGATCGCCGCGTCCACCCAGCGATCCGCACCGGACAACGCCGGATCCACGCCGGTGCCCATCGACGCTGGCGGGCCGGCGAAGCCTTCCAGATTCATCAGCGCGATGCCCAGCAGCGCCAGGCCGCGCAGCACATCCATCGCCGGCAGGCGCGCGCGCTCGCCCAGCGGCGCGGGCAGCGCCGTCACGGCGGGGTCAGGGCGCATCGCGCCGGCCCCAAACGACGACGGCCCGCATCACGCGGGCCGCCGCAAAGCTTGCACAAGCAAGCGCATGACTCAGTGCTGGTGGCCGCCATCGCCGTGCACGTGACCGTGCTCGATCTCCTCGGGCGAGGCCTCGCGCACCTCGACGATCTCCACGTCGAAATGCAGGTCCTTGCCGGCCATCGGGTGGTTGAGGTCCACGTCGACCACGCTCATGCCCACCTTCTGGATGGTTACCGCGCGCGGGCCGAAGTTGGTCTGCAGCACGACCTGCTGGCCGGCGGCGAGCTTCTGGCCGCCGAAGTGCTTCTTGGGCACGCGCTGGCTCAGGCCATCGCGGCGCTCGCCGTAGGCCTCGGCCGCGGCCACGTCCACGCCGAAGCTTTCGCCGGCTTCCTTGTCCATCATCGCCGCCTCCAGGCCGGGGATGATGTTGCCGTGGCCGATCAGGATGGCCAGCGGCTCGCGGTCCTTGGAGGACTCCAGCGGCTCGGCGCCGACTTCGGACACGGTGTAGTGGAAACGCACGACGCTGTCTTTGGCGATTTTCATTGCAAACTCTGGTGAAGGCCGCGGTGGCGCGGCAGGGTGCGCGGCTTGTCCGCCGCAGGGCGTGCGGACCACAATGGCCGCGATGAAGACCGTCCATTATCCGGGCTCGCCCCGGCGCATGCCAACCGCCCGGCTCCGGCGCGGTCTGGTCCTCACCGGACTCGCCCTGGTCCTGGCCTTGCTGGCCGGCTGCGGCAGCGAGCGCCCGGTGGTGCGCAGCAAGGCGCCGCCACCGCCGCCCCGGGTCTGGTCGGTGCAGCCGGTGGCCGACCCGATGGCGGTCAATGGCGTGATCATGCGCGCCCTGGGGCTGGTCGGTACGCCCTACCGCTACGGCGGCAACACGCCCGAGTCGGGCTTCGACTGCAGCGGCCTGGTCAACTACGTCTACCGCGACATGCTCGACCTGCGCCTGCCGCGCACCTCCAGGGAGCTGGCCCAGATCCAGGGGCCGCGCATCGATGAGAGCCGCCTGGCGCCGGCCGATCTGGTGTTCTTCGGCACGCCCGGCAGCGTCAGCCATGTGGGCATCTATGTGGGCGAAGGCCGCTTCGTCCATGCGCCCAGCAGCGGCGGAACAGTCCGCCTGGACTCCCTGGACGGAGCCTACTGGCGCGACCATTACAGCGGGGCCCGCCGGGTTGTTAATTAAATGTGATGCGTAAAATGTGATGCATTTCTCAATGCTCTCTACGCTCCTGTAACGAACTTTGAACATCTTCACTGGCGACTAACGGCAAACTCCAGTCTCCGCCGCGAAACCTTCACCCGCCCGTGACGAACGACGACCTGAAGTTGGGCCAGCCGCTCACCACCCGCCGCCTGCATCGTGGCCCGCTTCCGCTACTGATCCTGGCGTTGCTTGGTACCGGTGCCGCGCCGCTGGCGATGGCCCAGGACGCTACCCATCTCCCCGCCACGCCGTCCTCTGACGTGGCCACGGTCACCAGCCCGGTGGCCACCACGGTCGCCACTGGCGTGCCGACTCCGATCAACGCCAACAGCGCTGCCGCCGTTCCGGCCGGCCAGCCGATCGCCACTGCCACGCCTGCTCCTGCCGCCGTTGCGACGGCTCCCGCCGTGAGCATTCCGGTCGCCGCGCTGGCGCCGGCCGCCGCAGTCCCGGCCGTGGCCGTGGCCGGCAACGGCTCGCTGCGCGACAAGGCCACCGAGGCCGCGGCCGCCACCCTGACCGCGCTGCTGCCGCGCCTGGCCGCCAGCGACACCGTGCCGGTTATGGACCGCTCGACCACGCTGGCCGGCGACCTGAGCCGCCTGCTGAGCCACTACAACCTGGCCGGTGCCGCGGCTGCGGCCGGCGGCCAGGCCGATGTCGGCAAGGTCCAGAGCGTCCTGCAGAGCGCGCTGGCCCTGCTCGGCACGCCCTACCGCTGGGGCGGCAGCGATCCGGACAGCGGTCTGGATTGCAGCGGCCTGGTGGGCTACGTGTTCCGCACCGCGCTGGGCGTGGACCTGCCGCGCGTCTCGCGCGACATGGCTGCCGACGGCGAGGGCGAGCTGATCAGGAACCGCGACCAGCTGCGCCAGGGCGACCTGGTGTTCTTCGGCGCTCGCGGCCGGGTCAACCACGTCGGCATCTATGTCGGCGAAGGCCGCTTCCTGCACTCGCCCAGCACCGGCAAAGACGTGCGCGTCGATACGCTGACCTCCGGCTACTGGGGCGGTCGCTTCATGCAGGCGCGCCGCGTCTCGCTGTAAAGAGCAGACTCAGGGCTGCAAGAAGAAGCCGGCGCATGCGCCGGCTTTTTTGTTTCATGACACCCCCGGCGCCTGGCTTGGCGGATATGCGCCGTCGCGCTGTGCAGCCATTTCATCAGCGCCTGTGCGCCCGTCATCGGGCCATGCCGTCCGAAGCAGGCCCGGCCCGCCAAGCGACAGACCCGCCAGATCCTCGCCCCGGCCTAACCGACAACTGATCAGCGGCGACAAGACGATGGGCAACCCGGGCCTTGGTGACGATGCCAAGCGCGCCAGGCCACAGCACGCCTGCTTCCTCGAAGAACAGGGACAGATGCCCCATCAGGCCATTGTGCGCAGCCAGCGCAGCAAGTCTGCCTGTGGACTCTCAGGCTGCAGGGACTGCGGCGACAGCAGGCAGTAGTGCGAGCCGTCCGCGACGAAGCCCAGCGGCGCGGTCAGCACCCCGCTGTCCAGGTCGTCGCGCACCAGATGCCACGGGCCGATCGCCACACCCAAGCCGGCCACGGCCGCCTGCAGGCTGAAATAGAAGTGATCGAAGATCTGCTCCGGCCCATCCGGCACGGACTGGCCTGCGGCCGTTGCCCATTCCGACCAGGTGTTCGGCCGCGTGCGCGTGTGCAGAAGCGGTGCATCCGCGTTGATGACCACGCCAGTCTTCTTCCCGTCGAACCAGGCCGCCATCCTGTCGGGTCGGCAGACCGGGCCTACCTTCTCGGCGAACAACGGTTCGACGTGGCAGCCCTTGGGCCAAGGAAAGTCATCGCGGCGGATTGCCAGGTCGATGCCGCTGTCGAAGGAGAACGGTCCGCCACCGGCGACCAGATGCACGTCGATTTCCGGATGCCGGGCCTGGAAGGCCGGCCAGCGCGGAATCAGCCAGCGCATCAACAACGTCGGCTCGCAAGACAGCACCCAGCGCCGCGCTTGGCGGGCACTGGCGCGCAGTTCCCCTACAGCCTGTCGCATCAGATCCAGCCCCTGTCCCACCGCCCGCGCCAGCGTGCGGCCCGCATCGGTCAGGAAGACGCGTTGGCTGCGCCGTTCGAACAAGGCCTGTCCCAGCGCATCTTCGAGCAGGCGCACGGCGCGGCTCACCGCGCCGTGCGTCAGGTGCAGTTCTGCCGCCGCTCGGCTGAAGTTTTCCAATCGGGCCGCCGCCTCGAAGCAGCGCAGTGCCAGCAGCGAAGGCAGGCGCCTATCGTCGAGTGGTGAGCCCAACTCACCATACCTGTCAGAAGTCATCGTTATTCAAAGGGAACCATCGACCGTAGTATCGCTTCGATTCGTTGCTTCACGACAGGCTGCGCCATGACCGAACTGATAGTCGTCATCACCATTACCCTGCTGGCCGTGATCAGCCCAGGACCGGACTTTGCGATGGTCACGCGCAATAGCCTGATGCTCTCGCGGCGCGCCGGTGTGCTGACCGCCCTAGGCATCGGCCTGGGCGTGCTGGTCCACGTCACCTACACGCTCATCGGGGTGGGTCTGCTGATCAAGCAATCGCTTTGGCTGTTCAACGCCATCAAGCTAGTGGGGGCCGTCTATCTGGTCTACCTCGGCGTGAAAATGCTGCGCTCCAAGCCTGCTGGCACCCTGGCCAACCCCGTGGCTGCGCTGTCGGATGCAGCGGCGTTGCGCATCGGCTTCCTGACCAATGCGCTGAATCCGAAGACCACGATCTTCATCGTCAGCCTGTTCATGCAGGTGGTGCGACCCGACACGCCGCTAGCGGTGCAGATCGGCTATGGCGCCTTCATCTCCCTGGCGCACATGGCCTGGTTCAGCCTGGTGGCCTTGTGCTTCTCCAGCAGTGCAGTGCGTGATCGACTGCTGTCGGTGCGCCATTGGATCGACCGCACCTTTGGCGGGCTGCTGGTCGGTTTCGGAATCCTGCTGGCGGTGGCGCGCGGAACACGCTGATTCACGCCAAGGCGCGGCGTTTCTAAGTCGGCGGCTTTCGTCTGAAGCGTAACGCCGAGCGCTTCGGCGCCGCAGAACGAGACACGCGATACGGGTCGCGGCGGACGCATCAACCGGCGCGACTGCGGCCCATGCATCGTCTCGCTCCGGACACATCGCGCACCGCCTGCGACAACACCCAGCCTGGCAGGCGATCGCGGCAGTACCCGCGACATGGACTTTCGACGATCGAGCCGGACTTCCTGAGCGCTTGAGGCCAGCCATTCTTGTTGCAGGCATTTCCACCCGGCAAGGCTCAGTTCCTCTACACGTGCAAGGCCGCCACGGTCTGCTCGATGTCCTTGCTCAGCTCCATCACCTTGATCGCGTAGTCGGCCAGGCGCTGGTCCGCCTCGCTGGTCGGCGTCCACGGCGGCACGGCGGTCGGCTTGCCTTCGGCCTGGTCCATGGCCACGAACACGATCACGCAGTGCGTGCACAGGCGGCTGACCGCGTCCCGCTCGCCGGGTTCCAGGTCGCGCGCGCGCACGTCCACGGCGAAGTGCATGCTGCTGGTGCCGGTGTGGACCAGCTTGGCGGTGACGGTCACCAGGTCGCCGATGCGGATCGGGGCGACGAAGCGGATGCCGCCCACCGCGACGGTGACGCTGTAGTGCCCGCTCCAGCCCACGGCCGCGGCATAGCCGACCTGGTCGATCCAGCGCATGACCACCCCGCCGTGGACCTTGCCGCCGTAGTTGACGTCCTTGGGCTCGGCCAGGAAGCGGAAGGTCAGTTCACGTTGCTCGCCACGCATGGGGTCTCCTGAAGATCGTGCTGGGCGCGCGCCGCGCCGGGCTGGTCGAGAGGCCGGCGCCAACGCCGGTCGGGCGAGGATAGTCGGTTGCGGGCGAGGCGAGTTTCGCGCCATCCTGTCGGCTTCCCGCTCAATGGAATGAACACCACATGCGTAGCTTCCTGGGGTTGCTGCTGGGCATCCTCGTCGCCGCGGCCGTCATCGCCGGCGGCACGTATGCCTACCAGCATCTGTACCGCCTCCCCTCCGGCGCGGACTTCTATACCGTCTCCAACCTGGCCGATTACGCCGTGTCCGCCCCGCGCGAGGCGCTGGCCTGCCTGATCGCCGGCTGTGCGCTGGCCGGGCTGCTCGGCGGCGGGGTCGCGGCCAAGGTCTCCAGCGCCAACCGCAGCGCCCCGGCGATCGCGGTCGGTGCGCTGGTGATGGCGGCGGTGATCGCGCTGGCGGCCTTGGTCCCCTTCCCGGCCTGGGTCACGGTGGTCGCGCTGCTGCTGCCGATCCCGATGGCGCTGTGCGCCACACGCCTGGCCACGCCGCGCCACGAGGTCTGAGCACGGCGCGGAGAAATGCGCAGTCGCCTTGGCCAGGCCGGCGACTGGCGCGACGCGTCTGGCACCTCATCGACGAGGTGCGCCGCTCGATCGGCCGTCCCGCCCGCATGGCTCGGCGTCGTGGACCCCTATCTTCACGCTCCAACTTGTGCGGCCACCATGGACGCATCACGGAAGCAGCTAGAAGCATCACGCGCCGCGCAAAAAGGAAGGGCGCGCTGACCGGCAGCGCGCCCTTCGCCTTGGCCCAGCACCGAACGGATCAGCGCTGCGGCGCGGACTCCACGCCGACATTGGTCGGCGCCGCATCGTAGATCTGCTTGTCCAGCAGGCCGGTCTCGCGCGCGACCAGGGTCGGCACCAGCATCTGCCCGGTCACGTTGGTCAGGGTGCGCATCATGTCCAGGATGCGGTCGATGGCATACAGGTAGCCGATGGTCTCCAGCGGCAGTCCGGCTGCGGTGAGCACCACCGTGGCCATCACCACGGCCGTACCGGGCACGCCAGCGGTACCGAAGCTGCCCAGCACCGAGGCGATCAGCACGATGAAATACTGGTTGCCGGTCAGCGGCACGCCGGTGTACTGCGAGATGAAGAGCGCGCACAGCGCCGGATAGATCGCTCCGCAGCCGTCCATCTTGATGCTCGCGCCCAGCGGCACGGCGAAGGCCGCATAGTCCTTGTTGACGCCCAGGTTGTGGGTGATCGAGCGCATCGACACCGGCATGGCGGCGAAGCTGGACGAGCTGACGAAGGCCACCTGCATGCCCGGCGCGGCGCCACGGAAGAACTTCAGCGGGTTCAGCCCATGGATCAGCAGCAGACCGCCGTAGACCACCACGATGTGCAGGATGCAGGCGATGTACAGGGCCAGCACGAAGTTGCCCAGCGGCAGCAGCTTCTCGAAACCATAGGCGCCCACCAGCGCGGCGATCAGGCCGAAGGTGCCGATCGGGGTGACCTCCAGCACGAAGCGCGTCACCTGGATCATGATCTCGCTCATCTGCGCGGTGACCTTGCGCGCCTCGGCCACGCGGTCGCCCAGCTTGACCATGGCGAAGCCCAGCAGCGCGGCGAAGAAGATTACCGGCAGGATCGAGCCGCGGCCCGCCGCCAGCACGGTCTCGCCGGCGGCGTTGGTCCGCGTGCCGATGCCGGTCAGGGCGAAGAACGGGTTGGACGGCACCACGTCCAGCAGCACCTTGACCGGGCTGGGCACGTCGCGCGGCTTCCACGCCGAGTCGATGGCGATGCTCAGCGCGCCGCTGCCGGGCTGCATGACCGTGCCCACCAGCAGGCCCACGCCCACCGCCAGGCAGGCGGTGATGACGAACCAGCCGAAGGTGCGCGCGCCCAGCGCGGCGATGGACTTCTGCCCGCTCAGCGCCGAGATCGCGTTGATCACCGCGAAGAACACCAGCGGGATCGCGATCATCTTGATCAGGGTGACGTACAGATCGCCCAGCGGACCGAACCAGGTCTCCGCGCGCGGGCCGAGCGCCCAGCCGGCCAGGGCGCCGAGCACGAAACCGGCCACCACCCGCTGCCAGAACGGGATCTTCAGCCATGCCTGCCCGAGTTTCACGAAATCACGCCCCGTCGTCGGTGTCCCATCGCGCACCTTACCGCGCGGTGGCCGCGCCTGGCGATGCCCGGCGTGGAACCCGGCGGACCAGCAGCGGGACATGCCGGGCCAGCGCCACGCCGGGCGCGTCGGTCCGGATCGTCATCCTGCTGTTGTCTTGGAGAGGCAGACTTGGCGGTCGGTCCTCTTCCCGTCTCTCCAGCATGCGCCTGCCCTGCCCTCCCGTTCTCGCCCTGACCGCCTCCCTCGGCCTGACCCTGCTGGCCGGCTGCGCCAGCACCGCCGGCGCCAGGCCCACCATCGCCGCCGCGGCGCCGGAGGTGCCGCAGGTCGCCCACCCGCAGGGCGAGACGCCGCAGTGGTGGTATCGCAGCGGCGCCGCGCGCGCGGCCGGCAACGGCGCCATGGCGGGCAAGGCGCGCAACGTGATCCTGTTCCTCGGCGACGGCATGAGCCTGACCACCGTGGCGGCCGCCCGCATCCTGGAAGGACAGCGCCGCGGCGCCCCGGGTGAGGAGAACGCGCTGAGCTGGGAGACCTTCCCGGCCACGGCGCTGAGCAAGACCTACAACACCGATTCGCAGACGCCCGACTCGGCCGGCACCATGACCGCGATCATGACCGGCGTGAAGTCGCACATGGGCGCCATCGGCGTCAGCGCCGGCAACCGCGGCGACTGCGCCGACAGCTTGAACAAGGGCCTGCTGACCTGGCTGCAGCTGGCCGACAGCGCCGGGCTGGCCACGGGCATCGTCACCACCACGCGCATCACCCACGCCACCCCGGCGGCGACCTATGCGCACAGCCCCGAGCGCAACTGGGAGAACGACGCCGACCTGCCCGAAGCCGCGCGCCAGGCCGGCTGCACCGACATCGCCCAGCAGCTGCTGACCGATGCGCGCTTCGGCCGCGGCCCGCAGGTGGTGCTGGGCGGCGGCCGCAGCCAGTTCCAGAACGCCACCGAGCGCGATCCCGAGTACGACGACAAGGTCGGCCTGCGCCTGGACGGCCGCGATCTGGTCGAGGAGTGGAAGCAGGCCCACCCGGGCGGCGCCTACGTCTGGAACGCGGGCCAGTTCGAAGCGGCCAAGGACGCGCCGGCCCTGCTCGGCCTGTTCGAGCCGGACCACATGCAGTTCGACCACGACCGCAACCGCAGCGCCCAGGGCGAGCCCAGCCTGGCGCAGATGACGACCGCGGCCATCCAGTCCCTGGCGCGCCAGCCGCAGGGCTTCGCGCTGATGGTCGAGGGCGGCCGTATCGATCACGCCAATCACTCCGGCAACGCCTTCCGCGCCCTGGACGAAACCATCGCCCTGTCCGATGCGGTGCGCGCGGCGGTCAAAAACGCGCCGCCGGACACGCTGATCATCGTCACCGCCGACCACTCGCATTCGCTGAATTTCGTCGGCTACCCGGTGCGCGGCAACCCGATCCTGGGCAAGGTGCGCGGCGTCTCCGGCGAGGACGGCGATCGCACGCAGTACGCACGCGATGCCAACGGCCAGACCTACACCACGCTCAACTACGCCAACGGCCCGGGCTATCCCGGCGCGAGCAACGCCCAGCCCGCCGGCCCCAAGCGCTTCCCGCACGAGCCCTCGGAGTTCAAGGCCGCGCAGGGCCGCCCGGTGCTCGACGAGGTCAACACCGAGGATCCGGACTATCTGCAGGAAGGCATGATCCCGATGAAGTCCGAGAGCCACGGCGGCGACGATGTCGGCGTCTGGGCCATCGGACCGGGCAGCGAGGCGGTGCACGGCACGATCGAGCAGAACACGCTCTACCACCTGATCGTGCAGGCCACGCCCGCGCTGCGCGCGCGCCTGTGCAAGGCTGGGACATGCAATGCCGATGGGGTGCCGGTGGAGCTGCCGTTGGCGAAGGCGTTTGAGGTGGAGTGAGGAGGAGCAGGAGCTTTCGCGTCCTTCGGACGCGACTTCCTTTTGTCTTGTCAAAAGGAAGCAAAACCGCTTCTCGCCGGGACGCACGCCGACGCTGCGCGTCGGTCCCCTGCGCTCCTCGCAAAGCAGGGCACGGCGCCCAAACTCGCTTCGCTCAAACAGGGCGCCTCTTCGGCCCTGCTTTGCTGCGGTGCTCGGCGTGCTTTACGGCTCAGACAGGTGGAGCGAAACGCAAAGGCGAAAGCACTTGAGCTACAGCAACGGCAGTGCGGCAACATTAGAGTCGAAGCAGTACCTTCAGATCGTCATTCCCGCGCAAGCGGGAATCCATGGACTTTGCTCTTAGCCTTTGCTGGTGCTTCCAGGCAGAAGAGGTAAGGCGAAGGGGCCAGGATCAGACACGCGGCGGATATCGGCACGGGGCAGTTTGGCGTCCGCACGACCCCGGGCGGACGCCAATCCCAGACTCAACGCGCCTCGAGCAGCTTGCTCAAGGTGTCCGTGGTGCCGGCCACGCGTTCCAGCGACGGGTACTGCAGCCCACCGTGGTAATCGAGCTTGTAGGTGTCGTAACGGTCGAAGTTCTTCACCAGCAGCTCGATCGGCGCCTTGCCCGTCTTGGCCGCGGTCACCGCGTCCTTGATCGTATCGCCGGAATAGGCCTGGCCGTTGACCGCCACGATCGTCATGCCCGGGGCGATGCCGGCCTGGAAGGCCGGGCTGTCCCACAGCACATCGCCCACGCCGCCGTCGCTGCCCACCGACAGGCCCAGCGAATAGGTCAGGTTGGTCGACTTGCTGCGGCCCTCGGCGGCCTTGATCGCGGCGCTGGGCTTGTCGCTGAACACCAGCTTCCAGCCGCTGGCCTCGATGCCGCCGGTCAGCGGCTTGCGGCCATCCAGGCGGTCGCGCAGGAACGTGGCCCAGTCGTAGGCCGCCACACCATTGAGCGTGGACACCACCTCGTCGAAGTCGTAGGTCTTGACCTGGTAGCTGCCGTTGTCCATGCCGAAGAAGGCCTTGGCGAAATCGTCGATCGACTTCTTGCCCCGGCTCAGCTCGCGCAGCTTGGCGTCGGCCTCCAGCCACACCATCTGGCCGCCGGAGTAGTAGTCCTCACTCAGCTGGTAGCTGCGATAGGCCAGCGGGCGGCGCATGTTGATGGTCGGATCGTTGGTGGTGTCCTGCAGCGGACGCCAGTCCAGGCCCGGCCGGCCGCGGGCATAGGTTGCCGCGACGCTGGCCAGGGCGTCCATCGTCTGCTCCTTGGACCACAGGCCCGAGCGCGCGGCCAGCACATAGCCGTAGAACTGGGTCTGCCCCTCGTACACCCACAGCAGGCTGTCGCCCATGGGCACGTTGAAGTTGGGCGTGGTCAGGTCCACGCCGCGACGGAACTTGCCGTTCCAGGAGTGGTTGAACTCGTGCGGCAGCAGATCGCGACCGCCCCAGGTCTCGTCCCACTTGGTGAAGTAGTCCGGGCTGCCGCTGTTCTCGCTGGAGCGATGGTGCTCCAGGCCGATGCCGCCCATCTGGGTGGTCAGCGCCAGCAGGAAGTCGTAGTGATCGTAATGGTGCGCGCCATAGAGCTTGTAGGCCTGCTCGACCAGCGCCTTGTGCTTGGCGATCTGCTCGGGCTTGGCCTCCAGCGACTTGGGCGCGTCGGCGAACACGTTGAGCTTGACCGGGGTCTCGCCCTGGCTCAGGTCGAACTGCTTGTAGTACTTGCCGGCGAACAGCGGCGAGTCCTGCAGCACGTTCCACGGCAGGGTCTTGAACTGCACCGTGTCGCCGGCCTTGCTGGCGGTCTCGGCGGCGGTGGCGTAGGACCAGCCGGCCGGCAGCTTGACGCTGGCCTGCACCGGGATCTGGCGGCTGTAGTAGCCGGCCGGGTACAGCACGGTGAGGTTCCACTGCAGGTTGAGCATGGCCGGGGTCATCACCACGCGGCCTTGGTCGCGGTTCAGCGGCGAGAGGTAGTCGAACTCCACCTGCAGCTCGCTCACGCCTTCCGGGATGTTCACCTTGTAGGCGAACACGTCGTACTGGTCGCGCGTCCAGGCCAGCTTCTGGCCGTTGGCGGTGAACTTCAGCCCCGCGACCTTGGCCACCTGGCCGGTCGGGCTGTGGTTGCCGGGGATCCATTCCGGATACAGCAGGGTCAGCTCGCCCGCCTTCACCGGCAGGGTCTCGCGCACCTTGAAGATGCGACGGCCCAGATCGGTGGCATCCACGTCCACCCGCAGGGTGCCGGGATACGGGATGTCCTGCGGCGCGGGCGTGCTGGACTGCTGGGCCTGCGCGGTACCCGCCAGGGCGCACAGGACGGCCAGGGCGACGGGCGAGAAAGCGATCTTCATGGAGTCTCCGGGACGAGGATGAGGCCAGGGCGGCAACCCTCGATGCTATCCCCTGTCGCCCACCTGACGTTCCTGCCATTGGTCACGGTCGCCCGCCTTCCGCCCACGAAAAAGGCCGCCCAAGGGGCGGCCTGTTCGTGACGCAACGGAAGCCGGAGGCCTCAGTGCATCATGTTCGCGTTCATGTTGTGCAGCACCCACAGCGAACCGACGATCACGATGCCGATCACCACCACCGTGGAGATGAACACCATGGCGTTGCTGCGCTGGGCCGGGGTCAGGTCCATGTGCAGGAAGTACACCAGGTGCACCACGATCTGCACCGCCGCGCACAGCGCGGCGATGGCGGCGGTGACGCCGGCCGGAAAGAATCCGCTCATCGCCAGGCCGAACGGGATCACCGTCAGGATCACCGCCCAGACGAAGCCGATCAGATAGGACTTCACGCTGCCGTGGCCGGCCGCCTCGTGGGCGTGGTCGTGGGAAGAATGGACAGGACCGCTCATCACAGGGCTCCCAGCAGATAGACGACGGTGAACACACCGATCCAGATGATGTCCAGGAAGTGCCAGAACAGGCTCAGGCAGGACAGACGGGTCATCACGCGCGGCGTCAGGCCCTTGGTCAGGACCTGGATCACCAGCACCGCCATCCACAGGATGCCGGCGGTCACGTGCAGACCGTGGGTAGCCACCAGGGTGAAGAACGCCGACAGGAACGCGCTGCGCCCCGGGCCCGCGCCCTCCTCGATCAGGTGGTGGAACTCGTAGAGCTCCATCCCGAGGAAGCCGGCACCGAACAGGAAGGTGATGAACAGCCAGCCCAGCAGCTGTCCCTTGCTGCCCTTGTGCGCGCCGATCATCGCCAGGCCGAAGGTCAGGCTGGAGAACAGCAGCAGGAAGGTCTCGACCAGCACGAACTTCAGGTCGAACAGCTCCTTGGCCGTGGGGCCATCGACCGTGGCGCCGGACAGGACCGCGTAGGTGGCGAACAGGCCTGCGAAGATCAGGCAGTCGCTCATCAGGTAGATCCAGAAGCCGAACACCGAATTGGCGCCGGCATCGTGGTGCCCGTGGTCGTGGGCGTGCGCGTCGTGGTGCGCGTGACTCATGGTGTTGCTCGCGGACATGTCAGAGGGCCCCCGTCTTGGCGGCACGCAGGCGGTCAAGCTGGTCGTAGCGCGCGTTCTCGATGCGCGCCACCTCGGCGGCCGGCACGTAGTAGTCGATGTCGTCGTCGAAGGCGCGCACCAGGAAGCTGCCGATCATGCCGACCAGGCCGATGATGGCCATCCACCAGATGTGCCAGATCATGCCGAAGCCCAGCAGCACGCTGAAGGCACCCATCCACACGCCGATGGCGGTGTTGCGCGGCATGTGGATGTCCTCGAAGTGGGTCGGACGCTGATAGGCGGTACCGGCCTCCTTGTCACGCCAGTGCTGGTCCAGGCCATTGACCTTGGGCAGGTGGGCGAAGTTGTAGAACGGCGCCGGCGAGGAGGTGGCCCACTCCAGCGTGCGGCCATCCCACGGGTCGCCGGTCAGGTCGGGGTTTTCCTTGCGCTTGATGATGCTCCAGGCGATCTGGACGATGTTCAGGAAGATGCCGCAGCCGATGATCACCGCACCGCCGGCCGCCACCATCAGCCACGGGGTCCACTCCGGGTTGTTGTAGCTGTTCAGGCGACGGGTCATGCCCAGGAAGCCCAGCACGTACAGCGGCATGAAGGCGACGAAGAAGCCGACGATCCAGCACCAGAACGAGGCCTTGCCCAGCTTGTCGATGAGCTTGAAGCCGAACGCCTTGGGGAACCAGTAGGTCAGGCCGCACAGGCAGCCGAACACCACGCCGCCGATGATCACGTTGTGGAAGTGGGCGATCAGGAACAGCGAGTTGTGCAGCACGAAGGACACCGCCGGGATCGCCATCATCACGCCGGTCATGCCGCCGATGGTGAAGGTGACCATGAAGCCCACCGTCCAGTACATCATCGAGGTCATCTGCAGACGACCGCGGAACATGGTGAACAGCCAGTTGAAGATCTTCACGCCCGTGGGCACCGCGATGATCATCGTGGTGATGCCGAAGAACGCGTTGACGTTGGCGCCCGAGCCCATCGTGAAGAAGTGGTGCAGCCACACGATGAAGGACAGCAGGCCGATGCAGCTGGTGGCCCACACCATCGAGGTATAGCCGAACAGCGGCTTGCGCGAGAACGTGGACACCACCTCGGAGAACACGCCGAAGCACGGCAGGATCAGGATGTAGACCTCCGGGTGACCCCAGATCCAGATCAGGTTGATGTACATCATGGCGTTGCCGCCACCGTCGTTGGTGAAGAAGTGCGTGCCCAGGTAGCGGTCGGCGGTGAGCAGGGCCAGCGAGACGGTGAGGAACGGGAACGCGGCGATCATCAGGATGTTGGTGATCAGCGCGGTCCAGGTGAAGATCGGCATGTGCATCAGCTTCATGCCCGGCGCGCGCATCTTGAGGATGGTCACCAGGAAGTTGATGCCGGTCAGCGTCGTGCCCAGGCCCGAGATCTGCAGGGCCCAGATGTAGTAGTCGACCCCGACCCCGGGACTGTATTGCAGCCCCGACAGCGGAGGGAACGCCAGCCAGCCGGTCTGGGCGAACTCGCCCACGAACAGCGACAGCATGATCAGCACCACGCCGGCCACGAACAGCCAGAAGCTCAGCGAGTTCAGGAACGGGAACGCCACGTCGCGCGCGCCGATCTGCAGCGGCACCACCAGGTTCATCAGGCCGGTGATGAACGGCATGGCCATGAAGAAGATCATGATCACGCCGTGCGCGGTGAAGATCTGATCGTAGTGATGCGGCGGCAGGATGCCGGCACCGCCGTCATGGGCCAGCGCCAGCTGGGTGCGCATCATGATCGCGTCGGCGAAGCCGCGCAGCAGCATGACCAGCGCCACGAAGATGTACATCACGCCGATCTTCTTGTGGTCGACCGAGGTCAGCCACTCGCGCCACAACCAGCCCCACTTCTTGTAGTAGGTCATCAGCGCCAGGACCACCAGGCCGCCCAGCGCGGTACCGGCGAAGGTCGCGATCAGGATCGGCTCGTGGTACGGGATCGCCTCGAGCGTCAGTTTACCGAACAACATTAGTGCGTCTCCTGCGGATTGCGCGTCTCACCCGCCGGCGCCTTGGCGTCGTCGTGGTGCATGTGCTCCATGCCGGGCATGGCGTCCATGGACTGCATGTCGTGACCGTCGTGCGCATCGCCGGCGGGCGCGCCGGGCGGTGCGTGATCGCCCGCGTGGGCGTCGGCCTGCTGCGCGGCCTCGGTGCCCGGCTCGGCCGGGTTGTCCATGCCGAGCATCTTGTGCCCGCCGTTGCCGTGCGAGCCCATCATGTACTTGGCGATGATGCCGTTGAACAGCTCAGGCTTGACCGAGGCGTAGTAGATCGGCGCCACGTTCTCGCTGGGCTTGGCCAGCTCGGCGTAGGACGCGTCGTCGAGCGTCTTGCCCGAGGCCCTGGCCTTGGCGATCCAGGCCTCGAAGCCCGCCTGATCGGTGGAGATCGCCTTGAACTGCATGCCCGAGAAGCCCTGGCCGCTGTAGTGCGAGGACATGCCGCGCAGATCGCCCTGCTCGTTGGCGATCAAGTGCAGCTTGGTCTCCATGCCCGCCATCGAGTAGATCATCGTCCCCAGCTCGGGGATGAAGAAGGCGTTCATCACCGAGTCGGAGGTGATGCGGAAGTTGAGCGGCGTCTTCTCCGGGAAGGCCATCTCGTTAACCGCCGCCACGTTCTGGTCCGGATAGATGAACAGCCACTTCCAGTCCAGCGACACCGCCTGGATGGTCACCGGCGGCACGTCCGAGTCCAGCGGACGGTACGGATCCAGCGCGTGCGAGGAGCGCCACACCAGCACGCCCAGCACGGTGATGATCACGCACGGGATGGCCCAGACCACGATCTCGATCGGCGTGGAGTGGTGCCACTCGGGCTCGTAGCGGTTCTGCTTGGAGGCCCGGTAGCGATAGGCGAACACCAGCGCCATCACGATCACCGGCACCACCACCAGCAGCATCAGCACCGTGCAGGTGACGAGCAGGTTGCGCTCGTCGATGCCGATCTGCCCCTTGGGGTTCAGGATGGCGGACTGGCACCCGCCGAGAAACAGCACACTTGCCAGCAAGACCCATGGACGCAGTCGTCCAGGAAGCTTCAGCAGGGACATGGTCTATCCAGTTGCGAGAAGAAATCGGCTACCTAGACGGACGGTCGGCTGGCCGACCGCCCGCAACACAGGCCGCGCGTGGGCTGCCGCACAGGCGCCCGGACGCTGGCAGAGCCTGCGCTAGAACCGCACTATCTTATGCTGCCAAGCAACATCAAGGAATCCCTCGGCCGACGCGATTGCGTCAGTCGGCCGCGATCTCGCCGACCGCGCTCGTGTGATCCATATCCCAACGCGGATGTCGGCGCCGCGCCGACCGCTCGCGGCATGCTCCGATGCTACGCCTGTCGGCGCGTCGCGCTGTCGACACGGTGCGCATGAACACGCAAAAGAAAGGCCCCGCCAACGCTGCGACGGAGCCTTCAGAATGACCTTGGTGCCGGAAACAGGAGTCGAACCTGCGACCTACCGCGCGGGGATGTTCCTCCGGATCACCTCATCCTGCCACTCATAGCCTGTTCAGCCGATCGATGTCTGAGGGAGCGCCGACGCAACTACTCATCGCCTCGCTACCGAACTCGTCGCAAGCTCCCGATCTGCGGCTCTGTAGAAGGGGCAAGGCCCAAGTTTACAGAGCCATTTTCGAAAGCGTTTTTTTGGCCTCTTTCCTTACCCACGCCTTGGGATGGCTTTTTAGTAGCTCCACGCGATCGCGAGCCTGCTCAAAGTTTCCACCATCAGTTTTGCTACCTAGGCAGATATACCGCCCATCCAGATAAGTAAACCGATATGGGTCATTGTTGGCTTAAGAGAGATTGCCACCGTTATAGACGGTGTTGCCGTTTTCCTGTAGCTAATAGGAAGAAGCGTTGCCGACAGCGCTCCACGAAACAGTGTAAGAACCCGTACTGCTCGAGCCCGGAGCACTGACGGCAGGCGCGCCCTATGGCGGCGTCGGTATCGTCAACGCGACCAGCGCGCCTGGATCGGATGCCAATCGTGTCGCCGAAAAGAGGGGCTTGTTCAGAGGTTCCTTAGCTAACACTTGCGGGACCGTTACCCGGCAAGGGGCATCACTCACTCATGCACTCTTGCATGAACTTCAAAGCTAACTGCTCGCCCGTCACTATCTAGCAAGAGGCGGCCTTCGAAGGTGCCTTGTATCTGAGCATAGGGCTGTCCTCTATTGGCGTACGCAAGCTCTTCCAATAGCAGGGCAGTTGATCTTCTGTATTGAGGCAAGTCTGAGAATACTGACCTGAGACGAATCATGTAGCCGACCGGCAGGTGAGTTCTCTACCCTCGACAGGCAAGGAGAACTCATGAAGAAGCGTTTCACCGATGAGCAGGTCATCGCGATCCTGCGCGAAGCGGAAGCGGGCGCGGCACCGATCAAGGTGCTGTGCAAGAAGCACAACATCAGCGAGCAGACGTTCTTCCGCTGGCGCAATCGCTTCGGCGGGATGGACGTGCCGGACGCCAGGCGGCTGAAGGATCTTGAATCGGAGAACGCCCGGCTCAAGCGGTTGGTGGCCGAGCAGATGCTGGTGATCGACGGGATGAAGGAGATCGTCCGAAAAAAATGACATCCCCGTCGGGGCGACGCGCTGCATTGGTCGCGTTGACCCGTCGGGGACTGTCGCAGCGCAAGGCCTGCCGCTACCTGGACCTGAGCCGGCGGATTGCCGGCTATGCGCTTCGCCAGCCGGCTGCGGACAAGCCCCTGGCCGAGCGACTGCTGGCGGCGTCGCCGCAGGTGCCGCGGTTCGGCTACCGGCGGATGGCGGCCTGGCTTGGCGTGGGGGAGGCCCGGGTCCGGCGCCTGTGGCGTTCGCTGGGTCTGAACATCCCGCGTCGGCGTCCGCGGCGCCGGCGCAGCGGCAGCGATATCCGCCTGCCCGGCGCGGTCCGGCCCAACGCCGTGTGGAGCTACGACTTCGTGCACGACCAGATGGTGGATGGTCGCAGCCTGAAGCTGCTGTGCGTGATCGACGAGTACACACGGGAATGCCTGGCCATCGAGGTCGGGGCCAGCCTGCGGGCGCAGGACGTGGTCCTGACCCTGTCGCGGCTGATGCGGCTGTACGGCAAGCCGGCGTTCGTGCGCTCGGACAACGGCGCCGAGTTCACTGCGGCGAAGGTCATGCGCTGGCTGCGCGATGCCGCGATCGGCCCAGCCTTCATCGCCCCGGGCAGTCCGTGGCAGAACGGCTTCGTGGAGAGCTTCAACGGCAAACTGCGCGACGAGTTGCTGAACCGCGAATGGTTCCGCAGCCGGGCCGAGGCCAAGGTGCTGATCGAGCGCTGGCGGCAGTTCTACAACGAGCGCAGGCCACACAGCGCACATGGCTACAAGCCCCCGGCAAGCATCCGCCGGAACTGGTCCGAACCCGATACCATCACCACAGGACTCACCGCCTGAGTGGCTACAAAGTCCGTACGCAGGTCAATACTGCTGCCAACACGTCAGACCCGTCAGGTTCGTCTACTAGATAGGCGCCATGGCGGGTTGATATCAAGTAAGCGTTAATTTTGATGGAGCGGTTAGAACAAATCTCTTTTCTCTCCTTGACATCTGATGCGGTTGAGCAAACTTCTTTGCCGGAATCAGCCGTCGCGTATCCCGGGAAAAGCGCGGCAAAAATCAATAGAGCTGTTGCCTTCATTCGCATGCTCCTGGCTCTTCGCAAACTGAATTCGTAGATCAGTCTGCGCCTATGAGTATCGCATCAGAGTTGATCTCGCCACCTGGGTTCAATAGCCCATATGGATTGATCCGCGCGCCCTGATAAAAATTCGCCTCAGCCGTATAAACTCTAATCTCACCAGTGTTGATCTCCTCACGCCTGTATGGATATAGCCGTCACCACCCTTTCGACTCAGCTGCTGCGCGCTCCTGCGGGGTACGCCTGTCCCGGATCGTGAGGTGACCAAAGGGGTCGGCGCCTAAGCGCTCACTGGTCTTCTTGTCGGTCTCGGTGTCCACGGCACCAGCCTACGGGCGATCGGCGCACTGCTTCATGAAAGCGCACGTCATCTTCATCTCAGAGAGTGTTGCGGCAGGCTTTTAGGATGTCCGGCTCTTATGCAGGCCTCTGCATTTTCTACTTAGGATTAGACAAAATTCATTTGCTGCAAGACATCCGCCGAAACTCTGCCAGTCAAAGCCTCGGAGCACGACACACATATCAGCTACCACATCTGATCTCTTATAGATTTCTCTTCTATACCTCGATAATTGCCAAGAATTTGGCGAAAGAAGTAAAAAACTGTCAAACCAAGCCCAGTCCCCCACGCCGAAACAATCCCAACGAACACTAACCACTGCAACAGCCTGCCACCTGTTAGCAAAGTCAGTAAAACCCCAAATCCGCCAAAGACCAGCGAGAGTAATGCTATAGATACGATCAACCAGAACAATTTTGGCTTTTTTGTCTTATGATCAAAGAGAGTCTTCATTCCTTATTGCCCTCCCGAAGAGGCGGAGTGACCAAGGTTCCTGTATATATTTTTCCACCACCGACCCCTAGGTAACTACCCACTCCTGGCTTGAATCCAGCGGAAGCACTCCCCCCCCACTACTCCACTGTACAGCGCCACCAACGTCCAATGGAGTGCCGGTAGCCGTAACCGCTGTCGCCTGAGCGAAGGCCACGTTTGACGTGGAAAATCCTGTTTCCAAGGGGCCATTATTCAAGCCACCTTGAAAGTTCCCGGAGGCAACAGCGCCACCGCCTACAGACGGGACCAGCCCTAAGTTGGCTTGAAGACCAATCTGACCGGAGCTTAGATTCGCTACTACTCCCAAATCGCCAAGAGCAGTCAGTCCCAAAGGAGCCGTATTTGGCCCAATAGGTGTACCTAGCATGCCAGCTATGCCGACACTTACTACCACGTCATGTTGACTAACATAATTTCTCAGGTCCTGCTTACCACTTTCGAACGCAGCCTTTCCTTCAGCACCAAGTGCCCTACCGAAAGCAACTGTTTTCTCCGCTACAAAGGTTAGCGCCTCAGCTTTTGCTACTTCAACGATTTTATTGCAAGGCCCGCAGTGATGCAGAATGCCGTCGCCGGCACCTGCATTATCTACAACAGGCTCACCATTTTCCACAACTGCGCCCCGCATCACGACAGCTGGATGGAGGGGGGGACCAGGCAATTTATGTTGATAATTTGCGCGCGGCTGCCGCTCGCGCTGCATCTCTACGTGCCTATAGTGCCGTGTAGCCGCGCACCGCCAACGAAGTGATGGAAGCACAACAAGGCCCGCAGTGCGGCCTTGTGCTTTCGCTTCACAAGCAAGCTCTATGGCACATCTTCGTAGCTAATGTAAGCGCGCCTATTTTGTGCTCGCCCATCTTCTGTCTCGTTACTGCCAATAGGCCTTGCACTACCCAAACCCTTTGGTGCAGACAACCGAGACTTAGATACACCATGATTGAGCAACCAATCTTGCAAAGCTTGTGCTCTGCGTAGCGACAATTCAGAGCACGACAACCCGGAGCATTCTTCTGAGTCCGTAAATCCTAAAACTCTCAAGGGGACATCCGGCGGCATCCTTTTAAGGAGCGCAAGGTCATTCTCCAACGCTTCTTGATCGCGAGGGCCGGCCACCGCTTCCAGCAACGCCTTGCCAGAAGCTGGCTGGCCAGTCTTGAAGTTGACGCCCCAGAAGTCGCCAGGATCAGCAAAATAACCTTCCTTGCTAACGGTAGCAGTAGATTCAAGATGGGACGAGCTTGCGCAAGCCGAGATCGCGGCCACGGCTAGGCAAACAAAGAACGATCGACCTTTCATAGGCAACTCCCCTCGCTCGAACCCGCGCAGGATGACATGACAGAGAAATTCGCTCTCGCATCAACCGCGTTTTCATTTATGCCATCGCCGGGATTCCAAGGTGCCCAAAGATTATTGGCATTCTGAAGAAAGCCCGTTGCCTTCTGGAAATAGGCCTCGGAGCGATACGCCGCCTGCTCTCTTCCGAATCGTTCCAACTTCGATCCTGGAAAGCCTTCTTGCACAATTCGAACCCCATGATCTCCCTCGTGCAGTGCTCTCATAGCAAGCCCGCTTATCAACCCTGACTCTCCAGGACTCTTTTTCCCGATGGCTGTTAAATCAAACTTGACGGTTCCTTTTCCTTCTCTATTTGTATTGATCAGGCCGTAGTCTCCTTTCAAATCACCAAATGAAACTTTGATGTCTGAATTCCCCTTCTCCCCAAAAAAATTCACAGCTGCGCTGAGCTGACCCCTTTGCCCTTCCGTGAGCTTTGAGCTAGTAGAAGCTGCTTTAGCCGCGTCAATTGCTTTGTCAAAGTTCCCACAATCAGTTTTGCTGCCTGAGCAGACATACCGTCCATCTGGATCAGTAAACCGATATGGGTTATTGCTAGCATACCAGTACCGATTGAAGTTGACGCCGGGCTTCGCGTAAGCAGTAACCGGATCGACGGACAGGAACAGTCCGATCATCGGGTCGTAATAGCGCTGCTGCATGTAGTTCATGCCCGTGGCAGCATCCAGGACATGCCCGGTGTATCCAGGGCCATCTGTGTCGGGTCGGTTGAGTAAATCGCCATATGGGGCGTACTCGCTACGCTCAATCACCTGCTGGCTGGCATTCGTGACCGCGATAGGGCTTCCCAACGCATCGGTGTGGATGTACTCGACCGTCTGAGCGTATGCCGGCACTCCAACGCAGGCACACCACAGCGCGAACATGAACCAGAGCAGCCGATTCGCGCCCCAACGGATCCTTGCGAAACTGCCTGTCGAATTACTATTCATTAATACGGATCCTTGACCGCTCGAATTTGATTCAGAACACCGCAGACCATGCCGAGCACCCGGTCGCATTGCAAGCGCGCACGCGGTATGTGGGATTGTTGGAGGGAGGATTGACCCCAACCTTCACCGTGGACGCAGAGGTGTTCGGACCCGAGTAAGTGATGTAACCCTGAAGCTCATAGCTCGTGGCATTGGGAGCCGCATCCCACCAAGCCGTGTATTGCCAGCGTTTCCCGCCGGTGTTAGTCAAATCCTGCTGCGTGTTGACAGGTGTTGGTGGGATCAACGCCACTGTGGTTGACGCGCTGGCGCTCCATGGGCCACACCCGACGTTATTGCATGCTCGAGCCGTGTAAGCGTAAGTGCCGTTGCCGCGCCCACCGATTGCTAGGGCGAGATTGCCACCGCTGTAGACGGTGTTGCCGTTTTCCTGCAACTCATAGGAAGAAGCGTTGCCGACCGCACTCCACGAAACAGTGTAGGACCCGGTGCTGCTCGAGCCGGGAGCGCTGACAGTGGGCGCACCAGATGGCGGGGTCGGGATCGTCACCGCGACCGGCGCACCGGCGCTCCACGGTCCGCACCCGACGTTGTTGCATGCTCGGGCGGTGTAGGTGTAGTTGCCCGTCCCACGACCACTGATGCCAGCCGACAGGTTGCCCCCGCTGTAGACGGTACTCCCGTTCTCCTGTAGCTCATAGGAAGAAGCGTTGCCGACGGCGCTCCACGAAACGGTGTAAGAGCCTGTACTGCTTGAGCCCGGAGCACTGACGGCAGGCGCGCCCGACGGCGGCGTCGGGATCGTCACCGCCACGGTGGCCCCTGCGCTCCACGGCCCGCACCCGGCGCTATTACAGGCACGGGCGGTATAGGTGTAGTTGCCCGTGCCACGCCCGCTGACCGAGGTCGATAGCCCGCCCCCGCTGTAAAGGCCGTTGCCGTTCTCTTTCACCTCATACGACGTGGCCGTATTCACCGACGTCCAGGAAATGGAATAGGCACCATTGCTGCTGCTCGCGGGCGCGCTGACGGCAGGCGCGGCGGAAGGCGCGCTGGGGAGCGTCACCGCGACGGTGGCTTCGTTGCTCCAGCCACCGCAGGTACTGCCCGCACACGCTTGCACCCGATAGCTGTAGACACTGGTGCCCTTGCCGCTGGCGCCGTAGCTCGTGGCACTCCCACTGTAGACCGTGGTCCATGCCCCGGTGCTGCCGACCTTTTCCTGCAGGGTGTAGGTGATGGCGTCGGTGACCGCGGTCCAGCTGACCGTATAGGCCCCGGTGCCATTCGAGGCGGGCACGCTGGCGGTCGCGGTACCCACGCTCTGCACATTACTGATCCGCGCCACAAGGCTGCCGCCCAGATAGACGTATTCGTATCGGCGATTCGCGCGCTGGTTCTGCTGATAGCGCAGCACGCCGTCCTGGCCATAGAGCGAGTAGATGTTGCCATTTGAGGCGACCGACAACACGCGGCGTCCGCTGGCGTCGTAACGATAGGACTCCTTGTTCGGGACCGAGCGCAGACGATTGCCGTAGTCGAAGGCGTAGGTCTGCCCGTTCTTGTTGGCCAGGTTGCCTTGCGCGTCGTAGCCCAGCCCGATCACCGCGCTGCCGCTTCCGGCGTTGCTGACCGTCTCCAGCTGCTGCTTGGCGTTGTACGCGTAGACGTAGTTGGACACCGCCCCGACCTTGAAGGTCTTGAGGTTGTCCAGTGCGTCATAGGTGAACGCGGCCTGGTTGTCGCCGCCGAACATCACCGATTGGGTGGTGGCCAGGCGATCCAGTCCGTCGTAGGTCATGCTGCGGGTCTGGCGGCCGTCCACGTAGTCGGTGATCGCGCTGACGTTGCCGTTCGGGTCGAAACCGTAGGCCATGTCGATGACGGCGCCGCCGCCCGTGTCGGTGCTGCGCGCCGGCATCTGGCGAGCGTTCTGCGTCATGGTGTGGACCACACCATTGCCGTATGTGAACTGCTTGATCGCCCCGTTGGGGTAGTACGACACGCCCGTGGCGTAGGACCCCGCCTGCGTCGGCTGGCCCAGCGCGTTGGGGGCGTAGGACAGGGTCAGCCCGGAGGGATAGGTCTGGGTGGCAAGGTTGCCGTTGGCATCGTATCCGTACCCGATAGATAGCGCCGCGGCCTGGCCCGCCTGCGCCATACCTTCGCCGATGAGCTGGCGACGCGCGTTGTAGGTGTAGGTGTTGATGACACTTTCCGCCCCGCTTCCGGCATTGGCGGTGGTGACTTGGTAAGGCTTACCGTCCGGTGTATACATCCAGGTCTGATTACCCCGTCCGTCCGGAAAACTCAACGTACTGAGCCGATTCCGAGCGTCGTAGGTACGCCCAACTTTGCGAGCGGCGACAGCCGTGCCGCTACCATCATCACAAGCCTGCGTCGCGGCCAAACCCGCGGAGGTCCAAGCCACGTTTCCAGCCAAGTCATAGCCGACCAGGGTTGCGCCACTTTCCGGTTCCACGCTGCGACAAAGTTGCTGATAGCCGTTATAGATATAGCTGCGAGTGACGCTGACCGTATTTGAAACATCTCGCCGGGTGATTGCGGTGGGCTTGCCAAAGTCATCACGATTGATCTCAGTGATAGTGCCCTCGGCAGCCTCTATCTTTATAGGAAGATCGTAGCTCGGCTGATCGTAAGCCTTGAATGAGGTGATCTTCACTCCGCCGCGCGGATCGGTAGTGCGCGTCTTGAAACCGCTCAAGTATGCGGTGGTGGTCACCTGGACACTTGGCGTCAGTTCGGTGTCCTGACCTACCGACGTCTCACGTCCCAACGCATCATAAGAAGTCCAGGAGCCAGTGGCCAAGCTATCTGTCGTCCCCAGATAAGAGGCAAAGGTGGTCCTGCCTTCGTGATCGTATGCGAATCGCTGGAAACGCTTGGTGGCTGTCTCATTCCCATTGTCGTATTCCCGGGTCACGATCGGACGCCACAAGCCGTCGTAGTAAGTTACCTTCCGCGCGTTACCAGTCGAAACGGTCTGTCGCCAATGACCGGCCGCCAGTCCGAACTCGGCCATGCCAATCGGTTCAAACACCTGTGTCGTGGGATTCGCTGGTGCGCCATCGCTTGGGTAACTGGTCGAGGCCAATCGCCCCGCCCCATCATAAGTAAAGATGTACTGGTAGCCGACTTCATCGGTATGACTGGTAATCCAGCCAGCGTCACTGACGACCGCCGAGCGCCCATTTCCATCAGCGTACCCGACACTTTGCGGGATACCGCGCTTCCAGTTGGAGTAAGTGGTCGTGCGATTATTCGGGTCGGTCACCGTGGAAAGCATTCCACCCGTCCCGTATCCATAGGTGCCCGTCAGTCGGCCGAACGCATATGTCTTGGTCAACTGCCCCAGATTGTTGTACTCGCCAACAGCGACAACCAGTCCGTTCCCCAGATTGGTGACCGAAGCTGGCTGGTCCATCACCCAGATGGAAGGAAGATCCGAATAGACCGTTTTCTCCGTCACAGCAGCGGAAGGGCCACTGCGAGTTACCTGCGAAGGCCGTGCCATCGCATCAAAGGTCGTGGACCACGAAAAAGTGACGCCGTCTTGTTGAGTAACCCTTTGTTTGACAGGGTGGTGGCGGCTCGCATAGCCACCGTCGCCTCGAGGCTGGATACTGAAGCCGATGCTTGTTGGATACGGCCCCTCGTCTGGCGCGCCATAGGCCACTGTTTCCGTACGAAGCGCCGCAGTGCCGGATACCGCAGTCTGCGTAGACAGCAGCTGTCCTTCATTGACCTGCCACCGATTGCCATAGACATGCTTGTCCACACTTCCGTCAGGATTGGTAACAGTTGCTGTCCGGACCGATGGCGTCGATGAAGTGCACTTGGGAGCACCGCTGGCATTGGCCTGTACAGTCGCCGGATCCCAGCAGCCTGCCGTTCCATCGTAGCTGTATGTCCAGTTGTATCCCGCGCTTGGCAAGCCTGGTCCGTTGATACTCTTGGACACCAAGGCCATGACGAACGACTCTTTGGGGTAGTACGCACTCGTCGGCGCACCATCCACGTAGAAGCACTCACGCGGCACCCACGTGCGCGACATGCGTACTGCCTGTAGTCCGAACGTGACCACCGCACCACTGGGATGCGTGACGCTTCCGGTGGAAGTTCCACCGCCGTTCGTATTATCGCATTGCCCATTCTGCCCAGGCGTTCTGGAGACCAGGGATTGGAGATTGAACTTCCAGCTACTCTGATCGGGCAGGGTAACCTGACTCAGCGATATGGAAGAGGTATAGGTATAGGTCCAGGTTCGCCCTGCACTGCTCGCCGACTGTATCTGATAGCCCGCGCTGTCAACGTAGGTAAAGCTTATGGAACGACCATCACTACTGGTGATGGACTGCAACTGGTTGGGATTGGAAGAATTCCAGTTGTAGGTGACAGAGTTGCCGAATCTATCCGTTACCTGGGTGGGATAAATAATGTACTCATCTCGGTACAGAATATACCCATTGATAGCCTGCGGAGTCACTCCGGTTGCCAGCCTGGCAGAAGCGGCTTGCGGAGCCGGCGATGATTTCTTCAGGGCCGAATGGGCACGGGTGACCATGTGGTCAAACCTGTAGCGCGTGCCATCTCGGGTCACGACCTCAAACCCCTCACCCACGGAAGGGTTACTGCCAACGGCGAGGTTGGCGACGCAAGATACCGCCGAACCATCCGCCAAGGTCAAAGGATATGCGCGACCATCGGTCGGCATGGCGCTGGAGGGGTAGCTTAAAAGTTCCTGGTCTCCCTTCCCGGGCAGGTAGACGAAAGTCCCCTGCCAGTACTCGGTTGCTGAAAAATCGCCCCCCTGCTGACCGACAGCATCCAAAGGAGCTTCATAGCTGGAACAACGCTTGCCATATACGGACGGAACACCGAACGCCCACTTGCTCCCCTGCGGAAACACTCCGTGGATACTGGGAATGGAGAGATCCCAGTCCCCGAAGAATCCCCGAAAACCGTCGACTCCCTGACCCGCGCTCAGCCGGCGGGTAAGTTCGACCGCCAAGCCTGAATTCCCAGGCACTGAAACATCTGTCTGAGTTAGACCGAGCGAACCGCTGTAGAGATTGACCTCGTCACCCACCAGCCCAGTGTTTAATCCCTTCACCTGCGAGGTGGCTGTCACCAGCTTGCTGAACTCTTCAGGGACCGTGACGGTCTGGGCATCGGCTCGCGCCATGACCGCCAGCGCTATTACCCCAGGTAGGAAAGAAAACAACGCTCGAGCGCAACTCGACCTGAGGCCGGCACTTTGATTCGCACGCATCGACATCCCCCGTGCTAGGGGCTGCAGCCCCATACCGCTTGTTCCCTAGCAGTTCGAGCCATTAGCCGGCAAAGATGTCAGCCTTGTCAAGTGCGGCCCTTGCAAGTAATGCCGCGGGAGGAGCGGCCATTGAGGCAACTGAGGCCCGTCTGTGAACTACCCTCCGGCGCACGCAGTTGTTATGGCAAGCAGTATGGCCTGCGTCAGCTAGTAGAAGTGGGCATCGGGGGCGGGGGCAGACCGGCGAGCCTGCGTCTGACCGTAAGCGGCTGGGAAGCCGACTTAGGATTGACAGGCGAGCCATGCTCGGACGCGGATCATCAGCGGCAGTGACGCGCCGCCGCGCAAGCCCTTGAAAAGAAAGGCCCCGCCAACGCTGCGACGGAGCCTTGAGAATGACCTTGGTGCCGGAAACAGGAGTCGAACCTGCGACCTACGCATTACGAATGCGCCGCTCTACCAACTGAGCTATTCCGGCGGGGAGGGCGAATTCTAGGGACCGTACCGCTTCCGGTCAATTGAGCCGGCGGGCGCGATCGTGCCCGGCGGCGCTGCCGGTACGCCACACGTCCAAGGCGATGCTGCATCATTGCCATGGACGCGCCCTCGGCGCCCTGCCCCGCTCTCGCCGCCGCAAGGAGCCGCCATGCCCGCCCGCACCACCGCCGCCTCGTCCGACGCCACGCCTGTCGGCGCCGAGCCGCAGGCCATCGACGCGCCGCTGTCCATCGCCGCGACGTTCCTGGTGCTCAACGTCAAGGACACGCCACAGGCGCACGCGACCGTGCGCGCGACGCTCGGCGCCACCGGCGATCTGATCAAGACCATCACCAGCCGCGACCTCAGCCGTGGCTTCACCTGCAATGTCGGCATCGGGTCGCGGGTCTGGGAGACGCTGACCGGGCTGTCCAAGCCGCGCGAGCTGCATCCTTTCAGGGAGATCCGCGGCGCGGCCCACACCGCCGTCTCCACGCCGGGCGATCTGCTCTACCACCTGCGCGCGCCCACGATGGACCTGATCGTGGAGTTCGAGAAGCTGCTGCTGCAGGCCTTCGGCGATGCGGTCGAGCCGGTCGATGAAGTCAGCGGCTTCCGCTACTTCGACGGGCGCGATCTGCTCGAGTTCGTCGACGGCACGGCCAACCCGGACGGGCTGGCGCTGCCGCAGGCCACGCTGGTGGGCGAGGAGGATCCGGACCATGTCGGCGGCAGCTATGTGGTGATCCAGAAGTACCTGCACGACCTGGACGCCTGGCGCGCGCAGCAGGTGGAGGCGCAGGAGGCAATCATCGGGCGCAGGAAGTTCGACAACACCGAGCTGCCGGACGCCCCGGCGCCGGCGCAGAAATCGCACAAGACGCTGTGCACGATCAGCGATGCGCAGGGCGAGCACGACATCCTGCGCGACAACATGCCCTTCGCCTCGCCGGCGCGCGGCGAGTACGGCACCTACTTCATCGGCTACACGCGCCATCTGTGGGTGATCGAGAAGATGCTCGAACGCATGTTCATCGGCGACCCGACGCCTCTGCACGATCGCATCCTGGACTTCTCCACCGCCAAGACCGGGGCGGTGTTCTTCGTGCCGGCACGCGCGGTGCTGGACGCGATGGGCGACTGACCGCGCCGGTCAGTCCACCAGCTGCAGGCGCAGCTCCTTGGGCAGGGCGAAGACCATGCTCTCCGGCTCGCCGGCCAGTTCGCTGACGTCGTTGGCGCCCAGCTCGCGCAGGCGCGCGATCACGCCGTCGATCAGCACGTCCGGCGCCGAGGCGCCGGCGGTCACGCCGACCCTGCGCTTGCCGGCGATCCAGCGCGGATCGATCTCCTGTGCGCCATCGATCAGATACGCCTCCACGCCGTCGCGCTGGGCGAGCTCGCGCAGGCGGTTGGAGTTGGAGCTGTTGGGCGAGCCGACCACCAGCACCAGGTCGCATTCGCGCGCCAGGTCGCGCACGGCGTCCTGGCGGTTCTGCGTGGCGTAGCAGATGTCGTCGTTCTTCGGCCCCTGCATCGCCGGGAAACGGGCGCGCAGCGCTTCGATGATGCCGACCGTGTCGTCCACCGACAGCGTGGTCTGGGTGGTGTAGGCGAAGTTGTCCGGCTGCTCGATCTGCAGCGTGGCGACATCGTCGATGTCCTCCACCAGGTAGATGCGCCCGGTACCGCGTTCGCGGTCCCACTGGCCCATCGTGCCCTCCACTTCCGGGTGGCCGGCGTGGCCGATCAGCACCACGTCGCGTCCGGCGCGGCAGTGGCGCGCCACCTCCAGGTGGACCTTGGTCACCAGCGGGCAGGTCGCATCGAAGACCTTCAGCCCGCGTCGGCCGGCCTCGGCGCGCACGGCCTGGGAAACGCCGTGGGCGCTGAAGATGACGGTATTGTTGTCCGGCACCTCGTCGAGCTCTTCGACGAAGATCGCACCGCGGCGCTTGAGGTCGTCGACCACGAAGCGGTTGTGCACGACCTCATGGCGCACGTAGATCGGCGCGCCCAGGGTCTCGATGGCGCGCTTGACGATCTCGATGGCGCGGTCGACACCGGCACAGAAACCGCGGGGATTGGCGAGCAGGACGTCCATGGCAGGCAGTGTAGAGGAGTGAGGGGAAAGGAACGCGTAACAGCGGTCCCGTGGGCCCTACGGCTTCTCCGTTGCCCGCGCCTCGGCCCCGCCCTTCTTGCTCAGCCCGAACAGCGCAATACCCACCGCGCCGCAGACGATGGCCGAGTCGGCGATGTTGAACGAGGGCCAGTAGTGGTCGCCCACGTACCACTGGATGAAATCGACCACATGGCCGTGCATCAGCCGGTCGATCACGTTGCCCAGCGCACCGCCGATGACCAGCGCGTACGGCAGGGCCACGCGCCAGTCGCCGCGCGGCGTGCGCGACAGCCACCAGCCCAGCAGGCCGCACACGCCCAGCGCCAGCGCCGTGAAGAACCAGATCTGCCAGCCGCCGGCGTTGCTGAGGAAGCTGAAGGCCGCGCCGGTGTTGTAGGTGCGGTACCAGTTCCAGAAGCCGTCGATCACCTTGACCGCTTGGAACTCCGGCAGGCTGGTCAGCACCCAGGCCTTGGACCACTGGTCCAGGCCGATGACCACGGCCGACAGCAGCAGCCAGATCAGTGCCGAAGGCTGCCGCGTCGAGGCGCCCGGGTGCTGCGCTTGGTTCAGAACCATTGCCGGTCCTCCCCCGCGCCATCGACATTGTCCACGCAGCGCCCGCACAGCTCCGGATGCGCGGCGTAGGCGCCGACGTCGGCGCGGCGCTGCCAGCAGCGCACGCACTTGGGCTTGTCGGTCGGCTGGGCGCTGACGAAGAGCGCCTCGGCGCTGGCCTCGCGCACGGTGACATCGCCGCTGATGAACAGGAAGCGCAGCTCATCGGCCAACGGCTGCCAGCGCGCGGCGGTGGCCGCGTCGGCGGCGATGGCGATCTCCGCGTCCAGCGCCGCGCCGATGGCGCCGCTGGCGCGCATCGGTTCGAGCACCTTGGCCACCTGCTCGCGCAGGGCCAGCAGCGCGTCGAAGTCGGTCTCGCCCAGCTTGGCCTCCGGCGGCAGCGGCGCCAGGCCGTCGTACCAGGTGGTGAACAGCACGTTGTCCAGGCGGTTGCCGGGCAGGTAGCCCCACATCTCGTCGGCGGTGAAGCTCAGGATCGGTGCGATCCAGCGCACGAAGGCTTCGGCGATGCGGTACATCGCGCTCTGCGCGCTGCGGCGGCCGCGCGAATCCTCCTGCATCGTGTACAGGCGATCCTTGGTCACGTCCAGGTACAGCGAGCCCAGGTCGACGCTGCAGAAGTTCAGCAGCGCCTGCACGATGGCCGGCAGGTCGTAGCGCGCATAGGCGGCCTCGATCTTCTCCTGCAGCTGCCAGGCGCGATGCACGATCCAGCGATCCAGCGCGACCATGTCGTCCAGCTCACGCAGGTGCACGGCCGGATCGAAGCCATGGAGATTGCCCAGCAGGAAGCGCGCGGTGTTGCGGATGCGGCGGTAGGCGTCCGCGTTGCGCTTGAGGATCTCCTGCGACAGCGACATCTCGTTGCTGTAGTCGGCGCTGGCGATCCACAGGCGCAGGATGTCCGCGCCAAGGGTCTTCATGATGTCCTGCGGCTCGATGCCGTTGCCCAGCGACTTGGACATCTTGCGGCCGTGCTCGTCCACGGTGAAGCCGTGGGTCAGGCACTGCCGGTACGGCGCGGCCTTGTCGATGGCCACGCCGGTGAGCAGCGAGGACTGGAACCAGCCGCGATGCTGGTCGCTGCCTTCCAGGTACAGGTCGGCCGGCTTGCCGAAGCCGCGCTCCAGCAGCACGCCCTCGTGGCTCACGCCCGAGTCGAACCAGACATCGAGGATGTCGGTGACCTTCTCGTAGTCGGCGGCCGCATCGCCGAGCAGTTCGGCCGGATCCAGGTCGTACCAGGCGTCCACGCCGGCCTGCTCCACCTTCAGCGCCACCTGCTCCATCAGCGCGACGCTGTCCGGATGCGGCAGGCCGGTCTCGCGGTGCATGAACAAGGCGATCGGCACGCCCCAGGTGCGCTGGCGCGAGATCGTCCAGTCCGGGCGGCCCTCGACCATGCCGGCGATGCGCGCGCGGCCCCATTCGGGATACCACTTCACCGCATCGATGGCCTTGAGCGCATCGCTGCGCAGGTTGGCCTGGTCCATCGAGATGAACCACTGCGGCGTGGCGCGGAACACCACCGGTGTCTTGTGCCGCCAGCAGTGCGGATAGCTGTGGGTCAGCGGATGGAAGGCCAGCAGCGCACCGTTGTCGCGCAGGCCTTCGACGATGGCGTCGTTAGCCTTCCAGATGTGCTGGCCGGCCAGCGCCATCTCACCGAACGGCGGCGTGGACGGCAGGTACACGCCGCGTCCGTCGACCGGGGTGATCTGCGCGGCGGTGTAGCGATCGACCAGATCGTACTTCAGGCAGACCGCGTAGTCCTCCTGGCCGTGGCCGGGCGCGGTGTGGACCGCGCCGGTGCCGTCCTCGGCGGAAACGTGATCGCCCAGGATCAGCGGGATGTCGCGCTGCGCGTAGAACGGATGGCCCAGCAGCAGGCCTTCCAGCGCAGCGCCCTTGGCATGGCCGCGCACCACCACCTCGGACACGCCGTAGCGCGCCAGGGCGCGCGCGGCCAGCGCCTCGGCCACGACCAGCCAGCGCGGCGCGCCGTCGCGGGCCGGGCCCTCGACCAGCACGTAATCCAGCTCCGGGCCCAGGCTCACCGCGAGCGAGGCCGGCAGCGTCCACGGCGTGGTGGTCCAGATCGGCACGGCCACCTCGGTCCCGGCCGGCGCCTGCGCGCCGAACGCCGCGGCCAGGGCCTGCGGATCGCGCGCGGCATAGCCCACGTCGACCGCCGGGGAGACCTTGTCCTGATACTCGATCTCGGCCTCGGCCAGGGCCGAGCCGCAGTCGAAGCACCAGTGCACCGGCTTGGCGCCGCGCACCAGATGGCCGTTGGCGACGATCTTGGCCAACGCGCGGATCTCGTCGGCCTCGAAGCGGAAGTTCAGCGTCTTGTACGGATGGTCCCAGTCGCCGATCACGCCCAGGCGCTTGAAGTCCTTGCGCTGCAGGTCGATCTGCTCCTCGGCGTACTCGCGGCACTTCTGCCGGAACGCGCGCGCGTCCAGCTTGGTGCCCACCTTGCCCCACTTCTTCTCCACCGCGATTTCGATCGGCAGGCCGTGGCAGTCCCAGCCCGGCACGTAGGGCGCGTCGAAGCCGGCCAGATAGCGCGACTTGACGATGATGTCCTTGAGGATCTTGTTGACCGCGTGGCCCAGATGGATGGCGCCGTTGGCGTAGGGCGGGCCGTCGTGCAGCACGAACAACGGCCGGCCCTTGGCGTTGGCGCGCAGCTGGGCGTACAGGTCCTGGTCGTACCAGCGCTTGAGCGTATCCGGCTCGCGCTTGGGCAGGTCCCCGCGCATGGGGAACTCCGTGGCCGGCAGATGCAGGGTGGCTTTGTAGTCGGTACTCACAGGTGGCGGTTCTCTGCGGCTATGCGGGGGAGGCCTGCGCGGCGCCACGCGGGCCTGGATTCAAGAAGATGGTCGTTCAGGCCGTGGCCCGCAGGCGTTCGGCGGACAGCAGTCGGCGGGCGTTGGCGGCGTCGCGCTGCATCTGTTCGGTCAGCGCCTCCAGGCCGTCGAATTTTTCCTCGTCGCGCAGCTTGGCGACGAATTCCACGCGCAGGTGGCGCCCATACAGGTCGCCGCTGAAGTCGAACAGATGCGCCTCCAGCAGCGGCTCCACGCCCTCCACGGTGGGCCGGGTGCCGAAGCTGGACACCGACGGCCACGGCCGCTCGGTCAGCCCATGCACCCAGGTCGCGTAGATGCCGCTCAGCGCCGGCGTCTTCGGGAAGCGCAGGTTGGCGGTCGGGAAGCCCAGCGTGCGGCCCAGCTGCTTGCCGCGCACCACCCGCCCGCCGATGGCGTAAGGGTGGCCGAGCAGGCGCTCCGCATGGACGAAGTCGCCCTGGCGCAGCGCGGCGCGGATGCGGGTGGAGGACACACGCTCGCCATCGGCGCAGTGCACCGGTTCGATCTGGCCCGCGGCGAAGCCCAGCTCCGCGCCCATCGCCTGCAGCAGCGCCACATCGCCGCCGCGCTTGTGGCCGAAGCGGAACTCCGGCCCGATCCACACCTCGCGCGCGGCCAGGCGCCCGACCAGCAGCGTGTGCACGAAATCCTGCGCCGACATCGCGGTCATGCGCTGGTTGAAGCGCAGCAGGCCGATGCGGTCGGCCCCGCCCTGCAGCAGGCCTTCGACCTTGGCGCGCGGCAGGCTCAGGCGCGGCGGCGGGTCCTGCGGCTGGAAGAACTCGCGCGGCAGCGGTTCGAAACTCACCGCCACCAGCGGCAGCCCCAGCGCGCGGGCGCGCGCCTGGGCATGGCGCAGCAGCGCACGGTGGCCCAGGTGCAGGCCATCGAAGGCGCCGATGCACACCACACTGCCACCCGGGGTCAGTACCCCGCCTTCGATGTCACGGAACAGCCTGCTCATCGGGATTGGGCGATCGGGCGGCCAGACGAGGCCGCCCAGAAAATCTCTGGGGAAACTCGTGAAGTATAGCCGTCAGGCGCAGGCGCAAGGCCCACCGACTCAGTGCCCACGCAGGTCGCGCGGCCGCAGGCCCAGCGCGACCTGCACCACACCGTAGGTGAGCCCACCTGCCGCGACCAGGCCCAGCAGGCTAAGGACGCGCGTCAGCTTGGGCAGCACGGTGAAATCGGGAAGCCAGTGCAGCCCGGCGCCGACCACCGCGGCCATCGCCGCGCACGCCAGCAGCAGCCGCAGGACGAAGCCGCCCCAACCCGCGCGGCGCTGATACACCCCGGCGCGGCGCAGCCACATCCACAGCAGGCCCAGGTTGATGTAGCTGGCCACCGCGCTGGCGATGCCCAGGGCCAGATGCAGGCCGGGCGTCCGCGCCAGCGCCTCGGTCACGCCCAGCGCGCGCACCTCCGGCTTGACCATCAGCTGGTACAGCAGCGCCAGGAACAGCAGGTTCAGCACCATGTTGGACACCAGCGCCACGATGCCGGCACGCACTGGGGTGGTGGTGTCCTGGCGGGCGTAGAAGGCCGGCAGCACGATCTTGAGCAGGGCGAAGGCCGGTAGACCGAAGCTCAGCCCGAACACCGACATGGCCGCCATATGCGTATCGAAGGCGGTGAACTTGCCGTACTGGAACAGCGTGGCCACCAGCGGCACGCTCAGCAGCATCAGCCCCACCGCCGCCGGCACGGCGATCAGCAGGGTCGTGCGCAGGCCCCAGTCCAGCGCCGCGGAGAAACCGGCGGCGTCGGTCTTGACGTGGTGGCGCGAGAGCGCCGGCAGGATCACCGTGCCCAGCGCCACGCCGAACACGCCCAGCGGCAGCTCCAGGAAACGGTCGGCCTGGGAGAGCCAGCTCTGCGAGCCGGCGAACAGGAACGAGGCGATCACCGTATCCAGCAGCAGGTTGATCTGCGCCACCGACGAGCCGAACAGGGTCGGCACCATCAGCCGCAGCACCCGGCGCACGTCCGGATGCGACCAGCCCCAGCGCGGCAGGGTCAGCAGGTCGATCCCGCGCAGCGCCGGCAGCTGGAACAGCAGCTGCAGCGCGCCGGCCGCCAGCACCGCCCAGCCCAGCGCCAGGATCGACATGCCCATCAGCGGCGCCAGCCACAGCGCGCCGGCGATCATGCACAGGTTAAGGATCACCGGCGTCAGCGCCGGGATGGCGAAGCGGTTGAAGCTGTTCAGCGCCCCGCCCGCCAGCGCGGTAAGCGAGACGAACAGCAGGAACGGGAAGGTCAGCCGCAGCAGGTCCACGATCAGGCCGAACTTGGCCGGGTCGTCGGCCGAGCCGGGGTTGAACACCATGGCCACCTGCGGGGTGAAGATCAGCCCCAGCGCGGTCACCAGCAGCAGCACCCCGCCGAGCGTGCCCGACACGCTGGCCATCAGCGTGCGCAGGTCGGCATGCGGCCGGGTCTCCTTGACCTCGGTGAACACGGGCACGAAGGCCGTGGAGAACGAGCCTTCGGCGAACAGCCGGCGCAGGAAGTTGGGGATGCGGAACGCCACCCAGAACGCGTCGGTCACCGCATTGGCGCCGAAGCTGGCGGCGATGGCCTGGTCGCGCACCAGCCCCAGCACCCGCGAGATCATCGTCATGCTGCTGAATGACAGCAGCCCTTTCAGCATTTTCGGTGCGCTCACGCCCTACCCCAGGCCATGTGGTTGACGCAAGTCCTTGAACAGCCCATAATTTCCCGTTCGTTTTTCCGCCCGCCGTCAACCCCAAGTCTTCTCAGGATCCCAACGTGGCCAATATCAAGTCCGCCAAGAAGCGCGCCAAGCAGACCGTCGTGCGCAACGCGCGCAACGTCGCTCAGCGCTCCATGCTGCGCACCGCCGTCAAGAAAGTCATCAAGGCCCTCGACGCCAACGACGCCGCCGGCGCCGAAGCCGCCTTCGCCACCGCCCAGCCGCTGCTGGACCGTTTCAGCTCGCGTGGCCTGATCCACAAGAACAAGGCCGCCCGTCATAAGAGCCGCCTCACCGCGCGCATCAAGGCCCTCAAGGCCGCTTGACGCTCCACTGACGGCAAGGGCAACAGGAAACCCGGCTTCGGCCGGGTTTTTTGTTGCCCACGGATTGCCGCAGACAACGGTCACGCACCCCCGTAGAGCGGAGCTTGCTCCGCTGAAGCCTGCCCAGGATTGTCCGTCGCCCGTCTGCTCCAGAGGCGCCGCTCCCATGTGCCAAGCAGGCAAGAGCAGCGGAGCGAGCTCCGCTCTACACAGGCGGACACCGCCCGATTCCGGCGTTGGATGCGTCACGGCCATGCCTCCCGCGAGACCTAGCCGGCGTTCTGCGCAGCCTCGAGCGCCTCTTCGCGCTGGCGGTCGAAGAAGGCCATGATCGCCTGCATGATCGGCCAGGTGCCCTCGCGCGAGATCGCCGAGGTCACATACCACGGGCCGGTCCAGCCCAGTTCCTCGATGACCGCCCGGGCGCGCTCGGCGGCCTCGTCCTCGAACATCAGGTCGGCCTTGTTGAGCACCAGCCAGCGCGGCTTCTCCAGCAGCTCCGGATCGTGCTTGCGCAGCTCGCGCTCGATGGCGCGCACCTGCTCGGCCGGCGAGACGGTCACGCCGGTGTCGGCGAAGGCCTCGTCCACCGGCGCCATGTCCACCAGGTGCAGCAGCAGGCGGGTGCGCTGCAGGTGGCGCAGGAACTGCGTGCCCAGCCCGGCGCCCTCGGCCGCGCCTTCGATCAGGCCCGGCACGTCGGCGATGACGAAGCTGCGGTGCGGCTCGACGCTGACCACGCCCAGATTGGGATACAGGGTGGTGAACGGATAGTCGGCCACCTTCGGCGTGGCCGCCGACACCGCGCGGATCAGCGTGCTCTTGCCGGCGTTGGGGAAGCCGAGCAGGCCCACGTCGGCCAGCAGCTTGAGCTCGAGCTTGAGCAGGCGCTCCTCGCCCTCCTCGCCCGGCGTCGCCCGGCGCGGGGCGCGGGTGATCGAGGACTTGAAGTGCATGTTGCCCAGCCCGCCCTTGCCGCCGCGCGCCACCAGCAGGCGATCGCCGTGCGTGGTGAGGTCGCCGATCACCTCGTCGGTGCCGACGTTGACCACCATCGTGCCGACCGGCACGGTAATGGTCAGGTCCTCGCCGGCCTTGCCGTACATCTGCCGGCCCATGCCGTTCTCGCCGCGCTGGGCGCGGAAGTTCTTCTGGTGGCGGAAGTCGACCAGCGTGTTGAGGTTCTCGTCGGCCTGCAGCCACACGCTGCCGCCATTGCCGCCGTCACCGCCGTCCGGGCCACCCAGCGGGATGAACTTCTCGCGCCGGAAGCCGACGCAGCCATTGCCGCCATTGCCGGCGATGACCTGGATTTCCGCTTCGTCTACCAACTTCATGGGATTCGGGATTCGCGATTCGGGATTGGAAAGAACCACCGGACGCCGCAGTTTAGCGACCCCGGCAAAGAACGGAGACAAGGAATCGAAGAACCCGCCGAATCCGCCTTCGCGAATCCCAAATCCCCAATCCCGACATCCCGGCTACAAACGAAAAACCCCGCCGAAGCGGGGCTTTCGCGACGCAGCGACGCGAAGGCTCAGCCCTCGGTCACCACGCTCACGGTGCGACGCTTGGCCGCGCCCTTGACCGAGAAATCGACCTTGCCGTCGACCAGCGCGAACAGCGTGTGGTCGCGGCCCAGGCCGACGCCCGGACCCGGGTGGAACTGCGTACCGCGCTGGCGGACGATGATGTTGCCGGCTTCGATCGCCTGGCCACCATAGACCTTCACGCCCAGCATCTTCGGGTTGGAGTCGCGGCCGTTGCGCGAAGAACCTACGCCCTTTTTATGTGCCATGACTTGCGCTCCTTACTTGTTGTCGCCGGAAGCGTTGATTCCGGTGATCTCGATTTCGGTGTAGTGCTGCCGGTGACCCTGGTGCTTCATGTGGTGCTTGCGGCGGCGGAACTTGATGATCTTCACCTTGTCGGCGCGGCCGTGCGACTTGACCGTCGCGGTGACCGTGGCGCCCTTCAGCGCGTCGCCCAGCTTGATGCCGTCGTCGCTGCCGAGCATCAGCAGGGTGTCGAAGGTGATGGCCTTACCGGCTTCGGCGTCCAGCTTCTCCACGCGCAGGGTCTCGCCCTGCATGACGCGATATTGCTTGCCGCCCGTGACCAGAACTGCGTACATGGGTGCTTCCTCTTTGTGTTGGCTTTTCGTAGTTATTCTCGTGCCTGCCGCCCATCGAGGGGCGGACAGAAGCGGAATGATAGCCGGATCAGTGACTTGGAGCAAGTCACCCCATCCCGTGCCCGCCCGCGGTCCCCGGGGGTCGTCCGGCCGCCCCGGGGCCTTCGGAAATCCGTCAATTGCCCCCATACAGGGGACTCGCTAGGCTGACCGATTCGCGACGGATCGACACGTGCCGGCGCCCTCCCCTTCCTGCACAGGCCAGACCCCCAAGGCATGGACAGTATCCGCATCCGCGGCGCTCGCACGCACAACCTGAAGAACATCGATCTCGATCTGCCGCGCGACAAGCTGATCGTGATCACTGGCCTGTCCGGCTCGGGCAAGTCCTCGCTGGCCTTCGACACCATCTACGCCGAAGGCCAGCGCCGCTACGTCGAGTCGCTGTCGGCCTACGCGCGCCAGTTCCTGAGCGTGATGGAAAAGCCGGACGTGGACCACATCGAGGGGCTGTCGCCGGCGATCTCGATCGAACAGAAGTCCACCTCGCACAACCCGCGCTCGACGGTCGGCACGATCACCGAGATCTACGACTACCTGCGCCTGCTCTATGCGCGCGTGGGCATCCCGCGCTGCCCGGACCACGGCTATCCGCTGGAGGCGCAGACGGTCAACCAGATGGTCGACCAGGTGCTGGCGCTGGATGGCGAGCAGCGCTACATGCTGCTGGCCCCGGTGATCCGCGAGCGCAAGGGCGAGCACGCCCAGGTGTTCGACCAGTTGCGCGCGCAGGGCTTCGTGCGCGTGCGCGTGGACGGCGAGCTCTACGAGATCGACGCGGTGCCGCCGCTGGCGCTGCGCGTCAAGCACACCATCGAGGCGGTGATCGACCGCTTCAAGCCGCGCGAGGACATCAAGCAGCGCCTTTCGGAGAGCTTCGAGACCGCGCTGAAGCTGGGCGACGGCATGGCCGCGGTGATGTCGCTGGATCAGCCCGACGCGCCGCCGCAGCTGTTCTCGTCCAAGTACTCCTGCCCGGTGTGCGACTACTCGCTGCCCGAGCTGGAGCCGCGCCTGTTCTCGTTCAACTCCCCGGTCGGCGCCTGCCCCAAGTGCGATGGCCTGGGCGTGGCGCAGTTCTTCGACCCGGCGCGCGTGGTGGTGCATCCGGAGCTGTCGCTGGCCGCCGGCGCGGTGCGCGGCTGGGACCGGCGCAACGCCTACTACTTCCAGCTGATCGCCTCGCTGGCCAAGCACTACAAGTTCGACGTCGATGCGCCGTGGATGATCCTGCCGGAGAAGGTCCAGAAGGCGGTGCTGTACGGCAGCGGCGATGAGCTGGTGACCTTCACCTACCTCACCGAATCGGGCGGGCGCACCCAGCGCAAGCACAAGTTCGAAGGCATCGTGCCCAACCTGGAGCGCCGCTACCGCGAGACCGAATCGCCGGCCGTGCGCGAGGAGCTGGCCAAGTTCATTTCCGAGCAGCCCTGCCCCGAGTGCGGCGGCGCGCGTCTGAACCGCGCCGCGCGCAACGTGTTCGTGGCCGATCGCCCGCTACCGGAGATCGCCGTGCTGCCGGTGGACCAGGCGCTGGCGTTCTTCCGCGAGCTCAAGCTCGCCGGCTGGCGCGGCGAGATCGCGGTCAAGATCATCAAGGAGATCGCCGAGCGGCTGGGCTTCCTGATCGATGTGGGCCTGGACTACCTGACCCTGGAGCGCAAGGCCGACACGCTGTCCGGCGGCGAGGCCCAGCGCATCCGTCTGGCCAGCCAGATCGGCGCCGGCCTGGTCGGCGTGATGTACGTGCTGGACGAGCCGTCCATCGGCCTGCACCAGCGCGACAACGAGCGCCTGCTCGGCACGCTGACGCGCCTGCGCGACCTGGGCAATACGGTGATCGTGGTCGAGCACGACGAGGACGCGATCCGCGCGGCCGACCACGTGCTGGATATCGGTCCGGGCGCGGGCGTGCACGGCGGCGAGATCGTCGGCGAAGGCACGCTGGAGGATCTGCTCAAGGCGCCGCGCTCGCTGACCGGGCAATACCTGTCGGGCAAGCGCCGCATCGAGGTGCCCAAGGCGCGGCACAAGCCCAACCCGAAGATGACGCTCAAGCTCACCGGCGCGCGCGGCAACAACCTCAAGGGCGTGGACCTGGAGATCGCCGCGGGGCTGTTCACCTGCATCACCGGCGTGTCCGGCTCGGGCAAGTCGACGCTGATCAACGACACGCTGTTCAGCCTGGCGGCCAACGAGATCAACGGCGCCTCGCACCAGATCGCGCCCTACGACGAGGTTACCGGGCTGGACCTGTTCGACAAGGTGGTGGACATCGACCAGTCGCCGATCGGGCGCACGCCGCGCTCCAACCCGGCCACCTATACCGGGCTGTTCACGCCGCTGCGCGAGCTGTTCGCGCAGGTGCCAGAGGCGCGTGCGCGCGGCTACTCGCCGGGGCGCTTCAGCTTCAACGTGCGCGGCGGCCGCTGCGAGGCCTGCCAGGGCGATGGCCTGATCAAGGTCGAGATGCACTTCCTGCCCGACGTGTACGTGCCTTGCGATGTGTGCCATGGCAAGCGCTACAACCGCGAGACGCTGGAGATCCTCTACAAGGGCTTCAACATCAACGACGTGCTGGAGATGACCGTCGAGGACGCGCTGAAGCTGTTCGAGCCGGTGCCGTCGATCGCGCGCAAGCTGGAAACGCTGATGGACGTGGGCCTGAGCTACGTCAAGCTGGGCCAGAGCGCGACCACGCTGTCCGGCGGCGAGGCCCAGCGCGTGAAGCTGTCCAAGGAGCTCTCGCGCCGCGACACCGGGCGCACGCTCTACATCCTGGACGAGCCCACCACCGGCCTGCACTTCCACGACATCGAGCATCTGCTGGCGGTGCTGCACAAGCTGCGCGACGACGGCAACACCATCGTGGTGATCGAGCACAACCTGGACGTGATCAAGACCGCCGACCAGGTCGTCGACCTCGGCCCCGAGGGCGGCCACCGCGGCGGCACCATCATCGCCACCGGCACGCCGGAGGAAGTGGCGGCCAACCCGGCCTCGCACACCGGCCGCTTCCTGGCGCACCTGCTGCCGGACACCAAGGCCAAGGCCAGCAAGCCGGCGGCGGTAGCCAAGGACGAGGTGCTGCCGCCGCGCATGGCGGCCAAGAAGGCGGCCAAGTCCGCGGCCAAATCCGCCAGGATCCCAAGCAAGAAGAAGGCCTCTTCCTGATGAGCGAAGCGAGCGAAACCCCGATTGCGCGCAAGGTACTGGCGCGCGTGCCGATCTCCGTGCGTTGGCGCGACATGGATGCCTATGGCCATGTCAACAACGCCAAGTACATCTCCTACCTGGAGGAGGCGCGCGTGCGCTGGCTGCACGGCGTCACCGGCGGCCAGACCATGGGCCGCGGCATCTCGCCGGTGGTGGCCAATACCGACGTCAACTACCGCCGGCCGATCGTGTGGCCCAACGACATCGTCGTGGAGCTGTTCGTCGAGCGCCTGGGCAATTCCAGCGTGACCATCGGCCACCGCATCGTGGCCGACAACGATGACACGGTGCTGTACTCCGATGGCCACGTGGTGGTGGTGTGGATCGACACGGCCACCGGCAAGAGCGCGCCGATTCCCGAGGCGGTGCGCCAGGCCAGCGTCTAGGGCCTGCCCCGCGTCTTTCCATACCTCACCGCACGGGCCCGCTATCATGCGGGCCCGCTGCATTGGTAGGAGGCGTGCGATGTCCGAGCTGGTCCAGGTCCTGTCCCACGGTGCCGTGCGCGAACTGCGCCTGGCGCGGCCGCCGGTCAACGCGCTCGACGATGCGCTGATGCAGGCGCTGGCGCGCGCGCTCGAGGACAGCTTCGCCGATGCCCAGGTTGCCGGCGTGGTGCTGTCGGGCAACGAACGGGTGTTCAGTGGCGGGCTGGATGTGCCGCATCTGATCTCGCACGGACAGGACCGCGACGCCCTGCGTGCGACGTGGTCGGCCTTCCTCGGCCTGGCCGGCATCATCGCCGCCGCACCCATCCCGGTGGCCGCCGCGCTGACCGGCCATGCGCCGGCCGGCGGCTGCGTGCTGGCGCTGTGCAGCGACTATCGCGTGATGTGCCGCAGCAATGATGCGGCGCATCCGCTGCAGATCGGCCTCAACGAGACCCAGGTGGGGCTGGCCGTGCCCGACGGGATCCAGCATCTGATGCGCCGCGCGATCGGCGCCCACCAGACCAGCCTGCTGGTCGTGCCCGGGGCGATGGTCAGCGCCGAGTACGCGCTGCGCATCGGCCTGGTCGACGCGCTCGCAGACGATGCCGCGGCCACGGTCGAGCACGCGGTGCAGCGGCTGCAGGCGCTGGCGCGGCTGCCGCAGACGCCGCTGCGCAGGACCCGCGCGATCGCCCGCACCGACATGGTCGCGGCGCTGGAGACGGTGGTGCTGGAGGAGTTCATCGAGCAGTGGTTCGGCCCGGACACCCAGGCCGCCCTGCAGGCGATGGCCGCTCGGCTCAGGAAGTCGCCACCGGCCGCGTAGGGTCGGCGATCCAGCCGCTCCACGAGCCGGCGTAGAGCTTCGGCCCGGGCAGGCCGGCGTGTTCGAACGCGAGCAGCTGATGGCAGGCGGTCACGCCCGATCCGCACATCAGCACCGCATCGCGCGCCGCATGCGGCCCGAGCAGGGCCAGCAGCTCCAGCCGCAGGGCCTGCGGATCGCGGAAGCGGCCATCGGCCAGGTTGTCCTGGAACGGGCGATTGACCGCGCCGGGCACATGCCCAGCCACGCGATCGACCTGCTCCTGCTGGCCGCTGTAGCGCTCGAAGGCGCGCGCGTCGATCAGCCAGCCCGGCGCCTCGGCGCGGCGCGCGGCGACCTGGTCGGCATCGACGATGCGCGTGTGGTCGAAGTGGCCCGGATACGGCGGCAGCGGCACCGGCGCGGGCACTGCCTCGGTCTCCGGCAGGCCGGCGGTGCGCCAGGCGGCCAGGCCGCCGTCGAGCACCGCCACCCGCGCGTGACCCAGCAGGCGCAACAGCCACCACAGGCGCGCGGCGGCCATGCTGCCATCGCCGGCGTCGTAGACCACCACCTGGTGCTCGGGCCCGATGCCCCAGCGCCCCAGTCGGGCCTTGAACGCGTCCTCGTCCGGCAGCGGATGCCGGCCCTGCCCTTCGGCGATCCGCGAGAGGTCGGACAGGTCCTCGTTGAGATCGGCGAAGACCGCATGCGGCAGATGCGACTGCGTGTAGCCGGCGCGGCCGGCGGCCGGGTCGGATAGCGTGAAGCGGGCATCGACCAGGCGCAGGTCCGGGTCGTGCAGGTGCAGCAGCAGGACGGTGGGATCGACCAGGGTGGTCCAGTTCATGCCACAGCCTCCAGGCGTCGGCGCAGGTTGTAGAGGATGGCCGCAGTCGCGCCCCAGATGCGCTGCGCGGCCCAGTCGTATTCCAGCACGGTGCGCGCACGGCCCTTGAACGACAACTCCACGCTGCGCAGGTTGTCCGGCGCCATCAGATAGTCCAGCGGCACTTCGAACACCTCGGCGACCTCGCCCGGGTTGGGCACCGGCACGAAGGCCGGATCCACCACCGCCACCACCGGCGTGACCAGGAAGCCGCTGACCGTGGCCAGCGGATCGAGCAGGCCCAGCGGCTGCACCTGATGGCGCGGGAGCGCGATTTCCTCTTGGCTCTCGCGCAGGGCCGCGTCGATGGCATCGGCGTCGCCCGGGTCCACGCGGCCACCCGGGAAGCTCACCTGCCCGCCGTGGTGGCGCAGGTCGTCGTGACGGCGGGTCAGCAGCACGGTCGTCCCGTTCGCACGCGGTACAAGCCCGGCCAGCACCGCGGCGGCGGCGGGCGGCTTGCTGCGGAGCATGTCGTCGATCTCGCCCTGGTTCCAGCCGCGTGCCGCCGGTGCCGCGTCCAGCGGATGCAGCGCGCGCTGCAGCTGGGGGTACTCGGGCAACAGCGCGGGAAGATCGGCAGGCATGCGACGCAGCGGAAGCGCGCTCATCAGGGTCGAACGCGCATCATCGCCCATCCGCGCCCAGCCGGCGATTTCGTCCAGCGTGCGCAGGCAGCCCGCGCACAGCCCGTCGGCGCGCATGCGGCACACGCCGATGCACGGCGACAGCAGGCTGGGGGCGGAGGCGGCAGACATGGACGATCGAAGCGGAACGAAGTTTTGGGACGGTTGAAACGACGATGCGCCGGACGGGCCGGCGCATCGTCTTGCCACACTGCGGCAGCGCGCAGGCTTACTTGACGCCCACCAGCTTGACGTCGAACACCACGGCCTGGTTCGGGCCGATCGGCGACTGCGGCGTGTTGCCGTAGGCCTTTTCCGGCGGCAGCACCACTTCCCAGCGCGAGCCGGACGGCATCTGCACCAGCGCGTCGCGCAGGCCCGCCAGCGGGATCTCGCTGACCTTCAGGCTGGCCGGCGGCGGCGGGGTGGTCTGGCCCTGCTGCGGGCTGAAGGTATCGACGAAGGTGCGGCCATCGGCCAGCGAACCCTTGTACTGGATGGTCACGGTGCTGGCCTGGGTCGGCTTGGCGCCGCTGCCGGCTTCGACCACGCGGTACTGCACGCCACCCGGCAGGGACTGCACGCCGGCCTTGGCCTTGTTCTGCGCCAGGAAGGCGTCGGACTTGGTCTTGTTGGCGGCGGCGGCCTGGTCGAACGCGGCCTTGGCCTTGGCCATCTGGCGCGCTTCCATCTGCTGCACGGCGGTGCGCAGCTGGTCGACCGGAACCGAGGGTTCCTTCTTGGCGTAGCCTTCGTTCAAGGCCTTCTGCACGGTGGCCAGATCGACGGACTCGCCGCTTTCGATCAGGTTGCGGCCCAGGTCGTAGCCCAGCGCATAGCTCAGGGCATTGCGGTCGGGAGCGGGCGTGGAAGCCGGGGCGGTCGAGGTCTGTGCTGCGGCGGTGCCTGCGGCCAGAGTCATGGCCAGCACGCTGGCGGGAAGCAAACGCAACTTCATGTCTTACAAACCTCCGGGGTTCAAGGGTTGGGTCCAGCAAGCACTTGCGGCCCAAATGGACGCGCTAGGATAGCCCCCGCCGGACTTAACGGCCAGTGAGGCATGGACGCGATTGACCGGCCTGTCCGCGGGAAAGTTCCCGCTTCACCAATTTTTCACGAACAAGGCGTGTCGCATGGCTGAGAACTCCGTTTTGGTCGCCGATGAGGGCGCGGTGCGCCGCATCACCGTCAACCGCCCCGACAAGCTCAACGCGCTCGACGCCGACACCATCGCCGCACTGACCGAGGCCTTCCGTGCCGCCGACGCGGACCCGGGCGTGCGCGTGGTGGTGCTGACCGGCGCCGGGCCCAAGGCGTTCGTGGCCGGCGCCGATATCGCCGGCATGACCACGATGGATGCCATGGCCGGGCGCGACTTCGGCCTGCGCGGGCAGACCCTGATGCGCACCATCGAGACCCTGACCAAGCCGGTGATCGCGCGGGTCAACGGCTTCGCCCTCGGCGGCGGCCTGGAGCTGGCGATGGCCTGCCATCTGCGCATCGCCGCCGAGACCGCCAAGGTCGGCCAGCCGGAAATCAACCTGGGCCTGATCCCCGGCTTCGGCGGCACCCAGCGCCTGCTGCGCCTGGCCGGGCGCGCGGCCACGCTGGAGCTGTGCCTGCTGGGCGCGCCGATCAGCGCCGCGCGCGCCCTGGCGCTGGGCATCGTCAACGAGGTCGTACCGCCCGACGCGCTGGATGCGCGCGTGGATGCGCTGGCCGCGCAGCTGGCCAGCGCCGCGCCGCTGGCGCTGCGCGCGATCCTCGAGTCGGTCATCCATGGCGGCGAATGCGCGCTGGGCGAAGGCCTGCAGTTCGAGGGCGCGCAGTTCGGGCTGATGTTCGCCACCGCCGACATGCGCGAGGGCACCGCGGCCTTCGTCGAGAAGCGCAAGCCGCAGTTCTCGGGGCGCTGATGGGCATCGACGGACACGACTGCGCCCAGGTGCTGGCGCTGGCCGCGCTGCTGGCCGAGGACAGGCTCGATGCGGCGCTCGAGGCCGGGCTGATGGACGTGCCTGCGGACCCCGGGACCTGCGCGCACTGCGCCGCCGCGCTGGCGCAGGTGGCCGCGGCGCAGCAGCGCCTGCACGTCGCCTGGGCGGCCAGGGAGCGCTATCGCGCACGCGCCGCGCGTCTGGCCCGGCGTGCGGCCGAGCGCCAGGCGCGCCGGATCAAGCCCGCCGCCACGCCGAGCCCGCAGGCGCCCGCCCTGCCCCCTGCCGTGGCCGCCGCCCTGGCCCGGGCCAAGGCGCGCGCCGCCGGAACGCCGCGCACGTGAGCCCCGCTGCGACACGCCGCTCCCGCACGCTCACGCGCGCGGAGATCGCCGAGCTGTTCTCGCGCCTGGCCGAGCTCAATCCCAACCCGACCACCGAGCTGGAATACACCACGCCGTTCGAGCTGCTGATCGCGGTGATCCTGTCGGCGCAGGCCACCGACGTGGGCGTCAACAAGGCCACGCGCCGGCTCTACCCGGTGGCCAACACGCCGCAGGCGATCCTCGCGCTGGGCGAGGACGGCCTGAAGCGCTACATCTCCACCATCGGCCTGTTCAACGCCAAGGCCAAGAACGTCATCGCCACCTGCCGGATCCTGGTCGAGCAATACGAGGGGCAGGTGCCGCGCCAGCGCGAGGCGCTGGAGGCGCTGCCCGGCGTGGGCCGCAAGACGGCCAACGTGGTGCTCAACACGGCGTTCGGCGAATCGACGATGGCGGTGGACACGCATATCTTCCGCGTCGCCAACCGCACCGGCCTGGCGCCGGGCAGGAACGTGCGCGAAGTCGAGGACCGGCTGGTCAAGGTGATCCCGCCGCAGTATCTCTACAACGCGCACCACTGGCTGATCCTGCACGGCCGCTACGTGTGCAAGGCGCGCAAGCCGGACTGCCCGCAATGCGTGATCCGCGATCTGTGCCGGTTTCCGGACAAGACGGTTGAGCGGCAGGAGTGAGTGGTGGGACAAAGAGAGCGGCCGATCTGCCGCTCTCATGCACTCCTCTTTGCTCTTTCTCAAAGAGGTTCTTGCGACTGGCGGAGCGGACGGGACTCGAACCCGCGACCTGGCTCGGGAGTGCGACGCCTGCGCGTTCGGACTTCGGAAGGGCAGCGGGCCGGCGGGCGGCGTCCGCTTATCCCTCGGTCAGGGCATCCTGCCCTGACTTAAGGCGCTCGGCCTCCTGCCTCGCTAGGCGCGGTCACCGCCCGCCGGCCCGCTGCCGCGCGCTTTGTGTACGCAGGCTTCGGTTCGAAGCAGTCCTGATCTTTCCTCTCGCGGAGCGCCGGCGCGCTCTCTGTAGGCGCAACTGTCTCCTCAAATCTCGCAACGGCCTATGTGTAGAGCGGAGCTTGCTCCGCTGTGGCCTTTCCCACGAACTGAACGAAGAGCAGCGGAGCAAGCTCCGCTCTACAGGTGGGAGCTGCCCTTGTGGCCTTTTTGGTCAATTGCGGCGATGGGGCTTTCCCGGTGGAGCCTCATCGCCGCCATGGCGGCTCCCACCGAAGCACGAGGCGCGGGCAGGCTCTTCCCGTTCAATCGCCAGCGATGGAGGAACAACCGAGCCGAGGAGACGCGCCCGGCCGGGTCGAGGCTGGTGGCCGAAGTGGCGCTCACCGAGCTCATGCATTTCCGTAGAAACAAAAAAAAGCGGCGGAGCCTTCGCTCCGCCGCCGGATGACGTCGATCGAGGGGAAGTCGATCAGAACGACACGTCGCCCCACACGCCGAACTCGCTGGTCTTGGTGTCGATGTTGCGGTCGTTGTCGCGGTGCGTGTTCTTGTAGACGGTGGCCAGCTTGAAGCCCTTGGTCACCGGGAACTCGACGCCGAGGTTGTAGTAGGTCTCTTCCAGGTTCGGATCGACGTCCTTGCTCAGCTTGGCCTTGTCGTAACGGGCGAACAGATTGATGCCGCCATCGGTCAGCGCCACGTTGGCCCAGCCCGAGTAGCCATCGGCCTTGTCCTCGACCGTGTTGGTGACGGCCCAGTTCTTGGCCTGGAAGTACTCCACGCCGGCGCGGAACTTGGAGCCGGCGTAGGCGGCCATCGCGTCGAAGCGCTTGGCGGTCTGCGGCGGGTCGAAGTTCTGGGTTTCCTTGGCGCGCTCGCCGGTGTAGCCACCGATGGCGATGATCGTCTCCGGCGTCGGCGCGAAGCCCAGGCGGCCTTCCCAGTCCATGCCCTTGCTGCGGCCCGGATTGCGGTAGCCGCCGCCGCTGACCACCGAGGTGGCGTAGTTGAAGCCGGCGCCCAGGTCGCCGAAGGCGTGCACGCCCCAGTCGGCCGAGGTGCCATAGGACAGGCGGTCGATCAGCGTGTTCTCGACGTAGCGGTAGCCGTAGTACTTCTCCACGAACGGGACCCACGGCATGTCGGCCGCACCGACGCGCACGGTGAAGGCGTCGTCGAACTTGCCCTGCACATAGGCCTTCTTGATGAAGACCTCGACGCTGTCGGCGCGCTTGCCGTCGCCGTTGGCGCTGCCCGGGCCCGGGGTCACCGAGAAGTACTGCGCATCGGTGGTGATGTTGGCCGACCAGATGTCGTTGAACTTGTGGTCGAAGGTCAGGTAGAAGCGCTTGACGTCGAAGCCGGTGCCGGTCGAGTTGGTCTTCACGCCGTTGCTCTTCTGATCGACGCTGGTCAGGTCGAAGAAGATGCGGCCGCCGATCTTGTTGTCGTTGACCAGCTTGGACAGGCCGTCCACCTTGGTGGTGGTGGCGGCCGAGGCCTCGATGGCCTGCGCCTGGACGACGTTGACCTCGGACTGCGCGTCGGACTGGGCTTCCTGCTGGGCGACCTGGGTCTGCAGCTGCTGGATCTGCGACTGCATCGCGGCCAGCTGCGCCTTCAGCGCCTCGATCTCGGTCGCGGTCGCGGAGGTCGCGGCGACGGGCTTGGCCTTCTTGCTCGACTGGGCGTGGGCGTAGGGGCTCGACGCTAGGCCGAGGCCGGCGACGACGGCCACGGCAAGGATATGGGAACGCATGGTTCTCTCCGGGTGGTGGATGCGAGGGCTGTGCCCCTGGTGCTCCCCCGGGGCGACGGCGTGAAGATTCCGCTAAGCCCGTGACGCTCACGGGTCACTTTGATGACATTCGCAAGACAGCCGATCCGGAACCCCGTCACGGCGGGCGTGTCATCCGGGTGTCACGAATATTTCTTCAAAGCATCATCGAATCGTCCTGCAATGGCGCCCATCGCCGGCAATGCCGCCGGTGCACCACCCGTCAGGAGCTTCTTTCGTGACCCACCTTTCCAAGATCCGCGTGCTCGCGGGTGCTGTCGTCGCCACCCTGGCGCTGTCCGCCAACCCGGCCTCGGCGGCGGACATCACCGGCGCCGGCGCGTCCTTCATCTATCCGGTGGTGACCAAGTGGTCGGCCGACTACGCCACCGCCACCGGCAACAAGGTCAACTATCAGTCCATCGGTTCGGGCGGCGGCATCGCCCAGATCAAGGCCAATACGGTGGACTTCGGCTCTTCGGACAAGCCGCTGGATTCGGCCGAGCTGTCGGCCTCGGGTCTGGTGCAGTTCCCGTCGGTGATCGGCGGCGTGGTGCCGGTGTTCAACGTGGCCGGCGTCGCCCCGGGCGCGCTGAAGCTGGACGGCGCCACCCTGGCCAACATCTTCCTGGGCAAGATCGCCAAGTGGAACGACCCGGCGATCGCCGCGCTGAACCCGGGCCTGGCCCTGCCCGACCAGAAGATCACCATCGTCCATCGCTCCGACGGTTCGGGCACCAGCTTCAACTTCACCAACTACCTGTCCAAGGTCAGCCCGGAGTGGAAGTCCAAGATCGGCGAAGGCACCACCGTGCAGTGGCCGGCCGGCATCGGCGGCAAGGGCAACGAGGGCGTGGCCGCCTACGTCAAGCAGATCAAGGGCGGCGTGGGCTACGTCGAGTACGCCTATGCGCTGCAGAACAAGCTGGCCTATGCCTCGATGCGCAACTCGGCCGGCAAGTTCGTGCTGCCCAGCGATGAGACCTTCTCGGCTGCGGCCTCCAGCGCCGACTGGGCCAAGTCCAAGGACTTCAACCTGGTCATCACCAACGCGCCGGGCGCCGATGCGTGGCCGATCACCGCCACCAACTTCATCCTGATGCGCAAGTCGCCCAAGAGCACCGCCAGCGCCAAGGGCGCCAAGGACTTCTTCAAGTGGGTCTACGCCTCCGGCGACGCCCAGGCCAAGGCGCTGGACTACGTGCCGCTGCCCGACCCGCTGGTGCAGCAGATCCAGACCTACTGGTCGACCAACCTGAAGTACTGAGCCAGCGCGCGGCCTCCTGCGGCCGCATGACGTTCGATGACGCGGCCCTCTGTGGGCCGCGTTTTTTTTGCCGAGTGCAGGTCGGCGAACGTCACCTCGCCAACCGGCCTCGACTCGGCCGGGCGCGGCTGGTCCGCGCTCTAAGGCGGACTCGCAGCCGCGGACCATTCCTGGCCCGATCTCCGCGCGCCCGCCCGGGTCGAGGCTCTGCGAGCGTAAAGATCAGGACTTCTTTCCACCCGAAGGCGTGGGCAAGCGCTCTGCCCCCTCCCTTTCGCCACAGGCGAAGGGGAGGACCGGGGTGGGGTGCTTTTGCTTCTGCTTTGGTGGCTCTACCGGGAAAGCCCCAACCCCTCCCCATCCCTCCCCTGCGCTTCGCGCAAGGGAGGGGGCCTCAAGTCGATGATTTCCCGTCAATGATCGCGTTGTGCGCGAGGAAGGGTTCGAGCGCCTGCAAACCGAAGCCCTGTGACCTAACGCGTGCAGCAGCGGGCCGGCGGGCGGGGGCCGCGCCTAGCGAGGCAGGAGCCGAGCGCCCGAATCAGGGCAGGATGCCCTGATTGAGGGATCAGCGGCCCCCGCCCGCCGGACCGCTGCCCCTCCGAAGCCGCAACGCCCGTGCCCCGATCACGGCGTCATGACCCTGTAACAAAAGCATCATCCAATAGCGCCAAGCAGGCCGGATGCTCGTCTGCGCCCTCTTCGCTTCCCTGGAGTTGTCCATGCGTTTCAAGCCGGCCCGTGCGGCCCTGCTGTCCCTGTCCGTTGCCCTGGCCGTCGCGGCCTGCAGCAAGCCCGCCGACCAGGCCAACACCGCCGCCACGCCGGCCGCCGACGGCGCCACCCAGCCGGCCGCGGCCGCCAAGAATCCCAATGCCGCGCAGATCTCCGGCGCCGGCGCGTCCTTCATCTATCCGCTGGTGTCCAAGTGGTCGGCCGACTATGCGGCGGCCACCGGCAACCAGGTGAACTACCAGTCGATCGGCTCCGGCGGCGGCATTGCCCAGATCAAGGCCAAGACCGTGGACTTCGGCTCGTCGGACAAGCCGCTGTCCAGCGAAGAGCTGGCGCAGTCCGGCCTGGGCCAGTTCCCCTCGGCGATTGGAGGGGTGGTGCCGGTGGTCAACCTGGACGGCGTGGACGCCGGCAAGCTGCGCCTGACCGGCGAGCTGCTGGCCAACATCTTCCTGGGCAAGATCGCCAAGTGGAACGACCCGGCGCTCCAGGCCGCCAACCCCGACCTGAAGCTGCCCGACGCGAAGATCAACCTGGTGCACCGCTCCGACGGTTCGGGCACCAGCTTCAACTTCACCAACTACCTGTCCAAGGTCAGCCCGGAGTGGAAGTCCAAGGTCGGCGAAGGCACCTCGGTGCAGTGGCCCGACGGCGTGGGCGGCAAGGGCAACGAGGGCGTGGCCTCGTACGTGAAGCAGATCAAGAACTCGATCGGCTACGTCGAGCTGGCCTACGCCCTGCAGAGCAACATGCCCTACACCGCCATGCAGAACGCGGCCGGCCAGTGGGTGCAGCCGGATGCGGCCTCCTTCGCCGCCGCGGCCGAGAGCGCCGACTGGGCCAACGCCAAGGACTTCAACCTGGTGATCACCAATGCGCCGGGCGAGAAGGCCTGGCCGATCACCGCCACCAACTTCATGCTGATGCACAAGCAGTCGGCCGATGCCAAGCGCAATGCCGAGACGCTGGCGTTCTTCAAGTGGGCCTTCGAGCACGGGCAGGCGCAGGCGGCGGACCTGCACTACGTGCCGCTCCCGGCACCGCTGGTGCAGCAGATCGAGGCGTACTGGGCGGCGGAGTTCAAGTGACGCAATGGCGCGGCTGGGCCATAGGCCCGGCCGCCTTTGCCGCTGCCGGAGGCGGCATGCCGCCTCCATCCGCGCGAAAGCGGGGACCCGAGGACGTTGCGGTTGCAGTTGCGCTTGCTCCACACGCCTCACAGCCAAAGCAAAGTCCCTGGATTCCCGCGTTCGCGGGAATGACGAACTGAGAGATGGCTTGCCCGCCTTCGCGGGAATGACGAGTTGAAAGATTGCTTTGCGCTTCCGCGGCAATGACGAGTTGAAAGATCACTTGCCCCTCCGCGGCAATGACGAACTGAAAGATTGTGCGTTCACGCTTTCGCGGCGACACGCCGCGTCGCGTCTCCCGCCCCCATCCGAGCCCTCATCCTGCATGAACGCAGCAACGCTCCCCCTTCCCGACAGCAACTCGCGCGATGCGCGCGACGCGCGGGCCGATCGCCTGTTCCGCTGGGTGCTGGTCGGCACGGTGGTCTTCGTGCTGGTCGCGCTGGCCAGCGCCGCCCTGTCCATGCTCTGGGGCGGCCGCCACGTGCTGCTCGACCAGGGCTGGCACTTCATCACCTCCACCGACTGGAATCCGGTGGAGAACAAGTACGGCGCGCTGGCGCCGATCTACGGCACGCTGGTCACGGCGGTCATCGCCATGCTGATCGCCGTGCCGGTGAGCTTCGGCATCGCCTTCTTCCTGACCGAGGTGGCGCCGCGCTGGCTGCGCGGGCCGATCGGCACGGCCATCGAGCTGCTGGCCGGCATCCCCTCGATCATCTACGGCATGTGGGGCTTGTTCGTGCTGGTGCCGGTGATGACCGAATACGTCACGCCCTGGCTCAACGACACCCTCGGCACGCTGCCGGTGGTCGGTGTGCTGTTCCAGGGGCCGCCGCTGGGCATCGGCATCCTGACCGCCGGCTTCGTGCTGGCGATCATGGTCATCCCCTTCATCTCCTCGGTGATGCGCGAGGTCTTCCTGACCGTGCCCACGCGGCTGAAGGAATCGGCCTACGCGCTGGGCGCGACCAAGTGGGAGGTGAGCTGGGACATCGTGCTGCCCTACACGCGCTCGGCGGTGATCGGCGGCATCTTCCTGGGGTTGGGCCGTGCGCTGGGCGAGACCATGGCCGTGGCCTTCGTGGTCGGCAACAGCGTGAGCCTGTCGGCCTCGCTGCTGATGCCGGGCACTACCATCGCCGCGCTGATCGCCAACGACTTCGGTGAGGCCACCGAAACCTATCGCTCGGCGCTGCTGCTGCTGGGCTTCATCCTGTTCATCGTGACCTTCGCGGTGCTGGCCGTCGCGCGCTTCATGCTGATGCAGCTGGCCCGTCGGGAGGGCAACTGATGTCCAGCGCCGCCATCTATGCCCGTCGCCGCGTGGTCAACGCGGTGGCGATCTTCGTCTCCTGCATCACCGCGCTGTTCGGCCTGGCCTTCCTGGCCTGGATCCTGTGGACGCTGGTGGCCAAGGGCATCGCCGGGGTCAACCTGGACCTGTTCACCCAGAACACGCCGCCGCCGATGCAGGAAGGCGGCCTGCGCAACGCCTTCTTCGGCAGCGCGGTGATGTGCGTACTGGCGATCGCGATCGGCGCACCGCTGGGCGTGCTGGCCGGCACCTGGCTGGCCGAGTACGGCAATGCGCGCAAGGCCGGCACGGTCGTGCGCTTCGTCAACGACATCCTGCTGTCGGCGCCGTCGATCGTGCTGGGCCTGTTCGTGTACGCGATGGTGGTGTCGGTGATCGGCTTCTCGGCGCTGGCCGGCGCGATCTCGCTGGCCTTCATCGTGCTGCCGGTGGTGGTGCGCACCACCGACGAGATGCTGCGCCTGGTGCCGGCGCAGATGCGGGAGGCCGCGCTGTCGCTGGGCATCCCGCAGTGGAAGGTGATCATGCAGGTGCTCTACCGCAGCGCCTCGGCCGGCATCGTCACCGGCATCCTGCTGGCGCTGGCGCGCATCTCCGGCGAGACCGCGCCGCTGCTGTTCACCGCCTTCGGCAACCAGTTCTGGAGCACCAACATCTTCCGCCCGATGGCCTCGGTGCCGGTGGTGATGAACCAGTTCGCCGGCAGCCCCTACGAAACCTGGCAGACCCTGGCCTGGGCCGGCGCGCTGGTCCTGACGGTGTTCGTGCTGCTTGTCAGCCTCGGCGCGCGCTTCTTCCTGCTGCGCAACCGGATCTCCAATGACTGATCTCTCGATGGATCCCACCATGAATGATGTGCAGCACGCCTCGCCCTCCCCGCGCCTGACCCCGGTCACCACCGACCGCGGTGCGCTGCCGCCGGCCGAGGTCAAGCTCGAGGCCCGCGGCCTGGATTTCTATTACGGCAACTTCCATGCGCTGAAGGGCATCAACCTGCAGATCCCGGAGAAGCGCGTGACCGCGCTGATCGGCCCCTCGGGCTGCGGCAAGTCCACGCTGCTGCGCATCTTCAACCGCATCTATGCGCTCTATCCCAAGCTGCGCGCCACCGGCGAGGTGCTGCTGGACGGCGAGGACATCCTCTCGCCCAAGTACCCGATGAACCGCCTGCGCAGCAAGGTCGGCATGGTGTTCCAGAAGCCGGTGCCGTTCCCGATGACCATCTTCGAGAACGTGGCCTACGGCATCCGCCACCACGAGAAGCTGTCCAGGGCCGACATGAACGACCGCGTCGAGCAGGCCCTGCGCCAGGGCGCGTTGTGGGACGAGGTGAAGGACAAGCTGGGCCAGAGCGCGCTCGGCCTGTCCGGCGGCCAGCAGCAGCGCCTGTGCATCGCCCGCGCCGTGGCGCTGCGTCCCAGCGTGCTGCTGCTGGACGAGCCGACCTCGGCGCTGGACCCGATCTCCACCAGCCGCATCGAGCAGCTGGTCGAAGAGCTCAAGCAGGACTACACCATCGCCATCGTCACCCACAACATGCAGCAGGCCGCGCGCGTGAGCGACTACACCGCCTTCATGTATCTGGGCGATCTGATCGAACACGATGCCACCTCGATCATCTTCTCGCGTCCGTCCAAGCAGCAGACCGAGGACTACATCACCGGCAGGTTCGGATGAGGGGTTGAGGAGCGAACAGGAGCGAGGAATGAGAAACAGCAAGATCCGCTCTTCCACGCCTCACCGCTCACGCTTACCTCCTCTCCACTCGCTTTCCGCCTGAAGCTCCACATTCCTCTCCACTCATTTCCCGCGCCCATGAACAACTTCCCGCACGACCACATCGTCAAGAGCTACGACGAGGAGCAGCGCCGCATCGCGGCCGAGATCCTGCACATGGGCGAGATCGCCGTGGCCCAGCTGGAAGCGGCGCTGGACGTGGTCGAGCGCCGCGACGACCGCGCCGCCGAACGCATCATCGCCAACGACGAGGCCATCGACACGCTGGAGGACAAGGTCAGCCACGACGTCATGCAGCTGGCCCTGCGCGGGCCGATGGCGCGCGATCTGCGCGTGATCCTGGCCGCGCTGCGCATTCCCAACGACATTGAGCGCATCGGCGACTACGCTTCCAACGTGGCCAAGCGCTCGATGGCGCTGAACATGCTGCCGCCGGTGCCGCACGCCACGGGCCTGCGCTCGCTGGGCCAGCTGGCCGCCGAGCTGGTGCGCGACGCCATGGCCGCCTACCGGGATCAGGACGCGCAGCTGGCGCTGGAAGTGCGCGACCGCGACGCCGAGCTGGACGCGATGTATACCTCGCTGTTCCGCGAGCTGCTGACCTACATGATGGAAGACGCGCGCAACATCACCCCGTGCACGCATCTGCTGTTCATGGCCAAGAACCTCGAGCGCATCGGCGACCACGCCACCAACATCGCCGAGAACGTGTGGTTCTTGGTGCAGGGCGATCATCCGCTGCCGCCGCGCGACAAGCGCGACGAGACTTCGACCACCAATCTGACCTGACGGACCGGCCGGCCGCGCGCCGCGCGCGGTGGCCGGGCATCAGGACCTCGCGCACCGCGCGGGCGCCGTAGCGCACCGCCTCCTCCCTCCGTTGTGTCGCACTTTTCAGCGCGCATCCCAGGATCCGACCGAGCGCGGTCGCGCCCCTGCTCGCCTTCAGCGGCGAGGCGGCGCAAGTCTCCACGGATTCAAGCGAGCGAGGTCGCCCGCCCGACGAGCCGCCAGCCAGTCTGGGGCCGTCTGCTAGGCTTTCGCGATGCAAGACGCCTCCGCCCCCGCCTCCCCCGCCCCCTCGTTCACACCCATGGCGCGCCGTTTCCGCGGCTTCCTGCCGGTGGTGGTGGACGTGGAGACCGGCGGCTTCGACTGGAACCGCCACGCGCTGCTGGAGATCGCCGCCGTGCCCCTGGACCTGGATGAGGCCGGCCGCTTCGTGCTGGGCGACACCGCCTGCGTGCATCTGGAGCCGGCGCCGGGGCTGGAGATCGATCCCAAGTCGCTGGAGGTCACCGGCATCGTGCTCGACCATCCCTTCCGCCTGGCCAAGCCCGAGAAGGAAGCGCTGGACCACATCTTCGCGCCGGTACGGGCGGCGGTGAAGAAGCACAACTGCCAGCGCGCGATCCTGGTCGGGCACAACGCGCATTTCGACCTGCACTTCCTCAACGCCGCGGTGGCGCGCACCCAGCACAAGCGCAATCCGTTCCACCCCTTCAGCGTGTTCGACACGGTCACCCTGGGCGGGCTGGCCTACGGGCAGACGGTGCTGGCGCGCGCGGTGCAGGCGGCCGGCATGCACTGGAACGCCGACGAGGCGCATTCGGCCGTCTACGACGTCGAGCAGACCGCGCGGCTGTTCTGCAACATCGCCAACCAGTGGCCGCGGACGCAATCCGCGTCCGAATAATGACGCGCGCCGACCCGCCGCCGGCTGACGCCTCGCTGCAGCCGCTCATCGATGTGCTGGACGCGTTGATCCAGGTGCTCGAACAGGACGGCGATACCCACTGGAGCGCGTGGATGCGGCGCGCGAAGTCCCGCCTGGCGCAAGGCGATGATCGCGGCGCGGACGACCTGCTCGGCGCCTACGGCGGCATGGGATCGTTCAACGACCTGATCCTCGGCCAGTCGTACCAGGACGGACGCTTTGCCTGGAAAACGGGCTACGCCGAACTCAACGAGCGGTTGGACGACTTGCGTGGCCGCGCCTGGGAGCTGGCGCAACAGATCCGGCGGCGGCGCGCCTGAGCCCCTAGTCCGGCAGCGGCGCCGCCGGCGGCGGGGTCCGGGCGCCCAGCGTGGCGCCGGCCGAGGCCACGATCACCGCGGCGATCGCCAGCCACTGCAGGCCCGACAGGCGCTCGTGCAGGAACGCCAGTCCGCACAGGGCGCCGATGGCCGGCTCCAGGCTCATCAGCATGCCGAAGGTGCGCGTGGGCAGGCGGGTGAGCGCCATCATCTCCAGCGAGTACGGCAGTGCCATCGACAGCACCGCCACGCCCAGCGCCGCCGGCAGCAGCGCTGGCGCCAGCAGCGCGCTGCCGGCGTGAATCACGCCCCAGGGCACGGCCACCATCGCGGCGATGGACGAGCCCAGCGCGACCATGCGCGGGCCATGCCCGGCGCCGGCCTTCTGCCCGAAGACGATGTACAGCGCCCAGCACACGCCGGCACCGACCGCGCAGGCCACGCCGAATGGATCCAGCGCGGCGTCGCGGCCCGGCCACGGCACCAGCAGCACCAGGCCGAGCGCCGCCAGCAGCGCCCACACCAGATCCAGGGCGCGGCGCGAGCCCAGCAGCGCCAGCGCCAGCGGCCCGGTGAACTCCAGCGCCACCGCCAAGCCCAGCGGCACGGTCTGCAGGGCGAGATAGAACAAGGTATTCATCGTGCCCAGCGACACGCCATAGCCGATCAGCATCTTCCACGGCAGCGCGCGCCAGGGCAGCGTCCAGGGGCGGAAGGCGATCCACAGCAGCACCGTGCCGAAGCCGAGCCGCAGCGCGGTCGCGCCGGTGGCGCCGACCACCGGGAACAGCGTCTTGGCCAGGCTCGCGCCGGCCTGGATGGACACCATCGAGGCCAGCAACAGCAGCACCGGGAACAGCACCGAGGACTTCAGCGAGGGGGACGAAGCGGACACGAAGAGCCTGCAGTGGATGAGCGCGAGGCTGCGCACTATATTGCGCAGGATGGTCAGTCTAATGACGCGCAATATAGTGCGCAACCGGACGGAGGCGCGATGAGCGTGCTCGAACATGTGGCCGGCAATCTGCGCCGCCTGCGCCAGCAGGCCGGCCTGAGCCAGCAGGCGCTGGCCGAGGCCGCCCAGGTCAGCCGGCGGATGCTGGTGGCGATCGAATCGGGCGATGCCAACGTCAGCCTCAACACCCTGGACCGCTTGGCCGCGGCGCTGGGGGTGCAGTTCGCCGACCTGCTCAAGTCCGCGGCGATCGACGACCCGACGCGCGTGGATGCGCTGGCCTGGCGCGGACGCGACCCCGCCTCGCGCGGCGTGATGCTGTCCAGCGTGCCGGCGGGCCATCAGGTCGAACTGTGGCAGTGGACGCTGATGCCGGGCGAGCGCTATGCCTCGCAGGCCGATCCGGCCGGCTGGCGCGAGCTGCTGCTGGTGATTGAAGGCACGCTGACGCTGGAGAGCGTCCACGGCCTGCGCCAGTTCGCCGCGGGCGAACACCTGGTGTTCGCCAGCGATGCCGGCGACTACGCCTACCGCAACGATGGCGACGCGCCGCTGCGGCTGGTGCGCAACGTCGTGTACTGACGCCCGTCTTCGCACCCAGGCCACGCGCGCCGTCGCAGGCTGCTCCCATGCCACCCGAACTCCGTGCCCTCCGCGCCGACATCACCACGCTTCAGGTCGATGCCATCGTCAATGCCGCCAACAGCAGCCTGCTCGGCGGTGGCGGCGTCGATGGCGCCATCCATCGCGCCGCCGGCCCGGAGCTGGTGGCCGCGTGCCGGCTGCTCGGTGGCTGCCAGACCGGGCAGGCGCGCGTCACCGCCGGCTATCGCCTGCCGGCGCGCTACGTGATCCACACCGTCGGGCCGGTCTGGCGCGGCGGCGAGCATGGCGAGGCCGCGCTGCTGGCCGACTGCTACCGCAACAGCCTGCGCCTGGCCGGCGAACGCGACCTGGCCAGCCTCGCCTTTCCCTGCATCAGCACCGGCATCTACGGCTTTCCGCCGGCGCCCGCGGCCAAGATCGCCGTGGAGACCGTGCGCGCCGAGGCTGCCGCGTATCCGAGCCTGCGCGAGGTGCTGTTCTGCTGCTTCTCGCAGGAAGACCTGGCCCTGTACGAAGCGCTGCTGCGCTAGCGCTTGTCCTTGCGGCGACCAGCGCTAGGCCCGCAACACACCACCTATCGTCGTTCCCGCGAAAGCGGGAATCCATGGACGTTCGCGCAAAAAACCAAAGTCGCGGGGTTTTCGCTTTCGCGGGAACGAAGGACGCTCACAAGGCCGCCCTCAATCCCAACCCCACACTCCCAAGCACTCAATCGTGCTCGATCCGGTCGCGCCCATTGCGCTTGGCGCGATACATCAGGCGATCGGCGCGCTGGTACAGCGAGGCCGGCGCGGCATCCCCGGGCTCCAGCACCACCAGCCCGGCGCTGAAGGTAATGGCCAGGCCGGCGATCCCGCCCCAGTCGCGGCGCGCATGGAACAGCGCGCGCAGCCGCTCGCAGGCCAGCGCGGCCTGTTCCAGCGTGGTGTCGGTGAACAGCAGGCAGAACTCCTCGCCGCCGCTGCGCGCGGCCATGTCGGCCTCGCGCTGCTGCGCGGCCAGCACCTGGCCGACCTCGCGCAGGACCGCATCGCCGACGGTATGCGAATACTGGTCGTTGACCCGCTTGAAGTGGTCCACGTCCAGCATCGCCAGGCACAGCGGCTGGCCGCTTCGTCGGGCGCGGGCCATCTCCTGCGCCAGCCGCTCCTCGAACGCGCGACGATTGGGCAGGCCGGTCAGCACGTCCTCGCGCGCCTGACGTTCGAAGGCCTCGGCCTGCGCACGCAGCTGCTCCAGCAGGTCGGTCTTCTCCTGGTCGGCCAGGCGCAGGCGCTGCGTCTGGGCCTGCAGGTCGCGGGTGCGCGCATCGACCAGCCCGGCCAGGCGCTCGGTGCGATGGCGGTACCAGTGCACGCGATACCGGTACAGGCCGAACAGCACCAGCACCAGCAGCGCGATCGCGCCGAACTGCACGCCGTGGCGCTGCCACAGGAACGGCTCGACGGTGAAGTGCAGCACCGCCTGCCGCGCGCTCCACGCCCCGTCCGGATGCGCGGCGGACACGCGCAAGGTGTAATCGCCGGGCGGCAGGCGCGCCAGTTCGATGCTGCGCTGATGGCCGCGCCGCACCCAGTCGCCGTCCAGGCCGTCGAGCCTGGTGCGGTACTCGGTGCGCTCGGGCAGCAGATAGCTCAGGCCGACATAGCTGACCGTCAGGCGCTGGTCGCCGTTGAGCCGCAGCGGCTGCTCGGTGCGCCAGGCCAGCGGCGCGCCGTCGCGCTGCACCTCGTCGATCACCACCGGCGGTGCGGGCCGGTCGCGGAACCACTGCATGCGCGCCGGATCGACGATGGTCACCCCGCCGGCCGTGGCGATCCACACCGTGCCGTCGCCACGCACCACGGCGGTCGGCCCCGAGCTGCCGTTGGCCTGCGAGTTGGCCATGCCGTCCATCTCGTTGAAGCTGGTCAGCACCACGCGTGGCTGCAGGCCGTCGGCGACGCGGTCCAGGCTGGCCAGGTCGGTGTACAGCACGCCGCGGTTGCTGGTGATCCACAGGTGGCCGGCCTGGTCGGGTCGCAGCTCGAACACCGTGTCCACCGGCATGCCCTGCTCGCGGCCCACGCGCGCCAGCTTGCCGCCGCGCATGCGGTAAAGGCCGCGGTCGGTGGTGATCCACACCGCATCGCCCAGGCGGATGAAGCCGAACACCGTGCGCGCCCCGCCCAGGCCTTCCAGCGGCAGGGGCTGCACCTGGGTGCCGCGCAGCACCAGCGCGCCTTCCAGCGTGCCGATCCAGACCGCGCCGGGCTCGCTGTAGACCGAGGTGATCAGGCCGCTGGGCAGGCCGGGCACCTGCGGCCGCACCGCGCGTTCGCCGTCGATGTAGGCCAGGCCGCGCTGGGTGGCCAGCCACACCACGTCGTCCGGGCCGACGCTGATCGCGCGCACGGTGCCCTGCGGCACGCCCTGCTCGGTGCCGTAGCGGGTGACCGCGCCGTGGAGCGGCACGCGGTACACCCCGTCGCTGGCCGTGCCCACCCACAGCGTGCCGTCGCGCTGGCGCGCAAGGCTCAGCACCGAGGGCGGCTTGCCGGTCTGCGTGGGCAGCGCCACGGGTGTGACGTGGCGGTCGGCGCTGATCCGCTGCAGGCCCAGCGGATGGCCCACCCACATCGCGCCATCGGGCGCCTCCAGCAGCGCGCGCACGTAGTCCGAGTCCAGGCCGTGGCGCTTGGTGATGTTGGAGAACAGCGTCTCGTGCAGGCGGAACAGGCCGCCGTTGGCGCCGATCCACAGGCTGCCCTCGGCGTCTTCCTTCAGCGCGGTGATCCGCCCGCCCGGCAGCGGCCAGGCCGAGGTCAGCGTCTCCACGCCGTTGCGCCCGATGCGCAGCACCTCGCCGCCTTCGGTGCCGATCCACAGCTCGCCGCGCCGGTCCTGCAGCATCGAACTGGGGCGCCCGACCTTGGGCAGCACATGGCGCAGCACCAGGCCCTGGCCCTCCATGCGGTACAGATGATCCTGCGCCACCACCCACAGCGCGCCGTCCGGCGCCAGATAGGGCCAGGCCGCGCCGGGCGGCAGGCCGGCCTCCTGGGAGACGTTGTGCAGCGTGCCGTCGTCATCGCGCCGCAGCAGGCCCTCGGTGCTACCGACCAGGACGCGATCCTGCGCATCGACCGCCAGGTGCGCATAGGCCGTGCGCAGCGGCGAATCCGGCCCCGGCGTCTCGTAGCGGTAGCGGCCGTCCGGCTCCAGGCAGGCCAGGCCCCGACCCTCGAACAGCATCCACAGCCGGCCGTGGCGGTCCATGGTCATCGCCGGCAGCAGCACGGCCGGCGCATCGGCCGGCCGCGGCCAGATCTTGAACGTGCCATCGGTGCCGTAGCGGCTGATGTTGCCGCGCGAATCGCTCAGCCACAGGGCGCCGTCCGGCGAGACGTACAGCGCGCCGATGCCGTTATCGGCCAGCGCCGGCCGGGTGCCGCGGTCGAAGGTGGTGAAGTCCAGGCCGTTGTAGCGCGTCAGCCCTTCCCAGGTGCCGAACCACAGATAGCCGTCCGGGGTCTGGGCGATATCGCGGATCGAGTTGTGCGGCAGCCCCTCGCGCGAGGTCCACAGGTCGATGGCGTAGTCGCGCAGCGGCGGCGCCGGCGACAGCGAGGCGGCGGCCAGGGCCGACGCGGCCGGCGCCAGCAACACGCACAGCCACAGCAGCGCCCACGCCCGTCGCCATGCAGCGCGATGCCGATGCGTCCGCGTCATGCCGCCCCCTGCCGCACGTAGCCCCCTTCGCCCGCCTCAGAGGCCGCGCTGGCGCACGGCCTCGAACAGGGTCACCCCGGTGGCGACCGATACGTTGAGGCTTTCGATATCGCCCGGCATCGGGATCTTGACCAGCCCGTCGCAATGCTCGCGCGTGAGCCGGCGCATGCCATCGCCCTCGCCGCCCAGCACCAGGGCGATGTTGCCGGTCAGGTCCAGGGCGTAGAGCGAGTTGTCCGCCTCGCCGGCCAGGCCGTAGATCCACACGCCGGCCTTCTGGATCTCGCGCAGGGTGCGCGCCAGGTTGGTCACGGCGATCACCGGGATGCGGTCGGCGGCGCCGGCCGAGGTCTTGCGCACGGTGGCGTTCAGGCCCACCGACTTGTCCTTGGGGATGACCACCGCGGTGACGCCGGCGGCGGCGGCGCTGCGCAGGCAGGCGCCGAGGTTGTGCGGGTCCTGCACGCCGTCGAGCACCAGCAGCAGCGCGCGGCCCTGCGCGCCTTCGATCAGGCCGGCCAGCTCGCCCTCGTCCCAGGTCCGCGCGGCGGCGTAACGCGCGGCCACGCCCTGGTGGCGCACCTGGCCGCCGACGCCGTCCAGCGCCTGGGTGGTGACGCGGCGCACATCGATGCCCTTGCGGCGCGCGTTCTCCTCGATCTCGGTCAGGCGCGCGTTCTTGCTGCTGCCGTCGATCAGGACTTCACGCACGTGGTCGGCATCGTTGTCGATCGCGGAGGCGACGGCGTTGACGCCGACGATCCATTGGTTCTGTTTGCTCATGAGGGAAAGTCTTGGGAAATCGGCTTTCTTGAAGGGGAAGGCGGGGCGTGGAACCTGGGCGGGCGGAAGATCGTGGCGCCACCGAGGACGGACCGTCGGCACCGCGCGATTGTTCCCGAATCCAGAAGACGATTCCGCCTCGTCAGGTGTCGCGGTCGGGATGCTGGAAGGAGACGATGCGGGAGAGGAATTCCAGCGCGGCGCTGTCCTGCTCGGTGCGGCGCGTCGGCAGCGCCGCCAGCGTGTCGGTGAACGGCAGCCGCCCCTCCACGCCGTACTGGATGTGCGGAGGAAACAGCGCCGGGGTGTCGAACGCGCCGGCCGCCAGCGCCACGCCGTCGGGCGCCTCGTAGGTCAGCGGCGTGCCGCACTGGTTGCAGAAGCCGCGCTCCACCAGATTGGAGGAGGCAAAGCGCGTGGGCTGGCCGCGCGTCCACTCCAGGGTGGCGCCGCGGGTGGACACCAGCGGCGCGTAGTACGCACCGAACGCCTTCTGGCACATGCGGCAGTGGCAGATCGAGGCGTCGTCCAGCGTCCCGCTGACGCGAAAGCGCACCGCCCCGCACTGACACCCGCCGCTGTACTCGCCCATCGTTCGCCGCCTCGCTCAGTACTTCTGCTTCTTGCGCTTGGCCGGGAACGCCTGCGGCGGCTGCTCGTCCGCGGCGGCCCCGTCCTGGCGCTGCTCCACCAGCCGGAAGTCGATCTTGCGCTCCTCCATGCTGGCCTTCATGACCTGCACCTGGACCGCGTCGCCCAGGCGGAACTCCATGCCGCGGCGCTCGCCGGAGAGCGTCTTGCGGATCGGGTCGAAGTGGTAATAGTCGTGCGGCAGCTGGGTTACGTGGACCAGGCCGTTGACCTTGGACTGGTTGAGCTCGACGAACAGCCCGAAGCTGGTCACCCCGCTGATCACCCCGTCGAAGATGCCGCCGACATGCTGCTCCATCCACGCGGCGCGGTAGCGCTCGTCGACCTCGCGCTCGGCCTCGTCGGCACGGCGCGCACGCTCGGAGCACTGCAGCGACAACGCGGCCATTTCGCGCGGGCTGTACTGGAACTTCTCCACCGGCTTGCCGCTGAGGGCGTGCTTGATCGCGCGGTGGACCAGCAGGTCCGGGTAGCGGCGGATCGGCGAGGTGAAGTGCGCATAGGCGTCCAGCGCCAGGCCGAAGTGGCCGGCGTTGTCCGGCGTATACACCGCCAGGCTCTGGCTGCGCAGCACCACCGACTCCAGCAGGGCCACGTCCGGGCGTTGGCGGATCTTGTGCAGCAGCGCGGTGAAATCGCGCGGCTCGACCTTGCTCCACGGCGGCATGGACAGCTTGAATTCCTTGAGGAACTCCAGCAGGTCGGCGTATTTGGACTCCGGCGGACGCTCGTGCACGCGGTATGGCGCCGGCACACCCTTGGCCAGCAGATAGCGCGCGGCCTGCACGTTGGCCGCGATCATGCATTCCTCGATCAGCTTGTGCGCGTCGTTGCGCACCTGCATGCCGGCCTGGGTGACCTCGCCCTTGTTGTCCAGGACGAAGCGCACTTCGCTGGTCTCGAACTCGATCGCGCCGCGCTTCTGCCGCGCCTTGGCCAGCAGGCCATACAGCGCGTGCAGGCGCTGCACGTGCGGCAGGATGGCCGGGCCGATCTGGGCCTGCGCCTCGGCGTCGTCCTCGCCCACCGCCTTCCACACCTGGTCGTAGGTCAGGCGCGCATGCGAGCGCATCACCGCCTCGTAGAACTTCGACTCGGTGACCTCGCCGTTCTTGTTGACCTGCATGTCGCACACGAAGCACATGCGGTCCACGTTGGGATTGAGCGAGCAGATGCCGTTGGACAGGGTCTCCGGCAGCATCGGCACCACGAAGCCGGGGAAGTACACCGAGGTCGCGCGCAGCTGCGCCTCCTCGTCCAGCGGGGTGCCCGGGCGCACGTAATGCGACACGTCGGCGATGGCCACCACCAGCCGGTAGCCGGAGCGGTTGCTGATGCGCAGGCCCTTGCGGTTGGACTCGCAATACACCGCGTCGTCGAAGTCCTTGGCGTCGGCGCCGTCGATGGTCACCAGCGGCATGTCGCGCAGGTCCACGCGCCCGCCGATCATCGACGGCTCGACCTTCAGCGGCACCGCGGCGGCCTCGTCCAGCACGGCCTGCGGGAACTCGTAGGGCAGCTCGTGACCGTGGATGGCGGTCTCCACCACCAGCGAGGGGGTGAGCTTGTCGCCGAGCACGGCGATGATCTTGCCGATCGGCTCGCGGCGCCCGTCCGGCGCATGGGTCAGCTCGCACACGACCAGCTGGCCGTCGCGCGCCTCGCCGCGCGCGTCGGGCGGGATCATGACGTTGCGCTGCATGCGCTTGTCGTCGGGCACCACGAAGCTCACGCCCGCCTCGATCGCGAAGCGGCCGATCAGCCGGTGCACGCGGCGCTCGAGCACTTCCACGATCGCGCCCTCGCGGCGGCCGCGCCGGTCCATGCCGGTGACGCTGGCCAGCACGCGGTCGCCGTGCATGACCTTGCGCATCTCGAACGGGGGCAGGAACAGGTCGTCGCCGCCCGCCTCGGGCCGCAGGAAGCCGAAGCCCTCCGGGTTGGCGATCACCACGCCCGGCACCAGGTCCATCTGCTCGGCCGGCGCATAGCCGCCGCGGCGGTTGAGCAGCAGCTGGCCGTCGCGGACCATCGCATTGAGGCGCTTGCTCAATGCCTCGAAGCGGTCCGGCGCGGTCAGGTCGAGCTTGGCCGCCACTTCCTCGGCGGTGAGCGGACCTTCGCTGGCGGCCAGCGTGCCCAGGATCACTTCGCGGCTGGCGATGGGCTGGGCGTAGCGCTCGGCCTCGCGGGCGGCATGGGGGTCGACGAAGCCGGCGTGGCCCGCGCCCTGCGCGGGCACCACCACGCGCGGACCGCGCGGGCGGCGTTCGAACGGACGCGGCCCCGCGTCGCGGGGTCGGTCATCGCCGCCGCGGCGCCCGCCGGGCGCACTCTTGCCGGGGCGCGCCGGGGCGGGTGCGTCGGGCAGTTGCGGCATCCAGGGGGGGAGCGACTTGCCGGCGGGCTTCTTTCCGCCGCCGGCGGCATTACGTGATTTGGAAGGCGAAGCCTTGCCCGATGGGGGGTTGCGTCCGCCCGATCCAGTTTTTTTGGTCATGCGCGCATGGTACACCCCAAGGCCCGCGCTTCCTGGCCCGGCACGCCCGCCGCGTTGACAATCCGCGCCGTTCACCCCACCATACGCGCCCCGTTGCCCAGGTGGCGGAATTGGTAGACGCACTAGTTTCAGGTACTAGCGGGTAAAACCGTGGAGGTTCGAGTCCTCTCCTGGGCACCAACGGATCGGCAGGTCACTGCCACACATCAAACCCCGCCAGCGCGGGGTTTTTTGTTGCTCTTTTCCTTGGCGAGAGAATCTTGGCGCGCGGGCTTTCTTGGCTTCGGAAGGGCAACGGTCCGGCGGGCGGGGGCCGCTGATCCCTCAATCAGGGCATCCTGCCCTGATTCGGGCGCTCGGCCTCCTGCCTCGCTCGTCGCGGCCCCCGCTCGCCGGACCGCTGCCTCGTGCGTCAGGTCACGAGGCTGCAGTTTGCGGAGAGCGTTAGACCACATTCCCTCGCGCACAACGCGATCAGTGACGGGAAATGATCGACTTGAGGCCCCCTCCCTTGCGCGAAGCGCAGGGGAGGGATGGGGAGGGGTCGGGGCTTTACCGGGCAAGCCACCGAAGCGAAGAGCAACAGCACCCCTCCCCGGCCCTCCCCTTCGCCTGCGGCGAAAGGGAGGGGGCAGAGCGCTGCTCGAGGCCTTCAAGTTCGAAGAAGTCCTGATCTATTCGCTGTGGAGCCTCGACCCGGGCGGGCACGCGGAGAGCGGGCCTTAGGATGGCCCGCGGCGGCGAGTACGCCAGGGATCGCGGACCGAGCCGAGGAGCCGCAACCGGCCGGACCGAGGCCGGTTGGCGAAGTACGCTCACCCGCCCGCACGCTCATCAACGTGCCTGCGCTCAAGGAGTCCGACGAAGCGACTTTCTGATCTTCCCGCCCTCGCGCGCGATGCGATGTGCAAAACCTGTTGACGTACGCCCCGCCCTGACCGCAGAATGCGCGCCCCGTTGCCCAGGTGGCGGAATTGGTAGACGCACTAGTTTCAGGTACTAGCGGGTAAAACCGTGGAGGTTCGAGTCCTCTCCTGGGCACCAACGGATCGGCAGGCCACTGCCACACATCAAACCCCGCCAGCGCGGGGTTTTTTGTTGCCACCGCGGCGCGCCGCTTCAGGTCCAGGCGCCTACACCGTACGCGTGGAAGCCCGGGCTTAAGCTGGCGCGCGCCCTTCCCGGAGCCATCGCGTGCCACTGGAACCTCAGCAGCTGCTCTTCCTGGTCATCCTGGCGGTGACGCTGGCGCTGTTCGTCAGCGAGAAGCTGCGCGTGGATCTGGTGGCGATGCTAGCGATGCTGGCCCTGACGCTGACCGGCATCCTCAACCCGCGCGAGGCGCTGGCGGGCTTCTCCAGCGAGCCGGCGATCATCGTGGCCGCGGTGTTCGTGCTCTCGGCGGGCCTGGCCGCCACCGGCATCACCGACCGCATCGGCCAGGCCATCGGCCGGGCCGCCGGTGGCAGCGAGTGGCGCACCATCGCGGTGGTGATGCCGGCCACCGCGGCGCTGGCCGCGTTCTCGCACCATCTGATGGTCACCGCGATGATGCTGCCGATCCTGATGCGGCTGGCGCGCGAGCAGAAGCTGGCGGCCTCGCGCCTGCTGATGCCGATGTCGCTGGCCGCCTCGCTGGGCACCACGCTGACCCTGATCAGCGCGCCGGCCTTCCTGCTGGCCAACGATCTGCTCAAGCGCTCGGGCCAGGATGGGCTGGGGTTCTTCGCCATCACCCCGATCGGCGCGGTGCTGGTGCTGCTGGGCACCGTCTACATGCTGCTGGGCCGCTGGCTGGTGCCCAAGCGCAGCGGCGAGTCCAGCAGCGACAGCTACATGCGCCTGGAGCGCTACTACACCGAGCTGGTGGTGGACGAGGACTCGCCGTGGATCGGCCAGACCTACGAGGCCTTCCGCACGCACTTCGGCGAGCGCCTGCAGGTGGTGAACTGGCTGCGCCACGGCGTGCGCCGGCCCCGTCAGCGCGCCGACAGCCCGCTGCAGCGCGGCGACGTACTGCTGGTGCGCGCCTCGCCCGACGAGATCGCCTCGATCAAGGACGAGCCCGGTCTGTCGCTGCACGCGGTGGTCAAGTACGGCGAGCAGCCGCGCGAGGATGCGCGCAAGACCGAGCTGCTGGGCGAGGAACAGCTGGTGCAGGCGGTGGTGGCGCCGCATTCGGAGTTCGTCGGCCGCAGCGTGGCCAGCATCGACTTTCTGCATACCCTGGGCGTGGTGGTGGTCGGCCTGTGGCGCAAGGAGGGCTGGCTGCACGGCGAGCTGTCCGAGGTGGTGCTCGAGGAAGGCGACCTGCTGGTGCTGTGGGGCCGACAGAACATCTTCGGCAAGCTGGCCCAGCACCATGGCTTCCTGATGCTGATGCCGTTCGAGGCGCATCAGCGCAGCCGCCGGCGCGCGCCGCTGGCCCTGGCGATCATGGTGGCCTCGGTGGCCGCCGCGGCCACCGGCTGGCTCACCCCGCAGATCGCCTTCCTGGCCGGCGCGGTGGCCATGATCATCACCCGCTGCGTGGGCGTGGAACGCGCCTACGAGGAAATCGACGTGCGCATCTACGTGATGATCGCCGGCGTGATTCCGCTGGGAATGGCGATGGAGAAGACCGGCACGGCCGCCTGGTTCGCCGACATCCTCGGCCGCCATGCCGCGCACTGGAGCGCGCTGACCCTGCTGCTGGTGATGTTCGCCAGCGCCGCGCTGCTGACCCAGATCCTCTCCGATGCGGCCACCACCGTGCTGCTCACGCCCATCGCCCTGGCCATGGCCCAGGCGCTGGGCGAGCCGCCGACCCCGTTTGTGATCTGCATCGCCATGGGCGCGGTGGCCTCGTTCCTGACCCCGATCGGCCACCACGGCAACCTGCTGATCCTCAACCCGGGCCAGTACACCTTCGGCGACTTCCTGCGCGTGGGCGCGCCCCTGACCGCGCTGATCGCCCTGGCCACGGCGTGGATGGCGCGCTGGATGTGGCTGGGCGGGCCGCTGCTGCCGTTCGGCTGGGGCGGCTGACGCTCGGCCCGCCGTGTCGCGGGCACTGCGACGGGCGGGGGGCTAAAATCGGCGGGTTCACCTCAACCGCAGTGCCGCATGACCGACGACGCCATCCGCCCCACCTTCCACGGATTCGAACAGATCCCGCTGCGCGAGTACGCCGAACGCGCCTACCTGGACTACTCGATGTACGTGGTCCTGGACCGTGCCCTGCCCTTCATCGGCGACGGGCTCAAGCCGGTCCAGCGCCGCATCATCTATTCGATGAGCGAGCTCGGCCTGGGCGCCGCCGCCAAGCCGAAGAAGTCGGCGCGCACCGTCGGCGATGTCATCGGCAAGTACCACCCGCACGGCGACTCGGCCTGCTACGAGGCGTTGGTGCTGATGGCCCAGCCGTTCTCCTACCGCTACCCGCTGATCGACGGCCAGGGCAACTTCGGCTCGTCCGACGATCCCAAGTCGTTCGCGGCCATGCGCTACACCGAGTCCAAGCTCACCCCGATCGCCGAAGTGCTGCTGGGCGAGCTGGGCCAGGGCACCACCGACTGGTCGCCCAACTTCGATGGCACCCTGGAAGAGCCGACCTGGCTGCCGGCGCGCCTGCCGCACCTGCTGCTCAACGGCACCACCGGCATCGCCGTGGGCATGGCCACCGACGTGCCGCCGCACAACCTGGGCGAGATCGTCAGCGCACTGATCCGCCTGATCGACGATCCCGACGCGACCGTGGCCGACCTGTGCGAGCACGTGCGCGGCCCGGACTATCCGACCACCGCCGAGATCATCACCGCGCCGGCCGACCTGCGCGCCATGTACGAGACCGGCAACGGCAGCGTGCGCGCCCGGGCGACCTTCACCCGCGAGCACGCCAACATCGTGGTGACCGCCCTGCCCTACCAGGTCTCCCCGTCCAAGGTGATCGAGCAGATCGCCGCGCAGATGCGCGCCAAGAAGCTGCCCTGGCTGGAGGACATCCGCGACGAGTCCGACCACGAGAACCCGGTGCGCGTGGTGCTGATCCCGCGCTCCAACCGCGTCGATGCCGACCAGCTGATGGGCCATCTGTTCGCCACCACCGACCTGGAGAAGAGCTACCGGGTCAACCTCAACATCATCGGCCTGGACGGTCGTCCGCAGGTCAAGAACCTCAAGTCGCTGCTGAGCGAATGGCTGGGCTTCCGCTACGACACGGTCACCCGCCGCCTCAAGCACCGCCTGGAGAAGGTCGAGCGCCGCCTGCACCTGTTGGAAGGCCTGCTGACCGCCTTCCTCAACCTGGATGAGGTCATCCGCATCATCCGCAGCGAGGACGAGCCCAAGCCGGCGCTGATCCAGCGCTTCGCGCTGTCCGAGGAACAGGCCGACTACATCCTGGAGACCCGCCTGCGCCAGCTGGCCCGCCTGGAGGAGATGAAGATCCGCGGCGAGCAGGACGAGCTGGCCAAGGAGCGCGAGAAGCTGCTGGCCACGCTGGATTCCAAGACCAAGCTCAGGAAGCTGGTCAAGGACGAGCTGCTGGCCGACGCATCGAGGTTCGGCGACGAGCGCCGCTCGCCGCTGATCGCCCGCCAGGCCGCGCAGGCGCTGGACGAGACCGAGCTGGTCGCCAGCGAGGCGATGACGGTGGTGGTCTCGGAGAAGGGCTGGGTGCGCGCGGCCAAGGGCGGCGACATCGACACCGCCAAGCTGTCCTATCGCGATGGCGATGGCCTGCTGGCGGCGGTGCGCGCGCGCAGCAACCATCAGGTGGCGTTCCTGGATTCGACCGGGCGCGCGTACTCGACCGCGGTGCACACCCTGCCCTCGGCGCGCGGCAACGGCGAACCGCTGACCGGGCGCTTCTCGCCGGCGGCCGGCGCCTCGTTCCAGGCCCTGGCCTCGGGCGAGAACGACACCCGCTTCGTGCTGGCCTCCTCGCACGGCTACGGCTTCGTCACCCGCTTCGAGAACCTCACCAGCCGCAACAAGGCGGGCAAGGCGATGTTCAACCTCACGCCCAACGCCAAGGTCCTGCAGCCGGCGCTGGTGGCCAACCCGGCCACCGACCGCATCGTCGCGGTGACCAGCGCCGGCAACCTGCTGGCGATCGCCGCCAGCGACCTGCCCGAGCTGGACAAGGGCAAGGGCAACAAGCTGATCGACATCCCCAAGGCCAAGCTGGCCACCGAGCGCGTGGTCGCCATCGCCGCCATCGGCCCCGGCGGCACGCTGGCCGTGCACAGCGGCGCGCGCACCATGACCCTGTCATTCAAGGACCTGGATCTGTATACCGGGACGCGTGCGACCCGGGGGATGTTGCTGCCGCGCGGTTGGCAGAAGGTGGACGGGCTGGATGTCCAGTAGTTCACCTTCCCGGCGCGCAGCGGCGCGTTTGTCGTCGCTGCGACCGACACTGGTCGCGGCGCGGCAGAAGGTGGACGGGCTGGATGTCCAGTAGTTCACCCTCCCGGCGCGCAGCGGCGCGTTTGTCGTCGACGCGACCCGTGCCATGACGCCAGACGCCGCCGTCCTGATGGCCGCGTACAACCGCTGGATGAACCGGCGGATGTACGAGGCCGCGTCGCAGCTGCCGGAGGCGGCGCTGCGCCAGGATCGCGGCGCCTTCTTCGGCTCCATCCAGGCCACGCTCAACCACATCGCCGTTGGCGACACGATCTGGCTGCACCGCTTCGCGCAGCCAGAGGCCGCCTCGGCGCTGCGCGAAGCGCTTCAGCCTTTTCCCCTGCCGACCTCACTTCGGCAGGAGCTGGCGGGTTCCTTCGCCGAGCTGCAGCGCTACCGGGCCGCGCTGGATGCGGTCATCGCGCAGTGGGCCGGCACGCTCACCGAGGCGCGGCTGGAGGGCGAGCTGGTCTATCGCAATACGGCCGGCAAGACGTTCACGCGTCCCTGGCGGCAGCTGGTCCTGCATTTCTTCAACCATCAGACGCATCATCGCGGCCAGGCCAGCACGCTGCTGTTCCAGGCGGGCATCGATGTGGGCGTGACCGACCTGATCGCGCTGCCGACCGAGGAGCTTTGAATGCAACCGGACTTCTGGCTTCAGAAATGGCAGGACAACCAGATCCCCTTCCACCAGCACAAGGTGATGCCGCTGCTGGAAAAGCACTGGCCGGCACTGCAGCTGCCCGCCGGCAGCCAGGTGTTCGTGCCGCTGTGCGGCAAGTCGCTGGACCTGGCCTGGCTGGCCGCGCAGGGCCACCGTGTGCTGGGTCTGGAGCTGTCGCCGCTGGCGGTCGCGCAGTTCTTCGCCGAGCACGGGCTGACGCCGCAGACCCGCGTCACCCGCTACGGCACCAATTACACGGCCGGCGCCATCGAGCTGATCTGCGGTGACGTGTTCGATGTCGATGCCGGACTGCTGGCCGACTGCGCCGGCGTCTACGACCGCGCCGCGCTGATCGCCCTGCCCGAACCGCTGCGGGCCCGCTACGTGGACGAGGTCTACGGACGCCTGCCGGCGCACTGCCGGGCGCTGCTGATCACGCTGGAATACGCCCAGCACGAGCGCGCCGGCCCGCCGTTCTCGGTCGATGCCGACGAGGTCCAGGCCCGCTATGCCGCGCACTGGACCATCGCGCCGCTGGAACGGCGCGAGATCCTGGCCGATGAGCCGCGCTTCGCCGCCGACGGCATGACCGCGCTGCACACCACGGTCTATCGGCTGCAGCGGCGCTGATTCGCCGGCCGCGCGCGCCATGCGGCGCGCGCGGTCAAACCGCCTGGGGCCTTCAGCCCAGCAGCATCTCCAGCACGGCCATGCGGATGGCCACGCCGTTGCCGACCTGGCGCAGGACCAGCGACTGCGGGCCGTCGGCCACCTCGTCGGTGATCTCCACGCCGCGGTTGATCGGGCCCGGATGCAGCACCACCGCCTCGGGCGCGGCGCGCTTCAGGCGCGCGGCGTTCAGGCCGTAGTCGCGGTGGTAATCCTCCAGCGAGGTCACCAGGCCTTCCTCCATGCGCTCGCGCTGCAGGCGCAGCATCATCAGCACGTCGGCGCCCTCCAGGGCGGCATCGAAATCGCCGGTGGTGCGGCAGCCGTCGCACACCTCGCCGCCGGGCAGCAGCGTGTCCGGCGCGCACAGGGTGATGTCGGTAGCACCGAGCGTGCGCAGCGCATGCAGGTCCGAGCGCGCCACGCGCGAATGCTTGATGTCGCCGACCATCACGATCTTGAGTTTGGAGAAATCCGGGCCCTTGGCCTGGCGGATGGTCAGCACGTCCAGCAGGCCCTGGGTGGGATGGGCGGCGCGGCCATCGCCGGCGTTGATCACCGTGGTGCCCTCGTGCGCGTGCGCGGCCAGCATCTGCGCGGCGCCGTCGTCGGGATGGCGCACCACGAAGCCGCGCACGCCCATCGCCTCCAGATTGCGCAAGGTGTCCAGCGCGGTCTCGCCTTTGCGCGCCGAGGAGGTCGAGGCGTCGAAGTTCACCACGTCCGCGCCCAGGCGCTGGGCGGCGATCTGGAACGAGCTGCGCGTGCGCGTGGAGGGCTCGAAGAACAGCGTGCACACCGTGCGCCCGACCAGCGTGTCGCGCTTGTGCGTGCGGCCCAGCGCGGTGTCGCGGATCATGCCGGCGCGGTCGAGGATGCGGCACAGCGTGTCCTTCGGCAGGCCCTCCAGGGTCAGCAGGTGCAGCAGGCGTCCGTTGGAATCCAGTTGGCTCATGGTGTGCTCGTGGTGAGGCGAAGGAGCCGCGCGCGCGGCGCGCGGCGGAAAGGAATCAGGCGATCGGCACAGCGCCTGCCCGGGCGCGGGCGCTCATGGCACATGCGTGGCGTCCTGCGGGGCGGCCAGCCAGCGCTCGACGATGACCGCCGCGGCCACCGCATCCAGCGCCGCGGCGTCGCGCTTGCGCTTGCGTCCCTGGGCGCGGTCGACCGCGAAGCGCTGCGCGGCCTCGACCGAACTGGAGCGCTCGTCCACCAGCACCACCGGCAGCTGGTAGCGCTGGCGCAGCTCACGGGCGAAGGCATGGGCGCGCTTGCGGATCGGCTGGTCGCCGCCGTCCAGGGTCATCGGGTCGCCGACCACGAAGCCGTCGGGGCGCCATTCGCCGCGCAGCTTGTCGATGGCGGCCCAGTCCGGACCGCCCGGATGCACATCGACCACGGCCAGCGCGCGCGCGCCGGTGCCGAAGGCGCTGGCCACGGCCACGCCGATGCGGCGCGCGCCCACGTCGAAGCCCAGGACGGTACCGTCCAGCTTCATCGGCGCTCCGGGATCGGAAAGTGCGGCGCCGCCGGTCTCGGACGGCGCCCTGCGGCACGGTGTCCGGCCGCCGTCTTCATGCGTGTCCGCTGTAATCCGTCATGCGGGTCATGTCCACGCCGATGCGCCCGCCGGCGGCCTGCCAGCGCTGATCCAGCGGCAGGTCGAACAGCAGCTCGCCATCGGCCGGCGCGGTCAGCCAGCTGTTCTCGCCCAGCTCGAACTCCAGCTGCCCGGCGCCCCAGCCGGCGCAGCCCAGCGCGACCACGGCATGGGCCGGGCCGTCGCCGCGGGCCATGGCCTCCAGGATGTCGCGCGAGGTGGTCAGGTACAGGCCGGCGCCGATCTGCATGGTCGAATCCCAGTCCTCGCCGCCATCGTGCAGGACGAAGCCGCGCTCGGGATGCACCGGGCCGCCGTACAGCACCACGCGGTTGCGCAGCGCCTCGTCGCTGGTCTGCAGGTTCATCTGCTGCAGGACCTCGCCCAGGGTGTATTCCGAGGCGCGGTTGACGACCACGCCCATGGCGCCCTCGTCGTCGTGCTGGCAGATCAGCGCCACGCTGCGCGCGAAATGCGGGTCGTCCAGCGCCGGGAGCGCGATCAGCAGCTGATTGGCCAGGGTGTCGGTCTGCAGGGGCATGCGGCCATTCTAGGGCATCGCCTGTCGGGCGCACGCCGCCGCGGCGCGGACCGGTCACTTGCGTGCCTGCATGGCCCTGCCACACTCGGCCTCCAACCTTATGACGGAGCGCAGGCGACAATGGGCACGATCGCGGTGGTGATGGTCGATGGCGTGGCGGACTGGGAGATCGGCGTGGTCCTGCCGGCGGCACGGGCGTGGTTCGGCGATACCGTGCTCAGCGCCAGCATCGACGGCAAGCCGGTGACCAGCATCGGCGGCCTGCAGATCGTCCCGCAATTCGCTCTGTCCGACCTGGCGCCGCTGGAGGCGGACCTGTGGATCCTGCCCGGTTCGGACCAGTGGCAGGCGGGCGAGATCCCCGGCCTGAGCGGCCTGCTGCGCGAGCGCGTGGCCGCCCAGCGCCCGGTCGCGGCGATCTGCGGAGCCTCCCTCGCCCTGGCCTATGCCGGGTTGCTGGACGCGCGGCCGCACACCAGCAATGCGCTGGCCTTCCTGGCCGAGCGCCTGGGCCCGGTCTATGCCGGGCAGGCCCATTACCGCGAGGAGAAGGTGGTCAGCGCCGACGGCGTGGTCACCGCGCCGGGCACCAGCCCGGTCAGCTTCGCCACGGCCTGCCTGCGCCTGCTGCATCCCGAGCGCGAGGACGACATCGCCAGCGTGAAGGCGATGTTCACCGCGGAGTTCGCCGACTGACCTGACCGACAGGCTCAGCGCGGCCCCAAATCAGCCGACCGCGAAGGTCAGCGCGTGGTCCAGCATGAACATCGCCAGGACCACGAGAAACGGACTGCGCAGCAACGGCCGCCCATAGGCGAAGCGGGCATGCAGCCAGAAGACGATGATCGCCAGATACAGCGCGATCATCCTGTAGATCACGCCCGCGAAGCCGCCGGCCAGGTGGATCCCCAGCCGCGCCAGACCAGGCTGGGCCACCATCAGCGCGGCAGCGACCACGAAGGCGACGTGCCGGAAGAAGCGGCGCCGGTACAGCAGCGCGAGCGCGTAGAACGCCACGAAGAACGCCGGATCGAACAGGAGGCCCGGTAAAAAAAACGTCGCCACTGCAGCCAGCCGACGCTGCCCGCGAACAGGACCACCAGCGCGATGGAAGCCCAGCCCAGCCAACGGTGCACGCGCGGCCTGCCCGCCTCGATCAGGAAGGGCTGCACGATCAGCAGCGCAAACCAGGCGACGCAGACGAGCGCGTGGAAGTGGACCGCGGCCGGCACGCCCGCGAAGTCCGGCGCGCGACCGAGATAGCCGAAGAACGGCGTGTCCGGGATACGCGGCGTGAAGCCGGCCAGGACCAGTGCCAGCAAGCCCAGGAAGAAGAAGCCGAGGTGGCGGTACGGGCGGCGCGCGGTCATGACGGAGAACTCGGGGCTCGATGACACCAACGCCGCCTCGAGGCGGCGCAGGTCAGCCCCGGTTGAGCCGCGTCACCGGCATGGGCGGCCGATGACGCGCACGCGATCCGGCCAGCGGACGGATCAGGCCTCCAGGCCGATCGGGCAGCTCACGCCGGTGCCGCCCAGGCCGCAATAGCCGGCCGGGTTCTTGGCCAGGTACTGCTGGTGGTAGTCCTCGGCGTAGTAGAACGGCGGCGCCGGGTAGACGATCTCGGTGGTGATCTGGCCGTAGCCGGCCTCACCCAGGCGTTGCTGGTAGGCGTCGCGGCTGGCCAGCGCGGCGTCGTACTGGGACTGGGTTTCGCAGTAGATGGCCGAGCGGTACTCGGTGCCGCGGTCGTTGCCCTGGCGCATGCCCTGGGTGGGATCGTGGTTTTCCCAGAAGGTGCGCAGCACCTCGTCCAGCGACACCTTGGCCGGGTCGAACACCACCCGCACGACCTCGGCGTGGCCGGTCATGCCGGTGCAGCTTTCCTCGTAGGTCGGGTTGGGCGTGAAGCCGCCCTGGTAGCCCACCGCCGTGGTGACCACGCCCGGCAGCTGCCAGAACTTGCGTTCGGCGCCCCAGAAGCAGCCCATTCCGAAGCCGATCGTCTCCATGCCCGGGAACTCGCCCTGGAGCGGCTGGCCGTTGACGAAATGCACATTGCGCAGCGGCAGCGGCGTCTGACGGCCCGGCAGCGCTTCCTCCGCGCGCGGCAGGCGCTGCTTGAACGCGCCGATGCCGAGGCGGCTGGTGAGGGACTCGAGCATGGGAAACCTCCTTGCGACGATGTGGATGGCGGGCGGCGCGGGGCCTGTCTTCGCGCTCCGGGGGCGCCTGGACGCCGCGCGGATGGCCGGCGCTAGGCCGGCAGCAGGTCGGGAGCGTCCAGATCCCCACAGATGGGGTCGGACGGGGGGTCGAGCAAGCCCGCTGCCTGCAGCGCATCGCGGGCCTGCGGCAGGGCCACGTCAGGCACGCACACGCGCAGCACGCCGAACAGCGGCAGCTCGCCGCCAGCGCCCAGCAGCGATTCGCCGAAGACGAAGGCCGGAATGCCCGCGTCTTCCAGCGCATGCCGCGCCAGATGGGCATCGAACAGGTTGTCGGCGCGATAGGCCACTTGCATGCGGACCTCCAGCAAGGCGGGATTGGCCGCGAGCATACGCCCGGCGCGGCGGGTGGCCTGTCGATGTGCCGCTCTGTCTCCTCAAATCTCGCAGCGGCCCGCCTGTAGAGCGGAGCTTGCTCCGCTGCTCTTCGTTCGGTTCGTGGGGACGGCCCCAGCGGAGCAAGCTCCGCTCTACAGGTAGGAGGTAGGAGCCGCCATGGCGGCGATGGGGCCTTACCGGGAGTCCCCAAGCCGTCTGGGTAGAGCCCTATCGCCGCCATGGCGGCTCCCACCGAGCTGCTACCAAGCTCCTAGCGAGCCTCCACCGAGCTCCTACAGCGCTCGAACAAGGCGTCGACTGCAGCGCCCACAGCGCGCGCAGCGCGAGACTTCGGGCAGAGGGCCCGCGGCCGCTTGGGCTAGACTTGGCGTTTGGATCTCGTCTTGCCGCTGCCCATGTCCGATACGCCTGCCGCTTCCGCCGATTCCGCGCCCGAAACCCGCGCCCCCGACGCCCAGACGCCGGCGGAGAAGCGCGATTTCATCCGCCAGATCGTGCGCGAGGACCTGGCCCAGGGCCGCCATCAGGGCGTGCGCACGCGCTTTCCGCCCGAGCCCAACGGCTATCTGCACATCGGCCACGCCAAGGCGATCTGCCTGGACTTCGGCGTGGCGGCCGAGTTCGGCGGGGTGTGCAACCTGCGCCTGGACGACACCAATCCGGCCAAGGAAGACCCCGAGTTCGTCGCCGCCATCCAGGACGATGTGCGCTGGCTGGGCTTCGACTGGGCCAACCTGCGCCATGCTTCGGACTACTTCGACGTGCTCTACCTGGCCGCCGAGAAGCTGGTCAAGCAGGGCGATGCGTTCGTCTGCGACCTCAGCGCCGAGCAGGTGCGCGAGTACCGCGGCACGCTGACCGAACCGGGCCGCAACTCGCCCTGGCGCGAGCGCAGCGTGGAGGAGAACCTGGACCTGCTGCGCCGCATGCGCGCCGGCGAGTTCCCCGACGGCGCGCGCACGCTGCGCGCCAAGATCGACATGGCCAGCGGCAACATCAACCTGCGCGACCCGGCGCTCTACCGGATCAAGCACGTCGAGCACCAGAACACCGGCAACGCCTGGCCGATCTACCCCATGTACGACTTCGCCCATTCGCTCAGCGATGCGGTGGAAGGCATCACCCATTCGCTGTGCACGCTGGAGTTCGAGGACCATCGCCCGCTGTACGACTGGTGCGTGGAGAAGGTCGACCTGGTCGGCCACCCCGAGCTGCTGCAGCCGCTGCTGGACAAGGGCTTCCCCAAGGAAGCCGACCGGCCGCGCCAGATCGAGTTCTCGCGCCTGAACATCAACTACACGGTGATGAGCAAGCGCAAGCTGACCACGCTGGTCACCGAGGGCCTGGTCGAGGGCTGGGACGATCCGCGCATGTACACGCTGCAGGGCCTGCGCCGCCGCGGCTACACCCCGGCGAGCCTGCGCCTGCTGGTCGATCGGGTCGGCATCTCCAAGCAGAACTCGGTGATCGATTTCTCGGTGCTGGAAGGCTGCCTGCGCGACGACCTGGACGCCAGCGCGCCACGGCGCATGGCGGTGGTCGACCCGCTCAAGCTGGTGCTGACCAACCTGCCCGAGGACCACGCCGAGTCGCTGACCTTCGCCAACCACCCCAAGGACGAGGCGGCCGGCACGCGCCAGGTGCCGTTCTCGCGCGAGCTGTGGATCGAGCGCGAGGATTTCGCCGAGGTGCCGCCCAAGGGCTGGAAGCGCCTGGTGCCCGGCGGCGAAGTGCGCCTGCGCGGCGCCGGCATCATCCAGTGCGAAGAGGTGATCAAGGACGGCGATGGCCGGATCGTCGCGCTGCACGGCACGCTCGATCCCGAGTCGCGTCCGGGCATGGAAGGCGCCAACCGCAAGATCAAGGGCACGATCCACTGGGTCGATGCCAAGGCGGGCGTGGCGGCGGAGATCCGGCTGTTCGATCGCCTGTTCTCGGTGGCCAAGCCGGACGACGAGAGCGAGGGCAAGACCTACCGCGACTACCTCAACCCCGAGTCCAAGCGCGTGGTCGCCGGCTTCGTCGAGCCGGCCGCGGCCCAGGCCGCGCCGGAGCAGTCGTTCCAGTTCGAGCGCACCGGCTACTTCGTCGCCGACCGCCGCGACCACACCCCGGACAAGCCGGTGTTCAACCGCAGCGTGACCCTGCGCGACACCTGGGCGGCGCAGGCGTGATGCGTTCCTGGCGCGCCCTGCTCGCCCCGCTGCTGGCCGCCGTGCTGCTGGCAGGCTGCGCCGCGCCGGCCAATACCCAGGCCGTGCCAGCCAACCCCGCCACGGCCCCGGCTCCCAGCACGCAGACCGGCTCGAACGCCACGCCCGCGCCTTCGCGCCCCCCCAGCACGCCGGCCAAGGTCCAGACCCAGTGCACCAGCGACGCGCAGTGCGTGGTCAAGAACATCGGCAGCTGCTGCGGCGAACTGCCCGCCTGCGTCAATGTGGACAGCCCCACCGACCCGGCCGCGGTCCAGGCGCAGTGCCAGGCCAGCGGCCGCATGGGCATCTGCGGCTTCCGCCCGATCAGCGCCTGCCAGTGCCAGGCCGGCACCTGCCAGCCGGCGGGCGACGGCGCCGGCAGCCTGAATTCTCCCGCCCCCGCACCGCTGCAGATCCGCTGATGCTTTACGCCCAGGTCCATCTCACCCTGCCCGCCTGGGTCCACGACGCCGTGGACCTGGGTCGCGCCTACGCCAGCGATGCCGACAAGGTGGCGCTGGCCATCACCCTGTCGCGGCTGAACGTCGAGCACGCCAGCGGCGGCCCGTTCGGCGCTGTGGTGTTCGACGGCGACCGCATCGTCGCGGCCGGCGTCAACCGCGTGGTGCCGCACAACACCTCGCTGGCCCATGCCGAGAACATGGCCTACATGCTGGCCCAGCAGCGCACGCAGAGCTTCCGCCTCAACGCGGTGCTGTCCGGCCCGGTCGCGCTGGCCACCTCGGCCCAGCCCTGCTGCCAGTGCTTCGGCGCCACGGTGTGGGCCGGCATCGACCGGCTGCTGATCGGCGCGCGCGCCGAGGACGTCGAATCGCTGACCGACTTCGACGAAGGCCCGCTGCCGGCCGACTGGGTCGGCGAGCTGGGCAAGCGCGGCATCGAGGTCGTGCGCGACCTGCACCGCGACGACGCCCGCGCGGTGCTGGCCCACTACGGCCAGCACGGCCCGCAGTACTGAAGAGCATCGCTTCGATGTCCGCGAACGCAGCCGCCGCCCGCGTCCGCTCGGCCGTGACGATCCGCCCCCTCACGGTGGCCGATGCGGCCGCGCTGAAGGCGTGCCGCGTGGCCGGGCTGCAGGAAACGCCCGAGGCGTTTCTGTCGACGGCCGCCGAGATCGAGGCCACGCCGCTGGCGCAGTTCGAGGCCGAGCTGGCCGATGCCGATATCCGCTATGCCGGCGCGTTCGACGGCGAGGGGCTGGTGGGCTTCATGCGCACGGTGCGTTTCTCGCGGCGGGCGCGGCGCCACGTCGCCGAGGTCCGCAGCGTGGTGGTGCGCGCGTCGCATCGCCGCCAGGGCATCGCCGACCGCCTGCTCTCGCACCTGATCGCACAGGCACGCGATAGCGGCATCGAGGCGCTGCTGCTGACCGTGGTCGCCGGCAACCTGCCGGCCCGCCGCCTGTACGAGCAGGCCAGCTTCACTGTCTACGGGATCGAACCGTGCGCCGTGCGCCGGGACGGCGTGGATGAGGACCAGCTCCTGATGCGGCTGGCGCTGCAGGCGGCGGGCCCATGAGCGGCCACGCAACGGCCGGTGCGCAGCCGCACGCACGCCGGAGGCAGGCATGAAGACCATCGGCCTGCTGTGCTATTGCCGCCAGGGCTTCGAACCGGAGCTGGCGGCCGAGCTGACCCAGCGCGCGGCCGAGGCCGGGCTGGCCGGCTATGCCCGTACCCAGCGCAACGACGGCTATGCGGTCTTCGCCTGCGAGGACGCGGGGCTGGCCGACGCCCTGCCCTGGCGCACGCTGGTGCTCGCGCGCCAGAAGCTGGCGCTGATCGCCGAGCTGCGCGGGCTGGACCCGGCCGACCGCATCACGCCGATGCTGGCCGCGCTGGACGGCCTGCCCCGGCTCGGTGATGTGTGGGTGGAGCACCCCGATTCGGACACCGCCAAGCCGCTGGCCGGGCTGGCGCGCAGCTTCGGCAATGCGCTGCGTCCGGCGCTGCGCAAGGCCGGCCTGCTCAGCCCCAAGGAAGACCCGCGGCTGCCGCGCCTGCACGTGCTGTTCGTCGCCGGCGATCACGCGCTGCTGGGCCTGGCCCGGCCCGGGGACGCCGCGCCCTGGCCGCTGGGCATACCGCGCCTGCGCCTGCTGCCCGAGGCGCCGTCGCGCTCGGCGCTGAAGCTGGAGGAAGCCTTCCTGGCCTTGCTCGATGCCGACGAGCGCGCCGCGCTGCTGCGCGCCGGCATGCGCGCGGCCGACCTGGGCGCCGCCCCGGGCGGGTGGACCTGGGTGCTCACCCGCCAGCAGCTGCAGGTCACCAGCATCGACAACGGCCCACTGCGCCAGCACGTGCTCGACACCGGCCTGGTCACCCATCTGCGCGCCGACGGCTTCCACTGGAAGCCCGCCCAGCCGCTGGACTGGATGGTCTGCGACATGGTCGAGCAGCCGCGCCGCGTGGCCGAGCGCATGGCCACCTGGCTGCGCGAGGGCTGGTGCCGGCACAGCGTGTTCAACCTCAAGCTGCCGATGAAGAAGCGCTGGGACGAGACGGTGCTGTGCCTGGAGATCCTGCGCACGCAATCCGGCGGCCTGCGCACCCTGCGCGCCAAGCAGCTGTATCACGACCGTGAGGAGATCACGGTGTTCGCCTCCAAGGGCGACAAGTGAGCACCGCGCGGTAGCGGCGGGCGACGACGCTTGGGCGCGTGGCTTGACGCATTGCCCACTTCGCGCAACTCGTGATCGCCAGCCCTGACGGTCTCAGCCGCTGCAATCGCCCCATGCGATGCTGACCTCCGTCAAAGGGAGGGCCGCGCCATGCAACCGATCCAGCTCAAGGACCCGGCCGGGTTCGCCGAGGAGTTCCTGCGCCTGTCGCTGATGCAGGGCTTCGGTTCGCTGAACAAGCGCGACCTGGAGCTGCTGACCTTCGTGCTGCTCGAGCGCGATGGCGCGATCCCGCGCGACAGTTCCAACGCCGCCGCCGCGCTGCAGCTGCGCATCACCGCCACGCGGGTCAAGAGCCTGCGCCGCGACGGCTATGCGCGCTGGCGGGCGCTGGTGCCGGAAGAACCCGACGCGGCCCTGCAGCGGATCGTGGCCACGGTGCTGACCGAGGACAACCTGCGCTCGGGCGCCAAGCACGTCAGCGAGCGCGCCAAGAAGGAGGGCTTTCTCGCCATCCGCGTCGAGCATCCCGACGATGCGCAGCAGTTCGAACAGGCCATCCTCGACGTCGGTGCGCTGCCGGTGTACGAGCGCAACCGCGAGGTGGTGGCGGTGCGCTTCGACACGCTGCTGAAGGTCGCCGAGAAGTGGGGCTATCTGCAGCCGGATCCGGCCGCGATCACGCGCGAGCTGAAGAAGCTGCAGCCGACCGCGGCCGAGGTGGCCGACCTGCTGCAGAAGGACGTCACCAAGCTGCGCTGGGTCGACGCCCGCAACGCGCTCAACAGCCTGGGCGCCAAGGCCATCGCCTCCACCGCCGAGGGCGGGTTGAAGGGACTGCTGAAGCTGGTGTTCCCCTTCCTGCCGTAGTTGCACCGGACGGCAAATGCCAACGCCTGTAGAGCGGAGCTCGCTACGCTGAGGCTTTCCAAGCGACCTGGCCGAAGAGCAGCGGAGCAAGCTCCGCTCTACCAACAGCAGCGTCACGTCAGAGCCCCGCCGCGCCCCGCAACGCGTTAAACAGCCTCGGTGCCAAGACCATCGCCCCCACCGCCGAGGGCGGGTTGAAGGGACTGCCTGTAGAGCGGAGCTTGCTCCGCTGAGGCTTTCCAAGCGACTTGGCCGAAGAGCAGCGGAGCAAGCTCCGCTCTACAAACAGCAGCGCCGCGTCAGAGCGCCGCCGCGGCCCGCAACGCGCTCAACAGTCTCGGCGCCGACGCCATCGCCCCCACCGCCGAGGGCGGGGTGAAGGGGATGCCTGTAGAGCGGAGCTTGCTCCGCTGAGGCTCTCCAAGCGACTTGGCCGAAGAACAGCGGAGCAAGCTCCGCTCTACCAACAGCAGCGCCGCGTCAGAGCCCCGCCGCACGTCGCCACAGCAGGTCGGTCAGCGGCGGCAGCCGGCCGGCCAGGCCGAGCAGCGGGCCGCGCGCCAGGGTGGTGTGCAGCTCGTCGGTGGAGAACAGGCGGTTGATGCCGTCGAAGGTGTAGGCGGCCACGGCGTTCTCGCTCAGGCGGGTGCGCGCCCAGCGCTGCAGCCGGTGCGCGCCGTCCCACGGCGCCTGCCGCGCCTGGGCCTGGGCCACGTTGTCCAGCAGCCCGGCTACGTCGCGCAGGCCCAGGTTGACGCCCTGCCCGGCCAGCGGATGCACCGCGTGCGCGGCGTCGCCGACCAGCAGCAGGCGGCCCTCGACGTACTGACGCGCCAGCTGCAGCCGCAGCGGGAAGGCCGCGCGCGGCGAATCGATCACCATCTCGCCCAGCCGCCCGGCGAAGGCCTGGGTGAGCTCGCGCGAGAACGCGTCCTCCTCCAGCGCCAGCACGCGCGCGGCGTCGGCCTGCGGCAAGGTCCACACGATCGAACTGCGCCCCTGGGTGCAGGGCAGCACGGCCAGCGGCCCGGTCGGCAGGAAGCGCTGCCAGGCGGTGTCCTCGTGCGGGCGTTCGGTGCGGATGTAGCCGACCACGCCGCGCTGGCGATAGTCGTGGCCCTGCGTGCCCAGCCCGGCCAGCTCGCGCAGGGTGGAGGCCGCGCCGTCGGCGGCGATCACCAGCCGGGCCTCCAGCCGCGCGCCGTCGTCCAGGGTCAGGCGCACGCCGGCCGCGTCCTGTTCCATCGCCTCCACCCGCGCCGGGCAGCGCAGCTGCACGCCGGCCGCGGGCAGCGCGGCCCACAGGCGATCGGCCAGCAGGCCGTGTTCGATCAGCCAGCCCAGCTCGCGTCGACCCAGGCGGTCGGCGTCGAACATCAGCTCGCCGCCGCCGGCCGCATCCCACACGCGCATGCGGCGATACGGCTGGGCACGCGCGCGGCGCACCGCGTCCCAGACGCCCAGGCGCTGCAGCAGGGCCGCGTTGTCCGGGGCGAAGGCGTAGACGCGCAGGTCCGGCGCCTGCGCCGACCACGGGGTCGGCGCCTGGCCTTCGATCAGCACCACCTCCAGCCCGCGCTGGGCCAGACCCAACGCGCAGGCCGCGCCGACCACGCCGCCGCCGACCACGATCACATCGCTGCGGGCGCGGCGACTCATGGCGCCGCCTCCCGACACAGCGCCGGCACGTCGCCGGCGAAGCCCATCGCCCCGCCGACCAGCATCGACTGCAGGCTCGGCATCCGGTCGATGGCCAGCAGCCCGGCGCTGCGCAGCGGCCGCAGCAGCGGCGCCGCATTGCTGGTCAGCCGCGCCAGGCCATCGGAGAAGCGCAGCGTGCGCTCGCGGTCCGGACCGCGCCGCGCGGCGTAGTCGGCCAGCAGCGCGTCCTCGCCCGGGTCGTCGCCGGCGGCGATCAGCTCGGCCAGGGTCAGCGCATCGCGCAGGCCCAGGTTGAAGCCCTGCGCGCCGAGCGGATGGATGGTCTGCGCGGCATTGCCCAGCAGCACGGCGCGCGGCGCGACGGTGCGCTGGGCCAGCACGCGCACGATCGGATAGCCGCTGCGCGGCCCGCTGGCGATGAAGCGCCCGGCGCGCCAGCCGAACACCGCCTGCACCCGCGCCAGCCACGCCGCCTCGTCCAGCGCGGCGACCGCCTCGGCGTCGTGTTCGCGCACCGCATGGATCAGCCCGTAATGGCGATCGCCGCGCGGCAGCAGCGCGGTCGGGCCGTCGTCGGTCAGCCGCTCCCAGGCGCTGCCGTCCGGGGCGCGGCTGGTGCGCACGCGCGCCACGAACAGGCGCTGCCCGTAATCGTGGCGCTGCGCCTCGATGCCAAGCGCGTCGCGCACGCTGCTGGCGCTGCCATCGGCGCCGACCAGCAGCGGCGTGCGCAGCTCCTGCTCGCCCGCGTCGGTGGCGATACGCACCCGGCGCAGGCCGTCGGCCAGGCCGGCCAGCGCGACGAAGCGCGCCGGCCGGTAGCGGGTCACATGCGAACAGGCGTCCAGCGTCTCTTCCAGCGCCTGGCCGAAGTCGCGCGCGACCACCACCTGGCCGAAGGCCTCGCGCCCGTAATCGGCCGCCTCCAGCAGCACCCGGCCGAAATCGCCGCGGCGGCTGACGTGAATGCGCCGGATCGCGCCGGTGGGCGCGTGCAGCCGGGACATCACGCCCAGCGCCGTCAGCGCATTGACCGTGGCCGCGGCGAAGCTGAGATTGCGCTCATCGAACACCGCCGGCATCTGCCCCGACGGCGTCGCCTCGATCAGGGCGACATCGCGCCCCAGCCGGTCCAGCGCGATCGCCAGACTGGCCCCGACCAGGCCGCCGCCGACGATCACCACATCATGTCGTGCACTCATGCCGCCATGATACGACCTGACCCATCCGGGCTTGTGGTGAACCGTTTACCAGCAGTTGGCGACGGTGTCGCCGGAGGCGGTCTTGACGTTGGCCTGGTTGATGCTCAGCGCGCCGCAGCTGTCCGCCGCCTGGACCGGCGTGGGCGTTGCGGTGAGGGTGAAGGCGCTGGCGCCCTGACCTGACAGCACCAGGGTATAGCGCGGGCTGGTGGCCTCGCGCGGCGAAGCGTTGTTCGGCAGGGCGAAACCGAGATAGGTGTTGTTGGCGGTATGGAAGCGCTCGGCCAGGCCGGCATACTCGGCCAGATCCGCCTTGGCCTGCGCCCGGTAGCTGCGCAGCACGTAGCGCGTATAGGACGGATAGGCGATCGCCGCCAGGATGGCGACCACCGCCACCACGATCATCAGCTCCACCAGGGTGAAGCCGCGCACGCGGTCGTGCTTGCTGGACATCGTCATTGCGCCTCTCTTCCCGGATTATTTCAGCTGACGCCAGGACTGACGCCCGCACGGCACGCTGCCGTACAGGCCGGTGACGCTGCCGTTGGCGATGCCGGCGACCGTGCACTGGCCGGTCTGCTGCGTGCCCGCGCTTTCCACGCCGCGCAGCCAGCCCAGCGACAGCACCGGCGCGGTCGAGGTGGCCGTGGCCGAGGTGTTGGAGGACGCGCTGGCGCTGACCGCGCCGCAGCTGGCGGTGCAGATCGCGTTGCCGTTGGCGTCGCTCAGTCCCGACATCGCCCCGCCGCCGGTCAGCACGCCCAGCCCGTAGAGCCAGTTCTCGCCGCCGCCCGAGCAGTTGTTGCCCACCGTGGGCGTATAGGTGGCGAAATACACCACGCCGCTGAGCAGATAAGGCGTGCCGATGAAGCGCTCGCCCTGCGCATCCGAGCCGACCTCCAGGTCCACATACCAGCCGCGGCTGTTGGCGTAGTTGACCGGGTTGCTCGACACCGCGCGCGCGGCGTAGTTGGACGAGGGCGAGCTGGTCGCGGTGACGCTCTGCCCGACCAGCGCCGAGCGGCCGCCGACCGGCGTGCCCAGGTTGTCCTGGATGCCGTACAGGCTCTGCACGCTGACGCTGGAGGCATCGCCGTTGACGAAGTAGCGGCCGGTGCCGAAGTACACCATGACCCCGCCGGCGCCGGAGGCGGCCTCCTTCAGCAGCAGATGGCCGGTGATCGGCTGCTCGTTGCCGTTCGCGTCGACGGCGCTGAACAGCGGTTTGCCGCCGAAGCCCACCGACCACGCGGTCGGATCGGTGGCACTGAGATCGAACTTCCACACGTTGCCGCGCAGGTCGCCGGCATAGACGGTGTCGGCCAGGCCCTGGCCGTTGCCCAGCGCGGCCACCGCCACGTTGACGATGCCGTTCTTGCCCAGGTACGCGCCCGCGGTCGGGGCCAGCCTGCTGATCACCTGGCCGGTGCCGACATCGACCACGTACAGCACCGGGTTGCCGTTCACCGAATTGGCGCCGTTGCCGAAGATCGCCACGAAGCGCACGCCGCTGCTGGTTTTGACCGGCACCACCACGGCCGACCCGAGCACCTGGCCCAGATTGGCATCGTTCTGGCCGGACAGCTCCCACAGCACGCTGGCCGCGCTGACCGCCGTGGGATCGGTGACGTCCAGCGCGAACACCGAGCCCTGCGGCAGCGTGCCGGCGTTGGTCTCGCTGGCACCGCCCGCGCCGGTGGACCCGATCGCCACGGTGCGCCAGGCGCCGCCGTAGTAGGCATCTCCCACCGACACCGGGCCGTCGACGTAATAGCGATGCTGGAAGCCGCTGGTGGCGTTGGTGGTGCTGGTCACCGGGTCGGCCAGTTCGCCCAGATGCTGGCGTGCGCTGTAGGGCACGAAGCCGAACAGCTCATTGCCGCCGTTGCCGGTGCTGGCGTCGAAGCCGTGCAGCATGCCGTCGTTGGCCCCCACGTAAACGGCCGGCGTGCGGCCGGCCTTCCTGGTCAGGAAGGCCTTGTAGCTGGTGGCCAGGCCGGTCAGCCCCGTGGCCGAGCCCCAGGCCGCGCCATAGCCGTAGTCGTCGGTCGGCAGCGAGACCACCGGGCCGGAATTGACGATGTCGCCCAGCCGCGAGGAACGCGTGCGCAGCGTGCTGTTGCTCTGCCCCTTCAGATACGCCAGCAGGCTGTCGACCGTGGTGCTGCCCAGCCAGGCCTGGGTATCGCTGTCGCCGGTGTTCAGACCCAGGGCCGCCATCTGCGCGGTCCGCGAGCCGCCGGGGATGTTGGTCGAGACCAGCGCGCCGGTCTTGACCGCCATGCTGACGCTGCCATCGCCCCGGATCAGGGTCGGCGCGATCGCGGTGAAGAGGTTGCGGCTGGTGTCCGGGCTGGCGACGGCGTCGAGCTTGTTGGCCGCCGACCACAGCCGGGCCTTGGTCTGCAGCGAGGTGGCGATGACATCGCCGGTCCAGTCGTTGTCGCTGCCCGCCGCGAACGAGGCGTAGACCGAAAACGCGCTGCTGTCGATGCTGCTGCTGGACGAACTGCCGGACACCGCCACCGCGCTGCTGGCGGCCGAATCGAAGATCTGCTGCAGGCGCGTCTTGAGCTTGGTCGGATCGCGCGCGAGGAAGTAACCATCCGGCGTGCCGCTGGTGGCGCTGTCCCATTCGCCCGCGTCGGGCTTGCCGTTGCCGTTGCGGTCGGTGAAGTTGCCGTACTTGGCCGCGAACCACAGCGGGTTCTGCAGCACGCCGGTATTGCCGCTGCCGGTATTGAACAGATAGACCTTGGGCCGGCTCCACCGGCCGTACTGCGCGCTGGTGGCGGTCAGGTAGGAGCCATCGTTGCTGCCCGGGCGCAGCAGATCGCGGTAGGTGCCGTCGGCACCGGAGCCGGTCACGGTGAAGCCGGAGAGCAGCGCGTTGCCCGCATAGGCCGACAGCAGCTCGACGCGCAGCATCATCTGGCCACCACCCACCGCCGGCTTGTCGCCGCTGCCGGTGCACAGGGCCGAATCCGAGCGCCAGCAGATGTCGTAGCCGGTATAGGTCGCATCGTTGACCCCACCGGTGCTGGTGCAGGCGCTGCCCACGCAGAAGCTGAGCATGGTGACCACGTCGTTGTCGTGGTCGTTGCCCCACAGCGAGTCCTCCCACACGATCTTGTAGCTGCCGGCGACCAGATTGCCGCTGCCGTCGTACTGCAGGTCGCGACCATAGACGTAGCGCGGCGAGACCTGTGAGGCGGTCTTGCCGGCGCCGATGTTGCCCAGCGTGCAGGTGCGCCAGCCGCTGCTGGTCGCGGTGGCCGAGCCATTGTTGTTGGCCTGGCACACCGGCGAGATGGTGATGAAGGAGCCACCGACCGGAATCCTGAAGGTGGGCAGGCTCTCGGCCATCTGCACCGCGTAGGTGCGCACCACGTTCTTGTAGCTGGCGGTCTTGCCGTTGCTGCCCACCAGGTCCGGACGCAGGTCGGTGGTGGCCGCCTTGAAGGCCAGGCCGGCGATGCGGTAGCTGCCTTCGGTGGAAGGCGCATCCGGGCACAGGCCCAGCACCTTGCCCAGGCTGGTCACCGTCTGCGACTGGCAGTAGTCGGCATAGGTGTCCGCGGGCGCGCCCACCGCCAGCGTATTGGTGATGCGGCCGGCGAAATAGCTGCCGCCGGTGATGCCCTCGTCATCGCCCACGGTCTTGGTCGCCGAGTCCGCATCCAGGCTGAGGCTGCTGCTCCTGCCGGTGACGGTGGGGATCTCGTCGCTGTCGAACGAAGGCACGCCGGAGGACAGCACCAGGATGCTGCAGCTGGAACAGTAGGAATAGCCCAGCCCGTTGCCGGAGGCCGCGCCGTAGGGATCCTTCCAGGTCAGCCCCACCGGAATGCTGCGCGCGCTGTCGGCGCTGCTGTTGGTGCCGAAGGCCGCGGTCTTGCTGCCGCCGGCGATGTACTTGAGCGCCTCGCCGTACATCTCCGCCAGCGGATTGCCCCAGGCGCTGCAGGCGTAGCCGGAACTGTTGCCCGGGTCGTTCAGATAGCCGTTGCCGGCGCCGGCGGGATAGCCGTTGCGGTTGAGGATGCCGTAGGTGCCGCAGTCGTTCCAGACCGAGCCGGTCCAGCCGACCGTGCTGGCGCCGTTCTTGTAGCTGATCGTGAAGTTGTCCACCGCCTTGACGATGCCCTCGTCGCCGGCGGCGGTGCCGATCAGGTAGCAGAAGCGCCCGTTCTGGGTGTTGACCTCATCGCCGGTGGCGCAGGCGCTGGTACCGTTGCCGGCGAAGCGCCCGATGTTCCGGCGCAGCACGCCGCCGGCGCGCGGCTGGTCGTAGGTACCGCTGATCAGGCCGAAGCGCAGCTTGCCGCTCTCGCCGTACTGCTGCAGCAGCCCGGCAGGCCGGTAGTAGGTGTAGGTGCCGTCGCTGTAGCTGCGGCAGAACGATTCGCGCAGGCTGGCATCGCTGTTGTCGCACACGTCCACGCGGACGCTGAAATCCTGCTTCACGCTGCTCGGGTCGTCGGTGGTCGAGCCCACCGTGCACTGGCTGTTCGAGGTGGCCGCCCATTCGGTATAGCTGCCGGCGGCCGCGCGCATCAGCGGCGCCCCGCCGACCGACAGCGAGGCGTTGCAGAAGGACATGGTGGAGGTGTACGGCGTGTACTGGCCGATGTCGCTGCCCGAATACACCTTCACCCAGGCATGCAGGTCATTGGGCACATAGGACCGCTCGAGGATGGTCTGGTAGGCGCCCTTGCTGCCGACCGTGTCGGTGCTGCGCTTGCCGCCGTACAGCACATAGCGCAGCAGGTCCAGCCGGCTCATCGTGGCCCAGTTGAGGAAGTTGCCCGACCAGGTCCCCGCGCACTGGTGCGCATTGGCCCCGCTGGCCGCGGCGGCCGCCTTGAACACCGAGCCGGTGTAGGCGTAGCAGAGATTGGGATCGAAGTAGCCGGAATAGCTGAAGGTGTCGGTATAGGTGGTGTCGATCCGCCCGTCGCCATCCAGGTCGGTGTAATCCGAGTAGGCGCGGTTGAACAGCTGCTCGTCGCGCGACATCACCATCATCATCAGCGGCGGCTCGCTGTCGCCCAGATACATCGGGCTCTGCGACATGGCGAAGTCGCTGGTGGACGCCAGCAGTGGCATGAACACCATCAGCAGCAGCGCGATCGCGGCCACGGCGCGCAACAGCCGCAGCGGAGCGCGGGCGGGCAGGTCCGGGGAGGTCATGGGATGTAGATCGTCTGGACGACCGCGGTCGCGGCCGGGCTGGAGGGCGTGTCGACGGCCAGCGAGGTGATCTCGTAGGCGCTGCCGACCGAACTTGCGTCGAGCGTGGCCCCCAGGTTGCTCGAGGTGCCGGTGGTGGCGTCGCAGACCAGGCGACGCACGTACACCGCATTGGCGGCGCCCTGCGTGCGCGACCACGCCAGGGCATCGAAGGTGCAGGCCGTGCTGTCCTTGGTCACCGTGAGGGCCGAGGCCTTCAGCGCGGCCTCCTTCTGCCTGGCCTGCGCCTCGGCGTTCTGGAAGGCCAGATCGGACTGGCGGTAGTTGGAGGCCATCTTTTCCTGCATCGAGGCCACCGTCATGCCGCTCAGCCCCAGCAGGGCCAGCAGCAACAGCATGACCAGGGCGACATACAGGATCGCGCCGGCCTGCCGGCCCGGCGTGCGCGGCGCACGGAGCTTGCGCTCAGTTTCCATAGAGGCGGTTCCGCAACGTAACGGTGGACTGGTAGACCGAGCGCGCGCGCGCATCGTCCGGCGTGATGAAGGTGACGCCCTGGGTGGTCAGGCGGTTGTCGGCCGTGGCCTGCGTGGCCGACGCAGGTTCCGGGCTGGCCATCACCAGCCCGATCTGCACACTGACCACCCGGCGCCAGGCCTTCTCCGGATCGCCCATCGAGGCATCGACCTGGGCCGAGGTCAGCAGTTGGGTCACCGCGCCGCTGGGCGTGGTGCCGGAGGCCTGATCCTGACCGTAGAGCAGCTGCATGTTCTCCACGCCTTCGACCAGTTCCTCGGACTGGGTGGTCAGCGCGCCGCCCGGCGCGGCGGTGAAGCGGACCCGATACAGCGATGGACGCTGGGTCTGGCTGTTGAGGCCGACGTAGTACACCTCGCTCTCGGCGCGATACAGCTCGGCCCCCTGCGGGAACTTGAAGTTGACGTTGGCCAGGCCGGCATTGAGCGCCGTCGCCCCCACCGACACGCTCGCCGCCGGAGACACGGCGGCGGCCTGGAAGACGATGGCGTTGTCGCAGGTGGTGATGCCGAACAGGCCTGGCGCCGCGATGCCGCCCTTGAACAGCGTCCAGTCCGCGGCGCTGGGCGAGATGGCGAACGTGGGGGTCGCGCCGTTGACCGCCGTGGCGATAGGCAGCCCCTGCCCTTCCAGATAGCGCAGCACCAGGATGTCGCTGCCGGCGACGCGGTTGGTCAAGGCGGCGGCGATCTGCGCGGGCAGCGCCGGGGTGAAGCTGCCGCCCACGGTGGGGGTGCTGCTCAGGGTCACCGTGGTCCCCGGCGTGGTCCCGTTCGCCCCATAGCCGCGCACGGCGAAGTTGAACTGCAGCGCGGCGTCGGCGCCGGCGCCGAAGGTGGTGCGCGTGGTCAACAGCGAGGATCCGTCGCGGGTCAGGATGGTGTCGCTGCTGCAGCCCATGTGCCCGGCCATGCGCAGGTCCCGGCTCAGGTAGTCCATGGCGAAGCGCCCGCCCTCCTGCAGGCGCGCCTGCGCCTTGGCCAGGCGATAGGCGTTGCTGGAGGCCGAGAAGACCTGCACCACGCCCAGCAGCAGCAGCAAGCCGATCAGCAGGGCGATCATCAGCTCGATCAGCGACAGGCCCGCCTGCCTGGAACGCGATGTCCGGCGAAGGCGGCTCATAGCGTCGTGCTCGTGCTGAAGACCTGCTGGCCAGTCGAGGCGGCGTTGCCGCGATCGTCGGTCCAGCTGATCGACACCGTCAGCGTCGTCGCATCGCCGCTGGGCGTCTGGGTGACGGTGGCCGAGGCATCGGCCCCGAGCGCGCGCCCCAGCTGGCATTGCCAGAGCGTCTTGAAGGTCGCCGCGGTCATCGCGCCTGTCGCCAGCGCGCAGGCGCTGGCGTCGGCGGTCCCGGTATACGTGGTGGCGTAGGCCGCGACGGACTTGCGATCCGCGCGCACCTGGTCCAGCAAGGTGTCGGCCAGTTGCGTGGCCTTGGTGCGGTAGTTGGCGCTCTCGGTGTAGCGCACGTTGACCACCTGCAGCATCGCGAAGCCGAGCAGTCCGACCGCCAGCACCAGCAGGGCGATCAGAACCTCCAGCAGGGTGAAGCCGCCCTGGTTTCGAGCGCGGGCACTCACCGGAAAGGTCACGACCTTCACGAGCAGGCTCCCGAGACCACCTTCACCGAGCCGGTCGCGGCCACGGTGATGTCGCGGCGCAGGCCCGCCGCGCCGCTCGCGCAGTCCACCGGCTGCAGGCTCAGCACCTGATCCACGCCGGAGGCGCGGCGCCCGCGCGAATCGAAGTTCACCACCGCCCCGCCGGTCCCGCTCAGCTGCAGCCGGTCGTTGCCGGCCTCGTAGCGCACCACCGGCTCGCCCGCGCTCAGGACGCCGTCGCCATTGGTGTCGTCCCACACCAGCCAGCCGCCGGACCAGCCGGCCGCGCAGCTGCTGCCGTCGGTGCTGGGACACAGCCCGGACGCCTGGATCGTGCGGATGGCCTCGGAGCGGGCCAGTGCTAGCCCCGCCACCAGCGAATTGGCCTGGGTCGTCAGCTGGGCCTGCTGGATGACCGACTTGAAGCTGGGAAAGGCGATGGCCGCCAGGATGGCGAGCACCACCACCACGACCATCAGCTCGAGCAGGGTGAAGCCCGCGCTCCCACCGCGCCATCCTCCCGCGCGCCAGGCCCTGGCCCCCCTTCCGAACCGTTCGCAAGCATCCACCGGCATGCCCCCCCTGCGCACGAGCCGGGCACCTCCACGGCTTGGCGAGCGCGGGCGCACGCTAATCCCGGCCAAGCCGCGGCCGATGTCCGTCTTTTGCGGCATGTGTCGCCGGCACGCAGCGCGGGCAAGCAACGGCAGGAGCGCGCCCGCGACACCGATGAGCGGTCGGCGGCGCGCCGCGAACGGAGGGCGCCCCCACGCCTGAGGACGCGCACGGTAGAATCGCCGTTCATGCACCAGACTGCCACCATGACTCCGCTCCCCACCCGTACCGGCCCGCGCGCGGCCATCCTGGCCTTGCTGGCCGCCGTGATGATCGCCACCCGCCTGCACCTGCCGGCGCTGTCCACGCACATCGGCGCGCTGCCAGACGCCTCCTGGGCGGTGTTCTTCATGGCCGGGTTCTACCTGCGCGGTTGGTCGCGCTGGGCCTTCCCGCTGTTCATGGCGCTGGCGGTGGGCGTGGACTACGCGGTCATCACCGGCCAGGGCCTGGAGTTCTGGAAGCACTACTGCGTCTCGCCGGCCTACTGGTGCCTGGTGCCGGCCTATATGGCCCTGTGGCTCGGCGGCAGCCTGACCGCGCGCGCCGCCGTCCGCCTGCGCCAGGAGCGCACCCTCGGCGTGGCCGTGGTGGCGCTGGTGGCCTCGGTGGCGGTCTGCCACCTGATCAGCCAGGGCAGCTTCTACTGGCTCAGCGACAGCGTGCCGCAGCCGGCGACGCTGGCCGGCTGGTGGAAGAACTACTCCGACTGGTTCTGGCCCTTCCTGCGCAGCACCGCCATCTACGTCGGCCTGGGCGTGATCGTCCATGTGGGCGTGCAGCAGGTCGTGCGCCTGGCCCGACCGCAGGACCGCACCGCCGGCTGAAGCCGGCGCGCCGCGCATGGGACACCGCCTGTCGCGCATCTATACGCGGACCGGAGACGACGGCACCACCGGCCTGGGCGACGGCAGCCGCACCGGCAAGGATTCGGCCCGGGTGAGCGCCTACGGCACCGTGGACGAGGCCAACTCGGCCATCGGCGTGGTGCTGGCCGCGCCCGGCGTGGCCAACGACATCCAGGCGCTGCTGACCACGGTCCAGCACCAGCTGTTCGACCTGGGCGGCGAGCTGTGCATCCCGGGCCATGCGGCCATCACCGCGGCCGACGTGGACGCGCTGGAGCGCCAGCTGGACGGTTACAACGAGCACCTGCCGCCGCTGAAGGATTTCATCCTGCCGGCCGGCGGTGAGGCGGCCGCGCGCTGCCACCTGGCCCGCACCATCGTGCGCCGGGCCGAACGCGAGACCGTGGCGCTGTCGCGCCTGGAGCCGGTGCGGCCGGAGGCGATCGGCTATCTCAACCGGCTCTCGGACCTGCTGTTCGTGCTCGCCCGCGTGCTGGCCCGCGCCGATGGCGCCGGCGAAGTGCTGTGGGACCACCGGCGCCGGCTCGCCGCGCCGTGATCATCCTGACCCACCCGGCCTGCCTGGGCCACGACCCCGGCCCCGAGCATCCCGAACGCCAGGCCAGGCTGGAGGTCGTGCTCGAGGCGCTGCGCCGCGACCACGGCGACCTGGACTGGCGGGAGGCGCCCTCGGCCAAGCTCGGCGACCTGCGCCGGGTCCACACGCCCGAGCACATCCAGGCGGTGATGGAACACGATTTCAGCGGGCATGTGATGCTCGACCCGGACACGGTGGTCAGCCCGGGCTCGCGCGCCGCGGCGCTGCGTGCCGCCGGGGCGGTGATCGCCGCGGTCGATGCGGTGATGGACGGGCGCGACCCGGTCGCCTTCTGCGCAGTGCGCCCGCCCGGCCACCACGCCACCGCCAGCACGGCGATGGGCTTCTGCCTGCTCAACAACATCGCCATCGGCGCGGCCTATGCCTGCGAGCACCACCGGCTGGAGCGCGTGGCGGTGGTGGATTTCGATGTGCACCACGGCAACGGCACCCAGGCCATCTTCCAGGACGACCCGCGGGTGGCCTACTTCAGCAGCCACGAGTCGGGGCTGTTCCCCTACAGCGGGGCCCCGTCCGAACGCGGCGTCGGCAATGTGCTCAACGCCCTGCTGCCGCCGGGCAGCGGCAGCTTCGCCTTCCGCAACCTGTGGGAGGACCGGATGCTGCCGGCGATCGAGGCCTTCCGTCCGCAGCTGGTGATGATCTCGGCCGGGTTCGACGCCCATATGCGCGATCCGCTGGCCGACCTGATGCTGGACACCGAGGATTTCGACTGGATCACCCGGCGCCTGCGCCAGATCGCGCAGACCCACGCCGGCGGCCGCATCGTCTCGGCGCTGGAGGGCGGCTACGACCTGGACGCCCTGCGCGAGTGCGCCAGCGCGCACGTAGCGGCGCTGCGCTGACGGCCGCCGGGCCTGCCCTGAACCCGAGCCGGCCGTTGTCGGCGCGTCTTCATTGCCCCGTCCATCCCGATACGGCAAGCTAACGGCCGTTTTTCGTCCGGATTCCCCAACGCGTGCGCCGAGCCTTTCGCCTGCTGCCCATTCCGTTCAGCATTGCCCTGGCCCTGCCGGCCATGGCCGCGGATGAAAAACCCGTCAGCTACGCGCTGTGCCCGGTCCAGGATGCGATCCCCGCCTTCGACGGGGCGCCTGCCGCCGTCGCGCCGAAGGACCAGGCCGCCCAGCGCCAGCAGAGCCAGCTGCTGCCCACCGATGTGACCGGCGACACGCTCAACGGCAACAACATCGACGGCACCGCCAACTACCAGGGCAATGTGCGCCTGATCCGTGGCGATCAGTTCCTCAATGCCGACAACCTCTTCCTCAACCAGGAAGAAGGCACCTACACCGCCGACGGCAACGTGCGCTACCAGGACTCGGGCATCCGCGTCATCGCCAAGCGTGCCAGCGGCAATCAGAACGACGACTCGCATCATATCGAGGACGTGCAGTACCAGCTGATCTCCCGCCGCGGCAACGGCGTGGCCGACACGATCAACATGGTCGGCCCGCAGGGCGAGCTGATGGGCTCGACCTATACCACCTGCGACCCGGAAGACCCGGCCTGGCAGCGCTGGTACCTGCGCTCGCGCGAGATCGACGTCAACACCGACGAAGGCTTCGCCACCGCGCACCACGCGGTGGTGCGCATCGGCAGCGTGCCGATCCTGTACGCGCCCTGGTTCAAGTTCCCGATCGACGACCGCCGCCAGACCGGCCTGCTGTTCCCGCGCGTGGGCCTGTCGGGCAAGAACGGCCTGAGCTACGAGCAGCCGATCTACCTCAACCTGGCGCCCAACTACGACTCCACGCTGTATCCGCGCTACATGAGCGACCGCGGCGTGGTGTTCGGTGGCGAGTTCCGCTACCTCTACCACGGCGGCGAAGGCAAGCTGGAAGGCGCCTGGATGCCCAGCGACGACCTGGTCCGCCGCCGCGCCCGCGACTACGCCAACGCCCTGCCCGGCAGCGGCGACGAGAACATCTACAACGATCCGCTGCAGGACAAGAACCGCGGCTTCTTCCGTTTCCGCGGCCATCACGACCTCAGCAGCACCTGGCAGGCCCGCGCCGACTTCTCCTGGATCAGCGACTCGCGCTATCTGGAGGACAACGGCGGCATCTCCAACGGCACCAACGGCGGCTACGGCTATGCCACCTCGGCCCTGACCAGCACCGTGGGCATCTACGGGCGCTCCCAGTACTGGAACGCCGGCGCCGAGACGATCACCTACACCTCGGCCGACTACACCGTCGACAAGGCCACCCTGCCCTACAACAGCCTGCCGCGGCTGTTCTTCAACTACGACCGGCCGGTGCTGGACTGGCTGACCGTGGGCTTCAAGAGCGACCTGAGCCGCTTCGACCACAGCGAGAAGGATGGCGGCAGCCGCCTGGACCTCAAGCCCTATGTGTCGCTGCCGTTGCGCGGCGCGGCGTGGTTCATCGAGCCGGGCCTGGCCTATCGCTACACCGCCTATCACCTGGAGCAGGGCCTGGCCGACCAGCTCGGCGGCGACCGCTCGCCGACCCGCTCCACGCCCATCGCCACGGTGGACGCCGGGCTGTTCTTCGACCGCGACACGCAGTGGGGCGACACGCCCTACCTGCAGACGCTGGAGCCGCGGCTGTACTACCTCAACGTGCCCTACCGCAACCAGAACAACCTGCCGCTGTTCGACACCGGCGACATGACCTATAGCTGGGGCCAGCTGTTCCGCGACAACCGCTTCTCCGGCGCCGACCGCCAGACCGATGCCAACCAGCTGACCCTGGCGCTGACCAGCCGCAGCATCCGCCAGACCGACGGCCTGGAGAAGTTCAACATCAGCCTGGGCCAGATCCTCTATTTCGAGGATTCCAATGTCCTGCTGAACCAGAACTCGCAGCCGATCGAGAAGGGCAAGTCGGCCTGGATCGTCGACTCCAACTACATGCCCACCGACCGCTGGACGCTGGGCGCGTCCTACCAGTACGACGCCAAGAACAGCCGCGCCGACCTGATCAGCTTCCGTTCGCGCTATCTGATCGGCAACGACGGCGTGGTCAACCTGTCCTACCGCTACCGCCGCGACCTGCTCAAGCAGGCCGACCTGTCCTTCCTCTACCCGATCAACCCGGTGTGGAGCGTGGTCGGGCGCTACTACTACTCCTTCCAGGACAACAAGGTGCTGGAAGCGATCGGCGGCGTGCAGTGGGACAGCTGCTGCCTGGCCGTGCGCCTGCTCGGCCGCCATTACGTGCGCAATCGCCAAGGCGATTCGGACAACCAGATCCAGATGGAGTTCGTGCTCAAGGGCCTGTCCTCGCTGGGCCAGAACACGGACAAGACCTTGCGCCGTGGTATTCTCGGCTATTACCGCGACGACCTGTATCTGGTGCCTCCCAGCGTCGCCGCCCCGGATCTCGACGACAACGACGACACCGGTTCCGATCCGTTCTGAAGACATCCATGACCATTCGATCCCTTTTCGTTGCCGGCCTGCTGGCCGCTACCGTCATCGCGCCGCTGCGCGCGCAGGAATCCCAGCCGCTGGACGGCATCGCCGCCGTGGTCAACGAGGACGTGGTGCTGAAGAGCGAGCTGGACCGCGCCGTGGCCAACGTCCAGGCCCAGTACGCCAGCAACCCCGCCCAGCTGCCGCCGCCTGAAGTGCTGCGCCGGCAGGTGCTCGAGCGCCTGGTGCTGGTCAAGCTGCAGGTCGCCCGCGCCCAGGAAAACGGCATCAGCGTCAGCGACGAGGAAGTCAACAGCGCCGTGGCCAGCGTGGCCCAGCAGAACAACACCACCGTCGACGGCCTGCGCCAGCGCCTGGCCGCCGAAGGCCTGTCCTTCGACGAGTTCCGCAGCTCGCTGCGCGACGAGATCACCGTCCAGCGTCTGCGCCAGAGCTACGGCCAAAGCCGCATCCGGGTCAGCGAGGCCGAGGTCGACGCCGCGCTCAAGGCCCAGGCCAACGGCGGCGTGCAGTACCACCTGGCGCACATCCTGATCGGCCTGCCCGAGGGCGCCACAGCCGAGCAGATCGCCACTGGCCAGAAGAAGGCCGAGGGCGTCAAGAGCCTGCTGGACCGCAACGAGATGGACTTCTCGGCCGCGGCCGTGCGCTATTCGGACAGCCCCAACGCGCTGGAAGGCGGCGATCTGGGCTGGCGCAGCCTGGACGAGATCCCGGTGGCCTTCGTCGACACGCTCAAGAGCATGCAGGCCGGCCAGGTGGTCGGCCCGATCCGCGGCCCGTCCGGCTTCCAGCTGCTCAAGCTGGTGGAGACCCGCGACGCCTCGCAGGCGCCCAGCCAGATGACCACCGAGTACCACGCCCGCCACATCCTGGTGCGCGTCACGCCGGTGCAGGACGCCGCGGCGGCCAAGGCCAAGATCGACACCCTGCGCGCCCGCATCGCCGGCGGCGCGGACTTCGCCGAGCTGGCCAAGGCCGACTCCGAGGACGCCAACACCAAGAACGATGGCGGCGACCTGGGCTGGTTCACCGCCGACCAGTTCGGCCCGGACTTCGGCCAGCGCCTGACCGCGCTGAAGGACGGCGAGGTCAGCGAGCCCTTCCGTACCGAGGCCGGCTGGCACATCGTCCAGCGCGAAGGCACCCGCCAGACCGACGTGACCGATCAGAACCGCCGTGCCCAGGTGCGCGACACGATCGGCCGGCGCAAGCTGGAAGAGGAATACAACCGCTACCTGCTGGAGCTGCGCGGCGAAGCCTACGTCAGCTTCCGCACCGGCGACCCGGCGATCGACAACGCCACGCCGGATACCGCGATGAGCGCCCCGGGCGCCGCCGAGGAAGCGGCCCGTGCCGGCAAGAAGCAGCGCGGCGGCGACAACAACGACATGCCCGGCTCGGCCTCGTCCAGCCAGATGCCGTAAGGCCGCCAGGGTGATGCGGCCCGACCTGGCGCTCGTCCCCGGCGAGCCGGCCGGGATCGGGCCGGAACTTTGCATCCGGCTGGTCCAGCAGCCGCGTCAGGACTGCCGGCTGGTCGCCTTCGGCGATGCCGACACCCTGCACGCGGCGGCCCAGGCGCTGGCGCTGCCGCTGAACCTGCTGCCTGCCGACGCGCAGCCCCAGGCGCCGGGCGACCTGGCCTTCGTGCCGGTACCCAACGCGGTGCCCAGCCGCTTCGGCAGGACCGATCCGCGCAACGCGGCCGCGGTCATCGACGCCCTGCTCGCCGCGGCCGACGGCTGCATCGCCGGCCGCTTCGCCGGCGTGGTCACCGGCCCCGTGCACAAGGCGGTGATCAACGAAGGCGGCATCGCCTATACCGGCACCACCGAACTGCTGGCCCACCACGCCGGCCGCGCGGTGGTGATGATGCTGGCCAACCAGATCGTGCGCGTGGCGCTGGTCACCACCCACTTGCCGCTGCGCGCGGTGCCCGATGCCATTACCGAGGCCGCCCTGCGCCACGCCGTGCACACCACCGCGCAGGCGCTGCGCGAGGACTTCGGCATCGCCCGTCCGCGCCTGTGCGTGCTCGGCCTGAACCCGCACGCCGGTGAGGAAGGCCACCTGGGCCGCGAGGAGCTGGACCTGATCATCCCGACGCTGGCGCGCTTGCGTGGGGAAGACCTGGAGCTGATCGGCCCGCTGCCGGCCGACACGGCCTTCCTGCCCGACAAGCTGGCCGGCTTCGACGCGGTGCTGGCGATGTATCACGACCAGGGCCTGCCGGTGCTCAAGTACAGCGGCTTCGAGCAGGCCGTGAACCTCACCCTGGGACTGCCCTACCCGCGCGTGGCGGTCGATCACGGCACCGCGCTGGCGCTGGCCGGCCAGGGCGTGGCCGACCCGTCCAGCCTGTTCGCCGCGGTGCGCACCTGCGCGGCGATGGCCGCGCGCAGGCGCACACGGTGAGCTCAGCGGCAAGCCCCCGCCTGGGAGCACCCGCCCCACCCCTGTAGAGCGGAGCTTGCTCCGCTGAGGCCTTCCCACCTATCCCACAGATGTAGAGCGGAGCTCGCTCCGCTGGGGCTTTCCCGATGATCCGGTCGGAAAGCAGCGGAGCAAGCTCCGCTCTACAAGGGATGCTGGTACGTGATGCGGCTCCTACGACAAAGAGGACGGCCTGCCCATGCCGGGTAAACTGTCGCAATGACCGCTACCCCCCACTTCAGTGCACCGGCCAAGAAGTCGCTCGGCCAGCACTTCCTGCACGAGCGGCACTACATCGACCGCATCGTGCAGGCGGTCGATCCCAAGCCGGGCGACACCCTGGTGGAGATCGGCCCAGGCCAGGGCGCGATCACCTTCCCGCTGCTGCGCCGGCACGGCGCGCTGACCGCGATCGAGTTCGACCGCGACCTCATCGCCCCGCTCACCGCCGCCGCGCAGGACGTGGGCGATCTGACCATCCTCCACCGCGATGTGCTCTCGGTCGATTTCACCGCGCTGGCGCAGGGCCGCACGCTGCGCCTGGTCGGCAACCTGCCCTACAACCTGTCCTCGCCGATCCTGTTCCATGCGCTGGACCATGCCGCGGCGATCGCGGACATGCATTTCATGCTGCAGAAGGAAGTGGTCGATCGCATGGCCGCGGGCCCGGGCAGCAAGGTGTACGGACGCCTGAGCGTGATGCTGCAGGCCTATTGCGAGGTGACGCCGCTGTTCGTGGTGCCGCCGGGCGCGTTCAGCCCGCCGCCGAAGGTCGATTCGGCCGTGGTGCGCCTGGTGCCGCGGGATCCGGCGCGCATCGACGTACGCGATCCCAAGCGCCTGGAAGCGGTGGTGCGCGCGGCCTTCGGCCAGCGCCGCAAGACCTTGCGCAATGCGCTGTCCAGCGTGTGCGACGTGGCCCAGATCGAGGCCGCCGGCATCCGCCCCGATGCGCGCGCCGAACAGGTGGCCGTGCGCGACTTCATCGCGCTGGCCAATCTGCCGTACGGCGAGGCGGCCGAACCAGGCTGAGGCTTGAGTACACTGTGCGCATGAGCAGCAACGATTACGCCATCGATGTCGATGTCGCCACCCGGTTCCTGGAAGAACGCTCGGAACCTGCCAGCGGTCATTACGTCTTCGCCTATACCATCGTGATCCGCAACCGCGGCACGCAGCCGGCGCGCCTGCTCGCGCGCCATTGGGAAATCACCGACGGCAACGGCAAGACCGAGCGCGTCGATGGCGAGGGCGTGGTCGGCGAACAGCCGCGCCTGCGTCCGGGCGAGCTGTTCCAGTACACCTCCGGCGCGGTGCTGGAGACCGACCACGGCACCATGCGCGGTCGTTACGACATGGTGGCCGACGACGGCACGCACTTCGATGCCCCGATCGCGCCCTTCGCGCTGTCGGTGCCGCGTACGCTGCACTAAGCGCCATGGCGGTCTGGGCGATTGGCGACCTGCAGGGCTGTTACGACGCCACGGCACGGCTGCTGGAAAAACTCGATTTCGATCCCGCGCGCGACCGGATCTGGTTCTGCGGCGATCTGGTCAACCGCGGCGGACAGTCGCTGGAGACCCTGCGCCTGGTGCATTCGCTGCGCGACCACTGCGAGGTGGTGCTAGGCAACCACGACCTGTCGCTGCTGGCCATCGGCGCGCGCACCGAAGAGGAGCAGCGCAAGGTCAATCCGGACTTGGGCCGGATCGTGCAGGCGCACGACCGCGACACGCTGCTGGAATGGCTGCGCCACCGCGAACTGGTGCACGTGGACCGCGAGCTGGGCTGGATGATGGTGCATGCCGGCCTGGCCCCGCGCTGGAACTGCGCCGCGGCCGAGGGCTATGCGCGCGAGGTGGAGAAGCAGCTGCGTGGCCCGGCATTTCGCAAGCTGATGCGCAGCATGTACGGCGACAAGCCCAACTGGTCCACCGGCCTGGCCGGCCCGGACCGCTGGCGCGCGATCATCAACGTGCTCACCCGCATGCGCTACTGCACGCCGCGCGGACGCATCGCGATGGAAGAGAAAGGCACGCCGGGCACGCAGGCGCAGGGCCTGTATCCCTGGTTCGCCGTGCCCGGCCACGAGCCGCGCGAACTGAAGATCGTCTGCGGCCACTGGTCCACGCTGGGGCTGATGCTGGGCCTGGGCGTGCATGCCATCGACACCGGCGCGGTCTGGGGCGGCAGGCTCACGGCGCTGCAGCTGGACACCGACGAGCTGCGCGTGGTGCAGGTGCCGGGGCGCGATGTCGATCCGGGCACGGCACGGCGCGATTAGCGTCAGGTCGTCTTTCCCGCGAAAGCGGGAACCCATGTACGTTGATTCGGGGAAGCCCCCAAAGGCGCTGGGTTCCCGCTTTCGCGGGAACGACGGTAGAGGGCTTTTGCAGCGGCTTTCGTGAGCGCCTGGCTGGCAGCCGCTAGGCCTGCCTGACGTAATCCACGAACTCGAACGCCAGCGCGTGGCGGTCGTCGGCCGCATGCGGCTGGCGCGCCGTGACGCGCCACTGCGCCGGATCGAAGTGCGGGAAGAACGCCTCGGCGCCCTGTACTTCGGTGTCCACGTGGGTCAGATACAGCACGTCGGCCAGCGGCAAGGCCAGCGCATAGACCTGGCCGCCGCCGATGACGCACAGCTCCTCGGCCCCCTGCCCGCTCGCCTGGCGCAGCGCGGCATCGAGCGAATCGACCGCGACCATGTCCTCGAACGGCACCTGCCCACCCCGCGTCAGCACCAGGTTCAATCGACCGGGCAAGGCACGCCCCAGCGACTGCGCGGTCTTGCGCCCCATCAGCACCGGCTTGCCCAGGGTCAGCGCCTTGAAGCGCTTGAGGTCATCGGGCAGGCGCCACGGCAGATCGTTGTCGCGGCCGATGGCGTTGTGGCGGTCGAGCGCGGCGATGAGCGAGATGCGGGGCCTGGAAGACGCCGGCGCCTCGGACGAGGCCTGCGTCATACCGCCACCGGCGCCCTGATCGCCGGATGCGGGTCGTAGCCGAGGATCTCGATGTCCTCGAAGGTGAAGCCGAACAGATCGGTCACCTCCGGATTCAGATGCAGCTTGGGCAAGGCACGCGGCGTGCGCGTGAGCTGCTCGCGCGCCTGCTCGAAGTGGTTCGAGTACAGATGCGCATCGCCCAGCGTGTGCACGAAATCGCCCACGCCCAGACCGGTGGCCTGCGCCACCATGTGGGTCAGCAGCGCGTAGCTGGCGATGTTGAACGGCACGCCCAGGAAGATGTCGCCGCTGCGCTGGTAGAGCTGGCAGCTGAGCTTGCCGTCGACCACATAGAACTGGAACAGGCTGTGGCACGGCATCAGCGCCATCTGCGGCAGCTGCGCCACGTTCCAGGCGCTGATCACCAGCCGGCGCGAATCCGGGTTGCGCTTGATCTCCTGCACCAGCCACTGCATCTGGTCGATGGTCTGGCCGTCGGCGCCCTCCCAGCTGCGCCACTGCTTGCCGTAGACCGGGCCGAGGTTGCCGTCCGCGTCGGCCCATTCGTCCCAGATGCTGACCTTGTTGTCCTTGAGATAGGCGATGTTGGTCTCGCCCTTCAGGAACCACAGCAGCTCATGGATGATCGAGCGCAGGTGCAGCTTCTTGGTGGTGACCAGCGGGAAGCCTTCGCCCAGATCGAAGCGCATCTGCCAGCCGAACACGCTGCGCGTGCCGGTGCCGGTGCGGTCGGACTTCTCCGCGCCGTGCTCCAGCACGTGGCGCAGCAGCTCCAGGTACTGGCGCATCAGTGCGCCTCCGCGGGCGTGGCCTGCGCCGGGAGCACCGGCTGCAGCACCGGCGCGCGGCGCGAGCGCCACAGCAGGAACAGGCCCAGCGCCACCAGCGGCAGGCTCAGCAGCTGGCCCATCGTCACCCAGCCGAAGGCCAGATAGCCCAGCTGCGCGTCCGGCACGCGCACCAGTTCGACCAGGAAGCGCGAGAGGCCGTAGAGCAACGCGAACAGGCCGGACACCGCGTAGCGATGGCGCGGCCGCATCGAGAACACCCACAGCACCGTGAACATCAGCACGCCCTCGAGCAGCGCCTCGTAGAGCTGCGAAGGATGCCGCGCGTAGCGGTCCAGCGCGCCGGCCGCGTACTGCGCCTGCAGCTGCGCCTGGCTCAGGTGCTGCTCGTAGAGGGCCGGATCGGTGGTCGGGAAGATCACGCCCCAGTTGGTGCCGGTGTACTTGCCCCACAGCTCGCCGTTGACGAAGTTGGCCAGGCGGCCCAGGCCCAGGCCCGCCGGCACCAGCGGCGCCAGGAAGTCCATCGTGTCGAAGAAGTGCAGCCGATGCCGGCGCGACCACAGCCAGGCGGCGGTGAGCACGCCGAGCAGGCCGCCGTGGAAGCTCATGCCGCCCTCCCACACCTTGAACACCTTCAGCGGATTGTCCAGGTAGACCGGCAAGTCGTAGAACAGGATGTAGCCCAGCCGCCCGCCCAGCACCACGCCGAGCATGGCGTAGAACATCAGGTCGGAGAAATGCTCCAGGTTCACGCCCGGCAGGCGCCCGGCCTGCACGCGACGGCGGCCCAGATACCAGGCGGCGAAGAAGGACAGCGCGTAGGCGATGCCGTACCAATGCACATCGACCGGGCCGATGGAAAAGGCGATGGGGTCGAGGTGGTGCAGGAAGATCATGCGTAGCCGACGGCGGACGAAACAGCCGACATTCTGACGTACCCGGCTGGCGCGCGCATGCGGCGCGCCGCAACGCGGCGATCCGCGGCCGCGCTCAGCGCCGCCGGATCAGGGCGCCGAGCCCTCTTCCACCGCCGGCATCGGCGGGCGCAGGCGGAACAGGCGCAGGCCCGCGGCGTTCAGCGCGGACTGTGCCGGCCCGGCGAGGTCTTCTTCGCCCGCCAGCCAGGATTCGACCAGCGTGCGGTCGCCGCGGCAGGCCAGCAGCAGCTCGTGCGCCGGCACCGACGGGCTGGCCTGGGCGACGTCGTGCAGGAACACCTGACGCAGCCGCAGCGAGCCGCGCAGCGCCAGCACCGTCTGCACCAGCAGGAAGGCGCCGATGCCCCAGGCCGCATCGCCCACGCCGCGCGCCGTGGTCAGCCAGGCGAAGGCCACGCAGGCCAGGGCCCGCACCAGGGTGGCGCGGGTGTTCTCGCCCGGCATCTGCCAGCGCTGGTGATGCAGGTATTCGAACCAGGTCAGCACCAGGGCGAAGGCGGCCAGCGCGTTGCAGCCAGCCAGCACCAGCGCGCTGGACGCGGCCACGGCGATGGTCAGGTCGCGGCGGCGCGGGCGCATGGCGGCGGTGTACAGCCCGGGCAGGCGGGTCAGCGTGGCGGTGAGGGCTGGGTGCATGAGGACATCCTGGCGCGGCGGGCGGGGGCGGCGCAGAGGCCGGCGGCGCGCACGGCGCCTGCCTGGATTTCGCTGCACAGACCGTGCCTGGCGGCGAAGCAGGTGCCTGGATGATGCCGCAGTGCGGCAGCCCCGTGAAGGGCGCGTGATGAATATCGGCGAACGGCGGGCATTCCTGTGGTCGAGATCACAGGACGGCATCGGTGGGATGCAGAGGTGGCACGTCGATTCGCCCACCTGTAGAGCGGAGCTTGCTCCGCTGCTCTTCGCCCGGTTCGTGGGAAAGGTCCCAGCGGAGCAAGCTCAGCTTCTCTTCGTCCGGTTCGTGGGTAAGGCCCCAGCGGAGCGAGCTCCGCTCTACAACGCTCAGAGGATCCGCGGCAGATCGGGCAGTTCGTTGTCGCCGCGCTGCCCGGGCACCGCCGGAAACGCGCGGGCCAGCAGCGCCGAGGCGGCCTGCACCCCGGCAACGACCGCGGCCTCCGGATCGCCCTGGCGCATGCCGGCTTCGATCTGCGCGCAGGCCTGGTCCCATTCCTCGACGCTGACGCGGCCTTCCAGCCCCCGGTCGGCGACGATCTCGATCTGGTGATCGGCCAGCAGCAGGTAGATCAGGACCCCGTTGTTGGCGGCCGTATCCCAGGTGCGCAGCCGGGCGAACGCCGCATGCGCGGCCGCGCGCGCGTCCACGCCCGCCCAGACCGCGGACGGATGCAGCCCGGATTCGACCGCGAACATCACCTCGCCGCTGTGCAGGCGCTCGCCTTCGGCGATGGCCTGGGCGATGCGCTGCAGGCGATCGGCCGGGAACAGCCGGTGCGCGGACGGCGCGAACAGGTGCCGAAGCCAGCGCATCACCAGCTCCCCGAGGCGCCACCGCCTCCGGACGAGCCGCCGCCACCGCTCCAGCCCCCGCCGCCGCCGAAGCCGCCCCCGCCACCGAATCCACCGCCGCCCCAGCCACCGCCGCCGAGGCCACCGCCCCAGCCGCCGAAGCCGCCCGGCCCGGCGAAGCGCCCGCCCGAACCGCCCAGCAGTCCCATCAGCAGGCCGATCACGCCCGCCAGCCCGCCCACCAGCACGGAGGCCAGCAGCCAGGCCACCGCGCCACCGGCCACGCCGCCGACTAGCGCGCGCAGCGGCCGCGGCAGCGCGCGCAGCACGGTGCGGGCGAAGCCGGCCACGACCAGGCCGGCGACCAGCGCGAACAGCCAGTCGCCGCCGCCTTGGCGACCGCCGGCCGGGTGCGAACTCTCCGGCGCCGGCAGCGGCTCGCCATCGATCAGCTTGACCAGCACCGCCGTGGCATCGGTCAGGCCGCCGGCGTAGTCGCCCTGGCGGAACTTGGGTGCCAGGTATTCCTGGATGACGCGGTTGGCGACGGCGTCGGGGATGGCGCCTTCAAGCCCGTAGCCGGGCTGGATGCGCACGCGCCGGTCGTCCTTGGCCACCACCACCAGCACCGCGTCGTCCACGCCCTTGCGGCCCAGCTTCCACTGGTCGAAGACGCGCTGGGTGTACTGCTCGATCTCTTCGGGCTGGGTGGTCGGCACCATCAGCACCTGCAGCTGGGCGCCCTTGCGCTGCTGCAGGTCTAGCGCCTGCTGGCGCAGCGCGCCGGCCTGCTCGGCCGAGAGCGTGCCGGTGGTGTCGATGACCGGCGAGTCCAGCGTCGGGATGGCCGCCTCCTGCGCCAGCGCCAGGGGCGCCAGCAGCAGGACCAGCAGCAGCGCAGCCAGGCGCAGCAGCGGTTTCATCGCGTGTTGCGGCGGCAGCTTACTGGGCCGGGGTCGTGGCCGGCGGCGTCTGCTGCGGTGCCTGCGCCGGCAGGGCCTGCGGCTGGGCAGGCGCGCTCGGCGGCGGCTGGCTGAAGTCCACGGTCGGGGCCTGCGAGATCTGCGCCTCGTTGGCGACCGAGAAGTTGGGCTTCTCCTTGGCGCCGGTCACCTTGGCCGTCAGCGCCTGCGGGAACTGGCGGATGTAGGTGTTGTAGTCCTGCACGGCCTGGATGTAGCGGCCGCGGGCCACGGTGATGCGGTTCTCGGTGCCTTCCAGCTGCGCCTGCAGGTCGCGGAAGTTCTGGTCGGACTGCAGGGTCGGATAGTTCTCGCTGACCACCAGCAGGCGGCTCAGCGCGCTGCCCAGCTGGCCTTGCGCCTGGGAGAACTGCTGCAGCGAGTTCGCGTCATCGGCGTTGACCTGGATCTGGCCGACCCGGGCGCGGGCGTTGGTGACCTCGGTCAGCACCTGGCGCTCCTGCTGGGCGTAGCCCTGCACGGTGCGCACCAGGTTGGGGATCAGGTCGGCGCGGCGCTGGTACTGGTTGAGCACCTCGGACCAGCCGGCCTTCACCGCCTGATCCTTCTGCTGGATGGTGTTGTATCCGCAGCCGGCCAGCAGCGTCAGGGCCGCGAGCATCAGCAGGGAACGGAAGACATGGCGCATGGCGTGACTCTCCTGGGGGGTCGACCGGCGGCGCGAGGTGCGCACGCCGCGCATCATGAACAGGCTTTCATTAAAACGCCGTGGCCGCCTGCCCTCAGGCGTCGACCCCGTGCGCCTGGGCGCGGCGGCGCATCAGCAGGTTGAGCACCTCGACCAGCGCCGAGAAGCCCATGGCGAAGTACACGTAGGCCTTGGGCACGTGCAGGTCCAGGCCATCCAGCACCAGCACCACGCCGACCAGCACGATGAAGGCCAGCGCCAGCATCTTCACCGTCGGGTTGGCGTCGATGAAACGGCCCAGCGGATTGGCCGCCAGCAGCATCACCAGCACCGCCAGCACCACCGCCGCCACCATCACCGGGATGTGGCTGGCGAAGCCGACCGCGGTGATCACCGAGTCCAGCGAGAACACGATGTCGATGATCGCGATCTGCGCGATCACCATGCCGAACACCGCCGAGGCCTTGGTCGTGTTGGGATCGCCGTCGTCGCCACCGGTGATCAGCTCGCGGATCTCGCCGATGCCCTTCACCACCAGGAACACGCCGCCCACGATCAGCACCAGATCGCGGATCGAGATGCCCATGCCGCCCACCTCGAACAGATCGCTGCTCATGCGCGACAGATAGGCCAGCGACACCAGCAGCGCGATGCGCGTGATGCAGGCCACCGCGATGCCCAGCTTGCGCGCCTTCGAGCGCTGGCTCTCCGGCAGGCGGCTGACCGCGATCGAGATGAACACCAGGTTGTCGATCCCCAGCACGATCTCCAGCGTGCTGAGCGTCAGCAGCGTCAGCCAGGTATTGGGGTCGGCGAGGAAGTCCAGGTTCATGTGTGGGGGAAACCTTCTAGAGCGAGGAAGAGAACATCAGCCACAGGCGCGGTCCGGCGATCAGCCCCCAGCACAGCAGCACGTTGAGCATCGTCATCAGCACCGCGGCCGAGCCCATGTCCTTGGCGCGGCCGGCCAGTTCGTGGAACTCGGCGCCGTAGCGCTCGATCACCGCTTCCACGGCGGAATTGAGCAGCTCCACGGCCAGCACCAGCAGCAGCGAGCCGACCAGCAGCGCGCGCTGCACGCCGTCGCCGCCCAGCCACAGGCCCAGCGGCGCCAGCACCACGAACAGCACCACTTCCAGGCGGAAGGAGGATTCGTGCAGCCAGGCCGCGCACAGCCCCTGCCAGGACCAGCGCGCCGCCTTGAGCAGGCGCGCGGGGCCGCGCGGGGTATGGCCGTACAGGTCGGCCATGGTCAACGCGCGTCCCGCGGGCGGATCGGGGACGACGGAAGCGGCTGGAGCATGGGCCGGGTCGGGAGGGCAGCGGCGGAAAGCGGCGATTTTGCCATAGCCGGCACACGGGCCGGGTTAGCCGCACGCCAGCGGGTCAGTTGCGTGCTTCCGGGCAGGCAGCGCTGGTGCGGCAGGGCGGCGCGCGCCGTCGGGGTGGACGGCAGGCCTCGGGCTGGTTCACTGTGCGCCGCTGTTCGAAGGTTCCGTGGAGGGTTCTACCGTGTCGATCAAGTCGAGTGTTTCCATTGTGCTGGCCGCCTGCGTGGCCTTGCTGACCGCCTGTGCGCAGACCCAGCTCGCCACCGCGCCCACCCCGCCGCCCGCGACCGCGCCGGCCGCACCGCCCGAAGTGGCCAGCGGCGCGGTGTCCAACCCGGCCTGGGCCAAGGACATGGACGCCTTCGCCGCGCAGGACGCGGCCAACCCGCCGCCCAGGCACGCCGTGCTGTTCATCGGCAGCTCCTCGATCCGCATGTGGAGCACGCTGGCGCAGGACTTCGCCGGCACGCCGGTGATCAACCGCGGCTTCGGCGGCTCGGAGGTGCGCGACAGCACGTATTACGCCGACCGCATCGTGGTGCCCTACCAGCCACGCGAGATCGTGTTCTACGCCGGCGACAACGACCTGGCCGCCGGCCGCAGCGTGCAGCAGGTGGTGCAGGACACCTTCGCCTTCATCGCCCGCGTGCGCCGCGACCTGCCCGGCGTGCCGGTGGTCTACCTGTCGATCAAGCCCAGCCCCTCGCGCGCGCAGCTGCTGCCGCAGATCCGCCAGGTCAATGCGCAGATCGCCGCCCGCGCCGCGCGGCTGCAGGGCGTGCACTTTGTCGACGTGTTCACCCCGATGCTGGGCGCCGACGGCCAGCCGCGCAGGGAACTGTTCCGCGAGGACATGCTGCACATGACGCCGGAGGGCTATGCCATCTGGACCCGCGCGCTGAAGCCGTACGTGGAAGGCAGCGCGCGCTGAGTGCCTAAGCGGCGAAGATCGCGGTGCCGCGCCGGCCGTCGCGATCGACCCAGCCGCGGTACATGCCGGCGGTGTTGAACGGCAGCGCCAGCCGGCCCTGCGCATCGACGGCGATCACCCCGCCGTCGCCGCCCAGCGCCGGCAGCGTGCCGAAGATCACCGCATCCGCCGCCTCGCCCACGCTGGCGCCGCCGTAGGCCACGCGCGCGGCGATGTCGTGCGCGGCCGCGCAGCGGATGAAGGCCTCGCCCCAGCCGGTGGCCGAGACGGCGACCTGCGTATCGGCCCAGGTACCGGCGCCGATCAGCGGCGAGTCGCCCACGCGGCCCCAGCGCTTGTTGGTCATCCCGCCGGTGGACGTGGCCGCGGCCAGGTGGCCGTGCCGGTCCAGCGCCACCGCGCCGACGGTGCCGAAGTAGCGGCCCGAGGCCGCCGCGCCCTCGCGTTCGTCCGCCTGCGCGCGTTGCAGCTGCGCCAGGCGCGCCGGCGTGCCGAACCAGGCGTTATCCACGCGCGCGATCCCGGGCTGGCCATCGGCGAAACGCTCGGCGCCCGGCCCGACCAGCAGCACATGCGGGCTGTGCTCCATCACCGCGCGCGCCAGCTGGACCGGGTTGCGCACCGTGCGCACGCCGGCCACCGCGCCGGCGCAGCGAGTGTGGCCTTCCATCAGCGCCGCGTCGAGCTCGTGGTCGCCCTGCGCGGTAAAGACCGCGCCGTAGCCGGCGTTGAACCACGGCGCCTCCTCCAGCGCGACCACCGCCGCCTGGACCGCGTCCAGCGCGGCGCCGCCGCGTTGGAGCACCGCGTGGCCGGCATCGAGCGCCTGCGCCAGGGCCGCGTGAATCGCCTGCTCCTGGTCCGGCGCCAGCGCATCGATCACCCCCGCGCCGCCGTGCACGGCCAGGGCGATGGGCGCATCGGGCGCAGGCATGCCGGGCGGCGCTTAGAAGAACCGCACCGTGGCGGTGGTGCCCTGCCCCAGCACGCTGTCCAGCTCGATCTTCCAGCCGAAGCGCCGGCACAGCCGCGAGACGATCGACAGGCCCAGCCCGGTGCTGTGCTGGCGCGTGTCGTCGGCGCGATAGAAGGGCTCGAAGGCACGCTGCACCGCGTCGGCGGTCATGCCGATGCCGGTGTCGCGCACCACCAGGCGGTCGCTTTCCACGCGCACCTCGATCTGGCCCTCGTCGGTATAGCTGCAGGCGTTGCGCAGCAGATTGCTGACCACCACATGCATCACCCGCGGCGGCGCGTGCAGGCGCGGCCTGGCGTTGCACACCACGGTCAGGTCGACCGGCTTGCCTATCAGCAGGTCGCGCGCGCTCTCGGCCTCGTCCAGGACCACATCGACCAGTTCGAAGTCCTCGCTCTGCGGCTCGACATCCGCCTCGCGCGCCAGGATCAGGAAGGCGTCGATCACCGCCTCCATTTCGCGCGCCGAGCGCTGGATGCGCTGCAGCGAGCGCACCGCGCGCGGCGGCAGCTCGCCGGCCAGGGCCAGGTCGGTGGCCACGCGGATGACGGTCAGCGGCGTGCGCAGCTCGTGGCTGGCGTCGCAGGTGAAGTCGCGTTCGCGGGCAACGTGGGCCTCCACACGCTGCGACAGGCCGTGCAGGGCCTCGGCCAGGCTGCGCGCCTCGCCCTGCACCTCGCGCGGCAGCTTGTCCGAGGCCAGCGCCGAGGTGTCCGGCGCCCGCGGATCCCATTGCGAGACCTGGCGCGCCAGCCACGAGGTCGGCGACACCAATGGACGGAAGAAGCGATAAGTCAGATAGGACGCGCCATACAGCGCGCCCAGGCACAGCAGCATCGGCAGCGCGCCGGACCAGAAGAACAGGCGCTCGGCCTGGGTGCCCAGCCAGGCCAGGTAGAGCCGACCTTGCGGGCGCTCGTCGACCAGCACCACCTCGCTGCCGACGGTATGCACGCCGGGCTCGAGCTCGCGCAAGGGCTCGGGCAGGTTGAGCGTGGACTGGCCCGGCAGGACCAGATAGCCGCGCAGATCGTGCGTATTGGGCGGCGGCTGCGCCTTGGAGGTGGCGTACAGGTCCCAATAATGGGCGGCCTCCTCGTGCAGCATCGTCTGCACCAGGCTGCGCTTGATGACCGCCGAGACGATCAGCACCGACGCGATCACCGCCAGGCTAGCCAGGGCCACCCTGAGGATGAACGCGATGCGGATGCTATGGGGAAGTTCCTGGGGCACGACGCGCGATCAGTCTTCAGGAGAACCGCACGCCACCGCGCCGGAAGGCGCCTGTACGCATCAGGCGATGTCGGCGACGCGGTAGCCGGCGCTCTGCACGGTGTGCAGCAGCGGCTTGTCGAACGGCTTGTCGATCACCTTGCGCAGGTTGTACAGGTGGCTGCGCAGGGTGTCCGAATCCGGCAGTCCGTTGCCCCAGATCTCGCGCTCGATTTCCTGGCGGGTGACCACGCGCGGCGATTCGCGCATCAGGATGGTGAGCAGGCGCAGGCCGATCGGCGAGAGCATCAGCTCGGTGCCGCCGCGGGTGACGCGCATGCTGACCGGGTCCAGCACCAGGTCGGCGACCTTGAGCACTTCCGAACCGACCTGGCGGCGCTCGCGGCGGATCAGCGCGCGCAGGCGCGCTTCCAGCTCCTGGATCGCGAAGGGCTTGGTCAGGTAGTCGTCGGCGCCGGTGCCCAGGCCGCTGAGCTTGTCGTCCAGCGTGTCGCGCGCGGTCAGCATCAGCACCGGGGTGGACTTGCGCGCCTCGCTGCGCAGGCGGCGACAGACTTCCAGGCCATCCATGCGCGGCAGCATCAGGTCCAGCACCAGCACGTCGTAGCTGTTCTCGGTGGCCAGGCGGTAGCCATCCAGGCCGTCGGAGGCGTAATCCACCTCGAAGCCCTTGCCCTCCAGATACTCACCGATCATCTCGGAGATGTTGCGGTTGTCCTCGACGACCAGGACCAGTCCCGAGGTTTCCTGTGCATGACGCATAACGTGATCTCCGAAAAAGTGCCCAAACTTTCAGGTTTGTGAAACTATCGGGCGTGGAGTCGACGATGCGTGAAGGCGGTGTCCCGATCACGTGATCGACCGTGATCGGGTGCTGGTGCAGGCTCGGGCGAGTGCGCGACAGACGCGGTTTTGCGAAATTTCGGCGCGCGCGTGCCCCGCTATAGGCGCACCTTGCCGCGCAGGATGTCCACGAACATCACCCAGTCCCCGGCCAGCGAATAGAACGGATGACGGAAGGTCGCCGGCCGGTTCTTCTCGAAGAAGAAGTGCCCGACCCAGGCGAAGCCGTAGCCGCACACCAGCGCGGCCAGCGCGAAGCCCCAGCGGCCGGTGGCCAGCGCCGCGGCCAGCAGCGCCAGCACGCCGCAGCTGCCAAGAAAGTGCAGCCGCCGCGAGGTGCGGTTGGCGTGCTCGCTCAGATAGAACGGATAGAACGCGCGAAAGGAAGCGAAGCGGCGCATGTCCGGGCGGCACTGGCGAAAGACGCGCGCAGTGTCGCGCCCGTGTCCGCGAAGGTCACGCTGCGACGCGGCGTCAGGCGTGGCGCGGCCCGAACATGATCACGGCCATCCCGCACAGGCAAAGGCCCGCGCCCAGCACGTCCCAGCGCGTCGGGCGCACGCCGTCGACGGCCCACAGCCAGCCCAGCGCCACGGCGATGTAGACCCCACCGTACGCCGCGTACACGCGCCCCGAAGCGGTGGGATGCAGGGTCAGCAACCAGGCGAACAACGCCAGGCTCGCCGCCGCCGGCAACAGCAGCCACGGGCTGCCCTCGTGGCGCAGCCACCGCCATGGCAGATAGCAGCCGACGATCTCGGCCAGCGCGGTGGCGAAGAACAGCAGGACAGTGGTCATGCGCCAGCGCGCTCGTGTCGCTTGATCCGCTGCCAGAGCGCCTCCTGCGCCTCCAGCTCCAGCTCGGCGAAGACCAGGCCCTCGCGCGTGGCTTCGGCCTCCATCGCGCGGAAGCGGCGCTCGAACTTGGCATTGGCGTGGCGCAGCGCGCCGCCGGCGTCCACGCCGGCCTTGCGCGCCAGGGTGAGGCAGACGAACAGCACATCGCCGATCTCATCCTCCAGCCGGGCCGCGCGCTGTGGATCGTCCTCGCCGCGCGCCAGCTCGGCCCGCACCTCGTCGATCTCCTCGTACAGCTTGTCCAGCACCGGCGCCGGGCCCGGCCAGTCGAAGCCGGTCCGCGCCGCGCGCGACTGCAGCTTGGTCGCACGCTGCCATTCGGGCAGGCCGCGCGCGATCCCGGCCAACGCCGAGGGATCGGTCTGCCCCTTGGCCGCGCGCTCCTGGCGCTTGATGTCCTCCCAGTTGGCGCTGACCGCCGCGCTGCCGTCCACCTGGGTCTGCGCGAATACGTGCGGATGGCGCCGCACCAGCTTGTCGGAGATCGTGCGCGCCACGTCCTCGAAGGCGAACACGCCCTGCTCGGCCGCCATCTGCGCGTGGAACACCACCTGCAGCAGCAGGTCGCCGAGCTCGTCCTTCAGATCGTCCAGATCGCCGCGGTCGATCGCATCGGCGACCTCGTAGGCCTCCTCGATCGTGTACGGCGCGATGGTGGAGAAATCCTGTTCCAGATCCCAGGGGCACCCGCCGTCGGGATTGCGCAGCTGCGCCATGATCGACAGCAGGCGTGCGATCTGCGTGCCCGGCTCGGCCATGGGGTCACCTCTTGCGATGTGGGGAAGATCGGCGGCGCGTCAGAGCCAGTCGCGCCACGGCAGCGCAGGGTCGCCCAGCGCCATGAAGTCGCCGTTGAGCAGGCTCTCGCGTCGGTTGTAGCGGAAGGCGCGGCCATCGGGCGCCAGCAGCGCGCCGCCGGCGGCCTCCAGGATGCATTGCCCGGCCGCGGTATCCCATTCGCAGGTCGGGCCGAAGCGCGGGTACACGTCCAGCGTGCCCTCGGCGATGCGGCAGAACTTCAGCGACGAGCCCAGCGGCACCGGTTCGGCGCCCGGCAGCTGGTCCAGCACCGCCTGGGTGCGCGGATCGCGGTGCGAGCGGCTGGCGGCCACGCGCAGCGGCGCGCGCGCCGGCTGGCGCGTGCGCAGTTCGCGGTCGGTCTGGCCGTCGCGGCGCAGCGCCACCTGCCCGGCCTGGGCATGCCACAGCGTGCCGGTGACCGGCGCCATGATCACGCCGAACACCGGCTGATGCGCCTCGATCAGTGCGATGTTGACGGTGAACTCGCCGTTGCGCTTGACGAACTCGCGCGTGCCGTCGAGCGGATCGACCAGCCAGTAGGCGTGCCAGTCCTGGCGCGCGGCCCACGGCGTCTTGGCGCCCTCCTCGCTCAGCAGCGGCAGGTCCGGCGTCAGCCGCGCCAGCCCGTCGGCGATGATCCGGTGCGCGGCCAGGTCGGCGCGCGTGAGCGGGCTGTTGTCGGCCTTGTGCTCGACCTCGAAGTCCTCGGCATAGACCTGCATGATCGCGTCGGAGGCGTCGCGCGCGATGGTCAGCACCGCCTCGTGCAGGTCCGCGGTGATGCGACTCATGCCTGGGCCGCCAGCCACTCGCGGGCGATGAACAGCGCCGCCAGTGATCGGCCTTCGGAAAAGTCCTCGCGCAGCATCAACTGGTCCAATGCATCAAGCTTCCACGGCACCACTTCAAGTTCCTCGGGTTCATCGCCCGGCAATCGCTCGGGATACAGGTCGCGCGCGACCACCAGCCAGGACTGGTGGCTCATGTAGGTCGGCGCCAGGGTCAGGGCGCGCAGCACGTCCAGCTGGCGCGCGCCATAGCCGGCCTCTTCCTTGAGCTCGCGGTCGGCGGCCTGCAGCGGCGTCTCGCCGGCGTCGATGCGGCCCTTGACCAGGCCCAGCTCGTAACGGTGCATGCCGGCGGCGTACTCGCGCACCAGCAGCACGGTGTCCTTGTCGATCAGCGGCACCACCACCACCGCGCCATGGCCGCTGCTGACCTGGCGGTCGAACACGCGCCGCTCGCCGTTGGAGAATTCCAGGTCCAGCTTCTCCATGCGCAGCGGGCCGACCTGGTGCTCGGTCACGCCATGGATCAGCGGCAATCTGCGGCTCACGCGCCCAGCCTGCTGCCGCGCGCGGCAGCGGTCGATATCATGGGCGCATGCGAGTCGATCATCAGCCGCGAATGCTAGCAGAGCAGAACAGCGCTGCGCCCGTCTTCAGGCGCGAACCATGCGCGTGACACGCGTGCACGTGGAGGCGGCGCTGGCACCGGGGCACGAGGTCGCCCTGCCCGAGGACGCCGCCGCGCACCTGGCGCGCGTGCTGCGCCTGCGCGAAGGCGATGCCTGCGTGCTGTTCAACGGCGATGGCCACGACTACCCGGCGCGCCTGGTGTCGCTGGACAAGCGTCAGGTGCGCGCCCGCATCGGGGCCGCGCAGCCGCTGCAGAACGAATCGCCGCTGCGCATCGTGCTGCTGCAGGGCATCGCCCGCGGCGAGAAGATGGACCTGATCCTGCAGAAGGCCACCGAACTGGGCGTGGCGCAGATCCTGCCGGTCGACTCCGAGCGCTCGGAGGTCAAGCTGTCCGGCGAACGCCTGCACAAGCGACTGGCGCACTGGCAGGGCGTGGTCGTGGCCGCCTGCGAACAGTCCGGGCGTGCCCGCGTGCCGGAGGTCGCCTCCCCGCAAGCCCTGATCGCCGCCGCCGCGGCCCTGCCCGACGATGCCCTGCGCCTGCTGCTCGATCCGCAGGGCGCACACGCCCTGAGCACGCTCCAGGCCCCGGCCTCGCAGCGGGTGGTGATCGCCATCGGCCCCGAGGGCGGCTGGTCGCCGCGCGACCGCCAGGCGCTGGAGGCCGCAGGCTTCCAGGGCCTGCGCCTGGGCCCGCGCGTGCTGCGCACCGAGACCGCCGGCCTGGCCGCCATCGCCGCGCTGCAGGCGCGGCTGGGGGATCTGTAAGACAGGCCGCGATCGCGTGGTTGTTTCGGGAGGGCGCGCTTCTCGCGCTGTGCGCGAAAGTCCATGGGTTCCCGCGTTCGCGGGAACGACGATAGAGACGTTTCAGCGGCTTTACGCTGAGAACCGCTTCAAGAATGTTCGCTGACGGCTCGCAGCGACGCTGACGCGACGCGCTGTTTCAGGCCTTCAATGCCATCGCCCACCGCGCATGAGGCGTGAATCCGCAGGCACAGGACTTCAGGCCGGCTCGGCGATCACCTGGGCGAGCATCGCCTCGATCGCCTCCAGGTCAGGCAGCAACGCCGCCTCGTCGCCCAGCAGCACCCGCATGTGCACCCCGTGCGGCAGCGCCTCCTCGCTGGCGTCGGCCAACAGGCCATCGCGTGGCACCGAGATCAGGCGCGGGAAGGACTGCGTCAGCAGGCCGATGTACGGCATCCCCTCGCCCCCGGTCAGCGTCTTGAGCACCACGAACTTGCTGGCGGCGTTGACGCTCTCGCGCCCCAGCCCGCCCAGCGCGACCATGGAGAACAGCGGCACCTGCCAGCCGTGCCAGTCGATGGTGCCGGGCAGCCAGTGCGGCGCCTCGGCCACCGGCTGGACCGGCACCCGGGCCAGGACCTCGGCCACGGTCGCGTTGGGCAGCAGCACGCGTTCGTCGCCGGTCTGCACCAGCACGCCGCGGATTTCGTCATTGGCTCGGGACATGGCGTCAGATTCCCAGGTGTTGTGCGACGCGGCGGGCGAGTTCCTCCGGCGCGGCGATGTCGCCGCCGCCGGCTTCCAGGGCGCGCGAGGCCGCCCAGTCGTAGCAGCCCTGCAGCGACTGGCCGCCGATCAGGCCGCCGCGCGCGGCCAGCATCAGCGCGGGCTCGGCGTGGGCCGGGTCGGCGCCGCTGAGCAGCAGCACGGCGGTGCGGTACGGCGGCAGCCCGCCCAGCAGCGCGGTGACATCGACGGCTTCGGCGACGAACTCGACCTTGCCGGCGGTGGCGCGCGCCGACAGATCGTCGGGCACCACGTAGACCACGCCGGCACGGGCGACCATGCCCGCGACCGGGATGCTCACCGGCAGTGGCGAGACGCGCTCGATCTGCCGGACCAGGTTGTCGTAGCGCCCGCCATCCAGGCGCAGGTGCACCAGCACGGGCTGCTCGAGCGTGTCCGGCAGCTCGGCCAGCACGCGACGGACCGCGTCGGGCCCGCCGATGCCGGCGAACAGCAGCACCGCGCCGGGCACGATCTCGCCCTTCGGCTGCGGATCGGCCGCCACACCGTGCGCCGGGTCCAGTGCCTCGAGCTCAAGGTTCAGATCGCCGAACCCCGGCGGCAGCGGCGGCGGTTCGGCCGGCGCGCGCTTCTCCGGCACCGTGACCTGGAAATCCTCGACCAGCGAGAGCGTGCCGAACGAGGGCCGCGAGGGCGGCGGCGGCGCTTCGACCGCAACCGGCGGCGCCCCCACGGCCGGCTCGGTCGGTTCGAGCGGCGCCAGCACGGGCGTGTCGACCAGCGCCTGGCGCGTCGGCGTTTCGGGCGGCGTCCAGTTGTCCAGGTCGATGACGAACGCATCGGCCGGCTGTGCGCCGGCGGCCTCGTCCTCGAGCTCCAGCGGCGGCAGCGTGGCCGGGGCGCGATCGCCGGGCTGCGGATCCGGGACATCCGCCAACGACCAGGACACGGGCGAAGGCGACGCAGTCTGCGCGTCCACGCCATCGATTGGGTCGACCGACGCCTCAAGCGCGTCCGTCGGCACGTTCAAGCCCGGATCGACCGGCAGCGCGGCCGACTGCCCGGCGGCTTCGTCCAGATGCAGCTCCAGCCGCGCGCCTTCGTGCAGCTGTTCCGGCGCCGGCGGGCGGCCGGGTTCGGGCGCTTGCGGCGGTTCGATCTCCGCGCCCGGCGGCAGCACGTCGCGGTGGCCATGCAGCTTGGCGCGCAGATGCCTCGCCCAGCGCTGCGCGTCCCAGCCCTCGCGGGCGCTGGCCAGCGCGGCCTCGTCGTAGATCACGGTCAGGGCGGGATCGGCCAGGACCGCCTCCAGCCGGGCCAGCGCGTCCTCGATGGCCGGCTCCAGCGCCACCAGCACCACCTGTGGGCCGCTGGCGGCCAGCGTGTCGGCATCCAGGCTGTTGGGGTCGTCTTCCAGCGCGATCCGCGCGCCGGCGCCGAGCAGCGCGCCGCGCAGCTGCTCACGGGCCGCGCCCGGGCGCGCCAGCAGCACCACGCGCGGCGCGGACAGGGCGGCCTCAGTCGCGGACACGGGCGATCCCCAGCAGGTCGTACACGTTGCGCATCAGATCCAGCTCCTGGTACGGCTTGCCCATGTAGCGCTGCACGCCGATCTCCAGCGCGCGCTGGCGGTGCTTGTCGCCGGTGCGCGAGGTGATCATCACGATCGGCACGCCGGCAAAGCGCGGATCGGCGCGCATGGCGGTGGCCAGCTCGTAGCCGTCCATGCGCGGCATCTCGATGTCCAGCAGCATCAGGTCGGGCACGCGTTCCTCCAGCCGCTCCAGCGCCTCGACGCCGTCGCGCGCGGTGGCCACCTCGAAGTTGTGCCGCTCCAGCACGCGCCCGGTGACCTTGCGCATGGTCAGCGAATCGTCGACCACCATCACCAGCGGTACATGCCGCTGCTCGACCTGGGCCGAGGCCGGCACAGCCGAGACCGGCTGGGCGATATAGCGGCGCACCAGCGGCGCGGCGTCCAGGATCACCACCACGCTGCCGTCGCCGGTGATGGTGGCGCCATAGATGCCCGGGATCGAGCCGATCTGCGGGCCCACCGGCTTGACCACGATCTCGCGATTGCCCAGCACCTGGTCCACCGCCACGGCGGCGCGCAGCTCGCCGGCGCGCACCAGCAGCAGCGGCACCTGCGGCTGGCCTTCGGCCTTGGCCGGGGCCTGGCCGACCAGCGTGCCCAGATCGTGCAGGGCGTATTCCTCGCCGCCATAGACATAGGAGCCGCTGCCGGACTCGTAGCGCTCGCGGCTGATGCGGCCGACGCCGCCCACCGCCGCGACCGGCACGGCGAACTGGGTCTCGCCGATCTGCACGAACACCGCCTGGGTCACCGCCAGGGTCTGCGGCAGGCGCAGGGTGAAGCGCGTGCCCTGGCCGCGGGTCGAGGCGATCTCCAGCGAGCCGCCGAGCTGGCGCACCTCGTTGTGGACCACGTCCATGCCCACGCCGCGTCCGGCCAGCTGGCTGACTTCCTCGGCGGTGGAGAAGCCCGGCTCCAGAATCAGCCGCTCCAGGTCGACGTCGGCGATCTCCGCGCCGGGCTGCAGCATCCCGCGCTGTTCGGCGCGGCGGCGGATCGCGGCATGGTCGATGCCGGCGCCGTCGTCGGCCACCTGCAGCACCATTTCCGAACCTTCGCGGCGCAGCACCACGCGCACCGTGCCCTCTTCCGGCTTGCCCGCCGCGCGGCGCGCCTGCGGCGACTCCAGGCCATGGGCCACGGCGTTGCGCAGCAGGTGTTCCAGCGGCGCGGTCATGCGCTCGAGGACGTTGCGGTCCAGTTCGCCGTGGGCGCCCTCCAGCTGCAGCTGGGCCTGCTTGCCTGTGTCGGCTGCGGCCTGGCGCAGCACCCGGCGCAGCCGCGGCACGCTGCCTTCGAAGGGCACCATGCGTGCGCGCATCAGGCCGTCCTGCAGTTCCGAGCTCACCCGCGACTGCTGGCCGAGCAGGCTGTCGTTCTGCCGCGCCAGGTCGTCCAGCACGCCCTGCAGGCCGCTGATGTCGGCGGCCGATTCGGCCAGCGCGCGGGACAGCTGCTGCAGCGTGGAGAAGCGGTCCAGCTCCAGCGGATCGAAGGCGGTGTCGCGCGTGTCCTGCTCGCGCTGATAGCGGGCGACGATCTGCGCCTCGGTCTCGAGGTCAAGGCGGCGCAGCTGATCGTGCAGACGCGTATTGGTGCGGTCCAGCTCGGCCATGGCCGCGCGGAAGGCCCCCATCTGCTGCTCGAGGCGAGCGCGATAGATCGCCACCTCGCCGGCGTGGTTGACCAGCTGGTCGAGCAGATCGGCGCGTACGCGCACCTGCTCCTGGCCGCTGCCCGACGAGGCCTGCTCGTCCTCACCCTGGCCGTGCAGGTCCAGCGGGGCCGACAGCGGCGGCAGGTCCGGGATCGGCTGCGGCACCAGCGGCGCGATGGCCACGGGCGCGGGCGCGAGCGACTCGGCGGTCGTCTCCGCGGCGGGCGGCGTCGGCTCGGCGGCGGCCTCGACGGCCCACGGCGTGCGCGGCTCGGCGTCGACGAAAGCCGCGTCGCTGGCCGGTTCGTCCGAAGACATCGCCGCACGCTCGGCCTCGGCCTGGCGGATGGCGCTGGCGTAGGAGGTGCCCAGGGCCACGTCCAGCGCAGCCAGCAGCTCCGCGTCCAGATAGTCGGCCGACGAGGCAGTGGCCGGCTCGGGTTCTACGCTCGCAGGCTCCTCAGCGAAGCCTGGCTGCGAAGAGGGCTGCGTTTCGTCCTGCAGATCCCAGGCCGGCGGCGCGGGGTCGCGATGCTCGTCCGTTGATACCGGCTCGTGCGGCGCCTGGCTCGCCTCGGCCTCCGGCAGGAAGCCGAAGGCCTCGGCATCCTGGCTGTCCGGCATCGATTCGTCGACGGCGTCCAGCGCCTCGGCCGGTTCGGCCGGCAGCGCGTCCTCGCGCTCCGGCGAGACGGTGAAGGCGAACGGCTCGGCTTGCTGGTCGGCGGCGGGTTCCTGGACGCCCGGCTCCTGCTCGTCCAGGGCGTCAGCGCCGGACGGGGCCGCTTCGATCGACGGCGGCGCCTGTTCGAACGACGTCGCCTCAGGCGAGGCCGCCTCGGGCGGTGCCACGTCGTCGAAGGACACTTCCTCGATCTGCAGCTCATCGAACGCCGGCGATTCGGCCGGCGCGGCCGCACCCTCGTCCGTGGTCACCTCGCCACGCGCACGCGCGTCGAACTCGGCCACCAGCGCCGGCTGCGGGGCCACGACGCGGTAGGCGGCCGTGCGTCCGAGCATGCCGTGCAGGGCGTCGAAGCCGCGCTCCAGCAGGCCGATCACGCCGCGGTCCACATCGGTGCGGTGTTCGGCGACCTGCTCCAGCAGAGACTCGATCGCATGGCCGAGGTCGCCGATCGGCTCGATGCCGGCCATGCGCGCGCCGCCCTTGATGGTGTGCAGGTCGCGCTGCAGTCCGATCACCAGGCTGCGGTCGTCCGGCGCCTGGCGCAGGCGCGCCAGCAGGCCGTCGGAGTGGTCGAGCAGGTCGTTGCCCTCCTCGACGAAGATATCGACCAGGTCGCGGTCGAGCACGCTGAAATCCAGCAGGCGCTCGGTCTGATCCTTCGCTTCGTTGGCCACCGGCTCGCTCAAGGAGGCCGCATGCGCCTCCTCGTGCGCCGGACCATGGCCGGCCGCACCATCCAGGGCCTCGATGTCCTCGGCCTGGTCTTCGGCGAACAGCGCCTCGGGCGCGTAGTCGTCCTGGGCCTCGGCGATGTGCGTCGGCGCGGCCGGCGTGGCGGTGAACGTGGCGTCCGCCGATTCGGGCAACGGCGCGTCTTCGGCGGTCTCGGCGGCGGCTTCCAGCGCGACCGGGCCGCCCTGCATCACCTCGCTCACCTCGGCGACCGTCGGCTCGCTCGGCTCCGGCGCGGCTGGCGCCGGCGGCTCGAAGGCCTGCGTGTGTTCGTACCAGGCCATGGCCTCGGCCGCCGCTTCCGGCTCGGTCAGGGCGACATCGCCATCGGCCGGTGTCTGCGCCAGCGCCTCCAGCTCGGCCCGCTCCTCCTCGCTGAGCGACTCTTCGTCGTCCAGCGCGCGCACATCGGCGTCGTCGGCGGTCTCGGGCAGATCCTCGAAGGCGAGCAGGTCCGGGTCGATCTGTGGATCGCGCTCGGCGTGGGCCTCCAGCGAGACGTCATCGGCCGCGCCTTCCGGCTGCGGCGCGCCGGTATCGAAAGCGGCCAGTTCCGGCGGCAGCGGCGCCTCGAACGTCGGCACCGGCGGCTCAGCCGTCGCCCTGTTGGGACGTTCGGCCTGATAATCCAGGCGCAGGTCGAACCAGGTCGCCTGGCCGTCGTCGACCGGCGGGGCGTGCGGCGCCGGCGGCTCGAACGCGTCCAGCGTCGGCACGAATTCCACGTGTCCGTCGACGAAGCGCGAGAGGTCCATCGCGCCGGTGAGTTCCAGATCGACCGGCGTCTCCGTCTTCAATGGCGCCACGGGCGCCAGCCCCGGATAGGTGGCTTGATCCTGATCGTCCACCGAGGCGGTGAACAGGCGCTGGGCCGCGGGCAGGCTGTCGCGCCGCTCCTCCAGCAGCGCACGCAGCACCAGGAACTGCGGGATGCGCGGCTGCGGCTCCTGCAGCGCGGCGATGGTGGCGCGCACGGCCGCGGCGGCCGAGGCCAGCCCTTCGACGCCGGCCGGATCGGCCTGCACCTGGTTGGCCAGCAGCCGCTTGACGTACTGCTCGGCGCGGCCGGTGACCTCGGTGATCTCCGGCACATCCGCCATCGCGAAGGCGCCGTTGATCGTGTGGAAGGCGCGCAGCAACGGCTCGCTCGCCGCGGCGGACTGGGCGTTGCGCGCCTGCGCCAGCCAGGCATCGATCACCTGCAGGTGGTTGGCGACCTCGGTTTCCAGGATCTCGCGCAGCACGCTGTCCACGGTGGCGGGCGTGCCCTCGTGCGAGGGCGCGGGCGCGGCGGTTTCGCGCTCGTCCTGCGCGGCGGCTGCAGCGGGGACTTCGCTAACCGGGGCAGCGTCGTACCACGCGTCTTCGCCGCTGGCCAGGCGCTCGGCGATCGCCTCGATCCCGGCCAGGTCGGCCTGCACGCCGGCGCGGCCGCGCAGGGCCGCATCGAGCTGGGGCAGCGTGTCGGTGGCCTGCTGCAGCAGCGTCTGCACGGCCGCGCTGGGCGGACGCGAGCCGTCCAACACGCGATTGAGCATGTTCTCGATCTTCCACGAGAACTCGCCAAGCAGGCGCGCGCCGACCAGGCGGCCGCTGCCCTTGAGGGTATGGAAGACGCGCCGGATCGGGCGCAGGCGCTCCAGGTCATCCGGCTTGGCCAGCCACAGCGGCAGCAGCTGGCGCAGGTTGCCGATCTCCTCGTCGAATTCCTCGAGGAAGACGTCGCGGATCTCGTCGTCGATATCGTGGCCGGACACGTCGAAGCCGGCGGCCAGCGCGGGCGCATCGGTCGCAGGCGCCGCGTCCTGCGGCGGGAGCGAGGAGACCGGATAGGCGGCGTCCTCGGGCGCGGCTGTCGTTGTCGGCGACGGCTGCGCGGGCGCGGCGGCGTCCTGCTCGTAGGCGAAGGCCGGCTGGCCGACCGAAGGCAGCAGCGCTTCCAGAGCGGGATCGGGCCGCAGTGCGTCTTCCGGCGCTTGCTCGGGTTCGGGCGAGCGCTCGGCCGGCCGCTCGATGGCCTCGGTGACGGGCGCATCGTCGGCGAGATCGAACGCCGGCGCGTCCGTGTCTGCCGCGACGTCTTCGTCGGGCGCAGCCAGGGGCGGCACGTCTGCGTCAGGCGCCTGATCGGACAACTCAAGCTCCGTTGCGCCGGCCGCCACCGGCGACGGCACCTCGTCGCGTTCACTGGCCACCGGATCGAACACCGAGGCATCACTGGCCGTCGGTTCGAACGCCGGCAAGGCGTCGGCGTGCTCGAGCGCATCGTGCAGGTCCAGGCGGATCGCCTGCGCGGGCGCATCGTCCTGGCCCTCGAATTCGCTGGCCACCGGGTCGAACGCCGAGGCGCTGCTCGCCTGCGGCTCGAACGCCGGCAGCGCCGGCGCACGTTCGATCTCCAGCGCCTCGCCGGCGGGCACGCTGTCGGCGGCCTCCGGCGTCAGACCGACCGACGCCGGCGCGCTCGAATCGTCAGCATCGTGCGCGCCTTCGGCTTCCGCCTGCCGCGCCTCCGGCACTTGCGGCACCGGCAGCGGCCAGTAGCGCAGCGTCTCCAGGCTGGAGCGGGTGATGCCGAGGATTTCCTCGCGGTTGGGGTGGTGCTCGCGCAGCGCCTCCAGGTAGTACTCCAGGCTGGCCATCGCATCGGCCAGCGTGTCCAGCTGCGCGCCGCCGGGCACGCGCCGGCGCTCGATCAGCTCGGTACCGATGTAGCGGCGCACGCCTTCGACGTAGTCGGCCGGTTCGGCCAGCTCGAGCATGCGCAGCGCGCCGCCGACCTCGCCCAGCAGGCGCGGCATCGCCTCCAGCTGCGCGTGGTCCCAGCCGGTCTCGATGAAGGCCACGAACTGCTGGCGCGCCTCGGCGAAATTGCGCATCGCCTCGCCGGCCAGCGCTTCGACCGTGCGCCGCGACTCGGCGGCCTGGGCGTCCGGCGCGCCGCCGGCATCGCCCAGGTGCGCGACCTGGTCGTCCAGCGAGGCATCGACGTAGAGCAGCGCCCCGGCGATATCCAGCAGCGCGCTCTCGTCGGGCGCGCGCCGGCCGTCGACCAGCTCGGCCAGGCAATCGCGCTGCTGCAGCACCACGTTGCGCGCCAGGCCCAGGCCCATCATGCCGAGCGTGTCGGCCACGCTGCCCAGCTGCGCCACCTGCGGCGCCAGGCCTGCGATGTCCGCGCCGGTGCGCAGCTGCAGGTCCAGCGCGTCCTTGACGCGCATCAGCTCTTCCTTGACCACGCCGCCGACGGTGTCCAGCAGCGCGCGGTTGCGCCCGCTCAGGCTGCTGCGGGCGTGGTCGATCTCGGCCTGGCTGGGCGAGGCGGCGGACAGGTCGAAGGCGCGGCGCAGGTCTTCCAGCGCCGGATGCCGCGCATCGGTCTGCGCCACTTGGTAAAGCAGCAGCCGGGTGGGCTCCTGCCCGGGCGTGGCGCCGGGGACCAGCCCCTGGCGCAGCTGGCGTACGGCGCGCAGCACCGCGGCGAAGCCTTGGTGCAGCGCCGGGCTGGGCGTCAGCGCGCCGTCGCGCAGCGCCTCGGCCACGCTGCTGGCCACCCACAGCATGCGCCGGGCGGCGGTGTGCTCGGCCAGGCGCTGCAGCGGGATCAGGGCCGACGCCAAGGCGCCGGCGTCGGCCGGCGTCCCGTCCTCGGGCCAGCCGGCGAAGGTGCGTTCGAGATGATCGCCCGCCTGGGCGAAGCGTGCCTCGCGCGTGCTGGAGGGCAGCGGCTCGGTGGCCGGCACGTCCTGCGGCAGCGGGCGGCTCAGATCCGGGGCGAACAGCACGCTCTCGCTCAGGCCGGCCTCGCCGCGCGCGGCGCGGATCTCGTTGAGCAGCGGCAGCAGCACGATCGGGATGTCGCGATGGCCGCTCTGCAGGCGCTCCAGATAGTCCGGCAGCAGCACGGTGCCGCGCATCAGCGTGGCGCAGCCCTCGGCCGGGTCGGCGACCTGGCCGTCCTGCAGGGCCTGGGCGAGCTTTTCCAGCTCCTCGGCCACCATCGCCGGCGCGTACAGCTCGACCATGTGCAAGGTGCCCTGCACCTGGTGCAGGTAGCCCACGCACAGGTGCATGCGCGAGACGTCGGCCGGATGCTCGGCGAAGGACTCGATCTCCCCGCGCACCAGGCGCAGGGTCTGGTCCAGCTCGGGCTTGACCCAGCCGAGCACGGCGTGGCTCATCGCCTCGCGCAGCGCGCTCATGGCGAGCCCCGCATGCCGAAGGCCGGGTGGTGGACGATGCTGGTCATGCGTTCAATGTCCTCAGCCCGGCAGCTTGAAGTCGGCCACGGAGCGACGCAAATCCGATGCCAGCTGGGTCAGGTGTCCGATCGATTCGGCGGTCTGCCCGGCGCCCTGCGAGGTCTGCAGGGTGATGCGGCGGATCACGCCCATGGTCTGGGTGATGTCCAGGGCGGCGGTGGACTGCTGCTGGGCGGCGGCGGAGATGTTCTTGATCAGCTCGTTCAAGTCGCTGGACACCCGCTCGATCTCGCCCAGCGCCGTGCCGGCGTCCTCGGCCAGGCGCGCGCCGGAGACCACTTCGGAGGTGGTCTGCTCCATCGAGCTGACCGCCTCGTTGGTGTCGGCCTGGATCGCCTGGACCAGCGATTCGATGCGCTTGGTCGCGCCCGAGGTGCGTTCGGCCAGGCGCTGCACTTCGTCGGCCACCACCGCGAAACCGCGCCCGGCTTCGCCGGCCGAGGCCGCCTGCACCGCCGCGTTGAGCGCGAGGATATTGGTCTGCTCGGAAATGTCGTTGATCAGTTCCACCACCGAGCCGATCTCCTGCGAGGACTCGCCCAGGCGCTTGATGCGCTTGGAAGTCTCCTGGATCTGGTCGCGGATCTGGTCCATGCCGCGGATGGTCTCGCGCACCACGCCCGCGCCCTCGGTGGCGATCAGCACCGAGCGCTGCGCCACCTCGGCCGAGTCGGTGGAGTTGCGCGAGACCTCCTCGATGCTGACCGCGATCTCGTTGATGCGGTCCGAGGCGGTGGTGATCTGCTCGGCCTGATGGTTGGCCGCCTCGGCCAGCTGCAGCGCGGTGGCCTGGGTCTCCTGGGTCGAGGCGGCCACCTGCACGGAGGTGTCGTTGATCGTGGTCACCAGGTGACGCAGTTCGTCCACCGCATAGTTGATCGCGTCGGCGATCGCCCCGGTCATGTCCTCGGTGACCGAGGCCTTGACCGTCAGGTCGCCCTCGCCCAGCGAGGAGATCTCGTCGAGCAGGCGCATGATCGCCTGCTGGTTGCGGCTGTTGTATTCGACCTGGGTCTGGTAGCGGATTTCCTGCTCGCGCTGGCGCCCGGCGTAGAGGCTGTAGAGCAACGCGATCAGCGAGAGCACCAGGATGGCGCCGCCGACGATGGTGTACCAAAGGTTGGGGAACACGCGCGTGTCGCGCACCGAGCCGAATGCCGAGAACGCGTCGAACAGCTTCTTGCTGTCCTCCAGCATCTTGCCCGAACCCTCGGTGATCGCACCGGAGGCCGACTGCGCGGCGAACAGGCTGCGCGCGCTGCCCAGGATCGCGTCCAGGTCGCGCTTCATGCCGGTCCACAGCGTCTGCGACTGCTCCAGCGCCTGCACCGCCGCCGGCACGCGCAGCGGGGCGATGCCCAGCTCCTCGTTGCCGTTGCGCAGGCCTTCGATCACCTGGCCGAACAGCAGCGCATCGCGCGCCAGCGCGTCGCCGGCCATGGTCGCCGTGCTGCCGCCGGCGCGCATCTCGGTGACGTTGCGGGCCATGCGGCCGGCCACCACCACCTGCTGCAGCGCGCTGTAGACCTGCGAGGACGGCGCGCCGCTGGCGGACATGGCGCGCACCACCTCGTTGAGCTGCGCCTGTAGCTGCGGCACCTGCGCGCCGAAGCGGTTGGCGTTGCCGGCCAGCGCCAGCACGGCCGGTTCGGCGTTGACGATCTGGCCGGCGCTGGCGTCCAGCGGCTTCCAGGTAGTCAGCAGCTGCTGCAGCGCGCCCTGCACGCCCGGCTCCTGGCCGAAGCGCTCCTGCAAGCCACTCAGCGTATTGTTGATCTGGCCGCGGGTGGCCTTGAACGCGGCGTAGGCCGGGGCGTTGCCGCCGACGGCCTCGTTGGCCTGGTTGGCCAGCTGCTGGGACAGCACCTGCAGATCGGCCGCGCCGGTCGCGGCGCCGGACAAACGGCTGCCCTGATAAGTCGACATGGCCGTATTGGCCGTCACCACCAGGAAGGACAGCACCAGCAGGATCGCCCAGAACGTGGTCCCCATGCCGCCCAGCCTGGCCTTGGGCGTTTCCGCGGCAGTACTCATTGCTTGATCCCCGAAAAGAACATCAGTGAAAGCACGCGCGCCGCCACCCCAGCGGCGCTGCGTCTCCGGCGCCGCGCTATTGCGCGGCCTGCCGGAACTCCGGCGTTCGCGCCAGCAGCGATAGCGCGAACACCCCCCAATCCTGGCCGTCGCTGGAAAACGCCTGCGAGACGAAATGTCCGAAGCGGCCATCGGCCAGCGCACCCGGCGCGGCGACCTGGTCGCGGCCGAAGCTGCGCTGCCCGTACAGCTCGTCGATGGTCAGCGCCACATCGCCACCGGCCTGGCGCATCACCAGCACCCGCTGCCCCTCGTGCAGCACGGTCCGCTCGCCCTGGAGGAACTGCTTCAGGTCGATCACCGGGAACAGGTTGCCGCGCAGATTGCCCACGCCCAGCATCCACGGCTGCGCGCCGGGCACCGGCGTCACTGGCGGGATCGGCACGATCTCCACCACCTCATCGAAACTGGACACCAGCCGGCGTGACCCGATCCGGTAGGCGACCCCGCGCCACTGGTCTTCCTCGGCGCGCGCCTGCGGCAGGGCCACCGCGTGGGCCAGGCTGCGGCGCTCGTAGTCGGCCAGGATGTCGAACGGCGTGCGGATCATGCCGACACCTGCGACGGCGCGAGGCCGGAGGCGTGGGCGGCGGGGCGATGGGAAACGGCGTCCATGGCGTTCCCTGCGGCTCAGGCGGCGACGTGGGTGCGGATGGCCTCGAGCAGCTCCTCCCGCGTGAACGGTTTGGTGAGGTACTGCTCGGACCCGACGATGCGCCCGCGCGCCTTGTCGAACAGGCCGTCCTTGGAGGACAGCATGATCACCGGCGTGCTCTTGAAGACCTGGTTGTTCTTGATCAGCGCGCAGGTCTGGTAGCCGTCCAGGCGCGGCATCATGATGTCCACGAAGATGATCTGCGGCTGCTGGTCGGCGATCTTGGCCAGCGCCTCGAAGCCGTCGGTGGCGGTCACCACCTCGCAGCCCTCGCGCTTGAGCAGGGTCTCGGCCGTGCGCCGGATGGTTTTCGAATCGTCGATCACCATCACCCGCAGGCCGTCCAATCCACCGGCCTGGCTATCGTTGTCTGTCATGGCGGAGCATTCCCCTGGCGCGCGACGCTTCATCGGCGGCATCGCTGCGAAGCGCCTTATATCCCACCCGTCTACGCGGCCTGTCAAGACGGCGCAGCCGGTGGCGCGCGCTCTGTGACGCCCATTGCAGAACCGTGGGGCGCGGCCGGCGCCTGTTACCATCAAGACCCTGTCGCACCCCCTTCCCGTACGCCTCATGCCTCTCGACGTCATCGTGGTGATGGACCCCATCGGGTCGATCAAGATCGCCAAGGACACCACCTTCGCCATGCTGCTCGAGGCCCAGCGGCGTGGCCACCGGCTGCATTACGTCATTCCGGGCGGGCTGTCGCTGCGCGGCGGTGCGGCCCTGGCGCGCACCGCGCCGCTGGCCGTGGCCGACGACAAGGCCGGCTGGTTCACCCTGGGGGCCGAGACCGAGACCGTGTTCGGCCCGGGCCAGGTCGTGCTGATGCGCAAGGACCCGCCGGTCGATCCGGAATACGTCTACGACACGCAGGTGCTGGAGATCGCCCAGCGCGCCGGCGCGCTGGTGGTCAACAACCCGCAGGGCCTGCGCGACTACAACGAGAAGCTGGCCGCGCTGCTGTTCCCGCAGTGCTGCCCGCCCACGCGCGTGAGCCGCAGCGCCGCCGAGCTCAAGGCCTTCGTCCACGAGCACGGTCAGGCGGTGCTCAAGCCGCTGGACGGCATGGGCGGGCGCTCGATCTTCCGCACCGGCACCGGCGATCCCAACCTCAACGTGATCCTGGAAACGCTGACCGACGGCGGCCGCAAACTGGCGCTGGCGCAGAAGTTCATCCCGGACATCAGCGCCGGCGACAAGCGCGTGCTGCTGGTCGACGGCGAGGTGATCGACTACTGCCTGGCGCGCATCCCGCAGGGCGATGAGTTCCGCGGCAACCTGGCCGCCGGCGGCCGCGGCGAGGGCCGCCCGATCAGCGAGCGCGACCGCTGGATCGCCAGCCAGGTCGGTCCGGCGATGAAGGCGCACGGCATGCTGTTCGTCGGCCTGGACGTGATCGGCGACTACCTGACCGAGGTCAACGTCACCAGCCCGACCTGCGTGCGCGAGCTGGACGCCCAGTTCGGCCTGAACATCGCCGGCCAGCTGTTCGACGCGATCGAGCGCAAGCTCGCGGCCTGATCCGCGCCATGTCGTCCGCCGCGCTGCCCGCGCCCCCGCTCGACGAGAACGCCCGACTCGGCGCCACCCTGGCGCTGTCGGTGCTGATCCACGGCATCGTGCTGCTGGGGCTGGGCTTCGCGCTGGACGACAACGCGCCGGTGGTGCCGACCCTGGACGTGATCCTCAGCCAGACCAGCACGCCGCTGACGCCCAAGCAGGCCGATTTCCTGGCGGCGGCCAGCCAGCAGGGCGGCGGCGATGCGCAGAAGTCGCGGCGGCCGCGCGAAAGCCAGGCCGGCGTGGTACCGCAGGCCGAGGCCGGCGTCTCGCCGGTGCCGCTGCGCGCGCAGGCGCCCGACGCCGCCCCGCCGCCGCAGGCCCGGGTCGTCACCGCCGCCGACTCGGACATCATCGTCCCGCCGCAGGAAGCGCATCCGCGCCCCGACCGGCCGGACCTGCCACCGGGCGAGCAGAAGATCGAGCACGACATGGAAATGGCGCGCCTGGCCGCCGAGATCCACCTGCGCTCGGACCTGTACGCCAAGCGGCCCAAGCGCAAGTTCGTCTCGGCCAGCACCCAGGAATACGCCTGGGCCAACTATCTGCGCGCCTGGGTCGATCGCGCCGAGCGCGTGGGCAACCTCAACTACCCCGACGAGGCGCGCCGCAAGCGCCTGTCCGGGCAGGTGGTGATCTCGGTGGCGGTGCGCCGCAACGGCACGGTCGAGCAGAGCCGGATCATCCAGTCCAGCGGCGTGCCGTTGCTGGATTCGGCCGCCCTGCGCGTGGTCGCGCTGGCCGCGCCCTTCCCGCCTCTGCCCGACACCGACGAGCACGTGGACATCCTGCACGTCACCCGGACTTGGGTGTTCCTGCCGGCGGGTGAGCTGCGCGACCAGTAGGTTCGCGCAAAGCGCGGGCGGCAGAGCGGACGGACTAGCCTGTGGGTGGTGCCAACGGATCCGCCTCGCCACCGTTGACCACCCCCACGTAGAGCGGAGCTTGCTCCGCTGCGCTTGTGTCGGATCGTTGGCAAAGCCCCAGCGGAGCAAGCTCCGCTCTACACGGCCGCGAGGTGATGTGAAGAGACAGGTGCTCCCCAGACGCGCGGCGCATCGCATCGTGTGGGCTGCCCTGGCGGCGATCAGGCTTTCCCGAAGAAGCCGCTTCGCACAAGACCCCACATGCTCATCCTCCTGTCTTCGCCGCCTTCGCCGCGCGCAGCGCCTGCTGCTCCTCCAGCGTCAGCGCCACGTTGTTGCGCAGGTAGGCCGGTTCGACGGATTCGGGAGACGGGCGCTCACCGCGCGCCCAGGCCTGCAGCGCCAGGGTGGCCACGTCGGCGGCATGCGGCAGCGCGCCTGCGTCCACGGCGATGAGTTGGTCCTGCAGCCGCGCGGCAAGGGCGCCGTCGACCGCGGCGAATCCGGTGCCCACGGCCTGCCACCCGCCTTCACCATCGGCCAGCGCGACCGCCTCGGGCGCGCCCACCGTCTCGGCATCCAGCGCCTCCAGCACCTCGCCCTGGCGGCGATAGCAGGCGGAATACACCTCACCCATGCGCGCGTCGATCGCGGCCATCACGCGGGTGGCCTCGGCAGGGGCGCGCAGCGCCAGGGCCTGCAGCGTCGACACCGGCAGCAGCGGCCGGTCCAGGGCCAGCGCCAGGCCCTGGCCCAGCGCGATCGCCAGGCGCACGCCGGTAAACGCGCCGGGCCCGCGCCCCACCGCGATCGCATCGAGCTGCGACTTGGCCACGCCCGCCTGGTCCAGCAGCGCCTGCGCCCACGGCAGCGCCAATTCGGCATGGCGGCGCGGCGCGAGCTCGAAGCGCTCGATCACCTGACCATCGACGGACAGGGCGACCGAACAGGCTTCGGTGGAGGTTTCAAAGGCGAGCAGGCGCATGCGGCGGATCGGGAGCGAAGAAACAGTGCGCCATTCTGCGCCCTCGCACCGGCGCGGCCAAACGCGCCAAGGCTGCCTGTGCTCACAGGCCTCCCCGTCGCTGCCATGCACACGCACGGTGCAGCTCGCGCTTGCTGGGGAAAGTGCTCATTACCGTCGTCCCCGAGAAAGCGGGAACCCAGCGACTTTCGCGCGCAGGAGCCAGAGGCACTGGGTTCCCGCTTTCGCGGGAACGACGATAGAAGGTTCGTCGACGGCGCTTGGCCTTCTGCAACGAAGGCCGAAGCGAAGCGCTTGCCTCACTCTTCACCTCGAGCCGCCGTCGGCCGCGCGAAGGCCCCGAAAGCAAAACGGGCCGCCCGAAGGCGACCCGTCGTGTGCAACAAGCAGCTGGCAGCGCGGCTTACTTCACCAGCGCAGCGATCGCGGCACCCAGATCGCCCGGCGAGCGGACGGTCTTGACGCCCGCGGCTTCCATCGCCGCGAACTTGCCTTCGGCCGTACCCTTGCCGCCCGAGGCGATCGCGCCGGCATGGCCCATGCGCTTGCCGGCCGGGGCCGAGGCGCCGGCGATGAAGCCGACGACCGGCTTCTTGACGTGCTTGGCGATGTACTCGGCGCCGGCTTCCTCGGCGTCGCCGCCGATCTCGCCGACCATGATGATGCCTTCGGTCTGCGGGTCTTCGTTGAACAGCTTGAGGCAGTCGACGAAGTTCAGGCCGTTGATCGGGTCGCCGCCGATGCCGATGCAGGTGCTCTGGCCCAGGCCGACCTCGGTGGTCTGCTTGACCGCCTCATAGGTCAGCGTGCCCGAACGCGAGACGATGCCGATCTTGCCCGGCTTGTGGATGTGGCCCGGCATGATGCCGATCTTGCACTCGCCCGGAGTGATGACGCCCGGGCAGTTCGGCCCGATCAGCACGGTGTCCGGATGGGCGCGGGTGAGCACGTTCTTGACGCGCAGCATGTCCAGCACTGGGATGCCTTCGGTGATGCACACGATGACCTTGATGCCGGCCGCGGCCGCTTCCAGGATCGCGTCGGCCGCGAACGGCGGCGGCACGTAGATGACCGAGGCGTCGGCGCCGGTGGCCTGCACCGCATCGGCCACGGTGTTGAACACCGGCAGCTCGAGGTGGGTGGTGCCGCCCTTGCCGGGGGTCACGCCGCCGACCACCTGGGTGCCGTAATCGAGCATCTGGGTGGCGTGGAAGGTGCCCTGCTGGCCGGTGAAGCCCTGCACGATCACCTTGGTGTTCTTGTTGATGAGGACAGACATTGGATTTCCTTCGGTGTCGTGGATCAGGCGGCGTTCTTGACGGCTTCAACGACCTTCTTGGCGCCGTCGTTGATGTTGTCGGCCGGGATGATGGCCATGCCGCTGTCGCGCAGCAGCTGCTTGCCTTCCTCCACGTTGGTGCCTTCCAGGCGCACGACCACCGGCACCTTGACGCCCACTTCCTTGACCGCGGCGATGATGCCCTCGGCGATCATGTCGCAGCGCACGATGCCGCCGAAGATGTTGACGAAGATGCCCTGCACCTTGTCCGAGGACAGGATGAGCTTGAAGGCCTCGATCACGCGCTGCTTGTTGGCACCGCCGCCCACGTCCAGGAAGTTGGCCGGCTCGCCGCCGTTGAGCTTGATCACGTCCATGGTGGCCATGGCCAGGCCGGCGCCGTTGACCATGCAGCCGATGTTGCCGTCCATGGTCACGTAGTTGATGTCCAGCTCCGAGGCGATCACCTCGGTCGGATCTTCCTGGGTCTTGTCGCGCATGGCGACCAGATCCTTGTGACGGAAGTTGGCGTTGTCGTCGCTGTTGAACTTGCCGTCCAGCGCGTACAGGTTGCCATCGTCCAGGATCGCCAGCGGGTTGATCTCGACCAGCGCCAGGTCCTTGTCGTTGAAGATGCGGTACAGGTTGACCATGATGCTGGCCAGCTGGCCGGCCTGCTTGGCGGTCAGGCCCAGCTTGAAGCCGATGTCGCGGCCGTGGTAGCCCTGCACGCCCTCGACGAAGTCCACGTTGAGCGTATGGATCTTGTCCGGGGTTTCGGCGGCGACCTGCTCGATCTCCATGCCGCCCTCGGAAGAGGCGATGTAGGTGATGGTCTTGGTGCCACGGTCGACCAGGACCGACAGGTAGAGCTCCTTGACGATCTCGCCGGCGGTGGTCACCAGCACCAGGCCGATCGGCAGCTCGACGCCGGCGGTCTGGTAGGTCGCCATCTTGGTGCCGAGCATCTTGGCCGCGGCCGCCTTCACATCGTCGGTCGTCTTGCAGAACTTGACGCCACCCGCCTTGCCGCGGCCACCGGCGTGGATCTGGGCCTTGACCATCCAAGGGCCCTGCCCCAGCGACTTGGCCACTTCAACCGCTTCGTCCGGGGTCGCGGCGACCTTGCCGGCCGGGACCGGGATGCCGTATTCGGCAAGCAGTTGTTTTGCCTGGTATTCGTGGAAATTCATGCGTCACCGTATAGATAAGGTCAGTACGCATCGCGCGCGTCGGCGCGCCCTCCTCAAGACGGGGGCAGCCTGGGCGCCGATGGGCCGCACATTGTCGCCCATGGCACTGTTGCGACGCAAAAGCGGCGCTTTTGGCGCCGGGCTCCTATACTCGGGTTCGTTCCATCCAGTGGAAGGATTCGTCCAACTTGAGTAACGGGCCCGCCAAGACGCCGACCCTGCCACTGGCCTCGGTTCCGCGGCGCGAGCTGTATTCGCTGGCCCTATACCGGGTCCTGGAGGCCGGCATTCTGGCCGGCATCCTGTTCAGCCCACTCTCGGACATCCTGGGCAGCGGCGACGTCCGCTCACCCTGGCTGGCCACCTGCGCCACGGTGTTCTATCTCGTGTTCTCAGTGGCGATGCTGGTCTTCGGCCGCAACGAGAAACACCTGTTGCCGACCGTGATCGTCGGGGTCTGTGTCGACATCGCGGTGGCCTGCGTGGTGACCTCCACCCTGCCCGAGGCCGCACCCGGCGTGGCCATGCTGCTGCTGTTCAACGTGGCTGCCGCCTGCGCGCTGCTGCCGTTGCGCTGGGGCATCGGCGTGGCCGTGGCCGCGACGGCGGCGCACTTCTCGCAATACCTGGTGGCCACGTTCGCGCTGAACGCGCCAGCGCGGCCGGTGGCGGAAGTCGTGATGTTCTGCGTCAGCTATCTCGCCGTGGGCCTACTTTCGGTCCAGGTCGGCCTGCGCGCGCGGCGCAGCCAGCAGTTGGCGGACGAACGGGGGGCCGAGGTCGCCAACCTGGTGGAGGTCAACGAACTGATCATCCGCCGCATGCGCACCGGCGTGCTGGTGGTCGACGGCGGCGGGCGCATCCGCCTGTCCAACGAAGCGGCGACGGCCCTGCTCGGCGCGGTCGCAGAGGTGCCCGAGGCCAGCGAGGGCAACCTGCTGCAGAACGTGTCCCCGGAGCTGGCCCGGCGCATGCAGCGCTGGCGCAACGGCTGGCAGCAGGACGAGACACCGCTGGCGCTCTCGCCCGACCAGCCGGACATCCAGCCGCGCTTCGCCCGCCTGCTGGCCGGCAGTGACCTCTCGCTGGTGTTCCTGGACGACGCCACGGTGGTCTCGCGCCGGGCCGAATCGCTGACCCTGGCCGCGCTGGGACGCTTCTCGGCCAGCCTGGCCCACGAGATCCGCAATCCCCTGGCCGCCATCAACTACGCCGTGCAGCTGCTGGAAGAATCGCGTGAGTTCAACGCCAGCGATCGCCACCTGCTGGGCATCATCCATCAGCAGTGCCAGCGCACCAATGGCATCGTCGAGAGCGTGCTGGGCCTGGCCCGGCGCGAGCGCGCCATCCCCGAGCACACCGACCTCAACCTCTTCGCCCGCCAGTTCGTCGACGAGTACCAGCAGTCGATGTCGATCGAGACCGACAGCCTGGAAGCGGTTACCGGCAGGCATCAGGTCACCGCCCTGGTCGATCCGCGCCACCTGCACCAGGTCTGCACGGTGCTGGTCCACAACGCCTTCAACTACGGCCGCCTGCCAGGCGAGCCGGCGCGCGTGCGCCTGCGCGTGTTCCAGCTCGACAAACGCGCCATGATCGACGTGCTCGATCGCGGGCCCGGCATCCCGCCCTCGGTTGCGGCGCAGCTGTTCCGGCCGTTCTTCACCACCTCCGAGCACGGCACCGGGCTGGGCCTGTATATCGCCCAGGAGCTGTGCCGGGCCAACCAGGCGACGCTGGACTATGTCTCGGTACCCGGAGGCGGCAGCTGTTTCCGCATCGCCATGCCCGGGCCCAACGCCCTGCTGACGAACTGACGCGTGCGGGGTTGCGCCGATTCCGCGGCGCGCCCCTCGCTCGCCGGCCCGTTCAGCCGGTAGACTGGCGGCGAACCACGCGAGACCACGATGAGCGACCCCCGAAGCGCCCTGATCGTCGATGACGAACGCGATATCCGCGAACTGCTGACCCTCACCCTGGGCCGCATGGGCATCCGCATCGACACCGCCGCCAACCTGGGCGAGGCGCGCGCGCTGCTGGCCCGCAATGCCTACGACCTGTGCTTCACCGACATGCGCCTGCCCGACGGCAACGGCATCGAGCTGGTGGGCGAGATCTCGCGACAGTTCCCCAAGACGCCGGTGGCGATGATCACCGCGTTCGGCAATGTCGAACTGGCGGTGGAAGCGCTCAAGGCAGGCGCCTTCGATTTCGTCAGCAAGCCGGTGGACATCAACGTCCTGCGCGGCCTGGTCAAGCACGCGCTGGAACTCAACAATGTCGAACGCCCCTCGCCGGCGCCCGCGCCGGCCCAGCACGCCATGCGCCTGCTGGGCGAGTCGTCGGCCATGCGCGAGCTGCGCGACACCATCGCCAAGGTCGCCCGCAGCCAGGCGCCGGTCTACATCCTAGGAGAATCGGGCGTTGGCAAGGAGCTGGTAGCCCGTACGATTCATGAGCAGGGCGCGCGCTCGTCCGGCCCCTTCGTGCCGGTCAACTGCGGCGCGATCCCCGCAGAGCTGATGGAAAGCGAGTTCTTCGGCCACAAGAAAGGCAGCTTCACCGGCGCGCACGCCGACAAGCAGGGCCTGTTCCAGGCGGCCAGCGGGGGCACCCTGTTCCTGGACGAGGTGGCCGAACTCCCGCTGCCCATGCAGGTCAAGCTGCTGCGTGCCATCCAGGAGAAGGCCGTGCGCCCGGTCGGCGCCTCGGGAGAGATCCAGGTCGACGTGCGTATCCTGTCGGCCACCCACAAGGACCTGGGCGAACTGGCCCACGACGGCCGCTTCCGCCACGACCTGTACTACCGCATCAACGTCATCGAACTGCGCGTACCCCCGCTGCGCGAACGCACCGGCGACCTGCCGCAGCTGACCGGCGCCATCCTCAACCGGCTGGCAGGCAGCCAGGGACGCCCGGCCCCGCGCCTGACCCCAGCCGCGGCGGATGCGCTGTCGCAGTACGCCTTCCCTGGCAACGTCCGTGAGCTGGAGAACATCCTGGAGCGCGCCATGGCCATGGCCGACGAGGACGCCATCGATGCCAGCGATCTGCGCCTGCCGCAGGGTGAGCGCCGATCTGCCGCGGCGCAGCCTCCCGCACAGTCCCCGCCGCCCCAGGACTACGACCCGTTCCGTTCCGCACCCACGCCCCAGTTCGGCCAAGGCCTGCCGTCGCAAGCCGGCGCCTCGTCCGCACCAACGGCCAATGAAGCCGAAGGCCCGCTCCCCTCCTACATCGAGCAGATGGAGCGCGCCGCCATTCACAAGGCCCTGGAGGACAACCGCTGGAATAAGACCAAGGCTGCGGCCCAGCTCGGCATCACCTTCCGCGCCCTGCGCTACAAGCTCAAGAAGCTCGGCATCGAGTGAGGTTGGATCTGCACACCTCCCCGGGCGATCTGAAAGTGAGACTTGATGTGCGACTTGAACTGAGACTTCGTCCAGCTTCTTCGCGCAAATCTTTCCCCAACGACCGGTAGCTGACGCGATGCGTCACTTTTTGACGCAACAAGGCAGAAGCGGATCGATAGGTGCCTGCGAGACTGCCCCAACCACGGGTGACTCGCCCGCGGCAGGGCCGCAAGGCAATGGCAACGTTGGCACGCTTCGTGCTGTGTACCATCCGCACGTGGGTATCCACGGCGCCCACGGTCCGCGACATACCAGGGACACGGGGAGACAGTGTCCCTCAACCAGTTCCACCACCCTTCGAAGGAATTGCTCATGAAGAAGAACATGCAGGGCGGCTTCACCCTCATCGAACTGATGATCGTGGTCGCCATCATCGCCATCCTGGCCGCCATCGCGCTGCCGGCGTATCAGGACTATGTCGTGCGCTCACGCGTCTCTGAAGCCATGGTTTTGGCGGATGGCCTGAAGGTCACTGTTGCCGAGAATGCCGCCCAAGGCGCGGCGGACCTGGGCACCGGGGCAACTTTGACCACGTCAGCCGACAAATCCCCTAACGTGACCAGCACCGCTGTCGACGCCAAAACCGGCGCCATTACCGTCACGACGACCTCCAAGGCCGGCAACGGCACTGTTGTCTTGACGCCGAACGCAGGTGGCGCCGCGCTTGTGGCTGGTACTCCGCCGAACGGCACGATCGTGTGGACCTGCACTGGTACGGTCAAGCAGAAGTACCTGCCGAGTAGCTGTAAGGGAGCGTGATCCCAACGTACTGAGCTTGACCGAAGAGCCTCCACAGATTGGAGGCTCTTTTTTTTTTGGGAAGTGCGGATCCGCGCCTGGTCCGATACCTTAATTAAATTTTTCTCCCTGACGTGTTCCATCCACCAGTCTTGCGTGAACGTCTCTCCGCAAGGCTCGAAACGAGCTAATCTATCGTCAAACAGCTAAAGAATCATTGCGCATGAACGCAATTGCATCCCCCAACCTCGTCGGCATCACTGGAATCGCCCGTCGCCTCGTGATGGATGGCGCGCTTGAAGAAGGCGCAGCGCGCACCGCAATGGCTGAAGCATCTCGAGCCAAGATTCCATTGGCGCAGTGGATACAAGAGATGAAGCTTGTAAGCCCTGCACAGCTCGCTGCCGCGAACGCTATCGAGTTTGGCATCCCGTTGATTGATGCATCAGCGTTCGATCCTGCCCAGAACGCCCTGAAACTAGTCAGCGAGGAACTGCTTCAGAAGCATCAAATCCTTCCTATGTTCAAGCGTGGCAACAAGCTGTATGTCGGCGTCTCCGACCCGACGCGAATGCAAGGGTTGGACGAAATCAAGTTCCATACGAACCTCGTCGTCGAACCAATCCTAGTCGCTGATGACCAGCTACGACGGACTCTGGAGGCCTGGAGTAATGCCTCGGACTCGCTCGCCGGCATGGGCGGCGACGACGAGGATTTCGGCAGCCTGGACACCGCGGCTGGCGATGAAGAAAGCGGCGACACGGGTATCGATGCCAAGGGAGAAGACACACCTGTCGTCAAGTTTGTCAATAAAATGCTGGTCGATGCCATCCGCAAAGGAGCTTCCGACATCCATTTCGAGCCTTATGAGACAGACTATCGCGTGCGCCTTCGCATCGATGGCATCCTTAAGACCGTCGCACGAGCGCCGCAGAAGCTTAACCAGCGCATCGCCGCGCGCCTGAAGGTCATGTCGCAGCTGGACATCGCCGAGAAGCGCGTTCCGCAGGACGGACGCATCAAGCTCAACCTGTCAAAGACACGTCAGATCGACTTCCGCGTCAGCACCCTGCCGACGCTGTTCGGCGAGAAGATCGTGCTGCGCATCCTAGATGGCAGCGCCGCCAAGCTGGGCATCGACAAGCTGGGTTACGAGGAGGACCAGCAGAAGCTGTTCCTGGATGCCATCCACAAGCCCTACGGCATGGTGCTGGTGACCGGCCCGACCGGCTCAGGCAAGACCGTGTCGCTGTACACCGCGCTGGGCATCCTCAACGACGATACCCGCAATATCTCCACAGCCGAGGATCCGGTCGAAATACGCCTTCCCGGCGTCAACCAGGTCCAGCAGAACAACAAGCGTGGCATGACTTTCGCCGCCGCCCTGCGCTCGTTCTTGCGACAGGATCCGGACATCATCATGGTCGGCGAAATCCGCGATCTGGAGACGGCCGAGATCGCCGTCAAGGCGGCGCAGACGGGCCATATGGTGCTCTCGACCCTGCACACCAACGATGCACCGCAAACCATCGCGCGACTGATGAACATGGGCATCGCGCCCTACAACATCACCAGTTCGGTTACCTTGGTCATTGCTCAGCGCCTGGCGCGCCGCCTGTGCACGCGCTGCAAGCGGCCCGCCACCATCCCAGCCAAGGCGTTGCTGGCCGAGGGGTTCAGCCAAGCCGAATTGGACGAGGGATTCAGCGTCTTCGAGGCCGTGGGTTGCGACGAGTGTACCGAGGGCTACAAAGGGCGAGTAGGCATCTACCAGGTCATGCCGATGACCGACGAGATCGCCACGATAATCCTGGAGGGCGGCGGCGCGATACAGATTGCGGAGGCAGCACAGCGCTCTGGCATCCGTGACCTGCGCCAGTCGGCACTATGGAAGGTCAAGCAGGGGCTGACTAGCCTAGCCGAGATCAACCGGGTGACCAAGGACTAAGCAAGTCCATTCAGAAGCCCGGGGACACTGGACAAATGCCCAGTAGAATCTCGCACTTGCACGTTGTTTTGCCAGCAGAACCCGCTACCATGCGGGTCGAGCTACCCGGCATGGGGATGCCGGCAACTGGGGAACGCACATGGCCGTAAGCCGTTCAGCCGCCAAGAAGTCCATACCGGTCGCGCGCGACACCAAGCAGTTGGTTACCTTCGTTTGGCAAGGGACCGACAAGCGCGGCGTCAAGATGAAAGGCGAGCAGGAGGCACGCAATGCCAATCTTTTGCGCGCGGAACTGCGCGGAAAGGGCATTACTCCCTCCGTCCTCAAACCCAAGCCCAAACCGCTGTTCGGTGCTGCCGGAAAGCCGATCAAGCAAGGCGATATTGCTTTTTTCAGTCGCCAGATGGCAACCATGATGAAGTCGGGTGTGCCGATCATCACGTCGCTGGAGATCATCGGCGGGGGACACAAGAACCCCCGCATGAAGAAGATGATCGAGGGGATCAGGGCGGATATCGAAGGCGGCTCCTCACTGTCTGAGGCAATTAGTAAGTTCCCGGTCCAATTCGACGAGCTGTATCGAAACCTTGTGCGCGCCGGCGAGGGCGCGGGTGTTCTTGAAACCGTGCTTGACACGATTGCGACTTACAAAGAAAACCTTGAGTCTTTGAAAGGCAAGATTAAGAAGGCGCTGTTCTATCCCGCAATGACTATTGCGGTTGCATTGATTGTCAGCGCGATCCTGCTGATTTTTGTAGTTCCTCAGTTTGAGGCTGTTTTTGCGGGATTTGGAGCAGACCTTCCTGCATTCACCAAACTAATCGTTGCTGCATCGAGAGTAGCGACTGCTTATTGGTGGTTGGCGCTGTTAATTGGAGGTGGCGGTGCTTTTGCGTTCATCTTTGCTCTGAAGCGCTCATTGCCAATGCAACACGCACTTGATCGTGCGCTACTGAGGGTTCCCGTTATCGGACAGATCCTCAACAACAGTGCCATCGCACGCTTTGCGCGTACGCTGGCCGTGACCTTCAAGGCCGGCGTTCCGCTGGTTGAGGCACTGGATACAGTCGCGGGTGCCACGGGTAGCACCGTTTATGAGAAAGCGGTTTTCCGCATCCGCGATGACGTAGCGGTCGGTTATCCGGTCAACATGGCAATGAAGCAGACCAACCTGTTTCCGCATATGGTGATCCAGATGACCGCAATCGGTGAGGAGGCAGGTGCGCTGGACACGATGCTGTTCAAGGTAGCTGAGTACTACGAGCAGGAAGTGAACAATGCAGTCGATGCGCTGAGCAGTCTGATCGAGCCAGCCATCATGGTGATTCTGGGTGTGCTTGTCGGCGGCATGGTCATCGGCATGTATCTGCCGATCTTCAAGCTTGGCGAAGTGGTCGGCTGATCCATGGCGTTTCTCGATCAACACCCCGAGCTGGGGTATCCGGTGGTGGGCGCGCTCGGCCTGATGGTCGGCAGCTTCCTCAATGTGGTGATCCTGCGGCTGCCGCGGCGCCTGGAGTGGCAGTGGCGGCGCGATGCCACCGAGATCCTGGAGCAGCCGGATCTGTACGACCCGCCGCCGCCCGGGATCGTGGTCGAGCCTTCGCATTGCCCGCACTGCAAGCACAAGCTGGCCTGGTTCGAGAACATTCCGCTGTTCAGCTGGCTGGCGCTGCGCGGCAAGTGCCGGTACTGCCATACGCCGATTTCGGTGCAGTATCCGGCGGTCGAGCTGCTGGTCGGACTGCTGGCGGTGCTCTGCGTGTGGCGCTTCGGTTTCGGCTGGCAGGGCTTTGGCGCGGCAGTGTTGAGTTGTTTCCTGGTGGCGCTGTCGGGGATCGATCTGCGCACGCGGCTGTTGCCCGATACCTTGACGCTGCCACTGATGTGGCTGGGGCTGGTCGCCAGCCTGGAGCATCTCTATCTGCCGCCCAAGCCCGCGTTGCTGGGGGCGATGGCGGGCTATGTGTCGCTCTGGTCGGTGTGGTGGCTGTTCAAGCAGCTCACCGGCAAGGAAGGCATGGGCCACGGCGACTTCAAGCTGTTGGCCGCGATCGGCGCATGGGTCGGGTTGCGCGGGATCCTGCCGGTGATCCTGTTCTCCTCGCTGATCGGCGCGGTGGTGGGTGCGGCGTGGCTGGCCACGAAGGGGCGCGATCGCTCGACGCAGATCCCGTTCGGGCCTTATCTGGCCGTGGCCGGATGGGTGGTGTTCTTCTGGGGCGACCAGATCATCGACGGATATCTGCGGCTGTCGGGGCTGCGGTGACGCGGGGCCGATTCGACCCTTGATGATGAAACGCCGGCTCGAAGCCGGCGTTTTTCGTTAGGTGCGCTCAAGTGAGTGGGGAGCCCAGGGAGAGCCGCTGGATCCCCGCCTGCGCGGAGATGACGAGCTCACTTTCTGCGCCCCCGGCCGCATACCGCGCAAAGGCCATCCTCAACGGCAACACAAGGTTCCGCCTCAGCGCAGATCCGCCGACCTTCAACGCCGCAGGCTCGCCCCCTACCCCTTCCACTTCCCCAACGCCGCCAGCCCGTTCTCCTTCGCACGCTCCAGCACGATCGCCTGTGCCTTGGTGAAGTTGCCGACCGGATCCTTGGCCCAGTGAGCCAGCGCGGCCTGCTGCATGGCGCGGCCGTAAGAGAAACTCAAAGGCCATGGCAGGTTGCCGAGGCGGTTCATCGCATCCAGGTGCGCGGTGGCGTCCGCGTCGGACTGGCCGCCGGAGAGGAAGACGATGCCCGGCAGGATCGCCGGCACGGTGCTCTTGAGGCACATCACGGTCGACTCGGCGACTTCCTCGATGTCGGCCCGCTCCTCGCAGTCCTGGCCCGGCACGACCATCGAGGCCTTGAGCAGCGTGCCCTCCAGCAGCACGCCCTGATCGTGCAGCGCGCCGAACAGCGAGCGCAGCATCGCCTCGGTGACCTCGTAGCAGACCTGGATGTCGTGGTCGCCGTCCATCAGCACTTCCGGCTCGACGATGGCGACCAGGCCCTGCTCCTGGCACAGCGCCGCGTAGCGGGCCAGGGCGTGGGCGTTGACCTCGATGCAGGTGCCGGAGGGGATGTCCTCGCCGATGGTGATCACCGCGCGCCACTTGGCGAAGCGCGCGCCCAGGGCGTAGTAGGCCTTGAGCCGGTCGCGCAGTCCGTCCAGACCCTCGGTCACCCGTTCGCCCGGGCAGCCGGCCAGGGGCGAGGTGCCCTTGTCGACCTTGATGCCGGGGATGAGGCCGTGGCTGGCCATGTACTTGGGGAACGGCGTGCCGTCCTCGGTGCTCTGGCGCAGGGTCTCCTCGAACAGGATCGCGCCGGAGATGTGATCGCTCAGCCGGGGCGTGGTCAGCAGCAGCTCGCGGTAGCGGCGGCGATGCGCCTCGGTGTTCTCGATGCCGACCGCGGCGAAGCGCTTGCCGATGGTGGCCGTGGATTCGTCGATGGCGATGATGCCCTTGCCGGGGGCGACCAGCGCCTGCGCGGTTTCGGCGAGCGATTCGATGCTCATTGGAGCTCCTGGAGAACGCACTGCGAGGGGGCCGCAGTATAGCGGCGCCCCCTCACAGCCCAGGTGCGCTTTAAAGCTCGCCCAGTCCGCTGGCGCGCCCGTCTTCGCCCACTTCCAGCAGGCGCAGGGTGTTGGTGGCGCCGTGGGTCTCCATGTGCTCGCCGCTGGTGAACACCACGCGGTCGCCCGGACCCAGCGCACCGGCCTTGACCAGCATCTGGATGCTGGCGCGCGCGGCCTCGCGCGGGACCATGCCGCGGCTGTCGAAGGCAATGGGATGGACGCCGCGCATCAGGGCCATGCGCCGGCGCGCGCCGCCATGGCGCGAGAACGCATAGACCGGCACGGTGGAGCGGAAGCGCGACAGGAAGCCCGCGGTGCCGCCGGATTCGCTCAAGGCCACCACGCCGCCCAGCTTGATGTGCTCGGACAGGAACATCGTGGCCATCGCGATGGCATGGTCGGCGCGCTGCAGGTTGCGCTGGGCCGCCTCGAAGTCTGTATCCATCGAGAACGAGCGCTCGGCACCGACGCAGATGCGCGCCATCGCCTCGACCGCGCGCACCGGATAGGTGCCGGCGGCGGTCTCGGCCGAGAGCATCACCGCATCGGTGCCGTCGATGACCGCGTTGGCCACGTCCATGACCTCGGCGCGGGTGGGCAGCGGGCTCTCGACCATCGACTGCAGCATCTGGGTGGCGGTGATGACGACCTTGTTCTGCTCGATCGACTCGCGAATGATCTGCTTCTGCAGGCCAGGCAGCTCGGCATCGCCGATTTCCACGCCCAGGTCGCCGCGCGCGACCATCACCACGTCGCTGGCGCCGACGATCTCCTTCAGGTTCTCGATAGCCTCGGTGCGCTCGATCTTGGACACCAGGAAGGCGTCGCTGCCGTGCTTGCGCGCCAGGCTGCGCGCCTCCTCCATGTCGGCCGCGTTGCGGCAGAAGGAGACGGCGATGAAGTCCACGCCGATGTCGGCGACGATGGCAATCAGCTCGCGGTCGCGGTCGCTCAGCGCGCCCAGCGACAGCCCGCCGCCCTGCTTGTTCAGGCCCTTGCGGTCGGACAGCACGCCGTCGTTGAGCACCTGGGTGACGATGCGCTCGCCTTCCACGGCGGTGACGCGCAGCTGCATCATGCCGTCGTCCAGCAGCAGCACATCGCCCGGCGCCACGTCGCCCGGCAGGTCGAGGTAGCTCACGCCGACCTGGGTCTCATCGCCGGCCGGCACGCCTTCGCGCGCGATCAGGTCGAAGCGCGCGCCGGTCTTCAGCTGCACCTTGCCCTGGGCGAAGCGCTCGATGCGGATCTTGGGACCAGGCAGGTCGGCCAGGATGCCCACTTCCAGGCCGAGCTTGTTGGCGGCGCTGCGCACGGCCTCGGCGCGATCGCGCTGGGCCGACGGGTCGCCATGGGAAAAGTTGAGCCGCACCACGTTCACGCCGGCGCGCATCAGGTCCTCCAGCACGCCAGGCGGGTCGGTGGCAGGGCCGAGGGTGGCCAGGATCTTGGTGCGGCGGGCGTTGGATTTGGTCATGGCGAAGGTCTCCGTCTTGCCGTAAACGCTACCACAGGACTGGTGGTGGTCCGCTTCTGCGCTGCAGCATGGAACAAGGCGGCAGCGCTCCACAGCGGCCATCTCCAGGCAACCCTTTGATGCAAAAGGGTCTTGGCGCCGGGGACCTCATGAAGCGAATGATTGAAATGGCTTTGTAATGGTATTCAACTGCGCGGCAGCGTCACCCCTAGCGCACCGGCCAGCGCGGACGGCGTCTCGACCACCTGCCCAGCGCCTGCGGCAAGCAGTTCTTCGCGATCGCCGAAGCCCCACAGCACGCCGATGCTGCGCATGGCGTGCGCCGCGGCGCCCTCGATGTCCATGCGGCGGTCGCCGATCATCACGCAGTCGGATGCCGGGACCCGCAGCCGCGTCAGCGCTTCGGTGATCAGGTCGCGCTTGAAGCGGCGGGCCCCGTCGTCGCTGGCGCCGACGATTTCCTCGAACGCCGGGCCGAACGGCAGTGCGCTCAGGATGCGCCGCGCCGCGCGTTCGTTCTTCGAGGTCACCACCGCCAGCCGATGGCCGGCCTGCGCCAGCGCCTCGATCAGCTCAGGTACGCCGGGGTATACCGTCAGCTCGGTCCAGCCCAGCGTGTCGTAACGCTGCCGATAGAGCGCCAGCGCGCGTGCCACCAAGTCCTCGTCGCCGAACGCGGCCTGGAAGCTGTCGCGCATCGGCGGCCCGATCCACGCGCGCAGCGCCTCGCGCGATGGCGTCGGCCGCTGCAGGGAGGCGAACACATGCGCGATGCCGTTGACGATGCCGGGCTCGGAATCGATCAGCGTGCCATCCAGGTCGAAGAACAGGGTGGGAAGCGGAGTCATGCGGATACCTCGAATAAGAAGCGAAAAGGCCCGGCTTTTCAGGGCCGGGCCTCTGAAGTGACAGCGGCGCGCTGATCAGCTGCCGCGCGCTTCCAGCGCCGCGACCGCCGGCAGGGTCTTGCCTTCCAGGAACTCCAGGAAGGCGCCGCCGCCGGTGGAGATGTAGGACACGTCCTTGGCGATGCCGTATTTGTCCACGGCCGCCAGCGTGTCGCCGCCGCCGGCGATGGAAAACGCCGACGAGGCGGCGATCGCGCGCGCCAGGGTCTCGGTGCCCTTGCCGAAGGCGTCGAACTCGAACACGCCGACCGGGCCGTTCCACACCACCGTGCCGGCCTTGGCGATCAGTGCGGCGTAGGCCTGTGCGGTATCCGGGCCGATGTCCAGGATCAGGTCATCGGCTTCGACCGCATCGACGCGCTTCACCGTCGCGGGGGCGTCGGGCAGGAATTGCTTGGCCACCACCACATCGGTGGGCAACGGGATCTCGGCGCCGCGCGCCTTGGCGTCGGCGACGATCTGCTGGGCGGTGCCGATCAGGTCCGGCTCGCACAGCGACTTGCCGACGCTGTAGCCGGCCGCGGCGATGAAGGTGTTGGCGATGCCGCCGCCGACGATCAGCTGGTCGACCTTGCCGACCAGGTTGGACAGCAGCTCGAGCTTGGTCGAGACCTTGCTGCCGGCGACGATGGCCAGCAGCGGCTTGGCCGGGTTGTCCAGTGCCTTGCCCAGGGCGTCCAGCTCGGCCATCAGCAGCGGGCCGCCGGCGGCGACGGGCGCGTACTTGATCACGCCGTGGGTGGAGGCCTGGGCGCGGTGCGCGGTGCCGAAGGCATCCATGACGAACACGTCGCACAGCGCGGCGTACTTCTTCGACAGCGTCTCGTCGTCCTTGGCCTCGCCCACGTTCATGCGGCAGTTCTCCAGCAGCACGATCTGGCCGGGCTTGACGTCCACGCCGTCGACCCAGTCGCGCACCAGCTCGACCTTGGTGCCCAGCAGGGCGGTCAGGCGCTCGGCCACCGGCGCTAGCGAATCCTCCTCGCTCCAGGTGCCCTCCTTCGGCCGGCCCAGGTGCGAGGTGACCATCACCGCGGCGCCCTGCTCCAGCGCGGCCTTGAGGGTCGGCACCGAGGCGGTGATGCGCTGTTCGGAGGTGATCTGGCCGTTCTCGATCGGCACGTTGAGATCCTGACGGATCAGCACGCGCTTGCCGGACAGGTCGAGGTCGCTCATGCGGACGATGGTCATGCTTGGGTCCTGTGCAGGGGAAAGATCAGACGCCCATTGTCCGCGCTGCGTGGGGGTGCGGCAAACCTGCAGCGGCGTTGGGAGGTGCGTTGCGGGACGTGTCAGGCCTTGTGCATCGCTTCCCGAGCCGGTCACTGGCCACCTTTTTGCCCATGGGCTCTTTCTTCATCGACGCATCTCAGCGCCTTGGCTGCCCGGCTTCGGAAGGGCAGCGGGCCGGCGGGCGGCGGCCGCTTTTCCCCTCGGTCAGGGCATCCTGCCCTGACTCGGGCGCTCGGCATCCTGCCTCGCTAGGCGCGGCCACCGCCCGCCGGCCCGCTGCCTCGAGCGTCAGGTCACAGGGCTTCGGTTTGCGGGCGCTCGGACCCTTCCTCGCGCACAACGCGATCAGTGACGGGAAGGTATCGACTTGAGGCCCTCCCTTGCGCACAGCGCAGGGGAGGGATGGGGAGGGGTCGGGGCTTTACCGGGCAAGCCACCGAAGCGAAGAGCAAAAGCACCCCACCCCCTCAGTCGCTAGTTCGCGACTTCGAGCTCCCCTTCGCCTGCAGCGAAAAGGGAGGGGGCAGAGCGCTTGCTCGATACCTTCGAGTTGTAAGAAGTCCTGATCTATTCGCTGCAACGCCTCGACCCTGGCGGCCGCGCGAAGAGCGGGCCAGGGCTGGCCCGCGGCGGCGAGTCCGCCATAGATAGCGTACAGAGCCGAGGAGCCACCCAGCCGGTCGAGGCTGCTTGGCGAAATCCCTTCGCCGACCTCGCTCACGTCACTCCCGGGTTGACTCACCGCACTGCGGAGACGATCCCAACGAAAAACCCCGCGCTTTCGGCGCGGGGTCTGAGCGCAAGCGGATGCAGGGCCCACCTCACTCCATGTCGAACGAAGTCACCACGCCGCCCTGGATCTGGATGGTGAGCCGCGAGGCGCCATCGGCGCCGGCCGACGCATCGGCGTCGGTGCCCGCGCGTGCGGACAGACGATCGGCCGCGTTGGCGCTGCGCTGGGCGCGATAGCTGTTGGAGGCCACTTCGCCACCGACGTTCTTGCCGGTCAGGTCGGAAACATCGCCCAGCACGCCACGCAGTGAGCCCACCATCTTGCCGAAGCCCGAGCCGGCCGAAGCCGCGGGCTTCTTGGCCGCGCCCTTGATGTAGACGTAGGTCTCGGAGGCGCCGCCGGACGAGCTCAGCTTGGCCTTCTTTGAAGTCGGCTCGCCGAAGCTTTCCAGCACCTGGGCCTTGGTCGTCTTGCCGGCCACCAGGTGGCCCTGCACGTAATCGATGTCGAAGATGTCGGCCGTCTGCGCCCATGCACCCGGCGCCATCAGCACGGCGGCCACTGCAATCAGGCCGCTTCCAAACCATTGCTTGATCTTCATGAAACACTTACCCCTTAAGTGAAATTCGCTTCCCTGCCCACGGCACGGGCCGTTGGACGATCCGCGGGTGATTGATAGCACGACACTCGGCTCGAAAAAAGAGACCCGCACCCCTGCTCGCGCTCCCCCCGAGCTCCATCGTCCCCTCCGCCGAGCGGACCTACCCGTTTCCCGTGACCGCATCAAGACAAAGGGCGCCCGAAAGGCGCCCTTTGTCCTGAATCGCGCGGCTTACTTGCCCGCGACGACCTTGACCATTTCCAGGCACTTGTTGGAGTAGCCCCATTCGTTGTCGTACCAGGACACCAGCTTGACGAAGGTGGAGTCCAGAGCGATGCCGGCCTCGGCATCGAACACCGAGGTCCGGGTCTCGCCGCGGAAGTCGGTGGCCACGACCTTGTCCTCGGTGTAGCCCAGCACGCCCTTCAGCGCGCCCTCGCTCTGGGCCTTCATCTCGGCGCAGATCTCGGCATAGGTGGCCGGCTTTTCCAGCTCGCAGGTCAGGTCCACCACCGACACGTCGGAGGTCGGCACGCGGAAGCTCATGCCGGTCAGCTTCTTGTTGAGCTCCGGGATCACCACGCCCACGGCCTTGGCCGCGCCGGTGGACGAGGGAATGATGTTCTCCAGGATGCCGCGGCCGCCGCGCCAGTCCTTGTTGGACGGGCCGTCGACGGTCTTCTGCGTGGCGGTGGCGGCGTGCACGGTGGTCATCAGGCCGCGCTTGATGCCCCACTTGTCGTTGATGACCTTGGCCAGCGGCGCCAGGCAGTTGGTGGTGCAAGAGGCGTTGGAGATGATGGCCTGACCGGCGTAGGTCTTGTCGTTGACGCCAAAGACAAACATCGGCGTGTCGTCCTTGGACGGCGCGGACAGGATGACCTTCTTGGCACCGGCGTCCAGGTGCTTCTGCGCGCCTTCCTTGGTCAGGAAGATGCCGGTGGATTCGATGACCACCTCGGCGCCCACCTCGTCCCACTTCAGCGCGGCCGGGTCGCGCTCGGCGGTCAGGCGGATCTTCTTGCCGTTGACGATCAGCGTGGTGCCCTCGACCGAGATGGTGCCCTCAAAGCGCCCGTGCACCGAGTCGTACTGCAGCATGTAGGCCAGGTAGTCGGGTTCGAGCAGGTCGTTGATGGCGACGATCTCGATCTCGCCCTCGAAATTCTGCACGGCCGAACGCAGCACATTGCGGCCGATGCGGCCGAAGCCGTTGATGCCTACCTTGATGCTCATTGCTGGAGGACTCCTGTAAGCGGCACGCGGGTGCGCGACGCGGCGGTGAAGGGGTCCGCATTCTAGCAGCGCGCCCCGTTGCCGCCGGGTCGTGGCAGGCGCGGGGCTGAATCCGGCGGCGATCCCAGGACGACAGCCGCCCGCCGTGCGCCTTGATCCGGATCAAGGCGGGCGCCCGGGCCCGGTTGGAGCATGTGCGCCACACACATCGGAGCCTCATCGTCATGCGCAAGTCCCTCCTCACCTGCCTGCTCGCCCTGGCCCTGGGCGGCGTCTGCCTCCAGGCCGCTGCCCAGTCGCGCGGCGATTTCACCGTCGGCGTCGGCATCCACCAGGTCAATCCGAAGTCGGACAACGGCAAGCTGGCCGGCGGTACGCTGCCGGTCAGCGTGGACAGCAGCACCCGCCCCAGCGTCACCGGCGAGTACTTCGTGGCCGACAACCTGGGCCTCGAGGCGCTGGCCGCCTGGCCGTTCCAGCACGACATCAACATCAAGGGCCTGGGCAAGGTCGGCACCACCAAGCAGCTGCCGCCGGTGGTGTCGCTGCAGTACCACTTCAACAGCGCCGGCAAGGTGTCGCCGTTCGTGGGCCTGGGCGTGAACTACACCAAGTTCTTCAGCACCGACGCCAAGGGCGCCCTGGCCGGCAGCGATCTGGACCTGGGCGACTCCTGGGGCCTGGCCGCGCACGCCGGCCTGGACTTCGCGCTGAGCGCGCGCAGCGCCCTGCGCGTGGACGTGCGCTGGGCCGACATCGACACCAAGGTCAAGCTCAACGGGGCCAAGCTGGGCACGGCCAACATCGATCCGATGGTCTACGGCGCCGCCTGGGTCTACCGCTTCTGAGCCAGCGCGCGCTGCGCGCATGCCGGCAACGGACGTGCGCGGCGCGTGCCGGATGGGGACCGGCCAGGGAGGCCGGGTGTGTCGCCGCCACGGAGGGCGGTTCAGGCGCGTCGCCGCGCGGAGGTGACATCGAGCCGGCGCGCAAGCGCGGGTATCATCCCGGCCCTCGTGCTTCGAAAGCCGGATGCTGCGTGTTGAAGATTCCGTTCGTGCGGCCGCTGGCCGCGCTGCTGTCCCTGAGCCTGTTGGCTTGCCCCGTGTCCGCCCTGGCCTGGGGCCGCACCGGCCATCGGCTGGTGGCCGAGCTGGCCGAGCCCGACCTCACCGCACAGACGCGCGCGCAGATCGACGCCCTGCTGGCACTGGAGCCCGGCGCGACACTGCCCGGCATCGCCAGCTGGCCCGACGAACTGCGCGAGTCCGACCCCGACCTGGGCAAGCGCACCGCCGCCTGGCATTACGTCGACCTGGGCGAGGACGACTGCCATTACGACCCGCCGCGCGACTGCCGCAACGGCGACTGCACGATCGCCGCGCTCACCGCGCAGACCAAGCTGCTGGCCGACCGCAGCGCACCGGCCGCCGCCCGCCTGCAGGCGCTGAAGTTCGTCGTGCATCTGGTCGGCGATGCCCACCAGCCGCTGCACGCCGGCTTCGCCCGCGACAAGGGCGGCAACACCGTGCAGATCAACGTGGACGGCCAGGGCAGCAATCTGCATTCGCTTTGGGACAGCGGGCTGCTGCGCCATACCGGCCTGGACGAGGACGCGCTGCTGGCGCAGATCCGCGCCCTGCCCCGGCCCGCGCCCGGCGCCGGCACCGGCTTCCCGCCGGACGCGACCTCGTGGGCCGAGGCGTCCTGCCGCATCGTCCGCTCGCCCGGGTTCTACCCGGCCCGGGCGAAGCTGGACCCGGCCTACTTCGCCACCTGGACGCCGGTGGCCGAGCAGCAGCTGCGTCTGGCCGGCGTGCGCCTGGCGGCTGTGCTGAACGCGGCGCTGGAGCAGGCACAGGGCGGCTGACGAAGCCACTCAAAGCAACAGCAACAGCCAACCCCTCCCCAACCCTCCCCTGCGCTGCGCGCAAGGGAGGGGGCGGCCCTGGTGAGGTCTTGATGCTGGCTGCGAGCCCCCCAGTCCCTGGCCCCGAATCCCGATTCCCGATTCCCGATTCCCGATTCCCGATTCCCGATTCCCGATTCCCGATTCCCGATTCCCGATTCCCGGATCCCCGATCCCCGATCCCCGATCCCCGATCCCCGATCCCCGATCCCCGAATCCCGAATCCCGAATCCCGAATCCCGAATCCCGATCATCGTGCGCGCCGACGGCAGCTGCCCCCGCGCCATGAATTCACGGCCGCAGCTACCGACGCAGCTGCCACAAGCTCGCCATCCCCAGCCGCCCCAGGCCCGCCTGGACGGCCTGCTAAAATTGCCGGCCCTGCCGCGTCCCCCGCCCGCGGCGCAACGCGTCCCCGAACACGGAGTTTCCATGTCTGCTGACCTGCTCAAGGCCCTGGGCCTTGGCCCGACCAATCCCGGCACCTATCTCGGCAACGGCCAGTGGTCCAGCACCACCGATGCCGGGGTGCTGGAGTCGGTCAACCCGACCACCCATGCCGTCATCGCCACGGTGCATGCCAGCAGCCAGTCCGACTACGACACGGTCATCGAACGCGCGCAGGCGGCGTTCAAGACCTGGCGCACCACGCCGGCGCCGCGTCGCGGCGAGGCCGTGCGCCTGTGCGGCGAGGCGCTGCGCAAGCACAAGGATCTGCTCGGCTCGCTGGTGGCGCTGGAGATGGGCAAGTCCAAGCCCGAGGGCGATGGCGAAGTGCAGGAGATGATCGACATCGCCGACTTCGCGGTGGGCCAGAGCCGCATGCTCTACGGCTACACCATGCATTCGGAGCGCCCGGGCCACCGCATGTACGAGCAGTACCACCCGATCGGCCTGGTCGGCATCATCAGCGCGTTCAACTTCCCGGTCGCGGTGTGGGCGTGGAATGCGTTCCTGGCCGCCATCTGCGGCGACATCTGCATCTGGAAGCCGTCCAACAAGACCCCGCTGACCGCGCTGGCCACGCAGAAGATCTGCAACGACGCGCTCAAGGACGCCGGCTTCCCCGACCTGTTCTTCCTGATCAACGATGCCGGCATCGAACTGTCCCAGCAGCTGGTGGACGACAAGCGCGTGCCGCTGATCAGCTTCACCGGCTCGACCGAGGTCGGCCGCATCGTCGGCGAGCGCGTGGCGCGGCGCCTGGGCCGCAGCCTGCTGGAGCTGGGCGGCAACAACGCAATCATCCTGGACGAGACCGCCGACCTGAAGCTGGCCGTGCCGGGCATCGTGTTCGGCGCGGTGGGCACCGCAGGCCAGCGCTGCACCACCACCCGCCGCCTGATCGTGCACGCCTCGATCTACGACACCGTGCTGGCCACGCTGGTCAAGGCCTACAAGCAGGTCGAAGGCAAGATCGGCGATCCGCTGGATGCGGCCAATCTGATGGGCCCGCTCAACAGCAAGGCCGCGGTCGATGCCTTCCTGAAGTCCGTCGAGCAGGCCAAGGCCGCCGGCGGCACGGTGGAAACCGGCGGCAAAGCGCTGGAGCGCGAAGGCAACTTCGTCCTGCCGACCATCATCTCCGGCCTCAAGAACACCGACGCCATCGTCCAGCACGAGACCTTCGCCCCGATCCTGTACGTGATGAAGTACGAGACGCTGGAGGAGGCCATCGACATGCAGAACGGCGTGCCGCAGGGCCTGTCCTCGTCGATCTTCACCAACAGCCTGAAGGCGGCCGAGAAGTTCCTCTCCGCGGCCGGCAGCGACTGCGGCATCGCCAACGTCAACATCGGCACCTCCGGTGCGGAGATCGGCGGCGCGTTCGGCGGCGAGAAGGACACCGGCGGCGGGCGCGAGTCCGGCTCGGATGCGTGGAAGGCCTACATGCGCCGCCAGACCAACACGATCAACTACTCCGATTCGCTGCCGCTGGCGCAGGGCATCAAGTTCGATCTTTAAAGGGTCCGAACGGCACGGACCGGCCTTGGGGCCGATCCGTGCCTGACCTTGCCGTCGTCGCCGCACGCTCGGAGACGGCGTAACTCAGGCCGCGCTCACCTAGGCGAGCGCGTCCAAAACTTCCAGCTCCAGCGCCGCACCCCGCAAGCCTGGCGCGCTGGCCTGCAGCCGCAGGCGGCCCGGCCCACGCGCGCTCTGCACGATCGCCTGGCACAGCCCGTTGAAGGCGCGGCGCCGATCGGCCTTGTCGGCCTCGTGGCTGGCCGGGTCGCCGTTGCCGACGCCGATCAGCGCCCCCGCCCCACTCACCTGGAAGCGGACCTCGTCGCCGGCGGTCGGCACCTGCCGGCCCTGCGCGTCCACGATGGCCACTTCGATCATGCCCACGTCCTGGCCGTCGGCCAGCAGGCTGGCGCGCGCGCAGCGCAACGCGATGGCGGCCGGCGCGCCGGTGGTCTCGCGCCGCTGCACCAGCACCTGCTCGCCGCCGCGATAGCCGCGCGCCTCGATCGCGCCCGGCGCGTAGCGCACGCGCCACTCCACGTGGCCGTAGCGCGGCACGCGACGCCGGCCCTGGCTGACGCCGTTGACCCACAGCTCGACCTCGTCCAGGTTGCTGTGCACCCACACATCCACCATGCCGTTGGCCAAGGCCGGCAGCGCGTCCCAGTTCCAGTGCGGGAACAGGTGCAGCACCGGCGCCTGCGTCCACTGCGCGCGGTAGTACCAGGCGTTGTCCTTGGGGAAGCCGCAGCTGTCGAGCACGCCGAACTGCGAGGCCACGTTGGGCCAGCGGTTGTACGGCGTGGGCTCGCCGCGATAGTCGAACCCGGTCCAGACGAAGCCGCCGGCGATCCACGGCCGCTCGGCCACGAACGCCCACCACGACTCGGACGTGGATGCCCACCACGGGTGGTCGACGTCGTAGGCGCGCGTATAGCCGCGGGCGTCGTCGACGAAATAGTTGCCGCGCACCGACACGGTGCTGGCGGTCTCGCTGCCGTACACCGGACGCTGCGGCTCGCGCGCGTGGAAGGCGTCCATCTGGTTGGTGCGGTAGTTGAAGCCGACCACGTCCACCACCTGCCCCACGCCCTTGCCGAAGCCCTTGTCCATGGCGAAGGTGGTCGGCCGGGTCGGATCGAGCCGGCGCACCAGCGCCTGCATCGTGCCGACGATGCGCGCGCCGCGCGCGGTGACCATCTGCGGCTCTTCGTTGCCCAGCGACCAGGCGATCACGCTGGGCCGGTTGCGGTCGCGCAGCAGCAGGCGCTGCAGTTCGCGCATCGCCTCAGGGTCGGAGGACATGCGCCGGGTCTCGGCGATCACCAGCATGCCCAGGCGGTCGCACAGGTCCATGAGCGCCGGGCTGGCCGGGTTGTGCGCCATGCGCCAGGCGTTGCATCCCAGCGCCTTGAGCTGCTGCAGGCGCCAGGCGTGCAAGGCGTCTGGGATGGCGGTGCCCACGCCGGCATGATCCTGGTGGTTGCAGGTGCCCTTGAGCTTGTACGGCGCGCCATTGAGCAGGAAGCCGCGCTGGGCGTCGAAGGCGATGCTGCGCACGCCGAACGCGACCTGGACTGCGTCGCGTGCGACACCGTCCACACGCAGCTCGGCCAGCAGCCGGTACAGGACCGGGTTTTCGGGCGACCACAGCTGCGGTGCGTCGAAGGCCAGCGCGTGTTGCACCGTGGTCTCATCGCCGGGCGCCACCTGCGGTGCCGGCAGCTGCGCCTTGGCCACCACGCGCCCGTCGTCGTCCAGGACCTGCAGCACCAGCACGCAGGCCTCGGCCTGGTCGCCCGCGTTGTGCAGCGTCGCCTCTACAGCGCAGGCGGCCTGCCCAGCGCGGGGTGTGGCCCGCACCACGAGCCCGCCGGCAGGAATGTGCAGCGGATCGGTCCTGCGCAGCCAGACATGGCGGTAGATCCCGGCGCCTTCGTAGAACCAGCCCTCGCCCAGGGTGGCGTCCACGCGTACCGCGATCACATTGCGAGCGCCGTAGTCGACCACATCGGTGATGTCCACCTCGAAGCCGATATAGCCGCTGGCGTTGGTGCCGACGATATGGCCGTTGCAGAACACGATGCAGTCGCGGAACACCCCGTCGAATTCCAGCACCAGGCGCCGGCCCGCATCGCTGGCGGGAATGTCCAGCTCACGCCGGTACCAGCCGATGCTGGTCTCGGGATGCTCGCGGCCCACGGGGCGATAGCCGTGCGCGGCGGCCGGATCGTCCACGTCGGCGGGCGGATGGGGATTGGGCACGAAAGGCAGTTCCACCGCCCAGTCGTGCGGCAGCGACAGCGCGCGCCAGCCCGCATCGTCGTAAGCGATCAGCGCCGCATCGGCGGTGTCCTTGCCGGCCTTGGCGTAGGTGCGCTGGTAGGTGCCGAAGTTGAAGTCGCGCGCCGGATCGTCGGCGTGGCCGAAGGCGAAGCGCCAGCCAGCATCCAGGCGGTCGCGCTGACGCGCACCAGGCGTTGGACGCCCGGCCGACGCCCGCGGCAATGCGAGTGCCGATGGCGCCTGCACGACGGCCGCGTCACCGGCGGCGCTCGCCGTCGCCGCCGCACGGCCCGCCGGCACCGTAACCGCCACGCCGCCGGCCATCAGCGCGCGCAGCAATTCGCGGCGGCTCACCTCGCTCATCGCGGCAGGCGGTAGTCGTGGCGCATGAAGTCGATGCCCGGCAGCAGCGCGTTGCCGTGCCGGAAATCGAAGAACGTGGCGTTCTCCCAGGACGAACCGGTACCCCAGCGCGTCTTGCAGCGGCTGGTGGTCCACTCCGGCGCCCAATAGACCACGCCGCTGCCGTCGTTGTCGGCCACCAGTTGGGTCAGGTCGGTGAGGTAGCGCAGCTGCCCATCGGGCGTGGCCGGATAGCCCGGAATCAGCGAGTCCTCGCCGAGCAGGTTGTGCGATTCATCGCCCGCCTCCAGCGTCCACGGGTAGGCCGTCTCCACCACCACCACGTCCCTGTCCGGATAGGTCTTGCGCAGGCGTGCGATGGTCTGGCCCAGCTGCGCCATCGTCTGCGTGGACCACTTGCGGTAGTAGCTGATGCCGATCAGGTCGAAGCCGCGCACCCCGGCGCGGTCGGCCGCCGCGAACCACGGCTCCACGTTCTCCGGCTGGGCGATATGCAGCATCACCCGCGGCTGGATCCTGGAGTGGGCGCCGGCATCGTGGACCGCGCGGATGCCGGCTTTGAACAGGGCCGCGTTACGCGTCCAGTCGATGCGGTCCTTCCGCTTGTCCCAGACCCTGGAGCTCATCAGCTCGGGATTGGTCTCGTTGCCGACCTGGACCAGCTCGGGCATCAGCCCCTCGCGGTCCAGCGCCATCAGCGTGTCGTAGGTGAAGTTGTAGAGCGTGCGCGCCAGGTCGTCGGTGTCGGCGACATCGGCCCAGGCCTTGGGGATGTACTGCTTGTCGCCGTCGGCCCAGTCGTCGGAGTAGTGCAGGTCCAGCAGCACCTGCATGCCCTGGGCGCGGGCCCGGCGCACGGTCTTCTTGACGTCGGACAGGTCGCTGTAGCGCGTCCAGCGCGCGTCGTTCCACAGCCGCACGCGCACCAGGTTGGCGCCATGGGCGCGGAAGATCGAGAACACGTCCTCGACCTTGCCGCCGTCGCGGTACTGCACGCCGCAGTCCTCCATCTCGTTGGCGAAGGACAGGTCCGCCCCCAGGTAGAACGGCCGCGCGCGCTCCTCGGCGCCGGCCGGCAGCGCGAAGAGCACCGCCGCCAGCATCGCCGCGCGCAGCCAGCCTTTGTTTCGATCACTCACAGTCATCGTCCTCTCAGAACCGGAACGTGGCTTCGAGCGAGAAGCGCCGGCCGAACAACTGGTAGCCGCCGTCGTCCATGTTGGCCAGGCGATACGGCAGGTTATCGGTATAGGCGCGCATGGCCTCGTTGGTGAGGTTGCTGACCTGCAGCTTCATCGCCCAGCGCGGATTGAACTGCCAGCCCAGGCTGGCGTCCCAGGTGCCCATGCTGTCCAGGCGCACCAGATGGGAGGCATTCCAGCCGTACGCCGTGCTGTAGGGGCTGTGGTAGCTGTAGCCCGCGCGCGCCTCCAGCTTGCCGTTGCTGTACCACAGGTCGGCCGAGCCGGTTCGCCGCGCCAGCCCGCTCAGCGGCAGCGGATTGTTGGCCGGCGAGAACTCGTGCAGGTTGGAATCCACCAGCGACAGGTTGGAGTAGATGCCGAAGTTCTCCATGCCCGGGATGAACCAGAACGGGGTCTGGAAGGTCAGCTCGACGCCGTCGATGTAACCGCCACCGCCGTTGAACGGGCCACTGATCAGATAGTCGCGGCCGTCGATGGTCTCGTGCTCGGTCTTGTAGCCGATGCTCGAATCGACCCACTTGCGGTACACCGCCACCGCGGCCAGCGCCTCCTTGTGGAAGTACCACTCGTAGGACAGGTCGAGCTGGGTGGCGCGGAACGGATCCAGCCGCGGGTTGCCGCCGCTGCCGGTGAGCTGGCCGCTGACCGTGGCCGGATTGTCCAGATAGCGGCCGGTGCGCAGCTCGTCCAGCGGCGGCCGCGCGACCACCTTGGCCGCGGACAGGCGCAGGATCTTGTCGTCGGCGATCAGGAAGTTGACCGTCGCGCTGGGCAGCACATCGGTGTAGTCCTTGCTGGCGCTGCTGGGCGCATAGGTATTGCCATCGACAGTGTCGTAGCCATCGCTGCGGGTATGCGTGCCGACCACGCGCACGCCGACATTGCCGGTCACATCCACGCCCAGCCAGTTGGAGCTGAAATTGGCCTTGGCGAAGGCTTCCTTGACCCGCTCCTGCACCTTCCAGTGGTCCAGCATCTGTTCGGCCAGCGCCGAGGGGGCGAAGCCGCCGAAGCCGCGCTCGGCGATGTCGTCCACGTTGCCCGCATAGACCGGCGGCACGTTCAGGCCGGGGATGTCCAGGGGATGGATGAGGTCGGCATAGGCCGAGATCGGCTGGTTGTAGTCCGAGTAGTTGGCCAGTTCGTGGCGGTTGCGCTTGACCCGGTCGGAGACGCGCGCGCCGAAGGACAGCCGGTTGAACGCGCCATCGAGCGGGCGGCTGGCATCCAGCGCCAGCGCGGCGATGCGGTCGTGCAGCGACTGCGGCTCGTCGCTGCCGGCGATGCCCCAGGCCGGCGTGGCGCTGCTGGCCGAGATCCAGGGCGCGTGGCCCGGCGCGAAGTCGAAGGACACGCTGTCCGGGTTGAGCCCGAACTGCACCGAGCGCCAGCGGTTCTCGCGCTTGGCCTCCGAGGCCGACAGGTCGGCGCCGAGGGTCCACACCTCGCCGGTCCACTTGCCGTTGAGGCCGCCGGCGGTCAGCGTCTTGACCTCGCTGTACTTGGCCAGCACCTGGTCCATCTCCAGCGGCGTGCCCCACTGCGAGTTGATCAGCGTACCGCCGACCACGCTGTGGTCGATCATGTGGATGGACGAGCCCGGCTGGCCGTACGGGTTCCACCACGACCAGATGCTGTCGTCCCAGTTGCGGTACCAGGTCTGCGACTGGTCCTCGTCGATGCGCACCCTCGAATAGAGCGCATCGGCCTTCAGTTCGAAGTTGCCGCTGCGCCACTGCAGCGCGGCCATCGCGCCGGTGCGCGTCTGGTCGATCAGCTTGAGCTGGTCGGCCGCGCCCCAAGGGGTGTAGTCGCGCGTGCCGTCGCCATCCACGTCCACCGCGCTGGCGTCGTCGGTATAGCCCCAGCTGCCGATCAGCGCGTTGGCGTTCTTCTGCTTCTGATAGGTCGCGCCGATGGCGATGGCCAGGTCGTCGTTGATCTTGTGCACCCAACTGGCGCCGAAGCGGCTGCCCCAGGGGCTGTAGCCGTCCACGTCCTTGCCCTGGTCGTAGAACACCGGGCCGGCGCTGGCCACGAACCGCGGGCCGGTATAGGTCAGCGGATCGATCGTGGCGATGTCCACCGTGGCGGCGATGCCGCCGGCGATCAGGTCGGCCGAGGGCGTCTTGTAGACCTTGACGGTGGAGACGATCTCGGTGGGAAAGATCTCCCAGCGCACCGCGCGGTCCGGCTCGGAGGAGGCGATCTCGCGGCCGTTGACCGTGCCCATGGTCATCCGCGGGCCCAGGCCGCGCACGGTGGCAAGGCTGGCGTTGCCGCGGTCCAGCGAGGCGGTCACGCCGGGCAGGCGCGCCAGCGCCTCGGCCACGGTGACGTTGGGCATCTGGCCCATGTTGTCGGCCGAGATCACCTCGACCACGTGATCTTCCATCTGCTTGACCGACACCGCCTTGTCCAGCGCGGCGCGCTGGCCGGTGACGGTGACGGTGTCCAGACGGGTGACAGCCTCGCCGTCCTGGGCCGCGTCCGGCTTGGCGGCCGCGTCCTGGGCCAGCGCCTGCCCGGCCACGCCACCCAGGATGCCCAGCACGGCGACGGTGAGCAGATGACGGACGAGACGTTCCGACGCGCCGCGTTGCGGGGCGCGCACTTGGTGCATTGGCATGATTTGCTCCCTCCCAAGGACAAATTGGCCGAACTTAAGTTGTGATGTGCACGGGTCGCCCCTGGCGGCCCCACCGTGCGGCAGTCACCCGAAGGCGGTGCCGCGGTGCCGATCGGCCGGACCCTCAGGTCCCGCCGGGGGCGCACCCGTGTCAGGGGAGCCTGGCCCGCCACGCTGGGCAGGTTCGGCAGGACCCCGCAGGGCCACGGTGTGTCTGCGGGCGGCAGCATAGGAACGGCAGACATGCCGCACAAATGAAATATTCACAGGGAGCTATCCAGCCCTGGAATACGTGCGCGCCTTAGTCCGGCGCGTCGTAGAGGGTCCGGGCGGTCTCGCGCAGCGCCTCCAGCACGCAGGCCGCCGCGGGGGAGAGCTGGTGGCCGCGGCGGCGCACGATGCCGAAATCCTCCATCTGCACGTCCATGTCGATCGGCAGCACGGCCAGCTGCCCGGCCTGGACGTGGGCGGCCACCGAGCGCGCCGGCAGCACGGTCAGGAAGTCGCTCTCGGCCAGCAGCGCGGTGATCACCGGCAGGGCCGAGGTCTCGATGACGTTGTCCGGCCAGGGCATGCCGTAGCGCATGAAGGCCGTGCCCAGCCGCGCGCGCAGCACGCTCTCGCGCGGCGGGACGATCCAGCCGCATCCGGCCAGGTCGGCATGCGACAGCGAGCGCCCGCCCAGCGGATGGCCGGCGCGGGCGATCACCGCGTGCGGCTCGTCGGCCAGGCGCTCGAATTCCAGCTCATCGCGCAGCTCGGCATCCATGATCCGCCCCACCACGATGTCCAGCTGGCCATCGAGCAGGCGCGAGACCAGCGGCCGGCTGTAGTCCATCTCCACCCGCACCAGGATGCCGGGGAAGGCGCGCTTGACCCGCGCCACCGCCAGCGGCACCAGGTTGGTGCCCGGGTTGACCACCGTGCCCAGCGCCGCCTGGCCCAGCCGGCCCTCGCGCAGCGCGGCGATCTCATCGCCGGCGTGGGCGAGCTCGGACAGCGCCGCCCGCGCGTGGCGCGCCAGCACCTCGCCGTAGCGGGTCGGTTCGACGCCGCGCGCGTGGCGCTCGAACAGCGGCACGCCCAGCAGGCTCTCCATCTCGGCCAGCAGCTTGGAGGCGGCCGGCTGGGTCATCCGCGTCGCCTCGGCGGCACGCAGGACCGAGCGTTGCTCGTGCAGGTGCTGCAAGAGCAGCAGGTGGCGCGTCTTCAGCAGCATGGTCCAGCCCCCTTTCTCAACCGGCGTCGACGACGCGGACGGTGGCGGACCGTAACGTATTCCATGACGAAATAGAACACTCGAAAAATTTCATTTGCCAGGTATAGCTTGGCTTCCAATAATCAGCGCCGCTCCGGCCCCGCATGGTCTGCCGGGGCGTCCAATCCGGTAGCGTCGCGTCCTGACGGCCGCACCGGACCATTCCGTCACGGATCGTGATGAACCGAGGAGGGGTTCCATGACGCATTCGCAGACAGACGCCGGCCCATCGCCGGCGCCTTGCGCATGAGCGGCCGGCTGTCCGGCAAGGTCGCGCTGGTCACCGGCGCAGCCAGCGGCATCGGCGCGGCCACGGCCGCGCTGTTCGCCGAGCACGGCGCCACGGTCATCGGCCTGGATCGCAACGCGCCGGCCGCGGCCGATGCGCGCCTGGCGCTGGTGCAGGGCGACATCACCGACGGTGAGGGCGTGCAGGCACTCGTCGCCGACATCCTGGCGCGCCACGGCCGCCTCGACGTGCTGGTCAACAACGCGGGCGCGGACGTGTTCTCCGATCCGCTGCAGCTCACCGATGCCGACTGGCAGCGCTGCCTGGACCTCAACCTCAAGGGCGCCTGGAACCTGTGCAAGGCGGCGCTGCCGGCGATGGTCGCCGCCGGCGCCGGCAGCATCGTCAACATCGCCTCGGTGCACGGCCACAAGATCATCCCGCACGCCTTCCCCTACCCGGTCGCCAAGCACGGCCTGATCGGCATGACCAAGGCGCTGGGCATCGAATACGCCGCGCACGGCGTGCGGGTGAACTCGATCTCGCCCGGCCTGATCCTGGTGCCGCGCATCGAGGCCTGGTTCGCCCGCGAGCCGGGCGCGCGCGAACGCCAGACCGCGCTGCTGCCGCCCGGCCGCATCGGCACGCCGCAGGAAGTGGCCTACACCGCCCTGTTCCTGGCCAGCGACGAGGCCCGTTTCATCAACGCCACCGACATCCTGATCGATGGCGGTCGCTCCCAGCTCTATCACGAGTAAGTCCATGTCCCACGACACGCGCCCGTTCAAGCTGCCGCTGGTCGCGATCCTGCGCGGCATCACGCCGGAAGAGACCGCGGCGCATGTCGACGCCCTGGTCGGCGCCGGCTTCGATGCCATCGAGATCCCGCTCAATTCGCCACGCTGGCGCGACAGCATCGCCCTGGCCCATCGCGAATACGGCGCGCACGCGCATATCGGCGCCGGCACCGTGCTGCGCAACGAGCAGGTCGATGCGCTGGCCGAGATCGGCACGCGCTTCATCGTCACGCCCAACACGCGGCCTTCGCTGATCCGCCATGCGGTCGAGCGCGGCATGACGGTCGTGGCCGGCTTCGCCACGGCCAGCGAGGCCTTCGATGCGATCGATGCCGGCGCGCAGATCCTCAAGCTGTTCCCCGCCGCCACCTACGGCGCCGGCCATGTGCGCGCGCTGCGCTCGGTGCTGCCGGCGACGGTGCCGGTGTACGTGGTCGGCGGCGTCACCCCCGACACGCTGGCCGGCTTCCTCGCCCAGGGCGCGGCCGGGGCCGGCATCGGCGGCGAGTTGTACCGGCCGGGCCAGACGCCCGAGACCACCGCCGCGCACGCGCGTGCCTTCGTGCAGGCCTATCAGGACGCCCAGGGATGAAGATCACCCGCTTGACCACCTATCACGCCGCGCCGCGCTGGCTGTTCCTCAAGGTCGAGACCGACGAGGGCATCACCGGCTGGGGCGAACCGGTCATCGAAGGCAAGGCGCGCAGCGTCGAGGCGGCGGTGCACGAGCTGTCGCAGTACGTGGTCGGCCAGGACCCGGCGCGCATCAACGACCTCTGGCAGACCCTGTACCGCGGCGGTTTCTATCGCGGCGGCGCGATCCTGATGAGCGCCATCGCCGGCATCGACCAGGCGCTGTGGGACATCAAGGGCAAGGCGCTGGGCGTGCCGGTGTACCAGCTGCTCGGCGGCCTGGTGCGCGACCGGATGAAGACCTATCGCTGGGTCGGCGGCGACCGCCCGGCCGACATCGTGGCGCAGATGCAGGCCCACCAGGCGCTGGGCTACGACACCTTCAAGCTCAACGGCACCGAGGAGATGCGGCTGATCGACAGCCCGCGCGCGGTCGATGCGGCGGTGGCCAAGATCGCCGGCATCCGCGCGGCGCTGGGCGATACGGTGGACTTCGGCATCGACTTCCACGGCCGCGTCGGCGTGCCGATGGCCAAGACGCTGCTGCGCGAACTGGAGCCCTACCGGCCGCTGTTCGTGGAGGAGCCGGTGCTGGCCGAACACTACGAGCACTACGCGCGCCTGGCCGATACCACCAGCATCCCGCTGGCCGCCGGCGAGCGCATGTACTCGCGCTTCGAGTTCAAGCACGTGCTGGCCCAGGGCGGCCTGGCGATGCTGCAGCCGGACCTGTCGCACGCCGGCGGCATCACCGAATGCCTGAAGATCGCGGCCATGGCCGAGGCCCACGACGTGGCGCTGGCGCCGCACTGCCCGCTCGGCCCGGTCGCGCTGGCCGCGTGCCTGCAGGTGGACCTGGTCTCGCATAACGCAGTGCTGCAGGAACAGAGCATCGGCATCCACTACAACCAGGGCGCCGACCTGCTGGACTACCTGATCAACAAGGAAGATTTCGCCTGCGTGGACGGCTACATCGCCGCGCTGCCCAAGCCGGGTCTGGGCGTGGAGATCGACGAGGAGCGGCTGATCCACGCCAACCGCACGCCGCCGGACTGGGCCAACCCGCTCTGGCGCCATGCCGATGGCAGCGTGGCCGAATGGTGAGCCGGTGAGCGTCGCGCCCAGCGTCGCCCTGGCGGTGGACAGCCGCTGCACGCACGGCGAAGGCGTGCTGTGGTGCGAGCGCCGGCAGGCCGTGTTCTGGGTGGACATCAGCGGGCAGCGCCTATGGCGCCACGACCCCGCCGACGCCCTCACCCGCGCCTGGTCGTTGCCCGATCGTCCGGCCTGCCTGGGGCTGATGGAAGACGGCCGGCTGCTGGTGGTGCTGGCCAAGTCGATCGCGCTGGCCGACCCGGACGCGCCCGCCGGCGCGCTGCCGCTGCAGACAGTGTGCGCGGTCGAGGCCGATCAGCCGCTTACCCGCAGCAACGATGGCCGCGCCGACCGCCACGGGCATTTCGTGTTCGGCACCATGGATGAGCATGCCGACAAGGCCGAGCGCGGCGCCTTCTACCAGTTCTCCTTCGCCCATGGTTTGCGCCGGCTGCCGCTGGGCGGGGTGTCGATTCCCAACTCGATCTGCTTCAGCCGCGACGGCCGCACGCTGTATTACTGCGACTCGCTGCAGCCGCGCATCCTGTGCTGCGACTACGATCCGGACCGCGCCTGCACGGCCAATCCGCGCGTGTTCGCGCAGGTCGATGTACAGGGCGCCGAACCGGATGGCTCGGTGATCGATGCCGAGGGCCATCTGTGGAATGCGCAGTGGCGCGCCGGGCGCGTGGTGCGCTATGCGCCCGATGGCCGGATCGAACGGATCGTGCCGATGCCGGTCAAGCATCCCACCTGCCCGGCCTTCGGCGGACCTGCGCTGGGGCGCCTGTTCGCGATCAGCTCGCGCCTGGACCACACCACCGAGGAACTGGAGCGCACGCCGCACGCCGGCGGGCTGTTCGCCTGCGAACCCGGCGTCGTCGGCCTGCCCGAAGGCCGGGTGCGCGCATGATCGCGATCGACTGGGGCAGCAGCAGCCTGCGCGCGTGGCGGCTCCACGCAAACGGCGCGATCGTGGACACGCGGCGCGCGGATCTGGGCGCGCTCGGCCATGGCGCGGCGACGCCGGCACTGCTGGCCGAGGCGCTGCAGGGCTGGGACGACACAGAGCTGCTGCTGTGCGGGATGGTCGGCGCGCGCGGCGGCTGGTCCGAGGCGCCCTACCTGCCCTGTCCGGCCACGCCGGCGGCGCTGGCGCAGGCGCTGCAGGAAGTCCCGACGCAGGGCACCGCACTGCAGGGTCGGCGCGCGCGGATCGTGCCCGGCGTGCGCGGCGGCAGCCAGGCGCTGCCCGACGTCATGCGCGGCGAGGAGACGCAGATCGTCGGCCTGCTCAGCCAATGCCCCGATGCGGCGCAGGTCTGCCTGCCCGGCACCCACAGCAAGTGGGTGTCACTGCGGGCCGGCGCGATCGCCAGCGTGCACACGGCCATGACCGGCGAGTCCTACGCGCTGTACCGGCAGCACAGCATGCTCGCGCGCAGCATGCCGCCGACGTCCGAGCCGGAGGTCTTCGACGCGGAGGTCTTCGCCGCCGGCGTGCGGCGCAGCGGCGAGCCGGGCGGGCTGCTGCATCACCTGTTCGGCGTGCGCACGCTCAGCCTGTTCGACCGGCTCGCGCCGGCGCAGGCGCCCGCCTACCTGTCCGGGCTGCTGATCGGCCATGAAGTCCGCGCGCAGCTGCCGCTGCGAGCGCCGGTGCACCTGATCGGTGGGCCAACGCTCGGTGCGCGCTACCGACAGGCCTTCGACTTACTGGGAATCGACAGCCACCTGCACGGCGAGGATCTTGCCGCCTGCGGGTTGTTCCACCTGACTCGATGAACGTCCGCCGCCCCTGTGCCGCAGCGTCCGCCTCACACCATCGGTGGCGCGGCCAAGCGGTCCTGCCTGGAACCCGTACACCATGAGCCTGTCCCCTCTCGACACCTGCATCGTCGTCCTCTATGCGATCTTCATCTTCGCCCTGGCCCAGTGGGTCTCGCGCGAGAAGCGCGGCGGGCAGCGCAGTGCGCAGGACTATTTCCTGGCCAGCCGTGCGCTGCCGTGGTGGGCCATCGGCACCTCGCTGATCGCCGCCAACATCTCGGCCGAGCAGATCATCGGCATGTCCGGCTCGGGCTATGTGATCGGCCTGGGCATCGCCTCCTACGAGTGGATGGCGGCGCTGACGCTGATCATCGTCGGCAAGTTCTTCCTGCCGATCTTCCTGAAGAACGGCATCTACACGATGCCCGAGTTCCTGGAGAAGCGGTACAGCCCGACGGTGCGCACGGTGATGGCGCTGTTCTGGCTGGGCGTGTACGTGTTCGTGAATCTGACTTCGATCCTGTGGCTGGGCGCCACGGCGGTGCATACCGTGGCCGGGGTGGACGTGGACGTGGCGTTGGTCGCGCTGGGCCTGTTCGCCGGTGCGTATGCGCTCTACGGCGGGCTGAAGGCGGTGGCGCTGACGGACTTCGTGCAGGTCTCGCTGCTGGTGCTGGGCGGGCTGCTCATCACCTGGATCGCGCTGGACAAGGTGGCCGATGGGGCGGGCGTGGTCGCCGGTTTCCAGGTGCTGCTGCAGCGCGCGCCGGAGAAGTTCCACATGATCCTGGACCGCTCCAATCCGCACTACAAGGATCTGCCGGGGCTGTCGGTGCTGCTGGGCGGCATGTGGGTGATGAACGTGTCCTACTGGGGCTTCAACCAGTACATCATCCAGCGCGCGCTGGCCGCCAAGAGCCTGGGCGAGGCGCAGAAGGGCATCGTGCTGGCGGCGTTCCTGAAACTGACGATGCCCTTGATCATCGTGGTGCCGGGCATCGCGGCGGTGCTGCTGGCGCCGGGCCTGGAGCGTCCGGACGCGGCCTATCCGCATCTGATGAGTCTGCTGCCCAACGGCATCCTGGGCGTGGTGTTCGCGGCGCTGATGGCGGCGGTGATCGCGTCGCTGGGCTCCAAGATCAACTCGATCGCGACCATCTTCACCATGGACGTCTATCGGCCGCTGCGGCGCGGGGCGTCGGAGAAGCAGCTGGTGCGGGTGGGCCGCATCGCCGCGGCGCTGGCACTGGTGCTGGCCATCTTCTCGGCGCGTCCGCTGCTGGGCAGCTTCGATCAGGCGTTCCAGTACATCCAGGAATTCACGGGCTTCTTCACGCCGGGCATCTGCGTGATCTTCCTGCTGGGCATGTTCTGGAAGCGCACCACGGCCACCGCGGCGCTGGTGGCCGCGGTGGCCTCGGCGGTGCTGTCGCTGGCGCTGAAGCTGTGGCTGCCTTCGGTGGCCTTCATGGACCGGGTCGGCCTCGTCTTCCTGGCCTGCATCGCGCTGGCCGTGGGGATCTCGCTGCTGCAGCGCGGTGGCCAGAGCCGCTACAACGTGGAACTGGACGACATCGACTACACCACCAGCAAGGGCTTCAATCTGGCCGCGCTGCTGGTGGTGGTGATTCTGATCGGTCTGTACGCCGTGTTCTGGTGAGTCTGGAGCCGAGTGGCCAGCGCGTAGACGACGTGCTGGTATCCGTTCGTTTTCGCTGTTGGCATATCTCGGCTAGAGATCGCGGCGTCTGAGCGTTTTTTGGCTTCCAAGGGGCAACGGTCCGGCGGGCGGCGTCTCAGAACCTGAATCCTCCCGGGTCGAGTCTGGTGAGCGAGGCGAGTCCTCCCAGCCCCGCGCGCTGGCGAAAGGCCTAAAATCTGCGGACCGATCGCAGTCCGGACGTTTCCCGGGCGGGTTACCGGGAGATGGGCATGTCGCTGGATTCAACCCAACGTTTCACCTCACGCGTGGCCGACTATGTGCGCTATCGGCCCGATTACCCGCCGGCGCTGATCGACTGGCTGCATGGGCCGATGGGCGTGGCGCGCGACGCGCCAGTGGCCGACATCGGCGCCGGCACGGGCATTTCCTCCAGGCTGTTCCTCGACGGTGGCCATCCGGTCACGGCGGTGGAGCCCAATGCCGCCATGCGCGCGGCGGCGGTGGCGTGGCTGGGCGGCGATGCGCGCTTTGCCGCGGTGAACGGCACGGCCGAGGCGACCACGCTGGCCGATGCCAGCGTCGGGCTGGTGGCCGCGGCGCAGGCGTTCCACTGGTTCGACCAGCAGGCGGTCCGGCGTGAGTGGGCGCGCATCCTGCGGCCCGGCGGGCTGGCGATGGTGTTCTGGAATTCGCGCCGGCTGACGGGCACACCCTTCCTGGAAGGCTATGAGCAGTTGCTGCTGGACTACGGTCTGGACTACACCAGCGTGGCCGAGCGCTACAGCGACGATGCGGCGATGACGGCCTGGTTCGGCGGCGGGCTCAAGGGCACGGTGCGCTTCGACCATGGGCAGCGGCTGGACTTCGACGCGCTGCGCGGGCGCCTGCTGTCCTCGTCCTATGCGCCGCAGGCCGGTCATCCGCGCCATGCGCCGATGATGGCCGCGCTGCGCGCGCTGTTCGACGCCACCGCGGTGGACGGAACGGTGTCGTTCGACTACGACACGCGGGCCTTTGCCGGTACCCTTGCGCTCACTTCCTGAAGGAACCGCCGCATGAACGCCATCGCACGTCCCACCAGCAGCCTGGCCGTGGTCTCGCTGGTGTTCGGCATCTTGGGCTGGAGCCTGCTGCCCACCGTCGGCGCGCTCGTGGCGGTCATCACCGGGCACATGGCCCGCGCCGAGATCCGCCGCAGCCAGGGCGCGCTGGAGGGCGACGGCATGGCCGTGGCCGGGCTGGTGCTGGGCTGGCTACACCTGGTGCTGCTGGTGCTGGGCATTGCGGCGCTGTTCCTGTTCTTCGGCGGCATCGCGGCGCTGGCTGCGTACGCCAACTAAAGGACCGCATGATTCCGATGTATTCGCTGGCGCGCCCGTTCCTGTTCGCCCTGGACGCCGAGCAGGCCCATGGCGCCGGCCTGCGGGCGCTGGAGCTGGCCTATCGCAGCGGCACGCTCGGCCTGGCCACGCGCCAGCCCGGGCCGATGCCCACGCGCGTGCTGGGGCTGGACTTCCCCAATCCGGTCGGACTGGCCGCGGGCCTGGACAAGAACGGCGCGCATATCGATGCGCTGCTGGCGCTGGGCTTCGGCTTCGTCGAGGTCGGCACGGTCACCCCGCGCCCGCAGGCCGGCAATCCGCAGCCGCGCATGTTCCGGCTGCCGCAGCACCGGGCGGTGATCAACCGGCTGGGCTTCAACAACGAGGGCGTCGATGCGCTGGTGCGCAACGTGCAGCGCGCGCGCCGCAAGGGCGGCCTGCTGGGCATCAACATCGGCAAGAACAAGGACACGCCCAACGAGGACGCGGCGCAGGACTACCTGTTCTGCCTGGAGCGCGTCTACCCGCTGGCCGACTACATCACCATCAACATCTCCTCGCCCAACACTGCGGGGCTACGCGAGCTGCAGGAGGAGCAGTCCCTGCGCCAGCTCATCGGCACGCTGCGCGAGGCGCAGGAGCGGCTGGGCGCCCAGCACGGCAAGCGCGTGCCGATGCTGGTCAAGGTCGCGCCCGACCTGTCCGACGACGACATCGACGCGGTGTGCCGCGTGCTGGCCGGCCTGTCGGTGGACGGCGTGATCGCCACCAACACCACCGTCGATCGCAGCGCGGTGCTCGCCCATCCGCATGCCGGCCAGGCCGGCGGGCTGTCCGGCGCGCCGCTGATGGGCCAGTCCACGCTGGTGCTGCGGCGCATGCGCACGCGGCTGCCGCAGGAGATCCCGCTGATCGGCGTGGGCGGCGTCACCTCCGGCGCCGATGCGGTGGCCAAGATGTCGGCCGGCGCCTCGCTGGTGCAGCTGTATTCGGGCCTGGTCTATCGCGGGCCCTCGCTGGTCTACGAATGCGTGGAAGCCATCCGCCGCCGCCGCGAGCAGCCCAGCCGCGGCCCGGTCGCCCCGGCATGAGCGCATCGCGCTGGCTGCTGACCGAGCACGCCCCGCTCCGCTCCCGCAACACCTTCGGCGTCGCCGCGCAGGCGCGCTATCTGCTGCAGGTGGCCGACCTGGCCGCGCTGCCCGAGGCGCTGGCCCTGCCGGCGATCCAGGGCCAGCCGCTGCTGCCCATCGGCGCCGGCAGCAACCTGCTGCTGGCGGGCGATCTGGAGGGCGTGGCGCTGGGCTTCGACGCGCGGCGCATCGACCTGCTCGAAGACGACGAGGCCGGCGTGCGGGTGCGCGCGGAGGCCGGCGTGGTCTGGCACGACCTGGTGCTGTGGACGCTCTCGCAGGGCGCGTTCGGCCTGGAGAACCTGGCCCTGATCCCCGGCACCGTCGGCGCCTGCGCGATCCAGAACATCGGCGCCTATGGCGTGGAGGTGGGCGAGCACATCGACAGCGTCGAGGCCTGGGATACCCGCGCCGGCGACTGGTGCCGGCTGTCGCGGGCCGAATGCGCCTTCGGCTATCGCGACAGCGTGTTCAAGCGCCAGCCCGGGCGCTGGATCATCACCGCGGTGACCTTCGCCCTGTCGCGCGTGCCTGATCTGCGCCTGGACTACGCCGGGCTACGCGCCGAGCTGGACGCCATGGGCGTGGCCGAACCCGGCCCGGCCGAGGTGGCGCAGGCGGTGATCCGCGTGCGCAGCCGCAAGCTGCCCGACCCGGCGGTGCTGGGCAACGCGGGCAGCTTCTTCAAGAACCCGATCGTGCCGGCCGCGCTGGCTGAGCGGCTGGCGGCCGACTTCCCCGGCCTGCCGGTGTTCCCCGGCGATGCCGAGGACACGCGCAAGCTCTCGGCGGCGTGGCTGATCGAACGGGCCGGCTGGAAGGGTCAGCGCGACGGCGATGCCGGCGTCTCGCCGGACCATGCACTGGTGCTGGTCAATCATGGCGGCGCCAGCGGCGCGCAGCTGCTGGCGCTGGCCCGGCGCATCGCCGCCTCGGTGCAGGCGCGCTTCGGCGTGGACATCGAACCCGAGCCGCGCATCGTCGGCGCCGCGTGGTGATCGCCCCGGCGCCGGTCGCGCCGCTGCGCGCGGCGCTGCTAATGCTGGCCAGCACGCTGTCCTTCGGCCTGATGGCCATCAGCATCCGCCTGGCCTCCCAGTCGCTGGGCACCACCGAGATCGCCTTCTTCCGCAACGCCATCGGCCTGGCCGTGCTGCTGCCGATGGTGCTGCGCCCGGGCCGGCCGGCGCCGCGCACCGCGCATCTGCCGCACTATCTGGTGCGCACCCTGATCGGACTGTGCTCGATGCTGTGCGGCTTCTGGGCGATCGCCCACCTGCCGCTGTCGCAGGCGATCTCGCTGTCGTATTCCACGCCGCTGTTCGCGACCATCGCGGCGGTGTTCTGGCTGGGCGAGCGCGTCCACCTGCGGCGCTGGCTGGCGGTGGCGGCAGGCTTCATCGGCGTGCTGGTGATCCTGCGCCCGGGCTCTTCGCAGTTCTCGCCCGGGCTGCTGGTGGCGGTGGCCGCGGCGGTGACCAGCGCGGTGGTGGCGATCCAGATCAAGCAGCTCTCGCGCATCGATCCGCCCGATACGGTGGTGTTCTACACCTACGTGTTCTGGGTGCCGATGTCGCTGCTGCTGGCGCTGGCGCATTGGCGCTGGCCGCAGGGCATCACCTGGCTGTGGCTGGTGGGCTGCGGGGTGTTCGGTACCGGCGGCCAGCTGCTGTGGACGCGCGCGCTGAAGCTGGGCGAGGTCTCGGCGCTGCAGCCGATCAGCTTCATGCAGCTGCCGCTGGTGATCGTGCTGGGCGGCTGGCTGTTCGGCGAACGCCTGGATGTGTGGACGGCGCTGGGTGCGGCCATCATTCTCGGCTCGACCGCCTACATAGCGCATCGCGAGGCCGCGCTGGCCCGGCGTGCGGCGACCAACGCCCCGGTGGAAGGCGCCAAGCCGGGCGAATGAGCCTCGCCGCCAGCATCCAGATACAGTATCTCCCGCGAGGCACCCGAGGTGATGACCGGATCGGCCAGATGGACCACCACGGGGATGCTTGCCGTCGCGGCCAGCGCGCGGGACGATCGCGGCGGCCAGCACGCTAGTTCTGGTTCGGCCGCGATCCTGCGATGATCGCGCCGCCTGCGGCACGCTCGTTCTACGTTCGTCATGCGCCCGAGGACCAAGATGAAACCGCACCGTCTGATGTGCACCTTGATCCTGGTCCTGCTGCTGGTGCCCTTGGCAGCACGCGCGCTCCAGATTCCTGCGTACACGCCCAATGTGGTCGACCCGGCCGGCCTGCTCAGCGAGGACGACACGCAGCGTATCAACCACGCCCTGGCGGAGATCCGCAACGGCCAGCAGATCTGGGGCGCGGTGTATCTGGCGCCGTCGCTGGAGGGCGAAAGCATCGAGCAGGTGGCGGCCACCGCCTTTGAACAATGGCGGCTGGGAAAGCGCGGCGCGGACAACGGCCTGTTGCTGGTGCTGGCGATCCAGGAGCGGCGCTCACGCTTCGAGGTCGGCTATGGTCTGGAAGGCACCCTGCCGGACCTCGTCGCCAAGCGCGCGCTGGACGATGCCCTGGCTCCGAAGATGCGACAGGGCGATATCGCGGGCGCGATCATCGACGCCTTCGATTTCATGGCCCGCGTGGCGGCGAAGGATCCGGCCACCTTGGAGCTGCTGGCGCAGGCGCAGGCGGAGAAGCGCGGCAAGTGGAACCGTGGTCTGGCGGCCTGGGCCGGATTCGCGGCCCTGGTGTGGCTGTTCCAGCCGCTCGTCCGCTGGCTGGCCGGCCGGCGGCGCGCCCGGCTGATGGCGCGACACCCGGAGCTGATCGGGGAGGATGAAGAAGTCGCCCGCGCCCAAGCCCGTCCCAGACGCTACCTCGGTCTGTTCATCAAGGGATTCATGACCCTCAACCCGGGGTGCTTCGTCCTCATTCTGTCGGCGACGTTCGCGCCCGCCTTCGCGATCATCATCGCGCTGGAACTGCTGTTCCTCACGCTCACCCTCTACCACGCGGGCCGCCGCTACCGCAGCGAAGCCCGTTTCCGTGAGTTTCTCCGCCGCGTGGCCAGCGAACGGGAAAGCCTGATCCGCAAGGGCCACGTCGCGCGGACGGAATCTGGCGCGTACACCTACACCACCGCCTACTACGCCAGCCAGAGTGCGTCTTCTTCGAGCGGCGGTTCCTCCTCCGGCGGTGGCAGCTCCGGCGGCGGCGGCGCCAGCTCCAGCTGGTGAGGCCCAGCCCCGCATGACGGCGACTTGTCGCACCGCCCCCGGCCGCGCAAAGTGACCTTCCACCGGACAACGAGCGCAACGCACGGATGAAGACCATCGGCCTGATCGGCGGCATGAGCTGGGAATCCACCCTGCCCTACTACCGCCTCATCAACCAGACCGTGCGCGAGGCGCGCGGCGGCCTGCACTCGGCCAAGGTGCTGCTGTACAGCGTGGACTTCCACGAGATCGAGGTGCTGCAGCACGCCGGCGACTGGGACGCGGCCGGCGCGGCCATGGCCGATGCCGCGCGCCGCCTGCACGCCGGCGGCGCGGACTTCATCGTGCTGTGCACCAACACCATGCACAAGGTCGCCGACGCGATCACTCACGCCACGCCGCTGCCGCTGCTGCATATCGCCGATGCCACCGCCCAGGCGCTGCTCGATGCCGGCATCGCCCGCGTCGGCCTGCTCGGCACGCGCTTCACCATGGAGCAGGACTTCTACCGCAAGCGGCTGGAAGCGCGCGGGCTGGAAGTGCTCGTGCCCTCGGCTCCGGATCGCGGCGACGTGCATCGGATCATCTACGACGAGCTGTGCCAGGGCGTGATCGACGAGACCTCGCGGGCGACCTATCGCCAGGTGATGGCGCGCCTGGTCGAGGCCGGCGCCCAAGGCATCATCCTGGGCTGCACCGAGATCTCCCTGCTGGTCGGCGAGGACGATGCCACCGTGCCGCTATTCGACACCACCACCCTGCACGCCCGTGCCGCGGCGCTGCGCGCACTGGACTGATCAGCGCGCCGGCGGTTCGACCTGCGGGGTCTTCCACGGCCGCCGCGCGCCGCGGAAGATGGCCGCGTACACGCCCACGGTCCAGGCGATCGCGGCGGCCCAGCCGCCGAGGATGTCCGAAGGGTAATGCACGCCGAGGTAGACGCGCGAGGCGCCCACGGCCAGCGCGAACAGCGCGCACAGCACCAGCACCGGCCAGCGCCCGCGCGTGCCCCAGGCCAGCAGCACCAGCACCACCATCAGCGTCATCGAGCCCATCGCATGGCCGCTGGGAAAGCTGAAGGTGTCTTCGGGCGAGATCGACTCCCACAGGCTCGGCCGTGCGCGCCCGAACAGCTGCTTGGTGCCCATGTTCAGCAGGGCCGAGCCGACCACCGTCGCGCCGACGAATGTCGCCTCGCGCCAGCGTCGCGCCAGCAGCAGGCCGGCCACCAGCAGCGCATCGACCAGGATCACGCCCTGGTAGCCGGCCCAGCTGATGCCCAGAAAGGCCTGGTCCAGCCAGGGCCCGGACAGCGCCTTGGCGCGCAGCAGGATCGGATCGTCGAAGACGAAACGCTCGGCCTGGTGCACCTCCTCGCCCAGTTCGGCGAAGCCCCACAGCGGCAACAGGATCGCCGCGAACAGCAGGCCCATGCGCCAGCCGATGCGCCGCAGGATGCGACCGACGACGCCCGCGCCGCCTCCGGGATGCTCAGCCCGCACTGCGCGCGTAGTGGCGGTCGACGTACTCGTCGATCAGGGCGACGAACTCGTGCGCGATGTTCTCACCGCGCAGGGTCACCGCCTTCTCACCGTCGATGAACACCGGCGCCGACGGCGCCTCGCCCGTGCCCGGCAGCGAGATGCCGATGTTGGCGTGGCGCGATTCGCCCGGGCCGTTGACCACGCAGCCCATCACCGCCAGGGTCATGTGCTCGGCGCCGGGGCGGGTGATCTTCCATTCGGGCATTTTGCCGCGCACGTGCTCCTGCACGACCTTGGCCAGCTCCTGGAAGAACTCCGAGGTGGTGCGCCCGCAGCCCGGGCAGGCGGTGACCATCGGCGTGAACGCGCGCAGGCCGGTGGTCTGCAGCAGCTCCTGGGCGACGATGACTTCCTGGGTGCGCGAGGTGCCGGGCTCGGGCGTGAGCGAGATGCGGATGGTGTCGCCGATGCCTTCCTGCAACAGCACCGCCAGCGCCGCCGAGGACGCCACGATGCCCTTGGAGCCGATGCCGGCCTCGGTCAGGCCCAGGTGCAGGGCGAACTCACTGCGGCGCGCCAGGTCGCGATAGACCGCGATCAGCTCCTGCACGCCGGAGACCTTGGCCGAGAGCACGATGCGGTCGGCCGGCAGGCCCAGCTCCACCGCGCGGTGGGCCGAGTCCAGCGCCGAACGGATCAGCGCCTCGCGCAGCACCGCGGTGGCCTCCCAGGGCTGGGCGCGCTGGGCGTTCTGGTCCATCAGCGCGGCGGCCAGCGACTGGTCCAGCGAGCCCCAGTTGGCGCCGATGCGCACCGGCTTGCCGTAGCGGATGGCGAACTCGATCAGCTGGGCGAACTGGGTGTCCTTCTTCTTGCCGAAGCCGACGTTGCCGGGGTTGATACGGTACTTGGCCAGGGCTTCGGCGCAGGCCGGCTCGCCCGCCAGCAGCTGGTGGCCGTTGTAGTGGAAGTCGCCGATCAGCGGTACCTCGATGCCCATCATCGCCAGCTTGTCGACGATGCGCGGGATGGCCGCGGCGGCCTCGGGCGTGTTGACCGTCAGGCGCACCAGCTCCGAGCCGGCCCGCCACAGCTCGGCCACCTGCTTGACGCTGGCGGCCACGTCGGCGGTGTCGGTGTTGGTCATCGACTGCACCACCACCGGCGCGCCGCCGCCCAGCTGCACCTTGCCCACGTGCACGCCATGGGTGACGCGCCGCGGCTGGCTGCCGGCGGCGATGGGCATGGGTTCGGACACGGGCAGCGGCGTGGGAATGGCGTTCATGGCGCGCATTTTAGCCCGTGCCAGGTGTGGGAGCCGCCACGGCGGCGACGGGGCTTTACCGGGGATGGGGCTAGACGGGCATGCCTCTCATGCCTCTGTAGAGCGGAGCTTGCTCCGCTGAGCCCTTTCGATGATCCGGTCGAAACGCAGCGGAGCAAGCTCCGCTCTACAAGGAGGCCGCGGCTTGACCTGAGAGACAGTTGCTCCGACCCAACCACATGCACACCGCTACACTGGCGCGCTGATGAACGACCTGCCCGACCGCGACGTCCTCACCCCGTCCCAGCTCAACACCCTGGCCCGCGACCTGCTGGAAGGCAGCTTCCCGGCGATCTGGGTGGAGGCCGAGCTGGGCAACGTCACCCGGCCGGCGTCGGGACATCTGTACTTCACCCTCAAGGACGCGCGCGCCCAGGTGCGCTGCGCGATGTTCAAGCCCAAGAGCAGCTGGCTGAAGTTCGTCCCGCGCGAGGGCCTGCGTGTGCTGGCACGCGGGCGGGTCACGCTGTACGAGGCGCGCGGCGAGTACCAGCTGGTGCTGGACCACATGGAAGAGGCCGGCGAAGGCGCGCTGCGGCGCGCCTTCGAGCAGCTCAAGGCGCGGCTGGCGGCCGAGGGCCTGTTCGACCCCGCGCGCAAGCGCCCGCTGCCGGCCTTCCCGCGCCGCCTGGCGGTCATCACCTCGCCCAGCGGCGCGGCGGTGCGCGATGTGATCAGCGTGCTGGGGCGACGCTTCCCGCTGCTGGAGGTGGACGTGCTGCCGACCCAGGTGCAGGGCGCCACGGCCGCGGCGCAGGTCGCCGCGCTGGTGCAGGCGGCCGGGGCCAGCGGCCGCTACGACACGGTGCTGGTCACGCGCGGCGGCGGCTCGATCGAGGACCTGTGGGCGTTCAACGACGAGGCGCTGGTGCGCGCGGTGGCCGCCTGCGCCGTGCCGGTGGTGTCGGCGGTCGGCCACGAGACCGACTTCACCCTGTGCGATTTCGCCGCCGACCTGCGCGCGCCCACGCCCTCGGCCGCGGCCGAGCTGCTGGTGCCGTCGATCGCCGACCTGGGCACCCGCCTGCGCGGCCTGGGCCGGCGCCTGCACACCTTGCATGCCCATCACATGGACCGCGTCCAGCAGCGCGTGGACCGCGCCTGGCTGCGCCTGCAGGCGCAAGGCCCGCAGGCGCGTCTGGCGCTGATGCGCCGCCGCCATGCCGATGCGCTGCGCCACCTGCAGGCGCAGTGGCAGCGCCAGCTGGAACGGCGCCGCGCGCGGCTGCGCCATGCCGAAGGCGTGCTGCGCGCGCATTCACCGCAGCGGCGCCTGGCCGCGCTGGCCGAGCGTCTGGCCGCCCTGCAGGCACGGCCGCAGGCGGCCATCGGCCGCCAACTGCAGCGCGAGGCTCTACGCCTGACCGGACTGGCCCGCTCGCTGGAGGCCATCAGCCCGCTGGCGACCGTGGCCCGCGGCTACGCGCTGGTCAGCCGCGAGGACGGCACGCTGGTGCGCTCGACTACGCAGGTGGCGGTGGGCGATCGGTTGGAGGCGCGACTGGCCGACGGCACGCTCAGCGTGCAGGTGCTGCCGCCGAAGTAAGCCCGGCGACCGCCACGCCGGGCGCCGGACCGGTGATCCAGCCGGCGACCTGACCGGTCTCGAAGTGATGGCCGCCCGGCGCCATGCGCACATCGACGCCGGTGCCGCGCAGCGACGGACACAGCGTGGCGTCCTCGTCCTCATCCTGGCCATAGACGCACAGGATCTTCTGCGCGGGGATCCTGGCCAGCTGCGGCTTGATCGGATAGGCGCTGCCCGCGCTCCACCCCAGCCAGCCGCCGATGCGCACGGTGAAGTTGGCGTTGGTCGCCAGCCCCAGCAGCGCCACGCGCCGCACCTGCCCCTGCTGGGCGGCCGGCAGCCGCCCGTACAGGAACGGCAGCACGTCGGCGCCGAACGAATAGCCCACCAGGTCGACCTGCGACACATGCCAGCGGCGCTGGTACTCGGCGATCACCGCCGACAGATCGGCCGCGGTCCGCTCGGGCGTCTTGGCCTTCCAGAAATAGCGCAGGCTGCTCCAGCCGATCACGGCCGCGCCCTGGTCGTGCAGCGCGGTGGCGATCTGCTGGTCGATGGGCTGCCAGCCACCGTCGCCGGTCATCAGGATCACCAGCCGCTGCGCGTCCGCATGCGGCATCTCCACCAGCGGCAGGCCGCGAAACGGCGCGATCGGCGGGGCGAAGCGGGTCACGCTGGTGGCGACCAAGGCATCCGGCGCGGCCTCGACGACTTCGCCCAGGCCCGGCGCTGTGCCTGCCTGGCAGGCGATCGGTGCCGCGCCGGCCACGCGCTCGACCACCCCGGCGCTCACATCCGGGCTGCGGCTGTGCACCAGCGCCGCCCGCGCCATCTGCGCGCCCTGGCCCACGCCCACCAGCAGCGGCGCGATGTAGTCGTCCACACCGGCGCCGCGCAGCACGCGCTCGCCGAGCCAGTTCAGATCCACCGCGTACTGGGCGCAGTCCTGGCCCGCTCGCGCCAGGTAACGGCGCACATCGACCACGCCGACCACGGCCCCGGCGGCGGTCAGCGCCTGCGCATCGGCCGCCAGGCGCGGGGTGTCGCGGCCTTCGCCCAGCAGCAGGACCAGCGCACGCGGCGCCGAGGCCGGCCGCTGCACCTGGACCAGGCCGAACGGCCCCCCGACCCGCTTGAGCTGCAGCAGGCGGTAGCCGCCCCATCCCCCCAACACCAGCACGCCCACCACGGCCGCGGCGATCCAGCCAACACGTTTCACATCCCTTCCCCTGCACGATCCCACGGCACGTTCATCCCCCAACAACGCAACGGGCCGCGGCCGAAGGCCAATCGGCCCGGCTCTGACTTGCGGGGATTTCGTCAGCGGGGTCGGCAAAGGCGCGGCGCGGGAAGGCCGCGCCGCTCGAACCTCTACTTCGCCGCGGGTTCGCCGGCGGGCGCGTTGCGCTCGAAGTTGGCGCGCAGGCGCTCGACCATGGCCGGGATGTTGTGGTCGAAGTGGTGGCCGCCGCCGGTCTTGGCCACATGGATGCCGCGGGCGGCCAGCGCCGGGCACAGCGTGTCCTTCTCTTCCTCGCCGTAGACGCACAGCAGCATGCCGGGCGGCAGCTTGGCCAGCTCAGGCTCCACCGGCGCGTCGTCCGAGGACGGGGTCCCCAGCCAGCCGCCGACCGAGACGCGGAACGAGGCGTCATGGCCCAAGCCCAGCAGCGAGATCGAGCGCACGCTGGCGCGCGTGGCCGGCGGCAGGCGGTTGTAGAGGAAGGGCATGGCGTCGGCGCCGAACGAGTAGCCGATCAGTTCGACCTCGTCGGCATGCCAGCGCCTGCGGTATTCGTCGATCACCGCGGCCAGGTCGGCGGCGGTCTCCTCGGGCGTGCGCCGCGACCAGAAGTAGCGCAGGCTGTCCCAGCCCACCACCGACACACCCTGCGCGCGCAGGCCGCTGCTCACGCCCTTGTCCAGGCTGCGCCAGCCGCCGTCGCCGGAGATGAAGATCGCCAGACGATGGCTGCCGGCGGCCGGCAGTTCGATCAGCGGCAGGCCGCGGAACGCCGGCTCCGGCCGCGGCAGGTGCGCCACCACCGCATCGGCCACCGCCTGCGGGCCGGCCTGCTCAAGCACGAAGCCCTGCTCGGCCGAGGACGGCGCCAGCGCACAGCCCGGGGGCGCGGCCGCGGCGGGTCCGTTCAGGACCGCGCCGACCACGGTCTGCGGCAGCGCGTTAGCCACCGCCACGCGCGCCAGCGCGCCGCCCGTCGCGTCGGCGCCGACCAGCATCGGCGCGAAGTAGGCATCCACCCCGCCCTGGCGCATCAGGCGCCGGCCCACGCGCTCCACACTGTTGGCGATCAGTTCGCAGTGATGCGGATCGACGTGCGCCAGCGCCTGGCCGGCCGGCACCAGCGCCACCAGCAGGCCGCGGTCGGCCAGCGACTGCGCCAGCTGCGCCGCCTCGCTGCGCCGCCGCGCGCGCTCGGCCATCACCACCACCACGCCGCGCGCCTTGCCGGCCGGTTCGAAGGTCAGCGCCACGCCGAATGGCTTGCCCAGGTGATCCCGGCGCAGATGCGAGGCCAGCGCCACGCAGGCGCAGACGCTCAACAGCAGGGCCAGCAGCGTCCAGCGGACCCAGGGTCGGAGGCGCATCGCGATTCCTGCATGAGAAAAGGTGGCGCAGCCTAGCGAAATGTTGTCGTGGCGTGAAGGGCCGACACGAGACTGTTTCGTCGCGGTTGAACTGGCCAGGTTGCGCAGAGCTCAAACCCCGCCGCGGCGGCTCGCGCGTTTGCCCGCCTGTCGTCCAACCCAGGAAGCCACCGCCATGCGCCGCACGCCCCGCACCTGCCTGTCCCTGCTGATCGCCGCCGCGCTGGCGGCCTGCTCCTCCACGCCGCCGTCGCCCGCCGCCCGGGAGCGTGCGATGGCGGCCGAGGCCGCCGAGCAGGCCGCTATCGCCGCGGATTCCTACCAGTCCGCTCGCCTGTTCTCACCCCCTGCACCGCCGGCCCCGCCACCGCCACCTCCGATGCCGCAGCGCGCCATGCGCATGGCGGCCGCCGGCATCGTGGCGCCCCTGCCCGCCGCCGTGCCGCCACCGCCCGCGGTCGATACCGAGCGCTACGCCCACCAGGACGACAACCCGGTGCGGCGCACCGACGAGCAGCCGGTCTCGACCTTCTCGATCGACGTGGACACCGGCAGCTACAGCAACGTGCGGCGCATGGTCCGCGCTGGCGAGCGCCCGCCGGCCGACGCGGTGCGTGCAGAGGAGTTCATCAACTACTTCGACTACCACCATCCCGCCCCCGACAGCCCGCAGGTCCCGTTCCGCGTCACCACGCAACTGGCCCCGGCGCCGTGGAATCCGCAGCGCCAGGTGCTGATGATCGGCATCAAGGGCTACGCGCTGCCCAAGCGCGAGCTGCCGCCGTCCAACCTGGTGTTCCTGATCGACACCTCCGGCTCGATGGACGCGCCGGACAAGCTGCCGCTGCTCAAGCAGTCGCTGGCGCTGCTGGTGCCGCAGCTGCGCGCGCAGGATCGCGTCTCGATCGTGGTCTACGCCGGCTCGGCCGGACTGGTGCTGCCGCCGACCCCGGGCGACGCCCACGCCAGAATCCTGGCCGCGCTGGACCGGCTGGAGGCCGGCGGCAGCACCAACGGCGGCGCCGGCATCGCGCTGGCCTATGCGATGGCGCGCCAGGCCTTCATCCCCGGCGGCAGCAACCGCGTGCTGCTGGCCACCGATGGCGACTTCAACGTCGGCACGGTCGACCAGCGCGCGCTGGAGACCCTGGTCGGCGATGCGCGCAAGGCGGGCGTGGCGCTGAGCACGCTGGGTTTCGGCCAGGGCAACTACAACGATGAACTGGCCGAGCGCCTGGCCGATGTCGGCGACGGTCAGCACGCCTACATCGACTCGGACCGCGAGGCGCGCAAGGTGCTCGTGCAGCAGCTGCAGGGCACGCTGCTGACCATCGCGCGCGACGTGAAGATCCAGGTGGAGTTCAACCCCGCGGCGGTGGCCGAGCACCGCCTGATCGGCTACGAGAACCGGGCCCTGGCGCGCGAGGACTTCGCCAACGACAAGGTCGATGCCGGCGACATCGGCGCCGGCCACGAGGTAACCGCGCTGTACGAGTTGACCCCGGCCGGATCGGGCGCGGCGCGCCTGCCGGCGCGGCGCTACGGCGCCTCGTCGAAGCCTTCCGGCGATGCGCGCGAGGTCGCCGACCTGCGCCTGCGCTACAAACGGCCCGGCGAGGACACCAGCCGCCTGATCGAGGTGCCGATCCTGGCGTCCTCCGCGCAGGCCCAGCCCGGCGACGCGCTGCGCTTCGCCAGCGCGGTGGCCGGCTATGCCGACCTGCTGCGCGGCGGCACGCGCTTCGACGGCTGGGGCTGGGACCAGGTGATCGCCACCGCGCGCGCGGCCAGCGGCGAGGATCCGGACGGCCTGCGCCGTGAGTTCGTCGAACTGGCGGGCCAGGCCCGCGCGCTGGTGGCACCGAGCCAGGATGAAGGCATGGCGGTGGCGCCGGTGCCGGCGGTGGTGCGCTAGAGCGCGCGTTCGCCCAGCACCGGCCCGGGGCGGCCGAGCAGATAGCCCTGCGCGTAACTGCAGCCCAGTTCGCGCAGGGCGGCCAGCTGCGGCGTGGTCTCCACGCCCTCGGCGATGGTCTCGATGCCCAGCGTGCCGGCCAGGGCCAGGATGGCGCGCACCAGGGCCAGGCTTTCCTCGCGATGTTCCTCGCCCAGGCCGGCGATGAAGCTGCGGTCGATCTTCAACGCCGAGATCGGGAAGCGATGCAGATACGACAGCGCCGAGAAGCCGGTACCGAAATCGTCCAGCTGCGCCAGCACGCCGCGCACGCGCAGCTGTTCGAGCATGCGCAGCGCGCGCGGGGCATCGTCCAGCAGCGCGATCTCGGTGATCTCCACGCGCAGCTGCGCCGGATCGGCATGGTGCTGGTCGAGCAGCCGCAGCAGCCGGCTGGCGAAATCGGGCGAACGGAAGTGCCGCGGCGAGACGTTGACCGAGACGTAGCCGTCCACGCCGGCGGCGATGCGGCTGACTACCTGTTCGTAGAGCAGCCAGTCGATCTGTTCGATCAGGCCGCTGTCCTCGCCCTGGGCCAGGAACTGCCCCGGCAGCAGCAGGCCACGGCGTTCGTGGTGCCAGCGCAGCAGTGCCTCGTGGCCGACCACCGCGCCGTCGGACACGCGCAGGATCGGCTGGAAATGCGGACTGAAGTGCTGGCTGTTGATCGCGCGGCGCAGGTCGGCCTCCAGGTCCAGGCTCTGCATCGCCGCCTCGCGCATGTGCTCGTCGAACACCGCGCTGCGCTCTCGCCCCTCGGCCTTGGCCCGGTACATCGCCGCGTCGGCGTCGCGCAGCAGGTCCTCGCCGCGCTGGTAGCGCGGATGCCAGGCGGCGATGCCGATGCTGGCGGCCGGGAACAGCTCGCGCCCGGCCACCCACATCGGCCGGTTGAGCGCTTCGAGCAGGCGCGAGGCGAACTCCACCGCCTCGTACGCGCCGCGCCGGCAGGCGATCACCATGGCGAACTCGTCGCCGCCCAGGCGCGCGACCAGATCGCCCTCGCGCACCTGCGAGGTGATGCGCCGCGCCACCTCGATCAGCAGTTCGTCGCCTGCGGCATGACCGATGGAGTCGTTGACCAGCTTGAAGCGGTCCAGATCCATGAACAGCACCGCGAAGTGATGCCCCGGATTGGCCTGGGCGCGGGCGATGGCGGCGGTCAGGCTCTCGAGCAGGAAGGCGCGGTTGGGCAGCCCGGTCAGCGCATCGTGCGTGGCCTGGTAGGTCAGGCGCTGCTCGGCGCGCAGGCGCTCGCCGATCTGCGCCATCAGCTTGGCATTGGCCTCGGCCAGTTCGAAGGTGCGCGCCTCCACGCGTGCCTCCAGCTCCAGGTGCGCGGCGCGCAGCGACTCGCGCGCGCGCTGCCGGGCCAGGCCGGCGCCGAAATGGTGGGCGACGAAGGACAGCAGGTTCTGGTCGTGCAAGGTGTAGTGCACCTCGCTCGAGTAGCTCTGCACCACCACGCAGCCGCGGGTCTCCCCGCCCTGGTCCAGCGGCACGCCCAGCCAGCTGTAGGACGGCGGGCCGTGCTGGATCACCTGCCCGCTGGCCACCAGTTCGGCCACGTCCTCGGCCTCGGCCAGCAGCGGCCGGCTGGTGCGGATGACGTACTCGGTCAGGCCTCGGATCGCGCGCCGCGACCGGCGCGCCGGATCCTGCTGATCGACCGAATACGGGAAATGCAGCGTCTGGCCATCGTCGTCCAGCAGCGCGATGTAGAAGTTGCGCGCCACGATCAGCTCGTCCACCACGCCGTGCACGGCGGCGTAGAACTCCTCCAGCGAGGCCGAGGTGTTGGCCAGCTCGGTGATGCGGAACAGCGCGGTCTGCAGCTTCTCGGCGCGGCGGCGCTCCTGGATCTCGGCCTGCAGCTCGCGGTTGGTCAGCTGCAGCTCGCGGGTGCGCGCCTCGATGCGCGCCTCAAGCTCCTCGTGCGCATGGCGCCGGTCCAGCGCGGTGAGGATGTGCTGGGCCACGTAGCTCAGCAGCGCGCGGTCCTCGTCGGTGTAGCTGGCCGGGGTGTCGTAGCTCTGCACCACGATCGCGCCGCAGACGCGGTCGTCGCGCCGCATCGGCACGCCCAGCCAGTCCACGCTTTCCGGGCCATGGCTGGCGTCCAGCGTCACTCCCAGACGCTGGCTCACCGCCGCCGACGGCCCGCGCATCGGCTTGCCGTGGTGCAGCAGGGCCAGGGTCATGCTGTTGCGCATCTCCTCCTCGCCGAACTCGCGCTCCGGATCGGCCACGTAGGGGTCGATCAGATCGGCGAAGTAGAGGAAACGCATCGTGCGGCGCACCTCATCGTAGAGCACGATGTAGCAGTTCTCCGCGTACATCAGCGTGCCGACCACGGCGTGGATGCGGGCCAGCATCTCGCTCATTTCCAGATCGGCGCTGGCCAGGTCGGCGATCTCGTACAGCGCCTGCTGCAGGCGCTTGGACTTCTCCAGGGTGACCACGCGGGCGGCGGCGCGCTCGGCCTCGAGCACGGCACCGATCAGCGCCTGGGCGGCCGCCTTCCACGCAGTGACCTGCGCCGGCGTCAGCGGCGCGGCCAGGCTGGCGGCCAGGGACATGCGCGCATTGCCTTCCACGTTGGACCAAGCCAGCAGCAGCTCGTCCTCGTTGCGGACCACGTGCTGGGGGTTGTCCCACAGCGCCTGCTCGGCGCGCCGGCGCAGTGCCGGGCCGGCGCCTTCGCTGGCCGCGCCACCGGCGCCGATCGCCCAGTCCCGCCAGCAGGCCACGACCTGCGAGCCGTCGGGCAGCAGGCCGCACAGGACCTGCGCCACGGCGTCCGCCGCCACGGCGCCGATCCCGGCCTGCTGCACGGCAGTGGCGGTCTGGCCCGACATCGATTCCCCCCCAGTCACTGCGATTACACAGAGCAGATGCACACTTCGTGCCAGCTTCCAGCCGGCCGTGTGACGGTGGCGCGACCCCGCACCGGGCGCATGGACGTTGCTCCTTCCATGCCTGCGGCCCGACCGAACGCGCGAGTATACGGACGCCCGCTCCGCGCGCGAGGCCGCGGCCCGTGGCGGCCCGCCGACTTTGAGACGCAGGCCTCACCCCGTAGGCTAGCGGCGGTGAACGATGCCGCCGAGCCCGCCGACGACGCCCTGATGCTGGCCTATGCCGCCGGCGACGTGCGCGCCTTCGAGCTGCTCTACGCGCGCCATCGCGGGCCGCTGTACCGCTTCCTGCTGCGCCAGCTGCGCGATGGCGCGACCGCCGACGAGCTGTTCCAGGACGTGTGGCAGCGGGTGATCGGCGCGCGCGCCAGCTGGCAGCCGGAGGCGCGCTTCGCGACCTGGCTGTATCGGATCGCCCACAATCGGCTGAACGATCACTGGCGCGCCCTCAAGCATCGTCCGCCGGCACCGGAAGACGCCGACGCGCGCACCGAACGGGTCGAGGACCCGCAGACCCCGGAGCGCCAGCTCAGCGACTTCGAATCGCGCCGCGAGCTGCAGCGCGCGCTGGACGCGCTGCCGGACGAACAACGCGAGGTGCTGCTGTTGCGACTGGAACAGGAACTGACCCTGGAGGAGATCGGCCAGATCACCGGCGTGGGCCGCGAGACGGTCAAGTCGCGCCTGCGCTATGCCATGGACAAGCTGCGCGCGGGGCTGGGCCGATGAGCCGCGAGCCGCTGACGCCGGAAGAGCGCGCCCTGGCCGAGCGCCTGGCCGCGGGCAATGCGCGCGCCGAGCCCGGCCCGACGCTGGACGCGCGCATCCTGGCCGCGGCCCGCGCCGCCGTGGAAGAACCCGTGCCCACGCACGACGCAGGCCCATCCCTCTCGCCCACGCCCCCGTTCGCCATCGGCGCGTCGCGTGCGCGCCGCCCGCGCCGGCGCTGGTCGCTGAGCCTGGGCGTGGCCGCCTCGCTGCTGCTGGCCGTGACCCTGGCCTGGCAGCTGCGTCCGCAGCGCACCACGCAGGTCGTCTACGAAGAGGCACCGGCCGCGCCCGCGCGCCTCGTCTCGCCGTCCACGTCGCCGCCCGAGCCCGCGGCGGCTGCGGATCGGGTCCAGGCCGTTGCTCCCGCGTCGGCTCCGGCATCTGCTCCGGCATCGGCCCAAACTCCGGCCCAAGCCGAACCAGACGCCGCCCAGCGCCGTGCCACGCGCAAAGCAGCGCCGCCCCCGCTGCCCGCCGCCGTGCCGCCCCCGCCGGAGGCGCCGTTCGTGGCGCCGGCCGAGCAGGCGAAGCCCCTGCCCCCGGCTGCGGCTGGGCAGGCCGCAAGCGCGCCGTCGGCGGATGGCACCCAGACAGAGGCGTACTCGGCCACGTCCGTACCCCCGCCGGCCTCTGCAGTGGCACAGCCGCCCGCACCGGCACCTGCCGCCGGCCTCTACACGCCGCCCGCCCCACCAGCGCCGCCCGCCCCTGCGCCGAACGCCGTGGCACCGCCCCCACCCCCGCCGCCAGCCGCCACGCAGGCGCTGTCGCGCAAGGTCGAGCGCCAGGCCGACACCGCCGCCGTACAGGAAGACCGCAGGTCCCAGGCCAAGCGCGCCGCGCCACCGGCCGGCGAAGCCCTGGGCGCGGCCCAGGCCCAGGCTGCCGGGGACATTCCGGCGCCGCGCACCATCGACATGCCCGGCGATCAGACGCCGCCCGCGCTGGAACGCGCCCTGGCCGAGGACTGCGCCCTGCCGCCCGCGCAATGGCTGCAGCGCATCCGCCTGCATCGCTTCGAGGGCGAGGGCGCGCTGGCGCGCGCCAGCCTGGCCGCCTTCGTCCAGGCCCATCCCGAGCAGCCGATCCCCGAGGATCTGCGCGCGCTGCTGCCATGAGCGATACCCTGGCCGCGCCGCTGCGGCACGAACAGCTGGTCAAGCACAGCCGGTTCCTGGTCCAGGCCGGGCCGGTGGACTCGGCCGAGGCCGCCATGGCCTTCATCGCCGCGGTCAGCGACGCCGACGCCACCCACAACTGCTGGGCCTGGCGCGTCGGCGCGGCGTTCCGCTCCAGCGACGATGGCGAACCCGGCGGCAGCGCCGGCCGGCCCATCCTGGCGGCGATCGACGGCGCCGGCTTCGACCGGATCGCGGTGGTGGTGACGCGCTGGTTCGGTGGGATCAAGCTGGGCGTGGGCGGGCTGGTTCGTGCCTACGGCGGCAGCACCGCCAGCGCGCTGCGGCAGGCGCCGCGTGTGCCGCTGGTGGCCATGGCCGGGCTGGAGATCGGCTGCGGCTTCGACGACCTGGGCCATGTGCACGCGGCGCTGGCGGCGTTCGCCGCGCAGAAGGACGCCGAGCGCTTCGACAGCGACGGCGCTGTGCTGCAGGTGCAACTGCCGGCCGAGCGGCGCCAGGCGCTGGAACACGCCCTGCGCGAGGCCACCCGCGGGCGCGTGCAGTGCCGCGACGCCGCGCCGGCGCATTGAAAACCCCGCCGCCCACCGCCACCCATGGCAGGATGCGCGCCGGCCCGGCCGCTGCGGCCTGACGCTCCACGCCAGCGCCTGCGCCGACCGCCGGCACGCGTTGGCCGGATCGCCGCCGGCGCCTCCCCTCTCGACTGGTTGTCCGCACCGATGAATTCCCAAGCCCAGACGCTTCCCGCCACCGGCGCGCCCGATGCGCGTCCCAAGGCCCGGCTGGGCAGCCTGCGCGCGCTGTGGCCGTTCGTGCGCGCCCACATGGGGCTGTTCGTGAGCTGGCTGTTGGCCCTGGCGGTGGCCTCGGCGGCGACCCTGAGCCTGCCGTACGCCTTCAAGCAGATGATCGACCAGGGCTTTTCCAGCGGGGCGAACATCGACCGCGCCTTCCTGGGCCTGTTCGGCGTGGCGGTGGTGCTGGCGCTGGCCAGCGCCGCGCGCTTCTACTTCGTCTCGCTGCTGGGCGAACGCGTGGTGGCCGACCTGCGCCGCCAGCTCTATGCGCACCTGCTGGGCCTGGACGCGCAGTTCCACGACCGCACCCGCAGCGGCGAGCTGGTCTCGCGCCTGTCGGCCGATTCGGAACTGCTGCGCAGCGTGGTCGGCAGTGCGATGTCGGTGGCGGTGCGCAGCTCGGTCACGGTGATCGGCTCGGTAGTGATGATGTTCATCGCCAGCCCGCACCTGGCCGCCTTCGCGCTGGTCGGCATCCCGGCGGCGGTGGTGCCGATCGTGCTGGGCGCGCGCAGGCTGGGCCGCATCGCGCGCGCCAGCCAGGACCGCGTGGCCGACGCCAACACCCTGGCCAGCGAGTCGCTGGGCGCGGTGCGCACGGTGCAGGCGCATGCGCGCGAGCCCTACGAGCAGGCGCGCTTCGAGGCGGCGGTGCAGGTCTCGGTGCAGACCGCGCGCAAGCGCATCCGCGCCCAGTCGCTGGTGACCGCCGGGGCGATCACGCTGGTGTTCGGCGCGATCACGCTGGTGCTGTGGTCCGGCGCGCACGACGTGATCGCCGGGCGCATGAGCGCCGGCACGCTGGCGCAGTTCGTGCTGTATGCGCTGATCGGCGGCGGTTCGGTCGGTTCGCTGGCCGAGGTGTGGAACGAGCTGCAGCGCGCGGCCGGCGGCATGGGCCGCATCGGCGAGCTGCTGGACGAATCGGCGCACGTGCGTCCGCCGGCCCAGCCGCTGCCGCTGCCGCGCCCGCTGCGCGGGCAGGTGCAGTTCGACCACGTCTCGTTCCGCTATCCCACCCGGCCGGATGCGCCGGCGCTGGACGACTTCACTCTGGACATCGCCCCGGGCGAGACGGTGGCCCTGGTCGGCCCGTCCGGCGCGGGCAAGAGCACGGTGCTGTCGATGCTGCTGCGCTTCCACGACGTGGACGCCGGCGCGATCCGCATCGACGGGCTGGACCTGCGCCAGCTGGACACCGCCGCGCTGCGCGAGCAGATCGCGCTGGTGCCGCAGGCGCCGACGATCTTCGCCGCCAGCGCCGCCGAGAACATCCGCTACGGCCGGCTCGAGGCCACCAACGAGCAGCTGCACGCCGCCGCGGTGGCGGCCGAGGCCGACGGCTTCCTGCGCGAACTGCCCGATGGCTACGACAGCCAACTGGGCGAACGCGGCGCGCGCCTGTCCGGTGGCCAGCAGCAGCGCATCGCCATCGCCCGCGCGCTGCTGAAGGACGCGCCGATCCTGCTGCTGGACGAGGCCACCAGCGCGCTGGACGCGCAGAGCGAGCGCGCCGTGCAGAGCGCCCTGGAGCGGCTGATGGCCGGGCGCACCACGCTGGTCATCGCCCATCGCCTGGCGACCGTGCTCAAGGCCGACCGCATCGTGGTGATGGACCGCGGCCGCATCATCGCCCAGGGCACGCACGAGTCGCTGATGGCCCAGGGCGGGCTGTACGCCGAGCTGGCGCGGCTGCAGTTCATCGACTGAGGCCGCGTGCCGCCATGTGCAGATGAAGCCGGCGCGGCTCACGCGCCTTTACGGTGCACGTTCCCAGGCTGGTCGCCTGTCATCCCTCGCGAGATCGCCATGAGTTCCGCCGACAATCCCCGCATCCCGAAGGACATCGCCAAGGTCGAGCTGACCGAGGAATGGGAGCTGGCCTACTGGACCCGGCACTTCAACGTCAACGAGCAGGACCTGCGCGCCGCCGTGCAGGAAGCCGGTACCGCCACCGACCAGGTCAAGCGCCACCTCGAATCGCGCCCGCAGCAGTCCTGATCCGCCACCGGTGCGCCACGCTCCCACGCTCAGGCTTCGCCACGCGCTCGCCGGCTGCATGATGCTGCTGCTCGTCGGCTGCAGCACGACGCCTTCGATGCGCCCGACGGCTTCCAGCGCGTCGGGCGCGACCTTTCTGCTGGTGCCCAACGCCGACACCGTGGCGGGCAACGACCAAGACCCGCCCCTGTCGCCCGCAGGGCAGGCCCGCGCCCAGCAGCTGGCGCAGGCGCTGGCCGACGCGCCGCTGGCGGCGATCTACACCGACGAGTTCCGGCGCACCCAGCAGACCGCCGCGCCGGTGGCCGCACAGCATCCGCGGGCGCAGCGCCTGCGCTACTTCTCGCGCGGACCGGCCGACGACAGCGCACGGCAGTGGCGGGCGGCGCATGCGCACGACACGGTGCTGGTGGTGGGCCAGCCCAGCACACTAGCGCCGCTGGCCGATGCGCTGTGCGGGTGCACCGTGCGCCCGCTGCGTGACGGCGAGACCGATCGACTGCTGCGCATCCACCTCTCCGCGCGCGCCGCGGCCCAGGTGCAGGACATGCGCTACGGCGGACCGGCCCCATGACGCGTCATGTCTTCGCCGGCTGGGACGGCAGCATCGCCGGCGCGCGCGCCCTGCAGGAGCGGCTGGCGGCGCGCGTGGTGCTGGAGGATCGCGTGCCCGCGGCGCCGCGCACCATCGCCGGCTTCGACGTCGGCTTCGAGGACGAAGGCCACACCACGCGCGCGGCCGCCGTGCTGCTGGAGGGCACGAGCCTGGAGCTGATCGCCAGCACGGTCCAGCGCGTGCCGACCTCGATGCCTTACGTCCCCGGCCTGCTGAGCTTCCGCGAGCTGCCCGCGCTGGTGCAGGCGCTGGAGTTCCTGCCGCAGGTGCCAGACCTGGTCGTGGTCGATGGCCAGGGCATCGCCCATCCGCGCCGGCTGGGCATCGCCGCGCATTTCGGCGTGGTCACCGGCCTGCCCACGCTCGGCGTGGCCAAGCAGGTGCTGTGCGGGCGCTTCGAGGCGCCCGGCCCGCAGCCCGGCGAGCACACGCCACTGATCCATCGCGGCGAACAGATCGGCTGGGCCCTGCGCAGCAAGCTGCGCTGCAATCCGCTGATCATCTCGCCCGGCTTCGGCATGACGATGGACGGCGCGCTCACCTGGACCCGCGCCCTGCTGCGCGGCTACCGCCTGCCCGAACCGACGCGCCTGGCCGACCGCCTCGCCTCGCGCCGCGGCCCCATGCCCGGCGACACCCCGCAGCTGCCGCTGGCCTAACCGCGGCCTCGCACTCCGCGGTTGCCCCTCCCCTTTCGCGCAGCGAAGGGGGAGGCCGGGAGGGGTGCTTTTGCTCTTAGCCTTTCCGCGAAAAGCCCCCTCCCCTTCAGGCGCTAGACGCGACTTCGTGCTCCCTTGGCCTGCGGCCAAAGTGAGGGCGCAAAACGCGCATCCTTTCCCCGACCTGCAACAATCCGTTGTGCGCGATCGTCAGGCCGAGCTCCCGGCCGGCATGCGATCCTGCCGGCCTTTCGAACCGGAGCAGACGCCAATGACCGCCACCGTCATCGAACCGCGCGTGCACGACCTGGGCGGTTTCCAGGTCCGCCGCGCCGTGCCCACCCTGCAGGCGCGCAGCGTGGGGCCGTTCGTGTTCGTCGATCACATGGGGCCGGCCGAGTTCGACGCCGGGCACGGCATCGACGTGCGCCCGCATCCGCATATCGGCCTGGCCACGGTCACCTTCCTGTGGGAAGGCGCCATCGGTCACCGCGACACGCTCGGCTCGGACACGGTCATCCGGCCCGGGGACGTGAACTGGATGACCGCCGGCCGCGGCATCGCCCATTCCGAGCGCAGCCCGCAGGCCGAGCGCGTGGACCACGCGCCGCTGCACGGCATGCAGACCTGGGTGGCGCTGCCGAAGTCCGATGAGGAAGTCGCGCCGGAGTTCTACCATCATGCCGCCGCCACCCTGCCGCACTGGGACCAGCATGGCGCGCGCCTGCGCGTGATCGCCGGCCGCGCCTGGGGCCGCGAATCGCCGGTGCGCGTGTACTCGGACACCTTCAACGTCGCCTTGGATCTGGCGCCGGAGGCCGAGCTGGCCATCGACGACAGCGCCGTCGAACGCGCGCTCTACATCCTGGACGGCCAGGCGCAGCTGGACGGAAGCGATGTGCCGATGCGCCACCTGATCGTGCTCGAGCGCGGCACCCGCCCGGTGCTGCGCGCCAAGACGCCGCTGAAGGCCATGCTGGTGGGCGGCGAGCCGCTCGATGGCCCGCGCCATCTGTGGTGGAACTTCGTGTCCAGCTCCAAGGAGCGCATCGAGCAGGCCAAGCAGGACTGGCTGGAGGGTCGCTTCGGCCGCATCGCCGGCGATCCGGAGTTCATCCCCCTGCCGGAACGTTGACGCGGCGCACGTTCGGCAGCGCCGAAGCCTTCGGCCGGACCAACACGCGGGGCCGGGTTTGGCTTATGTTGCAGTGCGATGCCGGCGCGCCCGGCATCGCCCGCACGACGCGTCGACCGGGCGGCCCGCACCAGTGTGCGGGCGCGCAGGGGAGTTCCAAGGGTGCGCAGCACGGCCCGGACGAGGCGTTCGTCTTCCATCCACCGCGCATCGCCCCTGGCGCGATGCGCCCTGCGCATTGGGGATCGTTCGATGAAAGCCTGCCTTGCCTCCGCCGCCTTCCTGCTGCTGTCGCTGGCCGCCGCCGGCGCGTCCGCCCAGTCCACGGCCGGTTGCCCGCAGTTGCCGGCCGGCACCGGGCTGCACTGGGAACGCAGCGGCACCGCCGCGCTGGTGATCTGCAAGGCCCTCGACGCCGCCGGCCAGCAGGCCTTCGGCGTGATGCTGGCCGCCAAGGAGCCGGACAAGCCGGCCGGCGCGCGCGAGGAGAAGACCGAGATCGACGGCCGCAAGGCGCGCTGGTACCACACCCGGATCGCCAATCGCCCCGACGCGCGCAGCCGCATGGCCGTGATCGAGCTGGGCGATGAGCGCTGGGCGCAGGTCTGGATCGATGCCCCCAGCGAGGCCGCGCTGCAGGCGGCGATGGCCACCGTGGGCACCCTGCGCTTCGACCCGGCCTCGATGGCCGACGCCAACACCCGCCGCTGATCCGTCGCCCCGACGACGAAGAGGCCGCCTCGAGGGCGGCCTTTTCGTTTTGCGGCGGCAGCGCAGGCGGCTTTCCGACCGGTTCGCGCTAGAAGCGGCCTTCCTGGAAATCGACGAAGGCCTGCATCAGTTCCTGGCGGGTATTCATGACGAACGGGCCGTGGCGCACCACCGGCTCGCGCAGCGGCCGGCCGGCGACCAGAATCACGCTTGCGCCCTGCGCACCGGCCTGCAGGACCAGCGACTCTCCGCCACCGAGCACCGCCAGCGTGCGGCTGGGCAGTTCGCGCGCGCCCTCGCCCTCGCCCACCGTGATCTCGCCTTCGTAGGCATAGGCGAAGGCGTTGTGGCTTGCGGGCAGGGTGTAGGTCCAGCGCGCGCCGGGCGCCAGCGCGATGTCCAGGTACAGCGGATCGGTCGCCGGCTGCACGATCGGGCCGGTCACCTCGCCGACCGCACCGGCGATCACCTTGACCTCCACGCCCGCGGCCGGCGTGGCCACCGGGATGCGCTCGGGGGCGAATTCCTGGTACTTGGGCGCGGTCATCTTGTCCTTGGCCGGCAGGTTGACCCACAGCTGGAAGCCGCGCATGCGGCCGGATTCCTGCTCGGGCATCTCCGAATGCACCAGGCCGCGCCCGGCGGTCATCCACTGCACGCTGCCCGGGGTGAGCAGGCCTTCGTTGCCATGGTTGTCGCGGTGGCGCATGCGCCCGTCGAGCATGTAGGTCACCGTCTCGAAGCCGCGGTGCGGGTGCTCGGGGAAGCCGGCCAGGTAGTCCTCGGCCTTGTCGGTGCCGAATTCATCCAGCATCAGGAACGGATCCAGATCCGGCAGTTCGGGCGTGCCGATCACGCGGGTCAGCTTGACCCCGGCGCCGTCGGAGGCGGGCATGCCGCGCACGGTACGGACGATGCGGGCCGCATGGGCGGTGTCGTTCATGGCGTTACTCCAGAAGGCTTGCGTCTGGCCAGATGATGGCGACGCCGCGCCGCCGACAGTACCGCCACGCCGCGCAACGATCCATTGCGGTTAGCGACGGCCGGGGCTGGAGCCGTTGAGAAAGATCGTCTTGTGATTCGGGGTCGCGAGGTCTGAGCGTGCTGGCTTCGGAGGGGCAGCGGGCCGGCGGGCGGTGTCCGCTTGTCCCTCAATCAGGGCATCCTGCCCTGATTCGGGCGCTCGGCATCCTGCCTCGCTAGGCGCGGCCACCGCCCGCCGAACCGCTGCCGCGCGCGTCATGTCACAGGACTTCGGTTTAAGCGGTCGTTCGAACCCATCCCTCGCCCGCAACGCGATCAATGGCGGGAAATTATCGACTTGAGGCCCCCTCCCTTTCGCCATAGGCGAAGGGGAGGGACGGGGAGGGGTCGGGGCTTTACCGGGCAAGCCACCGAAGCGAAGAGCAAAAGCACCCCACCCACTCAGTCGCTAGTTCGCGACTACGAGCTCCCCTTCGCCTTCGGCGAAAGGGAGGGGGCAAAGCGCGGCTCGGTCCGCCTTAGATGGCGGACCGAGCTGGGGATCCACGTCCGGCCGGGTCGAGGCTGGTTGGCGAAGTGGTGGCCGGCCACGCATTGGTATCAGCGAGACGCAAGAGAACGGCCATAAAAAACCCCGCCGGAGCGGGGTTCAAGAAAACGGTGCGAGATCGGCTTCTTCAGGTGGCCGGGGTGATGTTGGACGCCTGCGCGCCCTTGGGGCCCTGCGTCACCTCGTAGCTCACGCGCTGGCCTTCCTGCAGGGTGCGGAAGCCTTTGGCGTTGATCGCGGTGTGATGCGCGAAGACATCGGCGCTGCCATCTTCCGGCGCGATGAATCCGAAGCCCTTCGCATCGTTGAACCACTTGACGGTACCGTACGGCATAGCTCTTTGTATCCCCAGATTGGATCGGTGGTGTTGCGCTGCCAGGTAGCCGCGCAATTCCGAGTATGCAAAGACGCGGGGAGCTTGACAATCACCCGCGCGCCAGTTCGCCCACCAACTCCGCCATCCCAGAGGACGCCGCCTCCACATTGGCCAGCACCTCGGCCATGGTGATCTCCTCGCCGGTGCCGCAGCCGGCCGCCCAGTTGGCCACGATCGCCAGGCAGGCGTAGTCCAGGCCCAGCTCGCGCGCCAGGCCGGCCTCGGGCATGCCGGTCATGCCGACCAGGTCGCAGCCGTCGCGCTTCATGCGCGCGATTTCCGCCTTGGTTTCCAGGCGCGGGCCCTGGGTGGCGCCGTAACAGCCGCCGTCGACCACCTTCACCCCCGTCACCCGCGCCGCGGCCAGCACCTTGTGGCGCAGCATCGGCGTGTAGGGATCGCCGAAGTCCACGTGCAGCACCTCGCCGCCCTCCTCGCACAGCGTGGAGATGCGGCCCCAGGTGTAGTCGATGAGCTGGTCCGGGCAGGCCAGCACGCGCGGGCCGAAGCGCTCGGTGATACCGCCGACCGTGTTGAGCGCCAGCACGCGCGTGGCGCCGAGCTGCTTGAGCGCGGCCAGGTTGGCGCGGTAGTTGACCTTGTGCGGCGGCAGCGAATGACCCTCGCCATGCCGCGCCAGGAAGGCCACGCGCCGGCCCAGCACCGTGCCCACCCGCACCGGACCCGAGGGCGCACCGTAGGGCGTGTCGACGTGGCGGGTTTCGACATCGTCCAGCGTGGCCAGCTTGTAGACGCCGGTGCCGCCGATGACGGCCAGGTCGATGTGCTGGCTCACACGTCCTCCTTCATCGCGTAGATGGCCGGCAGGTTGCGCAGGTGCTCGTGCACGTCCATGCCGAAGCCGAACACGTAGCGGTCCGGCACTTCCACACCGACGTAGTCGGCCGAGACCTCGGCCACGGCGCGGTCGTGGCGCTTGACGGTGAGCGCGGCGATGCGCACGTCGGTGGCGCCCTGCTCCAGGCACCACTGGCGCACGGCCAGCAGGGTCAGGCCCTCGTCGAGGATGTCGTCGACCAGCAGCACGCGGCGGCCGTACAGCGCGGTGGCCGGGCGGTGCTTCCACACCAGCTCACCGCCTTCGGTCTCGCCGCGGTAGCGGGTGGCGTGCAGGTAGTCGTACTGCAGGTCCAGGCCGCGCAGGCCCAACTCCAGCGACAGCTGGCCGGCGAAGGGCAGGCCGCCATGCATGATGGTCAGGAACACCGGCACCTCGCCGGCGTAGTCGCGCGCGATGGCGTCGGCCATCGTGGTGATGGCGGCATCGATGGTCGGGCGATCCACCAGCAGGTCGGCGTTGGCCAGGGCCTGGCGGATGGTCGGGGCGGTGTTGGACATCAGGCGGTTCCCTTGGGCAATGACAGGCGCGCGAGCGCGGATTCGTGGCGCGTATCGGCCAGCAGGCCTTCCCACGCGCGCGGGCCGCGGCCGATCAGCCCGATCAGCGCGGCGGTGTTGAGTGAGCGGCCTTCGACGGCGCGCAGCGCCTCGTCGACGACCTCGGGATGGCAGGCCAGCACCACGTCGCAGCCGGCGTCCAGGTGCAGCGCCACGCGCCGGGCGACGCCGCCGGCGGCATGCGCGGCGGCCATGGAGATGTCGTCGGAGAACACCACGCCGCGGAAGCCCAACTCCTCGCGCAGCAGGCGCACCCAGCGCGGCGAATAGCCGGCCGGCTCCGGCGCCACCGCCGGGTAGACCACGTGCGCCATCATCACCGCATCGGCCCCAGCGTCGATGCCGGCGGCGAAGGGCACCAGGTCCTGCGCCTGCAGTTCGTCCAGCGGGCGCGGATCGGTGGCGACATCGACGTGGGTATCCTCCAGCACGGTACCGTGGCCGGGGAAATGCTTGAGCGTGGCGGCCATGTCGGCCGCGTGCATGCCCGCCACGTAGGCGCGGGTGAGCGCGGCCACCACCTGCGGGTCTGCGGCGAAGGCGCGGTCGCCGATGGCGCGGTTGCCACGGCCCAGGTCGACCACCGGAGCGAAGCTCAGGTCCACGCCGCTGGCGCGTACTTGGCTCGCCATCAGCCAGGCGTGCTCGCGCGCGGCTTCCAGCGCACCGGCCGGATCGGTCGCGTACTGCGCGCCGAAGCTGGCCAGCGGCGGCAGCGCGGCGTAGCCGTCGCGGAAGCGCTGCACGCGCCCGCCTTCCTGGTCCACGCAGACCAGCACCGGACGCGGTGCGGCCTCCCGGATCGACGCGCTCAGCGCCGTGACCTGTTCGCGCGAGGCGAAGTTGCGCGCGAACAGGATCACCCCGGCCACCGCATCGTGCTGCAGCCAGTCGCGTTCCCTGGGGGCCAGTTCGGTGCCGGCCAGGCCGATCACGAGCATTGGGTCGAAACTCCGTGGGCCGCGCTTGCGCGGGGGGTCAAGATTGTCGCAGAAGCACAAGTCGGCGGGCGGCATGGGCGCCAGACGCGGGAAGCGGCCCGGTTCAGCCCGCCGTGCTGGAGCTGTGAGGCGCGCGCTCGGCCTCGCTCCACTCCGCATACGGCCGGTCGGCCAGCGCCAGGTTGTAGTAGCGCGGCTGGTCGGTCACTTCCGCGCCGAGCCAGGCCGGGCGTTCGAACGGCTCATCGGCGTGGGCCAGCTCGATCTCGGCCACCACCAGCCCGGCGTTGTCGCCGGCGAACTCATCGATCTCCCACAGGTGCGCGCCGACCTGCACCAGGTGCCGGGTCTTCTCCACGCGCCCGCCCACGCACAGCCGCAGCAGGGCCTGGGCGTCGGCGACCGGGATCGGGTACTCGAACTCCTGGCGCGTATGCCCGACCTGGCGCGACTTGATGTTCAGCGCCGCCGCCTCGCCCTCCAGGCGCACCCGCACCGAGGCCAGCTGCGCGCCCCCGGCCACCACCGACAGGTCGTTGAGATAGCCCTGCGCCATCGGAATGGCGCGATGCGCCGCCGCGCGCCACCCCTCGTTAGCCAGCAGGAACTTGCGTTCGATTTCGATGCCCATGGTGTTGCCTGTGTGTAGGGGAAACAAGTGCGCCCTGCTTTTTCCCCCTCCCTTTCGCGCAGCGAAGGGGAGGGCTGGGGAGGGGTCGCTCTTCGCGGCAAATCAAGAGCAAGAGCAAAAGCACCCCTCCCCCTCAGTCGCTAGTGCGCGACTTCGAGCTCCCCTTTGCGCTTCGCGCAAAAGGGAGGGGGCGAAAGCGACTACCGCTCGAACAACGCGATCGACTCCACATGCGCGGTCTGCGGAAACATGTCCATCGCCCCCGCCGACACCAGCCTGAAGCCGCACTCGTTGACCAGATAGCCCGCATCGCGCGCCAGCGAGCCGGGATGGCAGCTGACGTAGACGATGCGCGAGAACTGTTGCAGCGGCAGCTGCCGCAGCACGTCGATCGCGCCCGAACGCGGCGGATCCAGCAGCAGCTTGTCGAAGCCGGCGCGCATCCACGGCGCATCGCGCTGGTCGGTGGTCAGGTCCGCGGCGAAGAACTGCGCATTGGACAGCCCGTTGCGCTGCGCATTCTCCTGCGCGCGCGCCACCAGCCCGGCCTCGCCTTCCACGCCGACCACCTCGCCCACCAGACGCGCCAGCGGCAGGGTGAAGTTGCCCAGCCCGCAGAACAGGTCCAGCACGCGCTCGCGCGGCTGCGGATCCAGCAGCGCGAAGGCATGCGCGATCATCTTCTCGTTGAGCTTGCCGTTGACCTGGATGAAGTCCAGCGGCCGGAAGGACAGCTCGATGTCCCACGGCGCCAGCCGGAAGGACAGCGGCACCTGCGCCGGCCACAGCGGATGCACGGTGTGGTTGCCGCCCGGCTGCAGGAAGATGGCGAAGTCCTGCTCCTGGGCGAAGGCGGTCAGGATGTCCAGGTCGTCCTGCACCAGCGGCGCCAGGTGGCGCACCACCAGCGCGATGGCCGCATCGCCGGCGATGAACTCGATCTGCGGGATGTCCGCGCGTCCGGCCAGGCGGTCGATGCACTGCGCCAGCGCCTCGATGCGGAAACCGATCTGCGGGATCAGCGTATGGCATTGCCGCAGGTCGGCGACGAAGCGCGGATCCTGCTCGCGGAAGCCCACCAGGGTCTTGTCCTTCTTCTCCACGCGCCGCACCGAGAAGCGGCCCTTGCGCCGGTAGCCCCAGCTGCCTTCGTGCAGCACCGGCAGCACGCTGGCCGGCGCGACGTGGCCGATGCGCGTCAGGTTCTCCAGCAGCGTGTGCTGCTTGTAGGCGATCTGCTTGGTCTCCTCCAGATGCTGCAACACGCAGCCGCCGCAGGTGCCAAAGTGCGGGCAGCGCGGCGTGACGCGGTCGGGCGAGGCGTCGAGCACTTCCAGCGTGCGCGCCTCGTCGAAGTGCTTGCTGCGCGCGGTCTGTTCCACCCGCACCCGCTCGCCCGGCAGCGCGCCGGTGACGAACACGGCCTTGCCCGATTCGCCGGGCACGGTGGGGGGACGGCGGGCCACGCCGCGGCCGTCGTGGCTCAGGTCGTGGATCTCAAGGTCGAACGGGGTCTTGTCGATGCGCGGGGAACGGGCCACGTGGCGATGAGCTGCGTGCGGGGAATCGCGTATTGTCGCAGAAGCGCCGGGGCCGACGCCCGGCGCGGCCCGCCGCCGCGAAAGGAGCCCGCATGGCCGCCACGCCCCACATCCTGCTGGTCGAGGACGACCCCACCACCAGCGAGTTCATGCGCGCCGCGCTCGAAACACTGCCGGCCACCGTGTCCGTCGCCCGCAGCCAGTCCGAGGCGCTCGCGACCGAGGGCCGCTTCGACCTGTGCCTGGTCGATGCCAACCTGCCCGACGGCCGCGGCGATGCCCTGCTGGCCCGTCTGCGCGCGCGCCAGCCGGCGCTGCCGGCGCTGGCGCATACCGCCGACCCCTCGCCCGGCCTGCATGCCGCGCTGTGCGCCTCCGGCTTTGCCGCGGTGGTGGTCAAGCCGGTCGGCGCGGCCTCGCTGCGCCAGGCCGCGCGCGATGCGCTGCAGGCGCGCACCCCGCCGGAGACCGCGGCCATCCGCACCTGCAGCGATGAGGTGCCGGTGTGGGACGACGCTGCGGCGCTGTCGGCGCTGGGCGGCAACCTCGACCATCTGCAGACCCTGCGCGGGCTGTTCCTGCAGGAGCTCGACGCCCAGGCCGCCGCCATCGAGGCCGCCCTGGCCGCCGACGACCTGCCCGGCGCGCACCAGCAGCTGCACCGCCTGCGCGCCAGCAGCGGCTTCGTCGGCGCCGCGCGCCTGCATGCCGCCGCCAAGACCTTGGACGCCAGCCTCCCCGACCGCGCCGCCCAGGCCGAATTCCACGCCGCCTGGCAGCAGACGCGCGCCTGAGCCGCCGCCTGTCGGTAGAGCGGAGCTTGTGGCAATCCCCTCTTGGGGACTCCGCTGCTCTTCGTTCGGTTCTTGGGGAAGTCTCCAGCGGAGCAAGCTCCGCTCTACAGGGGGGCGGCGATCTGATCGGAAGAGGCAGGCGCTCCCACCAGTGTTTCAGGGGGCGTCTTCGCTGGTGGCCGATGGTGTCGACGGCCGCGGCAGCGCGGCCAGCATGTCCCAGGACTTCAGGCCGCGGGCGCCCAGGTGGTGGGCCAGCAGCTGGCGCATCGCCCGGCGCAGGTCGGCCAGGTCGGCCGCCTCGGGCTGGGCATCGGAGGCCAGCGCCAGCAGCGCCCGGCCGCTGGGCGCCGAGGCGCGCTCGCCGCTGCGCTCGCTCAGCAGCCGGCGCGGGCCGTGCTCGGGGTCCAGGCGGTAGCGCGCGGCCGGGTCGACCGGCGCGCCGTCGCCATCGTGATCGAGCACCAGGCCGAAGCCGATCGCCTCGAGCAGGTCGCGCTCGAAGCGGCGCAACGACCACGCCAGCGGCTCGTCGTGGGCCAGGCGCGCGCGCACCCGCGCATAGGCCAGATACAGGTCCGGCAGCGGGTCCTGGCGCGGGGCCAGGCGCAGCACCAGCTCATTGATGTAGAACGCCGCAAGCATGGCATCGCCCTGCAGGCGCGGCGCGGCGTCCAGCGCCTCGGCGCCGGTCAGCCGCCCCAGTTCGCCGCGCAGCTGCGCCTCGAGCCGTATGTGCTGCAGCGGCTGCAGCGCCGCGCGCAGCACCTGCTTCTTCGGCCCCTGCACGCCGCGCGCGACCACGCCCAGCCGGCCATGGCCGGCGCTCAGCACCTCGACCAGCAGACTGGTCTCGCGCCAGGGCCGGGCGTGGAGGATGAAGGCGGGCTGGTCGATGTTCACAGCCGGGACCGGGGACCAGGGACCGGGGACCGGGGAAGAGCGGCGACGCCGTGCGGGCGGCTGTAGCGCTCGAATTCTTGAAAGCGATGCACGAGCGCCGCATCGACGCACCTCCCGGGTCCCCGGTCCCCGGTCCCCGGTCCCGGCTTCATTCGTACCCGAACGCCTTCAGCGCGGTCTCGTCGTCCGACCAGCCCTCGCGCACGCGGACCCAGGTCTCCAGGAAGACCTTGCGGTCGAACAGATGCTCCATCTGCTGGCGCGCCTTGCTGCCGATGTCCTTCAGGCGCGCGCCGCCCTTGCCGATGACGATGGCCTTCTGGCTCTCGCGTTCGACCCAGATCACCGCGCCGATGCGCAGCATGTTGCCGTCCACGGTGAAGTGTTCGATCTCGGTCGTGGTGGCGTACGGCAGCTCGGCGCCGAGCTGGCGCATCAGCTGCTCGCGCACCAGCTCGCCGGCCAGGAAGCGCTCGCTGCGGTCGGTGATCTCGTCCTCGCCGTACATCGGCGGCGCTTCGGGCAGCTGCGCCAGGATGTCGCGCACCAGCGCGTCCAGGCCGCTCTTCTTCAATGCCGAGATCGGGTGCACGGCGGCGAAGCTGCGGCCCTCGCTCACCTGCGCCAGGAACGGCAGCAGCTCGGACTTGTCCTTGAGCCGGTCGACCTTGTTGATCACCAGCACCAGCGGGATCTTGGCGTCGCTGAGCACGTTGTAGGCCAGCGTGTCGGTCTCGTCCCAGCGCCCGGCCTCGATCACCAGCAGGCCGGCATCGACGCCTTCGAGCGCGCCGCGCGCGGCGCGGTTCATGACCCGGCTCATGGCCGAGGCCGAGTACTTGCCCTGCTGCTTGTGCAGGCCGGGCGTATCGACCAGCACGATCTGCCCTTCCGGAAAGGTCGCGATGCCCAGCAGGCGGTGACGCGTGGTCTGCGGCCGGCTGGAGGTGATCGACACCTTGGCGCCGACCAGCGCGTTGGTCAGGGTGGACTTGCCGACGTTGGGACGGCCGATGACCGCAACGCTGCCGCTACGGTGGGGTTGTGGAGTCGTCATGGTAGGGAGCTTAGAGCGTGTCGGGGATGAGTGCGAATGATCGTGACCTCCCCTTGTAGAGCCGAGCTTGCTCGGCTGCTCTTCGTGCAGGCCATGGGGAACGCCCCGATAGCGGAGCGAGCTCCGCTCTACATGAAGCGCGGCCGAAATCTCTAGCAGGTCTATTTGCGCGGCAGCTGGGCGATCACGGCGGCGGCGGCGGCCTGTTCGGCGGCGCGGCGCGAGCCACCCTCGCCTTCGGCCGACAGCACGGGGTCGGTCAGCACGCAGCGCACCTGGAAATGGCGCGCGTGCTCCTCGCCGCTCTCGGAGACCAGCTCATAGCTGGGCAGCGCCTTCTGCCGGCCCTGCAGCCATTCCTGCAGGCGGGTCTTGGGATCTTTCTCCGGCTTGCCGACCGGCAGAGCGGCCAGGGCCGATTCGAACCAAGGCAGCACGCAGGCGCGGCAGGCCTCGAAGCCGGCGTCCAGGTAGATCGCGGCCACGACCGCCTCCAGCGCATCGGCCAGGATCGAATCGCGGCGATGCCCGCCGGACTTCAGCTCGCCCGGACCCAGGGTCAGGCGCGCGCCCAGATCGAGTTCGCGCGCCAGGGTCGCCAGCGAGCCTTCGCGCACCAGCTCGGCGCGCGCGCGGGTCAGCGCGCCCTCGTCGGCCTTGGGCCAGCGCTGGAACAGCGCTTCGGCGATCAGCAGGTTGACGATGCTGTCGCCGAGGAATTCCAGCCGTTCGTTGTGGACCGCGCCGGCGCTGCGATGGGTCAGCGCCTGGGCCAGCAGCTGCGGTTCGGTGAAGACATGACCGATGCCCGCACCGCCGGCCGTCGGCTCAGCCTTCGCCACCACCGCTCCGCACGATGTCCTGGGAGGTCTCGAACTTGCCGACCACGTCCAGGTTGCCGATCATCGGCCGGCGCACTTCGTACTGCACGTGCAGGTTCCAGCCGTTGTTGATTCGCTTGAACTTCACGTTCTCCGGCTTGACGTTCTCGGAGTAGTTGATGTCCAGGCGACGGAAGAACAGGTCCTGCAGCCGCGCCGGATCCATGTCGGCCGAGCCGGACTGCTCGGACAGGCCCTTGGCCGCGGCCTTGACCGAATAGAACTCCTGATACATCGGGAACAGCTTCATGCCGATATAGGCGGCGAATCCGACCACCGCCAGCGTGATCACAAAACCGATCAGCGTCATGCCGCTCTGGTTGCGCTTCATGTCCTTCCCCTCACCCCTGTGGAACCGCGTCACTCGATCCGGGTCCCGATGCGGGAGGGATCGAACCCGTTCTTGCAGAACCAGCCCTCGCAGTTGAGCCAGATCACGAACGCCTTGCCGCGCAGGTTGGACTCGGGCAGGAAGTGCGTGTCAGGCCACAGGCGGCTGTCCTCGCTATTATCACGATTGTCGCCCATCACGAAATAGTGCCCCGGCGGCACCTTCCAGGTGCCCTCGCCGACGTAGTGACCCAGGTCTTCGTAGATGGTGTGGGTCTTGCCCGGCAGGTCTTCCTGCAGCAGGGTCACCCGGTCGCTGCCCGGCGGCAGGCCGCGGCCGGTATAGGTGCCCAGCGGCTTGTACTGCACCGGCACGCCATTGATCGCCAGCGTGTTGCCGGAGAAGGTGACGGTGTCGCCCGGCAGGCCGATGATGCGCTTGACCCAGTTGTTCTCCGGATCCATCGGCGGCTTGAACACCACCACGTCGCCGCGCTTGGGCTCGCCCAGCGGCAGGAACTTGGTGTTGGTGATCGGCAGACGCAGGCCGTAGGAGAACTTGTTGACCAGGATGAAGTCGCCGATCAGCAGGTTGGGCATCATCGAGGCCGACGGGATCTTGAACGGCTCGGCCACGAAGCTGCGCAGGATCAGCACGATCGCCAGCACCGGGAAGAACGCCTTGGAGTAATCCACCAGCACCGGCTCTTCGTCCAGCAGGCCGGCCTTGGCGGCGCGGCGCTTGGCCAGAAACAGCTTGTCCAGCAGCCAGATGAAGCCGGTCAGCAGGGTGAGCACGACCAGGATTGTTTCGAACCAGACCATCGCTTGTCCTTATCGCGCGATGCGGCGGGCATCGCGCGTACTTGCACAAAACTAGGGCGGGCCATGCGACCCGCCCCGCCTGCAGCCGGCGCCAGGGCCGGCCTGCCTCTTACTTGCTGTCCACCTGCAGCACGGCCAGGAAGGCCTCCTGCGGGATCTCCACGCGGCCGACCTGCTTCATGCGCTTCTTGCCTTCCTTCTGCTTTTCCAAAAGCTTCTTCTTGCGCGTGATGTCGCCACCATAGCACTTGGCCAGCACGTTCTTGCGCATGGCCTTGACCGTCGAACGGGCGATGATCTGCGCGCCGACGGCGGCCTGGATGGCCACGTCGAACATCTGCCGCGGGATCAGTTCCTTCATCTTCTCGCACAGCTCGCGGCCGCGGCGATCGGCCTGGCTGCGGTGCACGATCAGGCTCAGCGCGTCGACCTTGTCGCCGTTGATCAGCGTGTCCAGGCGCACGAACGGGCCGGCCTGGAAGCGCAGGAACGAATAGTCCAGCGAGGCATAGCCGCGCGAGACCGACTTGAGCTTGTCGAAGAAGTCCAGCACCACCTCGGCCATCGGCAGCTCGTAGCTGATCTGCACCTGGCTCGCCAGGTACTGGATGCCGATCTGCACGCCGCGCTTTTCCTCGCACAGCTTGATGATGTTGCCGATATAGGCTTCCGGCGTGAGGATGTTGGCGCGGATGATCGGCTCGCGCACTTCCTCGATCAGGTTGGACTGCGGCAGCTTGGCCGGGTTGTCCAACGAGACGATGCTGCCGTCGGTCTTGAGCACCTCGTAGACCACCGTCGGCGCGGTGCTGATCAGGTCCAGGTCGTACTCGCGCTCCAGGCGCTCCTGCACGATTTCCATGTGCAGCATGCCCAGGAAGCCGCAGCGGAAGCCGAAGCCCATCGCCTCGGAGCTTTCCGGTTCGAAGCGCAACGCCGCATCGTTCAGGCGCAGCTTCTCCAGCGCCTCGCGCAGGGCCGGATAGTCCTCGGCATTGGTCGGGAACAGGCCGGCGAACACGCGCGGCTGCATCTCCTGGAAGCCCGGCAGCGGCTTGGGGGCGGGGTCCGAGGCCAGGGTCAGCGTGTCGCCGACCGGCGCGCCGTGCACGTCCTTGATCGAGGCGGTGATCCAGCCCACCTCGCCGGCGCCCAGCTTGGGCAGCTCCTTGCGCTTGGGCGTGAACACGCCGACCTTGTCCACCTCGTGGGTGCGGCCGGTGGACATCACCAGGATCTTGGACTTCGGGCCGATCTCGCCCTGCATCACGCGCACCAGCGAGACCACGCCCAGGTAGTTGTCGAACCACGAGTCGATGATCAGCGCCTGCAGCTTGTCGGTGTCGCGCGGCTGCGGCGGCGGGATGCGGTGGACGATGGCCTCCAGCACCTGCTCGACGTTCAGGCCGGTCTTGGCGCTGACCGCGACCGCGTCGGTGGCGTCGATGCCGATCACCGCCTCGATCTCGGCCTTGGCCTTCTCGATATCGGCGGTGGGCAGGTCGATCTTGTTGAGCACCGGCACCACTTCCAGGCCCTGCTCGACGGCGGTGTAGCAGTTGGCCACCGACTGGGCTTCCACGCCCTGGGCGGCATCGACCACCAGCAGCGCGCCCTCGCACGCGGCCAGCGAGCGGCTGACCTCGTAGGAGAAGTCCACGTGGCCGGGGGTGTCGATGAAGTTCAGCTGGTAGGTCTGGCCGTCGGCCGCCTTGTACGGCAGCGAGACGGACTGGGCCTTGATGGTGATGCCGCGCTCGCGCTCGATCGGGTTCGAGTCGAGCACCTGGGCCTCCATCTCACGGGCCTGCAGACCGCCGCACAGCTGGATGATGCGGTCGGCCAGGGTGGATTTGCCGTGGTCGACGTGGGCGATGATCGAGAAATTGCGGATGTTCCGCATCGAAGCGGGCGTTTCAGGCGGCATGGGGGCGGCGGGCGGGGGCCGTCGAAGGGCAAACGGAGATTATCGCATGGCCGCCGCCGCCCCGCCGTCCGGCCCCGGCACCGGGATCGCCCGGCGCCAGGACCGGGGCGCGCTCAGCGCGCGCCGCCGACGGTGACCGCGACGAACTGGCGCACGCCGCTGCGGCCGCTCTCGACCAGCAGCATCAGCACGTCGCCCTTCTTCAGGCCGGCGGTGGCCTTGTTGAAGTCCTCCAGGCTGCCGATGTCGCGGCGGTTGGCCTGGACGATGGTCAGCCCCGGCTCCAGGCCGGTGTCCTGGCTGACCGCCGGGCTGACACCCACGATCACGACCTTGCCGCGCCCGTCGGCCTGCACCGAGAAGCCCAGCTCCTTGGCCGTCAGGGCCGGGGAGGCGCTGCTGCCGCCCTCCTCGTCCTGGGCGCCGGCACCACCGCGGCCGCCCATGGCCAGCTTCGGGTCCAGCTCGGTCAAGGTGACGTCGACCTTGCGCGGCGAACCGTCGCGGATGACCGTCAGGGTGACCTTGGTGCCCGGCGGCAGCGGCGCCACGCGCGAGGGCAGATCGGAGTAGTCGGTGATCTTGGCGCCGTTGAACTCGGTGATCACGTCCATCGGCTTGAGGCCGGCCTTGGCCGCGCCGCTGCCCGGGGTCACCTGGGTCACCAGCACGCCGTTGGTATCGGGCAGCTTGAGCGTCTTGGCCATCGCCTCGCTGATGCGCTGGTTCATGCTCACGCCCAGCATGGCGCGGCTGACCTTGCCAGTCTTCTTCAGCTGGTCGGCGGCGCTGACGGCCAGGTCGATCGGGATCGCGAAGCTGATGCCCATGTAGCCGCCGGACTGGGAGAAGATCTGCGAATTGATGCCGACCACCTCACCGGAGGTGTTGAGCAGCGGGCCGCCGGAATTGCCCGGGTTGATCGCCACGTCGGTCTGGATGAAGCGCACGTAGTTGCTGCCGCCCATCCCGGCCTGGGTGCGGCCGGTGGCGCTGACCACGCCGGCGGTCACCGAATGATCCAGGCCGAACGGCGAGCCCATGGCCACCACCCACTGGCCGGGCTTGAGGTTGTTGGACTCGCCCATGCGCAGCGACGGCAGGCCGGTGGCGTCGATCTTCAGCAGCGCCACGTCGTAGCCCTGGTCGGCGCCGACCACCTTGGCCTTGAACTCGCGGCCATCCGAAAGCTTGACCTTGACGTTCTTGGAGCCGTCGACCACGTGGTTGTTGGTCAGGATGTAGCCGTCGGGCGAGATGATGAAGCCCGAGCCCATCGACTCGCCGCGCGGACGGCCGCCGCCGCCGCCGCGACCGGGCCCCGGAATCTGCATGCCGGGGCCGAAGATCTGGCGGAAGATTTCCGGGATCTGCGACTGGTCCATGCCCTGGTCGTCGTCATCGTCCTGGGTGATCTGATCATCGGCGCTGCTGCTGTCGTCGCCGATGGTGGCATCGACATTGACCACGCCCGGGGCGACCTGCTCGACCAGCTTGGTGAAGTCCGGCAGGCCGGTGACGATCTGCGGCGCGCTGCTCTGGGCGATGGTGGGCGCCACTGCGGCGGCGCCGCTGCCGCCCTGCTGCGCGCAGGCGGACAGCGGGACGGTGAGGGAAACCAGGCCGATCAGGCCCATGCGGAGACGTGGATTCATCGACTGCTCGCCTTTTGCGTCGGAAGAAGAAGTGGGGATGAGGCGGCAGCCCAGCGCGGGCCGCCGCCGGACTTACGGCTGCGCCGGGGTTGTCTGCGCCGGGGACGCCGGCTCTGCCACCGGCAGGCGCGGCTGGAACGGGTAGTACGAGCTCTGCTCGCCGGGCGCGTAACCGGTGGCGTAGGCGCCGTTGCCGCGCAGCTGGGACAGGCTGGAGCGCGGCCACGGCCGCGCCGCCGGCTGGCCCAGGCGGGTGCCGGCGAACGGATCCTGCGAGCCGGCCGCAATGGGCGGTGCCGGCGCGTTCACCGCGGCCAGGGCCTGTTGGGTGATCGCCGCGGTCGCCCGGGCGGCCTGCTGGTTGCGCGTGGCGCTGCCCCGGCGGCTGTCCTCGGCCCGGCGCGGCAGGCTGGCCACGGCCATGCCCGAGGCGAGCAGCGCCGATCCGGCCGCGGTCGAGGCGTCGGCGGGGGCCGGCATGGCGGGCGAAGGCCCTGGCGCGCTCGCGCTGGCCAGCGCCGGCGTTTCAGGCGAGGCCGAAGGCCGGCCGCTCTGCTGCCCGGCCATGAAGACCGCCACCAGCGCCACGGCGGCGGCGACCGCACCGCCGCCCCAGCGCAGCACGCGCCCGCCGCGGGCCGGGGCCTGGTTCGCGGCCGGCTGCACCGGCTGGGCCGCGATGGCGGCGGCCACCCGCTCGGCGAAGCCGTGCGGCGCCGGCGCCTGGGCCTGGCCGCGCAGCACGTCGCCGCACAGCTGCCAGCGCTCCCAGGTCGCGGCCAGGGACTCGTCGTCGGCCATGCGCTTCATCAGGAAGCGCGCCTGGTCGGGGGCCAGCGCGCCGTCCATCAGCGCGGACATCTGCTGGCGGTAATGCTGCTGGAACTTGTCGTCGATCATCGTTTCTGCTCCCGGGTGGCGCTGCCGGTGTCCAGCAGCGGCCGCAGCTCGGCATCGATGGCGTCGCGGGCGCGGAAGATGCGCGAGCGCACCGTGCCGATCGGACAGCCCATCTTCGTGGCGATCTCCTCGTAGCTCAGGCCCTCGACCTCGCGCAGGGTGATGGCCGTGCGCAACTCCTCGGGCAATGCATCGACCGCGCGCATCACCGACTGCTCCAGCTGCTGGCGCATCAGTTCGCGCTCGGGCGTGTCGGTGTCGCGCAGCCGCGCGCCGGCGTCGTACTGCTCGGCGTCGGCGGCGTCCACATCGTCGGTGGGCGGGCGTCGGTTGTGGGCGACCAGATGGTTCTTGGCGGTATTCACGGCGATCCTGTGCAGCCACGTATAGAACTGCGCGTCACCACGGAAATTCCCCAGCGCGCGATAGGCCCGCATGAAGGTTTCCTGCGCCACGTCCTGGCACTCGCTCCAGTCGTGCACGTAGCGACCGATCAGCGCCAGGATCCGATGCTGGTACTTGCGCACCAGCAGATCGAAGGCGGCGCTGTCTCCGCGCTGGACGCGCTTGACCAGCTCGAGATCCAGCTCGATGGGTGGATCAGCGTCGCGCATGCCGGGCCGCACGGAAGTGGGCGTCGTCATGAGCCGGATCCTGAGACCGCGGCGACGCAAAAAAGTTCACCGGCGGCATGGCAGTCCTGCTGCAAGGGGTTCGGAGCGGAAAAATAACGCATCGCGCGTGGCAGGCCTGTCGGCGGTGGAGCCTCGAACGTGGGGATTTGACGCGACCCAGACAAGCTCCCGATCATAACGGTCTTCCCATACTGCAACGGATGGTCCCGCTCATGGCAGCCAGCTTCGATGGGCTTCGATTCAGTCACTGGCGCACGGAGAGCCGTCCGGAAGGTGTGGTCGTCCTGTGGCTGGACCGTCAGGATGCCTCGGTCAACGCCTTCTCGCAGGACGTGCTGATCGAGCTGGGCGACATCATCGAACGCCTGGCCATCGACCCGCCCAAGGGCGTGGTGGTCGCCTCGGCCAAGGCCAGCGGCTTCATCGCCGGCGCCGATCTGAAGGAGTTCCAGGAGTTCGACCGCCGCGGCACGGTCAACGACGCGATCCGGCGTGGCCAGATGGTGTTCCAGAAGCTGTCCGAACTGCCCTGCCCGACCGTGGCGGCCATCCATGGCTTCTGCATGGGCGGCGGCACCGAGATCTCGCTGGCCTGCCGCTATCGCGTGGCGTCCAACGATGCGTCCACGCGCATCGGCCTGCCCGAGACCAAGCTCGGCATCTTCCCCGGCTGGGGCGGCAGTGCGCGCCTGCCGCGCCTGATCGGCGCGCCGGCGGCGATGGACCTGATGCTCACCGGCCGCACCGTCTCGGCCAGCGCCGCGCGCGGCCTGGGCCTGGTGGACAAGGTCGTGGACAAGGCGGTGCTGATCGATACCGCCGTGTCGCTGGCGCTCAAGGGCACGGTGCGCCCGTTGAAGCAGCGCGCCACCGCGTGGGCCACCAACACCTGGCCGGCGCGCAAGCTGCTGGCGCCGCAGATGGCCAAGCAGGTCGCGCGCAAGGCGCGCAAGGACCAGTATCCGGCGCCATACGCGCTGATCAACGTGTGGGAGCGCAGCGGCGGCCAGGGCATCGGCGCACGCCTGGATGCCGAACGCCGCGCGGTGGTCAAGCTGGCCGGCACGCCGACCGCGCGCAACCTGATCCGCATCTTCTTTCTCACCGAACGCCTCAAGGGCCTGGGGGGCAAGGAGCATGGCATCAAGCATGTGCATGTGGTGGGCGCCGGCGTGATGGGCGGCGATATCGCCGCCTGGTCGGCCTACAAGGGCTTCGAGGTCACCCTGCAGGATCGCGAGCAGCGCTTCATCGACCCGGCCATGACCCGCGCCCAGGCGCTGTTCGAGAAGAAGGTCAAGGACCCGGCCAAGCGTCCGGCCGTGGCCGCGCGCCTGAAGGCCGACCTGGCCGGCGCGGGTGTGGCCAGCGCGGACCTGGTGATCGAAGCCATCATCGAGAACCCGGAAGCCAAGCGCGCGCTGTACGAGACCCTGGAACCCAACCTCAAGCCCGACGCGCTGCTGACCACCAACACCTCCTCGATCCCGCTGGTCGAACTGCGCGAGCACATCGACAAGCCGGCGCAGTTCGGTGGCCTGCACTATTTCAATCCGGTGGCGATGATGCCGCTGGTGGAGATCGTCCAGCACGACACCATCGCGCCGGAGACCGTGCAGCGCCTGGCCGCGTTCTGCAAGGCGCTGGACAAGTTCCCGGTGCCGGTGGCCGGCACGCCGGGCTTCCTGGTCAACCGCGTGCTGTTCCCGTACATGCTCGAGGCGGCCAACGCCTACGCCGAAGGCATCCCCGGCCCGGTGATCGACAAGGCGGCGGTGAAGTTCGGCATGCCGATGGGCCCGATCGAACTGATCGACACCGTCGGCCTGGACGTGGCCGCCGGCGTGGGCAAGGAGCTTTCGCCCTTCCTCGGCCTGCAGGTGCCGGCGGCGCTGGCCACGGTCGAGCCGGACAAGCGCGGCAAGAAGGACGGCCAGGGCCTGTACAAGTGGGAGAACGGGCGCGCGGTCAAACCCGAAGTACCCAAGGACTACCAGGCCCCGGCCGATCTGGAGGATCGCCTGATCCTGCCGCTGCTCAACGAGGCGGTGGCCTGCCTGCACGACGGCGTGGTGGCCGATGCCGATCTGCTGGATGCCGGCGTGATCTTCGGCACCGGCTTCGCGCCTTTCCGCGGCGGTCCGATCCAGCACATCCGTGCCGCCGGCGCCGATGCCCTGCTGGAACGCCTGCGCGCCCTGCAGGCCCGCCACGGCGATCGCTTCGCCCCGCGCCCGGGCTGGGACAACCCCGTGCTGCGCGAGCCGGTGGCGTAAGCCGCTGCGGCTGTGATTGCCCTAGCCCGGCACTGTGCCGGGTAGGAACGACCTGCAAATTCGTTATTCCCGCGAACGCGGGAAGTGCCTCTTGGCAGACGCATGTCTGATCATTCAGGGGCTCTGACGCTCGGTGCGAAAGCCACTGGGTTCCCGCCTTCGCGGGAACGACGATAGAGGTTCTGCCCGTGGCCTCGAGTTCAGCGCGGCCGGCAAGACGCGCAGTAAAGCGGATCCGTGCCTGCCCAGGCGGCTTCGCACGCAACCCCAAGGTCGAGCATCCACCCCAGCGCTGCCGCCCGGCGGCGCGTTGCGGCATCATGGCGCCTCAGTCCTGACGAAAGACCGCGAGCCGATCGCCATGTTCAATCTGTCCCCACCGACCTCCGGCATGTTCTTCCTCTCGCTGCTGCTCGGCGGCCTGGGCGTGGCGGCCAAGCTGCACTACATCCCGGCGCTGGTGCCGTACGCGTTCTGGCTGGTCTGCGCCGGGCTGGTCGTGCTGCTGATCGGCAACCTGTTCAAGGGGCTGTAGAACAACACAGCGTAGAGCGGAGCTTGCTCCGCTGGGGCTTCCAGACGATCTGGCTGAAGTGCAGCGGAGCAAGCTCCGCTCTACAAGTAGGCCGCGATGCGATGTGAGGCAGGCGCTCCCACCTCGGCGCGCGCTCACATCGTGTGCGTCGGCTTGTCGGCGTTGAGGGTGCCGGCCAGCAGGGTCTCGATGCGGTTGCGGACCGCGTCGCCCTCGCCGCCTTCGCTGAACTGCACGCCGATACCGGCGGTACGGGCGCCCTGGGCGCCGACCGGCGTCACCCAGATCACCTTGCCGGCCACCGGCAGGCGCTCGCTGGACTCGGGCAGGGTCAGCAGCACGAACACCTCGTCGCCGAGGAAGTAACGCTTGGGCGTGGGCACGAAGATGCCGCCGTTGCGCACGAAGGGAATGTAGGCGCTGTACAGCTGGGCCTTGTCCTTCACCGTCAGCGACAGGATGCCGCCCTTTGTTGCATTCATCCTCGTCCTCCGTTCGACGCATCACGCGTGCCGCGCCAGGCAAGCAACAGGTCCACGATCGCCAGGTCGGCGCGCACCGTGGTGCGCAGCAGGTCGCGCGTGCGGTTGGCCGCGTCGAACCACGCGGCCAGCTTGTTCAATCGCGCCGGATCGGTCAAGGCCGAATCGGCCGACTGGGTCAGCGCCAGCTCGGCGGCGAAGCGCAGGCGCAGCGCGGCGTGCTCGTCGCCGGCCCAGCGCTGGGCGGTCTCGACCGCCGACACCTGGCCGCGTTCGAGCTTGGCCAGATCGCTGGCGACCTCGCGGCGCAGCGCCATGCCGCCCTCGGCCAGCCACGACAGCGCCAGGCCGGGATGCCCGCGCGCGGCGTCCAGCGCCTCGGCCGCCGCGCCGTGCGGATAGTCCTGCGCCGCCAGCCATGCCAGCGCCTCCTCGCGCGCCGGCAGGCGGATCTCCAGCCGCTGGCAGCGGCTGCGGATGGTGGCCGGCAGGCGCATGGGCTCGGCGCTGAGCAGCCACAGGTAGCGGCCGGGCTGGGGCTCTTCCAGCGTCTTGAGCAGGGCGTTCCAGGCCGCGGTGTTGACCGCGTCGGCCGGATCGATGATCGCCACCTGCGCGCGGCCGTACTGCGGGGTCAGCGAGAGCTTCTGCGAGAGCTCGCGGATCTGGTCGATCACGATCTCGGTGCGCAGCTTGGTGCCATCGCGCGTGGGGATGAAGGACACCCGCTGCAGGTCCGGATGGGTGCCGGCATCGATCAGCTGGGTGTCGCGGTTGTCGCCATCGGGCGCGCCCGCGCTGAGCACGTAGCGCGCCAGGCGATCGGCGACCGCACGCTTGCCCACGCCCGCCGGACCGGCCAGCACCAGCGCATGGCCCAAGCGCCCGGCCTGCAGCGCGGCCAGCGCCTGATCGTAGGCGCGCTGCTGCCACGGCGTGAACGCGGCCGCGCTCATTCCTGCGTGTCCAGCCAGGCCTGCACGGCCTGGCGCACGGCCGCGGCCACGTCCTGCGGCGACTGCGCCGCGTCGATCACGCGGAAACGCTGCGGGAAGGCCTGCGCGCGCCGGCGGTAGCCTTCGCGCACCCGTTCGAAGAAGTCGTCCTGCTCGCGCTCGATGCGGTCCGGCCACAGGTCGCGGCCGGCGGTGCGCGCGCGGCCCACGCGCACGTCCAGGTCCAGCAGCAGGGTCAGCGCCGGCGCCACATGCACCACGCGCTGCTCCAGGTCTTCCACCAGCGCGCGATCCAGGCCGCGCCCATGCACCTGGTAGGCGTAGCTGGAATCGGTGAAGCGGTCGCTCACCACCCAGGCGCCACGCGCCAGCGCCGGGGCGATCACGCGCTGCACGTGCTGGGCGCGCGCGGCGAACATCAGCAGCAGTTCGGCCTCCGGCGCCAGGGCTTCGTCGCCCGGCTGCAGCACGATGTCGCGCATGCGCTCGGCCAGCGGCGTGCCGCCCGGTTCGCGGGTCAGCAGCACCTCGTGCCCGGCCGCCTGCAGGGTCTCGCGGATCGCGCCGAGCGCGCTGGTCTTGCCGGCACCCTCGCCGCCTTCCAGGCTGAGGAAGTGCCGGTGTTCGAGCGGACGCGCGCTCACGGCTGCCTGGCCTTGGCGTCCTGCGCCGGCGCGGCCTGGGCGTCACCGAGCGCCGTGGCGGCGTCCTCCGGCAGCGGCGGGCGGCGCAGGCGGTCCAGATACTGGCGCACGGCCGCGTTGTGCTGGTCCAACGTGGCCGAGAACACATGCCGCCCGCTGCCGTCGCCGAGCGCGACGAAGTACAGCGCGTCGCCCTGGGCCGGATGCAGCGCGGCCTCCAGCGCGGCGCGGCCGGGCATGGCGATCGGCGTGGGCGTCAGCCCGGTGCGCGTATAGGTGTTGTACGGCGTATCGGTGGTCAGGTCGCTGCGACGGATGTTGCCGTCGTAGCGGCTGCCGATGCCGTAGATCACGGTCGGGTCGGTCTGCAGCTTCATGCCCAGCTGCAGGCGACGCACGAACACCCCGGCGATCTGCGCGCGCTCCTCGGCGATGCCGGTCTCCTTCTCCACGATCGAGGCCAGGGTCAGCGCCTGCTCGGGCGAGTCCAGCGGCAGCTCTGGCGCACGGGTAGCCCACAGCGCCGCCAGCGTCTTGTCCATGGCCTCGTGGGCGCGCTTGAGCACGTCCAGGTCCGAATCGCCGCGCGCATAGAGATAGGTCTCGGGCAGGAACCGGCCTTCCGCATGCTGCCCGGGGTGACCGAGCTGCGCCATCAGCGCCGCATCGTCCAGCTGCGTGGTCTGGTGACGCAGCGGCGTGGCGGCGTTGAGCGCGGCGCGCAGCTGGCGGATGTTCCAGCCTTCGACGATGGTGAAGCGGTACTGGATCGTGCGGCCGGCGCGCATGGCCTGCAGCAGCGAACGCGGCGTGGTCACGCCGGGCTCGAGCGCGTACTCACCGACCTTGAGCTTGCCGGCCGCATCCAGCTGACGCGCCAGCAGCTCCCACTCGATGTCGGCACCGGTGGTGATGCCCTGCGCGCGCAGATGCGCCAGCACGCCGCGGAAGCTGTCGCCCTGGCGCACCTGCGCCACCTGGTCGGGCTTCAGCCCAAGCAGCGGCTGCGACTGGAAGGCCTGGTAGTGCTGCCAGCCCCACACGCCGACGGCAGCCACGGCCAGCGCCAGTAGCACGAGGAGGAACACGAGGGCGCGGCAACCGCGCTTGCAACCTGACGCCACGGCGATTCGGGGGGAGGACGGAAGTGGGCGGCAGGATACCAGCCGGAGAAGTGAGCGCAGAGGAGCGGGGAGCGAGGTGAGCCAGGGCCGGAATTCGGCTTTCGCTCCCTCCTCACCCATGCTCGCTCACGCCTGCCCCAGCGCCAGCAGCATCCCGCGCGCCTTGGCCCGGGTCTCGTCCAGCTCGGCCTGCGGGTCCGAATCGACCACGATGCCCGCACCGGTGCGGAAGCGCAGCGTGGTGCCGTGCGGGTCATGGTCCAGCTGCGCGCTGCGGATCAGGATGTTGAGGTCCATGTCGCCATCGCGCCCCAGCCAGCCGAATGCGCCGGTGTAGGCCCCGCGCGGGGTCTGCTCCAGCTCGGCGATGATCTGCATGCAGCGCACCTTGGGGCACCCGGTGATGGTGCCGCCGGGAAAGGTCGCGGCGATCACCTGCCCCGGCGTAACCCCGGCGCGCAGCCGGCCGCGCACGTTGCTGACGATGTGATGCACGTGGGCATAGCTTTCCACCGTCATCAGCTCGTCGACCTCGACGGTGCCCGGCCTGCACACCCGGCCCAGGTCGTTGCGCTCCAGGTCGATCAGCATCACGTGCTCGGCGCGCTCCTTGGGGTGGCCGACCAGTTCGCGGATGCGCGCGGCATCGTCGTCGCCGGCGAAGCGCGGGCGGGTGCCGGCGATCGGGCGCGTTTCCACCACGCCCTCGCGCACCGACACCAGCCGCTCGGGCGAAGCACTGACCACGGCGTGTCCCTCGTACTGGAACAGCCCGGCGAACGGCGCCGGATTGCTGGCCCGCAGCCGCGTGTACAGCGCGGCCGGCTCCAGCCGCGGCGCGAAGCGCGCCTGCCAGCCGCGCGAGAGATTCACCTGGAACACGTCGCCGGCGGCGAGGTAATCCAGGATGCGGCGCACGCCCTCGGTGAAACGCTCGGGCGCGTCCTCGTGCAGCGCCTCGGGCGCGTGCCAGACCGGCGCCGGCAGCGTCGCCGCCCGCGCCAGATCCGCGGCGATCAGCTCCAGCAACGCCTCACACCCGGGCTCGGCCACCGCCACGCAGCGGCCGCTCGCGCGATCGCGCAACACTGCGGCGGGACAGCGCAGCGCCAAGGCCACCGGACCGGCGCCCTCGCCCTGCGGCAAGGCCAGCACCGGCTCGACCTGCGCGGCCAGCTCGTAATCCAGCATCAGCGCCCAGCCGCCGTGGAATGGCCAGTGCGAGGCCGCACGCGCCGTGCGCAGCGGCTGCCACGCGGCATCGAGGAGTCGGAGAAACTCGCCGTCCAGCGGCGCGCCATCCAGCGTGCGGGTCACGCCATCGCCGTCCAGGCGCAGGCCTTCTCCCGTGCTCGCCAGCAGCAGGTCCCAGCGTCCATGCACCGTGCCGGACGCGACCGACTCCATCAGCAGCGGATAGCGCGCCGGCGCGCTGCGCTGCAGGGCCAGCAGGTCGGTATCGCCGGGCAGGTCGTGGATCAGCATGGAAGCATCGTCATCCCGCAATGCACATCGGGAGCGGCCTCAAGGCCGCTCCCGATGCGGGTGTTGCATGGCGCGGCACGCTCAGAGGCGCTTGAACACCAGCGTGCCGTTGGTCCCGCCGAAGCCGAAGCCGTTGGACATGGCCACGTCGATCTTCTTCTCGCGCGCCACGTTGGGCACGTAGTCCAGATCGCAGCCCTCGCCCGGGTTGTCCAGGTTGATGGTCGGCGGGATCACGCCCTCGTGCAGCGCCATCACCGAGAAGATGGCCTCCACGCCGCCGGCGGCGCCGAGCAGGTGACCGGTCATCGACTTGGTCGAGCTGACCATCATCTTGTAGGCGTGATCGCCCATGGCGCGCTTCATCGCCAGGGTCTCGGCCAGGTCGCCCAGCGGCGTGGAGGTGCCGTGCGCGTTGAGGTAGGCCACGTCTTCCGGGTTCACCCCGGCATCCTTCATCGCCATGGTCATGCAGCGCGCCGGGCCGTCGCCATTCTCGCTGGGCGCGGTCATGTGCCAGGCGTCCTGGCTGGCGCCGAAGCCGGCCAGCTCGCAGTAGATGCGCGCGCCGCGGGCCTTGGCGTGTTCGTATTCCTCGATCACCAGGATGCCGGCGCCGTCGCCCATGACGAAGCCGTCGCGCTCGGCGTCCCACGGCCGCGAAGCGCGGGTGGGATCGTCGTTGCGGGTGGACATGGCCTTCATCGAGCAGAAGCCGGCCATCGAGGTCGGCGAGGAGCCGCGCTCGGCGCCGCCGCAGACCATCACGTCGGCATCGCCGTACTGGATGGTGCGCATGGCCATGCCGATGGAGTGGTTGGCCGTCGCGCACGCCGACACGGCCGAGAAGCCGGGCCCTTTGAGGCCCTTCATGATGCTCAAATGGCCCGGCAGCATGTTGATGATCGTGCTGGGGATGTAGAACGGCGAAACCTTGCGCGCGCCGCCCTCCAGGTATTTCTCGGTCTGCTGCTCGATGCCCAGGATGCCGCCGATGCCCGAACCGACCATGGCGCCGATGCGTTCGGCGTTGGCCTCGGTGACTTCCAGTCCCGAGTCCTCGAGCGCCATCAGCGAGGCCGCCATGCCGTAATGGATGAAGGCATCCATCTTCTTGGCTTCCTTGGGATGGATGAACTGGCTGATGTCCAGATCCCGCACCTCGCCGCAGATGCGGGTGGCGAAGGTCGAGGCATCGAACGAGGTCAGCGGGCCGATGCCCGAGCGACCATTCTTGATGCCGTCCCAGCTGGTGACCAGGTCGTTGCCCAGCGGCGAGACCATGCCCATGCCGGTAACGACGACGCGACGTCGGCTCATAACGTTCTACTCCGCAATGCTGCAGGCCGGTCCAGAACCGGCGTTGACAGGGATGTCGGCGCACCTGCGACCAGATGCGCGCGGGGCCGCAAGCGCGGCCCCGGCGTGATGCATGGCGTCAGCGCCGATCAGGCCTTGACGTGGGCCTTGACGTAGTCGATGGCCTGCTGGACGGAGGTGATCTTCTCGGCCTCTTCGTCCGGAATTTCGCACTCGAACTCTTCTTCCAGCGCCATGACCAGCTCGACGGTGTCCAGCGAGTCGGCGCCCAGATCGTCCACGAACGATGCGTTGGTGGTGACTTCTTCTTCTTTGACGCCAAGCTGTTCGACAACAATCTTCTTGACGCGTTCTTCAATGCTGCTCATGGATTCGCTCCAGACGGAGGTGGGTAGTAAACACGGGATAGTGTAGTGGAAACAGGACGTTACGCGCGCGTGCGCGTATCGCCCCGTGAATCAGCCACTTAGGGCGGATTTTTGCCTTACGGCATGTACATGCCGCCGTTGACGTGCAGGGTCTCGCCGGTGATGTACTTGGCGCCCGGCCCGGCCAGGAAGGCCACGGCGTTGGCGATGTCGGCCGGCTCGCCCAGCTGGCCCAGCGCGATCTGGCCCAGCAGGGCCGCGCGCGCGTCCTCGGGCAGGGCCTTGGTCATGTCGGTATCGATGAACCCGGGCGCCACCACGTTGACGGTGACCCCGCGCGAACCGATCTCCTTGGCCAGCGACTTGGAGAAGGCGATGATGCCGGCCTTGGCCGCGGCGTAGTTGGTCTGGCCCGGGTTGCCGGTCACGCCGACCACCGAGGCGATGTTGATGATGCGGCCGCGGCGCGCCTTCATCATGCCGCGCATCACCGCCTTGGAGGTACGGAACACGCTGGACAGGTTGGTGTCCAGGATGGCGTTCCAGTCCTCGTCCTTCATCCGCATCAGCAGGTTGTCGCGGGTGATGCCGGCGTTGTTGACCAGGATCGAGACGGGGCCGAACTCCTTGGCGGTGGCATCGATCAGCGCCTCGACCGCCTCGGCGTCGGTGACGTCCAGGATACGGCCATGGCCGCCCAGGGTCTCCATGCGCTGGGCGATGGCCTGCGCGCCGGCGTCGGTGGTCGCCGTGCCGATGACGGTGGCGCCCTGCGCGGCCAGCGTGTCGGCGATGGCCGCGCCGATGCCGCGGCTGGCGCCGGTCACCAAGGCGATCTCGCCGGCCAGGGGGAGTGCAGCGTTCATGCGGTCTTCCAGGTCTCGAGCGCCGAGGCGAAGTCGGCCGGGGTGGACAGCGCGCGGCCGTCGAGGGACTTGTCGATGCGCTTGACCAGGCCGGTCAGCACCTTGCCCGGCCCGCATTCGGCGATGCGCGTGGCACCGCCGGCGGCCAGCGCCTGCACGCAGTCGGTCCAGCGCACGGGCAGATACAGCTGGCGCACCAGCGCCTGGCCGATCGACTCGATCGAATCGTGCACCTGGGCATCGACGTTCTGCACCACCGGCAGCGCCGGCAGATGCCAGGACAGGCCCTTGATGGTCTCGGCCAGGCGGTTGGCGGCCTCGCGCATCAGCGGGGTGTGCGAGGGCACGCTGACGGCCAGCTTGACCGTCTTGCGGATGCCGCGCGCGTTGAGTTCGGCGATGGCCGTATCGACCGCATCGGCGTCGCCGCCGATCACGATCTGGCCAGGCGAGTTGTAGTTGGCCGGCACCACGACCTTGCTGCCGGAGACCTGCGTGCAGACCTCGGCCACCAGCGCGTCCTCGGCGCCGAGCACGGCGGCCATCGCGCCGACGCCGGCCGGCGCGGCCTCCTGCATCAGCTGACCGCGGATGCGCACCAGATGCGCGCCATCCTTGAGCGACAGCGCACCGGCGGCGACCAGCGCGGTGTACTCGCCCAGGCTATGGCCGGCCAGCCGGGCCGGCGTCGGGCCGCCTTCCTTGCGCCACAGGCGCCACACCGCGATGCCCGCGGCCAGCAGGGCCGGCTGGGTGTATTCGGTGCGATTGAGGAGTTCTTCCGGGCCGCCCTGCGAGAGCGCCCACAGGTCCGTGCCGGCGCCGTCGGAGGCCTCGTTGAAGGTGTCGCGCACCTGCGGGTGCAGCTCGGCCAGTTCGGCCAGCATGCCGATCGACTGCGATCCCTGGCCGGGAAACACGAAGGCAAGTGAGGTGTCAGTCACGCGCAAAAACGCCCTGCTGGGAAAAACGAGCGGCGATGATAAGCGTGAAAGGCGCGCGCCGTCTGTACTGGGGCGTATGCCAGCGGTCGGCCTCGCGATGGTGCGCGGCTCATCCCAGCAGCAGACGCAGCACGTCGAGGTCGCCGTCGCTGAACCAGTCGATGGCCAGCGTACCGATGATCAGCACGCTGAAGGTGCTGGCCGCATGCAGCACCAGCAGCGCATGCGCCAGCCGGCGCGACTTGCGCCCCAGGCGATTGCACACCGATGCCAGCCGCTGCAGACGGCCGGTGACCTGATGGGTCTGCTGCTGCACGTCGCTGGCATCGCGCGCCATCGCCTCGTGCATCAGCGCCTGCAGCGCCTCGGGCCGGTGCTCGTAGTAGCGCGCCACGCCATAGCCGAACATCAGCCAGTCGCGCGCCTGCGCCTGGGCCAGGTTCATCACCTCCAGCGGATCTTCCTCGAAGTCGATGAAGCCGATGCGCTGGCCGTCGTAGGTCATGTTGCGCGGCAAGGGCTGACCGAGATACGCGCCCTGCGCATGCGCCTTGGCCATCGCCTCCAGGGCCAGGCGCACCAGCTGATCGCACTGCGCATCGTCGCGCGCATTGCGCAGCCAGCTGGCCAGCGACTTGCCGTTGTCGCTGAGCACCAGCGAGGCGCGGCCGCGGCCGATCACTTCGGGCACGTGCACGCGTTGCGCGGCCAGCTCGCTCAGGCGGCGGGCCTCGGTATCCAGCGCGCCGGCGCCGACGTGGTGCGGCGGCGGGCGCAGGGGATCGATGCCGAGCTTGTCGGCGATGAACTTCAGCGCGCCCAGCGACAGCAGGCGGCTGCCTCCGTCGCGGTAGTGCTTGAGCCAGGCTTGCCGGCCGTCGATGAGGATGGGTTCGACCATGGGGGTTTCTCGCGCCTCGGGCCTGGACCCGACATGTCGGAAACATGTTAAACCCGAAGCGTTAACGCAATTACAACCTGGGGTCGGACGCAAGCCACGTTGCGTTCAGCACAGACGGGCCGAAGGCATGCCTGACAACACGCACCATGCGTCAAGGCCGGCTTGCGCCGGCCCTGAATCGCTGAAGAAATCGGATGGCTGGCGGACGGGCGACCTGGCGCCGGCCCCGCAAGCACGCCTCAGAAGCGCAGCAGCACCGAGCCCCAGGTGAAGCCGCCGCCGAAGGCTTCCAGCAGCACCAGCTGGTCGCGCTGGATGCGGCCATCGCGCACGGCCTCGTCCAGCGCGATCGGCACCGAGGCCGAGGACGTGTTGCCGGTGCGGTCGACGGTGACCACCACCTGCTCCATCGACATGTCCAGACGCTTGGCGGTGGCTTCGATGATGCGCAGGTTGGCCTGGTGCGGCACCAGCCAGTCCAGGTCGGTCTTGTCGAGCTGATTGGCCGACAGGGCCTCGTCCACGACCGCGTCCAGCGCCTTGACGGCGTACTTGAACACGTCGTTGCCCTTCATCAGGATGCGCGAGCCGTTGTTGGGCTCTTCCGGCTTGAAACCGGAGGACACGCCGACCGGATTCCACAGCAGCTCCTTCTTGCTGCCGTCGGCATGCAGGTGGGTGCTGAGGATGCCGGTGGTCGCATCGGCCTTGAGCACCACCGCGCCGGCACCGTCGCCGAACAGCACGCAGGTGGTGCGATCGCTCCAGTCGGTGATGCGGGTCAGGGTCTCGGCGCCGACCACCAGCACCGTGCGGGCATCGCCGGTGCGGATGAACTTGTCGGCCACCGACAGGGCGAAGACGAAGCCCGAACAGGCCGCGTTGACGTCCAGCGCCATGCAGCCTTCGGCGCCCAGCTTGGCCTGGATCAGGCAGGCGGTGGAGGGAAACACCAGATCCGGCGTGGTGGTGCCCACCACGATCATGTCCAGCTCGGACGGCGCCACGCCGGCGGCTTCCAGCGCGCGCAGGGCGGCCAGATGCCCCAGCGAGGCGCTGGTCTCGCCTTCGCCAGCGATGCGTCGCTCACGGATGCCGGTGCGGGTGCGGATCCACTCGTCGCTGGTGTCCACGATCTTGGACAGATCGTCGTTGGTCACCACCTTGTCCGGCAGACAGCTGCCTGTGCCTGCGATACGCGAGTAGATACGACCGTTCGTCACCGGCTGGCTCATCGTGATTCCCGTTGCGCGACCCGCAAGACGGGCCTGAATGATGCGGCGATCGGGCGCGCGTGCTTAAACGACGCGCGCCGTCAGGCTCATTCTTCGTCGACGACAGCCGACTTGGTCGCGATGACCTTCTTGCCGCGGTAGTAGCCGTCAGCCGTCACGTGGTGACGGATGTGGGTCTCGCCCGTGGTCGGGTCGGTGGCCAGCTGCTTGGCGGTGAGGGCGTCGTGGGCGCGGCGCTGGCCGCGACGGGACGGGGTGACGCGGGATTTCTGAACTGCCATGGTCTTGCTCCAAACGTGTCTGCGATTCAACCGCCTGCGGGGCGGTCAGTTCTTCTTGAGCGAGGCCAGGCCCGCGAACGGGTTGGCCTTCGCCAGTTCTTCCTGCTGCGGGGCAGCGTCAAGCTCCACCGCGGGCAATTCCGGATCCATCGGCACGGCGGGAACCGCCAGCACCAGCTCGTCCTCCACCAGGTCCAGCGTGCGCAGGATGCCGTCTTCGGGCACCAGCAGCGCTTCCATCTCCGGCGGCAACGCCGCTTCCTCGGCCTCGTCCCGGATCAGGCCGAGCCGCTGCACCATCGACACCGGGAACAGGAACCGCTGCAGGCTGCGCTGGCATTCCAGCGGCAACGCGGCATCGATCGTCAGTTCCACATAGGGCACCTGCAGCGCATCGCGATCGAACTGCATCGTGAAGCCCACCTCGCCCTGTGCATCGGTCAGCAGCCCGTCCAGCCGGCGGAAGGCCGCCAGCGGCACCCTGCCTTCGAGACTGCGCCGCCCGGCCACCATGCGCCAGATATCCAGGGTTTCGGGCACGTGCGCGGACATAAGCCGCAAAATGTTAAAGAGCCGGCCTGGTCATGTCAAATGCGCCGGACCGGCGCCCGGCCTGGGGCGCCGATCGCCGCCGCCCTGCCCCGTTCAACCACCCCCGGCCTTGGCAGATGGCCGCGGAGCGGCCTGACCGTTCGGCCGGCGCCGCTGGCCTCAAGGCTTCCGCACGCGGATCGGCTGCTCGGACCAGTCCTCCATGCTGCCGTCGCGCCCGTGCAGGCGCAGCCCCAGCCAGTGCTGGCCCGGCGCAAGACCGCTGGCATCCACCCGCACGCCGAACCCCACGTCCGGATGCTGCGGGTCGTTGGAGATCTTCCAGTAGGTGGCCACGCCCGGTGCGGGCAGTCCGTAGCGGGCGCGGGCCACGACCCGACCATCGATCAGCACCTCGACCGCGTCCAGCCCGACCCCGTCCTTGAACGCCCACCCCGCCACGTCGAACACGCCCGACACGTCCGCGCCGCCCACCGGCGTATCGATCCAGGCCATCGCCGGGGTCACGCACGGCTGCGCGCGGGCGGCCTCCAGCGCCGCCGCATCGCGGCGCGGCAGGCGGAACAGCAGGAAGCGCTGGCGGCCGTGGTCGACATTGATCACCCGCGGCGGCGGCAGCGGCCCGACCTGCGAGCACAGGAAGTGGTACTGCACCAGCAGATCCTTGTAGGACACCTCGCTGGCGCCGACCACCAGCAGTTGCGCGGTCGGGCTGGCGCCGTCGCTGTGCAGGCCCCACAGGCGCAGCTGCGGCGCGCGGCCGTGCTTGATGTTGAGCGGATGGTCGAGCACCGGGATCGCATCGTCGCCCAGCGCGAAGCCCAGCTCGGCGCCGACCTTGAAGTTGTCGGCGAGCATGCCGGTGGGCTCCGGCGCGCGCGCCAGCTCCTCGCGCACCGCGTCGGCCAGCACGTTCCAGCCGGCGAAGTTGTAGGGATAGAACTTCTGCCCGGCCAGGTCCGCGCGCCAGCGCGGCACCGAGGCGATCAGGTAATAGCCCAGCACGCTGGCCAGGCCCAGCCCGCACAGCGTCCAGGTCGCGCGCCGCAGCCACGGCGACCAGGTGCGTAACAGCACCGGCACGGCCAGGAGCAGCGGCAAATAGCCCGGCAGCGGCCAGTGGAAGCTGACGCGTTCGACATCGGCGAAGAAGCCCAGCACGAAGAAGCCGATCGTCGACACCGCGCCCAGCAGGCAGAAGTAGCGCCGCTGCGGCGGCAGCGCATCGCCCTTGCGCAGCGCGCGGGTCAGCACCGTGATCAGGGCGAAGAACAGCAGCGGCGTCACCAGCGCCGCCTGCACCAGCAGGAACCACAGCCCGGTCCACTGGAAGGTCCACGGATGGCGCTCGACCAGCTGGAAGCGCAGGCCCGCGTCGGCGTTCTCGATGTTCCAGGCGATCAGCGGCGCCCAGGCCGCCACCCCCAGCGCCAGCGCCACCCACACGCGCACATCGCGCAGCACGCGCCGGCCTTCGGGAATCAGCAGCAGCGCGATCAGCCCGGTGCCGATCACGCCGACGAAGCGATAGTGGCTGAGCGCGCCGATGGCCAGGCCGAGCGCGAGCTCGGCCGCGCCGGCCGCATCGACCTGGCGCAGCAGGCGCGCGCCTGCATCCAGGCACAGGACCGTGGCGAAGGCCATCGGCACATCGGGAATGGCCAGGATGCCCAGGCTTCCCGACAGCGGCATCAGCAGCAGCAGGCTGCCCGCGCGCCAGCCGGCCACCGCGCTGAACCAGCGCGTGCCGATGCCGACCAGCAGCCACGGCAGCAGCGCCGACAGCAGCAGGAACGGCAGGCGGATGGCCAGTACATGCTGTCCACCGATCAGCGTGCCCAGACGCGTCATCCACGCGGTCAGTCCAGGCAGGTCCGAATACGCCGCAGCCAGGTGGCGTCCTTCCTGCCAGTAGAACGCCTCGTCGACGAACAGCGGCAGGCGCGCGGCGATCATGACCTTGATGACAGTCAGGACGATCCACAGCGCCAGGAACGTGCGCTGTGCGCGCGCTTCTTCATTCATATAGCCGCTACACTCGGGAAAAAGGACAACGTGGAGCCATGATGCAGCTCAGGTCTTCAGCACGCCCCATGCTACCCGAGGCCTTGTCGACGGCTCTGCAGCAGGCCCAGGCGCAGGTCAATGGACTGGTGCTGGGCAAGCCGCGCCAGGTGCGCCTGGCCTTCGTCGCGCTGCTGGCCGATGGCCATCTGCTGATCGAGGACCTGCCCGGCCTGGGCAAGACCACGCTGGCCCATGCGCTGGCGGCTACGCTGGGATTGAACTTCCAGCGCGTGCAGTTCACCTCCGATCTGTTGCCCGGCGATGTCCTGGGCGTGTCGATCTACGATGCGCAGGCGCGCCGCTTCCAGTTCCATCCCGGCCCAGTCTTCACCCACGTGCTGCTGGCCGACGAGATCAATCGCGCGCCGCCGCGTACGCAGAGCGCGCTGCTCGAGGCGATGGCCGAACACCAGGTCACGCTGGACGGCACCACGCATCGTCTGGAAGAGCCCTTCTTCGTCATCGCCACGCAGAACCCGGTCGATCTGTCGGGCACCTATCCGCTGCCGGATTCGCAGCTGGACCGTTTTCTGCTGCGCATGGCGCTGGGCTATCCCGAGCCCAAGGACGAACGCGCGCTGCTGGCCGGCAGCGACCGGCGCGAACTGATCGCCCAGGCGCGTCCGCTGCTGGGCGTGGAGCAGGTGCTCGAACTGCGCGCCGCCGTCGCCCAGGTGCATGCCAGCGATGCGCTGCTGGACTACGTGCAGGCGCTGGTGAACCGCAGCCGCCGCCAGCCCGGCGTGCGCGTGGGCCTCTCGCCCCGCGCCGGCCTGGCGCTGCTGCGCGGCGCGCGCGCGCATGCCCTGCTGCTGGGCCGCGACCATGTGATTCCCGAGGACGTGCAGGCCTTGTTCGCCGCCGTGGCCGCGCATCGCCTGGTGCCCGACGCCGAAGGCGTCTCGGCCACCGAGCTGGCCCAGGCCATCGCCCAAGCCGTCGCGGTGGACTGAGGCGTGGCGTTGCTCGCGCGCCTGCGCAGCAAGGCGGCGCTGATGGCCAGGCCGCAGGCGCCCGAGTCACTGCCGGTCAGCCTCGACCGACGCCGCGTCTATGTACTGCCGACCGGCTTCGGCCTGTTCGCCGGCGGCCTGGTCGGCGTGATGCTGCTGGGCGCGCTGAACTACAACAACAACCCGGCCCTGCTGCTGGCGCTGCTGCTGGCCGCGACGCTGATGGCCAGCCTGATGGCCGCGCACCTGCAGCTTTCGGGTCTGCGCGTCGACGCGATCGGGGCCGAGCCGGTGCATGCCGGCCAGCCGCTGCAGCTGCAGCTGGCCGTGTCCGCGCGCGATGCGCGCCCGCGCATCGGCCTGCGCCTGCGCGCCGGCCAGGACGAGGCGCTGGTGCCGGCGCTGCACGAGGGCCAGCAGGTCATCGCCACGCTCGACTATCCGACCGCCACGCGCGGCTGGCTCACGCTGCCGCGCCTGCGCCTATCCACCACCCAGCCGCTGGGCGTGGCGCGCGCGTGGTCGTGGGTGTGGCCCGAGACGGCGCTGCTGGTCTATCCGGCCGTGGAAGTCGACGGCCCGCCCCTGCCCGAGCCTGGCGGCGCTTCGCGCCAGACGCGCGTGGATGCGGCCGGCGAGGAGCTGCACCACCTGCGCGCCTATCGTCCCGGCGATGCGCAGCACACCATCGCCTGGAAACCCTCGGCGCGCCGCGACACCTTGCTGGTGCGCGAGTACGAACGCCCGGTCGGCCGCGAGGTCGTGCTGGACTGGTCCGCGCTGGCCGCCCTGCCGCAGGAGGCGCGCATCGCGCGGCTGACGCACTGGATCGAGCTGGCCGAACGCCAGGCGCGGCGCACGCGCCTGCTGCTGCCGGGCCAGCCGCCGATCGGGCCGGCCAGCGGGCCGCCCCATCGCCACCAGTGCCTGCGCGCGCTGGCGCTGCTGCCCAGGAGCAGGACGTGATCGGCCGGCGCGTGCACGCCACTTCGCCCGCGCTGGACGCACGCAGCCGACTGTGGACGCTGGCCTCGGCCGGCTTCGGCCTGCTGCCGCTGCTGCTGCAGCTGCCGGGCGGCACGGCGTTGGCGATCGGGGCGATCGGCGTGCTCAGCGCGGGCGCCTCGTGGAAGCGGCGCATCCCGCTGCCGCTGCGCGTGCTGCTGGCGCTGGCGGCGCTGGCCGCGGTGCTGTGGTCGGCCGGGCCGCGCGTCGGCCGCGATACCGGCTGCGCGCTGCTGGCGGCGATGCTGGCGATCAAGCCCACCGAGACCACGACGCTGCGCGATGGCCGCAGCCTGGTGGGCTTTGCGCTGTTCGCCCCGTTCGCCGCGTTCCTGCTCGATCAGGGTCCGCTGACGATGGCGCTGGGGCTGGTCTCGGTGCTGTGCGCGCTGGTGGCCATGCTGCGCCTGGCCGCGCTGGAGTCCGGTCTGCTCGACGCCAGCGGCGCCAGCGCGGCGCGCATCAGCCCCTGGCAGCTCGGCCGGCTGGTGCTGATGGGTCTGCCGCTGGTCCTGCTGACGTTCTGGCTGTTCCCGCGCCTGGGCAGCCCGCTGTGGGGCCTGCCCGACCGCGCGGTCGGCCGGCCAGGCCTGTCCGACGACATGCGGCCGGGCGAGTGGATCGACCTGCTGGCCGACGACACGCCCGCCGCGCGCGTGACCTTCTTCGGCGCCACGCCGCCGCCTTCGCAGATGTACTGGCGCGGGCCGGTGCTGGACGACTTCGACGGCCGCGTGTGGCGCCGCGGCTGGAGCGGTGGGCGCGCGCCGGCCGAGGTGTCGCGCCAGGGCCCGCGCTACGACTACCAGCTCGACTACGAACCCACAGACCGCAGCCAGCTCGTCGCGCTGGACCTGCCCTTCGCGGCGCCCGAAGGCGCGCGGCTGTCGGCCGACTACGAACTGAGCGCGCAGCGCCCGCTGGCCTCGCTGACGCGCTGGCGCATGCAGGGCCAGGCGCCGGCGCGCTTCGATGCCCAGCTGCCGCCCCAGGCGCTGCAGCGCGATCTGCGCCTGCCGCCGGGGCTCAATCCCCGCACGGTCGCGCTGGGCCGGCAGTGGCGCGGCGAAGCCGGCGCCAACGGCGATGCGGCCATCGTCCAGCGCGCGCTGACCTGGATCCGCAAGGACTTCGGCTACACGCTGGACATCCCGTTGCCGGGACGCGACATGGCCGACGAGTTCCTGTTCCAGACCCGGCAGGGCTTCTGCGAGCAGTTCAGTTCGTCCTTCGTGATCCTGATGCGTGCGGCCGGCATTCCCGCGCGGGTGGTCACCGGTTACGTGGGCGGGGTGCGCAATCCGTTCGGCGGCGGCTACTGGATCCTGCGCCGCCAGGATGCCCACGCCTGGGCCGAGGTCTGGCTGCCGCAGCGCGGCTGGGTCCGGGTGGACCCCACCGCCGCGGTGGCGCCCGAGCGCATCTACGACACGCTGGACGACCGTGCCCAGGCCGGTGGCGACGGGGGCGAGGGTCTGTTCGGCCTGAGCCGCTACGCGCAGGTCAGCGACTGGCTGCGGCGCGGCTGGAACGATCTGGTGCTGGGCTTCGATGTCGAGCGCCAGCGCCGGCTGCTGCAGCCCTTCGGCATCGAGCGCCTGGACGAAGGGCGCCTGGGCCTGCTGTTCGCGCTGGCCGGCGGTGGCGCGCTGCTGGGCATGGCCTGGCTGCTGGCGCGCGGCGAACGCGAGCGCGATCCGCTGCTGCGGCAGTGGCATGCGCTGGGGCGGCGCTATCGCCGCTTCGATCTGGCGCCCGGCGCGGACGAGCCGGCGCAGCGCTGGGCGCAGCGTGTGGCGAGCGTGCGACGCGACGCCACCGCAGCGCACAAAAACGAGGAACTCATCTCACTCAGCCAGCGTTTCGCACAGGCACGCTACGCTGCCGGTCACGCGGACGTCCGGGCGCTGATACGCGATCTTCGCCGGCACCGTCCGTGATCCATTCCGAGGCCCGTATGAAGCGCATGTCTTTTCTCCGTCCGCTGGCCGTCACTGGCCTTGCGATCGCCCTAGGCGCCTGCGCGACCGCGCCCAAGCCGCTGCAGGGTCAGTTCCCCGGTGTGACGCCGCGCGATGCGGTGGTCGGCGTGCAGACCGGCGCGCAGGTGCGCTGGGGTGGCCGCATCGTCGAGACCAAGCCGGGTGCCAACAGCACCTGCTTCGAGATGATCTCCGCGCCGCTCAGCGCCACGGGCCGTCCGCAGAGCGATACGCCGGATGCGACCGATGGGCGCTTCATCGCCTGCCGCGCGGGCTTCTACGATCCGGCGATCTTCTCCAAGGGCCGTGAGGTGACCTTCGTCGGTCGCGTGTCCGGCACCGAGACCACGCGCATCGGCGAGTACGACTACCGCCTGCCCAAGGTCGACGCCGATGTGGTCTACCTGTGGCCGAAGGTGCGCGAGGTGCAGGTGCGCCCGTATCCGTACTACGACCCGTTCTGGGGTCCTGGCCCGGGCTGGGGCTGGGGTCCGCGCTGGGGCTGGTGGTAAGTCGCCTCAGTTTCCGCGTAGTAGAGAAGGGCCGGCGATTGCCGGCCTTTTCTTTGAAGTGCTTCTGCCCATCAATCGATCGCTGGCGTTGGCGTCGGCTTCCTTCCCCGCTGGTCGCGCCCTCGCCCGCCGGACCGCTGCCGCGCGCGTCATGCCCAAGCACTTCGGGTCGAAAGCAAGGCTTTGGTGGAAGATGAATTGATCCATCTGCTGCCAGGGCCTCGATCCGAGCGGCTCTGCGGGAACGAGCAAGTCGCCGCCTTCTTGTAGAGCGGAGCTCGCTCCGCTGCATTTCGGCCGGACCATCGAGAAAGCCTGAGCGGAGCAAGCTCCGCTCTACAGGTGGGAGCCGACCTTGTCGCCTGTTTGGCCGATGGCGGCGATGACGCTTTCCCGGTAGCGCCTCATCGCCCGCCCAAGAGCCAGCGAGGGATGACTGGCGAGCCGATGCGCCATGCTCGGCCGGGTCTAGGCGGGTTGGCGAAGCGAGTCCACCGATGCCGCACGCATGCCATCCCCATGGTTCACGTCCCTGCACTCCGGCGAAAAGCCGTTCCGACTGCCTGCGCGGGCAGTCCCGCGGGCTTCAGCCGCCCGGCGCGCCGAAGTGGCCCAGCGCCGCGCCGGCCAGCAGGTGCAGGTGGATGTGATAGACGGTCTGCCCGGCATCGTCGCGGCAGTTCATGACCACGCGATAGCCCTTTTCGGCAAAGCCTTCCTGGCGCGCGTACTGCGCCGCGGCCAGCACCAGCTTGCCCACCAGCGTGGCCTGGTCCGGCGTCAGGTCGTCCAGCGTGGGCACGTGCACCTGCTTGGGAATGAACAGCACATGCACCGGCGCCTGCGGCGCGATGTCCTTGAAGCCCAGCACCTCATCATCCTCATAGACGATGGTGGCCGGGATCTCGCGCCGGATGATCTTGCCGAAGATGGTGTCGTTCATGGGCTGGCCTGAGAAGCGAGTTAAGAGAAACGAGAAACGAGAAACGAGTTTAGCTTTCCTGGCTGGACATGGCCGCAAGGTCTTAGGAGGCTCGTGCGCCCACCCTCTCCTTTCTCGTTGCTCTCGACTCGTTACTGGCCCTAGGCCATTTCGCTGCGCGAACCGAACGCGTGCGAGAGCGTGCCGCGATCTACGTACTCCAGCTCTCCACCCAGCGGTACGCCGTGCGCCAGGCGCATGGGCTTGACGTCCGCCTGGCGCGCCAGCTGCGCCAGGTAGTGCGCGGTGGCCTCGCCTTCGACGGTGGGATTGGTGGCGATGATCAGTTCGGCGACCTCGCCCTGGGCCAGACGCTGGGACAGCTGTTCCAGGCCGAGCTCGCGCGGGCCGATGCCGTCCAGCGGCGAGAGCCGGCCCTGCAGGATGAAGTACAGGCCGCGATAGCCGGTGGCCTGTTCGATGGCCAATCGGTCGGCTGGGGATTCGACCACGCACAGCTGGTGGCGGTCGCGGCTGGGGCTGGCGCAGATGGCGCACAGCGTGCCTTCGGTGAAGTCGCGGCACTGCTGGCAGTGGCCGATGTGCTCCATGGCCTCGGCCAGCGCGGACGACAGCCGGCGGCCGCCGGCGCGATCGCGCTCCAGCAGCTGGTAGGCCATGCGCTGGGCGCTCTTGCTGCCCACGCCGGGCAGGACCTTGAGCGCGTCGATGAGCTGTTCGAGCAGCGAGGAAGTCAAAACGGAAGGGGCCGGGGATCAGGGACCAGAGGCCAGGAAAAACGCAGGGACATACCGGCCCCTGGTCCCTGGCCCCTGCGCTTCAGAACGGCAGCTTCATGCCGGGCGGCAGCTGCATGCCGGCGGTGGCCGAGCCCATGCGCGTCTTGGATTCGGCGTCGATCTTGTTGGAGGCGTCGTTGAACGCCGCGGCGATCAGGTCCTCGAGCATTTCCGCATCGGACAGCAGGGTCGGGTCGATGCGCACCTTGCGGCACTCCTTGGCGCCGGTCAGCGTCACGCTGACCATGTTGCCGCCGGCGTTGCCGGTGACTTCCAGCTTGGCCAGCTCTTCCTGCGCCTTCTGCAGGTTTTCCTGCATCTTCTGCGCCTGCTGCATGAGTTGGGCGATGTTTCCACGCATGGTCTGGTTACTCGTCGAAAGGTCGGATGGAATCGGGCACCACGCGCGCGCCGTGCTGCTGGATCAGCCGCTGCACGTCGGGGTGGTTCATGAACTGTTCTTCGGCCGAGGCGCGGCGCGCGTCCTGCTGGCGCGCATCGCGCATGGCCAGCGTCTCGGCGCCTTCGCCGGCCACCGCGCCGGTGTCGAACACGATCTTGGGCACGCGCCCCAGCGAGGCGGACAGCGCATCGGCCAGGTCGCCCACCGAGCGCTCGGTGCGCAGATAGTCCAGGCCGGGCGCCAGGGACAGGCGCAGCACCGCATCGCCGTAGCTGGCGAAGGCGACGTTGGCGGCGAGCTGGCGCGAAGGCCCGCTCAGCTTGGCCGAGGCGACGAGCGCCAGCCAGTGATCGGTATCGGCGATGCCGTCGCTGGTCGGCGGCGGCGCGGACGGCGCGCGCGCGGGTGCGGCAGGCGCGGCGATAGCGCTCGGGGCTGCCTGCACTGGCTCGGTGACGCTGATCTTCTGCGCCGGCACTTCCCACGGCGGGACGTCGTCCATGGCTGGTGCCGGCGTTGGCGCGGCCTGGACCGCAGGTGCAGCGGCGAAGGGCGCGGGTTCCGGCTCGGTCACCACGGATGGCTTCGGCGCGGGCGCAGGCACGGGTTCGACCGGCGCATGCGGGGCCGTCGCCATCTCCGGCATCAGCGGGGCCGCGGCGGCGCGTCCGCTTGCAGTCTCGTCCACCGTGCCCGCGGTCGGCTTGGCCGGTGCGGCGGAGGCCGGCGCGACATCGCCGGCTCCGGCCGGACGGAAGGCCAGCATGCGCAGCAGGCTCATTTCGAACCCGGCGCGCGGGCTCGGCGCCAGGTAGAGATCGCGGCGACCGTTGAGCGCCATCTGGTACCAGAGCTGCACCACTTCCGGGCGCAGGCGCTGGGCGAAGCCTTCGGCGTCGACGCCCTCGGCCTCGATCGCCACGCCCGGCACCAGCTGCCGCACCTGGATGCGATGCAGCGCCTCGGCGAAGGCCTCTAGCACCCCGCCCCAGTCCGGCGAGAACTCGGCCAGCGTGGCGATGGTGGCCATCAGCCGCGCGCCGTCGCCGTCGGCCAGCGCGTCGAGCAGCGCGCCGACCTGGGTGCGGTCGACCGTGCCGAGCATGGTGCGCACGCCGGCATCGCTGAGCTCACCGGCGGTGTAGGCGATGGCCTGGTCCAGCAGCGACAGGCCGTCGCGCAGCGAGCCATCGGCGGCCTTGGCGATCTGGCGCACGGCGCCGTCCTCCGAGGGGATCTGCTCGGCGCCGAGGATCTTGGTGATCTGCCCGCCGATCTGCGCCTCGTCCAGGCGCTTGAGGTTGAACTGCAGGCAGCGGCTGAGCACGGTCACCGGCAGCTTCTGCGGATCGGTGGTGGCCAGCAGGAACTTCACGTGCTCCGGCGGCTCCTCCAGCGTCTTGAGCAGCGCGTTGAACGCCGCCTTGGACAGCATGTGCACTTCGTCGATCAGATAGACCTTGAACTTGCCGCGGCTGGGCATGTACTGGGCGTTCTCGATCACCTCGCGCACATCGTCCACGCCGGTGTTGGAGGCCGCGTCGATCTCCAGCAGGTCGATATAGCGTCCGGCGTCGATGTCCAGGCAAGCCGCGCACTGACCGCACGGATCGGCGCTGGTACCAGTCTCGCAGTTCAGCGACTTGGCGAAGATGCGCGCGATGGTGGTCTTGCCCACCCCGCGCGTGCCGGTGAACAGGAAGGCGTGGTGGATGCGGCCGCTATCGAGCGCGTTGGACAGCGCACGCACCACGTGCTCCTGACCGACCAGTTCGGCGAAACGCTTCGGGCGCCACTTGCGGGCCAGGACGAGGTAGGACATGCGGTCATTGTGCCGCGCCAGGGGGGGCGTTCCAAGGACGAGCGTAGCGAAGAGACCCTCCAGCGTCCCGGCATGAACGGCCCGTCGCGCACGACAGGTTCGCGGGACTCGCAATAAATCCGGCGCGCGGCTAGAATCTGCGCCCCTGAGCGCGGCCCCGCGGCCGTGTTCAGGTCCCGGAGAGGTGTCCGAGTGGTTGAAGGAGCACGCCTGGAAAGTGTGTAAGCGTCTAAACCGCGCTTCGGGGGTTCGAATCCCCCTCTCTCCGCCAGTTTGAAAGTGTCGAGATGGCCCAGCCGCGTGAGTTTCGCCGGCGTCTGGGAGGGGGTGAGAACCCCCGGGTTCGACAGGTGGCGCCGCCACCTGCACGGCGAAGCCGCCCGTAGGGCGAGGCATCGAAAGATGCCGAGTGAATCCCCCTCTCTCCGCCAGTTACAGGTCATCGCCTCCAACGATGACGCAACGCACCCGGGCCGCGCGATGCGCGGCCCGCGTCCATGGTGGCCCCGTCGGCCCCTCGCGACGCTAGGTCGAAAATCCCGCCAGGGCCGGAAGGCAGCAACGGTATCGACTGACGCGGGCGCCGAGGTCAGCCGGCGGGGCCGCCACCTTTTTCCAGCCCCGCGATCTGCGCATCGGACAGCGCCGGGCGCGACAGGACGGTGGACGTCTCGATCTGTCGCCGCGGCACGTTCCAGTAGCCCCGCAGCAACGGGGCGATGCGCGCGTCCGGCACGCTGGCAAAGCCATTGCGTCGATAGAAGCCGATGGCCCAATGCGCCGCCGCCCAGGTCCCGACCAGGATCACCCTGTGCGCATGCGCGTCGCACAGCCGCTCGAGCAGAGCCGAACCCACGCCGTGCCCCTGGTAGCCAGGCAGCACGTAGGCGTGGCGGATCAGACACACGTCGCCGACCCGCTCCATGCCCATGATGCCCACCAGCGCACCGTCTAGCGCGATGCCGCTGAACTGCACGCCGCGCGCCATTTCCTCGCTCAACGCCGCGCGCGACATGTAAGGGGCGCGCCAGCAGTCGGGCGGGATCACGCCTTCATAGGCAACGGCGGCGCGGTTGACGATGTCCAGCATGGCGTCCAGGTCGGCGCGCAGGCAGGGGCGGACGTGCATGGGGGATTGGGCGTACGGAGCGTCGGACATGGTGAGGACTCGGTGTCGAAGGACACGGTCATCATGTCGGGGGCAGCGGCCTTGGGTCTTGGACGATCTTGCAGCTCCGCACGGCGAGCGCCCGCGCGAAGGCGCCGGGCGTGAAGCCGAACTGGCGGACGAACGCGCGGTGGAAGTGGCTCTGATCGCTGAACCCGGCGGCCACCGCAGCCTCGGCCAGGGGCAGGCCGGCACGGACGGCGGCACGTGCATGCTCGAGCCTGCGCAAGGTGAGATAGGCGTGCGGCGTCAGCCCCGTCGATCGCTGGAATCCCCGCAGTGTCTGGTAGCGGCTGAGACCGGCCTCCCTGGACAGGCTGTCCAGCGAGTGCGTGGAGAGCGGCATGTCGTCCAGCAGTTGACGCACGCGTGCCAGGCGCGCCGGCAGAGGTGCAGGTCCCGGCTCGCGCACGGCAAGCAAGGCCGCCAGGACGGGCAACAGGCGCGCCTGCTGATGATCGCCGGAGGAGTCGGGGTCGATCGCGGCCCGGTACAGCGCCGCGACCAGCCGTGCCAACCGGGGACGGGCCAAAACCGGGGCGAGGAATTCCGAATCCGTCCTCAGGTCCGTGCGCAGATCCTCGACCAGCACGCTGAGCGTCTCCGGTGAGAAATACAGCATCGACCAGGTGCGCCTCTCACAAACCGGCGCACCGTCGTGCACCTCGCCGGGATTGACGGTGATGACATCGCCCGCCCGTGCCTCGACCTGACCACGTCCGCTCCAGGAGACCTGCGCGCCGGAGGTGAGCAGGCCGATGCCGAAGGCGTCATGGGCATGCCGTGGGAAGCGGTGGCCGGAACATGCCTCGACCGCCATGCTCCCCGGCAACCAGGTCCCTCGCGCGACGAATCCGGCGCCTTCGGCCCGCCGCGAGCGCAATGCACCGCGCGAAGGGCCGATCGCCTGGTTCATCTCTTGGCCGCGCCGCGATCCGCTTGTGGATGCAGCCAGCTCTGCGCGCCATCGAGGTAGCGCTCCTGCTTCCAGATGGGCACGCGCGCCTTGGTCTCGTCGATGATCCAGCGGCAGGCGGCGAAGGCGCCGTCGCGGTGGCCGGCCGACACGCCGACCCAGACCGCCATCTCGCCCACGGCCAGCTCGCCGACGCGATGCACGCAGCGCGCGTCGACGATGGCGAACCGCGTCAGCGCCTCATCGAGGATCTTCTCGCCCTCGACGCGCGCCAGCTCGGCATAGGCCTCGTAGTGCAGGCCGGAAACGCCCTGCCCTTCGTTGTGGTCGCGCACCCAGCCTTCGAAGCTGGCGAAGGCGCCGGCGCGCGCGCTCAGCAGCTGCGTGCGCAGCGGCGCAGGCTCGATCGGCTGGTCGGTGATGTCGAAGCGGGTCATCCTCAGCCTCCGCTGACCGGCGGGATGAAGGCGATCTGCGCGCCTTCGGCCAGCGCATCGTCCCAGCGCGCGAAGGCGCCGCCCTGGGCCACGCGCAGATGCGCCGGTTCCCAGGCGAAGCCATGGCGCTGCTTCAGCTCGGCATACAGGCCGGCCAGGTCCGAGGCCGTGGTCTGTACGCTTTCGCGCTCCACGCCGGCGGCCTGACGCAGGCTGGCGAAATACAGCACCTGCACGCCGGTCATGCCGACACCCCGAAGTCGCGCTTGCCGCCGTGCTTGCCCAGCAGCTGCGCCGGGCCCAGTACGATGGCGTGCGAGAGCGCCTTGCACATGTCGTAGACCGTCAGCGCCGCGACGGTGGCGCCGGTCATCGCCTCCATCTCCACGCCGGTGCGATGGGTGGTGCGCACGCTGCATTCGATGCGCAGCGTGTCGGCGTCGTGCCAGTCGATGGCCAGCCGGCAGCCGTCGATGGGCAGCGGATGGCAGAACGGGATCAGCTCGTGGGTGCGCTTGACCGCCATGGTGCCGGCGATCACCGCGGTCTCGACGATGCCGCCCTTGGCGCTGCGCAGTGCGTCGTGGCGCAGCTGCTCGGCGACCTCGCGCGGGAACGCCACCAGGCATTCGGCCGTGGCCTGGCGCGCGGTGACGGCCTTGTCCGAGACATCGACCATGGCCGGCTGGCCGGAGGCATCCAGATGGGTGAGCGTGCGCGGTGCATTCATCGCGCAAGCGTAGTGCAAGTCGCGCTCAGCCGGCGTCTAGAGCGTCCGGCAGCGGCGTGCCCTGGTGGAACACCATGCGCCAACCCGCCGCCTCCTGACGCCAGAGCGAGCTGCGCCGGGCCAGGCGCACGCCAGCGGCATCCTCGCGTCGGGAGACGTAGCGCAGCTGGACCAGTCCTGGCGCCAGTTCGACGCATTCGAAGGCGTCGGCGCTGTAGCGGCTCTCGTCGGATTCCTGTGCCAGTTCGGCCACGATGTCCTGGCGCGTGTAGCGCCGGCCCGAGGCGCCGAACTCGACGAAGTCCTCGGCCAGCAGCGCCTGCAGGCGCGTGGCGCTGGCACGCACCTGGGCCGTGAGCAGCGCGCGCTCCTGGGCGATCAACCACGTGCGCAACGCGGCGTCCACGCATCAGCCTCCGATCAGGAACATCTCCACGCGCTTGCGCGGCGGCTGGACCGGCTGGCCGCGCAGCTCGCTGTAACGGTCGGCACGGCGCGACCACAGCCCGGCCAGGCGCTCGGCCAGCGGCAGTTCGCCCTGGGCCAGGCTCGGACGCAGGTCGGTGGAGGCGCCGGAGAACAGGCAGGTGTAGAGCCGGCCATCGGCCGAGACGCGCGCGCGCTGGCAGTCGCCGCAGAACGGCGCGCTGACCGAGGACACGAAGCCGATCTCGCCGCCGCCATCGTCGAAGGCGTGGCGCACCGCGACTTCGCCGCGGTAGTGCGCATCCAGCGCATGCAGCGGCCAGCGCGCGTGGATGGCATCGCGCAGCTCGCCCGAGGTCACCACCTGGGCCGCGCGCCAGTCGTTGCAGGTGCCCACATCCATGAATTCGATGAAACGCAGCACGTGGCCGCTGCCGCGGAAGTGTTCGACCAGCGGCAGCACCTGATCCTCGTTGACGCCTCGCTGGACCACGCAGTTGAGCTTGAGGCTGGCAAAGCCGGCCGCGCGCGCGGCGTCGATGCCGCGCAGCACCGTGGCGATGTCGCCGCGTCCGCCGGACATCTGCGCGAAGCGCTGCGGATCCAGCGCATCCAGGCTGACCGTGATGCGATGCAGGCCCGCATCGCGCAGCGCCTGAGCATGGCGCGCGAGCAGGGCGCCGTTGGTGGTCAGCGCCAGGTCGTCGATGCCGGGAACACGCGCCAGCCGCGCGATCAGCGTCGGCAGGTCCTTGCGCAGCAGCGGCTCGCCGCCGGTGATGCGCAGCTTGTTCACGCCCACCCGCGCAAAGCCGCGCACCAGCGTCTCGATCTGGTCGAAGGACAGGCGCGAGGCCGCGTCCAGCCCGTAGTCGTCGGGCACCTTGTCGGCCGGCATGCAGTAGCCGCAGCGGAAGTTGCAGGCCTCGATCACCGACAGGCGCAGATCGCGCAGCGGCCGGCCGCGCTGGTCCAGCGGCAGTTCCGGCGTGCGTGGCAAGGCGTTCATGTCAGGACGGCAAGGGGCCTGGGATCGGGTCCGGCAACGCTAGCACCTGCCCCGGCAAGGCGACGCGATGGCCGCGCCCGGCCAGGGCGCGCGCGTCCTCGGCGCTGGCGTGGTGGTAGAGCACGCAGCGCGCCAGCAGCGCGTGCGGGTACTCGCGCTCCAGGTCCTCGATGCCGCTGTGCGAGGGGTTGCCGTGCAGCGCGCAGTCGTGCGCGATCACCTCGCCGGCGTCGGCGTACTGCGCCAGCATCTCCGGAATCGGCCGGGTATCGCCGGTCCACACCAGTGCGCCGGGCAGGCGCAGGCCGAAAGCGGTCTGTGGCCAGTGGTGGCGCACCGGAAACGCCTCCAGCCGCACCCCGTCGTGCCAGAACGCCTCGCCCACCGGCACCAGGTGGAAGGCGTCCCAGAAGTTCGCCCCGCCCTCGGCCAGGACGTTGGGATACTCGGCCACGCGCTGGTGCAGCAGCGCCACCACCGGCGCGGGCACGTATAGCCGCACCTGCCCGCGCCGCGCCGGATCGAAATAGGCGCTGCCGAACAGGCGCTCGAAACCGCCCACATGGTCCAGGTGGGTATGGGTGACGAACACCGCCGACGGCGCCTGCCCGTACTGGCGGATGTAGGCGTCCAGGCCCTCGCTGCCGCAGTCGATGGTCAGCCACGGCGCGCCATCGCGCTCGATGGTCGCCATCGCCGAGCCCAGCTCGACCGCCGCGGCATTGCCCACGCCCTGGAAACGCAGCGACCAGCGCATGTCGGCCCTCAGAAGCCCCGTTCCCAGGCGCGGTCGTAGGCCTTGCGCAGGCGCGCGAAGTCCTCCTGCACCTGCTGGCTGCTACGTTCCCCGCGAAGCTTCATCAAGGAGCGCAGCAATCGGGCCAGGTTGGCCTCGCGCCAGCGCGTGGCCGGGATGCGCAGCACGCCGCGGTCGAAGTCGATCAGCCAGCCGCGCCCCTGCGCATCGAACAGGATGTTGTGCGCGTTGAGATCGGCATGGTCCAGGCCGGCGCGGTGGAAGCGCGCGATCAGGCGTCCGGTTTCCTCCAGCGGCGCGCTCTGCCCGGCCACATGGTAACGGTCGGCCAGCGAGCGCACGTCGGCCAGCCGTTCCATCAGGATCGCGGCGCGGTAGGTCAGACCCTGGCGCAGATAGCGGGCCACGAACGGCTGCGGCACCGGCAGGCGCATGCGGTGCAGCGCACGGGTCAGGCGGAACTCGGCGAAGCTGCGCGTGCGGTTGGCGCCGCGCCACAGGTAGCGGTCGCTGCTGACGCTGGCAGCCAGGCCGCCGCGCTTGTACTGGCGCAGCAGGCTCTGCCCGAACGGCGCATCGACGAACCAGGCCCCGCCGCGGCCGCCGCTGTCCACCGGCCGGGCCTGGTCGCCCCAGTGCGCGGGGTCCAGCCATTCGGGCTGCGCTTGCCGCAGCCGCTGGCGGTCGAACAGAATCGCCCCGTCACCGCGCGCATCGCGGTACGGCATCAGCACTTCCGTCGCGTCAAAAGCGGCCATCGCGCGAGTCTAACAATTTTGTCCAACGCCCCTGAGTCCCTGTGCCTGCTGCGCCTGTCCGCGCTGGGCGATGTCACCCACGTGGTGCCGCTGGTGCGCACGCTGCAGCGCGCCTGGCCGCAGCTGACGCTGGACTGGATCATCGATGGCGGCGGGCGCAAGCTGCTCGACGGCCTGCCGGGGGTGCGCTTCCACCTCTACGACAAGAAGACCGGGCTGGCCGGCATGCGCGCCCTGCGCGCCACCCTGCCCGGCCGCTTCGACGTGCTGCTGCAGATGCAAGTCGCGCTGCGCGCCAATGTGCTGTCGGCCTTCGTCCCCGCGCGCCGCCGGATCGGCTACGACCGCAGCCGCTCCAAGGATCTGCACGGCCTGTTCGTCAACGAGCGCATCGCCGACCGGCCGGGCATCCATGTCCTGGATGCCATCGGCAGCTTCTGCGAACCGCTGGATCTGCGCCAGGACGTGGTGACCTGGGACCTGCCGGTCCCGCCCGAGGCCTGGGACTGGGCCCGCGCGCAGTGGCCGGACGATGGCCGGCGCGTGCTGATGATCTCGCCCTGCTCCAGCCATGTGCGCCGCAACTGGTATGCCGACCGCTACGCGGCGCTGGCCGACCACGCCATCGCCCAGGGCTGGCGCGTGGTGCTGTGCGGCGGGCGCAGCGTGCTGGAGCGGCAGACCGCCGACGCCATCGCCGTGCAGATGCGCGGCCCGGTGCTGGACCTGGTCGGCAAGGACACGCTCAAGCAGCTGCCGGCGCTGCTGGCCCGCGCCGACCTGGTGGTCACCCCCGACTCGGGCCCCATGCACATCGCCAACGCCATGGGCACCAAGGTGCTGGGCCTGCATGCGGCCAGCAACCCGCGCCGCAGCGGGCCTTACTCGGATGTGCGCTACTGCGTGGACCGCTACGACGACGCGGCGCGGCGCTACCTGCACAAGCCGGCGAGCGAGCTGAAATGGGGTACCAAGATCGAGTTCGACGAGGTGATGGCGCTGGTCACGGTCGACGACGCGATCGCCGCGTTCGAGCGCTATCGCGCCGACACGGCGGGCTGAGCGAAACGGACGCGGCGGCAGCGCAGGCCGCCGTCACGCCCACTGCCCCGGCGACGCGTCAGGGCGCGGCGCCGCTGCCGTAGTCCTCGTAGGACTTCTCCTCGACATAGGCCGAGCCCAGCGCCAGGTTGATGTCCTTCTTGATCCGCGCGCGGGTGTCGTTCTCGAAGTACACACTGCGCGCCAGGCGGATGAACTCCTCGTCGAAGGCCTGCGCCTTCTCCTTGAGCCGGATGTCGTCCTCGATCACCCACAGCCGCTCGTTGACTGCCTTGAGCTCGGCGCGCAGGCGCGCGATGTCCTGCACCGCCGCCGGATGCGCCATCCAGGTCTGCTCCAGCGCCGAGAGCTCCTTGCGCACGTTGGCCAGCTTGGCCGCGTCGGTCATGCGCTCGGACTTGATCTGCAGGATCGAGATCTTGTCCAGCAGCTCGCCGAAGGAGACCGGAGTGAGGATTTCGGACATGGCGCACCATCGCGATGAAAGGCCGCAAGTGTACCGGCGTCGCCGTCGGCGCGAGGCCACGCAGCGCAGGGCGGACAAGCAAACGGCCCCATCGGGGCCGTTTGCGGAACATGGCGGAGAGGGTGGGATTCGAACCCACGGTACGCTTGCACGTACGCCTGATTTCGAGTCAGGTACATTCGACCACTCTGCCACCTCTCCGAGTGTCGCACCGCCTGTCGGCGGTCCCCGGGGGTCGATCCGGGGTTGCGCATGATACGGGCCGCGCCGGCCCGGGACAAGCACCACGCGGCGGGCGCCGGACCGGATGTTGGCGGACGCCGCCGATGCACTGCAGCTTGTCCCCTGTCCGCTTCGACGCGATCATGGCGTTCATTTTTCAATGCAACCGGGGACGCCAGGCGCCACATGATCGAGTTCGGACACCTCAGCCACGTCGGCCTGCGGCGCGCCCTGAACGAAGACACCTATTACGGCGACAGCGCGCTCGGCCTGTGGCTGGTCGCCGACGGCATGGGCGGCCACGCCTGCGGTGAAGTCGCCAGCGCCCTGGCGCGCGAGACCATCGTGCGCGAGATCAACGCAGGCGCCGCGCTGGGCCAGGCCATCCGCGTGGGCGACGAGGAGATCATCCGCACCTCGCGCCGGCGCAACGACTCCCTGCCCATGGGCACCACCGTGGTGGCCGCGCGCGTGCAGGGCAACCGCTTCGAGGTGGCCTGGGTCGGCGACAGCCGCGCCTACCTGTGGCGCGACGGCCAACTGGCCCAGCTCAGCCAGGACCACAGCTACGTGCAGGAACTGATCGCACAGGGCGCGCTGACCAGCGAGCAGGCGCGCTCGCATCCGCACCGCAACGTGGTCACCCAGGCGCTGGGGGTGACCGACCCGGCGCAGCTCAATGTCGAGACGCTGACCGGCGAGTTCCGCCCCGGCATGCAGCTGCTGCTGTGCAGCGATGGCCTGACCGAGGAAGTGGACGACCGCGGCATCGCCGCGATCCTGCGCCAGGACGACTGCAGCGCGCAGGAATGCGTGGACGCGCTGATCGCCGCCGCGCTCGACGGCGGCGGCTCGGACAACGTCACTGCGATCCTGGTGCGCTGCGGCTGAGCCGGGCGAGGCAGCGCCGGCCGGGCCTGGCGTCTCGCTGTGTGTCCTGGAGTTTGAAGTAAGCCGGAGCCGCCTCAGGAAGTCTCGCCTCTCCGCCGTGCCTCGCAGGACCGGCCGCGCATTTCGAGCCACCCAAGCACCCACCCACCGCCGTCATTCCCGCGAAGGCGGGAATGCAGTGGCTTTCACCTACAGCGCTACAGGCGCTGGGCTTTCGCGGGAATGACGGAAGGGTTGGTCCTCTCCACGTTTGGACCTGCAGACCCGCCTCGGGGCATTCGCCGCCCTGCCCCAGGCCTCCCAGCCCCCTCAGGCGACCGCAGCGGCCTCGGCGTTGGCCGGCGCCGGCGGCGCCTCGATCAGATCCCACAGGCACGGTCCGCCGGCCTTGGCGCGCAGCTTCTCCAGGCGCTTGGCGTGCGCCTCCAGCTCACCCGCGGTCGGCGTCACCCGCGCGCGCAGGCCGACATTGCTGGCATCGAAGGCGTGCACCACCGGCGCGGCATGCCCGCCGCCCTCGTCGAAGCTGCCGAAGCCGATCTCCTCCTGGCCCGAGGTCAGCGCGATGTAGACATCGGCCAGGATCTGCGCGTCGAGCAGGCCGCCGTGCAGGTGACGGTGGGTGTTGTCCACGCCCAGGCGCTTGCACAGCGCATCGAGCGAGTTGCGCTGGCCCGGGTAGCGCTCGCGCGCCATGGCCAGGGTGTCCACCACGGTGCAGTAGTCGGTGAAGCGGCCGTACTGCGCGCCGAGCCGCGCCAGCTCGCTGTCCAGGAAGCCCACGTCGAACGAGGCGTTGTGGATGATCACCTCGGCGCCGCGCACGTAGTCCAGGAACTCCTCGACGATCTCCTCGAACGCCGGCTTGTCGGCCAGGAACTCCAGCGTCAGCCCGGTCACCTCCTGGGCGCCGGGTTCGAACTCGCAGTCGGGCCTGAGGTACTTGTGGAAGTTGTGGCCGCTGGGGCGGCGCTCGATCAGCTCGACCGCGCCGATCTCGACGACGCGGTTGCCCTTCTTCCATTCCAGGCCGGTGGTTTCGGTGTCCAGGATGATCTGGCGCATGGCCTAGCGGTCCTCGTGCAGCGTGATGGAGAACTGCCGCAGCGGATGGTCCAGGCCGGGCAGCTGGGCCATTGTCTCAAACACGAAGCCCAGACGGTCCATCACCGTCAGCGATGCGGTGTTGGTGGGGTTGACCAGCGCCAGCACGCGCGGCAGGCGCAGCACGTCGCGCGCATGGTCCAGCACTGCGCGCGCGGCCTCGGTGGCGTAGCCCTTGCCGCGCGCCTCGGGCAGCAGCGCATAACCCAGGTCCGGCGCGGGCAAATAATCGCGGGTGACCAGGCCGGCCTGGCCGATGTCGCGGCCGCTCGCGGTTTCCACCACCCGGCACAGGCCCAGGCCGTTGGCGGCGCGATACGCCAGCGGCCCGCGCCGCACCGCCTCGCGCGCCGTGGCCAGGTCGCGCACGCCGGCGTCGCGGACCTGGGCGATGAAGTCGGCATCGTTGAGCACGGCCAGCATCAGCGCCGCATCGCGCTCGCTGTCGGTGGGCAGGTGCAGGGTCAGGCGCGCGCTGCGCAGCGCCGGCGTCTGCTCGGGCACCGGGGCACTCACGCCGCCGCGCCGTCGCGCACGGCGATGGCCGCGTTGCGCGCCAGCACGTCCACGCGCTCGTTGTCGGCGTCGCCCGAATGGCCCTTCACCCAGCGCCAGTCGATCTGATGACGCTGGGTGGCCGCGTGCAGGCGCTCCCACAGCTCGCGGTTCTTGACCGCGCCGCCGGCGGCGGTCTTCCACTGCTTGCGGATCCAGCCGGGCATCCATTCGGTGATGCCCTGGCGCACGTACTGCGAGTCGGTGATCAGGATCACCTGGCAGGGCTCGGTCAGGGCCTCCAGCGCCATGATCGCGGCCATCAGCTCCATGCGGTTGTTGGTGGTGTGCGCTTCGCCGCCGAACAGCTCGCGTTCGATGCGGCCGTAGCGCAGCAGCGCGGCCCAGCCGCCGGGCCCGGGATTGCCCAGGCACGAGCCGTCGGAATGGATGGTGATCTGTTTCATGGAGCTGTCCGTAGGAGTCAGGCCGGCACCGCGTCGGGCTGCCATCGCGGCGGCCGGGCGGGCGAGAGGATCAGGTCGGGGCCGCGCTTGTCGGCCTGCAGCAGGCACACCGCCCGCATCATGTCCGGCGCGCGGCCGTCGTTGCGCCAGGCCGGCCCCAGCCACTGCGGGGGATGGGCCTCGCAGTCCAGCCCGGCCTGCTGCAGCAGCCGGCGCCAGCGCCCGGGATTGCGCACCGACAGGCCGGTGCGGCGCCAGCGCAGGCGGTATGGGCTGACCGGATTGAGCGTGAACAGCCACAGCCGGCCGCCCGGCTCGAGCACGCGCGCGCATTCGGCCAGCACGCCGCGCGCGCCGTTCTCCGGCACGTGCTGCACCACCACCGCGCTGAAGCTGTCCGAGGCCAGCGGCAGGCTGGGCCCGCAGCGCAGCGGACCGTCGAAGCCGCCGCCGGAGGCCTGCAGCGCCAGACCGGCGGCCACCACCGAGACGCCCGCGCCGGCGCCGGGATGCAGCCATAGCGTGGGTGCGGCGGCCTTGGCGGCCAGCAGGGAGGCGATGCGCGGCTGTTCAGCCGCCAGCAGGCGCTGTCCGTCCGCGGTCCCGAACCACGCCAGGGGCTCGGGTTGACGTTGGGAGGCGGCGGCAGGCATGGTCGGGGATTGTAGAGGACGCCCCTGCGTCTGCCGACCGATCCATGATGCCGAGCCTGACCGCGCTGCGCGCCTTCGACGACAACTACATCTGGGTGCTGCGCGGCGACGCCGGGCAGTCCCTGATCGTCGACCCGGGCCAGGCCGCGCCGGTGCTGGAGGCCGCCGCGCAAGGCCTGGAGCCGGCCGCGATCCTGCTCACCCACCACCATGACGACCATATCGGCGGCGTGCCCGAACTGCTGGCGCGCTGGCCCGGTCTGCCGGTGATCGCCGCCGACGATGACCGCATCGTCACCGCGACCCACCGCGTGGGCGATGGCGAAACCTTCGAGGCGGCGGGCATGAGGTTCCAGGCGCTGTTCGTACCCGGACACACCCGCAGCCACGTCGCCTTCCACCGGCTGGCCGAGGGCGGCGAGCTGTTCAGCGGCGATACCTTGTTCAGCCTGGGCTGCGGGCGCCTGTTCGAAGGCACGCCTGCGCAGATGCTGACCTCGCTGGACCGGCTCGCCGGGCTGCCCGGGGACACGCCGGTGTGCTGCGGCCACGAGTACACCGCCAGCAACGCCGCCTTCGCCCTGGCGGTCGAACCGGGCAACGCGGCCCTGCGGCAGCGCGCCGACCAGGTGCGCGCCCTGCGCGCCCAGGGCCGGCCGAGCCTGCCGGTCAGCCTGGCCCAGGAACGCGCGGCCAACCCGTTCCTGCGTGTGGACGTCCCCGAGGTCGCCCAAGCGGTGGACGCCTGGCTGGGGCATCGGGCCGGCGACAGGGTGGAGACCTTCGCCGGGCTGCGGCGCTGGAAGGACGGCTTCCGCGCGTGAGGCCGGTGGCGGCCGTGTGTCTGCTGGCCCTGGCTGGCGGCGTCTTCCCTGGCTGGGCGCAGCAGGCGACCGACGCGCCGGCCGAGGCGCGCGGGGCCGGGACCACGCCGGACGATGCAGGCGTCGATCCGGCGCAGCAGAGCGTGAATGGCGGCGAGATCTTCCGCCAGTTCCGCGAGGGGCTGGCCGAACCCAGCTGCACCGCGCAGGCCAGCGATGCGCAGTACCGGCGCAACTTCGCCCACGCGCCGAACCGGCTGGCCGATCGCGACGACGACATCCTGCCGCTGTTCGGCTACGTGGTCGGCGCGATGCGCCAGGCCGGCCTGCCGACCGAGTACGCGCTGATCCCTTTCGTGGAGAGCGGCTATCACCCGGGCGCCGCCAACGGCGCGGGCCCGGCCGGCCTGTGGCAGTTCGTCTCGCTGACCGCGCGCAACCACGGCGTGCGCATGCGCAAGGGCTACGACGGGCGCCTGTCGCCGGTGGAATCGACCCAGGCCGCGGTGCGCTATCTCAAGACGCTGCACGACATGTTCGACGGCAACTGGCGTCTGGCGATCATGGCCTATAACGCCGGCGAGAACCGCATCGTGCAGGCGGTGCGCCGCGCCGGCCGCGGCACGGCGATGGAACGGCCCACGACGCTGCCCGGGGTCTCGCGCAACACCGCCGCCTACGTGGACAAGCTGCACGCGCTGGCCTGTGTGCTCGAGGACGCGGGGGAGCGCCCGGAGTGGCTGGCCTCGCTCGCGCGGCCGGTCGCGCATCTGCAGCCCACGGCGCTGCCGGCCGACTACGGCTCGCTCTCGGCCTGGGCCGCGCGCGAGGGCCGCGACGTGGACCAGATCGCCGGCCTCAATCCGGCGGTGTCGCGCCTGCGCGGCGGCCTGGGCGGCGAGACGATGTGGGTGTTGGCCGGCCCGCGCACCGGCGCGCCGGCGGTGGCCGCGGATCTGCGCGCGCTGGGCGGCGGCGATTCGGCTCCCGCGCCGGCCACTGCGCCGGCCGAGCCGCCGGCCACGCACACGGTGGTGCGCGGCGAGACGCTCTCGGCCATCGCCCGCCGCTACGGCCTGGCCACCGCGCAGCTGATCCGCTGGAACGCGCTGGGCAAGCGGGCGCTGATCAAGCCGGGCATGGTGCTGAAGTTGGCCGATCCGCTGCGCTGAGACCCGCATCACTGGGCGATGGCAGAATGAGCGCTTGGTTTTCGGCCCGCACGCGAGAGGCGCAATGGGGTTCCTGCAAGGCAAACGTGTCCTGATCACCGGCATCGCGTCGGATCGCTCCATCGCCTGGGGCATCGCCGAGGCCATGCATCGCCAGGGGGCCGAACTGGCGTTCACCTACCAGAACGACAAGCTCAAGCCGCGCGTGCTGCAGGCGGCGACCACCTTCGGCAGCGAGATCGCGCTGCCGCTGGACGTGGCCGACGATGCGCAGATCGATGCCTGCTTCGAGGCCCTGGCCGAGCACTGGGACAGTCTGGACGTGCTGGTGCATGCCATCGCCTTCGCGCAGGGCGAGGCCATCGCCGGTGAGTTCCTCGATGGCCTGACGCGGGAGAACTTCGCCGAGGCCCACGACATCTCGGCCTATTCGCTGGCGGCCCTCGCCCACGCGGCGCGGCCGCTGATGCGCGGCCAGCAGGGTGCGATCCTGACGCTGAGCTATCTCGGCGCGCAGCGTGCGCTCTACAACTACAACCTGATGGGCGTGGCCAAGGCCAGCCTGGAGGCGACCGTGCGCTATCTGGCCCTAAATCTCGGTCCCGAAGGCACGCGCGTCAACGCCATCTCCGCCGGGCCGATCAAGACGCTGGCCGCTTCGGGCATCGCGGGTTTCCGCAAGACGCTCAGCTATGTCGAGGAGCATGCGCCGCTGCGCCGCAACGTCTCCATCGACGATGTGGGCAATGCGGCGGCGTTCCTGTGTTCGGATCTGGCCGCCGGCATCACCGGCGAGATCACCTATGTCGATGCCGGTTACAACATCCTGGGGATGAGCGGGGTCGATGGCGGCTGAGCTCATGCTTCAATGAGCTCATCTGCCGATTTAGGATCGCGGCGCACTGATGCGTTGGCTTCGGAAGCGCAGCGGCAAGTTCGCCATGGAGCGCGAACCGAGCCGAGGAGTCACGTGCGGCTGGGTCGAGGCGTGTTGGCCAAGTCAGTTCATCCGCTCCACGCTCATTGGAGCCAATCGGTGCACGCCCCAACACACCGGCGAGAACGAAAAAGCCGCGCCTGTCAGCCAGGCGCGGCTTTCGATGTCATGCGACGAAGACGCGCTTAGAGCTTGTCTTCGTGCACCACGACCTTGAACTTGCGGCGCGTGTCCTGGACGTATTGCTGCACGTCCGCGCCCGCGTAGAGCTGGGTGAGCTGCTGGCGCAGCTGGTCGCGCTGGGCCTCGGGCAGCTTGGTGGGATCGCCCGGGGTGACCTTGTCCACGGTGAAGACCACGAAGCGGCCGTCTTCCATGCGCACCTTGCCCGGGGTGACCTTGCCGGCCTCGGGCGCGGGCGCGGCGAACAGGGCCTGGCTGCCTTCCCGCCAGGGGATCTGCGCGCCGCGCGGCAGGCCCGGGATCTGCCCGAACTGGTAATGCGCCGCGTCGGCGATGGCCTTGAGGCTCTCGCCCTTCTTCACCCGCGCCAGCACGTCGTCGGCCAGCTTTTCGGCGGCCTTCTCGGCGCGGTCAGCGCGCACGGCAGCAATGACCTGGTCCTTGACCTTGTCCAGCGGCTGGTCGGTCGCCTCGCTGTGGTCGGTCACGCGCACCACCAGGGCGTGCGTGTCGTCGATCTTGATCAGCTGGCTGGCGGTGCGGTCGGCGATCTGCTGTTCGTCGAACACCACGCGCAGCACCTGCGGGTTGGCCAGCAGGCCCGGCGCGTCGCCGCGCGAGAAGGGGCCGGCCTTCTGCACCTGCAGTCCGGCGGCCTGAGCGCCGGCGGCGAGCGAATCCGGGTTGTCCAGCGTGGCGGTGACCAGCTTGCCGGCCACGTCGTTGTAGTGCTTGGCGTCGGCTTCCTTCTGCGCCTCGGCGGCCAGCTGCGCGCGCACGTCCTCGAAGGGCTTGGCGGACTGGCCCTTGACCTCGCGCAGCTTGATCACGTGGTAGCCGAACTCGCTCTTGATCGGGCCCACCACCTCGCCCGGCTTGGCGATGCCGAACAGGGCCTGTTCGAACGGGCCGACCATCATCCCGCGCGTAACCCAGCCCAGGTCGCCGCCGTTCTCGGCCGAGCCCGGGTCCTGCGAATTGGCCTTGGCCAGCGCGGCGAAGTCCGCGCCCGGGGCCTTGGCCTGTTCGGCCAGCTTGGCCGCCTTGTCCTCGGCCGCCTTCTGCGTGGCCGCATCGGCGCCGGCGGGCACGGAGATCAGGATGTGCGAGGCCAGGCGCTGCTCGGTGGAGAAGCGCGCGGTATCGGCCTCGTAGCGCTTGCGCAGCTCGGCTTCGTCGACGGCCGGCGCGGGCGGCAGCTTGGACGCGTCGACCTCGACGTACTCCACGCTGACCTGCTCGGGCTTGCGGAAGTCGGCGCGGTGGGCGTCGTACCACTGCTTGGCCTGGGCATCGGTGACCGGCGCGGTGTCCGGGGTCGGCGCCGGCAGGGTGGCCAGGGTCACATCGCGCGTCTCGCCCATCAGCTTGAAGAACTGGTCCATCTGCTGATCGGTGACGAAGCTGCTCATCGCCAGGCCCTGCGGCACCAGGGAGATGGTCATGTCCTGGCGCAGCTGCTGCTGGTAGGTGGTCGGAGTCAGGCCGTTCTGCTGCAGGATCGCGGCGTAGGTGGCGCCGTCGAACTTGCCGCCCTGCTGGAAGCTGGCGTCCGAGGCGATCGCTTCGCGCAGCGCGGCATCGCTCACCGCCACGCCGTCTCGCGTGGCGGCCAGTTCGACGACCTTGCGGTCGATCAGGTCGTCCAGGATCTTGCGCTTGTTGGCGGCCGAGTCGAACTCGCGGGCGTCGAAGGCATCGCGCTGCTGCGCCTGCTGGCGGCGGCGTGCGTCGCTCACGGCGCGCTGGTAGTCCTGCACGCTGATGTCGGCGTGCTGCCACAGCAGCGAGAGCGGCGGCCACGACGGGGCCGAGGGCCACCAGGTCGGCGGGGCCTGCACGCGTGCCACGGAGGAATCCGGACCACCGCTCATGTACTCGTTCACGCCCACGAAGGCGAACGGAACGATCAGCAGGCCCATCACCACGGTGGCGATCCAGCCTGAGGTCTTTTCGCGAAGAGTCTGCAGCATCGAGTCGTTAGGTCAGGTTCGGCAAGCCGCGCAGTTTAGCGTGGTTCCACGCGCAATGCCGCCGGCTAGGCCGCGCCCCTGACACGATGCTCAGGCACGGGAAAAGGCTCCGCGGGATCGCGGCGCCTGGGCGTTCCGGCTTCGGAGAGGCAGCGATCCGGCGGGCGGTGGCCGCTTGTCCCTCGATCAGGGCATCCTGCCCTGACTCGGGCGCTCCGCGTCCTGCTTCGCTGGTCGCGGCCACCGCCCGCCGGCCCGCTGCCTAGCGCGTTACGCCTTAAGACTTCGGGTGGAGAGAAATCCCAGTCATCTGCCGAGTAAACGCGCACGATCGTGTCGAGGCTGGCGAAACGTGTTTGCCCGCGCCGCGTGCGGTGACGCACAAAAGAAAACGCCCGCCGGGGTCGCCGGCGGGCGCTTTGAACAACTGGCGGAGTGGACGGGACTCGAACCCGCGACCTCCGGCGTGACAGGCCAGCATTCTAACCGACTGAACTACCACTCCGCGCTTGAAACGCTTTGCACAACATCTGCCTTCACCCTTCGGGGAAAGCAAAGCCCCCAATCGCTCGGGGGCTTTTGGAACAACTGGCGGAGCGGACGGGACTCGAACCCGCGACCTCCGGCGTGACAGGCCAGCATTCTAACCGACTGAACTACCGCTCCGCGCTTGAAACTCTTGGCTGTGGTGCTTGGTGGGTGCTGAGGGTTTCGAACCCCCGACCCTCTCCGTGTAAAGGAGACGCTCTACCGCTGAGCTAAGCACCCTGGCGAGCTGAGCGGATTAGTTTACAGCGTCCTTCAGAGCCTTGCCAGCCTTGAATGCAGGATTCTTCGAAGCGGCGATTTCGATGTTCTCACCGGTCTTCGGGTTGCGGCCCGTACGCGCGGCGCGGCCACGCACCTGGAAGGTGCCGAAGCCCACGATGGTGACCGAGTCGCCGCCCTTCAGCGCTTCGGTGATGCTGGCCACGACGGCGTCGACGGCACGGGTGGAATCAGCCTTGCTCAGGTCGGAACGGCTGGCGACAGCCTCGATCAATTCGGCTTTGTTCATTGCGATAACTCCATGTGCGGTATGCAACCGCTGAATGTGTGACCGGCCCGGGGCTTGCGCCACGTCGGGCCGGTTGGATCCCACTGCGAACGACCGTTGGGGACGTCCTTGGGTGCGGCTTTTATACCAGCCGCACCCCGGTGCCGCAACCGAAAAACCTAATAACGGCGCGGGTTTCAGCGCGTTTTAGGTTTCATGAAGCGCGCAAAGTCAATGCTTGACATCGCGCTGCGGCGCACGCTTGGCCGGCTGCGGCACCTCCACGCCCTTGTCGCCTTCCGAGCCGCCGACCGGCCCGACCGGGCGCTCCAGCGCCAGGTCCAGCACCTCGTCGATCCACTTCACCGGCACGATCTCCATGCCCTTGAGCACCGACTCGGGGATGTCCGCCAGGTCCTTGCGGTTCTCCTCGGGGATGATCACGGTGGTGATGCCACCGCGCATGGCGGCAAGCAGTTTTTCCTTCAGGCCACCGATGGCCGAGACACGGCCGCGCAGGGTGATCTCACCGGTCATCGCCACCTCGGCCTTGACCGGATTGCGCGTCAGCGTGGACACCAGCGCGGTCACCATCGCGATGCCGGCGCTCGGGCCGTCCTTGGGCGTGGCGCCATCGGGCACGTGCAGATGCACGTCCTGCTTCTGCAGGAACTCGGTGTCGATGCCGAGGCTCTCGGCGCGCGAACGCACCACCGACAGCGCGGCCGAGGCCGATTCCTTCATCACATCGCCGAGCTGACCGGTCAGCGTCATGCCGCCCTTGCCGGGCACCAGCGTCACTTCGATCTGCAGCAGGTCGCCGCCGACCTCGGTCCAGGCCAGGCCGGTGACCAGGCCGATCTCGTTGGCTTCCTCGGCGCGGCCGAAGTCGAAGCGGCGCACGCCCTGGTACTTCTCCAGGTTCTTCTCGGACACCACGATGCGCGCCTGGCCCTTCTTGGCCTTCTTCTCCGGCTGCGGGCCGGCCAGCGCGATCTCCTTGACCACCTTGCGGCAGATCTTGGCGATCTCGCGCTCCAGGCTGCGCACGCCGGATTCGCGCGTGTAATAGCGCACGATGTCGCGCACCGCGCTTTCCTCGATCTTCAGCTCATCGGGCTTGAGGCCGTTGGCCTTGAGCTGCTTGGGCACCAGATAGCGCTGGGCGATGTTGAGCTTCTCCTCCTCGGTATAGCCGGGGATGCGGATCACCTCCATGCGGTCCAGCAGCGGGCCGGGGATGTTGAGCGAGTTGGAGGTCGCCACGAACATCACGTCCGACAGGTCCAGGTCCACTTCCAGGTAGTGGTCGTTGAAGGTGTGGTTCTGCTCGGGATCGAGCACTTCCAGCAGCGCCGAGGACGGATCGCCACGGAAGTCCATCGACATCTTGTCGATCTCGTCCAGCACGAACAGCGGGTTCTTGGTGCCGACCTTGTTGAGGTTCTGCACGATGCGGCCCGGCATCGAGCCGACGTAGGTGCGGCGATGGCCGCGGATCTCGGCTTCGTCGCGCACGCCGCCCAGCGCCATGCGCACGAACTTGCGGTTGGTGGCCTTGGCGATGGACTGGCCCAGCGAGGTCTTGCCCACGCCCGGCGGCCCGACCAGGCACAGGATCGGGCCCTTCATCTGCTTCACGCGCGACTGCACGGCGAGGTATTCCAGGATGCGCTCCTTGACCTTCTCCAGGCCGTAGTGGTCGGCGTCCAGCGTCTCCTGGGCGACCTTGAGGTCCTTGCGCACCTTGGAGCGCTTCTTCCACGGCACGCCGAGGATCCAGTCCAGGTAGTTGCGCACCACCGCGGCCTCGGCCGACATCGGCGACATCTGCTTGAGCTTGTTGAGCTCGTTGCGCGCCTTGGTCTCCACGGCCTTGGGCATGCCGGCCGCGGCGATCTTGCGGGTCAGCTCCTCCAGTTCGTTGGGCGCGTCGTCCAGCTCGCCCAGCTCCTTCTGGATCGCCTTCATCTGCTCGTTGAGGTAGTACTCGCGCTGGGACTTCTCCATCTGCGACTTGACCCGGCCGCGGATGCGCTTCTCCAGCTGCTGCACGTCGATCTCGCCGTCGACGAAGCCGACCAGCAACTCCAGCCGCTCGCCGACCGGGATGGTCTCCAGCAGGCGCTGCTTGTCGCTCAGGCGCACGCCCAGGTGCGCGGCGATGGTGTCGGCCAGGCGGCCGGGCTCGTCGATGCCGGCCAGGGTCTGCAGCAGTTCCGGCGGCAGCTTGCGGTTGGTCTTGACGTACTGCTCGAACAAACTCATCAGCGAACGCGCGACGGCCTCGATCTCGCGCGATTCGGCGGCCTCGTCGGTGTCGATCTCCTCGCCCTGCCCGTACAGCGACTGCTCGCGCTCGACGATCTCGCTGACCGCCACGCGCGCGATGCCCTCGACCAGCACCTTGATCGTGCCGTCGGGCAGCTTCAGCAGCTGCAGCACCTGGGCCAGGGTGCCGATCTGGTAGAGGTCGGCCGCGGTCGGGTCGTCGGTGTCGGCCGACTTCTGCGCGACCAGCAGGATGCGCTTGTCGGCGGCCATGGCCTGCTCCAGCGCGCGCATCGACTTGTCGCGGCCGACGAACAACGGGATGACCATGTGCGGGAAGACCACCACGTCGCGCAGCGGCAGCACGGGCAGGTCCAGGATCTGGGGTTCGGTACGGGCCATGGGGGCTCCAGGAAAGTGCGGGGAGGCAGGCTGGGAAGCAGTGCGAACACGTGCCGCAAAAATGCCAATGGCCCCGTTATGGGGCCATTGGCTGGGCGATGCAAGCGAGAATCCGGAGCCCTTTGGCGATCAAGGACTTACCCGATCATTCGGCCGATGCGACCTTGGGCGCGGCCGGCGGATTCTGGTAGATCAGGTAGGGCTCGGACTTGTGCTCGATCACCGACTCGTCCACCACCACCTTGCCGACGTTTTCCAGCGACGGCAGGTCGTACATGGTGTCCAGCAGCACCGACTCGACGATGGTGCGCAGGCCGCGGGCGCCGGTCTTGCGCTTGAGCGCCTTGCGCGCGATCGCCGACAGCGCGTCGGGGCGGAATTCCAGCTCCACGCCCTCCATGTCGAACAGCCGCTTGAACTGCTTGGTGATGGCGTTCTTCGGCTCGGTGAGGATCTTCACCAGCGCCGGCTCGTCCAGCTCCTCCAGCGTGGCGACCACCGGCAGGCGGCCGACGAACTCGGGGATCAGGCCGAACTTGATCAGGTCCTCCGGCTCGACCTCGGACAGCACCTTGCCGATCTCCGGCTTCTTCTCCGAGGACTTGACCTTGGCGCCGAAGCCGATGCCGCTGGCCTCGGTCGAACGCGCCTGGATGATCTTGTCCAGGCCGGCGAAGGCACCCCCGCAGATGAACAGGATGTTCTTGGTGTCCACCTGCAGGAATTCCTGCTGCGGGTGCTTGCGGCCGCCCTGCGGCGGGACGCTGGCCACGGTGCCTTCGATCAGCTTGAGCAGCGCCTGCTGCACGCCTTCGCCGGACACGTCGCGGGTGATGGACGGGTTTTCGCTCTTGCGCGAGATCTTGTCGATCTCGTCGATGTAGACGATGCCCTGCTGCGCCTTGTCGACGTCGTAGTCGCACTTCTGCAGCAGCTTCTGAATGATGTTCTCCACGTCCTCGCCGACGTAGCCGGCCTCGGTCAGCGTGGTCGCATCGGCGATGGTGAACGGCACGTTGAGCAGCCGCGCCAGCGTCTCGGCCAGCAGCGTCTTGCCCGAACCGGTCGGCCCGGCGAGCAGGATGTTGGACTTGGCCAGCTCGACGTCGTCGCTCTTCTGGCGGCTCTCGATGCGCTTGTAGTGGTTGTACACGGCCACGGCGAGCGTGCGCTTGGCGCGCTGCTGGCCGATCACGTACTGGTCGAGCACCTCGAGGATCTCGCGCGGCTTGGGCAGCGAACTGCGTGCCGACTGCGCCTTCTCCTCGAGTTCCTCGCGGATGATGTCGTTGCACAGCTCCACGCATTCATCGCAGATGAACACGCTCGGGCCGGCGATCAGCTTGCGGACCTCGTGCTGGCTCTTTCCGCAGAACGAGCAGTACAGGATTTTGTTGCTCTCGCCGGAACGGCCTTGGCGGTCTTCGCTCATGCTTGTTTTACCCACTCACAGCTGCCCCCGCGGGGGCATTCGATTTCGAGAATAGCACCGGATCGGCGCCGTTGGCGTCTGCCCGGCGCCGCGCCCGGAACGCAGAAATCCGTCTGCAAGTTCCGGGCCCCGGGCCGCCCCGGGCGGCTGGACCGGCTTGAAACGACGCGCGCCGGGTCGTTGCCGCCCGGCGCGCGAGGGCCGAAAGGATCCCGGCCAGCCGGCCGTTCGTTCAGGCAGACTGGATCGACTCGTCCGGACGGCGCTCCAGCACCTCGTCCACCAGGCCGTAGGCCTTGGAGTCCTGGGCGCTCTTGAAGTTGTCGCGCTCGGTGTCGCGGGCGATGGTCTCCAGCGACTGGCCGGTGTGCTTGGCCAGGATCTCGTTGAGCTTGTGGCGCAGGGTCAGGATCTCGCGGGCATGGATGTCGATGTCCGTGGCCTGGCCCTGGAAGCCGCCCAGCGGCTGGTGGATCATCACGCGCGAGTTGGGCAGCGCATAGCGCTTGCCGGCCGCACCGGCCGCCAGCAGCAGCGCGCCCATCGAGGCGGCCTGGCCGACGCAGATGGTGCTCACGTCCGGCTTGATGTACTGCATGGTGTCGTAGATCGCCATGCCGGCGGTGACCACGCCACCGGGCGAGTTGATGTAGAAGCTGATGTCCTTTTCGGGATTCTCGGCCTCGAGGAACAGCATCTGCGCCACGATCACGTTGGCCACGTGGTCGTCGACCGGCCCGACCAGGAAGATCACGCGCTCCTTGAGCAGGCGGGAATAGATGTCATAGGCGCGCTCGCCGCGGCTGGTCTGCTCGACCACCATCGGAACGAGATTCAAGGCCTTGGTCAGGTTATCCATGGAGTGAGGCACCTTATCGTTGTTGGATCCGTCTCCCCGGGAGGGGACACGTGGATTGCGCTGGATCCCGCCTCACCGCACCGGCCGGCGCCTTTGGGGCACCGGACCGATGGCGAAACCGGGGACCGTTACTGCCGGATCGCGTCCTGGAAGGACAGGCCCTGTTCGGTGTGCTGGGCGCGCTCGGCGATCCAGTCGATCACCTGCTCCTCCATCACACGGGACTGCAGCCCAGCCATCATCTGGGGGTCGTTGCGGTACAACTCAATGACCTGCTCGGGCTCCTCGTAGGTGGAGGCGATCAGGCGCAGGGTTTCCTGCACGCGCTTGGGGTCCAGGCGCAGCTCGTTGCGGCGGGCGACCTCGCCCACCAGCAGGCCGACCAGCACGCGCTTGCGCGCCGGGTCCAGGAAGCCCTGGTAGGCGTCGTCGGGCACCTGCAAGTTCTGGCCCTGGCGGCGGGCCTGCTCGACCTGCTGGGCCAGCATGGCGCGGGCCTCGTTCTCGACCAGGCGCTCGGGCATCTCGACCGAGGCGTAGGCGGCGATCAGCTGCTCACCCACCTCGCGGCGCAGGCGGTTCGCCAGCGCGCCCTTGAGCTCGCGCTCCAGGTTGGTGCGGATGTCGGCGCGGAACTGGGCCTCGTCGCCACTCTTGACGCCGAAGCTCTTGATGAAGTCCTTGTCCACCGGCGGCAGCACCGAGGCGGCCACGTCGGTGACCTTCAGGTGCACCTGGACGCTCTTGCCGGCCAGCTGCGGCACGCGCCAGTCGGCCGGGAAGGCGACGGTGATCTCCTTGTCCTCGCCCTTGGACATGCCGACCAGGGCCTGCTCGATGTCGGCGAACATCACGCCCGAGCCGATCAGGGTGGCGCCGGTCTCCACGCCCTCGGCGGGCAGGCGCTCGTCGCCGGCCTGCGACCAGGTCTCCAGCGCGACGCGGTCGCCCTCGGCGGCGGGACGATCCACCGCCTCGAAGGTGCGGCGCTGCAGGCGCAGGTTCTCGATCATCTGGTCGATGTCGGCGTCGGTCACCTCGGCGGTGTGGCGCACGACGTTGAGCTTGGAGACGTCGATCTCGCCGAAGTCCGGCACCACCTCGAAGGTCGCGACCCACTCCAGCTCGCCCTCGCCGGCCGGCTCGAGGCGCGGATTGCCGGCCAGCTGCAGGGCCTGTTCGCGCACGGCCGAGTCGAAGGTCTCGCGCAGCAGCCCGTCCAGGGCCTCGGCGCGCACCTGCTTGCCGAAGCGCTGCTCGATCACCTTGGCCGGCACCTTGCCCGGGCGGAAGCCCTTGATGCGCACGGTGCGGCTGAGCTCGCGCAGGCGGCCGCCGATGTGGTTGTCCAGGCGCTCGGCCGGCAGCGTGAAGCTCATGCGGCGCCCAAGGCTGCCGGTCGATTCGACGGAAACGGTCATCTCACTTAGCTCCTGCAACCGCGACGCAAGGCTGGTCGCGGGTCATCGTTGTTGAAGGTTGAAGGGGTTGCTTCGGACGCGGGCCGCGGATGCCGCGGTCGGGCCCCTTGCCGAACGCGCTAGTTTCGCCGATTGGGCGCGGTTTGACCACAAATGCGTCCAGGCGCGTTGACAGGTGCACCTCGCATCCAGACAATACGCGTCCTTTCCGGCGGGCAACGTCGGTCAGGGACCGGCGAGTCGCCGGCCCGCACACGGTTTCCGGGGTATAGCGCAGTCTGGTAGCGCGCCTGCTTTGGGAGCAGGATGTCGGGGGTTCGAATCCCTCTACCCCGACCATCCAACGCGGTCCGATCGATGAAGTCCGGATGCGATCCAGCCGGGCGCCCGTAGCTCAACTGGATAGAGCACCGGCCTTCTAAGCCGGCGGTTACAGGTTCGATTCCTGTCGGGCGCGCCAATTCACCGGTGCACGAGGCTGGATGCGGTATCAGTGGTGGCTGTAGCTCAGTTGGTTAGAGTACTGGATTGTGATTCCAGATGTCGGGGGTTCGAGTCCCCTCAGCCACCCCAATCCGCAGCGGTTTTCTTCGACAAGGGTGTTGCACAAACCGAATCATCGCGTATACTGCGCGACCAGTTTTCGGGGCCGTTAGCTCAGTTGGTAGAGCAGTTGACTCTTAATCAATAGGTCCAAGGTTCGAATCCTTGACGGCCCACCAAACAAGAAGGCGTCCAGTGCTCTGGGCGCCTTCTTTCTTTTCCGGCTTCGCAAAGCCACGGGCTCCGGCGCGGCGCAAGGCAGCGCGGCGACTTCCCCGCCCGCTGGACCCGGCCAGCGCCGCTGCCGCAACGATCGGGCAAACCGAGCACTAACAGCATCGTCAGCGCCTACTGTCGCGATGGACAGGTAGAATGCGCGCGACCTCATGCGAAAGTGGCGGAACTGGTAGACGCACTGGATTTAGGTTCCAGCGGGTAACCCCCGTGCGGGTTCGAGTCCCGCCTTTCGCACCAGCATCATTCGAAGGTATCGCCCAGGGAGGCACCATGATCCGCAGCGGCAATCCGGCTCTGAAAGAGTCCACGTTCCTCGACCTCGGCACCGGCGCGGTGGTCACCCGCGACGGCGGGGCGATGACCCTGAACGGCACGGTCAACAAGACCGGCTTCCTGCTGCTGCTGAGCCTGCTGACCGCGGCCTTCGCCTGGAACCAGTCCACCATCGCCCTGCCCAACGGCGAGATGACGGCGGCCGCCGGCGCGGCGGTCTACGTGATCGGCGGCGCAATCGGCGGCTTCGTGCTGGCGCTGGTGACGGTGTTCAAGAAGGAATGGTCGCCGGTCACCGCGCCGCTGTACGCGCTGGTGGAAGGCTTCTTCCTCGGCTCGGTCTCGGCGCTGTACGAAATGCGCTTCCACGGCGTGGTGTTCCAGGCCGTGCTGCTGACCTTCGGCACGCTGTTCGCGCTGCTGATGGCCTATCGCAGCGGCCTGATCAAGGCGACCGAGAACTTCAAGCTGGGCGTGGTCGCGGCCACCGGCGGCATCATGGTGATGTACCTGGTCTCGATGGTGATGCAGCTGTTCGGCATGAACGTGTCCTACCTGCACGGCTCGGGCGTGGTCAGCATCGGCATCAGCCTGGTCGTGGTGGTGGTGGCCGCGCTGAACCTGGTGCTGGATTTCGACTTCATCGAGTCGGGCGTGGACGCCGGCGCGCCGAAGTACATGGAGTGGTACGGCGCCTTCGGCCTGATGGTCACGCTGGTGTGGCTGTACGTGGAATTCCTGCGACTGCTGTCCAAGCTGCAGTCGCGGAATTGACGGGAATGGGGAATCGGGAGTGGGGAATCGTAAGAGCCCGCTTCTCGGTCACTGATCGAATCACCCATCAACCCGCATAACGAAAAAGGGCGCCGTGAGGCGCCCTTTTTCGTTGCGGGTCGGCGGGGCTCAGAGGCGGCTGGCGATGGCCTTGGCGAAGCCCATGGTGTTGCCGGTGCCGCCCAGGTCCGGGGTGACCGAATCCTTGGCCTCCAGTGTGGCCACGATCGCCTTGCGCAGGCGCGTGGCGTTGTCCGGCTGGCCGATGTGGTCGAGCAGCTGCGCGGCGGCGAGCAGCAGCGCGCAGGGGTTGGCCTTGCCCTGCCCCGCGATGTCCGGCGCCGAGCCGTGCACGGCCTCGAAGATCGCCGCGTTGGTGCCGATGTTGGCGCCCGGGGCCAGGCCCAGGCCGCCGACCAGACCGGCGCACAGATCCGAGAGGATGTCGCCGAACAGGTTGGTGGTCACGATGATGTCGAACTGCTCCGGACGCATCACCAGCTGCATGCAGGTGTTGTCCACGATCATCTCGTTGCACTCGATGTCGGGGTAGTCCTTGGCCACTTCGCGGCCGACCTTCAGGAACAGGCCCGAGGTCGACTTGATGATGTTGGCCTTGTGCACCAGGGTGACCTTCTTGCGGCCGGTGGCGCGGGCCAGGTCGAAGGCGTAGCGCACGATGCGCTCGGAGCCCTTGCGGGTCACGCGCGCCATCGACACGGCGGTCTCGCCGTCGGCGGAGACTTCCTGGCCTTCGCTCAGGTAGGCGCCCTCGGTGTTCTCGCGCACCGTGATCAGGTCCACGCCGCTGCCGAAGCGCGACTTGGTGTTGGGGAAGGAGATCGCCGGACGCACGTTGGCGTACAGGTCGAAGTGGCGACGCATGGTCACGTTGATCGAGGTGAAGCCCTCGCCAACCGGCGTGGTCAGCGGGCTCTTCAGCGCGACCTTGTTCTTCTCGATCGACGCCAGGGTCGAGGCAGGCAGCAGGTCGCCGTGCTTCTCCAGCGCGACCAGGCCGGCGTCGGCTTCTTCATAGGTCAGGCCGGCCTTGAGCGCGTCGAGCACGTGCAGGGTGGCTTCCATGATTTCCGGGCCGATGCCGTCGCCGCGGATGACCGTGATGGTTTGCGTCATTGAGTGGGGATCCAAGCTGTGGCGCGCTGCAGGAGTGCCGCGCGGGGGGCTCGCCAGTATGCAGGGTCGCCCGCTTGCCCTCAAATGCAACCATTGGCGTGGATGCCCTAAATTCCTCTAAATCTTCGGAAAGCCGGCGATCTTGTCGCCAACAATCAGAAAACCATGAGTATGTGGATTCAGGTATGTATTAAGAATGCATACCTGAAGAGCCCTGAAAAGTCCCACTGTGCGCAGGACTGGGGTTCCTTTGCCCCCTCCCTTTCGCCGCAGGCGAAGGGGAGGGCCGGGGTGGGGTGCTGTTGCTGTTGCTTTGGCGGCTTGACCGGTAAAGCCCCAACCCCTCCCCATCCCTCCCCTGCGCTTCGCGCAAGGGAGGGGCCTCAAGTCGATACCTTCCCGTCACTGATCGCGTTGTGCGCGAGGAGGGAGTTCGAACGCTCACGCAAACCGAAGCGTTGTGACCTGACGCGCGAGGCAGCGGGCCGGCGGGCGGGGGCCGCGCCTAGCGAGGCAGGACGCCGAGCGCCCGAATCAGGGCAGGATGCCCTGATTGAGGGATAAGCGGCCCCCGCCCGCCGGACCGCTGCCCTTCCGAAGCCAAGACGCTCAACGGCAACGCGATCCCGGTACTGCGAGAAGCACTCTGATCTTGGCACCCCGAGCGAAAGTCCCTGGGTTCCCGCGTTCGCGGGAACGACGATAGGGGTGTGCCAGGCGCGGCAGATGACCCGACCGAGAGAAAGGCGGACACCGCCCGCCCGGCCGCTGCCCCGCCGAAGCCGAACCGCAGCCCTTGCGAGCGGCGAGGCCCTCGCGCCGAGCGCGCCAACCAGCAAAAGAACCGCCCGTCAGCCGTGATCGTGCGCGGCAGGCGCCGGCGCGCCACCTTCGAGCTGGTCGAGGAAGTCCACGGCGCGGCGCAGGTGCGGGATTACGATCGACCCGCCCACCACCAGCCCGACCGAGAAGGTCTCGAAGAACTCCTCGCGGGTGACGCCGACTTCCTTGCACTGGGCCACGTGATAGCTGATGCAGTCGTCGCAGCGCAGCACCATCGAGGCCACCAGGCCGAGCAGTTCCTTGGTCTTCACGTCCAGCGCGCCGGCCTGGTAGGTCTGCGTATCGAGCGCGAAGAACCGGCGCACGACCTGGTTGGGCTCGGCCAGGATGCGCTGGTTCATGCGCTGGCGGAACTCGGTGAAGGCCTGGACGCGGTCGGCCTCGGTCTCCCCGCCCTGGCTCATGCCGCGTCTCCGGCCAGCAGCGGCTCGAGCTTGCCGGCACGGTGCAGCGCCATCATGTCGTCGTAGCCGCCGACGTGGGTCTCGCCGATGAAGATCTGCGGGACGCTGGTGCGCCGGGTGCGCGCCATCATCTTCTCGCGCTCGGCCGGATCGGTGTCGATGCGCACCTCGGTCCAGGTCTGGCCCTTGGACTTGAGGAAATTCTTGGCGGCCACGCAGTACGGGCAGACGGCGGTGGAATACAAAGTGATCTGGGGTGCGCTCATGGGGAATTCTCGGCACGTGGGAAGGTCTGAAGACGCATCATGGTGGCATGTCACCGGCGGACCAGAGGGCGCAATGCAACGCTGCGGATTAACCACGGATTCACCCCTGGGCACAGGCGCCCCGCCATGCTGCGCGGATTTCCGCCGATGCATCGAGGGATCGACCGCGTGCGCCTGACCCTGCTGGCCACTGCCCTGACCACGCTGATCGCCGCACCGCTGGCGTTCGCCCAGGCCGACAGGCTGCCCGATATCGGCTCATCGGCCGGTGAACTGCTGACACCCGCCCGCCAGCAGCAGTACGGCGCCATGACCCTGCGCGAACTGCGCAACTACGGCTATCTGCTGGACGACCCGCTGATCGACGACTGGCTGGACCGCGTGGGCGGCAAGCTGGCGGCCAACAGCGACCGACCCTCGCAGCCCTTCACCTTCTTCATGCTGCCCGACCGGCAGATCAACGCGTTCGCCACCCTGGGCGGCTACATCGCGGTCAATTCCGGTCTGGTGCTGACCGCCGAGCGCGAGGACGAAGTGGCGGCGGTCCTGTCGCACGAGATCGCCCACGTCACCCAGCAGCACGTGCTGCGCAGCGTCGAGCGCGCCCAGCGCGACCAGATCCCGATCCTGCTGGGCATGCTGGGCGCGATCATCGCCGCGCAGGCGGCCGGCGGCCATTCCAGCGGCGATGCGACCCAGGCCGCGGTGGTCAGCGGCATGGGGCTGATGCAGCAGCGCCAGATCGACTACACCCGCTCCAACGAGTCCGAGGCCGACCGCATCGGCATCCAGACCCTGGCCCGCGCCGGCTACGACCCCGACGCCATGGCCGGCTTCTTCAGCCGCATGGACCAGGCCATGCGTGCCAACAAGGGCGGCGAACGCGAGCGCACGCCCGACTATCTGCAGACCCACCCGGTCACCAGTTCGCGCATCAGCGAGGCGCACGACCGCGCCGAGCGGATCAAGCGCGAGAAGAACGTCATCACCACCGTCAGCACCCCGGGCGGCAAGATCGTCGAGTCCAGTCCGCGTGAGGGCGACTACGCCGCCGGCGCGCGCAGCAACAACCCGCTGCTGCCCTTCCAGGTGACCCTGCCGCAGGCCAGCTTCGACAATGGCGCCACCGGGCTTTTCCAGTGGGCCAAGGAGCGCCTGCGCGTGCTCAGCGCCAACACGCCCGATCAGGCCATCCGCGAGTACGAGAGCATCCGCCGCAGCACCGGCGAACTGAGCGAGGCCCAGCAGTACGGCCTGGCCCTGGCGCAGCTGCGCAACAACCAGCCCGGCGCCGCCGTGGCCGCCCTGACCCAACTGCTGCAGCGCTCGCCCGGCAACCAATGGCTGGGCATCGGCCTGGCCGAGGCCCAGGCCCGGGCCGGCGACGTGCCCGGGGCCAAGGCGCGCTTCAAGGACCTGATGGCGCGCACGCCCAACAGCCGCGCCGTGGCCCTGGGCTACGCCCAGGTGCTCAACGGCCAGGGTGACCGCGCCGGCGGCCAGCAGGCCCAGGCCGTGCTGCAGCCGCTGCTGGACGCCAGCGCGCAGGACCCGATCTTCCAGCAGGCCTACGCCCGCGCCTGCGAGCTGGCCGGCGACAGCGTCCGGGCCGGTGAGGCCTACGCCCAGGTCGCCTACCTCAACGGCCGCCCCGAGCAGGCCCTGACACAGCTCAGCAATCTGAAGAAGCGCGAGGCGCTGGACTATTACGCCCGCGCCCGCATCGACGCCCGCATCGCGGCCATCACCCCGGAGGTGCTGGCCCTGCGCGATGCCGGGGTCAAGGATCCGGACCTGGACCGCAACCGCTGAGGGCCTCGGGCGCACCGGTCCGCAGCGGGTGTCACAATCGAGTCACAAAATTGTCGTCTACTGCCGCACGTCCCCAATCCGTCCGGCTCCCGTCCCGTGCAGAAGCGCATCCTGATCGTCGATGATGAACCCGCCATCCGTGACATGGTGGCCTTCGCCCTGCGCAAGGGCGAATTCGAGCCGGTGCATGCCGGCGACGCCCGCGAGGCGCAGGGCGCCATCGCCGACAAGGTGCCCGACCTGATCCTGCTGGACTGGATGCTGCCCGGCACCAGCGGCCTGGAGCTGGCCCGTCGCTGGCGCAAGGACGCCCTGACCCGCGAGGTGCCGATCATCATGCTCACCGCGCGCGGCGAGGAGAACGACCGCGTCGGCGGCCTGGAGGCCGGCGTGGACGACTACGTGGTCAAGCCCTTCTCGGCGCGCGAACTGCTGGCCCGCATCCGCGCGGTCATGCGCCGCTCGCGCGAGGACGAGGAGGACGGCAGCATCGCCCTGGGCGCGCTGCGCATCGACGGCGCCGCCCACCGCGTGTTCGCCGAGGACACGCCGGTGCCGATCGGTCCGACCGAGTACCGCCTGCTGCACTTCTTCATGACCCACCCCGAGCGCGTCTATACCCGCACCCAGCTGCTCGACCACGTCTGGGGCGGCAGCGTCTATGTGGAGGAGCGCACCGTGGACGTGCATATCCGCCGCCTGCGCAAGACCCTCGAACCGCACGGCGTGGACAACATGGTGCAGACCGTGCGCGGCTCGGGCTACCGCTTCTCGGTGTCCACTTAAGGCCCGTAACGAGGGAAATAGGTAACGAGTGGACCGCCCCGCGACTGGGGCGTCCGCCTCGCTCGTGCCACGTTCCTCCACACGCGTGCCTCGCCTTGCGCTGCTCGCCCTGTCACATGTTCTGACTCACAATCCCCACATGCCTCAGCACCTGCGCTCGGCCTGGAACCGCACCCTGTTCCGCCTCGCCACCCTGCTCCTGATCGTTGCGGTCGCCGGCTGGCTGGCGGGCGCGTTCTGGCCGGTGCTGGCGGTGGGCGCGCTGTGCGTGGTGGCCTGGCAGTTCCTGCGCCTGCGGGCGGTGCTGCGCCGGCTGACGGCGCGCGCGCGGATCAAGCCGGCCGAAGGCGACGGGGTGTGGAACGAGCTGGACCGCCTGCTGCACCGGGGCCAGGTCGAGATGCGCACGCGCAAGCGGCGCCTGCTGGCGATGCTGCGCGCCTATCGCGCCGCCGCCGCGGCCCTGCCGGACGCGGTGGTCGTCATCGACCGCAACAGCCAGCGCGTGCAGTGGTTCAACAAGGCCGGCACCACGCTGCTGGGCCTGCGCCATCCGGCCGACCTGCACGCGCCGGTGGTCGATCGCCTGCAGCCGCTGCCGATGGCGCACTGGCTCAGCGCCGGGCGCAACGCCGAACCGATGCTCGACGCGGCCTCGCCGATCAACCCGGACCTGCGCCTGAACCTGCGCCTGATCCCCTACTCGGACCAGTACTGGCTGCTGGTGGCGCGCGATGTCAGCAAGCTCAACCGGCTGGAGGAAATGCGCCGCGACTTCGTGGCCAACGTCAGCCACGAGCTGCGCACGCCGCTGACCGTGGTGCACGGCTACCTGGACATGCTCGACGCCGACGAGATGCCCGAGTGGAAGCCGATCCTGGACGAGATGCAGAAGCAGTCCGCGCGCATGACCCAGCTGGTCGAGGACCTGCTGACCCTCTCGCGCCTGGAAGTGCAGGACAGCCTGGCCGACGAGGCCATCGCCATGGCGCCGATGCTGGCCACGCTGCGCCGCGAGGCCGAGGCACTCAGCCGCGGCCGCCAGACCATCGTGGTGGAAGACAGCGGCGACATCGACCTGCGCGGCTCCAACAAGGAGCTGCACAGCGCCTTCTCCAACCTGGTCAGCAACGCGGTGCGCTATACGCCGGCCGGCGGCACGATCACCATCGGCCTGGCCCACGAGGGCGCCGGCGCGGTACTGAGCGTGCGCGACACCGGCTACGGCATCCCGGCCGCGCACCTGCCGCGCATCACCGAGCGCTTCTACCGCGTCTCGACCAGCCGCTCGCGCGAGAGCGGTGGCACCGGCCTGGGCCTGTCCATCGTCAAGCATGTGCTGAACCTGCACCAGGCGCGGCTGGAGATCGAGAGCGCCGTCGGCCAGGGCAGCACCTTCTCGGTCCACTTCGGCCCGGCGCGCGTACAGCCCCGTGAGTCCGCCTTCCCCTTCCCGCAGAGCCTTCCCGCATGATCGCCGCCGTCGAGCCAACCCTTGAAGCCGCAGATCCGCTGCGCGATCCGTCGCTGTACTTCAACCGCGAGCTGTCGCAGCTGGATTTCAACTTCCGCGTGCTGGCCCAGGCGCTGGATGGCAGCGTGCCGCTGCTGGAGCGACTGCGCTTCCTGTGCATCAGCTGCACCAACCTGGACGAGTTCTTCGAGATCCGCGCCGCGACCGTGCGCCACGCGCAGGACTTCGGCCTGCCGCCGGGGCCGGACGGGCTGACGCCGGCCACCGTGCTGGCGCGCATCCACGACCGCGCCGCCGAGCTGGTCGATGCGCAGTACAAGTGCTGGAACCAGGTGCTGCGCCCGGCACTGAACGAGGCCGGCGTGCGCGTGCTCAGCCAGTCGGTGTGGAACGCGCGTCAGAAGCGCTGGCTGCGCGCCTACTTCCGCAACGAGATCATGCCGGTGCTCTCGCCGCTGGGCCTGGACCCTTCGCACCCGTTCCCGCGCATCCTCAACAAGTCGCTCAACATCGTGGTGGTGCTCAAGGGCAAGGACGCGTTCGGCCGCGCCGGCCACATGGCCATCGTGCGTGCGCCGCGCTCGCTGTCGCGCATCATCCACCTGCCCCAGCGCGTGTCCGGCGGCGAGCACGACTTCGTGCTGCTCTCCAGCGTGCTGTCGGCGTTCGTGGACGACCTGTTCCCGGGCATGGAGGTCAAGGGCGCCTACCAGTTCCGCGTCACCCGCAATTCCGAGCTGGTGGTCGACGAAGAGGACGTGGAGAACCTGGCCCTGGCCCTGCGCGATGAGCTGGCCGGGCGCGGCTACCGCCCGGCGGTGCGCCTGGAGATTGCCCACGACTGCCCCAAGGCCATCGTCAACACGCTGCTGGAGAACTTCAGCCTGACCGAGAACGCGGTCTACCGCATCGACGGCGCGGTCAATCTCAACCGCGTGATCCAGGTCTACGACCTGGTGCAGCGCCCGGAGCTGAAGTACCCGCCCTTCACCCCACGCCAGCTGCGCGATGGCGATGCGATGTTCGAGACGGTGGCCGACGGCGACGTGCTGCTGAGCCACCCCTTCGATGCCTTCACTCCGGTGCTGGAGCTGCTCAAGCAGGCCGCCACCGACCCCAACGTGCTGGCGATCAAGCAGACGCTGTACCGCACCGGCAAGGACTCGGCCATCGTCGATGCGCTGGTGCTGGCCGCGCGCAACGGCAAGGACGTCACCGTGGTGGTCGAACTGCGCGCGCGCTTCGACGAGGAGGCCAACCTGGGCCAGGCCGACCGCCTGCAGGCCGCCGGCGTACAGGTGGTGTACGGCGTGGTCGGCTTCAAGACCCATGCCAAGATGCTGCTGATCGTGCGCCGCGAGGGCCGCAAGCTGCGCCGCTACGTGCACCTGGGCACCGGCAACTACCACGCCGGCACCGCGCGCGCCTACACCGACCTGGGGCTGATCACCGCCAACCAGGACATCGGCAACGACGTGCACCTGCTGTTCCAGCAGCTCTCCGGGCTGGCGCCGACCACCAAGCTCAAGCTGATGCTGCAGTCGCCCTTCACCCTGCACCCGGGGATGATCAAGAAGATCGAGCGCGAGGCGCGCTTCGCCCGCGCCGGGCGGCCGGCGCGGATCATCATCAAGGTCAACGCGATCAACGAGCCGCGCGTGATCCGCGCGCTGTACGCCGCCTCGCAGGCCGGCGTGCAGATCGACCTGATCGTGCGCGGCGCCTGCACCGTGCGCCCGGGCGTGACGGGCGTGTCGGAGAACATCCGCGTGCGCTCGATCGTCGGACGCTTCCTGGAGCACAGCCGCGTGTACTGGTTCGGCAACGACGGCGATCCGGAGCTGTACTGCGCCAGCGCCGACTGGCTGGAGCGCAACCTGCTCAACCGGGTCGAGGCCTGCTTCCCGATCCTGGACGAGAAGCTGTCCGCGCGCGTGTTCCGCGACCATCTGCAGAACTACCTGGACGACAACACCAACGCCTGGGAGCTGGAGACCAACGGGGTCTACCACAAGCTCTCGCCCGGTCCGGACCAGGCGCCGCATTCCGCCCAGGGCACGCTGCTGGCCAAGCTCTGAGGCCGTGCCCGCCGGTCCAGGCACGGACGAGGGAGCGGCTTCGGCTACCATGCGCGCCATGCCTTTCACGCTCCTCGAGACCCTTTCCAGCCCGCTGCAGGACAACGACCAGCTGGCCGCTGTGGACTTAGGGTCCAACAGCTTCCACATGGTCGTGGCCCGCTATACCCAGGGTCAGCTGCGCGTGATCGATCGCCTGCGCGAGACGGTGCGCATGGCCGACGGCCTGGATGCCCGCGGCGGCCTGTCGCAGGAAGCCCACCAGCGCGCGATCGATTGCCTGTCGCGCTTCGGCCAGCGCATCCGCGAGCTGCCCGCCTCGCGCGTGCGCGCGCTGGCCACCAACACGGTGCGCCGGCTGGCGCTGCCGCAGAGCTTCCTGGTGCCGGCCGAGGCCGCGCTCGGCCATGCCATCGAGGTGGTGTCCGGCCGCGAGGAGGCGCGTCTGATCTACCTGGGCGTGGCCCAGGCGCAGCCGCCCAAGCCGGGCACGCGCCGGCTGGTGATCGACATCGGCGGCGGCTCGACCGAGTTCATCATCGGCAGCGGCCTGCAGACCCTGGAGCGCGAGAGCATCCAGGTCGGCTGCATCGCCAGCACGCGGCGCTTCTTTCCCGGCGGCAAGCTCTCGCGCAAGCGCTGGATGTCGGCGCTGACCGAGATCACCGCCGAGCTGCAGCAGTTCGCCCAGCAGTACCGGGCGCTGGGCTGGCAGGAGGCGATCGGCTCATCGGGCACGGCCAAGGCCATCGGCGACATCTGCGCGGCGATGAAGCTCACCAAGGGCGCGATCACCGCCGAGGCGCTGCCGCAGGTCCGCGATCGCCTGCTGCAGGCCGAGCGCGTGGACGCGATCGACCTGCCGAGCCTGAGCAAGGACCGCCAGCCGATCATCGCCGGCGGCGTGCTGGTGATGGAGGCCGCGTTCCAGGCGCTCGGCATCGACCGCATGATGGTCAGCAAGGCCGCCATGCGCGAAGGCATCCTGTACGACATGCTCGGCCGCCGCGGCAGCGACGATCCGCGCGAGCTGTCGGTGGCCACGATGATGCAGCGCTATGGCGTGGACATCGATCAGGCCGACCGCGTGGACGCCACGGCGCAGCGGCTGTTCGAGCAGGTCGCCAAGGCCTGGGACCTGGGCGAGGACGATGCCCGCCTGCTGCACTGGGCCGCGCGCCTGCACGAGATCGGCCAGGCCGTCGCGCACAGCCAGTACCACGTGCACGGCGCCTATCTTCTCGAGCATTCGGACATCGCCGGCTTCTCGCGCCAGGAGCAGCTGATGCTGGCGGCCCTGGTGCGCACGCACCGCCGCAGCATCCCCAAGGCGGCGTTCGACGCCCTGCCGGACCGCCGCATCCCGGCGATCCGGCGCCTGGCCGCGCTGCTGCGCCTGGCCGTGCTGCTGCACCGCGCGCACGACGCCGCGCCGATCCCGACCCTGGAGCTGACGGCCGAAGGCGACACGCTGCGCCTGCTGCTGGACAAGCAGTGGATCGACGCGCGCCCCCTGCTGCGTGCGGACCTGATCGGCGAATCGGACGACATGCCCGGCCTCGGTGTGGCCTTCAAGCCTTTCGTCACCTGAATTCGGCGACCGGCGTCACGCCGGTCCGGTGCGTGTATCCGCACTCTCACCGCGTCCAACACGCCGCGTTCATCTTGAATCGGGTACGGATGCTACCTTCGAGGAACCTGAACAGGCGAAGTGCGGCAGTGCCGTGATCCCGCTCGCACCTTGCCTTGGGCAACGTCCAAGAGGGCATGCATCGTGCACAACAACTCGGAAGACCTTATCCAGCGTGTGCTGACGCAGATCGCGTCGGCGTCGGTCTCGATCGACCGCAACATCGAGCAGATCCTGGGCGTCATGCGCGAACACCTGCAGATGGACGTGGCGTTCGTCTCCGAGTTCGGCTCGCGCGACCGCGTGTTCCGCCACGTCATCAACCCCACTGGGCGCGTGGTGCTAAGCCGCGGCGACACCATGCCGATGGAGGCCGGCTACTGCCCGCGGGTGGTCGATGGTCGCCTGCCGTCGCTGATCCCCGACACCTCCCGCCTGCCCGAGGCGATGGGGCTGCCGGAAACCATGAGCGTGCCGATCGGCTCGCACATCAGCGTGCCGATCCGGCTTTCCGACGGCAGCGTGTACGGCACGTTCTGCTGCTTCAGTTTCGAGGCCAAGCCGGGGCTGGACGAGCGCGACCTGCACGTGATGCGCGCCCTGGCCCAGTTGGTCTCCCTGCAGGTCCAGGGCGACATCGATGCGGTACAGCTGCACAACGAGAAGCTACGGCGCATCAGCGGCGTGCTGGAGATGGGCCAACCGCGCACGGTGTACCAGCCCATCTACCGTCTGCACGACCGCGCCCTGATCGGCGTGGAATGCCTGTCGCGCTTCGACATGGAACCCAAGCGTTCGCCCGACGTCTGGTTCAACGAGGCCAACGAGATCGGCCTGGGCATGCGCCTGGAGATCAACGCCATGCTGACCGCGCTGCAGGGCCTGCGCGGCATGCCGGGCGACTTCTATGTCTCGGTCAACATCTCGCCGCAGACCCTGGTCACCCAGAACATCCTGGGCCATCTGGATGTGATCGATGCCGGCCGGCTGGTGCTGGAGCTGACCGAGCATGCGCTGGTGGAGGACTATCCGGCGCTGCAGACGACCATCAAGCATCTGCGCGCGGCCGGCGTGCGTTTCGCGGTGGACGACGCGGGCGCCGGTTACTCCAGCATGCGCCACATCCTCACGCTGCACCCCGAGATCATCAAGATGGACATCAGCCTGACGCGCGATATCGACCACGATCGCGCGCGCCAGGCGATGGCCGCGGCGCTGGTCGGCTTCGGCCGCCAGACCGGCAGTCACGTCACCGCCGAAGGCATCGAGACGCGCGAGGAGCTCGAGGCGCTGCAATCGCTCGGCGTCGGCCAGGGCCAGGGCCAGGGCTACTACCTGTCCCATCCGCTCAGGCACGACGATCTGCGCGCACTGCTGCAGCCCGACGCCGTGCTCGGCTAAAGGCCACCGCGACGCTCGCCAGGCGGCTGCGCGCCTGCATCCGCGACGGGGCGATTTCGGGTTCCCCTTCGCGCGCGAAAGGGAAGAGGTCGGTGGGGGCAACTGTCTCCTCAAATCTCGCGGCGGTCTGCCCGTAGAGCGGAGCTTGCTCCGCTGGGGCCTTTCCCACGAACTGAACGAAGAGCAGCGGAGCAAGCTCCGCTCTACAGGTGGGGGCCGCCCGTGGCGGCGACGGGCTTTCCCCGCTTTCCCGGCCCTCCCAGCTGTACCAAGAAGTCAGACTTTCCTTCCTGAGAAAACCCACACCCGTCGTTCCCGCGAACGCGGGAACCCAGCGCCTCGATCCAACGCGCGAAAGTCCCTGGATTCCCGCCTTCGCGGGAATGACGGTAGGAAGTGGCTGGCGTCTGTCAGTCACCGCCCTTGTGGGAGCTGCCCTCGTGGCCTTTTCGGCCAATGGCGGCGAAGGCTTTACTGGTAAAGCCCCATCGCCGCCATGGCGGCTCCCACAGATCCCCCAACTCCCAAAGATCCACAAGGTCACGGCGATCGTGGTGGCTTTCATGCAACTGACATCGCACTGACATCGACGCTGCATCCGCGCCTCCCACCCTGTGTCAAACCCGGGAGGCGCCCATGCGCTATGTCATCGTCACCGAGACCTATCCGCCGGAAGTCAACGGCGTCGCCTTGACCGTGCAGGGCCTGGAAGAAGGCCTGCGCCAGCGCGGCCACCACGTCAGCGTGGTGCGCCCGCGCCAGGACGGCGCGGCGCAGGCCGCGCAGGACACCGTGCTGGTACGCGGTGCGGGCCTGCCGCGCTATCCCGGCCTGCGCTTCGGCCTGCCGGCGCCGCTGCAGCTGAAGGAGCACTTCCGCGCCTTCGCACCCGACGCGATCTACGTGGCGACCGAAGGCCCGCTGGGCTGGTCGGCGCTGCGCGCGGCCCAGCGTCTGGGCATTCCGGTGGCGACCGGCTTCCACACGCGCTTCGACCACTACATGGGCGACTACGGCCTGCCCTGGCTGCAGCCGGTCGCGCTGGGCTGGATGCGCCGCTTCCACAACCGCGGCGACGCCACGCTGGTGCCGACCCACGAGCTGGCGCAATGGCTGCAAGGTCAGGGCTTCGGCAAGGTCAAGCGGCTGGCGCGCGCAGTGGATACCGGCCAGTTCCATCCGGGCTTGCGCAGCGACGCGCTGCGCGCGCTGTGGGGCGCCGGCGAGGCCACGCCGGTGCTGCTGTCGGTGGGTCGCATCGCGGCCGAAAAGAACCTGGGCCTGGCGGTCCAGGCCTTTCGCGCGCTGCAGGCCCGCGTGCCGCAGGCGCGCATGGTGTGGGTTGGCGATGGCCCGGAGCGGGCGGCGCTGCAGCAGGCCAATCCGGACTTCGTGTTCTGCGGCGTGCAGCGCGGCGTCGAGCTGGCGCGGCACTACGCCAGCGCCGACCTGTTCGTGTTCCCCAGCCGCAGCGAGACCTTCGGCAACGTGACCCTGGAGGCGATGGCCAGTGGCCTGGCCACGGTGGCCTTCGACTCGGGCGCCGCGCACGAGCATCTGCGCCATGGCCTGCACGGGGCGGCGGTCGGCGACGACGCGCAGTTCGTCGCGGCGGTGCTGGAACTGGGCGGCGATGCGCAGCGCCTGCGCGCGATGGGCGCCGCGGCGCACCAGGCGGTCCAGGCGCTGCAGCCGGCCCAGGTAGCCGCGGATTTCGATGCCCTGCTCGCCGGGCTCGCCCATTCCCGCAAGGAGGAGTCCGCCGATGCGCTCGCCGTCTGAACTCTCGCTGCCGCGCGAAGCGCGCGTGTGCCTGCTGGCCAATCGCCTGGGTCGCCGCAGCGATGTGCGGCGCTTCTTCGCCATCGTCAGCCGCCTGGGCGATGGTGTGTTCTGGTACGCGCTGATGGGCGCGCTGATCGTGTTCGACGGCTGGCACGGCCTGGCCGCGGCGGCGCACCTGGCGGCGACCGGCGCGATCGCGCTGGTGCTGTACAAGGGCCTCAAGCGCTGGACCCGGCGGCCGCGGCCGTTCGCCTCGGACGTGCGCATCCAGGCCTGGGTGGCGCCGCTGGACGAGTTCTCCTTCCCCTCGGGCCACACGCTGCATGCGGTGGCCTTTACCGTGGTGGCGCTGGCGCACTACCCGGCGCTGGCGCCGCTGCTGCTGCCCTTCACCGCCTGCGTGGCGACCTCGCGCGTGGTGCTGGGCCTGCACTACCCCAGCGACGTGCTGGCCGCCACGGTGATCGGCATCGGCCTGGCCGCGCTGGCGCTGTGGGTGGTGCCCGGGGTCAGCCTGTTCGTCTGAGCGCGTCTAGCGCCGCTCAGGCTTCCCACTGCTCCACTTCCACCGCCGGCAGCAGCGGGCGCAGGGCCTCGCCACCGGGCTGGGAGAGCAGCTTCTGCGCGTCGCTGCGCGCCATGTCCAGGGTCAGACGCCAGCCGGCTTCTTCGTGGGCCTCGCCGCGCACGGCTTCCAGGTCGAACAGGCGCGCGCGCAGCCGGCCCGCGCTGGACGGCAGCAGCACCTCGCCGCGGATGCGCTCCAGGCCCAGGCGCTGGGCCAGCGCGTCCTGCAGCAGATCCAGGCCCACGCCATCGCGCGCCGAGATCCACACCCGCTCGCGCGCCAGACCCAGCGTGCCTGGTTCGGTGGTCTCGTCCAGCGCGCCCTCGGGCGCGTCGTGGCGCGGCTGCGCGCCCTCGATGCGGTCGATCTTGTTGAACACCAGCAGCTGCGGAATGTCGCCGGCGCCGATCTCGTTCAATACCAGGTCGACCTGTGCCATGCGCTCCTCGCGCAGCGGATCGGCCGCGTCGACCACGTGCAGCAGCAGGTCGGCCTCGCGCGCCTCGGACAGAGTGGAGCGGAACGCGGCGACCAGTTCGTGCGGCAGATCGCGCACGAAGCCGACCGTGTCGGCCAGCACCACCGCGCCGCCGGCCAGATTCACCCGGCGCACAGTCGGATCCAGCGTGGCGAACAGCTGGTCGGCGGCATAAGCCTCCGCGCCGGTCAGCGCGTTGAACAGGGTCGACTTGCCGGCGTTGGTGTAGCCGACCAGCGCCACGCGCGGCAGCTCGCTGCGCACGCGCGCCCGGCGCATCTGGGTGTGCTGCACCTCAACCTTTTCCAGCCGCTTCTGCAGTTGGTCCACGCGCTTCTGCAGCAGGCGGCGGTCGGTTTCCAGCTGGGTCTCACCCGGGCCACGCAGGCCGATGGAGCCACCGCGCTGGCGCTCCAGGTGGGTCCAGCCGCGCACCAGGCGGGTGGCGATGTGCTTGAGCTGGGCCAGTTCGACCTGCAGCTTGCCCTCGTGGCTGCGCGCGCGCTGGGCGAAGATGTCCAGGATCAGCCCGGTGCGGTCCAGCACGCGGCGCTCCAGGGCCTTTTCCAGGTTGCGCTCCTGGCCCGGCGTCAGGGCATGGTTGACCAGGATCAGGTCGGCGCCGGTGGCATCGGCCGCGGCCTTGACCTCATCCAGCTTGCCGCTGCCGATGAAGGTGGAGGGGCTGGGCCTGTCGGCGCGGGCGGTGACCAGGGCGGCGATGGTGGCGCCGGCCGAGCGCGCCAGCTCGGTGAACTCCTCGGCGGCATCCTCGTCGCTGGAGGCGGCGGCGGTTCCGCCGCGCACCGGCTGGATCAGCAGGGCATGCTCGCCCCGGCGGGAACGTTCGAACAACTCAGTCGGCATCGGTCACGGCAATCACGGGCTAAGGCCACAGCATGGTGGCGACTATCCTCCGCTTCAACCGCGGGCGGACGCGATGCGGTGCGCATTCCGACCAATGGACGCCCGGCCTGAACCGGGCGCCTCTGACGACTACTCGTCCTCGGCCTCGTCAGACGAGGGCTCGGCGCCGTCGGCACCGGGCTGCACATAGCCGCCGCCAGGCCCCACGCGCACGTTGCGCGCCGGCACCACGGTGGAGATGGCGTGCTTGTAGACCATCTGGCTCACGGTATTGCGCAGCAGCACCACGAACTGATCGAAGGACTCGATCGTCCCCTGCAGCTTGATGCCGTTGACCAGATAGACCGACACCGGAACCCGCTCGCGGCGCAGCGCGTTGAGGAAAGGATCCTGCAGGGATTGCCCCTTGGACATGCGAATGCTCCCGCCCATTCTTTCGATGGGACTGTTCTTGTAATGGGCCGGCGCGGTGACTGCTCCCCGAACCGCGGCCGGTCACGGGATATTACACAAGGCCGGCGGATTGACCAGACGCCATTTCGCGGTTTTCGCGGCAAGGCGGCTCAGCGGCCCAGGAACAGCGCCAGCGCGTCCTCCAGCTCGGCGCGCTGGGTCGCCGGGTCGAACCAGCGCAGGTCGTGGCGCGCCCGCAGCCAGGTGGACTGGCGCTTGGCCAGCTGGCGGGTGGCGGCGATGGCGCGTTCGCGGAAGTCCTCCGCGCTGCCCTGCCCGTCCAGGAATTCCCAGGCCTGGCGATAGCCGACCGCGCGCACCGCCGGCAGGTCCAGGGGCGCCGGGGCGGCCTGCATCTGCGGCAGGGCCCGCAGCGCGCGCACTTCATCGAGGAATCCGGCCGCGAGCATCGCGTCGAAGCGCTGCGCGATGCGCGTGTGCAGCACCGCGCGGTCGGCCGGCGCCAGGGCCAGCTTGAGCAGGCGCACGGGCAGCCGCGCGTCGCCGCGGCCCTCGGCCTGCCAGGCGCTGATCGGCTTGCCGCTGAGGCGGTAGACCTCCAGCGCGCGCTGGATGCGCTGCGGATCGGTCGGCTTGATCCGCGCCGCCGCCAAGGGGTCGACCTGCGCCAGCTGCGCATGCAGCGCGGGCCAGCCCTGCGCGGCGGCCTCGGCGGCAAGCGTGGCGCGCAGCTCGGGATCGGCCTGCGGCATGGCCGCCAGGCCCTCGGTCAGCGCCTGGAAGTACAGGCCGGTGCCGCCGGCCAGGATCGGGATGCGGCCGCGCGCGAGGATGGCCTCAAGCGCGGCGCGTGCCTCGAGCGCGAAGTCCGCCGCCGAGTAGGTCTGCCAGGGATCGCGCACGTCGATCAGGTGATGCGGCACCTGCGCCCGTTCCTCGGCGCTGGGCTTGGCCGCGCCGATGTCCAGGCCGCGATAGACCAGCGCCGAATCGACGCTGACGATCTCCCCGCCCAGCCGCTGCGCCCAGTCCAGGGCCAGCGCGGACTTGCCCGAGGCGGTGGGCCCGAGCAGGGCGATGGCAGGCGGCAGCAGCAGGTTCGACATGCGCGACAGTCTGCGGGGTGTCGGGCGAGGGGTCCATTGCGCCGGCGATGACTCGCTTCCTGAAGCCGATGGTTGCGAGACTGAAGTTTTCCGGGGAAAGCCCTTCGCCGCCATTGGTCAAAGAACCATAAGGGCGCCTTCCCCCTGTAGAGCGGAGCTTGCTCCGCTGCATTTCGGCCGGTTCATCGGGAAGCCCCAGCGGAGCAAGCTCCGCTCTACAGGAAGGTCGCGACATGATTCGAAGAGGCGGTTGCTCCGGCAAAAAGGAAGTGCCGGTGCACAGGCCTCAGAAGCTGTCGCCGGGGACGCGTACCCAGCCTTCCATCAGCACGCGCGCGCTGCGGCTCATGAGGGCCTTGGTGACCTGCCACTGGCCCTCGACCTGCTGCGCCTCGGCGCCCACACGCAGGGTGCCGGAAGGGTGGCCGAAGCGCACCGCGCTGCGCGGCCCGCCGCCGGCGGCGAGGTTGACCAGCGTGCCGGGAATCGCCGCCGCCGTGCCGATAGCCACCGCGGCGGTGCCCATCATCGCGTGGTGCAGCTTGCCCATCGACATCGCGCGCACGCGCAGGTCGATCTCGCCGGCCTCGACGGTCCTGCCGCTGGAGGCGACGTAGCTGTCGGCCGGCGCGACGAAGGCCAGCTTGGGCGTGTGCTGGCGCCGGGCCGCCTCGTCCAGCGTCCGGATCAGGCCCATGCGCAGCGCGCCGTGGGCGCGGATGGTCTCCAGCCGCGCCAGGGCCGCGGCGTCCTCGTTGATCGCGCCCTGCAGCTCGCTGCCGGTGTAGCCCAGCGCCGCGGCGTCGAGGAAGATCGTCGGGATGCCGGCATTGATCAGCGTGGCCTGGAAGCTGCCCACGCCGGGCACCTCCAGCGTGTCGACCACATGCCCGGTGGGGAACATCGCGCCGCCGTCCTCGCCGTCGTCGGCCGGGTCGAGGAACTCCAGCTGCACCTCGGCCGCCGGGAAGGTCACGCCATCGAGTTCGAAGTCGCCGGTCTCCTGCACCTGCCCGTCGGTGATCGGCACGTGGGCGACGATGGTCTTGCCGATGTTGGCCTGCCAGATGCGCACCGTGCACAGGCCATCGCGCGGCACCTTCGCCGGATCAATCAGGCCCGAGGCGATGGCGAACGGCCCCACCGCCGCCGACAGATTGCCGCAGTTGCCCGACCAGTCCACGAAGGCGCTGTCGATGGACACCTGGCCGAACAGATAGTCCACGTCGTGGTCGGCACGCGCGCTGCGGGAGACGATCACCGCCTTGCTGGTGCTGGACGTCGCGCCGCCCATGCCGTCGATCTGCTTGCCGTACGGATCGGGGCTGCCGATCACCCGCAGCAGCAGCGCATCGCGCGCCGCGCCGGGCGCCTGCGCGCGCTCGGGCAGGTCCTGCAGACGGAAGAACACGCCCTTGGAGGTGCCACCGCGCAGGTAGGTGGCGGGGATCCTGATCTGCGGGACATGCGACATGGGGGACATCCTTTCAGCGTGCGCGCGGCACGCGTTGCATCAGAGGGAAAAGGCGGCCTGCACCGGCTGCGGCGCGGCGGGCGCCAGCGTCCAGCGCGACAGGGTCCGGTAGCGGTAGGGATCACCGCTACCGATGGCCAGCTCGAAACTCTCGATCGGCCAGTCGATGGCGCGGATCGGCTTGATGCGCTGGCGCCGGGCCTCGAGGTCGTAGCGATAGCTCAGCGTCACGTGCGGGCGGTGGCCCTTGCGACTGGTCAACAGCCCCTGGTCGGCGATGGCCAGCTTCAGCGCGAGCAGCAGTTCCTTCAGCGCATCGACCGGCTGCGAACAGCACAGCTCGATATTGGCGCTGGCGCGCGCGTTGGGGCTCACCCGCAGCTGGTCCAGCGACAGCAGGAAGCCGTGCGCCTGCACGGCCTGACCGGCCTGCAGCAGCAGCGCGCGTGTCTGCGGTGAATCGATGAAGCGGTCCGACAGCGTCTGGTGCCAGTTGACCAAGGGAAACATCGCCAGCCCCGTGGCCGCCTGGATGCCCTGCTCGCGCGTGGCGACATCGAAGACCTCGCGCATCGCCGCGTCGGGGCGGGCGATGAACAGCAGGCGGTCGCCGCCCATTTCCTTGCTCCACAGCCGGTCCAGCAGCTGACCTGGCGGCGGCGCGGGAGGCTGCGGTCGCATGGTGGTCAGCACGCGCTCAGGCCGCCTTGGACGACTCGAGGAAGTCCTGGGCGAAGCGCTGCAGCACGCCACCGGCCTCGTAGATGGAGACCTCTTCGTCCGAGTCCAGCCGGCAGCGCACCGGCACCTGTTCCGTACTGCCGTCCTTGCGGTGAACCACCAGCGTCAGCGTGGCGCGCGGCGCGCGCTGGCCGAGGACATCGTAAGTCTCGGTGCCGTCCAGACGCAGCGTGCGCCGGTCGGTGCCGGGCAGGAATTCCAGCGGCAGCACCCCCATGCCGATCAGATTGGTGCGGTGGATGCGCTCGAAGCCCTCGGCCACGATCGCCTCCACCCCCGCCAGACGCACGCCCTTGGCGGCCCAGTCGCGCGAACTGCCCTGGCCGTAGTCGGCGCCGGCGATGATGATCAGCGGCTGGCCGCGCTGCATGTAGGCCTCGATGGCCTCCCACATGCGCACCACCCGGCCATCGGGTTCGATCCGCGCCAGCGAGCCCTGCGTCTCCACCCCGTCGATCACCGCCATCTCGTTGAGCAGCTTGGGGTTGGCGAAAGTCGCGCGCTGCGCGGTGAGATGGTCGCCGCGATGGGTGGCGTAGGAGTTGAAGTCCTCCTCCGGCACGCCCATACGCGCCAGGTACTCCCCGGCCGCGCTGCTGGCCAGGATGGCGTTGGACGGCGAGAGATGATCGGTGGTGATGTTGTCGCCCAGCAGCGCCAGCGGACGCATGCCGCGCAGCGTGCGCGCGCCGGCCAGCGCGCCCTCCCAATACGGCGGGCGACGGATGTAGGTGCTCATCGGCCGCCAGTCGTAGAGCGGGCTGATCTTCTGCTCGTGTTCGACGCGCACGTCGAACATCGGCCCGTAGACCTTGCGGAACTGCTCGGGCTTGACGCTGGCCTTGACCACCGCGTCCACCTCCGCATCCGAAGGCCACAGGTCCTTGAGCGTGATCGGCTGGCCGTCGGCGTCGAAGCCCAGCGCGTCCTTCTCGATGTCGAAGCGCACCGTGCCGGCGATGGCATAGGCGATCACCAGCGCTGGCGAGGCCAGGAAGGCCTGCTTGGCATAAGGATGGATGCGGCCGTCGAAGTTGCGGTTGCCGCTGAGCACAGCGGTGGCGTAGAGGTCGCGCTCGATGATCTCCTGCTGGATCTTCGGATCCAGCGCGCCGCTCATGCCGTTGCAGGTGGTGCAGGCGAAGGCGACGATGCCGAAGCCCAGCCGCTCCAGCTCGGGCAGCAGTCCCGATTCCTCCAGATACAGCTGCACCGCCTTGGAACCGGGCGCCAGCGAGGTCTTGACCCACGGTTTGCGCGTGAGCCCGCGCGCGTTGGCGTTGCGCGCCAGCAGCGCGGCGGCGATGACGTTGCGCGGATTGGAAGTGTTGGTGCAACTGGTGATCGCCGCGATGACCACCGCGCCGTCGGGCATCAGGCCATTGGCCTCCTCCGCGCGCGCCTTGTCCAGATCCACCGCGATGCCGCGCTCGGCCAGCGCGCGGGTGGGCAGGCGCCGGTGCGGGTTGGACGGGCCGGCCAGGGTGCGATCGACCGTGGACAGATCGAACTGCAGCACGCGCTCGTACTGCGCGCTGGCCAGGTCGTCGACCCAGATGCCGGCGGTGCGCGCGTAGGTCTCCACCAGCTGCACCTGCGCCTCTTCGCGGCCGGTCAGGCGCAGATAGTCCAGGGTCTGGTCGTCGATGTGGAACAGCGCAGCGGTGGCGCCGTACTCGGGGCACATGTTGGAGATGGTCGCGCGGTCGCCGATGCTCAGCGTCGCCGCGCCCGCGCCGTAGAACTCCAGGTAGGCGCCGACCACCTTCTGCTTGCGCAGGAACTCGGTCAGGGCCAGCACGATGTCGGTGCAGGTGATGCCCTCGCCCGGGCGGCCGGTCAGCTCGACCCCGACGATATCGGGCAGGCGCATCCACGAGGCACGGCCCAGCATCACGTTCTCCGCCTCCAGCCCGCCCACGCCGACGGCGATCACGCCCAGCGCGTCCACGTGCGGGGTATGGCTGTCGGTGCCCACGCAGGTGTCGGGGAAGGCCACGCCGTCGCGGGTGTAGATCACCGGCGACATCTTCTCCAGGTTGATCTGATGCATGATCCCGTTGCCCGGGCCGATCACCTCGATGTTGCGGAACGCCTTGGCCGTCCAGTCGATGAAGTCGAAGCGGTCGGCGTTGCGACGGTCCTCGATGGCGCGATTCTTGGCGAACGCCTGCGGATCGGTCCCGCCGCATTCCACCGCCAGCGAGTGGTCCACGATCAGCTGCACCGGCACCACCGGATTGACCTGGGCCGGGTCGCCGCCCTGCTCGGCGATGGCATCGCGCAGGCCGGCCAGATCCACCAGCGCCGTCTGGCCCAGGATGTCGTGGCAGACCACGCGCACTGGGAACCAGGGGAAGTCCAGGTCGCGCCGGCGCTCGATCAGCTGGCCCAGGTAGGCCGGCAGCTGCGCCGGATCTGCGCAGCGCACCAGGTTCTCCGCATGCACCCGCGCGGTGTACGGCAACCCCGCCCAAGCGCCCGGCGCGAGCGCTTCCACCGCGGCGCGGGCGTCGAAATAATCCAGCGCGGTGCCGGGGAGCGAGGTGCGGTAAGCGGTGTTCATGGCGGGATCCTGCGATCAGATCTGGCGGACGACGTCGGATACGGACGTGGCCCGTACCGGGGCGCAATCTGGCACCGCACGATGCATTGATCAATCTTGAGCGGCAGAATCAACCTGTCTGCGGCGCCCGGGCGTGAATTCAAACGCGCGTTTGGCTTCGCTATGATGACGCCCCTTTCGCCATGCCCCGCCGATGGAGCACAGCCGATGACCCCCGACGCGCTACTCGCCCAGTACGGGCCCCGCGAATCGATGGAATACGACGTGGTGGTGGTCGGCGCCGGCCCGGGCGGCCTGGCCACCGCGATCCGGCTCAAGCAGCTGGCCGTCGAGGCCGGTCGCGACGTGTCGGTGTGCGTGCTGGAGAAGGGCTCCGAGCCCGGCGCCCACATCCTGTCCGGCGCGATCATGGACCCGCGCGCGCTGACCGAGCTGTTCCCCGACTGGAAGGAAAAGGGCGCCCCGCTTAAGCAGCCGGTGACCGAGGACCAGTTCCTGTTCCTCAGCGACACCGGCGCCAAGGCGACCCCGCATGCGCTGCTGCCCGAGTGCTTCCACAACCAGGGCAACTACATCATCAGCCTCGGCGCCCTGACGCGCTGGCTCAGCACCCAGGCCGAGGGGTTGGGCGTGGAGATCTTCCCGGGCTTCGCCGCCACCGAGATCCTCTACAGCGACGCCGGCGCGGTGAAGGGCGTGGCCACCGGCAACATGGGCCTGGGCAAGGACGGCGAGCCGACGGCCGAGTTCCAGCTGGGCATGGAGCTGCACGCCAAGTACACGATCTTCGCCGAGGGCTCGCGCGGCCAGCTCGGCCGCCAGCTGCTGGCCAAGTTCTCGCTGGACGCCGGCAAGGATCCGCAGGCCTATGGGCTGGGCATCAAGGAACTCTGGCAGATTGACCCGGCCAGGCACACGCCCGGCCTGGTGGTCCACACCGCCGGCTGGCCGCTGGATGCGGACACCTATGGCGGCTCGTTCCTGTACCACGCCGAAGACGGCAAGGTCGCCATCGGCCTGGTGGTGGGCCTGGACTACAGGAACCCGTGGCTGAGTCCGTTCGAGGAATTCCAGCGCTTCAAGACCCATCCGGCGATCCGCAAGTACCTGGAAGGCGGCAAGCGCATCGGCTATGGCGCCCGTTCGATCACCGCCGGCGGCCTGATGTCGCTGCCCAAGCTGGTCTTCCCCGGCGGCGCGCTGGTCGGCTGCGAGGCCGGCACGCTCAACGCCAGCCGCATCAAGGGCAGCCACGCGGCGATCAAGACCGGCATGCTGGCCGCCGAGGCGGCGTTCGCGGCGCTGGGCGAAGGCCGCAGCGGCGATGAACTGAGCGCCTACCCGGCGGCCTTCGAGGCCAGCTGGCTGTACGCCGAGCTGCAGCAGTCCAAGAACTTCAAGCAGTGGTTCAAGAAGGGCCGCACGCTGGCCACACTGATGACCGGCATCGAGCAATGGCTGCTGCCCAAGCTGGGCATCCGCAACCCGCCGTGGACGCTGCGCCACAGCACGCCGGACCATGCCTGCCTGGAGCCGGCCAACCAGCACCAGAAGATCGCCTACCCCAAGCCGGACGGCCAGCTGACCTTCGACCGGCTGTCCTCGGTGTTCCTGTCCAGCACCAACCACGACGAGGACCAGCCGGCGCATCTGACGCTCAAGGACCCGGCCGTGCCGGTGGAGATCAACCTGGCGACCTATGCGGGCCCAGAGGCGCGCTATTGCCCGGCGGGCGTCTACGAGTTCGTCGCCGCCGACGGCGGCGGCCAGCGCCTGCAGATCAACGCCCAGAACTGCGTGCACTGCAAGACCTGCGACATCAAGGATCCGACCCAGAACATCGTCTGGGTCGCCCCGCAGGGCGGCGGTGGCCCGAACTACGCGGGCATGTAGGCCGGAAGGTTAGCGCCGCGACCTCGCGCCGCCTCTGGCGGCGCCTTCGACCGAATTCCGACAGGGCCACACGGCCTACTGCGCCCGGCCCGGCCTGCGCGTGACACGCGCAGGCGGCGTTCCAGTCGTCCCCCGCCGGCAAAAACCGGATAATGCGCCCCATGCAGAACCCCGCCCTGTCCGTCGTTGTGCCCGTCTTCAACGAGCGCGACAACACCGCCCCCCTGGTCCACGAGATCGTCGCCGCCCTGCGCGGCGTGGTGCCGTTCGAGATCCTCTACGTCGACGACCATTCGCGCGACGACACGCTGGCCACGCTGCAGGCGCTCAAGGCGCAGGTGCCCGAACTGCGCGTGCTGCAGCACCAGACCCAGAGCGGCCAGAGCACCGCGATCCGCACGGGCGTCAAGGCCGCGCGCGCGCCGTGGATCGCCACGCTCGATGGCGATGGCCAGAACGACCCGGCCGATCTGCCCAAGCTGCTGCGCGCGCGCGATGCCGGCGATCCGCTGGTGAAGCTCTACGCCGGCTGGCGCGTCGACCGCAAGGACAGCGGCAGCAAGCGGTGGGCCTCGCGCTACGCCAACGCCATCCGCGCGCGCATGCTGCGCGACGATACGCCGGACACCGGCTGCGGTACCAAGCTGTTCGAGCGCGACGCCTTCCTCGATCTGCCCTACTTCGACCACATGCACCGCTACCTGCCGGCGCTGATGCAGCGCGCCGGCTGGAAGACCATCAGCGTGCCGGTCAACCATCGTCCGCGCGGCGCCGGCGTGTCCAAGTACAACAACCTGCAGCGCGCCCTGGTCGGCATCCGCGACCTGCGCGGCGTGGCGTGGTTGATCGCCCGCAGCAAGCGCACCGCGGTGAAGGAACTCTAAAGAATGGAAATCCACTGGCTGGACCAGCCGATCCAGGCCTTGTTCTGGACCGGCATCCACATCACCGGCTGGAAGCTCATCGGCTATACCGGCGCCCTGATGTTCGGCGGCCGCTGGCTGGTGCAGTTCATCGCCTCCAAGCGCGCCGGCAAACCGGTGATCCCGCGCCTGTTCTGGTACATGAGCGTCGTCGGCAGCCTGATGACCCTGGCCTACTTCATCTTCTCGGCCAAGCAGGACTCGGTCGGCGTCCTGCAGAACCTCTTCCCCGCCTTCACCGCGCTCTACAGCCTGCACCTGGACATCAAGCATCGCGGCTGGAAGCGCGATCGCGCGACGCATTAGGCGCGGGAGATCCCTATTCCCTGTACTTGGGCATGGTGCAGTCTGAGTACACCACCTTGCACGACGCACCTGGGCCGGCTTTCTCTCTGCAATATTTGAGGCCGAGTTCACTGGCGAGCTCGATCGAGCCAGCAGTCTGAGCAAAATTGCTAGTGCCTAGAATCTGAGGATCAATCAATGCCATGCATTGGTTGAAATAAGTGAAAGACACCACGCATGAACGTCCACCGCGCTCCTCGCATGCTTCAAGTGCACGTTTTTCAGCGGCCCGCTTTGAAAGTTCGCCTGTCGATACGCCACCAATCAAATTGGGGCTGTCGGCAATCGCGCCCCACGTCTTGTCCCAGTGACCGACGATCTTCACGATGGTCCTTCCCGAACCAGAGCCGGCTTGGGGGAGATCGGGCTGGCACAACACTGAGCCGGCCGCGACTCCGCCAGGACAGCGCGTCTGTGCATCTGCGCCTGCCGCAATGAGCGTTGGTGCCGCAATCAGGCCCAATCGCGCCATAAATCTTGCACCTTTAGTAGCGCTGGAAGATCGGATCGGTGCAGTCCGTATAAAGTATCTTGCAATCAGAGCTCTTCTCGGCACAACCTTTTAGGGCCTCGCTGCTAGCAATCTCAATGTTCTTAGCACTCGACTGCACTTCCCACGCCCTGCCGCTGGCCTGCAAACCCGTCGCGTAGGCGACGCACTGGTTTTGATACGCAAATAGCGCCTTACAACTGCTGCCGCCGCCCTGTGCGCACGCGGTGAGCGCTGCCTGCTCCGCTTCGCCCCTACTTAACTTGCCTACAGATGCTCCAACCTCAGTTCCAACAGTATCCTTGGCAATCGCACCCCAAGTCTTGATCCATTTACCTGCAGGCCGTGGCGGCAACGCAATCTCGTTGCCTTGCTGGTTGTAGTACCCGAGTCGATTCTGTTCAGCCTGGAACTGCTGTTGCTGCTGCTGTTGCACAGCATCCTGGCCAAAAGCATGCGAACAATAGAAAAGTCCGCAATTTATTATCAAGACTCCAAAGATCTTCACTACGCCCTCCTCCGATCAAATCACCTCGAATGACCGAGAGAAATACACTTATGCCATCCCACCTGAATCCCCACTGGCCGTAATGTACCGCTTGACACATAAATCTATGTGGGACCAGAACCTTGCGGATCGGGGTGCGCACCTTTCGAACCAGAGGACGCCGTTAACGTTGAGTTTCCTGACCCAAGAACATTAACGTTACGCCCTTGTTGCATTTGTTCATTCTTGATGGTATCGAGCTGAGAACTCCTTCCCATCTGCGCCGGCATGTAACTCCCCGCCGGCTGCCCGTTCGGGCCCGGCTGCCCACTCTGCGGGGCATTGGCATTGATCGCCGAGTACGGGCTGAAGCTGGCCAGCATGCCCTGGAAGAACGAGGCCGCCATTGGCGGACAGGTGATCAGCATTGTCGTGAGGATCAATCCCAGTCCAGCCGTCTGCATCGCTGCTTCTCGAAGCCCAGCCGGATTGGCTAGCTGGAACTGCGTCGTCGCCCACTGCACGCCCGCCACCGTGATCATCAGCTTCATCGCGATGTTCGACAACACGTACAGCGTCGCCAGCGAGAACATCATCCCCGCACCGTACATGAGCCAGCGAGAAAACAACTGTTTGGTCGCATCGAACATCAGGCAAATAATGAACAGCGGCCCCAACCCGACGAACAGCGCCATTCCCACTTCGTACATCAGCACCATCGCGCCACCCGTGATCGCAGGCCCCCCGATCCCCAACATCACCATGACCCGCAACATCCCCGACTCGCCTTCCAGCGCGCCATCGCCGCCGGTCTGGGCTGAACTGACCGCCGTCAGCGCATTCATCGCAAGCGAGGTCGCATCCAGGCTCGCGTTGATGCTCTCGAACATGTCCTTATTACTCTGATCGGCGTTGTTGGTCACCATGCCGTAGATGGCCTCGCCCAACCCCGAGGTCAGGCTCTTGTACAAGGCCGACGAATTGCCCGCGAAGCCCGTCGCGATGCCGATCACGAGCATGGCCTTCAGCGTGTCCCCCACCAGAGCCATCATCGGCTCACGAGAACGCCCGGTCATCACCCGCCAGCCCTGAATGAAGATCCAGATGGTCAGCAGGCTGAGCGCCAGCATCCCGAACAGCGCGGCGAACCGGCTGAGGAGACTGGACTGGAAGCCATTGATCTCCTCCTGCAGGAACTCGAAGATAAGAGGAAAGAAAAGAAAGTCGGGCATGGCTAAGAGATGTCCTTGTCTACTTCGTCGAGCTCGCGATCGCCAAGATGACTTGCATCATTCCTGCGCATTCGACTGATATAGGTGCGCGCCGGCCAAAGCCGCTGTCAAGAGCGCGCTTCTGACTGCGCCGTCGACAAAGGACGACCCTTTACCGCGCTGAAGGTCTCGCGTCAGATCAGCCAACTTGGCGTTCTGATCGGTGAAATAGCGACTGTAGCTGTCCATGGTCAGCCTCAGATTCATCTGGTCGATCTGGATCTGCGTCTGCAGGGCCAGGAGCTTGTTGGTATTGGACTCGAGGGATCCGAACTCGGTCTCCGCCCCGGTATCGATTTGCTTACGTTCCTGAAGAATCGCGTTGAGCTCCTCTTGCCGCTTCTTTGTCAGCTCGAGCATTTTTACCAAGTAGTTGTTGAGCTTCACTTCCTTGGTGACCATGTCCGTACAGATCTTATTTTGATCCGTACTGACCGCGTTATCGGGCTGTACACGGCAGCGCGACGACTGCACATCGGAAGCGTCGTTTCGCTCCGACATCTTGCTGTCGTTATCATCCTGAAGGCTGAGCGTCTTATTCTTACTTGTATCGTAAGCATCGCTTTTCACATGGCTCTGCTTGTAAATCTTATCCAGCCGCTCATTGACGTCCTGTTTCAGGTTGTCAATCTTGGTCTGTGTTGTTTCATCGGTGACATGCCATTGCGCGAACGCCGGCGCACAGGCGGCCAAGAGGCCGAGGCAGACGCACGCCCGAAGCGCCTGCTGGGATCGGCGGCGGAGAGGGATAGCGGTCGTGCTCATGGGAACTCCTTGGATCGAGATACGATTCATCGAATTGTCGTTATGCCAATGCGCTGCGGCCTGCGCGGTGAGCGACACGCCCGCCCTTGCCAGACCCCTTGCGGTTTTCATAGAACAGCTCAAGCCACTCTTCCGGCGTCAGATCGGCCGCAGGTTTCTCCAGCTGCATCGAACGCTGCGCCAGCACCTGGTGCATGATCTCGATGTTGTCGGTGGAGGCCGAGATCACCGAGAGCGCATCATCGAGCCCGCGCAGGTTCAGCTGGCACACCACCGAGCCATGACCCTGCTTGACCAGGAAACAGCGCGAGCGCTCGTCGAGGCTGACGACGACCTGATACTCGGCCTCGGTGAGCTTGAGCCCCTCGATGTAATCCTCGCGACTGGCGTTCGGATTCGGCAGCAGGATCAGGGTCGCGGTCTGCTCGATCAGCGCGGCGGAAATATCGCTCGCCAGCGCGTCTTCGGGGCTCTGCGTAGCGAAGATGCCCAGGCCATTCTGCTTTCGGATGGTCTTCTGCTTGTTCTTTGCGAACTCCTTCAGCCCGCCCTTTCCGTCCAGGATCTTCCAGAACTCGTCCATGACATAGATCAGCGGACGGCCGTCGATCAACTCCTCCAGGCGGTGCAGGAGATAGTTGATGACCGGCGCGCGGACCTCCGGATTGTCGATGATGTCGGTGTAGTCGAAGCCGATGATGTTGGCTTTCTGCAGATCGATGGTGTCCACCGGATTGTCGAACACCCAGCCGAGCGAATTGCCTGCCGTCCACTTGCGGATGCGCGCATACAATCCGTCGTCGCCCATGTTGGGCAGACTCTTCTGGAAGTTGGTCATCGTCCGCAGGTGCGGCGGCGTGTCCAGAATGTTCTCGACCGCGCGGAAGATGTCCTCCTCCTCGCGCGCGGTGTAGGCGATCTTGCCGGCCAGCACCTTGACCAGATCGGCCAGGAACTGGACGTTGGCCTCGTTACGCTCGCACTGGAAGGGGTTGAATCCGGTCGGCCGGCCGTTCTCCAGCGCCAGATAGTTGCCGCCGCACGCGCGAACGAAGATCTCCGCGCCGCGATCCTTGTCGAAGAAGAAGATCGTCGGCGATGGCGTGTACTTCTGCACCTGGCTCAACAGGAAGTTGATCAGCGCCGTCTTGCCGGTACCCGACTTGCCGATCACCATCGTATTGGCGATGGCCTTCTCGCCGAACGAATTCTCCGCCGGATGCGTGGCGTGGAAATTGAAGTAGTACGGCTGCCCGTTGGTGGTCTGCAGCGTGGTGATGCACTCGCCCCAGGGATTGTTGTCTTTCTTACCCGTGGCGAAGTTGTGCAGCGGCGAGAGGCCAAGGAAGTTCAGCGAACTGATGTTGGCCGGCCGCGTCCGATACTTCCAGTTGGCCGGCAGCTGCGAGTAGAACGAGGCGGTCACCGCCAGGTCCTCCTTGGCCGAGACGAAGCCCGCATTGGACAGCTCGGCCCGCGCGGTAGCCACGTTCTGCTGCAGCTGCGCCTGGCTATCGGCGTACAGCGCCATCACGAAGTGGTACTCGCCCAGCACGAAGTTGCCCGAGGACAGCTGATCCATCGCATGGTCGAGCTCGGCGATCTGGCTGACCGCCTTGTCGCCGGAGGAAATCATCATGCCCTTGGTCCGGTCGAGCACCTTCAGCGCATCGTGCCGGCCCATCGGGCTGAAGGAATGACTGATGACGTATTCGAAGTCCAGATACTTCAAGCCATTGAGGATGCCCGGGAAGGTGCCGTCGGGGTATTCCTTCACGTTGAGGATCGCGCCGTAGTGCTTCTCGCCGTTGGGCGTGGCGATGATGTAATCGCCGGTCTTGGCCGAGAACAGATGCTTGCTGACCGGCAGATAGTCCTTGATCGACGCGCCCAGCACCGGCACCGGTTCGGTCACGCGATTCAGGATGTAGCCCAGGAACTCCAGCGTCTCGGAGAACACAATGCCGTTGCGCGCTTCGTAGATGCCCAGGCGATACGGCGAATAATCCTTGAGCACCGCTTCCACGTTGCCCGCCAGCTCCAGGACCTTGGCGACGGCCTGCTCTTCCATCGCCCTCAACCGTTCCAGATCGCCGCTCTTCTCCACGAAGGCCTTGCCGGCGACGATGGGGCGATACAGCAACGTCAGATACATCTCGTTGCGCATCACCTTTTGGCTGGACAGACTCTCGAAGTAGTCGTCCGACAGCTGCTGGTTGAACTTCTGCGCGAAGGTGCTGCGCTGACGGATGCTGCCGCGGCGGCGCACATCGTGGACCCAGAACGCCACGTTCACGAAGTCCGGCGCACGCAGGGTCTGCAGCATCCGGTTGAACGTATTGTGCCGGTGCTCCAGCTCCCACTCCTCGCGGCCGACGAAGGGCAGACCGCCCAGGTGCCAGGTCAGCAGATAGTCCCCGCCCGTGGTCTTGACCACGGACTGCGCCACATGGCTCGAATAGGGAATGAACTCGCTGACGGGCGAATCGGGGTTGAACATAGGACCTTCCTGGTTTACTGCAACTGCCAGGCGCCGATCGGCGCCTGGCACAAACTCGAACTGCCTACTCGCGCTCGGCAGGCTTCTTCCGGTACGGGTTGGGCGAAAACACCCAAAGCCCGTCGTTGTGACGGATGTTGCGAGTCCGCATGCGGAACTGCAGACGCAGCCCCATCAAGCGGAAAATCATCTCGTCGCGCTTGGCCATCTGCCGCATCACGAAGATCACCACCGGCAAGGCCAGCAGCCAGAGCAGGTTGCCGCTGTACATCGCGAAAAGCAGCGTGCCGCCTGCCCCGATGAAGAACGGGACATACGGCACGCCCATGAACATCGCCGGGCGCGTGCAGCCGCGGAACATGATGTTCTTTTGCATGGATCAGCGGACCTGTTCCACCGGCAGCACGATCATGCTCGCAGTTGCACCAGTCGTCATGCACTTCGAGCTGTTCTCGTTCTTCGGCATGACCATGGCGGCGATCTGGCCTGCCGCGCCGATCAACAGACCGCCGATCAGGATGGGAGCGACATCGCCGATACGCTTATGGGCGAACGCGATCTGATAGCCGGCGAAGATGACCGCGATGGTCACCACCGCGATCGAGGCAATCGTCAGGATGTTGTTCACGCTGCCGAAGAACCCGCAGACGCTGTCGGCAGTGTCGCCATAGCCGTTGTTCTGCGCGAACGCCGGCAGCGCTAACACCGCGCCCAGCAGAATTGCAGACTTCAGCATCGACTTACACGTTGCAGTCGTCTGGGTCGAGATCAACTTGCCTTGCTTTTCCATGTGACTCTCCTTGCTTCGAGGGTGGGATGGGGGAATGCCTCCCCGGGATCGGCGCCGTTCCCCAGAACGGCGCCAGGAACTCAGAACACGAATGCGTTGTCGCCCGCCTGTCCCTGCGCCTTGCCAGCCGCGTCGGCCACCTGAGGCGCGGCCGCCTGGGCTGGCGCGGCCTCCGCCTTCTGGCCTTGCAGGGGCGTGGGAAAGACGGGCCCGTTGCGGGTCAATCGCACCACGCCGCTGGCCGACGGCGCCGCCTGGGCAGGCCCAGGCGCGGCCGCACCAGCAGACGCGGGGACATCGCGGGCCGCGCTCACAACAGGAGCAGCGGCATCCTGCGAAGCGGACCTGGAAAGCGTCTCCTGCCCGTCGTCCTGGCCCACGACGCGGCGCGAGAGCGGCGCTTGCGCGTCTGCAACCGACCCGGCGCGAGAGGCCGACGGCGATACATTCGCCACCACCGGGATGGCGTTGCCGAGGTCCATCCCGGCGCGCTGACCGGCGATGGACGCGAAGATCTTCTGGACGTAGCCGTGCTGATATCCGGTCGTGAAGTTGCCCGAGTAGTAACAGCTGAACGCGCTACCCCAGTCTCCCTGCGCGCGCGCGTGGCACTCGGAGAGGATCCGCGCGCCTGCTCGCAGATTCACGCAACCATCGAAGGCCTGCGCGTACGAGGCGACCCCGTACTTGCGCAGGTTGTAGCGATTGACCTGGGCCAACCCGACAGAAAAATTGTAGCCCCGGCTTTCGAGCATCTCGGCGGTCGCAACCGCTTCGGCGAGATTACGTGGCTGGCGCACCAGACGCCCACCCACTACGCCGATGGCGTAGGGGTTGGCCGAGGACTCGACCTGCACCACGTGATGCATGACGTCCATGGGCACCGCGAGGTTTTGGCACTGCATCATGTCCACGAAGGGAAGCATGCGCACCTCCTTTGCCTGTAGGCACCACCTGTCCGCTTCCCACGGGGCCGGGCGCGCGATCCATGGCGCGGCATCTGCGATACCGCATCTTCTGCCAGCCTCGAAGGCGATGTCAATTCGTTCACCCCTCCTCCTTCGTGATGGAGCGCACGCTAAATTCGGCTTGAAACATGGTCCGTCGCCCGCGTCGTCAGTCAGTGAAAACACGGTCCGGCGTGAAATCGATCCCAGTGATATACCGACCACCGGCGTGGGCCTTGATATGCACCACGATATCGATCGTCATCATCAGCAACCGCTTGATGACGCTGAATTCGAGGCCCGCGCCCTCCGACGAGGCCTTCACCATCAGCGCGAGCTGGTCCCAGGTCTGACCGATGCTGCCCGCGTGGCAGCTGGTGATCGAACCGGGATGGCCGGACGCGCAGTTGCGGATGAAGTAGAACGACTCGTCGCCGCGCAGCTCGGCCAGGATGATGCGGTCCGGCTTCATGCGCAGGCAGGCTTCCATGCAGCTCTTGGCGGTCACGTTGCTGGTGCTCTGCCCGCCCTTGGAGTACAGCAGATGCACGACGTTAGGCTGCTCGATGAAGAGTTCGCGCGCGTCCTCGATGGTCACCAGACGCTCATCGCGCGGGATGTGATGAACCAGCGCCTTCATGAAGGTCGTCTTGCCGCTGCCGGTGGCGCCGGACACCACGATGTTCTTCTTGTAGAGCACGGCCTTGCGGAAGAACTCGGCGTAATCGCGGCGCCGGCGCAGCTCGAGCAGTTCCTCGTCGTGCGCGCTGAGCCCGGCATTGCCTTCCAGAATCTGGTCGAAAAAGCCTTCCTGCTGATACTGATCGAGCGTGCGTGTCTGATGCGAAGGCAGGCGGATCGTGATCGAGACCTTGCCCGGATCGCATGCCGGCGGAATCACGAACTGCGCGCGCTGACCGGTCGGGAAGGTCAGCGACACCACCGGATCGGCATCGGTGATGCGCTGGCCGGTGTTGCTCTCGTTGACCACGGCGGTGCAGAACTGACGGGCGCGCTCGAAGTTCAGCGACGGCACCTCGATCCGGCGCCAGCCATCCCGCCCCTCCAGATACAGCTCGCCCGGTCGATTGACGCAGATCTCGGTCACGTCGTGGGACGACATGTACTCGCGGATGCCGAGCACCTCGTACTGATAGTCGAGGAACTCGTTGGACACCTGGGCGACCGGCCCTTCGGTGACACCGCCTTCCATGAGTCGTCCCTCCAGCATCACTGGTAGCTTGGGAGCACACCCGAGAAGTCCACGTCCTTGGCGACGTAGACATTCAGGACCGTGCCCTGGTTGATGGTAATCGTCGGCGACCGCGCCATCTGCTGGCTGATCATCTGTTCGGACAAGCGCTGCATGGCCTGCGCGGTTTCGCTCTCGTACGGCTCTATGTAGGTTGTGCCGTTCTCGGTGATCGTGGTCCGCTGCGGGCCATGCTTCTGGCCTTCGTATTTGAAGGCATCGGCGATCAGGCTGATCATCAGCGCCGAGGTGATCTTGCTGGCCCAGTGGTTATTCAGATCGCCCGGATGCCCGGCGCCGCCGAGGTTGTCCACACCGGGGCTCGACATCATCACGTCGATCCCGGTGGGCGTGGTGATGCGATCCCACACGACGGCCACGCGATTGGTGCGTCCGCCGCCGCCCGAGTAGGTGCCGCTGACCTTCGAGCCCTTCGGCAGCAGCAGACTCTTGCCGTTCACCGAATAGACCGGCTCGGTCACGATGCAGCTGGTGAAGCCCGACACGTCGGTCACGATATGCGTCTCCAGCACGCAGCGGATGTAGGTGCCGCGCAGCAGCAGGGTGTCGGGCTTCTGCAGGTAGCTCGCCGCGGACACATCGCCAAGCTGGGCCTGGATGGGGGGCTGCGTCCCGGGCTCGCCGTTCCGGGGCGTCGGCGCGGTGCCGAGGCCATCGGGACCGCCCATCGGCGCGCCGCCAGCGTTACCGCCCACGCTTGCGCCGCTGTCGGCGATCCGGCGCTCCACCAGCGAAGGACCCGCCGGGCGCTGCTCGCGCCGGGCACCGGCCAGGTTCTCGCGGCCGAACTCCTGCGGCTCTTCCAACGGCAGCGGGGCCACCGGCGTCGCCGGCTCCGCGCTTGCCGCTGGCAGCGCGGGCTCGACCTGCGGTGCGTCGGGCACGAGCGGCCGCTCGACACGCGCCTGCCGGGTGGGCTCGGGCTTGTCCTGACCGGAATTGAACATCTTCAGGAACATCGCCGCCATCACCAGGATCAGCAGCAGCGTCGCGCCCATGAACAGCAGCGCACGCCGATTGAGGCGCTGGCCTTCCTCGGAACGCAGGCTCGGCGCGGCGCTATCGAGATCCTCGACCTCTGGCTGCCTGCTCGAGGAAAAATACGGATTGCCCCGGTCCTCCGGCGGCTCTCCTGCGCCGGGAGGATCGCGATGCTCGGGCGGAATGTTGTTCTGGCTCATTTCTGCTGATTCCTCCGCAGCCCAACGACGTTCAGTCCATGACGGATCACCAGGTAGGGATAGGTGCCATGGACGACGATCGTGTTCTTGTCGACGGTGGTATTCACCACGAAATCCTCGCCGTGCTCCTCCTGCCGGCCATAGACGCTGGGAAAGTTTCCGCTGGGAAAGCTCACACCATCATTCATCTTGACGTAGGTGAAGCGTCCATCGTCGTAGACCGTCGTGGGAATCAGCCACTGCGCCTTGCTGCGGGTCGCGTAGGAATAGTCGTAGTAGTAGCGCCGGGACTTGTCGATCCCCAGATCGATCTGCGCCGGGGGCTCGCTCGGTGCCGTCGTCTCGGCCACCGGCGTGGTCGCGAACTGCGTGTCCGGCGAGTAGACGAAGCTGATCTTGTACTGCACGCCGGCGGCGCGCGCCTGGTCGAGCGCCTTCCAGTCCGTGGCGACGACCTTGAGCTCGAAGATGTAGGAGTGGGTGGCCGTGCGCACCATCATGTTGGTGTCCACGTCCGTGTTCTTCGGTTTGAGGTAAAACACGTTCTCGCGGCGCGACAGCTCCCAGCCGCTGCTGAAGCCGGTGCTGTAATCGAGGATCTTTTCGTTGGGGCTCAGCTCGATCTGGGTCGTGATGCCCAGCCCGGTCCTGACCTGGTAGATCGCGTCCGGCTTGTACTCGTAGCGATCGATGACCTGCGCCCCGACGGACGCCGACGCACACAGGCCCGACAGCAGCAGGAAGAAGACCGGCAGCGCGCCGGCGCGACGTGGCGCACTCATTGCGAGGTAGCTCCGTTCTGCTCAGTGGTGGAAGGTTGTGCCGGTGCCGGCTGACCATTGGCCGGCGTCGACTCGACGGGAGGATAGGCAACCTGGCCAGGGGCCGCCGCTGCAGCACCGGCGGCTGGCACCGGCGTTTCGGCGACCGGAAGGCTGGCGGCGTCGCTGTCGACGCGATAGCTGGTGACCTGGAACCCCAGCGGGTTGATCACGCGATCCTGATCCTCGAACTTGAGGTTCTTGTTGTAGCTGTAATCGATCGTGGCCAGCTTGTTGTCCAGCGGCTGGGTCTGGCCGGTCTTCTTGTCATACCTGAAGCGCTGGAACCGCACCGTCGCCCCGCGGAACCCCTGCCCGTCCGGCGTACGGACCAGCACCGTGCTGAGAATCTTGACGCGGATGCTGGCGAAGCGACCGTAGGTCTCGATCAGATTGACCGGATTGCTTCGGCTGTAGAGCGCGCGGTACTCGTTGGCCACGGGCGTGGAGGACATCACGTTCACCTGCCGCCAGCCGCCCAGCGGTGTGAAAGTCTGGTCCGAATCGTAGGACTCACGGGCCAGCACATAGCGTTCGACATTGGCGCGGTTGATCGCCTCGTTGGAGGTGATGGTCTTGTCCATCACGTCCGGCACCAGGCGGCTGGCCTGCACATTGCCGGTGTAGGGATCGGCCATCACGATGAACGGCGTGCGCTCCTTCAGCGGCAGCAGCATGAAGTAGCCGCCGGCCAGCACCAGCGACAGGACGATGGCACCCGTGGCGACCTGCCAGGCGCGCTTTTCGCTGCGCTTGGCCATGTCGGCGATGGTGAGCTCGTAGTTCACCGCCTTCTGGATGGCTGCCTTCACCTTGGGCGTTTCTTCTTTCTTTCGGGAAATCATGCAGGAACGCTGCGCCTGTCGGGGATAGAGGATGCCGGCGCCGAATGGGACACCGACGCTGGAAACGTCATGGCTTGGAAGGCGGCGCGGCCGCCGGTGCGGTCGTCGCGGCGGGCGCGGCGGAAGCCGACGTCACCGTGATCCTGTTGCCTACGACGGACACCGCGATCCCGCGTGGACCGTATGCACTGGTCAGCTGCGCGGCCGCGTCGCGGATATCGGTGGTGTCGATCTGCGAGACCGGACCATACAGGGTGAAATCCGAGCCGAAGCGATAGTCCAGCTGCATGCCGCTGTCCTTGGCCCAGCGGGTGAGCATGGTCTTCAGGGTGCCGTCCATCGGCGAGGCCTGGAAGATGTAGGTACTCGATAGCGGGATCTCGATCGGCGTCTCGGAGTAGTTGTTAATCGGACGCCACTTGCCGCCGAAGTCCGGCGCCGGCGTTGTGCCGCATCCGACGAGCAACGCGCTCGACACGACCAGCATCGAAGAAAGTTTGACGATGTTCCGCTGCAACACGGCAACTCCTGTAAAGGGCAATCCGGACAAGGCGCACAAGAAACGACGCGCCATCCGCACTCTGGAATGACGATCGATCGTTTCTAGTATCTGAAGATGACAACGCGTCGCACCTGATCGATACGATCAACGAGACGCCATTGTTCGACTGGCCTGTCGATGCGACTGTGCGCACAACCTGCGCGATGCGCTCTTAGCGCTGAAGAATCTCCTGACATCCCTTGTCCGCCCCCTTGTTCGACAACCGCCGCGGCAAGCAACACCGCGGCCACCACCACCTGGAAGGACTCCGCTCCAGGTGCCCCGTGCAGTAAAGCTAACGTGCACCTGACGGGTGCGTCAAGGATTCAGCACAGCTTCATCTGTCCTTCACAAGCCATAACGGAACGCGATGCGCGCATCAAACTGTGATGCGCTCCACATCCACTTTGTCCATCACGCGCGCAGTGAAGTAGCGCTCCTTGTAGTACTTGATCTTCTCGCACTTGACCGGATGCGCGATGCCTTCGTACAGGAAGACCTCCTGATCGAATCCCATCGCCTTGAGTTCCTGCGGCAGCATCAGCGCGCGCCGCTCCTCCGAAATGCTGCGCGTCACTTCGCGCCCGCGGGTGATGTTGCGCCGCTTGAAGGTGGTGTAGCCCAGCATCTCCGAGTAGTCGTTGGCGTCCTGCTGCTCGCGCGGCGCGTAGATGATCTGCAACGCATGGTTGGTAATGATAGTGCGCGAGACGTCCTTGCCATAGGTCGCATCCAGCTGCGCCATCGACTGGATGATCGGCAACAGGCGGATGTTGTAACCGGCCATGTACGACACGGCCGAGGCGATGATGTCGACCTTGCCTATCGCTGTGAACTCATCCATCAACAGCAGGCACTGGTACTTGAGCTCGGGGTTGTTCTGCGGCAACTCGCGGGTGTTGAGATTGATGATCTGGCTGAAGAACAGATTCACGATCAGTCGGCTTTCGGCCAGCTTGTTGGGCTGGATGCCGACATAGATGCTCATCTTCTTCTTTCGCAGGTCGGTGAGCAGGAAGTCGTCGCCGGACGTGGCCGCATCCAGCACCGGATTGATCCAGGCATTCAACGGCTCCTTCAGCGTGCCCATGATCGAGGCGAAGGTCTCATCTGCCTGCGACAGCAGGTTGGAGAATGCCGAGCGCGCGTTGTCGCTGAGGAACTTGCGCGAGGCCAGGCCGCGCAGATAGGCCTTCAGATCCGTGCCGTCGCCCGAGGACAGGCGATAGATGCGCCCCAGCGTCGGCGGGCCGGAGGAGAACGGGAAGCCCGTGGCGACTTCGTCGTCATGATTCTCGAACAGGAACAGCGCGAAGGCCATGAAGGCGTTGCGGGCCTGGCTGACCCAGAACTTCTGCTCGTCCGCGCCATCGGGATACAGCATGGCCGCGATGCTCATCAGATCGGACACGCGGAAGGCCGGGTCGCGCGAGACGTAGGTCAGCGGATTCCAGCGATGGGTGCGGCGGTCTTCAGCGAAGGGGTTGAAAAGATAGACCTCGTGTCCCTGCGACCTGCGCCAGCCGCTGGTCAGCTCGAAGTTCTCCTGTTTGATGTCCAGCACCACGACCGACTCGGCGTAATCGAGCAGGTTGGGAATCACGATGCCCACGCCCTTGCCCGAACGCGTGGGCGCGGCCAGGATCACGAACTGCTGCCCCGGCAGGCGCACCAGCTTGCCGCCGAACTTGCCGACGATGATGCCGGTGTTCGAAGGCTGCAGCATCTTGTGCTTGTTCAGGTCGCCGGCATTGGCGAAGCGCGCATCGCCATGCAGCGACTGCCGCTTTCCCTTGAACAGCAGCGCCAGGATCAGGACATAGACGATCAGCACCGCGCCGAAACCGATCCAGCCGGCCGCCTTGATCTTGCCGGCGTAAGGCCGATAGCGCGCATCACCCAGCGCCTGGATGTACTCGACATACGTGTTCCAGTGCAGCGGCGCATGCACCTTGAGCAGCGCCATCGTCACATAGCCGGACAGGTACAGCCCCGCCGCCACGGCCAGCACCGTCAACAAGACGGCCAACCCAAGTTTCCCCTTGCTCAAGCGCACTCCTCCTTGAAGCCGCGCCCGCGCGCGGCGCGAATCATCAACGGATCAACCGGGCCGTCTTGGGCCGCACCGACTTGCGCCGGCGCGGACGCGCATCGTCGGCGCGGATCGGCTGCTCGTCCTCGATGAGCTGCTCCATGTACAGGCGCGCCTGCTCCAGCGAAGTCTCCTCGCGCAACTTGGCGCCCGAGTCGGTCACCACCGCGTAACCGATCACCTCGTCCGGCGCATAGGCCGGGTCCGCATCGCGCGTGATGGCGACGACCTGATAGCCGTGCTTCTGCAGGAGGGTGTGGCGGTATTCCATCCCTGGCGCTCCTCGAAGGTCCGAGAGCGCGATCCTAAGCGATCCCGGCGTGACGAGGCCACCTTCGCCCCCAGCCCCCAGGTCGCGGCAGGCTGCGCCTCGCCCGGCAGGCGCCCCAGGATCAGCAAGCATCTTCTGGCAACCTGGCGCCAGACATGAAAAAACCGGGCGCTGCCCGGTCCGTTTCATCTTCACCAGCCTGCCCCTGGCAGGAGGTGGTGGGCGGTACAGGGTTCGAACCTGTGACCCCTACCATGTCAAGGTAGTGCTCTACCGCTGAGCTAACCGCCCGTTGCGACATCGTGTCGCCGCGCCCTCGGTGCGAGGGGCGCGCATCATAACATCACCTGCGCGCGGCGTGAACATCCCTGCGCGGCTTTTTCTCTGCCCCTGCCCCTGCCCCTGCCGGCCAGCCGCCCGCCTCACACGGTCAGGCTGACGGACTTGAGCTTCTGGATCTCGTCGCGCAGGCGGGCGGCGTCCTCGAACTCCAGATCCCGCGCGTGCTGGTACATGCGCGTCTCCAGCGTCTTCAGACGCGCCGAGATCTGCTGCGGGCTGAGCGCGCCGTAGTCCTCGGTCGGCTCGGCGACCTTGCGGCCCTTGCCACGCTTGGGCGCATCCTCGTTGGCTGCCTCGCGCGCGCCCTCCAGGATGTCCACGATCGGCCGCGCCACCGACTTGGGCACGATGCCATGCTCGGCGTTGTACTCCTCCTGCTTGGCGCGGCGGCGGTCGGTCTCGTCGATGGCGGCCTTCATCGAGGGCGTGATCCGGTCGGCGTACAGGATCGCCTTGCCGCGCAGGTTGCGCGCGGCGCGACCGATGGTCTGGATCAGCGAACCGGTGGAGCGCAGGAAGCCCTCCTTGTCCGCGTCCAGGATCGCCACCAGCGACACCTCGGGCATGTCCAGGCCCTCACGCAGCAGGTTGATGCCGACCAGCACGTCGAACTTGCCCAAGCGCAGGTCGCGGATGATCTCGACGCGCTCGACCGTGTCCACGTCCGAGTGCAGGTAGCGCACCTTGATGCCGTGCTCGCCCAGGTACTCGGTCAGGTTCTCGGCCATGCGCTTGGTCAGCGTCGTCACCAGCACGCGGTCGCCCATCGCGATGCGATCGTTGATCTGCGAGAGCAGGTCGTCGACCTGCGTGCCGACCGGGCGGATTTCCACTTCCGGATCGGTCAACCCGGTCGGACGCACCACCAGTTCGGTGATCTCACCGTCGGATTCGCGCAGCTCGTAAGGCCCGGGCGTTGCCGAGACATAGATGCTGCGCGGCGAACGCGCCTCCCACTCCTCGAAGCGCAACGGGCGGTTGTCCAGCGCCGAAGGCAACCGGAAGCCGAACTCCACCAGCGTCTCCTTGCGCGAACGGTCGCCCTTGTACATCGCCCCGATCTGGGGAATGGTCACGTGCGACTCGTCGATGACCAGCAGCGCATCGGCCGGCAGGTAGTCGAACAGGGTCGGCGGCGGCTCGCCCGGCGCCTTGCCGGTGAGATGGCGCGAGTAGTTCTCGATGCCGCTGCAGAAGCCCACCTCGGCCATCATTTCCAGGTCGAACTGGGTGCGCTGCGCCAGGCGCTGCGCCTCGACCAGCTTGTTCTGCTGGTACAGCTGCTCCAGCCGCTCCTTCAGCTCGATCTTGATCGTGTCGACCGCGCTGAGCGTGCGCTCGCGCGTGGTGGCGTAGTGGGTCTTCGGGTAGACGGTGTAACGCGGCACCTTGCGGATGGTCTCGCCGGTGAGCGGGTCGAACAACGTCAGCCCCTCGATCTCGCCGTCGAAGAGCTCGATGCGCAGCGCCTCGACGTCGTTCTCCGCCGGATGCACGTCGATCACCTCGCCACGCACGCGGAAGGCGCCGCGCTGCAGCTCGTATTCGTTGCGTGTGTACTGCAGATCGGTCAGGTGACGGATCAGCTGGCGCTGGTCGATGTGCTCGCCGCGCGAGAGGATCAGGCGCAGCGACAGATAGTCCTCGGGTGCACCCAGGCCGTAGATCGCCGAGACCGTGGCCACCACCAGCGCATCGCGCCGCGACAGCAGCGTCTTGGTCGCGGCCAGGCGCATCTGCTCGATGTGCTCGTTGATCGAGCTGTCCTTCTCGATGAAGGTGTCCGAGGACGGCACATAGGCCTCGGGCTGGTAGTAGTCGTAGTAGCTGACGAAGTACTCCACCGCGTTGTGCGGAAAGAACGACTTGAACTCGCCGTACAGCTGGGCCGCCAGCGTCTTGTTGGGCGCCATCACCAGCGTGGGCTTCTGGATGCGCTCGATCACGTTGGCGATCGTGTAGGTCTTGCCCGAGCCGGTCACGCCCAGCAGCGTCTGCTTGGCCAGGCCCGCCTCGAAGTTCTCGGTCAGCCGGTCGATCGCCTGTGGCTGGTCGCCGGAAGGCGAATAAGGGGAAACGAGCTGGAAGCGGTCTTCGCTCATGGTCACGCCTTCGAAGTCGAAAAAAAGTATAGCGCCGGGGTTGGTGAGCTCCGGATGCAGACATTTCCTACCGATCGGTGCGCCCAGCGCCGATGTCGGCGGCCGGCCGCAGGAGCGAGGCTGACCCTCCCCTCCCAACTCGGACAAGGAATGCCCGATGAACATCCGCCCGTCCCGCAAGGACCGACGACACGCCCGCGGCTTCACCCTGGTCGAATCGCTCGTGGTCCTGGCTGTGGCCAGCATCGGCCTGGCCATCGGCGTGCCGTCCTACAACGCCTTGCTGCGCCACCAGCGCGAAGCGGCCACGACCAACCTGCTCAGCTCCTTCCTGGCGTCCGCACGCAGCACCGCGATCAGCTACCGCATCCCGACGGTGGTCTGCCCGTCGCTGGACAAGAAGGAATGTCGGGACGACAGCGACTGGACACAAGGCTGGATCATGTTCTTCGACGCCGACGGCAACCGCCGCCCGGACCTCAGCGAGGACCTGCTGCGCGTGGAATCGGCCCCGCGCGACCCCGATCTGCGGATCCTCTCCACCGGGGGCCGCCCCAAGGTCACCTTCCTGGCCAACGGCAGTGCCGCCGGCACCAACCTGACCATCCGGCTGTGCCGTGGCGACACGTCCAACGCGGCGGTGATCGTCAACCAGAGCGGTCGCACGCGCGTGGAGAAGCCGCGAACATCGAAGGGATGCGAAAGCTGAACAGGGCGAGCGCCGCCATGTCCCCCATCAAAGCGGCTCGTCAATGATCGTGGGCGGACCGACACGCGTGAGGCCGAGCCCATGCCTCGGAGCGGCGGCTGCGCAGGTGGGCCCAGCGGACGGAAGCGCAAAAAGCCACGGGCCTGCATCGCTGCAGGCCCGTGGCTTGAATCTTGGCGCCCGAAGTTGGACTCGAACCAACGACCCCCTGATTAACAGTCAAGTGCTCTAACCGGCTGAGCTATTCGGGCGGGGAGCGCATTCTAGCGGCCGAGGTCCGTCTCATGCAACCGGTTCCGCCGGCTGACAGGCAGGCCAAAGCACTGCCTCCGTCGACGGTTCTCGCTACCAGCAGCTGGCTAGCGTCCCGGCCGTGTTTCCCTTGACGCCGGCCTGATTGATGCTCAGGTTTCCGCACTTGTCCGAGCTCTGCGGCCCCTTGGCGGTCGCAGTGATTACGAAGGTGGACTGCGCCTGATTGGAGAGCGCCAAGGTGTAGTACGCCGTTCCCCCTTCGCGCGGGGATTGCGTCGTCGGCAGCGTGAAGTTTACGTATGTGTTGTTGACCGTATGGAAGCGCTCAGCAAGCTGCGCATACTCCAGAAGATCGGCTTTGGCCTGGGCGCGACGCGCCTTGCGCACGTATTCCTGGTAGGACGGATACGCAATCGAAGCGAGGATCGCAACGACTGCAACGACGATCATCAATTCGATCAAGGTAAAGCCAGACGCAAGTCTGTTGCCACGACTACTCATCGGATCTGTCTCCAAGACTGACGCCCACAGGGCCTGGGCACATACAGGGGATCAGCACCAGCAACCTGGACGACCATCGAGCAGCGCGCACCCAGCGCACTGTCTTCTTCGGCGGCCGTCGGCGTCGCGCTGGACAACGGGGCCACACGTGCCGTGGACATCACGGCCACATCCTTCACCGGCGAAGAACCACTGGTCGTCAGTGTCAAGGCGCCGGTGCCCGTGCCAGGGGTCGAGCCGGTTGGCGTCCCGACGCGGACGACCGACAGGCCGGCGCCACCTGATAGACCATTCAACCCGTACAGTCGATTGATGCCCTCGCCGGCGCAGGAGCCGTTGCTCTCAGGCGAATACGTGGGGAAGTACACCAGGCCGCTGTCGACGCGCGGGTAACCGACGAAACGTTCGCCCGACGCAGCGACCACCCCACCGCTGCTGACACCCAGATCCAGGTACCAGCCTCGCTTGCCCGCAGGCACTACGTTCGATGTGACGGTCCGCGTCTTTCCGTCGGTCTCTGAGGTAATGGTCTGCTGCTGCAGATCGGAGCGCCCACCGATACTCGATCCCGAATCGAGGATGCCGTAGAGCGTCTGGATCTGCTTATCGCTCTTGTCGTCCTCGAAGGAAAAACTGCCTGTTCCGAAATACAGCATCACGCCGCCGCCCGCTCCGGAGGCGGCATCGAAGCCACCCATGATCGGCTGACGCGCGCCGCTGGGATCCTTCGCCACAAACAGCGGCACGGTCTGAGTCGAGTTGTTGCGAAGGTCGAATTTCCACACCGCGCCATTCTGGTCGCCTGCGTAAACCGTGTCGGCGTAGCCATCGCGCCCAGCGGTCGAGCTCGTTCCCACATAGCGATCCAGGACCACCACGTTCCCGAGCCCGTTGGCGACGGCATCGCGTCCAGCCTCCTTCGCCATGATCGTCGTGACCGCGCCCGTCTCCATGTCCACCACGAACAGCACTGCACGATTGCTCACGCTGTTGTAACCGTTACCGAAAATGGCTTTCCATCTGACCGTGCCATCGTTGGCCTTGACCGGTACCACTACGGGCTTGCCCAGAACATAGCCGATGTTGTTCTTGATGTTTCCAGTGCTGACGCTGTCGTTGATCTCCCAGAGCACATTGGCCGCGCCAAAGCTGGAGGGGTCGGTCACGTTGAGCGCGAACACACCGCGCCCGCCGGCGCCCAGCGCACCGACCGCCACCGTCTTCCAGGTCGATCCCCAGTAGGCATCGGACACCACTGACGGTCCGTCGACGAAGAAAGTGTGACGGAAGGCCTGGTTGTTCTTGTCGTCGGCGTTGTACGGGAACAACAGATTGCCCATGTGCCCAACCGAGGCCGAGGGCGCATAGGCGAACAGTTCGGCGCCCGTCTTGCCGTCGAAACCATGGTAAAAGCCGTCATTCGCTCCGACATACACCATCGGACGATCGAGGGTCTTCTTGTTTGCGACATACGCTTTATAGCTGGTCGCAAAGGGATAGGTAGAGCCGCCATTGCTCTGGATATCGCGCAGGGAATTGGCGTATCCATAGTCGTCGGTGGCCGCGCTGATGACAGGCGTCGAATTGACCAGATCACCGAGTCGGGTACTTCGCGTACGCAGGGGCGTCTTCTCATCTTTCTCGAGTGACTGGTCGCCACGCAGATAGTCCACTGCCTGATCCAGGGTCACCTGCAGCTTGCTACCCGGCCCTACAATGCCATTGCCCGAACCATTGGCCGAGCAACGGGTCAAGGCATCGGAACAAAGTGCCGACGCGTCACCGATATTCGCGCTGGTGAACGCCGACACCGCCGGCTTCACCGCACCCGCCGTTTTGCCGAAGAGGATATTGCGCGATGCCGCAGCGGGGATCTTGCCCGCATCGGTGGCTTCCCAAAGTTTGGAGTAGGAGATCGCACCAGTCAGGATGTCGCTAGAAACTGACTGTGCCGTCAGCGTGCTATACCAGTCGGTACTGTTGTTGGTGGAGGTATAGGCAGGAACCACCGTCAACGAGCCGGCGCCGATGCGCGCGCCGGTCAGCCCGATGCTTCCCGATGGCGTGGTACCGGCGCCCACCGATGCCAGGATGCGGCGCATGGCTTCCGCGATTTCCGCGGGCGACTGGGCGTTGATGAACTCGCCGCGCGTATTGAGCGCGGCATGCCAGATGTCATCGACATTCGCCGGCTGCAGGTTCATGGAGCTCGTGGCGTACCAGGTGGGAGGATTCTTGTAAGGATCCGCTGTCGCCGCTGCATCGACCCCATACACTCTGCCCACCGCACCAAGCGTAATACCGTAGAAATTGACATGCTGGTTCTTGTTGCAGTCGAGCTTCAGATCCGGGTTGGCGCCACTGCATGCGTCCGGCACCGGCACCTGACCAGCGACCAGATCAGGTCGGATATTGTTCTCATAAGACCAGCTCGCGAAATCGGCGATGGTATCTGTCGAGGGGCTTCCCTTAAGCGGAACAGGCAACGAACCGTCGACGTCGCCCACCGCGATGCTCCCGCCGCCCGTGTAACTGTCATTGGTGTATCCGTCCGTGAAGAGCATGGAGGCGTTCTTCTGGCAAGACAGCTGGACCGGCGCTCCAATGTCCTTTCGACGAAACTGGTCGCCCATGAAGCGGACTGCCTGACGCAGCGGCGTGGCGGAATTACCAGTCAAAGCACGCATGTTCGAATACAGTGTCTGGCGATCGCCAGCGACGTTCAGATCGAACATCGTCACCGCATTGCGCTTGTTGATCGTGAAATAGCCCACGCGCATGTCTTTTACTTCCGAGATGGACTGCGTCATCGCGGAGATGGTGGCGCGGTTACGATTGCCGTGATAAGTCCACCAGTTGGCGAAATTCTGAACCGCCGTTGCGCCCCCCGTTTTGAAGTTGCCCTCAAGATATTCGTACTTATAAAGATTGCTTCCCTTCGGACCGGCGCCGGTGATCAGGACACGCTTGCTCAGGTCAAATCCCGGCGGCGGCGTCGCGTTCTCACTCAGATAGACGACCGCGGGGTAATAGCGCAGCTTGATATTGCAGTTCGACGCGAGCGTCAGATTCGAAGAAAGCGTGATCCACTTATTGGTCGGCGCACCGACGCCTGGCGTAGGCGTATTGCTACAACTGTCACTGTTGAGATAGGTCGTTCCTTCAAAAAGAATCATGCCAGCGGTATAGGCAATGGCGCCCGAGTCCAGCGTCTTGGTGAAGTCGAACGTGGTGCCGGAGTTGGATCTGACATCCTCCTTCGCCGCAGTAGGACTCGAATTGGCCTCATAGCTTCCGTCGGATGTCTGCCAGGGCAGATAAGTGACCGCTGGATTGAAGTAAGCGCGGTTGTATTCCGGATCGCGCGCGGCGCCGTACTGGTCAGCCCTGGGCACGCCGCTGCTCACGGCCTTGTTGTAACAAGTGCCCGAGCCCAACGGCGTTCCGTCAGAAGCGAAGAAGCTCTTCGTGTTGTTGTTCCAGCATCCGGAGCCGGACGACGTCGCAAACAACAGTTCATCACTGATCATCGAGCCTGAATCATCGACGCCCATGATGAAAGCGGGCTTGATGTTTGTCTCAATGTTGAGCGGCGACTGAGAGAGCGTGCCCGCGCCCTGCGCCGCGAAGACCGAGTAGGCGACGTATCCGGCGCCTCCGGCCAAGGCAAGAAGGAGACTGGAGGAGAGCAGTAGGCGACGGTGCTTCATGTCGAGCCTCAAGGGCGGAAAATGGTGTCGACGGCCGCGTCGGCCGATGGCGCGGTATCCACATCGGTGGCGTAGGCGCTGATTTGATAGACGGGATTGGGATCTTCGCTTTCAGGCCGCCCCCCCATCGCCAAGCTGGTGTTGCCGGAGATGCAGCGCCCGATGGATCGCACCTTGGTGCTGTCCGCGGACGAGTTGTTCATCGAGCGCTGATACGCCCAGCTCGTGGCGTCGAAGCCGGTATCGCAGACCAGATCCACCGTTACAGCGTCACAGGTGGTGGATGCCCGGTTGACTTGAGCCTCGACATAGCACTCCGCCTGACGGGCCCTGGCTTCGGCATTTTGAAAGGCTATGTTGCTGTTTCGATAGTTCGCCGACATCTTTTCCTGCAGCCCGGTGACCTGCATGCCGACCACGCCAAGTAGCGCCATCAGAATCAGCATGATCAGCGCGACGTACAGCACCGCGCCTTGCTGGGATGAAGAGGAAGGGAGGGAACCGGATCGCATCGGTTTGGCCTTTAGTTTCCGAAAAGCCGGTTGCGCAGGGCGATGACCGACTCGTAAGAGGAGCGATAACGTCCATCGTTCGGTGCATTGAACGTCGTCCCCAGCGCAGTGAGCGAGCCCTGCGTGCGCTGCGCGGAGGCGGCGACATCCGCGCTGCTGGCAATGACGCCGACCCGCACCTGCTCAACGCGACGCCACGCGTTCTCGTTGGTAACCGCCGCGCCCAAGGTATCGGCCGTAGCGATGATGCCGATATTGCCGGTCAGCGAACTGACGTCGGTTGACTGGTCCTGGCCGTAGATCAGCTGGAGGCTATCGATGCCTTCCACCAGTTCCTCGGTCGTAGTCACCACGGCGGTGCCGTTGACATTGGTAGCAAAGCGGGTTCTGTAGAGCGAGGAGACGGGCGAGCCAGTCCTTGTGCTCACGTAGTAGACCATCGACTCGGCCCTGTACAACGTGGCCTGGCCGGAGGGCGTGGCAGTGTAGTGGCCAACAAAATCAGGGATGCCGGTCCGAACGCCGCCCGAGTCGGTGGTAGTCACGGTGCCGGCGCCCGAGTTCGTCGCGCTAGCCTGGAAAACATCCGCATAGGAGCAATCGCTCACCCCGAACAAGGCTGGATTGCCTACGCCATCGAGGGTCAACGCACCCCAGTTTGCCGGCAGCACGGTCAGTTGGGTCGGGCCAACAACGGTGATGGGCGCGCCGCTGCCGTAGAAGAACCGCAGCACGATGATGTCGCTACCGGGCTTGGGATTAAGTCCTGATAGATAAGCTGGCAACCCGGGCTGCCATCCTGCCGATGGTGAAGCCAGATTCACAGACGCACCGGGAGCGGTCCCGTTGGCCTCGTAGCCCTGCAATGAAATGGCGAAATTGAGAGGATTGTCGCCGGCGGTCACGTGAGAAGTGAGAAGACCCGGCGTCTGCAGACGCGCCTGATCGTTGACGCAGCCATAGTGACCCACCATGCGCACATCGCGCTGAAGAAAGTCCATCGCGAAGCGGCCGTTCTCTTGCACGCGAGCCATGCCTTGAGACAGCTGATAGGCGTTGCGCGAAGCCGAGAACACCTGGATGACACCCAGCATCAGGATCGAGCCGATCAGTAGCGCAATCATCAGTTCGATGAGCGATAACCCAAGGGCATGCTTTCGCGTAGAAGCGTTCACAGGCGACTGCTCATTGTGACGGTGCCGGTTTTGAATTTCCCGTCGGCACGGTCTGGATTCTTTTCCCAGCGCTGATCGTTCCAGTTGAGGGACACCGTCGCCACCCCATTGGCATACGTCACCACAGCCGAAGATCCCTCTCCCAACGTCGCGCGCGCTCGGCACTGCCAGAGCGCGATGCTGTCGGAGACGCTGACCGCATCGCCAGATTTCGGATAATCGCAGGTAGTGCCGGTTGCAGTTGATGCATAGCTTGCAGCCGCGTACTGCGCGACAAGCAGCCGATTGGAACGCATCTGGTCGAGCAGCTCGTAGACCAGATTCGTGGCCTGCGTGCGCTGATTCGAGCTCTCGCTGAAACGCACGCTCATGGTCTGCATCATGGCCAACCCCAGCAGGCCGAACCCCAGGATCAGAATGGCGATCATCACTTCCAGCAGGGTGAAGCCGCCGGCGCGATGTCCGTTGACTGGCTTGGCGTGGTTCATGGGCAATTGACCTGCTCGCGCGTGACCTGGCCACTGGGATTGACCGTGAGCACATTCCTCAGCCGTTGTCCGGACGGGCAAGGATCGGAAGAGATCGTCAATACGGTGCCGCCCGTGAGCGCCGTGTTCGAGGAATCGCGGCCGGTCGCCCGGCCCCGGGCATCGAAATTGATCTGATTGGCCTCGCCACCGGTGACCGTGATGCCCGAAGGCTTGCTGGAGTAGCTCACGATCGGCTCGGTGCCGTCGAGGTTGCCATTGCGATCCAGGTCCTGCCAGACCAGCCATCCATCGGACCAGTCGCCGCTGCAGGACGTGGCGTTGGCGCTGGGGCACAGGCCCGCAGCGCGTGACTTGATGGCCTCGGTACGGGCCAGCGCGATCGCGGCCAACACTTGATTGCTCGCGGTCGCCACCCGCGTCGAACGGATCGTGTTCTGGAAGCTCGGAAACGCGATCGCCGCCAGGATCGCCATCACGGCGACCGTCACCATCAGCTCCAGCAGCGTGAAGCCCCTCGTTTGCGAGCGTCGGCCCATTCCCGGTCCCATCCCCTTTTCGGCAGATGAAGGTTACGGAAGCCGCCGCCGCCCGCCCAGCGTGGCACGATGGGCGGTCGGTTCAGGGAGACGAACGATGCGGACGGTGTCCTAGGGCACGTGCGCGCACGGCCCAAGGTCCGACAGGTGCGCAATCCTCAGGTCACGACCCGATAGCAGGGCTTGTAGTCGCCGGCGATCTTCATGCGGCGCTGGGCGACGAAGGCCTGCAGCAGGTCATCCAGCGCGGCCATGATCTGCGGGTCGCCGTGGATCTCGAAGGGCCCGAATTCCTCGATCCGCCGCATGCCGTCCTCCTTGACGTTGCCGGCGACGATGCCCGAGAAGGCGCGACGCAGGTCGGCGGCGATGGCGTGCGGCGCGCGCCCATGGTGCAGGTCCAGCTGGGCCATGGCCTCATGGGTGGGCGCGAACGGCTGCTGGAAAGCCAGCGGGATATCGATCGACCAGTTGAAGTAATACGCATCGCGCGCCTCCTTGCGGTGCTCGCGCACCTTGGCGATGCCGGCCTTCATCGCCTGCGCCACGGCGACCGGGTCGCCGATGATGATCTGGTAGCGCGAAGCGGCGGCCTCGCCCAGCGTCAGCCGGATGAAGGTGTCGATCTGCTCGAAGTAAGGCGCGGCCACCACCGGACCGGTCAGCACCAGCGGGAACGGCAGATGCGCATTCTCTTCGCGCAGCAGGATGCCGAGCAGATACAGGATCTCCTCGGCGGTGCCTACGCCGCCGGGGAAGACGATGATGCCGTGGCCGATGCGGACGAAGGCCTCGAGGCGCTTCTCGATGTCCGGCATGATCACCAGGTGATTGACGATCGGGTTGGGCGACTCGGCGGCGATGATCCCCGGCTCGGTCACGCCGATGTAGCGCACCTGCTTCTGGCGCTGCTTGGCGTGGGCGATGGTGGCCCCCTTCATCGGGCCCTTCATCGCACCCGGGCCGCAGCCGGTGCAGATGTCCATGCCGCGCAGGCCCAGCTCGTAGCCCACTTCCTTGGTGTAGAGGTATTCCTCGCGCGAGATCGAGTGGCCGCCCCAGCACACCACCAGGTTGGGCTCCTGCGGCTTGATGATGCGCGCGTTGCGCAGCTGCCCGAACACCGCATCGGTGATGCCGGCCGAGGTCTCCAGGGCGCTCGCGTATTCCTCGCCCAATTCGATGGCCATGTAGGCCAGGTCGCGCACCACCGCGAACAGCAGCTCGGCCACGCCGCGGATGATCTCGCCATCGACGAAGGCCATCGCCGGCGCGTTGAGCAGCTCGATACGGACACCGCGGTCGCGCTGCAGCACCTGGATGTCGAAGTCGGGATAGAGATCGCGCGCGGCGCGCGGGTCGTCGGAGGCGCTGCCGCTGGTCAGTACCGCCAGCGCGCAGCGGCGCAGCAGCTCGTGCATGCCGCCGGCCGAGGCGTCGCGCAGGCGCGCCACTTCGGTGCGCGACAGGATATCCAGCCCGCCGCGCGGGTAGATGCGGGTGCTCACGACCGGCAGCGCCCGGGTTTCCACTTCACTCATTGCATGTTCCTGCTTGTTCGTCTGTCTTGTCCCGGGACTGTAGCGCAGCCGGCCGATGGCGCATATGTCATGGCCGCGCACAGGAAAACGGCCGGGTTGCCCCGGCCGCTTTCCGTTACGTATCGCTTCGAATTCGATGGATCAGAACTCGTAGCGCAGGCCCACCTGCAGCGACCACTGGGACACACCGACATTGAAGCCGTCGGCGTCGGAGTTGGCAACGGTCGGCGAGCTGGCACCGGTGAAGTTGTACACGTACTTGCCGTCCCGACTGATCCCCACCAGCGAGGCGACCGAGGCATCGGCGTAGAAGCCGTAGTCGTAGATGTTGCCCCACTTCTTGTTCAGCAGATTGCCCACGTTCTGGATGTCCACCCAGACCTCGGCCTTGTTGCCCTTGAAGAAGCCCGGGATCTGCTGGCTCAGACGCAGATCAAAGGTATTGATGAAGCCGGTACGGAACGCATTGGCCGGGGCGTAGCTGCCCTTGTACGCCGCCAGTTCCGGCTTCGTGGCGAGCCAGTCGTAGAACCGCTTCTCCATCGCCGAATCCACCGCGACCGTACCGTTGGCGTTGAACTTGCCGAAGTACACGTCACCGGTGCCCTTGGGCACGTAGAACAGGTCGTTATAGGTCCGGCTGTCGCCGTTGGCGTCACCGACGAAGACGTAGCTGTACGGACGTCCGCTGCGGCCTTCGTAGACCAGACCCACGCTGGTGTCGTAGTCACCGAAGAACTTGTGCTTCCAGTTCAGCGATCCGGAAATGCGATCCTTGATCTCGTAACGCGAGGTCTGCGAGATGTCCTCGCCGGAATTGAAGCTGTACTGGTAGGTGTAGCCGGAGCTGGCGGTCGAGCTGGTCAGCGGACCGACCTCGGTCGCATGGGTGTAGGTGTAGCCCAAGGTCCAGGACCAGTCGCTGCCCGGGCTCCACGGCTTGGTCAGCGAAGCGGTGAACTGCTGGCTCTTGCCCTTGCTGGTGTTGTCGATCAGGTACACATCGCCGAAACGGGTGTCGCGGCCGTACTGGTTGTCGGACGTCGCATAGGCGGCGCCGCGCTTGGTCGGGTTCCAGTACAGCGAGCGGCCATCGGGGCCGGTGAAGCCCGGACCCAGGTTGAGGCGGCGGTAGTAGAGCGCGTTCTTGACGTCGGTCATGATCAGCTCGGCCGACGCGACCACGCCGTACCACGGCAGCTCGTGGTCGAACGCCAGGTTGGCCTTCCAGATCGACGGCAGCTCGAAGTCCTTCTGCGTGAAGTTGACGCTCATCTGGCAGCCGGTCCGCGAGCTCGGATACGGGTTACAGCTGCCCGAGCCCGGCTGGTTGTTGCCATCGGGGGAGAAGCGCAGCGTCGGATCGTAGGCGGTCGCCTGCAGCTGCGCGTAGTTGTAGCCGTTGTTGGCGTAGCTGTTGCCGATCCACACCTGGGGCGCGTCGCCCTGGAACAGGCCCACGCCACCGCGCACCTGCATCGGGCGCTCGGAATTGAAGGTGTAGTTGAAACCGAAGCGCGGCTGCACCAGGAAGTCACCGCTGAACACCTGGCTGTTGTCATAGCCGAACACCTGATCGGCCAGCGCGTTGTAACGCGGCTCCGGGCTGACGTCCGGCCGATCGCCGCGCACGCCCAGCGTCAGGGTCAGGTTGGGGCTGACGTACCAGGTGTCCTGGATGAACAGGCCCAGGTTGCTGTTCTTGTAGTCGGCGGCGAACGAGCCCGGCGAATACTCGGTGCGATGGTTGTAGGTGGCCCAGCGGCCGTTCTGGAAGTTGGTCAGCGCATGGTTGCCGTTGGCATCCGCGGCGCCGGCCCAGAAGGTGTACACGCCCCAGGCCTGCGCGCTGTACAGGTTGTAGATGTCGTTGGTGGCGTAGTCCGCGCCGAACTTCAGGTCGTGGTCGCCCAGCGTCCAGGTGCCCGATCCGGTGTAGTTCCAGGTCTTGGTGCGCAGGTAGTTGCCCTGCGAGTTGACCTCGGTGCCGAAATACAGCGAGTCGCCGCTGACCCGGGTGCCGTTGGTGGTGGAGGTGGCATCGCCGAAGAAGATCTGAATGCTCGGCAGGTTGCTCGGCACCACGCGCTCGGCGGTGTAGTCGCGGTAGGAGGCCTTGAACTCGGTGGAGAAGTTGTCGCTCCAGTCGCTGAACAGCTGGCCGGTGTAGCTCTCCACGGTCTTGTTGTGCTGGTACCAGTAGGTGCTCAGCGACACGCCGGTGCTGCTGATGCCGTTGATGCGCAGCTTGCTCTGGTCCAGCTTGCTGTAGCGGAAGCTGGCGCGATGCGCGTCGCTGATGTTCCAGTCCAGCTTCAGTGCGTACTCTTCCAGATCGGTGTTGCCGTTGCTGGCCAGCTGGCCCGCGTCGAACCCGTAGACGTTCTGCGCGATGCTCTGCGCCAGCGCCACGTCGGCGTTGGTGATGACGTGGCCGGCCTTGCCCAGCGCGCTGCCGGACAGGTCGCCGCCGGGCGCGTCCTGCTGGAACTTCTCGTAGTTGGCGAAGAAGAACAGCTTGTCCTTGACGATCGGGCCGCCGAAGGTCGCGCCGTAGGTCTTCTCCTTGGTGAAGCCGTTGAACTTGGTGCCGTCCGGGTTGTCGCCGAACCAGTCGCCATCGCGCATGTAGCCGTAGACCGAACCATGGAACTCGTTGGTACCGGACTTGGTCACCGCATTGACGGTCGCACCGGCGGCCGCGGCGATGCTGACGTCGTAGTTGGACAGGTTGACGTCGATGGCCTCGATGGCCTCCATCGACACCGGCTGGCGCCGGGTGGTCATGTTGTTGCCTTCCAGGCCGAAGGTGTCGCTGGCCGAGACGCCGTCGATGTTGATCGAGTTGTAGCGCGGATTCTGGCCGCCGGCCGAGATCGTGCCCGAGGCGCGGTCGACGAAGGCCACGCGCGGATCCAGGCGCATGTAGTCCTGGATGTTGCCGTTGATCGAGGGCAGCGCCTGGATGGTCTGCTGGTTGACGCTGGTGCCCGAGCCCATCTTGGTGGCGCTGAACACGTCCGAGCCGCCGCTGTAGCCGATGGCCTGCACCGAACCCAGGTTGGTCACGTCGCCGGTCAGGGCCGCGTCGACGGTGTTGATCTTGTTGAGATCCAGGTAGACGCCGTCTTCGGTCTTGGTGCCTTCGCCGGGCTTGGTGATGGTGATGGTGTACGGGCCACCCACGCGCAGGCCGCGCGCGGTGTAGCGACCGGCGGCATCGGTGGTGGCGTGGCTGACCGTTCCGGATTCCACGTGGGTGATGGTCACCTCGGCGCCGGCGACCGGCGCACCGCCGGAACCGACGACCTGGCCGCCGACGCCGGCGGACGTGGTCTGCGCCATGGCCGGCGCAGCGGCCAGCGCGGCCAGGAGGCCAAGGGCAAGTTTGGAAGTCCGGATACGATGATGTGTCATTGCGCTGCCTCGAAGTTTTGTGGCGGTCAGAAGAAAAATCGTGCCGGCCGGCCATGCTGTGTGGCATGGCTCTCATGGACTTGCTTAGGATGTGGCCCCTGGAACACGCGGCAGGCACGGCAGCCGCGCGTTAACGACAGGTTAACACGGTAAAGGCGTGATGTGACCGGATCGTGACGACTTTTGCGCGCTGCGGCATCAGCGCGAGAGAAAGGGAATAATTCCCTTGCATTCAACGACTTGAATGATTTTTCTGCAGCTGCGCGCGCCAGTCGTCGTCACTGAAATGACATCTTCTGGCGGTTGAGCGCCTCCGCCCAACTCGGGGTGGAGCAGGAAGGACGGTCATGCGCCGGCGTCCAGTCAGACGCCCAGACCTCAGCCGCCGCGCAGAGCACCCAGATACGTGCCGATCCCGTCCAGCAGCATCTGCACGGAGATGGCCACCAGCAGCATGCCCATCAGCCGCTCGATCGCGGTCAGCGCACGCATGCCCAGCCACTTGTAGACCAGCGTGGCCGAGAACAGGATCACCGCCGTCGCCAGCCAGGCCAGCCCCAGGGCCAGGCTCCAGCCGAGCAGGCGCTCGGGCTCGTTGCTGCCCATCAGCATCACCGCGGCCATGCCGGAGGGGCCGGCCACCAGCGGGATGGCCAGCGGCACGATGAAGGGCTCGCCGCCGGGGATCTCGCCCATCAGGCCTTCGGGCCGCGGGAAGATCATGCGGATGCCGATCAGGAACAGCACGATGCCGCCGGCGATCTGCACCGACTCCTGGCGCAGATGCATGAGTTCCAGGAAGTACTTGCCGCCCCACAGGAACCCCATCAGCACGACCAGCGCGATCAGCAGCTCGCGGATCAGCACGATGCGCTGGCGCTGCGGCGGCAGCGGCCGCAGCACCGACAGGAACACCGGGATATTGCCCAGCGGGTCGAGGATCAGGAACAGCAGCAGCGCTGCGGACAGGATGGTCATGCCAGGGGATTCCAGACCAGGCCGCGCCGCTCGGCGCCGTCTGGAGAAAGCAGGGTCACGCAGTGTGCGGCGTACTGGTCGGCATCGGCCAGCGCCGGGTCGGTATCCTCGGCGTAGGCGCGGGCGCGAAGCATGGTGCGCATCGGCCCGGGCTGCAGCGCGCTGACCCGCACCGGGGTGCTGGCCAGCTCGGCGTGCAGCATCTGCACCAGCGCGGCCAGCCCGTGCTGGGCCACGCCGTAGCCGCCCCAGTAGGCGTGGCCGACGCGGCGCGGATTGTCCAGGGTGAACACCAGCGCGCTGTCCGCCGCACGACGCAGCAGCGGCAGGCAGGCCTGGCTCAGCCACCACGCCGCGGTGAGGTTGACATGGATGGCGCGCGCGAAGGCAGCCGGGTCGGTGTGCTCCAGCGGGGTCAGGCCGCGGAACTCGGCCGCGCAGTGCAGCACCCCGTCGAGGCGGCCGAGGTTGCCCTCGATGCGCTGGGCCAGTTCGGCGTAGTCGTCCGGTGCGGCGCCTTCCAGGTCCAGCGGATAGAGCAGCGGCTCGGGGCCGAGCTGGGCGCAGGCGTCATAGATGCGGGCGAGCTTGGCCGGCCGGCGGCCCAGCAGCACCAGGGTGGCACCGGCCTGCGCGCAGGCGCGGGCACTGGCCTCGCCCAGGCCGCCGTGCGCCCCGCTGATCAGCACCACACGCCCGGCCAGGGACTGCACGGGGCGCACGGGCACCTGCAGCAGACTCACCGCGGCATGGCCTCGGCGACGATGCGTTCCAGTTCGCCGGACTCGTGCAGTTCCAGCGTGATGTCGCAGCCGCCGATCAGCTCGCCATGGATGAACAACTGCGGGAACGTCGGCCAGTTGGAAAAGCGCGGCAGGTTGGCGCGGATCTCGGGCTCTTCCAGCACGTTGATCGCGCGCAGGTCCACCGCGCCGGCCGACAGCAGGGCCTGGACCGCGCGGCTGGAGAAGCCGCACATCGGGTACTCCGGGGTGCCCTTCATGAAGAGCACCATGGGGTGGCGGTCCAGCTCCGCCTGGATACGTTCCAGCACCGGCATGTTGCGTTCTCCTGCGTTGCCGCACGCCCTTGACGGCATGCGCACCCTCGTCGAGTAAACTGCGCGGCGCTTTCCATCGCCGCTGGTCGGACGCAATTGTAAGCCCTGCGCCCCCGCCCCCGGCATCTGCCAGACACGCCAAGCCAAGAGGAACCGCCATGGCCATCGAGCTCCCCGCCCTGCCCTACGACCGCACCGCACTGGAACCGCACATCTCCGGCGAGACCATCGATTTCCACTACGGCAAGCATCACAAGGCCTATGTGGACAACCTCAACAAGCTGATCGATGGCACCGAGTTCGCCGACCAGCCGCTGGAGAGCATCATCAAGAAGTCCCAGGGCGGCGTGTTCAACAACGCCGCGCAGGTGTGGAACCACACCTTCTACTGGAACTGCCTGTCGCCCAACGGCGGCGGCGCGCCGAGCGGCAAGCTGGCCGAGCTGATCAACGCGGCCTTCGGCGACTTCGAGAAGTTCAAGGAAGAGTTCACCAAGACCGCCATCGGCACCTTCGGCTCGGGCTGGGGCTGGCTGGTGCAGAAGAAGGACGGCAGCGTCGGCCTGGTGAGTACCTCCAACGCCGCCACGCCGCTGACCGGCGAGGACACCCCGCTGCTGACCATCGATGTGTGGGAGCACGCCTACTACATCGACTATCGCAACGCGCGTCCGAAGTACGTCGAGTCGTTCTGGTCGCTGGTCAACTGGGACTTCGTGGCCAAGAACCTGGCCTGATCCTTCGCTGGCTGTACGAAAAAGGCCGGGGATTCCCCGGCCTTTTTCATGGGCGCGTCCAGCGGCGGCCAGGACGCGGGAGGCGATCCGCTCAGCTGCGCGCCAAGCGCTCCAGCACCGGCTGCACCTGGGCCTGACGCGACAGCGCCTCACCCGCCGCGGCCAGGGCGACGGACAGGGCCTGTGCGGTATCGGCACGCAGCGTGGCGTGGCCGACCTTGCGGCCCTCGCGCGGCGACTTGCCGTAGTCGTGCCAGTGCCCGCCGGGCTGATCGAGCACGCCGGTGGCGTCGGGCATCTGCCCCAGCCAGTTGAGCATGCAGGCGTGCCCGCGCATGGCCGGTTCACCCAGCGGCAGGCCCAGCACCGCGCGCAGGTGTGCCTCGAACTGCGAGACCTCCGCGCCTTCGATGGTCCAGTGCCCGGAGTTGTGCACGCGCGGGGCCATTTCGTTGGCCAGCAGCGTCTCGCCCTGGCAGAACAGCTCCAGCGCGAACACCCCGACGTAATCCAGGCGCTCGGCCACGCGCCGCGCATAGTCGACCGCCTGCGCCTGCAGGGCCTGGCTGGCCTGTGCCGGCGCCAGGCTGGCCGACAGCACGCCGTCGACATGCCAGTTCTGGGTCAGCGGGAAGGCCTTGAACGCCCCATCGCGGCCGCGCACGGCCACCACCGACACCTCGCGATCGAAGGCGACGAAGCCCTCCACGATCAGCCCGACGGTGCCGGCCTGCGCGCCCAGCGCGTCCCACGCGGCCTGCGCGTCGGCCGGCGACTTGATCCGGAACTGGCCCTTGCCGTCGTAGCCGAAGCGCCGCGTCTTGAGGATGCAGGGCGTGCCGATCCGCGCCAGCGCCGCGTCCAGCCCCTCGCGCGAGTCGACCGCCGCGAACGCCGGCACCGGGATGCCCAGCTCGCCGAACAGCGTCTTCTCCGACAGCCGGTCCTGCGCCACGCCCAGCGCCTGCGGATTGGGATAGACCGGCACCCGCTCGGCCAGCCACTGCGCGCTGGCGGCCGGCACGTTCTCGAAATCGAAGGTCACCACATCGACCTTGGACGCGAACTGCGCCAGCGCCGCCTCGTCGTCGAACGCGCCCACCTGCAGCGGCGCGCACTGGCCGGCGCAGGACTCGGCCGACGGGTCCAGGACGAGGAACTTCAGCCCAAGCGGCACGCCCGCCAGCGCCAGCATGCGGGCCAGCTGCCCGCCCCCCAGGATCCCCACCGTCGTCATGCGCGCCCCCGCTGCGGAAGAATGCCGACCGTGCTCATCGCCGCGGATCGTCCTGGTCCATGACGTCCTGGGTCTGCTTGGCCCGGAAGGCGTCCAGCGCCTGCGCCACCTCCGGCGCCTCCGGCGCCAGCATCGCCGCGGCGAACAGCGCCGCATTGGCCGCGCCGGCGTTGCCGATGGCGAAGGTCGCCACCGGGATGCCGGCCGGCATCTGCACGATGGACAGCAGCGAATCCATGCCGTTCAGGGCCTTGGACTGCACCGGCACGCCCAGGACCGGCACGGCGGTCTTGGACGCCAGCATGCCCGGCAGGTGCGCCGCGCCGCCGGCGCCGGCGATGATCGCGCGCAGCCCGCGCGCGGCGGCCTGTTCGGCATAGGAAAACAGCACGTCGGGCGTGCGGTGGGCCGAGACGACCTTCACCTCGTAGGCCACGCCCAGGGCATCGAGCTTCTGCGCGGCGTGCTGCATGGTCTCCCAATCCGAACGCGAGCCCATCACGATGCCCACGCGCGGCGCTGCCAGATCGTCGGTCATTGGCCCTGCCCTGCGACAAAACGATATTCTAGCGATCTTGTTCGCCAACGGACCTTCCATGGACCGCAAACTGCTTGACCTGCTGTGCTGCCCCGTCTCGCGCCAACCGCTGGGCCCGCTCGAGGCCCGCGGCGTGGAGGCGCTGAACCGCGCCATCGCGGCCGGCGCGCTCAAGCGCGTGGACGGCAGCGCCCAGGCCGAACCGCTCAAGGAAGCCCTGGTCACCCGCGACCGCAAGACCGTCTACCGCGTCGAGGACGGCATCCCGGTCCTGCTGCCCGAGGAAGGCATCGCCACCGTCCAGGTCGCCGACTTCCCGGCGTGAGCGCTGCCGCGCCGCTGCCGCCGCCCGAGGCGGTGGTCCTGGACGATGTGCGCCGCGCCCTGGCCGAGGACCTCGGCCCGGGCGATGTCACCGCCGCGCTGCTGCCGGATACCGACGATGTCGCCTATCTGCTGTGCAAGCAGGAGGCGGTGATCTGCGGCCGGCCGTGGTTCGACGCCTGCCATCGCCAGCTCGATCCGCAGGTCTCCATCGACTGGCGCGTGGCCGAGGGCCAGCGCGTGGCCGCCGGCACCGTGCTGGCCACCCTGCGCGGGCACTCGCGCACCCTGGTCAGCGCCGAGCGCACCTCGCTCAACTTCCTGCAGACCCTGAGCGGCACGGCCACGGTGACCGCGGCCTTCGTCGCGGCCGTGCGCGGCACCGGCGCGCGCATCCTGGACACGCGCAAGACCGTGCCGGGCCTGCGCCTGGCGCAGAAGTACGCCGTGCGCTGCGGCGGCGGCGACAACCACCGCATCGGCCTGTTCGACATGGTGATGCTCAAGGAAAACCATGTGCGCGCTGCCGGCGGCATCGCCGCGGCCATGCGCGCGGCCCGCGCCCTGTACCCGCAGCTGCCGCTGGTGGTCGAGGTCGAATCGCTGGACGAGCTGCGCCAGGCGCTGGAACAGCCCTGCACCCGGATCATGCTCGACGACTTCAGTCCCGAGCAGCGCCGCGAAGCCGTGCGCATCGCCGCCGGCCGCGTGCCGCTGGAGGTCTCCGGCATGGTCGACCTGGACACCGTGCGCGCCGTGGCGCAGGACGGTGTGGACTGCATCTCCATCGGCGCGCTGACCAAGCATGTGCACGCCGTGGACCTGTCGCTGAAGCTGGGCCCGCCGCCGCACAGCGCTTGATCGGCGTGGGGTTTCACGCGTCCTGGCCTGTGACTCTGCCAGCGTACGTAGTGAGAACTCACCTTCATCAAGGATCCGCAGACGATGCCGTTTCGCTGGACGCGCGTCCTGGCCCTGCTGCTGTTGGGCATCGGCACCCGGGCGCAGGCGATCGAGGTCTGCGACGCCCCGCCGCGCTTCGGCCTGAGCCAGGCCGCGATCGCCATCGTCCGTGCCGCCTGCGAGGAGCATCGGCAGTGGATGCGCCCCTTCATCGACCGTCAGGGCCGGCTGGCCTCGTTGCGCGTCACCGAAGCCGAGAGCGGCAACCTGGCCGATCATGGCCTGGTGCCGTGGCAGCGCGTGGCCGGCTATTGGCGCGAGAGCGGCACCCTGTCGCAGGTCGCAGGCGAGCCCGGCGCGGCCAGCTGCTGGGCACCGCCGGGCAATCGCTTCACGGATAACGACTGCCGCGCGTTCCTGATCGACACGCCGTGGTCGGCGGCGTTCGTGTCCTGGATCATGACGCGGGCCGGCGTCATGAACTTCACCCGATCGCCGCGCCACATCGACTACATCCGCGCGGCCTTTCGCGACGGTGGCAGCGGCGGCCCCTACCGCTTCACCGATCCAACGATCGAGAAGCCCGCGCCCGGCGACCTGCTGTGCTTCATCCGCAACCGCCGGCAGGTGATGGGCTTCGCCGGCCTGAACGCTGCCCTGGCCTCCCGCGCCGGCGTGCCCAACCAATCCCATTGCGACATCGTGGTGGCGGCCAATGTCGGCGGCGACCGCACTCTGCACCTGATCGGCGGCAACGTGCTCAACGCGGTGACCATGCGCCAGCTGGACCTGGACCGCAGCGGCCGCGTGGTCCTGCCGCTGCCGCGCGTGAGCGAGGACGGCGGCGACGCCACCGGCCCGGGCGCCGAATGCACGCCCGCACAACCCGACCAGTGCAACTTCAACCGTCAGGACTGGGCGGTGCTGCTGAAGCTGCAGGTGGCCGACCCGGCGCCCGCCGCGCCTGCTGCGCCGCCGCCCGTGGAGCCGCAGCCCCTGCCTCAGACCCCGCCTGCGCCGGAGGCGCCGGGCCAGGCCCCGGCCCCGAATGCGCCGCCGGCCGCGGCACCGCCGGTCGAGGCCGCGGCGCCCTTGAAAAGCGGCGAGTGATCCACGCCTGCCGCGCGAGCCCGCGCACCGCTAAAGTCGCGCCATGACTCCGATCCTCATCCTGATCTTCGGCGCGGCCGTGTTCTTCTGGTGGAACGCCTCGCGCGCCGCGGCCGAACGCGCCACCCAGGTCGGTCGCAACGCCTGCGAGGCGGCCGGCGTGCTGTGGCTGGACCAGAGCGTGCAGGCTACCGGCGTGCGCCTGCGCCGCGGCGAGGACGGCAGGCTGGGGCTGGAGCGCAGTTTCCGCTTCGACTATTCCCACGACGGCGTCGAGCGCCACTCCGGCAAGATGGTGCTGCATGGGCAGCGGCTGGTGTCCTTCGTCGGGCCTACGCGCCCGGACAACACCGCGCAGTTCCCCAGCCTGCACTGAGGCCGGACCGTCGCCGCGGACTAGGTAGACCTCAGCGGCCGCGCGGCGGCTCGCCCTTGAGCACGCAGACCAGCACCAGCAGCGCCGTCGCCACGCCGATGACGATCAGGTGCGCCTGCGTGTGATGGCCGTGGCGGAACAGCACGCTCGCGCCGACCACCACGCCCAGGTACAGGACCATCGTCAGCCAGCCCTGCCAGCGGCACGGCAGGCCCCAGCCGAAGCCGAAACGCTTGGCGGGGAACCAGTAGTCGGACCGCGGATCGGGCATGGCGGCGTTTCCAAGCGGCAGCGGTGCAGGATTGGAACGACTCACAGACCCGTCATTCCCGCGAAAGCGGAAATCCAGCGCCTTTGGCCTTACCGCTTGAAAGTCGCTGGGTTCCCGCTTCCGCGGGAACGACGGCAGGGGATTTTACCGGCTGTGCTACTTCACCACGCGCAGATGCGGGCGCTTGGCCGGTGGCGGCGTCGGTTCGTCCGGGGCCGCGCCATCGGGCGAAGGCGGCTCATCATCGTCGTGCGGGCCCTGCCCGGCGGCGATGTCCTCGGGCAGCGCCATGCCCTGGCCGGTCTCGCGCGCATAGATCGCCAGCACCGCCGAGATCGGCACGTTGACCGGATAGCTCACCCCGCCGAAGCGTGCGCTGAAGCTGACCGTCAGGTTGTCGATGACCAGGTGCGCGACCGCACGCTGGGCGATGTTGAGCACCACCCGACCTTCCTTGACCGCGCTGGAGGGCACCTGCACCCCGGGCTGGGTCGCATCGACCAGCAGGTGCGGGGTCATGTCGTTGTCGGCGATCCATTCGGCCAGCGCCCGCAGCAGATACGGGCGATGGCTGGTCATCGGGGGCACGTCTTCAGTCATGCCCGCAGTTTAGCCAAGAGCGAGGAATGAGGGGAGAAGACGGCGGCGCAAGCGCCGCCTGCTCATCCACGCCTCAGCGCTTCGCGCTCACTCCTGCCTTCAGGCCGGCAGATCGCGCAGCTTCTTTTCCTGCTCGGTCAGGCTGCGCACGAAGCCCGGATTGCGGAAGATGCGGTTGCCGTAATCCTCGATCGCCTTGCCGTCCTTGGGCAGGCCGACGTCCAGCGACTGCAGGCGCCAGATGATCGGGGCCATGGCGCAATCGGCCAGGCTCATTTCCGGGTTGAGGAAGAACTTGCTGGCCTTGAACAGGGGCACCGAGGCGGTCAGCAGCTCCTTCAGGCGCTTGCGGCCGGCGTCGGCCTGGGCCTTGTTGCCCAGCTGGATGGCCTGCACCTGCGGCACCCAGTCCACCTCGATGCGCAGCATCGCCAGGCGCAGGCGCGCGCGGGAGAGCGGATCGACCGGCATCAGCGGCGGGTGCGGGTAGCGCTCGTCCAGGTACTCGCTGACCACCGAGGCGGCGTACAGCGTCAGGTCGCGCTCGACCAGGGTCGGCACGGAGTGATAGGGGTTGAGGTCGATCAGGTCCTCGGGCGGATTCTGCGGATCGACCGGCACCAGGTCGTAGCTGACGCCTTTGGCGGCCAGCACCAGCCGCACGCGGTGGCACAGCACATCATCCACGGAGGAGAACAGCGTCAGGGTATTTCGCATGCGGGCACTCATCACCTTGTCGGGCTCATCCAGCGGCCGGCATCCACCGGCCACGCCTGTTTCTGCCAGGCTTCCTGCCTGGACACCGCGTCGCGGCATGCCGCGAGACGCGATGAACATGAACATAGCAGGCAGCCGCCGATTTGCGCACCCCTGCTGGAGGTCATGACCCCGCTTAGTGGACGTCTTTCCAGAACTCCTTCTTCAGCAGGAAGGCCAGGAAGGTCAGCCCCGCCAGGAACAGGATCACCCACACGCCCATGCTCTGACGCTTAAGCGCGGCCGGCTCGCCGGCGTACTCGAGGAAGTTGGTGATATCACGCACGGTGCGGTCGAACTCGGCCGGACTCTCGGTCCCGGGCGAGGCCAGCACCAGCGCCTCGACCGGCTTTTCCTTGGTCTGCGGGTCTTCCGGGCCGAACTTGGCGTGCTGCAGGCCCTGCAGCTCCCACAGCGGGTTGGGCATGGAGGCGTTGGGGAACAGCTTGTTGTTCCAGCCCAGCGGCCGGCTCTCGTCCAGGTAGAAGGACTTGAGGTAGGTGTAGACCCAGTCCGGGCCGCGCACCCGGGCGATCAGGCTCAGGTCCGGCGGCATCTTGCCGAACCACTTGGTCGCCCCGTCGTGCGGCATGGCCACCTGCACCTGCTGCCCCACCGGCGCACCGGTGAAGTTGAGGTTGGCCATCACCTGGTCCTCGGTCAGGCCCAGGTCCTGTGCCATGCGCGAATAGCGCAGGTACTTGAGCGAGTGGCAGCCCGAGCAGTAGCCCATGAACAGCTTGGCGCCACGCTGCAGCGAGGCCTTGTCGCTCAGGTCGTTGCCGGCCTGCAGCGTCGCGCCGCCCTCGGCGGCCAGCAGGCCGGTGCTCAGCAGCAGGCCAGCGGCGAAGGCCGCCAGCTGCGGGAGAAGGCGCTTAGTCATGCGTGCTCACCCGGTCGGGCACCGGCTTGGTGCGTTCAAGGCCGAAGAACGTGTACACCCACAGGAAGATGAAGAAGCCGAAGTAGCAGCAGGTCAGTACCCGGCCGATGTAGGTCTCGGTGATGTCCGTGCCGGGGCCAGAGCCGATCTTGCCCAGGTAGACGAAGCTGAAGGCGAAGATCCCCAGCGCGATCTTGTAGGCCAGGCCGCGGTAGCGGATCGAGCGCACCTTGCCGCGGTCCAGCCAGGGCACGGTGAACAGGATGGCGATGGCCGAGAACATCACCAGCACGCCGCCGAGCTTGTTGGGCACCACGCGCAACATCGCGTAGTAGGGCGTGTAGTACCAGACCGGCTTGATGTGCTCGGGCGTCACCAGGCGGTTGGCCTCGGTGAAGTTGTCGTGCTCCAGGAACAGGCCACCGAAGGCCGGCGCGAAGAAGATGATGAACGCACCGATCACCAGCAGGAAGCCCACGCCGACCAGGTCCTTGACCGTGTAGTACGGGTGGAACGGGATCGTGTCGATCGGCGCGGTCTTGCTCCAGCGGTTGCCCTTGGGCCCGTGTTTGGTGTCCACGCCCTGCGGGTTGTTGGAGCCGACCTCGTGCAGCGCACCCAGGTGCAGCACCACCAGCAGCAACAGCACCAGCGGCAGCGCGATCACGTGCAGGGCGAAGAAGCGGTTGAGCGTGGCATCGCTGGGCAGGTAGTCGCCCATGATCCATTCGGTCAGGCCCTGCCCGATCACCGGGATGGCGCCGAACAGCGAGATGATCACCTTGGCGCCCCAGAACGACATCTGGCCCCAGGGCAGCACGTAGCCCATGAAGGCCTCGGCCATCAGCACCAGGTAGATCAGCATCCCTAGGATCCACACCAGCTCGCGCGGCTTCTGGTAGCTGCCGTACATCAGCCCGCGGAACATGTGCAGGTAGACCACGATGAAGAACAGCGAGGCGCCGGTGGAATGCATGTACCGGATCAGCCAGCCCCACTCGACGTCGCGCATGATGTACTCGACCGAGGCGAAGGCCTCGGCCGCGCTGGTCTTGTAGTTCATCGTCAGGAAGATGCCGGTGACGATCTGGTTGACCAGGATCAACAGGGCCAGCGAGCCCATGTAGTACCAGAAGTTGAAGTTCTTCGGCGCGTAGTACTCGCTCATGTGCTTGCGGTACATGGGCATCAGCCCGGGCGCCCGCGCCGTGACCCAGTCGAAGACCCCGTTGGCCGCTCGCGTGATGACGTTGGACATCAGGCAGCTCCCTGCGGATCGACGCCGATGATGATGGTGTTGTCGTCCTGGTAGTGATGCGGCGGCACCAGCAGGTTGATCGGCGCCGGCACGCCCTGGAACACGCGCCCGGACATGTCGAAGCGCGACTTGTGACAGGGGCAGAAGTAGCCGCCCTTCCACTGCGGATCGAACGGCTCGGGCCGGATCTCGGCGATGATCTCCGGCGAGCAGCCCAGGTGCGTGCACAGGCCGACCAGCACCGAGATTTCCGGCTTGATCGAACGGAACTCGGGATTGCCCTTGAGGACGTAGGCCGGCTGCTGGTCCTTGTTGGTGCTCTCCGGATCGCGCAGGCGATCGTCCAGGCTCGGCAGCGCGTCAAGGATCGCCTTGGAGCGCTTGACCACCCAGATCGGCTGGCCGCGCCATTCCAGCACCATGCGCTGGCCTTCCTGCAGCCCGGTGATGTCGGCGGTCACCGGTGCGCCGGCGAGCTTGGCCCGGGCGCTTGGATTCCATGACTTGATGAACGGGACGGCCAGAAAGCCCGCACCCACGGCACCGACGACTGCGGTGGTGGCCGTCAGGAACCGGCGGCGCCCCGCATCCACGGGCATTGTGACCTCGTCGTTGGCCATCCCTTACTCCGCGAAAACATCTTGAGGTAGCTGTCTGGCTGCCAGTGATGGGGCCGACGGAACGGCCTCATCGCAAGAGCGCGTCGGAGTCTAACTGAATAAAAAATTTCGCCACAACAATCCCTTTCCGATCAATCAGTTGGAAAAGGAAAACCCGGCCATTCCGGTACTGCAGCGCAACATCCGTTCAGCGAAGACCGACCGTCCCCAGGTTGGCCCGGTAGCGCTCGGCCAGCACGCCCACGCGCTGCACGTAGCGCTGGGTCTCGGCATAGGGCGGTACGCCGCCGTTGCGGTCCACCGCGCCTTCGCCGGCGTTGTAGCCGGCCGCGGCCAGGGTCAGATTGCCCTGGTAGCGCTTGAGCAGCCAGGCCAGGTACTTCACGCCGCCGCGGATGTTCTGCGTGGCGTTGTAGGCATCGTCCACGCCGAAGCGGCGCGCGGTGGCCGGCATCAGCTGCATCAGCCCCATCGCGCCGGCGCGCGAGAGCGCCAGCGGGTTGTAGGAGGATTCGGCATGGATGATGGCGCGCACGATCGCCTCTTCCACGCCGAACTCGCGCGCGGCCGAGGCGATCTCGCTCTCGTAGGCGACCGTGTTCAGTCGGACCGCGCCGAAGTTGAGGTTGGGATTGCCGCAGGCGTAGCAGGTCTCGATGAAGCTGTACTTGATCGTGCGGATGTCGGCGCTGGCCAGCCCGCGCGGACGGGCGCTGGTGTAGTTGCGCACCCCGTCCTTGATGAAGGAATAGACCTGGCCGCTGACCACGCGGCGCGGCGGCACGGCGGCGGGCTTGGCCACGGCGGCAGTCGGCGGCGGCGGTGCGGCCGGGACGATGGCCGTCGAAGGCCGCGACTCGACGCTGGGCGGCACGATGGCGGCAGGCGCGGCAGACGCAGGAGGTCTGTGTGTCGGCGCGCTGGCCTGGGCGCGGCGCGCCGGCTCGGCCCGGTACTGGCTCACCACCGTGCAGGTGGCGCCGGAGACACGCTTGCTAACGTAGGCCGGGATCCCGTCTGCGCCGACGCACTTGTACAACGTGCCGGCGCTGGCCGGCAGCGCGACCAGCGCGGCAGCGATCATCCCCAGTCGCAGCAGCCCCCTCATGGGCGCGAGTGTCCCAGCTTATCAATGACTTAACAAGCATTCGGCCCGCGGGCGACAGGGCGACGCGCCGGTGGGACGCGGCACAGCGTTTGCCCTCCTCGCCCCTCGCGCGCGACTGCCCGCTGCGCCTGCCGTCCGGCGCGAGCCGCCAAGCCGCTAAACTAGTCGGCTTCCCCGCCCACCCGACTGGATTAAGCGCCATGACCGGGACGCCAGACGTCACCCTGCCCACCTCGGGCGACACCTCGCTCATCCCCCTGCCCTTCGTCGCCACCCGGCCGGCGCAGGTGCGCGGCAAGCTGTACATCAAGACCCACGGTTGCCAGATGAACGAGTACGACTCGGCCAAGATGGCCGACGTGCTCGCCCAGGCCGAAGGGCTGGAGCTGACCGACCGGCCCGAGGAGGCCGACGTCATCCTGGTCAACACCTGCTCGATCCGCGAGAAGGCGCAGGAGAAGGTCTTCAGCCAGCTGGGCCGCTGGAAGGAATTCAAGACCGGCGACCGCGAGGTCATCATCGGCGTCGGCGGCTGCGTGGCGTCCCAGGAAGGCGAGGCCATCGTTAAGCGCGCGCCCTACGTGGATCTGGTGTTCGGCCCACAGACCCTGCACCGCCTGCCCGAGCTGATCCGCGCGCGGCGCGAACAGAACCGCCCGCAGGTGGACATCAGCTTCCCGGAGATCGAGAAGTTCGACGCCCTGCCCGAACCGCGGGCCGAGGGCCCCAGCGCCTTCGTGTCGATCATGGAGGGCTGCAGCAAGTACTGCAGCTTCTGCGTGGTGCCCTATACCCGCGGCACCGAGGTGAGCCGGCCGTTCGAGGACGTGCTGGTCGAGGTGGCGCAGCTGGCCGCCCAGGGTGTGCGCGAGATCAATCTGCTCGGCCAGAACGTCAACGCCTACCGCGGCCCGTACGGCGAGGGCGAGATCGCGGATCTGGGCATGCTGATCCGCACCATCGCCCAGATCGAGGGCGTGGGCCGCATCCGCTTCACCACCTCCCATCCGCTGGAGTTCTCCGACACGCTCATCGATGCGTATCGCGACGTGCCGCAGCTGGCCAACTACCTGCACCTGCCGGTGCAGGCGGGCAGCGACCGCATCCTCAGCGCGATGAAGCGCGGCTACACCGCGCTGGAGTTCAAGTCCAAGATCCGCAAGCTGCGCGCGGTGCGGCCGGACATCTCGATCAGCTCGGACTTCATCGTCGGCTTCCCCGGCGAGACCGATGCGGACTTCGAGAAGACCATGAAGCTGATCGAGGACGTGGGCTTCGATCAGAGCTTCTCCTTCATCTACTCGCGCCGTCCGGGCACGCCGGCGGCCGACCTGGCCGACGACACGCCCAGCCAGATCAAGCACGCGCGCCTGGAGCGCCTGCAGGCGCGCATCAACGCCTTCGCCGCGGAGATCTCGCAGAAGATGGTCGGCAGCGTGCAGACCGTGCTGGTCGAAGGCCCGTCGAAGAAGAATCCCAACGAGCTCACCGGCAAGACCGAGAACATGCGCTCGGTGAACTTCCCCGCGCCGCAGCGCCTGATCGGCCAGTTCGTCGATGTGCTGATCACCGAGGCGCTGACCAACTCGCTGCGCGGCCGCGTGGTCACCGACACGGAGCGGGCCGCATGACCGCGCGCATCAGCCGCGACACCCAGCTGTGCATGTCGCTGTCCGGACGGCCGGGCAACTTCGGCACGCGCTTCCAGAACTACCTCTACGACGCGCTCGGCCTGGACTACCTGTACAAGGCGTTCACCACGACCGACCTGGAGGGCGCGATCGCCGGCATCCGCGCGCTGGGCATCCGCGGCTGCGCGGTGTCGATGCCCTTCAAGGAGGCGGTGATCCCGCTGCTGGACGGCCTGGAGCCGTCGGCCAAGGCGATCGATTCGGTCAACACCGTCCTCAACACCGAGGGCGTGCTGCGCGGCTACAACACCGACTACACCGCGGTGGCCACGCTGATCGCCGACAGCGGGCTGTCGACGGACACGCCGGTGGCGCTGCGCGGCAGCGGCGGCATGGCCAAGGCCACCGCCTGCGCGCTGCGCGACGGCGGATTCGCCCGGGGCTGGGTGGTGGCGCGCAACGCGGTGGCCGGCCAGCGCCTGGCGCGCACCGCCGGCTGGCAGTGGTCCGAGGACATGCGCGGCGTGACCGCCGGGCTGCTGGTCAACGTCACCCCGATCGGCATGGAAGGCAGTTCCGATGCGCAATCGCTGGCCTTCACCGAAGCGGAAGTCGCCGCGGCGCAGCTGGTCTTCGACGTGGTCGCCATCCCGGTGGAAACCCCGCTGATCCGGCTGGCGCGCGCCCTGGGCAAGCCGGTGATCACCGGCGGCGAGGTGATCGTGCTGCAGGCGGTGGAGCAGTTCGTCCTGTACACCGGCGTGCGGCCCGAACCCGAGCTGGTCGCCCGCGCCGCCGCGCACGCGCTGGGCTGATCAGCGCCGCGCGCGCCTGCGTGGATCGCGGGCAGGCGGCGCGCTTTCCGCACGCAGGCTGTCGACCAGCGAAAACACCCACGGCCTCAGCGCGACCAGCATGCCGACGCTGCGCCGCCGCTCCGGCGGCAGGCTGATGTCGAGCTCGGCCGCCTCCTTGAAGTCGACCACCAGCTTGTCCAGCTTGCGCCGCAGCGTGGCGACCGACGCCTCGCCGAGTTCGCCGATTTCCAGGGCCAGGTGCGCCTCGGCCGCGGCGAAGTCGTCCTTGAGGAATTCGTGGCTGGCCATCTGCAGGTAGCGGGCGCGCACCGGCCCGTCGTCGCGCCATGAGAAATCGCGCGGCACGCGCAGACGCACGTGGTTGCCCGGCAGCAGGTCGAGCAGGCGCAGACGATCGAGCTGGGCCAGCAGCCGCACCAGCTCGGGCGGCCTGAGTCCGAAGCCTTCGCCGATCGCCGCGGTACGCCAGCCCTGGCATAACAGGTGGAAGACGGTCATCAGCCGCGGCTCGGCCGCCAACGACCGCTCCTGGTGCAGGGTGAGATGGCGGCGCGACTCGCGCGCGCCGCGGGCCGTGCGCGCCAGCTCGAAGAAGTCGATGTCCAGCACCTCGCAGATCTGCTCCAGGCGCGCCAGGTCCATGCGCCCACTGGACAGCACGCGCTTGATCGTCGGCTCGGACACCCCCAGCGCCGCGGCCAGGTCGGCATAGCGCCAGCCGCGTTCCTTGAGCAGGCGCTTGAGCGCGGTGAGCAGGCGTTCGCGGTCGGCCATGGCGATGGAGGCGCGTCACAGGAGGATGGACGGGATCATATTCCGATACTTGTCCGAACTTGATTGCGGATCTTGATCCGCGGCGCGCAGGGTGCGCTCACCTCTCCAGCCAAGCATGCGCATGCCCGCCCTGCCCACTCCAGCCTGTCGTCCTGCCGAACTGCTCAACGATGTCCATGCCCGTCTCAATCCCACGCGGGCGTACGTGCTGCGGCCCGGCTCGGTGGCCGAGGCCTGCGCGGCGATCCGCGCCAGCGCGCGGGCCGGATCGCCGCTGATTGCCGCCGGCGCGCGGCATGCGATGGGCGGTCAGCAGTTTCTGGCCGATGGCCAGGTGCTGGACACCGCCGCGCTGGACCGCGTCGTGGACTTCGACCCGGTGCGCGGCCTGATCACGGTCGAAGCCGGCATCCGCTGGCCTGCGCTGCTGGCCTGGCTGGCGGCGTGCCCGGACAACACGGCGGGCTGGACGATCCGCCAGAAGCAGACCGGCGCCGACGACTTCAGCCTGGGCGGCGCACTGGCCGCCAACATTCATGGGCGCGGGCTGTGCCTGGCCCCGTTCGTGGAGGACGTGGAGGCGCTGGTGCTGATCGATGCGCAGGGCCAGCGGGTACAGGCCAGCCGCGGCGAGGGGGCCGAGCTGTTCGCCCTGGTGGCCGGCGGCTACGGGCTCTTCGGCGTGGTGGTGGAGATGACGTTGCGGCTGACGCCCCGGCGGACGCTGCGCCGCCAGGTGTCGCTGGCCCGCATCGGCGGCGTGCAGTGCGCATTCGAGGACGCGATCGCCCAAGGCTGCACGTATGGCGATTTCCAGTTCGCGATCGATCCGCGTAGCGAGGATTTCCTCGATCTGGGCGTGCTGTCCTGCTATCGCCCGGTCGATGGCGTCGAACCCGACGCGCCGCGCCATCTGCAGGCCGAGGACTTCGGCCGGCTGCTGTGGCTGGCCCACCAAGCGCCCTCGCGCGCCTTCCAGGAATACGCCGATTTCTATCTGACCACCGACGGCCAGCACTACGCCAGCGATGCGCAGCAGACCGGCGTGTATCTGGAGGACTATCACGCGGCGGTCGATCGCAGCCTGGGCCACTGCGGCTCGGAGATGATCACCGAGCTGTATGTGCCGCGCGGCGCGCTGGCGGGCTTCATGGGCCGCGCCGCCGACAGCCTGCGTCGCCACCACGCCCAGCCGGTCTACGGCACGGTGCGCCTGATCGAACGCGAAACGACCAGCGTGCTGGCGTGGGCACGGCAGGACTGGGCCTGCGTGGTGTTCAACCTGCACGTGCAGCATGGCCCGGCCGGCGTGCAGGCCGCGGCCGTGGCCTTCCGCGCGCTGATCGACGATGCGCTATGGTTCGGCGGCAGCTACTACCTGACCTATCACCGCTGGGCCACGCGCGAGCAGGTGCAGGCGGCGCATCCGCGCTTCGCCGAGTTCCTCCGCGCCAAGCGCGCGCTCGATCCGCAGGGCCGCTGGCAGAGCGACTGGTATCGCCACCATGCCACGCTGGTGACGCGCTGACATGGCCGGCATCAGCACCTCGATGCTGCTCGCCGCCGCCGCGGTACGCGAGGCGCGGACGGATCGCACGCCGCCCGCGCAGCGCAACGCCGCCATCGCCCGTGCCTGCCTGCAGCGCGCCGGGAGCGGCGGCGATCGCCTGCTGCGCGCAGTCGATACGCGGCCTGGACGCGGCCTGCTGCGGCTGCTCGAGGCCGCCTGCCTGCCTGGCATCGGCGCGCACTACGCCTGGCGCAAGCGCCGGATCCGGCGATGGGCGCAACGGGCCTGCGCCGAGGGCGTGCAGCAGGTGCTGATCCTGGGCGCCGGCTTCGACGGGCTGGCGCTGGCGTTGCTGGACCAGGCGCCGGCGCTGCGCGTGTTCGAGGTCGATCGCGAGGCCACGCTGGCGATCAAACAGGCCGCGCTGCGCGCGCTGCGCCTCGACGATCCGCGCCTGCGGCTGTGTCCTGGCGAACTCGGGACGGTGCCGCTGGCGCGCTGGCTGCGCGGATTGCCCGGCTTCGCGCCGGACCTGCCCACGCTGATTGTCGCCGAGGGCCTGCTGATGTACCTGCCGCTGGACACGGTGCAGGCCCTGCTGCGGCAACTGGCCCGCGCCCTGCCCGATGCACGCCTGATCGCCACCGCGATGGCGCTGTGCCACGACGGCGCGCCCGGCTTCGTCCGGCAGCGCCCCTGGGTGCGGCGCTGGCTGGGGCGGCGCGGCGAACCGTTCCGCTGGGGCGCGACGCGCCCGGCCCTGCCGACGCTGCTCGGCCAAGGCGGCGTACGGATGGACGGAATCGCCGACGCAGACGATGCGGATGATCCCGACCCCGCGCCCGGGGAATGGCTGTTCCACGGCCGCCTGCTGCATCCGGACCACAGCGTTGCAGCCGCCTCTCCACACAGCCGACTCAGGGCCGCCGCGCTACCCTAGGCGGCCTATGACGACCCACCATCACGATTTCACCCTCGACCCCTACGACACCGAGCAGCTGGCCAACCTGGCCGGGCCGTTCGATGCGCATCTGCGCCAGATCGAACTGAAGCTGGGCGTGGAGATCTCCAACCGCGGCAACGTGTTCCGCGTGCAGGGCCCGGACCGGGCCGTGGCGGCGACCGCGCAGCTGTTGCATACGCTGTACGCGGAAGCCGCGACCGAGACCTTCGACGCCGATGCGATCCACCTGCGCCTCAACGAGGCCAACCTGGAGCATGTCGCCGCCGGTGGCTACGCGCCGCAGGACGTGGCGATCAAGGTCAAGCGCGGCACGGTGCGCGGCCGCGGCCCCAACCAGGCCGCCTATCTGCACGCCATCGCCACCCACGACATCAACTTCGGCATCGGTCCGGCCGGCACCGGCAAGACCTTCCTGGCCGTGGCCATGGCGGTGGAGGCGCTGAACGAGGCGCGCGTGCAACGCCTGGTGCTGGTGCGCCCGGCGGTGGAGGCCGGCGAGAAGCTCGGCTTCCTGCCCGGCGACCTGAGCCAGAAGGTGGACCCCTACCTGCGCCCGCTCTACGACGCCCTGTACGAGATGCTGGGCGTGGAGAAGGTGGCCAAGCTGCTGGAGAAGAACGTCATCGAGATCGCACCGCTGGCCTACATGCGCGGACGCACGCTCAACGATGCCTTCGTGATCCTGGACGAGGCGCAGAACACCACCGTCGAGCAGATGAAGATGTTCCTGACCCGCATCGGCTTCGGCAGCACCGCGGTGGTGACCGGCGATATGAGCCAGACCGACCTGCCCAAGCACATCCGCTCCGGGCTCAAGGACGCGCTGGAGGTGCTGCGCGGCGTGGACGGGATCTCCTTCAGCTTCTTCGGCGCGCGCGATGTGGTGCGCCATCCGCTGGTGGCGCGCATCGTGCGGGCTTACGATGCGCGCGACGACAAGGCCGCCGATCCGGCGTGAGTTGAAACCGACATGACCCAGGGTCCGATCCATCTGCAGGTCGCGGTCAGCTATGCGCTGCCGCGCGCCGGCCTTCCGTCCGCGGTGAGCTTCCGCAAGTGGGTCGCCGCGGCGCTGAAGGGCCGCATCCGCGAGGCCGACCTGGCCATCCGCTTGGTCGATGCCAAGGAAGGCCGTGCGCTCAACCGGCATTACCGCGGCAAGGACTACGCGACCAACGTGTTGTCCTTCCCGGGCGAGCTGGACGAGACGATCAAGCTGCCCAAGGGCGTGACCATGCCGCTGCTGGGCGACCTGGTGATCTGCGCGCCGGTCGTGGCGCGCGAGGCGCGCGAGCAGGACAAGGCGCTGCTGGCGCACTACGCGCATTTGACCGTGCACGGCGCCCTGCACCTGCTGGGCTGGGATCACGAGGACGACACCGAGGCCGAGGCGATGGAGCAGCTGGAACGCGAGATCCTGGCCGAGCTGGGCATCGACGATCCCTACGCGGCGGACGGCGCTGCATGAGCCGGCGCGCGCTCGCCACCGCGCTGCTGCTGTGCGCGCCGTTCGCCCTGCCGCGCGCGCATGCGACCGAGGCCACGCCGATCGCCAAGCCCGACCTGGCTGCGCTGATCGAATGCCGCAAGGAGGTCCCGGACTTCCTCGCGCTGGCCCCGGCCGTGAGCGACCCGCTCAAGGCCGTGGCGCTGGGCTGGAAGCCGCTGCCGCAAGTCAACCAGTTCATGACCGAATTCCAGCTGGCCGCGCCGATCACCGTCTTCGGCCATGCCACCGACCGGATCGCCTTCGCCGGCGACAGCATCATGGCGATCCTGGACCTGCCCGACCCGCGCCCGCTGGCGCACCAGCTGGGGCTGGAGACCGGCATCGACACGCCGGAGAAGGCCATCTTCGGCAAGCAGCTGCGCGCGACGACACGGACCGATCCGGCCAGCGGCCAGACCCTGATCCAGGCCATCATCCTCAATGTCTCCAACGTCGCCTCGCACCCGGGCAAGACCCTGGCCGGCTGCAGCTACAACCTGGACACCGAAGGCCCCGATCCGGCCCCGGCGGCGCCCGCCGCCCAGGCTCAGGCCCACTGAACGCGACGTCAGCCGGCGCCCGAAACCGTTCTGCTAGACTGCCGGCCACGCCCGCGATTGCCGGGTGCCGTCCACCCCCCAATGTCTGAAGACGACAGTACAACCGCGTCGGAAATCCCTGAAAAACGACGCAGCTGGCTCGAACGCCTGAGCCAGGCGTTCTCCGGCGAACCGGAATCCCGCGAAGACCTGCTCGCGCTGCTGCGCGACGCCCAGCACAACGGCCTGCTCGAGGCCGACACCGTGACGATGATGGAAGGCGCCATGTCGGTGGCCGAACTCACCGTGGGCGATGTGATGGTCTCGCGCTCGCAGATGGTCTCCCTGGCCGTGGACACGCCCTTCCTGCAGCTGATGCAGCAGGTGGTCGAATCGGGCCACTCGCGCTTCCCGGTGCACGGCGAGAACAAGGACGAGATCCTGGGCATCCTGCTGGCCAAGGACCTGCTGCGCGGCGTGGTCGCCGACAACGGCCCGGGCACGGTACGCGAGCTGCTGCGCCCGGCGGTGCTGATCCCCGAATCGAAGAAGCTCAACCTGTTGCTCAAGGAGTTCCGCCTTTCGCGCAACCACATGGCGCTGGTGGTGGACGAATACGGCGGCGTGGCGGGCCTGGTCACCATCGAGGACGTGCTGGAGCAGATCGTCGGCGAGATCGACGACGAGCACGACGAGGCCGAGGACGAGGCCTCGCGCATCGCCGCACAGGCCGATGGCCAGTACGTGGTCGACGCGCTGACGCCGATCGAGGACTTCAACGAGCGCTTCGGCGCGGACTTCCCCGACGACGAGTACGACACCGTCGGCGGCCTGGTCACCGACGCCATCGGCCACCTGCCCGAGACCGGCGAGGAGCTGACGCTGGGGCGCTTCGCCTTCCGCGTGGCCAAGGCCGATGCGCGCCGCGTGCACGCCTTCCACGTCGGCGTATTGCCCGAGGATTGAGCTTGAAGACCACCGGCCTGCTGGCGCGCCTGCTGTGCGTGCTCGTGTTCGCGCTGCTGGCCTGTGCCGCGCCGGCCGCGCCGCGCATCGGCGTGATGACCATGCAGCCGGGCGAGGTGTTCTTCGAACGCTTCGGCCATGACGCGCTGGTGGTCGCCGACCCGCAGACCGGCCAGGCCACCTCGTACAACTTCGGCTTCTTCGATCCGGACGAACCGGGCTTCGTGCGCCGCTTCATCGACGGCAAGATGCTGTACTACCTGGTCGCGCTGCCGCTGCAGGAGGACCTGCAGAGCTACCAGGCCGAAGGCCGCGGCGTGTCGATCCAGTGGCTGGACCTGACCCCGCAGCAGGCGCAGGCGCTGGCCGATTCGCTGGCCTGGCGCGCGCGTCCGGAGAATGCGCGCTATCCCTACGACTACTTCACCAGCAACTGCGCCACGCAGGTGCGCGATGCGCTCGATGCGGCCATGGGCGGGGCGCTGAAGAAGCAGCTGGCCGGCCGTTCGCGCGGCAACACCTACCGCAGCGAGTCGGTGCGCCTGGCCTCGCCGGCCTGGTGGATGTGGATCGGCTTCGACCTGGGCTTCGGCCCCTACGCCGACCGGCAGCTCTCGCGCTGGGACGAGGCCTTCGTGCCGATGCGCCTGGCCGATGCGCTGACCCAGGTGAAGAACACCCAGGGCCGCCCGCTGGTGCAGTCGACCCAACAACTGCTGCCGCACCGCATCGCACCCGAGCCGCCGGAGACTGCGCGCAGCTGGTGGCCGTGGCTGCTGGCCGGCGTGCTGGTGGCGTTCGCGCTGGTGTGGCTGGGCACGCGCGCGCGGCGCGTGGTCGGCGGGGTGGCGCTGGTGTTCTGGCTGGTGTGCACGCTGGCCGGCGCGCTGATGCTGTTCATCTGGTTCGGCAGCGGCCACGTGGCCGGCTGGGCCAACCGCAACCTGCTGCTGCTCGATCCGCTGTGCGTGCTGTTGCTGCCCGCGGCGGTGCAGGTGCTGCGCGGCCGCGCGCTGGCGGCGTGGTCGCGCTGGCAGCTGCGCCTGGTGGCGGCGCTGTCGGTGCTGGCGTGGATGCTGCACTGGTTCCCGTTCAACGTGCAGGCCAACATCGCCTGGGTCGCGCTGCTGGTGCCGGTGCATCTGGCGCTGGCCTACGTGCTGACCGCACAGCGCGCGACGCGCTGATTCCGCAAGCTTGCAGGCCCCGCGCGGGCCTGCGCCAGCGTCGGGTTCCGCTTCCCGCCTGTCTTGCTGGAGCGCGCAGGCGCGCGCCTCGCTGGCGTGGCGCGGGGCGCCCGGTCAGAATCGGGCCCATCCTTTCCATGCCACGAGTCGCCACATGCCCGCTCCCGCCCGCCTCACCGCCGCGCTGCTGCTCGCGCTCTTGCCCGCCATGGCCGTGGGCGCGGCCGCGCAGGCCAAGAAGCCGTACCGCAGCGGGCAGCAGATCCTCGACGCATCGCCGGCCAGCGACTGGCGCACGCTCGACCCGGCGCGCACGCTTTACCTGGAGCTGGCCAGCGGCCGGGTGGTGATCGAACTGGCGCCGGCGTTCGCGCCCGAGCATGTGGCCAACATCACGACCCTGGCCCACGAGCACTTCTGGGATGGCACCAGCATCTACCGCTCGCAGGACAACTTCGTGGTGCAGTTCGGCGACGTGGATGGCGAGGACCCGGCAAAGGCCAAGTCGCTGGGCAGCGCGAAGACGCATCTGCCGGCCGAGTTCCACCGCAGCGCCAAGGGCCTGAACTTCCAGCCGCTGCCCGACCGCGATGGCTGGGCCAGGCAGGTGGGTTTCGTCGACGGCTTCCCGGCCGCGCGCGACGGCGCCGACGGCAAGGCCTGGCTGGCGCATTGCTACGGCACGCTGGGCGCGGGCCGCAATAACGCCGACGACAGCAGCATCGGCGCCGAGCTGTACGTGGTCATCGGCCAGTCGCCGCGCCAGCTGGACGACAACATCACCGTGGTCGGCCGCGTGGTGAAGGGGATGGAGCTGCTGAGCACGATCCAGCGCGGTCCGGAGCCGATGGGCTTCTACACCGACCCGGCGCAACGCACGCCGATCAAGTCGATCCGCCTGGCCAGCGAGGTGCCCGCCGCCGAGCGCACGCCGCTGGAGCTGCTGCGCACCGACAGCCAGACCTTCCGCGACGTGGTCGAAGCCAAGCGCAACCGCGTGGACGATTTCTACAAGCGTCCGGCCGGCCACATCGACCTGTGCAACGTGCCGCTGCCGGTGCGGACGCCGGGCGGCAAGAAGTAAGCCAGGCGCGGAGAGCCGCCGCGTCAGCGCCGCGGGACGTGCCGACGCGATCCGCGCGTCCTAGACAATCCCCTGGCGCCGCCCCGGTTCGCTGGCGTGCAGATAGCGGGTGAAGGTGTCGCTGGGGCGATCGCAGCCGCACTCGGCCAGCACCATCCCCACGTTGCCGCGATGGTAGGCGCCATGCGCCAGCACGTGGAACAGGATCTCCGCGCGGGTCATGGTGCCCGCTTGGCCGTCGGTGAAGGCAAAGCGGACCGGTTCATCCAGTGCTTTCGCGTCCAGCGTGGCGACGTAGGCGCGGTACCAAGCGTCGGATGCGGCGACGTCTTCGCGCAAGGCTTCAAGGGTCGGCGTGTCCGGCGTATTGGTCGCCTGGTAGCCGTGAGCCGTTCCCCGCAGATGCGCGGCGAAGATCCGGTCCACCACGTAGGCGTGATTCATCCGCCGCACCGCGCGCTTCCACTGCGCCGGATGCTGCTGCGGATCGATCACGGCCAGCGCCTCGAACAGCTCCGCGTTGGCCCATGCCTTGTAGCCGAACTGCTTCTCCATCCGCTTGCTCCCAAAGGTCAGGCCCGAGGCGGCGTCAGCGCGGACGCCTGGCCGCGGCGCGTTGGCTGACCGCGACGCTGCCCAGGATCAGCACCGCCGCCAGGAGCATCGTCCAAGTCAGCGGTTCGCCCAGGATGGCCCAGGCCAGCAGCGCGCCGAACACCGGAATCAGATAGGTCACCGTGGCCGCGCGGGCCGGACCGATGCGCTGGATCAGGCGGTAGTACACGCGGTAGGCCAGGCCGGTGCACAGGATGCCCAGCGCGCCGGCGCAGGCCCAGGCCACGCCGGGCACCGGCGCGGTGGGCCAGTGGGTCACCGCCAGCGGCGAGAGCAGCAGGGCCGCGCAACTGAGCGTCGCCGCCGCCGAGCTGGCCGGCGGCAGATCGGCCATGTGCCGCTTCACCAGGTTGTAGCCGATGCCGTACAGCAGCGACGCGGTCGCGCCGGCCAGCGCCGCCGGACCCACGCTCAGGCCGCCGGCCTTGCCGGTGGCCAGCACCAGCACGCCGATGAAGCCGACCAGCAGGGCGATGGCGCGGCGCGCGCCGATCTTCTCGCCGAAGAACAGGAAGGCGATCAGCGCGGTGAACAGCACCGTCATCGCATTGGTGATGGCGCCGATCGCCGCCGGCGCGTGCTGCGCGCCCCAGGCGAACAGCAGGAAGGGCAAGGCCGAGTTCAGCACGCCGATGCCGGCCAGCACCGGCCAGCGCCTGGCCGGAAACTGCGCCCGGTCGCGCCACAGGAACGGCAGCAGCACCAGCGCGCCCAGGCACAGACGCAGCTCGACCAGGGCATAGGCGCCGAAATGCGGCGCGGCCACGCGCATGAAGAGGAAGGAGCTGCCCCAGATCACGCCCAGCACGGCCAGCTCGATGGGCGTGCGCCAGTCGCGGGCGGTGTGGGTGGGCGGGCAGGCGGCCGAAGGCGAGGCATGGGACATGGCGCGGTTCCACATGGAAATCGTGAGGGAAGGTGCGGACGGCAGCGCGCCGTCGGCAGGCGCCGCCAGCCTGCGCGAGGCGGCGGCGTCGCGCTGGCCGGTTCCGGACATCGCAGCGTGATTGCATGGTCTAGCGCGCGGCCCGGCCCCACAAGCGCGTAGTATCGGCGCCTGCCACAAATCTGATTTGTGCCTCGCCATGCACCTGCGCCCGACCCTGTTGCCCTCCCTCGGCGTGTTCGCCGCGGCCGCCCGCCACCAGAACCTGGCCCATGCCGCCGAGGAGCTGCACCTGACCGCCAGCGCGGTCAGCCACCACGTGCGCAAGCTCGAGGCGCTGCTGGGCGTGAGCCTGTTCCAGCGTCACGCGCGCGGGGTCAAGCTCACTCCGGAAGGCCGCCAGCTGGCCGATGCCGCCACCGCCGCGCTGGCCGACGTGGCCGCGGTCGCCGGCGCGCTGCATCCGCAATCCGAGGTGGTGCCGCTGAAGGTGACCACGCTGCACTCGCTGGCCTACTGCTGGCTGCTGCCGCGCCTGCCGCGCTTCTGCGCCGCCTATCCGCGGGTGCGGGTGGAACTGGACTCCAGCCCGGCGATGGCGCGCTTCGACGACAACGGCCCGGAGGTCGGCATCCGCTATGGCAGCGGCGACTGGCCGGGCATCACCGCCCATCACCTGATGGACGACGAGCTGTTCCCGGTCGCCTCCCCTGCGCTGCACGGCATCGGCGAGGTGACCACGCCGGCCCAGATCGCCCGGCTGCCGCTACTGGCCGACCTGGGGCTGCAGGGCTGGCGCGAGTGGTTCCGCGAAGTCGGCGTGCACGGCGCGCAGCTGCCGATCGCGCATGTGTTCAGCGACAGCACCGACGTGATGCGCGCGGCGGTCTACGGCCTGGGCGCGGCGCTGGCGCGCAAGCACATCGCCCTGCCCTATCTGCAGCGCTATGAGCTGGTGCGTCTGCCCGGCCCGGCCATCCGCGCGCGCTTCGCCTACTACGCCGTGCACGCCACGCATCGCCCGCTGTCGCCAGCCGCGCGGCTGTTCATGGACTGGCTCAAGGAACAGGCCAAGGACACGCGCACGCCGATGCCGGCGGTGCCCGACGAGCTGCTCGGCCGCGCACCGGGTTGAAAGCCGCGTCAGCGGCCCGCGCCGTCGTAAGGAAGGATAGTCAGCGAGGCCAGATCCAGCTGCGGCAGGCAGCGCACGTTGATCGCGACCATCGCCGCGCCGTCCGGCCCGGTGCCTTCGCTGTAGGGCGCGATCCCGCAGATCGCGCAGAAGTGGTGGCGCAACGTGTGCGAGTGAAAGGTGTAGGTCTGGACCGCGCCTGGATCGCTGCGCAGCGAAAACGCCGCGCGCGGCGCGAACCAGAGCAGGCCGCCGCGGCGCCGGCATAGCGAGCAGTTGCAGTCGATCACCTCGCGTACCTCACCGGTCACGGTGAAGTCGATGGCGCCGCAGTGGCAACTTCCGGCATGGTGCATGGCGAGCGCTCCGCGCGTTGGAAGCGCCAGTCTAGGCCCATCGCCCGGCGCGTGCGGGCCGGCGGCGCCTTCAGTCGACGAACTGCGCCAGGGCCTCTTCCGCCGGCGCCGGGCGGCCGGGGTAGTAGCCCTGGCCCAGGTCGCAACCGATCTCGCGCAGGCGGCTCCAGATAGCCGAGCTCTCGATGCCTTCGGCCACCACCACCGCTTCCATGCTGTGGCCCATGTTGACGATCGATTCGACCAGGCGGCACATGCGCCGGCTGTCGATGACGTCGCGCACGAAGCTCATGTCGATCTTCAGCTCGTCCACATGGAAGTGGCGGAAGTAGGACAGCGAGGAATAGCCCACGCCAAAATCGTCCACCGCGATGCGCAGGCCCATCTCGCGCAGACGCGTGAGCGCCTGGCCGATCTGCTGCGGATTGTCGACGAAGGCGGTCTCTGTGACTTCCAGCATCACCTGGGCGGGGTTGACGTTCCAGATGCGCAGGGCCGAGGCCATCTGTTCGACGAAGCCACCGGCGGTCAGCGCGATCGGCGACACGTTCAAGCCGCACTGCAGGTCCGGATGCTCGGCGAACACCGGCGCGCAGTGGCGCAGCGTGGCGTTGATGCTCCAGCGGGTCAGGCCGTCGATCAGGCCGGTCTGCTCGGCGGCGACGACGAACAGGTCCGGCCGCACCGGACCCAGCACGGGGTCGTGCCAGCGCGCCAGCGATTCGAAGCCGCGCAGGGCACCGCTGTCCAGGGCGAAGATGGGCTGCAGGTGGACCTGCAGCGCATTGTGGTGGATCGCGCGGTGCAGGTCTTCGTAGCCCACGCTGGCCGGCATCTGCCCCGCATACAGCGCGTGATGCTCAGGCCGCTGGGCGGCGCTCGCGCAGGCCACGTCGGCGTGCCGGCACAGCTGCTCGGCGTCGGCTGCATTGACAGCCATGGCCACGCCCACGGCCACGGTCACCCGGGAGGGGCGGCCGCCGGCTTCCAGCGGATAGCGGAAGGCGCGCGCGATCTTGCCTGCGGCCAGCATGGCCAGGTTCTGGTCGCGCACGCCGGGCAGCAGCACGGCGAAATCGCACTCGCCGATGCGCACCAGCGCATCGACCTCGCGCAGGCAGTCGCCCAGGCGCGCGGTGAAGGCGGCGATGAGCGCATCGCTGGCGCCGTAGCCGAACACCGCCTCGTACTCGCGCAGCCGCTGCATGCGCACCACCAGCAGCGCGCCGCCCGCGGCCGGCTCGGGCACGAGGCGCGCGATGGTGTCGAACAGGATTTCGCGGTTGAGCATCCGGCCGTCCTAGCGCCCTGCCTGGCGCAGCGTCATGCTGGCCCGTGCACATCTCACAGATAGAGTTCCTTGGGATCGAGCCCGTAACTGCCCGGCTTGAGCCCCTTGCGGATGCTGATCTGGCGGTTGTCGTGCGCGCCCCAGGTGTCGCGCAGGTCCAGCGGCTCGAAGGCCTCGCGCCGCTGCTTGTCGGCATCGGTCAGCAGCATGACCTGCGGGAACAGCCGGCGCACCGGGTTCTGCTCGACCACGATGGCGACCTCGCCGGTGGACAGTTCCACCAGGCTGCCGGTCGGATACACGCCCAGGCACTGCACGAACTGCTCGACCAGATCGGGCTGATAGGACGCGCCGCGCTGGCGGTAGAGCGCCTGCATGGCCTCGTAGCGCGACAGCGGCTCGCGGTAGGGCCGCGGACTGGTCATGGCGTCGAACGAGTCGACGATCGCCGCGATCCGCCCGAACAGCGGGATCTGCGAGCCGGTCAGGCCGGCGGGATAGCCCGAGCCGTCCTCGCGCTCGTGGTGGGTCAGGATCATCTCGCGCACGACGCTGTTGGAGGCACCCGAGGCGTCGTACAGGCGCAGGCTGTGGCCGAGGTGGCTGCGCAGCAGCTCCAGCTCTTCGGCGGACAGGGCGCCATCGTGTTCCAGCAGCGACTCGGGCAAGGCGGTCTTGCCGATGTCCAGCAGCAGCCCGGCGGTGGCCAGGTCGTGCAGGGCCTCATCGGGGAATCCCAGATGCCGGCCGAAGGCGGCCATGAAGCCGCAGCAGTTCACCGCGTGGCTGTAGGTGTAGCCGTCGTGCTGACGCAGCGCCTCCAGCCAGAAGAACGCATCGGGATTGCGCACGATGCTGTCCACCACCGGCGTCACCGCCTCCTCGACCGCCTCCACGTCCAGCCGGCCGCCGTTGCGCAGCTCGGCGATGATGCCGCCGGCGGCACGGTCCACCGATTCCAGCGCCTGGCTGGCACGCGGCACTTCGTCCTGGACGCGCGACAGGATCGGGCGCGGATTGGCGGTCAGCGTGGCCAGTTCGGGGATCACGTAGGGCTTGCGCCGTTTCGCCGGCGCCGGCTCCGGGTCGCCCACGACCATGGGCGCGGCGGCCGGCTTGCGCAGGGCGGCGCGCACGAAGCTCTCGCTCTTGACCACATCGACGGTGACCTTGGCGCAGTACTTGGCCAGCTCGGCGATATCGGCCGGGCTTTCGATCAGGAATCCTTCCAGCATGTACGGCGTGCCCAGCCAGTCGCGGTCGAGCCGGCTGACGTACATCCCCGGGCGCAGCTCGCCCACCTGCAGCTCGCGTTCCTCGATCCACATCCGTTGATGCCCGCCCCTCGCAGTACTTGCAGCCGTCGCAGCCATCGCAGTCCCTGCCGTTCTCGCAGTCGCATCAGCGAACATGCACCCATCCCTTGCACGCATCATCCCCAGACCCCAGCCGGCTTTCAAGGAAAGACGGACTGAGCAGCGTAACGGCAGGCCGACGGCTTTCTTTAGCGACTAGCGCGCGTCCCCGACGAGCGGGTCGGCGGCCACGAATCCTCCCGTCTGCCGCTGCCACAAACGCGCATAGAGCCCCCCCTCGGCCAGCAGCTCGGCGTGGGTCCCGGTTTCCACGATCCGCCCCGCATCCATCACCACCAGCCGGTCCATCCGGGCGATCGTAGACAGCCGATGCGCAATGGCGATGACGGTCTTGCCGCGCATCAGCACGTCCAGGCTGTCCTGGATGGCCGCCTCGACCTCCGAATCCAGCGCCGAGGTGGCCTCGTCCAGCAGCAGGATCGGCGCATCCTTCAGCAGCACCCGGGCGATGGCGATGCGCTGGCGCTGTCCGCCGGAGAGCTTGACCCCGCGTTCGCCCACGTGGGCATCGAGTCCGGTGCGCCCCTCACCATCCACCAGCGTATCGATGAAGCCATCGGCACGCGCCTGTGCGATGGCCGCCGCGACCTGCTCGGGCGTCGCCTCGGGACGGCCGTAACGCAGGTTATCGAGGATCGAGCGATGCAGCAGCGAGGTGTCCTGGGTGACCACGCCGATCTGCCCGCGCAGGCTGGCCTGGGTGATGCCGGCGATGTCCTGGCCATCGATCAGGATGCGCCCGGCCTCCAGGTCGTAGAGCCGCAGCAGCACGTTGACCAGGGTCGACTTGCCGGCGCCGGACGGACCGACCAGGCCGATCCGCTCGCCGGCGGCCACGGTCAGGTTCAACCCGGCGATCACCCCGCCACGCTGGCCGTAGTGGAAGTGGATGTCCTCGAAGCGCACCTGCCCGGCCGTGACCCGCAGCGGCGGCGCGTCGGGACGGTCGATGACGGTATGCGGCCGGGCGATGGTCTCCATGCCGTCCTGGACCGTGCCGATGTCCTCGAACAGGCCGTTGACCACCCACATGATCCAGCCGGCCATGTTCTCGATGCGGATCACCAGTCCCGTGGACAGGGCGATGGCGCCAACGGTGATCGCGCCGCGCTGCCACAGCCACAGGCCCAGGCCGGCGGTGCCCACGATCATCAAGGCATTGAGCACGGCGATGACCACGTCCATCGCGGTGGTCATGCGGGTCATGCGCTGCACGCTGCCCAGGTTCTCGCGCACCGCCTCGGCGACGTAGTCGTCCTCGCGCCGCGGATGCGGGAACAGCTTGAGCGTGGCGATGTTGGTATAGCCGTCCACCACCCGGCCCATCAGCCTGGACCTGGATTCCGACGCGCGCCAGGAGCGCTCCTTCACCCGCGGCACGAAATACGCCAGCGCCGCCACGTAGGCCAGCAGCCAGGCGATCAGCGGCAGCATCAGCCGCCAATCCGACTGGGCGAACAGCACCAGCGCGCTGCCGGTGTACACCGCCACGTACCACAGCGCATCGATCAGCTGGGTGGCCGACTCGCGAAGCGAGGCGCCGGTCTGCATGATCCGGTTGGCGATGCGGCCGGCGTAGTCGTTCTGGAAGAAGGCCAGGCTCTGCCGCACCACGTGCCGATGCTGCTGCCAGCGCGTGCGCGCGGTCAGCGCCGGGGTCACCGACTGGTGCATCAGCAGGTCGCCCAGGGCCATCAGCAGCGGCCGCAGCACCAGCGCCACGCCCGCCATGCCCAGCAGCTGCGGGCCGTGGCGGTCGAAGAAGCCGGCCGCCGTCTCGTCCTTGGCCAGGTCCACCAGCTTGCCGAGGAAGTCGAACAGCGCCACTTCCACCAGCGCCACCGCGAAACCGACCACGAACATCGCCGCCAGCACCCAGCCGCCCGGCCGCAGATAGTGCAGGTAGAAGCGCACAAGCCCGTGCGGCGGCGTCGCCTCGTCGGGACGGCCGAACACGTCGATCAGCGATTCGAACCAGCGGAAGATCATGGGAGCAGGCGAAGTCTAGAGGAGTCCGGCGTGAGCAGCGGCGAAGACAAGGACGGCGCCGTCCTTGCCCGCTCCTCGACCCGCCTCGCCTGCGCCTGGTCTCAGGTCAGCGCATGCTCGGCCACGATCACCCCGTTGGCATCGGCATACAGCCACTGCCCGGGCACGAAGGACACCCCGGCAAAGCGCACCGGCACATCGACCTCGCCCAGGCCGCGCTTCTCGGTCTTCATCGGCACGGCGGCCAGCGCCTTGATGCCCAGCGGCAGGTTGGCCAGCACTTCCACATCGCGCACGCAGCCGTGCACCAGCACGCCGGACCAGCCATTGGCCACGGCCTTTTCGGCCAGCATGTCGCCCAGCATCGCGTGGCGCAGCGAACCGCCGGCCTCGATCACCAGCACCTTGCCGGTGCCGGCCTGCTCGACCTGCTCGCGCACGCGCGAGTTGTCCTCCGGGCAGCGCAGGGTGACGATCGTGCCGCTGAAGGCCTGCGCGCCGCCGAAGTCGCGGAACAGCGGCTCGGCCACCTGCACCTCGGGATGGGCATCGCACAGGTCGGGCGTACTCCACTGGGGCATTGGCATTCTCCGCTTGGGACGGGACTACAGCGCCCGGCTGATGGTGAAGCTGCCGAACACCGGCGGCTCGCTCTGGCCGTCGAACTCGCGGCTGGAATGGTAGCGCGCCACGGCGAACTTCCAGCGCCCCTTCATGACCGCCACGCCGTAGCCGACGTAGCCCACCACATTGCGCTTGTCCACGCTGTGGCTGTCCTTCCAGGTGTTGCCGTCCAGGGTGATGTCGCGCAGCACCCAGCGCACGTCGGTGGTCAGGAAGGCGTGGAAGCGCCATTCGCCGCCCGGACGGGTCTGGCTGGCCGGGGCGGTGTCCTCGCCGGCCGGGCGCAGCGGCGTGCTGCCGAAGTCGTCGGGCAGGTGACGGCCGAAGCGCAGCTCGGCGCCGCCGTTGGCGAAGGTCTGGTAGTTGCCCAGCGCCGCGCCGTAATGGGTGATCGCGTCCCAGGTCCACAGCCCCGAGCCCCACGCGAAGCGATGCATGCGCTCGTGGCGCAGCAGGAACAGCGGCTCGTCGCGCAGCTGGTTGTCCCAGCCGCGGAACTTCTTGTCGCTGAGCACCCGGTGCACCGCCTCCTGGATCTGCTTGCCGCGCGCCGACGGCCCGACCCAGCCCAGGCCGATCTGCGTGGTCTGCAGCGCATCGCCCTTGCGCGCGTTGTAGCCGAAGGTGGCCATCAGCACGCCGGCATAGGGTCGGTCGTCCGGGATCAGGTCGCTGCGGGTGTTGTCCTTGGGCGTGTACAGGGCCTGGCCGAGGTTGAAGACCATGTTCTGCTCATCGAAGCCCTCCGGCTTGATCGCATTGAGGTAGCGATTGACCAGACGCGCCATCGGCGACAGACACGGATCGTCCTGGTAGTCCTTCAGGTTGGCCGAGACCCAACCCAGCTCCACACCGCTGGTATAGCCCTGGTCCTGGTGATCGCCGCCGAACAGGTCGTTGTCGACGCGGAGACTGACGGCCTTGGGGATGTCGGTGCGGGTGGGACATTGCTCCGACGTGACCGCCTGCGCGCTGCCGCTCGCCGTGGCTGCAACCAGCAGCCAGCCTGCCTTGGACATGGGATTCCCGCGTGAAAGTTGAGTGCAGGGAATCATGAACGGCTCAGTACTGAAATTGGTGTGAAGGCATGACAAGCAGCGTCGCGATGGCCGGTCTTGCCAGCCTGCCCGGCTATGCTCACCGGCCCTCGCCCTTGCCGGAGCACCGTGATGGCCAAACGCAGCGCCGCAGCGCCCGACGCCGATCTGTTCCAGACGCCCGCCGCCCCGGAGGGCATCCGCGTGGGCATCGGCGGCTGGGTGTACGCGCCCTGGCGCGACAACTTCTACCCGGCCGGCCTGGTGCAGCGGCTGGAGCTGGAATACGCCAGCGCCCGCCTCACCGCGATCGAGATCAACGGCACCTACTACGGCACCCAGCAGCCGGCCACCTACGCCAAGTGGCGCGATGCCACGCCGGAAGGGTTCATGTTCTCGGCCAAGGCGCCCAAGCGCATCACCCAGTCGCGCAAGCTGACCGGCACGCGCGCGCAGGTGGAGGATTTCATCGGCGGCATCAGCGAGCTGGGCGACAAGCTCGGGCCGCTGGTGTGGCAGTTCGAGGCCGGGCGCAGGATCGATGCCGAGCAGTTCGAAGGCTTCCTCGACCTGCTGCCGAAGAAGGCCGGCAAGCGCACGCTGCGGCACGTGCTGGACGTGCGCGATCCGGACTTCATCACGCCCGACTTCCTGGCCCTGGTCCGCGCGCACGGCATGGGAACCGTGTTCTCCGAATCCACCGAATATCTCTCCTTCGCCGATATCACTGGCGACTTCGTCTATGCGCGCCTGATGGCCAGCCGCAGCGACGAGGCCACCGGCTATCCGGCGGCCGAACTGGATGCCTGGGCGCGCCGCGCGCGCGCCTGGCGCGCCGGCGAGGACCCCGAGGAGCTGCCGCACGTAGGCCCGACGCCGGCGCCAAAGCGGCCGCGCGAGGTCTTCGTGTTCTTCATCTCCGCGGCCAAGGAGCGCAACCCCGCCGCGGCCATGGCCTTGCTGGAACGGTTGCGTAAGTAATCTCGTCGCCACGGCGTGGCGGCACGGCGATAATGGCAGGCATGCCCATGTCCGCCCGCCGCAAGGCCCACCTGCAAGTGCACCTGTGCGTGCTGTTGTGGGGATTCACCGCCATCCTCGGCAAGCTCATCACCCTGCCCGCGCTGCCCCTGGTGTGGTGGCGCATGCTGCTGGTGGTGCTCGCCCTGGCCCTGCTGCCGGCGGTCTGGCGCGGCCTGCGCGCGATGCCGGTGCGGCGGCGCTGGGCCTATGCCGGCATCGGCGCGCTGGTGGCGCTGCACTGGCTGACCTTCTACGGCGCGATCAAGCTGGCCAATGCCTCGGTCGCGGCGACCTGCATCGCGCTGGCGCCGGCGTTCACCGCGATGATCGAACCATGGGTGACGCGCCGGCCGTTCGATGCGCGCGAGCTGTTCTTCGGCATCGCCACCCTGCCCGGCGTGGCGATGGTGGTCGGCGGAGTGCCGCACGAGATGCGCGCCGGCATCGCGGTCGGCGCGCTGTCGGCGCTGCTGGTGGCGGTGTTCGGCTCGCTCAACAAGCGCATGGTCGAAGGCGGCGAACCGCTGACCGTCACCGCCCTGGAGCTGGGCGCCGGCACCGTGCTGCTGACCGCGCTGGCGCCGCTGATGGCGCTGGTGCCCGGCTTCGGCGGCGCGCTGCTGGTCCTGCCCGGCCTGCACGATGCGGCGCTGCTGGTGGTGCTGTCGCTGGTCTGCACGCTGCTGCCCTTCGCCCTGGCGCTGGTGGCCCTGCGCCAGGTCAGCGCCTACGGCATGCAGCTGGCCACCAACCTGGAGCCGGTCTACGCGATCCTGCTGGCCATCGTGCTGCTGGGCGAGCAGCGCGAACTCACGCCGATGTTCTACGGCGGCGTGGCGATCATCCTGGTCGCGGTCTTCGCCCACCCGGTGGTGGCCCGGCGCAGCCCAGGCGCGCATCCGGAGCTGCTGGTCACCGCCGAAGCCAAGAGCGTGGCCGACTGAGCCCGCCCGCCTAGGGCGCCAGCACCACGCGGTCGCGGCCGCCGCGCTTGGCTGCATACAGCGCCTGGTCGGCGCGGCGGAAGGCGTCCTCGGCCGTGTCGTCGCGGCGCCGGCATTCGGCCACGCCGATGCTCACCGTCACCGCCAGGTCGACCGGCAGCGAGGTGGCCGCGGTGCGCAGGAACTCGCACTGCGCACGCGCCTGCTCGCCGGTGCTGTCCGGGAACAGGATCACGAACTCCTCCCCGCCGTAGCGCGCGGCCATGCCGTCGGCGCTGTGCGCGCGCAGCGTGTCGGCCAGCGCCACCAGCACTTCATCGCCCGTGGCGTGGCCGTGCACGTCATTGATCACCTTGAAGTGGTCCACATCGACCACCGCGACGCTGACGCCCTTGCCGCACCCGGCCGCGTGCTGCTCCAGCATCATGTCCAGCGCCATGGTCAGCGCGCGGCGATTGGGCAGGCCGGTCAGCGGGTCGGTGCGGGTCTGCGCGGCCAGGTCGGCGTTCTGGACTTCCAGCTCGTCCTGGTACTGGCGCAGCTGCTGCTCGTACCAGTCGCGCTCGGCCATCTGCGTGGCCAGCGCGCCGGAGATGCGCCGCAGCTCCAGCAGATACATCACCTGGCGCGCCAGCGCGCGCAGCGCCTCGGCCTGCCCGGGGCTGAGCGTGCGCGGCTTGCTGTCCAGCACGCACAGCGCGCCCAGCGCCTGGCCATCGGGCGTCACCAGCGGCGCGCCGGCGTAGAAGCGCACGCCCAGCGCGCCGGTCACCAGGGGATTGTCGAGGAAGCGCGCATCGGTACTCGCATCGCGCACCACCGTCGTTTCCTCGGGCGCCAGGATGGCGTGGCCGCAGAAGGAGATGTCGCGCCCGGTCTGCTGGGCTTCCACGCCCTTGCGCGACTTGAACCACTGGCGATCCTCGTCGATCAGGCTGATCGCCGCGATCGGCGCATCGCAGATGCGCGCGGCGATGGTGACCAGATCGTCGTAGGCCTGTTCGTTCTCGCTGTCCAGGATGTGATAGCGCGCCAGGACGGCCTGACGCCTGGCTTCGTCGTGCGGATGCGGGGGACTTGGCATCCGGCGAACTTAGCCAGTGACCGTTCGTCGGACCAATCGAGGAAAGCTAAAACCACGCAGCCTGTCACAGGGTGGCTCAGTGGCGCGTGCTTACCACTGCGTCAGATCGGGCAGCAGACCGCGCAGCTCGGCATCGGTGAGATTGCGCCAGCGGCCCGGCTTGAGCGGGCCCAGCTTGACGTTGTCGATCCGCACCCGGCGCAGCTGGGTGACGCGATAGCCGAAGGCGGCGGCCATCAGCCGGATCTGCCGGTTCAGCCCCTGGGTGAGCACGATGCGGAAGCCGAACTTGGCGATGCGCCCGGTGCGGCACGGCAGCGTCATCTGGTCGTGGATGCGCACGCCCTTGGCCATGGCGCGCAGGAACTCCTCGGTCACCGGCTTGTTGACCTCGACCAGGTACTCCTTCTCGTGACGATTCTCGGCGCGCAGGATCTGGTTGACGATGTCGCCGTTGCTGGTCATCAGGATCAGCCCTTCGGAGTCCTTGTCCAGCCGCCCGATCGGGAAGATGCGCTGCTCGTGGCCGACGAAGTCGACGATGTTGCCCTTGACGCTGGCCTCGGTGGTGCAGGTGATGCCGACCGGCTTGTTCAGCGCGATATAGACGTGGCGCCGCCCGCTCGACTTTGACACCGTCCGCGCGCGCAGGGGCTGGCCATCGACCAGGACCACGTCCTCCGGCCCCACCACCGCGCCCGCGCCGGCCGGATGTCCGTTGACCGTCACCCGCCGCTCCCCGATCAGCCGATCGGCCTCGCGCCGCGAGCAGAAGCCGGTCTCGGCGATGTGCTTGTTGAGGCGGGTGGGGGTGGGGGGGGAGGTGTCGGTCATGGAGGCGGTTGGGGATTCGGGATTCGGGATTCGGGATTCGGGATTCGGGATTGGGGATTGGGGATTCGGGATTGGGGATTGGGGATTGGGGATTGGGGATTGGGGATTGGGGATTGGGGATTGGCGTTGGCAGCATCGCGTCAGACCGCATGATCCGCCCCCTCCCTTGCGCGCAGCGCAGGGGAGGGTTGGGGAGGGGTCGCTGTTGCTGTTGCGGTTGCCTTCCAAACATCACGCGAATGGCGAAAAGCTCCCTCCCCCCTCAATCGCTAGCCGCGATTTCGAGCTCCCCTGCGCTGCGCGCAAGGGAGGGGGGCGAAGCTCAGTCCTTCGGCGGGCCCTTGCGGTGCGGCTTGGCCGCCGGCTTGAAGCCGGGCTTGCCGCCGGGGCGCGGTTTGCCAGCGCCGGGGCGGGCCGAGGCGGGGCGGAAACCGCGCGGGGCCTCGTCGCCGGCGTCCTCGCCGACCTTGTGGATCTTCAGCTGCTGGCCCGAGACCCAGACCTTCTTCAGATGGGTCAGGGTCTCGCGCGGCATGCCCTCGGGCAGGTCCAGGATCGAGTAATCGTCCTGGATGTCGATGCGGCCGATGTAGCGGCTCTCCAGCCCGGCCTCGTTGGCGATGGCGCCGACGATGTTGGCCGGCTTGACGCCATGGGCGTGGCCGACCTCGATGCGGTAGCGCTCCATGCCGACCTCGGCCTCGCCGGCCGGCGCACGCCGCGGGCGTTCGGCCGGGGCCTCGTCGAAGGACGCATGCGCCGGCCGCTCCGGGCGCGCGCGTTCGCTCCGCTCGCCCGGCTCGAAACGCGGCGGACGCTCGCCGCGTTCAGCGCGCTCGGGGCGCGGCGCACGCTCGTAGCGCTCGCTGCGCTCCGGACGCGCAGCGCGCTCGAGACGCTCGCCGCGCGGCGCGCGGTCGGCGGCCGACAGCAGCAGCGGCGTGTCGCCCTGCAGCAGCCGCGCCAGCGCCGCGGCGATGTCCACCGCCGGCACGTTGTGCTCGCGCTCGTAGGTCTCGATCAGCGCGCGGTACTCGCCCGCCTCGCCGGTGGCCAGCGTATCGGTGATGCGCGCCAGGAACCGCGCCACGCGACGGTCGTTGACCGCCTCGACCGTGGGCAGCTGCATCTCGGTGATCGGCTGGCGCGTGGCGCGCTCGATCGCGCGCAGCATCGACTTCTCGCGCGGGGTCACGAACAGGATCGCCTCGCCGCTGCGTCCGGCGCGGCCGGTGCGGCCGATGCGGTGGACGTAGCTCTCGGTGTCGTAGGGGATGTCGTAGTTCAGCACGTGGCTGATGCGCTCCACGTCCAGCCCGCGCGCGGCCACGTCGGTGGCCACCAGGATGTCCAGCTTGCCGTCCTTGAGCTGGGCGATGGTCTTCTCGCGCTGCGCCTGCTGCATGTCGCCGTTGATCGCGGCGGCGGCCAGTCCGCGGGCCTGCAGCTTCTCGGCCAGCTCCTCGGTGCCGGCCTTGGTGCGGGCGAAGATGATCATCGCATCGAAGGTCTCGGCCTCCAGGATGCGGGTCAGCGCGTCGAGCTTGTGCAGGCCCGAGACGAACCAGTAACGCTGGCTGATGTTGGCCGAGGTGGTGGTCTTGGACGCGATGGTGACTTCGGCCGGATCGTTGAGATAGGTCTGGGCGATGCGGCGGATCTGCGCCGGCATGGTCGCCGAGAACAGCGCCACTTGGCGGGTGGGCGGCGTCTTCTGCAGCACGGTCTCGACGTCGTCGATGAAGCCCATGCGCAGCATCTCGTCGGCCTCGTCCAGCACCAGCGTGGTCAGGCCGGACAGGTCCAGCGAGCCGCGCTCCAGGTGATCGATCACCCGGCCCGGGGTGCCGACCACCACATGGACGCCGCGCTTGAGCGCCTGCAGCTGCGGGTAGTAGCTCTGGCCGCCGTAGATGGGCAGGACGTGGAAGCCGGGGATCTTGGCCGCGTACTTCTGGAACGCCTCGGCCACCTGGATGGCCAGCTCGCGCGTGGGCGCCAGCACCAGCACCTGCGGCTTGCCGGCCGACAGGTCCAGTTTGGACAGCACCGGCAGGGCGAACGCTGCGGTCTTGCCGGTGCCGGTCTGCGCGGTGCCCAGCACATCGCGTCCGGCCAGCATCGCCGGGATGGTGGCGGCCTGGATGGGCGAAGGCGACTCGTAGCCGACGGCGACCAGGGCGGCCTGGACCGGCGCGGACAGGCCAAGGGCGGAGAACGGCACCGCGGGTGCGGCAGTTTCGGAAGACATGATGCAGCTCGCTTGAAGACGCGTAACGGCCGCCTATTGTGCGCCCTGGCGGCCCGACGCGCTTTGAATGGCGCTTTCCGCCGGATTCGGGCCCCAACCCGCCCGGCAGGGTCCGCGGCGCCCGGACCGGCGAGTTAGTGCTGCAAATGGTGCTGCAAGGCCTGCCGGAAGGGCGGCACCGCCGCGGCCAGGCGCAGCGCGCCGCCGCGCAGCAGGCGCGCGCCCGGGCGCTCGTCCGCGTACAGCCGCGCCACCAGCTGGGTGGCCGCGTACAGCGGCCAGGTCGCGCGCCGGTGGGCGCGGGCGTAGGCCTGCAGCGGCGCCGGATTGCCCGCATCCGCGTGGCCGTCCAGCGCATCGGCCAGGCGCCCCACTCCGCCCAGGCCGAAGTTGAAGCCGTGCGCGGTCACCGGATGCATGCCCACCGCCGCATCGCCGGCCAGGGCGAAGCGGGCCCCGGCCAGGCGCCGGGCGTAGCTGGAAACCAGCGGATAGATATGGCGCGTGCTGGCCAGGCGCATCGCGCCCAGGCGGCCTTCGCACAGGCGCGAGACCTCGGCCGAGAAGGCGGTCTCGTCCAGTTGCAGCATCGCCGCGGCGCGCTGCGGGCTCAGGGTCAGCACCAGCGAGGACACCGCGCCGGTCAGCGGCAGCAGCGCCACCGTCGCCCCGTAGGCGAACCACTCCAGCGCCACGCCGTGGTGCGGCTGCGCGTGGGCCACGTGGCAGACCAGCATGCTGCGGCCCAGCTCGTGCAGCTCGGCGCCGACGCCCAGCTGCCGGCGCAGCGCGGACAGGCGCCCGTCCGCGGCCACCAGCAGGTCGGCCTGCAGGACCAGGCCGTCGTCCAGCGTGGCCTCGACCCGGTCGGGATGGCGGCGCAGGCTGGCCACGCCGGCGCCGTCGAGCAGGGTCACGCCCGGGTGCGCCAGCGCGGCCTCGAATGCCGCCTGCCGCAGGTGGTGGTTAGCCACCAGCCAGCCCAGCGGCGCCTCCTGGCCTTCCCCGCCGCCGATGTCCAGGGCGAACGGCGACACGCCGTCCTGCACCCGCGCCTGGCGCAGCGGCGAGATCGTCCGCGCGTCCAGCCGCGGCCAGACTGACAGCGCCTCCAGCAGCTGCCGCGAGGCATGGGTCAGGGCGATCTCGCGGCCGTCGAAGGCGGGCGCCTCCAGCGCCGCGCGCGGCTGGCGATCGACCACCGCGACGCGGCGCCCCTGCGCGGCCAGCGCGCGCGCCAGGCACAGCCCGACCGGGCCGGCCCCGCCAATGACCACGTCGAACCGCATATGCGCACCCGTCGAGATGAGAATGGCTCGCATCCTAGCGGGATCGGTGCGCGCCGCATTGATCTGGCGCAAGGCGGGCTGTGACAAGCGGCGCGTCGGCGCGAATCACCCTGGCATCGACGCACACTGCCCCCTTATTCCATGGACGACCTCGCCATGCCCTCGGCCACCGCGCCTGACCCCACTGCCCAGACGCGCTTCCAGTCCCTGCTGGAGGCCCATCGCGGCATCGTGCTCAAGGTCGCGGCCAGCTACGCCTTCCATCCCGAGGACCGGGCCGAGCTGGCGCAGGAGATCGCCGCGCAGCTGTGGCGCGCGTTCCCGCGCTACGACGGCGACCGCCCGTTCTCGACCTGGATGTACCGCATCGCGCTGAACGTGGCGATCTCGCAGGTGCGCGGCCACGCGCTGCGCCAGCGCCACGCCTTGCCGATGGACGAGGACCTGCACGACCTGGCCGATCCCAACGCGGCCGATCCCGAACGCGACCAGCAGCTGCGTCTACTGCGCGACTTCATGGCCCGCCAGCCGCCGCTGGAGCGCGCCCTGCTGGTGCTGTACCTGGAAGACCGCCCCACGCGCGAGATCGCCGAGATCCTGGGCCTGACCCAGACCAATGTCACCACCAAGATCGCACGGCTCAAGCAGCGCATCCGCGCCGAACTCTGACTACTGCCGCCCTCTCCTCCCTGGACTTCCCACATGGACCACATCATGGAACCCGACGAACTCAAGGCCGCCTGGCAAACCCTGGGCCGCCGCATCGAACAGTCCGACACGCTGGCCCGGCAGCTGCTGCGCGAACGCGGGCTGGACCGGGTGCGCGGCAACATGCGCTGGATGTATGCGGGCAAGATCGCGCAGATCCTGTTCGGCGATGCGCTGATCTACTTCGGCATCACCACCGGCCTCAAGCACCTGGCCACGCCGCACCTGCTGGCCTGCAGCGTGTTCATGCTGGCCTATGGCGTGCTGACCCTGGTGCTGGCCGGCCTGACGCTGAGCCGGATCTCGAAGATCGACTATGCCGCGCCGGTGCTGGACATCCAGCGACGCGCCCTTGGCCTGGTGCGGCTGCAGCGCCTGGCCAACCGGTGGCTGGGACTGCCGTGGTGGTTCCTGTGGATCGCCATCTTCGTCCTGGAGGTCAAGGCCAATCTGGGCGTGGACCTGTTCGTCACCGCGCCGGCCTTCATCTGGGTCAGCGCCGCCGTCGGCGCGATCGGCCTGATCGCGACCCTCGCGTATCTGCGCCGCCGCGACGCCCGCCTGGGCGAGGGGAACGACGCGCCGCGCAGCCTGCGCGACGCCCGGCGCACCCTGGACGAGCTGCACGCCTTCGAACGCGAATGAGCGCCGCGGCCCGGGGCGGGGCCTGTCATCCGTCCCCGCTCGGGCCCTAGACTGCGCGCATGCAGATCCTCGAATTCGATCTCGACGGCGAATACGTCGAACTCCACATCCTGCTCAAGCTGTGCGGCCTGGTCGACAGCGGCGGCATGGGCAAGCAAGTGGTCGCCAGCGGCGTGGTCAGCGTCGATGGCGCCCAGGAGCTGCGCAAGACCGCCAAGATCCGCGCCGGCCAGGTCGTGCGGGTCGACGATCAGGTCGAGATCCGGGTGATGGATCCGGCCTGAGCCTGACGGCGCGGGCCATCAGGCCTGGCGTTCGCTTCCCGGCGCGTGGCGGGCAAGGATGACGCGGATGCGGCCCTGCGCGTGTTCCGCATCCTCAGGCGAGGCCTGGGACACGATGTCCGCGCACAGCGCATCGAACTGCTTGCGGAAGATGCGCGGCTCGCGCAGATGCGTGACCCACTCGGCCACGTCGCGTTCCAGCCGATCCAGTGCGGCGTCCAGCGCCTGGCGTGTCAGGGTCATGACGAACCTCCCGGCAGATCGATCTGCACCTGGTGGACCGCGCCGTCGTCGTGCAGCGCGAAACGATTGCCCGGCTGGCGCACGCCGTCCACCGACAGCGACGGTGCGGCCGCCTCCCCGTAACGCACCGTGATGGCGTAGGTGGCCTGGCCTGCGGCGTACTGCAGGCTGAAGGTCTCCCAGCCGGCCGGCACGCGCGGTTCCAGCATCAGCATCTCGCCTTCGCGCCGCAAACCCAGCAGCGATTCGAGCAGCAGCCGGTACATCCAGCCGGCCGAGCCGGTGTACCAGGTCCAGCCGCCGCTGCCGGCGTGGTCGCCCACGGCGTAGACGTCGGCGGCCATGACATAGGGCTCGACCCGGTAGCGCGCCACGCCTTGCGCATCGCGCGCGTGGTGGATGGGGTTGATCATCTCCAGCAGCTGCCAGGCGCGTTCGACCTGACCCAGCTCGGCGAAGGCCATCACCGTCCACACCGCGGCGTGGGTGTACTGGCCGCCGTTCTCGCGCACGCCGGGCACGTAGCCGCGGATATAGCCCGGGTCCGGGCCGTGGCGGTCGAACGGCGGATCCAGCAGCTGGATGATGCCCGCCTCGGGCTTGACCAGATGCGTGTCCAGCGCGGTCATCGCCTGCTGCACGCGCTGGGCCTGGCCGGCGCCGGACAGCACCGCCCAGCTCTGCGAGATCGAATCGATCCGGCATTCCTGCGCCTGCGCCGAGCCCAGCGGCGTGCCGTCGTCGAACCACGCGCGCCGGTACCAGCCGCCGTCCCAGGCGTGCTCCTCGATGCGCGCGGCCAGCGTGTCGGCCTGCGCCTGGCACCAGTCCGCGAACGCGTTCTCCCCGCGCCGCTGCGCCACCGGGACGAAGGCCTTGAGCACGTGGATCAGGAAGAAGCCCAGCCACACGCTCTCGCCGCGACCGTGCTCGCCGACCTTGTTCATGCCGTCGTTCCAGTCGCCGGTGCCCATCAGCGGCAGGCCACGCTCGCCGAGCAGGCGACAGCCGCGGCGCAGCGCCAGCACGCAGTGTTCGTACAGGCTGGCATCGCCGGCCGAGACCACCGGCAGGTCGTAGTAGGACTCCTCGTCGTCGTTGACCAGGCGGCCCTCGACGAAGCGCGCGCGCGCCTCCAGCACGCCCCAGTCCTGGGTGACGTCCAGATAGCGACAGGTCGCCAGCGGCAGCCACAGGTAGTCGTCCGAGCAGCGCGTGCGCACGCCGCGTCCGGTCGGCGGATGCCACCAGTGCATGGCATCGCCCTGCGGGAACTGCTGGGCGGCCGCGCGCAGCAGGTGTTCGCGGGTGACCTGCGGCAGGGCGTGGACCATGGCCATGCAGTCCTGCAGCTGGTCGCGGAAGCCCCAGGCGCCGCCGGACTGGTAGAAGCCGCTGCGGCCGAAGTAGCGGCTGGCGATCACCTGATAGAGCAGCCAGCCGTTGACCAGCAGGTCGAAGGCCGGATCGGGCGTGTTGACCCGGATGCCGCCCAGCACGCCGCGCCAGTGGATGCGCACGCGGTCCAGCGCATCGTGCGCCGCGCCGGCGCCGCGGGTGCGCCGCGCCAGCTCGAGCGTGGCGCCGGCATCGGCCGCCATGCCCAGCCGGAAGGTGGTCTCGAAGCTGCCGCCGGCCTCCAGCGCGATCGGCACCTGCAGCGCGGCGCAGGCGTCCAGTCCGGGACCAAAGCGGCCCGACAGCCCCTCGCGCCGCAGCCCGGCCGGCGCGGCCAGGCTGCCGTTGCGGCCCAGGAACTCGAGCCGGTCGGCGGTGAACTGACGCAGCAGCGTGCCGTCTTCCGGATTGACCCCGGCATCGACGTCGAAGAACGCGCAGCGCCCCTCGAAATCGCCGTTGAACGGATTGCGCGCGGTGAGCACGCCGCTGGCGATGTCCACGTCGGTGATCAGATGCATCTGAGAGCGGCTGCGCAGGTCGGCCAGCACGCATTCGACATAGCCGGTGGCGCTGAGCCGGCGCGCGCGGCCGGACAGGTTGCGCAGCCTGAGCACGCTGTACTTCACCGCCAGCTCCGCATCCACGTACAGCCACAGCTCGCTGTGGATGCCGTCCTCGACGTGCTCGAACACGCTGTAGCCGAAGCCATGGCGCACCCGGTACGCGCCGCTGCCCGGGCACGGCAGCGGCGTGGGCGACCACAGATGGCCGCTGTCCTCGTCGCGCAGGTAGAACGCCTCGCCGCTGCTGTCGCACACCGGGTCGTTGTCCCAGGGCGTGAGGCGGTATTCGTGGGCGTTCTCGCCCCAGCTGTAGCCGGCGCCGGATTCGGTCACCACCGCGCCCAGCACCGGGTTGGCCAGCAGGTTGGACCACGGCGCCGGCGTCGGCCGGCCGGGCGCCACGGTGATCACGTACTCGCGGCCATCGGCGCTGAAGCCGCCGGTGCCGTTGTCGAACTGCAGCGGCCCGGCCTGCAGCGGCTCGAACGGCCAGGGATCCTCGTCGGCCGGATCGGTCTGCACCGCGGGCGGCAGCCCGGCCACGGCGCCCTCGCCCGCCCGCCAGGCGGCCGGTCGCGGCGGCGCCGCCGGCAGCGGCGCGGGCGGCTCGCGCTCCAGCACCGGCAGGCGATCGACCTGCTCGGCCAGGGTGCCGGCGCGGTCGGTCAGCACCACGCGCGCCACCGACAGCAGCAGCACGCGGTCTTCCTGGCCCAGCTGCTGCACGGCACGCACGAAGATGCCGCCGCGCCGCTCCAGCACCTCGGCGCGCTGGTCGCGCGCCAGCAGCGCCAGGATCTGCTCCTGCAGCTGCTGGCGGTAGCCGGCCTGGCTCTCGTTCCAGACCACCAGGTCGGTCTCCAGGCCCTTCAGGCGCCAGTACTGGTGCGCCTGCACGACCTGTTCGACCAGCGGCAGATGGTCCACGTCGGAGACCTGCAGCAGCACGATCGGCAGATCGCCGGAGATCGCCTGCGCCCACAGCGCCGGCTGGGCGCGTCGGTTCTGGCGCAGGGTGTCCGCGTCGGCGCGCAGCACCGGGTCGGGCTGCAGCACCAGCGCGGCCAGGCGCTCGTAGACCTGCACGTCGGCCTCGTGCGCGTTGATCTGGCGGTGCACGACCTGACTGTGGGTCCAGGCCAGGTCGAACACGCGGTCGGCCAGGCGCCGGTCGCGGTACTTCTCGATCAGCGCATCGCAGGCGGCCTCGTCCTCGCCCACGCCGGTGACCAGGTCGAGCAGCGCCTGCTGGCCGGGCTGCAGGGTGATGCGCACGCGGATGGCGACGATCGGGTCGAGCACCGAGCCTTCGCTGTTGTCCAGCGCCAGGCGCTCCATCGCCAGCGGCCGCGCCGCGCTGCGCCCGCGGCCGATGAAGCGGGCGCGGTCGGTCTCGTAGGAGATCTGTTCGATGTCGCAGTCGTGCGCGGCCACCAGATGCAGCAGCTGCGGCGGCCGCTCGCCGGCCTCGCGCGCGCGGCGCCGGCAGACGATGGCCTGCTTGGCCGCCAGGATGCGGGTCTGCACGAACAGGTTGCCGAAGGCCGGGTGCGCCTCGTCGGCGCGCGGCGCCTGCAGCACGACCTCGGCATAGGTGGTGACCTCGACGGTGCGCGGATGGCGCGCGCGGTTCTTCAGCCGCAGGCGGCGCAGCTCGATGTCGTCCTCGGCCGACACGGCGATCTCCAGATGGCTGTCGATGCCGCGGTGGCGCACGCGAAACTCGGCCTTGGCCTGGGAGAAGATCGCCTCGAAGTGCTGGGTGCGCACGCAGGTGGGCTGATACGCGGCCGACCAGTACTCGCCCGATTCGGCATCGCGCAGATAGCAGAAGCTGCCGTAGGCATCGCGCGTGGGATCCTCGCGCCAGCGGGTGAGCGCGGTGCCTTCCAGGCGCGTATAGCCGCCGCCGGCCACGGTGAGCATGGCGTGGTAGCGCCCGTTGGACAGCAGCTGCACCTCCGGGCGCGGGCCGTCGGGATCGCGCAGGATGCGCAGCTGCGGGCCGGCCGCGGCCGCCGCGCCGTCGGCCGGGCTGGGCGCCTCGGACTCGTGCGCCGGCACCACCCCGGCGGCGGGCATGCGTTCCTGCAGCAGCAGCAGGGCCGCGCGCAGCGCCGGATCGGCGGCGAAGCGCTTCTGCATCGGCTGTTCGACCAGCAGATGGTCCAGCGACAGCAGCGCCATGCCCTGGTGATGGGCCATGTAGGAGCGGATCACCACGTGGCGTTCGCCGCGCGGCAGGCGCTCGGCCGTGTAGTCCACCGCCTCGTACATGCCGAACGCGCCGGAGAAGCCCTGCGCGGCCATCGCCTGCAGGTTCTCCAGCGCCGCCGGCGGATTCACCATCAGCGCCATCACCGTGGCGTAGGGCGCGATCACCGCGTCCTGCGCCAGGCCGCGCTTGAGCCCCAGTCCCGGCACGCCGAAGGCGCGGTACTGGTAGTTCATGTTCACGTCCACCGCGTTGTAGCCGGACTCGGACACGCCCCAGGGGATCTGCCGCGCCTGGCCGTATTCGATCTGCGCCTGGACCACGCCGTGCGCGGTCTGGTCGAGCAGCGAGCCGGGGTAGCTGGGCATCACCAGCTGCGGCATCAGGTACTCGAACATCGAGCCGCTCCAGGACACCAGCACCGGCTCGCCGCCGCCCTCGGTCAGCAGCCGACCCAGGGCGAACCAGCTCTCCTGCGGCAGCTGGCCCTGGGCGATGGCAACGAAGCAGCCCAGCCGCGCCTCGGAGGCCAGCAGGTCGTAGAAGCCCGCGTCCAGGCGGCTCTCATCGACGTTGTAGCCGATCGACAGCATTCGCTGCGCCGGGTCGTAGAGGAAGCGGTAGTCCTGCTCGGCGTGCCGCGCGGCCAGTTCGGCCAACGCTTCCAGCTCGTCCAGCTGGCGCGCCGCGAGACCGCCGGGCTCGGCATCGGCCAGCGCGCGCAGCGTGGCCGGCACGGCGTGCTCGCCGGCCGGCAGGGGGCCGGCCTGCTCCAGCATCGCCAGCGCGGACTGGCAGGCCTCCAGCAGGCGCGCCGGCCAGTCGATGGGCGCACGCGGCAGGGCGGCCTGCGTGGCCGCCTCGTCCAGCGCATGCGCGCGTTCGAGCAGTGTGCGGACCTGCGGCGCAGACGCTTGCTCACCGGTGCGCAGCGGCTGCAGCGCGTCTGCGAAGGCCTGCAGCGGGGCGGCCAGCGCCTCGCCCAGACCGGCGCGCTGGGCATCGTCTTGCAGCGCGCCCAAGGTGTCGGCCAGGCCGTCGAAGGTCTTGGGCGCCAGCAGCGGCGCATCGGCCAGCTGCAGCAGGCCCTGGCGCAGGGTGAGCAGATGGCCGGTGAGATTGCCGCTGTCCACGGTGGACACGTAGCGCGGCGCCAGCGGGCGCAGTGTGTCGGTGGTGTACCAGTTGTAGAGGTGGCCGCGATGGCGTTCCAGCCGGCCCAGCGTGTCCAGCGCGCCGCGCACGCGTGTCAGCACGCCGGGCAGCTGCAGATAGCCCAGGTCCCAGGCCGAGAGGTTGGCCAGCAGCGACAGGCCGATGTTGGTGGGCGAGGTGCGCCTGGCCAGCACCTGCGCCGGATGTTCCTGCAGGTTGTCCGGCGGCAGCCAGTGCTCCTGCGGGCCGACCCAGGTCTCGAAGAACGCCCAGGTGCGCCGCGCCAGCTGGCCCAGGAAGCGGCGCTGCGCGTCGTCCAGATGGGTCGAGGCCGCCGGCGGGCGCCGGCCCAGCCAGCCCATCAGCCAGGGTGAGGCCGCCCACAGCGCCAGGCACGGCACGGCCGCCGGCAGCGCCCACGGCTGCAGCAGCGCCACGGCCGCCAGCACCACCACGGCGAACACCGTCACCGGCCACATCAGCGCCACTTCCGGCATCTCGCCGCGCACGCTGCGCTCGACATCGCGCGAGACGTTCCACTGCAGCAGGTGCCGGCGCGAAACGGCCAGGCGCCACAGCGTGCGCACGATCGCCAGCGCGTTGCTGCCGGCCTGGTGCGGCAGGCAGGCGAAGGTCACCGCCGCCCGCCGCAGCTCGCGCAGGGTGCGCGTGCGCAGCAGCGACAGGTGCGCATCCAGCGGCAGCTCGCCCGGGCCGGCCAGCGCATCGCGCAGCGCCGCCAGCAGCGGCGGTAGCCACCACGGGCACAGCAGCCACAGCGTCCACACCAACGGCGCGGGCACCACGCACCAACCGGCCACCAGCAGGGTCAGCGCGGCGATCGGCACCAGGCTGCGGCGCAGGTTGTCGGCCAGCTTGCCGCGCGAGAGCCAGGACAGCGGGCTGCGCTCCCAGCCGCGTGCGGTCGGCACGCGCGGCAGCAGCCACGGCAGCAGCTGCCAGTCGCCGCGCACCCAGCGCTGGCGGCGCTTGGCATCGGCGAAATAGCGCTCGGGATAGTCCTCGTACAGGCGCACCTGGCTGACCAGCCCGGCGCGCGCGTAGCAGCCTTCCAGCAAGTCGTGGCTGAGGATGGCGTTGTCGGGCATGCGCCCGGCCAGCACCTGTTCGAACGCCTCGACCTCGTAGATGCCCTTGCCGACGAACGAGCCCTCGGCGAACAGGTCCTGGTACACATCGGAAATGGTGCGCGTATACGGGTCGATGCCCGCCTCGCTGCCGAACATGCGCGCATAGCGCGAACGCAGCGCCATCGCGCTGCCCAGGCCAGGCTGCAGGATGCCGTAGCCGCGCACCACCGTGCGCGTGTACGGAACGACCACCGGCCGGTTGAGCGGATGGGCCATGGTGCCCACCAGCGCGCGCGCGGACTCCAGCGGCAGCTGAGTGTCGGCATCCAGGGTGATGACATAGCGCACCCCGCGCAGCACCTCGGTGCGCCCGACGATGCAGCTGAACGGCGCGGTGTCGCCCTCGCGCAGCAGCGCGTTGAGCGCGGCCAGCTTGCCGCGCTTGCGCTCCAGGCCCATCCAGCGGCCCTCGTGCGGATTCCACTGGCGCGGGCGGTGGAACAGGTAGAACAGCTCGCCTTCGGCCGCATCGCGGCCCTGCCCGTGGCGTGCGTTGAGCGCGGCGATGCGCGCCTGGGCATGGGCCAGCACGGTCGCATCCTGGGGCAGGTGTTCCTGCGCGGCATCGGCGAAGTCGGTCAGCAGGCCGAAGTGCAGATGCGGCCCGCGGTTGGCCAGGAACCGCACCTCCAGCGCATCGACCAGTTCATCGACCGCCTCGGTGTCGGGGATCATCGAGGGCACGATCACCAGCGTGCGCGCCTGCGCCGGGATGCCGGCCTGGTAATCCAGGCTGGGCAGCGGATGCGGCGTCGCCAGGTTGCTCGCGGTCCAGTTGACCAGCGCCACGCCCAGTTCGCTGAAGGCCAGCAGCGCCAGCACCGCCGCGCCGGCCACCCAGCCCCAGGCCGGCACGGACGGGGCCAGGGTGCTGGCAAGCAGGCCGGCGGCGAACAGCGCGGCGAACACCGCGATCGGCCCGACGTAGGCCAGCAGCGGCACCGGCCGTACATCGGGCAGCAGCCGGCGCCAGCCGCGGCCGGCCAGCGTGCGCGCGATCTCGCGCGCGCCGTCGCCCAGCAGCCACCAGCCGACATGGCCATGGCCCTCGGGCGCACCGGCCGCGGCCGCGCGTGCGCGTTCCAGCACCATCGCCGCGATCTCGCCTTCCGGCCGCCCGGCGCGCCGGGCCACGGTCTCGACCACGCGCCGGTACTGGTCGCGGCTGGCGAAGTCCATGGCCGGATAGGTGCCGTCCGGATCCTGGCGCAGCAGGTGTTCGATCACGCTGCAGCGCTCGACGAAGCCGCGCCAGTCCATGCTGGTGATGAAGCGCAGGCTGCCGATGCTGTTGCGGATCGAAGCCTGCGCCGCGGCCTGGCGGATGCTTTCGCGCTGGACCACGGCTTCGAGCGAGCGCCCGCTCTCGGCCACCCACTGCTCCAGCCAGTCGATCGGCATGTGCGTGGCGAAGTTGCCGCCGCGCAGGTGGCGCAGCAGTTCGGACACGAAGGCCCCGCGCACCGGCGGCTGCGAGCGCAGCATGTCGGCCAGCACCAGCACCACGTCCTTGGGCGCGCGCTGGGCGGCTTCGGCCATGCGCTTGGCCCAGGCCTGGGCAAGGCGGTGATCGCCGACGTCGCGGGTGATGCGCGCGGCGATGCGGCGCAGGTTCTCGATCACCGCCAGGCGCAGCATGATCGGCACCGCCCACAGCTCGCCGATGCTCAGCGCCTGTTCCTGCTGGTAGCCCTTGACCAGGCGCTCCAGGGTCTCCGCATCGACCTGGCCATCACCGTGCGACACCGCCTGCATGGCCAGGTCGTAGACCCGCGGCAGGCCGGCCGACGGCCCGCTGGCCAGCGCCGGCAGCGCCCGGCTGTAGCCGCTGGGCAGGTGGCGCCGCGCCAGCCGCACCTGCTCGTCGATCAGGTAGTAGTTGTCCAGCAGCCATTCGCCGGCCGGCACCATCGGCAGCTTGTCGCGGGCGAAGGCGTCCAGGGCCTGGACCGCGCCCTCCAGCACCGCGCCGTTCTCGGCCAGCCGCGCCAGCATCCGCTCCGGGCCCTGCCCGGCCTGCAGCGTGTGCTGCTGGGACAGGCGCCGGCCCAGCTGTTCCATCTGGGTGGCGTTGAACAGCTGGGCGCGCAGCGGCGGCTCGGGCGTGGCGGTGCGGACCGCGTCGCGGTGGCGCTGCCGCCAACGCGCCAGCAACCGCCTCAAGATCCTCCTGCCCCGCCGCCGCCACCCTGCACGCATCTGACATCCCGTTGATCAGTGGAAGGAAGGCGCGCACCTCTTGCCGGGCAACGATGCGCGACCGCTGCCTTGAAGAGACCGAGCGCCTTCCGGAGATCCTTGATCCCCCGCCCACGCCCTGGGCAGGGAGCCAAAGACAAACAGGCCGAAGCGAATGCCTCGGCCTGTCAGCTGATACGCCAGCACGCGTGATCGCCCCGTGGCGGACGCGTCGGGCCTGCCCGCACTCAGTGCTTGGGGCGACGGGCCGCGTCTGCCGCCTTGCCCACGTCCTGCTGGACCTTGCCGGCGTTCTTCTCCAGCTTGCCGGCCGCTTCCTTGGTCTTGTTGCCGGTCAGCTTGCCGGCAGCTTCCTTCAGGCCGCCCTTGACCTGGTGCTTGGCACCTTCCACGCGATTCTTGTCCATCGTGCGTACTCGCTCGAGCTCGCCACACATGTGGCGCAGACCGTGTAGACCCGTGCGCGCAATGCAGGAGTGAAAGAAGTGCACGGACGCCTTCACGCGCACCGATGGATCGGCGTGCGGCACCGGTCCGCCGTGCGCCGGTCATGGCTTTCTGCCAAGCTCGAAGGCCCCTCATCGCCTGTGTCCCGCATGTTTTCCTCTGCTTTTCGGGCCGCGTGGCTGGCCGGCCTGTTGCTGCTGTCGGCCTGCGCCTCCGCGCCGACCCGGCCCGCGTCCCCCGACCCGGTCCTGCTGATCTCCATCGACGCCCTGCGCGCCAGTTACCTGGGCCGGGGCGACACGCCGCACCTGGACGCGCTGGCGCGCGACGGCGTGCGCGCGCAGTGGATGACGCCCTCGTACCCGACGCTGACCTTCCCCAACCACTACACCCTGGTCACCGGCCAGCGCCCGGACCACCACGGCGTGATCCACAACTCCATGCGCGAGGCAGGCCTGGGCGAATTCAAGGTCGCCGACACCCAGGCCACCGGGGATGCGCGCTGGTGGAGCGAGGCCACGCCGATCTGGGTCACGGCCGAACAGCACGGCCTGAAGACCGCGATCTGGGCGTGGCCCGGCAGCAGCGCGCCCATCGGCGGCGTGCGCCCCAACGAATACCGCCTGTTCGATACCGCCATCCCGGCCGCCACCCGCGCCGCCGACGTGGCCGGATGGCTGACCGGACCGGTCCAAGCGCGGCCGGCGCTGGCCGCGCTGTACATGGAGGACGTGGACGAGGAGGGCCACAACCACGGCCCCGATTCGCCGCAGGTGCGCGAGGCCCTGCGCCGTGTGGACGCGGCCGTGGGCGCGCTGCTGGACACGCTGCGGGCCCACAGCCAGCTGGAGCGCACCAACATCGTGATCGTCTCCGACCACGGCATGGCCACCGTCGCCCCCGAGCATGTGGTCGCGGTGGAGGACATGGTCAGCAAGCAGGAGGCAGTGGTGGTGTCTGTCGGCCAGGTGGTCGGCGTGCAGCCCAACCCGGGCTTCGAGGCGGCGGTCGAGGCCCGACTGCTCGGCCGCCATCCGCCCTACACCTGCTGGCGCAAGGGCGAACTGCCGGCGCGCTGGCACTACGGCAGCAACGCGCGCATCCCGCCGATCGTGTGCCAGATGGACGAGGGCTGGGACGCCCTGCCGGCCGAACAGGCCGCGCGCCGCCGCCTGCTCGGCCACGACCGCGGCTCGCACGGCTACGACCCGGCGCTGGAGTCGATGCGCGCCATCTTCATCGCCCACGGCCCGGCGTTCCGGCGCGGCGTGGTGCTGCCGGCGTTCGACAACGTCGATGTCTATCCGCTGCTGGCGCGCCTGCTGCAGGTGCCGCCCCAGCCCAATGACGGCACGCTGGCGCCGCTGCAGGCAGGGCTGCAGCCGCCCGCGCATTGATGTCCGAAAACGGCCAGTAGGGCCGCATGGCCGGTGCTAGCCTGCCGGCCATGACCTCGCCCCTGCCCGATGCCGCCCTGTGCGAACGCGCCCGCCTGAGCCGCGATGCGCGCTTCGACGGGCTGTTCTTCACCGCCGTGTCCAGCACCGGGATCTATTGCCGCCCGGTGTGCCCGGCGCCGCCGCCGCGGCGCGAGAACGTCAGCTACTTCCCGTCCGCCGCCGCGGCCGAGGCCGCCGGCTACCGCCCCTGTCTGCGCTGCCGGCCCGAGCTGTCGCCCGAGCACGGCGCCTGGCGCCGCGGCGACGATGCGGTGGCGCGCGCGCTCAAGCTGATCGACGCCGGCCTGCTGACCGATGCCCCGCTGTCGGCGCTGGCGCAGCGCCTGGCCTTGAGCGAACGCCAGCTGCGGCGGCTGTTCGCCGATCGCCTGGGCACCTCGCCGCTGGGCGTGCACGCCACGCGCCGGCTGCTGTTCGCCAAGCAGCTGCTGACCGAGACCGCCCTGCCGATCACCGACGTGGCCATGGCCGCCGGCTTCGGCAGCCTGCGGCGCTTCAACACCGTGTTCAAGGAGGCCTATCGCATGGCCCCGCGCGAGCTGCGCAAGCGCGAGGTGCCGGCGGCGGCCGACGAGACTCTGGTGCTGCGCCTGGGCTATCGCCCGCCGTACGACTTCGGCGCGATGCTCGACTTCCTGCGCGGGCGCGCGCTGCCGGGCGTGGAGCATGTCGATGCGATCTCCTATGCGCGCGTGGTCGGCCCGATCGAGTCCCCCGGCTGGCTGCGCGTCAGCGCCTGGCCGCGCGGCGAACACGCGCTGCGGCTGGAACTGCAGCGGATCGCGCCGGCGCGGATGCTGGGCGTGGTCGCGCGGCTGCGGCGCATGTTCGACCTGGACGCCGATCCGCAGGCGATCGCCGCGGCGCTGGGCCACGACCCGCGCCTGGCGCCGCTGCTCGAGCGAAGGCCCGGCCTGCGCATTCCCAGCGGCTGGGACGGCTTCGAGATCGCGGTGCGCGCGGTGATCGGCCAGCAGGTCAGCGTGGCCGCCGCGCGCACCTTCACCGCCCGGCTGGCGCAGGCCTTCGGCGCGCCGCTGCCCGAGCCGCTGCACAGCGAGGCCCACACACATCTGTTCCCCACGCCCGAGGCGCTGGCCGACGCCGATCTCACCGCGATCGGCCTGACCCAGGCGCGCGCGGCCACGGTGCGCACGGTGGCGCGGGCGGTGCTGGACGGGCGCGTGGACTTCCGCCCGGACGCGCCGCTGGACGACTTCGTCGCGCGCTGGGTCGCCCTGCCCGGCATCGGCCCGTGGACCGCGCACTACCTGGCGCTGCGCGGGCTCGGCCATCCCGACGCCTTCCCGGCCGAGGACCTGGTGCTGCAGCGGGCCCTGCCCAACGACGGCACGCGCCTGAGCGCGCGTGCGCTGGCCGCGCATGCACAGGCCTGGCGCCCCTGGCGCGGCTACGCCGTGCTGCACCTGTGGAAGGACGCCATGCCGGCCACGCCCCTCCGATCGCCCGAACGCCCTGCCAAGGACCTGCCATGACCATCTTCGAACGCCACTTCCCCAGCCCGGTCGGCCCGCTGCGCGTGGCCGCCAGCGATGCCGGCCTGCACGGCATCGAGTTCCCGGAGAACCGGCACCCGGTCAAGCGGCTGGAAGCCTGGGAACAGGGCGATCATCCGCTGCTGCGCGAGGCCCAGGCCCAGCTCGACGCCTATTTCGCCGGGCGCCTGCAGGCCTTCGACCTGCCGCTGGCGCCGCACGGCACCGCCTTCCAGCGCCAGGTCTGGCTGGCGCTGGCGCAGATCCCCTTCGGCGCCACCTGGAGCTACGCGCAGCTGGCCCAGCGCGTCGGTCGCCCCGGCGCCAGCCGCGCGGTCGGCGCGGCCAACGGCCGCAACCCGCTGCCGATCGTGCTGCCCTGCCATCGGGTGATCGGCGCCGACGGCGCGCTGACCGGCTTCGGCGGCGGCCTGCCGACCAAGCAGTTCCTGCTGCAGCTGGAGGGCGCGCTGCCGCCCGTGCCGCAGCGCGCCGGCCTGTTCAACTGACCAGGCGCGCCTGCCGGCCGTCTCGCAGGCGGGCCATGGATCGCCACGCGCGGCGCGCTACCATGCGCCTGCCTGCGGACACCGCTCCGCTCCTGCGCGCACGCCAGCCCCCCGGGCACCGCCCCGCCCCTGGCCGCTGCGCGATCGAGCTGGAGTTCAATACATGTCCCTGACCTCATCCCCGCACCCCTTCGCCTTCGGCCGGATCGCCCCGACGCTGCCGGTCGCCGACATCGCGCGGGCGCTGGCGTTCTACGTCGGCGTCATGGGCTTCGCCAAGACCTTCGAGAACGGCACCCCGGTGGGCTTCGTGATCCTCAAGAAGGACGCGGCGGAGCTGCACCTGTCCCTGGACCGGTCGCACAAGCCGGACCCGCGCAACCTGGCGCATCTGCTGGTCGACGACGCGGCCGGGCTCTACGCGCATCTGCAGCAGGCCGACATCCGCATCATCAAGGCGCTGCGCGATGCGGACTATGGGCTGCGCGGCTTCGTCTTCGCCGACCCGGACGGCAACCGCATCGACGTCGGCCAGCGGCTTTAGCGGCTGAAGCGGGAGCGGAAGGGGCTCTTCTCCTGATCGAGGGCTCTCCGTGCATCTTCGTGCGCGAGCTTCTCGACTTCGGAAGGGGCAGCGGTCCGGCGGGCAGTGGCCGCTTCTCCCTCGATCAGGGCATCCTGCCCTGACGCGGGCGCTCGGCTCCTGCCTCGCTAGGCGCGGCCACTGCCCGGTAAAGCTTCATCGCCGCCTTAGCGGCTCCCACCTGTAGAGCGGAGCTTGCTCCGCTGCTCTTCGTTCGGTTCATGGGAAAAGCCCCAGCGGAGCAAGCTCCGCTCTACAACAAGGCCGCAGCTTGAACTGAGAGACAGTTGCTCCCACCGAAACATGCGGCGCCGTCAGTCCTTTCCCATCCCGGTGTCGGCAGACCGAGCCGAGAAACCACGCCTGACCGGGTCGGGCTGGCCGGCGAAGTCCGCTTCACCGACCTCGCACTCCAGCCGAAAACCCAAAAGAAAACGCGGCGCCCAAAGGCGCCGCGCTTCTGTCTGCAGAGCGATGGAAGGCGGCGATCAGCCGGCCTTGGCCACCGTCTTCTTCGCCACGGCCTTCTTGGCCGGCGACTTGGCGACCGACTTGGCGGTCACCGGCGCGGCGACGGCGGCGCCGTGCTTGCGCGAATTGCCATAGCTGGCGTTGTAGCGCTTGCCCTTGGCGGTTTTGCGATCACCCTTGCCCATCTGCGTACTCCTCGTGTTGGTGGCCCGCCGGTTGCGGCGGGTGCGCGGCCGACGTGAAGGCCGGCGCGCAGGGCCGGAGAGGCTACCACAGCCTCGCGGGGCACCACAGGCCGGCCAGGCCCTCAGTGCGCGCAGCGCGCGTCGTGGACGTGGCCGTGGTTCAGCCGCAGATTCACCAGATGCGCCACGCCCACCAGCGTGCCGCCGAAGGTCATGGCCACCGCATGCGGCACCAGACTGTGATGCAGCGGCGGGTACAGCACCGCGACCCACAGCACCGCCAGCCCGACCAGCAGCACGCCCAGCGCGCGCAGCACCCGATGCCGGCGATAGCCCGCGGCCAGACTGAACACCCCCAGCAACGAAGCGAACACCACGAAGATCCGCTCGAAGCCCTCGCCCAGCCAGGCCGACAGCCCCAGCGCCGGCAGCAGTGCGATCAATAGCGGCAGCACCGCGCAGTGCACGGCGCAGACCAGGGAGCCGGTGGCGCCGATGCGGTCCAGCCAGGAACGGAAGGGAGAGCTCATGCGGGTGGAGTATGACTTTCGGGCCAGGCACCGAGTTGATGTCGATATATTATAACGTTAATGTTTCCTGATGACCTCCCTCCCCAGAAGTTGCCATTTATGACGCGATCTTCCTTCCGCAGCGCCGGTGTGTCCGCGCTGTCACGCGCCCCGCTCGCCGCCGCCCTCGGCCTGGCCCTGATCGGCTTCGGCGCCCATGCCCAGGAGGCGGCCACCGCCCCGTCCAGCGACAGCCGCCACGGCCGTGCCGAGCATCTGCATGCCAAGGACCTGGACGCGATCAAGGTGACCGCCGACCCGTTCCGCAGCGCCGCCGACGACCTGAGCCAGCCGGTCAACGTGCTGGCCGGCGAGCGGCTCGACGAGGCACGCGCCTCCAGCCTGGGCGAGACCCTGCAGGGCATCCCCGGCGTGCAGTCGTCCAACTTCGGCCCCGGCGTGGGCCGGCCGATCATGCGCGGCCTGGACGGCCCGCGCGTGGCGGTGATGTCCGACGGCATGATCACCCAGGACGTGTCCACCGTGAGCCAGGACCACTCCCCGGCGATCGAGCCCTTCCTGGCCGACCAGATCGAGGTGCTCAAGGGCCCGTCCACCCTGCTCTACGGCAACGGCGCCATCGGCGGCGCGGTGAACGTGGTCGACGGCCGCATCGCCGAGACGCCGGTACAGGGCGTCACCGGCCGCGCCGAGACGCGCGTGGACTTCGGCGACAAGGACGGCCAGACCAGCATGGCGCGCATCGACGCCGGCAACGGCGGCCTGTCGATCCACGCCGACGGCGTCTACCGCAACGCCAAGGACTACGACACGCCCAAGGGGCCGCAGGCCAACACCTTCCAGGACACCAAGACCGGCTCGTTCGGCGCTTCGCTGTCCGGTGACTGGGGTTTCTTTGGTGCGTCGATCTCGCGCTTCAACGACAGCTACGGCAACCCCGGCGAGCCGGGCGACCTGGCCCAGGGCGAGCGCGGCGTGCACCTGGAGCTGCACCAGGACCGCTTCGACGTGAAGGGCGGCCTCAACGATCCCTGGGGCGCCGGCAGCGGCCTGCGCTACAGCTTCTCGCACACCCGCTACGACCACACCGAGTTCGAGGGCGAGGAAGTCGGCACCAGCTTCTTCAAGCGCGCCAACGAGGGCCGCGTGGAAGCGACCTTCAGCGCCGACAGCGGCTGGCAGAGCGCGATCGGCCTGCAGGGCACCGACAGCACCTTCCGCGCCGTGGGCGAGGAATCCTTCGTGCCCAAGACCGACACCAAGTCGGTCGGCCTGTTCGCGGTGACCAAGAACGCCTGGGGCCGCTTCTCCACCGAGCTGGGCGCGCGCATCGACCGGGTCAAGTACGAGACCGACACCGGCCTGTCGCCCGACTTCAAGCCGGCCAGCTTCTCGGCCAGCTTCGGCTTCGGCCTGGCCGAAGGCTGGCGCCTGACCGCCAACCTGGACCACTCCGAGCGCGCGCCGGTGGAAGAGGAGCTGTTCGCCGATGGCCCGCACATCGCCACGCTGGCCTATGAGATCGGCGATGCGACCCTGGACAAGGAAAAGGCCAACCAGGCCGAGCTGGGCCTGCAGTACAGCAACGACTGGATGGATGCCAAGGTCTCGGCCTACTACAACCGCTACAACAACTTCATCTACGTGGCCGATACCGGCGGCCAGTGGTACCACGAGGAGGACGACGACTACCTGCCGATCCGCCAGTGGACTCAGGCCGATGCGACCTTCCACGGCTTCGAGGGCGAGGCCGATTTCCACCTGGCCAAGTCCGACACCGCCGGCGACTGGGATCTGCACGTGTTCGGCGACACCGTGCGCGCCCGTCTGAACGACGGCGGCAACGTGCCGCGCATCCCGCCGGGCCGTTTCGGTGCGCAGCTGCGCTGGCAGGCCACCAACTGGCGCGCCTCGCTGGGCGCCACGCGCTACATGAAGCAGGACAAGCTGGGCGCCAACGAGACCGAGACCGCCGGCTACACCATGGTCGATGCCCACCTGGCCTACCACATCGACACCGGCTCGACCGCGTGGGAAGTGTTCCTGGACGGCAACAACCTGCTCGACCAAGACGCGCGCGTGCACACCTCCTTCCTCAAGGACGATGTGATGCTGCCCGGGCGCAACGGCACCTTCGGCGTGCGCGTGTTCTTCTGATCCAACCCGGCGCGCGTCCTCTCCCACCGGAGAGGCGCGCGCTACAAGCGCACCCGGTGCGCGACCTATCTGCTCTCTCCCCCGCGCTGCCGCACGGGATTGCGGGCCGGAAGACGTTCCCCTGTCTTCCGGCCCGTTTTTTTTTGCGCGCATCACAAGCGGGACTGAGGTCGCTTGGGTAAGGGCCTGATCCGCCAGCGGCGCTGGCGCGACGTCGCCAGACCCGTATGCGCGTGGAATCCGGCGTTGCGGAAAGTCGGATTCCAGAATGCGTGCATATGCATGCATCATGCGGACCGACACCCACCGGAGCCACGTCATGCCCCTGCCCCCGGACACCGCCTGCACCTGCTTCCGGCTGCGCCGCGCCGCGCGCCAGGCCTCGCAGCTCTATGACCGCGCCCTGGCGGCGATCGGCCTGAGCCTCAACGAATACTCCATCCTGCGCCGCGCGCAGAAGGGCACGCGCACGCTGGGCGAGCTGGCCGAGGTCTGCGGCATGGACCGCAGCACGCTCACCCGTAACCTCAGGCCGCTGCTCGCCCGTGGCCTGCTGCGCGAGGCGCGCGGCGAAGACGCGCGCCAGCGCCTGATCCAACTCACGCCCAAGGGCGAGCGCGCCATCGCCCAGGCGATCCCGCTGTGGCAGCAGGCCCAGGCGCAGATGACCGCGCTGTTCGGCGCCGGCCCGATGCGGCGCCTCAACGACGACCTGGATGCCCTGCATGCGGCGCTGCGTCCGCTGCGGGAGGCCGCATGAGCACGACCGCCCCGCGCACACCGTGGCTGCTGCTGGCGGTGGCCTCGACGATGCTGCTGCTGACCATGGGCGTGCGCCAGACCACGGGCCTGTTCGTCAAACCCATCGCCGCCAGCACCGGGATCGGCATCGCCTCGATCAGCTTCGCGCTGGCGATCGGGCAGCTGGTGTGGGGCGCGGTGCAGCCGGTGTTCGGCGCGATCGCCGACCGCCACGGCCCGGCGCGCGTGCTGGTGTTCGGCGGCCTGCTGATGGCCGCCGGCTGCGCGCTGACCCCGTTCATGACCAGCCAGGCCGGCCTGATCCTCAGCCTGGGGCTGATGGCGGCGGCCGGCGCGGGGGCCGGCAGTTTCTCGATTCTGATCGGCGCCACCGCCCGGCACATCCCGGCGGCCAGGCGCTCCTTCGCCTCCGGCGTCATCAACGCCGGCGGCTCGCTGGGGCAGTTCCTCTTCGCGCCGCTGGTGACGCTGGGCATCAGCGTGGCCAGCTGGTCGGCGGCCATGTTCGGCCTGGCCTTCGCCTCGCTGCTGACGCTGCCGCTGATCGCCCCGCTGCTGAAGCCACGCCGGGGCGACCCGGCCGCGGCCATCGCCCACGCCGCCGTGGCCGCCCACCTGACCCTGCGCGAACAGCTGCGCCTCGCCCTGCACGACCGCAGCTACTGGCTGCTGCATCTGGGCTTCTTCACCTGTGGAGTGCACATCGCCTTCCTGGTCACGCACCTGCCGGGCGAAGTGGCGCTGTGCGGCCTCTCGCCCAGCGTGGCCGGCACCTCGATCGCCCTGATCGGCCTGTTCAACGTCGCCGGCAGCCTGACCGCCGGCGCGCTCGGCCAGCGCATGCCGATGAAGTACGTGCTGGCCGCGATGTACGGCAGCCGCGCCCTGCTGATCGCGCTGTACCTGATCTCGCCGCCCACGCCGATGACCTTCTATCTCTTCGCCGCGGCGCTGGGCTTCACCTGGCTGGCGACCGTGCCGCCCACGGCCGGCATCATCGGCAAGCGCTTCGGACCGCGCTACCTGGGCACGCTGTTCGGCCTGACCCTGCTCTCGCACCAGATCGGCGGCTTCTTCGGCGCCTGGCTGGGCGGCGTGGCGCTGGAGCGCTCGGGCAGCTACGCGTGGATGTGGTACGCGGACATGGCGCTGGCGCTCGTGGCGGCGGTGGCGAATCTGCCGATCCGGGAACGGGCTTTGGAAGCTCGACCAGCGCTGGCGTGAGGCTCGACCATGCGCTTCTTGCTGTGGTTTAAAGCAAAAGCTTTCGTGCCGCTTCGCGGCCCGACCTACTTTCTTTGCTCGTGCAAAGAAAGGTAGGCAAAGAAACACGCCCCGGGCGGCACGCCTGCGCTGCGCGCAGGTCCGCTCCGGGGCGAGGGATTTTCCAAGGGGACATCCTGTCCCCTCGGAAAACGCCGCACATCCCTGTGCGGCGCCCTGCGGGTCTTGTCCTCGCCCCTCCGCCGTGCCTCACGGGGGTCTGAAAGTCCAAAGCAAAAGCAACCACAACAGCCGAAGCCGTTGTGCTTTGGCTTTTGCTTTGGTTCTTGATTCTGCTGTTGCCCTAACCCCCCTTGAGGTCGGGCGGAGGACGACGGGTCAAACCCGAAGGGCGACGCGCAGGACGCGCGTCGTTTTTGGAAGGGACATGGATGTCCCTTCCAAAAATTCCCGGCGGCCGGAGCGGACTTTTCGCGCAGCGAAAAGCCGACCGCCGGGGTGTGCTTTCTTTGGCCTACCTTTCTTTGCACAAGCAAAGAAAGGTAGGTCGGGCGGCGAAGCCGCACGAAAGCTCTTGCTCCAGAAGCTTTAAAAGCCGTCGCTTATAAAGAAAAGCCCGCGAACCGCAAGCCCCCAACACAAGTGAAGCGAACTACTGCGCCTCCGCGCACCGCGCACACAAGCCATGCACTTCCAGCGTCTGCGCCTGCGGCTGAAACCCCAGCGCCTTGGCCCGCGCCTCCAGCTGATCCACCACCACCCGATCCTCCAGCTCCACCGCCGAATGGCAGCGGTCGCAGATCAGGAACGGCACCGAATGCGCGGCGCTGTTGGGGTGGTGGCAGGCGACGAAGGCGTTGACCGACTCGAGCTTGTGCACGAAGCCGTTGGCCATCAGGAAATCCAGCGCGCGGTACACCGTGGGCGGCGCATCGGCGCCCACGCCCTTGGAGGCGCGCACCAGGTCGAGCAGCTCGTAGGCCTTGATCGGCTTGCCGGCCTCGGCGATCAGGCGCAGCACGCGCGCCCGGATCGGCGTCAGGCGCAGGCCGCGCTCGCCGCAGGCGTGCTCGACCGCATGCACGAAGCCTTCGGCGTTGTGCACATGATGATGGGGCGCGATGCAGGCGGGCTTGGCGGCGGCCATGGGGCTCGTTCCTTACGGGATCAGTCGGCTTGCGCGGTCTTGATAAGCGCCGCGTCGATGCGTTTCAAGGCCTGCTCGCGGCCGGCCAGGTACACGGTATGGGAAATGTCCGGGCTGACCTGGGTGCCGGTGATGGCCACGCGCAGCGGCTGGGCGACCTTGCCCATGCCCAGCTCCAGGGCGGCGGCGGCCTCGTGCAGCGCGGCCGAGACCGACTCGACCTGCCACTCGCCCAGCGCCGCCAGCAGCTCACGCGCCTTGGCCAGCGGCGCGGCGGCGGCGGGCTTGAGGTGCTTGGCCACGGCGGCCTCGTCGTATTCGGTCAGCGGCTGGTACCAGACCACGGCCTTCTCGGCCATCTCCTTCAGGGTCTGCACGCGCTCGCGCAGGGCGATCACCACGTCCACCGGCGCCGGGCCGGCGGCCAGGTCCACGCCCAGCTTCTCCAGCTGGTACACCAGCTGCGGGGCGATGGTCTCCGGCGCGTCGGTCTTGAGGTAGTGCTGGTTGACCCAGCCCAGCTTGGCCATGTCCAGGCGGGCGGCCTTGGAGTTGACGTCCTTGACGTCGAACAGCTCGATCAGCTCCTGGCGCGAGAACAGCTCCTGATCGCCATGCGACCAGCCCAGTCGCGCCAGGTAGTTGATCAGCGCGTGCGGCAGGTAGCCGGCGTCCTTGTACTGCATCACGTCGGCCGCGCCGGTGCGCTTGGACAGCTTGGCGCCCTGCTCGTCCAGGATCATCGGCATGTGCGCGAACTTCGGCACCGGCGCGCCCAGCGCCTGGTAGATGTTGATCTGGCGCGGGGTGTTGTTGATGTGGTCGTCGCCGCGGATGACCTCGGTGATGCCCATGTCCCAGTCGTCCACCACCACGGCGAAGTTGTAGGTCGGGTAGCCGTCCGGGCGGAAGATCACCATGTCGTCCAGCTCGGCATTGGCGATCTCGATGCGGCCCTTGATCAGGTCGTCGAACACCACGCTGCCCTCGAGCGGGTTCTTGAAGCGGATCACGCGGTTGGGATCGTCGCGGTACGGCAGATTCAGCTCGCGCGCGGCGCCGTTGTAGCGCGGCTTTTCCTGCCTGGCCATGGCGGCCTCGCGCATGGCGTCGAGCTCCTCGCGCGTCTCGTAGGCGTAGTAGGCCTTGCCCTGCGCCAGCAGTTGCTCGGCCACCTCCTGGTAGCGTGCGATGCGCTGGGTCTGGTAGACCGGGCCCTCGTCGTAGTCCAGGCCCAGCCAGTCCATCGCCTCCAGGATCGCGTCGATGGCCGCCTGCGTGCTGCGCTCGCGGTCGGTGTCTTCGATGCGCAGCACGAACTGCCCGCCGCGGTGGCGCGCCTCCAGCCAGCAGTACAGCGCGGTGCGCGCGCCGCCGATGTGCAGATAGCCGGTGGGACTGGGGGCGAAGCGGGTACGGCAGGTCATGAAGAGCCCAAGGGGAACGTGCGAACGGGGAATGGCCGGCATTTTACCCGGCGCCACGCGGCCGGGCCGGTATCATGCGACGATGACCACGCTGTTCATCTCCGATCTGCACCTGGACGCCAGCCGTCCGGCCATCACCCACCTGTTCCTGCGGTTCCTGCGCCAGGAGGCGCTGCAGGCCGAGGCGCTGTACATCCTGGGCGACCTGTTCGAGGCCTGGGTGGGCGACGACGACCCGTCCGAGCTGGCCACCCAGGTCGCCCAGGGGCTGCGCGCGGTCAGCGAGGCGGGCGTGGCGGTGTTCTTCATCCACGGCAACCGCGACTTCCTGCTCGGCCAGGACTACGCCGAACGCTGCGGCATGCGCCTGCTGCCCGACCCGGCCGTGGTCGAACTCTACGGCGAGCCGGTGCTGCTGCTGCACGGCGATCTGCTGTGCACCTCGGACGTGGCCTACCAGCAGGTGCGCGCGCAGACCCGCAATCCGGCCTGGCAGGCGCATATGCTGGCCCAGCCGCTGGCCGCGCGCATCGCCTTCGCCGCGCAGGCCCGTGCGGCCAGCGCCACGCACCAGGGCGGCATGAAGCACGACAGCGCCAAGTTCGAGACGCTGACCGACGTCACCCCGGCCGAGGTCGAGACCAGCTTCGTGCGCTACGGCCTGACGCGCATGATCCATGGCCACACCCATCGCCCGGCCGTGCACGAACTCACCGTCGACGGGAAGGCCTGCACCCGCATCGTGCTGGGCGACTGGTACGAGCAGGGCTCGGTGCTGCGGGTGACGCCGCAGGGCTACGACCTGCAGTCGCTGCCGGTGCAATAGCGGCAAAGCCTGGCGGGGAGCAACTGTCCCCACAAATCTCGGCGGCCTGCCTGTAGAGCGGAGCTTGCTCCGCTGCTCTTCGTTCGGTTCGTGGGGGAGGCTCCAACGGAGCGAGCTCCGCTGCTCTTCGTTCAGTTCTTGAGGAAAGCTCCAGCGGAGCAAGCTCCGCTCTACAGGGAGGCCTCACTCCATCGCATTTCCCCAACGCGCTCGGGCTCAGGGCGCTTCCAGCGCCGCCAGCTCGTCCTCGTCGAAGCCGGCCTGCAGGCGGGCCTCCAGATTGAACGGCCCGCGCAGGTAGCCGCCGGCGTAATGGCGCAACAGCTCGCGGAAGCGCGCGCGCGGCTCAACGCCCTCGCGGGCGCAGTACCAGCGGTACCAGCGCGAACCGGCCGCCACGTGCGCCACTTCCTCGCGCAGGATCAGCTCCAGGATCGCGACGGTCTGCGCATCGCCCAGCGCGCGCAGCTTGGCGATCATGCCCGGGGTGACGTCGAGCCCACGCGCCTCCAGCACGCGCGGCACCAGGGCCATGCGCGCCAGGCCGTCGTTGGCGGTCTTCTCGCACATTTCCCACAGGCCGTGATGGGCGTCGAAGTCGCCGTAGTCGTAGCCCAGCGCCTGCAGCCGCGTGCGCAGCAGCATGAAGTGGCGCGACTCGTCGTGGGCCACGCCCACCCAGTCGGCGTAGAACGCAGCCGGCAGGCCACGGAAGCGGTAGACCGCGTCCCAGCCCAGGTCGATGGCGTTGAGTTCGATATGGGCGATGGCATGGACGAAGGCTGCGCGCCCCTCCACGCTGCCCAGGCCGCGCTTGGGCACTTCGCGCGGATGCACCAGCCGCGGTCGCGGCGGGCGGCCGGGCATGCGGATCGGATCGGGCGGCGGCGCGTCCTCGGGCAGCGGCAGCTCGCCGCGCGCGAAGGCCGCCGCGTAGCGCTGGGTCAGGGCGACCTTCTCGGCCGGATCGGCCGCGTCCAGGCACTGGCGCGCCGCGGCGAACAGCTCGCGCGCGGGGCTCGCGACCGCCGCGCTCATTCGAGCGCGTGGGAGAGATCGTCGACGGTCACGCCCGGCGGCAACGAGGCGACCTGCGCGTGCAGCTGTCCGGTCAGCGACAGATAGGCCTTCAGATCGGTCGGCTCCAGCGCCTCGCTGCTGCGCACGCCGCCCAGGACCGGCGGCAGGCGGAAGGCCCAGACCTGGCCCGCGGCGAGCGCCTCGCCGGCGCGCAGCCGCGGCGCGACCAGGTCGAAGCGGAAGCAGTGCGCGACGAACTCGGCATCGCCCAGCCGCTGCAGGAACTCAGGCAGATCGTCGGCGACCTTCTCCAGCACGCCGTCGACGCAGTCCAGGAAATACACGGCCTGTTCCTGCCGGGCCTGCACGAAGGCATCGCCGGCCAAGCTGAGCATCAGCGGCTGCATGCCGCCGCCGGTCAGCCAATCCCAGTCGGTCAGCAGCGTGGCGCGGTCGATGTCCTCGCCCAGCGCCACGCACAGGTCTTCCAGGGTGATCGCCATCGACGCGAGGCAGCCTCAGACTGCGCGGCGCTTGCGCTTGGCCTCGTCCGAGCGCAGCTGCTGGATGCGCTCGAAGTAGCCCGGCTCGATGCCGGTCACGTAGTCGCCGTCGAAGCACGAGGAATCGAAGCGCTTGAGCTGCGGGTTGCCCTCGCGCACGGCCGTTTCCAGATCGTCCAGGTCCTGGTAGATCAGCCAGTCGCAGCCGAGGAATTCCTCGATCTCCTGCTCGGTGCGGCCGTGGGCGACCAGCTCCTCGGCGGCCGGCATGTCGATGCCGTAGATGTTGGGATGGCGCACCGGCGGCGCGGCGCTGGCCAAGTAGACCTTGCGCGCGCCGGCGTCGCGCGCCATCTGCACGATCTGGCGGCTGGTGGTGCCGCGCACGATCGAGTCGTCGACCAGCAGCACCACGCGGTTGCGGAATTCCAGATGGATCGGGTTGAGCTTGCGGCGCACGGACTTGGTGCGCTCGCCCTGCCCCGGCATGATGAAGGTGCGGCCGACGTAGCGGTTCTTGACGAAGCCCTCGCGGTATTTCACCCCCAGCACGTTGGAGATCTCCAGCGCCGCGTCGCGCGAGGTGTCGGGGATCGGGATGATGGTGTCGATGTCGTGGTCGGGCCGCAGGCGCAGGATCTTCTCGCCCAGCTTCATGCCCATGCGCATGCGCGCCTTGTGCACCGAGACGTTGTCGATCATCGAATCGGGCCGGGCGAAGTACACGTACTCGAAGATGCACGGCGCGTGCTCGGTGCTGGTCGCGCAGATCTCGGAGAACAGCTCGCCGCGCGCGGTGACCACCAGCGCCTCGCCCGGGCGCACGTCGCGCACGCGCGCGAAGCCCAGGATGTCCAGCACCGCCGATTCGGAGGCCACGATGTATTCGTCGCCCTCCACGCTCTCGCGCTTGCCCAGCACCAGCGGGCGGATGCCGTGCGGGTCGCGGAAGGCCACCAGGCCCAGGCCCAGCACCACGCTGACCACCGCGTAGCCGCCGCGGCAGCGCCGGTGCACGCCGGCCACCGCGCGGATCGCGGCCTCGGGGGTGAGCATGCGCTGGGCGTCCAGCTCGTGGGCGAACACGTTCAGCAGCACCTCGCTGTCCGAGTCGGTGTTGATGTTGCGGCGATCGGCCTCGAACACCTGCTGGCGCAGCGCCTCGGTGTTGGTCAGGTTGCCGTTGTGCGCCAGGGCGATGCCGTAGGGCGAGTTGACGTAGAACGGCTGCGCCTCGTCCATGCCCTCCGAACCGGCGGTCGGATAGCGGCAGTGGGCGATGCCCACGCGCCCTTCCAGCACGGCCATGCGCTTTTCGTCGAACACATCGCGCACCAGGCCGTTGGCCTTCTGCACGCGCAGGCGGGTGCCGTTGGCCGTGGCGATGCCGGCGGCATCCTGGCCGCGGTGCTGCAGCACTGTCAGGCCGTCATAGAGCTGGCCAGCGACGTTCTGGGTACCGACGATTCCGACGATGCCGCACATGGGTGTTCTCCGCTCGGGTTTGCTGCGAGGTGACGTGACGAAACTAGCGCGACCGTTACTGGCCCTTGGGCATTGGCACGACCCGCGCCGGGTCGCCTTCGTTGGGATGCACCTGGGCCGGATCGCCCGGTGCGGGGTCTTCAAGGGGCTGGGGCCAGCGGCCGGCACTGCGTCCGCCGTCGCCCTTCAGAGCCTCGGACACCGTCTGCCCGAGTTGCGGCAGCTGCGCGGCCGCCTGCTGGAACTTGTCGTTGAGGGCGCCATTATCGCCTGACAAGGCCGGATTGTTGAGATCCAGGTTGCGTAACCGGTCCACGTTCATGTCCCGCAGATCGGGCATCGCCGGCATTTGCGGCACGGACAGTTCCGGCAGCTGGGCGCGCATCCAGGCCGCGCCGGGCGCGATCAGGGGCATCAGATGCGACTGGCGCCAGGCCGCCTCGTGCGGCAGCGGGGTGAAGGACAGCAGCAGCACCAGCACACAGGCGAAGAACCCGCCGCGCACCAGCCCCAGCCCGCCGCCGGCCAGGCGGTCCACGCCCGAGAGGCTGGTGTTGCGCACCGAGGCCTTGATCACCATGCCGATCAGCGCCACCACGATCATCACCCCGACGAAGGTCAGCGCGTAACCGCCCAAGTAGTCGGTCATGCCCGGCGTCCCGCCGTCGGCGAACTGGCGCGCGGCGCGGTCGCCGAACAGGAAGGCCGCCAGGCCCGCCAGCACCCAGGACAGGGTGCCGACCACGATCCCGACGAAGCCGCGCAGCAGCCCCAGCAAGGTGGACACCACGATCACCGTGCCCAGGACCAGATCGATCACGGGCTACTCCCGGCGCCGTGAAGAGATGGACGGATTGTCGCGCTTCGAAGTCATCGGTCTTCCTCCCTGGACCAACCGGCGTCCTTCAAGGCCTCTAAGGATGCGGGCGGACGATGCCGGTCAGGCCGTTGCGCGCGGCGACCTGCGCCTTGAGCTGGTCGGCCTCGGCGCGGGTGGACACCGGCCCGACCCGCACCCGGAACAGCCGGCCGCTGTCGGTGGACACCGGCTCGACGAAGGCGCTGAAGCCGTTGCCGCGCAGCTTGTCGCGCAGGCTGTTGGCATCGGCTTCCTTGCCGAACGCGCCGACCTGCACGGCGAAGCCCACGCCGGTGGCCGCCGGCTTGGGCACGGCGGCGACAGGGGGCTTGGATTCGACCGGCGCGGCCGGCTTGGCCGGCGTCGGCGCCGGCTTGGCGGCCGGTTCAGGCTTGGCCGCGGGCGCGGGCTTGGCCGCCGGCGGCGCCTCGGTGGCCAGCTGGGCCGCATCGGGATTGGGGGTGGCCGGCGTGGCTGCAGGCGGCGTGGAGGCCGCGGGCGCGGTGGCCGGCGCGTCGCTGCCAGCGTCCAGTGCGATCACCTCGGCCTTGACGTCGCTGCGCACCTTGACCGCGGCCAGGCGCGCGATCTCGGCCTGCGCGCGGTCGGCGTATGGCCCCACACGCACGCGCCAGGCCGGCTTGCCGCCGATGGTGGCCTCCTGGCGGAAGGCCTCGAGCCCGGACTGGCGCAGGCGGTCGATGACCACATCGGCATCGGCCTGGCTGGCGTAGGCGCCGAAGGTCACCGCGTAGTCGCCGCCGGCGGTGGCCAGCGGCAGGCCCTGGGCGTTGGTGGCCGGCTTGGGCGCGTCGGCCGGGGTCAGCGTCTCGGTGGCCGGCTTGGGCTGGGCGGGCATGCCGGTGGCGCCGTTGGCGCCGGGCTGGCCGGGGGTCACCAGCGGCAGGTCGCGGGTCTCGAACTGGCCCTCCGGCGCCTTGGGCACATCGGTGGAGACATCCGAGACGCCGCTGTCGCTGGCGGGGCCCTTGATCAGCATGGGCAGGAAGATGACGGCCAGGGCGACCAGGACGATGGCGCCGATGATGCGGTTTCTCAAAGCGGTATCCATCGTCTTGGGCGACGGCTTTGGTGATGAAGTGGCGAATTATAAGCGCGCGCGCCGCGGCGCTTTCCTCATGCGCCTGAATCCAGCACCGCCAGCGCCTCGGCCACGGTGTGGAACGAGCCGAACACCAGCACGCGCTCGCCCGGCGCGGCGGCCTTGAGCGCAGCGTGCAGCGCCTCGGCAATGCCGGCAAAACGTTCACCCGCCGCGGCCGGCGTGCCGGCCAGGCGCGCGGCGAGCGTGTCGGCGTCCTGCCCGCGCGGCGTGCCCGGCTCCAGCCCGGCCAGGAACCAGCGCGCCACGCGCCCTGCCAGGGCGTTGGCCACGCCGGCGGCGTCCTTGTCCGACAGCGCGGCGTAGACCGCCAACGTGCGCGCCGGGTGCCGGTCCAGGAACGCGGCCAGTTCGCGCGCGGCCTGGGGGTTGTGGCCCACGTCCAGGCGGAGCTCGATGCCCGCGCGCTCCAGCCGCTGCAGGCGCCCGGGCACGCGCGCCTGGGCGATGCCGGCGGCGAAGGCGCTGGCCGGCAGCTCCTCGGGCAGCGCGCGCAGCGCGGCGATCGCGGTGGCGGCATTGGCGCGCTGGGCCGGCGCGTCCAGCGGCAGCGCCGGCAGCAGCAGCTCGGTGCCGACCTCGCGCCAGCGCCACTGGCCGTCCTCGGCCGCCTCGTGGAAGAAGTCGTTGCCCAGCTGGATCACCGCCGCGCCGATGGCGTAGGCGTGGCCGAGCACGCTGGAGGGCGCGGTGACCTCGCCCAGCACCAGCGGCGTCCACGGCCGGGCGATTCCGGCCTTCTCCTTGCCGATGGCCTCGCGGTCGGCGCCCAGCCAGTCGGTGTGGTCGATGTCCACGGTGGTGATCACCGCCACGTCCGGGTCGATCACGTTGACGGCATCGAGCCGGCCGCCCAGGCCGACTTCCAGCACGGCCAGGTCCAGCCCGGCGCGCTGGAACAGCCGCAGCGCGGCAAGCGTGCCGTATTCGAAATAGGTCAGCGGGGTGTGGCCGCGCGCGGCCTCGACCGCCTCGAACCCCTCGACCAGCGCCGCGTCGTCGGCCTCCACGCCGTCGATGCGCACCCGCTCGTTGTAGCGCCGCAGATGCGGCGAGGTGTAGGCGCCGACCTTCCAGCCGCCGGCGCGGGCGATGGCCTCGAGGAAGGCCACGGTCGAGCCCTTGCCGTTGGTGCCGCCGACCGTGACGACCTGGCGCGCCGGCTTGCCCAGGCCCATCGCCTCGGCCACCGCGCGCACGCGCTCCAGGCCCAGTTCGATGGCGCTGGGATGCTGGGCCTGGATGTAGCTGAGCCAATCGGCCAGGGAACGGGAGACAGGGACGGACATCGGGCGGTACGGGGCGTTGGGGGGGCGCCATTGTGACCGCACCCCGCCCGCACCGCGAAGCGCGCCCGCCGTGGTCAGCGCACCCGCCCGATCGCCGGGTCGCTGCGGCTGGGGCGGCCGGTTTCCAGGTGCCCGGCCAGGCGGCGGCGGAACGCGCCGCCCGGCTGGGTGAGTTCCAGGTCGTACCAGTGGTCGGCCTGGGCCACCTCGATGCGCACGGTCTGCCGCTCGCCGGGGCGCAGGCTGATCCTGCGCGGCGCCGGGTCGGCGTAGTCCAGCGCGCGCAGCTGCAGGACGACCGGCGTGCGCGTCGGGTTGGACAGCTGCAGCACCAGCGTCTCGCCGTCCCGCGTGGCCTCGACCAGCGGCGCGGCATGGCCCTCGCCGGCGAACTCGCGCAGGAAGCCGTTCGGCCCGTGCACCGCCAGCGCGTAGGCCCCGGCCGGCAGCGCATGCGGCGCGTCCTCCAGCGTGCGGCCCGGCAGCACCGTGTAGTACCAGGGCCCGACCGCGCCGCCGTCGGCGTAGACGTTGAACACCGCCGCCGCCTGCCCGTCGTTGACGAAGACCAGGCGCAGCCCGTCCTCGCCGTGGCGCGCATGCACCTGCAGCGCGTACGGCAGGGCCCGCGCCGGGCGCTGGCCGGGCTCCTGCTTCGGCTGCGCGCCCGGCACCGGCACCACCGGCGCGGGCTGGCGCGCGGCGGCCTGCATGCGCTGCAGGTAGTCGGCGGTGGACGGCAGGGCCGAGAGCGCCGAGTCGTCGGGCGTGGCGAAGTCGAACACGCTGGTCAGATCGCCGGCCACCGCGCGTCGCCACGGGCTGATGTTCGGCTCGGCCACGCCGAAGCGCGCCTCCAGCAGCCGCAGCACCGAGGTGTGGTCGAACACCTGCGAATCGACCCAGCCCCCGCGCGTCCACGGCGAGACCACCGTCATCGGCACGCGCACGCCCAGGCCGACCGGCGTGCCCTTGTAGCTTTCGCCGCGCACCTCGACCTGGCTGGCGCCCATGCGCGCATCCAGCGCCGGCAGCGGCGCGGGCACATGGTCGAAGAAGCCGTCGTTCTCGTCGTAGTTGATGATCAGGCAGGTCCGCGCCCAGACCTCGGGCACGGCGGTGAGCGCATCGAGGATGCGCGAGGCCAGCGACTCGCCATGGGCCGGCGTGGCCTCGGGGTGCTCGCTGTACGGATACGGCGCGACGATCCACGACACCTGCGGCAGCTTTCCGTCACGCACGTCGGCGGCGAAGGCATCGACCAGGTGCTGGGCGGTGCTGTGCTGCGCATTGTCGGCGTCGGAGCCGGGCACGATCCCGCGCCCGCGCCGGTACAGCGGGTCGCGCACGTCCATGGCGCGGAAGCGCGCGAACGAGGACAGCGGGTTGTCGCCGTAGTTGTCGTACTCCTGGTAGACGCGCCAGTCGATGCCGGCCTCCTGCAGGCGTTCGGCATAGGTGGTCCAGCGCAGGCCGACGAAGTCGGCCCGGTCGCGCTTCATGTCCGCGGTCCAGTTGCCGTCGTCCGCGTTGTCCACCGCCTGGGCGCCGTCGTTGCCCACGCTCAGCCCGCTGCTGCCGGTGAACAGGTACATGCGGTTGGGATTGGTCGGCCCGTGCAGCGAGCAGAAGTAGCCATCGCACACGGTGAAGGCATCGGCCAGCGCGTGATAGAACGGGATGTCCGCGCGCTGCAGATGCCCCATGCTCAGCGCGCCCTTGTACGGCACCCAGCAGTCGTACTGCTGCCAGCGCGCGGCGTCCTGGCCGCGCGCGCCTTTCCAGTTGTGGTCCAGGCTCTTCATCACCGCTGCGCTGGTGGCGCGCGTGTCCAGGTGGAAGGGCAGCACGGGCGCGCCGCCGTCCTGGCGCTGCTGCCATACCGGCGCGCCATCGCGCAGCCGCAGCGGGCGCGGGTCGTCGAAGCCGCGCACCCCGCGCAACGTGCCGAAGTAATGATCGAAGGCGCGGTTCTCCTGCATCAGGATCACCACATGCTCCATGTCCGCCAGCGTGCCGCTGCGCACCTGCGCCGGCAGCGCCAGCGCGCGGCCGATGGAGGCAGGCAGCAGGCCAGCGGCGGTCAGCGCCGAGAGGCGCTGCAGGAAATCGCGACGCGAAAGTTTGTGCATACCGACATCTCGGAAACGAAAGAAAGCCCGGCGCAGCGCCGGCCGCCCAGCGGTATACGCCAGATGTTTGTCAGGCGCACGACATCCGGGACGTCATCGCCTCGTCATCGCAACTTCATGAATCGGTGACACCGTTCCGCCGCCTCCTCCCTCACGGCTTTCACCGATGTCACTTTCGATTCCCACGCCGCGCCGCAGCGCCCTGGCGCTCGCCCTGCTCTGCTCCATCTCCGGCCTGGCCCAGGCCGCCGACCCGCCGGCCGACGCCGCCGAGGCGGCCCCGGCCGATGCCAAGCAGCTCGACGCGGTCTCGGTGGTCGCGCGCGGCGCGACCCGCCAGGTGCAGCGCGTCAACCAGCAGGACATCGAACGCCTGCCGGCCGGCAGCAGCGCGCTGAAGGCGATCGACAAGCTGCCCGGCGTGCAGTTCCAGTCGGCCGACGCCACCGGCGCCTACGAGTGGTCCACCGCGATCTACCTGCACGGCTTCGACCAGAGCCGCCTGGGCTTCACCCTGGACGGCGTGCCGCTGGGCAACATGAGCTACGGCGTCACCAACGGCCTGTCCATCACCCGCGCCATCCTCTCCGAGAACATCGCCTCGGTGGAGCTGGCGCAGGGCGCCGGCGCGCTGGGTACGGCGTCCAACAGCAACCTGGGCGGCACGCTGCAGTTCTATTCGGCCGATCCGGAGACCGAGTTCGGCGGTCGCTTCTCGCAGACCGTCGGCGACCGCAACGCCAGCCGCACCTACGCGCGCCTGGACACCGGCGAGCACAACGGCCTGTCGGCCTACGTGGCCTATGCCGACTCGGACATGGACAAGTGGAAGGGCGACGGCAGCCAGCGCTACGAGCAGTTCAACGCCAAGGCGCTGTACGCCTGGGGCGAGGGCAACCGCGTGAGCCTGTTCGTGGACAAGTCGCGGCGCAAGGAACAGGACTACATGGACCTGTCGCTGACCAGCCAGAAGGTGCTGGGCTGGGACTACGACTACCTGGTGCCGGACTGGGCCACCGCCGCGCAGATGGCGCGCGCCTACCAGCGCACCGGCACCTATGCCGGCGTGGCCAACGGCTATCCGGCCTCACTGGCCGGCCTGCCGGCCGACTACGACTGGCTGGACGCCACCTACTACTGGGGCGCCGGCCTGCGCGACGACACCCTGGCCGCGCTGGCCGGCAGCTTCGTCTTCAGTCCCGCCGTCTCGCTGGACGTGACCGGCTACTACCACGGCGACCGCGGCGAGGGGCAATGGGTCACGCCCTACGTGCCGACCTCGGCCAGCGTGCCGCTGTCCATGCGCACCACCGACTACGGCCTGGACCGCTTCGGCGGCACCGCCGCGCTGAAGTTCAACATCGGCATCAACGAGATCGAGCTCGGCGGCTGGGCCGAGAACGCGCAGAACACCCAGGAGCGCAACTACTTCCAGCTGGGCGGGCCGTTCACTTCCATGTTCAACTTCTACGAGGCCGGCGACCCGTTCTACCGCCAGTTCCTGCAGAAGTACCAGACCCGCACGCGCATGGCCTATGCGCAGGACACCCTGCGCCTGCTCGACGACCGGCTGAGCCTCAACTTCGGCGCCAAGGCGGTGAGCACGCAGATCCAGGCGCGCTCGCTGGTGCCCAGCAGCAGCTATGCGCAGGGCACGATCAAGGCCGACGACCACTTCCTGCCGCAGGTCGGCGTCAGCTACAAGCTCGACGAGGCGCAGGACGTCTACGCCTCCTACAGCAAGAACATCGCCGCCTTCGGCTACAGCCCGTTCGCCACCAACCAGGCCACGTTCAACCAGCTCAAGAACACCCTGGACCCGGAGCAGTCGCAGACCGTGCAGGCCGGCTGGCGTACCCACGGCGAGCGCTACGAGGCCTCGGTCGGCGCCTACTACACGCGCTTCTCCAACCGCCTGCTGACCATCTCCCCGTGCAGCGCCATCCAGACCTGCTCGGCGATCCTGAGCAACGTCGGCGAGGTGGACAGCAGCGGCGTCGACCTGGCCCTGGTGTGGAAGCCGATCGACGGCCTGAGCTGGCTCAACACCCTGTCCTGGAACCGCTCCAAGTACCAGGACGACTACCTCAACAACGGCGTGGTGGCGACCAAGGGCAAGCAGGTCGTCGGCCTGCCGGAATGGATGTTCTCCTCCAGCCTGTCCTGGCGGCAGGACGGCTGGCACGCCTCGATCGACGGCAAGTACACCGACAAGCGCTACCTCACCTACCTCAACGACTCCAGCGTGCCCAGCTACTGGCTGTTCAACGCCGGCGGCGGCTACGACTTCGGCCGGGTCGGCGCGCTCTCCCGCCTGGACGTCTCGGTCAACGTGACCAACCTGGCCGACAAGCGCTACTTCGCCACCACCGGCACCAACGGCTATGTCGCCTCCGATCCGGACGGCTACAACCAGACCCTGATGGCCGGCGCCCCGCGCCAGGTGTTCTTCACGGTCGACGCGCGCTTCTGATCGCGCAAGCAGGGACGGCGGCCCGGCGTGGATGAAAGGTCCACGCCGGGCCGCGGCTTATAATTGGTCTCCTCTTTGTCTTCGGTTGCAACGCACCATGGCGGACACGATGAAAGCGCTGGTCAAGCGCGAGGCGGGCAAGGGCATCTGGATGGAACAGGTCGCCAAGCCCGTGCCCGGCCCCAACGAGGTGCTGGTCAAGCTGGAGAAGACCGCCATCTGCGGCACCGACCTGCACATCTACCTGTGGGACGAGTGGAGCCAGCGCACCATCAAGCCGGGCCTGACCATCGGCCATGAGTTCGTCGGCCGCATCGCGCAGCTGGGCTCGGCGGTGACCGGCTACCAGGTCGGCCAGCGCGTCTCGGCCGAAGGCCACATCGTCTGCGGGCATTGCCGCAACTGCCGCGGCGGACGTCCGCACCTGTGCCCCAACACGGTGGGCATCGGCGTCAACGTCAACGGCGCCTTCGCCGAGTACATGGTGATGCCGGCCTCCAATCTGTGGCCGATCCCCGACCAGATCCCCTCCGAGCTGGCCGCGTTCTTCGACCCCTACGGCAACGCGGCGCATTGCGCGCTGGAGTTCGACGTGATCGGCGAGGACGTGCTGATCACCGGCGCCGGCCCGATCGGCATCATCGCCGCCGGCATCTGCAAGCACATCGGCGCGCGCAACGTGGTGGTCACCGACGTCAACGACTTCCGCCTCAAGCTGGCCGCCGACATGGGCGCCACGCGCGTGGTCAACGTCGCCAACACCTCGCTCAAGGACGTGATGGCCGACCTGCACATGGAAGGCTTCGACGTCGGCCTGGAGATGAGCGGCAACCCGCGCGCGTTCAACGACATGCTCGACTGTATGTACCACGGCGGCAAGATCGCCATGCTCGGCATCATGCCGCGCGGCGCCGGCGCGGACTGGGACAAGATCATCTTCAAGGGTCTGACCGTGCAGGGCATCTACGGCCGCAAGATGTACGAGACCTGGTACAAGATGACCCAGCTGGTGCTGAGCGGCTTCCCGCTGGGCAAGGTGCTGACCCACCAGCTGCCGATCGACGACTTCCAGAAGGGCTTCGACCTGATGGAGGAAGGCAAGGCCGGCAAGGTCGTGCTGAGCTGGAACTGAGGTCCGCCTCGGGCCATCACGCGAAAGGCGCCGCGAGGCGCCTTTTTCGTTTCATGTGCGTCCCGCAGGGATGCCATGGGTGGGCGATCCGCAGATCACACAGCAGCTTTCACTCATCCGAACGCTGCCAGCGCACCGGCAAGCCCGGCTAGCGCTCGGCGAAGACGCCCCAGCGCGCCGGGACCAGGCCGACCCGCTCGCCCACCTGCACGCTTTCGGTCGCGGCCGGCAGCTCCAGCTCCAACGGCGTGCCATCGTCGAGACGGGCATGGATGCGCTGGCGCGGACCGCTGCGCTGCACGCTCTCCACCTGCGCCTGCCAGCCGCCCTGCCCCGGCGCGACCGGCTGCAGATCCTGGGGACGCACGAACAGCGCCACCGCGCCGTCGGCCAGCGCATCGCCCTGCGGCGCAGCCAGCGCCAGACCGCCGACGCGCAGCACCTCGCCGGCCTTGTGGCCCGAGAGGCGGTTGGCCTCGCCGACGAAGCCGTAGACGAAGGCCGACGCGGGCTGGTCGTAGACCTGCGCCGGCGTGCCGATCTGTTCGATGCGGCCCTTGTTGAGGATGGCCACGCGGTCGGCCAGCTCCAGCGCCTCTTCCTGGTCGTGGGTGACGAACACGGTGGTCACCCCGGTCGCCTCGTGCACCTGGCGCAGCCAGCGGCGCAGGTCGCGGCGCACCTTGGCATCGAGCGCGCCGAAGGGCTCGTCCAGCAGCAGCATCTTCGGCTCGATCGCCAGCGCGCGCGCCAGGGCCACGCGCTGGCGCTGGCCGCCGGAGAGCTGGGTGGGATAGCGCGCGCCCAGGCCCTCGAGCTGCACCAGCGAGAGCAGCTCGCGCACGCGCTCGGCGATCCGGGCCTTCGGCCAGCGCGCGCGGCCACGGCGGACCTTGAGGCCGAAGGCGATGTTCTCCTCCACCCGCATGTGCTTGAACAGCGCGTAGTGCTGAAACACCACGCCCACCTGGCGCTGCTGCACCGGCAGCACCGAGGCGTCCTGGCCGTCGAACAGCACGCGCCCCTCGTCGGCATGCTCCAGCCCGGCGATTACCCGCAGCAGTGTGGTCTTGCCCGACCCGGACGGGCCCAGCAGCGCCAGCAGCTCGCCCGGACGGATGTCCAGATCGATCGCGTCCAGCGCGGCGAAGGCGCCGAAGCGCTTGGAGAGGTGTTCGACCGTGATGCCCATGGGTTGTTGCGGACCTTGAATCAGTGTCGGTGTCTGGCCGCCAGCGCCTCGCCGTGGCGCCACTCCAGCCAGGACTTGAGCGCCAGGGTGACCAGCGCGCTCAGCGCCAGCAGGGAGGCGGCGGCGAAGGCCGCGCTGTAGGCGTATTCGTTGTAGAGGATTTCCACGTGCAGCGGCAAGGTGTTGGTGCGCCCGCGGATGTGCCCGGACACCACCGAGACCGCGCCGAACTCGCCCATCGACCGGGCCGCGCACAGCAGCACGCCGTACAGCAGCGCCCAGCGGATGTTGGGCAGCGTCACGCGCCAGAAGGTTTGCCAGCCGCTGGCGCCCAGGCTGAGCGCGGCCAGCTCCTCGTCGCTGCCCTGCTGCTCCATCAGCGGCATCAGCTCGCGGGCGATGAAGGGAAAGGTGACGAAGGTCGTGGCCAGCACGATGCCCGGTAGCGCAAACACGATCTTCGGCAGCTGGATCAGCGTGTCCCCCAACAGCGGCAGATGCACGCGCCAGCCCTCGTCGATCAGCGGCCAGGCCCAGCCCTGGCGGCCGAAGATCAGCATGAAGACCAGGCCGGCCACCACCGGCGAGACGGCGAACGGCAGGTCGATCAGGCTGACCAGGATGCGCTTGCCGGGGAAGCGGTGCTTGCTCACCGCCCAGGCCGCGGCGATGCCGAAGATCAGGTTCAGCGGCACCACGATCGCGGTCACCACCAGGGTCAGCCTGATCGCCGCCAGCGCGTCGCGGTCGGTGATCGCCTTGAGGAAGGTCGGCAGCCCGCTGCGCAGCGCCTCGGTGAACACCAGCACCAGCGGCAACAGCAGGAAGGACAGCAGGAACAGCAGCGCCAGCCCCACCAGCGTCCACTTCATCCACGCCGGCTCGGTGGTCGGCGCGCGCAGCGCGCGCCGTGGCACAGGCACGGACACGGCGGCCATCAGGCCGGCACCTTCAGGCCGCGCCGCGCCAGCCGCGCCTGCAGCGTGTTGATCACCAGCAGCAGGACGAAGGACAGCAGCAGCATCGCCGCGGCGATCGCAGTGGCGCCGGCGTAATCGAACTCCTCCAGCTTGATGGTGATCAGCAGCGGCGCGATCTCCGACACGCCCGGCAGGTTGCCGGCGATGAAGATCACCGAGCCGTACTCGCCCACCCCGCGCGCGAACGCCAGCGCGAACCCCGACAGCACCGCCGGCCACACCGTGGGCAGCACCACCTGGGCGACCGTGCGCAAGCGCCCGGCGCCGAGGCTGGCGGCGGCCTCCTCCAATTCAGATTCCACCTCGGCCAGGACCGGCTCGACCACCCGCACCACGAACGGCAGGCCGATGAACACCAGCGCCACCGTGATGCCCAGCGGGGTGTAGGCCACCTTGAGTCCGCCGGCCTCCAGCCAGCGGCCGAGCCAGCCGGTCGGGCCATAGAGCTGGGTCAGCGCGATGCCGGCCACCGCCGTGGGCAGCGCGAACGGCAGATCCACCACCGCATCGAACAGACGCTTGCCCGGAAAGTCGTAGCGCACGAACACCCAGGCCACCAGCGTGCCGGCCACCGCGTTGAACGCCGCCGCCGCCAGCGCGGTGGAAAAGCTCACGCGCAGCGCGGCCAGCACGCGCGGGTCGGTCCAGACCGCCCACAGTCCGTGCCAGCCCAGGCCGGCCGACTTGATGAACACCCCCGCCAGCGGCAGCAGCACGATCAGCCCGAGCCACAGCAAGGTGGTGCCCAGGCTGAGGCCGAAGCCGGGAATCACCCGCCTTCGGCGCGCGCGCCCTGCTGCAGGAATCGCAACGCTCAAGGCCGCTTCTTTCCCGCCAGCATCTTGTCGAACTCACCGCCGTCGGCGAAGTGCTTGGCCTGCGCCTTGGCCCAGCCACCGAACACCTGGTCCACCGTCACCAGCTGCACCTTGGGGAAGCGCGCGATGTCGGCCGCGTCGGCGAACTCGGGATGGCGCGGGCGGTAGAAGTTGTGCGCGATGATCTTCTGCGCTTGCGGCGTGTACAGGAACTCCAGGAAGCCCTGCGCCTCGGCGCGCGTGCCGTGCTTGTCCACGTTCTTGTCCACCAGCGCCACCGGCGGCTCGGCCAGGATCGACAGCTTGGGCACGACGATGTCGAACTTGTCCTTGCCCAGCTCTTCCTGCGACAGGAAGGCCTCGTTCTCCCAGGCCAGCAGCACATCGCCGATGCCGCGCTGGACGAAGGTGGTGGTCGCCCCGCGCGCGCCGGTGTCCAGCACCGGCACGTTGTTGTACAGCGCGGTCACCATGCGCCGGGTCTTGGCCTCGTCGCCCTTGAAGATGTGCAGGCCATAGGCCCAGGCGGCCAGATAGTTCCAGCGCGCGCCGCCGGAGGTCTTGGGATTGGGCGTGATCACCTGCACGCCGGGCTTGAGCAGGTCGGGCCAGTCCTTGATCTGCTTCGGATTGCCCTTGCGCACCAGGAAGACGATGGTCGAGGTGTAGGGCGCGCTGTTGTCCGGCAGGCGCTTCTGCCAGTCGGTCGGCAGCAGCTTGGCCTGGCTGGCGATCGAGTCGATGTCATAGGCCAGCGCCAGGGTGACCACGTCGGCCTCCAGCCCATCGATCACCGCACGCGCCTGCTTGCCCGAGCCGCCGTGCGAGCTCTCCACGCTGACCGATTCGCCATGCTTGGCCTTCCAGTCCTGGCTGAAGGCGTCGGACAGGGCGCGGTAGAGCTCGCGCGTGGGGTCGTAGGACACGTTGAGCAGCTGCTTCTGCTGGGCCATGGCCGCCGCGGCCACGGTCAGCAGGCACGAGGCCATGACCAGCGCGAACAGGCGAGTCAGGCGGCGGGTGCGGGTGAGGGTCATGGCGGATTCCTTGCTTAATGGACAGCGAGCTGGGCTGCATTCAGGAATGCTTATGCTGCCCAGGCATGAATGTGCCACGAAATAATGAAAGCGCGCGTGCTTATCGCCAACGGGAATCAGGCTGAACCCGCGAACCGGCCTCGGCGGGGCGGCGCGTAAAATGCGCCCTTCCGTTCCCGTTCCCAGGCCCGCCCGATGACCGATGCCCTCCCCGCCCTGACCCACCGCTACGCCGAGGAGCTGGACGGCATCCGCGAGGCCGGGCTGTTCAAGTCCGAGCGCATCATCACCGGCCCGCAGTCGGCGCAGATCACCCTGGCCGACGGGCGCCAGGTGTTGAACTTCTGCGCCAACAACTACCTGGGCCTGGCCGACCACCCGGACATCATCGCCGCGGCCAAGCAGGCGCTGGACACGCACGGCTTCGGCATGGCCTCGGTACGCTTCATCTGCGGCACCCAGGACCTGCACAAGCAGCTCGAGCAGACCATCGCGCGCTTCTTCGGCAAGCAGGACACCATCCTGTACGCGGCCTGCTTCGACGCCAACGGCGGCCTGTTCGAACCGCTGCTGGGCGAGGACGACGCGATCATCTCCGACGCGCTCAACCACGCCTCGATCATCGACGGCGTGCGCCTGTGCAAGGCCAAGCGCTTCCGCTACGCCAACTGCGACATGGCCGACCTGGAAGTGCAGCTGCAGGCGGCCGACGCCGCCGGCTGCCGGACCAAGCTGATCACCACCGATGGCGTGTTCTCGATGGACGGCTTCATCGCCCCGCTCGACGAGATCACCGCCCTGGCCGCCAAGTACGGCGCGCTGGTCCACATCGACGAATGCCACGCCACCGGCTTCCTCGGCCAGACCGGGCGCGGCTCGGCCGAGGTCAAGGGCGTGCTGGACAGGATCGACATCATCACCGGCACGCTGGGCAAGGCGATGGGCGGCGCGCTGGGCGGCTTCACCACCGCCAGCGCCGAGGTGATCGAACTGCTGCGCCAGCGCTCGCGCCCCTACCTGTTCTCCAATTCGCTGCCGCCGCACGTGGTGGCCGCCGGGATCAAGGCCTTCGACATGCTCGACGCCGCCGGCGACCTGCGCACGCAGCTGCGCGACAACACGGCCTATTTCCGCGAGCGGATGACCGCCGCCGGCTTCGACCTGAAGCCCGGCGTGCACCCGATCAGCCCGGTGATGCTCTACGACGCGCCGCTGGCGCAGCGTTTCGCCGAGCGCCTGCTGGAGGAAGGCATCTATGCGATCGGCTTCTTCTTCCCGGTGGTGCCCAAGGGCCAGGCCCGCATCCGCACCCAGATCAGCGCGGCGCACACCCGCGCGCACCTGGACCAGGCCATCGACGCCTTCACCCGCATCGGCCACGAGCTGGGCGTGCTGAAGGGCTGATTCGTTTACCGCTGGCCGGGGCCGAACGGCCTTGGCCCGGGCCATTGGTTGAAGGTTCCATCGGCGCCGAGGTGAGGCGCCGGGCGCGGATGGCGGCCACAAGCGCCGCCCGCGCTGGAATCCTTCTACGCCCGGATCAGGTCAGGGAGCGGCCTTCTTTCCGGGCGTGGCCACGTCGGAAGGCGGTGCCAGCGCGCTCACCTCCTGCGGCGTCAGTTCACGCCACGCGCCTTTGACCAATGCGCCCAGCGGCAGCTCGCCGATCGCCACACGCACCAGCCGCAGCGTGGACAGGCCGAACGCCTCGAGCAGCCGCCGGATCTGGCGGTTGCGCCCCTCGTCCAGCGTGATCTCCAGCCAAGCATTGCGCCCGCCGCTGCGCAGCAGCTGCGCGCGTGCGGCACGCAGGTGTTCGCCGTCGACCGGCGCGCCCTGCTCCAGCCGCGCCAGCAGCGCGGCATCGGGAATCGCATCGATCTGCACGTGATAGGTCTTGCTCGGCCCCGTCGACGGGTCGGTGATCGCCGCTGCCCACACAGGATCGTTGCTCAACAGCAGCAGGCCTTCGCTGGCCTTGTCCAGCCGCCCCACCGGCGCCAGCCATGGCAGACCTGCTCCGTCCAGGCAGCGATAGACCGTGTCGCGCCCCTGCTCGTCGCGCGCCGTGGTGACCAGGCCGCGCGGCTTGTTGAGCATCAGATAGCGGCGTTCGGCGCCCACTTCCGCGTCCGCCTGGCCATCGACCTCGATCCGCGAACGGCCGGCGACGGTCGGGAACTCCGGATCGCGCACCACGCGGCCGTCCACCCGCACGCGCCCCGCCGCGATCCAGCGCGCCGCCTCGGTGCGCGAGCACAGGCCCAGCTTGGACAGCGCGCGCGCCAACCCATGCCGCGGCGCATCGTCGCGAACCGGCTTGTGCGTCGCCATCGGAATGCGCCCCTGTATGCCGTCGCCGCGCGGGCCGACGGCGCGGACTTACTGCTTGTCGGCGGTCGGCACTGCCGCGGCGGGCGCGGCGGCCGGCGTCGCGACCACTTCGCCCGGCGGCACGGCGACCGCGGCGGCCGGCTTGGCCTTGACCACGCGCACGCCGCGCGACTTCATCCAGGCATCGAACTCGTCGGCCGTCATGCGCTTGCCGTTCTGGTTCATGTCGAAGCGCCAGGGCGTGTTGTCGTACTGGGTCTTGGGCTGGTAGGCGGCCGGATCGTTGGCCTTCACCGCCGGCGTGGCCATGGCCAGCTCGCGGCAGCCGTCGACCTTCATCCGCAGCAGCACGCGATCGACCGACTGCGCATCGTTGTAGGACTGCGCCAGCACGCCGCTGGGCGCGCCCAGGCTGGTGGTGTTGGCGAACAGCTCCACGGCCACCGGCGAGAGCACGGTCGTGCGCTGCGGCAGCGGTTGCGGCACCACGCCGTTACAGTCCTGCGCCGCTTCGGCGTGTGCGAACGGAGCAACGGCGAGCAGGGAAACGACCGCAACGAGGGATGCGCGCATAGGGAGTTCGCAAGGAGAAAAAGAGGGTTGCGGGAGTTTAGGCAGGCGGCGCGCAGACAATCAACCGTTACACGATGTTTTCCATGCAAATCACTGAAAGAAAAGACTGAATACGGTGCACGGAGCCCCGCGCGAGACAGAGGATTCTTCGCCGGAGCTCAGAACCGCCAATCCGTTGGTCAAGCGCGGGCGGGCCAGTGAGCCCGTTTCGCCCAGCAGCCTCGCCACGGCCAGGCGCGGCTCCACGGTTGGGCGACTCCTGCATGGCCGCTTGGCTGGGAAAGGCCTGATCGCGCCGCATGCTTCGGTAGGAGCAACTGTCTCCTCAAATCTCGCAGCGACCTGCCTGTAGAGCGGAGCTTGCTCCGCTGCGTTCCGTTCGATTCGTGGGGAAGGCCCCCAGCGGAGCAAGCTCCGCTCTACAGGTGGAAGCCGCCATGGCGGCGATGGGGCTCTACCGGGAAGGCCTCATCGCCGCCATGGCGGCTCCCCACCGAGATCGGGTCGAGGCCCGGAGAACTGTGCGCCATCGGCCACCCTGTGCATTCAGGCCACACAGCCCGGACCGCGGCGCTTCCGAAGCTGCGACCTCGACCGCTGCGAAACCCCGACATCGAAAGCCGCAACACTCAATCGCGGCGAGGCCTCGATTTCGACAGAAGCACAAAGAAAAAGCCCGGCGCAAGGCCGGGCTTTTCTTCACTGCTGGAGGCGGCTGCGGTATCCCGCAGCCAACCCCTGAGCGGCCAGATTAGTTCTGGACGTTCAGCTCCGTACGACGGTTCTTCTCGCTCTTACAGGCCGGGAAGGTGTTCGGGGTCTGCTCCAGCGGACGGCTCTCGCCGTAGCCGATCGGTCCAACCAGACGCGACGAGGACACACCATTGTTGGTGAGGAAGTCGTACACGGTCTTCGCACGACGCTCGGACAGCTTCTGGTTGTAGGTCTCGGTACCGCACAGGTCGGTGTGACCGGCGACTTCGACGCGCAGGTCGGGGTAGCGCTTGAGGATCTCGACGGCCTCGTTCAGGATCGCCACCGCGTCAGGACGCAGGGTCGCCTTGTTGAAGTCGAAGTTCACGCCCTTCAGGTCGATGGTGACCGGAGCCGGGCAGCCGTCCGGACCGATGGTCTGGCCAGCCTGCGAACCGGGGCACTTGTCGTCGCAGTTGTTGACGCCGTCACCGTCGTCATCCAGGTCGGCGCAGGTCTGAGCCGGCGGCGGCGGCGGCGGCGGGGCGACCGGAGCGGCCTTGGTGCCCAGCGGGATCACGACGCCGACCGAGGCCAGCACGTCACCGAACCACGACTCGTCCGGAGCGCGGTGGCTCTGGTCGTTGAAGTCGCCACGGTAGGCCACTTCGGCGCGCACGGCGACGCGGCTGTCGAAGGTGGTCTGCAGACCGACGCCGACCTTGGCGGCGAAGTTGCCGTCCTTGTTCTTGGCCGGGGAATCCGGGTTCGGGAAGTTGTCGTACTCTTCCTCCGAGCGCTGGTAGCCCAGGCCCATCAGGACGTACGGGTTCCAGCCGCGGCCTTCCTGGATGAAGTGGCGACGCAGGTCGAACGAGATGCCGTACTGCGACCAGTTCAGGTTGTCTTCCGGGTCCAGGCTCGGGTTCTGATAGTTCAGCTCACCGTCCAGCGACCAGTTCGGGCTGATGAACTTGCCCAGGCCCAGGGTGGCGAACGGAGCGTCGTCGGTCTTGCGGTCGCTGTCCTGCAGGTTGTAGCCCACCGCACCGGTCAGGTACCAGCGGTCGTCAAACTCCTGAGCCGAAGCGGCCTGCGCCACGCTCAGTCCGGCCAGCATCGCGGCGCAGAGAAGTTTCTTGTTCATTTGCGACTCCTTGAGAGTTCAGGGTTTTGAAAACCGACTGCGTGGGCGTGGGGTCATCCCGAGCCTTACGGCATTCAGTCCAATGTTTGAACGGCGAGGGTGCCGTCAACACCGGCGCAGATTATGCAGGGGCTCGTGAAGATCGTGTTAACAGCAGCCTAACAAGTCGACTCGCGCCCCTGCCTGGCGCGGGCCACGTTATACGGGCGCCAAAGCGCACGTGGTGTGAAAACCATGCGCCAATTGTGTGTCCGAATCGTTCATTACCTTCGGTTCAGGTGAAGCCAGCGTTGCCTTTGCGTCAGCGCCTCTTGTCCGGCGCAGCGCCTTGCGGCAAGGTGCGCGCACTCTTCCATACGCAAGCGTATTGACATGCCCAGCCAGACGCCGAGCCAGGCCAACCTGAACGAAGCCACCCACCCTTACCCGCATCTTCTGGCGCCGCTGGACCTGGGCTTCACGCGCCTGCGCAACCGGGTGCTGATGGGCTCGATGCACACCGGCCTGGAAGACCGCGCCGCCGACTTCCCCAAGCTGGCGGCTTACGTGGCCGAGCGCGCGCAGGGCGAAGTCGGGCTGATCGTGACCGGCGGCTTCGCGCCCAACCTGGTCGGCTGGCTCAAGCCGTTCGGCGGCAAGCTGTCCTGGCCGTGGGAGGCACGCCCGCATCGCCAGGTCACCCAGGCCGCGCATGCGCACGGGGCGAAGATCTGCCTGCAGCTGCTGCATGCCGGGCGCTATGCCTATCACCCGCTATCGGTCGCGCCCTCGCGCCTCAAGGCGCCGATCAATCCCTTCACGCCGCGGGCGCTGAGCGCGCGCGGGGTCGAGCGCCAGATCGATGCCTATGCCCATGCCGCGCGCCTGGCCCGTCAGGCCGGCTACGACGGCGTGGAAGTGATGGGATCGGAGGGTTATCTGATCAACCAGTTCACCGCCGCGCGCACCAACCAGCGCGACGACGCCTGGGGCGGCGATGCCGCGCGCCGGATGCGCTTCGCGGTGGAGATCGTGCGACGCGTGCGCGAGGCCTGCGGGCCGGACTTCATCATCATCTACCGCCTGTCGCTGGTGGATCTGGTCGAAGGCGGCAACGCCTGGCCGGACATCGTCGCGCAGGCCCGCGCGGTGCAGGCCGCCGGCGCGACCCTGATCAACTCCGGCATCGGCTGGCACGAGGCGCGCGTGCCGACCATCGTCACCTCGGTGCCGCGCGCGGCCTTCGCCGATGTCACCGCCAAGCTCAGGGGCGAGGTGTCGGTGCCGGTGATCGCCACCAACCGCATCAACATGCCGCAGGTGGCCGAGGACCTCCTGGCGGCCGGCAAGGCCGACATGGTGTCGCTGGCGCGACCGCTGCTGGCCGACCCGCACTGGGTGCGCAAGGCGCGCACCGGCGATGCGGCGCGGATCAACACCTGCATCGCCTGCAACCAGGCCTGCCTGGACCACGTCTTCCAGAACAAGCGCGCCAGCTGTCTGGTCAACCCGCGCGCCTGCGCCGAGACCGAGCTGGTCTATCGCAGGACCGAGACTCCGCGTCGCATCGCCGTGGTCGGTGCGGGTCCGGCGGGCCTGGCCTGCGCCACGGTCGCGGCCGAACGCGGGCACCGGGTGAGCCTGTTCGAAGGCGGCAGCGAGATCGGCGGCCAGTTCAACTACGCCAAGCGCATCCCGGGCAAGGAGGAATTCCACGAGACGCTGCGCTACTTCCGCCAGCGCCTGGACGACACCGGCGTGGAGTTGCACCTGGACACGCTGGCCGATGTGGACACGCTCAAGGGCTTTGATGCGGTGGTGCTGGCCACGGGCATCACGCCGCGCACGGTGCAGATGCCGGGCGCGGATCATCCCAAGGTGGTCAGCTATGTGGATGTGCTCTCCGGGCGCGTGCGGGTCGGCGCGCGTGCGGCGTTGATCGGCGCCGGCGGCATCGGCTTCGACGTGGCCGAGTATCTGGTCGAACACGGCGCGTCGCCGAGCACCGATCCCAGGCGTTGGATGGCGCAGTGGGGCGTGGACGCAAGCTTCGAAGCGCCAGGCAGTCTGATCGCGCCGAAGCCCGAACCGCCGGCACGCGAGGTGTGGCTGCTGCAGCGCACGCCGGGTCGGCCCGGTGCGCGTTTGGGCAAGACGTCGGGCTGGGTGCATCGCGCCACGCTGAAGGCCAAGCAGGTGCGCATGCTCGGTGGCGTGGAGTATCTGGGTGTGGACGATGAAGGCCTGCATCTCCGCGTGGATGGATCCGAGCAGACGCTGCCGGTCGACCATGTGGTGATCTGCGCAGGCCAGGAACCGCGACGCGAGCTGTTCGATCTGCTGCAGGCGCAAGGCATCACGCCGCATCTGATCGGCGGTGCGGATGTCGCGGCCGAACTCGATGCCAAGCGCGCGATCGATCAGGCCAGTCGTCTGGCCGCAACGCTTTGAAAAACGCACATCACGCGCGCTGCGAACGCGCTGCATCGCGGCATCAACCTCGCACTGTCATGAGACGCTGACTGCCGTAGTCAGCGTCGTGATGTAAGCGTCGATATTCAGTTGACGTTTTGAATTCGGCCCGTACCTTGCGCCGACTTTCCGACCCGCCGCCCAGTTCAGGCGGGTCTTGTCTGGCCACCCTTTCATTCAAGGCCAGCACCCGGGTAGCCCGTGAGATGGCTGCCTCCCCATGACGCCCAACCGCTGTGCCGGCCGTCTTCCCCAGTTTTGTGGGACGACCCCTTCGCATGCGGCCAAACGGAGCAAGGAGTTCGATGAAACTGGCCTGGATCTTATGGCTGTCGTCACATGTGATGCCGCAGCCGGCCGCCGATTCGCTATGTCTGTCCACCACCGTCTATCTCGAGGCGCGGGACCAGAGCATGCGTGGACAAGAAGCCGTTGCGGAAGTCGCGCTGCGACGCCGCGACAGCGGGCTATGGGGCAACTCGCTGTGCGAGGTGGTCACCGCACGGCATCAATTCGCCCCTGGCATCGTGCCCAGCTCCACGCGTCTGCAGAACGGCGGCGCATGGGCGCGCTCTGTGTCGGTGGCGCTGGATTCGGAGCGCAACTGGGCGCTGCCGCGCGGCGCGCGGCGCGAGATCGTCCCCGGTGCCAGTCACTTCGCCGCGCACGAACTGGTCGCACCCAGCTGGGCCAACGCCTACACCGTGGCCACGATCGGCGATCACACCTTCTATCGCGTGCAGTCGCTCAAGCCACGCTCGTGAACACCCCGGCTTACTGACGCAAGCGACTTCATCGCGACGCACAAAGAAGGAGGGCCGGCATTGCCGGCCCTCCTTCTTTGTTTCAGCGCCACATCGCACGCCGCATCAGCTGCGCTTGTCGATCGGCACGAAGTCGAGATCTTCCGGACCGGTGTAGTTGGCGCTGGGACGGATGATCTTGCCGTCGATGCGCTGCTCGATCACATGCGCGCTCCAGCCCGCAGTGCGCGCGATGACGAACAGCGGCGTGAACATCGCCGTCGGCACGCCCATCATGTGATAGCTGACCGCACTGAACCAATCTAGGTTGGGGAACAACTTCTTGATGTCCCACATCACCGTCTCCAGGCGCTCGGCGATGTCGTACATCTTGGTGCTGCCCTGCGCCTTGGACAGGTCGTGGGCGACCTGCTTGATCACCTTGTTGCGCGGATCGCTGACCGTGTACACCGGGTGGCCGAAGCCGATCACCACTTCCTTACGCTCCACGCGCGCCTTGATGTCGGCCTCGGCCTCGTCGGGCGTGTCGTAGCGCTTCTGCACTTCGAAGGCCACCTCGTTGGCGCCGCCGTGCTTGGGCCCGCGCAGCGCGCCGATGCCGCCGCAGATGGCGCTGTACATGTCGCTGCCGGTGCCGGCGATGACGCGGCAGGTGAAGGTGGAGGCGTTGAACTCGTGCTCGGCGTAGAGCACCAGCGAGGTATGCATCGCCTCGACCCATTCCTTGCGCGGCTCCACGCCGTGCAGCAGATGCAAGAAGTGGCCGCCGATCGAATCATCGTCGGTCTCCACGTCGATGGCGCGGCCGTTGTGGCTCCAGTGGTACCAGTACAGCAGCATCGAACCGAGGCAGGCCATCAGCTTGTCGGCGATGTCGCGGGCGCCGGGATGGTTGTGATCGTCTTTCTCGGGCAGCACGCAGCCCAGCGCCGACACGCCGCTGCGCATCACATCCATCGGATGGGCCGAAGCGGGCAGCTCCTCCAGCACGGCCTTGACCGCGGCGGGCAGGCCGCGCAGCGACTTGAGCTTGGCCTTGTAGCCGCGCAGCTCGTCGCGCGTGGGCAGCTTGCCGTGTACCAGCAGGTAGGCGACTTCCTCGAATTCGCTCTTAGCCAGGTCCAGGATGTCGTAGCCGCGATAGTGCAGATCGTTGCCGGTGCGGCCGACGGTGCACAGCGCGGTGTTGCCCGCCGGCGTGCCGGACAGCGCGACGGATTTCTTCGGCTTGAAGCCGGTGGCGGTGGGTTGCTCGGACACGGTGTTTCCTCCCGGGGTTTGCTTCGATGTGACGTGTTAAGGCGCAGCGGTCGGCGGCGCGTCGCGCTGGACCAGCAGCTGCTGCAGCATTTCGATCTGGCGGTTCTGCAGCTCGACCAGCGTGGCCCAGTCCTGCTCGCGCAGCTGGTTGAGCTTCTCGTGCACCTGCAGGATCTCCAGCTCGGACTTGACGTTGACCTGGTAGTCGTTCTCCGCGCGCAGGCGGTCGGCGGCGGCCTGGCGGTTCTGGCTCATCATGATGATCGGCGCCTGGATCGCGGCCAGGCAGGACAGACACAGGTTGAGCAGGATGTAGGGATAGGGATCGAAGGCCTTGGCCAGCACGAAGCTGTTGATCGCCATCCACACCGCCAGGAATACGCCGAAGGCGATGATGAAGCTCCAGCTGCCACCGACCTCGGCGACCCGGTCGGCCACGCGCTCGCCCAGCGTGCGGTTCTGGCTGAACTCGCGCGCCACGTTGCGTGCGACCTGGCGCTTGGCGATGAAGCGCTCGACGATCGCGCGCTCCTCGCCCTGCAGCTTCTCCAGTTCGGTCTGCAGCAGGTGGCGCGCGGTCTCGCGCCGGTCGATGCGGGTACGGCGCTGGCGTTCTGCGGCGGGCGGACGCGAAAAGTTCATGGCATGCGCAAGATCAGGTCGAAGGGAGCCCGATCATGCCCGCTTGCCGGCGAACAGTGCGTCCAGCTTATGCTCGAAGGCGTGGTACCCGATGCGTTCGTACAGCTCTTCGCGGGTCTGCATGGTGTCCAGGACGGCCTGCTGCGTGCCGTCCTGGCGGATCGCCTGGTAGACGCGCTCGGCGGCCTTGTTGGCGGCCCGGAAGGCCGACAGCGGGAACAGCTGGATCGCCACGCCCACGCTGGCCAGTTCGTCGCGGGTGAACAGCGGCGTGGCGCCGAACTCGGTGATGTTGGCCAGCACCGGCACCTTGACCGCCTCGACGAAGCGCCGGTAGGTCTCCAGGTCGTAGGCTGCTTCGGCGAAGATGCCGTCGGCGCCGGCCTCCACGCAGGCGATGGCGCGGGCGATCGCCGCGTCCACGCCCTCGGCCTGGATCGCGTCGGTGCGGGCGATCAGGAAGAAGTCCGGATCGGTCTTGGCGTCGGCCGCGGCCTTGACCCGGTCCACCATCTCGCCCTGGCTGACGATCTCCTTGCCCGGGCGGTGACCGCAGCGCTTGGCGCCGACCTGGTCCTCGATGTGGCAGGCGGCCGCGCCGGCCTTGATCAGCGACTTGATGCTGCGCTCGATGTTGAACGCGCTGGCGCCGAAGCCGGTGTCGATGTCCACCAGCAGCGGCAGCTCGCACACATCGGTGATGCGGCGGGTGTCGATGAGCACGTCTTCCAGCGTGTTGATGCCCAGGTCCGGCAGGCCCAGCGAGCCGGCCGCCACGCCGCCGCCGGACAGATAGAGCGCCTTGTAGCCGGCGCGCTTGGCCAGCAGGGCGTGGTTGGCGTTGATCGCGCCGATTACCTGCAGCGGCGACTCGGCGGCCAGGGCGGCGCGGAAGCGGGCGCCGGGGCTGGAAGTGGACATGGCGGAACTCCTGGATCGGGACGGGCGCGCGGCGCGGCGGTGGCGCACTCGCGGGGCGAGGCGCAATCTGGCACCCTGCGATGCATTGATCAATCTTGATCGCACAAATCAACCTGTCATGGACCACGACCTGATTCCGGCCACCACGGCCTGCGAGCTGCTCGGCATCACCAGCGCCACGCTCTACGCCTATGTCAGCCGCGGCCTGTTGGAATCGCGCCCCGGTCCGGACCACCGCAGCCGCATGTACCGGCGCCAGGACGTGGAGCGCCTGGCGCAGAACAAGCGCGCCGGCCGCGGCGCGGCGCGCGGCGCCGCGCAGAGCCTGGATCGCGGCCTGCCCGTCCTGGAGACCGGCATTTCATTGATCCAGGCCGATGGTCCCTACTACCGCGGCCGCTCGGCGGTGGCCGCGGTCCGCGACGGCGCCACGCTGGAGCAGACCGCGCGGCTACTGTGGGACAGCGCCGGCCACGACCCCTTCGCCGCCTCGCCATCGGCCTGGCCGCCGACGGTGGCGCGACTGGCGCTGGACCAGAGCCTGCCGCCGCTGGAGCGCACCCTGGCCTGCATCCCGCTGCTGGCGCTGGAGGTGCGGCATTCGTTCAACCTGGCCCCGGCGGTGCGCTTCGACGTGGCCGCGCAGCTGCTGCGGCAGAACGCGGCGCTGCTGATCGGCCAGCAGCCCGCGTCCACTCCCGTGCATCTTCAACTGGCCCAGGCCTGGGTGCCGGGCGATGCGGACTTCGCCGAACTGGTGCGTGCCGCGCTGGTGCTGTGCGCGGACCACGAACTCAATGTCTCGGCCTTCGCCGCACGCGTGGTGGCCTCCACCGGCGCGCACCTGCATGCCACAGTCTGCAGTGGACTGGCCGCGCTGTCCGGCCCCCGTCACGGCGGCGCCACCGCGCGCGCCTATGCGCTGCTGCAGGCCGGCGCCGACGAGGTGGCCGCCCGCTGGGCGCGCGGCGACGACTTGCCCGGCTTCGGTCATGCGATGTATCCGCATGGCGACCCGCGCGCGGCGGAACTGCTGTCGATGCTGCGCACCCACCGCGCCGACTGTCCGCGCCTGGCGCAGCTCGAAGCGCTGATCGCGCGTGCCGAGGAAGCCAGCGGCCTGCGCCCCAATATCGATCTGATGCTGGCGGCCCTGTGCTTTCTCTACGACCTGCCCGCCTCGCCCGCGCTGGTGGTCTTCGCCAGCGGCCGCCTCGCCGGCTGGCTGGCGCACGCGCTGGAACAGCAGACCCTGGGCAAGCTGATCCGTCCGCGGGCGCGGTACGTGGGCCTGCCGCCGGAGGAGCGAGCAGCGAGTGAGCAGCAGCGAGGAACGAAGGAGAAGTAGAAGCGGAAGCGTCGCTGCCGCTTTCCACGCATTCCTTTCTACTCAGCTCCCCGCGTCCGGTCCGCGCGACAGCGCGCGGCGCACTTCCTCAAGCGCATTGGGATCGTCCAGCGTGGACAGGTCGCCCGGATCGGCGCCCTGGGCCAGGGCCTGGATCGAGCGCCGCAGCAGCTTGCCCGAGCGCGTCTTGGGCAGCGCGTTGACGATATAGACCCGCGCCGGCCGCGCCACCGCGCCCAGATCGGTCTCCACGATCCTGCGCATGCCATCGGCCGCGCTGTTGCGTGCGGCCGTCTCGTCGGTGGCCTGGCGCAGCGTGGCGAACACGATCGGCACCTGTCCCTTGACCTCGTCGGCCACGCCCACCACCGCCGCCTCGGCCACCGCGCCGAAGCCGGACACCGACTCCTCGATCTCGCGCGTGCCCAGCCGGTGCCCGGCCACGTTGATCACATCGTCGGTGCGGCCGAGGATGAAGGTATAGCCGTCCTCGTCGCGGATCGCCCAGTCCAGCGAGCTGTACAGCAGTTCCTTGAAATGGCTGAAGTAGCTGTCGAGGAAGCGCTGGTCGTCGTTCCAGATCGTGCTCATGCAGCCCGGCGGCAGCGGCGGCTGCATCACCAGCACGCCCTTCTGGTTGGGCGCGACTTCCTCGCCGGTGGCCTCGTCGATGACCTTCATCCGGTAGCCGAGATTCGGGAAGCCCGGCGAGCCGAAGCGCACCGGCTTCATGTCCACGCCCGGCAGCACGCACAGCGCCGGCCAGCCGGTCTCGGTCTGCCAGTAGTTGTCGATCACCGGCTTGCGCAGCGCGTCGGTGATCCAGTGCGCGGTGGGCTCGTCCAGCGGCTCGCCGGCGAGGAACAGGTACTTCAGCTCGGACAGGTCGTGGCGCCGGATGAAGTCGACGTCGTGCTTCTTCAGCACGCGGATCGCGGTCGGCGAAGAGAACATCGTGCGCACGCCGTACTGCTCGCACAGCGCCCACCAGATGCCCGGATCGGGATGGGTGGGCAGGCCTTCGTACAGCAGCGAGGTGCAGCCGCCGATCAGCGGCCCGTACACGTTGTACGAATGCCCCACCGCCCAGCCCACGTCCGAGGTGGAGAACATCACCTGCCCCGGCGCGCAGTCGAAGATGGTGCGCATCGACTGCGCCATCGCCACCGCGTAGCCGCCGACATCGCGCTGCACGCCCTTGGGCTTGCCCGTGGTGCCGGAGGTGTAGAGCAGATAACTGGGCTCGTTGGATTCCAGCCATTCCACCGGCACCTGCGTCTGCCCGACCTGCGAGCGCAGGGTGGCGTAGTCCTCGTCGCGCCCCGGCACCTTCGGCTCGGCCGGATCCAGATCGCGCGAGACGATCAGCACCTTGGGCGGTGCGAATCTGGCCTCGGCGCAGGCCGCATCGATCATCAGCTTGTACGGAATCACCTTGCCGCCACGGATGCCCGCGTCGGCGGCGATCAGCAGCTTGGGCTTGGCGTCATCGATGCGCAGCGCCAGGTTGTGCGCGGCGAAGCCGCCGAACACCACCGAGTGGATCGCCCCGATCCGCGCGCAGGCCAGCATGGCGAACACCGCCTCGGCCATGTTGGGCATGTACACCACCACCCGATCGCCACGACCCACGCCCAGCTGCTTGAGCACCGCGGCGAAGGCGTTGACCTCTTCATGCAGCTGCCGATAGGTGATCTCGCGGGTGACGTTGGTCTCGGTGGACACGGCCACCAGCGCCAGCTGGTCGGGTCGCGTCTCCAGGTGGCGGTCGACGGCGTTGTAGCAGAGGTTGGTCTGCCCGCCGACGAACCACTTGCGGAACGGCGGATTGGAATAATCCAGGATCTGCTGCGGCGGGACATGCCAGTGGATGGCCTTGGCTTCCTGCGCCCAGAACGCCTCCGGTTCCTCGACCGAACGGCGGTACACCTCTTCATACGATGACATCCAAGCCCCCTCCCGAGCGCCGATGCCAGCGAGCATAGAGGGCGCCCGCGCGCCAGACCGTTGGACCATGGTCGATGCTTGGACCATGGTCGAAGCCGCGCCGGCCCCACGTCAGCTGTCGAGCTCTTGGCTTATCTCCCGGCAGCTTCAAGCTCGCCGACGGTGACGTGCCCCTTCCAGCCGTCGAAATACTTGTCCGAATAGACCCGGATCGCGCGCACGACTGCATCTTCGGAAGCCAATGTACATGCCTCCGGCGTCCCGCTTCCTTGTGCCTCCAGGCCCTCGATCCGGGTAATTCCCACGCCGTTGACGCCGCTGAAGCACCAACCCGTGCCGTAGACCGGATTGCTGGTGATTTCCTTGAGGTTGCGGTTCAAGCGCCGGTCCGCCCGAAGCGCGGCGAACGCATCCCCGTAGCGTGGCTGCAGCTGCTGCTGGAGCAAAATCGCGCGCTCCTTCTCCGCCGGGGAGACCTTGGACAGCGCTGACTGGTACAGCGCCACGGCATCCGGTTCCTTGCGCTCGGCGGCGAGCGCCAGCCAGGCCAGCCCCAGCGGTCGATCCTGCGCCACGTGATCACCATTGAAGTACGCCGTTCCCAACGCCCGCTGCGCAAACTTGTTGCCCCACCCCGCGGACAGCCTGAACATCTCTTCGGCCTGTTGGTATTTGCCTTCAAGCCAATAACGCTTAGCCAAGCAAAAATTGAACTCGCCCGGCAGCACGCGGAACATCAGCTCGCCACAGGAGGGATTGACGCGTCCATCGGTCGAGGCCACCCGGGCCGCCTCCTCGGACATGGTCTCCTCGTCCTGCGTGGACGCCTTCTGCTGTGCCTGCGCGGCCAGCGGCATCCACGATAGGGACAAGGCCGCCAGCAGGTTCAGGGCTGCCCTCGCACACCGCGCTCCGACGTCCATTGCGCACTCCTTCGCTGTGGTGGATCGATCATGCCAGAACGAGGCGCCGCTAGAGCTCCCGGACCCGGTCGCGCAGCACGAACTTCTGCACCTTGCCGGTGGCCGTGCGCGGCAGTTCGCCGAAGACGAAGGCGCGCGGCACCTTGAAGCCGGCCAGATGCGAGCGGCAATGCAGTTGCAGGGTGGCCGCATCCAGCGGGTCGGCGCCCGACTTGAGCTCGACGAAGGCGCACGGGGTCTCGCCCCACTGCTGGTCCGGCCGCGCCACCACGGCCGCAGCCATCACCGACGGGTGCCGGCACAGCGCGTCCTCGACCTCGATGGAGGAGATGTTCTCGCCGCCGGAGATGATCACGTCCTTGGAGCGGTCGCGGATCTTGGCGTAGCCATCGGGATACACCACGGCCAGGTCGCCGGTATGGAACCAGCCGCCTTCGAACGCCCGCGCCGTGGCGTCGGGATTCTTCAGATAGCCCTTCATGGTGAGGTTGCCGCGGTACATGATCTCGCCCACGGTCATGCCGTCCCATGGCACCGGCGCCAGCGTGTCCGGGTCGAGCACCTGCATGTCCTCCTGCAGCAGGCAGGCCACGCCCTGGCGGCTGTTGCGCTCGGCGCGCTGCGCGATGTCCAACGCGTCCCATTCCGGGCGCGGAATGCACAGCGAGGCCGGCCCGTAGACCTCGGTCAGGCCGTAGACGTGGGTGATGTGGAAGCCCATGCGCTCCATGCCCTCGATCACCGCCGCCGGCGGCGCGGCACCGGCGATCTGCGCCCGCACGCCGCTGATGCCCTGCTTCCACGCCTCCGGCGCGGCCACCAGCGCGCTGTGGATGATCGGCGCGCCGCAGTAATGGGTGACGCCGTGCTCGCGCATCAGCGCGAACACGCGCTGGGCATCGAACCGGCGCAGGCACACCTGTAACCCCGCCACCGCCGCCATCGTCCAAGGAAAGCACCAGCCGTTGCAGTGGAACATCGGCAGCGTCCACAGATAGACCGGATGCTGCGGCATGCCCCAGTCGATGATGTTCGCCACGGCATTCAAGTACGCGCCGCGGTGGTGGTAGACCACGCCCTTGGGATCGCCGGTCGTGCCGGAGGTGTAGTTGAGCGAGATCGCCTCCCACTCGTCCTGCGGCAGCTGCATCTCGAACCCGGCATCGCCTCCGGCGAGGAACGCCTCGTACTCGATCTCGCCGAGGAAGGCGCCCTCGGTCACCTGCGCATCGTCCACATCGATCACCCGCGGACGGTGCGTGCACAGTTCCAGCGCCTGGGCGATCACCGGCGCGAACTCGCGATCGGTGAACAGCACCTTGGCCTGCGCATGGTCGAACATGAAGGCCAGCGTCGCCGCGTCCAGGCGCGTATTGAGCGTATTGAGCACCGCACCGAGCATGGCCGGGCCGTAATGCAGCTCGAACATCGCCGGCGTGTTGGGCAGCATCGCCGCCACCGTATCGCCCTTGCCCACGCCCCAGCGCTGCAGCGCGCTGGCCAGGCGCCGGCAGCGCGCGTACTCATCGGCCCAGGTCAGCCGGCGCTCGCCATGGACCAGGGCCACGCGCTGCGGATGCACCAGCGCGGCCTTGCGCAGGAAGGTCAGCGGCGAGAGCGCGGTGAAGTTGGCCGGGTTGCGCTCCAGCCCGGCGGCATAGGCCTGCTGCGACATGACACGTCCCTGATGGCGGAGGCGCCAGCGTAGCGACGCGCCCCAGGCGGCGCGGCTCGACCTTCGTCGAAGCCGGCGCTCCACAGCGCCGATTCCCGCCACATCGATTCTGACAAGAACGTCAGGATCCTTGCCACCCGCGTGATGCGGCGCACCTACCCGCCCAGCTAGACCCCACTCGCGGCGATCGTCACCCGCTGTTAACGCTTACACATACTGCAGAACGTGTCCGACGCATGTCAGGCACCGCAATAGGGGATCACAGACCGTCATCCGTCCGCGCGGCCAGCAGGCCGCGCGTCGATCCCTGCATGGCCGTAGTCGTTGTCGCGCCCTCCCCTCCCCTCGCCTGGATAGAGCCCAACATGACCACCCGCCGTCTCCGCTCCCACCGCAGCCCGCGCCCGCTCCGTCGCGCCCCCCTGACCCGCCTGATCCTCGTCGCTCTGGCGGTGGCCGCGACGGCCCCCGCCCAGGCGCAGGAAACCTCCGAATCCAACGCCGCCAAGACGCTGGACAACGTCATCGTGACCGGCACCCGCCGCGTGGGCATGTCGGTGGACGACAGCCCGGCCCCGGTCCAGGTCGTCACCGCCGAGGCGCTGGAGCAGTCCGGCGCCCCGGACCTGATGAACCAGCTGGCCTTCCAGGTCCCCAGCTTCAATGCCAGCCAGCAGGGCACCGACATGACCAGCGCCACGCTGGTGGCCAACATGCGCGCGCTCTCGCCCAACCACACGCTGATCCTGATCAACGGCAAGCGGCGGCACTTCACCTCCAACGTCGCGGTCACCGGCGGCTATGCGGGCGCGGCCTCGACCGACCTGAGCTTCATCCCGACCAGCGCGATCGCCAGCGCCGAGGTGCTCACCGACGGCGCCGCGGCGCTGTACGGCTCGGACGCCATCGCCGGCGTGATCAACCTGATCACCAGGAAGAACGCCAGCGGCGGCAGCCTCTCGGCCGGCACCTCCGGCTATGACGATGGCGGCGGCTTCACCACCAACTATCAGGGCGACTTCGGCATCGGCGACGACACCACCTACTTCAACCTGGCCCTGGAAAGCGAACGCCGCCAGACCATCAACCGGCCCGGCGCGCCCTACGGCGCGGCCGCCTGCGTGGCCGACCGCCTGGCCAATCCGACCCGCGGCTGCCCGGCCACCGGTACCGCGACCACGCCCAGCGGCTATCCCAGCTCGACCGGCAACGCGGCGCTGGGGCGCGAGAACGAATACAACATGATCTACAACCCCTGGTTCCCCAACAACAGCCACCAGGGCGATGCGCCGGCGATCCAGCGCGATGTGGGCTTCCTGAGCGCCGGGATGTTCCTGGACGACGGCACCGAGCTCTACGGCACCGGCAGCTTCGGCAAGAAGAAGACCCAGAGCTGGCAGAGCTACCGCCGCCCCTCGCAGGACGGCGGCGTGGACCGCAATGGCGACGGCGACCGCACCGACCCCATCGGCGGCACCGGCCCGCGCAGCGGCAGGCCGCTGACCGAGGCGGACATCAACAAGTATCCCTACGGCTTCTCGCCCTCCATCGATACCGACGAGAAGGACTGGGAGGTGGGCGTGGGCATCACCGGCGAGCTGGCCGGCTGGCGCTACGACCTGTCCACCAACTACGGCAAGAACCAGATGGAGATCGACGTCACCAAGTCGATGAACTTCACCTTGTGGAACCGCACCGGCGCCTCGCCCGAGAGCTTCTACGTCGGCCGCTTCAGCGCGACGCAATGGGATACCGCGCTGGACCTGAGCCGCGACTTCGACTGGGGCCTGGCCGCGCCGACCACCATCGCGGCCGGTCTTGAGTACCGCGAGGACACCTACGGCATCGACCCGGGCGATGCGGCCTCGTACACCGGCGCGGGCTCGGCCTCCTTCCCAGGCTACAACCCGGCCGCCACCGGCAGCTGGGAGCGCAACAACAAGGCCGCCTTCGTCAACGTGATCCTCAACCCGACCGAGCACTGGATCGTCGACGCGGCCGCGCGCTACGAGCGCTACAGCGACTTCGGCAGCAAGGCGGTCGGCAAGCTGACCACGCGCTACGACTTCAACGAGCGCTTCGCCGTGCGCGGCACCTACAGCACCGGCTTCCGCGCCCCGACCATGGGCGAGAGCTACTACACCGCCATCCAGGTCGGTCCGACCGCGGCCACCGCGACGCTGCAGGCGGCCAACGTCGGCAGCGGCCTGAAGCCGGAAACCAGCCGCAACTTCAGCGTGGGCCTGGTGTTCAAGCCGCTGGACAACCTGACCACCACCCTGGATGCCTACCAGATTCGCATCGACGACCGCATCCGCCTGGGCAGCACGCTGCTGTACTCGACCAGCCAGTCGGTGGACACCTTGTGCGGACGCACCGCCGGCTGCGTGCCCAACCCCAACCTGCCCGACCCGGCCGACACCAACCGCGACGGTCGCCCCGACGACGCCTACAACCAGACGCTCGGCGCCGCGCTGGTCGCGGGCGGCTTCATCTCCAACGGCAGCGACCCCACCGCACCGGGCGGCAGCATGGACGCCACCGCGCGCGCCAACATCGGCCTGAACTTCTTCACCAACGCCATGGACACCAAGACCACCGGCGTGGACTGGGTGACGACCTACAACACCGCCTTCGAATGGGCGGCCATCGACTGGACCCTGGCGGCCAACTACAACAAGACCGAAGTCACCCGCATCGGCAACGCGCCCGCCGACCTTGGCGGACGTGCGCTGCTGACCGATGCCGACGTCGCCACCATCGAGTACAACAGCCCGAAATACCGGGTCAACCTGGGTGCGAACATCCGCTTCGGCGAGCGTCTGGCCCTGAACATCCGCGAGAACGTCTACGGTCCGCAGTACACGCTGGGCACCACCAGCGCCTATGCCGCGTTCCCGCAGATCATGAACACGCTGGACCTGACCACCATCAACGGGGTGACCTACTACAAGGCCAAGATCGGCACGATTTACACCACCAACATCGAACTGGCCTACACCCTCGATGAGCGCCTGCGTTTCAGCATCGGCGCCGACAACCTGTTCAACGCCTACCCGGACAAGACGCCCGCGGCGATCCGCCAGTACAACATCGAGCGTTATGCCACCACCGGCGCGCGCGACTACCTGCTCGGCAGTCCGCTGGGCTTCTTCGGCACGCGCTGGTTCGCCAAGGTGTCCTACACATGGTGAGCGACCGGGCCGGCGTTCGCGCATCGGCCACGGCGTCCCCGCCTTCGGGCGGGGGCGTCGGCGCATCCACGTCATCCTTCTCTGCCCGGTCCGCTCGTCATCGCCGGCTTGGTCTGTTGGCCCTTCTGCTGCTCGCTTCGCCGGCCGTGGGCGCAAGCGGGCAGGCGGCGGACGCGGTGCCTTTCACCGCGCAGCAGAGCGCACAGGGCGCACGCGTCTACGCCCAGCACTGCGCCGCCTGCCATGGCCAGCAGCTGGAAGGCTTCTCCGGCCCGGTGCTGGCCGGCCCGGCGTTCTACGGCCGCGACATGGGCGTGCCGCTGCATGCGACCTTCCAGTACATGGCCCGGGAAATGCCGGTCGGCCGCCCCGGCTCGCTGCGTCGCGAGGACTACGTCGCGCTGATGGCGCTGATCCTGGAGAAGAACGGCTATCCCGCCGGTGACGTCGCGCTGGACTACGACACCGCTCTGCACGCCGACGCCCCGCTCTACTTCCATCGCCCCTGAGCGTGCATGCGGCGGGCGGGGCCAGTCTCCCGCCGCGCCGCATGGATGCCCCATCCAAGGACTGCTTCGATGCAACGACGAGACTTCATGATTGGCGCGGGGGCCGCGACGCTGGCCACGCTCGGCGCGGCCGCACCGCTGGCTGCTGCGGGAACGGCGACCGCACAGGCCGCGCTGCCCGGGGAGGCCCTGGCCGACCCGCTCGGCGCGCGCACGCCGCCGCCGGCGTTCGTCCCCACCTCCGGCACCATCGCGCCCGTGCGTGCGCGCACCGACCGCATCGCGCGCATCACCGTCTGCACGCGTCCGTTCCGGGCGCAAGGCCCGCGCATCGAGCGCGAGAAGATCGCCGGCAGGGAGGTCATCCACAACTACGGGCACGGCGGCAGCGGCTGGTCGCTGTCCTGGGGCTCGGGCCTGGCGGCCGCGGCCGAGGTGCGCAGCACCGGCGTGCGCCAGGCCGCCGTCGTGGGCTGCGGCGTGATCGGCCTGACCACCGCCGTCGTCCTGCAGCGCCAGGGCATCAAGACCCGCATCTACACCCGCGAACGCGCCCCGGACGTGCGCTCGTTCAACGCGACCGGCCTGTGGACGCCGGACTCGCGCGTGGGCACCGTCGAGCAGGCCGATGGCGCCTTGTGGGAGGAGCTGTGCCGCAACTCTTTCCGCATGTTCCAGGCGATCATGGGCCTGCCCGGCAATCCGGTCGAATGGATCGAGTCCTACGCCCTCTCGGACATCCCCTTCGACCAGGCGCGCAGCGAGCATCTGGCCCAGGCGGCCGGCAATGCGGTCCACTTCGCCAGCTTCGCCGACCGCGTACGCGATCTGACACCGGCATCCGAGGATGTCCCGGCGGGCAGCCACCCGTTTCCGGCGCGCTACGTGCGGCGCGCCTCGACGATGATGTTCAACATCCCGGCCTACATGAACTGGCTGGAGCACGAATTCCTGCTCAACGGCGGCGCCATCGACTTCATCGACCTGCGCACGCCGAAGGACTTCGGCCTGATCCGCGAGAAGACCATCGTCAATGCCACCGGCTACGGCGCGCGTGCGCTGATGGGCGACCAGACGCTGGTTCCCGTGCGCGGCCAGATCGCGCATCTGGTGCCGCAGCCGGAGATCGATTACGCGTTGCGCTTCGAAGGCGTGAGTCTGGTCCCGCGCCGCGACGGCCTGCTGGTGCAGGCCATCGGCGATGAGATGGACGGCTACAACAACCCCTCGGTCGTGCCCAACCGCAAGGAGTCGGAGGCCGCCGTGCTCAAGCTGGCCGCGCTGTGCGAGCGCTTCACCCGGTAACGCGGCCGGCGACAGCGCTAGAAAGCAGAAACGCCGGCCCTCAAGGCCGGCATTTGTGTTCTACGTCCCGCAGCGCCGAGGCGCGCAGCAAGATTCGACGCATCAGATCAACCGCGTGGCGAGTCGTCCGCTGCGCGGCTCGACTCTGGCCTGGACGGCGTCCTGTCGGATCCTGGCGTCTCGCCGCCTATCTGCCCGGACCGATGTCCTCGACTTCGCCTGTCCTGACCCGCCCGCTCCAGTCCTGGAAATAGGTGTCATAGCGGGCCTGCAGCCCGTTGAGGACACGCTGTTCGGACAAGAGCGAGCACGGATAGACGGACTCCGGGTTTCGCGGGTTGGCGAACCCCATGCTGTTGACGCCTCTGATGCACTTGCCCGAACCGTAGACCGGATTGCTGGCCAGCTCGCGCATCTTGCGACGGAACAGTTTGTCGGCGCGGACGGCGGCGACGTCATCGGCATACTTGGCGCGCATCTGCTTGTACAGCGCATCCGCCCTGGCCTTCTGCGCCGGCGTCACCTTCTCCAGCGCGGAGTTGAACAGCCCCACGTTCTCCGGCTGCATGCGTTCGGTCGAGAGCCCCAGCCAGGCCAGACCCAGCGCGCGGTCCTGGGTCGCGCCCTCGCCATTGAAATAGGCCACGCCCAGCACCTTCTGCGCCGTCTTGTCGCCCCACGCCGCCGCCTCGAGCATGCGCGACAGGGCTTGGGGCATGTCGCCCTTTCGCATCGCGGCCGCCCCCATGCAGAAGTTGTAATCGCCCGGAAGGATCTGTTCCAGCAGGCGGCTGCAAGGCGAGACGTCGACCGCGGGGCCCCCGTGCGGACGCTCTTTCGCGGCGCCCGGCGGGGAATGCACGGCAATGAAGACCACGAACGATGCCAACAGCCCGCGGCGCAGGACGTGGCGGAGGGAATGGGCGATGCGTTCCATGCAACGTTCCTCGCTGAGGCTGTCGCCCTCGATACTACGCCTGCATCACGGCGAATGCGGATCGCCGTGAATCGAAGGTATGGCGCGGAGTTTTAGGCCCACGGAACGGCCGGCGGCGCCCGCAAAGCAAAACGCCGGACCTCACGGCCCGGCGTTTGCGTCGCAGCGACCTCCAGCGGAGGATCAACCCAGCAGGTGGGCCACGCCGCTGCGCTCTTCTTCCAGCTCGGCCAGGGTCTTGTCGATGTACTTCTGGCTGAAGTCGTCGATCGGCAGGTCCTTGACCAGGGTGTACTCACCGTTCTGGGTGGTCACCGGGAAGCCGAAGATCACGCCCTCCGGGATGCCGTAGGAGCCGTCGGACGGCACGCCCATGGTCACCCACTTGCCGTTGCTGCCCAGCGCCCAGTCGCGGACGTGGTCGATGGCGGCGTTGGCGGCCGAGGCGGCCGAGGACGAGCCGCGCGCCTCGATGATCGCCGCGCCGCGCTTGCCCACGGTCGGGATGAAGGTGTTGGCGTTCCATTCCTGGTCGTTGATCGCCTCGCCGATCGAGGCGCCGTCGGCGGTGGCGAAGCGGTAGTCCGGATACATGGTCGGGCTGTGGTTGCCCCACACCACCAGCTTCTCCATGCCGGCCACCGGCTTGCCGAGCTTGAGCGAGAGCTGGCTCAGGGCGCGGTTGTGGTCCAGGCGCAGCATCGCGGTGAAGTTCTTCGCCGGCAGGTCCGGGGCGGACTTCATGGCGATGTAGGCGTTGGTGTTGGCCGGGTTGCCGACCACCAGTACCTTCACGTTGCGCGAGGCGACCTTGTTCAGCGCGGCGCCCTGGGCGGTGAAGATCTTGGCGTTCTCCAGCAGCAGGTCCTTGCGCTCCATGCCCGGGCCGCGCGGACGGGCGCCGACCAGCAGGGCGTAGTCGGCGTCCTTGAAGGCCACTTCCGGGTCATCGGTGCCGACCATGCCGGCCAGCAGCGGGAAGGCGCAGTCCTCCAGCTCCATCATCACGCCCTTCAGCGCGGCCTGGGCCTTCTCCATCGGCAGCTCGAGCAGCTGCAGGATGACCGGCTGGTCCTTGCCCAGCATCTCGCCGGAGGCGATGCGGAACAGCAGGGCGTAGCCGATCTGGCCGGCGGCACCGGTGACGGCGACTCGGACGGGTTGTTTCATGGTGTGGATTCCTCGTGCATCGGATGGCGGGTGCGATGCCCGCCTGATGGGATAGGCGCTAGGCGCGCCAGGCGGATGGAGGGGTCACGCAGGCCGACGTCACGATCTCGCAGGCATCCAGCGGATGGCAGCGCGAAATCGGCATGAACGGCGGCTCCTGGTGGCGCCGCCTCGATTGTGCGGCGCGGAATTTTAGCACGCGCGCCCGGCGCGGCCGCGTTCGACCAATGGTCTACTTGCGGACGTGCCGGGGGCGGGGGCCGTGTTCAGGCAGCCAGGTGCTTGTTCCACTCGGCCACGCGGTCGGCCTTGGCGGCCAGGACGGCGTCGGCGTCGCCCTCGATCACCACCGAGTCGATGGTGTCGCCCTGCTTGACCGCATCGACGGCCTCCAGGCCCGAGACGACCTTGCCGAACACGGTGTGCTTGCCGTCCAGCCACGGGGTGGCCACGTGGGTGATGAAGAACTGGCTGCCGTTGGTGTTGGGGCCGGCATTGGCCATGGACAGCACGCCGCGCTCGTGGCGCACGCCGTTGTTGGTCTCGTCTTCGAAACGGTAGCCCGGGCCGCCGCGGCCGGAGCCTTCCGGGCAGCCGCCCTGGATCATGAAGTCCGGGATGACGCGGTGGAAGTTCAGCCCGTCGTAGAAGCCGCGCTTGGCCAGGTTGACGAAATTGGCCACGGTCAGCGGCGCCTTGTCCGGGTACAGCTCGACCTGGATCGGGCCGCGGGAGGTGTTGAAGGTGGCGGTGAGGGACATCGTGGAACTCCTTTGGAGCAGGCAGCCCGGTCGTGGGCGGTAACCGGCTATAATACGCGCTTCCCTCCACACCTCTGCGCGCACCGCCGCGCCCGTGCCGCATGTCCATTGAAAACCTTCGCAACATCGCCATCGTCGCCCACGTTGACCATGGCAAGACCACCCTCGTCGACTGTCTGCTGAAGCAGTCTGGCACCTTTTCCGAGCGTGCCGTCATCGCCGAGCGCGTGATGGACAGCAACGACCAGGAAAAGGAACGCGGCATCACCATCCTGGCCAAGAACACGGCCATCAAGTGGAATGGCAACCGCATCAACATCGTCGACACCCCGGGCCACGCCGACTTCGGCGGCGAGGTCGAGCGCGTGCTGTCGATGGTGGACACCGTGCTGATCCTGGTCGACGCGATGGACGGCCCGATGCCGCAGACCCGCTTCGTGACCCAGAAGGCCTTCGCGATGGGCTTCAAGCCGATCGTGGTGGTCAACAAGATCGACCGTCCCGGCGCGCGTCCGGAATGGGTCGTGGAGCAGGTGTGGGACCTGTTCGACCGCCTGGGCGCCACGCCCGAGCAGATGGACTTCCCGATCGTCTACGCCTCGGCGCTGAACGGCTACGCCTCGCTGGACGAGAACGCCCGCGACGGCGACATGACCCCGCTGTACGAGGCGATCATGCAGCACGCGCCCAAGCCGGAGGTCGACCCGGAAGGCCCGTTCCAGATGCGCATCAGCCAGCTGGACTACAACAACTTCGTCGGCGTGATCGGCATCGGCCGCATCCAGCGCGGCACGTTGCGCAAGAACATGCCGGTGGCCGTGATCGACCGCGAAGGCAAGAAGCGTCAGGGCAAGGTGCTGCAGGTGCTGGGCTTCCTCGGCCTTGAGCGCATCGAGCAGGAGACCGCCGAGGCCGGCGACATCGTGGCCATCTCCGGCATCCAGGAGCTGACCATCTCCAACACCGTCACCGCCCTGGAGGCGCCCGAGGCGCTGCCGGCGCTGACCGTGGACGAGCCGACCATCTCGATGACCTTCCAGGTCAACAACTCGCCCTTCGCCGGCAACAAGGACCTGTCCGGCGGCAAGTTCCTGACCAGCCGCCAGCTCAAGGACCGCCTGGAGCGCGAGACCGTGCACAACGTGGCGCTGAAGGTCGAGCAGCTGGAGGACGCGGACAAGTTCCTGGTCTCCGGCCGCGGCGAGCTGCACCTGTCGGTGCTGATCGAGAACATGCGCCGCGAAGGCTACGAGCTGGCCGTCTCGCGCCCGGAGGTCATCATCAAGGAGATCGACGGCCAGCAGATGGAGCCGATCGAGCAGCTGGTGGTGGACGTGGAAGAGATCCACCAGGGCGGCGTGATGGAGAAGCTGGGCGTGCGCAAGGGCCAGCTGAAGAACATGGAGCCCGACGGCAAGGGCCGCGTGCGTCTGGACTATGAAATCCCGGCGCGCGGCCTGATCGGCTTCCAGAACGAGTTCAAGACCCTGACCCAGGGCTCGGGCCTGCTGTTCCACGTGTTCGACCACTACGGCCCGAAGGAACAGGGCGCCATCGCCAAGCGTCCCAACGGCGTGATGATCGCCAATGCGCCGGGCGCCACGCCGGCCTATTCGCTGGGCCCGCTGCAGGAGCGCGGCAAGCTGTTCGCCGCCGAGGGCGACAACGTCTACGAAGGCCAGCTGATCGGCATCCACTCCAAGGACAACGATCTGACGGTCAACGCGATCAAGACCAAGCCGCTGACCAACATGCGCGCCTCGGGCAAGGACGACGCCATCCAGCTGACCCCGGCGATCAAGTTCACCCTGGAGCAGGCCCTGGACTTCATCGACGACGACGAGCTGGTGGAGATCACCCCCAAGGAGATCCGCCTGCGCAAGAAGCACCTGACCGAAAGCGAGCGCAAGAAGGCCTCGCGCGCGGCGTAAGGCGGTCTGTGCAAGCTGGCGCGGGTGGCGGCCCACGGGTCGCCGCCCGCGCACCAACCGGCGTATCCTTCCGGCCCGATGCCTCATACCCAACGTCCCTACGATCCGGATCCGCACGCGCATCCGGGCCTGCACGCGCTGGCGTTGTTCGAACTGGCCAAGGGCCTGCTGGCCCTGATCGCCGCGGCCAGCCTGGAAGTCCTCGGGCCCGACCCGATCAGGCGCGCGGTGTACTGGCTGATCGAGCGCTTCCATCTGGACCCGGCGCACGGCGCCCTGCCCTCGCTGCTCAAGCAGATCGACCCCAAGGCTGTACACCTGGCCGTGGCCGTGGTGGCCATCTATGCGCTGTGGCGGCTGGTGGAATCCTGGGGCCTGTGGCGGGCCAAGGCCTGGGCCTCGTGGCTGGGCTGCGTGGGCACGGCGGTCTACCTGCCTTTCGACATGTATGCGCTGGTCCGTCACCCGGGCTGGCATACGGCCGTGGTGGTGCTGATCAACGTGATCGTGGTGGCCGTGCTGGCCCGCGACCTGATCCGCCGCCGGCGCCACTGAGCCGCTTGCGGCCCCCGCGCCGCTGCGTTTAGCCTGCGACGATCCGCATGAGGGGATCGAACCGATGCACGCCTTCAGGCTTGCACTGACGCTGTCGTGCCTGGCCGCGCTTGCCGGCTGCACCGCCCCGGCGTCCGCGCCGCCCAAGACCGCCGCGCCCGCCCAGTTCCGCTATGCCGAGCTGACCATCGCCCAGCTGCAGGAACAGATGCAGCGCGGCGCGCTGGACAGTCGCACCCTGACCCGCGCCTACCTGGACCGCATCGCCCAGGTCGATCGCGCCGGGCCGCACCTCAATGCCGTGATCCAGCTCAATCCCGAGGCGATGACCGAGGCGGCGCTGCGCGACCGCGAGCGCGCCGGCGGCACCGTGCGCGGGCCGCTGCAGGGCATCCCGATCCTGCTCAAGGACAACATCGACGCCACGCCGATGGCCACCACCGCAGGCTCGCTGGCGCTGCGCGATTTCCATCCCAAGGCCGACGCCTTCCTGGTCAAGCGCCTGCGCGAGGCCGGCGCGGTGATCCTGGGCAAGACCAACCTCTCGGAGTGGGCCAACTTTCGCTCCAGCGACTCGATCTCCGGCTGGAGCGCGGTCGGCGGCCAGACCCATAACCCCTACGTGCTGGACCGCAACCCCTGCGGGTCCAGCGCCGGCAGCGGCGTGGCCGCCTCGGCCAACCTGGCCGCGGCCACGGTCGGCACCGAAACCGACGGCAGCATCATCTGCCCGGCGGCGGTCAACGGCGCGGTGGGGCTGAAGCCCACCGTCGGTCTGGTCAGCCGCGACGGCATCGTGCCGATCTCCTGGAGCCAGGACACCGCCGGGCCGATCACCCGCACGGTGGCCGATGCGGCCATCCTGCTGGCGGCGATGGCCGGTCGCGACAGCGCCGATGCCAGCACCGGCTACGCCACGCTCAATGCCCCGCTGGACTACGTCTCGCGCCTGCGCCCCGGCGCGCTCAAGGGCGCACGCATCGGCGTGGTCCGCAGCAGCTTCAAGTTCGGCCCCGACGTGGCCAAGGCGATGGAAGGCGCGGTCGCGACCCTGCGCGCGGCGGGCGCGACCGTGGTCGACGCCGAGATCCCCACCGCCGGCCAGTGGGACCAGGACGAGCTGCTGGTGCTCAAGACCGAGTTCAAGAACGGGCTGGCGCGCTACCTCACCAGCAAGGGCGCGCCGGTGGACTCGCTGCAGCAGCTGATCGGCTTCAACCAGCAGCATGCGCGCGAGGAGCTGGCGCTGTTCGGGCAGGACCTGTTCGAACAGTCCGCGGCGATGGGCGGTCTGAACGACCCGGCCTACATCCAGGCCCGTTCGCGCATCAAGCGGCTGGCCGGCCCGGAGGGCATCGATGCGGCGCTCAAGGCGCAGCACCTGGACGCGCTGGTCGCCGCGGCGACCGGCCCGGCCTGGCGCACCGACCCGGCGTTCAAGGACCCCTTCCCCGGCGCCGGCTACGGCGCGGCGGCGGTGGCCGGCTATCCCAGCCTGACCATCCCGATGGGCGACAGCCGCGGGCTGCCGCTGGGCCTGCTGTTCATGGGGACCGCCTGGAGCGAGGCCAAGCTGATCGGGCTGGGCTACGACTACGAGCAGCGCACCCAGGCGCGCGTGCCGCCGGCCTATCGCGCCACGCTGGAACCGCGCACGCCCTGAGCATCGCGCGCCCGGCGGATCAGTGCGACGGCGGTGGCACCGGGCCAGGCGGCTCGGGTGACACCGGCGGCGGGCCGTCCTCAGCGCCGGGCGAAGAGGTCTGGCGCGCGCTGGGCAACACCTGCGGCGTGTCGGGCGGGGTCTGTTCGCGGGTGAGCATGTTGCGCTGACGCGGCAGCGCGTCGGGATACTCGCGCGCCAGGTAATCCAGCACGCGCTCGCGCACCACGCAGCGCAGGTCGAAGGCATCGCCGGAACTGCGCGCGCTGACCAGCAGGCGCACCTGCATGGCGGTTTCGGAGGTTTCGGTGACCTGGGCGATGCAGACCCGGCCGTCCCAGCGCGGATCCTCGCGGCACACGCGTTCGGTCTCGGCGCGCACGGCGGCCATCGGGGTGCGGTAGTCCAGCCACAGGAATACCGTGCCGAGCATGTCGGCGCTGCGCCGCGTCCAGTTCTGGAACGGATTCTCGATGAACCAAGTCAGCGGCACCACCATGCGGCGCTGATCCCAGATGTGCACCACCACGAAGGAACTGGTGATCTCCTCGATGCGGCCCCATTCGCCCTCGACGATGACCACGTCGTCCAGGCGGATCGGCTGGGTCAGCGCGATCTGCAGGCCGGCGATCAGGTTGCCGAACACCGGCTTGGCCGCGATGCCCGCCACCAGCCCGAGGATGCCGGCCGAGGCCAGCAGCGTGCGACCGAGCTGACGCACCTCGTCGAACTGCAGCAGCACCACCGAGGCGCCGACCAGGATCACCGCGCCGGAGGCCACGCGCCCCAGCACCCGCGCCTGGGTATGGATGGTGCGCGCGTGCAGGTTGTCGGCCACGTCGATGCGGTTGTCGCGCAGGATCGCCGCCACGATGCCGGCCACCACGCGCACCAGCAGCCAGGTCACGCAGGCGACGATGCCGATATGCAGCAGCTGCTTGACCAGCTGCAGTTGCGCGTCCTTGAGCGGCGTGGCCTCGAGCCCGGCGCGCAGGAAGATCAGCGGCAGCACGAAGGCCAGCGGCAGGCTGAGGATGCGGGTGATGCGCGCGCGTCGGAAATCCTTGCCGCGCGAGCGCCGCTCCAGCCAGGCGAACAATCCCCAGGCGAACACGCCCAGCGCCAGGGAAATTCCCAGCGGGATCACGTAGTCGCGCGCGGTCATCCAGTGCAGGTCAGCCATCCCAACCGGAGACTGCCAAAGCGCGCGTCGAGGGTATGTGGGCACGCGTGGCGAACGACCGGGCGCATCACGCCTTGGAAGGGCGAGTGGGAGCCGCCATGGCGGCGATGAAGCTTTACCGAGGAGGCCTCATCGCCGCCCTGGCGGCTCCCACCTGTAGAGCGGAGCTTGCTCCGCTGCTCTTCGTTCGGTTCGTGGGGAAGGCCTCGGCGGAGTCCCCAAAAGGGGATTGCCACAAGCTCCGCTCTACAGGCAGACCGCTGCGAGATTCGAGGAGACAGTTGCTCCCCACCGAAGATCGCTAAGCCGCTGTCGCCTGCAGCTGCCGCTGCTTGCGCACGATCGACATGGCGATTTCCAGCGACTGCTCGTAGTTCAGGCGCGGATCGACGGTCGAGCGGTAGGCACGCTCCAGGTCCACATCGGTCAGCTCGCGCGCGCCTCCGGTGCATTCGGTGACGTCCTCGCCGGTCAGCTCCAGGTGCACGCCGCCCAGGCGCGTGCCGACCGCGGCATGGATATCGAAGGCCTGCTCGACCTCGCCGCGCACGTTGTCGAAGCGGCGCGTCTTGAAGCCGTTGCTGGTCGACTCGGTATTGCCGTGCATCGCATCGCACACCCACAGCACGCGCCGGCCATCACGCTTGACCGCCTCCAGCAGCGGCGGCAGCTTCTCGGCGATCTGCGCCGCGCCCATGCGATGGATGAAGGTCAGCCGGCCCGGCTCGTCGTCCGGGTTGAGGATGTCCATCAGCGCCAATAGCTGATCGGGCTTCACCGACGGGCCGACCTTCACCGCGATCGGATTGCGCACGCCGCGCAGGTATTCCACGTGCGCGCCATCGACCGCCGCGGTGCGCATGCCGATCCAGGGATAGTGCGTGGACAGGTTGAACCAGCCGTGCTGACGCGGGACCTCGCGGGTCAGCGCCTGCTCGTAGGGCAGCAGCAGCGCTTCGTGCGAGGTGTAGAAATCGATGCGGTTGAGGTTGTGCACCTCGGCGCCGGCCAGGGTCTCCATGAAGCGCACCGCGCCGCCTATGTCGGCCACCATCTGCTGGTATTCGTTGGCCAGCGGCGAGTAGCCGACCCAGCTGAGGTTCCAGTACTCGGGATGGTGCAGGTCGGCGAAGCCGCCGTCGATCAGCGCCCGCACGAAGTTCATCGTCATGGCCGAACGCGAATGCGCGCGGATCATGCGCTGCGGATCGGGAATGCGCGCCTGCGCGGTGAACTCGGGCCCGTTGACCAGGTCGCCGCGATAGCTCGGCAAGGTGACCTCGCCGCGGGTCTCCATGTCGGTCGAACGCGGCTTGGCGTACTGCCCGGCGAAGCGCCCGACGCGCACCACCGGCAGCTGCAGTCCGTGCACCAGCACCAGGCTCATCTGCAGCAGCACCTTCAGCCGGTTGGAGATCAGCCCGGACTCGCAGTCGGAGAAGCTCTCGGCGCAGTCGCCGCCCTGCAGCACGAAACGCTTGCCCTCCTGCGCCTCGGCCAGCTGCTTCTTCAGCGCGAAGATCTCCCACGAGGTCACCAGCGGCGGCAACCAGCCGAGCTCCTCGACCGCCCGGTCCAGCGCCTCGGCGTCGGGATAGGTCGGCAGCTGCATCGCCGGGCGCGCGCGCCAGCTGTCGGGGCGCCAGTCGCCGGAGGCGGCAGGAAAGGGAATGGCGGGGGCTGCGGCGGACATGCGGGGCTCCTGGAGAAGCCGCCATGATCGCAGAGCGCGGGGCCTCGCACGCACTTCCTGTCAATTCCGACAGTTTTCTGAGGTCTCTAAACCCCAGGAAACGTACGACACGCGCCCATGACTTTCGGCCTAGGCATGACAGTCCTGACAGGAGGACCGTTACTTCATAACATTTTCCCAACGGCCCACACCCCCTCCATGAAGACCCCGACCCTGCTCGCCTCCGCCATCGCCCTGGCCCTGGCGACCACACCCCTCCTCGCCCTGGCCGATGACGCCCCCACCGACACCACCGTCGACCTGGACGTGATCAAGGTCCACGCCAAGCTGGACGAGGCGCGCAATGCGCTCTCCCCGGACATCGGCAGCAGCCAGTTCACCATCACCGCGGCCGACATCGACCGGCTGCCGCTGGGGGCCTCCACGCCGATGAACCAGGTGCTGCTGCAGGCGCCGGGCGTCGTCCAGGACTCCTACGGCGGCGTCCACGTACGAGGCGACCACGCCAATCTGCAGTACCGCATCAACGGCGTGATCCTGCCCGAGTCGATCTCCGGCTTCGGCCAGAGCCTGGACCCGCGCACCGTGTCCAGCATCCGGCTGCTCGACGGCGCGCTGCCGGCCCAGTTCGGCGACCGGACCGCCGCGGTGGTCGACATCACCACCAAGAGTGGCCAGGCGCTCGGCAACGGCGGCAGCGTCGGGGTGACCGCGGGCTCGTTCGGCACCTTCAATCCCTCGCTGGCCTGGTGGGGCAGCCAGGGCCGCTGGAGCTGGTTCGTGACCGGCGACTACGACCAGAACAAGATCGGCCTGGAGAACCCGACCAACAGCCGCACGCCCGATCACGACAAGACCCACCAGGGCAAGGCCTTCGCCGACCTGACCTATCTGGTCAACGAGGACACCCGCCTGAGCGTGATGGCCGGCTACGCCAACAACCGCTTCCAGGTGCCCAACAACCCGGGCCAGACCCCGGCCTTCGACGACCAGGGCCAGACCGACTTCGATTCCAGCGCGCTGGACGAGCGCCAGCGCGAGAACACCCGCTTCGCCACCGTCGCCCTGCAGGGCCTGGTCGGCGACAGCGCCTATCAGGTCTCGCTGGGGCAGCGCTACAGCAGCGTGGCCTTCGATCCGGACGTCACCGGCGATCTGATCTTCGACGGCGTCGCCTCGCAGGTCGATCGCGGCAACCGCGCCAACGTGCTGCAGGCCGATATCTCCACCCCGCTGGGCGCCTCGCACACCTTGCGCTACGGCCTGTACGGCGACTTCGAACACGCCACCGCCAGCAATAACAGCTGGGTCTTCCCGGCCGACGCCGACGGCAACCAGACCAGCAACATCCCCGAGCTGATCGGCGACAGCAGCCGCTTCCACGCCAGCACCACCGCGCTCTACCTGCAGGACGAGTGGAAGCTCGGCGAGGACTGGACGGTGAACTACGGCCTGCGCGGCGATCGCTACAAGGCCTTCGGGCGGACCGAGAGCCAGCTCAGCCCGCGCGTGGGCGCGATCTGGCGCGCCACCGACAGCACCACCCTGCACGCCGGCTACGCGCGCTACTTCACCCCGCCGGCCAGCGAACTGATCTCCTCCGGGGACATCGCCCTGTTCGATGGCACCACCAACCAGCAGCTGGCCGCCGGCGCGCAGATCCCGCTCAGCGAGCGCAGCGACTACTACGACCTGGGCATCTCCCAGCAGGTCGGCGACCACCTGACCCTGGGCCTGGACGCCTACGACCGCCTGGCCGACCGCCTGCAGGACGAGGGCCAGTTCGGCGCCGCCTACATCTATTCGACCTTCAACTACCGCTACGGCCACGTCCATGGCCTGGAGTTCTCGGCCGACTACAACAACGGCCCGGTGAGTGCCTACTTCAATGCGGCCTACAGCCGGGCGATGGGCAAGCAGGTCATGACCGGCGCCTATAACTTCGACCCCGACGCCCTGGCCTATGTGGCGGAGAACTGGATCCACCTGGACCACGACCAGAAGCTCACCTCGTCGGGCGGCATCAACTACAGCTTCGCCGGCAACAACCGGGTGGGCGCCAACTACCTCTATGGCAGCGGCCTGCGCACCGATACGGCCACGGTGCCCAATGGCGCGGCGCTGCCGTCCTACTTCCAGCTCAACCTGAGCGCGGGGCACGACTTCGAGGCCGACACCTCGCATCCGCTGCATGTGCAGGTCGCCGCGGTCAACGCGCTGGATCGCAGCTACCAGCTGCGCGACGGCGGCGGCATCGGCGTGTTCGCGCCGCAGTGGGCGCCGCGCCGCGGCGTGTTCCTCAGCGTGCAGCAGGACTTCTGAGGCGACCTGCGCCGCGTCCAGGCTGCGGACCGGTCGACGCGCGCGGCCGGTCCGGCGCCAGGTTCGCTCAGGACGGGCGCAGCTCGCGCAGCAGCGTGCGCTTGCGCCGGCGGAAGGCGGCCAGCAGCAGCCACAGCGTCAGCACCACGAACCACAGCAGGCTCCACTCGGGCATCGACAGGCCCAGCAGACGCCAGGTCACCTCGGCGCACTCGCCCGAGCCGGTCAGGACCTGGCGCAGCACATCACCCAACGGGAAGGCTTCCATCATGTAGGCCAGGTCGGGGCCGCAGGCCGGCACCTTGTCGGCCGGCAGATGCTGCAGCCACACGTGGCGCCCGGCGATGCCGATGCCGATCAGCGCCGGCACCAGCCCCAGCAGGCCGTAGACGATGCGCCCGCCGCGGCTGCGCGGCCCATGCAGGCCGCCGATCAGGAACACCAGGCCCAGCAACGCGAACGCGCCGCGCTGGAAGCTGCACAGCGGACACGGGATCTGGTGCTGGTAGTACTGGGTGTACAGCGCGGCGCCCAGCAATCCGACGCACACGAGGAAACCGGCCAGGAACTGCGCGCGGAAGGACCAACGGAAAGGATTCATGGGCAGCGGCAACGGGGAAGTCCCCGCATTATCGCCACCCCGCGCGCCCAGGGCCAAATCCGCCCCTCCACGCGACCTGCGCCCCAAACGCAAAACCCCGGCCAGGAGCCGGGGTCTGCAGGTGACGCGTGCGGGACGGGGTCGATTACTCGGCCGCTTCCGGACGATCGACCAGTTCCACATAGGCCATCGGCGCGTTGTCGCCAGCGCGGAAGCCGCACTTGAGGATGCGCAGGTAGCCGCCCGGACGCGACTGGTAGCGCGGGCCCAGGGTGGTGAACAGGGTGCCGACCGCTTCCTTGTCGCGCAGACGCGCGAAGGCCAGACGGCGGTTGGCCACGCCATCGACCTTGGCCAGGGTGATCAGCGGCTCGGCGACGCGACGCAGTTCCTTGGCCTTGGGCAGGGTGGTCTTGATCAGGCCGTGCTTGATCAGCGAGGCGGCCATGTTGGAGAACATCGCGGCGCGATGCGAGCTGGTGCGGCTGAACTTGCGGCCGGCTTTCTGGTGACGCATGAGGTGGATTCCTGATGAATGGTGCGGCTGTTGAGGTTCGCTGTCGCCTTCGTGGCGTTGTTGCCTGGACTGCGGTTGGTCCTGATCCGGTCATCCTGTCCGGACATCGCGCGGGCCTTTGCGGCCCGTCGTCGAGGTGTTGCGGGTGAAGCAGTTGCGGTCGCGGCTAGGCCGCTGCCTTCCATGGCGGAGCGCTACGAGCTCCGGAAAATCCGGCCCGGCCATCCATGGCCGGGCGTTCGATCGCGCGCGAACCGGTGGTTCGCAAGCGCGCTATCTCACCCCATCATCCCGTGCTGGGAAACACCGGCCGGCGGCCAGTTCTCCAGCTTCATGCCGAGCGACAGGCCGCGCTGGGCCAGGACTTCCTTGATCTCGGTCAGCGACTTCTTGCCGAGGTTCGGGGTCTTGAGCAGCTCGACTTCGGTCTTCTGGATCAGATCGCCGATGTAGTAGATGCTCTCGGCTTTGAGGCAGTTGGCCGAACGCACGGTCAGCTCCAGGTCGTCGATCGGGCGCAGCAGCACCGGATCCACGCCGCCGGTCTGCTGCTTCGGCGCGCCGCGGTCGCGGTGCGTGAAGTCGCCGAACACCGACAGCTGGTCGCTCAGGATGTCGGCGGCGGTGCGCACGGCTTCCTCGGCGTCGATCGTGCCGTTGGTCTCGATGTCCAGGACCAGCTTGTCCAGGTCGGTGCGCTGTTCGACGCGAGCGGACTCGACGGCGTAGGCGACGCGACGGACCGGCGAGAACGAGGCGTCCAGCACCAGGCGGCCGATGGCGCGGTTCTCTTCGTCCGGACGACGACGGGCGGCAGCCGGCTGATAGCCGAAGCCGCGCTCGATCTTCAGGCGCAGATTGACCGCGATGTCCTTGGTCAGGTGCGCGATCACGTGGTCGGGATTGAGGATCTCGACGTTGTGGTCGGTCTTGATGTCGCCGGCGGTGACCACGCCCGGGCCCTGCTTGGTCAGGCTCAGGGTGGCGTTGTCGCCGGTGTGGATGCGGATGGCCACATCCTTGAGGTTCAGCAGGACTTCCAGCACGTCTTCCTGCAGACCCTCGATGGTGCTGTACTCGTGCAGCACGCCGTCGATCTCGACCTCGGTGATGGCGAAGCCGGGGATGGACGACAGCAGCACGCGGCGCAGCGCATTGCCCAGCGTATGGCCGTAGCCACGCTCCAGCGGTTCGATGACCACCTTGGCGCGGTTGTCGGTCAGGCGCTCGATCTGCGGGCCGCGGGGGCGCAGCACTTGCTGAGTGATACCCGTCATGTTGCTTTGTCTCCTGCAAACCCCCGCCAGGGCGGGGGTGCGTGTGTGATTACTTCGAGTACAGCTCGACGATCAGCGCTTCGTTGATGTCGGCGGGCAGGTCCGAACGGACCGGCACGGCCTTGAACACGCCGGCGAACTTCTTCGAATCCACCTCGACCCAGGACGGGCTCAGGTCCAGCTGCTCGGCCACGGTCAGGGATTCCTGCACGCGCAGCTGCTTCTGGGCCTTCTCCGACAGCTCGATCGCGTCGCCGGCCTTGACCTGGTAGGAAGGCAGGTTGACCGACTTGCCGTTGACCAGCACGCCGCGGTGCGAGACCAGCTGGCGGGCGGCCGGACGGGTGACCGCGAAACCCATGCGGTAGATCACGTTGTCCAGACGGGTTTCCAGCAGCTGCAGCAGGTTCTCGCCGGTGTTGCCCTTCTTGGTCGAGGCCTTCTTGTAGTAGTTACGGAACTGGCGCTCCAGCAGACCGTAGATACGCTTGACCTTCTGCTTCTCGCGCAGCTGGGTGGCGTAGTCGGACAGCTTGCCCTTGCGGGCGGTGGCGCCGTGCTGGCCGGGCTTCTGCTCCAGCTTGCACTTGGAGTCCAGCGCGCGCGCCGGGCTCTTGAGGGACAGGTCTGCGCCTTCGCGACGAGCGAGTTTGCAGGTAGGACCGATATAACGAGCCATTTCTAATCGCTCCCTTTAGACGCGACGCTTCTTCGGCGGACGGCACCCGTTGTGCGGGATAGGCGTCACGTCGATGATGTTGGTGATCTTGTAGCCGACGTTGTTGAGCGAACGTACGGCCGACTCACGGCCCGGACCCGGACCCTTGATGCGGACTTCCAGCGACTTCAGGCCGTAGTCCAACGCGGCACGGCCGGCCTTCTCGGCGGCGACCTGCGCGGCGAACGGGGTGGACTTGCGCGAACCGCGGAAGCCCGCACCGCCCGACGTGGCCCACGAGAGCGCATTGCCCTGGCGGTCGGTGATGGTGACGATGGTGTTGTTGAACGAAGCGTGGACGTGGGCGACGCCGTCGGTGACGACGCGCTTGATCTTCTTCTTCGGTGCCTTGGCGGCGGACGGCTTTGCCATGATGTTCGCCCCTTACTTCTTGATGGCTTTACGCGGACCCTTGCGGGTACGGGCGTTGGTACGGGTGCGCTGGCCACGCAGCGGCAGGCCGCGACGATGGCGCAGGCCGCGGTAGCAGCCCAGGTCCATCAGGCGCTTGATCGCCATGCCGACTTCGCGACGCAGGTCGCCCTCGACGATGTACTTGCCGACTTCGGCGCGCAGGCGCTCGACTTCCGGCTCGGACAGGTCGCGGATCTTGGTGGTCACCGTCACGCCTGCGGCTTCGCAGACCTTCTTGGACCGGGTACGGCCAATGCCGTAAATGCTCTGCAGCCCCACCCAGACGTGCTTCTGGGCAGGCAGGTTGACACCTGCAATACGCGCCATGACGCGATTCTCCAAACTGTTTGATGGCCGGCTGCACGCCCTCCGTGAACACGGATTGACGGCATATGGCGTAGGGAACTGGAAATTGTACCAAGGTCTCGGGTTGCTTGGAAGTCCATGGAACCTGGGGAGGTTCCACGGACCCGGCATGGGGAGTGTGCCCATGCTCCGGCGCCGGAAGCCGCTTACCGGACAGACCCGCAAGGGTCCGCCGGTGCCCGCGCTACTCTGGCGCAGGGACGAGCCGCTTCACACTCGCGCGCGAGACCGCCGCACGAGCCGCCCATTTTGAAAGTCCGGCCGATGGCCAGGCTTGGTGGCGGATGGGACCGCCGAAATTACGACCGAAAGAGGTCAGCCGCGCGACAGGCCGCGGTTACCGCCCTTCAGGTTGGCCTTCTTCAACAGGCTCTCGTACTGGTGGGACATCAGGTGCGCCTGGATCTGCGCGATGAAGTCCATCACCACCACCACCACGATCAGCAGCGAAGTGCCGCCGAAGTAGAACGAGGTGCCCAGCTGGGTACGCATCACTTCCGGCAGCAGACACACTGCCACCAGATACAGCGAACCGGCGGCCGTCAGGCGGGTCAGCACGCCGTCGACGTAGTCGGCGGTGGCCTTGCCGGGACGGATGCCCGGGATCAGCGCGCCGGACTTCTTCAGATTCTCGGCGGTTTCCTGCGAGTTGAAGACCAGCGCGGTGTAGAAGAACGCGAAGCCGATGATCATCGCCGCGAACACGATCATGTGCAGCGGCTCGCCCGGCGACAGCGCCTGGGAGATGCGCTGCAGGGTCACCGCCATCGGCGACTGACCGGACCACATCGCCAGCGTGGCCGGGAAGGCCAGGATGGACGAGGCGAAGATCGGCGGGATCACGCCGGCCATGTTGAGCTTGAGCGGCAGGAACGAGGTCTGGTTCATGTACGCGTTGCGACCGCCCTGGCGGCGCGCGTAGTTGACCGTAATCCGGCGTTGCCCGCGCTCGACGAACACCACGAACCAGGTGAACGCGAACACCACCACCGCCACGATGATCAGCGCGATGGGGCTCATCGTGCCGTCGTTGACGGCGCCGAAGGTATGGATCACCGCGGCCGGCAGGCCAGCGACGATGCCCGAGAAGATGATCAGCGACACACCGTTGCCGATGCCGCGCTCGGTGACCTGCTCGCCGACCCACATCAGGAAGATGGTGCCAGCGGTGAGTGCCACGATCGCGGTGACCACGAAGCCCAGGCCCGGGGCATACACCACCGGCGCACCGCCCGGCGCGGTCTGATGCTGCAGCGCCAGCGCGATGCTGCCGCCCTGCACCACCGCCAGCAGTACCGCGCCGATGCGCGAGTACTGGGTGATCTTGCGGCGGCCGGACTCGCCTTCCTTCTGCAGCGCCTTGAGCGCCGGGAAGATGTGCGCACCCAGCTGGATGACGATGGACGCCGAGATGTACGGCATCACGTTCAGCGCGAAGATGCTGAAACGGTGCAGGGCGCCGCCCGAGAACATGTTGAACATGTCCACGATGCCGCCGCCCTGCGCCTGCATCAGCGCGAGCATCGCGTCCGGGTTGACGCCCGGAACCGGAACGAAGCAACCGATCCGGTAGACGACCAGGGCCCCCAGCACGAACAGCAGACGCTGCCGCAGCTCGGTGAATTTGCCCAGACCACCCGCGATGCCCTGCTGCGCCATGCCGTGCTTACTCCTGGATGCTGCCGCCGGCAGCTTCGATGGCGGCCTTCGCGCCCGCCGTGGCCTGCACGCCCTTGAGCGTGAACGCCTTGGTCAACTCGCCCTTCTTCACGATCTTGGCGCGCTTGGCGGTGCTGGGCACCAGCTTGGCAGCGCGCAGGGCCGCGAAGTCGATCTCGCCGGCTTCCAGACGATCCAGCTGATAGGACAGCACCTCGGAGGTGTCCTTCTTCAGCTTGGAGCGGAAGCCGACCTTCGGCAGACGCTTGATCAGCGGCATCTGGCCGCCTTCGAACTTCGCCTTGATCTTGCCCTTACCGGCGCGGGCGAACGAACCCTTGTGGCCGCGGCCGGCGGTCTTGCCCAGGCCCGAACCGATGCCGCGACCGACGCGCTTGCGCTCGGTGCGGGCGCCTTCTGCAGGCGACAAAGTGTTGAGACGCATGTTGATTACTCCTCGACGCGGACGAGGTAGTGAACCTTGGCGATCAGACCGCGCACCTGCGGGCTGTCCTTGAGTTCACGCACATCGTTGAGCTTGTTCAGGCCCAGCGCCTTCACCGACAGGCGGTGACGCGACTGGGAACCACGCAGGCCGCGCACCAGGCGCACCTTGACGGTCTTGTTGGACTCATTAGCCATGGGTGAGTTCCTCCACCGACTTGCCGCGCTTGGCCGCGATGCGGGCCGGCGACTGCATGTCTTCCAGGCCGCGCAGCGTGGCGCGCACCAGGTTGATCGGGTTACGCGAACCGACCGCCTTGGCCAGCACGTTCTTCACGCCCACCGCTTCCAGCACGGCGCGCATGGCGCCACCGGCGATGACACCGGTACCTTCCGAGGCCGGCTGCATGAACACGCGGGCCGCGCCGTGGCCGGCCTTGACCGGGTGCCACAGGGTGCCGTTGTTCAGATCGACGTTGAGCATGCCCTTGCGCGCGTACTCCATCGACTTCTGGATCGCCACCGGGACTTCGCGGGCCTTGCCGTAGCCGAAACCGATGCGGCCGTTGCCGTCGCCCACCACCGTCAGCGCGGTGAAGGTGAACTGGCGACCACCCTTGACCGTCTTGCTGACGCGATTGACCGCGATCAGCTTCTCGATCATGCCATCGTCGACTTTCTCTTCGCGGTTGCGATCGCGCCCGCGCGAGCGTTGTTCTTCTGCCATGTTGTTGATTCCTGTTGAGAGGGTCTGTACGGCTTGGCCGCTTATGGTTGTGGTCTACCGCGGTGGAGCGTGACGTGGCTGCAGAAGAGCCGCGGCGCCCGGCGCAATCCGCGCCGGCAGAGGTTGCGTGGGGATGTACCCCACGCGGTTCAAGCTTAGAACTGCAGGCCGCCTTCGCGCGCGGCATCGGCCAGCGCCTTGACGCGGCCGTGGTAGCGGTAGCCCGAGCGGTCGAAAGCGACCTTCTCGACGCCGGCGGCCTTGGCGCGCTCGGCGATCAGCTTGCCGACCTTGGCGGCGGCGTCGCTGTTCTTGCCGTTCTTCAGGCCTTCCTTGACGTCGGCCTGCAGGGTGTTGGCCGAAGCCAGCACCTTGGAGCCGTCGGCAGTGAAGATCTGCGCGTACAGGTGCTGGCCGGTGCGCAGGACGCTCAGGCGCGGCACACCCAGGTTGCGGATGTGGGCGCGGGTCGACTTGGCGCGGCGCAGGCGGGCGGTGTTCTTGATGCTCATGTTCAGTGACCTCGTGGAAGCGGATCGGCGTTGAGCCAGCGGGGAGGCAGCGGCGGTATGCCCTCGCCTCCCGACTGCCGTTAAGCCTTCTTGGCTTCCTTGCGGATGATGGTTTCGTCGGAGTACTTCACGCCCTTGCCCTTGTAGGGCTCCGGCGGACGGAATCCGCGGATCTTGGCGGCGACTTCACCGACGCGCTGCTTGTCGGCGCCCTGCACCAGGATCTCGGTCTGGGTCGGGGCGGCCAGCGTGATGCCTTCCGGGGCCTTGAACAGGATCGGGTGGGAGAAACCCAGCGACAGGTTCAGGTCCTTGCCGGACATCGCGGCGCGGTAACCCACGCCGACCAGCTCGAGCTTGCGCTCGAAGCCATCGGACACGCCCTTGACCATGTTGGCCAGAATCGCACGGATGGTGCCGGTGATGGCGTCGTGGTCCAGCGAGGACGGCGACAGGCTCACGGTGCCGTTCTCGACGGCGATGTTCACGCCCTCGGGCTGGGCGATCGTCAGGGTGCCCTTGGGGCCCTTGACGGTCACGGTGCCGTTGGCGTTGTTCAGTTCGGTGCCCTTGGGCAGGGCAATCGGCTTCTTGGCGACGCGGGACATGTAAGAACTCCTTCCCTTAGGCCACGAAGCACAGGACTTCACCACCCACGCCGGCCGCACGGGCCTGCGCGTCGGTCATGATGCCCTTCGACGTGGAGATGATGGCAATGCCCAGGCCGTTGAGGACCTTGGGGAGCTCGTCCTTGCCGCGGTACTGACGCAGGCCCGAACGCGACACACGCTTGAGCGTGTCGATGACCGGCTTGCCTTCGAAGTACTTCAGGACGACCTCGAGCTCGGCCTTGTTGTTCTCGGTCTTGGTGACGCGAGAATCGGCGATGTAGCCCTCGGACTTCAGGACGCCGGCGATGGCGACCTTGATGTTGGACGACGGCATCTTCACCGTCTGCTTGCCGACGGCGGCCGCATTCTTGATGCGGACCAGCATGTCGGCGATGGGATCAGTCATGCTCATGTGCGATTCCTATGAGTAGCACCGATATCCGCTTTCGCGAAAATCTCGTGTTGTGGATGGCGCGGGCCTTGAGGCCTGCGCCCTTGCGCGGAAGATCTCTAGCACCAAAGCCTGGCGCCCATCGGGCCGCCAGGCTCTAGGTGGTGAAAATCCGGGGAGCGGATTCTACACCACTCCCTAGCTGTGTTACCAGCTGGCCTTGCGCAGGCCGGGCACGTCGCCACGCATGGTGGCTTCGCGCAGCTTGTTACGGGCCAGGCCGAACTTGCTGTACACGGCGCGCGGACGGCCGGACAGCTCGCAACGGGTGCGGAAGCGGCTGGGCGAGGAATCGCGCGGCAGCTTCTGCAGCTTGGTCGAGGCCTCGATCTTCTCGTCGTAGGACGCGTCCTGGCTGGAGATGATCTTCTTCAGTGCTTCGCGCTTGGCCGCGTACTTCTTGGCCAGCTTCGCCCGCTTCAGGTCGCGGTTGACCATGGAGGTCTTTGCCATGTCTTGGTCCTCGACTTAGTTGCGGAACGGGAACTTGAACGCTTCGAGCAGCGCCTTGGCTTCGGCGTCGGTCTTGGCGGTGGTGGTGATGGCGATATCCATGCCGCGGACCGCGTCGACCTGGTCGAAGTCGATTTCCGGGAAGATGATCTGTTCCTTCACGCCCATGTTGTAGTTGCCGCGACCGTCGAACGACCGGCCGGACACGCCACGGAAGTCGCGCACGCGCGGCAGCGAGATGCTGATCAGGCGGTCCAGGAATTCGTACATGTGGGCGCGACGCAGGGTCACCTTGCAGCCGATCGGCCAACCGTCACGGATCTTGAAGGACGCGACCGAGACGCGCGACTTCGTCGTGACCGGCTTCTGGCCGGAGATCTTGGCCAGGTCGGCGACGGCGTTCTCCAGGATCTTCTTGTTGGTCGCAGCCTCGCCCACACCCATGTTGATGGTGATCTTGGTGAGCCTGGGGACCTCCATCGGGTTGGAGTAGCCGAACTTCTTGGTCAAGGCCGGGACGACCTCTTCCTTGTAGATTTTTTCGAGACGAGTGGTCATGACCTCATTCCTCAGGCGTCGAGCGCCTCACCGCTGGAGCGGAACACACGCAGTTTGCGTCCATCCTCCAGCACCTTGAAGCCAACGCGCTCGCCCTTGCCGGAAGCGGCATTGAACAAGGCGACGTTGGAGATATGGATCGAGGCTTCGCGCTCGACGACGCCGCCGGCGACACCCGCCTGCGGGTTCGGCTTGGTGTGGCGCTTGACGATGTTCACGTTGGACACGACCACACGGTCGCCATCCACGCGCAGCACATCGCCCTGCTTGCCCTTGTCCTTGCCGGTGATGACGACCACCTGGTCGCCCTTCTTGATACGGTTAGCCATTGTGATTTCCTCCGCTCACAGCACTTCGGGTGCGAGCGAGACGATCTTCATGAACTTCTCGGAGCGCAGTTCGCGGGTCACCGGTCCGAAGATACGGGTGCCGATCGGCTCCTGCTTGTTGTTCAGCAGGACGGCGGCGTTGCCGTCGAAGCGGATCAGCGAACCGTCGGCGCGACGCACACCCTTGCGGGTACGCACGACCACGGCGTCATAGACCTCGCCCTTCTTGACCTTGCCACGCGGGATCGCGTCCTTGACGGTCACCTTGATGATGTCGCCGATGCCGGCGTAACGGCGCTTGGAGCCGCCCAGCACCTTGATGCACATCAGCTCCTTGGCACCGGAGTTGTCGGCCGCATCGAGATAGCTCTGCATCTGGATCATGATTCAGGACTCCTCTTATTCGGCCGCGCGGGCGACGATCTCGACCACGCGCCAGTTCTTGGTCTTGGACAGCGGCGCGATCTCCACCACGCGGACCAGGTCGCCTTCGTTGCAGGCGTTGTCGGCGTCGTGGGCGTGCAGCTTGGTCGAGCGCTTGATGTACTTGCCGTACAGCGCGTGCTTGACCTGACGCTCGACCAGAATGGTGACCGTCTTGTCCATCTTGTTGCTGACGACACGACCTTCGATCGTGCGCTGCGTTTTCTGTTCGTTATCACTCATGTCGGCGGTCCTTACTTCTTGCTGCCGAGCAGGGTCTTGACGCGAGCAATCTCGCGGCGGACCCGGCGGGTTTCGTGGGTCTTCGGCAGCTGGCCGGTCGCCTTCTGCATGCGCAGGGAGAACTGCTCCTTGCGCAGCTCGCTCAGATGGGCGTTCAGCTCGTCGGCAGACTTCTCGCGGAGTTCCTTGATAGCCATTAGCGCACCGTCCGGGTCACGAAAGTGGTGGTGACCGAGAGCTTGGCGGCGGCCAGGCGGAACGCCTCGCGTGCCGTTGCCTCGTCCACGCCCTCGATTTCATAGATCATGCGGCCCGGCTGGATCTGGGCCACCCAGTACTCCACGTTGCCCTTACCGGAGCCCATGCGGACCTCGATCGGCTTCTTGGTGATGGGCTTGTCGGGGAACACGCGGATCCACATCTTGCCGCCGCGCTTGACGTAGCGGCTGATGGAACGGCGCGCGGCCTCGATCTGGCGCGCGGTCAGCTGACCGTGCGCGGTGGCCTTCAGGCCGTACTCGCCGAACGAGACGAGATTTCCGCTCCAGCTCAGGCCTTCATTACGGCCCTTGTGCATCTTGCGGTATTTGGTTCGCTTGGGTTGCAACATTGCCGTTACCTCGCATCACGATCGCGGGACGGGCGCGACGGACGTTCGCTGCGCTCGGGGCGCGCGTCGTCCTGCTTCTCCTGACCCACCTGGCTGAAGTCGAACACTTCGCCCTTGTAGACCCACACCTTGATGCCGATGATGCCGTAGGTGGTCTTCGCCTCGGCAAAGCCGTAGTCGATGTCGGCGCGCAGGGTGTGCAGCGGCACACGGCCTTCGCGGTACCACTCGGAACGGGCGATCTCGGCGCCGTTCAGACGGCCGGCGACGTTCACCTTGATGCCCAGGGCACCCAGGCGGATCGCGTTGCCGACCGCGCGCTTCATCGCACGGCGGAACATGATGCGGCGCTCCAGCTGCTGGGCGATGGACTCGGCGACCAGCTGGGCGTCCAGCTCGGGCTTGCGCACTTCGGTGACGTTGATGTGCGCCGGGACGCCCATCAGATCGCTCACTTCCTTGCGCAGCTTCTCGATGTCCTCACCGCGCTTGCCGATCACCACGCCCGGGCGGGCGGTGTGGATCGTCACGCGGGCGGTCTTGGCCGGACGCTCGATCAGGATCTTGCTGATCCCGGCCTGGGCCAGCTTCTTGCGGAGCATCTCGCGGACCTTGAGGTCAGCGGCCAGGTAGCTGGCGTACTCGCGCTTGTTGGCGTACCACTTGGAATTCCAGTCCTTGGCGATGCCCAGGCGAATACCGGTCGGATGTACTTTATGGCCCATAGTCTTATTTGCCCTTGCCTTCGCCAACCACCACGGTGATATGGCTGGTGCGCTTGAGGATGCGCGTGCCGCGGCCCTTGGCGCGGGCCATGAAACGCTTCAGCGTCGGGCCCTCGTCGACCATGATGGTCTGGACCTTCAGCTCGTCGACGTCGGCGCCCTGGTTGTTCTCGGCGTTGGCGATCGCCGACTCCACCACCTTCTTGATCAGGTGGGCAGCCTTCTTGTCCGAGAACTTCAGCAGGTTGACGGCGCGCTCGGCCGACAGGCCACGCACCTGGTCGGCGACCAGGCGGGCCTTCTGCGGGGAGATGCGCGCGGTGCGCAGGATGGCTTTCGCTTCCATTGTCATCTCTCCTTACTTCTTGCCGCCGGCTTTCTTGTCGCCACCGTGACCCTTGAAGGTCCGGGTGACGGCAAACTCGCCGAGCTTGTGGCCGACCATGTTCTCGTTGACCAGCACCGGAACGTGGTTCTTGCCGTTGTGCACGGCGATGGTGAAACCCACCATCTCCGGCAGGATCATGGAGCGACGCGACCAGGTCTTGATCGGGCGCTTGCTACCGGCCGCAGCCTCCACCTTCTTGACCAGGTGGTGATCGACGAACGGGCCTTTCTTGAGTGAACGTGCCATGGTCGATTAGCCCCTACGATCGCGGACGATGAATTGCTGCGTGCGCTTGTTATGGCGCGTCTTGTAACCCTTGGTCGGCACGCCCCACGGGGTGACCGGGTGCGGGTTGCCCTGGCCGGCCTTGGCCTCACCACCACCGTGCGGGTGGTCGACCGGGTTCATGGCCGCACCGCGAACGGTCGGACGCACGCCGCGCCAACGCTTGGCACCGGCCTTGCCCAGCTTCTCGAGGCTGTGCTCGTCGTTGCCGACTTCGCCGATGGTGGCGCAGCACTCGGCCGGAACCTTGCGCATTTCGCCCGAACGCAGGCGCAGCGTGGCGAAGCCCTGCTCGCGCGCGACCAGCTGGACCGAGGCGCCGGCGGCGCGGGCGATCTGGGCGCCCTTGCCGACCTTCAGCTCGATGCAGTGCACCGTGGTGCCGACCGGGATGTTCAGCAGCGGCAGGGTGTTGCCGGTGCGGATCGGGGCGTCGCGGCCCGCGATCACCTGGTCGCCGGCCTTCAGGCCCTTGGGCGCGATGATGTAGCGGCGCTCACCGTCGACGTAGCACAGCAGCGCGATGTGCGCGGTGCGGTTCGGGTCGTACTCGATACGCTCGACACGGGCCGGAATGCCTACTTTGTCGCGCTTGAAGTCGATGACACGGTAGTGCTGCTTGTGGCCACCACCGATATGACGGGTGGTGATGCGACCGTGGTGGTTGCGACCGCCGGACTTGCTCTGCTTCTCCAGGAGCGGAGCGTGCGGAGCACCCTTGTGCAGGTCGGGCGTCACCACGCGCACGGCCGAACGGCGGCCGGCGGAAGTGGGTTTGAATTTCATCAATGGCATGTGGGTCTACCTCAGGCCGTGGCCGACACGTCGATGGCCTGGCCGTCGGCCAGACGCACATACGCCTTGCGCCAGTCGCCGCGACGGCCACCGCGGTTACGGAAGGACTTGTTCTTGCCCTTGACGTTCACCACGTTGACGGCCTCGACCTTGACGTCGAACAGCTGCTCGACCGCGGCCTTGACATCGGCCTTGGTGGCGTCGTTCGAGACTTCGAAGACGTACTGATTGCTTACTTCCTGCAGACGTGCAGTCTTTTCGGACACGCGCGGGGCGCGCAGCACGCTGAAGATTTTCTCGTTGCTGATCATGCCAGCCACTCCTCGATCTTCTTCACCGCATCGGCGGTGATCACGACAGTGTCGGCACCGACCAGCGACGCCGGATCCAGCGCCTGGACGTCGCGCACTTCCACATAGGGAAGGTTGCGAGCGGACAGATACAGGTGCTCCGAAGCATCCTCGGTGACGATCAGCGGACGCTTGCCGACGCTCAGTTCCTTGAGCTTGGAGACCAGGCCCTTGGTGCTGGAGGCATCGACGTTGAAGGCGTCGACGACGGTCAGGCGGTCCTGACGAGCCAGCTCGCTCAGGATGGCCTTCATCGCGGCGCGGTACATCTTGCGGTTGACCTTCTGGTCGAAGCTACGCGGCTTGGCCGCGAAGGTCACGCCGCCGCCGACGAAGATCGGGGCCGTCAGGGCGCCATGACGCGCGCCGCCGCCCTTCTGCTTCTTCGACTTCTTGGTGGTGCCGTTGACTTCCGCACGGGTCTTCTGGGCCTTGGTGCCCGCACGACCGGCGTTGCGGTAGGCGACGACGACCTGGTGCACCAGGTCCTGACTGAATTCGCGACCGAACACTTCGTCGGAGACCGACAGTTTGTTGGCGCTGCCGTTAATGGCGAGTTCCATGTTGGTTCTCCTTATGCCTTGCTCGCCGGACGCACGATCACGTCGCCACCCGGCGCACCCGGCACGGCGCCGCGAACGGCGATCAGGCCGCGCTCGGCGTCCACGCGGACGACTTCCAGGTTCTGCGTGCTCTGCTGCACGGCGCCCATGTGGCCGGACATCTTCTTGCCCGGGAACACACGGCCGGGGGTCTGACGCTGGCCCAGCGAACCCGGCGCGCGATGCGACAGCGAGTTACCGTGGGTGGCGTCGCCCATGCGGAAGTTCCAGCGCTTGATCGTGCCCTGGAAGCCCTTGCCCTTGGTCACGCCCTGGACGTCGACCTTCTGGCCCACTTCAAAGATGTCGGCCTTGATCTCGCCGCCGACGCTGAAGTCGCCGATCTTGTCGGCTTCCACGCGCAGCTCCCACAGGCCGCGACCGGCTTCGACCTTGGCCTTGGCCAGGTGACCGGCGACCGGCTTGGTGATCAGCGCAGCGCGGCGCGAACCCACGGCGACCTGCACGGCGCTGTAGCCGTCGGTCTCGGAGGTCTTGATCTGGGTGATGCGGTTCGGGGTGGCTTCGATCAGGGTGACCGGGATGGACTTGCCATCTTCGGTGAACACCCGGGTCATGCCGGCCTTGCGGCCAACGATGCCCAACGAATATTTCTTCGCAGTCATGGTCGGTGCCTTTAGGTCAGCTTGATCTGGACGTCAACGCCAGCCGCCAGCTCGAGCTTCATCAGCGCGTCGACGGTCTTGTCGTTGGGATCGACGATGTCCAGCACGCGCTTGTGCGTACGGGTCTCGTACTGGTCGCGCGCATCCTTGTCGGCGTGCGGCGACACCAGGATGGTGTAGCGTTCAATCTTGGTCGGCAGCGGGATCGGGCCGCGCACCTGCGCGCCGGTCCGCTTGGCCGTTTCGACGATCTCGCTCGCCGAGCGATCGATCAGGCGATGATCGTAGGCCTTGAGCCTGATACGGATCTTCTGGTCCGCCATGACGGTTTCCTGTGTTGAAAGAGCGACGGGCGCGGCCTCTGGGATGCCTTGCCCCGGTAATGGTCCACAAGCTTTTTTCTCGAAGTCCCTGCGCCTTGAGTCACCCCTTGCCGGGGGACGCGCCGGGGCCGCGAGGGCCCGGGAATCTTCCTGAAAAACAAGGCAGACCGATGAACGGCCTGCCCAGACGAAAGAGTATAGAACGCGTCAACTACGCCCGTCAACAACCCGGACGCATGGAGACGCGAAAAGTCGCCTTTTCGCGCCACCGGTTCACACGTTCAACATCCTTATCTGGCGAACACGAGGCGCTTCCTGCACCTCTTTTCGCGGTAGGCCGGCCACACCTCCCAGGGAGGGGCCGGCGGGTATTGCGGTGTTGCTTTGTTACTTGGTCCCGGGCTGGCCCGGGGGGCGTGCATTGTACTTCATCGGAGCGACCGATCCCCGCTTTCGCGGGAATGACGATCTGACAAAGCCCTGCGCGCCTTGGGCGCGCAGGGGTCAGATCGTCACTTGATGATCTTGGCCACCACGCCGGCGCCGACGGTACGGCCACCCTCGCGGATCGCGAAGCGCAGGCCTTCGTCCATCGCCACCGGGTTGATCAGCGTGACCTTCATCTTCACGTTGTCGCCCGGCATCACCATCTCGGTGCCTTCCGGCAGCTCGATCGCACCGGTGATGTCGGTGGTGCGGAAGTAGAACTGCGGACGGTAGCCCTTGAAGAACGGCGTGTGACGGCCACCCTCGTCCTTGGACAGCACGTACACCTCGGCCTCGAACTCGGTGTGCGGGGTGATCGAACCCGGCTTGGCCAGCACCTGGCCACGCTCCACGTCGTCACGCTTGGTGCCGCGCAGCAGCAGACCCGCGTTGTCGCCCGCCTGGCCCTGGTCCAGCAGCTTGCGGAACATTTCCACGCCGGTCACGGTCGTCTTCTGGGTCGGGCGGATACCGACGATCTCGATTTCCTCGCCCACCTTGATCACGCCGCGCTCGATACGGCCGGTCACCACGGTGCCGCGGCCCGAGATCGAGAACACGTCTTCCACCGGCATCAGGAACGCCTTGTCGACGTCACGCTCCGGGGTCGGAATCCAGGTGTCCAGCGCCTCGACCAGCTTCAGGATCGCCGGCACGCCGATCTCCGACTGGTCGCCTTCCAGCGCCAGACGGGCCGAACCGTGGATGATCGGGGTGTCGTCGCCCGGGAACTCGTACTTGCTCAGCAGCTCGCGGACTTCCATCTCCACCAGCTCCAGCAGCTCGGCGTCGTCCACCATGTCGGCCTTGTTCAGGAACACGACGATGTACGGCACGCCCACCTGGCGCGAGAGCAGGATGTGCTCGCGGGTCTGCGGCATCGGGCCGTCAGCGGCCGAGCACACCAGGATCGCACCGTCCATCTGGGCGGCGCCGGTGATCATGTTCTTCACGTAGTCGGCGTGGCCCGGGCAGTCCACGTGCGCGTAGTGGCGGCTCGGCGATTCGTATTCCACGTGCGCCGTGGAGATCGTGATGCCGCGCGCCTTCTCTTCCGGCGCCGCGTCGATCGCGTCGTAGGCCTTGAACTCGCCGCCGAAACGCTCCGCGCCCACCTTGGTCAGCGCCGCCGTCAGCGTCGTCTTGCCATGGTCAACGTGACCAATCGTGCCCACGTTCACGTGCGGCTTGGTGCGCTCGAACTTACCCTTTGCCATTGTCGTAATCCTTCAAAAGTTGTGTCAGTTGGAATGCGGTGCGAAGCGGTCGATTACTTCTTGGTGACCGCTTCGGCGATGTTGGCCGGCGCTTCGGCGTAGTGGTCGAACTCCATCGAGAAGGTCGCGCGACCCTGCGACATCGAGCGCAGCGTGGTGGCGTAGCCGAACATCTCGCCCAGCGGCACCATGGCGTTGATGACCTTGCCCGACGGGCTTTCGTCCTGGCCCTGCAGGATGCCGCGACGACGGCTCACGTCGCCCATCACGTCACCCAGGTAATCCTCGGGCGTGACGATCTCGACCTTCATCATCGGCTCGAGCAGGACCGGCGAGGCCTTGGAGAAGGCTTCCTTGAACGCCATCGAGCCGGCGACCTTGAACGCCATTTCGTTGGAGTCCACGTCGTGGAACGAACCGTCGACGGCCTTGACCGCGACGTCCACCACCGGGAAGCCGGCCAGCGGACCATTGCGCATGGCCTCTTCGATGCCCTTGCCCGCGGCGGCGACATATTCCTTCGGCACCACGCCGCCGACGATCGCGCTCTCGTAGCTGAAGCCCGCGCCACGCTCGGCCGGCTCCATCTCGATCACGATGTGGCCGTATTGGCCGCGACCGCCCGACTGGCGCACGAACTTGCCGTCCTGCTTGACGCCCTTGCGGATCGTCTCGCGGTAGGCCACCTGCGGCTTGCCGACGTTGGCTTCAACGTTGAACTCGCGCTTCATGCGGTCGACGATGATTTCCAGGTGCAGCTCGCCCATGCCGGCGATGATGGTCTGGCCGGATTCCTCGTCGGTCCGCACGCGGAACGAGGGATCTTCCTGCGCCAGGCGACCCAGCGCCAGGCCCATCTTCTCCTGGTCGGACTTGGTCTTCGGCTCGACCGCCATCGAGATCACCGGCTCCGGGAACGTCATGCGCTCCAGGGTGATGATCTTGTCCTGCGCGCACAGGGTGTCGCCGGTGGTGACGTCCTTCAGACCCACCGCCGCGGCGATGTCGCCCGCGCGCACTTCCTTGATCTCTTCGCGGTTATTGGAGTGCATCTGCAGGATGCGGCCCACGCGCTCCTTCTTCGACTTGACCGGGTTGTAGACCTGGTCGCCGGAGTTCAGCACGCCCGAGTAGACGCGGAAGAAGGTCAGCGAGCCCACGAACGGGTCGGTCATGATCTTGAATGCCAGCGCCGAGAAGGGCTCGTTGTCGCCCGCCTTGCGGCTGTCTTCCTGCTCGTTCTCGTCGATGCCCTGCACCGGCGGACGATCCACCGGCGACGGCAGCAGCTGGATCACGCCGTCGAGCATGGCCTGCACGCCCTTGTTCTTGAAGGCGGTGCCGCAGTAGACCGGCACGATCTCCACGCGCAGGGTGCGCTCGCGCAGACCACTCAGGATCTCGGCCTCGGACAGGTCGCCGCCGCCCAGGTACTTGTCCATCAGCTCTTCGCTGGCCTCGGCCGCGGCCTCGACCATGAAGCTGCGGGCCTCGTCGGCCTTGGACTGCAGCTCGGCGGGGATGTCGCGGTACTCGAACACGGTGCCCTGCGAGGCGGTATCCCAGTGGATCGCCTTCATCTTGACCAGGTCGATCACGCCCTCGAAGCCGTCCTCGGCGCCGATCGGCACCTGCATCGGCACGGCGTACGCGCCCAGGCGGGCCTTGAGCTGGTCCACGACCTTGTCGAAGTTGGCGCCGGTGCGGTCCATCTTGTTGACGAACGCCAGACGCGGCACGGCGTACTTGTTGGCCTGACGCCACACGGTCTCGGACTGCGGCTGCACGCCACCGACGGCGCACAGCACGAACACCGCGCCGTCGAGCACGCGCAGCGAACGCTCGACTTCGATGGTGAAGTCGACGTGGCCGGGGGTGTCGATGATGTTGAAGCGGTGCTGCGGCATGGACTTGTCCATACCCGTCCAGAACGCCGTGGTAGCGGCGGACGTGATGGTGATGCCGCGCTCCTGCTCCTGCTCCATCCAGTCCATCGTGGCGGCGCCATCGTGCACCTCACCGATCTTGTGGCTGACACCGGTGTAGAACAGGATGCGCTCCGACGTGGTGGTCTTGCCCGCGTCGATGTGGGCCATGATGCCGAAGTTGCGGTAACGCTCGATGGGAGTGGTGCGAGCCACGAGGAGTCTCTCTTTTTGATGAAAAGAACGTCGCGCCATGGGCGCGAACGGGGGCGATGATCACACGGGTCCTAAAGACCGAATGCCGCCCGGGGGCGGCTTTCGCTGTCGTGCGCGATGATCAGCGCGTTGTGTGGCGCCTAGGTGGCGCCTGGGGCCCGAAGATTCAAGGCCCCCGGTACTGCCTTACCAGCGATAGTGCGCGAACGCCTTGTTGGCTTCGGCCATGCGGTGGGTTTCTTCACGCTTCTTGATGGCGCCGCCACGGTTTTCCGAGGCGTCGATCAGTTCGGCGGCCAGCTTGCGCGGCATGGTGTTCTCACCACGCTTGCGCGCCGACTCGATCAGCCAGCGCATGGCCAGGGCCAGGCGGCGCGAGGCGCGCACTTCGACCGGCACCTGATAGGTGGCACCACCGACGCGGCGCGACTTGACCTCGACGGCCGGCGCGACGTTGTCCAGCGCCTTCTCGACCAGCTCGAGGGCGTTGGGATTCTTTTCGCCGATGACGTCCATGGCGCCGTAGACGATCTTCTCGGCGACGGACTTCTTGCCGCTCAGCATCACCATGTTGATGAAGCGGGCGATGGTGTGGCTGCCGTGCTTGGGATCGGGCAGAACGGTGCGCTGCGGCGCGGAACCTTTACGAGACATGTCTTATTCCCTTAGCTCTTCGGACGCTTGGCGCCGTACTTGGAACGGGCCTGGCGGCGCTTGGCAACGCCGGCGGCGTCGAGCGAACCGCGCACGGTGTGGTAACGCACGCCCGGCAGGTCCTTGACGCGACCGCCGCGGATCAGCACCACCGAGTGCTCCTGCAGGTTATGCCCTTCGCCACCGATGTAGCTGATGACTTCTTCCTGGTTGGTCAGGCGCACCTTGGCCACCTTGCGCAGCGCCGAGTTCGGCTTCTTGGGCGTGGTGGTGTAGACGCGCGTGCAGACGCCGCGGCGCTGCGGACAGTTGTCGAGTGCCGGCGAGGCGCTCTTGTAGGTCGTCGCCTGCCGCGGCTTGCGGACCAGCTGGTTGATCGTTGCCATCTTTGGATTCTTTGGATGAAGGCCGTGACGCCGGGCCTTTTGCGTGAAAACGACGGCAGGCCGTAGATGCGGCCTGCCGAGACAGGAGAGTATAGCTGGCAGCGGAATTTGTCGTCAACCGACGAAATCCTCACCACCGTCTGGCCGGTCCCGGGCCGGGATACGGGGCACATCCTGCGCCCCCTTCCGCTTGGTCAGGCCGGCCCCGTCTGGGGCCGGCCCGTCTTGCTGCTTACTGCTCGGTGCTGCTTTCCGACTCGGCCTCGCCACCTTCGGCCACGGCCTCGGCGGTCACCGGCCCGGACAGGGCGGCCATCTCCGACTCGGTCAGGCCCGAGGCGTTGCGACGGCGCTGGCTGTGGTAGGTCAGACCGGTACCGGCCGGGATCAGACGGCCGACGATTACGTTCTCCTTCAGACCGCGCAGGCTGTCACGGGTGCCGCGCACGGCCGCCTCGGTCAGCACGCGGGTGGTCTCCTGGAAGGAGGCCGCGGAGATGAACGACTCGGTCGCCAGCGAGGCCTTGGTGATGCCCAGCAGGACCGGCTCGTACTGCGCCGGCAGCTCGTTGCGGGCCACCAGCCTGGCGTTCTCCTCGATCACGCGCTGCTTCTCGACCTGCTCGCCGGCCAGGAACTTGCTGTTGCCCGCATCGGTGATCTCCACCTTGCGCAGCATCTGGCGGGTGATCACCTCGATGTGCTTGTCGTTGATCTTCACGCCCTGCAGGCGATAGACGTCCTGGATTTCCTTGACCAGGTACGCGGCCAGCGGCTCGACACCCAGCAGGCGCAGGATGTCCTGCGGGCTCGGCTCGCCGTCCACGATGGTCTCGCCCTTGGCCACGTGCTCGCCTTCGAACACGATGATCTGGCGGAACTTGGGAATCAGCTCCTCGTGCTCGTTGCCGTCGGTGTCCTTGATGATCAGGCGCTGCTTGCCCTTGGTGTCCTTGCCGAAGCTGATCACGCCCGAACGCTCGGCCAGGATCGCCGGATCCTTCGGCTTGCGCGCCTCGAACAGGTCGGCCACGCGCGGCAGACCACCGGTGATGTCGCGGGTCTTGGACGCTTCCTGCGGCACCTTGGTGACCACGTCGCCCACGCCGACGGCGGCGCCGTCCTGCAGGTTGACCACCGAACGCGGCGGCAGCAGGTACTGGGCCGGCATGTCGGTGCCCGGGATCGACAGATCCTTGCCGTCCTTGTCGACGATGCGCACCAGCGGACGCAGGTCCTTGCCCTGCGAGCCACGACGCTTGGGATCGGTGATCTCGCGCGAGGCCAGACCGGTCAGTTCGTCGGTCTTCTCGATGACGGTGATGCCGTCGACGAAGTCCACGAAGCGCACGAAACCGGCCACTTCCGACACGATCGGGTGGTTATGCGGATCCCAGTTGGCCACGGTCTGGCCGGCCTTGACCGCATCGCCGTCCTTGACGGTGATGGTGGCGCCGTAGGGCAGCTTGTAGCGCTCGCGCTCGCGACCGTGGGCGTCCAGCACCGACAGTTCGCCCGAACGCGACACCGCCACCAGCGAACCGTTGGCGTGCTCGACCGACTTGAGGTTGTTGAACTTCACCGAGCCGGTGGTCTTGACCGTGATGTTGTCCACCGCGGCGGCACGCGAAGCGGCACCACCGATGTGGAACGTGCGCATGGTCAGCTGCGTGCCGGGCTCGCCGATCGACTGGGCGGCGATGACGCCGACCGCTTCGCCGATGTTGACGATGTGGCCACGGGCCAGGTCGCGGCCGTAGCAATGCGAGCACACGCCGAAGTCCGAGGTGCAGGTGATGGTCGAGCGGACCTTCACCATCTGCACGCCGGCGTCTTCCAGCTTCTGCACCCAGGCTTCGTCCAGCAGGGTGTTGCGGGTGACGATCGGATCCTCGTCGTTGCCCGGCAGGAACACGTCCTCGGCCACGATGCGGCCCAGCACGCGGTCCTTCAGCGGCTCGACCACGTCGCCGCCTTCCACGATCGGGGTCATGGTCAGGCCGTCGGTGGTGCCGCAGTCGACCTCGGTGATCACCACGTCCTGCGCCACGTCGACCAGGCGACGGGTCAGGTAACCGGAGTTGGCGGTCTTCAGCGCGGTATCGGCCAGACCCTTACGGGCGCCGTGGGTGGAGTTGAAGTACTCCTGCACGTTCAGGCCTTCGCGGAAGTTCGCCTTGATGGGCGTCTCGATGATCGAGCCATCGGGACGCGCCATCAGGCCGCGCATGCCGGCCAGCTGGCGGATCTGCGCCTGGCTACCACGCGCACCGGAGTCGGCCATGATGTACAGCGAGTTCATCGACTTCTCGTTGATGGTCTCGCCCTTGGCATTGAGCACCTTGTCGGTACCGATGGTGTCCATCATCGCCTTGGCGATGCGCTCGTTGGTGCGCGACCAGATGTCCACGACCTTGTTGTAGCGCTCGCCGGCGGTGACCAGACCGGACTGGTACTGCTCCTGGATCTCGAGCACTTCCTGCTCGGCCTCGCCCAGGATGCCCTTCTTCTCGTCCGGGATGACCATGTCGTCGATGCCGATCGACACGCCCGCGCGGGTGGCGTAGGCGAAGCCGGTGTACATCAGCTTGTCGGCGAACACGACCGTGTCCTTCAGACCCAGCTGGCGGTAGCTGGAGTTGATCAGACGCGAGATGTTCTTCTTGGTCAGGTCGGTGTTGGCCAGCGCGAACGGCAGGCCATCGGGCAGGATCTCGGCCAGCAGCGCGCGCCCGACCGTGGTGTCCACGATCGAGGTCTTCTTCTCGCGGCTGCCGTCCTCGGCGATCACCGTCTCGGTGATGCGCACCTTGACCTTGGCGTGCAGTTCGACCACGCGGTTGTCGTAGGCGCGCTTGACCTCGGCGATGTTGGCGAAGGCCATGCCCTCGCCCGCCTTGTTCTCCAGGGCGCGGGTCATGTAGTACAGACCCAGCACCACGTCCTGCGAGGGCACGATGATCGGCTCGCCGTTGGCCGGCGAGAGGATGTTGTTGGACGACATCATCAGCGCGCGCGCTTCCAGCTGGGCTTCCAGCGAGAGCGGCACGTGCACGGCCATCTGGTCACCGTCGAAGTCGGCGTTGAACGCGGTGCACACCAGCGGGTGCAGCTGGATGGCCTTGCCCTCGATCAGCACCGGCTCGAACGCCTGGATGCCCAGGCGGTGCAGGGTCGGGGCGCGGTTCAGCAGCACCGGGTGCTCGCGGATGACTTCTTCCAGGATGTCCCAGACCTCGCCTTCCTCGCGCTCGACCAGCTTCTTGGCGGCCTTGATCGTGGTGGCCAGGCCGCGACGCTGCAGCTTGGCGAACACGAACGGCTTGAACAGCTCCAGCGCCATCTTCTTGGGCAGGCCGCACTGGTGCAGCTTGAGGTACGGACCGACCACGATGACCGAACGGCCCGAGTAGTCCACGCGCTTGCCGAGCAGGTTCTGGCGGAACCGGCCCTGCTTGCCCTTGATCATGTCGGCCAGCGACTTCAGCGGACGCTTGTTGGTGCCGGTGATGGCGCGACCGCGACGGCCGTTGTCCATCAGCGCGTCGACCGATTCCTGCAGCATGCGCTTTTCGTTGCGCACGATGATGTCCGGGGCGTTGAGCTCCAGCAGGCGGCGCAGACGGTTGTTGCGGTTGATGACGCGGCGGTACAGGTCGTTGAGGTCGGAGGTCGCGAAGCGGCCACCGTCCAGCGGCACCAGCGGGCGCAGATCCGGCGGCAGCACCGGCAGCACGGTCATGACCATCCATTCCGGACGGTTGCCGGACTCCAGGAAGGCCTCGACCAGCTTGATGCGCTTGGTCAGACGCTTGAGCTTGGTCTCCGAACCGGTGCTGGCGATTTCCTCGCGCAGCTTGACCATCTCGGCCTGCAGGTCGATGTGGCGCAGCAGTTCGAACACGGCCTCGGCGCCCATGGCGGCGTCGAAGTCGTCGCCGTGCTCCTGGCGCGCGGTCAGGTACTGCTCTTCGGTCAGCAGCTGGCGGCTTTCCAGCGGGGTCAGGCCCGGCTCGGTCACCACGTAGGCTTCGAAGTACAGCACGCGCTCGATGTCGCGCAGGGTCATGTCCAGCATCAGGCCGATGCGCGAGGGCAGCGACTTGAGGAACCAGATGTGCGCGACCGGCGAGGCCAGATCGATGTGGCCCATGCGCTCGCGGCGCACCTTGGCCAGGGTCACCTCGGTGCCGCACTTCTCGCAGACCACGCCGCGGTGCTTCATGCGCTTGTACTTGCCGCACAGGCACTCGTAGTCCTTGATCGGTCCGAAGATGGCGGCGCAGAACAGGCCGTCACGCTCGGGCTTGAAGGTACGGTAGTTGATGGTTTCCGGCTTCTTCACTTCGCCGAAGGACCACGAGCGGATCAGATCCGGCGAGGCCAGCGCGATCTTGATCGCGTCGAAGTCCAGGGTCTGGCGCTGCTGGTTGAAGAGGTTGAGCAGGTCTTTCATGAGTTTCTCCGGGATTCGGAATTCGAGATTGGGGATTCGTCAGAGCGAGGATCCGGGAGCGTGGGAGCGGCTTGTGCCACTCCCCGATCCCGAATCTCCAATCCCGAACCTCAGTTGTCTTCCAGCTCCATGTTGATGGCCAGCGAGCGGATTTCCTTCACCAAGACGTTGAAGGACTCCGGCATGCCCGCGACCATCTCGTGTTCGCCATCGACGATGTTCTTGTACATCTGGTTGCGGCCCTGCACGTCGTCGGACTTGACGGTCAGCATTTCCTGCAGGGTGTGCGCCGCGCCGTAGGCTTCCAGCGCCCAGACTTCCATTTCGCCGAAGCGCTGGCCGCCGAACTGCGCCTTGCCGCCCAGCGGCTGCTGAGTGACCAGCGAGTACGGGCCGGTGGAACGGGCGTGCATCTTGTCGTCGACCAGGTGGTTCAGCTTCAGGTAGTGCATGTAGCCGACCGTGGTCTTTCGATCGAACGCCTCGCCGGTGCGGCCGTCGTACAGCTGCATCTGCGTCTTGCTGGCGTTGAAGCCGAGCAGTTCGGTTTCCGCATCGCCGTCCGGATAGGCCAGGTTGAGCATCTCGCGCAGCTCGTCCTCGTGGGCGCCGTCGAACACCGGGGTGGCCATCGGCACGCCGTCGGTGAGGTTCTGCGCCAGGCCGATCAGCTCCTCATCGCTGAACTGGTCTAGGTCCACACGATCACCGGCCAGGGCCTTGTCGTGGTTGTAGACCTTGGCCAGGAACGCGCGCAGCTCGCTGACCGCACGCTGCTGCTCCAGCATCGTCTGGATGCGCTTGCCCAGGCCCTTGGCAGCCCAGCCCAGGTGCACCTCGAGGATCTGGCCGATGTTCATGCGCGAAGGCACGCCCAGCGGGTTCAGCACGATGTCCACGGTCTGGCCATTGGCCATGTAGGGCATATCCTCGACCGGCACCACGTTGGAGACCACGCCCTTGTTACCGTGACGACCGGCCATCTTGTCGCCCGGCTGGATGCGGCGCTTCACGGCCAGGAACACCTTGACCATCTTCAGCACGCCCGGGGCGAGGTCGTCGCCCTGGGTGATCTTGCCGCGCTTGTCGGCGAAGCGACGCTCGAACTCCTTCTCGTGCGCCTGGACCTGCTTCTGCGCACGCTCGATGGCGTCGGCCGCGTCGTCATCCTTCATGCGGATGGCGAACCAGTCGGCCTTCTTCAGGCCGTCCAGGTAGGCGTCGGTGATGGTGTCGCCCTTCTTCAGGCCGGCACCGCCGTTGGCCACCTTGCCGACCAGCTGCGAGCGCAGGCGGGCGAAGATCGCGTTCTCCAGGATGCGGAACTGGTCGTCGAAGTCCTTCTTGACGCGCTTGATCTCGGAATCCTCGATCTGGCGCGCGCGCTTGTCCTTCTCGATGCCGTCGCGGGTGAACACCTGCACGTCGATGACCACGCCATCCATGCCCGGGGGCACGCGCAGCGAGCTGTCCTTAACGTCGGAAGCCTTCTCGCCGAAGATCGCGCGCAGCAGCTTCTCTTCCGGGGTCAGCTGGCTCTCGCCCTTCGGCGTGACCTTGCCCACCAGGATGTCGCCGGCGCGCACTTCGGCGCCGATGTACACCACGCCGGACTCGTCGAGGCGGTTCAGCGCGCTCTCCGAGACGTTGGGGATGTCGGCCGAGATTTCCTCCGGCCCCAGCTTGGTGTCGCGCGCCTGGACGGTCAGTTCCTCGATGTGGATCGTGGTGTAGCGATCCTCTTCCACCACGCGCTCGGAGAGCAGGATGGAGTCTTCGAAGTTGTAGCCGTTCCACGGCATGAACGCGATCAGCATGTTCTGGCCCAGGGCCAGTTCGCCGATGTCGGTGGACGGACCGTCGGCCAGCACGTCGCCGCGCGCCACCACGTCGCCCACGTTCACCAGCGGACGCTGGTTGATGCAGGTGTTCTGGTTGGAGCGGGTGTACTTGATCAGGTTGTAGATATCCACGCCGGCATCGTGCTCGCCGGAGATCTCGTCCTCGTTGATCTTGACCACGATGCGGGCCGCGTCGATCTGCACCACTTCACCGCCGCGACGGGCATTGACCGTCACGCCCGAGTCGCGCGCCACGGCGCGCTCGATGCCGGTGCCGACCAGCGGCTTCTGCGCACGCAGCGTCGGCACGGCCTGGCGCTGCATGTTGGCGCCCATCAGCGCGCGGTTGGCGTCGTCGTGTTCCAGGAACGGCACCAGCGCCGCGGCGATGGAGACGGTCTGCATGGGCGAGACGTCCATGAAGTCCACGTCCGACGGCGGCTTGAGCAGCGACTCGCCCTGGTAGCGGCACGGCACGAACTGCTCGGTCAGCTGGTTCTTGGCATCGCTGAGCGCGTTGGCCTGGGCGATGACGTACTCGTTCTCCTCGATCGCCGACAGGTACTCGATCTCGTCGGTGATGCGGCCGTCCACGACCTTGCGGTACGGCGTCTCGAGGAAGCCGTAGGCGTTGGTGCGGGCATACACCGCCAGCGAGTTGATCAGGCCGATGTTCGGGCCTTCCGGCGTCTCGATGGTGCAGACGCGGCCGTAGTGGGTCGGGTGCACGTCGCGCACTTCGAAGCCGGCGCGCTCGCGGGTCAGGCCGCCCGGGCCCAGGGCCGAGACGCGACGCTTGTGCGTGACTTCCGACAGCGGGTTGTTCTGGTCCATGAACTGGGACAGCTGCGAGGAACCGAAGAACTCCTTGATCGCGGCGGCCACCGGCTTGGCGTTGATCAGCTCCTGCGGGGTCAGGCCTTCGGACTCGGCCATCGACAGGCGCTCCTTGACCGCGCGCTCGACGCGGACCAGGCCCACGCGGAACACGTTCTCGGCCATCTCGCCGACCGAACGCACGCGACGGTTGCCCAGGTGATCGATGTCGTCGACCACGCCGCGGCCGTTGCGGATCTCGGTCAGGACCGAGATCACGTCCAGGATGTCCGAGCTCTGGCCATTGGTGGCGACCAGGCGCTTGGATTCCTCGTCGTTGCGCACGCTGAAGTACTTGTGGTCGTACAGCACCGACTCACCGGTGGTTTCCTTGCGGCCCACGCGGCGGTTGAACTTCATGCGGCCCACGGCCGACAGGTCGTAGCGCTCGAAGGTGAAGAACAGGTTGTGGAACAGGTTCTGCGCGGCGTCCTTGGTCGGCGGCTCGCCCGGACGCATCATGCGGTAGATCTCGACCAGGGCCTCGAGCTGGGTCTTGGTCGGGTCGATGCGCAGGGTGTTGGACAGGTACGGGCCACGATCCAGATCGTTCACCCACAGCGTGCCCACCACCTCGACGCCGGCCTTGCGGAACGCGGCCAGCTGGTCGTCGGTGATCTCGTCGTTGGCGTTGGCCAGCAGCTCGCCGGTCGAGGCATCGACCACGTCGTGCGAGAGGATGCGGCCCACCAGGTACTCGTCGGGCACGGCCAGCGCGGCGATGCCGGAGGCTTCCAGCTGCTTGACGTGGCGCGCGGTGATGCGCTTGCCGGCCTCGACGATGACCTTGTCGCCATCGGCCAGGTCGAAGTTCAGCGTCTCGCCGCGCAGGCGCTCGGGCACCAGCTCCAGCTGCACGCCTTCGCTCGGGTCGATGTGGAAGGTGTTGATCTCGAAGAAGTGGTTGAGCATCTCCTCGTTGGAGTAGCCCAGCGCACGCAGCAGGATCGACACCGGCAGCTTGCGGCGACGGTCGATACGGGTGAACAGCGCGTCCTTCGGGTCGAACTCGAAGTCCAGCCAGGAGCCGCGGTAAGGAATGATGCGGGCGCTGTACAGCAGCTTGCCCGAGCTGTGGGTCTTGCCGCGGTCGTGGTCGAAGAACACGCCCGGCGAGCGGTGCAGCTGGGAGACGATGACGCGCTCGGTGCCGTTGACGATGAAGGTACCGTTGTCGGTCATGAGCGGGATCTCGCCCAGATAGACCTCCTGCTCCTTCACGTACTTGATGGCCTTGGTCGAGGACTCGCGGTCGTAGATGACCAGGCGCACGGTCACGCGCAGCGGCGCGCCGTAGCTCATGCCACGCTGACGGCACTCGCGCTCGTCGAAGGCCGGCTCGCCCAGCTTGTAGCCGACGTATTCCAGCGCGGCGTTGCCGGAGTAGCTGGAGATCGGGAACACGGACTTGAGCGCGGCGTGCAGGCCACGGTCCTCGCGCTTGGCGGCGTCAACGTGCTCCTGCAGGAACTCGCGGTAGGAATCGACCTGGATGGCGAGCAGGAACGGGACCTCGAGGATCGACCGCTGCTTGCCGAAGTCCTTGCGGATGCGCTTCTTTTCAGTGAACGAGTATGTCGTCGACATGGGACATTGCCTCTGGCATCGGGGGGCCACGCGTCCGCGACCCCTGGGGAACATTCTTTCGAATGGGAAGAACTGTCAGTTGGAAGTCGCTGGTATTGCCGGCACCAGCACGCCATCTCCCGCTACTTCCAACTACCAACTCGTGGATTTTCTCGCCGCGGTGCGGCGGACAACGAACGGCGTTGTTTGCTACGACTTGCGTGTTGCGGACTGCTTTTTCAACAACGACCGAAGGCCAGGGGCTTTCGCCCCCGGCCTTTGGGTGTCGCCGATGGAACTAGGCGACGAATTGCAATTACTTCACTTCGACGGTCGCGCCAGCGGCCTCGAGGTCCTTCTTCATCTTCTCGGCATCTTCCTTCGACACGCCTTCCTTCAGGACGCCGCCGGCCTCGGTGAGGTCCTTGGCTTCCTTCAGGCCCAGGCCGGTGATGGCGCGGACGGCCTTGATGACGTCGACCTTCTTGGCGCCGGCGTCCTTCAGGATGATGTTGAACTCGGTCTGCTCTTCGACGGCGGCGGCCGGGCCAGCGGCGGCGGCAACGGCAACCGGGGCGGCGGCGGAGACGCCAAACTTGTCTTCGATCGCCTTGACCAGCTCCATGATCTCCATGAGGGTCTTTTCAGCGATGGCGTCGACGATCTGCTCGGTGGACAGGGACATTGTGTTTACCTTCGGTCAAATTTCTGGAATGGGATACGGGAATCAGGCCGTTTCAGCCGGGGCTTCCGCCTCGGCCGGCGCTGCATCGCCACCGCCCTGCTGCTCGGCCACGGCCTTGATGGCGCGGGCGAACATCGTGACGGGTTCGGCCAGGACGCGGGCCAGCATGGCCAGGGCCTGATCGCGGGTCGGCAGCGAAGCCAGGACGTCGACGTGGCTGGCCGGATACAGCTGGCCGCCCACGGCCACAACCTTGGGCTGCAGCTTGTCGTTGGACTTGGCGAATTCCTTGATCAGGCGACCGGCAGCGCCGGGCTCCTCGGTCGAGAACGCGTACAGCAGCGGTCCGACCAGCGAGTCCTTGGCGCACTCGTATTCGGTACCTTCCACAGCACGGGCGGCCAAGGTGTTCTTGACCACGCGCAGGTACACGCCGGACTCGCGCGCCTGCTTGCGCATCGCGGTCATCTGGGAGACCGTGGTGCCTGCGTACTCGGCGGCGATCAAGGAGTGCGCCTTGGCGGCGACGTCTGCCAGCTCGGCGACAACTTCTTGCTTCTGGGACAGATTGAGAGCCATTAATCACTCCTCATTGTGAACTCCGCTCACGGCTCCTGCCGCTTGCGGTCCAGGGCAGCGTCCGTCCTGGACGCCGGGGACGCCTTCGCGTCCCACTGGTGGCCTTATCAACTGGCCTGCGCGAAGCAAGACCAGAAACCGATGAAGGCGGCACCATCTGCGCGGGCTGGCACAAGCCAATCAAGCAGTCCCGCTAGCGCCGACGCCGAATCCTTGCCAGGACCGAGCTTCCCTGCCCGTCGTCGGAGCGCGCTGACCGCACCTGCGGTCTTTGACGGCTTTCTGCGGCTCGCACCGCAGATCGCCCCCAAACGCGGGAACACATGGCGGGGATCGAGAGACGAGTGGCCGGCGCTGTTGCTTTGCCTTGACTCGTCGCCCTGCCCCGCTACGCGTTCCCGTCTTTCTTACTTCAGGTTCAGCGAGGACTGGTCCACGGTCACGCCGGGGCCCATGGTCGAGCTGATCGAGATCTTCTGCAGGTACTGGCCCTTGGCGGTCGAGGGCTTGGCCTTGACCAGGTCGGCCAGCAGGGCCTGCAGATTGTTCTTCAGGGCTTCGTCCTCGAAGGAGGCCTTGCCGATGGTGCAGTGGATGATGCCGGCCTTGTCGGTGCGGTAGCGCACCTGACCCGACTTGGCGTTCTTCACCGCTTCGGCCGGGTTCGGCGAGACGGTGCCGACCTTCGGGTTCGGCATCAGGCCGCGCGGGCCCAGGACCTGACCCAGCTTACCGACCACGCGCATCGCGTCCGGCGTGGCGATGACCACGTCGTAGTTCAGATCGCCGGCCTGCATCTTCTCGGCCAGGTCGTCCATGCCGACCGCTTCGGCGCCGGCGGCCAGGGCCTCGTCGGCCTTGGCACCGGCCGGGGCGAACACCGCCACGCGCACGGCCTTGCCGGTACCGGCCGGCAGCACGGTCGAACCGCGCACCTGCTGGTCGGACTTCTTGGCATCCACGCCCAGACGCACGGCCACGTCGATGGACTCGACGAACTTGGCCTTGGTGGCGGTCTTGAGGATGTTCACGGCCTCTTCGAAGGCGTATGCCTTACCCGGGGTTACGGCGGCCAGGATGGCCTTCTGTCGCTTGTTCATTGCCATGTCTTCAGCCCTCGACCGTCAGACCCATGGAACGGGCCGAGCCCGCAATCGTGCGCACCGCTGCGTCCAGATCGGCCGCGGTCAGATCGGGTTCCTTCGCCTTGGCGATGTCCTCGAGCTGCTTGCGGGTGACCTTGCCCACCTTCTCGGTGTTGGGGCGCTTGGAGCCGGACTGGATGCCCACCGCCTTCTTCAGCAGCACCGAAGCCGGGGTCGACTTGGTCACGAAGGTGAAGGTACGGTCCGAGTAGGCCGTGATGATGACCGGGGTCGGCAGACCCGGCTCGAGCTTGGAGGTCGCCGCGTTGAACGCCTTGCAGAACTCCATGATGTTCAGACCGCGCTGACCCAGCGCAGGACCGACCGGCGGCGAGGGGTTGGCCTGGCCGGCCTTCACCTGCAGCTTGATGTAACCGACAACTTTCTTTGCCATTTCAATGCTCTCCGGGTGCTAGCGCCTAGGATCAGGCTCCCCATCGGATCGGGAAAATCACGCGTCCCGACATCGCGTATGCGTTCGCGACAAAGGCCGCCAACGAGGGCGGCCATTGCGGTTGCCCGGCTGACCGGACAAGGGAGCCGCGCACTATAGCAGGTTTTGGGCCGTCCGGCGCAAGCGGCGCCGGCGGCGGGGGCTCAGGCCTTCTCGACCTGGCCGAATTCCAGCTCCACCGGGGTGGAGCGGCCGAAGATGAGCACGGCCACGCGCAGGCGGCTCTTCTCGTAATTGACTTCCTCGACCACGCCGTTGAAGTCATTGAACGGGCCGTCGACCACGCGCACCATCTCGCCCGGCTCGAACAGCACCTTCGGACGCGGCTTCTCGACGCCTTCCTGAACACGGTCCAGGATCGCGGCTGCCTCTTCGTCACGGATCGGCAGCGGACGGTCGGCGGTGCCGCCGATGAAGCCCAGGACCTTGCTGGTGTCCTTCACCAGGTGCCAAGACTCGTTGTCCATGCGCGGGATGCCGGCTTCGTCGTGGGTCTCGATCTGGACCAGCACGTAGCCGGGGAAGAACTTGCGCTCGGACCGGCGCTTCTGGCCCGACCGCATCTCCACCACTTCCTCGGTGGGCACCAGCACGTCGCCGAAGCGATCTTCCATGCCGTCGCGCACGATCCGATCGCGCAGCGCCTGTGCCACGGACTTCTCAAAGCCTGAATAGGCGTGTACCACATACCAACGCTTCACTGTGGAAATCTCCTCAACGGCCCATCGTGAACAGTTTTTCGACCAGCCACTGAATGCCGAAGTCGAAGCCAGCCAGGATCAGGCTGAGGATCACCACCACCACCATCACCACCCAGGTCATGCGCAGCGACTCCTGACGGGTCGGCCACACCACCTTGCGCAGCTCGAAGCGCGACTCGGACAGGAATTCCAGGGTGTCCTTGCCCTTGGCCGTGGCCACAAACACCGCGGCGCCGGCGACCAGGCCGACGATCACGATCAGCGCGCGCAGCGGGGTCGCCCACTGGCCGGCAGACCACCACCACACCACCAGGCCGGCAACGACCAGTGCCCCGGCCGCCACGTACTTGGCGATATCGCCCGCGGACGTGGTCGGCGCCTTGGATGGTTGGATCTTGCTGTTCATTCGGGTTGGATGTGCCGCCTTGCACTGCACCGCCTGCGAAGGCGGGACGATCTGGACAGTGGCACGCCAGGAGGGACTCGAACCCCCAACCTGCGGTTTTGGAGACCGCTGCTCTGCCAATTGAGCTACTGGCGTATGAACTGTAAAGGCACCGGCGAACCGCAAGACTCGCCCGTGCCGATGCGTGGACTCCCGCGGGTGCGGGACTGATAGCTTGGTGCGTCTATGTCGAGTCGCTGGATCCCCGCTTTCGCGGGGATGACGTTCCGGCAAAGGCGCCCGCGCTTGCGCGCGAGCGCGCCGTCACGTCACTTGATGATCTTGGCCACCACGCCGGCGCCGACGGTACGGCCACCCTCGCGGATCGCGAAGCGCAGGCCTTCGTCCATCGCCACCGGGTTGATCAGCGTGACCTTCATCTTCACGTTGTCGCCCGGCATCACCATCTCGGTGCCTTCCGGCAGCTCGATCGCACCGGTGATGTCGGTGGTGCGGAAGTAGAACTGCGGACGGTAGCCCTTGAAGAACGGCGTGTGACGGCCACCCTCGTCCTTGGACAGCACGTACACCTCGGCCTCGAACTCGGTGTGCGGGGTGATCGAACCCGGCTTGGCCAGCACCTGGCCACGCTCCACGTCGTCACGCTTGGTGCCGCGCAGCAGCAGACCCGCGTTGTCGCCCGCCTGGCCCTGGTCCAGCAGCTTGCGGAACATTTCCACGCCGGTCACGGTCGTCTTCTGGGTCGGGCGGATACCGACGATCTCGATTTCCTCGCCCACCTTGATCACGCCGCGCTCGATACGGCCGGTCACCACGGTGCCGCGGCCCGAGATCGAGAACACGTCTTCCACCGGCATCAGGAACGCCTTGTCGACGTCACGCTCCGGGGTCGGGATCCAGGTGTCCAGCGCCTCGACCAGCTTCAGGATCGCCGGCACGCCGATCTCCGACTGGTCGCCTTCCAGTGCCAGACGGGCCGAACCGTGGATGATCGGGGTGTCGTCGCCCGGGAACTCGTACTTGCTCAGCAGTTCGCGGACTTCCATCTCCACCAGCTCCAGCAGCTCGGCGTCGTCCACCATGTCGGCCTTGTTCAGGAACACGACGATGTACGGCACGCCCACCTGACGCGAGAGCAGGATGTGCTCGCGGGTCTGCGGCATCGGGCCGTCAGCGGCCGAGCACACCAGGATCGCACCGTCCATCTGGGCGGCGCCGGTGATCATGTTCTTCACGTAGTCGGCGTGGCCCGGGCAGTCCACGTGCGCGTAGTGGCGGCTCGGCGATTCGTATTCCACGTGCGCCGTGGAGATCGTGATGCCGCGCGCCTTCTCTTCCGGCGCCGCGTCGATCGCGTCGTAGGCCTTGAACTCGCCACCGAAACGCTCCGCGCCCACCTTGGTCAGCGCCGCCGTCAGCGTCGTCTTGCCATGGTCAACGTGACCAATCGTGCCCACGTTCACGTGCGGCTTGGTGCGCTCGAACTTACCCTTTGCCATGGCTGCTTCTTCTCGGATCGTTAGATAAGAGGGTGAAACGTACTGCTTGGATGGTGCTCACGAAAGGAATCGAACCTTCGACCTCCTCCTTACCAAGGAGGTGCTCTACCGACTGAGCTACGTGAGCGTGAAACGTGTGGCAGCTGCGGACCATCTGGCGACGATGGAGCGGCAGTTCAATGGAGCGGGAGACGGGAATCGAACCCGCACCATCAGCTTGGAAGGCTGAGGTTCTACCGTTGAACTACTCCCGCGCCGGGATACCGCAACTGCTCGAACTTCTTGGTGGAGGGAGGTGGATTCGAACCACCGAAGGCGTAAGCCAGCAGATTTACAGTCTGCCCCCGTTGGCCGCTTGGGTATCCCTCCGGATGACGCTTGGGTCCGGCCTTTCGGGCCGGGGTGAAACAGCCGGTGATTCTGGCGTGGGATCGATGTGCTGTCAACGACTGCGCGAGGATCTGCCCGATTCACCGGTGCGCCTGGAGCGGGCGCATGCTCGCCTTCGCAGGCGAGCCCCGCGGCGGCCTGCCGCGGGGGCGCGCATTGTGGCAGGCAATGGCCGCCACGGGAAGCACCATGTTGCCCTGCGGCGTGCCATCACGGGCGCTCGTCTTCAGCCTGTATGGTGCGCAGCGCGTCGAATCGTGGCGTGGCGCCTGACTTCGGAGACTCATGACACAGGATTTCAGCTTCGAGCTTGGCGAGGACATCGACCAGCTCCGCGACGCCGTGCGCACGTTTTCCAGCGAGGTGATCGCCCCGCTGGCCGACCAGGCCGACCGCGACAACGCCTTCCCCAACGCGCTGTGGCCGCAGCTGGGGCAGATGGGCCTGCTCGGCCTGACCGTGGAGGAGGAGTACGGCGGCACGGCGCTGGGCTACCTGGCGCACGTGGTGGCCATGGAGGAGATCTCGCGCGCGTGCTCGGCCATCGGCCTGTCCTACGGCGCGCATTCCAACCTGTGCGTCAACCAGCTGCGCAAGAACGGCGACGCCGCCCAGAAGGCGCGCTACCTGCCCAGGCTGGTCAGCGGCGAGCACATCGGCGCGCTGGCGATGAGCGAGGCCGGCGCCGGCTCGGACGTGGTCGGCATGAAGCTGCGCGCGGAACGGCGCGGCGATCGCTACCTGCTCAACGGCACCAAGATGTGGATCACCAACGGGCCCGACGCGCACACGCTGGTGGTGTACGCCAAGACCGATCCTGCGGCCGGGGCGCGCGGCATCACGGCGTTCATCGTCGAGCGCGGGTTCAAGGGCTTTTCCACCGCGCAGAAGCTGGACAAGCTGGGCATGCGCGGGTCGAACACCTGCGAGCTGGTGTTCGAGGACTGCGAGGTGCCCGAGGAGAACATCCTGGGCGGCCTGGGCCAGGGCGTGAAGGTGCTGATGTCCGGCCTGGACTACGAGCGCATCGTGCTCTCCGGCGGTCCGCTGGGGATCATGGCCGCGTGCCTGGACACGGTGCTGCCCTACGTGCGCCAGCGGCGGCAGTTCGGCCGGCCGATCGGCGAGTTCGAGCTGATGCAGGGCAAGCTGGCCGACATGTACGTGGGCTTCAACGCCTGCCGCGCCTACGTGTACGCGGTGGCGCGGGCCTGCGACCGCGGCCGCAGCACGCGCAAGGACGCGGCCGGGGCGATCCTCTACAGCGCCGAGAAGGCCACCTGGATGGCCGGACAGGCGATCCAGGCGCTGGGCGGCAACGGCTACATCAACGAGTACCCGACCGGGCGGCTGTGGCGCGACGCCAAGCTCTACGAGATCGGCGCGGGCACCTCGGAGATCCGACGCATGCTGATCGGGCGTGAACTGGTGGGCCGCTCGGATTGAGCGGTCCGGCGGGATCCGGGAACGGATGACGCCTGCCGTGTCCGCAGCGCCCAGCGCCCTTGGCTCACTGTGCCAAAGTCGCTGGGTTCCCGCGTTCGCGGGAACGACGATAGGGGGCATCTCAGCGACCCCGGGGCGCATGCAACGAAAAGGCCGCGCAATGCGCGGCCTTTTCGTGACGGCTTGGCAATAGCGACCCGGCGGGCCGCATCCGGCTTCAGACGTTGAAGCGGAAGTGCAGGATGTCGCCTTCCTGCACCTTGTACTCCTTGCCTTCCAGGCGCAGGCGCCCGGCTTCCTTGGCCCCCGCCTCGCCCTTGTACTTGATGAAATCGTCGTAGGCGATGGTCTCGGCGCGGATGAAGCCCTTCTCGAAGTCGGTGTGGATCACCGCCGCGGCCTTGGGCGCGGTCGAGCCGGCCTTGACCGTCCAGGCGCGCACTTCCTGCACGCCGGCGGTGAAATAGGTCTGCAGGCCCAGCAGCTGGTAGGCGGCGCGGATCACGCGGTTCAGGCCCGGCTCTTCCAGGCCCAGGTCGGCCAGGAAGGCGTCGCGGTCGGCGTCCTCCAGCTGCGAGAGCTCCTCTTCGATCGCCGCCGACACCGGCACCACCTGGGCGCCCTCGGCCTGCGCGCGGGCGCGCACGGCGTCCAGGTGCGGATTGTTCTCGAAGCCGTCCTCCAGCACGTTGGCGATGTACATCACCGGCTTGAGGGTGAGCAGGAACAGGTCGCGCACCAGCGCCTTCTCCTCCTCGTCGAGGCCGGCCGCACGACCGGGCTTGCCGTCGTCCAGCGCCTTGCGCAGCTTCTCCAGCACCGGCTTGCGCGCGATCATTTCCTTGTCGCCGCCCTTGGCGCCGCGCTCGGCGCGATTGAGCGCCTTCTCCACGCTGTCCAGGTCGGCCAGCGCCAGCTCGGTGTCGATGGTTTCGATGTCCGAGATCGGATCGACCTTGTTGTTCACGTGGATGATGTCGCCATGCTCGAAGCAGCGCACCACGTGGGTGATCGCATCGACCTCGCGGATGTGCGCCAGAAACTTGTTGCCCAGGCCCTCACCGCTGGCCGCACCGGCGACCAGGCCGGCGATGTCGACGAACTCCACCGCCGTGGGCACGACCCGCTGCGGCTTGACGATTTCCGCCAGCGCGCCCAGGCGCGGATCCGGCACCGGCACCACGCCCACGTTGGGCTCGATGGTGCAGAACGGGAAGTTGGCCGCGGCGATGCCCGCCTTGGTCAACGCGTTGAAGAGGGTCGACTTGCCAACGTTCGGCAGGCCGACGATGCCGCATTTGATGCCCATGTGTGTCATCCGGGAATGGAGAATCGGGAATAGGGAATCGAAGAGCGTGGCCGCCTTTCCATTCCCCATTCCCCATTCCCTATTTGCCCTGCGTATGCAACCGCTTCATCGCCTCGTTGAAATCGCCGGCCACTGCCAGGGGCAGCACGTCCAGCGCGTCGTCGATCGCACGGCCGATCAGGATTTCGTCGTCCGCGCTCGGTCGGCCCAGCACCCAGCCGGTGACCTTGTCCTTGTGGCCGGGATGGCCGATGCCGATGCGCAGGCGGCCGAAGCGCGCGTGGCCCAGCAGTCTGATGGTGTCGCGCAGCCCGTTCTGGCCGCCGTGGCCGCCGTCGAACTTCAGGCGCGCGATGCCGGGCGGCAGGTCCAGTTCGTCGTGGACCAGCAGCGTCTGCTCGGGCTCGAGCTTCCAGAAGCGCAGGGCCGCCACCACCGACTTGCCCGATAGATTCATGTAGGTGGCCGGCTTGAGCAGGCGCACGGTCTGCCCGCCCACGCTGACCTGGGCGGTCTCGCCGAACAGCTTGGCGTCCACGGCGAAGCGCGCGCCCAGCTGCATGGCGAGGGTGTCGACAAAACGGAACCCGGCGTTGTGCCGGGTCCGCAGGTGTTCGGGTCCGGGATTGCCCAGCCCGACGATGAGACGCACGCCTTCCATCGAAGGTTCGCCGAACCGCCGGGACGCGCCGCTGGCGCGCCCCGGCGCGTCCGGTTACTCGGCGTCCTTGGCTTCGCTGTCGTCGGCGACCTTGGCGGCCGGCACGTCGGCCGACGCCTCGCCCTCGGCGGACTCGTCCTCGACCTTGACGTACTTGGCGGTGACCACGGCCACGTCGTGCTCGGCGCCCAGCTTCAGCTCCGGCAGTTCCACGCCCTTGGGCAGCTTGAGCTGCGAGAGGTGGATCACGTCGCCGACGGCCAGGTTGGACAGGTCCAGCTCGATGAACTCGGGCAGGTCGCCCGGCAGGCACTCGACCACGACTTCGTTGAGCTCGTGGGCGACCACGACGTCGGCGGCCTTGCCGGCCGGCGAGGTGTCCTGGCCCAGGAAGTGCAGCGGCACGGCGGTGCGGATGGACTCCTTGTCGTTCACGCGCTGGAAGTCCAGGTGCATGATCTGCTGCTTGTACGGATGGCGCTGCATGTCACGCAGCAGCACCTTCTGCACGTCGCCGTTGAGGCTCAGCGAGAGGATCGAGGAGTAGAACCAGTCGTGCTGGCTGGCCAGCCAGACGTCGTTGTGGCTCAGCTGGATGCTGACCGGCTTGAGGTCGCCACCGTAGACGATGGCGGGGACGCTACCGGCGTGACGCAGGCGGCGGCTCGCACCCTTCCCCCCGTCCTCGCGGCGCTCCACCTTGATTTCATGTGTCGTTGCCATGGGCTTTTCACTTCTTTGCTTGAGTAAGCCACCTCGCGGTGGCGATGCGACTCCCCCGCGACCAGGAGAGCCGTTGGAAGGCCGGGATTCGGCATTCGGGATTGGGGATTCGCCAAGCGCGCTAACGCCCTGCGAATCGCCAATGCCCAATCCCCAATCCCGACCTCAATCCACGTACAGCGAGCTGACCGACTCGCCGAAGGCGATGCGGCGGATGGTCTCGGCCAGCATGCTGGCCACCGACAGCTGGCGGATCTTGCTGCAGCCCTTGGCCGCATCCGACAGCGGGATGGTGTCGGTGACCACCAGCTCGTCCAGCACCGACTTGTTGAGGTTGTCCACGGCCGGGCCGGACAGCACCGGATGGGTGCAGTAGGCGGCGACCTTGGTCGCACCCCGGTCCTTCAGCGCCGCGGCGGCGGCGCACAGGGTGCCGGCGGTGTCGACGATGTCGTCGACCATCACGCACTCCTTGCCCTCGACGTCGCCGATGATGTTCATCACCGTGGACACGTTGGCGCGCGGACGGCGCTTGTCGATGATCGCCAGCTCAGCATCGTCCAGGCGCTTGGCGACCGCGCGGGCGCGCACCACGCCGCCCACGTCCGGCGAGACCACCATCATCTTGTCGGTGCCGTAGGCGCGCCAGATGTCGGCCAGCAGCAGCGGCGAGGCGTAGACGTTGTCGACCGGGATGTCGAAGAAGCCCTGGATCTGGTCGGCGTGCAGATCGACGGTGAGCACGCGGTCGGCGTTGACCGCGCTGAACATCTTGGCGGCGACCTTGGCGGTGATCGGCACGCGCGAGGAGCGCAGGCGGCGATCCTGGCGCGAGTAGCCGAAGTACGGCACCACCGCGGTGACGCTGGCGGCGCTGGCGCGCTTGAGCGCGTCGATGATCACCAGCAGCTCCATCAGGTTCTCGGCGCTGGGCGCGCAGGTCGGCTGGATCACGAACACCTCCTGCCGGCGCACGTTCTCCTCGATCTCCACCTGCACTTCGCCATCGGAGAAGCGCGAGACCATCGCCTTGCCCGGACGCACGCCGAGTTCGCGGCAGATGCTGTGGGCCAGCGGCTTGTTGGCGTTGCCGGAAAAGACCAGCAGGCTGCGATCGTCTTGCATGGGGAATCTCGTGGGACAGCGGCAGGAAAGCGGGATGGACGGCACTGCACGGGCGCCGGACTGCGTGGCGTGCAGGCCGAGGACTCGCCTTGCGCGTCCCGGGCCGATGAGGCAACCGGTCGGGCCGCGCGCGCATGCGATGAGGACATTGGCTGGGGCGGTAGGATTCGAACCTACGAAATGCCGGGATCAAAACCCGGTGCCTTAGGCCTCTTGGCGACGCCCCAGTGGATCAGTCCTTGCGTGCGCTCCCGTCCAGGGCGTCCAGCAGGGGCGAACGCGCCGCCCCGGCCACCACCCAGCCGCGCAGTTCGCTCGGCAGCAAGGCCAGTCCGGCCTGGGCGGCCTGAAGGCTTGCGAACTCCACGAAACAGCCGCTGCCCGTCCCCGTCAGTCGTGGCGTCCCGATGCGCGAGAGCGTGGCGAAGACCGCCTCGATGGCAGGTTCGCGACGACGCAGCACCGGCTCGAACACGTTGTCGGGCACGGATCCGGAAAGGAAGTCCGCTATTTTCACGGGTGCGGCATTGCGCGTCAAATCCGGGGAGGCGAACAGGACCGGCGTGGCGACATGCAGGCCGGGGTCGACCAGCACATACCAGGCCGGCGGCAGCACGATCGGGGTCAGGCGCTCGCCGACGCCTTCGGCCCAGGCGTTGCGCCCGCGCACGAAGATCGGCACGTCCGCGCCCAGCGTCAGGCCCAGCGCGGCCAGCGCGTCCTCGCCCAGGGCCGTGCCCCAGAGATGGTCCAGGACGCGCAGGACGGTGGCGGCATCGGACGAACCGCCGCCGAAGCCACCGCCGGCCGGGATGCGCTTTTCGACGCGGATATCCGCACCAAGCGCGACGTTGGCGTGCGTTTGCAACAATTTGGCGGCACGGACCAGCAGGTCGTCGGCCTCCGCCACGCCCGGCACCGAGGTGCCGACGCGGGAGATCACCCCGTCCTGGCGCAGCCGGATGCCGACCGTGTCACCCCATTCGAGCAGCCGGAAGGCGCTCTGTAGTGCGTGATAACCGTCCGGGCGACGGCCGGTGATGCGCAGACACAGGTTCAGCTTGGCCGGCGCCGGCCACCAGGACCAGCCGCCGGACACGGAGGGCTGGCTCATGGCGTCGCGACGGCCGGTTGCCAGGTGTCGACGATCAGGCGCACGCGCGCATCGCCGCGCTGGGCCTCGATCCGCGCCGGCAGCGCCGGCGTGCCGTCCGCCGCCGGCGGCTGCCAGGCGGTGAAGTCGATGGTCCAGCCGCCCTGCTGCAGCTGGGACAGCTGCCCGTCGGCACCGTAGGCGAGCCGGGCCGGCGCCAGCGTCGGCGCGGCCTGGCCGCGAATCCAGTAGGCCAGGGCCTGCACGGGAATCTCCCAGCCGGTGGTCTCCAGCAGCAGCTGGCCGGCGTCGGCGCCCTGGCGCGGGCCGCCGTCGACGCCCTCCAGCCGCACCTGCCCGGGGCTGCCGACCAGGCGCCAGGTCTGGCGCGTGACCGGGGCGGCGAGCGCGACATCGAACGCGTCGCCGCGCTGGGTCCAGTCGATGCGGCCGCTGCCGCCCTTGTCGGCGCGGCGGATCGCCACCCGCCCGGTCATCGACCAGTCGCGGTGGGCGGCCAGCCAGGTCTCGCGCGCGGCCTGGGCGTCGGCCGCGATACCAGCATCGACCGGGGTCGGCGCCGGCCCACGCACGCCGGGGCTGGCGCAGCCGGCCAGCAGCAGGACGCCGCACAGCGCGGCCACGGACAGGAGGCGAGCGGTCATGCGCCGGTCTTCTCCAGCGCGCGCTGCAGCGAGCGGTTGTCCGGATCGAGCCGGCGCGCCTCGTCGAACAGCTTGCGCGCCTCCTCGTGCTGGCCCTTCTCCCACAGCAGCTGACCCAGGTGGGCGGCGATCTCCGGGTCCTTCATCAGTGTGTAGGCGCGGCGCAGCTGCACCAGCGCCTCGTCCTTGCGGCCCAGGCGATAGAGCACCCAGCCGTAGCTGTCGATGATGGCCGCCTCGTCCGGCGCCGCGGCGCGGGCGCGGTCGATCAGCTCCAGCGCTTCCTTGTAGCGGTCGGTGCGGTCGGCCAGGGTGTAGCCCAGCGCGTTGAGCGCGGCGGTGTTGGTCGGGTCGGTGACCAGCACGCGGCGCAGGTCGGCCTCGGCGCGGTCGATGCGGTCGCGCCGCTCCCAGGCCAGGCCGCGCGCGTAGAGCAGGTTGTTGTCGTCGGGATAGGCGGCCAGGCCGCGCGCCAGGGCGTCCAGTTCGCCGGCATCGTCGTCGTGTTTCTGGCGCAGCTCGGCCTCCAGCAGGTAGGCGTCGCGGCGGGCGGATTCGTCGATGGACGCGTCGGCCTGCATGGCATGGACCCGGGCGAAGGCCTCGTCGGTGCGGCCGAGCTGGTCGAGCGTGCCGATCGCGCGCAGGCGCGCCTCGATCGCGTGCTCGCCGGCGCCGACGCCCTCGTACCACCCCAGCGCGTCCTGCGGACGCTTGAGGTATTCGGCGATCTGGCCCAGCAGCAGGCGCTGGGCCGGGTCCTGCGCCTCGGCCGAGGCCTTGGCCTCGTCGTACAACGCGGCCAGGCCGGCGTCATCCTGGGCCTTAGCCAGCAGCGAGGCGCGCAAACCGAAGCTGCGCGTGTCCTGGGGCCCCTTGGCCAGGGCGGCGGCGGCCAGCGCGGGCGAGCCCAGGTGGTCGTATTCGGCGGCCACGCCCAGGCGCACCGACGGGTCCAGGTTGGCCTGGCCCTGCAGGTCGGCCAGCACCTGGCGGGCCTGATCGAGCTTGCCGGCCTGGCGCAGCTGGCTGGCATGCAGCAGGGCCACGCGCGGATTGACCGGGAAGCGCTTGACCACCTCGCCGACGATGCGTTCGGCCAGCGCCGGCTGGTCCAGCGACTGGGCCAGGCCGCCGAAGGCCAGCCAGGCGGTCAGGTCGTTCGGCAGCGCCTTGTCGTCCAGCAACTGGCCGAGCAGGCGCCCGGCCAAAGCCGGGTCGCGGCCGCCGCTGCCCAGCACGGTCAGCGCGTAGCGCCAGGCCTGCGGGTCCTTGTCGCGCAGCAGGGATTCGAGCTGGCGCCGGGCCACGCGCTCGCGCCCCTCGCGCAGCGCCACGGTGGCCTGGGCGGCGCGCATGGCCAGCGAACTGGGCGCGCGCTGCTGCCACAGCGCCAGCGCCTGCGCAGCGCGCGCGTCGTCATTGGCCAGCAGGGCGATGCGGGTGGCCAGTTCGGCCAGGCCCACGTCGTGGCCGGCCTGGGCGGCCTGCAGGTACCAGCGCGCGGCCTCGGGCAGCTTGCCGGCCTGCAGGGCGAATTCGCCGGCCATGACCGGCTCGAGCACCGCGCCGGTCGTCCCGCCTGGCGGGACCGACTCCTTGGCGAGCACCGCGGCAGAGGATGCGAATCCGGCAACGAACAGCAGCAACGGCGGGACGAAACGCATCTTTGCGGGCATTAGGGGGAACCGGGCCGTAAAATGGCGGGCAACAACACGCCAGCAGCTTAGCGCAAGCCCCGAAATGACGTTGTGGGTCCTTGGACTGAATCACCAGACCGCGCCGGTCACCCTGCGCGAACGGGTGGCGTTTGCCGGCGAGGCGCTGCCGGCGGCGCTGGACGCGCTGCGCGCCCTGCCGCAGGTCAGCGAGGCCGCGCTGCTGTCCACCTGCAACCGGACCGAGCTCTACGCCGTGGCCGACGACGCCACGCCGCTGGTGCAGTGGCTGGCCGCGCATGGCGAGGGGCTGGACACGTATCTGTATCGCCACCGCGATGCCGAGGCCGTGCGCCACCTGTTCCGCGTGGCCACCGGGCTGGATTCCATGGTGCTGGGCGAGCCGCAGATCCTGGGCCAGGTGAAGGACGCCTGGGCCCTGGCGCGCGAGCATCAGGCGCTGGGCAACGGCCTGGACCGGCTGTTCCAGCAGGCCTTCGCCGTGGCCAAGCGCGCGCGCACCGACACCCGCGTCGGCGCCAACCCGGTGTCGGTGGCCTCCACCGCGGTGCGGCTGGCGCAGAACTCCTTCGCCCGCCTGAGCGACTCGACCGTGCTGCTGGTCGGCGCCGGCGAGACCATCGAGCTGGCCGCCCGGCACCTGAGCGAGGGCAAGGTGCGGCGCCTGCTGATCGCCAACCGCACCCTGGCCCATGCCCAGGCGCTGGCCAGCCAGCACGGCGGCTATGCCCTGCCCCTGGACGAACTGGACCGCCACCTGGCCGAGGCCGACGTGGTGTTCTCCGCCACCGCCGCGCGCGAGCCGGTGATCAGCCGCGCACAGGTCGCCCAGGCGCTGACGCGACGCCGGCACAAGCCGATGATGCTGTTCGACCTGGCCGTGCCGCGCGACATCGAGGCCAGCGTCGCCGACCTGGCCGACGCCTACCTCTATACCGTCGACGACCTGGAACGCGCGGTCGAGGAAAACCGCCGCAGCCGCCGCCAGGCCGCCGACGAGGCCGAGGCCATCATCGACCTGCAGGTGGCGCGCTTCGTCGAAACCCTGCAGGCCGCCCCGCGCCAGGAGCCGCTCAAGCGCCTGCGCGCCTACGGCGAGACCACCCGCCGCGACGCGCTGGAGAAGGCCCAGGCCCAGCTGGCCAACGGCCGCGACCCGGCCCAGGTGCTGGAGCAGCTGGCCCACACCCTGACCAATCGCCTGCTGCACCCGCCGACCGCCGCCCTGCGCGAAGCGGCGCTGCGCGGCGATACCGAACTCACCCGCGCCGCCGAACGGCTGTTCCCGGCCAAGGCCCCCTACTCCCACGCCACGTTGCCCGATGACGCCGACCCTGCGCCGTAAGCTGGAGGCGCTGGCCGAGCGTCGCGAAGAACTCGAACGCCTGCTCGCCGACCCGTCCGTCGTCGCCGACACCACCCGCTTCCGCGACCTCTCGCGCGAGTTCGTCCAGCTGGCGCCGCTGGCCAGCGCACTGGACGCCGAGGCCCGCGCCAAGGCCGACCTGGTCGCCGCCGAGGCGCTGCGCGCCGACCCGGAGATGCGCGAGCTGGCCGAAGAGGAAATCGCCAGCGCCCAGACGCGCCTGGCCGAGCTGGAGGACGAACTGCTGGCCCTGCTGGTCCCGCGCGATCCGCGCGACGAGGGCAACCTGTTCCTTGAAGTGCGCGCCGGCACCGGCGGCGACGAGGCGGCGATCTTCGCCGGCGACCTGTTCCGCATGTACGCACGCTATGCCGAGCGCCAGGGCTGGAAGGTGGAAGTGGAATCCGACAGCCCCGGCGAGCACGGCGGCTACAAGGAAGTGGTGGCGCGCATCGTCGGCCGCGGCGCGTATTCCCGGCTGAAGTTCGAGTCGGGCACCCATCGCGTGCAGCGCGTGCCGGCGACCGAATCGCAGGGCCGCATCCATACCTCCGCCGCGACGGTGGCGATCATCCCCGAGGCCGACGAGGTCGAGGAGATCGTGATCAACCCGGCCGACCTGAAGGTCGACACCTTCCGCTCCTCCGGCGCCGGCGGCCAGCACGTCAACAAGACCGATTCGGCGATCCGCATCACCCACGTGCCGACCGGCGTGGTGGTCGAATCGCAGACCGAGCGCAGCCAGCACGCCAACCGCGACAAGGCCATGAAGCGGCTCAAGGCCCAGCTGCTGGACGCCGAGCGCAGCCGGCAGGCCGCGGCCGAGGCGCAGACGCGCAAACTGCAGGTCGGCAGCGGCGACCGCAGCCAGCGCATCCGCACCTACAACTTCCCGCAGGGCCGCATCACCGACCACCGCGTCGAGGGCCTGACCCTGTACGACCTGCCCAACATCATCGAAGGCGGCATGGACGAACTGATCGGCCGGCTGGCGCAGGAGCACCAGGCCGACGAACTGGCGCGGTTGGCTGAGGGTTGAGCCAAGCGCGGAGCGTGGGCGCGCCTGCTGGGTGGATCAGGCGGTCATTCCGGCACGCGCGTAGCGGGTCGAGGAACGGCGCGGCAGGCTAAAGACCAAGAGCCCAGGCCGGGAGAACCCGCGCCGTCTATGCACTCGCTGACATGCATCAGTCCGTCATTCCCGCGAAGGCGGGAATCCATGGACGTGAAGCTTCAGATTGAAGGGCATCGAACCAGGTGATGGCCGCCCGAGTCAGAACACCGGCAGCCGTCGTTCCCGCGAACGCGGGAATCCAGCGCCTTTGAGTTTCCCGCGCCAACGTCCATGGGTTCCCGCATTCGCGGGAACGACGGTAGTGGGGCTGTGGGGGCTTTAAACGGAAAGCAGACTAGGCAAGGCGCGCTTCCAGCAGCGACATCTCGCCCGCCTCTGGTCCGATAGCTTGCCCGTCACTCAGCGCCAGCCCGCCTTGCGCGCGGCCTGCTCCCCGCCGGCATCCAGCGCGTCGCCGTCGATACGCGCATCCACTGCATCGAGCACCGCCGGCGGCAGCGGCGAGGCGGCCTGCCTGAGCTCGCCCTGCGCGTGCTCGGCATCGCGCGCCAGCACCGGCAGCGACCAGCCCTGGGCGCCGCGGCAGGCCAGGCCCGCGGTCCTGGCCGATTCGACGCGGAAGGCGCGGCAGTACTGCCCGTCCTGGTCGCGGAAGCTCAGGGCGATCTGCACCTTGCCCGCGTGATCGGCGGAGAGCTGATCGTCCAGCGCGGCGGCCAGCGCGCCGCGCGCCTGCAGGCCGTCGGCGCCCTGTACCCAATCCGCGCCGCCGGTGCCGCGCAGCCAGGGCAGCGCGATCACCGCCAGCACGACGCCGGCCGCCAGCGCGCCCAGGTGCGTCCACAGCGTGCGCGCCCGCTTGCGCGGCGGGAACGCCACCACGTTGCTCGGCGCCGCCGTCGGCTCGGCCGCGGGCTCGGGCGATGCCGCGCCGTGGCCCAGGACGAACTGCACCAGCGCGTCAGGCACCGGTTCTTCGAGCGCGGCGGCATGCGAGGTGCGCACACGCGCGTCCAGGCGCCGCTGCCGCGCCACGCGCGCGGCCAGCTCCGGATCGCGCGCCAGGGCGGCATCGACCTGCGCCGCGTCCTGCGGGTCCAGCGCTTCGTCCAGGTAGGCCATCAGGGTGGCGTCGTCGATGTTCATGTCGCTTCTCCAGGTTCGCCCAGCAGGGCCTGCAACGCCTCGCGTCCACGCGCGAGTCGGCTGGTCAGGGTGCCGATCGGAATCTCCAGCACCTGCGCGGCCTCGCGGTAGGCCAGGCCTTCCACCAGCACCAGCGCGATGGCGCTGCGCTGTTCCTCCGGCAGGCGCGCCATCGCCGCCTCCACCGACATGCGCAGCGCGTGCGCCCCGACCGCGTCCTCGCCGACCTGCTCGCCCAGCTCCGCATCGGCGAACACCTCCTGGCCGCGCCGGCGCGCGCGCACCTCGTCGATCCAGGCGTTGCGCACGATGCGGTACAGCCAGGGATCCAGCGGCTGGGCCGGATCCCACTGCGCCGCGCGCGCCAGCGCGCGCTCGGCGGCGACCTGCAACAGGTCGTCCGCATCGTGCGGTGTGCCGGCCAGATTGCGTGCGTAACGGCGGAGTTTGGGCAGCCGCTCGCACAACGCCTGGCGGAAAGACGGGCTCGCCGCGTCCTGCTTCATGCCTGATATACGATTGGGAAGCCAGATTGCTTCCATGACCCGCGCAACATTTTTCCCCCTGCCACGGCGATCCCAAGGCGGCGCGATCCTAGCGCAGACGGCCGCCCTTGCGGCGCTGCTGGCCTGTGCGCCGGTCGCCCTGGCCCAGTTGCAGCCGCTGCCGCCCCTGCCGCAGACCGCCGCGCCGATCACCCGGACGCTGGGGCAGGTCGTCGACCCGCTGATGCGCGACGCCACCACCCTGGCCGACCGCACCCTCACCCAGGCACGCCAGCTCGGCCAGCGCCAGCTGCTGCGCGAGCACCGCGACGTGCTCGATACCGATCCCAACGACAACGTGGTGATCCGCAGCCAGGTCCTGGCGCTGGCGCCGACCCCCGAGGCGCTGGAACGTGCGCGCCAGGCGGGCTTCACCGTAGAGGCGCCGCGCCGGCTCGACGGGCTGGACCTGGAGGTCGTGCCGCTGCGCGCGCCGGCCGGCCAGTCCACGCGCCGGGCGGTCGAGGCATTGCGCGCACTCGATCCGGCCGGCAGCTACGACTACGACCACCTCTATGCCAGCAGCGGCGCGGCCGAGGCGGCCAGCGGCGCTGCGGTGACGCCCGCCGCGAGTGCGGCGGCCACGCCCTGGCGCGTCGGCCTGGTCGACAGCGGCGTGGACGCCGGCCACCCCGCGCTGAAAGGCGCGCAGGTGCAGCGCTGGGGCTGCGACGACCAGCCGCACCCGGACCTGCACGGCACCGCGGTGGCCTCACTGCTGGTCGGCGATGGCCAGCGCGCGCAGCCCGGCGTGCAGCTGTTCGCCGCCGATGTGAACTGCGGCGCGCCGACCGGCGGCAATGCGCTGGAGGTCGCCCAGGCCCTGGCCTGGCTGGCCCGGCAGCAGGTCCGCGTGGTCAATCTGAGCCTGGTCGGTCCGGACAATGCGCTGCTCAAGCGGGCGGTGGCCGCGGCCATCGGGCGCGGCATGGTCGTGGTCGCCGCGGTCGGCAACGACGGGCCGGCGGCGGCGCCGCTGTTTCCTTCGGCCTATCCGGAGGTGATCGGCGTGACCGCGGTCGATCCGCGCGATCGCGTCCTGCCCGAAGCCGGGCGCGGTCCGCAGGTGGATCTGGCGGCGGTCGGCGCGCAGGTGGAGGCCGCCGCGCCGGGCGGCAGGTTCGAACGCATGCGCGGCACCTCGTTCGCCGCCCCGCGCGTGGCCGCGCTCGCCGCGCAAGCCTTGGCCGCGCATCCGGACGAGGATGCCGACGCCCTGCTCGCCGCGCTGGCGGCGCATGCGCGCGACCTCGGCAAGCCGGGCCCGGACCCGGTCTACGGCCGCGGGCTGGTCCCGGGCACGCCAGATGAACAGGCGGCAACACGTTAGAAACGCCGGGAAGAAATTTTCCCGCTGGGCCGTAGTGCTTCCTGAAGGCAGCGGATTTCCCGCGCCAACGAGGGAGACATCTCATGCGTCACAACACTCTGACGTGGGCCACGGCCGCCATCATCGCGCTGGCCAGCACCGGTGCATCGGCTCAGGTCCTGGGCGGCCTGGGTGGCCAGGTGGGCGGCGCCATCGGCGGCGCCGGCAACCTTGGCGGTCAGATCGGCGGCGTCGGTGCGCCCGTGAACGGCATCGGCAACACCATCGACAACACCCGCGGCATGGCCGGCGATCGCCTGCAGCAGACCCGCAACCGCGCCGAGCGCGCCACCCAGCGCGCGTCGGACACCGCCGCCTCGGTGCGCGATCAGGCGCAGTCGGTCGGCGGCCAGGCGCAGGCGCTGGGCAGCGCCGCCGGTTCGGCCGCGCAGCTGACCGGTGACGCCAGCGGCACCGGCAACGCCGCCGCCAGCGCCTCGAACGGCGATCTGAGCGGTGCGCTCAACGGGGCCGGCAACGCGGCCGGCTCGGCCAGCCTCGACACCAGCGGCGTGACCAGCGCCGCCGAGTCCAGCGCGGCGCAGGCCGCCGGCTCGGCCCGCGCCGGCGCCAGCCAGGCCGCGCAGGGCGTGCGCAACACCGCCGGCCGCGTGCGCAACGGCGCGCAGGCCGCCGCGACCCGCGCCCAGGGTGGCGTGCAGGGCGCCGCCAGCCAGGTCGGCAGCGCCGCCTCGCAGGCCGGTGACAGCGCCGCGTCGACCAGCGCCAACGGCTCGGCCTCGGGCAACGCCAACGGCAGCGGCGCGCTGGGCAACAGCCTGGGCAACAGCACCAGCAACGCCGCCGCCTCCGGCAACACCAGCGGCAACGCCAGCGGCAGCGCCTCGCGCAATGGCGTGAACGCCTCGGTCGGCGGCTCGGCCAACGGGTCGGCGAACGCCAGCACCCAGCCGTAAGCGTCAGCTGCGGTCCGCACCGGCGCCGGCTTCCTTCGGGAGGCCGGCGCCTTTCATTTGGACGCGGCCTTCGTTGAAGCCTCACCGCCCTGGGCTTAGGCTGGCGCGATGAGCCATGCAGATACCTTGATTCCCCTGCGCCTGTGCGTGCTGACCGTCTCCGACTCGCGCACCCTGGCCAACGACAGCTCCGGCGACTATCTGGTCCAGGCCGCCACCGACGCCGGCCACCTGCTGCACGAGCGCACGCTGGTGAAGGACGACATCTACCGCATGCGCGCCATCGTCTCGGCCTGGATCGCCGATGACGAGGTGGACGGCGTGCTGATCACCGGCGGCACCGGCTTCACCGGGCGCGATTCCACGCCCGAGGCGATCGCGCCGCTGCTGGACAAGCAGATGCCCGGCTTCGGCGAGCTGTTCCGCGCGGTCAGCGTGGAGGAGATCGGCACCTCCTCGCTGCAGTCGCGCGCCTTCGCCGGGCTCGCCAACCGGACCTTCGTGTTCTGCCTGCCGGGCTCGACCTCGGCCTGCCGCACGGCCTGGGAGAAGATCGTCTCGGCCCAGCTCGACGCCCGCACCCGGCCCTGCAACCTGGCGACCCTGCGGCCACGGCTGAAGGAATAAGCTCGGCCGCCACGCCCGCGCCAGGACCCGACATGAGCAAGAAATTCAAGCGCAAGGACTACGAGGAAGCACTCGCGCCGCTGCAGCTGCAGCTGGTCAACCTGTCGCGCTGGCTGCTGCAGACCGGCAAGCGCGTGGTGGTGATCTTCGAAGGCCGCGACACCGCCGGCAAGGGCGGGGCCATCGATGCCATCCGCGAACATCTCAACCCGCGCCAGTGCAAGGTCGTGGCGCTGCCCAAGCCGTCCGACCGCGAAGCCACGCAGTGGTATTTCCAGCGCTACGTGCAGCAGCTGCCGGCCGGCGGCGAGATCGTGCTGATGGACCGCAGCTGGTACAACCGCGCCGGCGTGGAGCGGGTCATGGGCTTCTGCACGCCGGACCAGTACACGTCCTTCCTGCAGCAGGTGCCGATCTTCGAACGGCTGCTGATCGACGACGGCATCCTGCTGTTCAAGTACTGGCTGACCGTGGACCAGGCCCAGCAGGAGGCGCGCTTCGCCGAACGGCTGGAGGACCCACTCAAGCGCTGGAAGCTTTCGCCGGTGGATCTGGAGGCGCGCAAGCAGTACGCGGCCTATACCGAGGCGCGCGAGGCGATGCTGGCCGCTACCCATACTCACCACGCGCCGTGGACCCTGGTGGACTTCAACGACCAGCGGCGTGGGCGCATCACCCTGATCCGCGACCTGCTCTCGCGCCTGCCGGATACCACCGTGCCACCGGCCCGGCTGGACATGAAACCCCTGCACGGCAAGCTGCTGACCGAGAGCTACCACCTGATCGAGCCGCTCCCGGATACCAGCGACGAGCGGTAACGCCGGTAACGCGTCAGCCGATGGCCCGGCGAGGGCGTCCGGGCCACAGCGACTGAATACACGGTGACAAATGCTGCCCCCGCAGCGTGACGAAATGCGCGAAACCTTTCATCATGTGTTCATCACGGCACCTGTGCCCGTGCCGGACGTCACCCATGCTGCATTTCGCCCCTGCTTCCGCCTCGCCCCCCCTCCCGCCGCGCGTCCGCCTGATCACCCGTGACAACGGGGTGGGGCTGCGCCGCGACCTGGTCATCATGTCGCGGGCCCTGGCCAGCGCGCAGATCGGCAGCCAGGCGCTGGCCTTCGGCGGATCGCGCATGGGCAACAACCTGCGCCAGACCCGCGCCCGACTGGGGGCGCTGGCCACCGGGCGCATCGAGACCCAGATCTTCCTGGAGCGCGTCTACCGGGGCTGCCTGCCGGCCGCCCGGCGCAACGTGCTGGTCCCCAATCCGGAGTGGATGCTGGACAAGTGGCTGCCGCTGCTGCCGCGGTTCGAGCGGGTGCTGTGCAAGACCCGCCACGCCGAGCGGGTGTTCGGCGCGCTGGGCTGCGAGACGCGCTACATCGGCTTCACCAGCGAGGACCGCTTCGACGCCAGCGTGCCGCGCCGCCGCGCCTTCCTGCACGTGGCCGGGCGCAGCACCGCCAAGGGCACCGAGGCGGTGGTCCAGGCCTGGCTGCGCCACCCGGAGTGGCCGACCCTGACGGTGGTGCAGTCGCGCGATGTGCCCCGGATCGTGGCCCCCAACATCAACCACCGCCTGGACTACCTGGACGATGCGCAGCTGCGCGAACTGCAGAACGCGCACGCCTTCCACCTGTGTCCGTCCGAGGCTGAAGGCTTCGGCCACTACCTGGTCGAGGCGCTGAGCACCGGCGCGGTGGTCATCACCACCGACGGCGAGCCGATGAACGAGCTGGTCACCCCCGAGCGCGGCCTGCTGCTGCAGCCCTCGGCGCAGCGGGCGATGGCGCTGGGCACGCGCTATCGCGTGGAGGCCGAGGCGATCGAGGCGGTGGTCGAACGCGCACTGGCGCTCAGCCCGGAGACCTGCGCCGCGCTGGGCGAGGCCGCGCGGGCCTTCTTCCTGGACAACGACGCGGCCTTCCCGCAGCGCCTGGCCCAGGCCCTGCAGCTGTCGCTCGACCCGGAAGTGCCGCGCCGCGGCCTGGCCCGTCTGGCCACCGCCATGCTGCCGGGCCAGAGCACCGGCTGAGCACCGCGGCGGTCAGCCGATGCCGAAGCCCGGCGCGACCGCCTCATCCCAGGCGGCACGTTCCAGCTCATCGACCCGCGCCAGCGCGGGGCCGTGCGCCAGCCATGCGGCCAGCGCCTCCACGGCGGCGGGCTCGCCGCGCGCCACCACTTCGACCCGGCTATCGGCCAGATTGCGCGCGTAGCCGTCCAGCCCCAGCGCGCGGGCCTGATCGCGGGTTGAGGCGCGAAAGAACACGCCCTGCACGCGTCCGCTGACCAGGAACCGGGCGGCGATGGCGCTCAGGACTTGGCCGCCGTGCCGGCGTCGACGGCCTGTTCGATCTCCTGCGGGGTGATCGGCCCGAGGAAGCGCTTGGCGATCCGGCCCTGCGGATCGAGCAGATAGGTCGTGGGCAGGCCGGCCGGCGGCTCGAACGCGGCCGGCGGGTGATCCATCGACACCTGCGCGATCGGATAGGCGACCGGGTGCTGCTTGAGGAAGGCCACCAGCGCATCCGGCGCGATGTCGTCGAAGGCCAGGCCGACCACGTCGATGTCCTGGCGCCGCTGGTCCAATTCGGACAGGGCCGGCATCTCGGCCAGGCAGGGATGACACCAGGTCGCCCAGAAGTTCACCACCACCCAGCGCCCGCGATGCGTGGCCAGGTCGAGCGTGCTGCCGTCGGTGGCGGTCAGCTTCAGCGCGACCGGGCCATCGGCGGCGGGCGGCGTGGACGGCGGCGCGGTGGTCGCTTCGGGCGTGGTCGTTTCGGGCGCGGCGACGGCGGGTGCGGAGGTGGCGGGCGCCTGCGCGCGCTGGCAGGCCGCCAGCACGAGCAGCGCCGTGCAGGCCAGGGACAGGGGCAGAACGCGGGAACGGGAGGGCGTCATCAGCGGGGCGACTCGGGCAGGTTGCGGTAGAGGGTGCCGGCGTGATGCTGCAGCAGCTCGCGCACGGGCAGGCGGACGCGATCCAGCGCCTCGCGTGCGGCCACGCCCAGCGCGTCGTCCTGGCAGGGCAGCGTCACCTCGGCGATGGGGATGCGCAGCTGGCAGGCCTCGTAGAGTTCGGCCAGCGTGGTGTCTTCCAGATCGCGGGCCAGCAGCCACTGGCCGTCGTCCGCACAGCGCAGCAGGTTGATGCGCGCCAAATGGCCGATCAGTTCCTGGACCAGCGAGTCGGTCAGCATCGGCTCGAGCTTCATGATCTGGTTGTCGGTCAGGCCGTGGCCGTGGCGCCGCGCCTCGACGAAGCGCCCGAGCAGGCGCAGCAGGCCGTAGATCTCGAAGCCCTCCGGCAGGCGCATGGCCTGCGGCTGGTAGCGGAAGGCCGCCATCGACGAGGCCAGCGAGGCGCCGAGCAGGATCGAACTCCAGCTCAGATAGATCCACAGCATCAGGATCGGCGCCACCGCCACCGCGCCATAGATGCGCGTATAGGAATTGAAGCTGGCCAAGTACAGGCCCATGCCCCACTTGATCGCCTCCAGCCCGATCGTGGCCAGCAGCGCGCCGGCGAAGGCGTAGCGCCACTGGATGGATCGATGCGGCACCACGCGGTAGATCGCGGCGATGGCGCACAGCTCGATCAGCACCGGCGCCAGTGACAGGGCCAGCGAGGCCACCTGCCGCCCCTCGGCGGTCCGGAACAGCGGCAGCGCGAACACCTTGGCGGTGATCGCCAGCGAAGCGGCCGACAGCAGCGCGCCCAGCGTCAGCACCGTCCAGTACATGACGAAGCGCCCCAGCCGCGGGCGCGTGCCCGACACGCGCCAGATGCGGTTGAACGCGGCCTCGACGCTGTTGAGCGTGATCAGCAGCGAGATCACCAGCGCGATCACGCCGGCCACGGTCAGATCGCGCGCCGCTGCGGCGAACTCCTTCAGATAGCCTTGCGCCGAGCGCGCCGCGCTGGGCACGAAGTTGGAGAACACGTAGTCGCTGAGCGTGTCGCTCCACTGGCGGAAACCGGGGAACGCGGCCAGCACGCCGAACACCACCATCGCCAGCGGCACCAGCGCGAACATGGTCGTATAGGCCAGCGCGGCCGCGGTCTGGAACAGGCGGTCGTCCCAGAAGCGCCCCAGCAGAAAGCGCGCGAACGCCGTCAGCCGCGCCCGGTCGCGCACGTGCTCGTTCCAGCGATGCAAGGTGGAGGCCAGGGACATCGGGGCCAAGCCTACCCGAAGTGGCGTGGGCGGCTGTGGTGGCGAGCATCCTCGGCCGCGACAAGCCGGCCTGCCAGCGCCGATACTGGCGCCCCCTTGCCGCGTGGACGCCCCGCCGATGCCCGAGATCCTGGTCCTCTACTACAGCCGTGGCGGTTCGGTCGCGCGCCTGGCGCGGCAGATCGCACGCGGCGTCGGCGAGGTCGAGGGCATGGCGGCGCGCCTGCGCACCGTGCCGCCGGTGGCGGTGGTGACCGAGCGCAGCGCGCCGCCGGTCCCCGACGAGGGGGCGCCGTACGTCGACAAGCAGGACCTGGCCGACTGCGCGGGGCTTGCGATCGGCAGCCCGACGCGCTTCGGCAACATGGCCGCGCCGATGAAGTTCTTCTTCGATTCGCTGGGCGCCGAATGGGCCAGCGGCACGCTGGTGGGCAAGCCGGCGGCGGTGTTCACCTCCACCGCGAGCCAGCACGGCGGACAGGAAGCGACGCTGCTGAGCATGCAGATTCCGCTGCTGCACCACGGCTGCCTGATCGCCGGCATTCCGTTCACCGAGCCGCAGCTGAGCACCACGCGCACCGGCGGCACGCCTTATGGCGCCAGCCACGTGGCCGGCGGCGAGGACGATCCGCAGCCCAGCGAGGAAGAGGCCGCGCTGGCCCGTGCGCTGGGCCGGCGCCTGGCCGACATCGCGCGTCGGCTGCAGGCCACGCCATGAGCGGCGTGCGCACCCCGCGCCCGCTGCTGGCGCTGATGCTGCTGGCGCTGTCGGCGCTGTTCGGCTGGTGGTTCCGCGACGATCGCCACGCGCTGGCCACGCTGCTGGTGTTCACCGCCCCGCCGCTGGTGCTGGCCATCGGTGCGCGGCTGGGATCGCGGCTGGCGGTGTTCTGGTCGGGTGTGCTGGCGTTGGGCTGGTTCAGCCACGGGGTCATGACGGCCTGGTCGCATCCGGAAGTGCGGCTGTACGGCTGGATCGAGCTGCTGCTGGCGCTGGCCATCGTGCTGACCTCCAGCTGGCCGGGGCTGCGCGCGCGGCTGGGCCGCAAGCCGAAGGCCGACGGCGACGCACGCTAAAATCGTCCGTCTTCGATCCCTGCCTGGACCACGCCGTGAACGCTCTTTCCTCGCCCATGGACGATCTGCTCATCGTCACCACCGGCGGCACCATCGACAAGATCTACTTCGACGACAAGTCCGACTATCAGGTCGGCGAGCCGCAGATCGGTCGCATCCTCAAGGAGCTGGGCGTCGCGTTCCGCTTCACGGTGATCCCGATCATCCGCAAGGATTCGCTGCACATCACCGACGCCGACCGCGAGCTGCTGCGCGCCACCATCGCCGCGCAGTCCGCGCGCCATGTGCTGATCACCCATGGCACCGATTCGATGGTGCAGACCGCGCAGGCGCTGGCCTCGCTGGAGGACCGTGTGATCGTGCTCACCGGTGCGCTCAACCCGGCCGGTTTCCGCGGGTCGGACGCCGAGTTCAACATCGGCTGCGCGGTCGGTGCGGTGCAGTCGGCGCCGGAAGGCGTGTGGATCGCCATGAACGGCCGCATCTGGGACCCGCGCCACGTGCGCAAGAACGTGGCGGCCAACCGCTTCGAGCCGGCCTGAGGCAGGCGTAGCTGTCAGCGGAGGCTCTCGCGCGGCCGGACTTCCCACCACGGGAACCTGAAAGATCTACTCCAGATTGAGGGAGCACATCGCCTGAGCGCCCTACTTCGGAAGGGCAGCGGTCCGGCGGGCAGTGGCCGCTTATCCCTCAATCAGGGCATCCTGCCCTGATTCGGGCGCTCGGCTCCTGCCTCGCTAGGCGCGCCCCCTGCCCGCCGGCCCGCTGCCTCGCGCGTCATGTGTTGAGGCTTCGGTTCGAAAGAAGCCCCGATCCATCCGCAGAGGGCCTCTACCGGTTGGGTGCGGACCCCAGTCAGCGTGGGAGCCGCCATGGCGGCGATGGGCTTTTCTCATCAAAGTTTCAGCGCTGCTCAAGCATTGTCCGGCCGAGCCTCATCGCCGCCATGGCGGCTCCCACCAAAGCACGAGGCGCGGTCAGTCCTTTCCCATCCCGGCGTCGGCGGACTGAGCCGAGGAGCCGCGCCCGGCCGGATCAAGGCTGGCGGGCGAAGTGCGCTCGTCGTAGCGCACGCACCCGCACTCCAGCGGAACAACAACAAAAAACCCGCCGGGCATCCTGCTCCGGCGGGTCGTTCGTTGCGCGCTTCCTTACGGCGCAGGGCGGGCGTCCTTAACCCCGCGCAATCCTTGCGCGACCCTGCGAACCTGGTGACGGGTTACGGGGTGTAGCTCCCGGTCAGCTGCACGCCCGAATAGGTCGAGTAGGCCTTGACCCGCACGTAGTAGGTCCCGGTCTGCGGCGAGGCGAAGCTGCAGCTCTCCGAATTACCCGACTTGTACGGCCGGCAGGCGTAGGTCGAATCGGTCGGCGCACTGCCGAACCTCACATACAGGTCCGCATCGCCCGAGCCACCGCTGATGGTGAACTTCAGGTTGGTGGCGCCGGCCGGCACGTTGAGCGTGTAGTTGACCGAGTTGCCGGTGCTGGCCGACAGCCCGGTCACCGCCACACCGTTGGTGAGCGTCGAACCACTGCTACCGCCGCCGCCACTGCTACCACCCGCCTTGGCGGCATCCACCGCCGCGCGCGCCTGCACGATACCCGCACCGATCGGCTGCGAAGGCGTGGACGGGAAGGCCCGCGCGGTGTTCTTCAGGATCGTCTCGACCTGGGCCGGGGTCAGCGCCGGGTTGGCCACCGACTGCATCAGCGCCACCACGGCCGCCACGTGCGGGGTGGCCATCGAGGTGCCGCTGTAGGAGGCGTAGGTCTCCGAACCGGGCGAGGTGGTGCCGGAGTTGAGGGTGGAGAGGATGCCCGAGCCCGGCGCGGCGATGTCCACCAGCGAACCGTAGTTGGAGTAGCTGGCACGCGCCCCGCTGCTGGTGGTAGCGCCCACGGCGACGACGTTGTTGCAGTTGGCCGGGCTGGCGTTGGAGACGTTGGTGTTGTCGTTGCCGGCGGCGATCACCAGCGTGGTGCCACGCGACACGGCGCCGTTGATCGCGGTCTGCGTGGTCGTGCCGCAGGCGCCGCTGCCGCCCAGGCTGAGGTTGATCACCTCGGCCGGATTCTGGTTGGCGGGCACGCCGCTGACCGTGCCGCCGGAGGCCCAGACGATCGCGTCGGCGATGTCCGAATCGAAGCCGCCGCACTTGCCCAGCACGCGCACCGGCACGACCTTGGCGCCGTAGGCGATACCGGCCACGCCCTTGCTGTTGTTGGTGACCGCGGCGATGGTGCCGGCTACGTGGGTGCCGTGCCAGCTGCTGTTCTGCGCAGACTGCGGCACCGGGCGGCCCTGCGAATCGGTGCCGCACTCGCCGACGGCCAGCCAGTCGCCCGGATCGCTGGGATCCGAATCGCGGCCGTTGCCGTCGTTGCCGATGGTGGTGCCGCCCGGCAGCGTGTAGGCGGTGATGAAGTCATAGCCGGGCAGGATGTTGGCGCTGAGGTCCGAGTGCGAGGTGATGCCGGTATCCAGCACCGCCACCACCGTGCCCGCGCCATTGGTCACGTCCCACGCCGTGGTGGCGTACATGCCGCCGGTGCCGGTGCCCAGGTCCCACTGCTCGCTGAAACGCGTGTCGTTGGGCGTCAGGGTGGGACGATTGAGCTTGTCCACCTCCACATAATCCACGTCGGGATCGGCGGCGATCTGGCGCATCAGCGTCTCGGCGTCGGCGCGGTCCAGCTTGCGGCTGGCCACCACCACATCCGAACCCACCGCGGTGCGGCGCAGGTGCCGCAGCCCCAGGGCCGCGCCCTGCGCCGAGGGCACGGCGCGCGCGATGCCGCTCAGCGATTGGGTCAGCGACGCGTCGCTGGTCGCCTTGGTGCTGCCGTCACGGTACTTGACGATGAAGCGCTGGAATCCTTGCTGCTCGGTCGACTGCAGGCCGCTGAGGTTGACCCGACCCTGGGCCATCGCCGGGGACAACACCATCGTGGACAACGCGATGGCGGTTGCGGCGGTCAGGGCACGCAGCTGCAGACGACGCTTGGACACAACATCGGACATCGTGAATTCCTTTTTCGCTTGAGTAGACCGCGCTTGGCGCGGAGAAGAACCGGCGATGACCCACGGCCACATCGGGGGCTGTTTGGCGTGGATTGCAGCGCGTGTGACCTCCGGCGGACGGGTTTGCCGTTATGGCGAACCTGACCGAAACCTAACCGAGGCGAACGTGCCGCGAGATGGCCTCGATGTCATTTTGTGACCGAGTGCGTCATGAAAAAAACTCATCTAGACACCCACTGAAACCATCAGGATGCGATCCGTTGCTGTCGCAACCTGTCTCGCCTTGGCTTTTCAAGGCCTGAGCGCGCCATTCCGCGACCTCGGCGAGAAATCCTCCGCCGCAAACGACGACGCCCGGCGCGAGGCCGGGCGTCGGGGGCCGCTTGCTACGGCGCGTCAGGGCCTGCGATCAGGCATCCAGGCGCACCAGCCAGCCGTGGCGGTCCGGCAGGCGGCCGTACTGGATGTCGGTCAGCTCCTTGCGCAGCGACATGGTGACCTCGCCGGCCGGCGCATCCGGGCTGCCCACGGCGAAGCCCTCGCCCTTCAGCTCGCCGATCGGGGTGACCACCGCGGCGGTGCCGCAGGCGAAGACCTCGGAGATCGTGCCGTCGGCCACGCCCTGCTTCCACTCGTCGATGGAGACCTTGCGCTCCTCGACCTGCAGGCGGCGGTCGCGCGCCAGCTGCAGGATGGATTCGCGGGTGATGCCTTCCAGGATGCTGCCGGACAGCGCCGGGGTGACCAGGCGGCCGTCGGCGAAGACCAGGAACACGTTCATGCCGCCCAGTTCCTCGACGTACTTGCCCTCGACCGGGTCCAGGAACAGCACCTGCGAGCAGCCCTGGGCCTGGGCGATGGTCTGCGGCAGCAGCGAGGCGGCGTAGTTGCCGCCGCACTTGGCCGCGCCCGTGCCGCCCTTGCCGGCGCGCGCATAGTCGGTGGACAGCCAGATCGACACCGGCGCCACGCCCTTGGTGAAGTACGGGCCGGCCGGGCTGGCGATGACGTAATAGGACGCCTTCTGCGCCGCGCGCACGCCCAGGAAGGCCTCGTCGGCGATCATGAAGGGGCGGAAATACAGGCTGGTTTCCGGCGCCGAGGGCACCCAGGCGCCGTCGACGGCGATCAGCTGGCGCAGCGACTCGACGAACAACTCCACCGGCAGCTCCGGCAGCGCCAGGCGCTTGGCCGAGCGCTGCAGGCGCGCGCCGTTGGCCTGCGGGCGGAAGGTCCAGATCGAGCCATCGGCGTGGCGATAGGCCTTGATGCCTTCGAAGATCTCCTGGCCGTAGTGCAGCACCGAGGCGGCCGGATCCAGCGACAGCGGACCGTAGGGCTGCACCCGGGCGTCGTGCCAGCCGTCGGCGCGCGTCCAACGGATGGCGACCATGTGGTCGGTGAAGTGGTTGCCGAAGCCCGGTGCGGCGAGGATCGCCTGGCGATCGGCATCGCTGCGCGCGGCGGCGGAGGGCTGGACGGTGAAAGCCTGGGACGAAGACATGGACCGCGACCTTGCTGGAGGACAAAACCCGGCAAGGATAGCGCCGCGCGCGCGGCGATTCACCCGACGCGACCACACGCAACCAATGCGCCGGCCCCGGCGCGGCGCCTTACAGCATGCCGGTTTCCAGGCGCGCGGCCTCGGACATCATCGTGCGGTTCCACGGCGGGTCGAACACCAGCTCGACATCGGCCTCGGTGACGGTGGGGATCATCTCCAGCTTGCTGCGCACGTCGTCGACCAGGATCTCGCCCATGCCGCAGCCGGGCGCGGTCAGGGTCATCTTGACGCCCACCTCGCGCTCGCCCCCGTCGCGATGGCGCAGGTCGACCTCGTAGACCAGGCCCAGATCGACGATGTTGAACGGGATTTCCGGGTCGAAGCAGGTGCGCAGCTGGCGCCAGACCAGCTGCTCGACCTGCTCGTCGCTGGCGTTGTCGTCCAGTTCCAGCGGCTCGGGCGGCTCCTTGCCCAGCGCATCGGCGTCCTTGCCCGCAATGCGGAACAGATTGCCTTCGACGAAGACGGTGTAACTGCCGCCCAGGGCCTGGGTGATGTAACCGTAGGTGCCGGCCGGGAGCGTCACCGACTCGCCGGCGGGCACCATGACGGCGGCGCAATCACGCTCGAACTGGACCGGTTCGCTGCTGCTGGAATACATGGGGGAGAAATGGGGACGCGGGGCCGCGAGGCAAGCGCGCATTCTACCCGGCGCATCGCCCGGCCACGGCGCCACGCCGCGCGCCACAGCGTTGCGGGCCGATCGCGCCGGCCGGGACGGGTATGCTTGTCCGATTGCCCTGCGCGCCGTTGCCGATGCCCGCCCCGTCCGTTCGCTTCCCTCCGCTGACCGCCCTGGTCGTCTTCGCGCTGCTGGCCCTGCTGCAATCGCTGATGTGGATCGGCCTGGCCGCCTGGCTGGACCGCCAGTGCGGCTGGATGGCGCTGCTGCCGGCGCTGACCGCGGCCTGGCTGCTGCGCGCCGGCGGCATGGCGCCCGGCGCGTGGCGCGCGCTGTGGGCCGGCCTGCTGACCCTGCTGACCGTGGTCTGGGCCAACTGGGGCATCGTGGTGCTGCAGGTAGGCGTGATGATGGGCGTGACGCCGCAGGAATCGGCCGGCAAGCTCGGCGCGCACCTGGCCTGGACCCTGATCACGCTGGCCACCACGCCGCTGGACTGGGCGCTGATGGCGCTGGCGGTGATCGTGGCGGCGGTGCTGGCGCGCTGACGGCCAGCGCGCCGGTGCTGCCGGCGGCTCAGTGGCCGCCGTCGAGCGCCTTGAGTTCGCTCACCAGCGCGCTGGCCATCTCCGCGCCGTCGCCGTAGAGCATGCGCGTGTTGTCGGCGTAGAACAGCGCGTTCTCGATGCCGGCAAAGCCGGTGCCCTTGCCGCGCTTGATCACGATGACGTTGCGGGACTCGACCACGTCCAGGATCGGCATGCCGTAGATCGGGCTGGCCGGATCGGTCTTGGCGACCGGGTTGACCACGTCGTTGGCGCCGATCACCAGCGACACGTCGGTGTTGGGGAACTCGGGGTTGACGTCGTCCATGTCGGCGATCAGGTCGTAGGGCACGCCCGCCTCGGCCAGCAGCACGTTCATGTGCCCGGGCATGCGCCCGGCGACCGGGTGGATGGCGAATTTCACCTTCACCCCGCGCGCGATCAGGCGCTGGGCCAGCTCCCAGATCTTGTGCTGGGCCTGGGCCACGGCCATGCCGTAGCCGGGCACGATCACCACGCGTTCGGCGTAGGCCATCATCGCCGCCACGTCGCCGGCCTCGATCGGCTTCTGCGTGCCGCTGATCTCGGCCGCCGCGCCGCCGCCGCCGAAGTTAGAGAACAGCACGCCGCTGACCGGGCGGTTCATCGCCTTGGCCATCAGCCGGGTCAGCAGGATGCCGGCCGCACCGACCATCATGCCGGCGATGATCAGCGCCTCGTTGCCCAGCACGTAGCCCTCGAAGGACACCGCCAGGCCGGTGAAGGCGTTGTACAGCGAGATCACCACCGGCATGTCCGCCCCGCCGATGGGCAGGGTCATCAGCACGCCCAGCGCCAGCGCGGCCACGAAGAAGGCCACGATCGCCAGCGGCGACAGCGACACCGCCGCCCACACGCCCAGCGCGACCACCGCCAGCGCCACGCCCAGGTTGAACAGCTGCTGGCCCGGGAAGGTCACGCGCCGATCCAGGCGCCCGTCCAGCTTGGCCCACGCGATCACCGAGCCGGACAGCGACACCGCGCCGATGGCCGAGCCGATCACCGCCAGCGCCAGGGTGGTCGCCCCGGGCGCACGCGCGGCCAGCTGGGCCACGGCGGCCTCGCTCCAGTTGGACGTGTCGCGATGGACGATGAAGGCGTAGCGCAGCAGTTCCACCGCGCCGATGGCCGCGGCCGAACCGCCGCCCATGCCGTTGTACAGCGCCACCATCTGCGGCATGTCGGTGATGGCCACCTTCTTGGCCGAGATCCAGGCCGCGCCGACGCCGATCGCCATGGCCAGCACGATCAGCGCCAGGTTGTGCAGGCCCGGCAGGAAGAACGTGGCGCCGGTGGCCAGCAGCATGCCCGCGCCGGCCCAGCGGATGCCGCTGCGCGCGGTCACCGGCGAGGCCATGCGCTGCAGGCCCAGCAGGAACAGCGTGGCCGCCACCAGATAGCTGGCGCTGACCACCCAGTCCAGCACGCCCACGGTGGTCGGGTTCACGGCGCGTCCCCGGGTTTGCGGCTGGGCTTGAACATGTCCAGCATCCGCTCGGTCACCACGTAGCCGCCGGCGGCGTTGCCCGCGCCCAGCAGCACCGCGACGAAGCCCAGCGCCTTCTCCAGCGTGGTGTCGGCATGGCCCAGCACCACCATCGCGCCGATCAGCACGATGCCGTGGATGAAGTTGGAACCGGACATCAGCGGCGTGTGCAGGATCACCGGCACGCGCGAGATGATGACGTGGCCGGCGATGGCCGCCAGCATGAAGATGTACAGCGCAACGAAGCCGTCGATCATGGAACCGCGCTCCTCATGGACCCGCGCCCGGCACCGACCGGGGCGGGGCGCATCATAACCGCGACCTGACCGGGCCCGCCGCGCCGGTCAACCGCGCCGTGCGCGGCGCGTTTGCTCCGGTAACCGTGCTGCGTTGGCTATCCTCGTGCTGGTGAGTCCCCTGCTCCCCGATCCACCCGACATCCAATCGCCTGCGCCCGCCGTGCCCCCGGCCTCGCTGGAGGCGTTCCTGGGCGGCATCTCCACCCGCGCCTTCCGCTTCGCCGAGGCCGGGCTGCGCAGCCGCGAGGACGCGCTGGACGCGGTCCAGGATGCAATGATCAAGATGCTGACCTACGCCGACAAACCTGCCGCCGAATGGACGCCGCTGTTCTGGAGCATCCTGCGCCGGCGCATGATCGACCTGCAGCGCCGCGGACGCTTCCGCCTGCGCTGGATGGTGCCGGCCAGCGAGCGCAGCGAGGAGTCGCTCATCGACTGGGCCGATCCGCACGCCGGCCCGGCCGACACCCACGACCAGCGCGAAGGCTATGCGCGCCTGGTCGAGGCCCTGCGCGGCCTGCCCGCCCGCCAGCGCGAGGCCTTCACCCTGCGCGTGCTGGAGGAGCTGGACGTGGCCCAGACCGCGCGCGCGATGGGCTGCTCGGAAGGCTCGGTCAAGACGCATCTGTCGCGTGCGCGCGACGCTCTGCAGAAACAACTGGAGGAGTTCCGATGAACGCCCCGTCCGACTTCGACCACCGCATGCGCCAGTGCCATGCCGCCTCGCTGCAGGCGCTGTCGCCGCAGACGCTGGCGCGCCTGCGCGATGCGCGCCACGGCGCCGGCCGCGCGCAGCGGCCGCGCGGCTACGCCTGGCTGGGTGCCAGTGCGTTGGCGGCCGTGCTGGCGGTGGTCGCCGCCGCCCGGCTGATGCCGCCTTCTTCCCCGGCCGTTTCGTCCAGCGCCACCCACCAGGTGCTGGCCGTGCAGGCCACCCTGCCTTCCGATGCCACCGACGCCTATGTCAGCACCGCCGACGTGCTGGACCAGAACCCGGACCTGTACGTCTGGCTGGGGGCCTCGGACACCAAGATGGAATGACGCCCATGCGCCGCTTTGCTTCCCCCCTGCTGCTGTTGCTGCTCGCGCTGTGCTCCGTCACGGCCACCGCGCAGGACCGTCGTCCGCCGCCCCCGCCTCCGCCGCCCCCGGGCGACCAGGGGCCGCAGCAGAACTGGCCGGCCTGGGACCAGCTCACCGCGCAGCAGCGCGACGTGCTGGTCTCGCAGCTGCGCGATCGCTGGAACGACGACCCGTCCCGGCGCGGCCGGATGATGGACCACGCCCAGCGCTGGCAGCGCATGAGCCCGCAGCAGCGCGACCAGGCCAAGCGCGGCATGGAGCGCTACGAGCGCATGAGTCCCGAGCAGCGCGACCAGGCCCGCGCCCTGTTCGACCGGATGCGCACCCTGCCCCCGGCCCAGCGCAAGCAGCTGCGCGACCAGTGGGACGCCATGACGCCGCAGCAGCGCGAGGACTGGGTCCGCGCCCACCTGCCGTCGCCGGAAGACGATCCGGATTGACGGTGTGGGCCGTGTTCGTGGCCTTCGGGCCAGTGGCGGCGATCGGTCTCTCGGTAAAGCCGCATCGCCGGCATGCCGGCTCCCACTCGTAGAGCGGAGCTCGCTCCGCTGGGGCTTCCCCGATGATCCACTTGTAGAGCGGAGCTTGCTCCGCTGGGGCTTCCCCGATGATCCACTTGTAGAGCGGAGCTTGCTCCGCTGGGGCTTCCCCGATGATCCACTTGTAGAGCGGAGCTTGCTCCGCTGGGGCTTCCCCGATGATCCCACCGAAGAGCAGCGGAGCAAGCTCCGCTCTACAGGTGAGGGACGTCCCGCTCGCCTTCAGGCCGGCACGGCCTCGGCCTGCCATCGCGTCTTGGCCAGCAGCTCGTCGTCCCAGTCGAACGAGAGGGCATCGCCCTTCAGGAACAGCGCTACGAAGTTGTAGACGTTGCGCGCATACATCTCGCTGGCGTGCACCGCGCCCAGGCTGGCCAGGTTGAGCGGCCCGGCGACGGTCACACCGCCCTCCGTGGTCACGGTCTGGCCGGGCTGGGTCAGTTCGCAGTTGCCGCCGGTCTCGGCCGCCAGGTCGACGATCACGCTGCCAGGCCGCATGCCTTCCACCATCGCGGCGCTGACGATCTTCGGCGCCGGGCGCCCGGGCACCGCGGCGGTGCACACCAGGGTGTCCACGCTCTTGAGGTGTTCGGCCAGGCGGCGCTGCTGTTCGGCGCGCTCGTCCTCGGTGAGCTGGCGCGCATAGCCGCCCTCGCCGGCCGCGCTCACGCCCAGGTCGAGGAACTTGCCGCCCAGCGATTCGATCTGCTCGCGCGTCTCCGGACGCACGTCGAAGCCTTCCACCTGCGCGCCCAGCCGGCGCGCGGTAGCGATCGCCTGCAGCCCGGCCACGCCGGCGCCGACGATCAGCACCTTGGAGGGCCGGATGGTGCCGGCCGCGGTGGTCAGCATCGGGAAGAAGCGCGGCGTCAGCTCGGCCGCGATCAGCACCGCCTTGTAGCCGGCCATGCCGGCCTGCGAGCTGAGCACGTCCATGGCCTGGGCGCGTGTGGTGCGCGGCAGCCGCTCCAGCGGGAAGGCCAGCACGCCGGCGCGCTGCAGCGCCTGCGCGCGGTCGGCATCGGCCTGCGGATGCAGGATGCCCACCAGCACGGTGCCGGCCGGCCAGCTGGCGATGGCCGACGCCGGCGGGCACTGCACGCACAGCACCAATCCGCCGCCGATCGGCGCGCCGGCGTCCACCACGGCCGCGCCGGCATCGCGATAGGCCTGGTCGGGGAACCCGGCCGCGGCCCCGGCGCCGGAGTCGACCTGCACGGCGGCGCCGGCGGCGATGAGCTTTTTCACGGTCTCCGGGACGGCGGCCACGCGCCGTTCGCCCGCTGCCGTCTCCCGCACCACCCGTACCTCGACCGTCATCCCGGTTGCGCCCGCCATCGAAGGAGCCGCGATGCTAGCAAAGCGCCGCGCCGCCGGTGGCCGGCCCTCAGCCCGGGCCGGGCTGGCGCAGCACGCCGTCCAGGCGGTCGATCACGCCCTGCATGGCGCTGTCAAAGGCGTCCTCGTGCCGGTGCCGGCGCAGGCGACCCAGCCGCACCATCACCGCCAGTTCTTCGGGCGAGGCCACGCAAAAGCGCACGCCGCGGCGGTTGACGAACAGCAGCCGCGCCGAGATCGGGCTGACCCAGGACAGCTTGCCGGCCTGGACCTTGTTGTCCTTGTCGATGAAGTCCAGCCAGGTGCCGATCGGCAGCCCGCGGAAATGCTCGGCATCGGCGCTGTCGAACTCCAGCGCGTCGGTGCCGCCGACCAGGGCCAGGTTGGGCGACTGCGCCGCGGCCGCGGCGGCCTGCGCGGCCGGTTCGGCCACCGGCGGCAGATCGGGCAGCGCGCGCTCCAGGTCCGGGCGCGAGACCGACACCGCCTGCAACGTGTCGTGCAGCGCGTCGATCGCCGCGCCGGCGGCCTCGCCGCCCATGCCCACGCTGCTGAACACCTTGATCAGCCCGTGCCGCCATTCGGACAGCCACGGCTTGCCGACTACTTGCGCCTGGGCCTCGGCCAGCTCGTGCAGCACGCCGTCGGCCAGGGCCAGCGCGCTGGCCGCCATCTGGCTGTCCTCGCCCTCGCGCAGCAGGGCCATGGTCAGATGGTGCGCCCAGGGCTGGCGCAGGAAATCCTCGATCGTCTGCGGCACGCGCCGGCTCTCCAGGCGCTTGGCCAGTTCGATCGCGGCGCGCGCCCGCGCCGCCTCCAGCCGCTCCTGGCCGCGCTGCAGCTCGGTGGCGCGCCGCTCGGCGATCTCGATGCGGCGCTTGTGCTGGCCGAGGAAGTCGCGGAACTCCTCCTCCAACATCTGGAAGATCGCCAGGTTCTCGTTGAACTCGGCCACCAGCCGGTCGACCACTTCCTCCACCTTGGCCAGCAGCGTGCGGTCGGCCTGCGACTCGCCGGTATTGCCCTCGCAGGCCTCGGCCAGCACGTTGAGCAGGCGCCGCGCCGGATGGGTCTTCTGCACGAACATGCGCCGGTCCAGCAGCGCGACCTTGACGAAGGGCACCACCAGCTTGCCCATCAGCTCGCGCGAATGGGTCTCCAGGTCGCGCTCGTCGAGCATCACGTCGAACAGCATGCCGACCAGGTCGATGGCGTCCTCGTCCACCGGCGACAGACGCGTGGCGCCCGGCTCCATGCCCAGGCGCGAGGCGTTCTGGATGACCTCGCTCTTCAGGCGCTGGGCCAGCGATTCGCTGCTGCTGCCGGTGGCCACCTCCTGCAGCGTGTCGCTGGGCGTGGTCTGCAGCATGGACAGCACCGAGAGCATCTCGCGCTTGGACAGCGAGCGGCTGTCCATGCCTTCCACGCACTGGCCGCGGCCATCGCCGGGCCCCGCCGCGGCGACGTCGCCGACACGGTGGCTGCGCGATTCCTGCAGCAGGTGGTGCAGGGCCTCGAGCAGCACGCCTTGCGCGCCGGGCGCCAGCGGCGCCTCGGCCCCGGACCAGGCGCCGTAGCCGTCGCAGCCCTGGCCCTCGCCGGGCCAGCGCTGCGCGGGCGAGCTCAGGCGCTCGGTGAAGCGCGCCATCCATGCCGGCAGCGCGTCGTCGTCGTTGACCGCGCTCTGGCCCTCGCTGGCGGCCTGGCGCACCTCCACCGATTCCAGGCCCGGGATGGCCGCCGGCGGCGGCGCGGCCGGGCGCGGCACCGGCCTGCGCGCGGCGGTGGGTTGCTCGGGCATTACCCCGGCCTGGGCCAGCAGCAGATCGAGCGTGTCGTAGATGCGGCCCAGCTGCGGGACCAGCTCGCGCTCGCCCAGCTTGAGCACGGTCAGGCGCACTTCCAGGGCGAAGTCGCAGGGTGCGAAGGCCTCGTGCAGGGCCACGCCGACGTGTTCGGCGCCGATCGGGTTGTGCTCGGCGTCCAGCTCCTCGATCCCGGCGATCATCGCCAGGCGCCGGTCCAGGCGCTGCAGCACCTGGCGGCAGTCGCGGCCGACCACGCTGGCCAGGTTGCGCGCGGCCAGGCGCGATTCCAGCTCGGTCTCCGACAGCAGGCTCAGGCCGGTGACATTGGCGTCGGTCAGCGCGGTGTCGACCGACAGCGGTTTGCCGTCCTCCAGCGCGCGCCAGGCCTTCTCCAGGTGATCGCGGAAGCGGGCGACGGAGGGTTCGCGCTGGCGGCGCAGTTCGCGCATGCCGTCCAGGAAGGCCATCTGCGCCGGGCCTGCGCGCTCGGCGCGGTCGAACAAGGCATCGTCGAACCGCCCCAGCGCCTCGCCGAACGCGCTGGTCAGCGCAGGCAGTACCGTGCGCCGGGCCTGCTCGAGCAGACGCGGACTGCGTCCCAGTCCGTGCTGGAAGTCGGCGTAAGAAGACATACGGGCATCGTGTCCGTGGGGGTCAGACTGGGGGGAATGCGGTCCCCGACCGCTGCGTCATCCTAGTGTGAGCCCGGGCCATGAACCGTGACGGAACTCCCACTGCCTGTCCCTCCAAAAACAAAGACTTAGCGCCTCAGTTTTCCAGCTGATCGATGGCGCCCTGCATGGCGCTGTAGAAGGCGTCCTCGTGCCTGTGCATGCGCACGCGATCCAGCTGCGCCATCGCCGACAGCTCGTCGGGCGAGGCCACGCACATGCGGCTGCCGCTGCGGTCCACGAACATCAGCCGCGCCGAGATCGGGCTGATCCAGCTCAGCTTCCCGGCGCGCACACTGCCGCTGCGCGAGACGAAGTCCAGCCAGGTGCCCATCGGCAGCTGGCGGAAGTAGTCGGCGGTGACCTCGTCGACCTCGGCCAGCGCGTGCGGCTCCTCCCACGCCGCCGGCGCGGGCGCCTCGGGCTGGGCGATCAGCGGCGGACGCGGCAGCGGCGGCAGCTCGGACAGGGCCGCCGCATCCTTGCTGGCCTGGCCGGACAGTGCATCGCGCAGCGCGGCGCGCGCGGCCTGCGCATCGGCCTGGCTCAGCCCCAGGTTGTCCAGGAGCTTGGTCAGCGCCGGCTGCAGCTGCTCCAGCCAGGGCCGGGCCTGGTCGTGGACGCGGGCCAGGTCGAGTTCCTCCAGCAGCGCATCGGCCAGCGCCAGCGCCTGGGCCAGGTCGTCCGCGCCGCTCTCCCCGCGCAGCACGGTCATGCCCACATAGGGCGACCAGTAGCGGGTCATGAAATCGCTGATCGCCGGCGGCAGGGTGCGGCCCTGCAGCCGCGCGGCGGCGGCGCCGTCGGCGAAGCGGCGCGCTTCCTCGCGGCGCTCCTGAGCGCGATGCAGCTCGGTGGCGCGGCGCTCGGCGATCTCGACCCGGCGCTTGTAGCTGGCAAAGGCGGTGCCGAAGGACTGCAGCCAGCCGGCGAACACCTCGGTGTGCTCGGCGAAGTCCTGCTGGATGGCGTCGACGGTGCGGTCGAACTCCGCGCGCAGGGCCTTCTCGGCGGCCTCGTCGCCGACCAGGGATTCGGCGGCGTCCGCCAGCAGGTTGAGCAGGCGGCGCGGCGGGTCGTTCTCGCGCAGGAACAGGTCCGGGCTCAGCAGCGCGACCTTGGCGTAGGGCACCAGCAGCTGCTGCATGTCCTGGCGCACCGGGCCCTGCAGGTTGCATTCGTCGAGCATCACCTCGAACAGCATCGCCACCAGGTCCAGCATGTCCTCATCGACCGGATCCAGCCGCACCCGCGCCGGGTCGATGCCCAGCTTGGCGCCGGTGGCGCGGATGTCGTCCTTCAGCCGGTCCTTGAGCCGCGCCGGGCGCGGGCCGGCGGGCGACTCCTCCGGCATGGACTGCAGCAGCGAGAGCACCGAGAGCAGCTCGCGCTGGGACAGCGCCCGCCGCGCGTCCGGGCCGGCCTGCTGCTCGAGCTGGCGCGAGCGCTGCAGCAGCGCGTGCAGGTCCGCCGGCAGGATCTCCTGCACCGCGCGGGCGTGCTCGTTGCCGGCCGGCGCGGCGCCGGCCGCGTCCGGCGGCTGCCACTGGGCGAAGAAGCGCGCGATCCAGTCCGGCGCCTGCTCGCCATCGGCCTCACCCTCGGTGATCAGCCGCGCGCTGGGGATGCGCCGGCGCGAGCGCGGCTGCAGCAGCGCGCGCTCTGAGGCCTGGATCACCTGCATCAGGCGCTGTTCCAGTCCGGCATACAGCACGCCCAGGCGCGACTGCAGCTCGTCCTCGCAGATGCGGATGATCTCCAGCCGCGCGGCCGGGGCCAGGGTCAGCTCCTCGAAGGCGTCGAACACGCCGGCGCCGAGGTGATGGGGGCCGAACGGCAGCGTGTCGTCGCTGAGCTTGATCCCGCCGGCGAGCAGGCCGACGTAGCGGTTCACCCGCATCAGCTCGGTCCGCCAGCGCGCGGCGATGGCATCGGCCATGCGCCGGATCGCCAGGCGCACCTCCATGTCCTGGTAGCTGAGCAGGCTCAGGCGCGCGGCGCCGTCGCGGTCCAGGTCGGCCTCGGCCAGCTTGTACTCCACCGACAGCGGCCGGCCCAGCTCCAGCAGCTGCCAGGCGTTGACCAGGTGGCTGCGGAAGCGCGAGAGGCTGTGTTCGCGGCGGCGACGGACTTCCTGCTTGGCCTCGATCAGGTCGATCTGCGAGGCGCCGCCGCTGCCGGCCTGTTCATCCAGGCGCGCGGGCAGCACGTCCATCACCGACTGGAAAATCTCGCCCAGCGGCACGACGGCCAGCAGCCGCAAGTGCTCCAGCAGCGCCGCATTGCGGTCGCGCCTGCTGTCCTGGGTGAAACCGTTCAACATGCCCCGATCCCACGCCCCCGTCAGTGCCGTCAAGTCGCTCGAGAATCTCCTGGCCGGATGACCATGAGACCGGCGCCGCATGCGCCGGTCGACCTGTCCAACACTCAAAAACCGTGCCAAGCCGCTAAACTTCAGCGTATGCCGACCCCAGAACTGCTGCAAGCGCTCGACCAGCGCCGTTCAGTCCCGTCAAAGCAGCTTCATGCGCCCGGGCCGGACACGCCGACGCTGATGCGCATGCTGGAGAGCGCCAGCCGCGTGCCCGACCACGGCAAGCTGGTGCCTTGGCGCTTCATCCGCATCGAGGGCCAGGCCCGCGCGGCGATGAGCCGGCTGCTGGAAGCCCGCACGCGGCAGAAGGATCCGCAGGCCTCCGAGGCGGCGTTGGAGAAGGAGCGCGGCAGGTTTTCTTACGCGCCCGTCATCGTCACCGTGGTCGCCCGCCTGCAGCCCGGTCACAAAGTGCCGCTCGAGGAGCAATGGCTGACCGCCGGCAGCGTGTGCTTCGCCCTGCTGCAGGCCGCGCAGGCGCTCGGCTTCGGCGCGCAATGGCTGACCGGCTGGGCGGCCAGTGATCCGGTGGTGTGCACCGAGCTGGGCCTGGGCCCGGACGAGCGCATCGCCGGCTTCATCCATATCGGCACCGCCGCGATCGAGGTCCCCGAGCGCGAGCGTCCGGACGCGGCGGCGCTGCTCACCGACTGGACCGGCGAACGTGCCTAGTCCGGAGCCGGCCCGCGTGCGGTCTTGCCGGGCCAGGCATGGCAGCGGCGGAGCGCGGTCGTGCTGAAGGACCTGTATCTGGTCGATGCCAGCCTGTATGTGTTCCGGGCCTGGCACTCGATGCCCGATCAGTTCCGCGATGCCGAGGGCTGGCCGACCAATGCCGTGCATGGCTTCGCGCGCTTCCTGCTGGAGCTGGGCGAACGCCAGCGCCCGACGCATATCGCGGTGGCCTTCGACGAGGCGCTGGACAGCTGCTTCCGCCATGGCCTGTATCCGGCCTACAAAGGCAACCGCGAGCCGGCGCCGCCCGAGCTGCGGCGCCAGTTCGCGCACTGCAAGGCGCTGTGCGCGGCGCTGGGCTTCAACGTGCTGGCCCATACCGAGTACGAGGCCGACGACCTGATCGGCAGCGCCCTGCACGCGGCGCGGCCGCTGGGCTTCCGCGGGGTGATCGTCTCGGCCGACAAGGACCTCTCCCAGCTGCTGGGCGAAGGCGACGAGCAGTGGGATTTCGCCCGCGGTGTGCGCTGGGGCGCGGCCGGGGTCAAGGCGCGCCACGGCGTGGAAGCCCACCAGATCGCCGACTACCTGGCTTTGTGCGGCGATGCCATCGACAACATCCCCGGCGTCAGCGGCATCGGCGCCAAGACCGCGGCAATCCTGCTGGCGCACTTCGGCAGCCTGGACGCGCTGCTGGCGCGCTGCGACGAAGTCGCCTTCCTGCGCCTGCGCGGCGCCGCCCAGGTCGCCCTGCGCCTGCGCGAGCAGCGCGAACACGCCCTGCTGTGGCGCCAGCTGACCACCATCGCGCTGGACGCGCCGCTGGACGGGATCATGCCCGGCTTCGCGCGCGCGCCGGCCGATGGTCAGCTGCTCGACGCACTGTGCGAAGCGCTGCGCTTCGGGCCGACCCTGCGCCGGCGCCTGCGCGCCGCCTCCGGGCTGGAACAGCCGTGGACGCCACCGCACGACGACGCTCCCCATTTCCCCTCCTACGAGCCGGCCCAATGAGTTCCAAGACCGAACCCGCAGAAGTGATGTACGACGGCCAGTACCTGCGCCTGATCCGGCGCGGCACCTGGGAATACGCCGAGCGCGCCCACGCCGGCGGACTGGCGGCGATCATCATCGCCGTCACGCCGGAGGACAAGATCGTCTTCGTCGAGCAGTTCCGCGTGCCGCTGCAGGCCAAGACCATCGAGATGCCGGCCGGCCTGGTCGGCGACATCCACGCCGGTGAGTCGATCGAGGTCTCGGCCATCCGCGAGCTGGAGGAGGAAACCGGCTGGACCGCCGAGCACGCCGAGGTGCTGCTGATCGGGCCGGTGTCCTCGGGCTCGACCAACGAGCGCATCGCCTTCGTGCTCGCCACCGGCCTGCGCCGCGTCGGGCCCGGTGGCGGCGACGAGGACGAGAACATCACCGTGCACGAGATCCCGCGCGCGCAGGCCGCGGCCTGGCTGGTGGGCAAGCTCGGCGAGGGCTATGAGCTCGACGCCAAGCTCTGGGCCGGCCTGTGGATGATCGAGCACCACCTGGACGGCACGCCGCGTGACTGAGCCGACCCTGCTGGGGCCGCAGGACCCGCCGCCGTTCACCGTGATCGGCGCGCAGGGCGCCTCGCCCTACCTGCTCATCGCCGACCACGCCGGCCAGGCCGTACCGGCCGCGCTGGACCAGCTGGGCCTGCCGCAGGCCGAGCTGGACCGCCACATCGGCTGGGACATCGGCATCGCCGGCACCACGCGCGCGCTGGCCGCGCTGCTGGACGCCACCGCGATCCTGCAGACCTATTCGCGCCTGGTGATCGACTGCAACCGGCCGCTGGAGGCGCCGGGCTCGATCGCCGCGGTCAGCGACGGCACCGACATCGCCGCCAACGTCGCGGCCAACCCGCAGCAGCGCGCGCAGCGGGCCGCGGAGATCTTCCAGCCCTACCACGACGCGATCCGCGGCCAGCTCGACGCGCGCGCCGCGCGCGGGCAGCCGACGATCCTGATCGCCATGCACAGCTTCACCCCGGTGTTCGCCGGCATCGTGCGGCCCTGGCACGCCGGCGTGCTGTACCAGCGCGACGCGCGCCTGGCCCACGCCCTCAAGCCGCTGCTCGAGGCCGAGGGACTGACCGTCGGCGACAACGAGCCCTACGCGGTCAGCGATGCCACCGACTACGCCATCCCCGTGCACGGCGAGGCGCGCGGGCTGGTGCACCTGGAGCTGGAAATCCGCCAGGACCTGATCGCCACCGACGAGGGCCAGCGCGCCTGGGCGCAGCGGCTGGCGCGCCTGTTCACCCTTCTGGCGCCGGATTTCACACCGCAACCCTGAAAATCCCGCTATATGGAGGGCTGTCCCCCGACCGCCCTCCCACATGCTCATCCGCCTGGGTTACGAAATCGCCTTCCGGCTGCCGCAGCCCACCTCGATGCTGGTGACGCTGAACATCCACGACAGCCGCCGCACCGACATCGTCATCGGCCAGGAGCTGCGCGCCCTGCCCGGCGTGCCGATGCGCCAGTACCACGACAGCTTCGGCAATACCTGCACCCGCCTGCACGCGCCGGCCGGGCTGTTCACCCTGTACGCCGACGCGGTGGTGCAGGACGACGGCCAGCCCGATCCGGTCGCGCCAGGCGCACGCGAGGTGCCGGTGGACCAGCTGCCGGACGACACCCTGCTGTTCCTGCTCGGCAGCCGCTACTGCGAGACCGACCAGCTGGTCTCCATGGCCTGGGACCTGTTCGGCGCCACGCCGCCGGGCTGGGCGCGCGTGCAGGCGATCTGCGACTACGTGCACAACGCGATCCAGTTCGGCTACCAGCATGCGCGCGCCACCAAGGGCGCGGTCGAGGCGCTGCAGGAGGGCCGCGGCGTGTGCCGCGACTTCGCGCATTCGGCCATCGCCCTGTGCCGCTGCATGAACATCCCGGCGCGCTACTGCACCGGTTATCTTGGCGACATCGGCATCCCGCCGGTGGATGCGCCGATGGATTTCTCGGCCTGGTTCGAGGCCTATCTGGACGGGCGCTGGTACACCTTCGACGCGCGCCACAACACCCCGCGCATCGGCCGCGTGCTGATCGCCCGCGGCCGCGATGCGGCCGATGCGGCGATCAGCAACAGCTTCGGCTTCAACACGCTGGAGAAGTTCGAGGTCTGGACCGACGAGACCGACGATCCGACCCTCTCTCCGCGCGTGCCGGTCGCAGCGACGCTCCCGGCGTACGCGCTGACCTGAGGACAACGCCGGTGGACCGGTCAGTCCGCGTTGCCAGGGTGGTAGCGGCGCTCGACCTCGAAGTCGCTGCCCGGGCGCGGGAACGGACCTTCCGCCTTCACCGCCGCCACGAGCTGCGGGCCTTCGTTGCGATAGCGGCAAGTGACATGGATGCCGTTGGTGGTGAGGAACTCGACGCTCAGCGCGCCGGCGTCGTCATGTACGGCGCCGGTGACACCCGGTGCGATCGTCACTGCCTCGCCGGTCAGCGGCAGGATCACGACGTTGCTGTCGCGGGTATTGCCGAACACCACGGCCTCCCGGCTGCGATACAGCACCAGCGAGGCTTCCAGCGGCGCGGCGAACTCCATCTCCGGCCGGAACATGGCGTCGGCGGTGACACGCCCGTGCCCGCCGTCCCTCGCGCCCCCGTGGTGACGCCCCCCGCGGCCCATTCCGCTTCCTCGCGCCTGGTCGCCCGGCGGTGGCTCACCTCGCCCACCGCCGTTGGGCGAGGCCGCGGCGGACCTTGGTGGCGGAGCATCGGCAGCTGCCCGCTCCTCGGCAGCCTTCTGCGCCTGCCTGTTGGTCTTCGCGTCGGCCTGCCAGAGCTGCGGGACGGCGGTGGCCACGTCCTGCGCCAGGGTCGGCAGCGCCAGCGAGTACGACATCACGCAACAGGCCAATCCTCGCAGCATGGTCATCGCTTCTTCTCGAAAGGTATCGAGAATGCTAGGCAGGCGATGCGCGGCCGATATGTCGCGCGCGCCACAGGCCACGATCCGCGGGAGCGACGTACAGCGGCCGGTCGGAAAAGCCGCTCGGTCTGGACCGCGCGGCCGGCTCAGGCGAAGCGGTCGGTCGCGCGCACCAGCGCGTCGATGTTCTCTTCCTCGAAGGCCGAGTGGCCCGAGGTCGGCGTGATCTCCAGGCTCGCCTTCGGCCAGGCCTGGTGCAGGTCCCACGCGTTCTGGATCGGGCAGACCACGTCGTAGCGGCCGTGCACGATCACGCCGGGGATGTCGGCGATGCGGTGCGCGTCGCGCAGCAGCTGGTCCTCGACCTCGAAGAAGCCGCCGTTGACGAAGTAGTGGTTCTCGATGCGGGCGAAGGCCAGCGCGAACTCCGCATCCTCGTGGCCGCTGACGAAATCCTCGTCCACGCGCAGATAGCTGGTCGCGCCTTCCCATACCGACCAGGCGCGCGCGGCGGCCAGGCGCGTGGCCGCATCGTCGCTGGTCAGCCGGCGGTGGAAGGCCGAGATCAGATCGGCGCGCTCCACTTCGGGGATCGCGGCGATGTAATGCTGCCAGGCCTCGGGGAACAGGCGGTTGGCGCCTTCCTGGTAGAACCACTCCAACTCCCAGCGGCGCAGCATGAAAATGCCGCGCAGCACCAGCTCGGTCACGCGCTGCGGATGGGTCTGCGCGTAGGCCAGCGCCAGGGTCGAGCCCCAGCTGCCGCCGAATACCTGCCAGGTCTCGATGCCCAGATGCGCGCGCAGCTTCTCGATGTCGGCCACCAGGTCCCAGGTGGTGTTGTCCACCAGATCGGCGTGCGGCCGCGAGCGGCCGGAGCCGCGCTGATCGAACAGCACGATGCGGTACTTGGCCGGATCGTGGAACTGGCGCATCTTCGCGTTGCAGCCGCCGCCCGGTCCGCCGTGCAGCATCACCACCGGCTTGCCCTGCGGATTGCCGCACTGCTCGAAGTAGAGCGTATGACGCGCGTCGACCTGGAGTTCGCCGGTGTCGAAGGGTTCGATGGCAGGATAGAGCTGGCGCATGGGCGGCCTGGAAGTCGGGAAAAACGATCGGCAGTTTACGCCACGCCCTGTTGCGACTCGCCGGGCCAGCGACCCAGGCTCACGCGGTCGCGGTGCTCCAGATCCTGTTTGGTGCGCGCCTGGTCGAAGCCCGCCTCACGCAGCAGCGCGCGCACCGCCTCGCCTTGATCGAAGCCATGCTCCAGCAGCAGCCAGCCGCCCGGCCGCAGGTGCGCGGGCGCCTGGGCGGCGATGCGGCGGATGTCGTCCAGGCCATCGGCGCCCGAGGCCAGCGCGCTGGCCGGCTCGAAACGCAGGTCGCCGCGCGTCAGGTGGGCATCGCCGGCCTCGATGTAGGGCGGGTTGCTGGCGATCAGGTCGAAGCGCTCGCCGGCCAGCGGCGCCAGCCAGTCGCCGTGGACGAAGCGCACCTGGCCCAGGCCGTGTTCGCGCGCGTTGGCCTGCGCGATCTCGAGCGCGGCGGCGCTGGCGTCGGTGGCGACCACCTGCGCCAGCGGGCGCTCGCTGGCGATGGCCAGGGCGATGGCGCCGCTGCCGGTGCCCAGGTCCGCGACCCGCGCCGGTGCGTCAGCCGGCAGACGGTCCAGGGCCAGTTCGACCAGGCGTTCGGTCTCGGCGCGCGGGATCAGCGTGGCGGGGCCGACCCGCAGGTCCAGCGTCCAGAAGCCGCGCCGGCCGGTGATGTAGGCGATCGGCTCGCCGGCCGCACGCCGCGCCAGCAGCGCGGCGTAGGCGTCGTGCACGGCGGGTTCGACCGGGTCGGAGCCATGCGCGAACAGCCAGGCGCGGTCGCGGCCCAGGGCGTGCAGCAGCAACAGCTCGGCCTCGAAGCGCGCCGCGTCGCTGTCCAGCTGTGCGGCGCCGTGCCGCAGCAGCGCGTCCAGGCGTTCGGGTGACTGCGTTTTCATTCGCGCCATGGTAGCCGTTGCACCCTGTGCCCTTCCCTGTCGTCCTCGCCGGAGCCCTACGCCTTGAAGCCTTCCCGTTTGCTGCGCCTGGGTCTGGGCGCGCTGAGCGCGCTGACCCTGAGCGCCTGCCAGAGCCTGGCCTTCGGCATCGCCAACCATGGTCAGGGCCAGCCCGACGCCACAGCCGTCTACGACCCGGTGCGGCAGCTCTCGCTGGACGTCTATCGCCCCCTCGCCGCGGCCCACGACGCGCCGGTGCTGGTCTATTTCTACGGCGGCAGCTGGCAGCACGGGTCCCGCAGCGATTACCGCTTCGTCGGCCGGCGGCTGGCCTCGACCGGCGCGGTGGTGATGATCGCCGACTACCGGCTGGCGCCGGACACGGTCTTTCCCGGCTTCGTCGAGGACGGCGCGCGCGCGGTGGCCTGGGCGCGCGCCCATGCGGCCGATTACGGCGCCAACCCGGCGCGGATCTTCCTGGCTGGCCATTCGGCCGGGGCACAGATCGCCGCCCTGCTGGGCACCGATGCGCACTATCTGGCCGACCAGGGCGTGCCCCGCTCGGCGATCGCCGGCGTGATCGGGCTGGCCGGGCCGTACGACTTTCAAATCAGCGGGGAGCTCACCGAGGTGTTTGGGCCGCCGTCGCGCTGGCCGCGCGCGCAGCCGATCGGCTTCGTCGATGGCGACGAGCCGCCCTTCCTGCTGGTCAGCGGGCGCAAGGACACCGAGGTCGAACCGCGCCAGACCGAGGACCTGGCCGAGCGCCTGCGCGCGGCGGGCGGGCAGGTCGAGGTGCTGTGGCTGCCCGGTGGCCATCTGGCGCCGCTGATCGACCTGTACGCGCCCCGCCGGCACCCGGCGCTGCTGGCGCGGATCGGGGAGTTCGTCCGCGCGCCGTGACCGAACTGAAACGTGGCGCGGCCTAGGATGAGGCACTCGCCCGTTAATTGATATCAGCTATCGATTCGATGCCATCCATCGATTTGAGAAATCGATTCGCGGTGCGTAGGATGCCCCTATCGCCTCCACCCCCTCAGCAAAAAGGAAGAAAACGATGTCCGTCATCAACACCGAAATCCTGCCGTTCAAGGCCACCGCCTACAAGGACGGCGAGTTCATCGAAGTCTCCGATGCCGACCTGAAGGGCAAGTGGTCCGTGGTCGTGTTCTACCCGGCCGACTTCACCTTCGTCTGCCCGACCGAGCTGGAAGACCTGGCCGACCATTACGCCGAGTTCCAGAAGCTAGGCGTCGAGGTCTACTCGGTCTCCACCGACACCCACTTCTCGCACAAGGCCTGGCACGACACCTCGGCGGCGATCGGCAAGATCAAGTACGCCATGATCGGCGACCCGACCCACCAGATCTCGAAGAACTTCGACGTGCTGCGTCCGGCGGGTCTGGCCGACCGCGGCACCTTCATCATCGACCCGCAGGGCGTGATCCAGTCGGTGGAAATCACCGCCGAGGGCATCGGCCGCGAAGCCGGCGACACCCTGCGCAAGGTCAAGGCCGCCCTGTACGTGGCCTCGCACCCGGGTGAGGTCTGCCCGGCCAAGTGGAAGGAAGGCGCCAAGACCCTGGCGCCGTCGCTGGACCTGGTCGGCAAGATCTAAGCCGTTCCGCTGCTGCCACGCCGCCCCGCCTTAAGCGGGGCGGCGCAGGCGGCAAACCGGAGCCCGCCTGCGTCGCGGTCTGCGGTTTGTCCCCTGACCCCCTCGTCTGCCCACTCCGGGCCGGACGGTCCTTTGCCGCCCTTTCAAGGAGAAGCGCCATGTTGGACGACACCCTCAAGACCCAACTCAAGGCCTACCTCGAGCGCCTGACGCGCCCGGTGGAGCTGATCGCCTCGGTCGACGACTCGCCCACCTCCAAGGAGATGCTCGAGCTGCTGAGCGACATCGTGCTGCTGTCCGACCAGGTCTCGCTGGTCGAGCACCGCGATGCCGACGTGCACACGCCCTCCTTCGCCCTCAACTCGCCGGGCCAGGACATCCACCTGCGCTTCGCCGGCCTGCCGATGGGCCATGAGTTCACCTCGCTGGTGCTGGCGCTGCTCCAGGTCGGCGGCTATCCGTCCAAGGCCTCGCTGGAGACCATCGAGCAGGTGCAGGGGCTGGAAGGCGACTACAAGTTCGAGACCTATTTCTCGCAGAGCTGCCAGAACTGCCCGGACGTGGTCCAGGCACTGAACCTGATGGCGGTGCTCAACCCCAGGATCCAGCACGTGGCCATCGACGGCGCGGTGTTCCCCGACGAGGTGGAACAGCGGCAGGTGATGTCGGTGCCGACCGTGTACCTCAATGGTGAAACCTTCGGCCAGGGTCGCATGAACCTGGAAGAGATCGTCGGGCGTCTGGACGCTGGTGCGGCCAAGCGCGACGCCAAGAAGATCTCGGCCAAGGCGCCGTTCGAGGTGCTCGTGGTCGGCGGTGGCCCGGCGGGCTCGGCCGCGGCGATCTACGCCGCGCGCAAGGGCATCCGCACGGGCGTGGCCGCCGAGCGCTTCGGTGGCCAGGTGCTGGACACCATGGCGATCGAGAACTTCATCTCCGTGCAGGAGACCGAGGGGCCGAAGATGGCCGCCGCGCTCGAGGCGCATGTGCGTCAGTACGAGGTGGACATCATGAACCTGCAGCGGGCCGAGAAGCTGATCCCCGCCGGGCCCGATGGCCTGATCGAGGTGCAGCTGGCCAACGGTGCCTCGCTCAAGAGCAAGACGGTGATCCTGTCCACCGGTGCGCGCTGGCGGCAGATGAACGTGCCCGGCGAGAACGAGTACCGCAACAAGGGCGTGGCCTATTGCCCGCACTGCGACGGTCCGCTGTTCAAGGGCAAGCGCGTGGCGGTGATCGGCGGCGGCAACTCGGGCGTCGAGGCGGCCATCGACCTGGCCGGCATCGTCAAGCACGTCACGCTGATCGAGTTCGATCACAAGCTGCGTGCCGACGAGGTCCTGCAGCGCAAGCTGCGCAGCCTGCCCAACGTGGACATCATCGTCTCGGCGCTGTCCACCGAGGTACACGGCGACGGCAACAAGGTCACTGGTCTGTCCTACACCGACCGCACCAACGAGGCCAAGCACACGCTGGAGCTGGAAGGCATCTTCGTGCAGATCGGTCTGCTGCCCAACACCGAGTGGCTCAAGGACACCGTGGCGCTGTCGCCGCGCGGGGAGATCATCGTCGACGACCGCGGCGCGACCAACGTGCCGGGGGTGTTCGCCGCCGGCGATGCCACCACGGTGCCGTACAAGCAGATCGTGATCGCCATGGGCGAAGGCTCCAAGGCTGCGCTGAGCGCCTTCGACCACCTGATCCGCCACAGCGCCCCCGCCGCGCAGGAGCCGGCTGCCGCCAAGGCGGCCTGATCCGGACACGCGACAAGGTGCGAATGAGCCCGCCGGTGACCCCGGCGGGCTTTTTTTTGTGCTTCACCCTATCGAGGGGCGGGGAGTGGGCGTGTTGCGGCTTCGGGTGGGCAGCGGTCCGACGGGCAGGGGCCGCTTTTCCCTCGATCAGGGCATCCTGCCCTGACTCGGGCGCTCGGCTTCCTGCCTCGCTGGTCGCGGCCCCTGCCCGCCGGCCCGCTGCCTCGCGCGTGTTGGTCTATGCCTTCGGGTCGAAAGAAGTCCCGGTCCACCGCAGCGGGCCTCTACCGGTTGGGTGCAGATCCCGTCGTGGGAGCAACTGTCTCCTCAAATCTCGCGGCCTGCATGTAGAGCGGAGCTTGCTCCGCTGCGTTTCGACCGGATCATCGGCAAGCCCCAGCGGAGCAAGCTCCGCTCTACAAGGAGGCCACGGCTTGATCTGAGAGACAGTTGCTCCCCCAAGCATGATGCGGAGTCTCTATCCTATCCGGTCCCAGGCTGAGCCAGGGAGCGCTGGTGAGCCGAGGAGCCGCGCCTGGCCGGGTCGAGGCTGATCGGCGAAGTCCGCTCACCGACCTCGCGTTAACCATCAACGCACCCGGGTCATCCTCACCAGTGGAGAGCTCTCGCTAGGGGTTCAGCCTGCGTCGATTGATCGGGCGAGGCAAAAGGCGTTGAATGCATCGACGGCGCCGATGGCCGTGTCAGACAAGTCCTCCAGCCGTGAACCTGCGTGACCTCAAGTACCTGGTAGCCCTCGCCGACCACATGCATTTCGGCCGCGCCGCGGCGGCCAGCTTCGTCAGCCAGCCCACCCTGTCCACCCAGATCAAGAAGCTGGAGGACGAGTTGGGCGTGTCGCTGGTCGAGCGCGCGCCGCGCAAGGTCATGCTGACCCCGGCCGGTCGCGACGCGGCCGAGCGCGCGCGCCGGATCGTGGCCGAGGTCGAGCAGATGAAGGAATCGGCGCGGCGCAGCCAGGACCCCGAGGCCGGCACCGTGCGGCTGGGCATCTTCCCCACGCTCGGCCCGTATCTGCTGCCGCACGTGGTGCCGTCCATCCGCACGCGCTTCCCGCAGCTGGAGCTGCTGCTGGTGGAGGAGAAGAGCGATGTGCTGCTGCAGCGGCTGCGCGAGGGCAAGCTCGACGCCGGCCTGCTGGCCCTGCCGGTGGACGAGGACCAGCTGCACGTGGAGTTCCTGTTCGAGGAGCCCTTCGTGCTAGCCGTGCCCGAGGGGCATCCGCTGGCCGCGCGCGATTCGCTGACCCTGGACGAACTGTCCGACCAGAAGCTGCTGCTGCTCGAGGACGGCCACTGCCTGCGCGAGCAGGCGCTGGAGGTGTGCCGGCTCTCGGGCGCCAACGAGAAGTCCGAGTTCCGCGCCACCAGCCTGGAAACCCTGCGCCAGATGGTCGCCGCCGACGTCGGCGTGACCCTGCTGCCGACGCTGGCGGTCAAGCCGCCGGTGGCGCGCTCGGACAACATCCATCTGCTGGGGTTCAGTGACTCCCATCCCAGCCGGCGCATCGCCATGGTGTGGCGCAAGAGCTCGGCGATGTCCGGCTTCCTGATGCAGCTGGCGCAGGTCTTCAAGGACCTGCCGCCCGCGCTGCTGGATCCTTCCGCGCCTGCCACCGCACCGCCGCGCCGCGCCGCATCGACGATCCGGCAACGACGCGCGTGAGACCCTTTCCCCATTCCTCTCTTCCAACCTGACGGAACGACCCATGAGTGCCCCAAGCAAACTGCAGCAGCTGCGCGACCTGTCGGTGGTCGTGGCCGACACCGGCGACTTCGACGCGATCAAGCGCCTCAAGCCGGTGGACTGCACCACCAACCCGACCCTGGTGAAGAAGGCGCTGGACCTGCCGGTCTATGCCGACCTGATCGACGAGCAGATCGCCTGGGCGCGCGGCCAGGGCGAGGTCACCGATGAACTGGTCGCCGAGGTCGCCGATCGCCTCACCGTCGGCGTGGGCACCAAGCTCTCCGGCCTGATCGAGGGCCGCGTGTCGACCGAGGTCGATGCCGACCTGGCCTATGACACCGCCGCCAGCGTGGCCAAGGCGAAGAAGTTCATCGCCATGTACGCCGACAACGGCGTGCCCAAGGACCGCGTGCTGATCAAGCTCGCCTCGACCTGGGAAGGCGTGGAGGCCTGCCGCCAGCTGCAGGCCGAGGGCATCGACTGCAACTGCACGCTGATCTTCAACCCGACCCAGGCCCTGGCCTGCGCTGAGGCCGATGCGTTCCTGATCTCGCCGTTCGTGGGCCGCATCCTGGACTGGTACAAGGCCCACGGCCAGGCACCGGCCAACATCGATGAGGACCAGGGCGTGGTGTTCGTGCGCGGTGTCTACGACACCTTCAAGCGCCGCGGCATCAAGACCGTGGTGATGGGCGCCTCGTTCCGCTCGACCGAGCAGATCGAAGCGCTGGCCGGCTGCGATCGCCTGACCATCTCGCCGGACTTGCTGGACAAGCTCGATGCCGACCACGGCGAGCTGCCGCGCAAGCTGACGCCCGCCAAGGCCGAAGGCGGCAGCCACACGCCGGTGGATGCGGCCAAGTTCAAGGCCGACGTCGAAGCCGACCCGATGGCCAAGGAGAAGCTGGCCGACGGCATCCGCATCTTCGCCGAAGACCTCAAGAGCCTGCGCAAGACCATCGCCGACCGTCTGGCCTGATCGGCTCCGCCGCGCCCTTCCCTCGCTCGTGAGGGAAGGCGCGGCACCCGGGCCTGCTTCCGCGCCAACCGCGGAAGCGGGCTCGCGACTGCGCTATCCCAGGACGTCCAGCAGCCGTTCCAGCCCGCCCGTGTCGATCGACACCGCCGCCACCTCGCGCACACGCGGCTTTGCGTGGAAGGCCACCGACAGGCCCGCGGCCTGCATCATCGGAATGTCGTTGGAGCCATCGCCCACCGCGATCGTGCGTGCCGGGTCCAGGCCCAGCAGCGAGGCCACGTCCAGCAGCGTCGCGCGCTTGACCGCGCCATCGCAGACATCGCCCCAGGCCTGGGCCAGCACGCGCCCGGTCAGCGCGCCGTCGACCACCTCCAGCCGATTGGAGCGGACGAAGTCCAGCCCCAGCCGCGCGCGCAGGCGCTCGGCGAAGAAGGTGAAACCGCCGGAGACCAGCAGCGTCTTCAGCCCGGCGGCCTTGCACGCCTCGAGCAGCTGCTCTGCGCCAGGCGTGAGCTGCAGGCGTGTGTCGTAGACCTCCTGCAGCGCACCCTCCGGCACACCCTTGAGCAGGGCCACGCGGCGTAGCAGGCTCTCGCGGAAGTCGGCGATCTCCCCGCGCATGGTCGCCTCGGTGATCGCGGCCACCTGCGCCTTCAGGCCCACCGCCGCGGCGATCTCGTCGATGCATTCGATGGTGATCAGCGTCGAATCCATGTCCAGCGCGATCAGGCCGAAGTACGCCAGGGGCGGCAGCGGCGTGGCGCGACGCAGCTGCAGGCCGTCGGCGGGTTCGTGGGAATCGGTCATGGGCGAACAGGCGCACCGGCCGTGGGACGAAGGGCCTGCAAGCGTAAAGACCTCGGCCGCACCGGGCTAGGCCTAGGCGACGCCTTTGGAAGCGGCGTGCTCCGCCACGCGCCGCGCATAGAGCGCGTACACGCAGGCCAGCCCCAGGCAGATCACCGCCGGCGCGATCAGCACCGTATACGACCAGCGGTGGAAACCCAGCGCGCCGGCCAGGCCGCCGGCCAGGAAGCCGGTGATCACCGTTACGCACAGCGACAGCCGGCGCCATGGCAGCGGCATGCGCCGCAGCCCATGGCCGATGGCCAGCCCCAGGTCGGTGAACATGCCCGAGACATGCGTGGTGCGCACGACCGCGCCGCTGTAGGTGGTGGCCATCGCGTTCTGCAGGCCGCAGGCGCAGGCCGCCAGCCACAGGCCCCACATCGAGGCACGGGTCATCAGCGGCACCGAGGCCAGCAGCAGGCCGGCTTCCAGCACCAGCACCAGCCCATAGCGCCGCCCCAGCTGCAGGGCGACATCGCCGATCAGCGCCCCGCTGAGCGCGCTTCCAGCGACGAAGAAGAACGCGCCACCGGCCAGCTGCGCCAGCCCCCGCAGATCCAGCACCGCCGCGCGCGCGCCCATCTCCGAGGTGATGCCGGTCATGTGGCTCACGCCCTGATGGCCGAACCCCAGCAGCGCCACGACGTTGACGATGCCCGCGGTAAAGGCCATGACCCAGGCACCGGACCAGACCCAGCGCGGCAGTTTGGAAATCATCGAAGGGGCGCCAATGGCTCGCGGACGCGACAAGCGTCGCGCCGCGGCGCAATGGCTGTCAACGCCACGGCCGGCAAAATCTCAATGGTGGCGACGGACCGTTCGCCAACACTAGCGCCGCTTGGCTACGGCCATGATGCGTCCTGCAACGATGGCTGCCGGAACGATCGAGCATCCCCAGGCCAGGATGAAAATCAGCACCGCCGGCCCGCTCGCTCTCCCATGCTCGATCAAGAGCATGGCCAATGGCGGAAGGATTGCGGTGGCGAAGAGGCAAGCGACCGCGACCACGTCGTCTTGCAGCCTCGGGCCCGTCCGCGTGCGTTCGGCCGCAGCCTGCCTGCGCGCCATCAGCGCCCAGAAATAGCGTGCGCCGATGCCATACGCGGCGAAGAAGAAGACCCACAGCAAGGATTTGCTCGCTCGCGAATTCGACAGCCTACGTTCGACCGCCGCACCAGGCTTCGCCCACGAGAGCTTCAGGTGTCCATCGACCTTGTCGAAATCCGCCTGTGCCTTCTGCATCTGAGCGACGACCTCGGCCCCCTTCTGCTTGGCCAGCCGCTCAGCGGTTGAACACGAAGAGGCCTGGATGCGCTCGACTGCGTCTGCCAGCTGGTGTGCATAGCGGCGGGCGATCGCCACATGGTGCTCTTCATGGACCTGCACTCGCTGCTGGAGATCACGCCAGAATTCGCGCGTTGCCACCGACGCCCTGGGATCCGGGGTCCAGACAGGCAAGGCAACGGAGATACCGATCCCCACTTGGCTCCTGATGATGCGGCAAGCCCCTGACGACTCGCGCAGGACATAATCCAGGCGCATCTTTGCGCGCGTCAGGCCAGCGAGTGTTTCCTCTGCCGGCCCATCATCCTTTCCTAGCTGAGCCTTGGCCCGATCGCTCCAGGCCTTCATGGAGGCAAGGATCTGGTGACCATCCCGCCCCGTCACGGTGTAGCTGGAATCCTTGCGGTTCTCCCGAACCGTGCCAGCGTGTGCACCGGTGGCCAGGGCAAGCATGACCACGACAGCAAGACGCCATCCAGCGCGTCGCAACATCCTTGAGCACATTAGACCGTCCATTGTCTGTCCCCGTCGGATGAGCCTAACGCATCCACCTCGCGGAAAGATGTTCGCGGACTCGCAGGACAGTGACTGGACCTCTCAAAGCGTCGGCACTCCCGAGGGACTGCAGATCTGCATAACCAAGTGAGACTGGCGGGCGGCCATACAGCGCTGAGAAGTGGACAAGGCTCGGCGGAACCAATTGTTCAAGCCACCTGTTGTTCTGGCGGTACGCATCGCTGCGGCGCGGGTCATTATTCCTGCGGAGTCCGCAATCTGCGGCAGCGTTAATGCGCTCATTCTGAGCGCTCGTCTTTTTTGCAACGCGGGCAGTCGCTTACTCGACCGGAAGACCGCCGACTCATGGAGGGCGGTCCGAGACTCACTGAGACCTAAACCATGTACTTTTTAAGGCCTTTCCGGCATTGCTGAAAACTTACCGGACACCCTGAAATCCTGCGATGGTGGGCCGTGAAGGATTCGAACCTTCGACCAAAAGATTAAAAGTCTTCTGCTCTACCGACTGAGCTAACGGCCCGGACACGCGGCCCGGCGTTGCGCCGGGGCCGGCCATTCTACCGGAAAGGGCTGGCGATGCGACCCGCGCCTCAGGCGTAGCGCGTGGGATCGGGCACGCCCGCGTCGGCGAAGCCCGCCGCGCGCAGGCGGCAGGCGTCGCAGCGCCCGCAGGCCGCGCCATTGGCATCGGCGTTGTAGCAGGACACGGTGGCGCCGAAGTCCACGCCCAGGCGCACGCCCTCGCGCACGATGTCGGCCTTGCTCATGAACTGCAGCGGCGCGTGCACGCGCAGGCCGGCGCCTTCCACGCCCGCCTTGGTCGCCAGGTTGGCCAGGGCCTGGAAGGCGGAGATGAATTCGGGCCGGCAGTCCGGATAACCGGAGTAGTCCACAGCGTTGACGCCGCAGAAGATGTCCGCCGCGCCGAGCACCTCGGCCCAGCCCAGCGCGATGGACAGCATGATGGTGTTGCGCGCCGGCACGTAGGTGACCGGGATGCCTTCGCCGCCGGCCTGCGGCACCTCGATGTCGTCGGTCAGCGCCGAGCCGCCGATGCTGCGCAGGTCGACGTGGACGGTCTTGTGCGCGGCGGCGCCCAGCTGCTGCGCCACGCGCGCGGCGGCGTCGAGTTCGGACGTGTGGCGTTGGCCGTACTGCACGCTCAGCGCGTGCGTGCGGAAACCGTGTTCGCGGGCGATGGCCAGGACGACGGCCGAATCCATGCCCCCGGAGACGAGGACGACTGCATTGTTCATGTGGGGTGTTCTTCTTGCCGGCGAGACAGGCCGGGGAACGCATAGCCTACCGCCCGGGCGCCGGGCCGGCACTTCCCGCGCGGGTTCAGCGGCCGGGTTCGTCGTTCCACAGCAGCTTGTGCAGCTGCATCTGGAAGCGCACCGGCAGGCGGTCCTCGACGATCCAGTCGGCCAGCGCGCGCGGGCTCACCTGATCCTTGGACGGCGAGAACAGCACGGCGCAGCGCTGGTCCAGCGCGTGCTCGCGCACGACTTCGCGCGCCCAGTCGTAGTCGGCGCGGCTGCACAGCACGAACTTGACCTGGTCGCGCGCGGTCAGCAGCGGCAGGTTGTCCCAGCGGTTGCGGTGCTCCTCGGCCGAGCCGGGGGTCTTGATGTCGACCACGCGCGAGACGCGCGGATCGACCTGCGAGACGTCCAGCGCGCCGGAGGTCTCCAGCGAGACGTCGTAGCCGGCATCGCACAGCCGCGCCAGCAGGCCGATACAGCGCTTCTGCGCCAGCGGCTCGCCGCCGGTCACGCAGACATGGCGCACGCCCGCGCGCGCGACCTCGGCCAGGATGTCCTCGATCTCCCACCAGGTGCCGCCGTGGAAGGCGTAGGCGGTGTCGCAGTACTGGCAGCGCAGCGGGCAGCCGGTCAGGCGCACGAACACGGTCGGCCAGCCGGCGGCGTCGGCCTCGCCTTGCAGCGAGACGAAGATCTCGGTGATCTTCAGCCGGTCCTGCGGCGATTGTTCGATCTGGCTGGGGACGGCGGCGGCGGCGGCGTTCATTGCGGAGGCTCTCTAGAGCGTGTCGTGGGTTTTGGGATGAGATGCGTTGGTCGTCAGCGGTGCGGAGACGGTGTCGCGTGGCGCCGCCTTGGCTGGCCGCCAAGGCAAGCCGCGCGGCGCCGGCTCCGTGCCGCTGACGGACAACCCTCCGGGAAGCCGCCTGGGGCGGCTTCGCACTCATCCCAAAGCCCATGACACGCTCTTATGGCGGCGCCACCGCAGACCTCGCGGTGGCGTTTGAGTGGTGCGTGTTGCGGTACTGCGAAAGGTCCTGGCGGACCTCGTTGGGCTCAGCGGATCTGCCCGACCTGGATCGAATGCAGGCGATCGTCGGCGGTGCGGGCCACGTCGCTGCCGGGGTACTGCTGGATCACCTGCTGCAGCGTGGTCTGCGCGTCGTTGACCTTGCCCAGTCCGTACTGCGCCAGCCCCAGCTTGAGCAGGGCGCCGGGCGCCTTGTCATGGGTGGGATAACGCGAGAGCAGCGCGCGGAACTGGTCGGCGGCCATCTGGTAGTTCTGGGTGACGTAATAGCTCTCGCCCAGCCAGTACAGCGCGTTGGGCGCATAGACGCCACTGGGATACAGCTGCAGGAAGCTGGTGAACAGGTTGGCCGCGTCGGCGTAGTCGCCCTTCTTCAGCGCGTCGAAGGCCACACCGTAGGCGGTGCGCTCGTCGCCCGCCTGGGCCATCGCGCCGGCGTCGCCGTGGACCGCGGGCGGGGCCTCGGCGGTCGCGGCGGGCGCACCCGCCGCCGGCGGCGCAGCCTTGGCGCCGGCCGCGGGCGCCGCGGACACGGGAGGCTGAGTACCGGCAGCCGCGCCGCCGCCACCGCCGCTCTCCAGGCGGCCGATGCGGCCGTCCAGGTCGAGGTACTGGTCGCGCGCGCGCTGCTTGAGCTGCTCGTTCTCGTTCTGCAGCTGCTCGACGGTGCCGCGCAGGCTGGCCAGGTCCTGGCGCAGCTGGGTGATCTGGTTGAGCAGGTCGGTATTGGCCTGCGTGTTGTTGGCACGCACTTCCAGCGCGGCGACGCGGTCGGCCAGGCTGGCCTTCTGCGCGAAGGCGGCGGGCGCGACGCCCAGCGACAGCAGCAGGGCCGGCAGGAGAAGACGGAATCGGATGGGACGCATGGCGCTCACGTAACGAGGGTTGCGGATCGGACGGCCGGAGCATTGAACCATGGCCATCCAACGAAAAGGGCCGGCGCCGACCGGGGCAGACAGGTTGTGTCCTGTTGCCCCGCCCCGGTCACCGGCCCCGTTGGGCCACCGCGAACGGTGGCCCGAGGTCGAACGTCGATTACTTCGCGGTGTACACGATCTCGACGCGACGGTTCTTGGCCCAGCACTCCTCGGTCGACTCGGTGCAGACCGGGCGCTCTTCGCCGTAGCTCACCACCGACAGCTGGCTGGCCGAACCGCCGGCAGCCTGCAGGGCGGAGGAGACCGCGTTGCCGCGACGCTCGCCCAGGCCCATGTTGTACTCACGCGAACCGCGCTCGTCGGTGTTGCCTTCCAGGTTGATGCGGGCCGACGGACGATCGTTGAGGTACTTGGCGTGGCAGGCCATGATCGCCTGGAACTCCGGCTTGACGGCGTCCTGGTCCAGATCGAAGTACACCACGCGCTGGCGCAGGCAGGCGTCGGTATCCAGATCGCTCGGGCCGTAGGCACCGGCGTTGGTGGTCGGCTGGGTCATGGCCGGCGGCGGCTCGACGGCCGGCGGCGGCGGCGGAGCCTTGGTGTTCTTCTTACAACCGGCCAGAACGGCCACGGACATCAGGGACAAAGCAACGACGCGGAGAGTGGTGTTCATTTGGGTTCCTTACGCGGATCCGGGGTGGTGGATGCAAAAACGCGGGTTAGTTTAACGCAATGTTAAACCGGCGGAATGACCCTTTCGCATTATTTTTGCGGGGTCTGGTTCCGATACGGCGACCAGGCCGGCTCACGCACATCGCCCTGGGCCAGCACCAGGCGCTGGCGGACACGGCCATCGGCGGACACGGCGTACAGCACCCCCCGACCGCCCTCGCGTGCGGCATACAGAATCATCGAGGCGTTGGGGGCAAAGCTCGGCGACTCATCGAGCGAACCGGGCGAAAGCGTGGTCCAGCGCGGCGAACCGGTGCTGGAATCCATCATGGCGATGCGATAAGTGTTGCCCGAACCCTGGGCCACGGCGATCTTCTTGTCGTCGTAAGACACGGTCGGGGTCGCGTTGTAGTTGCCCTCGAAGGTCACGCGCGTGGCGCCGCCGCCGCTGGCCGAGGCCTTGTAGATCTGCGGACGGCCGCCGCGGTCGGAGGTGAAGTAGATCGAGCTGCCGTCAGCGCTCCAGGTCGGCTCGGTGTCGATGCCGTACTGGTTGGTGATCTGGGTCAGCGCCTTGCTGCCCAGGTCCATCACGTAGATCTCCGGGTTGCCGCTGCGCGAGAGCGTCAGGGCCAGCTTGCGGCCATCCGGCGAGAACGCCGGCGCGCCGTTGATGCCGCGGAAGCTGGCGACCAGCTCGCGCGCGCCGGTGGTGATGTCCTGGATGTAGATCGAGGAGTTGCCGCGCTCGAAGCTCACATAGGCCAGCTTGCGGCCATCCGGGCTCCAGGCCGGCGACAGCAGCGGCTCGGCCGAGCGCACGATCGTCTGCGGGTTGAAGCCGTCCGAGTCGGCCACCATCAGCGCGTAGCGCGCATTGGCGCCCAGGCCGGTCTGGGTGACGTAGGCGATGCGGGTCCAGAAGGCGCCGCGGATGCCGGTGATCTTCTCGTAGATGGCGTCGGCCATCTGGTGGGCGACATCGCGCATGGCGTTGGCGCGGCCGGTCATGGCCAGGCCGAGCAGGCGCTCCTGCTTGGCCACGTCGAACAGTTCGTACTCGACGCGGTAGGCGCCGTTGCCGCCGTCCAGCACGCGACCGACAACAATGTAATCCTGCTTGAGCGCGCGCCAGGTCGGGTACTGGATCTCCGAGCCGCGGGTCGGCTTCTCGACGATGCTGGCCACCGGCAGGGTGCGGAACGCGCCGGAGCGATCCAGGTCGGCGCTGACGACCTGCGAGACGTCGGTGGTCGGTGCGGCGCCCGAGCCCTGGTAGGGCATCGGCACGATGGTGATCGGCAGCGCGGAAGGGTTGCCACCGACGATGTTGATCTCAAGGCCCTGGCTCTGGGCGAAGGCCGCTGCAGGCAGGAACAGGGCCACGACAAGGGCGAAGTACCGCGTGAGTTTCTTCATGAAGGCTGGGCTTGTGCGAAAAGATCGGCTAGGGATAGCAGCCGACGGGTGAACATTTTCGCAATCATGAACGCCAAGGCGGTGTGAACCACCGCCCGGCGCGGCCCGCGATCAGCGGTCCTGCGCCTCGAAATTGAAGATCAGGCGGCGGTTGAACACCGGTTCGAAACCGCGGTACGGCAGCGGCTGGGCCTTGAGCACGGCCGCCTCGATCGAACGCTGGCCGGCCGCGTCCATCGGACAGCCCGGCTGCACCTCGGCCGAGATCACCTCGCCGCCGGGCAGCTGGGTCACCAGCACCTTGCAGCGCGTGCCCACCGCCACCGAGTCCGGACGCGTCCACTGGTTCATGACCGCGCTCTGGATGGCCGCCTGATACTTGGCCAGCAGGCCCGGATCGGTGCCGTTCTGCCCCGGCGAGGGGTTGGACGCGGCGGCCTGCGACGAGGACGCCTGCGTGGCCTGCTGCTGCGAGGCCTGACGGGCGCGCGCGTCGGCCAGCTGGCGCAGCTTCTGCTCGGCCAGCTGGGCCTGCTTGTCGGCCTGGGCGCGCTGGGCGCGGATGGCGGCCAGCTTCTTCTGCCGGTCGTCCTCTTCCTGCTGCGCGGCCAGGCGCTGGAGGCGCTCGGCTTCTTCCTGCTTCTTGCGCTCGGTCAGGTCGATCTGCTCCTGCCGGCGCTTGGCTTCCTGCTCCTTCTCGGCCTTCTCCTGGGCGATGGCCAGGCGGCTGGCCTCTTCCTGGTTGACCTGCTGCGGATCGGGCACGCGCTCCTGGGCCTGCTGCTGGCGCGGCACCGGCGAATCCTGCGGCTTGGGCTCCGGCACCGGCTGCGGCGGCGGCACGGTGTCCTCGTCGGCCACCGGCTGCGGCATGGGCGTGGGCGGGGTCGGCTTGGGCTCGACCTTGGCCGACTCGCGCACGGCCTGCTGCGCGGCGCGCATGTCGGCGGCCGACAGGTCCAGCGAGGCCTCGATCGCGGGCGAGCCGGCGGCGGCCTCGGCCTGGTCCTGGTTCCAGTGGAAATAGGAGGAGGCGATGATCAGGGCCAGCAGCAGTACGTGCACGCCCACGGCCAGGGCGACCGCCGTGCCGGGGCGGTCGCGCGGGTCGCGGCGATCCAGATGCGTGGCCTCAGCGTGCATTGCCGCCCGTGCCGCCGGGTTGCGAGACCAGCCCCACCTTCTTGACGCCGGACTCGGACAGCAGCGCGGTGGCGGTGATCACCTTCTGGTAGTCCGCATCGCCGGGCGCGGCCAGCATCACGCTGATCTTGTCCTCGCCCTGCTCGGCCACCATCGCCTTCAGGCGCGCAGAGATCTCCTCGGGCGAATAGGCCTGCAGCTTGTCGTCCTTGGTGACCTTGAGGAAGTAGTTGCCGTCCTTGTCCACCGTCATGATGATCGGATCGCTCTTGCTCTCCACCGACTTGGCGTGCGACTTGGGCAGCTCCACGTTCACCGCCAGGGTCAGCATCGGCGCGGTCACCATGAAGATGATCAGCAGCACCAGCATCACGTCGATGTAGGGCACGACGTTGATCTCGGATTTCAGCTTGCGCCGCTTGCGGCTGCGCGAAATGGCCGACTGCATGGACGCCTCCCTCAGGCTTCGCCGGTCTGGCGCTGCAGGATGGAGCTGAACTCGTCGGCGAAGGTTTCATAGCGCACCGAGATGCGCTCGACGCGGGTGGTGAAGCGGTTATAGGCCCACACCGCCGGGATGGCCACGAACAGGCCGATGGCCGTGGCGAACAGCGCCTCGGAAATGCCCGGCGCGACCGCGGCGATGCCGGCCTGCTCACCGCTGTTGAGCATGTCGTGCATGGTCACCATGATGCCGAACACCGTGCCGACCAGGCCCACGTAGGGCGCGGTCGAGCCGATGTTGGCCAGCAGCTCCAGGTTGCGCTCCAGCGCGTCGATCTCGCGCACGTAGGCGGTGCGCATGGCGCGCTGGGCGCCCTCCAGCTGCACGCGCCCATCGGTGTGGCGCTTGTCGCGCAGGCGGGCGAACTCGCGGAAGCCCGACTCGAAGATCGCCTCCAGGCCGGTGACCACGCGGCCGCGATCGGTGGCCGCCGCATACAGCTTGCCCAGATCGGCGCCGGACCAGAACCGGCCCTCGAACTCGTCGGCATCGCGGTTGGCGCGCTTGAACACGCCGGCCTTGCGGAAAATGATGATCCAGCTCACCAGCGAGCCGGTCAGCAGCAGCAGCACGATCACCTTGACCGGCAGGCTGGCCTTGAGCAGCAGCTCGAAGTAGTTGATGGAGCTGTGGGCGGCCTGCGCGGTGGCCTGGGCAGCCGCGGCGGCAGCCTCCGGCGGCAGGGTCTCGGTCACGGCGTCCTGCAGCGCCAGGAGCAATCCAATCATCCGTTGTTTCCTCGGGGGTTCTACGCTTTAAAGAAGGGGGAGCGGCAAAGGGGTCAGGCGGGGACTTCCAACAGCTTGAATTCCTGGTACAGCGCCTCGTCCAGCCCGACCGGGCGGAACGCGGACGCGGACACCGCGGCGATCTTCACCTGCGCGGCCAGCAGCCGGTCCTCCCCGCGCCAGATCGCCTGGTCGAACACGATGCTGGCGCGCCGCACCTGGCGCACCTGCACGGTCACAGTGAGCAGGTCGTCCAGGCGCGCGGGCCTGAGGAAGTCCAGCTGCATGCCGCGCACCACGAACACCAGGTCGTGCTCGCGGCGCAGCTGTTCCTGCATCTGGCCGCGCGATCGCATCCATTCGCTGCGCGCGCGCTCGAGGAAGGCCACGTACTGCGCGTGGTAGACCACCCCGCCCGCGTCGGTATCTTCCCAGTAGACCCTTGTCGGAATACTGAACGGTTGCCCATCGGCGACGGCCTGGGCTGGCGATTCAACAGTCATCGGATGCTCCGGAGCGCTGCGGGGCGCGGGATTCGGCAGGCCTTACAGGGCATCAGAACAAGGCCTCGGAGTCCGGAAACGGCAGCCCGGCGTCGCGCTTGGGCTGCAGCCCCAGGTGCGAATAGGCCTTGGCCGTGGCCATGCGCCCGCGTGCGGTCCGTACCAGGAAGCCCTGCTGGATCAGATAGGGCTCGATCACGTCTTCCAGCGTGCCGCGCTCCTCGGACAGGGCCGCAGCCAGCGACTCCACGCCGACCGGCCCGCCATCGAAGCTCTCCACGATGGTGTGCAGCAGGCGGCGGTCGAGCTCGTCGAAGCCTTCCGGATCGACCTTGAGCATGGCCATGGCGGCATCGGCGGTGTCGCGGCTGATCTGGCCGCCGGCCTTGACCTGCGCGTAATCGCGCACGCGCCGCAGCAGGCGGTTGGCGATGCGCGGCGTGCCGCGCGAGCGGCGCGCGATCTCGGCCGCGCCCTCGGGCTCGCAGGGAATGCCCATGATCTGCGCCGAGCGGCGCACGATCCGGGTCAGCTCGGCGGTGTCGTAGAACTGCAGGCGCTGGACGATGCCGAAGCGGTCGCGCAGCGGCGCGGTCAGCAGGCCGGCGCGGGTGGTCGCGCCGATCAGGGTGAACGGCGGCAGGTCGATCTTGATCGAACGCGCGGCCGGGCCCTCGCCGATCATGATGTCCAGCTGGAAATCCTCCATCGCCGGATACAACACTTCCTCCACCACCGGCGAGAGACGATGGATCTCGTCGATGAACAGCACATCGTGCGGCTGCAGGTTGGTCAGCAGCGCGGCCAGGTCGCCGGCCTTCTCGATCACCGGGCCAGAGGTCGTGCGCAGGCTGACGCCCAGCTCGTTGGCGATCACGTGGCTCAGCGTGGTCTTGCCCAGGCCCGGCGGCCCGAAGATCAGCACATGGTCCAGCGCCTCGCCACGGCCCTTGGCGGCCTGGATGTAGATGTCCAGCTGCTCGCGCACCGGCTGCTGGCCCAGGTAATCGGCCAGGCGCTTGGGCCGGATCGAGGCCTCCAGGGCATCGTCCTCACGGGTGGCGTCGGCGGCGATGATGCGGTCCTGGGTCATGCGGCTATGGTACGGGCAGGAGTGCGGCGTGAGGGGAAGCGAGCCTGCTTTGGCGCGTGCTCACTGCGCTTCGCTTACGCCTCGCCCTCAGATCTCCACCTGCGCCCCCAGCTCCACCAGGCGGTTGCCGGGGATGCGGAAGAAGTTGGTGGCCGGGGCGGCGTTGCGGTGCATGGCGGCGAACAGCTTGTCGCGCCAGACCGGCATGCCGCGGTGGGCGCTGGCCACGATGTTCTCGCGGCTGGCGAAGAAGGTGGTGTCCATCGGGTCGAAGTACGGCCCGCCCTGATCGCAGCTGCGCATCAGCGCCAGCGGCACGTCCGGGGTCTCCATGAAGCCGAACTTGACGATGACGCGGTAGAACTCGTCGCCGATCTCCTCGACCTTCATGCGCTTGTCGGCCGGCGCGTAAGGCAGCGGCAGGGTGTACACGGTCAGGAAGACGTTGCGCTCGTGCAGCACCTTGTTGTGCTTGAGGTTGTGCAGCAGCGCGTGCGGCACCATGCCGGTCTGCGCGGTCAGGAACACCGCCGTGCCCGGCACGCGCGCCGGCGGGGCCAGCATCAGCCCGGGCAGGAAGCTGTCCAGCGCGATGCCGTCCTTGCGGATCTCCGCGCCCAGCAGCTCGCGCCCGCGCCGCCAGGTGCGCAGCAGGGTGAACACCACCAGGCCCAGCGCCAGCGGGAACCAGGCGCCGTCGAAGAACTTGGCGCCGTTGGCGATGACGAAGCCCACATCGACGATGAAGAACACCACGCACAGCGGCAGCACCCAGGTGCGCCACTTCGGCCACAGCGCGCGCGCCACCAGCGCCAGCAGCATGGTGTCGATCATCATCGTGGCCGACACCGAGATGCCGTAGGCGGTGGCCAGCGCGGTGGAACTGCCGAAGGCCAGGACCACGGCCAGCACCGCCAGCATCATCATCCAGTTCACGCCCGGCACGTAGATCTGGCCGATGGTGTCGTGCGAGGTGTGCTTGACCGTCATGCGCGGGATGTAGCCCAGCTGCATGGCCTGGCGCGCCACCGAGAAGGCGCCGCTGATGACCGCCTGCGAGGCGATGATGGCCGCCATGGTGGCCAGCACGATCATCGGGTACAGCGCCCAGTCCGGCACGGCCTCGTAGAACGGGTTGTTGACCGCGGCCGGATCCTGCAGCACCAGCGCGCCCTGGCCCAGGTAGTTGAGCATCAGGCACGGCAGCACCAGGATGTACCAGGCGTAGCGGATCGGCTGGGCGCCGAAGTGGCCCATGTCCGCATAAAGCGCCTCGCCGCCGGTCACCGCCAGCACCACCGCGCCCAGGATCAGCACCGAGTGCCAGCCGTGGGTCATGAAGAAGTTCACCGCCCAGAACGGGCTGAAGGCCTTGAGCACCTCGGGCGCATCGACGATGTTGTAGATGCCGATCGCCGCCAGGGACAGGAACCACACCGTGGTGATCGGCCCGAAGATCTTGCCCACCTTCTCGGTGCCGAAGCGCTGGGCCATGAACACCAGGATCAGGATCACCACCGTGATCGGCACGATCCAGTGGTCCAGCGCCGGCGCGGCCACCTCCAGGCCCTCGACCGCGCCCAGCACCGAGATGGCCGGGGTGATCACGCCGTCGCCGAAGAACAGCGAGGCGCCGAAGATGCCGAGGATGCCGACCACGTAGGCCGAGCGCGAGCCCTTGGGCAGGGTGCGCTGGGCCAGGGTCATCAGCGCCATGATCCCGCCCTCGCCGTCGTTGTCGGCGCGCATGATGATGGTGACGTACTTGACCGTCACGGTGATCACCAGCGCCCAGAACACCAGCGACAGGATCCCCAGGATGGTGTCGTGGTTGCCGACCAGGCCGAAATGCGGCGAGAAGGCTTCCTTGAGCGTGTACAGCGGGCTGGTGCCGATGTCGCCGAACACCACGCCGATGGCGCCCAGCACCAGGCCGGGCATGCCCTGGTTGCCGTGGCCGTGGTGGGCGGGCGCGTTGCTGGTCGAGGTCGTGGCGGAGGGCGAAGACATGCGGCGCTAGCCTACTGCTGAAAAAGTGAGGATGTCCTGCACGCTTCAGCGCAGGGCCGAACGCAGCGCCTTGCGGATGATCTGCGCCGCGTCGTCGCCGGCGGCGGCCGCGTCGCGGGCCATGCGCTGGGCCTCGGCCGGCTTGTAGCCGAGCTGCTGGAGGGCGATGACCGCCTCGGACTGCGGGTCGGCCGGCGCGCTCATCGGCGTGACCACATCGCCGCCGGTCAGCGCCGCGGCGCGGTCGCGCAGCTCCACCACCATGCGCTCGGCGGTCTTCTTGCCGATGCCGGGGATGCGGGTGAGCGCGGTGACGTTGCCGGCCTGCACCAGCCGGGCGAACTCGTCCACGCTGACGCCGGACAGGATGGCCAGGGCGATCTTGGCGCCGATGCCGGTGACCTTCTGCACATCGCGGAACAGCCGGCGCTCGCCCTCGCGCAGGAAGCCGTACAGCGAGACGCTGTCCTCCTTCTGCGCGTAATGGGTAAACAGGGTGACCTCGCGGCCGAGCTCGGGCAGGTCGTAGATGGTGCTCATCGGCGCCTCCAGCTCGTAGCCGACGCCGCCGCCGACCTCGATCAGGAGCCAGGGCGGGGACTTGGCGATGAGGATGCCGCGCAGGCGCCCGATCATACGTGCGCTCCTGCGTTTTCCTTCTCCCACCGGGAGAAGGTGCCCGAAGGGCGGATGAGGGTCCGGCGAAGTCCGCGAGCAGCAGGCCACACGGGCGTCGACCGGCCCTCACCCCAAGCCCTCTTCCGGAGGCAAAGGGGCTTAGAGACATTGCGAAGCCCGATCATTTCCGGCTCCACGCCACGCGCGCGTCCACGCCCATGCGCGCGGCGGTGGCGCGCACGTGGGCATGGGTGATGGCCACCGCCAGCGCATCGGCGGCGTCGGCCTGCAGCTTGCCTTTCAGGTTGAGCATGATCGCGACCATGTGCTGGATCTGTTCCTTCTCGGCGCTGCCCCGACCGACCAGCGCCAGCTTGATTTCCTTCGGCGCGTACTCGTGCACCGGCAGGTCGCGCAGGACCACGGCGCTGATCGCCGCGCCACGCGCCTGGCCCAGCTTGAGCGCCGAGTCGGCGCTCTTGCCGACAAACACCTGCTCGATCGCCACCTCGTGCGGGTGCCAGGCGTCCAACAGCTCGGCCAGCCCCAGCAGCAGGCGCTTGAGCCGCAGCGGGAACCCGCCCTCGCCCAGCAGCACCAGCGGCCCGTTGTACACGTGCACCGCGCGCCCGGCGGCATCCACATCGATGATGCCGATGCCGGTGCGCTGCGAACCCGGGTCGATGCCGAGGATGCGGACGCAACCCGGGCTTGGGCTGCGCAGCTGCGGCACCGCGGCAGAGGCCTCGTCCGTCACGCCCTGGGCCGGCCCTGCAGGCGTCCGGGCGGACGGCGACGATGCGCCGTGGCGAGCTCCCCGTCCCGATCCCCGAGTCCCGCTGCCTGTGCGCGTCCCCGGCGGCACGGGCTCAGCTTCCCTCGCCCAGCGCCGCCTGATCGGCGTTGGAATAGACGTTCTGCACGTCGTCCAGGTCCTCGAGCATGGCCAGCAGCTTGGACACCTGCTGGGCGGTCTCGCCGTCCACCGCCACGTCGTTGTCGGCGCGGTAGGTGACCTCGGCATAGCCGGGGGTGAAGCCGGCGGCGGCGAGCGCCTGGCGGACTTCCTCGAACCCCTCCGGCGTGGTCAGTACGTCGATCGCCCCGTCCTCCGGGTACACCACTACGTCTTCGGCGCCGGCCTCGATGGCCGCCTCGGTCAGCGCGTCCTCGTCCAGGCCGCCGTCGAAACTCAGCACGCCGAGCTTCTTGAACATGAAGGCCACCGAGCCCTCGGTGCCCATGTTGCCGCCGCACTTGGCGAAGGCATGACGCACGTCGGCCACGGTGCGCACGCGGTTGTCGGTCAGGCAGTCCACGATCACGGCCACGCCGCCGGGCGCGTAGCCCTCGTAGCGGATGGTCTCGTATTCGACGCCTTCCAGCTCACCGGTGGCCTTCTTGATCGCGCGCTCCATGACGTCCTTGGTCATGTTGGCCGCAAGGCCCTTGTCCATGGCCGTGCGCAGGGCAGGATTGTTGGCCGGATCGCCGCCGCCGGGGCCGCGCGCGGCCACGCTGATCTCGCGGATGATCTTGGTGAACACCTTGCCGCGCTTGGCGTCCATGGCGTTCTTGCGGGCTTCGATCGAAGGGCCTCGACCCATGACACACTTCCGTTGGCTGAACTTGAGACGAAGCGGCAATTTTACCCCATGCCGCGCGCCCTGCCGCTGGGGACTAGGGCCTGTCATTCCTCCCCGGGCAGGTCGCGCCGCCCTTGCGCGTGCCCGGGGCAAGGAAGCGCGAGGGAGTGGACGTCCGTCCACGACCGAGCAATGACGTCGAACCACGCACTGCGTGGTGAGGCCGGGTGCGCGCAAGGGCGGCCCTTCGGGTTGGCGCTGCAAGGCCGCCATCTTCGCGCCGCGCGGCTTGGCCTGACGGCCAGTCAAGCCTGCGCCACGCGACGCAAACCTGACGGCCTTGCAGCGCCAACGCGGCCTACCCGGGGAGGAATGACAGGCCCTACCTAGCGCCGGAACCGCCCGTGCCGCAGGAAGGCCACCACCTGACGCGCGGCCTGCGGCGAGAACGGCAGGCCGGTATGGCTGGCGTGCACGCAGCAGTGATCGACCAGGCCGGACAGGCGGGTCTCGGCCAGGGCCACGGTGCCGTCGGAGGTCTCATCCACGCCGGCCAGCAGGCGGCCCACGCCGCGCGGCACATCGCCGGCGATCATGCCGACCTCGGTCGGGCCACTCCAGGGCGGACAGCCCCGGTCCAGCAGCAGCGCGCTGCGGCCGAGCACGCTGCCCCAGCCGCGCTGCGCGAGGACCTGCGCGGTCGCACTGCCGGACAGCGGCGAGCCCAGACAGACCAGGCGTGGCACGGGCAGGCCCGGATGCCGGCGCAAGGTCTCCAGCGCGATCAGCCCGCCGAGGCTATGCCCGACCAGATGGGTCGGCCGGGCCTGGCGCAGATGCGCGGCCAGGCGCGCGATGGCCACCTGCGGACCGCCAGTAACGCTGGGGTAGCCGAAGGGCTCGGCGGCGAAGCCCGCCCGCCGCAGCCGCCAGGCCAGCGGCTGCATCCACAGCGGCGCGTTCCAGATGCCATGCAGCACCAGCACCGATGGCAACGGCGCCCGCAGCGCGTCGCGGGCGTCGGGTCGGCTCAGTCGCAGGTCACCGCGGTGATCCGGTCCTGCGCGTCGACGTGGACGGTGACCCGGTCCATGCCGATGTCGGAGGAGGTCTCGCCGGCGCCGAGGGTGCGCAGGCGCTTGGCCCGGCTCTCGGCCTGGATGCGGTCCAGCACGCCCTGCTCGGCCACCCGGCCGATGGCCCAGCTGCCCGAGGCCGACGTACAGCGCATCATCTTGTCTCCCCCGCAGCCGGCCAACAGCCCGCAGGCCAGGGACAGTGCCAACAGCGCGCGCCTTCCGTGCATTTCGGATTCCTCCTTGGACATGGGGCGCAGCATGACCCAAGCGCGGGCCGCGCTCAACCGCGCGCTCAGGCCGGGCGCCGCAGGATGAACTCGTCGTCCAGCACGTTGCCGACGGCGAACTGGTACTCGCCCACCTTGTGAAACCCGTGCCGCGCATAGAAGCGCTGCGCGCCGAAATTCTGCGACCACACCCCGACCCACAGCGTGCGCGGCCCCTCGCGCAGCAGCCAGTCGAGGGTGGCCTGGAACAGGTGGGTGCCGACGCCGGCGTTCTGCTGCCCCTGCAGCAGATAGAGGCGCTTGAGCTCGCCATCGCCGGGCTGCACGCCCGGATGCGGCAGCCCGCAGGGGCCGGCGGCCGAGTGTCCGATCGCCTGGCCATCGCGTTCGGCCAGGAAGATCGCGTAGTCCGGATGCGCCAGCACGATCCGCATGCGCTCCAGCGCATAGGCCTCATCCAGGAAATCGCGCAGGTCGCCCGGCGGATACAGGTGACCGAAGGTCTGCACGAAGGTGCGCTCGGCCAGCGCCGAGAGCGTGTGGGCGTCGTCGAGGGTGGCGCGGCGGATCAGCATCGGGCCAGAAGTGAGCGTTGAGGAGTGAGAAGTGAGTGAAAGCGGATCGCGCTACCCGCCTTTGCTCACTCCTCAGTGCTGGTCACTCGCTCTTTGGCCGCACCTGCACGTGCACCTCGGCCAGCTGCGCATCCGGGATCGGCGAGGGCGCGTCGGTCATCAGGTCCTGCGCGCCGGTGGTCTTGGGGAACGGAATCACGTCGCGGATCGACTCGGTGCCGGCCATCAGCGCGGCGATGCGGTCGATGCCGAAGGCGATGCCGCCGTGCGGCGGGGCGCCGTAGTTGAGCGCGTCGAGCAGGAAGCCGAACTTGGCGCGCGCCTCCTCGGCGCCGATGCCGAGCAGTTCGAACACCGCGCTCTGCATCTCCGGGCGATGGATGCGGATCGAACCGCCGCCGATCTCGTTGCCGTTGAGCACCATGTCGTAGCCGCGCGAGACCGCAGTCCTGGCGTGAGCGCGCAGGTCCTCGATCGAATCCACCGCCGGCGCGGTGAAGGGATGATGCAGGGCCACATAGCGCTGCGCCTCCTCGTCCCACTCGAACATCGGGAAGTCGGTGACCCACAGCGGGCGCCAACCCTCCTGGACCAGGCCGAAGTCCTTGCCGGCCTTCAGGCGCACGGCGCCCATGAAGTCCGAGACCTTGCCGTAGGCGCCGGCGCCGAAGAACACCAGGTCGCCAGGAACTGCCTTAACGGCACGGATCAAGGAAACCGTCAGTTCGGGACCCAAGGCTTTCACGATCGATCCAGTCACCTGATCGATATCAAATCCACTTTCGACTGATCCGCCGCCCGAAGCGCCAGCCGGAGTTTGACCAAACTTCAACCATGCCAGCCCCTTAGCGCCGTACTTGGCCGCGTGCGCGGCGTACTCGTCAATCTGCTTGCGCGACAGCGTCGCGCCGCCCGGGATGCGCAGCGCGGCCACGCGGCCGTCGGCATCGTTGGCCGGGCCGGTGAACACGGCGAAGTCGCTGTCCTTGACCAGCTCGGCCACGTCGACCAGTTCCAGGTCGATGCGCAGGTCCGGCTTGTCCGAGCCGTAGCGGCGCATCGCCTCGGCCCAGGTCATGCGCGGGAACTGCGCATCCAGTTCCACGTCCACGACTTCCTTGAAGATCGCGCGGATCATCTCCTCGACGAAGTCCTGCACATCGCGCTCGCGCACGAAGGCGAACTCCATGTCCAGCTGGGTGAACTCCAGCTGGCGGTCGGCGCGCAGGGCCTCGTCGCGGAAGCAGCGCGCGATCTGGTAGTAGCGGTCGAAGCCGGCCACCATCAGGATCTGCTTGAACAGCTGCGGGCTCTGCGGCAGGGCGTAGAACTCGCCCGGGTGCATGCGCGCCGGCACCAGGAAGTCGCGCGCGCCCTCCGGCGTGGCCTTGGTCAGGATCGGCGTCTCGATGTCTTGGAAGCCGCGCGCGTCCAGATGACGGCGCAGGGCCTGCACCAGCCTGATGCGGGTGCGCTGCATGCGCTGCATCTCCGGACGGCGCAGATCGAGATACCGGTACTTCAGGCGGGTGTCCTCGCCGGGGTTCTCGTGCGCGTGGAAGGGCAGCGGCGCGGCCTTGTTGAGCACGGTGATCTTCGAGGCGATCACCTCGACCTTGCCGGTCTTGAGCTTGTCGTTGACCGCGTGGCGCGCGCGGACCACGCCCTCGACCTGCAGCACGTCCTCGTAGCCCAGCGAGGCGGCCACGGCGAACACCTCGGCGTTGTCCAGCTCGACGGTGACCTGGACGATGCCCTCGTGGTCGCGCAGGTCGATGAAGCACACCCCGCCCTGATTGCGGGCCACGTCGGTCCAGCCGGCCAGAGTGACGGTTTGGCCGATCAGGGTCTCATCGACCAGGCCGCAGAAGTGGGTACGCATGTGAGCAAACTCCGGGCAGGCCGCACGCCGCGGCCGGGAAAGCCGGCTATTTTGCGGCCCGCGCCGGGGCGCGGCAAATGCGGGCCCAGCGGCCCGCGCCGGCTGACGGGACGGCGGCGGGGCCGCGTGTATAGTCCGGCCCACTCGACCACCCGGAGCCGTGCCATGTTGCGACTGTTTGCGGTGCTGCTGTTTGCCTTGGGCGTGTATGCGGCCGCGCCGGCCCACGCCCAGGATTCAGTCACCTGCGAGAGCCAGAACAACCGCTACCGCGAATGCCGCGGCTTTGGCGGCCGCGTGCGGCTGGACCGCGCGCTGTCCGACTCGCCCTGTATCGAGGGCCGCACCTGGGGCACGCGCGGCGACGTGATCTGGGTCGACCGCGGCTGCCGGGGGCGCTTCGTGTCCGTGCGCGGCGGCGGCTGGGGCGACCGCCCCGGTGCGGGCCGAACCGTGCGCTGCGAAAGCACCGACAACCGCACCCGCGAGTGCGCCACCGGCTTCCGCGGCCGCGCCGTGCTGGTGCGCCAGCTGTCCGACAGCCGCTGCGTGGAAGGCCGCAGCTGGGGCCAGCGCGGCGGCAACATCTGGGTCAGCCAGGGCTGCCGCGGCGAATTCGCCGAGGGGCGCGGCGGCGGCGGCTGGGGCGGCGGCCCCCCGGGCGACCCGGGCTGGGGCAACGCCAATCCCAATTACACCGTGACCTGCTCGAGCAGCGACAACCGCCGCACCAGCTGCGGCTGGGACCGCCGCAATGGCCGCCCGGTGATCGTTAAGCAGCTCTCCAGCAGCCCCTGCATCGAGGGCAGCACCTGGGCTTGGCGCGGCGACCAGATCTGGGTCGATGAAGGCTGCCGCGCCCGCTTCGGCGCCCGCTGATCGCTTCCACGTTCGATCCGGCCACGCGGACAAGCGTGGCAGGCGTCGCAAAAGAGGCCGGGCTGACGCCTGGCCTCTCTTTTTGGTGCGCTTTGCCGTTCGCCGAACGCCTGGTCAGTGAAGCGGACTTCGCCAAGCAACCTCTACCTGGCCGGCCGCGGCGCCTCGGCTCGGTCCGCCCCCCCCCGGGCGGATTCTCCGATCGACCGCACCTCATCGTTCGGTGGGAGCCGCCCTCATGGCGCCAACAGCGGCTCCCACCTGTAGAGCGGAGCTCGCTCCGCTGGGGCCTTCCCCACGAACCGAACCGAAGAGCAGCGGAGCGAGCTCCGCTCTACAGGGTGGCTGCGACGTGAACAGAAGAGACAGTGGCTCTCACGGCGATGGCGTCCGCGCCCGGGAGGATCGAGGCTGCGCGGCAATCGAGCAGGGCTTCTTTCGACTTTCGACCCGAGGCCATCTGCGTAACGCGCGCGGCAGCGGTCCGGCGGGCGGGGGCCGCGCCTAGCGAGGCAGGACGCCGAGCGCCCGAATCAGGGCAGGATGCCCTGATTGAGGGAGAAGTGGCCCCCGCCCGCCGGACCGCTGCCCTTCCGGAGCCAGAGCGCGCTCGCCGGGCTCCGGAAGATCGAGGGACGAACCTCTCGCAGCCCAGCGAAGCAGGCGATCGATCAATCGCCGCTGGATGGCGTAGCAGGCTTGGTCTCGCTGGCCGCCGGCTTGGACTCGCTGCTGCCGGAAGCGCTGCTGCCCGCCCCCTCGACCAGGTTGCGCTTCTTGTCGCCGTCCTTCTTGAAGTCGGTCTCGTACCAGCCGCCGCCGGCCAGGCGGAACGCCGGCGCCGTCACCTGGCGCCTGACGGTCTGCGCGCCGCATTGCGGGCAGGTGTCCGGGTCGGGGTCGGAGAGCTTCTGCAGCTTGTCGAAGCTGTGGCCACAGGTGGCGCACTGGTAGGCGTAGATCGGCATGGCGATGACAGGGGTTGGCGTTAGCGGATTGCGGGCGCCAACGGTGGGGGCTGGAGGGCGCCGAATCAAGCGGTCCGGTCGGTGCGATCGGCATCCTCGGGCAGCGGACCGGCATCCTGCGCCGGTGGCGCGGCCGCGCGCACCCGCTCCTGGTGGAATTCCGAAGCCCCCGGCGCCAGCAGCGTGGCCGCCGCCCCGCCGGCCGCCGGGGCGTAGCGCTCCGGCGCCGTCTCCACCGGATCCACGTCGAACGGCGTGCGGAACACCAGCGAAGGCAGCAGCGTGGTCAGCGTCGCATACAGCAGCAGCCCGCCGAACAGCGCATCGGGGATGGCGAAGCGCTCGCGCAGCACCCCGGCCAGCACCAGCGTGAAGATCAGCGTCGGCGCCAGCGCCGTGCCGATGCGCAGGCCGGTACGGAAGGATTCGCCGAAGGTCAGCTTGCGCTGCAGCGCCAGCAGGCCCACCCGCAGCGGCAGCACCACCGCGGTCAGCGCCAGGCCCACACCCAGCGCCCCCAGGCTCAAGGCGCCGGCCGGCACCTTGGTGCCCGAATAGAAGAAATAGAACGGCACGAAGAAACTGGCGAACAGCCGCACCGCGTGCAGGTTGTCGTGCGAGGCCAGCGTCGGCATGCGCTGGCGCAGCAGGCGCGCCACCAGACCGGTGACGAAGGCGCCGACCAGATCGTGCACGCCGATCAGATGGGTCACGTAGGCGGCAATCACGCCGACCATCACCAGCAGCGAGAACTCCGCGCCCGGCGAATGCGGCAGCACCCAGCGCCCCAGCGCGATGAACAGCAGCGGCAGGCCGACCAGCATGGCCAGCAGCGCCAGCGTCGAGCCCAGCATCTCCAGCGGCGGGCTGGCCGACTGCAGCACCACGAACAGCGCCGCCAGCGCCAGCAGCTCGCCGGCGATGGCCTTGTTGGTCACCCAGAACTGCTCCTTGGTGTCCAGCCCCAGCCGGCCCAGCGTGTCGATGATGAAGCCGGTGGAAGGCGTCAGCAGGGCCAGCGCCAGCAGCGCGGCCGCCTGCCAGGACAGCCCTGCATAGCGCCAGGCCAGCCACGCCACCACGGCCAGGCTGGCCGAGCGCGCGACCAGATGGATGACCAGCTGCTTCCAGCCCTTGCGCAGCGCCTTGGGGTCCACCTCCAGGCCGGCGAACAGGAACAGCGAGGAGATGCCCAGCGAGGCCATCAGCGCCACCACCCCGTCCTCGACCGGCTTGCCGATGATCAGCGCGGCGACCACGCCGAAGGCCAGGCAGGTCAGCGGCGCCGGCAGCTTGAACTGCTGCAGGAACCGCGGAATGACCAGCAGCCCGAAGATCAGCAGCAGGTAGATCAGTTCTTGGCTCACGACGGTCCTTTCATGCGGGGTGGGCGAGGATGCGAGGCATGCTGCAATGCAGCATGACCGTCCCGGAGGATGCGGCCAAGGGATGGCTTCGGGCACCCCGGCGCGCGGACGCAGGACGCCGCTGCGCTTGGGGGTCGCGCACCTTACGCAACTTTCCCCAAACTAATCAATATGTTATGATGATGAAGGTGACCAACTCTCCTTCCCCCAGAAGGTCGCGTTGATGCTGCGGCTGTTCACCCTGCTGCTGGGCGTGGCCCTGCTGCTGACCGGCAGCGGCCTGCTCGGCACGCTGCTCGCGGTCCGCGGCGCGCAGGCCGGCTTCGACGATCGCACGCTGGGCCTGGTGATGTCGTGCTACTTCGCCGGGTATTTCTTCGGCACCTTCATCGGCCCGCCGCTGATCGGCCGCATCGGGCATATCCGCGCCTTCGCCTTCTTCGCCGCGCTGGCGGCCATCGCCGTGCTGCTGCACCCGATCTGGCTCGATCCCTGGGCCTGGGGCCTGCTGCGCCTGGTCACCGGCGTGGCGCTGGTCGGGCTGTACACCGTCATCGAGAGCTGGCTCAACGCCGAGCCCAATGCGAGCACCCGCGCGCGGGTGTTCTCGGTCTACATGATGGTCAACCTGTCGGCGCTGGCGCTGGGCCAGGTGCTGCTGGGCTGGGGCGGGATGGCGATGGCCACCCTGTTCTCGCTGACCGCCATCCTGCTGTGCGCCTCGGTGATGCCGGTGGCGGCCACGCGCCTGCAGCAGCCCGAGGTGCCGCCGATCCAGCGCTTCAGCCTGCGCCGGCTGTATGCGCTGGCGCCGGCGGCCACGGTCGGCGCGGCGCTGTCGGGCCTGGCGATGGGCGGCTTCTGGGGCCTGTCGCCGGTGTACGCCAGCCGCATCGGCCTGGACACGCGCGGCGTGGCGCTGTTCATGCTGGCCGCGATCGCCGGGGGCGCGCTGCTGCAGGTGCCGATCGGCCGGATCAGCGATGGCCGCGACCGCCGCCTGGCGCTGGCGCTGGCCGCGCTGGCCGCCGCGGGCGTGGCCCTGGCGATGCTGCTGCCGGCGGTCCAGGCCGACCGGCGGGCGCTGTTCGGGCTGTTCTTCCTGTTCGGCGGACTGAGCTTCTCGCTGTATCCGTTCGCGGTGGCGCACATGCTCGACTACCTGCCGCGCGAGCACCTGCTGTCGGGCTGTTCGAGCCTGCTGCTGGTCAACGGCGTCGGCTCCGCCATCGGCCCGGCGCTGGCCGGCGGGGCGATGCAGCGTCTGGGCCCCTCCGCGCTGCCGATCTACTTCGCGGTGATGCTGATCGCGCTGGCGGCCTATCTATTCGCCCGGCTGCGCTTCCACCGCGACCGCACCTTCGCCGCACCCTTCCGCCCGATGCTGCGCACCACGCCCACCGCGCTGGAGCTGATGCCGGAAACCGAACCCCCATCGCAACCTCAAGAGGAACGTTTTGACTGATCTGACCCCACCCATCCGCAACACCTCACCCCGCTCCACCCAGGCCCGGCCCGATCCGCGCCTGATCCTGGCGACCGACCTGGACGGCACCTTCCTGGCCGGCGACGCCGAGCAGCGCCACCGCCTGTACCGCCTGGTCGACCAGCACCCCGAGATCTGCCTGATCTTCATCACCGGGCGCGGCCTGGAAGCGGTGATGCCGCTGCTGACCGACCCCGCGATTCCCCGCCCCGACTATGTGGTGTGCGACGTCGGCGCCACCGTGGTCGACGGCCATACGCTGCAGCCGCTGCAGCCGCTGCAGTCCAAGATCGACAGCCGCTGGCCCGGCGACTACACCGTGGCCGCCGCGATGCGCGCCTTCCCCGACCTGGTCCGCCAGGACGTGCCGCAGGAACGCCGCTGCTCCTACTACTGCGACCCGGACACGCTGGCGCCGATCCGCGCCGACCTGGAGGAGGCCGCGCATGCGCTGGGCTGCTCGGTGCTGTATTCGGCAGACCGCTACCTGGACATCCTGCCGCCGGACACCGACAAGGGCCGCACGCTGAAGGCGCTGGCCCGGCAGCTCAAGCTGCCCAGCGAACGCGTGCTGGTCGCCGGCGACACGCTCAACGATCTGTCGATGTACCTGGCCGGCTTCCGCGGCGTCTGCGTGGGCGATTCGGAGGCCGCGCTGATCGAGGCCACCGGCGCGCTGTCCGACGTGCTGCACGCCAAGGCGCCCGGCTGCGGCGGCATCCTGGAGGCCATCGCCCACTTCAAGCTGCTCGACAAGGACGATCCGTGGCTGCCGGTGGCGCGCACCGCGCCGACCGGCAAGGCGCAGCTGCTGATGGTCTACCACCGCCTGCCCTACGAGGAGGTCGTGGAGGACGGCGAGCTGGTGCGCCGGCAGCCCAAGTCGCCCAACGGCATCATTCCCTCGCTGCTGGGGTTCTTCCAGGGCGGGCAGACCGGCTCCTGGGTGGCCTGGAGCATCGACGATCCCAAGCACGGGCCCTTCCAGACCCACACTTCGGTCGATGAGCGCTATCCCAACCTCACCGCCGCGCGCGTGCCGCTGAGCAAGACCGAGGTGGACATTTTCTACAAGCGCTTCAGCAAGGAGGCCTTCTGGCCGATGCTGCACGTGTTCTGGGAGCGCGCGCGCTTCCGCGAGGACGACTGGAAGGTGTTCCTCAAGGTCAACCGCAAGTTCGCCGAGGCCACCGCGGCCGAGGCGGCCGAAGGCGCGACGGTGTGGATCCACGACTACAACCTGTGGATGGTGCCGGCCTACCTGCGCGAGATGCGCCCGGACCTGAAGATCGCCTTCTTCCACCACACCTACTTCCCCTCGGCCGACGTGTTCAACGTGGTGCCGTGGCGGCGCGAGATCATCGGCAGCCTGCTGTCCTGCGATTACGTGGGCTTCCACATCCCGCGCCAGGTGGAGAACTTCGTCGACGTGGTACGCGGGGTGGCGCCGGTGGAACGCATACGCACCGAGAGCTGCGCGCCGCGCTTTCTCACCTACGGCTGCGCGGTGGGCCTGGACACGATGACCACGCGCCTGCGGGTTGCCGGGCGTGAGGTGGCGCTGGGGGCCCATCCGGTCGGCACCGACCTGCGCCGCATCAACCAGGTGCTGGCCAACCCGGAGGTGCGCAACAACATCTTCAAGCTGCGCCGCGAGATCGGCGCGCGCAAGCTGGTGCTCTCGGTCGAACGCCTGGACTACACCAAGGGCACGCTGGCCAAGCTGGAGGCGTTCGAGCGCCTGCTCGAATCGCACCCGCAGCTGCACAACAAGGTCACCCTGCTGATGATCTGCGTGCCGGCGGCCAAGGAGATGACGGTCTACCGCCAGCTGCAGAACGCCATCGAACAGGCGGTCGGCCGCATCAACGGCCGCTTCGCGCGGATGGACTGGACGCCGGTGCGCTTCTTCGCTCAGGCCTTCCCGTTCGAGGAGGTGGTGGCGCATTATGCCGCCGCGCAGGTGATGTGGATCACCCCGCTGCGCGACGGGCTGAACCTGGTGGCCAAGGAGTTCGTCGCCACCCAGGGCATCGAGGGCGGCAACGGCGTGCTGGTGCTGAGCGAATTCGCCGGCGCGGCGGCCGAGCTGAAGGGCGCGGTGCTGACCAATCCGCACGATCAGGCCGACCTGACCGCGGCCCTGTCCCAGGCCCTGCGCATGCCCGAGGACGAGGCCGCCGGCCGCCTGCGCCAGCTCAACGACATCGTCGAGTACTACGACGTGGACCGCTGGGGCCGCGACTTCCTGGCGGCGGTGCGCGACTTCACCCCGGCCTCGGCCGAGGTGCACGCGCTGGCCGCCGCGCCGAAGCGGGCCGCCCACGCTTGACCGGCCACGGCCGGCGCCCTGCCCGGGCGCCGGCCGTTTGCTGGGCGGGCTGGCGCTGTCGGCGACCAAGCGCAGCCTGGGCGCCAAGGCCTGGGGCACGATGATCGAGTGGCACGGCGGCGCGCTGGTCCGGCTGGACTCGGTGGTGTTCGCCGCGCCGGTGTTCTTCTCCGGGGTGCGCTACGCGTTCAACCCAGGCTGACGGGCCTTCAGACGAAGGCGGCCATCGTCACGCGCCAGCTGGCCAGCACCACGATCAGCGCCAGCAGGCCGCCGCGCACGCGCGGCCCGTAGTCCAGCCCGATGCGGTCGAGCTGACGCAGGCCGACCACCACCAGCGCCAGCAGGCACAGGAAGGCGATGCGCTGGCCGGACAGATAGGCCGTGGGCGAGAAGCCCATCATTCCCAGCGAGGCCAGGCCCAGCAGCAGCAGGCCCAGCATCCGTGCAGCCTCGCGCCCATCGCGCCAGAAGCCGCAGGCCGCGGCGATCACCACGCAGCCCACGGTGAAGGCCGACCACGCGCTGAGCGCGTACAGCCACGGGTTCCACACCGCATCGCCATCCAGGCGCAGCGGCAGCGACAGCTGCAGGGGATCGCCCGGCACGTGCGGCACGAACAACAGCATCTGCAGCAGCGACACCGCCAGCACCACGCCCAGCCCCGCCTTGAGCCAGCGCGCCAGCGGCGCGCGCCACAGCAGCACCAGGGTCAGCGCGGTGACGGTGCCGAACAGGTAGTTGCGCGGGTCGGTCATCGCCCGCTCGATCAACCCTAGGCCGATGCGCAGCCTCTCCAGCACGTCCAGGTCGGCGAAGTTGGGAAAGCGCATGCCGGTCTCCTCGCGGAACCGCTCGACATTGCCCGGCGCGCTGAGGGCGAAGGCCGCGTTGGCGCACAGCAGCGCCAGCTGCGCCCAGTCCCAGCCGCTGGCCCGGCGCTGCCGGGCGCGCCACAGGCACAGCCCGAGCGTCAGCGGCACCAGCACCAGCGCCAGCTGGTCGCAGTACGCCGCCAGCGCCGCGGCCAGGCAGGCGGCCAGCCGCGCCGGCCAGCGATGGGGGAGGTCCTCGACCAGCGGCACCAGGCTCCACACGCCCAGCGTCACCGGCCATAGATAGTTGAGCGAGCCGGTCAGCCACCAGCACGCCTCGTAGATGGCCTGCGGCGTCATCAGCATCACCAGCGCGAACACCACCCCCATCGCGCCAGGCCACGACCAGCGCGTGCCCGGCCGCGCCAGCCGCGCCAGGCCCACGCACAGCAGCGCCATCACCACCGCGTTGCAGGCGCGCCACAGGCCGGGCGCATGGACGATGGTCACCAGCAGCGCCTCGATCGGCAGCCGCCCGGTCCAGGTGTGATAGCGGTGGACCAGGTAGTCGCGCAGCGTGTAGGTGTCGAGCATGCTGGCGAAGTAGCTGTCGTCGGCCACCGGCGCCGAGCTGATGCCGAAGGCGTGGATCGAGGCGATCGAGGCCAGCATCCAGGCCAGGCCCAGCAGCGGCCAGTGCCAGCGCAGGCGCGGCGCGCTCACGGCGACAGCCCCGCGCAGTCCAGCGGCAGCAGCGCAGGCGTGTCGCCGGCGCGCCAGTCGAGGAACAGCCGCGCGCCCTGCAGCGAGACACCGGCCACGGCCAGGTTCAGCGAGGCGGCGAAGCCGGGCGCGTAATAGGTGCGCTTCTCGCCGGTGCGCGCCTTCAGCAGCGGCGCCAGCTGCGGCCGCGCCTGCCAGGCGGTGTCCAGCGCGCGCAGGCGGCCGTCGGCCAGGCGCAGCAGCACGCGGTTGCCGCCGATCGGCCAGCCCTGGCCCTTGCGGAGGGCCCAGCCCTGCACGCGCAGGCGCTCGCCGTCGACCTCGCAGCGTTCGGTCGCGTACAGGAACATCCCCGGCGCCGGCGCCGCGGCCGCCGCGTCGCTCGCCACCGGCGCGGCGTTGTCGCGCCAGAACAGCAGTGCGTAGAACGCGGCGAAGCCCAGCGCGCAGGTCGCCACGCCGATTCCCGCCCAGCGCGACAGCGCGCGCCCTTCCCTCACCGCCGCCATGCCGTCGTGCCCGCTGCCCGTGCCAGATGCCCGGCTACAATGGTCGCATGTCCCTCCTGCAACTTTCCCGCGTCGACTACAGCGTCGGCGGCCCGCTGCTGCTCGAACAGGTCGAGCTGTCCATCGAACCCCACGAGCGCGTGTGCATCGTCGGCCGCAACGGCGCCGGCAAGTCCACGCTGATGAAGCTGATCGCCGGCGAGCTGCAGGCCGACGACGGCGAGGTGCGCCTGCAGTCGGGCACGGTGGTCGCGCGCATGGCCCAGGAAGTGCCGCCGGACACCGCCGGCAGCATCTTCGACGTGGTCGCCCAGGGGCTGGGCGCGCTGGGCCGGATGCTGGCCGACTACCACCACGCCGTGCACGAGGGCGACATGGACGCCATGGGCCGCGCCCAGGCGCAGATCGAGGCCCACAACGCCTGGGACCTGGACCGCCGCGTGCAGGCCACGCTGGACCGGCTGGAGCTGGACGGCGAATCGGACTTCGCCGGCCTGTCCGGCGGCATGAAGCGCCGCGTGCTGCTGGCCCAGGCGCTGGTGCGCCAGCCGGACATCCTGCTGCTGGACGAGCCGACCAACCACCTGGACATCGAGGCCATCGACTGGCTGGAAGGCTTCCTCAAGTCCTTCGAAGGCAGCCTGATCTTCATCACCCACGACCGCAGCTTCCTGCGCAACCTGGCCACGCGCATCGTCGAGATCGACCGCGGCCAGGTCACCAGCTGGCCCGGCGACTACGACAACTACCTGCGCCGCCGCGAGGAGCGCCTGCACGCGCAGGCGCAGGAGAACGCGCGCTTCGACAAGCTGCTGGCCCAGGAGGAAGTCTGGATCCGCCAGGGCATCAAGGCCCGCCGCACCCGCAACGAGGGCCGCGTCACCGCGCTCAAGGCCATGCGCCGCGAACGCGCCGCGCGCCGCGACCTGCAGGGCAACGTGCGCATGGAGACCTCCAATGCGCAGGCCTCGGGCAAGAAGGTCATCAGCGCCGAACACATCACCCAGGCTTACGCCGGGCGCACGCTGCTGGACGATGTCGCGGTGACGATCATGCGCGGCGACCGCGTCGGCATCATCGGCCCCAACGGCTCGGGCAAGTCGACGCTGCTGAAGATCCTGCTGGGCGAACTGGCGCCGCAGCAGGGCACGGTCGAGCTGGGCACCAATCTGCAGATCGCCTACTTCGACCAGCATCGCAGCCAGCTGGACGAATCGCGCAACGCGCTGGAGAACGTCGCCCAGGGCACCGACTTCGTCGAGATCAACGGCAGCCGCAAGCACATCATCGGCTACCTGCAGGACTTCCTGTTCTCGCCCGAACGCGCGCGCGCGCCGATCACCCGCCTGTCCGGCGGCGAGCGCAACCGCCTGCTGCTGGCCAAGCTGTTCGCCCAGCCCTCCAACCTGCTGGTCATGGACGAACCGACCAACGACCTGGACGTGGAAACGCTGGAGCTGCTGGAAGAGCTGCTGGCCGAGTACAAGGGCACGCTGCTGCTGGTCAGCCACGACCGCGACTTCATCGACAACGTGGTCACCAGCACGCTGGTGCTGGAAGGCGAGGGCCGCGTCGGCGACTACGTCGGCGGCTACAACGACTGGCTGCGCCAGCGCCCGCGCGGCCGCGCCGGCTTCGACAGCCAGGCCCGGCAGACCGACCGCAGCGTGACCGAGCAGGTGGTCGCGGCCAACGCCGCCGCGGCGGCGGCCACGCCCGCTGCGACGCCGAAGAAGAAGCTCAGCTTCAAGGAGCAGCGCGAACTGGAGCAGCTGCCCGCCCGCATCGAGCAGCTGGAAGCCGACATCGAGACGCGCACCGCGGCGATGTCCGGCCCGGCCTTCTTCCAGCAGGACAGCGCCACCATCGTCGCCGAGAACGAGGCCCTGGCCGGCCTGCAGGCCGAACTGGAACGCGCCTACGCACGCTGGAGCGAGCTGGACGGCTGAGCAGCGCAGGCGGCAGGCGGCAGGCGGCAGGCCTAGGCTGAGGCTTGCCAGCAAGCTCCTCCCACAAGCCGCCGCAAACCCACTACCGTCGTTCCCGCGAAAGCGGGAACCCATGGACTTTCGCGTCGAAGCCTCAAGCCACTGGCTTCCCGCTTTCGCGGAAACGAAAAGTCCTGAGCTCTTCCGCATCGATCAGCGCGCGGCGCCCCTACGGCCCCACTTCCCCCGGCACCCCAACCCGAATCGCCCGCGAAAAATCCTCTCCCTCCCCCACTGCCCGCGCCTTGGCCGTGATATGCCCCCGCGCCCGCAACGTCGCGAAGTCGATCCCCGGCATCAACCCGCCATGGTCGGCCACGTAGCGGTCGAAGTACCCCGACAACAGCAGCCGCCAGTCCAGCGGCAGGCGGGCATCGATGCGCCTGGCCAGCTGGAAGATCACCGTGGTGCAGTTGCTCATCACCGTGTTGTAGAACGCCGGCCGCGCGCGCAGCGCGTCGGCCTTGTCCAGATAGGCCAGGAACAGCTGGCGCAACGCGGCCGGCGGCAGGTTGAGCCGGTACAGCCACATGTCCTCGCCGCGCACATTGGTGCGCACGCGCAGGATGTCGTCCTCCTCGGCGGCGACCAGCGTTTCCTCGTACTGGCGGAAGAAGCCGCCCAGCGCGGAGAACGCCTCACCACGCTCCTTGCGGATCTCCAGCGAGAACACCAGATGCCGGCCATCGGCGAAGCCGAAGGACACCAGCGTGTGGGCGATGGCCGGTCCCATCCAGTACGACAGCGCCAGATCGGCCGAACGCAGCTGGGACAGGTCGTAGCGGCGCGTGTCCCAGCGCACGTCGTAGTCGGTGTCGCTGCGCCAGTGGAAGTGGCGCACGTTCTCCAGCACCACCGTATCGCCCTGCACCTGCACCTGCGCCTGCAGCAGGCGCGCGACATCGTCGGCCCAGAGGCGATCCTGCCGCGGCGCCTGCAGCGACCAGCCGGCGAGGAACCCCAGCCAGGCCAGCAGCGCGACACCCGCCCAGCGCGCACCGCTGGCGCGATGACGCGCACGCAGCACCCTCCATCCCAGCCAGAGCCATGCCAGCGCCAGCACGCCGCGCAGCATGTGCGGCCAGTGGTCCAGATAGACGCTGGCCAGCACCGCCCAGGCCAGCAGCGGCGGCAGCAGGCACCAGGTCAGCGCACGGCGCCAGCGGGAGGAGACCGGCGTAGGGGAGTGCGAGTCAGGGCGCATCAGCGCGAATTCGTGAAGGCGTGCATCGTGGCCATCATCGTGCCGGCCTTGGCATGGAGGCAACGTCGTGCCGCCTACACTGCGAGGTCTATCGCGACAGGAGGCTTCCATGCACACCATCCCCGCCCTTGAAATGCTCGACGGCCGCACGATTCCCCAGTTCGGCCTGGGCGTGTGGCAGACCCCGGCCGACGAGACCGCCAACGTGGTCAGCGAGGCCTTCCGGCTGGGCTATCGCCACATCGACACGGCGGCCATCTACAAGAACGAGGAAGGCGTCGGCCAGGCCATCGCCACCTCCGGCCTGCCGCGCGACGAGCTGTTCATCACCACCAAGCTGTGGAACGAGGACCAGGGCTACGACAGCGCGCTCAAGGCCCTGGACACCAGCCTGGGCAAGCTGCAGCTGGACTATGTCGACCTGTACCTGATCCACTGGCCCTGCCCGGCCAAGGGCAAGTTCGTCGACAGCTGGAAGGCGCTGATCGCCGCGCGCGACGCGGGCAAGGTCAAGTCCATCGGCGTGTCCAACTTCCGCGTCGAGGACATCGAGCACATCGCCGCCGAGACCGGCGTGCTGCCGGTGGTCAACCAGATCGAGCTGCATCCACTGCTGCAGCAGACATCGCTGCGCGACTATGGCCAGACCCACGGCATCCTGACCGAGGCCTGGAGCCCGCTGGCCCAGGGCGGCGAGCTGCTGGAGAACGCGATCCTCAAGGACATCGCCGCGCGCCACGGCAAGACCGCCGCGCAGGTGATCCTGCGCTGGCACATCCAGCTGGGCAACATCGTGTTCCCCAAGTCGGCCAACCCGGCGCGACTCAAGGAGAACATCGACGTGTTCGACTTCAAGCTCAGCCTGGACGACATGGCCGCCATCGCCAGCCTGGATGCCGGCAAGCGGCGTGGGCCGGATCCTGCCGAGCTGAATTGAGGCGAAGGAGCGGCGGAAGCCTTCCCGCCGATTCTCTAACAGCCTCATAACTTCATTTCCCCGAGTGACCAATAGCGCTGTGGAAGCCGCGATAGCGGCGACGGGCTCCGCCGGTAAGGCCCCATCGCCGCCACGGCGGCTCCCACCTGTAGAGCGGAGCTTGCTCCGCTGGGGCCTTCCTCGCGAACCAAACCAAGAGCACCGGGGCTTGCTCCGCTGGGGCCTTCCTCGCGAACCAAACCAAGAGCAGCGGGGCTGCTCCGCTGGGACGTTTCCCGCTAACCGAAGGAAGAGCAGCGGAGCAAGCTCCGCTCTACAGGGAGGGCGCGACGTGATCGGAGGAGACAGTTGCTCTCACCAAGCATGTCCGCGACCTGCGCGGGCGTCCATGGAGTCCCGCGTTCGCGGGAATGACGGCCCTATCGCGGGGAGTGGTGCCTTCGGCCTCAGCCGGTGTTCTGCAAGCCCTGCGAGACGCCGTTGACGCTGGCCACCAGAGCGCGCAGGAGGGCGTCGTCCTCGCGGTCGGCGGCACGCCAGCGCTTGAGCAGGTCCACCTGCAGCAGGCTCATCGGATCGACGTAGGGGTTGCGCAGGCGAATGGAGAGGTCCAGGCGCTGATCGTGCTGGAGCAGGCTGTCGTTGCCAGACAGCCTGAGCACCCAGTGGCGGGTGCGCTCGTGCTCGGCCTGGATGCGCGGGAAGAACTGCCCGTGCAGATCGCTGGAGAGCTGGGAGAACAGCGCCGCGATATCCAGATCGCCCTTGGCCAGCACCATGGCGATGTCGTCCAGGAAGGTGCGCACGAAGGGCCAGTCGCGGCCCATCTCACGCACCGCCTCCTCGCCGAACTGCTCCACCGCCGCGGCCAGGCCGCTGCCCACGCCGTACCAGCCGGGGATGGTGGCGCGCGCCTGGCTCCAGGCGAACACCCATGGGATCGCGCGCAGATTGCTCAGCGCCGCGTCCTGGCCCAGCCGGCGCGAGGGACGCGAGCCCAGGGTCATGCGTTCGATCACGTCGATCGGCGTGGCGGTGCGGAAATAGTCCATGAAGCCCTTGGTGCCGACGAAGTCGCGATAGGCCTCGGTGCTGGCGCGCGCGACGGTGTCCATCAGCGTGCGCCAGTGCGCCTCGCGCGGCTCGGGCGGGCGCGGGCGGATGCTCGACACCAGCACCGCGCCCAGCGACTGCTCCAACGAGCGCAGCGCCAGCGCGCGGATGCCGTACTTGCGATGGATCACCTCGCCCTGTTCGGTCACGCGCAGGCGGCCGTCGACGCTGCCGCGCGGCGAGGCGTCGACCGCGCGCGTGGTCTTGCCGCCGCCACGGCTGATCGAGCCGCCGCGGCCGTGGAAGAAGGTCAGCTTGATGCCGAGCTCGTGTGCGGCCTCGAGCAGTTCGACCTGCCCACGCTGCAGGCCCCAGCGCGAGGCCGCCGTGCCGCCGTCCTTGCCGCTGTCCGAATAGCCCAGCATCACCATCTGCGTATCGCCGCGCGCGGCCAGATGCTGGCGGTAGACCGGGTCGGCGGCCAGGTCGCGCAGCACCTCCGGCCCGTGGCGCAGATCGTCCACCGTCTCGAACAGCGGCGCGATGTCCAGCGGCACCTGGCCGTCGTCATCCACCAGCCCGCCGCGCCGGGCCAGGGCCAGCACGGTGAGCACGTCGGCGCGGCTGTGCGCCATCGAGATGATGTAAGCGCCCAGCGCGTCGGCGCCGTGCAGCCGGCGCGCTTCGCCCAGGGCGGCGAAGACCGCGTCCAGGCGCGGATTGCCCTCGTCCTGGCTGGCCGGCAGCGTTTCGGTGCCGGCCGCGTACGGGCGCAGCAGCGTGGCGCGCGCGGCCGCGTCCAGCGTGTCCCAGTCGCCCTGGCCCAGCGCGGCGGCGACCGCGCGGCCGTGCACGCTGGATTCCTGGCGCACGTCCAGCCGCGCCAAGTGGAAGCCGAAGGTGCGCACGCGCCAGAGCAGGCGGCGCACCGCGAACCAGCCCGCGTGCAGGCCCTTGTGCGCCTGCAGGCTGTCCAGGATCAGCTGAATGTCGGCCTCGAACTCCTCCGGCGAGGCGTACGCGCCCGGCGCGTCGTCCAGAGTCGCGCGCAGCCGGGCGCGCATCAGGTCGTTGAGCAGGCGGTACGGCATGTCGCCATGGCGCGGGCGCGACCGCGCGGCGGCTTGCGGCAGCTGCGCCTGGTACTGCGCCAGGCGCGCGCGCAGGGCCTCGCTCACCGGCACCAGCGTGGTCGACTGGCTCAGCAGGCTGGCCAGCTGCCACAGCTCCTTCAGATAGCGCTCCAGCACCACCGCGCGCTGGGCGCGCAGCGTGTCGGCGATGGTGGTGGCATCCACGTTGGGGTTGCCGTCCATGTCCCCGCCCACCCAGGTGCCGAAGCGCAGCACGCGCGGCAGCGGCGGCGCGCTGCCGTAGACCTCGGTGAAGGCGTGCTCCAGCGATTCGTAGAACACCGGCACCACGCGGTACAGCACCTGGGTCAGATAGAAGCCCACGTGCTCGCGCTCGTCGGCCACCGTCGGCCGCACCGGCGAGGAATCGGCGGTCTGCCAGGCTGCGGTCAGCGCCATGCGGAAGCGCGCCGCATCGCTGGCCGCCTCGCCCGGCGTCTGCGCGCCGTCCAGCCCGGCCACCAGCGCGGCGACCATCAGCTGCTCCTTCTCCAGCAGCGCGCGGCGCACCGCCTCGGTCGGGTGGGCGGTGAACACCGGCTCCAGATCCAGCCGCTCCAGCCAGGCGGTGGCCTCCTCCAGGCCGACGCCCTGCTCCTTGAGCCTGAGCAGGCTGGCGTGCAGCCCTTCCGGCTGCGGCGCATCGCCCTGGCGCTGGTAGTCGCGGCGGCGGCGGATGCGGTGCACGCGCTCAGCGATGTTGACCACCTGGAAGTAGGCGCTGAAGGCGCGGATCAGCGCCTCGGCGTCCTCGGCGGACATGCCGGCCAGGGTCGCGGCCAGGCCCTGCGTGCCCTCGCCCTTCTGCCGGCGGGCGATGGCGCGGGTGCGGATGCGCTCGACCTGGGCGAGGAATTCGTCGGACACCTGCTCGGCCAGCATGTCGCCGACCAGCGCGCCGAGCCGGCGCACATCGTCGCGCAGCGTCAGGTCCGGCGCGGCGAATTCCAAGATCGCAGACGATGCCGACAAAGTTGCAGGTGAATTCATCGCGGTCGCGCCAGATGCCGATCTTGGAGGGACGCCAAGCCTACTGCAAAGGCGGCCGTGTTCATCGCCGCCGCGACGCACGGCGATATACTGCTGGCTTCGCCGAGGGGCGCTGCGACCCAAGCCGTGCCATGCACGCGCCACGGGCCAGGCTCGGCGATCCACCTGTGCAACGGCGCCCGGCAACCGCGAGCTTTCCACGCCCGCCCTTGACCGGAGCAACACCATGAATGCGCAACTGAAGACCTTCTCGACCGAAGGCGACTACAAGGTCGCCGACATCTCCCTGGCCGACTGGGGCCGCAAGGAACTGGACATCGCCGAGCACGAGATGCCGGGCCTGATGTCGATCCGCCGCAAGTACCAGGCCACCGCACCGCTCAAGGGCGTGCGCGTGACCGGGTCGCTGCACATGACCATCCAGACCGCGGTGCTGATCGAGACGCTCAAGGACATCGGCGCGGACGTGCGCTGGGCCTCGTGCAACATCTTCTCGACCCAGGACCACGCCGCCGCCGCGATCGCCGCGACCGGTACGCCGGTGTTCGCCTGGAAGGGCGAGACGCTAGAGGAATACTGGGACTGCACGCTGGACGCGCTGACCTTCACCCTGCCCGACGGCACCCTGACCGGCCCGGAGCTGGTGGTGGACGACGGCGGCGACGTGACCCTGCTGATCCATAAGGGCTACGAGCTGGAGAACGGCAGCAAGTGGGTCGACGAGCCGGCCTCCTCGCACGAGGAGCAGGTGATCAAGAACCTGCTCAAGCGCGTGGCCAGCGAGCGCCCGGGCTACTGGACGCGCGTGGTCGCCGACTGGAAGGGCGTGTCCGAGGAGACCACCACCGGCGTGCACCGCCTCTACCAGATCGCCGAGGCCGGCAAGCTGCTGGTGCCGGCGATCAACGTCAACGACTCGGTCACCAAGTCCAAGTTCGACAACCTCTACGGCTGCCGCGAGTCGCTGGCCGATGGCCTGAAGCGCGCGATGGACGTGATGCTGGCCGGCAAGGTCGCCGTGGTCTGCGGCTACGGCGATGTGGGCAAGGGCTCGGCGCATTCGCTGCGCGCCTACGGCGCCCGCGTGATCGTCACCGAGATCGACCCGATCTGCGCCCTGCAGGCGGCGATGGAAGGCTTCGAGGTCAACACCGTCGAAGACACCCTGGGCCAGGCCGACATCTACGTCACCACCACCGGCAACAAGGACATCATCACCCTGGAACACATGAAGGCGATGAAGGACCAGGCCATCGTGTGCAACATCGGCCACTTCGACAACGAGATCCAGGTCGATGCGCTGTACGCCTCGGGCGCGGTGAAGACCAACATCAAGCCGCAGGTGGACAAGTTCACCTTCGCCAACGGCAACAGCATCTTCCTGCTGGCCGAAGGCCGCCTGGTCAACCTGGGCTGCGCCACCGGCCATCCGAGCTTCGTGATGTCCAACAGCTTCGCCAACCAGACCCTGGCGCAGATCGACCTGTGGGCCAACAAGGACGTGTATGAGAAGACGGTCTACCGCCTGCCCAAGCAGCTGGACGAGGAAGTCGCGCGCCTGCACCTGGACAAGATCGGCGTGAAGCTGACCAAGCTCACCGCGCAGCAGGCCGATTACCTCGGCGTGCCGGTGGAAGGCCCGTACAAGCCGGACCACTACCGCTATTGATCGACGCAGCGGTCATCGCGTGATCACGAACGGGCGCCGCGAGGCGCCCGTTCGCATTTGGCGGCTGGGCAGCGTGATCGCCCGGACTGGGTCGCCTGTAGCACGTCTGTGCTACATTGCTGCAAGGTCACCGCCGGAAGCCCTCTCATGAGCACCACGACCATCCGCCTGCCGGACGCACTCAAGGCCCGCATCGCGAAAGCGGCCGAAGCCGCGGGCACCACGTCGCACAACTTCATCCTGGAAGCCATCGCCGAGAAGACCGACCAGGCGGAACGGCGCGCGGACTTCCTGGCGGAGGCCGATCAGCGCTGGGCCGAGTTCCTGGAAACGGGTGAAACCATCCCTTGGGAAGAGGCGCGCGCGTACTTCAGGGCCCGGGTCGCAGGAAAGCCCGCGAAGCGGCCGGTGGCGCGCAAGCTGGAAGACTGAGGTGACGCGTATTCGCCTCGGCCCCGGCGTGATCGAGGATCTGGAGCGGATTGCCGCTTACTTGCGCGACCACGAGAGCGAGCACGCTGGAGACAGGGCCGAGGACATCGTCAGCGCGTTGGACGTGCTGACAGGCAATCCCCTGATCGGCCGCCCGGCCCATGGAGACAACCGCGAACTGGTGATCGGCCGCGGCTCGCGTGGGTACTTGGCGTTGTACCGCTATGTGGACGTGACCGACACCGTGGTCGTGATGGCGCTCCGCGCACAGCGGGGAGCAGGCTATGCACGCGGCACATGAGGCTGACGCCGACACGCGCGCCGCGGGAGCGACGATAGAGGATTCGTTGGCGGCTCCAAGTTATGTGCCCCTGACCGCATGCGCATCCACGCTCGACCCGTCACGGCCAAGCTCCGCGAACCAGCCAGAACGCTTATCGACCCGAAGTCGTCTGCCTGACGCGCGAGGCAGCTGTCCGGCGGGCGGTGGGTAGCCGCGACGAGCGAGGCAGGAGGCCGAGCGCCTTAAGGCAGGACAGGATGCCCTGATTGAGGGATAAGCGGCCACCGCCCGCCGGACCGCTGCCCTTCCGGAGCCGGGACACTCAAGCGTGATCTCCAACCGAGAGATGAGTTTCCTTCAAAGCAGCACCATCATCGATATTCGCCCATGACCCCCGCCATCGCCCTGCTCAAGCGCGAGAAGACTCCCCACACCGTGCACAGCTACGCGCACGATCCCAAGGCCGATTCCTACGGCGGCGAGGCGGTGGAGAAGCTGGGCCTGGACCCCGCCCGGGTGTTCAAGACCCTGCTGGCGGGCAGCGAAACGCATGAGCTGCTGGTGGCGATCGTGCCCGTGGCCGGGCAGCTCGACCTCAAGGCCCTGGCGGAAGCCGCCGGCTGCAAGCGCTGCGAGATGGCCGGCGTCGACGAAGCGCAGCGCGCCACCGGCTATCTGGTCGGCGGCATCAGCCCGCTGGCGCAGAAGAAGCGCCTGCGCAGCTTCCTCGACGCCAGCGCACAGGCCCTGCCCCGCCTGCACGTCAGCGCCGGACGACGCGGCCTGGAAGTCGAACTGGCCCCCGCCGACCTGCTGCGCCTGACCGGCGGCCGCTACGCCCCGATCGGCAAGCTGCGTTGAGCGACCCGCGCCGCCTCAGAACGCCACCTGGAAGCGCGTGTTGAACGTATAGCCCTCGTCCTGCCCCCGATAGGCGCCGCTGCGGTTGTCGGTCTGCCAGAAGACCGCATCGAGCATGACGCGCGCATAGTCGTTGAGATACCAGTTGGTGCCCACCGTCCAGGCATGCCCGGTGCCGCCCGTGGGCAGCTCGTCGTAGTCCACATCCTCGTAGCGCGCGCGCAGCTCCCAGGCTCCGCGCCCACCGGCGTGACCGGATCCTGCACCTTGACCTTGCCCCAGGTGCCGCTCTTGGCCGTATAGGCCGGGCTGGCCCCGAACAGGAACACGCCGCCGGACACCGCCCAGGCCGAGTGATCCACGTCGTAGCGGCCCGCACTGCCCACGCCAGCGATGCGACGCGTGCCCCACTCACCGCTCACCCAGCCCGGCCCGAAGAAACCCGCAGCTTCCACGCCATAGGCCGTGCCACGCTCGGCACCAGCCAGCGCGCCCGGCGCGATCTTGACCAGATCGTTGAAGTGCCCCGAGATCGCCGAGCTGCGCAGCACGCCGGTGGCCCCGGCCGAAATGTCCTCGTGGAAGGCCCACGCCCCCAGATGCACCGTGGCGGTCTCGCTCAACAGCGGGTTCCAGTGCGCGCGCGCGGCCACGGTCAGGCTGTCGTTGTCCTCGCCTGCATTGTTGAGGTCGTTGCCCGCCACCGACAGGCTGGCGTGCCAGCCCTGCCCGAACACCCGCTCGGTCAGCCCCACGCCGAACAGGCCGCGCTGGGGCAGGATCAGCGTGCCGACCACGTTGCGATCGGCGAACGGCGTGTTGGTCGTGCTGCTGGAACCATCCAGGCCGCGGTCGTTGAGCCGGTTGCCGATGCTCAGCTCGGCCTGGGTGCCGAACAGGCGGTGATCGACGCTGGCATAGACCGATTTCCAGGCCACCTCGTTGTCGGCGAAGTCGCCTTCCACCACGTAGCCCAGCCGCCCGTAGCTGCCCTCGGCGCCCAGGCGCACCGAGCGGATCTCGGTGCCGGAGATGTTGCGGTCGGTGAAGTCCGAGCCGCCCGTGCTGGAGGCGTCCACGAACAACCGACCGCGCGGCCGGAAGGTGAAGCTGCCATCGGCATTGGAGAATTGCGGCGCGCCCTTGGACCAGCTGACCTTGGGCGCCTTGGCCTGGGCGGCCTCGACCTTGGCCACGCGCGCTTCCAGCGCGGGGTCCGCCGCTGCCGGCGCAGGAGCGACCACCGCGGTGCTCGCGCTGCCACTGCCTTCGACCGCCTTCAGGCGCGCCTCCAGCTGCTCGATCTTCAAGGCCTGCGCCTGCACCAGGCGGGTCAGTTCTGCCTGGCTCAGCGCCTGCGCGCCGGCCTGGCCGGTGGTCAGCAACAGGCCGATCGCCACCGTCAGCGCTGCCTTGGGCAGCACGTGGATTCGCATCATGGGAAAGCTCTCTCTCGGGCGCGGCGACGCAGGCGCGTCGGCGGCCACACGGGGATGGTGCGGGGGGATGGGTCCAGCGCGGTGCCGGCTAGCGCGCCGGCACCGTGACGCGTGCGATCAGCTGGTCGCGCCCTGCTGGGCGTTGGGACGCCAAGTGATCACGCGGTTCTCGACGATGTCGAGCAAGGCATCGATGATCAGCACGAAGGCGGCCAGGATGATGATGCCGGCGAACACGCCGACCGCGTTGAAGTTGCCTTCGGCCTGCGCGATCAGATAGCCCAGGCCCGCCGAGGCGCCCAGATACTCGCCGATGATCGCGCCGACCACCGCGAAGCCCACCGAGGTGCGCAGCGAGGACAGGATCCAGCTGGCCGCCGCCGGGAAGTACACATGCCGCAGCAGATCGCCGCGCCCGGCGCCGAGGATGCGTGCATTGGCCAGCACGGTGGGATTGACCTCGCGCACGCCCTGCATCGCGTTGAAAAAGGTGGTGAAGAACACCAGCGTCACCGCCAGCGCCACCTTCGACCACAGTCCCAGGCCCAGCCACAGCACGAAGATCGGCGCCAGCACCACGCGCGGGATCGCGTTGAAGCCCTTGATGAACGGGTCCAGGATCCGCGCCGACCGCCGGCTCAGCCCCAGCCACACGCCGCCGGCCACGCCCAGCGCGGTGCCGATCAGATAGCCCAGCGCGGTCTCGGTCAGGGTGATGTAGACGTGCTGGTAGAACGAGGTGTCCGACAGCCAGGTCCACATCTGCCGCGCGATGCCCGACGGCGCCGGGAAGAAGAACGGATCGATCAGCCCACTGGCCACGCCGGCTTCCCAGCCGCCGAACAGCACGACGATCAGGACGATCTGGATCAGTTTGTCAGTCTTGGCGTGCATAGCTCTTCTCCACTTCGCCGCGCAGGCAGGCCCAGATGTCGCGGTACAGGTCGGTGAATCGTTGATCCAGCTTGATCTCGGCCACGTTGCGCGGGCGCTCCAGGTCGACATCGAAGCTGCGCACCACGCGGCTGGCCGGCCCCGCCGAGAGCACCACCACGCGGTCGCCCAGCGCGATGGCCTCTTCCAGGTCGTGGGTGATCAGCACGACCGAGCGGCGGTCCTCCTGCCACAGCCGCAGCAGCTCGTTCTGCATCAGGTGGCGGGTATGGATGTCGAGCGCGGAGAACGGCTCGTCCATCAGGATGACCTTGGGCTCGACGATCAGCGCCTGCGCCATCTGCACGCGCTTGCGCTGGCCGCCGGAGAGCTGGTGCGGATACCGGTGCTCGAAGCCGGACAGGCCCACCTTGGCCAGCCAGGCCCGCGCGCGCTCCTCGCGCTCCTTGGCCGCCATGCCGCGGAAGCGCAGGCCGAGCTCGACGTTCTGCAGCGCGGTCTTCCACGGCAGCAGCGCATCCTGCTGGAACAGGTAGCCCACCGACTTCTGCACGCCCTTGACCGGCACGCCATCGATCGTGATGCCGCCGCTGGCCGGCGTCAGCAGGCCGGCCACCGCGTTGAGCACGGTGCTCTTGCCGCAGCCGGTCGGCCCGACGATGGCGACGAACTCGCCGTTGCCCACCTGCAGGTCGACCTCGCGCACCGCGGTGAAGTCGCCGAAGGACATGGTCACCTTGTCGATGGCGACCATGGTCTCGGCGGGATGGAACTGGGGTGCGCCATTGAGGCTGCGCACACTGGCGTTGAGCGCCATCAGGGAATCCTCCGGTTATTGCCTGGCCGCGGCGGTGGCCGATGCGCCACCTCCGGCGGCCAGGGCACGATCGACGAACGCGTTGGTATAGGTCTTGGACAGGTCCACCTTGGCCTGGGCCACGCCGTCGTTGAACTCGCTCAGCACGGCCAGCGGCGTGGTCAGGTCCTCGGGCACGAAGCGCCCGTCGCGGGTGAAGATGGCGCGCGCGTTCTCCACCGCCTTGGCGTAGGTGGCGCGGTCGCCGGAGACGTAGCTGTCCGGCAGCGCGGCCACGATCTGCTCGCCGCTGTGATCGGCGATGAAGGCCAGCGCGCGCTGCTCGGCCCGCACGATCTTCTCCACCGCCTGCGGCCGCTGCTGCAGGAACGCCGACTGCGCGTACAGCACCGAGGTCGGGTACAGCCCGCCGTAGACCTGGCGCGCGCCGGCGTCGCTGCGCGCATCGATCAGGATCTTGCCGACCTTGCGTTCGGCGATCAGCGTGGCGGCCGGATCGTAGTTGACCAGCAGGTCGACCTTGCCCTGTTCCAGCGCGGCCACCGCGGCGGCTCCGGAGCCCACGCCGATCAGCGACACGGCCGTCTCGGGAATCTTGTTGCGCGCCAGGTAGTGGCGGACGAAGAAGTCCGACGAGGAGCCCGGCGCGGTGATGCCGACCTTCATGCCCTGGATCGTCTGCGGCCTGGCCGGATCGAAGGTGCCGTCGTTGCGCCCGGCCAGCACCAGGCCCGAATTGCGCGAGAGCAGGATGAAGGCGGTGACGTCCTTGCGCTTGGCCTGCATCTGGATGGTGTGGTCGTAGAAGCCCACCGCCACATCGGTCGAACCGGCGACCAGCGCCTGCAGCACCTTCGAGCCGCCCTGGGCGAAGTTCTCGGTCTTGACCTGGAGGCCTTCGTCCTTGAAGTAGCCCTGGGCATCGGCCACGAAGAACGGCAGGTTGTTGAGATTGTAGGAGCCGACGCTGATGCGCACCGGCGCATCGTCGGCGCCCGGCGCGGCGCCGGAGGCGTGGCTGGCGTCCTTGCCGCAGGCGGACAGGGCGAGGGCGGCGGCGACCAGGGTGGCCGCCATGAGTGGCTTGTACATCGATCCCTCCCAGGATGTATGCGATGCGAAACGTGGACCGGGTCGGACCCGGCGAATCAGGTCATGCCGCTGAGGTCCATTCGGCAGCGACGGAAGTGCGTGGCGAGGGGGCGAACACCCGGCCTTCGAACAGGCGCCGCGCGGTCCGCACGACGCTGGCGACGACCGCGTCGCTGCCCGCGGCGCGGCTGAGCCCGACGGCCAGGCTGCCACTGGGATGCTCAAGGGTAATCGTGGTCGGCAGCGGCAGATATCCCACCATGGTGTGGGCCAGCGTGCCTTCGGTGACCACCGCCGTGGCCAGCCCCACCGCACCGGTGATGGCCAGCGCGGTGTGGCACTGATGCGGCATGAAGTAGCGGACCTGCAGGTGGCCGCCATGCTGCGGCGCAGCAAGCAGCACCGGCTTGGGAATCACGCGATCGGCGGCGTCGGCGATGCCCATGCGTCGCCCTGCCTCGACACGGATGGACTCGATCCGGGCCAGCAGCGCGGCATCGGCGTTGAGGCGGGCCGGCGTCTCGTCGCCGCGCAGGCCCAGCGCCTCGGCGCGGATCAGCACCAGCGGCATGGCGCAGTCGACCAGGCTCACCTCGACCTCGTCGATCCACTCGCTGGCGCGCCCGCTCGGCAGCAGCTTGCCGGTGCGCGCGCCGGCGGCGTCCAGGAAGGCCAGCGAGATCGGCGCGGCGGTGCCGGGCGCGCCGGCGATGCGGGCATCGCCCAGGTAGGCCACCTGGCCGTTGGGCGTCTCCACCGTGGCCACGATCACCTTGCCGGTGTTGACGTTGTGGATGCGCACCTGGGTGCGCGGATGCCGCGCCGGCACCAGGCCGCGCTCGATCGCGTATGGCCCCACCGCCGCCAGCATGTTGCCGCAGTTGGGCGCGGTATCGACCACGCGCTGGTCCACGCGCACCTGGGCGAACAGGTAATCGACATCGGCGTCGGCGCGGCTGGCGCGATCGATGATCGCGACCTTGCTGGTCAGCGCGTTGCCGCCGCCGATGCCGTCGATCTGCAGCGGATGGCCCGAGCCCATCACCTCCAGCAGCAGGCGGTCGCGCTCGGCGGCATCGGCAGGCAGGTCCGAGGCGAGGAAGAACGGCCCCTTGGAGGTGCCGCCGCGCATCAGAACACAGGGAACGCTGAGCAGGTCGTTGGACATGGGCGTGGTAGATTCATACCAGTTCCGGATTAATGATCCGGTGTGATGCGATCCTGGCATGGCCACGATTGATCTGTGAATTGCTATTTTTCGGTGGATTGATCCGATATGAGCATGAATTGCGAAATCCTGGACCTGCGCGCCTTCCTGCTGGTGGCCGAGTCGCGCAGCTTCCACCGCGCGGCCGAGACCCTGCACGTCTCACAGCCCGCGCTGAGCCGGCGCATCCAGAAACTCGAGCAGGCGATCGGCTCGCCGCTGCTCGAGCGCACCACGCGCAGCGTCTCCACCACGGCCGTGGGCGAGAACCTGCTGCCGCTGGTGCGGCGCATGCTGGAGGAGTTCGATGGCTCGCTGTTCGCCCAGCGCGGCGATCACGTCGGCCGCCAGATCACCATCGCCTGCCTGCCCACCGCGGCGTTCTACTTCCTGCCCAGCGTGATGGCGCGCTTCCATGCCGAGCACCCCAACGTGCGCTTCCGCATCCTGGACGTGCCGGCCACCGAGGGACTGCAGGCGGTGGAGCGCGGCGAGGTCGAGTTCGGCATCAACTTCATGGGCGCCTCCGATCCCAATCTGAGCTTCGAGGTGCTGGTGGAGGATCCCTTCGTGCTCGCCTGCCGGCGCGATCACCCGCTGGCCAAGAAGCGCAAGATCGCCTGGAGCGACCTGGAGAAGCACCAGCTGATCACCGTGCACCGCACCAGCGGCAACCGCACCCTGCTCGACGGCGCGCTCGCACGCGAGAACCTGAAACTGCGCTGGTTCTACGAGGTCACCCACCTGTCGACCTCGCTGGGCATGGTCGAGGCCGGCATCGGCGTGTCGGTGCTGCCGCGCATGGCCACCCCGCAGGGCGACCACCCGACCCTGGTCACGCGCCCGATCGACAGCCCGGTGGTCTCGCGCACCATCGGCATCGTGCGCCGGAACAACGCGGCGCTCTCGCCGATGGCCGAGCGCTTCCTGCAGATGCTGCAGAAGCAGTGGAAGCCCGGCGCCCGCACGACCGAGCGCACGCGCGGCTAGCGCGGCACGCACGACACCACTGGAAGGGTGCTGCGCCGAGGTGCGGGGGCGCGCGGTCCGATCGATGCGATGAGCGGGGCGAAAAGCCTTCTTCGCCGACCAGCCTCGACCCGGCCGGGCGCGGCTCCTCGGCTCGGTCCGCCATCCTGGCGGACTCGCCGCCGCGGGCCATCCCTGGCCCGCTCTCCGCGCGCCCGGCCGGGTCGAGGCGCTGCGGCGGATGGATCAGGACTTCTTTAGAGCCGAAGGCATCTAGCAAGCGCTCTGCCCCCTCCCTTTCGCCGCAGGCGAAGGGGAGGGCCGGGGTGGGGTGCTTTTGCTCTTCGCTTCGGTGGCTTGCCCGGTAAAGCCCCGACCCCTCCCCATCCCTCCCCTGCGCTGCGCGCAAGGGAGGGGGCTCAAGTCTATAACTTCCCGTAGCTGATCGCGTTGTGCGCCAGAAAGGGGGGCCCGAACAACCGCGCAACCCGAAGCCCTGCGACCTGACGCGCGAGGCAGCGGTCCGGCGGGCGGGGGCCGCGACGAGCGAGGCAGGACGCCGAGCGCCCGAATCAGGGCAGGATGCCCTGATTGAGGGAGAAGCGGCCCTCGCCCGCCGGACCGCTGCCCCTCCGAAGCCAGCACATTACCTCTCCGAAGCCGCAACCCGCCACGCACCAAGCGCTCTCAATCCAGAGAAGCTCCAACAGAAAAAGAAGCACCAACAGAAAAGACCTCTCACGAGGCCTCTTCCATCCACCACAGCGCGCGGCGATCAGAACCGCATCGTCAAGCCCAGGGTCAGGCTGCGGCCGTAGCGGTAGTAGCTGTTGAGCAGCAGCGGGTTGCCGTTGATGCTGGTGGTCTGCTCCTCGTCGAGCAGGTTGTTGCCTTCCAGCGAGACGGTGAACATGTCGTTGATGTTGTAGGTGATGTGCGCGGTCATCCAGGTGATCGGATCGGCCTTCTCGTTGTAGCCGGCGCCCAGCACGTTGACCGCGCTGACGAAGCCATCGGTATGGTCGGCGGTCACGCCCAGGTCCCACGGGCCCTTCTCGTACATCAGGCTGACCGAGTAGACCGACGGCGCGATGCCCTCCAGCGGACGCTTCTCGCCATCGACCCAGCTCTCCGACCAGTTGCGCGTGTACTGCGCGCGGAAGCCCAGGCCGTTGTCCCAGAAGTGCTGCAGGCCCGCCTCGATGCCGTGCACCTTGGCGTAATCGCCGTTGATCGGGCGCATGACGTTGAACAGCGTCGGGCCCGGCGAGACCACATTGCCATTGGCATCGGTGATGCCGCCCACGCCGATGTCCTGCCCGGTCTCCCAGCTGGTCGTGATCTGGTTGTCGATGCGCTTGTAGAACACCGCCAGGTTGGCGATGGAGTGCTCGGCGAAGTACCACTCCAGCGAGGCATCGCCCTGCTTGGCGCTATAGGGCTTCAGGTCGACGTTGCCGCCGTAGACCTGGGTGAACTCGCCCCAGGACACGCTCTGCGTGGTGCTGGTCGGCGCCAGCTGCTCCACCGAGGGCCGCGCCATGGTCTTGGCCGCGCCCAGGCGCAGCTGCAGGTCGTCGCTGAAGTGCCAGACGAAGTTGGCGGCCGGCAACACGTAGGTATAGCTGCCCTTCTGGCTGATGCTGGTGGGATCGGCGTAGGTCGCGGTGTAGTTGAACGCCCCGTTCTCGGTGATGCTGGTGATCTTGGCGTCCCAGGCCTGCGAGGTGGTGTTGGTCGAGACCACGCGCACGCCCACGTTGCCATCCCAGCGATCGCCGGACAGGTCGGCCTGCACATAGAACGAGGCGGTCTTCTCGCTGACGCGGTAGCTCTCCAGCGGGTTCCACGCCGGCGCGGCGTTGCTGTAGTCGTAGGCGCTGCCGTCGGCGCGCGTGCCCTTGTACGCGGCCAGCGCGGCCTCGTAGGCCGGCACGTCGAAGGCGATGAAGCTGCGCGGGAAGCGCGACTTCACCCCGCTCATGAAGTTGGGCAGCGAGTACACCGAGAGCAGATCGCCGCCCAGCGCGCCGACGTTGATCGCGTTGTCGCCGGAATAGTAGTCGGCGCCGCCGGTGAGCGTGTTGGTGATCAGGTCGCGCGACTTGCGGCGATCGGTCAGGCTCACGCCGAACTTCAGATGGTCCACATGCCCGGCGCCGACGAACAGGTCGCCGCCGACCGTGCCGCCGGTGATGCGGTCCTCGATGTTGTCGCCGGCCAGTTCGTTGTAGTGGGTGATGAAGTCGTTGGGGCCGAACTCGCCCTTGGCCAGCCCGCTGGCCCAGTCGCGACCGTCGGTCAGCGAGGTGGTGACGTTGGGGATGCCGGAGGGATTGAGCGAGATGGTGGTGGTGTTGGGCTGGTTGAGGCGCAGCACCACATAGCTGTCCTGGCCGCCGGAATGACGACGCGAGGTGGAGCGGTAGACGTCGCCGGTCACGGTGAAGTCGTCGGTGACCTTCCACTGCGCGTTGGCGCCGTAGAGCGCGGTATCGACCACGCGGTACTCGGTCTTGTTGAGCAGTTCGGGATTGAGGCGCAGCTCCGGATCGGGATTGTCCAGGGTCAGGCCGGTGACAATGCCGTTCTGCACGGTCACGTTCGACCAGCGGCCGGGCGAGAACAGCGGGTAATAGGACTGCTGGTAGCCGACCTGCGGCGAGTCCAGCTTGGTCTTCAGCCCGTCGACGGTCAGCCTGAAGCTGTCGCTGGGCCGCCATTCGAACTTGCCGGAGAAGGCGGTGCGCTTCTTGTTCTCCAGGATCGAGCCGACGCGGAACTGGCCCGGCGCGATCAGGCCATATTCGTCCGGATCCAGCTCGCCGTTGTTGTTGAGATCGATGTTGCCGCCCCAGGCGTTGCCGCCCCAGGAGGGATCGTTCGGATCGGGGTTTCGGGTCCAGCCGCCGTCGTTGCCGGCGGTGTCGGTGCGGTCCTTGCGGCGCGCCGAGACCACGCCCAGGATCACGCCCATGGTGTCGTCGGCGAAGGTGTTGCTGTAGACGCCGGAGAACTTGTGCCCGTTGAGGTCGGACATCTGGTTGCGGTCGCCCTCGATACGCACCACGCCGTGCTGGCCCGGCTGGTCGAACGGGCTGGCCGAGCGCAGATTCACCAGACCGCCGATCGCGCCCTCGGTGTTGGCGGCCTCGGCGCCCTTGATCACGTCGGCGCCGCTGATCACGTCGGCCGGCAGCACGTCGTAGGCGAAGTCGCGGCCTTCGCCGTCGGTGGCCAGGATGCGGCCGTTGAACGTGGTCAGGGTGTACTCCGGCCCCAGGCCGCGCACGCTGACCTTCTGGCCCTCGCCGCCGGCGGTGCGGCTGATCGACACGCCGGTGATGTGGCTGAGCGAATCGGCGACGTTGTTGTCCGGGAACTTGCCCAGCTCAAGCGCGGTGATCGAGTCCTGCACCGTGGACGCGTCGCGCTTGAGATCGTTGGAGCGGGTCAGCGCGGCGCGCACGCCCTTGACCTGGACGGTCTGTAGATCGGTGGCGTCCTGCGCATCGGCCGGCGCGGCCTCCTGCTGGACCTGCGGTCCAGGCGCCGGGGTGGCCTCCTGGGACCAGGCGGTAGCCGGCACCAACAGGGCGAGGGCGATTCCATGACACAGACGGCGGCGCTGCAGAGGGACGGCGTTCACGGCGATCTCCTGGAGAGGAAGGCTGGTGGGGGCCTGGCTGATGAAGCAACGAAACCGAGCCTAAATGATGTTTCGTTTTGTATCAATAGCGAAGTTTAACGAAATGCCCGTATACTCTGGAGCGTTTGCCCCAGGAGTCTCCATGCCGCCCGTCACCCGCGACACCAGCCAGCGCCGCCTGCAGATCAGCGAGCTCGTGCGCCAGCACGGCAGCGTCCAGGTCACCGCACTGGCGAAGCGGTTCGGCGTGAGCATGCAGACCGTCCGCAAGGACCTGCGCTACCTGGAGGAACGCGGCGTCATGGCGCGCGCCTACGGCGGCGCGATCGACAGCAACGTGGTCGGCCACACCGCCACCGAACCGCCTTACGAAACGAAACGCACCGCCCACCTGGACGAAAAGCGCCGCATCGGCGCGCGCGCCGCCGCACTGGTGCAGGCCGGCGACACCATCGCCATCGACTCGGGCACCACCGCGATCCAGCTGGCCGAGGCGCTGCCGGACATCGAGATCACCGTGGTCACCAACGACTTCGGCGTGCTGTCCTCGCTGGCGCCCAAGTCCAGCATCAACATCGTGATGCTGGGCGGCGAGCTGCGCCGCAAGAACATGGCCTTCTACGGCGGCCTGACCGTCGAGGCGCTGGACGCGCTGCACGTGGACAAGCTGTTCCTGGGCGTCGACGGCCTCGACCTGGAACGCGGCATCACCACCCACTACGAGCCCGAGGCCATGCTCAACCGCAAGATGGTCGAGGCCGCGCGCATGGTGGTGGCGATCACCGACAGCTCCAAGTTCGGCAAGGTCTGCCTGCACCGGATCATCCCGGTGTCCGGGCTCAACGCGCTGATCACCGACACCGGCGCGCCGGACGACATCACCAGCGCTTGCCAGGCCCTCGGCGTCGAAGTCGTGCGCGCCTGACCACGGATCAGGTGGGAGCCACTGGCTCCTCGAAAGCCCCCCTGTAGAGCGGAGCTCGCTCCGCTGCTCTGCGTTCGGTTCGCGGGAAAGCCCCCCGCCCCCCGGCGGGCGGTTCGTGGGAAAGCCCCAGCGGACGGTTCTGGGGAAAGCCCCAGCGGAGCGAGCTCCGCTCTACAGGCGGGGCCGTGGCGGAGATGAAGGTCTCACGGTGAACCCGCCACCCCTAGGCAGCGCCACGCGGTCTTCGGACTACCTGGCGGCTACCTGCCGCTCCAAACCGAACTCACGCACCGCATTGGCGTAGTAGATCCTGTCGATCACCGCGCGCGGCAGCGCCAGGCCCGGCACATCGGCCTTGAGCATGTCGATGCGCTGGGATTCGCCCGTCGCCAGGTACTTCCAGTCCGAAGTCCACATCGCGTGCGCCTCGGCGCGGAAGGCGGCCGGGTCGGCATCGGGCGCCTGGGTCAGGTCGGTGCCGTACAGCAGCCGGTCCTGGTAGCGGACGAAGAAGTCGCGCACCTTGGCCGGGTCGCGTAGCGACTGGTACTGCACCTGGCTCATGCGCGCCGCCAGATCGACCGTGGCGTTGGGATGGGTGTCGAGGAACTTGGCCAGCACATCCACGTCGTATTCCAGGCTGGCCATGTGCGCGCCCACGAAACGCAGCTGCGGATGCGCGGCGACGAAGCGGTCGCGCGCGGCCATCAATGCCTCGTGCGAGGGCATCTCCGGATGCAGATACATGTAGTAGTCCGGATGGTGCGCGAAGTACTCGCGATCGTTGTCGGTGGTCATCTGGTCCAGCGGCAGCCAGCAGTTGTACGGCTCGGCCTGGTGCGCGATCAGCGGCACGCCGAGCGACTGGACGTGATCGGCCACCGGCGACAGGCCCGGGTCGTCGAGCGTGATCAGCTCGCCCCTGGCGTTACGCTCGACCATGCCGATGTTCTTCCACACCTTCACCGCGCGGGCGCCTTCGGCGACCGCCGCGTCCAGGCCCTGGTTGGTGCGCGCCAGCCAGCCGGGCGTGCCGAAGCCCTTCATCGTGAAGGACGCCGCCCAATGGAAGCGCTGCGGCTCTTCCTGGGCCAGCGCCAGGGCAACGCGATGCTGCGCCTCAAGCGTGGGGAAGTCCGGGTAGTCGACGTTGATCGATAGCAGTTCGAAGTTGTCCGACCGCGCCAGCTGCAGGAACACCGGATCGGCCCCGTTGGCATGCACATGCGCATCGAACTTGCGCACCCTGGCGTAGTCGTCCATGGCGTAGGTCGCCGGCGGCGCGGCACCAGCCTCGGCGGGCGCGGACACCGCAGGCCGCGTCGAGGGCGAGCAGGCCGCCAATCCCAGCACCGCCACACCGATGAAGAGCCCCTGCTGCTTCCAACGCATCGCACGCCCTCTCCCGGTAACCAAACGAAACTTATAGGAACCATATCGCAACAAAACGCTTGCATCAACGCGCCCTGCGCACGCAGAATGCCCGGCATCGCCACCGGATCAGCCCACATGCCCCCGATTGGACGCCGCACCGCCCTGAAGTTCATCGCTGGCAGCGTGGCCGGCGGCATGACCTGGAGCACCCTGCCCTGGGCGCGCGCCGCGGCTGCCGCACCGGCTACCGGTTCGCAGGCGGGCGATGCGGTGCTGGGCATCGCCTTCGACCAGCGCATGCATACGCGACTGTCGGCCTGGGGCAGGCCGCTGACCGATTGGCAGCCCAGCGAGGTCCTGCTGCTGGGCGGCGATCAGATCGGCGATTTCAACCTGAGCGGCCAGCAGGCCCACGACCTGGACGACCCGCGCCATGGCCGTGGCCGGCAGGTGGTGTTCACCGGCCGCGCCGCGCAGGGCGTGGAGAAGCAGGTCGCCGTGAGCTGGTTCGAGGCCCTGCCCGGCCTGGCCCTGCTGCAGGTGCGCTACCGCAACCTGGGCGATACGCCGCTGAGCGTGACCGGCTGGCGCAGCAGCGCCCACGCGCTGCGCGAGGCGCCGGGCGGCTTCTGGAGTTTCTCCGGGTCCACCCATACCGATCGCCGCGACTGGGTGCAGCCGCTCGGCGAGGACTTCGACCAGCGCAACAGCCTGGCGATGGATTCCTCCGACTACGGCGGCGGCACGCCGGTGGCCAACCTGTGGCGCCGCGATGTCGGCCTGGCGGTCGGCCATGTCGAGCCGGTGCCGCGGCCGCTGGCCATGCCGGTCAAGCGCACCGCGACCGGCGCCTTGATCGCCATCGAGGGCCAGCAGCCGATCACCCTGGCGCCCGGTGCCGAGCTGGTCACCGAACGCACGTTCCTGGCCGTGCATCGCGGCGACTTCTACGCACCGCTGCAGCAGTACCGCCAGTTCATGGCGGCCGAGGGCATCGAAGGCCCGCGTCCGCCGGACTCGGCCTTCGCGCCGATCTGGTGCGCCTGGGGCTACGAGCGCGACTTCACCGTCAAGCAGATCGTCGACACGCTGCCCAAGGCGCAGGCGCTGGGTTTCGAATGGGCGGTGCTGGACGACGGCTGGCAGACCAACGAGGGCGACTGGAAGATCGACCTGAAGAAGTTCCCGCGCGGCGATGCGGACATGCGCGCCTTCACCGCGCAGGTGCGCCAGCACGGCATGCGTCCGCGCCTGTGGCTGGCGCCGCTGGCCGCCGATCCGGGCAGCGATGTGCTGCACGATCACGTCGACATGCTGCTGCTGGACAAGACCGGCGCCTTCCAGACCGTGACCTGGTGGAATGCGCTGACCCAGTGCCCGGCCTATCAACCGGTGATCGACTTCTACGTGGCGCTGGTGAAGAAGATCATCGGCGACTGGGGCTTCGAGGGCATCAAGCTGGACGGCCAGCACCTCAATGCGGTGGCGCCCTGCTACAACCCGGCCCACCGCCACGCCCGGCCGGAGGACTCGGTCGAAGGCCTGGCCAGGTTCTGGCAGGCGATCTACCACGCCGCGCACGAGGCCAATCCCGAGGCGGTGGTGGAACTGTGCCCGTGCGGGACCGCGTTCGCCTTCCACAACCTGCCGGCGACCGACCAGTACCCGGCCTCCGATCCGCTGTCCTCCTGGCAGGTGCGCAGCAAGGGCAAGTCGATCAAGGCGCTGATGGGGCATCGCAGCAGCTATGCCGGCGACCATGTGGAACTGTCGGACCAGCGCGACGACTTCGCCTCGACGGTCGGCATCGGCGCGGTGATCTCCACCAAGTTCACCTGGCCCAGGGACACCGAGCATCCGGCCGAGCCGCTGCCGCCAGGCGGCTTCGTGCTGACGCCCGAGCGCGAGGCGCTGTGGCGCAAGTGGGTCGACCTGTACAAGGCGCACATGCTGCCCAAGGGCGAGTACCTGGGCACGCTCTACGACATCGGCTTCGACCGGCCCGAGGCCCACGTCATCGCCAAGGACGGGGCGCAGTACTACACCTTCTACGCGCCGCGCTTCGACGGGCAGGTGGAACTGCGCGGCCTGGCCGCGGGCCGCTGGAAGGTGCGCGACCTGTTCAATGCACGCGACCTGGGCGTGGTCCAGGGGCCGACGGCGAGGCTGCCGGCGTCGTTCGAGCGCTTCCTGTTCCTGCAGGCCACGCCGGAGACCGCCGCATGAGCGCCACGCTCGCCGCGAGCGCGCCGCGTCGGCGCCCCTGGCTGGCCTATGCGCTGGTCACCGTCGTGCTGTGGGGCGTATGGGGCGCGCTGTCGCCGCTGTCGGCCGCGCACGGGTTCCCCGACACGCTGGTCTATGTGGTGTGGGCGCTGACCATGCTGCCGCCGGCGCTCTACATCCTGTGGCGCGGCGGCTGGCAGCTGGAGCGCTCGCCCAGGGCCGTGGTCTACGGCCTGACCATCGGCCTGCTGGGCGCGGGCGGGCAGATGCTGCTGTTCCATACGCTGACCATCGGGCCCGCGTACTTCGTGTTCCCGATCATCTCGCTCTCGCCGGTGGTGACCATCCTGCTTTCCTTCGTGCTGCTGCGCGAGCGCACCGGCTGGCAGGGCACGCTGGGCATCGTGCTGGCGCTGGTCGCGCTGCCGATGCTGGACCTGTCCTTCGGCCGCGGCGCGGGCGGAGGGCTGGGCTGGTTCGTACAGTCGCTGCTGATCATGCTGGCCTGGGGCGTGCAGGCGTTCTTCATGAAGCTGGCCAACGACAGCGTGCGCGCCGACAGCATCTTCGCCTACATGACCCTCGGCGCGCTGCTGCTGGCGCCGGTGGCGCTGTGGATGACCGACTTCAACCAGCCGATCAACACTGGCCCGAGCGGGCCCTGGCTGGCCGCCGGCATCCAGGTGCTCAACGCCATCGGCGCGCTGACCCTGGTGTTCGCCTTCCGCTACGGCAAGGCGATGGTGGTCGCGCCCTTGAGCAATGCCGGCGCGCCGCTGGTCACCGCCGCGCTGGCGCTGCTGTTCGCCGGCGTGGTGCCCGGCCCGCTCAAGGCCGCCGGCCTGGTGCTGGCCCTGATCGCCTCGCTGCTGCTGGTGCTCGAACCCGAGCGCCCGGCCGACGCTCCTCTTTCCTGATCCGGATCATTCCCCCGTGCAAGTTCTGCTCGACCTCATCGCACGCCACACCTCGGGCCACGCCGTCGGCGTGACCTCGATCTGCTCGGCGCATCCGCTCGTCATCGAAGCCGCGCTGCATCACGCCCAGCGCACCGGACAGGACCTGGTGCTGTTCGAGGCGACCTGCAACCAGGTCAACCAGGACGGCGGCTATACCGGCATGACGCCGGCCGACTTCGTCGCCTTCGTGCACGGCATCGCCCAGTGCGTGGGCTTCGATGCCTCGCGCATCGCGCTGGGCGGCGATCACCTGGGGCCGAACCCGTGGACGACGCTGGAGGCCTCGGCCGCGATGGACAAGGCCGAGGTGATGGTCGCCGCCTACGTCGCGGCGGGCTTCCGCAAGATCCACCTGGACTGCTCGATGGCCTGCGCGGGCGATGCCGAGCCGCTGCCGGAGGCGCAGATCGTGCAGCGCGCCGTGCGCCTGGCGCGTGCGGCCGAGGCCGCCTGGCAGCAGGCCGGCGGCGAGGCCCCGGTCTACGTGATCGGTACCGAGGTCCCGGTCCCCGGCGGCGCCACCGAGGCCATCGAGGGCCTTGCGGTCACCACGCCGGAAGCGGCGCTGGCCACCATCGAGGCCCATCGCGTCGCCTTCGTCGATGCCGGCCTGGAGGCCGCCTGGCGGCGCGTGGTCGCCTCGGTCGTGCAGCCGGGCGTGGAGTTCGACCACCACAGCGTCATCGACTACGCGCCCGACAAGGCCGTGGCGCTGAGCCGGTCGATCACCACCGTGCCGAACATGGTCTTCGAGGCCCACTCCACCGACTACCAGACCCACGATGCGCTGGCCGCGCTGGTGCGCGATCACTTCGCCATCCTCAAGGTAGGCCCGGGCCTGACCTTCGCCCTGCGCGAGGCGCTGTGGGCGCTGGACGCGATCGAGCGCGAGTGGATCGCGCCGGCCCGGCAGGCGCGCCTGCGCGAGGTGGTGCTGCAGCGCCTGCACGCCGAGCCCGGCCACTGGCGCCGCTACTACCACGGCCAGGGCCATGCGCTGGAGATCGACCTGCAGTACAGCCTGTCCGACCGCATCCGCTACTACTGGCCGGATGCGCGGATCGAACAGGCGCGCCTGCAGCTGTTCGACAACCTGCGGCGCGACCCGCCGCCGATCTCGCTGGTCAGCCAGTTCCTTCCCCACGCATTGCACGCCCTCCGCACCGGAACCGCGACGCTCGACCCGCAGTCCCTGGCCATGGCCCACGTCAGTGCCGTTCTCGATGAGTATCACCATGCATGCCATGACCAAGACCGTTCCTGAGTTCCTCGGCGTGCCCGAGGCCGAGCTGGAGGCCAGCCACGCCATCTGGACCGCGCGCGAGATCGCCCAGCAGCCGCGGCTGCTTCGCCGCACCCACGCGCTGATCGCCGACCTGCATGCGCAGCTGCAGGCCTTCGCCGCGCCGATCGCCAACGACCCGGCCGCGCGCGTGATCCTCACCGGCGCGGGCACCTCGGCCTATATCGGCCAGTGCCTGGCGCCGCTGCTGGACCGTGCGCTGGCCGCGCGCGTGGACGCGGTGCCGACCACCGACCTGGTGTGCGCGCCGCAGCTGTATCTGGACCCGGCGCAGCCGCTGCTGCTGATCTCCTTCGGCCGCTCGGGCAATAGCCCGGAGAGCATCGCCGCGGTCGAGCTGGCCGAGTCGCTGGTGCGCGACGTGCGCCATCTGGTGGTGACCTGCAACGCGCAGGGCAAGCTGGCCACCGCGCCGGTCAGGCAGGCGATGACCGTGACGCTGCCGGAAGAGACGCACGACACCAGCTTCGCGATGACCTCCTCCTTCAGCTGCATGATGTACGCCGCCCTGGCCGCGCTGCTGCCGGCCGGCGCGCTGGATGCGCGCATCGCGCCGATCGCGCAGGCGACCGAGGCGGTGATCCAGGACGCGCTGCCGCTGCTGCAGGCCCTGGCCAACGCCCGCCACGACCGCGTCGTGTATCTGGGCAGTGGGCTGTTCCAAGGCCTGGCGCGCGAGGCCACCCTCAAGCTGGGCGAGCTGACCAATGGCGCGGTGGCGACCTGCTACGACTCGCCGCTGGGCTTCCGCCATGGGCCCAAGACCTTCGTCACCGCCAAGACCCTGGTGGTGGTGTTCGTGTCGAACGATCCCTACACCCGCCGCTACGACCACGACCTGATCGACGAACTGCGGCGCGACGGCGTGGCCGCGCGCGTGATCGAGATCTCCGCCCGGCCGCGCAGCGACGATGCCGACACGCTGGCCGTGCCCGGCCTGGCCCAGGCCGCCGACGTGGACCTGCTGTGGCCCTACGTGGCCGCCGCGCAGATCTACGCCTTCCTGCACGCGCGTGCGCGCGGCGTCACGCCGGACAATCCCAACCCGGCCGGCATCGTCAACCGCGTCGTGCAGGGCGTGCGGCTGTACGCGCTGGAATCCTGAGCCCGATGCCTGGACACGCGCTGTATCTGGGCGTCGATGGCGGCGGCACCAAGACGCGCTTCGCGCTGATCGATGCCGCCGGCACGCTGCTGGCGCAGACCCAGCTGGGCACCGCCTACCACCCGCAGGTCGGGCTGGACGGCGTGCGCCGCATCCTGGAGGAAGGCATCGCCACCGTGCTGGCGCCGCTGCAGCGCGGCCGCGAGGACATCGCGCAGGCGTTCTTCGGCCTGCCCGCCTATGGCGAAGACCGCCGCGCCACCGCCGCGCTGGACCTCATCCCCGGCCAGGTGCTTGGCCACCAGCGCTACGCCTGCGACAACGACATGGTGTGCGGCTGGGCCGGCTCGCTGGCCTGCGCCGATGGCATCAACATCATCGCGGGCACCGGCTCGATGGGCTATGGACGGCGCGGCGCGGCCGCGGCGCGCGCCGGCGGCTGGGGCGAGGCGTTCGGCGACGAAGGGTCGGCCCACTGGATCGCCACGCAGGGGCTCAACGCCTTCTCGCGCATGAGCGATGGCCGCCTGCCGCGCGGGCCCCTGCACGCGATCCTGCGCGCGCACTTCGACCTGGACGACGACCTGGACCTGTGCGCGCATGTCTATGGCGAGGGCGTCGGCACGCGCGGCGACATCGCCCGCCTGTCCGTGCAGGTGGCGCAGGCCGCCGACGCGGGCGATGCGGTGGCGATCGGGATCTTCCAGCAGGCCGGCGAGGAACTGGCGCGGATCGCGCAGGCGCTGCGCGCGCTGCTCGGCTTCGAACCCGGCGAGCCGGTGCCGCTGTCCTACTCCGGCGGCGCCTTCAGTGCCGGCGCGCTGCTGATGCAGCCGTTTCAGACGGCGCTGGCCCGGTGGAGCGAGGACTTCGTCCTGCGCACGCCGATCCATCCCCCGCACTACGGCGCGGCGCTCTACGCGCTGCAGCTGGCCGGCGCGGCGCCGCGCTGACCACCCCGCCGCAGTCCGCCGGCCCCGCACAAGGAATGAAGCGATGAATCGACGGCTGCTGGCCTCCCTGCTCGCGCTGTGCGCCTTGCCCGCCGCGGCCGGCCAGCCCAGCGATGCGCTGCAGCCGAGCGGGCGCTTCAGCGTCTACGGACACGGCGCGGCGGCCACGCCGCCGATGGGCTTCAACCCCTGGAACGCGTTCCGCACCGAGGTCGATCAGGCGCGCATCCTGTCGGTGGTCGACGCCCTGCAGCAGCGCGGCCTGCAGCAGGCCGGCTATCGCTACGTCAACCTCGACGATGGCTGGTGGCTGCGACGCGACGCGCAAGGGCGCATCGAAATCCGCACGAGCATGTTCCCCATCGCCAGGCAGGCCGACGGCGGCACCGGCTTCCGCGCCTGGACCGACCTGCTGCACGCGCGTGGCTTCAAGGCCGGGCTGTATACCGATGCCGGCCGCAACGCGTGCTCGCAGGCCTTCGACCGGCACAGCCCCAACCTGCCGGTCGGCAGCGTGGCGCAGCGCGAGATCGGGCTGCAGGGCTTCGAGGCCTCGGACCTGAAGACGATGTTCCAGGACTGGGGCTTCGACTATCTGAAGGTCGATGCCTGCGGGTTGGCGGACTTCGGCGCCGACAGCGAGCCGGTGCGGCAGAGCGGCCATCGCCCGCTGCGGCCGCTGATCGTGCGCGGCGACGCGCAGCGCACCGATGCCGACGCGGTGGAGACGCGCTACGCCCGCATCGGGCGGCTGCTGGCCGACCTCAATCCGGACGACGATTTCGTGCTGTCGATCTGCCCCTGGGGCGAGGCCGGCGTGCGCGACTGGGGCGGCGCGCACGGCAACCTGTGGCGCACCAGTCCGGATATCGAGCCCACCTGGGCCAGCATGCTGCACAACTTCGATTCGGCGTCGCGTCGCGAGCTCTACGCCGGCCCCGGCCGCTGGAACGACCCGGACATGCTGGCGATCGGGCTGGGCGAGTTCGACGCGCAGCATCTGGCGCAGGCGCGCACGCATTTCTCGCTGTGGGCGATGCTGTCGGCGCCGCTGCTGCTGGGCTTCGATCTGCGCAGCGCGCCGCAGCCGCTGATCGATCTGCTGTCCAATCCCGAGGTGATCGCGATCGACCAGGACCCGGCCGGCAATCAGGCGGTGCTGGTCTCCGATACCGATGGGCTGCAGCTGCTGGTCAAGCCGCTGGCGGCACGCGGCGAACGCGCGGTGCTGCTGTTCAACCGCGGCGATGCGCCGGCCACGGCGCAGGTCACGCCGGCGCAGATGAAGCTGGCCGAGGCCGGCTTCAGCGCGCGCGATCTGTGGCAGCGCAAGGATCTGACGCAGACGCGCGGCAGCCTGCGGTTCGCGCTCGCCCCACGCGAGGTCGTGCTGCTCAAGGTCAGCGGCACGCCGGTGCAGGCCGGCGGCGCCCTGCTCAGCGAGCTGACCGCGCGCGTCCATGTGGCCGCAGATGGCCTGCCGCTCTACAGCACGCGGTTCGACCAGCCGGCCGGCACGCCCCGCGCCGACCTCACCCCCGACGGCGCGACGCTGCGCGTGGCCGGCAGGGCTTATCCATATGGCATCGGCGCCCACGCCGACTCGCGCCTGGAAGTCGCCACGCGCGGAGATTTCGTACGCTTCCGCGCGCGGGTCGGACCGCAGGACGACGCGGCGCCGGTGCGAGACCGTGTCGTGTTCCGCGTCTACGGCGACGGCCGGCTGCTGCACGCCACCGCGCCGCTGGGCGCGCATCAGGCGGCCACGCTCGACCTGCCGATCGACGGCGTACGCACGCTGGAGCTGGTGGCCGAGGCGCAGGACACCTCCGCAGGCGCCCTGCCGCCGGTGATCGCCTGGGCCGACGCGCGGCTGCTCGAACGCTAGCGCGTCGCTGATCATCCCGAGGCGCTTCCCGCTTGGTCTGCCGCCTGAGAACGCATGGTCTTGAGGCGCCTCAAGGCCTCCAGTTCGCGTTGCGCTCCCAGAACGCCACCGCGCGCCGATACGCCTCGCGGTCCAGCGGCACGCCGGAACCGCCCTCCTCCACGCCCAGCGCGTTGCGCAGCATGGTGATCGGAGCCATCGGGATCTCCTCCGGCGCGGCGGTGTACAGGCAGCCGACCACGCCCCAGTCCGCGTCGATGGCCTCGCCTTCCCTGGCCAGCTGCGCGCGGCTGTAGAGGATCGGCAGCAGGTACTCGGCGCGCGGGGCCTGCACGCCTTCGAACCAGCGCACCAGCACCGGCAGTTCGGCCGAGGTGCGCGCCTCGTAGGCCGAACGCAGCAGATGCCGGTTGTCGGCGGTGATCGGCATGGTCAGGCAGCGGGTCGAGGTCCAGTTGCGGTGCACATGCAGCTTGCAGAACGGCGCGTAGCCGTCGAGCACGCGCAGCGGCGTATGGGCGTTGAGATAGGCCTCGAAGCCTTCCGCGGTGCAGTCCTGGATGGTGTTGCCGCGCGGCGTGCGCGGGAACAGCCGGGCACGCGCGAACGGGGTCAGCACGATCGACATCGCGCCTCAGCCCCGCTGCGCCAGCGCGTAGTCGATCGCCGCGCGGATCGCCGCCACCTGCGCGTCGTTGCACTGCTGCGGCGTGGCGCGCGGGCTGTCGGGATAGACCTCGGTGGTGGTGCGATAGGGCGCGTCGGTGATGCCGGCGCACAGCCCCAGGGCCTTGCAGTCGTATTCGATCACGCCCGGGGCGACCGCCGGCGAGCCGATCAGCGTGCCGTCCGGATCGGCCGGCGCGATGTGGGTCACCTTGGCCACCGCGGCGTTGACCGCCTGCTGGAAGGCCGGCGCCGGCGCGGCGCTGTCGGCGCACAGATAGAAGCCGTCGGGGATCGTGCCCGGCACATAGGGCTTGCCGTCGCGCGCGGCCAGCGCCGGGCGGAACTCGGTCTCGTCGCTGTCGGTGGTCTCGTGCAGGTCGATGTGCATCACGATGCCGGCGCGCAGCGGCGCGATCAGCGCCAGCAGGGCGGCCGATTCGGCGGCCGGGCTGTGCGCGCGGAAGTTGCGGTTGGGGTCGAGCGCGTCGGGGTTCCAGCGGTGGATGCGCTCGTAGCCCCACGGGCTCACGCACGGCACCACCAGCAGGTTGGCGCGGCCGGCGTAGGCGGCGGCGTGGTGTTCGAGAAACTGCAGCGCGCCCTGCACGCCGCTGGTCTCGTAGCCGTGCACGCCGCCGGTGACCAGCATGGTCGGCAGCGCCGGGTCCCACGGGCGGCTGCGCACGGCGAACAGGTCGTACTGGTCCGCGTCGTAGTCCAGATGGCCGTACGGCACGACGTCGAAGCGCGCACGCAGCGGTTCGATCCGGGCCAGCACCTCGTCGGCATAGCCGCGCTTGCGGGTCTGGGCGGCGCGCCACTGCGCCTTCTCGGCCGCGCCCCAGGGGCGGCCTGGCGTGCCGATGGAAAGGGACGTGGACACGGTCATGCAGCGACACCCTGGCAGCGGAAGGAGGCGCGGGACTTTAGCACCCGCCCGCCGCCCGGCCGGCCGCATCGGGTGCCCTCCATGCATCCATCGCGATGAAGCGATAAGATGCCGCACCCGCCGCCCAACGCCCCGCCATGACGCCGATCAGCTTCGAGTTCTACCCGCCCAAGACCGATGAGCAGCGGGCCCAGCTGAATCGCACCGCCGAGCGGCTGGCGCGCTACGCGCCGGAGTACGTCTCGTGCACCTTCGGCGCCGGCGGCTCGACCCTGAGCTATACCTCAGAGACGGTGCGCCACCTCAAGCAGCACCACGGCTTCGACGCCGCCCCGCACCTGTCCTGCGTGGGCGGCAGCCGCGAGGAGATCCGCGAGCTGCTCAAGCTCTACCGCGCCATCGGCTGCAAGCGCATCGTCGCGCTGCGCGGCGACCTGCCCTCCGGCATGGGCCATGCGGGCGATCTGCGTTATGCCTCCGAGTTGATCGCCTTCATCCGCGCCGAGCACGGCGATGCGTTCCAGCTGGAAGTCGGCGCCTATCCGGAAACCCATCCGCAGGCCAGCGACGCGCTGGCGGACCTGAAGCACTTCAAGGCCAAGGTCGACGCCGGCGCCGATGCGGCCATCACCCAGTACTTCTACAACGCCGATGCCTATTTCGGCTTCGTCGAGGCGGTGCGCAGGCTGGGCGTGGAGATCCCGATCATTCCCGGGATCATGCCGATCGCCAACTTCGCCCAGCTGCGGCGCTTCTCCGAACAGTGCGGCGCGGAGATCCCGCGCTGGATCGCCAAGCGCATGGCGGCCTACGGCGACGACGCGGCGGCGGTGAAGGACTTCGGCGCCGACGTGGTCGCCCAGCTGTGCCAGCGCCTGATCGACGGCGGCGCGCCGTCGCTGCACTTCTACACGCTCAATCTGGCCAAGCCCACGCAGACGGTGCTGCAGCGGCTGGGGATTCGCTAGGGACGCGCGGTTGGGCATTTTCTAGAAGCGCAGTGCTCCCGCGGAAGCGCGGGCTGGAGTGTTTGGCCTTCGCGGGGAAGTCGCTGGGTTCCCGCGTTCGCGGGAACGACGAGGGAGGTTTCGCCGCTGCGTGCGGTGCGCGCCGTAAACCTGGCCGCTCGCCCGAACCCACGCGCTCACCGGAAAGCGCCACCGGATGCGCGCGCCAACCCCCAAAGCTCGTCATCCCCGCGAACGCGGGGATCCAGGGACGTTCGGACAGGCCGCGCAACGTCCATGGGTTCCCGCGTTCGCGGGAACGACGGTAGGGGTTTTGCAGCGGCTTCCGGTCTTCTGTTCTTCGGTGCCTTGGCAGTCCTCTGGCCCGCGGCGGTGGTGGCTTCACGGGTTAGGCCCATCGCCGGCATGCCGGCTCTTACCGGATCGCGTCATGGACTTCAGCTTGGCTGGGGTAGGCTGCGCCCCTTCATGCGCATGCCCGCCCCGCTCCTGCTGCTGACTCTGGCCCTCGCGCTGACCGCGCTGGCGTGGTCGCCTGCGGCGCGGACCCAGGCGATCCATCGCTGCACCGACGCCAGCGGCGTGAGCGTGTTCACCGATCGCCGCTGCGAGGATCTGGGCGCGGCCAGCCGCGTGCCGCGCCCGCTGCCGACCATCGCCGGCGAGGCCGGCGACGCGCCGGCGCGCACCCACCTGGGCTGCCCGCGCAAGCTGTCCGACCTGGTCCAGCGCATCGGCGCGGCCATCGCCGCCAAGGACGCCAACGACCTGGCCGCGCTGTACCAGTGGAACGGCATCTCCGACGCGTCGGCCAATCGCCTGCTCGACCGCATGGAGGGCATCGTGCGCCGGCCCCTGCTGGACATCACCCCGGTGCTGCCGGCGCCCGACCCGGTGGTCGAGGCCGACGGCACCATCACCGACGCCAACACCGATGGCTTCTATCCGCAGGCCACCCCGCCGCAGCGCCGGCGCCCGGTCGGCCTGCGCCTGCAGCAGACGCTGTCCAACGGCACGCCCACCTCGACGGTACTGGGCATCCGCCGCAACTACGACTGTTTCTGGATCTCGCTCTGACCCATCATGCCCGCGGGTGCGGGCCTCCATGGTCGGAGGTGCCGCGAACGGCTCAGGAGCGTCTTGGTCGCGGCCCTCAGGCCGGATGGAACCGCAGCGTGGCCACCACGCCGCGCTCGGCACCAGGCCGCACGCTGACCTGCCAGCCGTAGAGATCGCACAGGCGGCTGACGATGGACAGGCCGATGCCGCCGCCCTGTGAGTGCCCGGCGTGCGTACCGCGATAGCCGCGGTCGAACAGCCGCGCCGCGTCCTCCTCGCTCAGGCCGGGGCCGGAGTCGATGACCTCGACCGCATCATTAAGCACGCGCACCCGCACCGTGCCCTCCTGGGTGTACTTGACCGCATTGCCGACCAGATTGCCCAGCGCCACCGACAGCGCCGCCTCGGGCGCATCGATGACCAGGTCCTGGTTGCCTTCCAGCATCAGCTCCAGCGGCTTGCCGCCGATCTGCGCGCGGTGCGAATCCAGCAGCTGATCGGCGACCTTGGCCACATTGCTGGTGCCCTGCCCGCGCTCGTTGCGCGAGAGCAGCAGCAGCGAGCCGATCAGGTCCGAGCACGCCTGCTCGGCGCGCTGGATGCGCAGCAGGCGCGCCTGGATCTTGGGCTCCAGGTCGGGCTTGCCCAGCAGCAGCTCGGTCGCGCCGCGGATCACCGCCAGCGGCGTGCGCAACTCGTGGCTGACGTCGGCGTTGAACTCGCGATCGCGCTGCACGACCTCGGTCAGGCGGTTGGAATAGTCGTCCAGCGCGCGCGCCAGTTCGCCTACCTCGTCTTCGGGGAACAGCGGCCCCAGCTGGGTGGGGTTGCTGCTGCCGCGGTAGGCGCGCAGGCGATTGGCCAGCTCGGACACCGGGCTCATCACCCGCGAGGCCGCCCACCAGCCGATCAGCAGCGAGACCAGCGTGAACAGCAGCACCGTGGCATACAGCGTGCGCTTGAACTGCACCTCGCCCAGCGCGACCTGGCCCATGTCGTAGGCGATGAAGAACCAGGCATTGGGAGTCTTGCGCACGCCGACCTTGTAGGCGAAGGGCTTGCCATCCGGATCGGTGCCCGACATGGGGTGGATGCCGTCGTCGAGTTTTTCCCACTCGGGGAAATCGCGCCGCAGGCTGTCCAGCTTGTCCGGGCGATAGACGAAGCCCTTCATCTGCTGGACCGGGATGTCCAGGTTGCGCCCGCCGCTGGCCACATAGCTGCGCCAGGACGCTTCCATGTTGCGGTTCATCACGTCCTCGACCAGCTGGTTCTCCACGCGCTGGCGGGCCAGGATCGAGGCATAGGCGAACAGCACCGTCAGGCACAGGCCCAGCAGGGCGAAGGACCAGACGATGCGGGTGCGCAGCCGCCGGCGGAACTTACGCGCCCGCGTCGCGGCCGGCCGCGCGGACGCGTGGCCCTCAGGCTTCGGGAGCGGCGATGCGGTAACCGATGCCATGGCGGGTCTGGATGAGCGGGACTTCGAACGGCTTGTCGACCACCGCACGCAGACCGTGGATGTGCACGCGCAGCGAGTCCGAGTCCGGCAGCTCCTCGCCCCACACGCGCGTCTCCAGCTCCTGGCGGGTGACCACCGCCGGCGAGGCCTCCATCAGCGCCTGCAGGATCTTCAGCGCGGTCGGGTTGAGCTGCAGCAGCTTGCCCTGGCGGCGCACTTCCAGCGTGTCCAGGTTGTATTCCAGGTCGCCCACGTCCAGCACGCGGGTCTGCACGCCCTTGCCGCGGCGCGAGAGCGCGTTGAGGCGCACTTCCACTTCCTGCAGGGCGAAGGGCTTGATCAGGTAGTCGTCGGCGCCGGAGTCGAAGCCGGCCAGCTTGTTGTCCAGGCTGTCGCGGGCGGTGAGCATCAGCACCGGGGTCTGCTTACGCGCTTCGTTGCGCAGCTTGCGGCAGACCTCCAGTCCATCCATGCCCGGCAGGTTGAGGTCGAGCACGATGGCGTCGAAGTCGTGGACCACGGCCAGGTGCAGGCCGGTGACGCCGTCGGCGGCGAAATCCACGGTGTGGCCGCGATCTTCGAGGTAATCGCCCAGATTGGCGGCGATATCGCTGTTGTCTTCGATGACGAGGATGCGCATGTCAGCAGGTCTCCTGCGGCCGGGCGGCCGGGACGGCGCCAGCACGGCGCATCGGGAATGGGAAAGTCATGGGGATCCTTGGGTTGTTCCTGTGCGGGCCAAGCCGCAGCGGGCCGGCCTGTTCAGCCTTCCGCGCGGGACGGGGCGATTCTGTCACACCGTCGGTGAGGCTCCATGCATGGCCGTTCACGTTCGGCTGGCGGGGCGGCGTGCGAGGGAGGCTGGGCGTTGGACCGCGGCGGCGGCCACCAGTTCCACCACCGCCCCGGCGATGTCCACCCCGGACACCTGCTCGATGCCTTCCAGGCCCGGCGTGGAGTTGACCTCCAGCACCAGCGGGCCGCGCGCCGAGCGGATCAGGTCCACGCCGGCCACGCCCAGGCCCAGCACCTGGGCCGCGCGCACGGCCACGGCCGCCTCTTCGTCGCTGGCGATCGCCGGAAACGCCTCGCCGCCACGATGCAGGTTGGAACGGAAGTCGCCCTCCGGCGCCTGCCGGCGCATCGCCGCCACCACCCGGTCGCCGACCACGAAGCAGCGCAGGTCCGCGCCCTTGGCCTCCTCGACGAACTCCTGCACCACGAAGCTGGCGTACAGCCCGCGCAGCGCCTCGATCACCGAACGCGAGGCCGAGGGCTTCTCGGTCAGCATCACCCCGGCGCCCTGTGCGCCCTCGTTGAGCTTGATCACGTGCGGCGGCGGGCCCAGCAGCGCCAGCAGGTCGGCGGTGTCGTCCGGGTTGTCGCCGAACACCGTGGCCGGCAGGTCGATGCCGTGGGCGGCCAGCAGCTGGTGAGCACGCAGCTTGTCGCGCGCGCGCAGGATCGCATCGGAGCTGTTGGGCGTGTGGCAGCCCATCAGCTCGAACTGGCGCAGCACCGCGGTGGCGTAGCGGGTGACCGAGGCGCCGATGCGCGGAATCACCGCGTCGAAACCGGACAGGGTGGCGCCCTTGTAGCGCAGGTCGAAGCGGCCGCGGTCGATGCGCATGTAGCAGCGCAGCGGATCGAGCACGCGCACGGTGTGGCCGCGCTGGCGTCCGGCTTCGACCAGGCGCTTGGTCGAATACAGCCGCGTGTTGCGGGAGAGGATCGCCAGTTTCATGCGGCTGCGGGCCGGGGTCGAAAACGGCGCACAGCATGACACGGCGCCGTGACCGCTCATGCGCGCGCCGCCGCGGCCCTCAGTCGACGGTGCAGTCGACCGTGAAGGTCAGCGCGCCGCCCACCGGCAAGGTCTGCAGCTGCAGGCCGGTGTTGGACTGCAGTGCGGCCAGCAGCGAGGCATCGCTGCCGGTCGGGCAGATCGCGCCGCCGCTGGCGTCGCCGCAGCGGGCCGCGGTGCAGGTCAGGCCCGCCGCGGCCGGATCGCGGAGCACCGCGCCATCGGCCGCGACCGGCCCCGCATTACTGACCACGATCCGGTAGCTGGTCGCCTCGCCACGGGTCAGCGTGTCGCCGGCCTGGTCGTTGGGACCGGACGACGGTGTATTGGTCTTGGTCACGCTCAGCTCGGCGCGCAGCGAATAGCACACCCGCACCGATCCGTTGCGCCCGCTGCCGCCGCCGTCGGCGCCGGCCACGCGTGTGGGCGAAGTCGCGGCGGCTGCGACATAGGAGCCTCCGCCGCCCGGGTAAGCCGACTCGGGGCCACCGCCGCCGCCGGAGTATCCGCCGCCGCCGCCGCTCTCGCGATCGTCCGCGCCACCGCCGCCGCACACGCCCCAGCCGCCGGACGCGCCGATGCGATCGCCGGCCATCGGTTCGCCCGTGCCGCCGGCGCCGCCTGACGCACCGTTGATCGAACACTGGCCGCCACCGGCCGGGCCCTGGTGCGCGCCGACGAAGGTCACGCCCTGCCCGGGGCTGTTGAATCCACCGCCACCGCCGCCGCCGTCGCCCGTCTGGCAACTGGTGCTGCCGTCGGCGGCGACCTCGCCGAACTGACCGCCGGCGCCATTGACCCCGCCCAGCCCGCCGGCCGCGCAGTCGCCGCCGGCCGGCGAGCCGCCGTTGCCGCCATCCAGGCCCGCGCGACCGCCGCCGCCATTGCCGGTGTTGTCGTCGCCACCGCCCGCGCCGGCGATCAGCGCCAGCGTGCCGTTGAGATACGCGCCCGAGGCGCCGCCGCCACCGGACTCCTGGTCGTTGGCGCCAGGCGGCGCCTGGCCCGCCAGCAGCGTGATCACATCGCCCGGCGCGACCGCGAACGTGCCCTCGACCCGCGCGCCGGCACCGCCCTGATACGGGTTGGGCGTGCGCTCGCCGCCGTCGGCGCCGACGGCGATCAGACGCACCGAGGTCACCCGCGCCGGCACGGTGAACGTGGCGGGCGCATTGCCCGTGTAGGCATACAGGCGGGTCTGCTCGAGACCGGCCGGGCAGCTGGTGACTTCCTGGGCCTGGGCCGAGGCCAGGGCCGCGAGCAGCGCCAGGCCGAGCACTACACGGACGAACACGAACGAAGACTTCATCGAACCTGGGGACCTTGCTCAATCACGGGAAATGCCCGATCGCGATGGGAAGCGCGAAGCAAGGCCGCTGACGGAAGCACCCCGCCCGGACGGGCGGGGCGCAGCGTGATCTTAGTTGACGGTGCAGGTGACCGTCAGGGTGACCGTGCCGGTATTGGGCAGCGTGGGAATCGCAGCCCCGCCGGAGCTTTGCAGGGCACCCAACAGCGCGCTGCCGCTGGCCTGGGTCGGGCAGGCCGCACCGTTGGTGGTGCCGGTGCAGGCAGCGCTGGTGCAGGTCAGGCCGCTGCTGGCCGGATCGCGCACGATCGCGCCATTGGCCGGCTGCGGACCGTTGTTGGTGACCACGATGGTGTAGGTCTGGCTCGAGCCCTTGACCACCGTGTCGTTGGCCTGATCGCTGGCGCCCGCCGCGGGCGTGTTGGTCTTGGTGACCACCAGGTTGGCGCTGGCCTGGGCGATGGTGATCTGCGCGTCCTCGACCTCGCCGCTGGTCGCCGTGCCGGCGGGGCTGGCGACCTCGCTGGCGTTCTGCGCGTAACGCAGGCGGACCCAGGTCGTGCCGGCCTGGATGTCGTTGGGCACCGTCCAGCTCAGGCTGGCCGTGCCATTGGCACCCGAGCATGTGCCGACGGCGCGCTCGTCGCCATCGAAGCTGCCGTTGCCGTCGAAGTCGATCCAGCCGGCCACCGTGCCGGTGCCGCTGCCGCTGCAGGCGATGCTGCGCGTCAACACGGTGTTCCCGCTGCCGGCATTGATCGCCGGCGAGGTGGGCCAGCCGTTCTCCTCATTGGCGCCGGCGATGCCGTAGGCGTTGTCGGACGACGACGTACCGGGCTCGCCATCCGGGCCAACCGTGCCCACGTGATCGGTGGTCAGCGGCGACAGGCCGCCGGTGCTGAAGGACGGGGCGTTGATGTCCGTGCCGCTGGCCGATACGCCGCTGTCGTTGCCGTGCACCCAGTCGTAGAACAGGTGCGCGGCGGTGCCATAGCTGCTGGGCGCATCGCCGTAGTCCGCGCGCGGCACGAGCAGGCCGATGGACATGGCGGTGATACCGCCGCCGCGCATGGCGAAGGACATGCTGGGCGTGGCGGTCGGCGTGGTGAAGGTCAGGTAGCTGAGCGCCACGGGACTGGTGCCGCCGCCCTGCCCGCCCGGACCGAACTCCATGGTCTGGCTGCCGCCGTTGGTGGTCTTGGTGGCGGTATAGGGATTGCCGTTGCCGGCGAACATCTCCAGGATGTTCCAGTTGCCCGCGGCCGTGCCGCGGATGTATTCGCTGGGGACGCCGTTGCCGTCCAAGGTGGATTCGAGCGACTCGGCATCGGCGATGACCAGGCCGGGAATCGGATACGACGCCCCGTTGCGGGTCGCCGAGCAGTCGATATCGAAGCTGGCCGTCGAGGTCATCGCCGTGGCCAGACCCGCCACCAGGTTGTTGGCGCCGCCGGTGCCATCGATGTTGTACATGTCCTCCAGGCCGTCGCCGCTGTAATCGCCGGAGCGATAGCTGCTCAGCGCGCCGTTGAGGTTGGACAGGGTGCAGGTCACCTGGATCTGCTGGCCGTTGGCCACCTGCAGGGTGGCCGTGGTCTGCGCGCCGTTGGCCAGCGCCACGCCATCGGTGCCGTTGACACCGCCGCCCCAGGTCAGCCAGAGGATCTCGTTGCGGTACTTGCCCGTTCCGCCGGTGGCGTAGGCCGCGGCCTGCGCCTGCTGCATCGGCGCCAGCGCCGCGCCGGCGGCCAGCGCCAGCCCCAGGCCGCGCGCGGCCCAGCCATGGATGAAGTGCTTGCGCATCAGTAGCTCCCCACCAGGTTGATGAACCAGCCCTTGTGGTCGTAGTCGAAGTCGGTCAGGTCGTCGCTGAACTGGGTGAAGTTGTAGCCCAGCCCGATCCGCAGGTTCTTGCCGATGTCGCGGTCCACGCCGGCCAGCCAGCCCTGGCGGTTGCCGCCGTCCTCGACCTTGAGCAGGCGGTACTCGCCCATCGCATGCCATTGCTGGCCCAGGTCGTAGCGCACGGTGGTGCCGTAGAAGGTCGTGGTCGAATCGAACCACTGGCCCGTGCCGCGGCCGTAGCGCGCCTTGCCCACACGCTGGGCGACCTTGGCCGCGAACTCCCAGCGCTGGTCGGGCTTGTACACGCCTTCCAGCGAGAGCACCTGGGTCTTCTGGTCGTAGTCGTGCCCGCCGATCTGCGCCAGCGTGGCCAGGTCGTACAAATAGGTGTAGCGGCCGAACACGGCCCAGCGCACCGAGTCCCAAGGACGCCAGGCGAAGCCCAGGTTGCCCTGGATGAACCTGGCGCCGGCGAGCGGATCGAGCTTGTCGTCGGTGTCGGAGTAGTTCAGGCGACCGGCGATGCGCCAGCTGTCGTTGAAGCGATGCGTCAGGCGATTGGTGGACACCCACTGCTCGCGCTCCTCCGCACCGGTGTCGCGCCGCCATTCCACCTTGGACGCCCAGTCCGTATCGGGCGAGGTGCGGCCCAGGCTGACGCTGATCGCGCGCCGCTCGACTTGCCCGCCGGCGCTGTTGACCAGATCGCCGCGCTGCAGGGTGAAGCCGCTGGTCCAGCCCTGCGACGGGTAGAAATCCAGGCCGAAGGTATGCGCCAGGCCGGATTCGCCGGCGGTGTCGTCCTTGAGGAACTGACTCTCATTGAACACGTTGATCTGGTTGGACAGGCGCCAGCGCTGGCCCAGCGTCCAGCCGTCGCGCGCGCTGTTGTTGAACAGCGGGTCGTAGGCCTGGGTGTCGTCGTGGGTGGCGGTGTAGGCGCCGTACAGGCTGTGATCGGGCGTAAGGCGATACTCGGCATTGACCGTGGCCGCATCGCCCCGATCGCCGCTGGTGACTTCCGCGCCCACCGAGGACAGGTTGCCGAACAGGTACTTGCCGCCGACGGTGTAGGCGTCGTTGTCGGCGTACCTGCCGTGGTCGTCGTCCAGGGTCAGCTGCGCCTGGCCATACAGGTCGAAGGTGTCGCCGAAGCGGTGCGTGTACTTCAACGCGCCCAGCAGGCCGGCGGCATCGCCGACGGTGCGCTGCTCCTCGACGCGGCGGATCTCGGCGGCCAGCGTGTCGAAGTCGCCGATGCGCCACTCGCTGGTGACCTGGGTTTGGATCAGCGACTGCGCACCGCTCTGCGTCTTGCTGTAGCGCGCGTACACGCTCAGGTCCTGGGTGAACTGGCCGGTGACTTCCGCGCCGTACTCGGTGAGGTCCTCGCCGGTGTCGTAGCGGCTGATCGAATAGCCCGCCCCGACTTCGCGCCACCACGCGCCGGCCGCCCAGTCCTGCTGGGTCCAGCCGAGCTCCTTCAGATTGGCGCGCGCCTCCACGGCCTTGGCCTCGCCCTGGCGCGGCCCGGTGGCGTTGATCTGGGTGAAGGTGAAGCCGCCGTTGTCGGAGAAGAACACCGGCGTGGCGTAGGACTCGGTCTGGCTGTACTCGGCCTTCAGATAGGTGCCGCGACCGGCCTGCAGGGTGACATCGCCGCCCTTGAGCGTGTAGTCCTCGCCGCTGCGGTTCTCGTCGACATAGGTCGCACCGACGGCCACGTGGTCGCCCAGCCACTGCTTGCCGCGGAAGCCGGCGGTGACCTCGTCGTCGTCGAATCCGGTCGGGACGAATTCGTAGTCCACCAGCAGGCGCTGCGTATAGCCGTCCAGCGGCGTGTCGCGGGTGAGCGTGGTGACGTTGTCGCGGGTGATCTGCGCCAGCGGACGGGTCAGCAGGATGCGACCCTGGATCTGGTCGATCTCGTAGTCCACCCCGCGCACCAGCGTCGCCCGGTCGACCACGCGGCCGGTGGTCGGGTCGCTGACTTCCAGCACCACCTGGTCGGAACCGGCCAGGATCTCGGTGTGCTTAAGGTAGTACAGGCTGCCGCCGGTGCCGAGGAACTCGCTATGCCCCGGAGCGCTCTGCGCCTGCGAGCCGAACGCGCGCACCTGGGTCTTGGCCTCGCCCCAGGGATTGATCGCGTGCGAGCGCCAGTCGATCGCCGCGCCGTACAGCGAGCGCACGTACTGGGCGTACTCGGTGTCGGTGAAACCGGTGGCGTAGTTGCCCCACAGCGCCTGGTTCTTGTCCCAGTCCACGCGCACGTAGAACCGACCCTGCGTGTCCACGTCGCGACGCACGGACGAGTCGTCGCCGTAGGTCGGGTAGTACAGGTCCGGGTCCAGGCTGCGGAACACGTCCGTGGCATAGGCCTGGGTGAAGTGGTCGAACAGGTGCTCCAGATCCTGCTCGGTGGTGTCCGCCTGCGCGGTCACCAGGTACTTGCCGTTGAACTTGGCTTTGCCGTAGAAGGCCAGGCGGCCGTCGCTGATGATGTCGTCGGCGTAGCGCGGATCGGTGGCCGACAGCGTCGCGGTCGAACCGGACACCTTGTTCTGCGCCACGGTCACATCGGCCAGGCCGACGCCGAAGAAATAGCGCCCGGTGACATCCACATCCAGCGTGCGGTGCGCGGCCGGCACGCCGGTGCCCGCGGCCGCGCCGCCCAGCCCGTCGGCGCCGTCCTGCAGCGCCACGTCGAAGCTGTGATGGCCCACCGGCACCAGGTACTCGGCGGCGAACTTGCGCTCCAGGTCGACCGGATAGGTCTCGCCGTTGATCGCCAGCTGATAACCCTCGGGCAGGTTGCGGCCCTGGATGCGCACGCGCGAGCCGTACAGCGGGATGTTCTGCAGGCGCAGCCCGTTGCCGGCGAACACGTCCTCGACCAGGCGCTGGGTCTGGGCCTGGTCGTCGGTCAGCGCCGTGCCGAGGCTGCGTTCGGTCGACGTGCGCAGCAGGTCGCTGCCGCGCTGGGCCTCGTCGGGCCGGACCAGCTGCAGCGTGCGCGGCGTGGTCTCGTCGAAGCGGCCCTGCGCGTCGTAGGCGCGCAGCACATAGGCCAGCGAATCGCCGGCGCGATAGCGGTAGTCGGCCGGCAGCTGCCCATCCCAGTCGACATGGCTGACGTTGCCCACCTGCATCGGCACGGTGGCCAGCGGCGCGACCAGGTCGGTGTCGGTGGCGCGATAGATCGCCAGCTCGTAGCGCGCGACGAAGGCCGAGTAGTTGCTGCGCACATAGAACTGCACCGGCTTGGTGATGCGCGCACCGTCGAAGGCGACCAGCCCCGGCGCCGACACCGACAGCTCGGCCGTGCCGATCTGGGGATCCTCGGTCGCCCAGATCACCCCGCCGTTGGCCAGGTTGATCGAGAACTTGCCCGTGGCCGTGGCCTGGCCCGGCTGCACCTGCAGGATGTCCACGCGGCGGTCCGCGGCCAGCGCGGCGGCATCGGACGCCTGCGGCGCGGTGACCGGCTGCGTATCGCCGCGGGTGCGCACCTTGAACAACAGGCCTTCGCTCGCCTGGCAGCCCTCCGGGCCGCACTGCGGCTCCGGGGTCTCGGGCTGCGCGGGGGACGCTTCCTGCGCGGCCGCCAGCGGCGCGGTGCCGGCCAGCAGGCTGATCAGGGTGTAATCCAGCAACTTCATCGTGATGGTCTTCATGCTCAGCCCCCTTACTGCCCGGCCACGCCGGCAGGAGCCGTCGGATCGTCACTGGATTGCACCGTCACCTTCGCGCGCACCTCGGGGCGCAGTCGTTGGGCCAGCGCCTGGTACACCACCTTGGCGCGGCGCAGGCCGAGTTCGACGTTGCGCGCCGCGTCGCCGCGACGGTCGGCATGGCCGACCAGCGCCACCACGCCGCCACCGCGCTGTTCCAGATAGCGGGCCACGCCATCCAGCAGCGCATCGGCCTGCGGCTTGATCGTGGCCTTGCCGGTGTCGAACAGGACCGAGCCCAGCAGCGGGCCGCGCCCGTCCAGGCCGGCGATCATCGTGTCCGGATCGGACGCCTCGCTGCGCAGGCTCACGCGCGTGGCCGCCGCGGTGGCGGCCGTCAGGCGCGGCAGCAGCGCGGCCTTGACCGCGTTGGCGCGGTCGAACGCCAGCGCGGCGCTTTCGCCGTCGGCGGCGATCACCACCTCACCGCCGTGATAGGCCTCGATGCGGCCGGCCATCTTCTCCACCACCGGCAGGTACTGCGGCTTGAGCTGGGCGCTGTCGGCCTCGAACAGCACCTGACCCAGCTCCAGTTCGACCGTGCGCGCACCGCCTTCGATCAGGCCCTGCGGCAGCTTGATGCCGAAGTCGAAGCGCACCGGCATGCCGGGCGTGATGCGACGGACCAGCGGATTGGCGGTGGTGAACTGCGCGCCGCTCGGCAGCGTGGTCGGATCGACCTTGAGGATGAAGTTGCGGCCACGCGACCACTGCCCACCGTCGACGCCTTCCAGGTGATAGCGGCCGAACTGGTCGGTCTCCATCACCAGGCCTTCGACCGAGGCGATGCGTACGCCGGGAATGCCGCGCTCGTCGATGCCGCTGTTGCGGATCACGTAGTCCACCACATAGCCCTGCTCGCCCTGCGACAGGCGGCGCTCGACCGTCGGCGCGGCCGCGGTCAGGCCCTTGGCGGCCTGGCCGCTGGTGTCCACGCGCGTCCTGCCTGCCGCATCCATGCGCACGGTCACGCCCTGGTCGGTGGTCAGCACGAAGTCGTCGCTGAAGCGCGGCGCGCTGAGCACCTGGCGGATCACCACCTGGTGCGCCTCGGCCGGATCGGCCTCGGACTGGCGTGCGCTGAGCTTGCCGACGGCGATGCCGTGCAGCAGCGGCGCGCTCGCGTCGGCCTGCGGCTGCCAGCCCTGGCCGGCGTCCATCAGCGTCGAGTTGGGCACGTAGGCCGACGGATCGAACCCGCCCTGCACGTGCAGGCCGGTGATGGCCGCGCTGTCCTGCCAGCCATCGCCGTCGCGGTCGTCGAACACCGTGCCCACCAGCAGACTCTCATCGACCAGCGGATCGGAAGAGATGGTCAGCGAGGCGGTGGCGACGTTGGACACCGGCGCACCGGCGGCGGTGACCGCCTGGGCCTGATTGACCTGGGTGCCCTGGCGCACGCCGGCGCCTACCCGCATCAGGTAGACGAAGGTCGCGCTCTGCCCGGCGGCCACGTCCACGCCGGCGATGCGGATCGGCGACTGGCCGCTAACCGTGGCGCTGCGGTCGTCATCGCCGGCGACCAGCGAGCCGGCCACATAGGTGAAGCCCGGCGGCGGCGTATCGATGATCGCGCCGCCGACGAAGTTGCCGTCGCCGACGTTGCGCACGGTCAGCGTGTAGCGCACCAGGTCGCCGACCACCGCGGTGTTGACGGCCACGGTCTTGGTCAGGCGGATGTCGTAGCTGGAAGCCACGATGACCGTGGCGATGGCGCTGCCGCAGTTGCTGGGGTTGGCGGCCTCGCAGATCGTGTACGGATAGGCGTAGGTCGCGGCCGGCGTGCCCGCCGCCACGGTGATCGTGCCATCGGCGCGCATGACCAGGCCAGGCTGCGGCGAGGTGCCCGGCGTCAGCACCACATTGGTCATGGTGGCGCCGCTGCCGCCGACGGTGTCGTTGCCGAGCACGCTGGGCAGGGTCGCGCCGGCGCTGCTGTCCACCGTCGGCGGATGGTCGTCCACCGGCACGATCGGGGTCACGGTCACCACCACGGTGGCCACCGCCGGATCGCAGTTGGTCGGATGGGCGCGTTCGCAGATGGTGTACGGATAGCCGTAGCTGCCGGCCGGCGTGCCGCGGCTGACGGTGATGGTGCCGTCGGCGTTCATCGCGATGCCGGCATTGGGCGACGTCCCCGGCGTGAGCGACACGGTCGAGGTGCTGACCGGCTGGCCGCCGAGGGTGTCGTTGCTCAGCACCGTGGTGGTCGTGCCGGCTTCGTTGATGGCCGGGAAGCGGTCGTCGTTGGCCACGATCGGCGGGGCCACGACCACGGTGGCGACGGCGCTGTCGCAGTTGTTCGCGTTGTTCTTGGCGCAGATGGTGTACGGATAGGCGTAGGTCGCGGCCGGCGTGCCGGGCGCCACGGTGATGGTGCCGTCGGCGTTCATCGTCAGCCCCGCCTGCGGCGAGGCGCCCGGCGTCAGCGTGACCGTGTTGAGCGACACCGGCTGGCCAGCCAGGGTGTCGTTGACCAGGACCGAGGGCGTGGTCCCGCCCGAGCCGCTGCCGATGGCCGGCATGGTGTCGTCGACCGCATCCACGGCCGCCTGAACGACGATGACCTTGGTGGCCGTGTCGCAGGTCGCCGGCGTGGTCGGCGGGTTGATGCACAGCGTGTAGGTCAGCGTGTAGCTGCCCGGCGTGGTGCCCTGGGCCACGGTGACGCGGCCGGTGGCCGGGTCCAGCGTGATGCCGCCCGCGGCCGGCGTGCCCGACAGCGTCGAGCCGGTGATCGTGGCGTTGCCGCCGGTGCCCAGCACGGCCGGCGCGTTGTTGACGGTGTCGTTGCTGATCACCGGCGTGGCGGTGGTGCCCCCGGCGCTGGTCAGCGTCTCGGCCGCATCGTCGACCGCGTCGATGCCGGCCTGGACCACGATCACCTTGACCGCCGTGTCGCAGGTCGCCGGCGTGGTCGGCGGATTGGTGCACAGCGTGTAGGTCAGCGTATAGCGGCCCGGCGTGGTGCCCGGCGCCACGGTGACGCGGCCGGTGGCCGGATTCAGCGTGATGCCGCCCGCGGCCGGCGTGCTCGACAGCGTCGAGCCGGTGATCGTGGCATTGCCCCCCGTGCCCAGCACGGCGGGCACCGCGTTGACCGTATCGTTGCTGGTCACCGCCGTGGCAGTGGTGCCGCCGGCGCTGCTCAGTGTCTCGGTCGCATCGTCGACCGCGTCGATCGCGCTGCCCACGTTGACCGTGACCGTGGCGATGTCGCACACGGTCTGGTTCGGGCTGGCCAGGCACACCTGGTACTGGTAGGTGGTGGTGCCGCTGAAGCCGGCGTTCGGGGTGAAGGTGATGGCGCCGGTCGTCGCGTTGACGGTGGTGCTGCCGTTGGGCGAAGGCGTGGTGACCGTGATCGAGCCCGGGTTGATCGTGCCGCCCACGTGGGTGTCGTTGGTCAGCACGGCGGTGGTCACCGGCGTGGTGGCCGGCGTGCTGGCCGTGTCGTTGACCGCATCGATGCTCGGCGCCGCCACGGTCAGGGTCGCGGTGGCCGTATCGCAGTTGTTCGACTGGCCGGTCTGGCAGATCGTGTAGGGATAGCTGTAGCTGCCCGGCGTGGTGCCCGGCGCGACGGTGATGGTGCCGTCGGCGTTCATGGTGATGCTGCCGGCCGCGGGCGACGGCGCCGTGCCCGGCGTCAGCGCGACCGTCGCGGTGGTGGCCGCCGCGCCGTTGAAGGTGTCGTTGCCCAGCACCGAAGCGGTGCTGGTGCCGCTGACCACGGTGCCGAACGGGTCGTTGACCGCATCGATCGGCGGATCGATGGCGGTCGCGTCGGACGGGGTGCAGCGCGACTGGGTCGCACCGGACGCCGGGCAGGTCGCATCGCCGCCGCCGCTGACGCGCGCGGTGTTGGTCACGCTGCCCGTGGTGCCGCTCGCGACCGCGACCGTCAGCGTGATCGGGTTGCCGGACGCGCCGTTGGCGATGGCGTCCGTGCTGGTGCAGGTCACGGTCGGGGCGGTGCTGCTGCAGGCCCAGCCGGCACCGGTGGCCGAGACATAGGTCAGGCCGCTCGGCAGCGTGTCGACCACGGTGATCGCGCCACTGGTGGGCGCGGTGCCGATGTTGCTGGGGGTCAAGGTGTAGACCCCGTTCTGGCCCTGGCGGAAGTTGCCGCTGTGGCTCTTGGCCAGGTTGAGCTGGGGCGCCACCACCGTGTCCGAGTCGGTGGCCGAGACCTCGCAGCTGCCGCCGGCGGTGCAGGTCACCCCGGACGGGTTGGTGACGGTGACCGTATTGGTGACCGAGCTCTGGGCGGCGGCGGGAAGCGCGGCGGCCAGGCCGATCATCAGCGCGAACGAGGAGAGCGCGCGCAAGACCTTCTGCGCGCCACGGATTGACGTCACTGCCACGGAACTGCCCCCTGTTTCAAAGACACAAGGCAGCGCCGGTCCACCCACGGCCAACGCAGCCTTGCGAGCCTCCCCAATCACGGCCAAGGACCGCGATGTACGACGCGCGCCGCAAAAACTGCTAGGCACGTCGCATTGAAATGATAACTAGCGCACGCTTTTTTGACCACCCCTGAAATAAACGTGACTTGAGTCACTAATTTCACGTTGGTAACTGAAAGCGTTCAGTTACGGCGCAAACACTTTGTAAAACAATCGATTAGCTCCTCCATTTAAAATGAACAGGAGAGCTGATCAGCCGGCTCGATGCGGGGAGGCGACGACTGGCGGGCACCGACAGACAAGCGGCAGCGGCGAGCGGCGCGTGCCGGCGATCGGGGTGCGCAGCTTGGTTTCGGATCAGAACAGGAAGAACAAGCGGCCGGAGACGACCCCCGGCCTGATGCAGGCAGGGAGCGTCTCCCGCTCTGATCAGTGCGCCAGGGCAGTCAGCGGCCTATTCCCTGGACAGGCCGCTCCTGCCGCTGACGCGCGTAGCACGCCGCGCCTGGCGGCGATTGCGCCAGCTCGGGGTTGCGAGCCGGCATGGCAGGTCCGAGGATTGGCTTCGCCCTCGCTCGTCCCGCCCCATGCCCCCCAAGCCTTCGACGCCGTCGCTGTCCCGCAAGCCCGCAGCCGAACAGGCGGATCAGGCATTGATCCAGGCCGCGATCGCCGAGGCACATCGGCGCATCAAACGCATGCTGTCCGCGCACTTCCACGATTTCACGGACAAGCAGCAGCGTCAGGTTCGGGCATTGCTGAGCGCAAAGCAGCCCAAGGCTGCTACGCCGGTCGTCAAGGCAAGACCGAGGCGCAAAGCGCCGCTCTAGCTTCGTCCGGCGGGCGCGAGTCCGAGGCTATTGATGCGCAGTTCTGTGCAGGGCGTGCGCCTGCGACTGGGCCGGGGCAGACATGGCATCGGCGGCGGCCGTGCTGAACGCCATCGGCGTCAGGGCGCCTTCGGTCACCGAGACCTGGGCCCGCCCCAGCACCGCGCCCTGCTTCTCGGCGGCAAACAGCTGGGTGCCTTCGGGCCCACCTTTGTCGACCATGTCGATCCTGGTCATGCCTTGACGCTTGGATTCCACCGCCAGCGCCGCTGCCAGATTCTCGCGATGCGCTTGCGTGGGAAGCACCTGTCCGTTGGGGTCCAGGACCTCGATCCTGCGCATGACCATGTCGAACCGATGATGGTCGGGATGATGCGGGTCGGACAGCTGCAATACCGGCCCCGCGGTCGCGCGAGGATCCTGGAAGTCGATCACGCCGCCGGCCTTGAGTTGCGAATACACCTCGGCCTTGTGCTGATCCCTTCCCACGAATGCCTTGATGGCGTCGGTCAGCGCCTGCTGGTCGGCCGCACTCATCGCGCCCGGCACCAGGAAGTTCCTGAACTCTCCGGGCTGCTCCGGCATCTCCTTGAGCGCTTCCTGGTACTGACCCTGGCCACTGAGCTCGAACTCGTGGGACGCATTGGCCGCGCGGCTGACCAGGCGCAGATTGCTGGTGTCGTTGAAGGCATCCAGCACATCGGCCTTCTTCAGGCCCTGGCCGCCGGTGTGCTTGGGCAGCTCTTTGAGAAGCGCCTCGAATGCGATGGCATGATCGATATCGAACGCGTCGCGCGTGCAGAGCTGCCTGGTGACTGCGCACTCGAAGAGCGGCACCTTCATCGTGTCGAAAGGCGCCACCGGACGCGTGACCGAGGCTTCACCGCGGTAGGCGTCCTTCAAGGCGCTTTCGAACCACTTCCCCACCACGGCCGTATCGAACGAGAGGTCCTTGCGCGTCATCGCCGGCGTCCAATCGGCCTCGAGCGTCGCGGCGCGCCGCTTGGCGCCGTCGGTGTCCGGATCGAAGGCCGCCCGCGGCGCCGACGGATCGAATCCGAAACGCGCATGGCACCAGGCGCGCCATTCGGCCGATTGCGGCCCATGTTGGTCGTGGACGCGATCCGCTGCATCGCGTGCGCGGTTGACCGCCGCTGGCAGCAATCTGAGGTTGCTCACATCGTTGTAGCCCATCTGGGCTTCGGCCAGATTGCGAACGTCCAGCGCCTTGAGATGGTCCTTCCACTGCACGATGTGGTCGATATCCAACGCCTCGGGCGTATGCCAGCTCCCCTCTCGCTCGCTGTAGTACAGCAGCACCGGGCGCTGTCCAGGCAGCGCTGCCGGCGCCGGGCTCATGTGCTGCCTGGCCCAGTCGTTGCGCATGAACTCTTCGGTGGACCCATAGAACGCCAGGCCGATGCGCGAGGCCTCCGGATCCCACGCCGCGTTCTGCAGTGCGGCCCCGTGCTGGGGCGGCTTCAACCCCTCCCAATCCACGAGTTCCACCTGCTGCCCGCTTTGGAGCGTGTGCTTCGAGGCGCCCATGGCCAATCTCCTTTTTTGGGATTCCTTGTCTGGAACATCCTAGCGCCGGTGCATAGCGTGGCTGGAAGATCCTGGAGGGGCGGCGCCTCGAAATGTGACTGGACGCTCGAACCGACGTCTGTCGTCTGCAGCCACCTGGATCGATACGGGCCGGTTGGGTCGCCAACCTGCTGAAGTTGAGTGCCAGCAGCCGCGCAATCATTCCGCAGCGCTCAAAGATGTGCCAGGTCGGCATGCCAACGTCGTTGCCCTCATCAATTGCGACGGCTGCGCCGTGTTGAGGCACGGATGCGGGAGCCGCACGACGCCTGGCAGCATGTGGCATGCGCCACGCTCAAACAGCCGACCCCGGAAGGGCAGCCCTGATCGACGTTTCATCCTGATGGCGCTTCATTGACAGAAGCCGGGTTCAAGGACTCAGTCACAGCTTGCTTGATTGGATGTTGACCACGCAGAAACTCTGTTGGATATCTGCGGTCACCGCGTGCCACGTCGTGGCAAAGGGGCGCGGTGGTCGTCTTTCTCACACCACTCCGGCATCACGCCGGTCTCGGCTGTCTGCTCCACCTCCGTCAACTCGCATGTCGCTCAACAGGCACGGCCCAGGGCCGTGCGTGCTGGCTTCGTGCGGCCCGCCAACATCATGGAGAAGCCATGCGATTCCCGATCTTTCTCGCCGTCTTTCTGCTCACCACCTTCAGCGCCGCAGCGCAGGCCCAGGTGGTCACCCTCAACAAGGGGGGCTTCATCCTCACCTACGACTGCACCGAGCACACCGCCACGCGCTACGAATACACCCTCGGCGCCGATAACGGCTCCGCCGCTCGCCCCTCCGATTTCAATCTCGACACGACGCTGCCAAGCGGCTGCGGTGGCCAGACCTCGACGAAGTCCTATTCCAGCGTGCGCTCCGGCTACGATCGCGGCCATCTGGTCACCTCCAACCACATGGACTACAACACGACCTACATCCGCCGCGCCAACCTGATGTCCAACATCGTGCCGCAGGTGTCGGGCTTCAACCAGGGCATCTGGGTGCAGGCCGAAAACGTCGCCGAGTGCTACCGGGACATCAACCCCGTCGAGGTGTACGGCGGCGTGGTCTATGGCGACACCTCCAACGACTACTTTTTGGCCAGCCACGGCATCCGCACGCCGGAATACTTCTGGAAGACCATCATCACTACGGATCCCAACACGGGCGCCGAGAAGGCCATCAGCTGGATCATCCCCAACGAGACAGGCCTGGGCAGCCTGGACGACTACATCGTCTCGATCGCGGATCTGGAGGAACTCATCGGGGCGAGCAATGTCGGCATCACCGCTTCCTATGAGGTGAAGCACATGCTGCCGAATTCGACCTGGACACTGCCGAGCAACTGCGACCTGAGCTGATCGGGAACCTCACTGACGGCCGGGCCCCGCGCTTTCCTGGCGAATTTCCTGAACCATGTAGCCCAACCCCCGCAATACATGGATCTTGATCCCCGCCCCGCTCTCGGCGAGCGCTCGCCTCAGTTTGGAGACATGGGCCTCCAGCGCGTTGGATTCCAGGTGTTCGTCCAACCCATAGACGCTTTCCAGCAACGCCGCTCTTGAAACCGTCCGCCCGTGGCGCATGAGCAGCGCCTCGAGCACCAGGAGTTGTCGTCTGGGGAGCGTCAGCCTCTCCCCGTCCACCCACACTTCCCGATCGTCGGAGGAGTATCGAACATTGCCGATGCGGATCGTCTGGACCACCACCTGAGTCGGGCGGCGCAAGATGGCCCGCAGACGCGCAAGCAGCTCATCCGTCGAAAACGGCTTGGTCAGATAATCATCCGCACCGCTATCCAGCCCATCGATGCGCTCGCTGATCTCACTCTTTGCCGTCAGGATCACGATGGGCAGCCCCGGGCGTATTGCTCGGGCGCGCAGCACAAAGTCCGCGCCCTCGCCATCGGGCAGCTGCCGATCCAGCAGCATCACCCTGTATTCGTGGCTGGCAAGTGCCTGCTCGGCCTGGCGCAGGCTGGGGACCACATCGCCGATCATGCCGTGTCGCGCCAGCTGCGTGGCCAGCACCGATGCGAACTGCTGATCGTCCTCAACGATGAGCAGGCGCATCCTAGCGCTCACCCGAGATCGGGCTGCCGGCGCTCGGCAGGCGCATGGTGAAGCAACAGCCACCTTGCACAGGCTGGGATACCGTCAGCACGCCGCGATGCTTCTTGACGATCTCCGCCGCCAGATAAAGCCCCAACCCGCTTCCAGCTCCCGAGGGACGCAGACGGAAGAATGGCTCGAAGATCCGCGAGCTGGCCTCGCTCGGCACGCCCTCTCCCTGGTCAAACACGCTCACCGAGCAGTCGGGGCCGACCACGATCCTGATCTCGCCTTGCTTCGATCCGTGATCGATCGCGTTCTGGACCAGGCAAGTGATCACGCGCTGGACCGCGCCGGAATCGCCTTCCACCCACTGCGCCCGATTCGGCGGTTCCCACGAGAACTCATACCCGTTGGCGACGATGAGCGGCGCGGCCACCTCGGCAACCTCCTGCGCGATGGCGACCAGGTCGAAGCGCTCGAAGACACCGATCCTGCGATCGACCCGCTGGATGTCAAGCAGCTGCTCGGTGATGTTCTGCAGGCGCGCCACGTCCAACATCAACTCATCCTTCGCAGCGCCTGCTTCCAGGCCGCTGACCCGGGTCGTCAGAATCGCGATGGGCATCCTGAGTTCGTGCGCGGCGTCCGCCAGGAAGCGGTCGCGGGCTTCGGACACGTCCCAGATCCGCTGGAGCGCCTGATTGAAGCCATCGATCAATGGCCTGATCTCAACCGGAACGTCCGCCGCCTCCAGGGGCTTGGCGCGACGACTCAGGTCCGTCTGCGCGGCCAGTCTTGCGACTTCGTTCATTCCCTTCAGGCGTCGATGAACCACCAGGGGAATCACGACCACCGAAGTGACCATGAGCGGTAGGCCCACCCACGGCGCCAGGTAAATCGCGATGAAGGCGATGGCGCCAGCCAGATCGTAACCGCCGTAGCCGCCGACCAGCACACGCAGCGTTCTGCCGCCCTGATGATGCACGATCAACTTCGTCGCCGAGCGGAACGGTGGAACGTTGCTCTTGATGTCGGTCGGTTCAAGCTCACCCATGATCGGCACCCAGGCTTCGAACGCCTTGGGCGCTTTGCCCCAAGCCGCGATATTTCCGAGGTCATCTTTCGCCAGGGCCCATGCATGGGGCGCTTGAGTGGTGAATTCCTGCGGCAGCTGCGCCGGATCGAAGCGAAGCCTTCCGTGCTCGTAACCCAAGGCCTCGGCGACATCGATCGCCGTGCCATGCGGCAGCTGGCCGATCGAGCGATCCAGAAACGCAATGCACATCACCGCGCCCAACAGCACGAACGCAAGCACTTGCGCCACGCCGACTTGCCAGGAGAGTCGCCACGATAGCGACTGGGTCTTGCGCATGGATCGATCCGTCTACGTCTTCTCGTGAGCATGATGGACAAGCCACCCTGATGGAGCAAACGATTCGACGCGCAACCTTCGGACAACCTTTCCGGTCCACGCTGAGCCCGATTACTCATCGATGGAACGGATCTTCATGCGCCAGACGCGCACTACGACCGATGCCTTCAAGGCACCTGGATTGACGCAGGCGCTCTTCCGGCCTCACCGCATCCGATCATCACCCAAGAAAACGCTTCTGCCTACGGGTGAGTGGCTCAACACGCTCTCCCACGGCGCCGCCGCGCTGCTTTCCATCCCCGCCACCGTTTTTCTGCTGCGCCAGGCGGCCGCCCACGGAGACGGTCGGGCTTTGATAGGGAGCGGTGTCTTTGGTTTGACGTTGACGATCACCTATGCCGTCTCGTGCCTTTATCACGCCTGCGCTGACCCAAGGGCCAAGGCAAGCCTTCGCCGTGCCGATCACGCGGCGATCTTCCTCTTGATCGCTGGAACTTACACGCCGTTTTGCCTGGCGCTCCCCGTCTCCTGGAGCACCCCGTCCCTGATCGGGATATGGACCTTGGCCTTGGTCGGCATGGTGTTCAAAGCCTTCCGCCCCCTGGGTCGAACCTGGCTCTCACTCATCCCCTACATCGGCGTGGGCTGGCTCGTTGCGTGCGCAGCGATGCCCATCATCCAGCACCTTGGATTCAGCACCTTCGCCTGGCTCTTTGCGGGTGGTTGCTTCTACACACTTGGCACGCTGTTCTATCTACGCTCGGCCAAGCCCTACATGCATGCCGTATGGCACGGCTTCGTCATTCTGGGAAGCGTTTCCCACTACGTGGCCGTCGTGCAGTTGCCAGGCACGTAGGCAAATCGAACTTGATCCGCCCAGGCGGGAGAGGCAAACGGCAGTAATAAGAGCCGCTTTCTTCTGGGGGCTGTCGCTCCGACGCCTATTGGCGTGCTACCCCTTCCGCAAACCCTTCTGGGTTTCACCCGACCAGACACGCAGCGCCGCCAGCTGACAGATAGGGAAAAGGGCAATGAGGCAGCGTGCACCCATCATCTGTTGAAGAACACTGGGGACGGGAGCGTGCTTAGAGGCCCGAGCGGCGCGGCAGCATGAACGGTTTAGGGACCCACACCCTGATCTACTCCGCGCGGAGGGGATCGTTCAAGAGACCGTCTGTCGCTCCCCGCGCACTCTCAGCCATTTACGGACTTCGAGAAGCAGGATGGAGCGGGTGAAGGGAACATCATCGTGTTCCCAACTCGTTGATTGATAACGAGTTTTCCGCACTCGGCGAACCGAGATGGACATAATTATGGACTGAAAAACCACGCTTGGTCAACGTGCGCTCCGAGCAAGTCCAGTGCGAGCCATGGACAGCCAGCAGTAGCCAATGTACCCGAGCGCTCAACGTCACGAGGCCGGTTCATCTCCCTTTGGCAGGAACTCCTCGCGGGCGCGCTGCAGAAACCGCTTCATGGGCTCAGAGGGTTCGGCGCTGCGGCGCAGCAGGTAGGTGGACAGCATGGGCGGCGTGCCGGCCAAGGGGCGAACGGTTATGTCGGGGCGGTTCAGGGTCTGCACCTGCGAGGCAATGGCGAAACCTAGGCCATAACCGGCACCGACCAGAGTCAGCATCACGCCTAGGCTCGTCACCTGATCTACCAGCTTGAGCGGCTTGGACGCACCTTGAAGCACCGCCTGGATCTGGTGGTGGCAGCCCGATCCCGCGTCCGGATGGCACAGTACCAACGGAAACTTCAAGGCTTCATCCAATGGCACTTCCGCGTGCGCCAACAAGGGGTGGCGCACGGGCACGATCACCGACAAAGGATCGGTCCACACGGGCTCGGCGACAAGGCCTTCGCTCACCGCGTCCGACAGCGCAAAGCCGATGTCCAGCAGATCGTTGTGCAGGCCCTTGAGCTGCTGCGCGAAAGGCAGCTCGAAGACGCGAATCTCCAGTTCGGGCTCTTCCTCGCGGCTGCGCGCCAGCAAGGTGGCAATGTGGGGCTGCGCCAAGCTGTCGCAGATGGCGATGCGCAGATAACCCTGATAGCCCTGCGCCGCCGCCTTTGCGGCACTCACCGCCTGCTCCACGGTGGCCAGCACACGCCGGCACTCACCGAGGAACACTTGACCGGCCCAGGTCAGTCGCGTCTGGTGCGCGCTGCGGTCGAACAACTGCACGCCGAGCGTGGCTTCGAGATTGCGCATTGCGCGCGACACAGGCGATTGTTCTACGCCAAGGCGCTCGGCCGCTCGCGCGAAATGCAGTTCTTCCGCGACCGCAACGAAATAGCGCAGTAGTCTGAGTTCCAATGCGGCCTCCTGTTTGCCTCGTTCCTGGCCTGCGTCCACCTCATGCGGATTGCGCCTCGCTTTCTCCTTCGATGATTGGCAAGAGGTTCCGGCGTTGCATGCTTGCCTATTCGGATAGGCAGATCGCATCCGAAAATTACGGAGGTTGAGGCGGAACGCTACTTGGCCGAAGACCTGAGAACCTCAATCGCCGCGACGCTGCACTACCGCCTGATCCACAGGTTCAGTTCAATCAATTCCCGGGTTGCAGCTCCACACGCACCTCGCGCGATTTGCCGGCCCGTTCCACTGACAAGACCACCACATCGCCGACCTTCCTGTCGTCTAGCCGCGCGAGCAGCTTGGCCACATCGTCCGTCGCCTTGCCATCAACATCGATGATGCGGTCGCCCGGCACGATGCCTTGCGGCGTGACTTCGACACCCGCGAGGCCGGCCTTGTGCGCTGCCGAACCAGGGGTAACACGCAACACGAACACGCCCTTGCTTCCGGTCAGTGCAAGCAGGCGCTGATTGAGCTGTTCGTCCACCTCAATGCCCAGCGCCGGACGGATGTACTTACCGGTCTTGATGAGTTGCGGGACTACGCGCATGACGGTGTCCACCGGCACGGCGAAACCAATCCCGGCCGAGGCGCCGGAGGGGCTATAGATCGCCGTGTTGATGCCGATGAGCCTTCCTGCCGAATCGAGCAGCGGCCCACCGGAGTTGCCAGGGTTGATGGCGGCGTCGGTCTGGATCAGGTGATCGATGGCCGGGCCGCCCGCTTCTCCGGGTAACGAGCGGTCGAGCGCGGAGACGATGCCGGTGGTGAGCGTCCAGTCCAGGCCGAAGGGGTTGCCGATAGCGAACACCTTCTGACCCACCTTGAGGTCGGCACTGGTGCCGACCGGCACGGCCGGCGGGCGCTTGAAACCGACGCCAATCTTGAGCACGGCGATGTCGTGCGCTGGGCTCGTCCCCACCAGCGCGGCCTGGTAGTCGCGGCCATCGGCGAGTTTGACCGTGGCTTCAGAAGCACCCTGGATGACGTGGAAGTTGGTGACGACGTGGCCGGCATCGTCCCAGATAAAGCCCGAACCGGTGCCGCGCGGCACGGAGAAGACGTTGCGCGTCCAGACATCGCGTACCAATTGCGCGGTGGTGATGTAGACCACCGAGGCGCGCGATTTCTCGAACAGTTCGATGTTGGCTTTCTCGTCCGCCGCCAGATCGCCACGCGCCGTCACGGTGCGTTCTGCCGCCTCACGCGGACTGAACCAGGCCTCGATGGCGGGCAGGAACTGCCACAGCAGCATGAGCGCGGCAATGCAGGCGGTGATGACGAGCCAGCGCCGGACGAAGCGGTCCGGCGCGGGACGTTGGTACGGGTCGGGGTAGGCCATGAGAAGTCTCCTGTTGATAGGCAATCAGCGCCACAGCCCGCTCGGGCGCCAGCGCGGTGGGCGCGGCGTCACAGCGGATTCCGGCAAGAAATGGGGCGGGTGGAGTGGCAACGCTGATGCTGGCCCAGGCGCCAACGTCAGTAGGCGTGAGATGCGTTCTTGCGTGGCCGGATGCGTGCGCAACCAGGAGGGTTCGGGATTGCCCCATCCCGGCCACAACCAGGCCTGCCAGGAGCGGCTGACCCGCTCGATTTTCGCCAGCGCGGACGCCAGCCCCTGCGGGTCGCCAGTCAGTTCCGCAGCGAGGCGGTCAGCGTCGAACTCACGCACGCGAGACAAGCCGAGCTGTGCGAGCAGGGCCAGCTGGGGCGATGCGGCCAATAACAATAAACCAGGCCAATAGACCTCCGCCGCGCCAACCAGCAGCGCGGGCAGGCTCAGCAGGATCGCGATCTGTCCCATAAGGGCCAGTAGGCTCGTGAGGCGACTGACGGAATCCGCCAGCCCCATGACGCGCAGATCCTTATTGGCGATGTGCGCGATCTCGTGCGCGAGCACACCCGCCAGCTCGCGTGGGCTCAGGCGGCGCAGCAGGCCATCGGTGAGGGCGATCGATGCCTCCTGCTTCGATCCGGTGGCGAAGGCGTTGACGACGGCACTGGGCACGTAGTGCGGCACCGGCGTTGCGGGCAAACCGGCACGGACGGACAGCTCGTGCAACAGGGCCCAAATTTCCGGGGCTTCGTTCGGGTGCAGCGCCCGGGCGCGGTACAGACGCAAGGTCAAGGCGGATGCGGCTGCCGGTTCCAGCAGCAGCGTGCCTGCAACGGCAAACAGCGCGAGCCACAGGCCGCTTTCCCCGAACAGCAGGCTTCCTGCGGCGGCTGCGATCCCGACCAGGGTCAGGACCAACAGCCCGGTCTGCAGGCGGTTGAGCCAGAGGTGTTGCAACAACGCCGCGCGCGGGTCACCGGGATGATGACGGGTCATGCTCAGATGTCTCGGCGGCGCGGTCGTCGCGCTCGCGCAGCAGCCAGTAAGTGGCACCAAGCGCCAGCGTGGCGCCTGCAAGCGCGGCGATCTTGCCAGGGCTCGCCTCGGGGTCGAGGATCACGAACTTGCGCGCCAGCGCGATCAGGCCGATGAGGATCACGGTCTTGACCTGGATGATGCTGTCCCGACGCAGCGCCACGCGCACGATGGAATGCTTGAACTCCATCGCGATCAAGAGCGTCATGATCATGCCGAACACACTCTGGAATACCTTGTGATCCAGGGGATTGAAGGCATCGAGAACCAGCAGCGTGAAGACGATGGAGATGAGCTGGAACAGCGACACCACGATGATGACGGCAATCACCGCCGACAGCACGAGCGCGACGACCTGCTCGAAGCGCTCGTAAAAACTCATGATGGCCCATTGGTCACGGAAGACCTGAAATGGGTTAAGGCGTGTTGATTTCATGACGATGAACTCCCTGGAAAACGGCTGCTGTCGAGACGGCGGCGCATTGCGCTGATGTGTCCTTCAATCAGCTCGGTCGACATGCCAAGCGTCGACATCACCTGTTCCGCCAGCCCAATAGCTGCGGCAAAGGATTGCTGGTACACGCGCACGTTGGGCATGGCGCGAAATGCATCGGCCGCGGTCGTACTTCTGCATGACACCCACAAGGTCAGCGCCGGACGGCGCTCGGCAATCGCCTGGGCGATGCGCAGCACTTGCTGGGCATGGTCGAACGTGAGCACCACCAGACGCGCTTGCGCCAACCCGGCAGCCAGCAGGGTATCGGGCCGACTCGCATCGCCATGGAACACCGGCACGCCGGCGGCACGCGCGGCCTCTACCTTCTGCTCGTCTGCTTCCAGCAGCAGATGCGCCACGCCGGCGTGGCGAAGAATCTCGCTGACTGTCAGGCCAAGCTCGCCCGCGCCGCAAACGATGACATGGTCTCGATATCGCGCCGTCTGCGCGGCGATCTCGACTTCTTCAGCCTGGGGTGGCTGAATGACGCCGCCGGTGCGGCTCAAGAACCGGGCAAGTACATCGTGATGGCGGATCAGCAGCGGTGCCAAGGCCATGCTGAGCACCAGCGCGACCAGCATGGGTTGTACGACGGTCGCGGGGATCAGATGCTGCTGCAAGACCATGCCCAACAACAGCAGGGCGAACTCGCCGCCATGCCCCAACGCTATGCCCGTGCGCCAGGCATCGAGGGCGGACAGGCGCGTCGCCCGCAAGGCCAGGGTGTTGAGCCCGATCTTGACCGGTACCAGCACTGCCAGCCACGCCAGCACCGCCAGCGGTGCCGAAAGAATCTGCGCTCCGTCCAACTGCAGGCCGATGGTCACGAAGAACACCCCCGACAACACATCGCGAAACGGTTTGAGGTGGCTTTCCATGTGGTGACGGAAGTCGCTCTCGCCCAGCACCATGCCGGCCAAAAACGCACCCAGGGCGGCGGATACGCCGACCGCGTGTGCAGCAGCGGCGGCAGCCACCACCACGCACAAGGAAACCAGCACGAAGGATTCTTCGTGGCCCTGCCGCGCCACCCAGCCCAGCAGGCCATGCAACAGACGACGGGAGGCGAGGGCCGCTGCCGCGAACAACATCAGCACGCCCAACACTTCGAGCAGCACGCTCTCGATCTTCGGCGACTCGCCGCGCGCCCAGATCGCCAGCAGGGCCAGCAGGGGCACGCTGGCCAGGTCCTGAAAGACCAGCACGGCGATGGCGCTGCGGCCGTGGCGGGTGGTGAGCTCGCCTTGGTCGGCCAACTGTCGGCTGACCAGCGCCGTGGACGACATGGCCGCCGCAGTGCTGAGCAGCGCAGCGCTCTGAACTGGCTGTCCCAGCCACATCAACATCAAGGTCAGTGGCGTGGCGACAGCGATCATCTGCAAGCTGCCGGACGCCAATACGGTTTTACGGGAAAGCCAGAAGTGCCCGAGGGAGAACTCCAGCCCAACCATGAACAGCAGCAGGGCCACGCCCAGCTCGGACAGAAAATCAAGCGCTTCTCCCGGCGCGACTACACCGCTGACCGACGGGCCCAGCAAGGCGCCGACGGCGAGGTAACCCAGCAAGGCGGGTACTCTGAACGCCGCCGTCGCCACATCCGCGAGGCTGCATGCCGCCAGCAGGATCAGGGTGGCGCCGAGCAAGTCCTGCATCGGTCAGCGCCCCACCTGTGCAGATGCCCAGCGCACGATGTCCTGCGCGCCCAAGGCGCCAGCCTGACGCCCGATCTCCCGCCCACCCTGGAACAGGGCGAGCGTCGGAATGCTGCGGATGCCGAACTGCGCGGCCAGGTGGGGTTCTGCCTCGGTATTGACCTTGGCCAGCCTGACCCTGGGTTCGAGCTGGCGCGCCGCTTGCTGGAACTGCGGGGCCATCATCTTGCACGGCCCGCACCAAGGTGCCCAGAAATCGACCAACAGTGGCAGGTCGCTGCGCTCCACGTGGCGCGAGAACGTCGCCGTGGTCAACTCGATGGGTTCGCCCGTGAACAAGGGCTGCTGGCAGCGGCCGCAGTTGGGATGTTCCGATAGCTTCGCAGTCGGTACGCGGTTGATGGACTGGCAATGCGGACAGACGAGGTGAAGATCATTCTTCATGGTTCGCCTCCTTGGACCACAGTGAGGCTGCCGCGCTTCGGGTCACAGACAATGCCGACCAATCAACGCCTTGGAGCCAATCGTTCCCGTCTTTGCTTACTCCGGCCTCTTCCAGATGAGTAGCGATAAACGCTTCGGCCTGCATCAGCCACCTTTGGACAGTATCTTCCTTACTAGGAATCAGCAGGATTTCAGAGACGCTGCTGGCATCCAGCCCGTCCACACGGAGAAGCAGAAAAATGCGCCGCCACAAACGCGGCATGTCCTTCAGCAGGTCGAATGCAAAAGCGAACTCGCTCGACCGATCAACTAGCTCCTCCTGTTCCGCGATCGTTGCGGCATCGGGATGCTGACTGTCAGCGATGATATCGGCCAGCCTGAGTGTGTCATCGGGCTGATAAAATTCGAAGACTTCCTCTTCCACCATGGCCTCGGCGACGTCCTGGGCATCCGCTTCGACCGGCGCGTCCAGAGAAACGAATTCGCCAAATTGCCGGCTGTTTGCCACTTCGTGATCCAGGACGGCGAACAGATGCTTCAGAAGACCGAAGTAAGCGGCTTTTTCTTCCGGCACGGATTGCCATTCCACCTCAGCTTGGACAATCGCTTCATCCACCACGTCGCGCAGCGTCGGATAATCGCGCGGTAAATCGCCGACGGCACGCAGATAAGCCAGCTCACGCCTTGCGACAGCCTCAAGTTTCGACAGTAGAGGCATTCGGGTCACTTTGGCCTCATGGGCGGCTGACGCGGGTTTTGCGGCAATTCGCACCTTGAGCTCGCGCAAGCGCTCGCGTCGTGCTTTGCGCTTGATTTGGTCCTGAGCATGCAGCCGGTCAAAATGCTTCTTGGCCTGACGGAACAACGACTGTGCGAGCATCTGCGCGAGGGGCGTCAGCTCGTCATGTGATGCAGTGACGCTGACAATCTTTTTGCCGGGCAGGTGCATATAGCCACTGGCCAGAAATTGCCGCTTGGTCTTGTCGCGATCAAGGACGATTTGAAGTCGCACTGAATCTTTAGTGTGTTTGTCGAGCAATGGCTTGAGGGCGTGCTCGATCACATTTCCCAAAGCTCTCTGCCATGGTTCATGAAACTCTTTGTCGATAGCTCGATAGCTATATTGCATCTGCATGCATGACTCCTTTGATGTCATTTCTATGGAGGCACGAACCGAAAATGCTCATATCCATAGAATCTAGTTTGACCCGATCTTATCCCTGGCGCGTTTTGCGAAGACGCCAACTCAAGAACAAAAGCGTGACACCAGAGACTGCCGCATAGAAGCCCAACAGCCAGCCTGCGGCCAGGAATGACTCGACCGGACGGGAAAAAAATATCCACAAGACGATAGCGCCAAGGACAATCGAGAGCAGTCCACTGAAGGCAAGCCAGATTTCACCCTTGATTTCTTGACGCAGCCGAACGGCGGCGGATATCTCCAGCACACCGGTGAAAATCGCCCAGAACCCCACGCTAGCCCATAAAAAAGAAGCCATGACCATCGTGGCGACCCAAGGAGCAACCAGGACGACGACGCCGGTAAGTATGCCGACAATGCCGCTGAACAGCAGCCAGCCCCAGCGCTCTTTTTTCTGGATATGGCGCACCGCTGCAACCAAGTTGAAAGCGCCATTGACCAAGGAAAATGCGCCGAACACTAAGGTCATGGCCAACAGAGCCGATTGTGGCATCCAGAACGCAAGGGCTGCGAAAATCAATGCCAAGACACCGCGCAACGCAAAAATCCACCAATTTTCGGTCAATGAACACAGTGTTTTGGTGGGCTCATCCGCACTGGAATCGGTGATGGTATCTGTATTCATGCTATATCTCCTAAAGATCTAATGGGGTGAAAAAGCAAACACTCCTGAGCCAAGAGAGGGGCGCGACGCGCCCCTCTTACGCCCTATCCAGCGGTTTCAGAACAACTTGGACAGCTTTGCCTTGATTTCATCGAGCCAGCCTTTTCCGCCGCCTCCCCCAGCCGTCTTTTGCTTCACTTTCTTGACTTCAGCATACAGGGGCTCAAAGTCCTTCTTCTTTCCATAGCCCAGCATTTCTGCCATTTCCAACTGCTGCCGCGCTTCGTTCAATAATGTCTCCAGGCGCTCATTGGACGCTTCGCTCCGCTGACCATCTTCTACCAAGGTCTCGGCGCGCTTCAGGAGCAGCCTGGCGCGCAGGGCGGGCAGCGGATGCACGCTGCGCGTCTCGACCAGCGTGGTGAGCGCTGCCTGCAGCGCGGCTTTGGCTTCTTCAATCTTGCCCTGATCGATCAGCGGCACGACTGACTTCACGGCTGCGGGATAGGACGCCAGAGGGATGTTGGTGACCGCGATCACGATTTCACTGGCCAGCAAAGCCAGCACGTGACGTGCCTGTTGCACCTCGCCATGTTTGAGGGCATCCAGCGCCTCGTCGGTCATCGCCTCAATGGTTTCCGTGTTGGCGAACAAGTCGTGCACGATGGTGCGCACATCAACGGGGGCCAGGGCAAGCGTGGGTTCGCGCGCAACGATCAGCTCCAGCTTTCCCGTCACTTCGGCCAGCGTTGCCAATGCGCGTGCAGCGTCCTTGCCGTCAAGTGCGGCCAGCGCTGATTTGGTCAGCGCCAAGGCCGAGACGGCCTCATCGAGGACTTGTTTACGTTTGTCTGCAGCCTGCGAGTCCGTTTCCTTCTGAACCTCAGGCTGTACCTCCGTGACGACTTCAGGCTTGGCCTGTGGACTGACAGGAAGGCTGCTTACCGCGGCCTGTTCGTTTATTTCTTTGTTCGTCGCATTGGGATTTGATGTTTGCTCATTCATGATGATATGCCTCGTATGAGTTAGTGAAAATAGGCGAATCTATTGGGGCTGACTGCGAACATCGCGAGACTGACCGACCGAACAGTCGGCCCCTTCATCACCTCAAAACAGCTTTTGGAGGCGCGTCTTCAACTCGTCGAACCATCCCTTGCCGCTTTTGCCACCAGCCGACTTTTGCTCAATGGACTTCACATGATCGAAGATGGGTTTGAAATCCGCCTTCTTGCCATAACCCAGGATCTGCGCCATTTCGATCTCCGTGCGCACGGACGACAGCAAGGTGCTGAGCTCCTCGTTCTGCTTGGCATCGCGCTTGTCGGTCTCGGCCAGCTTTTCAGCTTTTGCCATCGCGGCTTCAGCCCGTAGCACGGGCAGAGGAAAGGCGACCGAGGTCACCACCAGCGTGTTCAGTGCGCGGGCGAGTTCCGCCTTGGCGTCGTCGATCTTGCCGCTGTCGATGAGCCGTGCGGCCGACTTGATCGCTGCCGGGTACGTTGCCATCGGCAGGTTGTCGGTTTCGATCACCATTTCGCTGGCCAGATTGGCGACGATGGGCCGGGCCTTTTGCACCTCGCCATCACCCAACAACTCCCGAGACAACTTGACCGCTTTCTTGACCGATTCCACGTCGGCGTGGATGTCATGGGTGATGACGCGTACATCGACGGGCGCCAAAGCAAGTTTTGGGTCACGCGCCAATACCAGTTCCAGCTTTCCGCTGGCCAGTTCCAGCGCAGCGAGCGCCTCCTTGGTCTTCTTTGCATCAAGGAGTGCCAAAGCCTCCTGGGTCTTGGTGAGCGCCGTGATGGCGTCCTGAGTGAGCTCAGCACGCTTTTTTTCGGCTTCCCGGGCGGCCTTGTCATCTACCTGTGGCTGCGCCGCCTTGGATGCGGCAGAGGGTGCTGCAGCACCTGGGCTAGAACCTGCCGCCGATTGGGCCTGGGCCGGTCCGCTCAGTCCGACGACGACCGCCAGGGCAAGTGCGGAGAAGGTTGATTGGGGCTGTTTGATATTCATGATCTGGGGCTCCTAATTAAAGTTAGTTGACTGAGATTTCAATCTGTTTCGGTTTGGCTTGCTCGGCCTTGACAAGCCGCACTTCCAGTGCGCCGTCTTTCATCGAAGCCGTCACCTTGGTCGGATCAACGTTGTCAGGCAAGACAAAGCTGCGCACAAAGCGGCCATACGCACGTTCGATGCGGTGGAACTTCTTGCCCTGCTCCTCTTTTTCCAGTTTGCGCTCGCCGCTGATGGTGAGCACGCCGTTTTCCGCGCTGACGCGCACGGCATCCTTGGGGACCTCCGGCAGATCCAGCTTGAGGAGGAATGCGTTCTCATCCTCGCTGATGTCCACCATTGGTACCCAGTCCGCCGTGGTCATGGCTTCGTTGCCGGTACGGGCGCCCTGTCGCTGGGGTGTCCGTCCCAACATCGTCGCCAGGCGGTTTTGCAATTCATCCAGTTCCCGGAAGGGGTCCCACGGAGTCAATGCAGACATATCGGTTCTCCTTGAACAATGCCGGCGAATTGGATGACGCACCGAACAGAGCCGCCGGCTCACTCTGAATAGCGCCTACTACTTTTCGTTTCCATCAAGAACAAGTCCTTGGGTCAATTGAAGGATGTCGTTCTCGTCGAGCGTTTCCCGCGCCAGCAGTTCGCGCGCACAACGCTCCAGCACCGCGCGGTTGGTGTCGAGGATCCGGTAGGCGCGCTCGAACACGCCCATCACGATGTCGCGGATGGCCTGATCGATGCGCGCCTGGGTCGATTCGGCCACCCGGCAGCCGCCGTGGGCCAGTTCTGGTGTATCGAGAAAGCGTGGCCGCTGCGCCTCGAAGGCGATGTAGCCCAGTCCTTCGTCCATGCCAAAGCGGGTGATCATGTCGCGGGCAACGTCGGTGGCTCGCGCCAGATCGTCTGCGGCACCAGTCGACAGTTCGCCAAACACCAACTTCTCTGCGGCGCGCCCGCCCAACAGTACGGCGATCTTGTGCTCCAGATCGGCGCGCGTCATCAGGAACCGGTCCTCGGTGGGGCGTTGCAGCGTGTAGCCCAGTGCGCCGATGCCGCGCGGAATGATCGATATCTTGTGTACCGGGTCTGTGCCTGGTAGCGCCAGCGCCACCAAGGCATGGCCCATCTCGTGATAGGCCACCGTCTCGCGCTCCTTCGGGTTGAGGACACGGTTGCGCTTCTCCAAGCCGGCGACGATGCGCTCGATCGCTGCAGTGAAGTCCTGCAGCTCGACCGCACGGGCTTTGCGCCGGGTGGCAGCCAGCGCCGCTTCGTTAACCAGGTTGGCTAGGTCGGCACCAGAAAAGCCGGTCGTCAACGCCGCGACTTGTTCGAGATCGACATCACTGGCCAGGGTAACCTTCTTGACGTGCACCTTCAGGATGTCCAGCCGTCCCTTCTTGTCGGGCCGGTCCACCAGCACCTGACGGTCGAAGCGACCGGCACGCAGCAGCGCCTGGTCGAGGATTTCGGGGCGGTTGGTGGCGGCGAGGATGATCAGCCCCACCGAGCTGTCGAAGCCGTCCATCTCGGTGAGCAGCTGGTTGAGCGTCTGCTCACGCTCGTCGTGGCCGCCGATGGGCCCGCCGACGCCGCGTGCGCGGCCCAGCGCGTCGAGTTCATCGATGAAGATGATGGCCGGCGCCTGCCCGCGCGCCTGCTCGAACAGGTCGCGCACCCGCGCCGCGCCCACGCCGACGAACATCTCGACGAACTCCGAGCCTGAGATGGAAAAGAACGGTACCCCGGCCTCGCCCGCCACGGCCTTGGCCAGCAGGGTCTTGCCCGTGCCGGGCGGGCCAACCAGCAACACACCTTTCGGGATGCGCGCGCCGAGGCGGCCGTAATCCTGCGGGTTCTTCAGGAAGTCGACGATTTCGACCAGCTCGGCCTTGGCCTCATCGACACCCGCGACATCGGCGAAGGTGACGCCCGTGTTCGTCTCCATGAACACCTTGGCGCGACTCTTGCCGATGCTCAGGAAGCCGCCCATGCCCTGCTTCTCGGCGAAGCGGCGGAACAGGAAAAACCAGACGCCGAAGAAGGCCACCGCCGGCAGAATCCAGGAGAGCACATCACGCAGCCAGGTGCTTTCCACCACCCGCGCATAGGGCACGTCGTACTTGGACAGCCGCTCGGCCAGGTCGGGTTCGACACGGGTGGCCACGATGGTGGTCTTGCCCCGGCTGTCCGGCGATTTCAGGCGCCCGGTCACCGTGCGGTCCGCCACCAGCACTTCGGCGACGCGCCCCTCGGCCAGCGCCTTCTCGAATTCGCTGTAGGGCACGGGCTCGACGGTCTTCGCCGCCTGCCAGTAGTTCTGCAGCGTCAGCAGCAACAGGCCGGCGACGATCCAGTAGCCAATGTTCCATTGATCTTTCTTTTCCATGGTCAATGTTCCTCGCAGGTCGTGTCGCTAGAGAATGGGGGTGAACAGACGGGCCACCCCGTCGCGCAAGCGGATGGCCAGCGGGCGGGCGCGCAACGCCATGGCCGATATCTCGTTCGATGCATCACGGGCGGCATCAAAAAGGGATTCCAGCCGCGTAGACAGCGCGGTGTCGTACACCTCCACATTGAACTCGAAGTTCAGGCGCAGGCTGCGCGCATCCCAATTGGCCGAACCAAGGCAGCACCACTGGCCGTCTATCAGCATCAGCTTGCTGTGGTCGAACGGGCCAGGCCGTTCGAAGATGCGCACACCGTGCTCCAGCACCTGCCAGTAGTGGGCGCGCGCGGCCCATTGCACCGTGGGATGGTCGCCGTTTGCGGGCGTCAGCACGTCGACGCGCACGCCGCGCAACGCGGCCGTGCTTAGCGCCGCGATCATCGGCTGATCGGGGACGAAGTAAGGTGTCCAGATGCGCACCGAATGCTTCGCGGCGCTCAAAGCGCCCATGAAGGTCCAGCGCATCCTGTCCAGGGCCTCATCGGGACCGGCCTCGATGCCGCGCGCCCAAGAGGTTCCTTGCTCATCAGCCGTTACGGGCGGTTCGCCCCAGTAACCCTTGCTGAGCCGCTCGCCCGTGGTATCGCACCAATCATCGGTGAAGCACCGCATCAGATGCGCAATCACCGGCCCGCGCAGACGAAAGTGCAAATCGTGACAGGCCTGGCCCGGCGCATCGGGCCGCCAATACGGGCTGAAGATGTTCATGCCGCCGGTGAAACCTGTCTCGCCATCGATCACCAGCAGCTTGCGGTGATTGCGCAGATGCGCGCCGTGCAGGCGCGCGGGAATCAACGTCGGGTTGAACGTCGCCGCCGGAACGCCGGCGCGCTGCAAGGCGCGGTAGGCGCTGCGGGGCGTCCAGCGGGCATACACGTCGTCGATCAGCACCCGCACTTGCACGCCGCGCTCATGAGCCCGGCGCAGCGCATCGACGAACTGCGCCCCGATGCCTTGGCTGTCGAAGATGTACGAGGCCAGGGCGACGCTGTACCGCGCCGATTCGATGGCGGCGAGCATGGCCGGGTAGGCCTGCTCGCCATCGACAAGCGGCTCGATGCGGTTGCCGCCGGTCAGCGACTGGCCGGTGGCGCGCCCCACCAGGTGGGCCAGACCGGCAAGCGGCGGCGATACAGCCTCGGGCATCGTGGGCGAGAGGTCCTGCCGAACAGCAGGATCTGCCCCCGGGAAGAGCCGCCGCGCCCGCCGCTGGTAACGGTTGATGCCGAACAGCCCATACAGCAGCGAACCGCCCAGCGGCAACAAGGCGATCAGCAGTACCCACAGCGTGGCCGATCGAGGGTCACGCTTGTAGATGACCGCGTGCCCTGCCGCCGAAATGGCGACCGCAAGCGACACGAGGGCGGCTGCCCATGTCAGCCCGTCGGGGTCGGACACGACAGCCTCCCATCGCTCAAGATTCGCCGCCCGCTGACTTCTTCTTGCGCGCAGGCTTGCTCGCGTCGCCAGGCGGTGCCTCGGCCACGTTCGCGGCATCGGGCTTTTCAGGCTCGGCCGGCTTCGCGGGTGGCTCCTGGCGCTCGAAGACCACCCGCTCGGCTTTGTCGTCCCAGCGAGCGCTGGCGTGATCGCCCTTGCCGATACCGCCACCCAACATCTCGCGCGCCAGTGCCGTCTCCAGCTCGCTGCGGATCAGCCGCTTGAGCTCACGCGCGCCGAACTCGGGCTTGTAGCCTTCCTCCGCGAAGTGATCGATCAAGGTCTGATCGAAGGTCAGCGTCACGCCCTGGCTGGCGGCGTTGCGGGCCACACGATCGAGCTGCAGGCCGACGATATGGCGGATCTCTTCCTTGCCCAGCGCATGGAAGACGATGATCTCGTCGATGCGGTTGAGGAACTCGGGGCGGAAGTGTCCGCGCAGCACGTCCATCACCTCGGACTTGGTCTTCTCGTATTCCTCTCCGGCGGCGCCACGGGCCTTCAGCCGACGCTGGATGATGTCCGAGCCCAAATTCGAGGTGGCGATGATGATGGTATTGGTGAAATCCACCACCCGGCCCTTGCCGTCGGTGAGCCGCCCGTCGTCGAACACCTGCAGCAGGATGTTGTAGACGTCGGGGTGAGCCTTCTCGATCTCGTCCAGCAGCAACACGCTGTAGGGTTTGCGCCGCACTTTCTCGGTGAGCTGCCCCCCCTCGTCATAGCCCACATAGCCCGGAGGCGCGCCCACCAGGCGTGCCACGGTATGGCGTTCACCGTACTCGGACATGTCGATGCGCAGCAGCGCACCTTCATCGCCATAGATCGACTCGGCCAGCGCCTTGGCGAGTTCGGTCTTGCCCACGCCCGTCGGCCCGAGGAACAGGAAGGTGGCCACCGGCTTGCCGCCTTCGCGCAGGCCCGCGCGCGACAACCGCACGGCATCGGCCACCGCGCGCACAGCTTCGTCCTGGCCCACCAGGCGCTCGTGCAGCCGCTGCTCCAGATGCAGCAGCTTCTCGCGTTCTTCCACCGTCAGCTCGTTGACCGGAATGCCGGTCAGGCGCGAGACGATCTGCGCGACATGCTCGGCCTTGACTTCGGCGCTGCCCGAGGCGCGCTCGCGTTCCCATTCCTCGACAAGCTTCTTGAGTTCGGCCTCTTTGGCCTCGATGTGCTTGCCCAGCTCGGCGGCCTTGTCGTACTGCTTGCGCGAAGCCACATAGTCCTGCTCACGCCGCAGCTGGTGCAGTTCGGACTCCAGCTCTTGCACCGCCACCGGGCGGGCCGTGGCCGACAGCTTCACGCGTGCGGCCGCCTGGTCGAGCAGGTCGATGGCCTTGTCAGGCAAAAAGCGCGCGGTGATGTAGCGGTCCGACAACTCGGCGGCGGCGATGATCGCATCCTCGGTGATGCTGACCTTGTGGTGCGCCTCGAAGGTGTCGCGCAGGCCGCGCAGGATCATCATGGTCTGCGCTACCGTCGGCTCGGGCACCATCACCGGCTGGAAGCGACGCTCCAGCGCGGCGTCCTTCTCGATGTACTTCTGATACTCGTTGAGCGTGGTGGCGCCGATCAGGTTCAGTTCGCCGCGCGCCATCATCGGCTTGAACACGTTGGCCACGTCCAGCCCGCCTTCGCCGCCACCCTGGCCTGCACCGACGATGGTGTGCACCTCGTCGATGAAGAGAATCAGCTCGCCCTGGTGCTCGGTCACTTCCTTGAGCACCTTCTGCACGCGCTCCTCGAACTCGCCGCGGTACTTGGCGCCGGCCACCATGGCATTGATGTTGAGTTCCACCAGGCGCTTGTCGCGCAGCGTCTCGGGCACTTCGCCGGCGACCATGCGCTGCGCCAGCCCTTCGACGATGGCGGTCTTGCCGACGCCGGGCTCGCCGATCAGCACCGGGTTGTTCTTCTTGCGCCGGGCCAGCACTTCGATGGTCGTCTCGATCTCCTGCGCGCGGCCGATGACCGGATCGAGCTTGCCCTCGCGCGCCATCTTGGTGAGGTCGCGCGAATACTTGTCGAGTTCCGGCGTGTTGGTCGGCGTCTCGGCGCGGCCATCCTCGGCCCCTTTGCCGACCACCTTGCTTACCTGCTGGCGCAGCGCTTGCGGCGTGAGGCCGTAACGGCGCAGCAGGTTGGCCGCCAAACCTTCGCCTTCCTCGGCGAGCCCGATCAGGAAATGCTCCGGCCCGACATAAGAGTGGCCGAGTTCGTTGGAGGCCACGAAAGCACGGCTGAGCGCGTCCTTGACCCGGGGCGACACGCCGATCTCGCCCTCGAACGGCTTGTCGCCGCGCTTGGCTTCGGATTCGATCTGGCGCTTGAGGTCATCGACCTTGATCTTGAACTGCCCCAGGATGGTCTTGACCACGTCGCTGTCGGATAGCGCCAGCAGCAGGTGTTCGGTATCGACTTCGGCGCGCCCGAACTCTGCAGCGTGTCGGGCGGCCTCCTGCAACAGGGCCTCGGACTGTTCGCTGATACGGCTGGCGAGCCCACTGCCGCGACGGCGCGCGGTGCCCGTACCGGCCGGGGCGGGTTCGCCGAACGAGGCATCGACGACCTCGTCGGTATCGGCCGCCATGGACGGTGCGTCGTCACCGATGCGGAAGAAGTCGCTGCCAAGAAAGTCTTCGAACAGCCCGCTGCGCGAGCCGAACAAGGCTTCCAGCGGTGAGACGGTGCGCTTTTGCTGGCGCGCCAGTTGGCGATAGTGATCGTCACACAACAGCATGGTGCTGTGGCGACCATTGAGATTGGCTTCCACCCGCACCGTGGCGGGCTGGCCGCAGACTTGGCATTGTTTTCTGGCCATGCTGATGCTCCTGTAAAGATTGATCTGACGAGGCACCGCCGATCACGGTGCCTCATCTCTTTGTGGTTTTTGAGAAAAACGCGCTGCCCCGCGTCAGCCGTTGATCGGGATCGAGCGGCCCTGCTTGGGCGTACTGGCCTCGCGCTTTTCCATCGTGATCGTGAGTACGCCGTTCTTGAAAGCGGCCTTGATCGTGTCCTGGTTGGCATCGGCCGGCAGGTTCAGAGCGCGCTGAAAGCTGCCGTAGGAGCGCTCCACACGGTGGAAACCGCCGTCTTTCGTTTCCTGCTCCTGACGCTTTTCACCGCGAACCAGCAGCACGTCGTTGTCGAGCGTGATCTGGATGTCTTTTTCCTCGACGCCGGGCACTTCCAGGGCGATCTTGTACTGCTTGTCGGTCTCCTGGATGTCCAGCGCCGGCTTCAGCAGGCCCGGCCAGTCCGACGGCCAGCGTGGCATGGCCAGCGCCGGAAAGCCGAAGCCTCGAAACGTGTCGTCGAAGAGGCGGTCGATCTCGCGGTGCAATTGCAGGATGGGACTGACGGGCCCACCCGCCACCGGCAGGTCATTGCGCTGCACCGGCAGCGAGGCAGTGCTCTGTTGTTCTTCCTGCTCCTTCTTGAACCAGTTCCAGGGAGCCAATTTCTTGAAATCAATGTCCATGTCACACCTCCAGAAGAAAAATTGAAGACTCTCGCTCACTCCGTTTGCCTGCGGCGACGGACAGCGCGCCCAGACGACACGGAGTGTTCCGCTGACTTTGGCTGCTCATCTGTGCGTATCACCTCCTTCTTTCTGCCTGCTTGGATCTGATCATTGATCCATCGATCGATTTCACTTTGACGAAACCGCCACGTCCCGCCGACCTTGAAGGCCGGAATCTCCCCGTGCGAGGCGAGCCGGTAAAGCGTCCGCTTGCCGACTTTCAAGTAGGCAGCCAACTCGTCGAGTGTGAAGATCGCCTGCTGGCGCGCTGTCATACCACCCCCACAAGTTCCGTCGTCACGCGGCCTCGCTCGAGGAAATTCTTGCAAGACTTTGCAAGATATTGTGCCCAACATGCCGAAAGTCAAGAGTCAACATCCAGCGATCTGCTGGCCGATTGATGTGACTCAATCGTAAGCAGCCAGGAAACAAATGTTGGCTGCCACCGCGATGGTGCTCCCCAAGTCATCAATCTGCAGCCATGTGAAAGGGGAAGTCCATAAACGAGATTGCCCGAGTCGGGGTGGATCTGGCCAAGCGGGTTATCTAGGTGCATGCGGTGGATGCGCGCGTGGTGGTTGCCAAGGCGCTGGCCGCTGACAAGTTTGCGGCCTGGTGCGCGCAGCTGCCTCCCGGCTGCCTGGTGGCCCTGGAGGCCTGCGGCGGTGCGCATCACTGGGCACGCAAGCTGCGCGGCTATGGGCTGGATGCGCGGCTGATTGCAGGCCACTTCGTCACGCCCTACCGCATGGCCGGCAAGGGACGCAAAAACGGTGCGGCCGATGCCGCAGCGATCTGCGAGGCGGCAACCCGCCCGCACATGCGCTTCGTGCCGGTGAAGCCGCCGGCGCAGACGCTGCTGACCAGCCATCAGCTACGCAAACCTCCCGATTCACTCACGCAGCTGATTCCTGCTTGCCTAGGGACGACCGTGTAAGCGGCAGATGGTCGGAGTCCTTTGCGACCAGCACCTACGCGAGCAGCCCGGAGGTGGGGATGCCCTTGGCGATGATCTCCGCCGGGACCGGCGCCTGGGTCAGCGTTCGGCACCTGTGCGCAGGTCCACTTGCCGCGGATGTGGCACTCGACCGTGAACACGCCCGGCGTGTAGTCCAGCTTCTCACTGATGCGCTTGAGCGCACAGCCGCACGCGCAGCGGGTGTTCTCGGGCTCGTGGTGGCAGTCCACGCGCGGCAGGTCCGCCGGCAAGGCGGTGCGCTTAGGCATCGCGCCAGGCGTAGCCGGCGGCTTCTTCTTGCCCAGCAGTTCCTGGAGCTGCGCCTCAGCCGCGGCAAGGTCGGCGTCCAGAGCCTCGTCGAACAGCGCGCGTTGTTCGGCATCGAGCTGCTCGCTCTTCTTGCCGAACTTCAGGCGTCGCAGCTGGGCGATCTCGAACGAGAGCTTCGCCGTAGGCGCTGACATGGGCGAAAAGCATCCGAGCATCACCCCCCAGGATGGCTCTCATCTCGATACAGAGGTGAATCCTCCGCACTATTCGGCTCCCTACGATGATATGGACTGATCACATCGGTAGGGAGAAAGCATGAACTTACGCCATCTTCGCTGCTTCATCGCCGTAGCCGAGGAACTGCACTTCGGCCGGGCTGCTCGACGGCTGCACATCGAACAGTCTCCACTGTCGCGCACGATCCGCCAGATGGAGGCGGATTTAGGGGTGCCGCTGCTCAACCGCTTGCCACGCAGTGTTCGTCTCACACCGGCGGGACAGGTCTTCCTCGAAGAAGCCCGGCGCGTACTGCTGGCCTTCGAGCAAGCGCAGACCAAGGCACGCGCCGCAGCGAACCAGCGGGACACGCTGCGCATCGCACTATATGGTGACATGGGGCAGGCCCGCTTGTCGGCGTTGCTTGCGCTTTGCCGCGAGGAGGCACCACAGGTCGGCATTCGGATATTTGAAACGCCACTGGCGCAGTTGGTGACTGGACTGCGCAACGACTTGTATGACGCAGGTTTTGCATTGGCTGGTGAAATGGACGCCGGCATCGTCGCCATGCCGGTGTGGCGAGACCCGCTGGTGGTGGCTTTGCCCGCCAGGCATCCGCTGCTGGCTTTCAAGGAAGTGCCGCTGGAGGAAGTGGCGAGCTATCCGCTGGTGCTGTGCGATCCCCAGGTATGCGAAGGTTGCAGCCGGCAGCGCGAACGGCTGCTCCGCACGGTGGATGCGCAGCCGACGGTAGCCGAGTACGTCAAGACCCATTCCCTGATGCTGGCCCTCGTGGCCGCCGGCTACGGCGTGGGCTTTTCGAGCGCGGCGCATCTGGCGGGTTGCCATCAGGCCGATGTCGTCGTGCGGCCGCTGGCCGACGAGACCGCTTCGCTGACGACCTATCTACTGCGACCCGATGGCGAAATCATGGAGCCGCTGCGGCAGTTCATCGACCGCGTGGAGCGTGTCGGACGCCCGCAAGGCACCGATCAACGCCGATGTGACGCGGGGATTTTGGACGGTACGATTCCCTTTCGGTCTGGACCTTGACCCGCATTGCATCGGCGGCCGACCTTTTGCGTCACGGGAATGGATGGCGAATCGGGCCTATCCACCCGGCATCAAGCAAGGCACCTTCAAGCTGTCGAGGTCACTGCAGTGACGCAGAACGCATGAGCCCTTGCTGGATGCAAACCGGCTCAGCCGGAAGTCGCATTGGCGCTTTACCCCGCCCGTATTCCTACGAAAACTTTGCCCTGGTTTTCCGGTAAAGCGCGGCATCCCTTCCTGATCGAACTTGGATGCGCGGCTTTTCAGACCGTTGCGCCGGTAACAAGATTTTTCGCAGGTGCATTATGGTTGAGGTGTAGCGGGCACCGCAAGGAGGTTTGCCCCCTGCGTAACGCTCGGCGACATCGCCGCACCCAACGTCCACCACGATGCCGACCGGCTCGCGCTTCATCGGGTTCTTTGGGCAATCGCTGCGCCCATGTGGGCCGCGCGCGCTTGCCATGTGTCGATCCGACGATGGGAAGAGCGCGATATGCCGAAATCGAGCAGCCACGCCTTTGGCGCAAAGACGTACTACCGACCGATCGAGGCGGCCGTCCGCTGGTGCGGTCTCCTGCGCTTCGAGCAGCGTATTCTGGAAGCGCTGGAGCAGCGTGCCATGCCGGAGCCCGGCGAATTCCCGCGCTGGCCGCTGCTGCGCCTGTATGCCGAGCGCATCTTCGACGCGCTGACGCATGGCGAATTGCCCGGTGGCAAGGCCGGCATCGTGCTGGACTCGCAGCGGCCGGCGCTCGACGACCCCGAGTTGACCGTGCGCCACGTGGACTTGAAAGCGTGGATGTCGCAGTTCTACCCCGGCGATCGGCCGGGGTTTTTGTTTGACGGCATCGAACGCGCGGTGCATCCGGCGGTGAGCGTGGACACGCTCAACATTCTGCTGGCCGATCGCGAAGCAGCGAAGTCGCAACTTGCCGAACTTGCCCTGGTGCATGAAGCGCTGCGCACCGCGCACGAAGCACTGGCGAAGGAACATGCCACGCGCGCGGCCAACGACGAACAGGCGCGCGAGCCTGGCCTGCGCAGCGAGACGACTTACCTCAACATCATCGGCGGACTGCTGACGCTGCTGCTGGGCAATTCGCCGTCAGGCGCAGCCTATTCGTCGTTCCGCAGCATGGATGCCGTGGTCAGCGCGCTGATCGCACACCATGAGGGGCGGCCGGGTCTCAGCGAGCGGACGCTGTGGAGCAAGCTCGCGCAGGCGCGGCGCCACCTGGAGGCGTCGCGCTGACGACGCGGCCAGCATGATGCCGATGCGGCGCACTGCAATTGCAGTCGCTGCTTCTGCAATTGCAGTGATTTCGGCGACCGCGGTGTATTGAATACGAGGCACTTTCCGAACAGCGCCAGTGAGCGTCAAGGAGTGTCTCTCATGTCTTCGCAGACCACCGCGCCGGCAGTTCCGGCCGAGCATCGCATCCTGCGTCGCGCCGAAGTCGAGGCCAAAACCGGCTTCAAGCGCGCGCACATCTACAGCCTGATGAAAGAAGGCAAGTTCCCGAAGGCGCTGCGCTTGGGCGTGCGCGCCGTGGGCTGGGACTCGGCGGAGGTCGAGCAATGGATCGCCGATCGCCTCAAAGAACGCGCCTGACGCTTCTTCTCGGTTCATGCCATTCGACGAGGAGAAGCTCATGCAGGTGGTGTCCATCATTTCGACCAAGGGCGGCGTGGGCAAGACCACGACGGCGGCCAACCTGGGCGGCTTCATCGCCGATGCCGGGCTGCGCGTGCTGCTGCTGGATCTGGACGTGCAGCCCACGCTGTCGAGCTACTTCACGCTGGACGTGCGCGCGCCCGGCGGCATCTACGAGATGCTGGCCTTCAACGAGCGGCGCATCGAGCAACTGGTGTCGCGCACCGCGATCGCGGGCCTGGACCTGGTGCTCTCCAACGACGACCGCGGCGAACTGAACACGCTGCTGCTGCACGCTCCGGATGGGCGCCTGCGACTGCGCCATCTGCTTCCCGTCTTCCGCACGCACTATGACTTGCTGTTGATCGACACGCAGGGCGCGCGCAGCGTGCTGCTGGAGATGGCGGTGCTGGCGTCCGACCTGGCGCTGTCACCGGTGACGCCGGAGATTCTGGCCGCGCGCGAACTGCGCCGCGGCACACTGCAACTGATCGAGGACATCGCGCCGTATCGCCACCTGGGCATCGAGCCGCCGCCGCTGCGCCTGCTCATCAACCGTGTGCATCCGGTGTCGTCGAACGCGCGGCTGGTCCAGCAGGCGCTGCGACAGGTGTTCCAGGAACAGGCCGGCGTGCAGGTGCTGGACACCGACGTGCCGGCCATCGAAGCCTATCCGCGCGCTGCGACACGAGGATTGCCGGTGCATCGGGTGGAGTACCGGCGGCCAGCTGGGCGCACGGCGCCCGCGGCGCTGGACACCATGCGCACGCTGGCCGGCGAGCTGTTCCCCGCGTGGCGGGAGCGCTTCGCGCTGGTCACCGGCCGGGCCGATGCGGGAGGGGCCAGCCATGGCGAGCGCACGTGAACTGGCGCGCGGCCGTGAACGGCTGCGCGCGCTGATCGAGTTCGCGCTGGGCGAAGGCTGGCGCGTGGTGCGCACGTCCGGCGGGCACCTGAAATTCACGAAACCAGGCTGCGCGTCGATCTACACCAGTTCGACTGCGAGCGACCACCGTGCCGACCGCAATGCCCGCGCGCAACTTCGCCGCGCCGACCGGCAGGCGCAGGAGAACGGCCGTGGCTGAGCTGACGCCGCAGGACATGGCTGCCAAGCTGCTGGCCACCGGCTTCGAGCGCAGCGGCCCTTCGGCCGCGACCTTGAGCGACCCCATCGCCGACACGCCGATGGTGGTGACGCTGGACCAGTTGCGGCCCTACGACCACGACCCGCGCGTGACGCGCAACCCGGCCTATGCGGAGATCAAGGCGTCCATCCGCGAACGCGGGCTGGACGCGCCCCCCGCGATCACGCGCAGGCCGGGCGAGGCGCACTACATCATTCGCAACGGCGGCAACACGCGGCTGGCGATCCTGCGCGAGTTGTGGAGCGAGACCAAGGAGGAGCGCTTCTTCCGCATTGCGTGCCTGTTCCGCCCGTGGCCGGCGCGCGGCGAAATCGTGGCGCTGACCGGGCATCTGGCCGAGAACGAGCTGCGCGGCGGGCTGACCTTCATCGAGCGGGCCTTGGGCATCGAGAAGGCGCGCGAGTTCTACGAGCAGGAAAGCGGCCAGGCGCTGTCGCAGAGCGAACTCGCGCGGCGGCTGACGGCCGACGGCTATCCGGTGCCGCAGTCACACATCAGCCGCATGAACGATGCGGTGCGCTATCTGCTGCCGGCGATCCCGACGCTGCTGTACGGCGGATTGGGCCGGCATCAGGTGGACCGGCTCGCAGTGCTGCGCAAGGCGTGCGAGCGCACCTGGGAGCGGCGTGCGCTGGGCCGCACCGTGGCCGTGGACTTCGCCTCGTTGTTTCAGGACGTGCTGACGCAGTTCGACACACAGCCGGACGACTTCTCGCCGCAGCGGGTGCAGGACGAGCTGGTCGGCCAGATGGCCGAGCTGCTGGAGGCGGACTACGACACGCTGGCGCTGGAGATCAACGACAGCGAAAACCGCCAGCGTGCGCTGACCAGCGAACCGGCGGCGCCTGTCGTGCCTGCTGGTCCTCCCCCGCCGGTCTCCGCGCCTCAGCAGCCACCCGCCTCGTCCGTGCCGCGCGACACCACGCCGGTCGCGCCTTCGGCGCCAGCAGCGACACCGCCTGCACCGCTCGAAGCGCCGGAGGACCAACACGGGCAACGCGACGAGCGCCTGCAAGGGCACATCGTGACACCGGCACCGACCACCGAGCGCCTGCAGTCCATCCAGCGGATGGTCGCGGACCAGCTCGGCGACAAGCTGCCCGACTTCGAGGCCGATGCGCTGCGTGCGATCCCCGTGCAGGCGGGCGGGCTCTATCCCATCTCGGACGTCTGGTACGTCGAGCCGGGGCTGGACGTGCCGGATCGCCTGCGCGTGCACATCGCGCAGTTCGCGCGCGAGATCGGCGAGGAAGCGGCGGTCGCCGACCACATCGAGGCCAGCGTCGGCGGCATCGGCTTCGTCTGCGTGGCACCGGCCGTGGGCCAGGCGAAGGCGCTGCCGGCGTTCGCGCGGGCGGTGCTGACCCTGCTGCATGTGCTGAGTGCGGCTCCGCCCTCCGCGAACGGATTGGACCGCGCGCGGCTGGCCGACGAGCTGGCGGCGCTGCTGCATGGCCACGGCGGCTCGGCCACACGCCTGAGCGATGCTGCGCTGGTGAAGCTGTTCCGTCTGCTGCGCCTGGCGCGCCGGCTGCTGGATCTGGAAGCCGGCGTAGCGAGCCAGGATTCCTGAGCGCAGGAGGCTCCCGCATGTCGGCACCGCACCCACTCAACCAGGCCGTGATCGCCCAGGCCCTGCATGACCTGCGCAACGGCCAGTTGCGCCGCTGCAAGGCCATGGGCTTCGGCGAGGAGGAGCTGGATGCGCTGAAGCACCCCGAACTCGTGAGCATGCTGGTGAATGCCACGGTGTCGTGGTGTTCGGTGTCGGTGAACCGGGAAGTGTTGAAGCGGCTGCTGAGCCAGGTGCACGACGTGGAGCGGGAGATCGCCACGGTGGACCGCATGCTGCGCCTGGGGGCGAGCACGGAGATGGTCAGCAAGTTCTACGGCCTCACGCATCAGGAAGTGGCGCTGCGCCGCGACATCCTCGGGCTGCCCAAGCGCAAGGGCCGGCATCCGGTGCTCGACGAGGCGCAGGACGTGGCCTTGTGGGAGCGCTGGAAGGCCGGCGTCTCCGAGCGCCATATCGCCCTGACCGACGACATGGCGATGCTGGCGCTGACCATGGATCTGGCCGAGGCGCTGAGCCTGCCGATGTCGGTGGTGTGGGCGGCGATACGCAACTGGATCGACCAGGGGCTGGTGTAGGCCATGACCACGGGTGGCGCACCACGGCGCGAAGGCCCGGTTGCGCTGTCGGCGTTGTTCGACGAGGCGCTGCGGCACCTTGAGCCGAAGGAACCGGCGCAGGGCACGGCGCCGAGCCAGGACGGCTTTCTCTACAGCGGCAACCGCCATGAGAGCGTGCCGCGCCGACTGTTCCTCGACCGGCGCCTGACCCCGCTGGAACGCAACGCCTGGCAGGTGTTCCGCCTGCAGCTCAACGACGACGGCGTGACCGCCTTTCCCACCTACGACCAGCTCCGCCCATATCTGGCGTCCATGCCCTGTGCGGCGCAAGCCTCGCACGAGACCGTGGCGCGCGCCTTGACGCTGCTGCGGCTGACGCGCTGGCTCAGCCTGGTGCGGCGGCGGCGCGATCCCAAGACCGGCCGCATCCAGGGGAACCTCTACGTGCTGCACGACGAACCGCTGTCGCCCTTCGAGGCGATGCAGCTCGACCCCGACTATCTGGGCCTGGTGAGCCAAGCGCTCACGCACGCGGCGAAGGCGGTGCAGGTCGTGGGCATGAACACGCTGCGGGAGATCGCCGAAGACCCGCTGCTCAGCGGGCGCACGCTGCCGACCCGCCTGCAGGTGCTCGCGCAGCGCATGGCACGGCATGGCTGGACGACGCCAGGTTATCCACAGGAGGGTGCGGACCACGAATCCGAAGAAGGCCAGGAAGCCCTGCTTCGGAATGGCGCGCGCCCGTCTTCGGAATCCGAAGCAGGGCCGAAACCCGCGCCGGACGGCTCTCTTCGGATTCCGAAGGAGGACCGTACAGTACGTAATGATCGTATAAATGAAGTACGTACAGTACCGCGCGCGAGGGCCTTGCAGAACCTGCGGCTGCCCGAGCGTTTCCTGCGCTTGAAGGACGAGCAGCAGGCCGGCGCGCTGGTGGCGCTGCAGCAGGTGGACGAGGCGCAGAGGCAGGCCGTTCTCGACGAGTGGGCGGCACGCTGCCACAACAGCGCGGTACGCAACCCGGCCGGCTACCTGTTTGGCATCATCCAGAAGGCGATCCGCGGGGAGTTCAAGGCCTGGGCCGGAGAAAGTGCATCGGCGGCGCCAGCGTCCCCGCCGTCGTCACCACCGGCATCCCGTGCGGCTGACCCCGAGGTGGCACGTGCCTACCTGGCACAGCTCCGAGAAGCCTTGCGTGATCGCTGATGTTGACTATACCCAGGGGATAGCTGGAACAGACACCTTTCCGCCGCGCTCAATTGTCGTCCGCCGAACGACAGGCGAAACTGTCGCCTGTGAATCAGACGAGGACAGCCACGCACGAGCCCGGCCGATGATGGACATGACGACTTCCCCCGTCACAAACGTACTGCAACCACTGCAGCGAGACGTTCAGCGCTTGCTGGGCAGATGCCTGTTGCGCCTTCAACAATACGAGCGCCTCATGAAAGCCATCGTGGCGCACCACGAGATTTCAGGCCCGGCGCATTCGCTGGAGGCCATTCGCACAGCGCGGATCGAAGATGCCGCGACCAAGACCCTGGGCACGTTGGTCGGACAACTGTTTGGTTCGTATGTGGTCACCGATGGAAATGGTGGCAAGGAACGCGACAACGATCTTCCCGGCGACGTGATTTCCTTTCGCACGCGCGTGCAACTGAGCCTGTCTGCGCAGGACTACGCCAAAACCCAGGCCGACCTCAAAGACCTGGTATCGCTGCGCAACACCCTGGTGCACCACTTCATCGACCAGCACGATCTATGGACCGTGGACGGGTGTCGCGCTGCACAGGACGAACTCGGTTCCGCCTACACGCGCATCGATCAACACTTTGAGCAGCTGCGCGGCTGGGCCGAGCACATGGATCAGGCGCGGCGCCTGGCAGCGGAGTTCGTCCAGTCGGATGTGTTCCACGACCTGGTGGTCAATGGCATCGCGCCGGACGGCACGGTGGACTGGCCGGCCGCCGGCATCGTTCGCGCGCTGCGCGAGGCCGCCGCGCAGTTGGCCGTCGAGGGCTGGACACCCATTGCCGCCGCTGGCCGCTGGATCGCGGACCAGCATCCCGAGCAGCTTCCAGCCAAGTACGGCTGCAGCAGTTGGCGGCAGGTGGTGCACGAGTGCCGCCTGTTCGAGCTTCGCTACCGTGAGGTGGAGGGGCAACGGGCCGCCTGGTACAGACCTCGCGAGGCATAGCCCCGCAACGCGGTCTCACCTCCGCGCGAGCCGCGAACAACTCCGCCGAGCTATCCCCAGGGGATAGCCGGCACACACAGCCTTCCGTGCGGAACAAACCGGGCGCGCATGGGCTGCGGTTTGTTGACTGACAGCCTTCCGGCCGATGCCGATGCTGGCGACTCGCCCCTTCACCGCGAGTCGCTCCAATGGCCAACGAACGCACAGAACCCCTGCAACTGAATCTCGGATCGCTGCGCAGCGCGATGTCGCTGACGCTGCACACGCACCACGCTTCGCGCATCTGGCACGGCCGCGCGCCGACCGAGGGGCGCCCCGGCATCATCGGTCTCAACGGCTTCATCGGCGCCATGAACAAGATGAAGCGCGGCGCCGAGCAGGACGACCCGTACTCGGATTGGTGGATGTTGCGGATCGAGGACAAGCTCGCCGACACCAAGACCCGCCTGCAGACCCTGCGCGAACAGGTCGACCAGGCCCTGGCCGACGTGCCACCGGCGCTGTCGCTGGGCGAGAACATGAATGTGCAGCCGGTGAAGCTGCCGCTGTTCGTGAATGCACAGCTCGGCTTCATGGCGGTGTACCTGCTGGCTGACTACGACGACCTGGCGCGCAAACTCATCCTGGCGCACCACACGGCGCTGATCGACCGCAGCACCTTGGAGCGCTGGCTCAATGATGGCGCGCACGCGCTGCGCAGCCTGTTCTCGCTCGCCCAGCAGTACCGCTACTCGGGCACGACGCGCGACGACTTCGCGGCGAAGAACGCCGCGGCGCGAGCGGCGCTGGAGAAGTTCGGCGAGCTGCCGCAAGACGTGCTGGAAGGCACGCGCCGCTCGCGCTTCGCGCCACCGATCGCGCGGCGGACGACCAAGCCCGGCACGCCGCCTGCTGCGCCCGCCATTGAGCCCGATGCGCCGGCTCACACGGATGGCGCAGCCAATCCAGCGACGGGTAATGAGGGTGCTGACGCATGACGGCATCGCCCCCCATCAGTCACTCCACGCGCTTCGTGACGCTGGAACAGGCGGACTTCCAGCGGCTGGAACACGCAGGCTACCTAAAAGGCCTTTTACAGCCTTTTAAGGGTAAGGGGAGTCTGGAGACTTGGGCCAGCCAGTGCGCAGCGCTGCGCGACGACGTGATTGGCCTGGCGCAGCGGCGTGTGCTGCCCCAGGCACGCGCCTACCCCTTCAGCCTGCTCGACGTGCAACTGGCCCAGCAGGCCACTGGCGCAGGGACGACCTTCCTGCGCTGGCGCAACCTCGACCGTTCCTCCATGGGCGTGGCGTTGTGGGAGGCCCTGCTGGCCAACCCCGCGACGCCGGCCTCGCTGATCGACGAGCTGTACGCGATCGAACTGCAGCGCATCGTGCTGAACATGCAGATCAGCCTGACCCACAGCATCGCTCGCCAAGCCCTGGAATGCGCCAGCAAGGCCGCCCAGGCCGAAGCGGCTTACCTGCGGCGTGTCCACGGGCATACCGCGGCCGTTCCACCCACCACCAAGGAGTCACCATGAGCACGCACTTCGTCGGCGAGGGCAACATCGGTTCTGCGCCGGACTACCGCGAGTTTCCGAACGGCAACGACGAGCCGCGCCGGCTGCTTCGCCTGAACGTCTACTTCGACAACCCGATCCCGAAGAAGGACGGCGAGTACGAAGATCGCGGCGGCTTCTGGGCGCCCGTGGAGCTGTGGCACCGCGACGCCGAGCACTGGAAGACGCTGTACCAGAAAGGTATGCGGGTGCTGGTCGAGGGCCGCACCGTGCGCGACGAATGGGAGGACGCCGACGAGAACGAGCGCGTGACGTTCAAGGTCGAGGCGCGGCGCGTGGGCATCCTGCCGTACCGCATCGAGTCGGTGGCGCTCAGCACCAAGCCGGCCGGCGGACAGTAATTCGCCCATCGCCGTTCCCCCGAGGGCGGCTGTAGCAACCGTCATACGCCCGCGATGCACCAGCGAGCTATCCCCAGGGGATAGCTCCAAGGTCGTCCACGGAGTTCCAGCCGCCCTCCCGAAACGACGCTCTTGCTGTGCCAGCTCCTGCGGTCTATGCACACCGCTGCGGCAACGGGCCGCCTGCCGATCACAAAGCGGTGTCTGCATCAATCGGCTTCCTTGCTGCCGGCATCTCCTGGCCCCGCCAAGCTGACGCCCATCCGATGAACCGCACATTTCCAAGGAGGCTTCATGCGCGTGTTCCTGTGCGAGAAGCCGTCCCAGGGCAAGGACATCGCCCGTGTGCTGGGTGCCGTTCAACGCGGCAACGGCTGCTACAGCGGCGCGGGTGTCGTCGTGACCTGGTGCATCGGTCATCTGGTGGAGGCGGTTCCGCCCGAAGGCTACGGCGAGCAATACAAGCGCTGGGCCATCGAGCAACTGCCCATTCTTCCCGAGCGTTGGCGTGTCGAGCCCAAGGCGGCGACCGCAGCGCAATTCAAGGTCGTGCAGCAGCTCGTCGCCAAGGCGGGCGAGCTGGTGATAGCGACCGACGCCGACCGCGAGGGCGAGATGATCGCCCGCGAGATCATCGACCTGTGCGGCTACCGCGGGCCGATTCAGCGCCTGTGGCTGTCGGCGCTCAACGATGCGTCGATCCGCAAAGCGCTGCGTGCGCTCAAGCCGTCCGCCGAGACGCTGCCGCTGTATTTCTCCGCACTCGCCCGATCGCGCGCCGACTGGCTGATCGGGATGAACTTGAGCCGCTTGTTCACACTGCTGGGGCGTCAGGCCGGCTGTACGGGCGTGCTGTCGGTGGGGCGCGTGCAGACGCCGACGCTGAAGTTGGTCGTGGATCGTGATCGCGAGATCGCGCGATTCGTCTCCATGCCGTATTGGGCCGTGGATGTGCTGCTATCCCATGCCGGCCAATCCTTCACCGCGAGCTGGATACCGCCCGAAGGCAGCACGGATGCAGCGGGTCGCTGCCTTCAGCAGCCGGTGGCGCAGCAGGCTGCGGATCGCATTCGCGCGGCACGCGATGCGCAGGTCGTGTCGGTGGACACCGAGCGCGTGCGCGAGGCACCGCCGCTGCCGTTCGACCTGGGCACGCTGCAGGAGGTGTGCTCCAAGCAGTTGGGCCTCGACGTGCAGGAGACGCTGGACATTGCCCAGGCGCTGTACGAGACGCACAAGGCGACAACGTACCCGCGCTCCGATTCGGGCTACCTGCCCGAGAGCATGCTGGCCGAGGTGCCGACCGTACTCGACAGCCTGGTCAAGACCGACCCCAGCCTGCGGCCGCTGATCGAGCGCCTGGATCGCCAACAGCGTTCGCGTGCGTGGAACGACGGCAAGGTGTCGGCTCACCACGGCATCATCCCGACGCTGGAGCCCGCCAACCTGTCGGCCATGAACGAGAAGGAGCTGGCCGTCTACCGGCTGATCCGCGCCCATTACCTCGCGCAGTTCCTCCCGCACCATGAGTTCGACCGGACGGTGGCGCAGTTCTCGTGCGGCAGTCAGTCGCTGGCGGCCGTGGGCAAGCAGATTGCCGTCATCGGCTGGCGTGAAGTGCTGGCGACGCCGGGGCCGGACGATGCCGATGGCGAGGATGCGCAGCGCAGCCAGGTACTGCCCGCCCTGCATGCGGGCCTGTCCTGCCCGGTCGGAAAGGTGGATCTCAAGGCGCTGAAGACGCTGCCGCCCAAACCCTACACGCAGGGCGAGCTGATCAAGGCCATGAAGACCGTCGCCAAGTTCGTGACCGACCCGCGCCTGAAACAGAAGCTGCGAGATACCACCGGCATCGGCACCGAGGCGACACGCGCCAACATCATCAACGGTCTGATCGGTCGCGGCTACCTGGTCAAGAAAGGCCGCGCCGTCCGCGCTTCCGACGCGGCATTCACGCTTATCGACGCGGTGCCCTCGGCCATCGCCGACCCCGGCACCACGGCGGTGTGGGAGCAGGCGCTCGACATGATCGAGGCCGGCCAGATGGCGCTGGACACCTTCATCGAGAAGCAGTCCGTGTGGCTCGGCCAGCTCGTGCAGCAGTATCGCGGCGCAACGCTCTCGCTCAAGCTGCCGCCGGCGCCGGCCTGCCCGCAGTGCGGCGCACCGATGCAGCAGCGCACGGGCAAGAGCGGCGCGTTCTGGTCCTGCTCGCGCTACCCGGACTGCAAGGGCACGTTGCCGATCGAGTCCCCGACGGGCCGGCGCAGCGCACCGCGCAAGCGGCGCGCTGCCTCCAAGGCGTCCTGATCCTCGCTTCCCCCTGCCGCGCCGGCCACTTCACTGGCGGCGAGGCAAACGTCCCGCACCGCGCGGGACTCCAAAGCGCGCGTCTCCTTCTGCAACGGTGTGCGCGCCCCGTCTGCCCGCCATCGGGCGACAGGGCGAGAAGGTCATTGCTCCACGAATCGCGCCCGCCGCCATTCCCTTGATCGGTGTGCCTTGCCTCGGTCATGAGGGGCTTCCTGACGCCTTGCCGCCGCGCGAGCCGTGAGGAGGCCCCTTGGGCCGAGGGTATTCCGTGCCGGTGCCCGCCGGCGGAACAACGGGCTCCCTTTGTGTGTGGATGCACGCCAGAGGTTTCCGGCCCCAGCCACGAAACGGGCCGGGTGCGATTGCTGACGCAGCGAACGGCTTTGACGACGGCCCGCGCTGACGCAGCCCACAGGTGGTTCTCCTTCCTCTCCAGCCGAAGGCCCGCGTGGCCTTCGGCGCCCTGGTCCTTGCCTTGTCCCGTGACGCGGGCCTGCCCTAAAGCGGGCCGTCCGCGATTCGGTTTTCCCTGCGACGACAGTCATGCTTCGCGCCCATCCTCACGCCATGCGTTGCTGACAGTCGTCAGCGGCATGCCCTGGCAGTCTCGGTCTTCAAGACTGCAACGCGGTTCGCCGCGTTGACCGATCCAGTCCGCTTCGCATCGCCCACCGCGGACGCTCGCCGGCCTGGCGACGATGCACTTTTCTCAACCACCCGAGGGGAACCCATCCCCTGCGGGATGCGTGCTCCCCGACCCACCAAGGAGCACGGCATGTCTGAACCTTCCGCATCTTCCTCTGCAACCGCAGTGCGCAGCGGTGCGCTGGCGCTGGCCTGGACCGGCAAGCGTTTGCCGCTACAGGTGCTGCGCAGCGCGGCCGGCCACTACATCGGCACGCAAGACGACGAAGGCCCGGTATCGCGGGAGTCCGTCGAGTATTTCCCGAACCACCTCGCAGCACAGCGCGCCCTGGATACCCATGCCTGGACACAGCGCGCTCACCCCTGATTCCCACCCTTCAAGGAGTTCTCTCATGAATCTGTCTTTACCCGAAGACGTGCTCGATCAGATGGCGCTGGAACAGGCGCACTTCGACGCTGCACCGCAGGCCTTCTTCGAGGCCTGGAAGCGCGGCGCGCAGATCGCCGGCCACGAGTGGTTCGGCGACGGCACACGCGAAGGTCTGCAGCGTGCCACCACCAAGTGGGACCTGCGGCCCAACATGCTGATGCTCAACGACACCCTGGGTGTGCTGAGCAGCGGTCAACGCATGTTCCTGTCCGCGATGGTGAGCTTCTACAACTCCCGCGAGGGCGGCGCGATGCTCAAGCGTTGCGGCTTCGAGGGGCTGTCCGACTTCGGCGGCCTCGATCTGGAACGGCGCCAGGTCATCGCCGACCTCACGCTGCACTACAACGGCTGGTGAGCCGCGCCTGGCAACCCACCGTTCTTTCATCCCACCCCACGAGGGACATGCGTCCCCGTTCGGGGCCATGTCCCTCCTTCCTTTCGCAGGAGCGGCCATGTCCCGAATCACCATCTTCCACTGACCTGCACCGCCCGCCACCAGGGCGGCCCGACGCCGCGGCCGGCTGACCGGTTGCCACTTCATCCACTCGCTGGGGTTCAATCCCCGGCAGGGGATTGCCTCGGCCATCCTCTGCTGGAGGAATCCCATGTCTCATTCCAAAAACCCCTTCGTCCGCGGCTACGATGGCCTGTCCGTGCAGCGGCTGCTGGCGATTTCCTACGACGACTGCCCGCTGAGCTATCTGCCGCTGCACGTCTCGCAGTCGCATCTGCCGGACAGCCAGGTCGAGCGCCATGCCTGCGTCTTCTGCGACGACTTCGCGCTGATCACCGAGGGCCAGAACGTGCCGCCCGAGCTGGACGCGCAGTGCCCCAGCCACGGTATCGCCCGAAACCTCGTCTACGCCGTCATGGCCGAAGAAGCCGGCCAGCCACTGCACGTCGGCGATACCTACTCCGAGGAAGCCGCGCGCGAGGTGGTCCGCCGCCTGCGCTTCGAGACCGGCTTCTACAGCCGTGCCTGGGAAATCAGCTCGGCGCACATCACCGAGGAGGCCGGCCGCTTCCTCGCCGAACTGGCGGACATCGCCACGCCGAGCGGTTTCTTGTTCGTGGCCTTCCGCATTCCCTACAGCCCGGCGGTCGGCGTGAAGCTGATCGCCACGCCCTGGACGGATGCGAACCTGCAGCATGTCGAGGGCATCACCGCCGAAGAGCTGCGGCAGGAGCACCGGGCCAAGGGCGTGCCGGAGTCCCTCGTGGAAGTGTTGCACCTGGCTGCGCTCGCTGACGTTCGCATGTTGGTGTTCGAAGCCGACGCGCCCGTGCTGGACGGGCTGACGCTCTACGACGACGAGTAACCCGCAACCCATTCGAGCCCCCACGTCGGGACTCTTCTTTTTCGCGGAACGCGGTGCCGGCGCATTGCCGATTCCCAACGGACGGCCGCCGCCATGTGCCGCACGCTGGCCGCATGTTCGCTGGCGTTGCCGGCAGCATGCCCAGGCAGTCGAGACCTTCAAGACTGCGGCGCGGTTCGCCGTGCTGGTTGCTTCGTTCTCCGGGCGCACCCGCGTCCATCCACCTCACCCTCAAGGGACAGACCTCCCTTGCGGGCGGGAGTCCCTTGGTTGCCACAAGGAGTCTCCCCATGGATACCCAAGCCATCCGTGCACAGATGCCAACGCTTGTTGTCGGTCATGTGCCTTCCAACGTCCGTTCGTTCAAGTTCAACATCTTCGACGGCCAGCCCAAGGTTTCGACGCTGGGCTTTCACATCGACCCGAAGCCTTTCGAGGGCAAGGTCATCGCCACCACCGACGAGGCCATCGTCGTCAAGACGGGGCGAGCCGAGTTCGCGGTGCTCGATCGCACGCTCGTGACTGAGGTGCCCGACGAGGGCGCCAAGGTGCAGGTCGAACCCTATGTCAGACGCCGCTTCGACGGTCAGCGAGCGGACACGCCCGAGGAGCAGACCGAGTTCACCGCCGACGGCCAGCCCTACACGGTGAAGCGGTTGGTGCTCGGGTCCGCACCGGCGAAGCTGCCGATTCCCAAGCCTCGCTGCCCCGAGCTGCAGGAACTGGTCAACCAACTGGAGCAGTTGCCCGCTCCCGACGGTTTCCGGCGCGTTACCCACATGCTGGTGGATGCCGGCGCGCGGGACATCACCTGGGTCGATCCGCTGCCCGCCGACATCATCCGCACACCGCCGGCCATCGGCTTCACCGTCGCCACGACGAAGTTCCACGGTCGCGTCACCGTGCTGTATGAGCGTGGCCTCGACCTCTACGCGGTGGAGCTGCGCCGCGACGGCGAGCTGATCGAACGGGTCGATGAGGTGTTCTTCGACACCCTCGGCGAGACGCTGGAACGGCTGATCGACGACGGGAGTTGGCGGCGCATCCGCGTGCAGTGCCTGTCGTGTCGTAAGGCTATCCGGCACTGATCTCACAGCAGCTTCCCGCCCTCGCGGCGGGAAGCCGTTTTTCCTGCCCCCTGGAGATCACACTCATGACTGTTCGATTCAAAGGCACGGAGCTGCGGCCCGTGCTCGCCGAAGCGGTGGCGAATCAATGCCGCGTCATCCTGGTCAAGGATCAGGGCGTGTACTTCCTGGCCGAGTGCGGCGAGCGCCGACCCGATGGTCGCCAGAAGACCATCGCCTATGCCGCCGGTTGCAACCCGGATGTCGATGCCTTCGACGACTGGTGGGAACTGGCGCGTGCCGAGTTCGGTGGCGACGACTTCGGCGAGTTCTTCGATCCGCAGGAGGGCGTGTTTGCGCGCATCCTGCGCAGCGAGGACGACCTCGACGTGTCCGCCACCGCGACACACCTGTCGCTGCAGGCGGTTCCTCCCACGCCCAGCGGTAACTGACCGCCCATCCCTGGCCCCCGCTCCGGGGGCCTCTTTCTTCCCGGCAATACGGACAGCCGCGAGTGCCGATTGCCGCTCGCCTGCGCGCCGTCCCGGCGCCACGCTTCCGGCCATGTTCCGCTGACGTCCGTCAGCGACATGCCCAGGCAGCCACGATCTTCAAGGCTGCGACGCGGTTCCGACCGCGTTGATCACCCCAGTTCGCACCGGCATCCATGCGCGAACGGCCATCGGTTTTCGATGGCGATGCCACCAAGCTGTTCCATCAACCCACGCGGGGGTTCCACACCTTCCCCGCCTGGGTCGGGTGTGTCTCCGCCTCATTGTTCTCAGGAGATTCACCATGACCACTTCCACCGAAAAGTCCTACTTCGATCTGCACATCACCGGCCTCGGGTATCTCAATCGCATCCGCGAAGTGAAGCCCAAGAAAGGCGATGCGTTCCTGGCCTGCGACATCGCGGCTCTGAACGGTCCCAGCGATGACGTCTCGTATGTGCGTTTCGACACGCGCGTATCGGGTTCGGAAGCGCAGCACCTGGTGCGCCGCTGCATTCAGGCGGTCGACGCCGAGAAGAAGGTGATGATCGGCTTCCGCCTGGGCGACCTGTGGACCGACACCTTCACCTACTCCAAGGGCAAGCGTGCCGGCGAGCAGGGGGTGAGCCTCAAGGCCCGCCTGCTGTTCGTCAGTTGGATCAAGGTCGACGGCAAGCTCGTCTACAAGGCCGAACCCAAGCCGACCGAGACCGACGAGCGGGAGCCGGAAGTCCCTGTGACGTCCGACGCGACCGCTGCGCAGCAAGCCTCGGCACCGGAGCCTTCCAAGCCCGTCGCCGATGCTGCCGACGACGCAGCCGATGCCCCCGCATTGGCCGTTGCCGAGTCGTTCTGATCCGCAAGGCCCCATCCCCGGGGCCTTGTCTTCTCTTCGTCCGCAGGAGACCTTCATGATCACCATCCCCGGCCAACTGGCCATCAAGACCATCCACGGCAGGAACGGCGACTTCAACGTCGGCCGCCTGGCGACCTCGATCGGCGAGTTCGTCGTGAAGAACGCCGAACTCGATCAGTACCGCGAGGGCAAGTACGACGGTGATTTCGTCATCGTCGAGATTCGTCCCTCCACGTACAACGCCAACGGCCGCATGGTCATCGAGATCCGCGCCCATCTGGGCGGGATGACACTGTCCAACATCGACGCCCTGAGCCGCGACGAAGCCCGCCGGCTGAGTCCGCAGGAAGTCGATCCGATCGACGAGGAGGCGCAGGCGCCCGTGCCGGCAACGCCCCCGGCCAAGCCGAAGGCGAAGCCGCGCAGTCCGCGCGATCCCCTGGTCGATACCACGCCGTTCGGCAGCGAACCGGCTCCCGTGTCCGCTGCGGCCTCGGCCGAGGCAGACGACGCGGCGCTGTTCGGTGCCTTGTGGCCCCTGGGCGAGACCGTGAAGCTCGATGCGACCGTGGATCGTCGTGTGCTGCGTCAGCAGCGCGACCGTCTCGACAAGCTCGGCTACGAGTTCGCTCCGTTGTCCCAGGACTGGCACCTCAAAGCTGCCTGATCCATCCGCCACCTTGCGCGGCATTCCGCCACCCGCCGGGGTTCTCCCCCGACGGGGAGGGCTCCGGCCTTTTCTTCAAGGAGACCTTCATGGGCTGGACCTTCGTTCGTCAGACGCGCGATCAGTTGATCCGCGAGCTGCTCGCTCCGCAGGCATCCGAACGCGCTTGCTGCGAAGTCATCGACCACACGCTGGACGGCGACGTTCTGTGGACCGTGGTTCGCGTCACCGCCAGGCAGGCGGGCGTCATGGGCCTCGCGGCCGGTGAGTCCGTCTGCTACATCGGCTGCCATCTGCTGGAAAGCTCGGGCGGCGATTGGGGCTACAAGTCCCTCGATGAGTCCGTGCATCCGTACTACTACTCGTGCCCGCTGCGCTATCTCGACATGGCGCCGGTGCAAAGCTCCGAGTGGCGCGAGCGGGTTCACCGCTTCCACGCGGGGCGCGCTGCCTAGCGGCACGCATCTTCCGTCACCCAACCGGGGCGAGCACTGCCCCGCGGGCTGTGGTTGCTCCTTCATTTCCAAGAGGACATCACCATGCCTGCACCTTCTTCCGCGAAACCGCTGTACCGCATCGACGAATGCCCCGATCTCATGGCCGACGGTTGCGTCGGTGACGAGCAGGGAAATCTCGCCTTTCTCTCGATCTGGGCGCGCGACACCGCCGTTCAGGAGTTCCTCGCCCGCCTGACCCTCGGCCGGGATGAACAGGGACTGGATCAGTTCCACGTCATCACCGAGCAGGGCGCATCCATCCCGGTCTTCGTCGGCAATGTCGAGAACCTGGAAAAGCGCATCACCCGCGCCTATCGGCGAACGCTGTTCGGTTCGCTGACGAATGTGTGGCTGTTCGATCGTCGCTGCGTGAAGCCAGACAAGGCCAACGCCAGCGCGCTGGCGCTTCTGCCCAGGGATTCCGCTCACCGGCTCGATCGGCTGTGGACGCTGGTGCAGGACACCTGCCCGCTGCCACTGCTCGACCACTGGCGCGACACCGTGCTGGAGCTGTTGCAGACACGACGGATGCTGACCGGTCTTCCCTTGGCCCTCGGGCCGCTGGAAGGCCATCGGCTGGCCCTCGATGTCCCGGCGCTGACGAAGGCGCTGGGCGAGCTGATCCGCAACGGCACCCTCGGCGCCACGCAGTACGAACTGGCCGCGAACGCACCGCTTCGGCGTGTGGCGTGAGCCATCCCCACGGGCATGCGCGCCGCGCGTGCCCGCCTTCCCTCATCCATCATCAGGAGAAATCCATGGCACTCATGTTTCCGCGCCTGGCGCGCAATTTCATTCGTAACGGCTACTTCCCCACCGACGAACCGACGCTGGAGCGGGCCTTGTCCGCACTGGCGCCGTCTCCCGGCTCCATGTCCATCCTCGATCCCTGCGCCGGCGAAGGCGTGGCGATTGCCGAAGCCGCCCACGCCCTCGGGCGCGAGCAGGTCCAGGCCTTCGTCGTCGAGTACGACGCCGAGCGTGCCCGCCACGCACGGCAACTGGTCGATCGCTGCATCCACGGTGACCTGATGGACACGCTGATCTCGCGCCAGTCATTCGGGCTGCTGTGGCTGAACCCGCCGTATGGCGACCTGAGCAAGGACGTGAACGGCAACATCGGCTATCAAGGCCAGGGCCGTGCGCGGCTGGAAAAGCTGTTCTATCAGCGCGCGCTGCCGCTGCTGCAGTACGGTGGCGTGCTGATCTTCATCGTGCCGTCCTACGTGCTCGACGCCGAGCTGGTCGGATGGCTGACGCGCCACTTCGCCGACCTGCGCATCTACCGTGCGGTGGAAACGCAGTTCAAGCAGGTGGTGATCTTCGGTCGCAGGATTCGTCAACGCGACCAGGCGTCGGAGTCGGTCAAAGCCGTGCGCGGTCTGCTGTTGCAGATCGGACAGGGTGACGCCGAAGCCGAGGAACTGCCGCTCGAATGGCCGTTCCTGCCGTACACCGTCCCTGCCAGCCCGGCCGAGCCGGAGCACTTCTATCGCGTAACGATGGAGCCCGAGCAGTTCGCCGATGAAGTCGGCCGGCTGCAAGGACTCTGGCCGGCGCTCGATACGCACCTGGGTGGCGCGCAGCAGTCGCTGCGTCCACCCGCGCGGGCCTTGTCGCACTGGCATCTCGCCCTGGCCTTGGCCGCAGGCGCGATCTCCGGCGTGGTGACGTCCAAGAGCGGGCGCGTGCTCGTCGTCAAAGGTGATACCCACAAGGAGAAGACCCTCCAGACGGAGTACACCGAACGCGACGACGGCTCCGTGGCCGAGACGCGCATCCTCACCGACAAGTTCGTGCCGGTCATTCGTGCATGGGACTTGACGCTGGGCTCGCCCACGTGGGGCGAAGTGCTGACCATCCGCTGATCGCTGTTCCCTGACGGTTCGCCGTCGCTTTCATCCGCCCACCGGGGTCACGTTGCCCCCGATGGGTTGCCGTGGCCCCTTCTTCCAGAAGGAGAAACCACCATGGCACTCGCAATCCTCAACCTCGCGTCACAAGCACGCTTTTCGCCCGGGCAGGTGGTCATGACCGCCGGCGTCGACGAGTTGGTCCGACAGGGCCGGCTCAATCCCAGCGCGTACCTGCGCCGCCATCTTCATGGCGACTGGGGCGACCTGAGCGACGACGATCGGCGATTGAACGACGCCGCGCTGCAATCCGGCGAGGATCGTCTGTTCTCGTCCTACCAGGTCACGCGCGACCTGAAGCTCTGGATCATCACCGAATGGGATCGCAGCATCACCACGCTGCTGTTGCCCAGCGAATACTGATCCGCATCCAGCGGCCTCGTGCCGCTTCTTTCTTCCCACCCAGGGGCATGTCACCGCCCCGTGGGGGAGGTGCATGCCCCATTTTTTGGAGCATCACCATGTCCATCGTTCTCGAAACCGTTCCCGAAACCGCTGTGCAGGGCGACCTGCTCGAAGCGGCCGCTTCACCTCTCACGCTCAGCCTGCAGGACTTCGTATCGGAGTTCGGCGACGAGCTGCTCGATTCGCTGAACCGCGCCAATCCTCCGGTCTACACCGGCCAGGTGCGGGTGCATCGGCAACTGATCCTCGCCTCGCTCAAGCGCAAGCTGTTCCCGGCGCAAGCCGATGTGGTCCATGCCGTCACCGAGCTACTGGTCGACCGCGGCGAACGTGCCGCGATCGTCAACGGCGAGATGGGCTGCGGCAAGACGACCGTCGGCATCGCCACGGCCGCCGTGCTCAACGCCGAAGGCTACCGCCGCACCCTGGTGCTCTCGCCACCCCACCTGGTCTACAAGTGGCGGCGCGAAATCCAGGAGACGGTGACCGGTGCCAAGGTCTGGGTGCTCAATGGCCCGGACACGCTGGTCAAGCTGCTGAAACTGCGCGAGCAGTTGCGCGTGCCGGCCCAGGGCCAGGAGTTCTTCGTCCTGGGCCGCGTGCGGATGCGGATGGGGTTCCACTGGAAACCTGTCTTCGTTCGTCGGCGCACGCCTCACGGCGACGTGGGGGCCTGCCCGGATTGCGGGCATGTCATCACCGACCTCGACGGCGAGCCGATCAACCCGGTCGAGCTGGAAGCCGCGGAGTACCGCCGCAAGTGCAGCCACTGCCGTGCACCGCTGTGGTCGTTGATCCGTCCCAGAGGCCTGTCCGCCAGCGACCAGTCCTCGACCGTGCTCAAGGCACTGAAGCGTATTCCAACCATCGGGGAAGTCACCGCGCAGAAGCTGATGCAGAAGTTCGGCGACGCCTTCCTCGCGTCGATGCTCGGGGACAACATCCACGAGTTCATCAACCTGATGGATGGCAACGGCGAGCTGGTCTTCTCGGATCGGCAAGCCCACCGGATGGAACGTGCGATGGCCAACATGGAGTTCGGCTTCGGCGAAGGCGGCTACCAGCCGTCCGAGTTCATCAAGAGACAGCTTCCCCAAGGCACGTTCGACCTGCTCATCGCCGACGAGGCGCACGAGTACAAGAACGGCGGCTCCGCACAGGGCCAGGCCATGGGGGTGTTGGCGGCCAAGGCGCGCAAGACGCTGCTGCTCACCGGCACACTGATGGGCGGCTACGGCGACGACCTGTTCCACCTGCTGTTCCGAGCCCTTCCGGGGCGGATGATCGAAGACGGCTACCGGCCGACGAAGAGCGGCAGCATGACGTCGGCCGCGATGGCGTTCATGCGCGACCACGGTGTCTTGAAGGACATCTATTCCGAGAGCACCGGCACGGCGCACAAGACGGCCAAGGGCACCAAGGTATCGGTGCGCACGGTCAAGGCGCCGGGCTTCGGCCCGAAGGGCGTGCTGCGTTGCGTTCTGCCGTTCACGGTCTTCCTCAAGTTGAAGGACATCGGCGGCAATGTGCTGCCGCCCTACGACGAGGAGTTCCGCGAAGTCGCGATGGACACGGCGCAGGCCGCGGCCTACCGCGATCTGGCGGGTCGCCTGACCCAGGAGCTGAAGCAGGCCCTGGCGAAGCGCGACACGACGCTGCTCGGTGTAGTCCTCAACGTGCTGCTGGCCTGGCCGGACTGCTGCTTCCGGTCGGAAACGGTGGTGCATCCACGCACGCGAAACACCTTGGCGTTTGTCCCCGCTCAGTTCAACGAGCTGGAGGTGATGCCCAAGGAGCGCGAGCTGATCGAGATCTGCAAGCAGGAGAAGGCAGAAGGTCGCAAGACCCTGGTCTATTCGGTCTACACCGGCACGCGCGACACCACGTCGCGTTTGAAGGTGCTTCTGGAGCAGGAAGGCTTCAAGGTGGCAGTACTGCGCGCGAGCGTGGATGCCTCCCGCCGCGAGGACTGGATCGCCGAGCAGTTGGACCGTGGCATCGACGTGCTCATCACCAATCCCGAGCTGGTGAAAACCGGCCTGGACCTGCTGGAGTTCCCGACCATCGTGTTCCTCCAGTCCGGCTACAACGTGTATTCGTTGCAGCAGGCCGCCCGGCGCTCATGGCGCATCGGCCAGAAGCAGCCGGTGCGCGTGATCTACCTCGGCTACGCCAACTCCTCGCAGATGACCTGCCTGGGGTTGATGGCCAAGAAGATCATGGTGTCGCAGAGCACGTCGGGAGACGTACCCGAGTCGGGCCTGGATGTTCTGAACCAGGATGGCGATTCCGTCGAGGTCGCCCTGGCCCGGCAGCTTGTCACGGCCTGATCCATGTACCCATGCCGGTGGCCCCTCGGGGTCGCCGGCTTCTTTCCACGGCCCTTCGGGGCCGTTTTTCTTGGGCGTATGACGGTCCATGGCGCCGCCCGCCATGTATTCGGGCGGGCGTCAGTGCGTTTTGTTTGCTGCCCGCAGGCCAAGCGGCGGCGATGGTGAGCGCTCCGTGTTCCAGGGAAGCGCCCTCCATGCAACCATCCATCCGCGCTGTTCACCGCCTGGCCCTCGCCGCTGGCTTGCTGGCCGGCAGCCTGTTGGCCGCCGGCTGCGCCACGACCGCCACGCCGTCTGTGCCAGCGGTGCCGGCCGCATCGCCAACCGCCGTCGCGCCGGAGCCAGGCTTCGTTCCGGTGGCCCGCTACGGCCGCTACACCCTGGTCGAGCTGGTGCCGGAACCTGCGCAGCGTGATCTCTTGCAGCAGGCGGTGGAGGTCTCGATTCCGCCCATGCTCGATGCCAGCGTGGGCGATGCCATGCGCCATGTGCTCCTGCGCTCGGGCTACCGGCTCTGCGATGCGCCCGAGGCCGCCGCGCTCTACGCGCTGCCGCTGCCTGCCGCACACCTGCGCCTGGGCCCGCTGATGCTGCGCGATGCCTTGCTGACCCTTGCCGGCCCGGCCTGGGAGCTGTCGGTCGATGACTTGAGGCGCCAGGTCTGCTTCAGCCGGCACGGTGCTCCCACCTTCCTTTCCGCTGACCCGCCCGGCACCGCCACGCCCGTGCCGGACGCCGACCGGCCCGAGGAGATGCAGCCATGACCTTTCCCCAAGCGCCATCCGAGCGCCATTCCCGCACGCGCTGGCTCAAGATCGCCGCGGCCTTCTGGCTACTGCTCATCAGTGCCGTGGCACTCATCAACAGCGTCGGCCTGTCGCGGCTCGCCGAACAGACCCAGAGCAGCGCACAGGATGCGCAGGTCAACGCGCTGGGCCTGCGCGTGGCCGATCTCGAACAACAGGCCGATGCGGACAAGCGCCGGCCGGCGCCGATCAGCCAGGCCGAATTCGCCAACGCGCGGCAGGCGCTGGACGAACGGATGACGCGTCTCGAAGAGGCCGATGAGGCGAAGGCTCTGGCCATCGACCTGCAGACGCTGCAGGCGCGCGTGAACGCAATCGAAACCCGCCTGGAGAAGGCCCGGCAGGTGGCATCCGCCGCTCGCCCGCGCGCTCCGGTTGCGACGAAGCCCAAGGTACCGGAGCCGCCGTTCCGGGTGCTCGGCGTGGAGCTGCGGGGAGGCGAGCGCTTTCTGTCGATCACCTCCACCGCCGCGGCCTCGCTCGCGGGCGCCCGGCTGCTGCGCGAAGGCGATGCCGAGGGCGGCTGGCAACTGCAGTCCATCGAGGCGCAGGCGGGTGTGTTCCAGGTGAACGGCCAGACGCAGCGCGTCGCGGTGCCGTAGGAGGTCGCGATGATCCTGCGGTCGTTGCTCGCTGCCGTCGTCCTGTTCGCCGCTTCCGGCGCATCCGCCCAGCCGGCCCCGGTGACGAACTCCCGCATGGTGCCCGCCCAGGTGCAGCCGGGCGCTGACGCCGCGCTCGACGAGAAGCAGGCACGGGAATGGGGGCTTCAGCCCGAGGAGTGGGCACGTTACCGACAACTGATGCAGGGGCCGCTCGGGGTCTATTCGCCCCAGCTCGATCCGCTCACGGCGCTGGGCATCGAGGCCCGCAGCGAGGAGGAGCGCAGGCGCTACGCGGAGTTGCAGGTGCAGGCCGAGGCCCGGCGCGTCGGCAAGACGCTGGCCTACCAGCGGGCCTACGACGCGGCGTGGCAGCGCCTGTTTCCCGGCCAGCCACGCGTGAGCCTGCCCGGCGCCAAGGCGCAGGGTGCCGGCAACACCGGCTCCGGGCGCCTGGCGGTCTTCGTCAAGGCCGACTGCGCACCGTGCGCGCAGCGCGTGCAGCAGTTGCAGGCGGCCGGCACGGCGTTCGACCTCTACATGGTCGGCAGCCGTCAGGACGACGCGCGCATCCGGCAGTGGGCCACCCAGGCGGGCATCGACCCGGCCAGGGTGCGCGCCCGCACCATCACGCTCAACCACGATGCAGGGCGCTGGCTGTCGCTCGGCCTGCCCGGCGATCTGCCGGCCGTGGTGCGCGAGGTGAACGGCCAATGGCAGCGGCAATAGGTGCTCCGGGCCGGGAGCGTCGGCCATCCCGCGTCGCCATCCGCTGCGCCAGCGCCGCGCTGCTGCTCGCCACCGGCGGCTGGACGTTGGCCGCCCTGGCGCGGGAAGTGCCGCCGCCGGCCTATCAAATGGCGGCGCATCGTGCAGACGTGCCGGCGGCGGTGCTGTACGCGGTGGCCTTGCAGGAGAGCGGCGCCATGCTGCGCGGGCGCCTGATCCCCTGGCCGTGGACGCTCAACGTCGCCGGCACGCCACAGCGCTATGCCACCCGCGCCGAGGCCTGCGCGGGGCTGCGCCGGGCACTCGCCCGCACGCCGGCCAATCGCATCGACGCCGGCCTCGGCCAGGTCAATCTCGGCTACCACACGCATCGCTACACGCAGCCCTGCGAGCTGCTGGACCCGTACCGCAACCTCGCCATCGCTGCGGAAATCCTGCGCGAACAGCACACGCCGGGCGAGGACTGGCTGCTTGCCATCGGCCGTTACCACCGGCCCGCCGGCGGGGCACCCGCGGCGCGCTACCGGCGCAGTGTGCATCGGCACCTGACCCGCGTGCTCGACCCCAGCGTTCCCGTTCCAACCCTCCAGGCCACCACGCCATGAACCACATCGTCCTCATCGCCGCCATCGGGCTGCTGTCCACGACCACCGTCTTCGCCCAGACCGCCTCCGCGCCGTTGATCGTCGTCGAAGACCGCGGCGGCACCTCCGCGCTGCCGTACTACCAGTCGCTGAATCCTCAGCCGGACCAGGCCACGCCGCCGGCCCCGATGCCAGCCCCGCGCGTGGGCAACGCGGCCGACGCCGAAGCCGCCATGCTGCCGGTGCGCTCGACGCATCTGTCGCCGGGCGACGTGCAGCGCCGCGTCATACGGGCGCCGGGCCTGACGGCGCTGTTCCTGATCGGCGACGACGAGCGGTCGCGCGCCTGGCTGCGGCAGCGGCAGGCGGCGCTGCGAGAACTGCAGGCCGTGGGCCTGGTGGTCAACGTGGAGTCGATGGCCGCGCTGACGGCGCTGCGCAGGCTGGCTCCCGGCCTCACCCTCTCGCCGGCCTCCGGCGACGACCTGGCCCAGCGCCTGGGCCTGCGCCACTACCCGGTGCTCATCACGTCCACCGGCGTCGAGCAGTAGGTGCGTAAATGGCCCAACCGCACGCGGTCGAGGTGCTGCTGCGGCCAGCGGTGGAGTTCTATACCGTGGCGGTTTGCACCGGCGCCGCGATTCTGTGCCTGGTGGCACCGTGGTCGCTCGCGCTGAACCCGCTGCTCGGCCTGGGCTCGGCGCTGGCCTTCCTGACCTTCGGCACGATTCGCCTGCGCGATGCCTGGGCGATCCTGCGCTATCGCCGCAACATCCGCCGCCTGCCGCGCTACGTGATGACCAGCCGCGACGTGCCGGTGAGTCAGCAACGGCTGTTTGTCGGCCGCGGCTTTCGCTGGGAGCAGCGACACACGCACCGGCTGATGCAGACCTACCGGCCGGAGTTCCGCCGCTACGTCGAGCCGACGGCGATCTACCGGGCCGCCCGGCGGCTGGAGGAGCGGCTTGAGTTCGCGCCGTTTCCCGTCTCGACGCTGGCGCGCGCGCTGGCCTGGGACAGCCCGCTCAACCCGGCGCGACCGCTGCCGCCGGTCGGCGGACTGCCACGCCTGCATGGCATCGAGCCGCACGAGGTCGACGTCACCCTGCCACTGGGCGAGCGCGTCGGCCACACCCTGGTGCTGGGCACCACGCGCGTGGGCAAGACGCGGCTGGCCGAGCTGTTCATCACCCAGGACATCCGCCGCAAGGTCCGCGGCGAGCACGAGGTGGTGATCGTCTTCGACCCCAAGGGCGATGCCGACCTGTTGAAGCGCATGTACGTGGAGGCCAAGCGCGCCGGGCGCGAAGGCGAGTTCTACGTGTTCCATCTGGGCTGGCCGGACATCTCGGCGCGCTACAACGCCGTCGGCCGGTTCGGGCGGATCTCCGAGGTGGCCACGCGAATCGCCGGGCAGCTCTCGGGCGAAGGCAACAGCGCCGCGTTCCGCGAATTCGCCTGGCGCTTCGTCAACATCATCGCCCGCGCCCTGGTCGAGCTGGGGCAGCGGCCGGACTACCTGCTGATCCAGCGCCACGTCATCAACATCGACGCGCTGTTCATCGAGTACGCCCAGCACTACTTCGCCAAGAACGAGCCGAAGGCCTGGGAGGTCATCGTCCAGCTCGAAGCGAAGCTGAACGAGAAGAACATCCCGCGCAACATGATCGGGCGCGAAAAGCGCGTGGTGGCCCTCGAACAGTACCTGTCCCAGGTGCGCATCTATGACCCGGTGCTCGACGGCCTGCGCAGCGCCGTGCGCTACGACCGGACGTACTTCGACAAGATCGTCGCGTCGCTGCTGCCGCTGCTGGAGAAGCTCACCACCGGCAAGATCGCGCAACTGCTCGCACCGAACTATTCCGACCTGTCCGACCCGCGGCCGATCTTCGACTGGATGCAGGTCATCCGCAAACGTGCGGTCGTCTACGTGGGGCTGGATGCGCTGTCCGACGCCGAAGTCGCGGCGGCGGTGGGCAACTCGATGTTCAGCGATCTGGTCTCGGTCGCCGGCCACATCTACAAGTTCGGCATCGACGACGGGCTGCCCGGCGCCGCGGTGGGCGCCAAGATTCCGATCAACGTCCACGCCGACGAATTCAATGAACTCATGGGCGACGAGTTCATCCCGATGGTCAACAAGGGCGGTGGTGCCGGCGTGCAGGTGACGGCCTACACGCAGACCTTGAGCGACATCGAGGCGCGCATCGGCAACCGTGCCAAGGCCGGCCAGGTGGTCGGCAACTTCAACAACCTGTTCATGCTGCGCGTGCGCGAAACCGCCACCGCCGAACTGCTGACGCGACAACTGCCCAAGGTCGAGGTGTATGCCACGGCACTGATGAGCGGCGCCACCGACAGCTCCGACCCGCACGGCAATACCGCCTTCACGTCCAACACCCAGGACCGCATCAGCAGCAACAGTGTGCCGTTGATCGAGCCGGCGCATGTGGTGGCGCTGCCCAAGGGGCAGTGCTTCGCGCTGACCGAGGGCGGCAACCTCTGGAAAGTCCGCATGCCGCTGCCGGCGCCCGATCCCGACGAAGCCATGCCGAAGGATCTGCAGGAGCTGGCCGGCTACATGCGACAGCACTACGTCGAGGCAGGAAACTGGTGGGAGAACCAAGGCATCCCCGGCCTGCAGGACAAGGCGCTGCCCGACGACCTGCTGGACGACTTCAAGCAGATGGCCGCCGCCGAAGAGGCCGAAGCATGAGCGATCCGGCCGTCGCGGCCCAGCGCCAGCAGCAACGACAGCAGGGGCTGATCGCCGGCCTGGTCACGCTGCCGTTCCGCTTCTTCGGCGTGCTGTGCGGCGCGCTGCTGCTGTGCATCCTGATCGAGTGCGTCGGCATGCACTTCTTCTGGCCCGAGCAGGGCTGGCGCCACGCACAGGGCATGCTGCACTACGAGCTGGACCAGCTCTCCACGCATTTCACGCGCAGCGCGCTGGTTCAGGAGCCGGGGCGCACCGCGCACCGGATGGTCGAGCAGGGCTACGACTGGCTGTTCGTGAAGAGCGGCCTGCTGGACTGGATACGCGACGCCTCGACGCAGGCCAGCGCCGGCAGCCATCGCCCGACCAAGGATTTCCGCTACTGCATCGGCTTGGTCTACGTGAACGTGGAGAGCTACCTGATCGCGGCGGCCTACACGACGCTGGTCTTCCTCGTGCGGCTGCTGGTGCTGTGCCTGACCCTGCCGCTGTTCCTGATGGCCGCCTTCGTCGGGCTGGTGGACGGCCTGGTGCGCCGGGACATCCGCCGCTTCGGCGCGGGACGCGAATCGGGGTTCATCTATCACCGCGCCAGGGCCAGCCTGATCCCGCTGGCCGTACTGCCGTGGGTGACTTACCTGGCACTGCCGGTCAGCGTGAACCCGCTGCTGATCCTGCTGCCCAGCGCCGCACTGCTCGGCGTGGCGGTGTGCATTGCGGCGGCGACATTCAAGAAGTACCTGTAAGAACGCGCGAATGGCGTATAGGAGTAACCTCCTTGCGGTCGTGGCCGTGATCGCTTTTCAGCGGCGCCTGCTTCGCCCCGGCCATGGCAGTTCTCCCGTCAGTTCAGCCAAGCCTCCATCGTCTTCGACACGTGCGCCGAAGCGGTTCACCTCAACTTCCGGCAAATCGTCGCTGTCGAACCATAGCAAGGAGATGGTGGTATCGGTGCGCTGGTAATGTCTTGAAAGTTCCCAGAGGTCAAGGCCCTTTTCCCAGTTGTCGAACCAGACGTCCTGTGAAACTTCCCCCGTATCAGTGGAGCTATTCCCTGAAGAGCGGATTCGGTGAGCCACGGAGCCTGCTGGAATGACCGACCTGGGAGGTATCCAGGCCCCAGCTTGCCGCAAGGCCGTTGAGCGTGCGGCATACCGCACCGCACCGCGCTCCATGGTGACGAATGCGCACGGCATGTCACTAAGACTGGCAAACCTTGACGCCGCTGCTGGGAATGATGTGCCGAACAAGTCGGCCATGTGTTGGATGAGATCCAGGGAGGGCTCTTCCTTGGGAACAGCGGAGAGCCATTGCTGATAGGGCATCAGCAGTTCAGCGGCAAACGTGTCGCAGGCGATCTCGTTCGGATGTCGCTTTGCATAGGACCATGACGGCACCTCGTCGTGACTTGATTCCAAGCCGAGCACGATATGAGCTATTTCGTGGCAGACAGTGAAGCGCTGGCGCTCTTCTGTTTCCAGCGAATTCACCGTGATGATGTGCTTCCCGTTCGGCTTGGTAACGGTATAGCCGGACTCCCCATCGCCAAGTTCATCCTTCTTGACCTTGGCGTTAGCCGCGGTCACATACGGGGACAGGTCTTCTCGGATGTTCGAAACATCGACTCTCGCGACAAACGCGCGCGCTCTCTGCCTGACATCCGCCTCGTCCATGTTCAGTCGTCCTCGTCGTCGTCGTCGAAGGCCTTCTTGATTCGGGCGATGAGCGTCGCGGGATCAGGCCTTGCATTTCCCCGATGCCTGACTCCAGCCGCGGCCGAAAAAACATCGATGCTGATCGAGGGATCTTGTAGCACGAATTCAACAAGGCTTGGATCAGCATCTGCGTGGTCAACCAGCCACATCACGAGTGCGGAATCTCTTTCCCCCGGCTTGAGAACCTTCAATAGCTTCTCAACCAAGTCTTGGGATGGGTTTGTCTTCTCGCCTGTTTCGAGACGGTGGACATAAGCATGATCAACTGACGATAGCTGGCCGATCTCACGCAGTGAAAGGGTTCTGCGTTCGCGTAGCGTCTTGAGGGCGACGCCTAGGCCTGTTTGCGGCATGAGTTCTGATCCTTGCGGTTGCGGGAAGAAGGGCCAAGCCCTCTGTTGCCCCTCCACATCCGGTTGATGTTCAAAGGCGCACACCGCACGCCCAGTTGCACCGGCGCACGCGCTCTGATACATTGTTGTCCAGCCAGACAACAGATGTAGGTTTTACGCCTGCTTCAGGTTGGATTGGCTCGGCCCTCCTGTTGTCTGCGTGAGCAACGAATTGTGCTACAGCGGGCGGCCGTTGACAACCTAGCCGAGCGGCTGGGACTTCGATAGTTCCACTGTAGGAGAGTCATCATGGCAGGCAAGAATCAGCATGTTGTTCCTCATCAGGACGGTTGGGCCGTGAAGGGAGCCGGCAATCAGCGGGCGACCTCCGTGCACGACACGCAGCAACAGGCCATTGACGCAGCGAGGGGTATCGCACGCAACCAGCAGTCCGAACTCGTCATCCATCGTCCGGATGGCCGTATCCGTGAAAAGGACAGCCACGGCAACGACTCCTTCCCGCCGAAGGGCTGAAGTGCCATGACGGGCATCCCTACCTACCATGTGCTCGCCCTGTCAGGGGGCGGTTATCGCGGCCTGTACACCGCCACGGTTCTCGCCGAACTCGAAACCGTGCTGGGCCGTCCGATCGCTTCGCACTTTGATCTGATTTGCGGCACATCGGCAGGAGGGATGCTGGCTTTGGGGCTGGCTGCGGAAATTCCGGCCTACGAACTCAAGGCACTGTTTGAAGAACAGGGCAGCCGCATCTTTGGCTGCCGCAGCCTGCCGCGGCGGCTTCTGGGATTCTGGCTGACTGCAAAGCATGACTCAGCGGGATTGAAAGAGGTACTGACCGAGCGCTTCCAAGGGACCACGATAGGCGACCTGAAGCATCGTGTTCTTGTGCCGGCAGTCAACTACTCGACGGGACGCGGGCAGTTCTTCAAGACACCGCACCATCCGTCCTTTGAGCTGGATCACCGCATGAAGGTCGTTGATGTGGCGTTGGCGACAGCCGCCGCGCCCGTCTACTTTCCTCTGGCGCGCAACGACCGCGGTGTCTTCGCGGACGGGGGGCTGGTGGGCAATGCCCCGGGCCTCTTCGGGTTGCACGAAGTCAAGACGTTCCTGGCGCCGAAACAGGATGCGCTGGTTCGGGTCCTCGCCATCGGCACGATGACCATCGGTGCGACCGTTCGCGGCGGCGCCAGCCTCGACCGCGGATTCGGCAAGTGGCGTGGGGGACTCTTCGACCTCGTGATCTCCGCCCAGGAGTCGTCGGTGGACTACATGCTGCGGCAGGCGCTGGGCAACAACTACTTCCAGATCGACGACAAGGCGACACCGGATCAAAGCAAGGACGTGAAGGCGCTGGATCGGGTTTCCATTGGCGCCACGAACACGCTCAAGGATCGCGGCAACCACGCGGCGCAGCGTGCGCTCGGCGATCCTCATTTCCAACCGTTTCGAGCGCACCAGGCCGGCGCTCCCATCTTCTATCACGGCCCCAACAAGAATGTTCCGGAGGCCGCATGCTGAACTTGAGCCCGCTCTTCTTCACCACCCTTGATGACGAATCGTGCATGCACGACGAGTTGGATCTGACGCCTGAACAGCGCGCCTGGATCGCCAGCGCACGCACTGACGTCAGGGACTGCTTGCGCACAGGCATCCCCCGCGTGCTTAGGACAAGCGGATACACGGAAGACGTGCCGCAGCCGCGCTTCTTCACGCAAGGGTCGTGGGCATACAAGACGCTGAACTCCCCGGCACAACGCCCTCAGCAGGCGGATGTCGATGATGGCTGCTATCTGCCAATGAGCTTCGTCTCGCAGACGAGGCGTCCCAGCACTGCCGCGACGGTGTTCTTTGCAGCTGCGGAAGAAGCATTGAAGCCGCTGGTCGAGGAGAAGCGGTGGAAGCTTGTCACCGACAAGCCGACGTGCATCCGCATCGTCATTGCTGCGTACGCCCACATTGACATCCCGCTGTACGCGATCCCCGATCAAGAATTTGTCAATTTGGCAGAGGCCTCGATGAGGCGCTATGGGTTTGACTCTCTGATGGACGCTGTGATCAAAGCGGAGCGGGACGCTTGGACGGCATTGCCTCGCGAGAAGGTGCTCCTCGCCCATCGGGAATGCAACTGGATGCCCTCCGACCCCAGGCCCGTGAAGGAATGGTTCCTTGGCGAAGTGGAAGCCAAGGGGGAGCAGTTCCGGCGTGTGGTTCGTTACCTGAAAGCCTTCCGCGATTGGAGGTGGTCCAGCGGAGGACCTGCCTCGATCCTGTTGATGGCCGCCGCGGCCCCACTCTTTGAGAAACGCGATAGGCGCGACGACCTCGCTCTGCTGGAGGTCGTCGCGGCACTGCCAGCCCGGTTGCGTGGGGGAGTGAACAACCCCGTGGAAGAGTCCGAATCGCTCACGGAGCGACTTGGCCAAGCGGGTGTCGAAGATGCGGCCAAAGCATTCGAAGAGTTTGAGAAAGTGCTTCGCGGAGCAACCGGCGCCGGCAGTCCTTCACAGGCCTGCATCTGGATGCGAGGCGAGTTCGGCCCGCGTTTTCCGGACGAGCCAGATCGGGTCAAGGTGGTGTCCGTTGCCGCCACCATTGCCGCGGCTCCCGCCACTGCTGGTCCTGGCGAACTTATCGGACGAACGAAAGCGGGATGAGCAGCGCCGCAGCGGTCGCAGACGTGATCGAGGCCTTCAAGCAGCGAGGCTTCGAGTTTGTTGGCAAGACGGATGACGGCTGGTTCAGGCTGCACGGGCGGTTGACCCCGCCCCAAGCAGACAAGGGTTGTTCGTGCGAAGTCCAGCTCGACCCCACGTTCTTCGACTTGCCTCGCATCCGGCTGCTGGAAGTCCCTCCTGAGCTGCCCGCAGCGGTTCCTCATCTTGGGGCAGATGGCGGGCTTTGCTATCTCGCCAAGGGCGCCGTCGTTCTGGACATCTACGATCCTGTCGGACAGTCGCTGGCGTGCCTGCAACGCGCGGCCGTCGTGTTCGGGCAGATCATGCAGGGGGAGATGATCGAAGACCTCGCGGAAGAGTTCTTCGCCTATTGGCAGGGCTGGCATTGTTTCGTGGACATGCAAGGCGAGGATCTAGGGCGGCAGAACTGCATCGTCGCGCAGGCCAATGGGTGCCCTTTGTGGTTCATTACCGACAACGAAGATCGAACTACTGAGAAGCTGAAGTCGCTCGGCTACCAAGTCACCGATAGAACGGTGCTGACTTACCGGGTCAAGACTGGTGCTCAACCCCGTCCTCTGAGTAGGAATTGGCCTCCTGAAACAGTCGGGGATATCCTGGCGTGGCAAAGCTCTCTTGACCCCCGGTGCCGGCGCAAGATTCACGAGCGTATCAAGGAGGGGGAGAGGAAGAAGGCCAACGGAGTTCTGATCGTCATCGAGTCTCCGCTGATGACCTATGGCTTTGCGGTTCTCTACGACCGCCAAAGTCCTGTCCAAAAGAGCAAGCTCGTAGATCGCAGGGATTCGAGCTATGGGTTGAAGGTGATGCCCATCTCGGTGGTCAGAATTGACGATCGGTATCTTGCCCAGCGGAACATGCCGAATTCAAAGACGCTTGCAGGGAAGAACATCGCCGTCGTTGGGTGCGGCACGATTGGCGGCTATCTGTCGGATATGCTCGTCAAGGCTGGGGCGGGGACATGTGGCGGAAAACTCACGTTGGTGGATTTCGACTGCCTTCTCCCGCAAAACATCGGGCGTCATCGCCTGGGATTTCCCGACCTGTTGTCTAACAAAGCCGAGGCTATGGCGAAGGAACTCAAGCGCTTGACGCCAGGCGCCGAGATTCGTGCGCTGCCCGTGGATGTCAGGCAGGCCCAACTGGGAGAGCTGGACCTGCTCATAGATGCCACCGGGGAAGAATCCCTCGGGCATTGGCTGTGCGGCCACTATCCGCCTCCGACGCCCATGCTTTCGGTCTGGATCGAGGGGCCGGGAACGGCTGTCCGCACGCTTCTGAGGACGAACGCGTCTGGTGCGTGCTATCGATGTCTTTGGCACAGCAACAGGAGAGGCGAGCTCCGTTCTACCATTGATCCTCTTCCTGCCATTCTGGCGGGGCATGGATGCGAGGGCTTGTACGTGCCATTCCCCGCTTCGGTGTCGGTGCACGCTGCCAGCCTGGGCGCTGAGATGACCCTTGATTGGGTCAACGGCGTCTATACCCCCGCGTTACGAACCAGGTTGATCGACCGCGCCCAGCAGCTTGCTACGCCCGATTGCGATCCGCTGCGGGATCGGGAATGCCCCTTATGCAGTTCGTGAGTTCTTGGGCGGCCGACGACAACAGAACGCTGCTGCATTTTTCGAAGTCCACGCTGGAGACCTTCCGCCAGCATGTTCAGGCCAGTGATTCTGACTGCGAAGCTGGCGGGCTGCTGCTCGGTTCGGTCCATGGAACTCACATGCTCATTGAGCAGGCAACGGTTCCTACGGCATGGGACAAACGGTTTCGCTACCTGTTCGAGAGAATGCCATTCGGCCACGAAGCCATTGCACTGGCTCAATGGACGGCGAGCCACGGAACTATCCGATATTTGGGCGAATGGCACACCCATCCGGAAGACAACCCCAACCCGTCTGGCCTCGATAGATCGGAATGGAACCGTCTGTCGGCCAAGCGTCGGGATAAGCGACCAACGCTCGCTGTCATTGTTGGCCGACATGCCCTGTATATTGAGTTGGTGCCAAGCTCAGGCCAAGGATCAGTATTCTCCCCTGTGGAATAGCGGCACACAAACCGATGTCGTCGCAGCGTGCCACCTTCGTCGGGCTGGTGGACGGCCTGGTGCGCCGGGACATCCGCCGCTTCGGCGCGGGACGCGAGTCGGGGTTCATCTATCACCGCGCCAGGGCCAGCTTGATCCCGCTGGCCGTGCTGCCGTGGGTGACTTACCTGGCACTGCCGGTCAGCGTGAACCCGCTGCTGATCCGTAATAGTCCGACGCGCACCGTCGTTGACTGTTCACTCGCTGGCGTTTAGCCGAGCGTTGACCTCGTCGATGTCGAAGGCGCTTGGATCGAAGGAGGCGCCGATCCACTTCTTGAGATCGGCGTGCTCCGGGTGATCGGGGTCGGCCAGCGCTTCGAGGAATTCCTCATACCCCCCGGCGCCGCCGACATCCTGTGGTGGGCAGGCGTTCTCGCCGGCAATGCACCGGGCGAACTTCAGCGGCGTGTCCAGCTTGACGATCTGCTCGACTTTGCCGCTGTGCCACCAGCTGTCGCCGAAGTCGTAGAGGTACTTGAAGCTCTTGCGGCGGCCGAGCGCCTGGCTCAGGAGCACGTCTTCTTCGGGCTGCAGGTCGTCGGGGAACTCCCGTCCCGGCTCGGTCGCGCCGTAATGGTCCGCACCGAAGATGAACTCGTGGACGTGTCCGCCATCCCATCCGGTACCCCACAGCAGCGCCACGTGCAGACGGGACAGGTCTATGTCCAGACGCACCAACAAGCGGCGCCAGACCTTCGGGCGAACGTCCTCGAGTTCGACGTACAGCTGCCACGCATGCAGCTCGCTGGCATTGGAATTCGTGCCCATGCCGCCACTGTAGCGGCTGGTGCCGCCGGGGTGTCGCTGCGCTCCGGCGTCAGGCCGCCTGGGCCATGAGGGGTTGCTGCCAGGCCGTCTGGAGCTGCGGCGCCACGGCCCACGGCAGCAATTCGTCGATGCGGTTGATCGGGTGCCCGCCGATGCGCTCCAGCACGTGGGTCAGGTAGCACTGCGGATCGACGCCGTTGAGCTTGGCTGAGCCGATCAGCGTGTAGATCACCGCCGCGCTGTGGCCGCCGACATCGGATCCCAGGTGGAGGTAGTTCTTCCTGCCCAGCGCCACACAGCGCAGCGCCCGCTCGGCCGCATTGTTGTGCGCCTCGATGCGACCGTCGTCGACGAACTGCGTCAGCGCCGTCCAGTTGCTCAGCGCGTAACCCAGGGCCAGCGCCATCGGCGACTTGGCCGACACTTGGGTCAGCGTGTGGGTCATCCAGCCGTGCAGCTCCTTGAGCAGTGGCGCCGTACTCGCCTTCCTCACCCGCCGTCGCTCGTCGGGCAGCCTCCCCTGGATCCGAGCCTCGATCTTGAACAACTCGGAGATGCGCTGCAGCCCATGGTGCGCCAGCGTGCCGGCCACCTGGCGTTGCCGCACGTGGATGTCCCAGAGCTTGCGGCGTGCGTGGCTCCAGCATCCGGCCTCGATGATGCGACCGGGCTGACGATCTGCACGGTACAGCGCGTTGTAGCCGGCGAAGGCGTCGGCCTGCAGCACGCCGCTGAAGTGCTTCAGGTGAGCGGCCGGGTGCTCACCCTTGCGATCCACGGAGTACTGGAACCACACGGCCGGGTTGGCTTGCTGGCCGCTGTTGCGGTCGTCGCGGACATAGACCCACAGCCGGCCGGTGTGCACCTTGCCGCCCTTGCCACCCAGGGCTCGGATCGGCGTGTCGTCGCCGTGGACCTTGTCGGCCTGCAGCACGTAGCGGCCGATCGCCTGAGCCAGCGGGGTCAGCAGGTGTGCGGCTTGGCCCACCCAGTCGGTCAGGGTGGAGCGATGCAGGTCCAGGCCGGCGCGGGCGTAGATCTGGCTCTGGCGGTACAGCGGGGTGTGGTCGCAGTACTTGCTGACCAGCACCTGGGCCAGCAAACTGGCGCCGGCCAGGATGCGGTCGATCGGCCGGCTCGGGGCGCTGGCCTGGGCGATCGTCTTGCAGCCGCCGCACGCCAGCTTGGGACGCACGTGGCGCACGACATGGAAGCTGCCGGGCTCGTAGTCGAGCACCTCGCTGATGTCCTGGCCGATCTCGCGCAGAGCCAGTCCGCAGGCGGCGCAGCCGCAGCCGGCGTTGTGCCCCGCCGGCCAGTGCACGACGGTTCGCCGCGGCAGGTGTGCCGGCAGTTCGCGCAGGTTCGGCCGCGGCCGGAAGGAGCGCTTGCGGCGCTGTTCATCCAGTGAGGCGACCTTGCCGGTGCCAGCCGGTTCGGGCGGCTCGGCAGGCACCACCTGGCCACCGACCAGTTCGAGCTGCGGGTGCTCCAGGCGTTCGCTGGAGCGGCCGTACTTCATGCGCCGCAGGTAGGTGACCTCGACCTTGAGCTTGTCGATGGCGAGTCGCGCAACCCTGAGTTCATCCTGGAGTTGCAGCACCCGCGTGCCGAGTTCGGCGTTGCGCTGCAGGGCTTCGTCCAAGGTCATGGAGCATGACTGTGCCCAGGCGCAGACCACCGTACAACGGGGCATGCACTGTCAACGTGATGGCACCGCGCCTCGACCGAACTCAGGCCGCCGCGCGTGGCTGCCAGGTGCGCTCGGGGCGGCGCCAGTCGATGCCCTCCAACAGCATCGAGAGCTGGGCCACGCTGAGCATCACGCTGCCGCTGTCGGCCTGCGGCCAGATGAAGCGGCCGCGTTCGAGCCGCTTGGTCAGCAGGCACATGCCGTCGCCGTCGCTCCACAGTAGCTTGATGAGGTCGCCCCGCCGTCCGCGGAACGCGAACACGTGGCCGGCATAGGGGTCTTCGGCCAGTACCGTGTGCACCTTGGCGGCCAGTGAGTCGATACCGCAGCGCATGTCGGTGACGCCGGCGGCCAGCCAGACACGGGTTCCGGCACGCGGGCCGATCATGGCGTCTGGCGCAGCGCGCGCAGCACGCTGCACAGACTGGCCTCGTCGACTGGGCCGCGCAGGCGCAGTTGCACGCCAGCTACTTCCAACTCGATCACGCCGCCGCGCGGCGAGGGCCTGGCCGGCGCGGTCGGCAGCACCGGCATGGTCGCCGAGGGCATCGCGAGCGCTGCGTCCGCTGGCGCGACTTCCACCGGCAGCAGCACGGTCGCAGCCGTTCGGGGTGAAGCGGCTCGCAGATGCTCCCGGCGCCACTTGAACAGCATGTTGGCGTTGACGCCGTTGTCCAGCGCGATGGCCGATACCGACGCGCCGGGCTGCAGGCTCTGGCGGACCAACTCTTCCTTGAACCCGCGCTCGTGCTGCCGCCGCTGGCGCCTGGACGCGTCTTGCTCACTCTTCATGGTGTGCACCATCTCCACCAAGCGCACACCTCCAAGCGGGTGGCGCTTGGGTTCAGATGCTTGGCATCTGTGGGCGATCAGGCAAGGGTGGGGGTGGTCGGACTATTACGCTGATCCTGCTGCCCAGCGCCGTGCTGCTCGGCGTCGCCGTGTGCATCGCGGCGGCGACGTTCAAGAAGTATCTCTAACCGATCACTGGACTGGCGCTACACACTACGAGCTTCATCGACCCCCGGGTCATGGCGACGTAGAGGTTCTGCGCACTCATGCCCTCGATATTTAGCAGCACCGCGACTTCGGCTTCCAGCCCCTTGAGCAACAGCGTGCTGCCGACGGCGCGCTTTGGTAGCGGGCGCCCCAACAGCCGGTTTTCTTCCCGCACGCGCCGGGCCGCTTCTGTCAGAGGGACTGCCCCCGACGAGGCTTCTCGGAGCGCCTTGAGCACCCCGTAGAGGATGGCCGGCCGATGCACACGCACGTTCGGCAGTGCCCGCAGCTCCGATAACAGCGCGGCGGCCGCAGCGAGAGAGGGCGCGCGCCCGAACGCCAGTGCGCGGCTTTCTGCCTCGTTCGGAGGATTCCTTGCAGTTCCCTTTGCCAACGACTCCAGGCGCCGCGTCAACTCCGCCACGCCCACATTGGTCATGACGCTCTGCGCCAGCGCCAGTAACTGCGCGAGGGCATTCGGTGCCCCCGCATCAAAGTTGCTGGCGAAGGCGATGAGGTCTTGCAGATCGACGGCCTCGACCGTCGAAGCGCCCGGCGTCTGGCTAGCAAAGTTCTGCTGTGCTGCTCGGTTGCGGCTATCGGCGATGATGAGCACGCGCCCGTCAGCGGTTGGCGATGCCGTCCTCGCAGCGGCTAGGCGCTGGGCATGGTCGTTGGGTGGTACGGCCTGCATCCAGATCACATGCTCCGGTGGCCCACTACGCAGATCCACCGACTGCCCCGCAGCCAACAACCGGCGGGCCTCCAGCAACCATTGTCCCAGCGCTTCCGCGCCGGCGTTGCGCCATCGCCAGGGCGTTGCCAGGTCCCCGACGACAGGAAAATGCGCGCACACGTGCTGGTTCCAGTCGGCCAGCGCATTGCCCCGGAATCCGAAGATCGCCTGCATGGGGTCGCCCAGCACGCAGGTCGGCAAGATCAACGAGAGGAAATAGACGATGTAGTGCTGAGGCACCGAACAATCCTGGTACTCATCCACGATCAGATGCGCATATGAGGCTTTCAGCACCTCACTGACGTGCCCGGCTTGCAGGAGCTTCCAGGCGGCGTCGCGGATTGCCGGGTAGTCCCGCGCAGGTGCAGCCAGCCGCAGAATCTCCGGATCGTGGGCGCTGCGGCCGGGAAAGGTCGAGATGAGCCGGATGGCCCAACCATCGATGGTGCTCAATCGATAGGCGCTGGCTGGCACACCGGCGCGGTCCAGCCGGCCACGCAGGGCCGCGACCCCGGCATTCGTGTGTGTCAGCACGAGGATGGGCCTGTTGCCCCGATGCCCGGCAAGCGCGTGGGCAATCAACTGTGTCTTGCCGCAGCCGGCCGGTGCGGTGACGGTTCCGCGTTCGATTGCACGAAGGTCGATTTCAACGTGGTCCATCAGTGGCCCACCCGAATACCTGGTCCATCAGAGCACGGAAGCCCTGATCGCAAAGATGCAGGTCCGGTGCAACGATGGTCCTCGCCACGTCCTCCATCCACGAGATGGACTTGAACCAGCCCGCCTTTCGGATGCGCGCCGCCTGACCAAGAATGGCCCTGCGTTCGACCGGCAGGAGGCCGGTGTTCTGGATCTCATCCCAGATCTGCTGGAAGGTGAGCGTGTTGTTCGAGACAGTGCGCAGGTGTTCGACGATCAGGTCACCATGCAATTCGTTGGCGTAGCCGATCAGCCTCTGGCAGGCAGCCGGCGTGAGACTTCCGAACAGCTCGTCCTCCAGCGCCCGGCCCGCGCGGTAGGCGACGACGGTGCCACCGTTCTCGACAAAAGCCTGCTCGACCGCAGATGTGGGCTTCTTGTCGTCGTCGCGCAGCACCATCACCCGGTAGCCCAGAGACTGAAACGCTGCGGCCCGGGCATACGGTCGATCCGGCTCCCCGCCACCGCAGTCGACGAGGGCCACGCCTAATGCAGCCAGTGACGCATTCCCCTGGTCAAGCCTGTACAAGTCCAGGCCGCGCAGCAGGCCTATCTCGCTGGCTCCCTCGCACACGACCACGGAGCCAGCCAGGAAGGCCTCGGGGTAGAGGCGGATCGTGCTCTGGATGTCATTGTCGGCGCCGACCAGGCGAGCCTCGTGGCCGAGGGGGCCGCGGCGCAGCACGAAGAGTTGGCCGCCCGACAGTTCTCTCAGCGCCACGGGTGAGTGGGTAGTGAGGAACACCTGCAGCGGAGCAGCGGCCTCCTTGGCACCGAGGGAGCCCAGGAACCGCGCGATGCGGTGCGGCTCCAGCCCGTACTCCAGTTCATCCGAGAGCACGATCGACGCCTGACCGGCCGCCTTGCGCTGTAGTCCGGCGACGAGCAGACGCGTGGAACCGACGCCCAGGCTGCGAAGCGGGATGCCGCTTTCGTTGTGCAGGGAGATGGTGCCGCCACCGAACGACACCGAATGCGAATCCAGCAGCGCCTTGGCCTTGGCGCCGATGTTGACGCCCAGCTCCTGAGCAGTGGTGGTGACGATCCCCAGCGCTTCTCCCAACTGTTGTTCGGCCTGGTCTCCGAAGGCACTGCGCGCATCCCTTGCGGCCTTGACCAGAGCGGCTGAAGCGTCGGCTCGCTCCTCCGAGATGCGGTTCAGTACGGAGCCGCGCTGCCATCCCAGGTTGAAGTCCGCCAGTGCGCCGATGCGGGTGGGCGCCAGGGCGACGCGATCCTTCCATGCGAGCGTCTTGACGATGCCTTGCTGTGCGGCGCGGTCGGAGACAAGGGTCCACGAGGGCTCCAGGTCACTGGCGACCGTCAGGTTCAGGCAGAGCACAACCTCCGCGCCGGCAGAGGGTTCGTCTTCGACGACGCCAGTGTTGGCGTGGTATCCGCGCAGGAACGCACCGAAGCTCTCCAGCGTCCTCATGCTGTCATCGAGGTCGCCGAGCGTCAGCGTGATGCTGATTGGGGTCGTGATGTCCAGGCCGAAGAAGTCAGCATCCGAGAACTGGACATTGCGCCTAGCCCCCAGGCATAGATCGATCGCGTCCAGTACCGTGGACTTGCCGCTGTCGCCCGGGCCGATCAGGCAGTTGATGCCAGGCGTCGGGCACCAGGCCAGCAACTGGATGCCGCGGAAGTTGGCGATCTCGATCTTTCTGATTCGTGCCATGGGCTGCCTCTCTGGTGGCTGTGCGGCCGTGGCCACGAGGTTTTTGCGTCGAAGTGCCGGGCGAGGTCGATCATTTCCGCCGCCTGAGTGTCTCGCCGAAATTTTTTCTGCTCAGTGAAATCGATCGAAGGCACTAAGTGGATGAACTGATCATCCGCGTACCCGATAGCGTCACGCAGGATTGGGGGCTCTTCAATCCTTCGGTCAGGGATCACTCACAACCACGCCTTCCAGCTGCCCCTTGTCGAGAATATCCAGCAACACCACACTCTGCTTTTCTGTCGGGAGCTTGGAGGGAATCTGCATGGCAACTCTAAGCACGCCGTCTTCCTTCGGTGTGAGCAGATCCTTCTCAAGCAGCGACTGATGGATGCGAGCCCATTCCGCAGCGGGAACGGCCAGCACTTTTCGTTGCGCCTCGATGCCGTTGTCGATCCTCTGCGTCTGCTTCGCTGTCTTCACGATCGCCGCCTGATCATCCTGCGGAACAAGTCGATCGTAGAACTGGGGCGGGAGGAGATTGGCGATCGCTTCGCTACGAGCCTGTATCCTCGTCCAGCACGCCTCCTTCTTGCACCACTCGGAAATATTGGAAATGCCTTGTGGTGGTCTGATGATGTCGTCATTCACGACCCCCGACACGACAGCGATGGCACTCTCAAGAGCCGGATCGACCTTCTGTGCATTCCAGATGCCCAGAAAGTCGATGCACTCCTTCCTGCGTTTTGTGATGTCACCGAGTACCGCCAGCGTGTAGGCCACGATGTTTGCTCGGTACCCGCCGTTGTACCAGGGCTGTGCAGAAACGATGCGCTCCGTGGCGCGGAAGATCAGCCCGCGCGCGACAGCCCTCTTGAAATAGAACTCATTGAACGCGTCGGATGATTTCTCCCACTCGCTGCCGATTCGGGCGGCGTAGCGCGCAAAGTTCTTCTGGGAGCCAAGATTCACCCACCTGGGGTGGTCATCCCAGACATTCTCGAACTTCGCAAGATCCGTCTTCGTGAACATCTGTGGCTTGGGATGCTCCGCCTTGAAGCGACGCTGTTCCGCAGGTGTGAGCTTCGACTGTGCATCGGCATACTGGCCGCGTGCGCGCTCATAGAACCACCGCGTCTCGCGCGGGGCGCCCTTCTGCGCCGGCGCCCAGATCCGCCGGGAAAACCCTTCCATCCGCACATGGAACGGGTGGTTCGAGAAGAAGTCTGCGGCATTCACCCGATTCTGGGTGTTCGCGTACTCCGATATCCTTGGAACGACCGTTTCGCTCTGTTGGCTGTCGATGACGGACAGCTTCAGCTGGACGAATATCTGGGAAAGATCGGCCTTGTCCCGCTTCCGTGTATGGAACAGCGATGCCGTGGTCTGGCCCCCATTGACGATCTGGAGATCGACAACCCTGGTGATCGCGAGACCGGAATCCGTCATCCCTGTCTCGACACTCTGTGCAGTTGCCGTGATCCCGTTGTTGTAGGCAAAAAACATCCCAGGTTCGTTCAGGATCGTCGCCCTTATTCCCTGGTTCACATTACCGCGTGCCTGCAGGAACGTACGGACGTTCTGCTCAAGCAATCGCGCTCCGAATCTCTCGTACAGGGTCGCCAGCACCTCGGCAGGCATGACCATCAGATAGGATTGATAGGCATCGGTCCCCAGGTGTGCGGGAAGGCAGGCGATGCCCTTGCCGAACATCTGCTCGAAGTCGAGGTCGAGTGGCTCCTTGTGGCTGCGGGAGCTTCGCTGACGATGAAGTCGTGAGATGTCCCAGATGTGGTGAGCAGCCGGAACACCTGCCACTTCCGCATCGGGAAGAGCCTGGAATTTGTCGCTGAGCGTGCGCTCGGAGAAGAGAATCAAGTTGACCTGCCGAATGGCATCCTTGCGATCGGCAATCTGCCTTGCAAGGCCGTACTCGGGCGATGTGACCTCCAGCTCGTCGGCCAGGCCCTTGTTGGCACTGGCCTCGAAGAAGTTGGCAACACGCTTGAATGCCGCGGCCACTTCCGTTCTGGTGAGGGATGCCAGCTCGTTTCGGGAGTCGAAGTCCGCGATGAAGAGATCCAGGACTCCTTCGTCATTGAACCAGTAGCCGTCCACGCGCATGCCACGCTGCGCCCGGAAATGGCAGAGTTCGAAACCTTCCGTGAAGCCTGTCTCGACTAGGTCGTTCGCGATGGCCTCCATGAATTCGGAGAGCTGGAAGCTGCCATTGGCTTCGGCGCCCGCCAACAGTTCCTGTCGGAAGTCGTGGAAGAACTCTTCGTCGGTCTGCTCCATCAATCCTCCCCGAAGATGGCTGCTTCGTCACACTCGTAGGGAGCAATCGTTTCCAGCCTGATGTCGTAGGCCACGTTGGCAATCCCTGTCGGCAGTTGCGACCGCATGAGACGCGGAAAACCGTCACCGACACGATAGCTGCGCACGTCGCTGACGACAAAGCGAGGCTCATCGTAGTCAGGGAGCGGGGCATAGCCGTGCGCAACCAGCTTCCTGTCAAAGGCCTCGACGGCATCCGCCTCGCCGAGACGCGCCTGGACTGCAGCGACGATCTCGTTGAGCGATCGGGCTCCTGCCGCGTCGGCCAAGCTGCTCAGCCGGTACACGCGCAGGAACAGCGCATCGTTCAGGGATTCAAGCTGGTCTTCTGACGAAATGCGGATGCTGCTCCGCTCTGCCCCCGAGAGCGATTTGACCTCGACGGCTGTGTTGCCGAATATGAAATCCTGATGTGATCGTTCCGGACCGAGCCAGGCTTCGACGGCGGCACTGCTCGACATCTGCCGATCGATCAGTTCCGTCAGGAAGACGATTTCGGCGAAGAGACCGCGCACTTCCTCGATGGACAGGTGCTGACTCCGGCCTGACAGGAAGGTCTTCCAACGGCGGATGTGTGCCAGAGAGACCGCGAGAGAACTCGCCGAGTCGGTGGCGTGCTCCAGCGAGGATGCAAGGGTGCGGCACAGTCCTTCGAAGAGATCGCGGTCGACCTGCCTTTCAAGGGCGAGGACCAAGTGCTGCTGCCCCTGATCTCCGGCACGAAGATCGACATCGATGCCGTTCACCGTGACCGCGTTCTTCCGGTACTGGGCTGCGTGGTCGCCCTGAAGCTCCACGATGAACAGGCAGGCGCCTCCGGCATCGCGTCCCCAGAAACAGGGCACGGCCGTTCCCACCGCAACCTGGCGGACATTGAAGTCCGCTCCCGGAACGGCGATGTCATCCCACGGAGAGGACTCAGGCATCGTAGTCATCCTCCTCATCAGGATCGTCGGCGTAACCCTGCATCTGCTGGAGCCAGACCTTGTTCACGACGACATTGATGGTCGTCGAATAGTCCCCGTAGGGAAAACTGACGCCGAAGGCGGCGATCGGTCCCGTCACGGCCTCGCCCTTGGGCTCCAGGCTGTGAATCATGAGGAGTGGCTTGTTCCGGACCATGCGGTAATGCGTGTCGGATACCGCTCCTGAGCCATCTTCGCCGCCAGCAAGCGTCCTGGCCTCATTGCGTTGTGCGTCGCTGAGCCCAAGCTTCTCGTCGCCACGCGAGGCAACCCTGTCCTTGTTCAGGCGCCACGAAGTGCCGTTCGGCTGATCCTTCCCGACGACGCGCACCTGATTCCTCAGGGTGAACGGGTTTTCACCGCCTGAGCCACCCGAAGGGGAAATCAGCAGAACATCGGCCAGCGGGCGCTTCGTCGCAATCCGTTCGAGATAGCTCACCACGTCCGACTTCTGTCCGGCAAAGGTCGAATGGCATTCGAACCGGGCGAGGAAGTCGTCGATCACCTCGACAGGCACGTCCCTGAAGATGACGCCCTTTTCGGTGGACTCCTCCGGTCGCCCGCCGAATCCACTTCGCCAGTGATCGCCGATCAGCGCAAGGTTCCTGGCATTCACGTCAGGGTCGGTGGAGACAATGTAGCTCTCCCGCAATCGCCCACTGAAACTCTGCTCGACCGTGACCTCCTGGCCGGATCGCATCTTGTTCGCCGCCGTGATCAGCAGGCTGTCCGGATGCGAGCGGACGTACAGGCCAAAATCCTTCGGGCTGAGGCGATCGCGCCGCATGCGCTTGACCTGCTGTACAAGCTCTTCGGCGGCATCGGCGATGTGGGAGTACCAGTTGATCGAATCGCGCGAGAGATGGACGCGGCAGAGGTCCTCGAAGCCCGGCCGGTAACCGAACCACCGGCCCATCTGCATGAGGGTGTCGTACATCTTCGTGTTGCGGTACATGTAGCTGACGGTCAACCCCTCGATGGTCAGGCCTCGGGAGAGGCTCAGACCACCGACCGCGACCGCAGTCAACCCGACTCCTTCCTTCGCGTAGCGGGCGTAGTCGAGCACCTCGTCACTCTTGCTGTTGATGACATAGAGGTGGAGGTGCTCGAAGACGCCGCTGAGGGCAGCCTTCACTTCCGCCCAGGTAAACCCAGCATCGGCATACTCGGCATCGAAGGCGTGCTTCAGGCCCTGCATGTACGCGTTTCTTGAGGAAACCCCCTCCGGCATCGCGTAGTTGGCGAGAACCGCTTCCCTGATCTTCTTCTCCCTGAGACTCAGGAAGTCACGCACGGCCTTCTGAACGGGCACGAAGCGCGACACGTTGACCATCATTGAGCAATGCTTGCCGGTCTGCCCACGCAGGTTCCGGATGGCGCGGGCGACGATGAACTCGTCGAGTGCGCGATAGAGGCTGGGGGGCAACTCGTGGACGGGATCGTCACGCTTGTGGGCGTACGGGATGAGATCCTCGCAATCGTCGATCGGCCTCACGATCGATTGACTGGTCGCCTCGTCGAGGAACACCTTCTCGGCACCGAAGTACGTCGTTGGCGCGTCCAGGCAATAGATGAAGTCGCGCGGGAACAGCTCCTCACGCACATCATCGCCATAGGCGTCGGGGTTGATGAAGATGTTGGCGAACGGTGTCGCCGTGTAGCCGACATAGCACGATTTCGCGAACAGCCCGAGAATGCGCCGGATCATCGCATTGGTTCGGGTCGGATCCAGATCCTCCTTGTTCGTGTTGATCGACGCGTTGTCGGCCTCGTCGTCAATCAGCAGCATCGGCACGTCGGAAATCCGGCCATCGCCCTCGGCGTTCAGCTCCTTCAGCCACTTGTGAAGAGCCGTGAGCGTCGTGACGTTCTTCTTGATGACCAGAATGATCGGCTTACTGAAGTCGTTGATCTTCCAGCCGCTCTTTTCCGCCGTGTTCTTGTTGAAGTCCTCGTTGATGTTGGTGAGCGTGGCCGGATGCGGATAACCCGGCGCGAGACCGACACCGATGTTGCGACGATCCTCGGGATCGCTGGACCGGCCGATGAAGGCCTCATCGATGCGCTGCTGCGTTTGCTTGCGCAGATTGTTGTGAATGCCGGCGACGACGATGATGAACTTGTAGCCGGCGTCGGCGGCGCGTGCTATCAGGCCGGTGTAGTTGGCCGTCTTGCCCGACTGCACATGACCGATGACAAGTCCGCGACGGTTCCAGGTTGTGCCCTCGCTCAACGGGTCCTGCAGGTGGCCGAGAATGCGGGTCGTCACATCGCTCAGCGACTGGACCATCTGCGGTGGCCAACCTTCCTTGAGAAGAAAGTTTCCATAGGATTCCGCATAGGTCCAGGCGACATCCTCACGCTTGTGGACCCACTGATCATCATGCTTCGCAGTGACATCCACCAGCGAAACACCGGCGCCCATGCGCGTGTCGACCGAAATCATCGCCTCGGTGACGATATTGCGGAGATCACCCGTATAGCCGAAGATTGCGGCGATCTGTCGCGCCTTTTCCTCCACCTGCTCGCGCGTCGGCGTCTCGGCCATGTTGGCAAGGCCCGAGATGAGCGCGTTGGCAATGTTTCGTTCTTCCGTGATGACTGTGAGGCTCATGCAAAGGTCTCGCTGATGAATTTTTCCGCCAGTTCGATCTGGCCATCGAAAAGGTGCGTCGAGCGCACGATCTGCAGAAAGGCATTCGGATCGCCCGGCCCGTCGCCGTAGAGCACCTTCCTGAGACTCTTCAGGCGCTCCAGAGTCTGGCTTTCATCCACCGCCCTCTGGTTGATCTCGCGCGGATGGGTCGAGTAATCGGAATAGATCATCTCCACCGGCAGGGAGGCCGCAATCGAATCCAGCAGGACACGAAGCAGATCCGCATCTTCGGACGAAAGTCTTGTGCCCAGGGATGCGATGAGCGGGTGCTGCTCGTTGATTGCGAAACGGATGCCGCCGAGATCGGCGTAGCGCTCCCAGAACGGGGCCTGGCTCTCCTGAAAGAGCTTCTGCCCGCGCCCCCTATGCACCGTCACGCTGCGGGCAGTGATCCTGTTGATGATCTGACGCAGCCGCTCCCGCACCCCATGCGGCGGGCGGGCACGCGATTTCTTGATGTCGATGGTCCAGGCTTCGTCCAGACTGTTGGGAAAGTCGATCTGTACCCGCGCCAACTTGGTGGCCTCACCCTTCGGCACGAGTCTGAACCAGTCGCCCCAGGCCATCAGGCGGCCGTTTCGATAGACGTAGCCCCCCTGATTGGAGATGAAGTCACTGCGATCCTGGTAGTAGTCGTACTCGGACGCGGACAGACGACTGTGGTGCGGAAGCACGTAAGGCTGCAGGCGCACCTCGGCCTCGCCGATGCGGACGATCTCCTCCGGAAGCACCTGGGTGGCAGGATTCTTCCTGCAGAAGGGATCGAATGCCGTAATCGGACGACCATTGACGGTGAGAGAAATCCTGGCATGTCCCCTGATCTCACCCGAGAGAAACCGGTGGAAGACAAGTGACAGATGTCTGCCCACCGCCTCAAGCTTCTCATTGACGATCTCGTCTCGACGATCCCCGGCCTCGTCCTCCATCAATCGGTCGAGCTCTCGCCAGATAACGGCCGTGCCCCGGGCGCCGAGCCGTTCGACATAAGGCAACCCATGGATGTCCGCATCGTCCAGGATGGAAAGGATCCAGTCGTCGGCAGCATCGATGCGATCCAGATTCCATTCGGCTCCGCAGACAGTTCCATCGCGTGTGCTCACAACGGTCAGCGAGCGGCATTGGGAAAACGATGCTGTCTTCAGGCCAAGGCCGAAGCGCCCAAGATCCTGCGGCGACCGATGCTGCCTGGGGTTGCCGGTCCCATGACGCATCGCATCGAGCAGCTCGTCTTCTGTCATCCCCCTGCCGTTGTCGAGGATGACCATCACAGGATGCTCACCGGACACATCGCAAATGATGTCGATGGTGTCAGCGCCAGCGGAAATGCTGTTGTCGATCAGATCGGCAATCGCAGTTTCGAGCGAGTACCCAAGGTCCCGCATCGATTCGGAAAGGCAGGCCGCGCTCGGCGGATGACTGCGATCACGAGCCATCGGCTTCCTCTTGCGTCTTCTCGTGAGTCAAGCGCATGGTAAGCTCCGAATTGCTGCTTCGGGTGTCGTCTTCATCCGTTCGCATTGCCAAGCGGAAGCGCGGAGCTGCCATTTCTGCAGACATTCGGGCGGAAGATGCTCAAGACCATGCGCGTTCCTACCACTCCGCAGCGCAGCCGCATGATGTCGAGCATTCGCGGAAAGAACACCCGGCCGGAACGGATACTTCGCTCCCTTCTTTTCGCCAGGGGTTTTCGATATCGACTTCATGTGCGGGGGCTGCCCGGCTCCCCCGACCTTGTGTTCCCGAAGCGCAAAGCAGTGGTGTTCGTCCATGGCTGCTTCTGGCACCGACATGAAGGCTGCCGTTACACAACCACTCCCAGGACCAATGAAGATTTCTGGCGGCAGAAATTCCAGGGAAATGTCGCTCGCGACAGGCGCCATGCGGAGATGCTCCATGCTCTCGGCTGGCGCGTGGCGGTCGTCTGGGAGTGCGCCTTGAAGCACTCGGTCGAGGAGACTGCGCAAGCGGTTGAGGAGTGGCTGCATGGCGATGAGGATGTCCTGGTGATTGGTCAGAGCATTGACTAGCCCGCTTCGGCAAGCACCGGAAGCTGTTCTGGCAGGTTTCGCGGCACGCTTCCCGCCGGCCTCTTCTGTACGGCATCACCAGCCTGCCTCCGCCTCCTCCTGCTCATCTCGTTCAGAAGGCTACGAACGATCTTGGCCAGTTTGTGGGCAAGCAACGGAGGCACCGCATTGCCGACCTGGGTGTACTGCTCCGTGCGGTTGCCCGCGAAGACGTAGTTGTCGGGAAACGTCTGGAGCCGTGCTGCTTCCCTGACCGTGAGACTTCTGCATTGGGAGGGGTCGTAGTGGATGTAGTAGTGCCCGTCCTTGGCAATGTGAGCCACCACCGTGGTGGACGGTTCGTTCCTGCACTGCACGCGGAACCGATCCTTGAACGGGATCGCTTCGGATTCCCGATCGACATGCACATTGATGTGATCGGGAAGCAGCTTGGGAGGGAACACATCCAGCCGTGGGCAATATCCCCATAAATGAGCGAAGCTGGCCGAGAAGAGATAGCGAGCAAGATCGGATGCCATGTGCGCGCGCGCTTCATGCTGACAGACACCACCCAGGCTTCGGTCGTGAAGCCATTGCTGAAGCTCGGTCAGCTTCTTCGGCCTTCTGTAGCCTCGTGAAATGAAGGCGCCACCGGTCGTGGTGCTGGTTGCCGCAGCGCCAAAGGCACGCATTGTCCCGATCATGACGGACTCGTTTTCTGTCCTCCATCCCTTGACGTAAGAGGGGGCAGCCTGAACAGCCTTGCGCCATGCCTCCACTGAATCGCCACGCGACAGCTTGCTGCGGATTCGGGGAAGATCGTCAATGGCCTGTTTGACCGTGACAGGCCTTGCTACTGGTGCCAGCAACTGGTGTTGAGGCATGTCCAGCCCCTTTCTCACTCCGAGCAGAATCACGCGATGCCTACTTTGCGGGATCCCATGGCGCTCAGAACGGATCAGGTAGTCGGTGGGTTCCAGCGAACTGCCGTCGCCCTCCTTGGTGAAGGATCGGATCTCATATTCGAGCCTCTCGGTCGGCATCGAAAGATCCGCAATGATCTTCTCGAACATCGGGTCGCCGGAGTGCTTCGAGGAAAGCAGACCCTTGACATTCTCCATCACGAAGATGGTGGGCTTGTGCACCTGGATGATTCTCAGGTACTCCCTGTAGAGGAAGTGCTTTTCATCCTTGTGAAAGTCCTTGTCGTTGGCGCGTCTGGAGCGCCCCGCCAGCGAATACGCCTGGCAGGGCGGGCCGCCGATCAGCACCCAGGTTTCCTGCCCCTTCAGTGCAGCACGAATTTCCCTGTCGATACTGGCTTCGTCGGACTTGCCAAGCTCCAGGCACCTCGCCTCGGTGGCAGCATGCTCGAAGGCGCTGGCCACGGCAGGGATCCTGCGGAAAGTGGCCTCATCGATCTCGCCCCGTATGTAGCTGTAGTAGTGCTTGACGTCCTTGGTGCCACGCAAACGCCTGAACACTGCCCTGAGCGTCAGCGTGCGATGTGCGACAGCATCCTTTTCAATGGAAAGGGCAATCTCGAAGAATGGCTGCCGCTTGTGGCCCTGCAGGGAAGCAAATCCTTCCCCGAGCCCTCCTGGGCCAGCAAAAAGGTCAATTATGGGAACTGGCACGCCAGCAATCCTCCACTGAGTTCTTTCCCGAATGTGATTCGGTTGCCGATTGGGTGCACGCTCACTCTGCCTCCGGCTTCTTCTTGCTGATGCTTTCGGCGATCCACCGATCCAGCTCCGAGCGGCGAAAGCGCCAGGTTCCCCCAAGCTTGAACGCCGGAATCTCGCCTTTCTGGGCAAGGCGATAGACCGTCCGCTTCCCGGCTTTGAGATAGGCCGCGACCTCCTCCAGCGTGAGGATCTCGCTCTCGACTTCGGTCATCCGGAAACCATCCGATCTGGCCTTTCGTAGATTTTGATTGCCAAGTTTAGCCAATTCTACCAAGCCGCGGTAGGCGCTGGCCAACTCCGCAATGCGGGGAGCATTGCACGGTTGATCGCCAGCTCGACCTGGGAATCCGGTCATACCGTAGTTCCCATTCCCTACGGCGCAAAGCGAGAGCACGCCACAGCATCTGGCCATCCGCATCAACGGGGAATGGCACGATGGGACAGACCAACCGCCGCACATCAGCATGGCCTGCGCTTGCCATGGTGTTGGCTGTGTCGTTCTCGGCGCTGCAGCCTGCCGTCGCCGCCGACGGCGTCGCCATGGAGCGTGAGCAGCTCGCCGTGCTCGCCCGCCAGCTCGACCTGATCGACCGCCTCGCCGAGCACGCCGCCGGTACCGCTCCGCAGGAACGCGCCCGCTACCACTTCGACTACGCCCGATTGCGTGCCGACCTGAAGCGCGTTCGCGCCGGCCTGCAGGACTACCTCGTGCCCCAGCGCGCCCAGCTGCGCGATCCCGTCCCGCTGGCCGGCGATTACGTCCGCCGCGACCGCGCCGACGACGAGGAGCCGTCGCCATGACGCCCTCTGCCGATCAGGTCGCCGCCTTCCAGGCCAACGGCGGCTTTGCGCCTTCGGCCGTCTCTGCCGTGGTGCTCGCTTTCGTGTTCGCCGTGTTGCTGCTGTGGGGCGTGTGGGCCATGCGCACCGCCTACGTCGGCTGGGCCGAGCACCGCATCACTGAACGTCAGTTCCTCGCCGTCGTCGTGCGCTTCGTGGCGATGTACCTGGTGCTGACCTTCTTTCTCCTCTCCTGACCGTCACGAAGGGCCATACGCCATGAACACTCCAACGACATCCCATCGCATTCCGTCCCGCATCGCCGCTCCGCTGCTGCCGCTGGCGCTCGCGGGCCTGCCGCTGTCGGCCTTCGCGCAGGGCCTGCCGACCATGGAAGACCCATCGCGCGGCCAGGGCAGCGGCATCCTGCAGACCTTGCAGAACTACGGCTACGACATCGTGCTGCTGATCGCGCTGCTCGTGGTCGCCTCAATGTTCGTCGGCGTCTGCTATCACGCCTACACGCGCTACTCGGAGATCCACACCGGCCGCGCCACCTGGGGACAGTTCGGCCTGACGGTCGCCGTGGGCGCGATCCTCCTGGTGGTCGGCATCTGGCTGCTCACCAAGGCCACCGGCGTGCTGTGAGGGCGGCAAGCGATGGCCGTCCCTTCGGAGACCCCGCAAGACACGCTGGTGACCTTCCTGCCGCATCGGCTGAACCGCCAGCCGGTGGTCGTGCGCGGGCTGACCGCCGACGAGTTGTGGATCTGCACCGGCCTGTCGGCCGCCGCCGGGTTCGCGCTCGGCCTGCCGCTGGCCTGGCTCACGCACAGCATCGCCGTGGTGCCCACGCTGATCGTCGCCGGTATCGCGCTGGGCGTCTTCGTCGGTGGCGGCTTCCTGCGCGCGCAGAAGCGCGGCCGGCCCGACACCTGGCTCTACCGGCAGCTCCAGTGGCGGCTGGCATTGCGGCACCCGGCGCTGGCAGCGCTCCTGGGCGGCCAGCGCCTCATCACCCGCTCGGGCTACTGGACTACCCGGCGCAATGCCGATCGAGGTACGCCATGAGCCGTTTCAAGAACGAGGTTGCGCACCTGCAGGCGCACGTGAAGACGTTGCGTCTGGGGGCCGGCGCGTTGTTCGTGGTGGCGCTGCTGCTCGGCTTCGGTTGGTGGAGTGCGCCGAAGAGTCTGACCATCCATGTGCCGCCGGACTTGCGCTCGGGCAGCACGCGCAAGTGGTGGGACGTGCCGCCCGAGAGCGTGTATGCCTTCTCCTTCTACATCTGGCAGCAGGTACAGCGCTGGCCCACGAACGGCGAAGAAGACTACCCGCGCAACCTGCGCGCGCTGTCGGCCTACCTGACGCCGAGCTGCCGGGCCTTCCTGCAACAGGACTACGAGTACCGACGCGCCAGTGGCGAGCTGCGTCAGCGCGTGCGCGGCATCTACGAGATTCCCGGCCGCGGCTACGGCGACGATCCGGCCACGCGCGTCAAGATGGTTTCCGACCGCGATTGGATCGTCACGCTCGACGTGAGCGCGGACGAATACTACGGCTCCGAGCAGGTCAAGCGTGCCCTGGTGCGCTACCCCATCAAGGTCGTCCGGCTGGACATCGACCCCGAGCGCAACCCCTTCGGCCTGGCGCTGGACTGCTACGCCAGTGCACCCCAGCGCATCGAAACGCCGCCGACGCCGACCCAGGCCGGCGCGCCCGCCAACGCCTCCGGCCACCTGCAGGGAGACTCTCCATGAAGCACGTTGCCTTGTCGGCCCTGGCCGGCGTCCTGCTGATCCTCGGTTTCGTGCCGGCCAGCCAGGCCGTGGAAATCCTGCGCTGGGAGCGCCTGCCCCTGCCGGTGCCGCTGGTGGTCGGCCAGGAGCGCGTGGTCTTCATCGACCGCAATGTGCGCGTCGGCGTGCCGGCCAGCGTCGGCGACCACCTGCGCGTGCAGAGTACGGGCGGCGCGATCTACCTGCGGGCGAGCGAGCCGATTCCGCCCACGCGGCTGCAACTGCAGGACGTGGAATCCGGCGCGCTGATCCTGCTCGACATCGCCGCCGAGCCGGCGAAGGACGGCCAGGCGCCGCTGGAGCCGGTGCGCATCGTGGAAGCGGAGGCCCCCGCGAAGCGCTACGGCGGCGATGCGGCAAGCGGCGCGGACGAGCAGGCCGATGCGCCTGCAGACAAATCCGTTCCCCGGCGCGAAACGCCGGTACCGGTCGTGCTGACGCGCCATGCCGCACAGAACCTGTACGCGCCACTGCGCACCGTCGAGCCGGTCGCCGGCATCGGGCGCGTAAACCTGCGCCGCGACCTCGCGCTGGACACCTTGCTGCCGACGCTGCCGGTGCACGCGCGGGCACTGGCCGCGTGGCGCCTGGAAGACCAGTGGGTGACGGCCGTGCGACTCACCAACACCGCCGCGCGCTGGCTCGACCTCGACCCGCGCGCCCTGCAGGGGAACTTCGTGGCGGCGACCTTCCAGCATCCGAACCTGGGGCCGGCCGGCACCCCGTCCGACACCACGGTGCTCTACCTGGTCACGCGCGGCCACGGCCTGGCCGAGTCGCTGCTGCGGGCGCTGAGCCCGATCGACGCCACCGTGAACCTGCCGCCGGCCGCCGCGGCCGGCTCGACCGGAGGTGCGCGCGATGAAGAGTAATCCGCTGCTCAAGTGGCTGCTGATCCCGATGGCGCTGCTGCTGGTGTTCGTCGGCATCAAGCTGTTCTCCGGCGCCCCGGGCGGCCAGACCGCCTCCAAGGGCGCGGCCAGTACGCTCACGCCCGACGAGATGAAAGCCCTGGGCATCGCAGGCGACACGCCACGCGATACCGTCGCCACGCTGGTGGCCCAGGTGAAGCAGTTGCGCACCGAGCTGCAGAGCGCGCTCGGCGACAACAAGCAGCACAAGGCCGAGAACGAGCGCCTGCGTGCGCGGGAAAGCGCGATCGACCAACGCATCCAGAGCGCGCTGGAAGGCGAGCGCAACCGCCTGGAGCAGGAGCGCACCCAGGTGGCCAGCGACAGGCAGCAGACCCAGGGGCTGCTGCAGGATCTGCAGCGGCAACTGGACGGCCTTGCCGGCAAGGGTGGCCCGTCCGACCTGCCCGTCGGGCTGGGGCTGGAAGAGGGTGACGGCAAGCGCTTCAACCGCGGCACCAGTGGCACGCAGTGGGTCGAGCCCGACGATGCCAAGGTCGACGCCAAGAACGGCAACAAGGAGCCGAGCTTTCCCCTGAGCTTCGGGCCGGCCCAGAAAAGCCTGTCGGCCGCAGTGGAATCCGTCGCCGACGTTGGCAGCCGCGCGGTGGGCGCATCCACGAAGGCGGTCTACACCGTGCCGTCGAACTCGACGCTCATGGGGTCGGTTGCCATGACGGCGCTGATCGGGCGCGTGCCCATCGATGGAACCGTCAACGACCCGTACCCGTTCAAGGTGCTGATCGGCCCGGACAACCTCACGGCCAACGGCATCGACATCCCCGACGTGGCCGGCGCCGTGGTCAGCGGCACGGCCTCGGGCGACTGGACGCTCTCGTGCGTGCGCGGGCAAATCCGCTCGGTCACGTTCGTGTTCCAGGACGGCACCATCCGCACGGTGCCGGAGGACAGTAGCAAGGGCGGCAGCAGCGGCGGCAACGCGGGTCACAACGGCGCCAGCATCCAAGGCGGCCTGGGCTGGATCAGCGACCCCTACGGCATTCCCTGCGTCAGCGGCGAGCGGCGCAGCAACGCCCAGCAGTACCTGGGCAGCCAGGCGCTCATCACCGCGGCCGGCGCCGGCGCGGCCTCGCTCATCAAGTCCGACAACGGCAGCGTGGCCGTGGTCGCCAACAGCAACGGCTCGCTGGGCACCGTCGGCATCAGCGGCAACGAAGCGATGGGCCGCATCCTCGCGGGCGGCGTGCGCGACATGGCCGATTGGGTCAACAAGCTCTACGGCCAGGCCTTCGCGGCGGTCTACGTGCAGCCCGGCGCCAGGGTGGCCGTGCATCTGGAGCAGCCGCTCGACATCGACTACGACGCCAAGGGGCGTCGGGTCCACCACCGCACCGGAGAAGCCCATGCCTCGGATCTGGATTGACGCGGCCGCCGTGCTGCTGGCGGCCACCCTGCTCGGCGGCTGCGCCACCAGCAAGGAGAAGCTGCTGCCGCACGGCGACAGCACCATGCTCGACATCTGGCATCAGGAGACCGGCGGCAGCGCGGGCGGCGGCCAGGCCGCCCGGCAACTGCTCGATGCGCGCCACGGCCTGCGCCGGCCGCTGGTCGAGGCCGATGTACAGGCGGCGCCCGGCGCGCAGGCGCGCTACACCCGAACCGCGCAGAACGAGATTTACCGCCAGTTCCACCGCCTGCCGAACCCCGACCTGGTGATGTACGTGTTCCCGCACCTGGCGGGCACCGACCCGGTGCCAGTGCCCGGCTACAGCACGGTGTTCCCGCTCTACCAGCGCGTGCAGTACGCGATGCCAGGTGAGCGCGTGGAGGACTACTGATGGCCTGGTCGCTGCCGTGGTCTCGCAAGCCCGACGCATCGCCTGTTGACACCGTGGATGCGGCCGATGATGCCTGGGCACGGCACGTAACGGCGCTGGCGGCACAGGGTGTCGCCGAGCCGGGCAGCGCGCTCGACCGGGGCCGGCGCAGGCCGGCCACCCAGGCCGACCACGATGCGCTCTATGGCGTCGCGCCGTCGTTCGCGGACTTGCTGCCCTGGGTCGAGTACCTGCCCGGCAGCAAGTGCATGTTGCTGGAAGATGGCCAGTCGGTGGCGGCCTTCTTCGAGCTGGCGCCGGTCGGCACCGAGGGCCGCGAGATGGCCTGGCTATGGAAGGCGCGCGATGCGCTGGAGAACGCCCTGCAGGACTCCTTCGACGAGTTGGACGACAACCCCTGGGTGGTGCAGCTCTACGCCCAGGACGAGGCCGACTGGGACAACTATCTGCGCTCCCTGGCGAACTATCTGCAGCCGCGTGCGCAGGGCAGCGCGTTCAGCGACTTCTACCTGCGCTTCTTCGCCCATCACCTGCGGGCCATCGCCAAGCCGGGGGGCCTGTTCGAGGACACCACGGTGACGCGCCTGCCGTGGCGCGGCCAGGTGCGGCGCGTGCGCATGGTGGTCTACCGCCGCACGTCCGCGGCCCCGACCTCGCGGCGCGGCCAGTCGCCCGAGCAGGCGCTGACCACGATCTGCGACCGCCTCGTCGGCGGGCTGGCCAATGCCGGCGTGAAAGCCCGGCGTCTCGGCGCGGCGGACATTCACGCCTGGCTGCTGCGCTGGTTCAACCCGAATCCGACCTTGCTCGGCGCCACCGCCGAAGACCGGGAACGCTTCTACGCGCTGACCCGCTACCCGGAAGAGCGGGAGGAGGGCGAGATCGAACTCGCCAGCGGCACCGACTTCGCACAACGGCTGTTCTTCGGCCAGCCCCGTTCGGACGTGCCCAACGGCCTGTGGTTCTTCGACAGCATGCCGCATCGGGTGATCGTGATGGATCGCCTGCGCACGCCACCCGTGACGGGCCATCTGACGGGCGAGACGCGCAAAGGCGGCGATGCCATGAACGCGCTGTTCGACCAGATGCCCGAGGACACGGTGATGTGCCTGACGCTGGTCGCCACGCCCCAGGACGTGCTGGAGGCGCACCTCAACCACCTCGCCAGGAAGGCCGTCGGCGAGACCCTGGCCTCGGAGCAGACCCGGCAGGACGTGCAGCAGGCGCGCGGCCTGATCGGCAGCGCGCACAAGCTCTACCGCAGCGCGCTGGCGTTCTACCTGCGCGGGCGCGATCTGGCCCAGCTTGATGCGCGCGGCCTGCAGCTCGTCAACGTGATGCTCAACGCCGGCCTGCAACCGGTACGCGAAGAGGACGAGGTGGCGCCGCTGAACAGCTATCTGCGCTGGCTGCCGTGCGTGTTCGATCCGGCTGCCGACAAGCGCCAGTGGTACACCCAGCTCATGTTCGCGCAACATACGGCGAACCTCGCGCCGGTCTGGGGCCGCAGCCAGGGAACGGGGCATCCGGGCATCACCTTCTTCAACCGCGGCGGCGGGCCGATCACCTTCGATCCGTTGAACCGCCTCGACCGGCAGATGAACGCGCATCTGTTCCTGTTCGGCCCCACGGGTTCGGGCAAGAGCGCGACGCTCAACAACATCCTGAACCAGGTGACGGCGATCTATCGGCCGCGCCTGTTCATCGTCGAGGCGGGCAACAGCTTCGGCCTGTTCGGCGACTTCGCGGCACGGCTGGGTCTCACCGTGCATCGGGTGAAGCTCGCGCCGGGCGCGGGCGTCAGTCTGGCTCCCTTCGCCGACGCCTGGCGCCTGGTCGATACACCGAGCCAGGTACAGACGCTGGACGCCGATGCGCTCGACGAAGACCAGACCGATGCCGGCATGGCCGTGGAAGGCGATGAGCAGCGTGACGTGCTCGGCGAGCTGGAGATCACTGCACGACTGATGATCACCGGCGGCGAGGACAAGGAAGAAGCGCGCATGACGCGCGCCGACCGCAGCCTGATCCGCCAGTGCATTCTCGATGCGGCCCAGCGTTGCGTGGCGGACAGACGCACGGTGCTCACGCGCGATGTGCGCGACGCGCTGCGCGAGCGCGCCCGCGACGCCACGCTGCCGGAGATGCGGCGCGCACGGCTGCTGGAGATGGCCGACGCCATGGACATGTTCTGCCAGGGCGTGGACGGCGAGATGTTCGACCGGTCCGGCACGCCGTGGCCCGAGGCGGACATCACCATCGTGGATTTGGCCACTTTTGCGCGCGAGGGCTACAACGCCCAACTCTCGATTGCCTACATCTCGCTCATCAACACGGTCAATAACATCGCCGAGCGCGACCAGTTCCTGGGCCGCCCGATCATCAACGTGACGGACGAAGGCCACATCATCACGAAGAACCCGCTGCTCGCGCCCTACGTGGTCAAGATCACCAAGATGTGGCGCAAGCTCGGCGCCTGGTTCTGGCTCGCCACGCAGAACCTGGACGACCTGCCGAAAGCGGCCGAGCCCATGCTCAACATGATCGAGTGGTGGATCTGCCTGTCGATGCCGCCCGATGAGGTCGAGAAGATCGCGCGCTTCCGCGAACTCAACGCGTCGCAGAAGGCGCTGATGCTCTCGGCCCGCAAGGAGGCCGGCAAGTTCAGCGAGGGCGTCATCCTGTCCAAGTCGATGGAGGTGCTGTTCCGCGCCGTGCCGCCCAGCCTCTACCTGGCGATGGCGATGACCGAGCCCGAGGAGAAGGCCGAACGCTTCCAGTTGATGCAGCAGCACGGCATCAGCGAGCTGGATGCCGCCTTCCGCGTGGCCGAGAAGATCGACCGTGCGCGGGGCATCGAACCTCTGACGCTGGACACGTTGGCCTGACGGGAGCAACACGATGCGCATGCCTTCATTCGCCCGCCGTCATTCCTGGATCGGTCTGCTGATCGTGGCGACGATTGCGGTGGCCTCGTGGATGCTGCTGCGCGCGCCGCATCCGGCAACCGAGCCCATGTCCCTGGCCGCCGCCGGGTCCGAAGCGTCGAAACCGGCCGGCCCGCCCTGGCTGTATGGCCGTGCCGATGCGCGCTTCACGGTGGTCGGGTACGCCGACCTGGAGTGTCCGTACTGCCGGGCCTACTTCCCCGCGCTCAAGCGCTGGATCGACGCCCATCCCGAGGTGAACTGGCAGTGGCACCACCTGCCGCTGTCCATGCACGAGCCGGCCGCGACCGCCGCGGCACGCCTGGCCGAGTGCGCGGGCGAGACGGGCGGACATGCCACGTTCTGGCAGGCCGTGGCGTGGCTCTACTCGAATACCCGTGGCGACGGCCAGGGCCTGCCGGAGGGCCTGCGCTATCCCGACCTCACACCAACCATGCAGGGTTGTCTCGACAGCGATCGCCCCGATGCGGTCATCCGTGCCCAGGCGGCGGAAGCGGCACAGCAGGGCATCGCGGCGACGCCGGCCTTGCAACTGCGCGACCGCGAGTCCGGCAAGACCCTCCTGCTGCACGGTCCCGTCGAAGGCGATGCCTTGCTGTCTGCCATCGATCTGCTCGCCGCCGGCAGCACGACCGCAGCCGAACCCACCCATTCCCCAGACATGCCCGCCGGCGTTGCCGGTGACATGCCCAGGTAGCCATCGATCTTCAAGGCTGCGGCGCGGCTCGTCCGCGTTGATCGAAACCCGTTCGCATCGCATCCCTTGACGCGAACAGCCACCGCACCTGCGGTGGTGGATGCCCGCTCGTCACCTGTTCCATCCACATCGTCCCCAGGAGGGTTTGCCCTCCAGGGGCAGGCGCCCTCCGATCTCATCCATTGGAGGTTCGCCATGTCTCTCGTCATCGCCGACTCCCGCCCGGAGTCGCTCACCCTGATCGCCGCCCAGCACGAAGACTGGATCATCCGGCAGGCCATCACCCTGCTGGAGAACCGCGTGTTCAAGGCCGGTCCAGCGCTGGGCAGTCCCGCCGCCGTGCGCGACTACCTGCGCCTGAAACTGGTCGCGGAGCCGAACGAAATCTTCGCCGTCGTGTTTCTCGACAACCAGCACCAGGTGCTCGCCTTTGAGCCGCTGTTCAAGGGCACGGTCGACCAGACTTCGGTGTATCCGAGGGTGGTGGTCCAGCGTGCGCTGGCGCTCAACGCTTCGGCGCTGATCCTGGCGCATCAGCACCCCTCGGGGAACACCGAGCCCTCGGCCGCTGATCGTGCGATCACCGAGCGGCTGAAGAGCGCCCTGGCCACCGTCGATGTCCGGGTGCTGGATCACTTCATCGTCGGCAAGGGCAGCCCGTACTCGTTCGCCGAAGCCGGCTTGTTGTAGCGCACTCGCTTCATCACCACGGGAGCCCTTGGCTCCCGTTTCTTTTCGCCGGTCCGCAGGAAATCGGGACTGACCGGTTTCGGTTTCTTTGTCGTTTCCCGATCTGCGTTGCGCTCGACTACGAGCCTGCATCGACTCCGCGGAGGCGCGACATGCCGGCTCATTCCCTCAACCTTCCTGCCGCCTCGCGGCGCCCCCTGGCCGCCCGGCTGGCCGCTGGACTGTGCGCCGCGCTGCTCGGTCCCATCGCGGCGGCCGCCGATGTGCTCGTCGTCACCGACAGCCGTCATCCGGTGCAGGCCCCGGCCGGCGTGCGGGTCATCGAGCTGGACCAGGCCACGCGCATCGAGGTCGAACTCGCCGCGCACCTGCCGGCCGACCCGCAACAGGCCGCAGCCGTGGTGCGGCAGCGGTTGCATGACGGCGGCGAGGCGCTGCAGCGCCGCATCGGCCATGCCTATCAAGGTGTCGCGGATGCCTGGGGACTGGGCATCGCCAAGATTCCCGCCGTGGTGGTCGATCGACGCTACGTGGTCTACGGCGAGCCCGACGTGCCCCGCGCCGTCGCGCGCATCAACGCCTACCGGAGCACGCAGCCATGAGCCTCCTGCTGGCACGCCGGCGCATGCGCGCCACCGCCGCCTCGCTGCTGCTGAGCGCGGCCACGTCGACGTTCGCCCTGGACACCGCCACCATCGTCTCGTCGGCGCTGTCCCCCGACTGCCTCGAATACCGCGCGGTCGGAATCTGCTACTGGCTGTACTGCACGCCCTTCGGCTGCTCGGTTCGCACCTCCGTCAAGGTGCGCCACTACGTCCCCGATGCGGTGGTGTCGAGCTACTCGAACACCGGAGAAAACCCGTGGCAGGAAGTCAGGGCGATGAGCATGCCCAACCCGAGCGCCAAGGCTGGCGGTGACGGCACGACCAATCACGACAACGAGAACAACCTCGCCAAGTTCAAGAACGCCGATGTCATCGGCCATCCGGCCGGGCTGGTGTTCAGCCAGTTCGCCAGCGCCTCCGGCTACACCTGCGAAGGCGCGGGCACGGCCTTCATGCCGTATCTGCTGAGCACGCTCGACACGATCGCCTGGCGCTACAACATCCCGGAAGCGTTCTACCCCGAAGCGCTCATCCCCGGCCGGCGCGAAATCGGTACGCGCACCGGCCTGAACCTCTGGGGCAACGTGTATCCCCGCGGTGGCTTCCTGCACCAGACCGACGACCACAAGAGCGGCGCCGTGGTCGCGCAGCGCGCGGGCGACATCGTGACGCGCCGCAACCAGATTCACGTGTACCAGCCTCTGCTGGCCAACGCCCGCGACGGCTACTGGCCGGCCGGCGCGCTGATGGAGACCGACGCATCGACGGGCAAGTGGCAGGAGCTGACGCCCACGCTCTCGAACAGTTGCGTGGTCTTCCCGCACAGCCGCACCCGCGTGCAGGCCCCGCAAGGCGACTACGCCTGGGCCTTGTGGCGGCCGTACTCCTGCTGCCGGCGCCGTGGCCAGGTCTTCCTCGGCAGCGTCGATTTCATGTAAGGAACCCACGATGAACGCCTCCCTCCCTGACTTCCTGCGCCGCGCGAAGGCGCACCTGCGGGCCACGCTGCTCGTGGCGGCCATCACGCTGGCCGTCGGCGCCGCCTGGGCGCAGACCCGCATCGACCCCAATGGCGTGAACGCCAGCGGCAGCGTGATCGGCGACGACGTGCTCTACAGCATCGGCGGCGGCCGGGCCGTTTCGATGGGTGGTGCCGGCAACATGCAGAGCATTGGCGTGGGGATCGGTTGGAACAGCAACCTGATCTGCGGCGACATGAGCATCACCACGACGCTGCAGAACCAGCTCAACGGCATTACCAACGGCTTCCAGACGATCATGAGCAACGTGATCCAGAATGCCACCAGCGCCGTGGCCTCGCTGCCGGCCCTGATCATCCAGCGCGCCGACCCGGGGCTCTACAACCTGCTGACCAACGGCATCCTCCAGGCGCGCCTGGACTTCGACCGCTCGAAGATGACCTGCCGGGCCATCGCCAATCGGATGGCGGACATGGCCGGCGGCCAAGCCGGCTGGGACCAGCTCGCCGAGGGGATGGCGCTGCGGGATGCGGTCAGCAGCACCGACGCCGTCTCCGCCGTCGAGCAGGCCGAGTCCAACAAAGGGAACAACGGCGTGCCCTGGGTCGGCGGCGGCAACGCGGGCGGCTCCGGCCAGAGTTCGATCAAGGTGGTCGGCGACGTGACGCGAGCGGGCTACAACCTGCTCAACGGGCGCAGCGCCACCGATACCTCGTCGATCGCGCGCAACGCCTGCGGCAACCGCCTGACCTGCCAGACCTGGTCGTCGCCTGGCGCGGCCGCGGCCTTTGCGAACCGCGTGCTGGGCGAACGCGAGCAACGCACCTGCGAAAACTGCACGAAGACCCAGACCACGCCTGGCGTCGGGCTCACGCCAGTGATCCAGGAAGAGTACGAGACCAAGCTGCAGGTCCTGCAGGAGCTGGTGACGGGCGCCCGGCCGACGACGCCGACCAATCTCGACGCGGCCGGCAGCAGCTCGCTGCCGATCACCCGCGGCGTGATCGAGGCCCTGCGGGACGAACCCGACCAGGACGTGCTAGGCAAGCGCCTGGCGTCGGAGGCGGCGCTGTCCAGCGTGCTGGAGAAGGCCCTGCTGCTGCAGCGCACGTTGCTCACCGGCAAGAAGGAGCCGAACGTCGCCGCCAACGAACTGGCCGTGCGGGCGGTCGACCAGGAGAACAGCGCGCTGGAGCAGGAGATCAACAACCTCAAGACTGAGCTGGAGCTGCGCCGCACGCTGGCCGGCAACTCGGCGATGGCGATCATCCAGCGCCACAGCACCCGCGCCGCCGGCTCGCGCGGCATCTTCGAGGGCGACACCACGCGCGACCGTCTGCGGGAAGTCCAGAAGCCGCGGAGCGGTACGCCATGAGCCGGCTGGCTTGGCTGCGGCTGCCATGGCTGTTCAACCGCCGCGTCGGCGTGGCGCTGTTGTGGACCTTGCTGGTGGTGGCCGCCGCGGTCGCGGTGAACATCGCCGGCATCCACGTGGTCGGCGGCGTCGAGGGCTGGCAGCACTGGCTGCAGGCGCACGCCGGCCACTTCTTCGTGTGGCGGCTGTGCCTCTACGGAGCGACGGCTTACGGCTGGTGGTGGATGCGTCGGCGTCTGTTGCGGCGGGAGCCGTCCCGCGAGACGCATCAGCGCCTGCTGCGCACGGAGATCGCGGCCGTGATCGCCGTGGTCGCGCTGGAAGCCAGCCAATTGTTGCAGCACGGCTGAGACCGGGAGGCAGGCATGACGCTCTACACCACGGACTACCTGGAGTATTACCTGACCCTGGTGGCTTGGGTGGTCAGCAACGGCATCTGGAACATCCTCGTAACCAGCGGCGTGTTCGCGCTGCCGTTCGTGGCCATCGTGATCCAGGAATGGCTCAAGGCCCGCAGCGAAGGTGCGGACGAGGGCAACAAGGGCGTGCTGTCGTCGATGCGCATCGAGAACCGGGTGTGGGTGGCGATCGTGGTCATCATGTTCGCCGGCATCCCGTTCATCCCGGTGGATCTCGCCACGATCAAGTTCGACACCACGCGCTCTGCGCAATGCCAGGTCAGCGTCCCGCTGCCCAACGACACGGGCTGGTCCAACGTCTACACGGCGCTCAACAACCAGAGCGCGCTGGTGCCGGTGTGGTGGTTCTTCATGCACGCCATCTCGAAGGCGGTCACCGGCGCCGCCGTGGCGGCGATTCCCTGTGGCACGGACCTGCGTCAGATTCGCATGGATGTGGATGCCACGCGCATCGACGATCCGGTGCTGGCACAGGAGGTCGCCGACTTCACGCACGACTGCTACGGGCCGTCGCGCGCCAAGCTGTTCATGAACCGGCCGACGCTTTCCGACGAGCAGATGAACGATGTCACCTGGATCGGGTCGAGCTACTTACTCGACACGCCCGGCTTCTATGACACCTATCGCGCCAAGACCCCACGCACGGCCTGGCCCTACGACGCGACCCGCGATGCGGGTCTGGCACAGATGGACAGCGGCGGCGGCTATCCATCCTGCCGGCAGTGGTGGGCCGATGGCGGCCAGGGACTGCGCAGCCGGCTGCTGGCACAGGTCGACCCGGACCTGCTGACTCGCATCGGGCGCTGGGTGGGCTTCCTGTCGCAGAGCGAGGTCAATGACTCGGTAATCCGCGCCGTGGTCTCGCCGAGGCAGCAGAAGATGAACCAGGGCGCCGTCTACACCGACTACGGCGGCCAGATCGACAAGACGCTGCCGAACATCGTCACGCGCGGCGCGAGCGACCTGGGTCTGACCGTCGGTTCGCTGGGCTTCTTTCCGGCGATGGACGTGGTGCGCCAGGCGCTGCCGATGGTGCTGACGATGCTCAAGATGGCGCTCGTCATCTGCATCCCGCTGGTGCTGCTGTTCGGCACCTACGAGCTGAAGACGGTGGTGACGGTGAGCTGCGTCCAGTTCGCGCTGTTCTTTGTGGACTTCTGGTTCCAGCTCGCACGCTGGATCGACAGCACGATCCTGGATGCGCTCTACGGCTGGGGGTTTGGCGCGGACAGGCCGCACACGAACTTCGATCCGTTGATCGGTTTGAACAACGCCTTTGGCGACATGTTGCTGAACTTCGTCATGGCGATGATGTTCATCGTGCTGCCGACGTTTTGGGTGATGGCACTGGCCTGGGCTGGTGTACGGGCAGGCAATATTCTTGGAGCGCTTACCGTCGCTACCGGCGACGCAAAGGCGGCTGGAGGTAGTGGCTCTCGCCTTGCGATGACGGCTGCGTCGAAAGGCGGCGCGAAGTAAGGCGCATCCTTTCGCACCGATGGGGCAGCTACGACTCGTCAGAGTCGCCCATGTCGTGGCGCCACTCGTTCTTGTCGTACAGACCATGGCCGGAGTGTCCTTCACGCCACTCTGGCTGGTTCTCATCATCCGCATCGGCGTTCCGCGCGAGCCATGCGGCGACCACCGCAAAGGCAAGCAGCAGGACGAGCCAGGATACGGTGTAGAGCAGCACGCCAAGTACGGCCAGCTTGACGATCCAGAGCACCGCCGTGATCGCGCCCGCAGGCACCCCGCGCGTCACCAGCCAGCCGGCTACACGCTGCTCGCGGCGCAGGTATCCACGCCAGGCACGGCCAGCCCCCCGGCCCAGCCGGTGGCTCCAGCGCCCGTTGTGCGTGTTGGTGGTCATGCTCATATGCCTCGGCTTCAGTGGTGCCTCACCTCGCGGAGCGGCCGGTCGTGGCCTGCCCTCCAGCATAGACCGCGATCAGGAGGGCGGGTTGCGGCCGGCAGAGCCGGGTTGGCTCGGGCCGCAGGTCGATTAGATTCTGCACGATAAATCAAACCTAATGCTACTTTCCATGCACGTTCTTGCAATGGCTCTAGGGGTCGATTGGATTTTGTGTTATTTTTATAACATGGATGGAAATTCTCGGCACCAGGTAATCAAGCGACTGCAGGCGGGACTCCCCCGCGGGGCGCCGTTCGACCTTGCCACCCTGAGCCAGTTCGGGGTGTCGCCCCAGCTCGCCGCCCACTATGCCGACGGCGGGTGGCTCGTGCGCCTGGCCCATGGCGTCTATGCCTTCCCGAACGATGAGTTCGGGGTCTACGGTGCGCTGAAGTTCCTTCAACAGCGCGTGCCCGGCCTGCACGTCGGCGGCAAGAGCGCCCTGGCCCTGCAGGGGGTGCGGCACAACCTGGGCAGCCGGGAGGCGCTGGTGCTGTGGGGCGACGGTCGCTTCGCGTTGCCGGCCTGGTTCACTTCGCGCTTTCCGGCCCGCTATGTCCACGCCCGCCTGTTCGACTGGCCGGACACGGCGCTGGCCGGCAAGACCCTGACCACGCCGCCTGGCCTGCCCGAGGATCTGCGGGTGGCAGCCCCCGAGCGTGCCGTTCTGGAGCTGCTGTACGAAGCCGGCGTCAAGCAGAGCCTCGAAGAGGCCCGCAACCTCTTCGATGGACTGCGTTCCCCCCGCAAGGACTTGCTCGGGCAACTGCTGTCTTGCTGCGCCAGCGTGAAGGCCGTGCGCCTGTTCCTCACCTGGGCGCGCGAGACCAGCCTCGTGGATGTCGATGCCCTGCTGGAGCAGTACCCGGTTCGCACCGGCAGCAACACGCGCTGGATGAGCCGGCTCGATGACGGCACCTTGCTGAGCCTGAGACCTCATGGATAAGACCTACGCGGACACCGTTCGCCTGCTGCTGGCCGTCGCGCCCGACGTGTTCGCCAACGACATCTTCGCCATGAAGGGCGGCACGGCCATCAACCTCTTCGTGCGGGACATGCCGCGCCTTTCGGTGGACATCGACGTGGTGTACCTCCCGTGGCAGACGCCGCGCGACGAAGCGCTGCAAGCCATCAACCAGGAGCTGGCCGCCATCGCCACGCGCGTTGCGCCACTGGGCGTGCAGACACGCCTGGTTCGCGCCAAGGACCTGGGAGACACCAAGCTGATCGTCGAGAACGACGCCAGCCAGGTGAAGATCGAGGTCAACGTCGTGTTCCGAGGCAGCGTGCTGCCCGTCGAGCGGCGGCCGCTGAGCGCAAAGACCAGCGATCTGTTCGGCGTCGAGTTCGAGCTGCCGGTTCTGGCACCGGACGAGCTGTACGCCAGCAAGCTGGTGGCCGCGCTGGATCGGCAGCACCCCCGCGACCTGTTCGACGTGTGGCAGCTCTACGAATCGGGCGACATCAGCGACGGCATGGTCGAGTGCTTCGTGATCTATCTGGCGGGCCACAACCGGCCGCCCCACGAAGTGCTGTTCGGCAACGACAAGGACATCGCCGGCGAGTACGAGCGGGCCTTTGTCGGCATGACCGAAGTGGGCTGCTCCCTGGAGACACTGCTCGACGCTCGCGCCAGGGTGCGGCGCGAGCTGCCACAGCGACTGAGCACCGCGCACAAGCAGTTTCTGAGCGGGCTGGCGCGCGCAGAACCGGACTGGTCGCTGGTGCAATGCCAGCACGCGGCGCAACTGCCGGCACTGCGCTGGAAGCTCGCCAATCTCGAAACCTTCCGCAAGCGCCGTCCCGACGACTTCGCAGCGCAATCCGCCGCCCTCGACACCGGCTTGGGCCAGAGCTGACGAACATCCCGCAGCTTCCGGCTTGCCGGGATTGCCCCATGCCGCATTCATCGTGGCACCCGCGCAGCAGCGGCCCTATACCCAAAAGCTTCCGACAAAGGCCAAAGGGCTGGGAAGGGGCAAAGGAAGGGCGCCAAGGGGAAAGGCCCTATCCTGAAAAGGCCAAAAGGCGCCCCCGAGCAGCCCGTCATCCGGGGTTCGCCATGCTCTCGCTGTTCCAGCGCAAAAGGGTGCCACCCACCGCCGGCACGCCGCCCACCTCCGCCATCGAAACTCCGAAAGGGTCGATGCGGCCGGAGTCGGCCGCATCGCTGCTGGCCACGCCGCGCCGGCAGAAACTGCTGGAACACATCTGGCAGCGCACATCGCTCTCGCGCCGGCAGTTCGCCACGCTCTACCTCGCCCCACTGGAGCGCTACGCCGAGCTGGTCCAGCAGTTCCCGGCCTCCGAGAACCACCACCATGCCTATCCGGGCGGCATGCTGGACCACGGCCTGGAGATCGTCGCCTATGCGCTGAAGCTGCGGCAGTCATACCTGCTGCCTGCGGGCGTCACGCCGGAGGCACAGGCGGCCCAGGCCGAGGCCTGGACCGCAGGCACGGCCTACGCGGCCCTGCTGCACGACATCGGCAAGATTGCGGTCGATCTGCACGTCGAGCATGCCGACGGCAGCGTCTGGCATCCCTGGCACGGCCCACTGCGAAAGCCCTACCGCTTCCGTTACCGAAAGGAGCGTGAGTACCGCCTGCACAGCGCCGCCACCGGGCTGCTCTACGCGCGCCTTCTCGATCGGGACATCTTCGACTGGCTCAGCGGCTATCCCGACCTCTGGGCCGCGCTGCTGTACGTGCTGGCCGGCCAGTACGAGCACTCCGGCACGCTCGGCGAGCTGGTCGTGCAGGCCGACCAGGCATCGGTCGCCCAGGAACTCGGCGGCGATCCCAGCAAGGCGCTGGCGGCGCCCAAGCATGCGCTGCAACGCAAATTGCTCGACGGCTTGCGCTACCTGCTCAAGGAAGCGTTCAAGTTGAACCAGGCCGGCCCGGCGGACGGTTGGCTGACCCAAGACGCCTTGTGGCTGGTGAGCAAGACTGTCTCCGACAAGCTGCGCGCACATCTGCTGTCACAGGGCATCGACGGCATCCCGGCCAGCAATACGGCGGTGTTCAACGTGCTGCAGGATCACGGCATCGTGCAACCGACGCCGGATGGCAAGGCGATCTGGAAGGCTACCGTCACCAGCGACGCCGGCTGGTCGCACGCCTTCACCTTCCTGAAGCTCTCGCCGGCGATGATCTGGGATGCCGCCGACCGGCCGGCGCCGTTCGCAGGCCGTGTGCAGGTCGAAGAGGAACAAGCGGAGCCGACGCCGCAGGCGCCGGCGGTGGCTGATGGGCCGCGCGTGGAAGGCACCGAAGCTGCACCCGCGAGCGCGGCGCCGATCGCATCCGCAGCCATGGACACCGGCGTCGCAGCGCTGCTCGACCTGCTGGGCGACACCGCTCCACCCACCGCGCCGGAGACCCCGAGTTCCCCTGTTGCCGAGCCCAAGCCGGCCCCTTCGACCATGCCCCCGCCGCAGATGAGCCTCGCGCCTTCCCAGGATCGCGCGGAGCCCTCTGGGGCGCACTTCATGGCCTGGCTGCGTCAGAGCGTCCAGACGCGCAAGCTCATCATCAACGACGCCAAGGCCCTGGTGCATACCGTCGCCGGTACGACCTATCTCGTCAGCCCCGGCGTGTTCCAGCGCTACGCGCAGGAGTACCTTCAAGTCGCCGCGCTGGCCAAGCAGGAGAAGCTGGAGGGGTGGCAGTGGGTGCAGAAGCGCTTCGAGAAGTTGGGACAGCACCGCAAGCAGCCGAGCGGGCTGAACATCTGGACCTGCGAAGTCACGGGGCCGCGCAAGTCGCGCCGGCTGCACGGCTACCTGCTCGTCAGCCCGGATGCGCTGTTCCAGGAGACGCCGCCAGACAACCCATACCTGCGGCTCCTCAACGAGGCCGCAAAGCGCGAAGATTCAGCCCTTGGGGCCAAGGACGACGATCAGGCGTAGGCATGCGACCGCTGTGCGGGCCGGCTTCAATCTGCGGATGGGGCCGACTCCGCCAGCTTGGCTTCGGTCAGAGTCATCAAGTGGGCGGAACTGCATTTCAGCGCACGGGCAATCTTGAGGATGAGAGGGAGCGTGGGGACATGCTCGCCGCGCTCGATCTTGCCCATGTGCGACCGTTCGATGCCGGCCATGTGGGCCAGCGTTTCCTGAGCGATGCCCTGGTTGGTTCTTTCTTCCCGCACGGCAGCCCCAAACGCGATGGCTGGTTCCGCTTCGTAGGTAGTGGTGCCGGTGGGGCGGCCCCTTTGGATCGAACGCTTTGGCATTGCCAAGAGCGTCGAACACGGTCACGATTTAAACCACGTTAAACTTAACTCATTCAACGACTTCGAGATCAGTTGCCACGACTTCACCGCCTGGGGGGAGCTGGACGTGGAATCGAGTGACATCACCGCCGAAATTCGCATGGCCGTCCTCGGCGAATGGGTGCCTCCCCAGCTCGCCGACGTGCTCGCCCTGCAGCGCGCCGAAGAGCCGGAGACTCATGCCGTCCTGGCCGGATGGACAGATCCCGGTCGAGGCGCGGAGCTGCCGGGCGACGGCTTCGACTTCGCCTTGTCTGCGGCTGCCCGGCAGTGGCCTGGCTGGATATGCGAGCCGCTGTGGCATGACACGCTGGCGGTCGCCGTGGCCAAGCGCTCCCACCTGCTGGCCTACCGTGAAGTGCCGTGCGAGGAAGTGCTCAAGCAGCCCTTGATCTGCTCGCAGTCCACGGCCGATGAACCATGGCGCGTGACCGTGCAGCGCGTGTTCGAAAACGCGCTGCAGGAGCGGGAGCAAACGGTGGAGACATTCGATGTGGCGATGACGCTGGTTGCTGCCGGGTACGGGATCGCCATTGCGCCTGCCGCGAGACTGGCGAGCTACCTACGCCGAGGCATCGCCGTACGGCCGCTGGCCGGCGCACCAATGATCGTGATGGCTTACCTGCTCCGCCGCAACGCTACCTTGTCGGACACCCAGGCAAGATTCGCCCGCCGCGCGCGCTTGGTGTCCTGACTGATGCGCTGGCCTTCCCATTGATGCGTAACGGCCGGAACTGCACGTCTTCGGCCCTCCGGCTCTGCCGCCATACGTAGTCGCCGATCAAATTGATGTGCTCCCAGCCCAGCGGCGACAGGTATTGCAGCAACCCGTCGTCGATCCCGTTGCCGGAGTCGCGCAGCGCCTGCGTCGCAGCTCATCCTGACAACAATCTACCCTTGTTACCCTTGTCTCGAATTTCAAGGAACCTAGCGATCAAACAGCCGACTCCGATGGAGATCGCAACATCGGCGAGGTTGAACGCGGGCCAGTGCATGCCCTGCCAGTGGAAGTCGAGGAAGTCCACAACCTGACCGCGCAGCAGGCGATCCACCACGTTGCCAAGTGCCCCGCCAAGAATGAGGCTGTAGCCGACGGCTTCGAAGCGCGGCAGCGTCTGCTTCAGTTGTCGGATGAGCCAGACCGCGACGAGCAGTCCTAACGTGATGAAGAAGTAACGTTGCCAGCCACTCGCTCCGGCCAAAAAGCTGAACGCGGCGCCCGGATTGAGCACATGCACGAGGTTGAAGAACGGCGTGATCTCGACCTGTTTGCCATAGACGAACGCCCGTTCGATCGAGAGCTTGGCTGCCTGATCAGCAGCAACCGCTGCCGCAGCCACCCCGTACCACGGCAAGGCCGGCGCGAGCAGCCCCTTTGCGCGCGCCGCAGTGGCGAACGAGATCAGCCACCGCGAGAGCACGGTGCAGCCCAAGCCCAGCCCCCAGCCTGCCAGCACGTCGCCCGGGAAGTGCATACCTGCCGCCATGCGTGACCAGCCAACCAGGGCGGCATACATCAACAGGCAACCGCGACCGCGCCAGGCCAGCAGCGGCCACAACGCAGCGGCCACCAGCGCCGCGTAGGTCGCGTGCCCGCTGGGCAGGCTGTAATGCAGCTCCACAGCGCCGATGACATGCACCGCTGCGCCCAGCACCGCATGCGGGCGCGGAAAGTCGAGCCACCACTTCAAGGCCGACGCCGCCGCCAAGGCCAGCAAGAACGCGACGCCGAAGTGCAACAAACGGCTCCGCACTAGCCGAACGCGGGCCGGATCGGAAGATGCCTTTGACCATGCCCATAGGCCCAGTACGGTTAGGGGCGCGGTCCAGTAGCTGCCGATTAGGCTGAAGAGCGACGCCAGCGGCCACAGCACTGCGGGCGTCCCAGCATTGATCGCTTGAAATAGCGCGAGATTCAGACCGGCCCAGTCATACAGCACGAATTTCCAACTCATCGGCGCAGCAGCCTCAAGCCATTGCCCACCACCAGCAGGCTAGCTCCCATGTCGGCGAACACCGCCATCCACATGGTCGCGTGGCCGGTGAAGGTGAGCACCAGGAACACGGCCTTGATGCCCAGCGCAAGCGCGATGTTCTGTGTGAGCACCTGTGCCGTGGTGCGGGACAGCCGCACGAAGGTCGGAATCTTGCGCAGGTCATCGTCCATCAGCGCCACGTCGGCCGTCTCGATGGCCGTGTCGGTGCCCGCCGCGCCCATCGCGAAGCCAATGTCGGCACGAGCCAACGCCGGAGCGTCGTTGATTCCATCACCGACCATGCCGACCCCGCCGGACTGGGCAAGCGCTTCGATCTCGCGCAGTTTGTCATCGGGGAGCAGGTTGCCTTGTGCGCGGTCGATCCCGGCCTGTGTGGCAATCGCCTTGGCGGTGTGTGGGTTGTCGCCGGTCAGCATCATGGTCTGGATGCCCAGCGCGTGCAGTTCGGCCACGGCGCTCCGGCTGCTGTCCTTGATGGTGTCGGCCACTGCCATGAGCGCCTGCACGCCCTCGGGCTCCACCAGCATCACCGCCGTCTTACCCTCGGCTTCCAGTGCGGTGATGCGTTGTTCCATTGCGGGGGAGCAATGTCCCAGCTCGTCGAGCATCCGATGGTTGCCGAGGTGATAGGCCACTCCGTCGATCACGCCGCGCACGCCTCGGCCGGGCAATGCGGCGAATTCCGCGACTTCGCGCAGCGCCACGCCGTCGGCAAGGGCGGCTTGCGCGATTGCCTTGGACACCGGATGGTCGGAGCGGCTGGCCAGGCTGGCCGCGAGACTACGGGCGTGCTGGGGCGAAGCGTTACCCAAGGCAACGAAGTCGGTCTGCGCGGGCTTGCCGTGGGTGATGGTGCCGGTCTTGTCCAAGGCCAGCCAGCGCAGCTTGCGGCCCTCTTCCAAATACACGCCGCCCTTGATGAGAATGCCGTGGCGTGCCGCTGCGGCCAACCCGCTGACGATGCTGACGGGTGTCGAAATCACCAGCGCGCACGGGCAGGCGATCACCAGCAAAACCAGCGCCCGATAGATCCAATCCAGCCATGCCGCTCCCACAAAGAGCGGCGGCACCAGTGCGACGACCACGGCCAAGGCGAATACGGCGGGCGTGTACCAGCGCGCGAACTGATCCACGAAGCGCTGGGTCGGCGCGCGGCTGCCTTGTGCGGCCTCCACCGCATGAATGATGCGGGCCAGCGTGGAGTTGTTCGCCAGCGCCGTGACACGGTACTCGAACGAGCCTGACTCGTTGAGGGAACCCGCAAAGACGGGATCGCCTAGGCCCTTGTCGACGGGCAGACTCTCCCCGGTGATCGGCGCTTGGTTCACGGTCGAGCGGCCTTCTACGACCTCCCCATCGAGGGCGATGCGTTCGCCAGGCCGCACTCGCACCCGGCTGCCGATCGCAACCTGCTTGGCATCCACCTCGCGCCATGAGCCATCAGGCTGTTGCACCGTGGCTCGCTCCGGGGCCAGATCGAGCAGCCCCGCGATGGCGTTGCGGGCGCGGTCCAGCGACTTGGCCTCGATGACCTCGGCCAAAGCGAACAACACCATCACCATCGCCGCCTCCGGCCAGTGCCCGATCAACATGGCCCCGGTGACGGCAATCGACATCAGGGCGTTCATGTTGAGGTTGCGGTTCTTGAGGGCAATCCATCCTTTCTTGTAGGTGGACAGGCCACCGGTGAGGATGGCGACCAGAGCCAGAACCATCACCGACCAATGATTGCCGCCTTGGAGCCAGTACACGGCCTCCGCCGCAACAGCGGCGACTAGCGAGATGCCGAGCGGCCACCAATGGGTCGTGGTCTGCCCCGGTGCTGATGACGCAGGCGTGCGGTTGGCTTCTTCGAGCACTTGGGCCTCGAAGCCGAGCGATTGCAGAGCACCCAGCACGTCAGGCAGCACGGCTGGGGCATGGCGCACGGTGAGCGTGCGTTGCATCAGGTTGAAGTCGAGATCGATCACACCGGCCAGCGTGGCGAGATTGCTGCGGATCAGCGCCTCCTCGGACGGACAATCCATCTTGGCGATGGCAAGGCGGGTGGTCTGCACCGCCGAGCGGTCGTCCTGTCGCACCGCCTGCATATCGACAGCCGCCAAGGCTTGTTCCACGGGGGCCAACGACGCCAGGGTGTGCCGCACGGTCAAGGTGCGCCGCATCAGGTTGAAATCGAGCTCCACCACGCCGGGCACGCCGCCCAGCTTGCCCCGGATCAGCGCTTCTTCCGTGGGGCAGTCCATGTTCTCGATGTGATAGACGGCAACCGCCACCCCGGTAGTGGCGCTGGTCTGTGTTTCTGATTTGAGAACGGGAGCATCAGCACAACCGTACCCGCTTGATCCGCAACTCATAGCAATTCCTCGGCGTCGTCATTCGTTCAAATGCATTAAAATCCCTATAGTGGCTATAGGGTCAAGCATTGGAGGACCAGCATGGAAATCAGGATCGGCGAACTGGCGCAGCGCACGGGATGCGAGGTCGTGACCATTCGTTACTACGAAAAGGAAGGGCTATTGCCTGAGCCGGCGCGAAGCAGCGGGAACTATCGGCTGTACGGCGAGGAGCAAGTCAAGCGCATGCAGTTCATTCGCCACTGCCGTTCGCTGGACATGTCGCTGGGCGAGATTCGGACCTTACTGAACCTGTGGGACAGCCCCACCCAGGATTGCGGAAAAGTGAATGCCCTGCTGGATGACCATATCCGGCAGGTGGAGGCGCGGGTCGAGGCGTTGTTGCAGCTAAGGCTGCATTTGACGGCCTTGCGTGAAAAGTGCGCCGGCGCACGACCCGTCGAGGCGTGCGGCATTCTTCAAGGGCTCGTGAATTGTTCTTGCCATACCGTCAGCACCCGAGACGAGGCCAGCGCTGGCGTTTAGCGTACGATTTTTCCCAAATTCTGTGGCTTCCCCTGCTAGGCGACCCCGACTCGCGGCGGGGTCCATTCGCTTTCCTTCACGGCCGTGCTCACTGCCATGGCGAGCTTGTCGAGATTGCTGGCAGTCACGCCCTCCAGTGCCGAACGCCCCCGCAGCATCGAGCGCGGTTGCAGCAGTGCATGGTAGATCTGCCAAGGGTCCGCATCCCTGGTCAGCTTCAGGACGGACTGGATCAGCTCGTGCTTGAGCGGGTCGAGGTGCCAGTCCGGCACGCGCTGGCCGCGGTTGCCTACGTTCAAAGCCAGCAAGTTGCCCGCCTTGATCTCGTAGCTGATCCACCTGCGGGATTTGCCTGCCATCTTGGCAAACGCAGCGACGGGAAGGTTGTGCGGCGCTTCGAAGACATCGAACAGCTCCATCCGCTCGCGCTGAATGTCCGAAGGCACCAGCGGCGCGGCCGATCGAGGGGGCGGAACCGCCGGCAGCCGATGTGCGGCGGCAGAAACCAACGGCATGGCGTCACCCGGCTTTGTCACGAGCAGGATTGGCGAAGCAGCAACCGGCGTAGAGGGGGCGTTTGCGGTTTGCTCACTCGGGAATGCGGGCACGCCTTCCAGATGCACGGTGAGGGGCATGCTGGCCGCCTCGACCTGGTTCTGCTCGAAGAGGTCGAGCCGATCGGCCCAGTCCTGCATCATGCGGCGACGCTGCTCCACGTACTCGGCATGGTTGTAGGTCGCGCTGACCTTGTTGGGATCGACGTGCGAGAGCTGTGCATCCACCCAGACTTTCGGGTAGCCGATCTCGTTGAGCGCAGTGGACATCGTGCCGCGGATGCCGTGTCCGGTCAGGCGTTCCTGATAGCCCATGCGCTTGAGGGCACCATTGAGGGTGTTCTCGCTGATGCGCTTCTTCAAGTCGCTGTCGTGCCGGAACAGGTGGCGCTGGGCCGGCTTGAACTCATCGAGCAGGTGCCGGACGATCTCCATGGCCTGAATCGACAGCGGCACGATGTAGGGCGGGATGTCCTTCGCCTGCTGCCGCTTCTTGCGCATATCCAACTGGAGTTGCTTCACGACGTCGGGCGGGATGATCCACAACCCACGGTCCAGATCGAATTGATCCGGCATCGCCTGTCGCAGCTCGCCGGTTCGCACGCCGGTCAGCAGCAATAGCCGCAGCCCGAGCTGGGTCTGCCGCCTGCCGCGATAGCTGCGCAGCCGCTGCAACAGCTTCGGCAGCTCGGCCATGCGCAGGAACGGGTTGTGGTTGACGGGTGGCAGCGGCAGCGCCACCACATCGAGATCGGAGGCGGGGTTCTGCTCCAGGCCCGGCACGATCACCAGCGCGTAGCGGAACAGTTGGTTGAACCACGTCCTGACTTTCTCGGCGACGGAGAGCGCCCTGCGCTTCTCGATCTTGGCGATCACCTCCAAGAGGTCGGGACGCTTGATCTCATAGATCGACCGCTTGCCCAGGGCGGGCAGCACATCTTTGTCGAAGATGCGCGGAAGTATCGAGAGGGTCGTCTGCCGGCCTTCCTTGAGGCTGAGCCCGCGATGCTTGAGCCACTTGCGATACACCGCCTCGAAGGTGTTTTCGTCGGCGAGCCGGACAGCGGTGCGCTTCTGCTTGCGGTGAACGCGAGGATTGGTGCCTTTGGCCAGCAGGGCGCGCGCTTCGTCGCGCAGGCTGCGGGCCTCGCGAAGCGTCACCTCCGGGTAGGTGCCGAGCGACATCCGCTTCTGCTTGCCCGCCCAGTAGTAGCGGAAGTGCCAAGTCCTGCCCCCTGCAGCCGTGACGGCCAGGGAGAGGCCATCCAAGTCAGGGAGGGTGTATGCCTTGCCAGTTGCCTTGGCCTGTCGAACGGCCAGGTCTGAGAGTGCCATGCTCTTGCTCCTGAACATGAGTCAGGAACCAGATGCTGGTCACGTCGACCTCGCCCCTCCATCAACAATCCGGAATCAGCCGCGCCCGCAAAAATGGACTTGTTTGTGGACTTAAAAGTCCCGGCTGTAGATGGATCGCAGTGGACCGCGGCAGAACGTCAAAGAGAGGAAAAGTCCTTGTGTGGCAACGACTTGCAGACTCTCTTGGACTTCTGTGGAAGTCCGCAGAATGATGCAGTGGAGCGGGTGAAGGGAATCGAACCCTCGTCAGTAGCTTGGGAAGCTACAGCTCTACCATTGAGCTACACCCGCGTCGGGTGGGCAGTCTATGCGCTGGCCGGCGGCCGGCGCAACGCCGTCGAGCGATGCACCGCCCGGCGCGGGGCCGGGCGGTGCGGTCCGGCAGGCCGGACCGGATGGATCAGAAGCTGCCGCCCAGGCTGACGAACACGCCCGAGTCGTTGGCGCTGCTCTGGCCGATGGTGCTGCGCGCGCCGAAGTCGGCGTTCAGGCCGGCGACGTGGCCGCGGGCGCCGACCACGACCACGCCGTAGTCCTGGTCGAAGTCCACGCCCGGCACCGCGTAGCGCATCGCGCCGGGGATGGACTGCAGCGAGGCCCAGGCCTGGGCCGGGCTGTCCTCGAACTCGCGGTTGTAGGTGGCTTGCACGTACGGCGTCCAGGTCGGCGAGATGTCGAAGCTGGCGCGCCAGCCGGCGCTGCCGATCAGCGAGTCGAACTTCTGGTTGGGGAAGGACAGCGCCGTGGAGGACAGGTTGTTCTCGTCGTAGCCGTCGACCTTGATCGTCTGCGAGACCAGGCCCAGCACCGGGCCGGTATGCCAGGGGCCGCCCTGATTGAAGTCGAAGCCGGCGTTGATCGCCGCGGTGAAGTTGCTGCCGTCCGGCGAGCCTTCCTGCTTGCGCGTGGCCGTGCCCAGCTGGATCTGGCGGGTCACATCGAAGCTCAGCCAGGTGTAGCTCAGCTGGGCGTTGACCCAGGCGCCGCGCCCGGCCCACTGCGCGAACACTCCGGCGGTGGTGTCTTCCTGGTCGAACTTGCCGCTGGAGTGGCCGAAGTCCTGCTGGCCCTTGCCGTAGCCGGCGAAGGCGCCCAGGGTCCAGCCGTTCTGCGCCCAATCGACGCCGAACAGCCCGGCCGGCGTGGTGCCGTCGTACAGGTCGCCGTCCTGCTGGCGCTGGCGGTCGGCACGCAGGTCGCCCCACCAGCTCCAGCCCTGCGCCTGGCCGGTGGTGTCGGCGTGCATGGACACGCGCTCGGCGCGCGAATAGCCCACCACCGAGGCCGAGTGCGGCAGCACGGCGATCTGGCGCGGGCCTTCCAGCACCGACAGTGCGTACTGGCCCAGCAGCTGGTGCGCGGCGGTACTCGGATGCACGCCGTCGGCGAACACGTAGTCGGTGTTGGCGGTCGGGGTGACGTAGTTGAGCGGGCTGCAGGTCACCGAGGACATCGCGCCGCAGGCCGTGCCGGTGGCATTGGTGAAGCCATACGCGGCCGGGTTGCTGGTGACCTCGTCGATCAGGGTGAAGGTGTCCAGCGGGATCACGCGCAGGCCCGAGGCGGCCAGGCCGTTGAACAGCGCGGTGTTGTAGCCCGTGGCCAGCTGCGTGCCGGCGGCCGAGGTCGCCGCGCCGCCCGCGAGGAACTGCGGGGTCTTGCCCAGGTCCGGGATGGTCGGCACCAGGACGTACTGCGCGCCGGCCGCCTGCAGCCGGCCGATCACGCCCACCTGCGCGGTCACCGCCGAGCCGATGATGGTCTGGGCCTGCGCCGGCGCCTGGGCCGCGGCGAACAGGTCGTTGGCGCCGCCCCACACGGTGTACAGCGCCTTGGCGTCGGCGACGCCGCCGGTCTTGGTCAGGTAGCTGTTCACCTGCGACACGATCGATGGGGACGGGCCCAGCGCGGTGTTGACCGTCGCGTTCACGCGTGCGCCGCCCACCGCGTAGTTGGTGCCGCCCTGGTTGTCGCTGGTCGCGTTGGTACCGTAGAAGTCGGCCACGTACTCGCCCCACACCAGACCCGGGTTGGTGGTGAAGCGGCCGACGATGGCCGCCGACGGGCCGGCGACCTGGATCAGGGCCGGGCGGAAATGACCCGAGTCGGTCAGGCTGTCGCCGAAGAACACGGTCTGCGAATAGGCCGGCTGCTCGGCCTGCGCCGGCACGGCGAACGCGGCCAGGGCGACGACCACCGCTGCGGACAGGGTGGACAGGGAACGGGGTGCGGACATGCGATCCTCCAACGGATCAGAAGAAGAACAAGGATGCGGTGGCCGCCATACGGCGGCGCACTGGCGGCAATGGTTCATCTTGCGCTGCGGCAACTCACGCTGCACTGCGGCATGGCGCCCGCCATCGACAGGCAGGCAAGGGACACGCGGCGACAAGGGACGCCACAGGCGCGATGCTCGACTCGAGCGAAGCCTTGGCCCGGCGGACAGATCAGGCTGCAACCGCCTCCCGGCGACGACCACGCGATCCTGGCGGCGAGTTGGGCGATAATTCGTCTCATGTCGTCCCTGCCCCCGCCCTTCACGCCGGTCGTCTGCGCGATCACCGGTCACCGTCGCCACGCCGCCCCAGGACCGATCGGCCGATGACCGATCCGTTCTCCAGCCCCGGCGCCAAGGCCCCGGCCAAGCCGTTCACCGTCACCGAAGGCCGTCGCGAGATCCGCAGCTTCGTGCTGCGCCAGGGGCGCTTCACCGAGGCGCAGCAGCGCGCGTTCGACGTGCAGTGGCCGCGCTTCGGCCTGGACTACACCGGCCAGCTGCGCAATTTCGACGCGGTGTTCGGCCGCGCCGCGCCGCGGGTGGTGGAGATCGGCACCGGCAACGGCGATGCGCTGCGCTTCGCGGCCAGGCAGGACCCGTCGCGCGACTACCTCGGCATCGAGGTGCACGCCCCGGGCGTGGGCCGGCTGCTCAACGCGCTGGAAGCCGACGGCAGCGACCATGTGCGCGTCTACCACCACGATGCGGTGGAAGTGCTGCGCAACGAGGTGGCCGACGGCAGCCTGGACGAGGTGCGCATCTATTTCCCGGACCCCTGGCACAAGAAGCGCCACAACAAGCGCCGGCTGGTCCAGCCCGAGTTCGCCGCGCTGCTGGTGCGCAAGCTGGCCCCGACCGGCCGCCTGCACTGCGCCACCGACTGGGAGGCCTATGCCGAGCACATGTGGGACGTGCTGGACGCCACGCCGGGCCTGCGCAACCGTGCCGGCGCCCGCGGCAGCGTGCCGCGCCCGGACTGGCGCCCGCAGACCCATTTCGAGACTCGCGGGCAGAAGCTCGGCCACGGCGTCTGGGACCTGCTCTATGACCGCTGCTGACGAACCGCCCTCGCCCACCGGGGCATCCGCCGCGTAATGGACACCGGCCTGACGCTGACCAACGACATGCGCCTGGTGCTGGGGCTGGTCGGCTTCGTCATGGTGATGTTCCTGTTCGAGCGCATCCGCGCCGACGTGGTCGCGCTGGTGGTGCTGGTGGTACTGGGCCTGACCGGGCTGGTCGCGCCGGAGGAGATCTTCGGCGGCTTCTCCGGCAACGCGGTGATGAGCATCATCGCCACCACCATCCTGGGCGCGGGCCTGGAGCGCACCGGCGCGCTGAACCGGCTGGCGTCCTGGCTGCTGCGGCGCGGACACGGAGTGGAACAGCGGCTGCTGCTGCTGACCACGGCCATCGCCGGGCTCAACTCCTCGTTCATGCAGAACCCCTCGGTGATGGCGCTGTACCTGCCGGTGGCCGCGCGCCTGTCCTCGCGCACCACGCTCAACCTGCAGCGCCTGCTGCTGCCGATCGCCTCGGCCATCGTCATGGGCGGCGCGCTGACCATGGTCGGCAATTCGCCGCTGATCCTGCTCAACGACCTGATGATCTCGGCCAACAACAACCTGCCCTCGGGCATGGCCACGCTGGAGCCGCTGCGCATGTTCGCGCCGCTGCCGATCGGCGTGGCGCTGGTGCTGGCCTCGCTGGCGTACTTCCGCTTCTACGGCGATGCCAAGCTGCAGCGCGAGACCACCACGTCCACGAGCTCGACGCCGGCCCGCACCGAGAGCTACTTCGCCAGCACCTACGGCATCGAGGGCGAGGTGTTCGAGTTGACCGTCAGCGCCGACAGCCCGCTGGTCGGCATGACCCTGGGCGAGGCCGAGACGCTGCACGGCGCGCCGCTGATGCTGGCCCTGCAGACCGGCAACGACACGCGCCTGGCGCCGCCGGCGGACATGCGCATCTGGGTCGGCAGCGTGCTGGGCGTGATGGGTAGGCGCGCCGAGGTGGCCGACTTCGCGCAGAACCAGTTCCTGCGCATGTCCTCGCGCCTGCGCCACTTCGGCGACCTGTTCAATCCCAGCCGCGCCGGCATCTCCGAGGCGGTGATCCCGCCGACCTCGCGCTTCATCGGCAAGACCGCCGCCGAGCTGGCGCTGCGCAAGCAGGCCGGCATCAGCCTGCTGGCGATCAACCGCGACAAGAAGGTGCTGCGCGAGGACGTGCGCAAGGTGCCGCTGCGCGCCGGCGACATGCTGGTGTTCCACAGCATCTGGCAGGACCTGGCCGCCGCGGCCAAGGGCGGCGACTTCGTGGTGGTCACCGACTACCCCAAGGGCGAGCAGCGTCCGCACAAGTTCAAGATCGCCATGGCGATCTTCGCCCTGACCATCATCATCGCGCTGACCTCGCACATCCCGGTGGCGCTGATCCTGATGACCGGCGTGGCCGGCATGCTGCTGACCGGCGTGCTGCGCATGGACGAGGCCTACGCGGCGATCAACTGGAAGACCGTGTTCCTGATGGCCGGGCTGATCCCGCTGGGCTGGGCGATGGATTCCAGCGGCGCGGCCGCCTGGGTCGCCGGCCACACCATCGAGCGCCTGCCCGACGGGCTGCCGGTGTGGGTGCTGGAGATCGCCATCGCTCTGCTGACCACGGCCTTCTCGCTGGTGATCAGCCATGTCGGCGCGACCATCGTGATGGTGCCCATCGCCATCAGCCTGGCGCTGGCCGCCGGCGGCAACCCGACCTCGTTCGCGCTGATCACGGCGCTGTCGGCGTCCAACAACCTGATGACCGCCTCCAACCCGGTGATCTCCATGGTCACCGGCCCGGCCAACTACACCGCGCGCCAGATGTGGCGCGTGGGCGGGCCGATGTCGCTGATCTACACCTGCGTGGTAGTGGCGATGGTCAACCTGATGTCATGGTGGGCGACCCGTGCCTGAGTGCGAGGCGCACGCGGCATGGCGCTGACGCTGCGCCTGCTGGGGCTGACCTCCGCGGTGTGCCGCCTGCCGCCCGGCGCACCGCTGCCGGATTGGTGCGCGCCGGCTGCGCAGACGCATATCAGCTGGACCGACGAGGAGCTGTCGATCGTCTGCGACGAGGGGCGCGTGCCGGAAGACGTGCAGTGCGAGCGCGGCTGGCGCACGCTGATGCTGCACGGCCCATTCGCCTTCGAACTCACCGGCATCCTGGCCCAAGTGCTGCAGCCGCTGGCGCAGGCCGGAGTCGGCATCTTCGCCGTCTCGACCTTCGACACCGATTACGTGCTGGTCAAGCAGTCGCAGCTGGAGGCGGCCATCGCGGCGCTGCGCGCGGCCGGGCACGCGGTGCTGGACTAGCCCAGCACCACCTGCCCGTCGCGCACCTGCACCGGCACCTGACTGAGCGCCTCGCCGCGGCACGGCCCGGACAGACATTGACCGCCTTGTAATTCGAACGTGGCCCCGTGCGCCGCGCACACCAGATGGCCTTGCTTGGTCAGCAGGAACTTGCCCGGCGCCCAGTCCAGGCGGCGACCCGCGTGCGGGCAGACATTGCGCCAGGCGCGCACCTGCGCCCCCTGGCGGACCAGGAGCAGCGATTCGGCGCCGTCGTCCAGCGTGGCTTCCACCTCGATGGGCTGGCCGTCAGCGAGACTGTCGAAAGGGATCGGATCCATGCAGGGCTTAACGAAGGTTTCACACGTCCGGCGGGCGGCTCGCCATACTGGCATCCGTTCGCCACACATTCTGTCACGAGCCCATGATCCGCACCTTCTCCTTCGACTCTCAGCGCCTGCGCAACGCGTTTGCGCCGCGCAAGCCCCGGCATCCGCTGCTGCGCGTGGTCGTCGGCCTGCTGGGGCTGGCGGTGCTGGCGGTGCTGGTGTTCTTCGGCCTGTTCGTCGGCGCGGCTATGCTCGCCGCCGGCATGGCCTATCGCCTGCTGCGCCCTCGGGCGCGCGCCAACGCGCAGCAGCGCGTGGTGGAAGGCGAATACCAGGTCGTACGCAAGCAGGCCCTGCCCCTCTCGCACTGAAGGCGCGTCAAGCGCCTTACACTCGCGTTCCTCTTTAGCGTGATCGAGGAACGCCCAGATGTCCGATGTGATTCCCGCGCCCGAGCAGGCGCGCGTGCCGGTACGCGGCGGCGGCACCTTCCCGGTGCACCGCATCTACTGCGTCGGCCGCAACTTCGCCGACCATGCGCGCGAGATGGGCGCCACCGCGCCGGCCTCGAAGGCCGAACGCGGCCAGCCGGTCTTCTTCTCCAAGCCGGCCGATGCCATCGTCACCGGCGATCGCACCATCCCCTACCCGCCCGGCACGGCCGACCTGCACCATGAGGTCGAGCTGGTCGTCGCGCTGGGCCAGGACGCGCCGGCCGGCGTGCTCGAAGGCGAGGCCGGCAACGCGCTGATCTACGGCTATGCCGTGGGCCTGGATCTGACCCGCCGCGATCTGCAGGCCGCGGCCAAAAAGGCCGGCCTGCCCTGGGACACCGGCAAGGCCTTCGATCACTCCGCGCCGATCAGCCAGATCGTGCCCGCTGCGCAGGTCGAGGCGCTGCAGGACGCCGTGATCGCGCTGACCGTCAACGATCAGGTGCGCCAGCGCGGCACGCTGCACGACATGATCTGGAACGTGCCGGAGATCCTGCACGAGCTGTCCAAGCTCTATGCGCTCAAGGCGGGCGACCTGGTCTTCATGGGCACGCCCTCCGGCGTCGGCGCGCTGCAGCGTGGGGACACGTTCGTGGCCACGCTGGAGGGCGTGGGTGACCTGCGCGGCGCGATCGGCGTTTGACTTCGCGCGCACGTGGGGTCCGGTAACGTTGCCGGACCTTCCCCCGAGCCTTCAGGAGAGACGAGAGATGGGCATGCTCAGCGAATTCAAAACCTTCGCCATGCGCGGCAACGTGGTGGATCTGGCGGTCGGTGTGGTGATCGGTGCGGCCTTCGGCAAGATCGTCACCTCGCTGGTGGACAAGATCATCATGCCGCCCATCGGTCTGCTGATCGGCGGCATCGATTTCTCCAGGCTCGCGTGGGTGCTCAAGCCGGCCACCATCGGTGCCGACGGCAAGGAGATCCCCGCAGTGGTGATCGGCTACGGCGATTTCCTCAATACGCTGGTGCAGTTCATCATCGTGGCGTTCGCGATCTTCCTGGTGGTCAAGGCGATCAACCGTCTGGCGCCGAAGAAGGAGGCCGCCCCGGCCGCCACGCCAGAAGACGTGCTGCTGCTGCGCGAGATCCGCGACTCGCTCAAGAGGTAAGCCTCGGGCGGTGGCGAGCGAGGCAAGCGGCGGCTGTTAAGCTCGCCGCTTCCCCACTCGCGAGCCTGCCTGCATGCGTCGTTCGATCCTGTCCTGCGCCCTGTTGCTGTGCGCCTCGTTTCCGCTGCAGGCCGCCGGCCCGACCACGATCCCCGAGGCGCCACTCAAGCGCGCCGACGCGCTGCGCCAGCAGGCGCTGGCCGACGATACCGGCTGGAAGGTCGTCGAATCGCTGACCACCGAGGTCGGCCCGCGTCTTGCCGGCAGCGAGGCCGATGCGCGTGCGGTGGCCTGGGCGCAGGCCAAGTTCAAGCAGCTCGGCTTCGACAAGGTGTGGACCGAGCCGGTGACCTTCCCCAAATGGGAGCGCCGAAGTGAGCATGCCCAGGTGCTGGGCGCCAACGCGCAGCCGCTGGTGGTGACCGCGCTGGGCGGCAGCGCCGGCGGCACGGTGGAAGGCGAGATCGTGCGCTTCGCCGACCTGGACGCGCTGCAGGCCGCGCCGGCCGGGTCGCTGGCCGGCAAGATCGCCTTCGTCGACTTCCAGATGCACAAGAAGCAGGACGGTGGCGATTACCGCTATGGCGGCGGGATCCGCGGACGCGGCCCGTCGGAGGCGATCAAGAAGGGCGCGATCGGCTTTCTGATGCGCTCGGCCGGCACCACGCCGCATCGCGTGGTCAATACCGGCATCACCCGCTACGAGGAAGGGCTGACGCCGATCCCGGCGGCGGCGGTGTCGATTCCCGACGCCGACCAGCTGGCGCGCCTGGTCGCGCGCGGCCCGGTGAAGGTGCGCCTGGCGCTGGACTGCGGCTGGGACGGCCAGGCCACCAGCTACAACGTGATCGGCCAGATCACCGGGCGCAGCAAGCCCGGCGAGATCGTGCTGACCGGCGGGCATCTGGATTCGTGGGACCTGGGCACGGGTGCCATCGACGATGCGGCCGGCATCGGCATCTCCATGGCGGCCGCCAGACTCGCCGGCCAGCTGCGCCCGGCGCGCACGATCCGCGTGGTCGCCTTCGCCAACGAGGAGCAGGGCCTCTACGGCGGCCGCGCCTACGCGCAGGCGCACGCCAAGGAGATCGCCCAGCACGTCATCGCCGCCGAGAGCGACTTCGGCGCGGATCACATCTATGGCTTCAGCAGCAATGCCGACGCCCATGCCAAGGGCGCGATCGAGACGATCGCCGCCGCGCTCAAGCCGCTGGACGTGGCCTACCTGCCCGGCCAGGGCGATCCGGAATCGGACATCGGCCCGATGGCCCAGCTCGGCATGCGCTGGGCCTGGCTGGGCCATGACGGCACCGACTACTTCGACCTGCACCACAACGCGGACGACACGCTGGACAAGATCGACCCGAAGGTCCTGGCGCAGAACGTCGCGGCCTACGCGGTGTTCATGTACCTGGCGGCGGAAGCGAAGGGCGATTTCGGCAGCGCGCCGGTGCCGGCGGGGGCGAACAAGGAAGCGCACTGAGTCGCGCGTTCGCTACTTGCCGTCGCGCTCGACTGCGCAGACCCAAAGCCGCCGATAGTCCCCCCACCGTCGCTCCCGCGCACGCGGGAACCCAGGGACTTTCGCTTTTCGCGGCAAGCAGCGCTCGTCCCCGCGAACGCGAGGACGAGCGATAGACCCTGTGGGGGCCGCCATGGCTGCGATGAAGCTTTCCCGGTAAGGCCACTCGCCGCCATGGCGGCTCCCACCAGGCATCACCTCGGCGGGTCCGCTATGCGCCTCGTCAAGTGTGCCGAGTTCGATCCACACGAGGCCCAGCGGCATACGCCTTACGACCGCCTGCCCGCCCGCGTATCAACCGCCTCGCGCGCGCCCGCTCGCCCATTGCGCCAGCAGCACGGCGGTGGCCGCGGCGACGTTGAGGCTCTCCACGCGGCCGGTGCCGGGGATGGACAGGGCCAGGTCGCAGGCCTTGGCCAGGCCGCGGTCCATGCCCTCGCCTTCGGCGCCCATCACATAGACCAGCCGCTGCGGCAGCCGCGCGGCGAACAGGTCGTCACCGCCGTGCACCAGCGTGGCGGCCAGGCCGAAGCCGGCGGCGCGCAGCGGGGCGAACGCGTCCGCGGGGGCGCCGGCCTGCACCAGGGTCACCGCTTCGGCACCGCCTTCGGCCACGCGCGCGGCGGCGCCGGACAGCGCCAGCGGCGAATCCTGCGGCAGCAGCACGCCGGCCACGCCGAAGTGCGCGGCCGACCGCAGGATCGCGCCGAAGTTGTGCGGATTGCCCACCCCGTCCAGCCACAGCGCCAGCGCCGGGCCGGCCGGCAGCGCCTCGAGCCAGGCGTCAAGCGACAGCGGCGCGCGCCGCAGCACGTCGGCCACGACGCCTTCGTGGTGGCTGCTGGCGGCGAGCCGGTCCAGGTCGCCCTCTTCCACCACGCGATAGCCCACGCGGTTGGCCACGCACCAGGCCAGGATCGGCTTGAGCGCCGGCACGCGCGCCTGGGTGAGGTAAAGCTTGCGCAGCGCCTCGGGCCGCGCGTCGAACAGCGCGCGCACCGCGTTGAGGCCATACAGGCGCACTTCCTCGCCGCGGCGGACGGGGCGTGCGGGCGCCTGCGGCGCCTCGGGCGGCGCGCGTTCGCCGTCGGGCGCCTTGCGGGCGACCGGCGGACGGCGCGGGGGGAGCTTCTGCCAGGGGCCGGTCATGCGTGCACCAGCGGGAAAGCGGAGAGGAAGGACTTCATGGGACGTCCGCCGGCGCGCGGCGGTGAGGGCAACTGGATGCGTACCTTACCCGAAGCGTCGGCACAGGCCGCTTCGCACAGCGGAGCGGCGGCCGATGGGAGGGTCGGTCGATGCGCGTGCACGGGTCGGCGTGCCGCCACCTGTAGAGCGGAGCTTGCTCCGCTGGGGCCTTCCCTACGAACCGAACGAAGAGCAGCGGAGCTTGCTCCGCTGAAGCCTTTCCCACGAACCGAACGAAGAGCAGCGGAGCAAGCTCCGCTCTACAGGGAGGCTGCGAATTGAGATGGGAGACAGTGGCTCCCACGCCCACAGGGCAGTCCAGTCAGGCGAGGCCGAGGTGGGCCAGGACGCGCTCGGCCATCTGGTCGGTGGATTCCTCGGCGGCGTGCAGATGCAGTTCCGGTGCCTCGGGGGCTTCGTAGGGCGAGTCGATGCCGGTGAAGTTGGGGATCTTGCCGGCGCGCGCCTTGGCGTACAGGCCCTTGACGTCGCGCGCCTCGGCCACGGCCAGCGGCACATCGACGAAGACCTCGACGAACTCGCCCGGCGCGAAGCGTTCGCGCGCCATGCGCCGCTCGGCGCGGAACGGCGAGATGAAGCTCACCAGCACGATCAGCCCAGCGTCGGCCATCAGCCGCGCGACCTCGGCCACGCGCCGGATGTTCTCCACGCGGTCCTCGTCGGTGAAGCCCAGGTCGCGATTGAGGCCATGGCGCACGTTGTCGCCGTCGAGCAGGAAGGTGTGGTGGCCCGAGGCGTGCAGCCGCTTCTCGACGCGGTTGGCGATGGTGGACTTGCCGGCGCCGGACAGGCCGGTGAACCACAGCACGCGCGGGGTCTGGCCCTTGATCCGCGCCCGCGCGGCCTTGTCCACGTCCAGATGCTGCCAATGCACGTTGCCGGCGCGGCGCAGGGCGAAGTCCAGCGTGCCCGCGCCGACGGTGGCATTGGTCTGGCGGTCGATCAGGATGAAGCCGCCCAGCGCGCGGTTGCGCGCATACGGCTCGAAGGCGATCGGCGCGTCCAGCGACAGGTTGCACACGCCCACTTCGTTGAGTTCCAGGCGCTTGGCGGCCAGCGCCTCCTGGGTGTTCACGTCGATGCGGTGCTTGATCTCGCTGACGCTGGCCGGCACGGTGCGCGCGCCGATCTGCAGCCAGTAGGGGCGGCCCGGCAGCAGCGGCGCATCGTCCATCCACAGCAGGTGGGCGGCGAACTGGTCGGACACCTCCGGCGGATCGCCGGCGGCGGCGATCACGTCGCCGCGGCTGATGTCGATCTCGTCGGCCAGGGTCAGCGTCACCGCCTGGCCGGCGCGGGCGAACGGCACGTCGCCGTTGGCATCCAGCACCCTGGCCACGGTCGAACGGCGCGCCGAAGGCAGCACCACCACCGCATCTCCCGGGCGCACCTCGCCTGCGGCGAGGGTGCCGGCGAAGCCGCGGAAGTTCGCGTTCGGGCGGTTGACGTACTGCACCGGCAGGCGCAGGCCGAGCGCATCCGTCGCGTCGTCCAGCGTCAGCGTGTCCAGGTGTTCCAGCAGGCTGGGGCCGTCATACCACGGCGTGCGCGAGGAACGGCTGGACAGGTTGTCGCCCTCCAGCGCCGAGAGCGGAATCGCCTGCACCTGCGCGATGCCGAGCTGCGCGGCCAGCGCGCGGTAGTCGCGCACGATGGCGTCGAAGACAGACTGGCCGAAGTCGACCAGATCCATCTTGTTCACCGCCAGCACCACGTGCCGCAGGCCCAGCAGCGAGACGATGTAGCTGTGCCGGCGCGTCTGGGTCTGCAGGCCCTTGCGCGCGTCGACCAGCACCACGGCCACGTCGGCGGTGGACGCGCCGGTGGCCATGTTGCGCGTGTACTGCGCATGGCCCGGGCAGTCGGCCACGATGTACTTGCGCCGTTCGGTATCGAAATAGCGGTAGGCCACGTCGATGGTGATGCCCTGCTCGCGCTCGGCGGCCAGGCCGTCGAGCAGCAAGGCATAGTCGATGCGCGCGCCCTGCGTGCCATGGCGGCGGCTGTCGCTTTCCAACGCGGCCAGCTGATCGTCGAACAGCCGCTTGCTGTCGTGCAGCAGCCGCCCGATCAGCGTGCTCTTGCCATCGTCCACGCTGCCGCAGGTGATGAAGCGCAGCAGCGGCTTGGATTCGTGCTGTCGCAGGTAGGCTTTGACGGCTTCGCCGTCGGGATTGGGGATTGGGGATTCGGGATTGGCAACGGCGCTTCCTCCCTTTGCGGCATCCGCCGGCAGGCCGCGCTTTTGCGAATCCCCAATCCCCAATCCCGAATCCCTGCCTTCCATCAGAAATACCCTTCCAGCTTCTTCTGCTCCATCGACGCGCCCGGATCCTGGTCGATCACGCGGCCCTGGCGCTCGGAGCTGGTGGCCACCAGCATCTCGGCGATGATCTTCTCCAGGGTGTCGGCCTGCGACTCGATCGCGCCGGTCAGCGGGTAGCAGCCCAGCGTGCGGAAGCGCACCGACTTCAGCTGCGGCACCTCGCCCTCGCGCAGCGGCAGGCGTTCGTCGTCGACCATGATCAGCGCCCCGTCGCGTTCAACGACCGGGCGCTCGGCGGCGAAGTACAGCGGCACCACCGGGATGCGCTCGCGGTAGATGTAGAGCCAGATGTCCAGCTCGGTCCAGTTGCTCAGGGGAAAGGCGCGCACGCTCTCGCCGGGATGGATGCGGGCGTTGTAGAGGTTCCACAGCTCGGGGCGCTGGTGCTTGGGGTCCCAGCGGTGCTTGTCGTTGCGGAAGGAGAACACGCGTTCCTTGGCGCGCGATTTTTCCTCGTCGCGCCGCGCGCCGCCGATGGCCGCGTCGAACTTGTACTGATCCAGCGCCTGCTTCAGGCCCTGGGTCTTCATGATGTCGGTGTGGACCGTGGCGCCGTGGCTGAACGGTCCGACGTTCTGCGCCACGCCATCCGGGTTGATGTGCACGCGCAGCTCCACGTCGGTCTCGGCGGCGCGACGGTCGCGGAAGGCGATCATCTCGCGGAATTTCCAGCGCGTGTCCACGTGCAGCAGCGGGATCGGCGGCCGTGCCGGGGCGAAGGCCTTGAGCAGCAGATGCAGCAGCACCGAGGAATCCTTGCCGACCGAATACAGCATCACCGGGTTGCGGAACGCGGCGGCCACCTCGCGCAGGATGTGGATGCTCTCGGCTTCCAAGCGGTCGAGATGGGACAGGGTGGGCACAGCATTCATGGATACAGTTTACGTGGATCGAGACTTACCGCGGCCCATCTGCTTGCGGCAACAAGTGGGGGCTCATGGATAACTGTACTGGGGCTTGTTCCCGGACGAAATAAGCACGGAGCATAAGCCCATAACCCTGCATCCTTTCAGCCCTGTGACAGCGGCGCCTAGCATCGACGCTCCCACACGCCGCTCTACGGAATCGCGATGTCCGCTGTACCCCCCGCGCTGGCTGCCGGCCCCTTGCCCGACGACCGCAAGGCGCTGCTGGCACGGGTGGTCGATGGCCTGGACAGCGCCTCGTTGTGGTGGCTGTCCGGTTTCACCGCCGGCCTGGCCCAGGCCGCGCACCCGGCGCCGCACCTGGCCCTGCTGCAGGGCACGGCCGCCGGCGCGGCGGCGCCCGCCACGGGCAGCGGCGAGCGGGCCACCGTGCTGTACGGCAGCCAGACCGGCAATGCCAAGCGCGCGGCCGAGGCCCTGGCCGCCACGCTGGAGGGCGCCGGCCTGGCCGTGCGCCTGGTGCGCACCGACGCCTATGCCACCCGCGAACTGGCCGCCGAGCGCCTGCTCTACCTGGTGATCAGCACCCAGGGCGAGGGCGACCCGCCGGACGATGCGATCGGATTCAGCGAATTCCTGCTCGGCCGTCGCGCGCCCAAGCTGCCGGAGCTGAAGTTCGCCGTGCTCGGCCTGGGCGACTCGAGCTATGCCGACTTCTGCGGCATCTCCCGGCGCCTGGACGCGCGCTTGGCCGAGCTGAGCGCCACCCGCCTGCTGCCGGCCGGCGAGGCCGACCTGGACATCGACACCGTCGCCCAGCCCTGGCGCGAGCAGGCCCTGGAGCAGGCCCGCAAGGTCCTCAAGAGCGCCCCGGCTGCGCCCAGCGCCAAGGTCACCCCGCTGCGCCCGGCGCCGGCGACGCAGGCGGTCTCGCACAGCGCGCCTTTCCAGGCCGAGGTGCTGGCCAACCAGCCCATCGCCGGCCGCGACTTCAAGGGCCCGGCCTTCGGCCGCCACGGCGCGCCGGACAAGCAGGTGCGCCACATCGAGCTGTCGCTGGAAGGCAGCGGCCTGAGCTACGAGCCTGGCGATGCGCTGGGCATCGTCCACCGCAATCCCGACGCACTGGTCGAGCCGCTGCTGGCGGCGCTCAAGCTGGACGGCGACGCTGCCCACCATGTCGATGGCACCCAGCGCAGCGTGCGCGAGTGGCTGGCCGGGCATCGTGAGCTGAGCAAGCTCTCGCGCCCGTTCCTGGCCGCGCATGCGCGCCTGGCCGGCGCGCGCGAGCTGGAAGACCTGCTCGCCCCCGGCAACGCCGCCCTCTCCGCCCTGCTCTCCAGCCACCAGGTGATCGACGTGCTGCGCCGCTGGCCGGTGGACTGGAACGTGGGAGAGCTGCTGGCCGCGCTGCGGCCGCTGGCGCCGCGCCTGTATTCCATCGCCTCCAGCCGCAAGCGCGTGGGCGAGGAGGTCCACCTGACCGTGGACGTGCTGGGCTACCACGCGCACGGCCACGCGCACAGCGGCTCGGCCAGCGGCTTCCTGGCCGGGCTGGCCGAGGGCGACCGCGCGCCGGTCTACATCGAAGCCAACGACCGCTTCCGCGTGCCGGCCGACGGTGCGCGCGACATCCTCATGGTCGGCCCCGGCACCGGCGTGGCGCCGTTCCGCGCCTTCGCCCAGGAGCGGGCCGAGACCGGTGCGAGCGGGCGCAACTGGCTGTTCTTCGGCGCGCAGCACTTCAACAGCGGCTTCCTCTACCAAAGCGAATGGCAGGACGCGCTCAAGCGCGGCGAGCTGGACCGGCTGGACCTGGCGTTCTCGCGCGACCAGGCCGACAAGCTGTACGTGCAGCACCGGCTGCGCGAGCGCGGCCGCGAGGTCTTCGACTGGCTGCAGTCCGGCGCGCACTTCTACGTGTGCGGTTCGATCGCCATGGGCAAGGACGTGCACGCCGCCCTGACCGACATCGTCGCCGAACACGGCGCCCTGGACGCCGATGCCGCGCACGACTACCTCACCACGCTGCAGACGGAGGGGCGATATGCGCGCGATGTCTATTGAGACGGAGATTGGGGATTCGGGATTGGGGATGCGATGTCCGCCGCCCGCACGCCCTTGCCTTTGCCAATCCCCACTCCCGAATCCCGAATCCCCATGCATTCAGTAGAAGACATCAAGGCCGAGAGCCGCCGCCTGCGCGGCAGCCTGCTCGAAAGCCTGGCCGACCCGGTCACCGGCGCGCTGCGCGAGGACGACCAGACGCTGATCAAGTACCACGGCAGCTACCAGCAGGACGACCGCGACCTGCGCGACGAGCGCCGGCGGCAGAAGCTCGAGCCGGCTTACCAGTTCATGATCCGCACGCGCACGCCCGGCGGCGTGGTCACGCCCGCGCAATGGCTGCAGCTGGATGCCATCGCCACCCGCTATGGCAACCACTCGCTGCGCGTGACCACGCGCCAGGCCTTCCAGTTCCATGGCGTCATCAAGCGCGAGCTGAAGGCCACGATGCAGGCCATCAACGCCGCGCTGATCGACACGCTGGCCGCCTGCGGCGACGTCAACCGCAACGTGCAGGTCGCGGCCAACCCGCTGCTGTCCGAGGCGCACGCCACGCTCTATGCCGATGCCGCGGCGACCTCCGGGCACCTGCTGCCCAACACCCGCGCCTATTACGAGATCTGGCTGGACGAGGAGAAGGTGGCCGGCGCCGGCGAGGAAGAAGAGCCGATCTACGGCGACAAGTACCTGCCGCGCAAGTTCAAGATCGGGTTCGCGCTGCCGCCGATCAACGATGTGGACGTGTTCGCCAACGATCTGGGCTTCATCGGTGTGACCGATGAAGCCGGCCGGATCGTCGGCTACAACGTCAGCCTGGGCGGCGGCATGGGCGCGACCCATGGCGATGGGCAGACCTGGCCACGCGTGGCCGACGTGGCCGGCTACATCCCGCGCGAGCGGCTGCTGGAGGTGGCCACCGCCGTGGTCACCACCCAGCGCGACTACGGCAACCGTGCGGTGCGCAAGCGCGCGCGCTTCAAGTACACCATCGACGACCACGGGCTGGACTTCATCAAGGCGCAGATCGAGCAGCGCGCCGGGATCGCCTTCGCGCCGGCGCGGCCGTTCGAGTTCGAGCACAACGGCGATCGCTACGGCTGGACCCAGGGCAGCGACGGCCGCTGGCATCTGACCCTGTCGCTGGGCGCCGGGCGCATCGCCGATGTCGGCACCGCCACCCAGCTCACCGGGCTGCGCGAGATCGCGCTGCGGCTGCAGAAGGCGGGTGTCGGCGAGTTCCGCATGACCTCCAACCAGAACCTGGTCATCTCCAACCTCGACGATGCGCTGAAGGCCACCGTCGATGCGCTGGTGTCGGCCCATGGCCTGGATGCCGGCAATGCGCTGCCGACCGCGCTGGCGCGCAAGGCCATGGCCTGCGTCGCCCTGCCCACCTGCGGACTGGCCATGGCCGAGGCAGAGCGCTATCTGCCCGACTTCACCGGCAAGCTGCAGCCGCTGCTCGAGAAACACGGCCTGGCCCAGGCGCCGATCGTGCTGCGCATCTCCGGCTGCCCCAACGGCTGCTCGCGGCCGTACCTGGCCGAGATCGCTCTGGTCGGCAAGGCGCCCGGCCGCTACAACCTGATGCTGGGCGGCGACCACCGCGGCCAGCGGCTCAACACGCTGTACCGCGAGAACATCACCGAGGAGGAGATCCTCGGCGCGCTCGACCCCTTGTTCGGCCGCTATGCCGCCGAACGCGACGACGCCGAAGGCTTCGGCGACTTCCTGCACCGCGCCGGCGAGATCGACCTGCCGCCCTATCCCACCCATCGTGCCATTCCCGTGGAGCTGCACGCATGACCGCCCTGCCCGCCAACGACGATCCGCATCTGGACGCCCGTCCGTCCACCATCGACCTGGACGCGGCCAACGCCGCGCTCGAGGCGATGGACGCGCCGGCGCGCGTGGCCTGGGCGCTGGCGCATGGCCCGGCGCAGGCGGCCCTGTCCTCCAGCTTCGGCGCGCAGTCGGCCGTGGCCCTGCACCTGCTGACCCAGCAGCAGCCGGACATCCCGGTGATCCTGGTGGACACCGGCTATCTGTTCCCGGAGACGTATCGCTTCGCCGATGCGCTGATCGAGCGGCTCAAGCTCAACATCCAGATATTCCGCCCGCTGGTCAGCCGTGCCTGGATGGAGGCGCGCCACGGCCGCCTGTGGGAACAGGGCGTGGTCGGCATCGAGCAGTACAACAACCTGCGCAAGGTCGAACCGATGCGCCGGGCGCTGGACGAGCTGGACGTGGGCACCTGGTTCACCGGCCTGCGCCGCCAGCAGTCCACCAGCCGCGCCGCCACGCCGATCGTGCAGCTGCGCGGTGAGCGCTGGAAGGTCAGCCCGATCGCCGACTGGACCGACCGCGACGTGTGGCAGTACATGAAGCAGCACGACCTGCCCTATCACCCGCTGTGGGAAGAGGGCTACGTGTCCATCGGCGACTTCCACACCACCCGCCGCTGGGAGCCGGGCATGCGCGAGGAGGACACCCGCTTCTTCGGCCTCAAGCGCGAGTGCGGGATCCACGAGGACATCTGAGCGCTGCGCGCTTCTGCTCTCTTCCCTTTGGCCGCAGGCCAAGGGGAGCTCGAAGTCGCGGCTAGCGACTGAGGGGGGCGGGGTTGTTCTTCGCGGGAAGGTCAAAAGCAAAAGCACCCCCTCCCAACCTCCCCCTTCGCTGCGCGAAAGGGGAGGGGCGGAGCGCGCGGGGGGCAACCGTCTCCTCAAATCTCAGTGGCCTACCTGTAGAGCGGAGCTTGTGGCAATCCCCTCTTGGGGACTCCGCTGCTCTTCGTTCCGTTCTTGGGGAAGGCCCCAGCGGAGCAAGCTCCGCTCTACAGGTGGGGCCGCATCCTGCGGGCGCTGCTTTGCCACTGGCCTTGGACCGGGGCGATGCGCTAGAACTGTCGCACCGGCCCCGGAGGGAGGCTGGCCCCGCCACGCGCCCGCGCCCACCGCCTCCCGCCCGCCATGACCGACGCTGCCCCCGATTCCCCCGACCAGGAACTCGCCCGCCTGGGCTACCGGCCCGAGCTGCGCCGCAGGCTCGGCCTGGGCGATCTGCTGGTCTACGGCCTGGTGTGCATGGTGCCGACCGCGCCGTTCGCCATCTTCGGCGGGGTGTTCGACGTCAGCCATGGCATGGTGCCGCTGGTGTATCTGGTGGGCTTCGGCGCGATGCTGTTCACCGCGCTGAGCTACCAGCAGATGGCGCAGGCCTTCCCGGTCGCCGGATCGGTCTACGCCTATGTCGGCCGCGGCCTGCACGAGAGCGTCGGCTTCCTGGCCGGCTGGGCGATCCTGCTCGACTACCTGCTCATCCCCACCCTGCTCTACGTGATCGGCGCCAACGCCATGGCCAGCGTGTGGCCGGGCGTCCCGCAACATGCGTGGATCGTGTTCTTCGTCGTGCTCAACACGGCGGTGAACCTGCGTGGCGTGGAGACCACGGCGCGCGCCAACCTGGTGTTCCTGGGCGTGCAACTGGTGGTGCTGGCGGTGTTCGCCGTGCTGGCGGCGCTGGCGATCCAGCGTGGCGCCTACGGGGCGCACTGGAGCCTGCGCCCGCTGTACGACCCGACCGCCTTCTCGCTGCCGATGCTGTTCGGCGCGCTGTCGATGGCGGTGCTGTCCTTCCTCGGCTTTGATGCGATCTCCACCCTGACCGAAGAGAGCCGTGGCGGCGCGCGCGCCGTCGGCCGCGCGACCGTGGTGTCGCTGGCCCTGGTGGCGGCGCTGTTCGTGCTGCAAACCTGGCTGGCGGCGCTGCTGCTGCCCGAGCTGCGCCGCTTCCCCGACGAGGCGGCCTCCAACAACGCCTTCTTCGAGGTCGGCCGGCGCGTGGCCGGGCCGTGGATGCAGCTCGTGATCGCGCTGACCGTGGCCGTCGGCGCGGCGCTGGCCAACGCACTGGTCTCGCAGGCGGCGACCTCGCGGCTGCTGTTCGCGATGGCGCGCGACGGCCAGCTGCCGCGCTTCCTGCGCAAGGTGCATGCAGGCAGCGGCGTGCCGCGCCGGGCGATCCTGCTGGTGGCGGGCCTGAGCCTGGTGCTGGGGCTGCTGTTCCTTGGCAAGATCGCGCTGCTGGCCACGGTGTGCAACTTCGGCGCGCTGACGGCCTTCGCGCTGCTGCACGTGGCGGTGGCCTGGCATTTCCGCCGCTCCGGGCGCTGGCTGATGCATGGGGTGGTGCCGCTGGTGGGCGGGCTGATCCTGCTGTACGTGCTCTACAACGCCGATCGCCTGGCGCAGATCGGCGGCCTGGTCTGGCTGGCGGCCGGCGCGGTGGTGGCGCTGGTGCTGCGCCGGCGCGGGCGTTCGCTGCAGCTGGCCCTGGACCAGGCCTCGCCGCCGGCGCCCTGAAGCGCTGCGCCGCAGCGTCGTGGCCGGGACCGACGCGCTAGAGTGGGTCCCCAACGCATCACATGACGTACCGCATGGACCGCCCGATCCGCGATTACTTCGAACACGTCCGTACGCTCGACTTCGTGCCGGCGCCCGGGCCGCGCAACGCCTGGCAGACCTGCATCGGCGCGCACCTGGGCGCGCAGCGCGAGGCGCTGTGCTGGATCGACACCCAGCGCGTGGTGCGGCGCTACACCTTCGAACAGCTCGACGCCTGGTCGGCCCAGTTCGCCCAGCTCCTGCGCGCACGCGGAATCGGGCCGGGCGCAGTGGTGGCCGGGCTGCTGCCGCGGCGGCTGGAGCTGCTGATCGTGGTGCTGGGCACCTGGCGTGCGGGCGCGGTGTACCAGCCGCTGTTCACCGCCTTCGGCCCCAAGGCGTTGGAGCACCGGCTGGCGGCCAGTGGCGCGGCGCTGGTGGTGTGCTCGGCCGAGCAGCGCCCCAAGCTGGACGAGGTCGCCGCCGCGCCGCCGATCCTGACCCTGGGCAGCGACGATGGCGAGGACTTCTGGGCCGCGCTGGAAGGCCAGCCGCAGACCTTCGATCCCGTGCCGCGGCGGCGCGAGGACCCGTGCATGATGATGTTCACCTCCGGCACCACCGGCGCGGCCAAGGCGCTGCGCGTGCCGCTGCACGCGCTCGATGCCATCGCCACTTACATGCGCGACGCGGTGGACCTGCGGCCGGACGATGTGCTGTGGAACATCGCCGACCCGGGCTGGGCCTACGGGCTGTACTACGGTATCGCCGGGCCGCTGGCGCTCGGGCATTCGGTGACCTTCCACGAAGGCCCGTTCACCGTGGACAGCTGCTACCGCACCATCGCCGAGCTGGGCGTGACCAATCTGATGGGGGCGCCCACCGCCTACCGCATGCTGATGGCCGCCGGCGACGCCGCGGCCGCGCCGGTCAAGGGCCGGCTGCGCGTGGTCAGCAGCGCCGGCGAGCCGCTCAACCCCGAGGTGATCCGCTGGTTCGACCAGGCGCTGGGGACGGTCATTCATGACCATTACGGCCAGACCGAGACCGGCATGACCCTGTGCAACCACCACGCGCTGGCCCATCCGGTGCAGCCGGGCAGCGCCGGCTTTCCCCTGCCAGGTTATCGGCTGGAGGTGTTGAGCGACGACGGCCAGCCACAGCCGGTCGGCGTGCCGGGGATGCTGGCCGTGCATGTCGACGATTCGCCCGCGTTGTTCTTCCGCGGCTACGAGAACACGGAGACGCAGCCTTTCAAGGACGGCTGGTACCTCACCGGCGATACGGTCGAGCGCAACGCCGATGGCTCCATCGCCTTCGTCGGCCGCAGCGACGATGTGATCACCTCCAGCGGCTACCGCATCGGTCCCTTCGACGTGGAGAGCTGCCTGCTCGAACATCCCGACGTGGTCGAGGCCGCCGCGGTCGGGAAGCCGGATCCGGAGCGGTTCGAACGGGTCAAGGCCTATGTGGTGCTGCGCCCCGGCGTGGCCGGCGACGAAGCGCTGGCGGCCGCGCTGGCCCAGCACGTCAAGATCCGACTGTCGGCGCACGCCTACCCGCGCGAGATCGCCTTCGTCGACGAACTGCCCAAGACCCCCAGCGGCAAGATCCAGCGCTTCCTGCTGCGCAACCAGGCCCGCGCCGAAGCCGAAACGGCACCGGCGGCCTAAGCCGCCCTCAAACGCCCGACGCCCCCTCTACCGTCGTTCCCGCGCACGCGGGAACCCCTGGACGTCAACGCGCACAACCAAACGCAGACGTGGTCCTACACCCCCGCGACAACACAGCGCCCCATCCGTCCGCAAACCTCGCAACAATCCCGAATCCCGAATCCCGAATCCCGAATCCCGAATCCCGAATCCCGAATCCCTAATCCCCCACCACCGGCACCGGCGTCAACGGCACCTTCTCACCGCAGGCCAAGCACTTGCGATAGTGCTGACCATGCTTGTGGCGCGGCCGCGAGAGCAGCCCGCCGCAGGGGCAGCGCCCCTGCTCCATCCCGCGCAGCCACAGGTACAGGCGCCAGCTGGCCAGCGACGCCCACACCAGCCCGAGCGCGACACCGGTCAGGGCCAACAGCGAGCCGACCCGTCGCGCCGCGGCGGCGCCGATCAGCGCCTGCTGGTGTTCGACCACGAACGACAGCACCCAGCCGGCGGCCACCAGCACCGGCGCCGGTGCGTACAGCCGCGCCACCATCCGCGAAAACCGCCTCATCCCCGCCCCCTGTCCGTGCGCCGCCAGCGGCGCTGCCGCCGCAATCTATCCGCTCACATGTGCATGCCGTGCATGTCGTCCGCAGGCCCCGCCGCGTCGATCGGGCGCACCTGCAACCTGACCGTCTGCGCGGGCGCGTGGGCGAAGCGCAGGACCAGCTCGATCGTCTGGCCGGCGACCAGCGGCTGCCTGGGCCCGATCAGCATCAGGTGCGCGCCCGAGGGCGCCAGCGCCACCGTCGCACCGGCCGGCAGGTCCAGCCCCTCGAGGCGGCGCATGCGCATCACGCCGCCGTCCATGCGGCTCTCGTGGAGCTCCACCCGCGCCGCCGCCGGCGAGCTCACCGACACCAGCCGGTCGGCCTGCGCCCCGCTGTTGACCAGGGTGAGATAGCCCGCCGCGGTGGGCGCCTGCGGCGGGGTGGCGCGCGTCCAGGCCGCACGCACCTGGATGCCTGAGCCCGGCGTGGCCGCCTGCGCCAGCGCGGACAGCAGCAGCATCGCTGCGGTGATGATGATCTTGCCCATAAGCCTTGCCCTCTCCTTCAAGGTTGAACGACGTCTTGCCCGTTGCCAACGCGCCGGCCGCCGCCGGCTGTTATCTCATGCGCGCCGCGCCCGTTGGCGAGGCTGCACCCATCCCAGGTCCACGGCGAGCATCACCAGCCACGAGGCGCCCACCAGCGGGAACAGCACCCCGCCCACCGCCAGCATGCCCGCCACGACCTTCAGCGTCCGCGGCTGCGCCGGCAGCGGCGGCACGCCCAGCGCGCCGCGCGGACGCCGCTTCCACCACATCACTGCGGCGCTGATGCACAGCACCAACGTGCAGGCGCAGGCCAGCACCAGCAGCACCCGGTTGGTGCTGCCGAATTCGTCGCCCATATGCACGTTGATGCCCCATTCCAGCGCCTTGGCCGCCGGGCCGTAGTCGGCATAGCGCATGTCGAGCAGGGTTCGCCCGCTGTATTGGTCCAGGTGGATCACGCGCTGCTGGTCCAGCACGCCGTTGTAGAGCGAGGCGGTATAGACCCCGCGCGCGCCCTGCGGCATCGACACGCTGTAGCCGGCGCCGATACCGCGCGCGTCGAATGCCGCCACGGCGCGATCCAGCCCGATCGCGCCTGGCTGCGCCGCACTCGCATGGCCCGCCCCATGCCCGGCGTGCTCCATGCCGGGCATGTCGGCCATGGCCGCGTGCGCGGCCGACTGCGGCACGCGTGCCTGCTGCAGCGACCAGGCCTGGTCGGCGCTGTCGGCCACGCGCGCCTGCGACATCGGCAGCTGCACGCGCAGGCCGGCGGGATAGCCGAAGTTGTGGCCGTTGACCAACTTGTTGACCTGCGCCCCCCACAGCCACGACCAGGGCATGCCCGACATGGCCAGGAACAGCACCGCCGCGCCCGCGCCGATGCCGACCACCGCATGCAGGTCACGCCAGAACAGGCGCTGCGACGGCCTGCCGCGCACCGTGACCACGCCGCCCAGCGTGCGCCCCCGCTCAGGCGTGGGCGCGCGCTTGCTGGGGATGCGCACGGTGCCGCGCGGCCACCACAGGTAGACACCGGTCAACACCAGCACGATGGCCCAGCCCGCGGCCAGCTCCACCAGCGCACGGGCCCCGTCGCCGAGCAGGTCCAGGCTGTGCAGGCGGCGCAGCGTCCAGCCGAAGGTGCCGCGATCGGCCAGGGTGCCCAGCACGCGCGCGTGCACCGGATCCACATACACCACCCGGCGCGCGCCGTCCGGGGCCACGATGCCGACCTCCGCCGAGGCATCGGCGGCCGCCGGGGTGGTGTAGCGGAACACCTGCCCCGGCTGCGCGGCCAGGGCCGCCTGCACGATGCGCTGCGGCGTAGCCGGGCGCTCGCCGGGCGCGACAATGAGCAGTTGGTGATGCACCAGCCGGTCCAGCGGCCGGTGATAGACGAAGCCGGCTCCGGTCACGGCCAGCCAGGCCAGCAGCGGCAGCACCAGCAGCCCGGCATAGAAGTGCCATCGCCAGATCGCGCGATACAGCGCGCCGGCATGCGTCGTGGATGGCTGCGCGGCGGCGGTGCTGTCCATCAGAAGCTCCAGTTCCAGCTGGCGTACAGCCCGCGCCTGTCGCCGGGCGAGAACCCGTACAGGCCGCTGTCGTACCAGGCGTAGACGTAGAAGCGATCGGTGAGGTTCTTCAGCTGCAGCGAGACCTCGTTGCGCGCATCCAGCGTCCAGCTGGCACCGAGATTGGCCAGCGCGTAGCCGCCATAGCGCCCGAGCGTGTTGGTGCGCTCGAGGTGATAGTCGCCCTGGCCGTTGCCCCAGGCGCTGAGCCTGAGCCGGTCGCTGACCTGCCAGTCCACGCCGGCCGAGGCCAGCCAGTGCGGCACGTTCTCGATGTCGCGCCCCTCGGTCTGCAGCGCGCCGGGCGCGGCGCGCGCCACCGTCGCGCGTTGCCGCGAATAGGCCAGCCACGCGTTCCAGCGCGCGTCCGGCTGCAGATTGACCTGCGCATCCCAGCCGCGGCGGAAGGTGCGCCCGACATTGACCACGTCGCTGCCGGTCCCGGTCGCGCCCAGCACCGTGGCGACCTCGCCGTCGGCGCGCTGCTCCCAATAGGCCACCCGGCCGCTCAACCACGCGGCCGGCACGAACTTCAGGCCCGCCTCCCAGCCGGTGTTGATGGACGGCCCCAGGTCGTGAACCGTGGTGCGGTAGGCGCCGTCGCCGGCACCGATCTGGAAGCTGCGCCCCCAGTTGGCATAGGCGGTCCAGGCCGCGCCCAGCGCGTAGGAGGCGCTGAACTTGGGCTGGCGGATCGTGCCATAGCCATAGGCGTCGTAGCGCCGCCCGGTGAGGCGATCGTCCAGGTGTCCGTCGACCCAGTCGATGCGATACGCCGGCACCAGCTGCAGGCCCTCCAGCGGCTGCAGCACGGCCTGTACGTAGGCGCCGTGGGTCTGCAGCGTGTAGTCCCAGTCGCGCGTGCGCGCCAGGCGCTGGCGCGCGGCGGTGCGCCAGCGCCGCGCGGTGTTGTCCTGCCACTGCGCGTCCACGCCGGTCTCCACGGCCAGCACGCGGCTCGGCGCCCAGGTCGCGGTGGCGATGGCGCCGCGCTGGGTCTCGTCGTTGTCGCGCTCCTGCTGACTGCCGGCTTGCGAGAAGCGCACGTAGCGCGCATTGGTGTAGCGGTTGACGTAGGCCTTGCCGCTCCAGGTCCAGTCGCTGCCGATCAGGCCGTCCAGATGCAGCGCGGTCTGCGTGGTCTGCCGCTCGCCGGCGTCGGCCGCCGCATAGGCCACCGCGTCGCGCGGCGCGGCACCCGCCTGCAGGTAGGTGGGGAAATACCCGGGCTCCTGCGCCTGGTTGTGGTAGTAGCGCGTGCTCAGCAGCGCGCTCCAGTCGCCCTCGGGCGCGTTGAAGCCCCACTTGCCGGCGAAGTTACGCTTGATCGCCTTGGCATGGTCGCGATACCCCTCCGAGTCGCGCCAGCCCAGGAAGTAATTCTGCGTCCACGGCCCGGTCTCGAAGCCCTTGGACAGCTGCACCTCGCGCGTGCCGAAGCTGCCGGCGGTGACGCTCAGATGCCCTTCGTCGCCACCCACGCGCGTGACCAGGTTCACGTCGCCGGCGATGGCGTTGAGTCCATAGCGCGCATCGTTGGTGCCGCGCACGACTTCGATGGCGGCGATGTCGCCGGACATCACCGAGTCCAGGTAAGGCATGGCCCCGGCGTTGTCGTTGCTGGGAATGCCGTCGATCAGCAGCTTGACCGCGTTGATGCGCCCTTCGCCGTTGAACCCGCGGAAGGAGAACCGGCCCGCCTCGGTGCCCATGCGGAACGGCGTCAGCTGCATGCCCGGCACCTTGGCGAACAGCTCCCAGCTGTTGTCCACGTGCTGGTCCTGGACCTGATCGGCGCCGATCACATCGACCGAACTCAGCACCTTGCGCGCGGGCAAGGCGCCGCGCTTGGCGCCCTGGGCGTGGACCTTGCCCAGGGTCAGCACGGCATCGCGCTCATCGGCGCCGGAGGTCTGCGCGACGGCAACCGGCACGTACAATGCACAGGCCGTCAGCGCCCAGCCGACGGTCCTGATCAGAGGTGGAGAACAACACGTCATCTTCGATCCCTTTCGATTCATGCGGTGCGGGCGCAACGCCCGGCACCGGTGACGCGCGCCGCGCAGGCGGCCGCGCGTTGCTCAGTACTTGAAGCCCAGCCGCACCCAGGCGGTGCGACCGGGCTCGTGGATGCGCACCGGATCGGCGGGGAAGCCGAAGTCCGCGCTGCCGGACAGGTTCAGGTGTTCGGCGTAGTCGCGGTCGAACACGTTGTCCACGCCGGCGGTGAGCTGCCAGGCGTCGCTGAGCCGGTAGCCGGCGTTGAGCGCGAAGGTGGCGAAGCCCGCGCTCGGCCCCAGGTCGCGGCCCACGACATTGCCCTGGCCCACGCTGACCCGGTCCTGGCGGGCGACCGCGCGCAGCAGTGCGCCGGCCGACCAGCGCCGGCCTTCCCAGGAGGCATTCACCCGCGCTTCGAGCGGTGGCATCTGCGGCAGCGCGCGGCCGTCGCTGCGGTTCGCGCCCCAGGCCCAGGCCAGGCTGCCGCCGAGCTTCCAGCCGTCGGCCGGGCGCAGTTCGAGGCCGGCCTCGGCGCCATGGATGTCGGCGTCGACGTTGCCCACCTGCGAGCTGGGACCCATCATCCCGCCCGCGCTGTAGGTGAACAGCAGATAGTCATCGATGCGGCCCACATAGGCCGAGACCCAGGCATCCACGCGCGCGCTCCTGTACTGCGCGCCGATGTCCAGCTGGGTGGTCTTCTCGGGCCGCAGCGCGGCGAAGGCGTTGACGGCGCCCACCGGCCCGCGGTCGGCGGAGAACAGTTCCCAGTAGTCGGGCATGCGCTCGACATGGCCCAGCCCGGCATACCAGGTCAGCGGCAGATCGCCCGCATCGGCCTCGAAGCGGGCGAAGCTCGAGGTCAGCGTCTGCCGACGGATCTGGCTGAAGGTCGGGTTGGGCATCGCGGCGCCCATGCCCATCCCGGACCCCATGCCATCGTCCATCGCCATGCCGCTGGCCTGCGCGCGCAGATCCTTCACCGACGCCCGGTCCAGGCGCGCGCCGACGATCACCCGCTGCGTCTTGGCCAGATGCAGGGTCAGTTCGGAGAACACGCCCTGGTTGCCCAGATTGGCATCGCGCTGCCAGGGCTCATACGGCATGCGGTCCATCGCATTGCGGCTGCGGTGGCGACTGGCCTGCCAGTCCACGCCGGCCGTCAGTCCCGCATGGTCCCAGGCCCATTCCGAGGCGATCCGTCCGCCGCTGGTGCGGCGGTCGACGTTGGCCGCCATCGGCATCGGCATGGCCGAGTCGGGGTTGGGCGTGCGCAGGCTGTAGTTGTCCATGATGTGGTCGGCATCGTTGGCGTAGACGCTGGCCTTGATCGACTCCCAGGCGCCGGGCAGGCCGGTCTGCTCGAAGCGTGCGCCAACGCTGGTGCGGCGGAACTGGCGCCCGTCCATGCCGCGCCCGGCATAGCGCGCCAGGCCATCGCCGAGGCCGGCGTTGACCTCCAGCACCGTGTCGGGATCGGGCGTCCAGCCGATGGCCGCGTCGGTGTTCCACTTGCGCCACTTCGAGGGCACCACGTCGCCGGCGCCGTCCTTGTAGTCGTCCGACTCCGAACGGCTGGCGGTCACCCGCGCATAGCCGTGCGTGTCGCCGCCGGTCACGGCCAGGTTCTGGTCGTTGCGGCTGCGCGAGCCGCCCAGCGCGCTGCCCTGCGCCTGCAGCGTGGGCCGCTCGAAATGCGGCGTGTCGCGCTCGAAGCGCACCGTGCCGGCCGAGGCGCCCGGCCCCCACAGCACGGTCTGCGGGCCCTTGACGATGGTCAGGCGGTCGTAGGTCTCCGGCGAGACATAGCTCAGCGGGTTGTCCATGCGCGCCGGGCAGGCGCCGGGCATGGCGCCGTCGTTGGTCAGCACGTTCAGGCGCGAACCGAACATCCCGCGCAGCACCGGGTCGCCATTGGTGCCGCCGTTGCGGATGGCGGTGAAGCCGGGAATGGTCTTGAGGTAATCGGCGCCATCGCTGGCCGGCACCGGCTGGCGCGGCAGCCGCGGATCGGTGGTCCAGGTCAGCGGCGTGGACGGCCGCACCGCAGTGACCACCAGCGGCGCGAAGGTGTGCGCGTCGTCGACCGGATCGACATCGGCGGCGGACACGCAAGGGGACGACAGGACGCACGCGAGCGCGCACGCCAGGCGCGACGGCACGGCCGTCGCGGGGCGGAAAACGGACATCGGGACACTCCAGCACAGCACACGGGTCGACGCCCGCGCAGGCGAGCGCCCGCGCGGATCGGTGGGATCAGGCGACCAGGGTGTGCGGAGGTCCGCGTGCGGCGTGGGCCGGCCAGGGCAGCGCCTGGCGCGGCGTGGCCCGGTGTTCGGGCAACAGCGAGGGCGCCGCCTGCAGCAGCGGCAGCAACAGCAGGATCAGGACGAAGGGCAGCAGCCGTGCGGCCAGCAGGCAGTAGTCGCAGGCCATGCCCTCGTGGTGGTCGGCGGGCATGCCGTCGGGCGCGGCGTGGCCCATACCGGCCATGTCCATCGCCAGGTTCGGCGCGTGGTCGCCGTGGCCTGCGGCCTGCGGCGCGGCGACGCCCAGATCGACCAGGCGCATGCCGCCGCTGGTGCATAGCGCGGTCAGGACGCGCAGCGGCTCGGCCGGGCCATGCCACTGCAGCCAGCGGCTGACCACCGGCGCCACGACCATCAGCAGCGCGCCCAGCAGGGCGAGCCGATGCATCAGTCCCAGGAAGCGGCGGTGGCGCAGCATGGCGCGCAGTCTAGAGCCTCCGGCCGGCAAGTGCGAAGCCGGCGGCGACGCGCCAGCGCGGCCGTGTAAGAACTTTCACGGCCCAGGCCGAGGCGCGCCCTACTCTGTCCGCCCCGTTGCGGCGGTCCGCCGCGGCGCAGCGCCTCCGCCAGGAAGCTTCTCTTCGCATGTCAGCCGTCAGTCCGTCCCCGCGCGCCACGCCGCCCCTGGAGTGCGCCGCGTCCACCGCGCCGCGCGCCGTCAACGAGACGCTGCGGCTGGAGACGCTGCACGCCTACGCGATCCTCGATACACCGCGCGAGGCCGCCTTCGACGACATCACGAACCTGGCCGCGCTGATCTGCAATGCGCCGATGGCGCTGATCAGCCTGGTCGATGCCGACCGCCAGTGGTTCAAGAGCGAGGTCGGCATGGGCGCGCAGCAGACCCCGCTGCATTCGTCCATCTGCGCCCACGCGATCCTGGAGGACGAGGTGCTGGTGGTCGAGGACACGCTGGCCGAGCCGCGCTTCGCCTGCAACCCGCTGGTCAGCGGCGAGCCGTACCTGCGCTTCTACGCCGGCGCGGTGCTGCGCAGCCCCGATGGCCTGCCGCTGGGCTCGCTGTGCGTGCTCGACACCTTGCCGCGCAGCATCACCCCGCAACAGCTCGACGCCCTGCAGGCCCTGGCGCGCCAGACCATGGCCCTGATGGAACTGCGCCGCACCCTGGCCATGGCGCAGGAGGCCAACCATTACCGCGCGCGGCTGATGGCCATTGCCGGCCACGACCTCAAGACGCCGCTGCGCAGCGCCGGCTATGCGCTGGAGAAGCTGCGCCGCACCCTGCCCAGCGACGCCCCCACCCTGCCGGCGCTGGACGACGCGCGCGTCTCGCTGGGGCAGATCAGCCGCGGCTTCGACCAGCTGGCCAGCCTGGCGATCGCCGGCGGCGACGAGGTCCGCCCCGACCTGATCGACCTGCCTCTGCAGGACGTGCTCGACGACATCCTGGCCACCTGGCGCCGTCCGGCGCAGCAGCGTGGCCTGCGCCTGCGCAATGTCCCGACCTCCCTGCGCGTGCGCAGCCATCGCACGCTGCTGTCCACGCTGCTGGGCAACCTGCTCGGCAACGCGGTCAAGTACACCGAGAACGGCTCGGTGCTGATCGGCTGCCGCCGCCACGGCGACCAGGTGGCGATCGAGGTGCTCGACACCGGCGTGGGCATGGACGCGCAGGACGCGCGCGAGATCTTCAGCGCCTTCCGCCAGGCCAATCCGCACGGGGAAGGCCTGGGCCTGGGCCTGTGGATCGTCAGTCGCACCGCGCAGACGCTGGGGTATCCGGTGGAAGTGCACACGCGCAAGGGGCGCGGGAGTCGCTTTCGGGTGGTGGTGCCGCTGGCTTGAGGGAAAGTGCTTGAGGGAGTGGCGGCTGAAAGCGCGAGCAGAAGCGGAGAGCGAAGTCCCTGGATTCCCGCGTTCGCGGGAATGGCGACCTGACCCTTCAAGACGACCTGAAGACCCTCAACTCGTGATGGTCTGCGTCAACGCTTCCCACGTCGGCGGCACCGGCCAGTCCGGCTCGCGGTTGCCATCCATCACCTGCCGCAGGTCGCGCTTGTCGATCTGCGGCGCCAGCACGTGCACCAGATCCAGCGCGTAATCGCGTAGCACCCGCTCGCGCGGCAGCACCGCCCAGGCGATGCACTCGCTGATCTCCGCCGGCGCCGGCCAGGCGCGCAGGTCGGCGTCGCCGGCATTGACCGCCATCTCGGCCAGCAGGCCCACGCCCATGCCGGTGCGCACGTAGGTCTTGATCAGGTCCGCATCCAGTGCGGTGAGCGCGATGTTGGGCTCCAGGCCGGCATGCACGAAGGCGCGCTGCAGCGATGAGCCGGGCCGGGTCGAGGACTCGTAGCTGATCAGCGGCTGGCCCGCCAGGGCGGCCAGGTCCGGCGCCGCGCCCTTGCGGTCCAGCGCGTGCCCGCGCGGCACCACCACCAGGCGGCGCCAGCGGTACAGCGGCACGGCCAGGCCGGCCGCCGGCGTGTCGCCGGAGGTGCTGATCACCGCCATGTCGGCATCGCCCTGGCCCAGCAGGTCCAGCGCATCGGCCTCGGCCGCCTGCTGCAGGTGCACGCTGACCTGCGGATAGGCGCGCTTGATCTGCGCCACCGCGTGCGGCAGCACGAAGCGCGACTGGGTATGGGTGGTGGCCAGCACCAGCTGGCCCTGGCTCTCGCGTCGCTGGTTGGCCGCGTAGGTGCGGATGTTGTTGGCCTCGGACAGCACGGCGCGGGCGCGCTGGATGACTTCCACGCCGGCCGGGGTCACCGATTCAAGACTGCGGCCCTTGCGCACGAACAGCAGGAAGCCCAGCTCGTCCTCCAGCTGCTTGAGCTGCTTGGACAGGCCGGGCTGGGTGGCGTGCACGCGCGCGGCCGCCAGAGTGATGTTGAAGTCGGCGTCGGCGATGGCGACCAGATAGCGGAGCTGGGTCAGGGTCATCTGCGGAAGGATCGCTGGCGAGGTGCGGCGCGGCCGCTGATGGGGAAAACGAATGTACGTGTTCTGGCCACCGCTGCTTATAACGTAGGGTTATCTGAACGCAGCGGCAAGTCATTTCCGACCGTCATAAGCCGGGCGTAGCGTCGTGGCCCTCTCGACCCGGACCCGCCCGTGAGCGCTGCCCTGTTTCCCCTGTTCGCCGACCTGCGTGGCCGTGCCGTCCGCGTGGTCGGCGGTGGCGCGGTGGCCGAGCGCAAGGTCGAGGCCCTGCTCCACGCCGGCGCCCTCCCCCACGTGGGCGCACCGACCCTGACCCCGCGCCTGGCGCAGTGGGCCGAGCAGGGCCGCATCGCCTGGCAGCCGGGCAGCTTCACGCCCGACTGGCTGGACGGGGTATGGCTGGTGATCGCGGCCACCGACGAGGGCGAGGTCAATCGCGCGGTGGCCGATGCGGCCGCCGCGCGGCGCCTGCTGGCCAACGTGGTCGACGACGCCGAGCTGTCCAGCTTCCAGGTGCCGGCCCTGGTCGAGCGCGGCGCCCTGCAGATCGCCATCTCCAGCGGCGGCCATGCGCCGATGGTGGCGCGCCACATCCGCCGGCAGCTGGAGACGCTGCTGGACGACTCCTGGGGGTCGCTGGTCGCCCTGCTCGGCCGGCAGCGCGCCCGCATCCGCGCGCGCTTCCCCGAGATGGGCGCGCGCCGCCGCTTCTTCGAGCAACTGCTCGCCGGCACCGTGCCGCGGCTGCTGCGCCAACGCCAGGACGCGGCCGCCGAGACCGAGCTGCAGCGCGCGCTGTCCAGCGCCGCCCAGGCCCACGTCGGCACCGTCACGCTGGTCGGCGCGGGCCCGGGCGATGCCGGCCTGCTCACGCTCAACGCGCTGCGCGCGATGAACGAGGCCGACGTGATCCTGCACGACCGCCTGGTCAGCGCCGAGGTGCTGGCCATGGCCCGCCGCGACGCCACCCGCATCGAGGTGGGCAAGTCGGCCCAGGGCCACAGCACGCGCCAGGACGACATCCACGCGCTGATGCTCGAACACGCCCGTGCCGGCCGGCGCGTGGTGCGGCTCAAGGGCGGCGATCCGTTCGTGTTCGGCCGCGGCGGCGAGGAGCTGGAATTCCTCAAGGCCCACGGCATCGCCTTCGAGGTGGTGCCCGGCATCACCGCCGCGCTGGCCTGCGCGGCGTATTCGGGCATCCCGCTGACCCACCGCGACCATGCGCAAGGCCTGCGCCTGGTGACCGCGCACTGCCGCGACTCCCTGGATACGCTGGACTGGCAGGCGCTGGCGCAGGAACGCCAGACCCTGGCCGTCTACATGGGCGTGGCCGGGCTGGAGACCTTCCGCGAGCGCCTCATCGCCCACGGCCGCGCCGCCGCCACGCCGTTCGCGCTGGTCGAGAACGGCTCGCGCCGCACCCAGCGCGTGGTCACCGGCACCCTGGCCGACCTGGCCGAGACCGCGCGCCACCACCAGGTGCGCTCGCCGGCCCTGCTGATCCTGGGCGAGGTCGCCGCGCTGGCGCATACGCTGCACTGGCATGGCGATGCGCCCCTGGCCGCGCCGGCATCACAACATCCCGACAACATCGACGCGCCCACGCTGTCGCGCGCCGCCTGATCCCACGCTTCTAATCTAAGAGACGTCTTCGCATGGCCATCTACGACAACATCCTGGACACCATCGGCCGCACCCCGGTGGTCAAGCTCCATCGCCTCGCGCCGGCGCACACCACGGTGTATGCCAAGGTCGAGTCGTTCAATCCCGGCGGCTCGGTCAAGGACCGCCTGGCGCTGGCGATCATCCTCGACGCCGAGGCCCGCGGCCTGCTCAAGCCGGGCGACACGGTGGTCGAGGCCACCTCGGGCAATACCGGCGTGGCGCTGGCGATGGTCTGCGCGGCGCGCGGCTACAAGTTCGTGGCCACGATGGTGGAGACCTTCTCCATCGAGCGCCGCAAGCTGATGCGCGCCTACGGCGCCAAGGTCATCCTCACCCCGGCCGCCGAGCGCGGCAGCGGCATGGTGCGCAAGGCCAAGGAGCTGGCCGAACAGCACGGCTGGTTCCTGGCCAGCCAGTTCGCCAACCCGGCCAATCCGGCCTATCACCGCAACACCACGGGCCCTGAGATCCTGCGCGACTTCGCCGGCCAGCGTCTGGACTTCTTCGTCACCGGCTGGGGCACGGGCGGCACCCTGACCGGCGTGGGCGAAGTGCTTAAAGTCGCGCGCCCGGAGACCAGGATCATCGCCACCGAGCCGGCCGGCGCGGCGCTGCTGAAGGGCGATGAGTGGAAGCCGCACAAGATCCAGGGCTGGACCCCGGACTTCGTGCCCGAAGTACTCAACCGCGAGGTCTACGACGAGCTCTATACCGTCACCGACGAGCGCGCGATCGAGACCTCGCGCCGGCTGGCGGCCGAAGAAGGCATCTTCGTCGGCATCTCCGCCGGCGCCACCCTGGCCACCGCGCTGGAAGTGGCCGAGAAGGCCGTGCCGGGCTCGGTGATCCTGGCGATGCTGCCCGATACGGGCGAGCGCTACTTCTCCACCCCGCTGTTCGCCGACATCAACGAAGGCAGCGACGACGACTGGCTGGCCGGGCTGCCCTGATTCGAGGTCCCTCGCCGGTGCACGGGAATGTGGACGTATCGATGAACTGAGGACCGGGCCGGTGGGCACGCCTCTTAAACCCGCCTCGACCCGACCCTGCATGGCGCCTCGGCTCGGTCCGCCCACCAGGCGGACCCACCTGTAGAGCGGAGCTTGCTCCGCTGGGCCGTCCCCGCGAACCGAACGGACAGCAGCGGAGCAAGCTCCGCTCTACAGGCATGCCACTGCGAGACAGCTGCTCCCACGATCCGGAGCCCTCCGACTCACCGCGCAAGGCAGAGGTGCGGTGGGCGGTGTCCGCGACGAGCGAGGCAGGAGGCAGAGCGCCTTAAGGCAGGAGGCAGGATTCCCTGATCGAGGGATAAGCGGTTACAGCCCGCCTGACCGCAGCGCCTCCGAAGGAAGCAGGAACGCGAACGCCCCGCGATCCCTCGATCAGGAGAAGAACCTAATTCAAGACCCCCCACCAGCGTCCAAGAGGCAACGACGGCCGCTCAATGCGGCCCGTTGTCCGTGGTCGGCACGTAGGCCTTGAGCGTCTGCGCCGCACACTTGGGGTGGTTGGTCACCAGCACATCGGTGTAGTGCGCATCGATGTAGTCGACATAGGCCTTGCAGCCCTGCTTGGCGACCTTGGCATTCAAGTCCGCGCTGTCCTCGCCCTCGCCGTCGATCACGTCGGTCACCAGCACCGCCCCGGCGGTCTTGGCGTAGCCGAAGACCTTGTTCTTGGAGTCCTGCGGCACGTACATCGCCAGCGGCCGGCCGGCGGCGATGCGCTTGTAGTAGTTGGCGTCGGACTGGGTCTTGATCAGCACCGAGACCATGGCGCCATCGGCACTGGCCAGCGCCTCGGCCGCCGCGCCGCGCTCGAAGGTCAGCAGGATCACGCGGTCCTGCAGCTTGCGCTCGCGCAGCAGCGGCGCCAGCGTGGCCGCCTTGATGCCCTTCAGGTCGATCATCAGGATCACGTCGGGCACGCCGGCGGCCCAGTCCAGGACCTTGGTCAGGCGCGGCAGGGCCTCGTCGGTCGGCTTGCCGTGGCCGTCCTTGAGCTTGACCGCGTCCAGCGCCTGGCTGGTCTGCGCCTTGATCGGGCCGGTGCCGGTGGTGGTGCGGTCGAGGGTGGCGTCGTGCAGCAGATAGAGCACGCCGTCCTGGCTGGCGGCCAGGTCCATCTCCACGCCGATCTGGTGGCTGGCCACCTGCTGCATCTGCACCAGGCTGTTCTCGGCGCCGTCGGGGGTGGCGCGGCCGCGGTGGGCCACGATCAGCGGCCGCTGGGACAGTCGCATCTGCGGCAGCTCGGCGCCCTGGCGGCGGCTCTGCGCCAGCGCAGGCGCGGCCATCAACAGGGCCAGGGCCGCCAGCGACAGCGCGCGCAGTGGACGGGAGGAAGCGAGGTTGGCAGGCATGGGGTCATTCCTTCGGCACGCCGTGCGACCACGCCTCCCAGTGCGCCAGGATGGCCTCGGTCAACGCATGCCCGACTCGGTAGGCGTTGTGGGTGGATGGCAGAAAGCCACCGGACTTGGCCGACAGCGAGGCGCCCACGTCCTGTCCTGGCGCCTCGCGATCGAAATTGGAGGCCGTGCGCAGCAGGGCGACGCGGGCGAGCTGCAGCCTGCCCGCCTCGGCTCCCCGCTGGAGCGCGGTCAGGGTGGCATTGTCCTCCATCTGCGTGATGCAGTAGTGGCCGCGCCCGTCGGTGGTCAGCTGCACGTAAGCCTCCATCGCCGTGGCGATCAGGCTGCCGTGCCAGTAGGTGTCGCTGGTCAGGCTGTCGCAGATGCTCACCGCCGGCCCGGCGCGCGCGGCCGGCTGCGGATACTGCAGGCGATAGGCCGCGGCCGCGTCGCTGTCCTCCAGCGGCACGCCCGCGCTCAGGGCGTAGGCCTTCTGCAGCAGGGCCTCGTCGAGCTGGAACACCTCGGTCCCGGTGCGGTGCTCGACCTTCTGCCCCGGCGCGGTGGCGCCGAGCATCAGCAGGTTGGACGACCAGCCGGCCGGCTGCTGGCGCGGATCGACCGCGCGCATCAGGCCGCCATCGATGGCGTAACGTGCCCAGTGCGCCGAGCCCAGCGTGCCCTGCTCCGGCGCGACGCCGCCGATGCCGGCGATCAGGAAGTAGGTGCGGCGCAGGTCGAAGCGCGGCGAGGCCACCAGCGCGGCGACCGAGCTGGCCGCATTGGCCAGGCCCATGTCGGTGGTCATCAGGCACAGACCGGCGCGCGTGCAGTCCACGGTCGGGTACTTGGGCGACAGGCCCGGCACGGGCACCTGCGTGTCGAAGCGCTCGGCCTCGCGCCAGGGCGCGGCCTCCGGCGCGAACATGGTGATCACCAGCACCTTGGGCGCCAGCGGCTTCTGCGCGAGCGCCGGCATGGCGCACAGACCGAGCAGCGCCGGCAGCAGGAGCTTGATCAGAGGACGGAACATAGGACCTCCGGTGTGGAGTACGGGAAGAGGAAGTCCGGGTGGAGCGCGCGGCATCCGACCCGTGCAAGCGCGATGGCCTCCCCCGCCCGCAAGCGAGGACAAGAACGTTCGAGCGAGCTTCAATGAGGCCCGACCTCGCCTGCGCCGTCGCAAGGAACGCCCAGGCAAGACGGCAAACCAAGTCGGCAGGTCCGGTGAGGACCTGCCGACGATGGACGCGCAGCGCGGGCCGGTGCCCGCGGCTGCGCCAAAGGCGCATTACAGCGCGAACGATCCGCCGAAGGTCACCATCAGCGTGCGGTCCTGCAGCAGCTGCCAGGCGGCCGCCGAGGCCGTGGTGCTCAGCGCCGTGGTCGCCGAGTACATCAGCGCCTTGCGGTTGCCCAGGTTGAACACGTTGACCTTCACGTACGGCTTCTTCAGGCCACCGAAGTCCTGGAAGTTGTAGCCGCCGTTGAGGTTGACGGTGGCGAAGCCGCCGGCGTCCGAACCGCTGTAGTTGAGGAAGGTGCCCCAGATGGCGCTCTGCGCGTTGACACTCAGGCTGGCCCACAGCGCCTGGTCGGTGAAGTTGACCGAGGCATAGCCCACGTTCTTCGGCGCGTTGACCAGGGTCTTGCCGTCGGTGGCGTAGGTGGTGGCGCCCAGCGAGACATCGCTCTTCATCTCGCTCTTGTTGTACGCGTAGGAGGCATACACCGACCACATGTCGTCGAACTTGTAGCTCAGCTCGGTATTGACGCCGCGCATCTGCACGCTGCCCAGCTGGTAATAGACCGGCGCGCGCGTCACCGGATCGGTGCCGCTGAACTGCTTGTGGTCGAAGTTGGTCGCGTACAGGTCGAGCACCGTGCTCAGCTTGTCGCCGTAGTAGCGCCAGCCCAGATCGGCGGTCACGGACTGCTCGGGCTCGGCATCGCTGATGGAAGTCTGCGAACCGATGGCGTTGGCGTAGGCCGCATTCCAGAAGTCGTACAGCGCCGAGGTATTGATCGGCGCGCGGTAGGCCTTGCCGACGCCCAGGAAGAACTGGTTCTGCTCGTCGAGCTGGAACTTCACGCCGGCGGTGGGGGTGAACTTCTTGTAGGTGTTGGCGCCCTCGGCATACAGCGTGCTGTTGGCTGGCGTGGTCACGTTGATGCCGCGGTCCGCGCCCGGCCAGGTCGAGTACCAGCCCTTGCGCTGCACCCAGGTGTAGGCGCCGCCGACGGTCAACGTCCACTGGTCGTTGGGCGTCCAGGTGTTGGTGGCGAAGGCGCGATAGGTCGGCGTGGTCGAGTAGAAGCGATAGGCGACCTGCGGGCTGCCGTTGGCGTTCTTGTAGTAGTACTGGCTGTCATGCCCCCAGACATCGGCGGGGTTGCCCTGCGGATCGGCCGGGATGAAGACGTTGGAGCCCTGCTGGCGCGGGCGCTCGGCCAGCACGCCGTATTCCAGACTGTCGTTCAGGCCAAGGTCCTGCTTGAACTTGACGTGCAGGCCCGGGCGGAACGTATCGGAGGTGAAGAACACATAGGTCTTGGCGTAGCCGTAGCTGCCGCCGCCGTAGCCGTAGACGAAGTACGGCACCACCGACAGGTGCAGGCTGTCGCTCAGGGTGAACTCGCCGTCCAGGCTGGCGATCCAGCTGCGGAAGGGGTTGACCTGGGTGCCGACCCAGTCGCCGGCGTTAGCCGACTTGTACGACTCGACATAGCCGAAGTCGTAGCCGTTGGCGGCGATCTGCGCCTTGGTCAGGTTGCGGTAGTTGTTCTTGACCTCGCGGTTGTACTGCACCGAGCCGGTGATCGAGTCGCCCTCGTCCAGCGTCCACACCGACTTGGCGTCGATCTTGGTCACCTTGGACTGGCCGTCGCCGCGCCACAGGTCGGTCTGGTTGTTCGAGTAGGAGATCCACGAACGCACCGGGCCGGTGTCGCCGGTGTTGTAGCGCAGGAAGGTGCGCTTGTAGTTGTTGCTGCCGAAGCTCTGGCTCAGGTCCAGGCCGGCCTCCGCGGTCGGGTCGACGGTGACCCAGGCGATGTTGCCGCCGGCCGCGCCGATCACCGGCGAGGTCACGCTGGGATAGCCCTGCTCGACGGTGATGTCGCCCATATTCTCGGTGTCGCCGTACTCGGTGGCGTACATCTTGTAGTTGCCCGAGTCGTTGATCGGCACGCCGTTGACGGTCACGCCGACTTCGTCGGCCGGGAAGCCGCGCACGGTGAAGTTGCCGTCGTTCAGGCCGGTCACGTCGTTGGTGGCCGAGATCGCGCCGGGGATGCTGGTCAGCATCTGGGTGAAGTTGGCGCCTGGCGCGGCCTGGAGGATGGCTTCGCGGCCGATGGTGGACACGGCCTTGGGCGCGTCCTGGACCTGCATGTTGCCGTTGCCCAGCGACAGCGAGGTGCCGGTGACCTTGACCGCGTCGAGCTGACGCGCGCGCTGGGTGGCGTTGGAGTTGGTGGTGTTGGAGGTGGTGGTGACGCTGCTGCGCTGCCCGGCATCGGTGCCGGTGGCGTCCTGGGCGAAGGCGGCGCCGGCGGTCGCGTACAACGCGGCCGTGACGGCAAGGGAAAGGAGCGCTTTGTTCATGTGGGGATTGCCTGTGTGGGTAAGGGTTCTAGCCAAGACATCGCCGCGTCGGCGCGCGCGGGCACCGATCAGCGTCCGGGCCGCGTCCGTGGCCCTGCCGCTTCCAACTCCGGGATTCAGGGCACCGCCGCGCCGACCGCGCGCGGCTGGGGCCGGGTCAGCAGGCGCGCCATCAGCGCCTCGAAACGCGGTACATCGACGCTGCGCACCACGATCTGACGCCGCTCGCCCAGGCCCGGCGCGTACGGCGGGCTCCAGGACAGGATGTCGCCGTAGCCGGCGCCGCGGTCGAGGTTGGTATCGACCATCAACTCGTCGGACTGGGTGATCAGCGAGGGATCCAGCCACACCGCCACGGCCAGCTCGTCCCAGAGCGGGAAGCCGGTCTGGCGCGAGGCCAGCGCGCGGGCGATCGGCGTGTCGGCCGCGCGCATGCGCGCCAGCAGCGCCGGGGTGACCTCGGTGGCGGTGGACGGATCGACCGGCACCATCACGATCTTCTTCCACGGCGCGCGCATGACGATGCTGGCGGCCTCGGGGTCGAAGCGGATGTTGAACTCGCGCCGCGGCGTGTTGACGAACTCGCGCGCGAACTGCCGCGCCGCCTCGCTGTCGCGCGTCTGCCTGGGCTCCAGGCTGCCGCCCATGTAGACCAGCTCCTTGGCCAGGCTGGCGAACTGCGGATCCAGGCGCTGGGCCAGCGCCAGGTTGGTCAGCGGGCCGGTGGCGATGATGGTCACCTGGCCCGGATACGCGCGGACCATGCGCAGCAGGAACAGCGCCGCCGGCTCGTCGCTGGCCTTGACCACGCTGGGATTGCCCAGCTTCAGATCGCGCACCACCTCCGGGCCGTGGTAATCGGGATCGGCCTGGAAGTTGTCCTCGACCCAGTGCCTCATCCACACGCCCTTCCACACCAGCTTGCCGTACAGCGCTTCCCAGCGCTCGGTCTGCGCTTCGGTGTTGACCAGCGGATCGATCGCGCCCTGCACCACCGGCACCTCGGGATGGCCGGTGATCTCCAGCATGCGCCGCGCATGCGCGGTGGCCTGGGTCGCCCAAGCGTTGCCGCTGACCGTGGTCAGGCCCAGCACCTGCACATCGGGCGCCTGCAGCGCCATCACCTGGGCCGGGGCGAAGCCGTCCAGGTCGTCGTCCAGGATCACCAGCTGCTTCTGCCCCGCCCACGCCGGGGCGCTCACGGCCAGCGACAGCAGCAGCGCACCATGCGCCAGGGCCCGTGCGAGGCGGCTCATCGGCGCGCCTCGGCCAGCTGCTGCGTTTCGAAGGCGACGAAGTCGCGCTCCAGCTGCCACTGCAGGCGCGCCTTCTCGCTGCCCTCGAGCAGCGCCTTGCAGCGCGCATCGGCGCTGCCGGAAACCAGCGAGCCGGCGCAGGCGGCCACAGGCGTGCGGCCGTCCGCGTCCCACAGGCTCTGGCCCGGCGCGAAGGAATAGGTCAGCCCGTTGCGCGCGACCTGCTTGAGCGTGGCGTAGTCCAGGCCCTGCTCGGTCACCGCGCGCTGGTACTCGTGGGTCATGTCGCTGCGCGAGACGCCCTCGTCATCGGTGGACAGCACCACCGGCACGCCGGCGGCCAGGTACATCGGCAGCGGATGGTCGCTGCCCTTGACCCCGAGAATCACGTCGTTGCTGGTCAGGTTGATCTCCACCGCCACGTGCTGGGCCTTCATCTGTCGCAGCAGTCCGGCGGCATCGTCCTCGTAACCGATGTCCACGCCGTGACCGATGCGCCGGGCGCCGATGGCCACCGCATCGCGGATGTGGAAGCGCAGGTCCGCCGGCGGCACCAGGCCCAGGCTGAGTTCGCCCGCGTGCAGGGTCAGCGGCACCTGCGGGTAGCGCGCGGACAGCAGCTTGAACATCGCCATGTGCAGGCGGTAGTCGCGCAGCGCGACCGGGTTGTCCTCCGGCGCGACGATGTTGACCCCGGCGTAGCGCTGCGGATCGGCCTGCACCACCGCATAGCCCATCAGCATCTGCCCGAACACCACCGGCGCCGGCAGCGTGCGCAGTGCGTACGGCACATAGCGATAGCGCACGCCGCAGCCGATGCTGGCGTCTGCCTGGCCGCAGCGCAGCAGCTGGGCCACGCGCGCATCGAGCGCGGCGGTGTCGGCCTTGGCCGCCTCGACCAGAGCCGGCAGCTGGGCCTGCAGCGGCGCCAGGTTGGCGGCCAAGTCGGTGGCGTTCCAGTCCAGCGCGCCGGCGCGCTTGCCGAGCTCGGCCGACTGGGCGGGGTTGGCGATCAGCTCGACGTAGCTGACGCGGTCGCGCGCGGCCTGCTCCAGCGTCGCGGCGATCGCGTCGGGGCGACGCGCCTGCGAACTGCCGAAACGGGCGAAGGTGCTGAAGAACTGGTCGTGCCCCGAGGCGGCCGCATTGCCCTGCACGAAGTTGCGCATCGACAGCGCATCGACCGTGGCGGAGAAGAACCCCGCATCGCGCGCGGCCAGGCCGCGCGCCGGCACCGTGCCCTCGCCGCACGGCGGCGGCAGCAGCTGGTGGGTGTCGCGGGCGATGCAGCCCTGGTCCTCGTCGGCCCAGCGCAGGAAATCCTCGGCGTAGTTGTTGCCACCCAGATGGTTGTGCAGGTCCGCGCCCTTGGGCATGGCCTGCAGGAAGGCGCGCAGCTGCGGGCCGTTGCCCGCCACGCGCTGCATCAGCGCGGCCACCTTCGCCTCGCGCGCGCCGGCCGCGCCGCCGCCATCGGCCGCCCAGGCCTGGCCGACCAGCGCCACACAGGCGATCACGCCCCAGATTGTTCTACTTCCCACCACGTGCACGACTCCCCTTGCCAAAACGTCTTGCGAAATCCTCACCGCCCCGCGTCGCGCTACAGCGCGTAACGCAGCACGAACAGCGCCGCCACCACCCAGGTCGCCACGTGCACGCCACGCCAGCGCCCGGTGCCGAGCTTGAGCAGCGCATAGCTGACGAAGCCCAGCGCCAGGCCGTTGGCGATGGAATAGGTGAACGGCATGCCCAGCGCCGCCAGGCTGGCCGGCATGGCCTCGGTGACATCGCTCCAGTCCAGGTGGACCAGCTCGCGCAGCATCAGCCCGGCCACGTAGATCAGCGCCGGCGCGGTCGCATAGGCCGGCACCATCGCGGCCAGCGGCGAGAACAGCAGCGCCAGCAGGAACAGCGCGGCCACCGTCAGCGCGGTCAGGCCGGTGCGGCCGCCGGCCTGCACGCCGGCCGCGCTTTCCACGTAGGCAGTGGTGCTGGAGGTGCCCAGCAGCGAGCCGGCCAGGATCGCGGTGCTGTCGGCTACCAGCGCGCGATCGAAGCGCTGGCGCTGGTCAGGGCGATCCAGCAGCCCGGCACGCTGGGCCACGCCGGCCAGCGTGCCGGTGGCGTCGAACATCTCCACCAGCAGGAAGACCAGCAGCACATGCAGCAGCGCGGCCACGCCGCCGTGCTGGCTCAGCGCGCCGGCGATATCGAGTTTGAGGAAGGTCGGCGCCAGGCTCGGCGGCCAGGCCAGCAGCCCGGCGTAGTGCACCTTGCCCAGCGCCAGGCCGGCGGCGGTCACCGCCAGGATGCCGATCAGGATCGCCCCGCGCACCCGCAGCGCGTCCAGGATGCCGATCAGCACCAGCCCGGCCAGCGCCAGCAGCGGCTCGGCCTTGTGCAGATCGCCCAGGGTCACCAGCGTGGCCGGGCTGTCCACCACCAGGCCCGCGCCCTGCAGGCCGATGAAGGCCAAAAACAGGCCGATGCCCGCGGCGATGCCGCTGCGCAGCGACAGCGGGATGCCGTCGACCAGCCAGCGCCGCGCGCCGGTCAGGGTCAGCAGCACGAACAGGCAGCCGGACAGGAACACCAGCCCCAGCGCCTGTGGCCAGGGATAGCCCATCGTGCCGACCACGGTGAAGGCGAAGAAGGCGTTGAGCCCCATGCCCGGCGCCAGGCCGATCGGCCAGTTGGCCAGCAGCCCCATCAGCGCCGACCCCAGCGCCGCGGCCAGGCAGGTGGCGACGAACACCGCGCCCTTGTCCATGCCGGCCGCGCCCAGGATGTCCGGGTTGACGAAGACGATGTAGGCCATCGTCAGGAAGGTCGTCGCCCCTGCCAGCAGCTCGGTGCGCACCGCGCTGCCGTTGCCGGCCAGATCGAAGCCGCTGCCCCTCACCGGCGGGCGCTCCGTGCGGGCGCGGGCGACAAAGCAATGGCGGCGGGCTGCAATCGGGGCATGAGCGGTCCGGTGGCGAAGGGGTGCGGCTTGGGCGGCATCGCGGCGCGGGCGCTGTACGGCGCGGATCACGGCACGGGCGGATTCCCGCGCCGGACCCGGCGCGCGGCCGGCCAGGCGATGCTGCAGAGCAACACGATCTTTTCACACGGAACTTACGGATTTGCAAGCCGTCGAAAGTCACGGTGTGTGACCGATAGGCGACATTTCCGCCTTATTTGGAGCGGCGCGCGGGGTCGCCCTTGCCGCGAGGGGCGGAAGTCGGCACCTCTCGCGCCTCCAGCGAAAGTCCCTGGATTCCCGCGTTCGCGGGAATGACGGTAGGAGGATTCCCGCGGCACTGCTCCGACTGCATCCCGCCGCAGGATCCGCTCCCTCCCTTTCGCGCAGCGAAGGGGGAGGGCTGGGGAGGGGTCGCTTTTGGGGCTCGCCCCGTATCGCTCGGCGGCCGCTCCCCCTGCCCCCCTCAAGGCAGCCGCAGCACCTGCCCCTGGACCGGCAGCACGAACGCGACGCCCTGGCGGTTGCCCGCCGCCAGCTCGGTCTTCACCAGCGCGCGCGGATCGCGCCCCTGCACCAGGCTCGGCTTGATATGCCCCACCAGCACCGGCAGCCCCTTCAGCGGCGCGGTGCCGCCGGTCGCGGCGGCCAGCGCGTCCAGCTCGCGCAGCAGCCAGGCCGGGGTGAGATGGCCGAACAGCTGCGCATCGGGCACATCGTCCGGGAACGAGGCCTCGATCAGCAGCCCCTTGAGCGCGTGCCGACGCACCAGCGGCGCCAGCACCTGCCAGATGTCCGCCAGCCGATGCTGGCCGCCTGACAGCGCATCGGGCCCGGTATCGCCGAAGTAGGCGAAGTAGGCATCGCCGCTGCGCACCAGGAGCATCGTCGAGGTCAGCCGGTCGTGCCACAGCGGATAGGCGCAGGCCGACACCGAGGTCCCGGGCACATCGAACCATTGCCCCGGCACGACTTCGGTCAGCACATAGCGGCCCAGCGCCGGCGCCGGCCCGCGGTCGGCGAAGTTGGGCCAGGCCTGCCAGTTGAAGTAGTCGGCGCTGAGGGTCTCAAGCGTCGGCGCCAGCCCGTAGATCGGCTTGCGGCCGGCATCGTCGGTGGCCGCAACCAGCAGCCCGCCCACATGGTCCAGATGCGCATGGCTGATGAAGGTGCCGGCGATCAGGTTGCGCAGCACCTGCCCCTGCGGGGTGAGCCCGTCGGCCGTCCGCAGATCGGCGAACGCGCCCTGCCGCAGCGCCTGCGCGATGCCCGGCAGCACGGTGCCGGCATCCAGCGCCAGATAGCGCGTGTCGGCCTGTGCGCGGATCAGATAGGACGACAGGTTGCCCTCGTCCAGCCCGCCCTCGACCCCAAGCGCCACCAGCTCGAATCCCGCGTCCTTCGGCGCGGCCAGCGCGAGGCTGGCCGGCAGTACCAGCGCCAGCAGGCCAATGCGGAAGAGCGTACGAAGACGGGCGATGGACATCGGCGAACCCTGGCAGGTGGGGCGGCCAGTCTACGGGCGCTTTCCCGCAGGCCGCGGGCTAAGATGTCGCCCCGGACCCAAGGACGATCACGCGGCGTGCTGGAAGAACACACCCTGGAAGGCGCTGCGCGCCTGTCGAACACCCCGCTGCTGGTCCGCCTGACCGCGCCGGTGCATTTTCTGCTCGCCTTCGGCCTCGCCGCGCTGGCCCAGCGCGTGCTGGCCCTGCCGCTGCCGCAGGGCGGCGCGCTGCTGGCGATGCAATGGGCCGGCTCGCTGCTGGCCCTGGCCGCGCTAGGCCTGGCGCTGTGGTGCTTCGCGCTGTTCGCCACGCGCCGCACCACCATCCTGCCCTCCAGCCAGCCCTCGTCCCTGGTAGAGCGCGGCCCGTACCGCCTGACCCGCAACCCGATGTACGTCAGCCTGCTGGCCAGCTATATCGGCCTGGCCGGCTATCTGATCGTGCCCTGGGCGCTGGTCCTGCTGCCGCTGCCGTGGCTGGCGCTGCGGCAGGTGGTGATCCCGTTCGAGGAAGCCCGCCTGCGCGCCGAGTTCGGCCCCGCCTACGCGCGCTACTGCGCCCGCGTGCGCCGCTGGCTGTAGAGCGGAGCTTGCTCCGCTGGGGCCTTGCTCACGGACAGGACGAAGCGCAGCGGAGCAAGCTCGGCTGGGGCCTTTCCCACGAACCGAGCGAAGAGCAGCGGAGCAAGCTCCGCTCTACCGTGGCAGGGACGCGTGGATAATGCCGCCATGAGCCAGACCTGCATCGGACTCACCGGCGGCATCGCCTCGGGCAAGAGCGCGCTGGAGCGCGCCTTCCTGGCGCGCGGCATCGTCGTGGCCGACGCCGACCGCATCGCGCGTGCGGTGGTCGAGCCCGGCACACCGGCGCTGGCCGCCATCGTGGCGCACTTCGGCGCGGAGGTGCTCGATGCGCAGGCCGGGCTGGACCGCGCGGCGATGCGCCGGCGCGTGTTCGAGGACGAAAACGCGCGCCAGGCGCTGGAGGCCATCGTCCATCCGGCCGTGCGCGCGGCGCTGGAGGCGCAGTGCCTCGCCGCCGCCAGCCCGTATGCGGTGGCGATGATCCCGCTGCTGGCCGAAGGCGGCGGACGCGAGCGCTATCCGTGGCTGCAGCGCATCTGCGTGGTCACCGCGCCGCTGGAAGTGCGCATGGCGCGGCTGCTGGCGCGCGATGGCATCGACCAGGCGCTGGCCCAGCGCATGATCCAGGCCCAGGCCAGCGACGCCCAGCGCCTGGCCATCGCCGACGACATCGTGCGCAACGATGGCAGCCTGGAAGAGATCGACCAGGCCGTGGCCGAGCTGGACGCGCGTTACCGCCTGCTCGCCGGCGCCTGAGCGCCGCACAAGGACCTCAGCCCGAAGGCCACAGCCCGCGGAGTGCGGCGATGCCCTGCGCGCCGTGCTGGTGCGCCTGGGCCATGTCGTCCACCCCCAGCCCACCGGTGGCGTAGATCGGCAGCGACACGATCTCGCGCAGGGCGGCGAAGGCGTCCCAGCCCAGCGCGGGCTGGGTGTCGGTGCCGCGCACCGGGCCCAGGGTGACGAAGTCGCAGCCCAGCGCCTCGGCCCGGCGCAGGTGCTCGGCCGACCGGCACGAGGCGGCCAGGCCCACGCCGGCCGCGACCGGGCGCGCCTCGATGCGCATCAGCTGCTCGGTGCGCAGATGCAGGCCTACGCCCAGATCGCGTGCCAGCTTGGCCGCGCCCTCCAGCAGCACCTCGGCGCCGGCATCGCGGCACAGCGCCACCGCGGCGGCGGCCAGCGGCGGCCAGCCCGCGTCGCCCTCCAGGCTGCGCGCGCGCAACCGCACGCGGCGCACGCCGCCGGCCAGCGCGGCCTCCAGGCCGGCCAGCCAGGCCGCGGAGTCCGCGCCCGGTTCGGGCGTGATCAGGTACCGGTCGGGCTGCTGCAGCACCGCCACCACGGGCTTGTCGGCCGCCGGCATCGGATAGCGCTGCAGCTTGTCCTGCGCCACCCAGGCCAGCGCCTGGCCCTCCATGCCGCGCGGCACGCCCTTCCAGGTGGTCACCCGGCGCACGTCCAGCAGCAGGCGCTTGTCCGGATACAGATGCGGCACGCGCATGATCGGCGCGCCGACCTGCACGGTGATGCCCAGCTCCTCCTGCAGCTCGCGCACCAGCGTCTCCTCGGTGGATTCGCCCGGCTCGCGCTTGCCGCCGGGGAACTCCCACAGCCCGGCCAGATCGCGGCCGTCGCCGCGCCGGGCCAGCAGCAGGCGGCCGCGCGCATCGGTGATGGCGGCGGCCACGACATGGATGAAGCGCAGCGGTGCGGGCTCGGTGGTGGACACGGGCGGTGCGGGATCGTCAGAGGGGAAGGTGCGCACTCGGACCCGGCAGCCGCCAACCGCGCGGCCACCGCACCGATCATGCGGGAACGCCACCATGGTACCGGACGAGCGCCCGTGGGCGCCGCCATGGCGGCGATGGGGCGTTCCTGGTAAAGCCCTCGCCGCCGTTGCCCAAGGGCCACAAAGGCGGCCCCACTTGTAGAGCGGAGCTTGCTCCGCTGGGGCCTTCCCCACCAACCGAACGAAGAACAGCTGAGCTTGGTCCGCCGCGTTTCGGCCGGATCGGCGGAAAGCCCCAGCGGAGCAAGCTCCGCTCTACAGGGAGTCCGGGACTGGATTGGAGGGGACAGTTGTTCCCACAACCGCTCAGTGCTTGTCCGGCACGCGCTCGTAGTTGGACAGCGCCAGTTCGAGCAGGGCCTTGGCCTGCTCGCGCAGCACCGGCGGGGCGACGATCTCCGCGTCCGAGCCGTAGTGCAGCACGTCCATCAGCAGCTCGCGCGAGGCGCTGTAGGGCACCTTCAACTCGTAGCGGCCGTCGGGCAGGAAGCGGCCCTCCTGGCGCGCATGCCACTGCTCGTCAGCGACCCAGCGCGCCGCTTTTGGGCTGAACACGATCGTCGCCCAGCCCTTGGGCTCGCCGGAGAAGATGCCGTAGCTGGAGGCCAGGTGCTGGCTCAGCTCGTCCTTGCCCATCTCCACCGCGGCCTCGTCCAGCGCGCGGGCATTGCTGATACGGTCCACCGCGAAACTGCGCAGCGCCTCGCGGCCGTGGTCCCAGGCGTCCAGGTACCAGTTGTCGCGGTAGTGGGTGATGCGCTGGGGCGAGACCACGCGGCGGGTGCGCTCGTCGGTGGAGCGGGCGCGGTATTCGAAGCTCAACTGGCGCCGCTCCAGCACGGTGCTGGCCACGCAGCGGAACGCGGCCTCGTCCAGGCGCCGGCCGCGATGCGGGATCACCCGCACACGTTCGACCGGCCAGCGCTGGGCGCCGGCATGGTCGGCCAGCAGGCCCTCCAGGCGCTTCTGCAGCGGCGCCAGCGCGCCGGCCAGCACCCCGCCGCCGGTGCGCAGCAGCAGCTGCTGCGAGGCGACCAGCGCGTAGAGCTCGTCCGAGCTGAGCCACAGGCCCGGCAGCTCGAAGCGGTCGCTCTGCCCGGCCGCGTAGCGGAAGCCGGCCTCGCCGTCGCCCTCCACCGGCGCCATCAGCGCATCGCGCAGGTAGGCCAGGTCGCGGTAGACGGTGGCGCGCGAGCACCCCAGCTCGTCCTGCAGGCGCTTGACGGTGACCGGGTAGCGCGCGCCCTTGAGGATGCGATGCAGCGCGGTGATGCGTTCGATCTTGTCCATGCGCCCGATTATGGCCGAGCATGGCATCAAGAAGACGCAGGTGCGCTTCAGCCGCCCGCGCGCAGTCTTGCGCCCGCGGGACGGGTTCCCGCCCTGCCCGCCGCCGGAGTCCGTTCGCCCCATGCACCGCCCCGCCGTCCCCGCCCTGGCCTGCCTGCTGCTGGCCGCCTGCAGCCCCTCCTCGCCACCGGCCAGCCCCCCGCCCGCCACGGCGGCCGGCACGCCGCTCGAACGGGTCACCGCGTCGATGCAGGCCTTCCAGGACGCGCGCAGCTTCCACGCCGAGATGCACCTGCAGGGCGCGCGCGAGACCCGCGACACGCTGGATTTCGTCGCCCCCGACCGCTACCGCCTGCAGATGCCCATCGGCACCCAGGTGATCGTCGGCAACGTGCTCTACCTGCAATCGCAGGGCCGTACCGAGAAGCTGCAGCTGCCCGAAGGCATGGTGGCGCAGTGGCGCGATCCGATGCGCGTGCACGAGAGCCGCGGCCAGCTGCGCGTGCGCGAGGCCGGCGTCAGCCAGATCGACGGCGTGCAGGCGCGGCAGTACGAAGTGACCAACGGCCCGGCGCAGGCGCCGGTGCAGTTCACCTACTGGATCGGGCCGGACGGCCTGCCGCTGCAGCTGCGCCACAGCGGCCTGTCCCAACAGCAGCCCTACACCATGACGGTGCGCTACAGCCGCTTCAACGACCCGACCATCGTCATCGACACGCCCGTCTCCACGCCCTGAGGGCGTCGCCATATCGGACTCGCCTAGCGTCTGGAGACGACGACGGCAAGCGGGCGCATTACGTTGACATTCAACGTTGCGAAAAGACACTTTCGCGCCGAAGGCCGGGGATCACCGGCCTTTTTGCTATCCCCGCGTCCCCACCCCACACGGAGATTCCTCATGTTCCGACGCCTTCCCTGCGCCCTGTTGCTCGCCGTGGCAGCGCCGCTGCCCGCCCTGGCCGGCAACCTGGTCGACACGCCCAGCCTGGCCAAGATCGACAACAACACCGGCTGGACCGGCAACGGCGAACTGGGCCTGGCCATCTCGAAGGGTAATACCGACAACGAGACCTTCGTCGGCAAGGCCAACCTCGCCTACAGCGACGACACCTGGAAGCACGCCTTCGGCGTGGCCGGCCAGTACGCCAAGGACGACGGCGAGGAGACCGCGCGCCGCTACGAACTGTTCGGCACCAGCGGCCGCCGCCTGAGCGAGCGCAGCTACATCTGGGGCTCGGTGCGCAACGAGCGCGACCACTACACCAGCTACGAGTACCAGTGGACCACCGCCGTCGGTTACGGCTACGAGGCGATCAAGAACGACACCCAGCACCTGACCTTCGAGATCGGTCCGGGTTACCGCTGGTCCAAGGACCAGGGCGTGCAGGTGCACCACAACGAGACCATCGGCCGCGGCATGATCGACTACGGCTACAAGCTGACCGCGACCACCTCGCTGGTGGACACCCTGCTGGTCGAATCGGGCAGCGACAACACCTTCATCAAGAACCTGTTCGGCCTGCAGGTGGCCATGTCCGAACGCCTGGCGCTCAAGGCCGGCCTGGAGACGCGCCACAACACCGAGGTCGATCCGGACACCAAGAAGACCGACAACCTGACCACGGTCAACATCGTCTACAACTTCAAGTAAGCCGCGCGCCTGCGCGATCAAGCCCTCGCCGTGGCGACACGGCGGGGGCTTTTTACATTGAAGCCCGAGTGCATCGAAGACGCGGGACACCCCTCCCGTCATTCCCGCGAACGCGGGAGGTGCTTCTTGGCAGACGCATGTCTGACCATCCAGCGCCTTCGGCCCTCGCAGCAAAGCAGCTGGGACCCCGCGTTCGCGGGAACGACGCTTGGAGGTTTGCTCGCGGACTAGCGCTGCCACCTCAAAGCTCGCCATCCCCGCGAACGCGGGGATCGATGGACTCCCATGCAGGTCCCGCAACGTCCTTGGGTTCCCGCTTTCGCGGGAACGACGATGGCTGTTGGGCGTGCTCAAGCGACGATCTAGCCCGTCGTTTTCGAACAATGATGCTGCCGGTCGTCGACGCCGCGCAGGGTTCGACCTGCCACCGGCAAGCGATCTGGTGCCTCAGACTTCCAGCTCGGCCAGCAGCGCATCGGCGCCGTTGGCCAGCAGCGCCTGGGCGACCTGATGGCCCAGGTTCTCCGGCGTCAGGTCGGGCGAGGAGGCCTCCGCGTGCACCAGCGTGCCGGCCTGCGCCGAGCCCACCAGGCCGCACAGGCGCATGCCGCCGGCGGTTTCCTCGGCGAACGCGCCGACCGGCACGTGGCAGCTGCCGTGCAGGGCGCGGTTCATGGCGCGCTCGGCTTCCACGCAGCGGCGCGTGGGCAGATGGTCCAGGGCGGCGAACAGCGCCAGCACCTGCGGCGCATCGCTGCGGCATTCCACCGCGATGGCGCCCTGCGCCGGCGCCGGCAGCCACTGCGGTGCGGCCAGGCGCGCGGCGATGCGCGCATCGAAACCCAACCGCTGCAGGCCAGCGCAGGCCAGGATGATGGCGTCGTAGCTGCCGGCGTCCAGCCGCGCCAGGCGGGTATTGACGTTGCCGCGCAGGTCGACCAGCTCCAGATCCGGCCGCAGCGCGCGCAGCTGCGCCTGGCGCCGCAGCGAGGAGGTGCCCACGCGCGCGCCATGCGGCAGCGCATCCAGCCGCCGATAGGCGTTGGAGACGAAGGCATCGGCCGGATCGGCGCGCTCCAGGATGGCCGGCAGCACGAACGGCCCCTCCAGTTCCATCGGCACGTCCTTGAGCGAATGCACCGCGCAGTCGGCGCGGCCATCGAGCATGGCCAGCTCCAGTTCCTTGAGGAACAGGCCCTTGCCGCCGATCGCCGCCAGCGAGCGGTCCAGCACCTCGTCGCCGCGCGTGCTCATCGGCACCAGCTCGACCTCCAGGCCCGGATGGGCCAGGCGCAGCTGGTGGGCGACATACTCGCTCTGCCATAGGGCGAGCGCGCTCTTGCGGGTGGCGATGCGCAGCGATCTCATGCGGGCATTATCGCCGCAAGTGGGGATTGGGGATTGGGGATTGGGGAGCTTAGGGTGACTTTCGTACCGTCATTTCCGCGACCCCAGGAATGACGAGCACAAGCGGATTACTTTTCCCTGCCCCGCCGATCCCAGCCCCTAGAGTGTCTTCACCGTCTCGCGCAGGGCGGGCACGCAGCGGCGGCTGACTTCCAGCGGGGCGGGCGCATGACGCAGCACGGCCTGCACTTTGCCGTCGTCGACCCGTCGCAGTTCCATCAGCTCGTGGCGGGCGACCAGGCAGTTGCGGTGGATGCGCACGAAGCGGCTGGCGAACTCCTCCTCCAGCGACTTGAGCGATTCCTCGATCAGGTCCTCGCCGCGCGCGTGGTGCACCACCACGTACTTCTCCTCGGCCTGCAGGTAGTGGATGTCGTCCAGCGGGATCAGCCGCAGGCTGCCGCGCAGGCGCGCGCACAGGTGCGTGCGCGCCTGGCGCTGGGCCGCGCTGGGCGCCGGCGCGGTGCTGCGGCCGGCGGCGAAGGTGCGCGCGCGTTCCAGCGCCGAGGCCAGGCGCTCGGCGCGCACCGGCTTCATCAGGTAGTCGATCGCCGCGGCCTCGAACGCCGACAGCGCATGCGCATCGTAGGCGGTGCAGAACACCACCGCCGGCCGCGGATCGAACGCCGCCAGATGACGCGCCGCTTCCAGCCCATCGACCCCGGGCATGGAGATGTCCAGCAGCACCAGATCGGGGCGCAGTTCGGCCACCGCCTGCAGCGCGGCCAGCCCATCGCCGACCTCGGCCACCACTTCGGTGCCGGGCTGCTCGGCCAACAGCGTGCGCAGGCGCTCGCGGGCCAGCGGTTCGTCGTCTGCGATCACCACCGTCAGGGGCATGCGGACCTCAGGCCAGGGGAAGGGCGAGTTCACAGGCATAGTAGCCTTGCGCCCAGAAGCCCGTCACCCGCGCCCCTGCGCCGAAGCGATACGCCAGCCGGTGGGCGATATTGCGCTGGGCGTGGCCGGCGCCGCGTCCCAACGCCGGCACCGGCACGCTGCCCGGCTCGGGCGCCGGGTTGCGCACGACGATGCGCAGCGTCTTGTGCTCCACCGCCAGGGCGATGTCGATGGTGCCGCCCTGCGGCAGGCGCGAGATGCCGTGCAGCACCGCGTTCTCCACCATCGGCTGCAGCACAAGGCGCGGCAGCACCAGGTCCCAGGGCAGCGGCTCGGTACGCTCCCAGCGCACCGTCAGGCGCTCGCCGAGGCGCAGCGATTCGATCGACAGATACTGCTCGGCCAGTTCCACTTCCTGGGCCAGGGTGGAGTTGTCCTCGCCCGCGCCCAAGGCCGCGCGGAACAGGTCGGACAGATCCAGCACCGCGCGCTCGGCCACCTGCGGCGCGCTGTGCAGCAGGCCGGCGATGAGATTCATGCTGTTAAAGAGAAAGTGCGGGCGGATCCGCGCCTGCAGCGCATCGGCCTCGGCACGCGCGCTGGCCTGCACCTGCGCGGCCCAGCGATCGCTGACATAGAAGTAGCGCAGCGCCAGAGCGCCGATCAGCATCACCATCGCCGCGCTGCTCAGGCTGAAGCGCCAGAAGCCCACCGCCGGCGCGCCCTCGGGCAGGCCGATGGTGGAATACAGCACGAACAACGCGCTGGCCGACAGCAGTCCCACCGCGCCGGCCAGCGCCAGCGCCGTCACGGCGCCCAGGCGCGGCGGCAGGCGGCTCAGCTGCGGGCGCAGCAGGCACAGCAGGGCGGTCGCCGCGATCGCCTGCCACAGCGCGAAGGCGCTGATCGAGGCGAAGTGCTCCACGCTCCACTTGCCCGTGCGATCCGGCGCCAGCGCCAGCACCACGACCACCAGCTCGGCCAGGCCCAGGATGATCGTCAGCCGCGGCAGCGTGCACAGTTCGGGCAACCACCCCTGCGCGGCGGGCGTGGTGGTCATGCGTCAGGCGAAGCGCCGCGACATCCAGTCGCCCAGGTCGCGCACTTCCTCGGCACTGACCGAGTGCGCCATCGGATAGTCGTGCCAGTCCACCTGGAAGCCGGCGGCTTTGAGCGCCTGCGCGCTGCGCTGGCCGAAGGCCGGCAGCACCACCGGGTCGGAGGTGCCATGGCCCATGAAGATCGGCTGGGCCTTGGCGGCTTCGCTGGCGAAGTCGGCCAGCTGGTCCGCGCCGGGCAGATAGGTGGACAGCGCGATCAGGCCCGCAAGCGGCACGCGGCGGCGCACGCCGGCGGCCAGGGTGATCGCCCCGCCCTGCGAGAACCCGGCCAGCAGCACGTTGGACGGCGCGATGCCACGTTCGCCCTCGCGCGCCAGCAGCGCCTCGACCTGGCCGATGGACTGTTCCACGCCGGCGGCGTCGGCCCGCGTGGCGAAATCCATGCCGGCGATGTCGTACCAGGCGCGCATGCGCAGGCCGTTGTTGATCGTGACCGGCCGCACCGGCGCATGCGGGAACACGAAGCGCAGCGCCGGCCAGCCCGGACGCACCAGCTCGGGCACGATCGGCGCGAAATCGTTGCCATCGGCGCCCAGGCCATGCAGCCACAGCACGCTCCAGGCCGGCTGGGGGCCGGTCTGCAGTTCGACGGCGTCGAGGAGTTCGGTCATGGGGATTCTCGTGTCAGGGGCGACGACGCGGGCGCCGGAGGCTCAGTCCAGCTCGACCATTTCGAAGTCGTCCTTGGTCACCCCGCAATCGGGGCAGGTCCAGGTGTCCGGCACGTCCTCCCAGCGCGTGCCCGGCGCGATGCCTTCCTCGGGCAGGCCGTCGGCTTCGCGGTAGATGAATCCACAGACCACGCACATCCAGTTGCGGTAGGTGGTGGCATCAGGCTCGGGCATCGGATAATCGCAGGTCCTAGGGGTGCCCCATTGTCACACAGGCCCCCTGCACACCGGAGTCGCCATGCCTGCTTCCCTGCCCCGTGGCCTGTACCTGCTCACGCCCGATCTCGACGATGACGCGCAGCTGCTGGCGCGCGTGCGACCGCTGCTGGACAGCGGCGCGGTCACCTGGCTGCAGTACCGCAACAAATCGGTGGGCGATGCCCAGCGCGCGCGCCAGGCCGCCGCCCTGCTGCCGCTGTGCCGGGCCGCAGGCGTGCCACTGATCATCAACGACGATGCCGCGCTGGCGCTCGCGCTCGGCGCGGCCGGGATGCATCGCGAGGACGCCACCACGCCGCTGGCCGAACTGCGCGCCGCCCTGGGCCCCGATGCGCTGCTCGGCGCCTCGTGCTACGACCAGTCGGCGCTGGCCTACGAGGCCGTGGAGGAAGGCGCCAGTTACGTCAGCTTCGGCGCCTTCTTCGCCAGCCGCAGCAAGCCCGGCCCGCACCGGGCGACCACCGCGGTGTTCGACGCCACCGCAGGCCTGGGCATGCCGCGCGTGGCGATCGGCGGGCTGACGCCCGCCAACGCCGGGCCGATCATCGCCGCCGGCGCCGACCTGGTGGCGGCGATCGGCGGTGTGTTCGACGCGCCCGATCCGGTGGCTACGTCCCGCGCGTTGCGGGCCTTGTTCGACCAGGACTAACGCGGACGCCGCGGCCCGCTCGTTTAATCGAGCGCGGCCTTGACCGCGGCCGGGTCGGCCAGCGACTGCACCGTCTCGATCAGGCGCACGGTGTTGCCGCCGAGGATGGCGCGGACCTGGTCGTCCTTGTAGCCGGCGTCCAGCAGCGCCTGCACCACCTTGGGCAGGGCGGTGATGTCCTCGTAGCCGGCCACGCCACCGCCGCCGTCCCAGTCCGCGCCCAGGCCGACGTGCTGCCAGCCGGCCACCTCGATGATGTGCAGCAGGTGGCGCATGTAATCGTCGAAGTTGGCCTTCTTGATGTTGTACTTGGCGTCCAGCGCGGCGATCTGCACCATCGCCTGCTTGCGCGCGTCCGCGTCGAGCCCGCGCCGACCGCCGAAGGACTGGTAGATCTTGCCGAGCTCGGCGCGGTACTCCGGCGTGGCGCCGGTGTCGATGAGGTAGCCGCCCAGCGAATTCACCTGAATCACGCCGCCATGCGCGGCCAGCACCTTCAGGCGCTTGTCGTCCAGGTTGCGCGGATGCGGGTAGACGTCCCACGCGCCGCTGTGGGACAGGATGATCGGCGCCTTGGACAGGGCGATCATCTGGTCGAACACCTCCGGCGAGGCGTGCGAGTGGTCCAGGATGATGCCGAGCTTGTTGGCCTCGACGATCATCTGCCGGCCCTTGTCGGTCAGGCCCTCGCGCGCCGTCACCGCGCCCGGCGCGGTGCCGGCCGAGTCGGCGAAGTCGTTGTGGCTGCCGTGCACCAGCGAGAGCATGCGCAGGCCGGCCTTGTAGTAGTAGCTCAGCAGCGTGGGATCGTGCGAGAGCGGATAGGCGTTCTCCATGCTGATGTAGACCGACTTCTTGCCCTCGGCCTTGATCCGCGCCGCGTCGCCGGCCACGGTGGCCAGCGCGAACTTGTCGGGGTTGGCCGCGACCATCTCGCGGATCTCGCCCAGCCGCTTGAGGCCGAAATCGCGCGCCTTGCGCTTGCTGATCTCATCCAGCGGACCCTGGCCGGTGTAGACCACCCAGAAGCCGCCGTCCAGGCCGCCTTCGACCATGCGCGGATAGTCGATCTGGCTGCCGTCGCCCTGGAAGGAATGCCGGTCGGTGATCTTCCAGCCCGGCTGGCCGAACAGCGCCGGCGTGTCCAGATGCGTATCCAGATTGATCGCGCTGGCCTGCAGCGCGCGCGCCTTCTCCGACACCGCCACATCCTTGGCCAACGCCTGGCCCGACAGGCCCGTGCACGCCAGCAGCGCGGCGACCAGCAACTTCTTCTTCATGACACCCATGACCCACTCCTCATTGTGCTTTCGAACAAGACGACGCCGCGGACGTGCCGCGGCGCCGTGATCCACTCGATGTCCCCATGCGTCCGCCCCGAGGGCCGGGGCGGACGCGACAGCGGCTTACCAATCGTAGCTTGCGGTCAGACGGGCGTAGCGCGGGGTCTGGTAGACCACGTTCTGGCCGTACAGCGGGTTGACCGAACCATCGGGCAGCTGCGAGAACGGATAGACCGTGATCGCCTTCTGCGCGTTGAGCAGGTTGAACACGTTCAGGCTCACGGCCAGCTTGCCGTCGGCGAACACCGGCTTCCAGGTCAGGCCCAGGTCGAACTGGTTGACCCACGGCAGGCGCCCGTGCGAGCCGGGAGGCGAAGGCTCGCCCTTGCCGGTCGCGGGGTTGTAGCAGTAGTGGTACGGGCCACCGGTGACCGAGCTGCCGCCGTAACCGGCCGGATCGGTGCCGGTGTAGGCCGTGCCGTAGTAGTTGCCCAGGCAGTGCTTCGGCGCGCCGGAGATCATGCTCAGGTTACCCGAGACGCCCCACTCTTCGGTCAGCTGGTAGTAGCCGTACACCTTGATCTGGTGACGGTGATCGTTGGACTGATCGCCGTTGACGTGCTCCATCAGCGCCGCGTGGTCCCAGCTCTGCGTCGTGGAGACCGCCGCCTGGCCTTGGTAGCTGCCCAGGGCGCCGCCGGAACGGAACAGATCCGAACGCAGCTGACCCTCGGTGGTGCCATAGCTGTGGGACCAGACGTAATTCATCTTGGTGTACCACTTGCCGTCGAACGGACGCTCCAGGTTGAACTCAAGCGCACCGTAGTCGCGCTTGAGCTCGGGGAAGCCGGCCGCCTCACGCGTCACCGTCACCTGGCGCAGGTTGCCGCTGGTGTCGTAGACGTTCCAGACATTGGTCTTGCCCGGGTTGATCAGCTCGGCACCGGCGGTGCGGGTCCAGTCGACCGCGACGCCCTGGGCGGCGGCGGACTGCACCAGGCCGCGGTTGTCGGTGTCGAAGTTCTGGTCGTCGATGGCGTCGTTGAGGCGGCGGTAGATGGCGCGCACGCCGTAGGTCCAGCCGATGCTCAGATCCTGGCTGAAGCCCAGGATGGCCTCGTCCTGGTTCTCGCCCTTGATGTCCTTGACCACCGCGGCACTCGGGTCCGAGGCGCGGCCGAAGCGCGAGTTGGCCGACACCGCCGGACCCAGCGACCTGGACACGATCGGCGTGCCGTCGGGGTTGATGCCGCTGTAGGTGAAGTACTCGCTCTTGGAGACGTTGGCGGTGAACAGGCCCACGGCCGACAGCGGCAGGCCCAGGTAGTAGCGGCCGACGTTACCGAAGATCTTCAGGCTGGAATCGCCGTGCACGTCCCAGCTGAAGCCCACGCGCGGCGACCAGGCGTCGACGCTGATGTAGGGCACGTGGCTGATCGGCACGTAGTTGGTGAACTCGTCCTTGCGCAGGCCCAGGCTCAGCAGCACGTTGTCGGTGACCTGCCACTTGTCTTCCAGGTAGTAGGCCTTCTGGTCGGCGTCGTAGGAGTTCAGGCCGGTGGTGGTGTCCTTGGTCACGTAGTAACCCGACGCGCCATAGGTCGGATCGACCAGGCCCGGGCTCGGCGCGCCCTTGCCGCCCGCCTCGTTGGCGGACTGGCTGATCAGGCCGCCGGTCTGCAGGCCATAGGGATCGTTGGTCCGGCCGTAGGTCCAGGCATAGCCGGGGCCGGAGGCGTAGGTACCGATGTTGGTGGCCTGCAGCTTCTGGTTGTCGACGCCGGCGGTGATCGCGTGATCGCCGATGCGCCATTCCACGCTCAGGCGCAGGTTGCGCTTCTCGTACTCACGGTCCGGCGCGGTGATCGAGGTCTGCTTCTGCGCGCCGACGATCGGGGTGCCGCCGTTGTAGGCCGGATTCTGCAGCGCGACGCTGTTGATCACCGGACCCTTGCCCGGATCGTAGTTGTAGTAGCTGATCTCGTCGGGCGTGTTCATCTGACCGTACAGCGCGCTGACGGTGACGTTGTCACCGAAATAGCCCGTGTACTTGGCCAGGTACAGGCGCGGACCGGCCTCGTTGGTGTTTTCCTTGTTGTAGAACGCGCCCTTGGTGCGGGTGATGTAGTTGTAGCGATAGATGTCGCCGTTGGTCTTGTACTTGTCGCTGGCGCCGGTCAGTTCCAGCAGGTGGTTGTCGGTGATGTACCAGTTCACCTTGCCGTACAAGCGGTTCTGCTGGTACTCGTACTCGGTCAGGCCGCCGACATTGCCGTTGTCGGCGTCGCGGTTGCTGAGGATGCGGGTGCCGTGCGAGTTGACGCGTTCGCCGGCGAGGAAGAAGAACAGCTTGTCCTGGATGATCGGGCCGCCGACGTAGGCGCTGTAGGTCTCCGAGGTCGCCTTGGTCTCGCTCAGCGGCTGGTACAGACCATTGGCCGCACGCGCATAGCGGTAGGCGGTGTTGTTGACCGTGGAGCTCTGGCTGTCAGGACGCCAGTAGATGTCCTTCTGGCTGGCCTTGAAGGCCTCGGGCTCGAACACCGCCGAGGCGCCGAACTTCCATTCGTTGGTGCCACTCTTGCCGATCTGGCTGATCACGCCGCCGTTGGAGCGGCCGTACTGGGCACCGTAGCCGCCGACGATGACTTCCTGCTGGTCGATCGCGCCGTACGGCAGCGTCAGGCCGCCCAGGTTGTTGGCGGTCGAGGTGGTGTTGAAGCCGTTGAGGTAGTACGCGTTCTCCGACGCGGCCGAACCGCCGAAGCTCGGCAGCGAGCCACCCAGCGGGCCGTTGTCGAAGCCGCCGCTGTTGACCACCACGCCCGGCGCCAGCAGCGCGATGGCCTCGGCGTTGCGGCCCAGCGGCAGCTGCTGCAGCTGCTCGGCGGTGACCACCGTGCGCGTGTCGACGCTGGACACGTCGATCGGCGACAGGCTCATCGCCGAGACCTTGACCGCGCCCAGCGTGGTGGCCGAGCCGCCGCCACCGGCCGACAGGCCGACCTCGGTGCCCGCGCCGACCAGGATGCTGACGTTCTCGCGCGTGTCGACCGTCTGGCCGGCGTGCTTGAGGGTCACGGTGTAGCTGCCCAGCGGCAGGCTGCCCAGCGCGTAGCGGCCGCCTTCGACCGGCACTTCGCGCGAGAAACCGCTGCCGCTCTGGACCAGAACCGTGTCGCCGGTCTCTGCGCCCTGGACGGTACCGAAGATGCGGCCGGTGGTGGACTGGGCATAGGTGCTGCCTGCAGCCAGCGTCAATGCGAGCGCCAGGGCGCTGCGGCGGAGGATGCGCTTCATATGTTGGTGTTTTCCCCGAGTGGAACTGTGGTCGATACACAGCGCCACCCCCATGTGGCGCTGCGTCTTACACAGTGGGAGCTGCATGCCGCAGATGGCGAATGATGCTTCGCCATGACCTTATGCCGGCCACTGTGTGTCGGCCGATGCTATGCGCCGACACGACCTGGCGCCCCATCAGCGGCGGGTAGGGCCCACCCGGCCGGGTAGTTCGGGTCGGGTTGGCCCCGGCAGGGCGCTGCCACGACAATAGGGCGCTGCGTTTCGTCGCTTTCCGATGAAACGACCCCGCCCTGCCAGGACTTGCCTCGATGAACCACGACCGCTCCCACGCCCTCTTCGCCCGCGCCCGGCAGCTGATCCCGGGGGGCGTGAACTCGCCGGTGCGGGCGTTCAAGTCGGTCGGCGGCGAGCCGTTCTTCGTCCAGCGCGCCGACGGCGCCTACCTGTACGACGTCGACGGCAACCGCTACATCGATTACGTCGGCTCTTGGGGTCCGATGATTGTCGGCCACAACCATCCGCACGTGCGCGAGGCGGTGGCCCGGGCGATCGCCGACGGCCTGTCCTTCGGCGCGCCCTGCCCGGCCGAGGTGACCATGGCCGAGACGATCACCCGCCTGGTGCCGGCCTGCGAGATGGTGCGCATGGTCAATTCCGGGACCGAGGCCACCCTGTCGGCGATCCGCCTGGCGCGCGGCGCCACCGGGCGCAGCCGCATCGTCAAGTTCGAGGGCAACTACCACGGCCACGGCGACTCGTTCCTGGTCAAGGCCGGCAGCGGCATGCTGACCCTGGGCGTGCCGACCTCGCCGGGCGTGCCGGCCGCGCTGAGCGAGCTCACCAGCACGCTGAGCTACAACGACTTCGACGAGGCCAGCGCGCTGTTCGATGCCTGCGGGGGGGAGATCGCCGCGGTGATCATCGAGCCGGTGGTGGGCAACGCCAACTGCATCCCGCCGCGCCCGGGCTATCTGCAGCACCTGCGCGCGCTGTGCACCCGCCACGGCGCGCTGCTGATCTTCGACGAGGTGATGACCGGCTTCCGCGTCGCCCTGGGCGGCGCGCAGGCGCTGTACGGCATCACCCCGGACCTGACCACCTTCGGCAAGATCATCGGCGGCGGCATGCCGGTGGGTGCCTACGGCGGCCGCGCCGACCTGATGCAGCAGATCGCGCCGGCCGGGCCGATCTACCAGGCCGGCACGCTCTCCGGCAATCCGGTGGCCATGGCCGCCGGCCTGGCGATGCTGGAGCTGATCCAGGCGCCCGGCTTCCACGAGCGGCTGACCGCCGCCACCGCGCGCCTGTGCGAAGGCCTGCGCGCGGCCGCGCACGAGGCCGGCGTGGCGGTGACCACCAACCAGGTCGGCGCGATGTTCGGCCTGTTCTTCACCGATGCCCAGGTGAACACCTATGCCCAGGCCACGGCCTGCGACATCGGCGCGTTCAACCGCTTCTTCCAGGCGATGCTCGAGCGCGGCGTGTTCCTGGCGCCCTCGGCCTATGAGGCCGGCTTCGTCTCCAGCGCGCATGACGATTCTGTCATCCAGGCCACACTGGAGGCGGCGCGCGGCGCCTTCAGGGCGATCTCCGCACACTGAACTGGCGCAGCCGACGCCCGGCGCTTGGCAAGCGCCTCACGAAACTTTAATGTCTGGAACAGGATGTCCAGTGGATGGGCATGGGCGGGGGCCCACGCGCAGCCGGGTCTGAACCGCCGGGCTGCCACACCACGCGGGATGGCCTTGGACGAGGCCGCCGCTGCGGAGACTCGTCGTGCCCATCGCCAAATCCGTTGCTCTGGTCGGACGCCGTCCACCCGCTGCCCGTGAGCCCGGCTCCACCGGGGACTGGGTGCTGCCGGACAAGCTCGAGCCGCCTCGCCTGCATCTGGACGCCGTGCGCCGTGACCGTCTGCTGACGCACCTGGACGCCGGTATCGGCGTGCCGCTGACCCTGCTGCTGGCGCCGCCGGGGTTCGGCAAGACCACGCTGCTGGCGCAGTGGCATGCGCATCTGCTCGAGCGCGGCACCGTCGATGCGGCCTGGCTGTCCCTGGACGAGGACGATGCCGAGCCCGGCCGCCTGCTGGCCTATCTGGGCCTGGCCTTGGGCGTCACCGCCGGCGAGGCCGGCGCCACGCCGCTGGGCGGGCTGCACTGGCGCGAACTGGACTTGGCCGCGCTGCGCACCGCGCTGCTGCGCGCCATCCGCTGCACGCAGCGCCCGCTGGTGCTGGTGCTGGACGATTACGACCGCGCCGCCTGCCCGCGCAACGACGAACTGATCACCCTGCTGGTCGAGCACGGCGGCCCGCATCTGCATGTGCTGCTGGCGACCCGGCGCGCGCCCGCGCTGCCGCTGGCGCGGCTGTCGGTGCGCGGCGCCCTGCAGCGCATCGATGCCGCGCAGCTGGCCATGAACGGCGGCGAGACCCGCGCCCTGCTCGGCACGCAGGCCAGCGACGAGGATGCCAAGCGTCTGCGCGGCAAGACCGAAGGCTGGCCGGTGGCCGTGCGCCTGGCTGCCGCCTGGCTCGCCGGCGGCCAGACCCGTGGCGATGACATCGCGCGTTTCAGCGGCCGCTCGGCCGGGCTGGCGGCCTATCTGGCCGAACAGGTGGTCAGCGACCTGGACGAGGAGCTGCGGGACTTCCTGCTGGAGACCTCGGGCCTGGCGCGCTTCAACGCGCCCCTGGCCGATGCGGTGCGCCAGCGTCAGGACAGCGGCCGGCTGCTGGACCGGCTGGGCCACTTCCACGGCCTGCTGGTCCCGCTGGACGACGACCACGCCTGGTTCCGCTATCACCCGCTGTTCGCCGAGTTCCTGCATCTGCAGCTGGAGCGCCGGTCGCCGGCGCTGGGGCAGACTCTGCACCGCCGCGCCGCGCTATGGTGCGCCGCGCACGGGCAGCTGGCCGAAGCGGTGCGCCATGCGCTGGGCGCGCACGATGTGGCCTTGGCCGCCGACTGCATCGCGCGCGCCGGCACCTGGCAGCTGCTGCTCTCCCAGGGCATCGCCGCCACGCGCGCGCTGCTGCGCCAGTTCGATCCCCGTACGGTGCGCGATACGCCGGCGCTCAATCTCACCCAGGCCTATCTGCACCTGCGCGTGGGCGAATTCGGCCACGCCCAGACTCTGCTGGAGCGGTTCCGCAGCTTCCCCGACGAGGTGCGCGCGCCGCTGGAGCGCGACTACACCGTGGTCGTGGCGCTGCTGCGCGACCTGATGGATCAGATCTGCTCGCAGCCGCGCGGTGTGGCGCAGCTGGCCGCGCAGGCGCAGGCGCTGGACCAGGAGGACCACCTCGGCCGCGGCACCCTGCTGTGCATCTGCGCGACCACCGCGCTGGGGCGCGGTCAGTTCGCCCAGGCCGAGCAGCTGGCGCGCGAGGGCGCGCTGGCCTTCGAACAGGACCGCACCCAGATCGCGGTCGGCTACGCGCTGACGCACCTGGGCCAGAGCTATTTCTACCGCGGCGCGCTGGACCAGGCCGAAGCCGTGTACGCGCGCGCGATGCAGCTGGCGCAATCGCACCAGGGCAGCGATGCGGTGCTGGTGGCGGCCTGCCGCTGCCTGATCGCCCAGCTGCTGCTCGAACGCGGGCGCCACGACGAGGCCGCAGACCAGCTCGACGGCGCGCTCGAGGTGCTGGAAGCGGGCGACGGCTGGGTCGATGTCTACGTCGCCGGCTTCAGCACCGCGCTCGCCCTGGCGCGCCAGCGCGACCGCAGCGGCCGCACCGCTTGCGCGCTGCTCGATCGCCTCGATGCACTGGCGGCGCGTCGTCATTTGACGCGCCTGGCCGACCTCTCCGCCGCCTGGCGGGTGGACGTGCAGCTGGACCTGCCCGCCGACCACGCACTGGATGCCGCCCTGGCCCGCAGCGGCGGCGAGATGGCCCTGCAGCACGCGCTGGCCAATGCCCACACCTGGCGCCAGTCGCAGGCGCTGGGCCTGGCGCTGGCGCGTTGGCATGCCGAAGCCGGCCGCAGCGGTCGCGCCCTGGCGCTGCTGCAGGCGCTGGAGAACGATGCCCGCGAACGCGACGACGCCCACCACCTGGACCGCGTGCGCGTGCGCATGGCCCTGGTGCGCCAGCAGCGCGGCGAACTGCAGCAGGCCCTGCCGGCACTGTCGGCCGCGCTGGACCGAATCGCCGCCACGCGCGCCTGGCAGGTCGCACTGGAACCGGGCCTGCCGGTCAAGGCGCTGCTACGCGTGGCGCGGCAGCACGATCCCGAAGCCGTGGCCGGCACCACCCGCGCCCTGACCATCCAGACCCTGCTGGACAAGCTGTCCTGCGAGGATGCGCTGGCGGTGCAACTCTTCAGCGAGCGCGAGCTGGAAGTCCTGCAGGAATTGGCCAGCGGCCTGTCCAACAAGCAGATCGCCCGACGCCTGTCGCTGTCGGAGAACACGGTCAAGTTCCACCTGAAGAACCTCTACCGCAAGCTGGAAGCCGGTACACGGGAAGCCGCGCTGGGGAACGCCCTGCAGCGCGGGCTGATCGGCGCGGCCAGCAGCCCGGACAGCGATCCTTCCAAAACGCTTTAGCAGCTCTGTTGAAAAGACCGGGACACTATCCAGGAAGTCCCACAAGCTCTGATCACAACGGCCTAGCACCGCGCGGAAGGCGACACCCGGAAACATACATGCCACGTCGCCCAAGGAGCGACGGCGTCGACTGATGCCGCTCGACCTTGAGCGCTTGGCCCTCTTCACCCGACGATTGACTTGCGCAGCTTGGAGATCTACCAAAGCTTCTCCGGCTACGAGGACGTGGTGACAGGTCGCTCATTTCCTGGCTGTAGCGAAGAGAGCGAAACATGGACTCAGGCCACAGCGCCGACAGGCAAGGACTAGCACGATGAATGAGACACACGACATGGACGACCAAGCGGTGGCGGATGGAACGGTCACCCGCCAGGATTTGAGCGCCTCGATCTATTCCACTGTCGCGGAAGCTCAACAGGGTTTGATCGATGTCGGAATCATCAACCCAAAGAGACTGGTCGACAAGCTGAAATACGATGGCATCGCGTCCGCGAGATCGTACGGCATCCTTGGAGATGGCTCTGATCAGACCGCACTCATCAACTCTGTCCTGAATCTTGGCAAGCCGGTCTATTTTCCGGAAGGGAACTATGCGTGCTTCGATCAGCTGGTAGTCCCAAGCGGAGGAGGCATCATCGGATGTGGGGAGAAGACCCGATTCGTTAGGAATTTCAGCGCTGGCAAAGCCGTTATCGCGTATGCCGGAAGCGGCGGAGATGTTGGCCAGCAGCCATGGTTCCGACGTTTCTCCATCACCAGCGCGGCCAACCAGTCGATTGCTGAGAACGACAACGGCCTTGAGATCGGCATTGCGGCGCCCTGGGGAGGACGCGGCGAGGTTTCCGACATCACGATCGTCGGGCAGTTCGACGGATTCAAATGGAAAGGTGGCACCACCACGTCCTTTAGCGCGGTTCGCTGTTATGAGAACAAGCGGCACGGCTTTTTCGGAGTGAACCCCCGTGGGGAACTGATCGAATGCCATGCCGAATACAACCGCGGCAACGGATACTATGTCCTTGCAAGCAGCGCTGGTGAGACAGGCATTCGCGTCATCAACTGCGGCACATTCTGCAATCAGGAATTTGGGCTGCAGGCGGACGCTTCGATCCCCGAAGGCGGGGCGAATGTGTGGCTGATCGGTCGCTTTTCGTCCTCATTCGACGGCAGGGGCGGAATACTCTCCATCAAGCCCATCACGCAGTTCCTATGGGACAAACTCTTTATCGAGTACGCGGGCTATTCCCGCAACTTCCGTCCTGATTTTGCCGACTACCCTGATGCCAAGGGCATCACCCTCTCCGGACCGGCTACGGAAAGAGTGGCCGGCAGTGATCTGGAGATTTACAACTGCCGCGGGCAAGGAATGCTCATAGACAATGCCGATGTCCAGTTGTCGGGCATTACGAAGATCGTCAACAATGGCAGGGGCAACGGGTCTGGCGCCGACCGTGTGGGGCTGGGCGTTCAGAACGCCGCTCGCGTATTTGTTCAATCGCTTTATACGGAAGCGCACAAGTCCTCGACGTCGCAGACGACCGACGTCGCCGCGAATACGCCAGATTGCTTGCTGGAGATCGGGGAAACGGACAGCAGGACCGTTTACAACACAGGAGCCATCGTTTCCTGGGTTGGATGGAGGAAAAATCTGGAAGCCGTGACCATACCTGCTGCTTCGACGCTCTCGATTCCGGGCTATGCGAAGCGGGTGACTGTGACCGGCGGAACCACCATCGACGCCGCGACGGCGACTTGGCCCGGCCATGAGATCGTTGTTTATTGCGAGGCCGCTCCGAACATCTCAAACGGCAACAACTTAAGAAAGCAGACTGTCGCTCCCGCAAAGATCAGTCGATGGACCTGCGATGGTGCGAATTGGTGGATCTCGAGTTGACGCGATCTCAGACCGCAGCCGGTTGAAAAAAAGCTGGCCACCAAGGTGGCCAGCTTATTGTTTTTCCAGCGCGTGAAGATCAGACCAGGGTCAGGCTGCCGTCGCGGCGTTCGTCGCTGAGCATCGCGGTCTTGACGTCCAGCGGACCCATCTGCCCGGCCATGACCTTGGCGAAGGCGTCCTTGAATCGCGCCATTTCCGCCGGCGTGCCCACGGTGATGCGCGACCAGGTCGGCCACACCGCCCAGGCGCGACCGACGAAGACGCCGTAGGTGGCCATGGCCTTCATGAACTCCGGCGCCGGGCGCTTGACGTCGACCATGAAGCAGTTGCTTTCCGAGGTCGTGCAGGGATAACCCTGCGCGGTCAGCCAGGTGGTGACCTCATCGCGCAACACGGTGTTGGCGTTGCGCCGCTGCGGGACCAGCTGCGGATCGCGCAGGCTGGCCAGGCCGGCCGCGGCGGCGGTCACCGGCAGCGAGTTGAAGCCGTAGTAGGTCAGCTTGGCCAACAGGTCCGGGCGGGCGGCCGCATAGCCCAGGCGGATGCCGGCCATGCCGTAGAGCTTGGAGAAGGTGCGCAGCACCACCACGTCTTCGCCCTTGGCCACCAGGTCCACCCCGCTGACCGCGTTGGGCGAGAGGTGGATGTAGGCCTCGTCCAGCACCAGGATGCTGCCCTTGGGCTTGTTGGCCAGGGCGTACTCGATGTCCTTGCGCGTGGTCAGCGAGCCGGTGGGATTGTTGGGATTGCAGATGTAGAGCATGCCGGCGCTGGCGTCGGCGGCGCACATGGCCTGCACGTCGTGGCTGTAGTCCTTGCGCAGCGGCAGCTTGTGCACCGGCGCCTTGATCGCGTCGGCCACCCGCCAGGCCTGCTCGAAAGTGGGGTCGGCGGTGACCAGCGCCGCGCTCGGCGAGGTGAAGGCCATCACCGTGTACTGCAGCGGCGGGGTCGAGCCGGCGTAGGGCACGATGTTTTCCGGCTTGAGGCCGAGCTGGCTGGCTAGCTCGCCGACCAGCTCGGTCTGCAGATCGCCCAGGTAGCGACCGCCCTGCGGGGCGATGCCGTCGATGGCCTTGAGCGCCGCCGGGCTGGGGCCGTAGGGGTTCTCGTTGGCGTTGATGTAGACCGGCGCCAGGCCCGCGGCGGCCGAGGCCGCCGGGTCGACCTTCAGGCGCTTGCGCGACTGGTTCTGGGCCAGGGCCAGGCCGGACAGGGACAGCAGGGGTGCGCCGACGCCCGCACCGGCGGCCAGGGCGGAACCACGCAGGAAACCACGACGGGAGAGCGGCTGCTTCATGGGAACGATTCCTCGATCGGGATCAGGGACGGACGGCGACGACTTCGATTTCGATGCGCATGCCCGGATTGCCCAGGGCGGCGATCTGGAAGGCCGAGCGCGCCGGCAGGTTCATCTGCTTGGCGTCCTTGCCGAAGAACTGGGTATAGCCCTCCATGAAGCCCTTGAAGTCCATCTTGCCGCCGTTCTCCGGGCCGCCGACCAGGAAGGCCTGCATCTTGACTACGTCCTTCATGCCCAGCCCCATGCCTTCGAGCTGCTGCTTGATCTGGGTGAGCACGCTGATGGTCTGGGTCTTGGTGTCGCCGAAGGCCTCCATCGAGTCCTTGGGCGCGGCCGGGTCGGCCACGGCCGGCACCTTGCCGCTGAGGTAGATGGTGGTCTTGCCGGCCGGGATCTCCACGGCCGAGGCGATCGGGAAGTCGCTGCCGGGGATGGCGTAGCGCTTGACGTCGGCGGCGTGGGCCGACAGCGCCAGCGGCGCGGCCAGCAGGAACAGGGACAGGCGGCGGGACAGGGTCATGGTGGCTCCTGGGATCTTCATGGAAAGGATGTCAGTCGTCTTGCTCGGGCGTGGCCGTACTCGCCAGCGAGGCGCGCAGCGCCTTGACGTCGGCCTCGCTCACCGCATCGTCGTACTGGTTGCCGAAATGGGTGCGCACGTAGGTGGTGACCTGCGCGATCTGCCCGTCGCTGAGCATAGGACCGAAGCCCGGCATGGCGCCATGGCCGTTCAACACCATCATTTCCACGTACGGCGCCGCGCCCAGCTTGGGGTTGCCCGCCAGCGCGGGGTATTCGCCCGCGCCGCGCGCGCCCTGCCCGGCCGGCATATGGCAGCCGGCGCAGATGGTGGCGTACACCTGGGCGCCGTCGGCGTGCGAGAAATCACGCGTCTGCAGCAGGCCGGTAGCGTCCGAGGTCTGCGCCTGCGCGCCTGGTGCCCACAGCGCCGGCAGGGCCAGCGCGGAAGCGGCCAGCGTTAGCGCGCCGCCGAAGCGGTACCACGTGCGGCGGCTCATGCCCGGCCTCCGGTCGCCATGACCTTGGCATGCAGGCGGCCGATGACATCGTGCGCGGACAGCACCGCGCCCTCCTGCCAGGCCGGGATGTAGGAGATGTGTTCGCCGGCCATGGCGATGCGGCCGTCGATCTGCGTGGCCGCGGCGTAGTGCTTGGCGCGCAGGGCTTCGTCCCACTGGCCGAAACAGCCGTGGTTGCTGGGCACGCGATGCCAGGCCACCGACACACCGTTGTCGAACTCGGCCGGGTACTGCGGATGGATCTGGCTGCCGAAGGCCACCGCGCGGCGCACGCGCTCGGCCGGGCTGTGCGAGGTGAAGTCGTAGGCGTCCAGGCCCCAGATGTAGGCGCCCAGCAGCACGCCCTTGCCCGCGGCGTGGAAGCCGGTGCTGGGATAGCTGATGTTGGTGATCGGCAGGTTGGTGTAGCTGATGCCGCCGTAGATGTTGTCGTCCTCTTCCCAGAAGCGGCGCTTGAACTGCAGGCCCACCTTGACCGAGGAGGCGTAGGGCAGATTGGTGATCGCCTCGGTCATGGCCGGGCCGACCTTGACCGGGATGCGGCTGAGCACCGAGAAGGGAATGGTGCAGATGCACCAGTCGGCCTTGGCGACCTGCTTGTTGCCCGGCGCGCCGGTGTCCTCGTAGGTGACGCTGACGCCGTGGTCGTCCTGGTCGATGTCCACGACCTTGGCGTTGTACTGGATCACGCCCGGGCCCAGCTCGCGGGCGAAGGCCTTGCCGACCATGTCCATGCCGCCGACCGGCTGGAACATGGCGGTCTGCATCTCGATGTTCTTGCCGGCCGCCAGCTGGTTCCACAGGTGCGAGCCCAGCACGTCCTGCAGCGACATCGGCTTGGAGAACTCCGGCTTGCCCGACACGCCGCCGCCGGGGTACTTGGCGAAGCCGCGGCGCATGCTGCTGATGTCGCTGGTGGTGTAGGCGAAGTTCTTGTCCAGCGCGCCCCAGCTGCGCAGCGATTCGAGCAGCAGCTCCTGGTCCTCCTTGGTGACCAGCTTGTCCAGCGCGCCCTGGCGGGTGATCTTGGCCAGCAGCTCGGAGACGTTGCCCTGGTAGTCGGCATCGATCTCGCGGAAGCGCTGCGGCTTGCCGCCAAAGGCGTTGGTGTTGTGCAGGTAGGCGTTGTAGTTGACCTGGACGAAGGACTCCAGCGCCACGCCGAACTGCTTGCAGTAGGCCAGCATCGCGCGGTGATGATGAGGGATGCGCCACGGACCGGGATTGATGTAAAGGCCGGGATCGAAGCCGCAATGCTGCGTCTCGCCGCCCAGCTCGGTATAGGTGTCGCCGCCGCGCAGGGTCCAGTTGCGACCGCCGGGACGGGCGTTGTACTCGAGGATCTTGACCTTGTAGCCGGCCTTGCGCAGCTCGTAGGCCGCGCTCATGCCGGCCAGGCCCGCGCCCAGGATCAGCACGGTGGCGCCCTTGGGATTGCCCTGCAGCTTGACCGGGCCGGCGTAGCCCGAATCGGCGGCGAACCCCAGGCTGGTCATCGCCTGGTACATCATCGTGCCGCCGGCGGCCAGGCCGATGCGGCCCAGCAGCTGGCGACGGGTCATGCCGTTACGAACACTGTCTTGCATGTCTGACTCGTCTGCGTGGCCGCCGAAGCGGCCTGTTTCGGGAGAACGCGGAAACGCACCCGCGCAAGGCACCGCCGATGCGCGCAACAGGCGCGCACCGGCGGGTTTGGATCAGAAGCGGTAGGTGAGCTTGGCGTAGTAGCGCGCGCCGAAGTAGCCGATCGGGCTGCCGCTGAAGCCGGCGTAGTTGCTGCTGGCGATGTACTCGTTGTTGCCGTTCTGGTAGTTGGCCACGTCGTAGTTCCACACCGCCGACGGGATCTTGTCGGGGTACTTGTTGAACACGTTGTCGCCGCCCACGCTCAGGGTCCAGCTGTCGGTGGGCTTGAAGCTCAGGTCGAAGCCGGTGGTGGCCATCGTGCCGAGCTTGAGCTTGTAGTACTCGCCGCCGCCCAGGGTGATCACGTCCAGCTGGTCGGCCAGGCTCTCATAGCCGGCCAGGCTGTTGACCTGGGTCTGCGGGCCGTAGATCGACTCGCGCAGGGTGAGGGTGAACTTCTGCCAGTTGAAGGTCGCCGCCAGGTTGACGCGGAACTTCGGGCTGGCGTGCTCGATGTCGTAGATGTTGGCTTCGGTGAACAGCGGGATGGTCTCGAAGCCCGGCACGCGGCCGGCCCGGGTCACCTCGGTCTTGTTGTAGTTGGCCGCCAGCAGCCAGTCGATCGAGCCCCAGGACATGTCGCTGGTGTAGTTGGTCACCCAGTCCACGCCGGTGGTCTTGGTGTCCAGCACGTTGCTGAGGAAGCTCAGGTTGATGTTGGCGCGCGCGGTCTGGTCGAAGCTGCCGCCCGGCGCGGACGGGTCGTTGGCGTTGCTGATGAAGCCGCCGGCGACCAGGGCGTTGCCCAGGATCTGGTTGTAGTTGTCGTCCGGAACGCCGTCGCCGTCGGTGTCGGCCGGATCGGGCAGGTCGGCGTTCCAGCGGCCCGTGGTGCGGCCGGTGCGGGTGGCCGCCGACTGCGCCTGCGAATAGGCGAAGGAGCCCATGTAGGTGCGGTCGGAGATCTTGATCTGGTAGGCGTCCAGGGTCGAGGTCAGGTTGGGCAGCGGCGAGAACACCAGGCCCAGCGAGAAGTTCGTGCTGGTCTCCGGCTTCAGGCCGTTGCCGACCGAGGCGCCGGCCAGCGTGGCGGTCGCGCCGGTCGGGCTGACCTGGATGGCGGTGTAGTAGTTCTCACCCATGTTCGGCGCGCGGAAGCCGGTGCTGGCCGTGCCGCGGATGGCGAAGGTGTCGGAGAAGTCGTAGCGGGTGGTGAACTTGCCGATCGCCTTGCTGCCGAAGTCGCTGTACTTCTCGTAGCGACCGGCGATGTCCACCAGCCAGGCATCGACCGGGTAGAGGATCACGTCGGCGAACACCGCCTGGCTGTGGCGCGAGTAGTCGCCGGCCGAGAGGGGGTTGTAGCCCGGGAAGGACGAGGCGCCGGCGCCGTAGTAGGAGGCCGGCTCGCCGGCTTCGATGCCGTAGCCGTCGCGGCGGTAGTTCAGGCCGGCGTTCAGGGTCAGCGGGCCGCCGCTCAGGCCGATGTCGAAGTCCTTGGTGACGCTGGCGTTGGTATCCCACTGGGTGCTGTAGAAGGTGCCGTCGTAGAAGTTCTCCGGCGAGCTGCCGGTGGCCTGCCACAGCGAGAAGTTCATCGAGTTGACGGTGTAGACGTCCATCTCGTTGCGGCCGTACTCGGTCGAGATGTCCCACATCCAGCCGTCGGCGAAATCGCCCTTCAGGCCTGCGGTGATGTCGTAGTCCTTCTCCTCCGAGCGCTCGGACGGATTGAAGCCGTAGGCGTACTTGTGCTTGACCTCACCGGTGGTCGGATCGGTGTAGCCACCGTCCTGCGAGGGACGGCGATAGTTCTCCTCGGACTGGGCGGTCTTCTTGCCGTAGCTGCCGAAGGCGTAGAACTCCAGGCCGTCGCCGAAGTCGTAGCCGGCGTTGAACATGGCGATCTTGCGGTGAATCTCGGGCGGGTTCAGCCAGGCGTTGAGGCCGGGGAAGCGCTTGTTGAGCAGCGCGCCCTGGTCGTTGGCCAGGCGGCTGAGCAGGTCCGAGCGACCGTTGGCGGTGGCGTAGGCGCGGCACGCGTCCTGGTTGAGCAGGCAGTTGGCGTAGCTGGGGTTGGAGAAGCGGTAGACCGACTCGCGGTTCTCGGCCTCGACACTGATGCTGACGAAGCCGTTGTCGCCGCCCAGGCCGATGTTGCCGCCCCACGAATCGGTGCCGCCACCGCCATCGGAATAGCCGGCATAGCCGGCGTTGAACTCGCCGCCGGAGGAGTTCTTCTTCAGGATGATGTTGATCACGCCGGCGATGGCGTCCGAGCCGTACAGCGCCGCGGCGCCGTCGGTCAGCACTTCGACATGGTCGATCGCCGACTGCGGGATGAAGGACAGGTCGGTGGCCATCTCGCCGCTGCCGGCCACGCCGAAGTTGGAGGTGACGTGGCGGCGCTTGCCGTTGACCAGCACCAGGGTGTGATTGGCGGTCAGGCCACGCATGGAGGCGGTCAGGGTCTGGCTGGCCATGTCGCCGCCGACCTGGGAGGCGTTGTACGAGGGCACCTGGTTGGCGATGGCGTTCATCAGGTCGGGCGCGGCGGTTTTGGACAGCGCTTCGGCGCTGACCAGCTGGATCGGCGCCGGGCTGTCGGTCACGGCCATGTTGGCCTTGCGCGTACCGGTGGAGATGACGCTGACGGCGTCCAGGGTCTTGGCCTGGGGCTCGGCCGGCGCCTCGTCGGCGGCGGGCGCCGCGGGCAGGTCGGCGGCGCTGGCCGCCTGGACCGCCAGGCCGAGCAGCATGGCAGAGGACAGGCCACGCAGGCTTGCACGGGAGGGGGCGAGGGAAGCCGCGACGGCGACGGCGAGGGAATGGCGGGTGAAGCGACTGCGCATGACCTGGACTCCTTGCAAGGCGGAATAGGTAAAGCGAGGTGGGGGGGTGGGGCGCAGGGCGGCGCAACGGCCCCCTTGACCGTGCGGCGTGCGGGAAGGCGACGCCCTGCGTTGACACGAAGCTAACCTCAGCTGTCACCCCGGCCATCTCCCGTGACGGGTGAGTGGCGCCTTGGTGGGTAGGCGGGGACAGGAATTGGGACAACCTCGGCCCACCCGCCCGGAGGCGGCTATGCTCGGCAGCTCGCTCCGATCGGCCTGTTCATGTTGTCCACACCCCAACCCCGCTCCCGGCCACGCCCGTTCCGCCAGCCCAGGCTGGTGCTGTTCGATCTGGACGACGTGCTGGCGCGCTACGACCGCCGCCTGCGCCTGTGCGAGCTGGCGCGCCGCAGCGGCACCACGCCGGGCGCGGTGCAGGCGGCGCTGTTCGACTCGGGGCTGGAACACGAGTCGGACGTCGGTCTGTGGCGGCCGGTGGACTATGCCGACGAGCTCTCGCGCCGCCTGGGCGCGCGGCTGACGCTGGAGGACTGCATCGCCGCGCGCGCGCTGGCCACGCCGGCCGATCCGGCGATGGTGGCGCTGGCCGGGGCGGTGTCGCGGCAGGCGGCGGTGGCGATCTTCACCAACAACGGGCCGTTCCTGACGCTGCACCTGGGGCGCATCTGTCCGCCGCTGTTCCCGCTGTTCGCCGACCGGGTCGTGGGCGCGGGCGATGTCGGCATCGCCAAGCCTTCGCCGGAGGCCTACCTGCGTGCGCTCGCGCTGCTGGATGCGGCGCCGGCCGAGACGCTGTTCATCGACGACCGCGACGAGAACGTCAACGGCGCCCGCGCGGCGGGACTGGACGCGCTGGGCTTCTCGAGCGCCGCCACCCTGCGGCGCGCACTGGCGCTGTACGGGCTGGAAACCGGCGCCTGAAAGAGCTCCTCCGAAGCGGTTCGCCCCATGTGGGAGCAACTGTCTCCTTAAATCTCGCAGCGGCCTGCCTGTAGAGCGGAGCTTGCTCCGCTGCTCTTCGTTCGGTTCGTGGGGAAAGCCCCAGCGGAGCAAGCTCCGCTCTACACGTGGGAGCCGCCATGGCGGCGATGGGGCTTTCCCGGCGAAACCTTTCGCCATTGGTCAAAGCGACCACAAGGCCAGCGCTCACGCTGGGGTGTTGCTCACTTCGAAAGGGCGGCGGTTCGAGTCGGAAGGCTTCGGTTTGACCCCCCTCCCTTGCGCGTAGCGCAGGGGAGCTCGAAGTCGCGGCTAGCGACTGAGGGGGAGGGATCGGGGCTTTACCGGGCAACCCACCGAAGCAAAAGCACCCCACCCCGGCCCTCACCTTCGCCTGCGGCGAAAGGGAGGGGGCAGAGCGCTGTTCACCGAGCGAAGCACCCAAAAGAAAAAAGCCGCCGGGACATCCCCAGCGGCTTCCGTGCTTGCGCAAGACGCGGCCGAGGCGGCCGCGCGGGCTTACTTGGCCTTGGCCGCGTCGGCCTCGGTGGTGATGTGCAGCTTGACCTCGTCGCTGACCATCGGCGCGTAGGCGCCGACGCCGAAGTCCGAACGCTTGACCGTGGCGGTGGCGTCGAAGCCGATCGACTGCACCTTCTTCATCGCGTGCTCGCCGGCCTTGTTCAGGGTCACGTCCAGCACGACGGGCTTGGTGATGCCCTTGATGGTCAGGTCGCCGGTCACCTTGAGCTTGTCCTTGCCGGTCGACTGGACCTTGGTGGACTTGAAGGTGGCGGTGGGGAACTTGGCGGCGTCGAAGAAATCCGAGCCGGCCAGGTGCTCGTTCAACTTGGGCACGAAGCTTTCCAGGCCCGACAGCGGCAGGGTCACCTGCACGCTGGAGGCGGCCACGTTGGCCGGATCGTAGGTCAGCGTGCCGTCGACGTTGCCGAAGTGGGCGCTGGGGTTGGAGAAGCCGAAGTGGTTCCAGGTGGCGATCACATCGGTGTGGCCCGGGTCGAGCTTGTAGGTGGTCGGGGCGGCGAAGGCCGGGGCGACCAGGGCCGACAGGGCGGCGGCGAGCAAGAACTTGCGCATGCGAGGAACTCCTTGGTGGTGTGGCGCTAAGGGAACAGCGGTGGCGTTGGAGCCGGGTGAATCGCAAACCGGCCGCGGCATCAGATGATGCGCGCGGCCTCGTCGAAGGACAGCCGGGGCAGGCGCGGATGCAGCGCGGACGCATCGCCATAGCCCAGGTTGACCAGGAAGCTGGCGCGCAGCGAGGTGCCGGCGAAGAAGGCCTCGTCGGCCTTGGCCGCGTCGAAGCCGGACATCGGGCCCGCATCCAGGCCCAGCGCGCGGGCGGCCAGGATCAGATAGGCGCCCTGCAGCACGGCGCTGAGCAGGGCCGGCTCGCGGCGGGCCTCCTGCGGGCCGTCGAACCAGGCCTTGGCATCGGTATGCGGGTAGAGCTTGGGCAGGTGCTCGTGGAAATCCAGGTCGTACGCCACGATCACGGTCACCGGCGCGGCCATGGTCTTGTCCACGTTGCCCGGGGCGAGCGAGGGCTTGAGCTTGGCCTTGGCCTCGGGCGAGCGGACGAAGACGAAGCGCGCCGGGGTGCTGTTGGCGCCGGTCGGGCCCCACTTGAGCAGGTCGTAGAGCGCGTGCAGCGTCTGATCGGTGACCGGCTGGTCGGTGAAGGCGCTGTAGGTGCGCGCGCTGCGGAACAGCTGATCCAGCGCGGCGGCATCGAGGGACTGCGACATCGGAACCACTCCATCAGAGCAAGGGGGTACGTACGCCGAACCAGCGCGACGACCGGGCGCAGTGTAGGGTGCGACCACCCCGGCGACACCAAGGGGACCCGCAACGGATTGTTTTGGGTTGCAACATCAATCCCCTCCTGACAGCTTTGTCGGTTTCGTAAAACGTTGCCCATGACGCCCGCGCGCACCTGGACTCTCACCGATGGCCATGCCGGCAACGTGCGCCAGGCCGAGGCGCTGGCGCGGGCCCTTCACCTGACTGCGCAGGCCTGGACGCTGCAGCCGCGCGCGCCGTGGAAGACGCTCGCGCCGCGCCGGCTGCCGGGCGCGGACCAGGCGTTCGGGCCGGGCTTCGCGCAGGCGCTGGCGGCGCCGCCGCGGCTGGCGATCGGCTGCGGGCGCCAGGCGGCCCTGGCCACGCGGCTGCTGCGGGCGCGCGGCGCGCAGGCCGTGCAGATCCTGGATCCGCGCCTCGCCCCGCGGCACTGGGACCTGGTGATCGCGCCGGAACACGATGGCCTGCGCGCGGCCAATGTGCTGACCCTGCTGGGCAGCCTGCATCCGGTCGATGACGCCTGGCTGGCGCAGGCGCGCGCGGACTTCCCGACCCTGGGCGCCCTGCCCGGCCCGCGGACCGCGCTGCTGGTCGGCGGGCCCAGCGCGCATGCGCGGCTGGAAGCGGAGGACCTCGCCTCGATCACCGCCGCGCTCGATGCCGCGCTGCGCGCGCACGGCGGCACGGTGATGGCCACCGTGTCGCGGCGCACGCCGCCGGCACTGGTGGAGGCGCTGCGCCGCCACTACGCCGGCACGCCGCACCTGGTGTGGACCGGCGCGCAGGACGGGCCCAACCCCTACCCCGGCCTGCTCGCTTTCGCCGACCGCATCGTCTGCACCGCAGACTCGGTCAACATGCTGTCCGAGGCCTGCGCCACGTCTGCGCCGGTGTTCGTGCATGCGCCGCAGCGCGTGCGCGGTCGGCCGGCGCAGTTCATCGCCGCCCTGCAGGCGCGCGGGCGCATCGCCGCGCTGGACGGGGGGCTTGCGCCGTTTGCCGTCACCCCGCTGCGCGAGACCGCGCGGATCGCCGCGCTGGTGCGCGAGCGGTTGGTTGGGTGGGATGAGGCGGGCGCTCAGTAACACGCAGCAAGGCATCGCTTTCGCGTGAGGCGCGCGGCTGGCCATGCTGGGTGGGAGCCACTGCCTCCTCAAATCTCGCGGCGGCCTGCCTGTAGCGCGGAGCTTGTGGCAATCCCTTTTCGGGGGACTCCGCTGCGCTTCGTTCGGTGCGTGGGGAAGGCCCCAGCGGAGCGAGCTCCGCTCTACAGGTGGGAGCCGCCCTTGTGGCCTTTTCGGCCAATGGCGGCGATAGGGCTCTACCGGTAAAGCCCCACCGCCGCCATGGCGGCTCCCACGGGAGAAGCGAACATTTACTGCGTCGCTCAGCAGCCGCTACGTTATGCGACAGCGACTGGGCCGCTTCGCTCAGGCCAGGTCGGGCAAGTTGATGCGCGCGTACTCGACCGGACCGTCGTTCCCACGAACGCGGGAACCCAGGCACTTTCGCGCGGAACGACACAGGCACTGGACTGTCGGACATGCATCCGCCGAACAGCGCTGCCCGCGTGCGCGGGATGACGGAATCTTTGGGCTTTCAGACGTCCTTCCCCGGCGCGAACGCCAGGCCATGCGCCCGACAGGCCGCCGTCACCGCCTGCCGCGCGTGCTCCAGCGCCGGCGTCGGCGCGGTCAGGCGCGGGCGGCGGTCCAGCGTGCACGACAGCCCGGCGGCGAGCAGGGTCGCGTGCGCTTCCAGCAGCGCCGCGCGCTCGCCGGCTTCGAGCAGCCCGGCCTCGGCCAGCGCGGCGATCAGGTCGCGGGTGTTGCGTGCGGCCAGCACGGCCGGATGCGCGGCGGCGTGTTCGAGCACGCGCGCCTGCAGCAGGAATTCCAGATCCACCAGCCCGCCGGCACCCTGCTTCAGATCGAACCGGCCCGGCGCACTGCGATCCAGCTCGGCGCGCATGCGGCCACGCATGTGCACCACGTCCTGAAGCAGCGCCGCCGCCTCGCGCGCCCGGCCCACCGTCTCGGCGCGGATGCGTTCGAAGGCCTCGAGCAGCGCCGCATCGCCGACCACCGGCCGCGCGCGCACCAGCGCCTGATGTTCCCAGGTCCAGGCGCGCTGGCGCTGGTAGTCCTCATAGCTGGCGCGCGAGGTCACCAGCAGGCCCTTGGCGCCGTCCGGGCGCAGGCGCACGTCCACCGCGTAGAGACGGCCGGCGCCGGTCATGGTCTCCAGCAGCGCGACGACCTTCTGCGCCACGCGGGCGTAGTAGCGCCCCGGCTCCAGCGCGCGGGCGCCGCCCGCGTGCGCGGAAACAGGCGCGGAGACCGCATCGGCCGGCGCGTCGTAGAGGAACACCAGGTCCAGGTCCGAGCCGAAGCCCATCTCCAGCCCGCCCAGGCTGCCATAGCCGATCAGCCCGAACTGGCCGCCGGCGACCCGGCCGTGCGCCGCCTCGACCGCGGCCCGCGCCATCGCCAGCACCTGCACGCACACCGCATCGGCCAGCCAGGCCAGCTGCCGCGCCGAATCCTGCGGCGGCTGGCGTGCGTCCAGCGCCGCCAGCGCGATGCGGAAGCTGAAGGCCAGGCGCGTCTCGTTGAGCCGGCGCAGCGCCTGTTCGGGATCGGCGTGCTGGCCCGCTGCCGCGCAGGCGGCCTGCATCGCGGCGCGATCGGGCAAGGGCCCGGCGGCGCGCGCGTCGAGCAGTTCGTCCAGCAGCAGCGGGTACTGGGCCACGCGCTCGGCCAGCCAGGCGCTGCGCGCGACCACATCGACCAGGCGCGCCAGCGCGCTGGGCACCTCGTCCAGCAGCGCCAGATAGCTGGTGCGGCGCAGGATCGACTGCAGCAGCGCCAGGCAGCGCTGCAGGGCGGCATCGGGCAGGTCGGAGGCCGCCGCAGCCTGCAGCATGGCCGGCAGCACGCGCTCCAGCCGCGTGCGAGCGCTGTCGGACAGATGCGCCACGCCCGGCGAGGCGAGGAAATCCTGCAGCCGCGACGCCGACTGCGCGGCATCGGCGAAGCCAGCATCCTCCAGCGCCTGGCTCGCATTGGCGCCATCGAGCATGCGCTGGAACGGCGCCAGCGCCGCGCCGTCCTCGGCGTCCTCCGGCGCGGCCATCAGCGGCGCGAAGGCCGCGCTCACCACCGCGCGCTGCGCCGCCAGCGCGGCGCGCAGCGCGTCGCCGTCCGCATGGCCCAGCCCGCGCGCGATGCGCAGCGCGTCCTGCGGATTGTCCGGCAGCACATGGGTCTGCGCGTCGCGCAGCATCTGCAGGCGGTTCTCCAGCACGCGCAGGAAGCGGTAGGCCTCGCGCAGCGCGGCGCCGGTCTCCGGCGCGAGCAGGCGCGCCTGCACCAGCGCCTGCAGCGCCGCGCGCAGGCCGCGCTGGCGCAGGCGCGCATCGCGGCCGCCGTGCACCAGCTGCAGCGCCTGGGCCAGGAACTCGATCTCGCGGATGCCGCCCGGCCCGCGCTTGATGTCGTCGGCCAGCTCGCGACGCGCGACCTCGGCGGTGATCATCGCCTTCATCGCGCGCAGGCCATCGAGCGCGGTGAAGTCCAGGTAGCGCCGGTACACGAACGGCTGCAGGGTATGCAGCCAGGCCTCGCCGGCGGCGATGTCGCCGGCCACCGCGCGCGCCTTGAGCCAGGCGTAGCGCTCCCAGTCGCGGCCTTCGGTCTGGAAGTAGCGATCCATCGCCGCGAACGACAGCGCCACACGCCCGGCGCTGCCGTAGGGCCGCAGGCGCAGGTCGACGCGGTGGCTGAAGCCTTCGGCGGTGGTCTCGTCCAGCAGCCGCGCCAGCCGCTGCCCCAGGCGGGAGAAGTACTCCTCGGCCGCCAGCGTGCGCGGCCTCCCCGCCTGCGCGGAGACAGGCTCGGACTCGCCGCCGCCGGCGAAGGCGTAGACCAGGTCGATGTCGGAGGAGAAGTTCAGCTCGCCGCCGCCGAGCTTGCCCAGGCCGAAGACCACCAGCCGCACCAGCTGGCCCTGGGCATCGCGCACCACGCCGTGGCGCTGGGCGAATTCCTCCTCCAGCGCGTCCAGCGCGGCATGCAGGCAGGCCTCGGCCAGGGCCGTGCTGCCGGCCAGGATCTCGTCGGCGTCGGCGCCCTCGACCACGTCGCGCCAGATCAGCCTGGTGGATTCGGCTGCGCGGAAGCGGCGCAGCAGCGCCGGCCACTGCGCGGCCGGTGCCTGCCGCAGGTCCGGCGGCGCGAAGGCGGTGGCCGCATCGTCGAGCACTTCTTCCAGCAGCGCCGGCTGCCGGCACAGCGTGTCGATGGCGAAGTCGCTGACCAGCGCCAGCGCTTGGACCGCGGCCCGCGCCTGCGGCTGTTCCAGCGTGGCCTCGAGCTCGGGTACCGCGGCGATCAGGCGGCGCAGGGACGCGGCGACATGGGCTTGCACATCGATCATGGGCGGCAAGTGTGCATCAGCCTGCGTTGCGCATGGCGCGCTATGCCCTGTGGGAGCAACGGTCTCTCAGATCGAGTCGCCGCCTCCTTGTAGAGCGGAGCTTGCTCCGCTGGGGCCTTCCCGACAATCCGGACGAAACGCAGCGGAGTCCCCAAGATGGGATTGCCACAAGCTCCGCTCTACAGGTGGGAGCCGCAGGGCGGTCGCGCTAGGCGGCGTGCGGCGCGGGCACGCTAGGCGGCAAGCTGTCCGCACGCGTCAGCGCCAGGCCGAACTGCGCGGCGATCTTCTCCAGCAGCACCGCCTTGACCGCCTCCATCGAGGACGGGCCGCCCAGGTCGGACAGGGCCACGGTCTGCAGGCCTTCGTAGCCGCAGGGATTGATGCGGTGGAACGGCTCCAGGTCCATGGCGATGTTGAAGCTCAGGCCGTGGAAGGTGCAGCCGCGGCGCACGCGGATGCCCAGCGCGCCGATCTTGGCGCCGGCCACGTACACGCCAGGCGCACCGTCCTTGCGCTCGGCATGGATGTTCCATTCGGCGCAGGTGTCGATGATCGCCTGCTCGATGCGGCATACGTAGTCGCGCACGCCGATCTTCAGCCGCTTCAGGTCCAGCAGCGGATAGAGCACGATCTGGCCCGGCCCGTGGTAGGTCACCTGGCCGCCGCGGTCCACGTGCAGCACCGGGATGTCGCCGGGCGCCAGCACGTGCTCGGGCTTGCCGGCCTGGCCCAGGGTGAACACCGGTTCGTGCTCGACCAGCCACAGCGCGTCGGGCGTGGTCTCGTCGCGCGCGTCGGTGAAGGCCTGCATCGCGCGCCAGACCGGTTCGTAGGGCTGGCGACCCAGTTCGTACACGCTGGCCGGCAGCGGCGCGCGCGCGGCGATGGCCGCATCGCCCTGCGGCGAGGGGCAGGCCGCAGCTAGAGCGTCCACTTCACTTCCGGGTGGCCGCGCAGGGCGCGGTGGGCCGCGTCGTACTGCTCGCGCGAGTCGGCGCGGAAGGCGATGCGTACCGAGACGTACTTGCCGTTGGCCGAGTGCTTCCAGCTCACGCGCTCTTCGAGCACGTCCACGCCGGCGCCGGCCAGCAGGCGCGGCAGTTCGCGCTCCAGTTCGATGCCGGCCCGGCCCATGGCGCTGAGCTCGAAGGTGCCGGGAAACTGGAAGCCGTGTTCGGGATTGTCCGAGGTGATGTCCATCGGCGGATTATCGGGTCGGACCCGCGCAAACCCAAGTCCACCGCGGCCCAGACGCGAAGAAGCCGGCTTGCGCCGGCTTCCTCGTTCCAACATGCGGTCTCATCGTCATGCCCGCGAACGCGGAACTCTCAGACAAAGGCGCCCCGCTCACACGTTTGCGGGCGCCCCGGGTCTGGTCAGACCGATTCCCACCACATCCAGAACGCATCCCACAGCCGGCGGAAGAAGCCGCCCTCCTCGACCGCATTGACCGCCACCAGCGGCGCCTGGGCGATGACCTTGCCATCCAGGCTGACCTTGACGGTGCCGATCTGCTGACCCTGCTTGATCGGCGCCACCAGCTGCTTGGGCACGTCCATCGACGGCTTGAGCTGCTCATAGCGGCCGCGCGGCACGGTCACCAGCAGCGGCGCGGCGACGCCCAGCTGCACCTGGCGCTGGTCGCCCTTCCACACCTTCTGCGTGGCCAGCACCTTGCCCGGCTCGTACAGGCGATGGGTCTCGTAGAAGCGGAAGCCCCAGTTGAGCAGGGCCAGCGAGTCCTCGGCGCGCTGCTTCTCCGACACATCGCCCATGATCACGGTGATCAGGCGCTGGTCGCCGCGCTTGGCCGAATTCATGATGCAGTAGCCGGCCTGCGAGGTATGCCCGGTCTTGATGCCGTCCACGCTCGGGTCGCGCCACAGCAGCAGGTTGCGGTTGGGCTGGGTGATGCCGTTGACCGTCAGTTCCTTGATGCTGTTGTAGGCGTAGGTGTCGGGGTAGTCGCGGATCAGCGCGCGGCCCAGCAGGGCCATGTCGTAGGCGCTGGAGTAGTGACCGTCGGCGGCCAGGCCGTGCACGTCGACGAAGTGGCTGTCCTTCATGCCGATGCGCTGGGCGTAGGCGTTCATCAGCTCGACGAAGGCCTCGGCGCTGCCGGCGGTGTGCTCGGCCAGGGCAATGGCCGCGTCGTTGCCCGACTGCACCACCATGCCCTTTTCCATGTCCTCCAGACGCGCGGTCTGGTTGACCGGGAAGCCGCTGTAGCTGCCGTCGGTGCCGGCACCGCCCTCGCGCCAGGCGCGCTCGCTCATCATGACCTGGTCGTCGCGCGTGATCTTGCCGGCCTTCAGCTCGGCGGCGAGCACATAGGAAGTCATCACCTTGGTCATGCTGGCCGGGGCCAGATGCTCATGGATGTTGTTGCCCGCCAGCACCTGGCCGCTGGCCGCGTCCATCACGACCCAGGCCTTGGCCACGGCCGGCGCCGGCGCGTCGGGGATTTTGATGTCCGGCGGCGGCGCGGTGACGGCGTCGGAAGGCGGCGGCGTCTGGGCGATGGCCGCGCCGAAGGCGACGGTCGCCAGGGCGGCGAAGGCGAAACGGAACTTCATGGAGGACTTACCTTTGCAAAAACGAAGACGAAGAAAGGGGACGCCGGCCGCGACCCGCGCGGCGGCGTGCGGGTCACTCGCGCACGACCTGCGGCCGCGCGAAGCCCAGCCCGGCGATGCGCGCGGCCAGGGCGTCGGCCCCGTCATTGTCCGCTGCGCCGACCCGCACGCGCCACAGGGTCCGACCGCCGGCGATGACATCGCTCAGCGTCGCCGTAGGGATGCCGGCCGCCACCAGCCGGGCCAGGGCGCGCTCGGCATTGTCGCGGCTGGCGAAACTGGCGACCTGCAGCAGCACGGCCATGGCCGACTGGCCATAGGTGCGGTTGCCGGTGCTGGCGGCCGAGGCGACCGGCCGGGCCGGCGCTGGCGCCGGGCGTGCGGCAGGCGCCGCCTCGGCCGCGCCCTTGCCGGCAGCGACGGGCGTCGCCACGGCGACCGCGGTCGCCGGCGCGGGTGCCGGGGCACCGGGCTTGCCGGTGGCCACGTGCACGCCCTGGCTCTTCATCCAGGCCTCGAAGCGGTCGGCGCTGGCCGGCTTCTTGGTATTGGGAATGGTGTAGTAGCGCAGCGAGGGATCGCTCGGCGCCGCCTTGGTGTCCATCGGGGCGGCGGCGGCCACGGCGGCGGCAGGCACCGGCTGTGCCGCGACCGTCGCGGTCCGCGACGCGGCCGGCAGGCCGCCGACCAGCTGATCCATGGCCGAGGGCCTGACCGCGGCCGGCTTGCCGGTGGCGATGGTGGTGGGCACGCCGGTCGCCACGGTGGTGGCCACCGGCCTGCGCACGGTGTTGCGGCTGGCCAGCAGCGCCGGCAGCTTGGGATCGTCCGGATGCAGTGCCTTGACCTCGACCCGGCCCGTGCCGCGCCCGGTGATGCCCAGCTTGACCGCCGCGGCGTAGCTCAGATCGATCACGCGACCATCGTGGAACGGCCCGCGGTCGTTGATGCGCACGATCACGTTCTTGCCGTTGTCCAGGTTGGTCACCAGGGCGAAGCTGGGCAGCGGCAGCGTCTTGTGCGCGGCGGTGAACTGGTACATGTCGTAGACCTCGTGGTTGGAGGTCTTGCGGCCATGGAACTTCTGCCCGTAGTACGAGGCCAGGCCGGTCTCTTCGTAATCGGCGGCGGTATCGAGCACCGTGTAGTTCTTGCCCAGCACGCTGTAGGGCGACTTGTTGCCGTAGTCCGACAGCGGCTCGGCGGCGATGGTCGGCTCGGCGATGCAGTCCACGTCGGGGACTTCGGTGGGCGTGCTGTCCGACACGCCGGGCTTGTACAGCCCGCCGGCGGTGTAGTCGCCGCGCGTGGACGGATCCTCGACCGCCGGGGCGTAACGCCCCAGGCAGCCGGCGGCGACCGCGGCCGGGGCCTTCTCCCCCTTGGGGACGATGATGGTGGCCTCGCCCGGCTTGGCGCCCTTGCTGCGCGGCGCGCTGCTGCACGCCGCCAGGGTCGCCACCAGCGCCAGGAGCAGCCAGATTTTCATGCCGGCGGCAGCGGGCGGCCGGCGATCGCTTCGGAAAGTTGCCATACGGCCATCGCGTACATTTTGGAGTTGTTGTATCGGGTAATGGCGTAGTAATTGCGGAAGCCCAGCCAGTACTGCGGGCCGCTGCTGGTGGACAGGGTCACCGGCGTGGCGGTCTCGCCGGCCGGCACCGGCGCCAGCGGGGTGTAACCGCGCGTGGCCAGCTCGCCCAGCGTCCAGGTCGGGGTCCAGTCGTCGGGGTTGAACTCCACCGCGCCCGGCGCCAGCCGGGCCTGCACGGCCACCGGGCCGCCGCGTTCCCAGCCGTAGGCGCCGCCCTTCTTGACGAAGTAGTTGGCCACCGAGGCGAAGACATCGTCCAGGTCGGTCAGCAGGTCGATGCGGCCATCGCCGTCGCCGTCCACGCCGAAGTCGCGATAGCTGGAGGGCATGAACTGCCCCAGCCCCATCGCCCCGGCGTAGCTGCCAGTGAGCGTGGACAGGTCCAGCCGCTGCTCCTTGGCCAGGGCGAACAGCTGCGCCAGCTCATCGCGGAAGAACAGCTCGCGGCGCGCCTCGTACTGGGCGCGGTCGGGATTGCCGCTGCGCGGATAGCGGAAGGCCAGCGTGTAGAGCGCATCGATCACCGGCGTCTTGCCGGTGTAGCCGCCGTAGCTGGTCTCCACGCCGAGGATAGCCACGATGATCTCGGCCGGCACGCCGGTGCGCTGCTCGACGCGGCTCAGCTGGGCGCGATGCTCGGCCAGGAAGGCCTGCCCGGCGCTGATGCGCGAGGCGGTGATGAAGCGCGGCCGGTATTCGTTCCAGCCGATGGTGCGCTCGGCCGGCTTGGACATCAGCTTGATCGTGTCCTCGCGCCAGTTGGCGCGGGCCAGCGTGGCCTCGATGAAGGCCGGATCCAGGCCGAAGCGCGCGGCGGTGTCGCGGATGAAGTTGGCCCGCGCCACCTCGAAGGGCACCGGGGTCAGGTCCACCGGCGCCGCGTCGGCGCGGCGCTCGACCGAGGTCTCCGCGGGCGCAGGACCGGTCGGCATCGGCGCGGCCGGCGTGGGACGCGGCTGCGGGGCGGTCTGTTTCGGCGGGGTCGAAGGCCTTGGCTGGGTCGCACAGGCGACCAGGCCGAGCGTGAACAGGCAGGCAAGTGCGCGTCGGATCATCGGCGCCGAGATTAGCACGCGATAACGGGAAATGAACCCTGTCGCGTCAGTCACTTGCCCGATTTTGTTCATGTGTCGTCGCGGGATTGCGACGGACATCCAGGGCATGTGATCGGTGCCCAGGCAGACGCTAGCGATTCACCGGCCGGTGCGAGCGCACCGCCATCACCAGCCCCAGCCCGGCCAGCAGCGAAACCGCCGAGGTGCCGCCGTAGCTCATCAGCGGCATCGGCACGCCCACCACCGGCAGCAGGCCGGAGATCATGCCGCCGTTGACCAGCACGTAGACGAAGAACGCCAGCCCCAGCGAGCCGGCCAGCACGCGCGAATAGGTGTCGCGCGCCTGCATGGCGATCCACAGGCAGCGCCCGACGATCACCAGATACAGCGTCAGCAGCGTGGCCACGCCGATCCAGCCGAACTCCTCGCTCAGCACCGAGAAGGCGAAGTCGGTGGTCTGCTCGGGGATGAAGTTCAGATGCGACTGGCTGCCCAGGCCCCAGCCCTTGCCGGTCAGGCCGCCCGAGCCGATGGCGATCTTGGACTGGATGATGTTCCAGCCCGCGCCCAGCGCATCGCTCTCGGGGTTGAGGAACATCATGATGCGGTCCTTCTGGTAGGGCCGCAGCAGGAAGAACCAGGCCAGCGGCGCGGCGCTGGCCACGCCGGCCACGCCGATGCCGACCCACCACCACGGCAGCCCGGCCAGCAGCAGCGCGAACGCGCCGGAGGCGGCGATCAGCACGCCGGTGCCGAAGTCCGGCTGCAGCATGATCAGCCCGGTGGGAATGCCGATGATCGCCGCGGCGATCAGCACGGTGGTGAAGCGCGGCGGTAGGGGCACGCGGTACAGGTACCAGGCCACCATCATCGGCATGGTGATCTTGAGCAGTTCGGCCGGCTGCAGGTAGAACACCTTCAGGTCCAACCACTGGCGCCCGTACTTGCCGGTGCCCAGCACGAACACCGCCAGCAGCGGCAGCATGGACAGCGCGTAGATCAGCGGCGTCCAGGCGCGCAGGCGCGGCATCTGCACGCGCGAGAGCGCCCACATCGCACCGGCGCCGATGACGAAGCGCATGCCCTGGGCGATCACCAGATGGGTACCGCCGGTGGCGCCGCCGGCGCTCTTCATCACCGCCAGGCCGAAGCACATCACGCCGGCCAGGGCCAGGCACAGCACCCAGTCCAGGCTGCGCGCGAAGCGCCAGACCAGATCGCCCAGGTAGCGCAGCAGGCCGGTCATGGCGCGGCCTGCGGTTCGCGCGGCGCCTCGGCCGGCACCGGCGCGGCGGTCGGGGCCGGCGGCGGGGTCGGTCCGGGCGCGCCCGGAATCTCGGACGGGGGCGGCGGCGCGGCGCCGGTGTCGGTGCCGTCCTCGGGCACGACGATGTCCGGCGCGTCCGGCGTGTCGCCCGGCATCTTGCCCAGCAGCCAGGCGTCGAAGATCTTGCGCGCGATCGGCGCGGCGGTGCTGGCGCCGTAGCCGCCGCCCTCCACCGCGATGGCCAGGGCGATGGTCGGCGCCTGGGCGGGGGCGAAGCCCTCGAACAGCGAGCGGTGACGCAGGTGCATGGGCAGGCTGCGCGGATCGACCGCGGCCAGGCCCTTGCGGCTGACCACCTGCGCGGTGCCGGTCTTGCCGGCCATCTGGTACGGCGCGCCGACGGCGATGGCGTAGCCGCTGCCGCCCGGGCGCATGGTGTCCATCATGCCCTCGCGTACCCACTGCAGATTGTCCGGGCGATCGCTGATCGGCTTGGTCGGGCCGGGCGCGATCGGCTGCCAGGGCTGGTCGAAGCCGTTGCGCGTGTCCATCACCAGGCGCGGGGTGCGCAGTTGGCCGTCGGCCACGCCGGAGATGGCGCGCACCAGCTGCAGCGGGGTGACCTTCCAGTCGCCCTGGCCGATGGCGATGTTGACCGTGTCGCCGGGATACCAGGCCTCCTTGCGGCTCTTCATCTTGTAGGCCGGCGACGGCACGATGCCGCCGATCTCGCCGGCCAGGTCGATGCCGGTGGGCGCGCCGAAGCCGTACTTGGTCATGTACGCGTCGACCTGGGTGATGCCCATGTCCACGGCGAGCTTGTAGTAGTAGGTGTTGACCGACTGGGCGATGGACTTGCGCAGGTCGGTCCAGCCATGGCCACCGCGGTGCGAGTCGCCCCAGCCGCGGCTGACGCCGGGCAGGTAGAACATGCCGGTGGACAGGATCTTGTCCTGCGGCCGGCGCGTGCCGCTGTCCAGCCCGGCCAGGCCCATCAGCGGCTTGATGGTCGAGCCCGGCGCCACGCCGCCCAGCACCAGCCGGTTGAACTGCGGGCGCGAGGGGTTCTCGTTGAGCGCCTTGAAGTCGCGGGTGGAGATGCCGTTGACGAACAGGTTGGTGTCGTAGCTGGGCAGGCTGACCATGCCCAGGATCTGCCCGGTGCGCGGGTCCATCGCCACCGCCGCGCCCTCGTATTGGCCGAAGGCCTCGGTCATGGCCTGCTGCAGCTTGATGTCGATGGACAGCTTCAGGTCGGTGCCGGCCTGGGCCGGCACGCGCCCGACCACACCCAGGGCGCGGCCTTCCACGTTGGTCTCGACCTTCTCGTAGCCGACCTTGCCGCGCAGCTGCTGCTCGTAATAACGCTCCAGGCCAGTCTTGCCGACATGGGTCAGCGCCGAGTTGCCTTCACCGAGCTGCGCCAGGTCGGCCTCGTCCACGCGCCCGACGTAGCCGATGACGTGCGCCAGCAGCGGGCCGTAGGGGTAGTGGCGGGTCAGGTAGGGCACCACTTCCACGCCAGGGAAGCGCCAGCGGTCCACCGCCAGCGCGGCGATCTCCTCCTCGCTCAGCTTGGGCTTGATGGTGATGCCGCGAAACCCGCGGCTGACCTTGCGCACGGCCAGGAAGTGCTTGACCTCCTCCGGATCCAGCGCCACCACCTTGCCCAGCGCATCCAGCCACTCGTCCGGATCGCCGGCCTGATCGGGCACCACGTCCAGGCGGAAGGCCGGGATGTTCTCGGCCAGCAGCACGCCGTTGCGGTCGTAGATGCTGCCGCGCGCCGGCACGACCGGGCGCAGCTTGATGCGGTTGGCCTCCGAGCGCGTGGCGTACTCGGCGTGATCGAGCACCTGCAGTTTGAAGTACCACGCGCCCAGCCCGGCCAGGCAGATGAACACGCCCAGGAAGCCCAGCGCCGCGCGCCGGCGGAACTGGTCGGCCTCGGCATGGGCGTTCTTGAGCGGGCGGCGACGCGACATGGTCAGGGCTGCCAGCTCAGGAACGCCGGCCCAGGCGCAGCGCGTCGAGCAGCACGAACACCGGCGGCCACAGCGCCATGCCGATCAGCGGCGCCCACCAGTAGGCCCAGGGCAGCAGCGGCTCGCCGATGGCCAGATGGATCGCGCTGGCGACGATGCGGTCGTTGAGCAGCAGGCCGCCCAGCGCCAGCGCCTGCTGGGAGAGCGGGAAGAAGCGCAGCCGTGCGCGGAAGCGCTGCAGGATGAAGGCCATCACCACCAGCCGCAGCGCCTGTTCGCCGAGCAAGCCGCCGAAGCTGATGTCGGCGATCAGCCCGACCACGAACACGAAGCCCAGCCCGACCCGCTCCGGTTCCTCGATCACCCAGTAGGCCAGCACCAGCGCCAGCCAGTACGGCCGCAGCGGCTGCAGCAGCGGGGGCAGCGGCAGCAGGGCCAGCAGCAGCGCCACCAGCACGCTCACCGGCAGCACCCAGCCCTTGCGCTGGCGGCTCATGGGCGGGGCTCCTGCGCAGAGGCGGGGGCCGGGGAAGCAGCAGAGGCGTCAGGCGCCGGGCTCGGGGAGCGTGCGCCTGCAGCCGGGGCAGAAGCGGAGGCGCCGGGAGTTGGGGTTGCGGGCTGGGCGCCAGGTGCCGGGCGAGGCGCGGAAGCGGCGAATGCAGAGGGCTGCGAAGTGGTCGCGCCTGCCACACCGCCGCCGTCGTTCCTGCCGCTGGTCTTGCCGTTGCCTTTCGCCGGCTCCTGGCCCCCGGCCTCCGGTCCCTCGCCTGGCATCCCGACATTGGGAACCGCCGGCACCGCCGCGGCGGCCTTGAGCAGCAGCACATTGCGCCCGCGGTCCAGATGCGCGGCCGGGCGCAGCTCACCGACCAGGAAGGTGCGGCTGTCGTCGGCGTGCAGGTCGGCCACGGTGCCGACCGGGAAGCCGGGCGGGAAGCGCCCGCCCAGGCCGGAGGTCACCACCACATCGCCGTCCTTGATGTCGGCGTTGAGCGGCACGTTGACCAGCTGCAGCTGGTCGCTGCGGCCGTTGCCGGAGGCCAGCAGGCGCACGCCGCTGCGCTGGACCATCACCGGCACGGCGTGATCCGGGTCGGTCAGCAGCAGCACGGTGGAATAGGTCGGCATCACCTGCACGATCTGGCCGAGCAGGCCGCCGGCGTCGATCACCGGCTGGCCCACGTGCACGCCGTCGCGGCTGCCGGCGTCGATCACCAGGCGCTGCCGGGTCGGGTCCAGGTCGATGTTGAGCACCGCGGCCAGCTGCACGTCCAGGCCACGGTTGCCGGCCGCGCCCAGCAGGGCGCGCAGCTGGGCGTTGTCGGCCACCGCCGCGCTCAGCCGGGTCAGGCGCGCGTTGGAGATCAGCAGTTCGTCGCGCAGGCGGCGGTTTTCCTCGGTCAGCTGGCCCAGCGTGGCCGCGTCATCCTGCAGGCGCGCGCCCAGCTTGCCGGGCAGCCCGGCGACCCACCACAGCGGTTGCGCGGCCAGGCCCAGCTGCTGCCTGGCCTGGGCCAGCCAGCCGCCGCGGTGGTCCAGGATCACCAGCGCCACGCCCAGCGCCAGGTACGCCAGCAGCCGCAGGGAGCTGGCGATCTCGCCCGGACGGGGGGCTACGGGAGGGCCGGCGTAGGAAGGCACGAATAACTAGGCGCGAGGAAGGAAAAGAACCGGGCGGGACCCGGGACCGGGGACCGGGGACCGGGGGAACGGCAAGACGGAGACACGCGCGGGACCGCAGAACGGCACTCCGCCACAAGCCGAACCGTCCTGGAAAGATGCCCTGCTTGACCCGGGTCCCGGGTCCCCGGTCCCCGGTCCCGGCTTCACGCTCATTCCGGCGCGAAGAACTCGTTGCCGTGCATGTCCACCAGCTCCAGCGCGCGGCCGCCGCCGCGGGCCACGCAGGTCAGCGGATCGTCGGCGACCTGCACGTGCAGGCCGGTTTCCTCGGAGATCAGCTTGTCCAGGTCACGCAGCAGGGCGCCGCCGCCGGTCAGCACGATGCCGCGCTCGGCCACGTCGGCGCACAGCTCAGGCGGGGTCTGCTCCAGGGCCAGCTTGACCGCGCTGACGATGCCCGACAGCGGCTCGTGCAGGGCCTCGAGGACCTCGTTGGAGTTGATCCGGATCATCTTGGGCACGCCCTCGGCCAGGTTGCGGCCGGAGATCTCCATCTCCTCCACCACCGGCGGCGGGTAGGCGCAGCCCAGCTCGACCTTGATTCGCTCGGCGGTGGCCTCGCCGATCAGCATGCCGTGGTTGCGGCGCACGTAATTGGTGATCGACTCGTCGAACTTGTCGCCGCCGATGCGCACCGACTGCGAGTAGACGATGCCGTTGAGCGAGATCACCGCCACCTCGGTGGTGCCGCCGCCGATGTCGATGACCATCGAGCCGCGCGCCTCGGTCACCGGCAGGCCGGCGCCGATCGCCGCGGCCATCGGTTCCTCGATCAGGTAGACGTCGCGGGCGCCGGCCTCCTCGGCCGATTCCTTGATCGCGCGGCGCTCGACCTGGGTGCTGCCGGCCGGCACGCACACCAGCACGCGCGGCGAGGGGCGCAGCACGCGCGACTTGTGCACCTTCTTGATGAAGTACTTGAGCATCGCCTCGGTGTAGGTGAAGTCGGCGATGACGCCGTCCTTCATCGGGCGGATGGTGGTGATGTGGCCGGGGGTACGGCCCAGCATCTGCTTGGCCTCCGAGCCGACCGCGGCGACCGAGCGGGTGCCGCCGATGGCGCGGTCCTGGCGCACGGCGACCACCGAGGGTTCGTTGAGCACGATGCCCTGGCCGCGCACGTAGATCAGGGTGTTGGCCGTGCCCAGGTCGATGGACAGGTCGTTGGAGAACATGCCGCGCAGCTTTTTGAACATCGGGGGACCAGATCCTTCGAAAGAAGTGCGAATGCCCTGCGCCGCTGGCGAAAAAATGGGCAAAAAAGGGGTCGGCTAGCCTAGCAATCCGCCCTGCGCCATACAAGGAAAATCGCTGGCTGAACAAGGCCCTCGGCCACCTTCGGCGGGTCGGCCGCTGCACGCGCGTCTGGCCCTGCCCGGCCCCAGACGATACCCTTGTCGCCGTTTGCCGCCCCGGTCGGGTCGGTTCCTCTTATCCCGAGCCTGCCGCGTGCGACCCGCGCCGGCCGGCCGCGCCAACGCCAGCCAGACACGAGCCAATGTCCGCACTGATCTGTGGTTCCCTCGCCTACGACACCATCATGGTGTTTCCGGACCAGTTCAAGAACCACATCCTGCCGGACAAGGTGCACATCCTGAATGTGTCCTTCCTGGTCCCGCGCATGCGCCGCGAGTTCGGCGGCTGCGCCGGCAACATCGCCTACAACCTGCATCTGCTGGGCGGCAAGCCGCTGCCGATGGGCACGGTGGGCCAGGACTTCGGGCCGTACCGAGAGCATTTCGAGTCGCTGGGCATCGATCTGTCCTGCGTGAAGGTGATCGATGAGCTGTTCACGCCCCAGGCGTTCATCACCACCGATCACGACAACAACCAGATCACCGCCTTCCATCCGGGGGCGATGATGCGGTCCTACGAGAACCACGTGAAGGACGTGCCCGGGGTGACCATCGGGCTGGTCGGGCCCGACGGGCGCGAGGGCATGCTGCAGAACTCGCAGGAGTTCGCCGAAGGCGGGATCCGCTTCATCTTCGATCCGGGCCAGGCGATGCCGCTGTTCAACGGCGAGGAGCTGCGCACCTTCATCGAGCAGGCCAACTACGTGGTCGTCAACGATTACGAGTCCAATCTGCTGCAGGAGCGCACCGGCTGGAACGAACAGGACATCGTCTCGCGGGTGGAGGCCTACATCACCACGCAGGGCCCCAAGGGGGCGCTGGTGCATACGCCGGGCAAGACCTACGACATTCCGCCGGCGCACGAGCGCCGGGTGGTGGACCCGACCGGCTGCGGCGATGCGTTCCGCGCGGGGCTGATCTTCGGCATCGAGCGTGGCTGCGACTGGCTGACCATCGGCCGCATGGGCAACCTGATGGGCGCGCTCAAGGTCGAGCATCCGGGCACGCAGAACCAGCGTTTCGACTTCGACGAGTTCAACGACCAGTTCAAGCAGCAGTTCGGCTACGCGCTGTAGGGGCCGGGCTGGTCGCGGTTTGGGTGTGAAGGGGCGGCCTTTGGGCCGCCCTTTGTTTTGGTTCTTCTCTTGGGATCGGGCGGTTGAGAGCGCTCTGGCTTCGGATGGGCAGCGGTCCGGCGGGCGGGGGCCGCTTTTCCCTCAATCAGGGCATCCTGCCCTGATTCGGGCGCTCGGCGTCCTGCCTCGCGAGTCGCGGCCCCCGCCCGCCGGCCCGCTGCCGCACGCGTCAGGTCACAGGACTTCAGTTTGCGCCGTCATTCGAGACCCTCGCCCATGCGCAGAGCGCGATCGGTGACGGGAGGGCTTCGACTTGAGGCCCCCTCCCTTGCGCGTAGCGCAAGGGAGGGATGGGGAGGGGTCGGGGCTTTCGCGGGCAAGCCACCGAAGCGAAGAGCAAAAGCACCCCACCCCGGCCCTCCCCTTCGCCTGTGGCGAAAGGGAGGGGGCTGGGCGCGTGCACGGACCTCACGCTGCCTCGGCCGAGAGCCGCTTTTTGTCCGGACGTTACAGATTCGTGCGACGGCGTCCTAAAAAGACCGGTCCGCGCGTTATGTTCTGTCGCAGCTTTCGGCCACACCTGGATTCCATGACCCGCTCCCCCTCCGTGCGCATGAATGCGCTGGCCAACTATCTGGGGCAGGGTGTCTCGACGCTGGTCGGCATCGTGTTCGTGCCGTTCTATCTGAAATACCTGGGCGCCGAGGCCTATGGCCTGGTCGGGTTCTTCGTGGTGCTGCAGCTGTGGCTGGGGCTGCTGGACGTGGGGCTGTCGCCGATGCTCAACCGCGAGGTGGCGCGTGCGCGCGCCACGGCGGAGGGCTTCACGGACTTCCGCCGGATCCTGCGCAGCGTCGAGCTGATCTTCGCCGGCATCGCGCTGGTGACCGGGCTGGGTATGAGTGCGGCCAGTCCGCTGATCGGCGCGCACTGGTTCAAGGTGCAGACGCTGGACCCCGGCCAGGTCAGTCTGTGCGTGGCGCTGATGGGCTGGATGATCGGCCTGCGCTTCTTCGCCTCGATCTACCGCACCGCGCTCAACGGCATGGAGGCGCAGGTCTCGCTCAATGCCATCAACATCGTGCTGGCGCTGGTCAAGGCGCTGGGGTCGCTGGCGGTGCTGAAGTTCGTCAGCCCCACGCCGCTGGCGTTCTTCCTGTTCCAGCTGGTGGTGGCCGTGGTCGAGCCGGTGGTGCTGGCCTGGCGCAGCTACCAGGTGTTCCCGGCCACGGCCATGCGCATCGGCCTGCGCTTCGCCCGGGCGCCGCTGGTGGCCGCCCTGCCCTTCGGCCTGAGCGTGGCCTATACCTCGGTGCTGTGGATGCTGCTGTCGCAGCTGGACCGGCTGCTGCTGTCCGGACTGCTGCCGCTGACCGACTACGGCTATTTCTCGCTGGTCACCGCGCTGTGCGGGGCGGTGATCCTGGCGGCCTCGCCGATCAGCAGTGCGCTGATCCCGCGCCTGACCTATCTGCACTCGCGCGGGGAGATCGGGCCGCTGGTGCGCCTGTACCGCAGCGCCACCCAGCTCACCGCGGTGGTGATGATTCCCCTGACCGGCATGGTGGCGGTGTTCGGCCAGGAGCTCATGTACGCCTGGACCGGCAACCTGGCCGCGGCGCAGTGGGCCGCGCCGATCCTGTTCTGGTACATGGTCGGCATCGCGTTCCTGACCTTCACCTCCTACCAGTACTACCTGCAGTACGCCTTCGGCGACCTGCGCCTGAACCTGCGGGTGAGCACGGTACAGGCCGTGCTGGGGGCGCCGCTGATCGCCTGGTCGGCCTACCGCTACGGGGCGATGGGCACGGCGCTGTCCACCTGTGCCGTGCAGGTGGTGACCTTTGTGGCCTACCCGCCGGTGGTGCAGCGGCGGCTGGTGCCGGGCCTCTATGGCGCCTGGATGCGCCAGGATCTGCTGCCGATCGCCGCCTGTGCGCTGGTGACGCTGGCCGTGCTGTACGGGCTCGGGCGGCACTGGGTCATGGGCCTGGGTCGGCTGGAGATCTTCCTGGCGCTGAGCGCGATGGGCCTGTGCGTGATGGCCGCCGCGGCGTTGGGCAGTTCGGTCCTGCGCGCGCATCTGGTTCGCAAACCCCTCCCCCACGCATAGGCAGCCCGCCCCCATGGCCCCTCTGGTTTCGATCGTCATTCCCGCCTACCGCGCGGCCGAGTTCATCGGCCGTGCGGTGGCCTCGGTACAGCAGCAGACGCTGCAGGATTTCGAGATTCTCATCGTCGATGACGCCTCGGGCGACGACACGCTGGCCACGGCTCAGGCGTTGGCCGCGCAGGACGCGCGCATCCGGGTCTTCACGCAGGCGCGCAACGGGGGCGTGGCGGTGGCGCGCAACACGGGCATCGATCAGGCGCGCGGGCGCTATCTCGCGTTCCTGGATGCCGACGATGCGCTGCTGCCGGAGCGGCTGGAGCGGCTGGTCGCGCTGGCCGATGCGCAGGCGCTGGACGTGGTCGGCGACAACCAGTGGCTGCGCGATGTGCATCTGGATCGCAACGTCGGGGTGATGGCGTTCAATCCGGGAGACGCGCCGATGCGGCTGGATGCGGCGACGTTCCTGCGCAACTCCGACAACGTGCCCAAGGTGCGCGAGATCCTGTCGGGGCGGATCGCCGCCTATTTCCCGGTGATCAAGCCGATCGTGCGCCGCGACTTCCTGCAGGCGCATGCGCTGCGCTACGACCCGGCCTGCAAGATCGGGGAGGACTTCGATCTGCACATCCGCTGTCTGCTGGAGGGCGCCAGCGTGGTCATCGTGCCGGAGGCGTACTACGTGTACACCCTGCCGTACAGCGAGGTGTCCAGGACGCGCTCGCCGCACTCGCGCACGGTGCTGAATCTGCAGCCGGTGCTGCGCAACGTGGACCATCTGCTGCATGCCTATCGCGATCGTCTGTCGCCCGAGCTGCGGCGGGCGCTGGCGCGCTGCAAGCAGGGGGCGCAGGGGCTGCAGCAGTTCGAACAGATCAAGGCCGATCTCTACGGGGGGCGCGCCGCGGCGGTGCTGGACCTGGCCACCACGCCGCGGCTGTGGGGCTACGCGGCGCGCTCGACCTCGATCAAGCTGCGCAACCTGTCGTCACGGTTGGCTTCTTGAGCGGCAGCGACGGGGCGAACTAACCGCGCTTCTCGCTTTCGGTGGACCAGGTGGCGTCGGCACTTCGACTTCGGAAGGGCAGCGGTCCGGCGGGCGGGGGCCGCTCATCCCTCAATCAGGGCATCCTGCCCTGATTCGGGCGCTCGGCGTCCTGCCTCGCTAGGCGCGGCCCCCGCCCGCCGGACCGCTGCGGCACGCGTCAAGTCACAAGGCTTCGGTTTGGGGGCGATCGAGGCCCTTTCCTTGCGCGCGCCGCGATCAGTGACGGGAAGGTATCGACTTGAGGCCCCCTCCCTTGCGCGCAGCGCAGGGGAGGGATGGGGAGGGGTCGGGGCTTTACCGGGCAAGCCACAGAAGCAAAAGCAAAAGCACCCCACCCCGGCCCTCCCCTTCGCCTGCGGCGAAAGGGAGGGGGCAGAGCGCTTGTCCAATGCCTTCGAGCCGAAAGAAGTGCTGATCCATTCGTCGAGGCTAGGCGGCGAAGTCGGCTCACCGACCCGCTCGCGTGCCATCAGCTGATTCGCGTCTCCGCACTCCGGTGAGGAAAAAAAAAGCGGGCCCGAAGGCCCGCTCTCTTCCACGTCGAAGGACGCGGCGCGGCGTGCTTAGAACATCACCTGCGCGCGCACTTCGAAGGCGTTGGGGTCGACTTCCACGCCGGCGCGGCGGCTGTAGGCCTTGATGTAGTTGGCCTGCACCTTGAAGTGCTTGGAGTAGTAGTAGTTGGCGCCCACGGTCCAGTCGTGCTGGTAGCCGCCGCGGATGCCGGCGTCGTTGAGGTCCAGGTCGCTGTAGCGCAGCAGCAGTTCCACGGCGCCGGCGGGATTCTTGGGCACGACGTTGCCGAGCGTGCCGTTGTACGGGCGCGACTCGCCGGTGACGATCCAGCTGCCGTAGACGGTGTTGCCCTGGGCGTGGAAGTCGCTGTAGCCATCGCGCGCGACCTGTTCCTCCAGGTGCTCGGCCAGCACGGTGAACGGGCCGGCGATGCGGATGAACTCCAGGCCGCCGCGTTCGATATGGGTGGTGCCCGGCAGGGCGCCGCTGTCGATCAGGCGCGTGTCGGTCAGGCCGGCCTCGATCTTGGTGCGCACGCGGGTGGAGGTGGCGTCCGGGTTCTCGACCGAATAGCCCACGCCCAGGTGGATGACATCGCCCTCGGCCTTGTGCGGCGTCCAGGCGAAGTGCCCGGCCATGGTCGTGCCGGAGTTGGTGCCTTCCATCGTCGCGCCGGACAGCGCCTGCAGCTGCACGTTCCAGGTCTTGCGGGTCAGCGACCACTCCACGCCGGTGCGCCGGCCTTCGTAGATGGCCTGGGTGGCCAGCGGCGCTTCCAGGAAGGAGATGGTGCGCGAGGCGCCGACCGAATCCAGGCCGATCGGGGTCTTGAAGTAGCCCACGCGGATGGCGCCGTAGTCCTTGCCGAACCAGGCCTTGGTCTGGAAGCGCGCGGCCACGTCCAGCCACAGGTGCGACTGGTAGTCGTACTGGGCGCCGATCTCGAACACGCCATCGAGCTTGTAGAACGCGCCGAACTCCTTGCGCCGCATGTCGTCGGCGTTCTCGAAGCGCGCGTCGTCGCCGCTGAAGTGGTTCTGGTCGTAGGCGAAGTTGCCGGTGATGCCCAGCTGCCCGCCGTTGTCGAATTTGTAGCTGGTCGGCCAGTCCGCCGCGCTCGCAGCGCCCGCGGCGCACAGAAGACCTGCGGTGAGCAGTGTCCGCTTCATGTTCTCTCCCAATGTGCTTGTGCATGCCCAGGCGCGGCGGTTGGCCGCGTGGCATGCGGGTGTGACGGCTTTGTCAGCCAGATGACGTGTGCAGGACTTTAGTCGCCCGCGCCGGCCGGGCTGTATAGCCCAATCGTCGAAAGCGCGGGTCGCGGGCAGGCCGTGGGCCCGCGACATCGGGCCGCGATGCGCCTGAACGGGGACGCGGCGTGGCGGGGACGGAGCGAGGTGGCGAGGTCATCGCCAGGCACGCGGATCAAGGGCGGCTCCCGGGCAGATCGAGGCCGGCCAGTGCATCACGCCGAGCGCGGCGCGGTGATAAGCATCGACCATGAGCAGATGCCGCAGGCGCATCAGCGCCCTTCGCACTCACCGCCTTCAACCCCGACGCCAGCGAAGCCCCCACTCGCGTCATTCCCGCGAACGCGGGAATCCAGGGACTTTTGCAAGGGCTCGCACCGGAGGGCAAAGGCACTGGATGGTCAGACATGCGTCTGCCAAGAAGCACTTCCCGCCTTCGCGGGAATGACGGCTGGCCGGATGGCTTGCTTCTGACGCGAGCCAGCAGATCCCCGCCAACGACCAATCGCCTACTTCCCGCCCCACCCCGGCATCTGCGCCGTATCCAGGCCGCCGGTCTCGAACTCGGCCGTGCGCGTGCCGCCGGCCTTGACCGGGAACTCGATCTTCAGGGTCTTGGCCTGCGCGGCCAGCTTCCACAGGCCCTTGTAGTCCTCGATGAACATGGCGATGGCCTCGTCGGTGTCCGGGCGCCAGGCGTCCATCGCCTTGGGCTTGCCGTCGTCGACGCTGACCTTGACCTTGCAGCCCTTCAGGCACGGGAAGTCGCCGGCCTTGAGCACCAAATAGGCGCTGCGCTTCCACTCGGGATGGTCGCGGAACACCAGCTGCACGTCCTGCTTGCGGCCGCTGCCGTCGGTGTCCAGCGGCTCGGCGCTCATGATCGAGGCCGAGACCTGGGCGCCCTTGCCGATCATCACCTGGTTGTAGTTCCACAGGTTGGCCAGTCGGCGCTGTTCGCGCGCGGCGTCGGCCTTGGACTTGGCCTCCTCGTACTTCGCCTGGATCTTCTGCGCGGCCGGGCTGTCGGGATACTGCTGCAGCAGCGCGCTGCCGTGGGCGCGGGCCAGGTCCCAGTTCTGCGCGGTATAGGCCTGGTCGAACTGCGCGGCCAGCGCGTCGGCGGCCTTGGCCTGCGCGGCGGCCTGCTGGGCGGCCTGTTCGCGGCGCTGGGCCTCCTGGTCGGTGCAGCCTGCCAGGGCCAGGGCACACAGGGCGACGGACAGCACGGCTTTCATCACGGGCGACTCCTCAACGGCGGGCGGGTTCGGGCCCGCCCGCGCGCTTGGGAAGCCGCTTGCACCGGTTCAGTCAGTCGGTGACCAGCGAAGCCAGGCGGCGCGTGGCGAGGCACACGGCGCACAGCGTACAGGGCGTGGCGGCGCCTGCCGAGCGCGCTCGGGCCCGCCCGTGGGCAGGCACGGCCGCAGGCCGCTCAGACGACGGCGAGGCTGCGCCCGTGGGCGCGCGTGCCGGCCAGGCCGGCGGCGTTGTAGGTGCCGGTGGATTCGACGCGGCCGAGGTGGCGCAGCGCCCAGTCCACTTCGCGGCGGCGGCGCGCCAGCAGCACGCCGTTGGCCTGGTTGAGCCGACGCAGATCGTCCAGGCGTTCGGCGGCGGCGGCCGGCGGCGGGTTGGCCTCGGCCTGGCGCAGCGCGCGCACCTTGGCCTCGGTGGAGGCCAGCAGGGCCATCACATCGTTCTCCAGCAGCGCGCGGCGTTCTTCCTGCAGCGCCTGCTCCAGCGCGCCCAGCGGGCCGTGGTCGAGCGTGGCGGTCGTCATGTCAGCCTCCTAGCTCGCGGTCCAGGTCGAGCATGCGCGAGGCGATGGCCTGCGGGTCGATCGTGTAGCGGCCGTGGGCGATGGCGTCCTTGAGCGCGGCGACGCGGCCCATGTCGATGCCGGCCGGCGCCGATCCCAGTTCACGTCCCATGGCCTTGAGTCCTTCTGCGTCGCCGGTCAGGCTGAGGCGGTCGGTCTCGGCCGTGGCGGAAATGGGTTCGTTGCGCGCGCCACCGACCCGCGTGGCCGCCAGCGAGGCGGCGACGGTGGCGGCGTGTGCGGCCGGCGGCAGTCCGTCGATCTTGTAGCTCATGGGGCACTCCTGAAGTGCTTCAGTCGAACCCGGTAACGGCGTCCCAGGCAGGAACTTGAGACCTGGGTGACAGATTTTGTCACGTGCCTGTTCAGCTTCATTGGACGACGTCCACTTCGCCGGGGACCAGCGATACGCGGCCGCGTACCACCTTGTTGGAGGCGCTGTTCTGCACGGCCACGCGCTGGCCGGCCTGGGCGTTGCCCAGGGCCACGCCGGGCATGCGGATCTCCGCCCCGGCCACGCGCGAGACCAGCACGACCGGGTCGCCGCGGTGCAGCGGCTGGCCCTGCTGCAGGTCGCCGGCGGTGACGATGTCGCCGGCCGACAGGGCGCGGGCGGCGATGGCGCCGGTCAGCTGCTCGGGGCTGGCGAAGGTCGCGCCTTCGGTGGTGCCCAGGTCGCGGCGCTGGACGACCAGGTTGGCGTTGGCCACCGGTTCGCCCGGGCGCACCGGGCCGCCGGCCACGACCACGTCGGCCTCGCGGCGCACGGTCACCGGGACGAAGATCTTCCAGCCCGGAGCATCGTCGCAGCGCACCTGGGCCATGCGCGTGCCCTGGGCCACGGCCTGCAGGGGCTGGGTGCAGGCCACCAGCCGCAGGGCGTTGTCCAGACGCGCCTCGCCCTGCGCCTGCGGGCCGCCGACCGCCTGCAGCGCCGCGGCGCGCACGGCGTCGAGCGACTGCAGCTCGGCGGCACGGCCATTGCCGGGCGCCAGCGCGGCCAGGGACAGGACGACGGAAGCGAGGCATCGGTTCATGGCGGGGTGGGTGCAAGTCCTGTGCCGGTGGGGGCGTGGCCATGCGCTTTCAGTCATCTGGGATCGCCCCCTCCCTTTCGCGAAGCGAAGGGGAGGGATGGGAGGGGTGCCTTTGCTTGTGCTTTTTCGCGATGGGCGAGAAGGAGCAACGGCAACCGCAACAGCAAAATCAAAGGCCAACCCCTCCCCAGCCCTCCCCTGCTTCGCAAGGGAGGGGGCCAAGCAGCATCGCGGGGGACCGAGACTAAGCGCCGCATCGCGACACGCGCGCGAGGGGATGAGAGGCGCGAACTGCGCAGTGCGTCGCAGGTGCCGGATTTTTGGCAAGGCGGTGGCGAGCGCGTCGCCTGGCACGCGCTCGCCGCTGTGCGCCCGTACCAAACACGCCGCCGCACCAAACCCCAGTTAGTGCTCGCGCGCGTAGGCGCGTGAGACCCCACGCACCAAAGCCGTCGGCATCCCGACACGCGTGCCTGCGCGCCGGGCGTGGCACGCCGCTTGCCTTGCCCTGGACGTACATCCGTCCCCGGAGCGTCCCATGTCCGACTTCCTTGGTATCCACGGCACTGCGCTGGCCATCCGCGAGCAGCGGCTGCAGCTGCTGGCCTCGAACATCGCCAACGCCGACACCCCCGGCTACCAGGCGCAGGACCTGGACTTCAACGCGGCACTGGGCGCGGCCCTGCAGGCCCCGGCCGGCGCCAATGCGCTGGAGGGCGGCAACGCCATCGGCCAGGCCGGCGCGGCGGCGCACTTCTACCGCCCGTCCAGCCAGCCCAGCCTGGACGGCAACACCGTGGACGGCGATCGCGAGAACGCCGCCTACGCCCAGGCCACGCTGGAGTACCGGGCCTCGCTGTCGTTCATCGAATCCAAGGTGCGGTCGATGCTGACCGCCATCACCGGCCAGTAAGCGAGGTCCCGCCATGAGCAACCTGCCCATCTTCGACGTCGCCGGTTCGGCGATGAACGCCCAGTCGGTGCGGCTGAGCACCGTGGCCTCCAACCTGGCCAACGCCGACTCGGTCTCCGGCGACCCGAGCAGCGTGTTCCGCGCCAAGCAGCCGGTGTTCACCACCGAACAGGTCGGCAACAACCCGGCGCTGGTCGGCGTGCGCACGGCCGCCGTGCAGGATTCCAACGCCGCGCCGATCAAGCGCTACGAGCCGGGCAACCCGCTGGCCGACGGCAATGGCTACGTCTACGCGCCGGACATCGATCCGGTGGCGCAGATGGTCGACCTGATCTCGGCCACGCGCAGCTACCAGGCCAACGTGGAGGTCTTCAACAGCGCCAAGGACACGGCCACCGCCACCTTGAACATGGGCCGCTAAAACGGCTCTTCCCAGGACAACACCCACACCATGGTCACCACCACCGCCAGCACCGACAAGCTCACCGCCCTGGGCCTGAGCAGCACCGCCAAGTCCACCAGCGACAAGAACGCCTCGACCGGCGCGCTCGGCCAGGCCGACTTCCTCAAGCTGATGACCGAGCAGCTGAAGAACCAGGACCCGCTCAAGCCGCTGGACAGCCAGCAGTTCCTGGGCCAGCTGGCGCAGTTCTCCACGGTGCAGGGCATCGAGGGCATGCAGACGGCGATGGGCTCGATGGCCAGCGTCATGGAGTCCGACCAGACCCTGCGCGCGGCCTCGCTGGTCGGCCACGACGCGATGGTCACCGCCTCCTCGGTCGCCCACACCGCCGGCACCACGCTGGACGGCGAGATCACCGCCGCCACCGCCGGCCCGGTCACCCTGCAGGTCACCGATGCGAACGGCAACGTGGTGCGCACCCTGCAGGTGGAGGCGGCGGCGTCGGGCGCCACCGCGTTCCACTGGGACGGCCTGAACGACAGCGGCACCGCCGCCGGCACCGGCACCTACACCCTCAAGGCGGTGACCGGCTCGGTGGCCGCCGCCGACATGAAATCCGCCACCGCCCTGGACATCGGGGTGATGGCGCATGTGGACAGCGTCTCGATCGAGTCCACCGGACTGACCCTGAACCTGGCGGGCGTGGGCGGCTTCCCGCTGTCCTCGATCCGCCGCGTCAGCTGATCCCTCTCACCGTCACGCCTCCACGGAGAACCTTCCATGAGCTTCCGCATTTCCTTAAGCGGCATGAACGCCGCCTCGTCCGACCTGAACGTCGTTTCCAACAACATCGCCAACAGCAACACCACCGGCTTCAAGAGCAGCCGCGCCGAGTTCGGCGACGTGTTCGCCGCCTCGGTCTATGGCGTGTCCAGCAACGCCACCGGCGCCGGCGCGCGCCTGCAGCGGGTGGCCCAGCAGTTCACCCAGGGCAACATCGACTTCACCGGCAACTCGCTGGACATGGCGGTCTCCGGCCAGGGCTTCTTCACCCTGTCCGACAACGGCACCACGGTCTACTCGCGCGCCGGCAACTTCAGCACCGACGCCAGCGGTTACGTGGTCAACCCGTCCGGCCAGCGCCTGCAGGTGTTCGCGCCCAACGACGACGGCACCACCTTCAACACCGGCAAGCTCAGCGACCTGCAGCTGGCCACCGGCGATGCGCCGCCCAAGGTCACCACCAAGGTCCAGGCCAGCGTGACCCTGCCCGGCAACGCCACCGCGCCGACCAACAGCCCGTTCAACGCCGCCGACCCGACCACCTACAGCCAGACCACCTCGCTGACGGTGTACGACTCGCTGGGCGCGGCGCACACCCAGTCGCTGTACTTCAGCAAGACCGCAAACCCCAACGAATGGACGGTGCAGACCCAGATCGACGGGGTCAGCGTGGGCGGCGCGCAGACGCTGACCTACGATTCCAGCGGTGCGCTGGTCAGCCCGGCCAACGGCCAGCTCGCCCTGCCCGCCTACACCCCGCCCGGCGGCGCCGGCGCGATGGCGCTGAGCCTGGACCTGAGCAAGTCGGCGCAGTACGGGCAGAAGTTCGCCGTGTCGGCGCTGAACCAGGACGGCTACGGCACCGGAAGCCTGTCGGGCATCTCCGTCTCGTCCGAGGGCGTGGTCCAGGCCAGCTACTCCAACGGCGTGACCAAGGCGATCGGCCAGGTCGCCCTGAGCAGCTTCGCCAGTCCGCAGGGCCTGCAGCAGAAGGGCGACAACGCCTTCGCCGAGACCTTCGCCTCGGGCCAGGCGGTGCGCGGCGCGGCCGGCACCTCGGACTTCGGCCTGGTCCAGGGCGGCGCGCTGGAGGCCTCCAACGTCGACCAGACCGCCGAGCTGGTCAACATGATCAGCGCCCAGCGCAACTTCCAGGCCAACGCGCAGATGATCCAGACCCAGGACCAGATCACGCAGACGATCATCAACCTGCGGTAATCGCCTTTGCCCCCTCCCTTTCGCGGAGCGAAGGGGAGGGCTGGGGAGGGGTGCCTTTGCTTTCGCGTTGGGCGGAACAAGCAAGAGCAAGAGCAACAGCAACAGCCAACCCCTCCCCAGCCCTCCCCTGCTTCGCAAGGGAGGGGGCCAAAAGCCAAAGCGAAGCGCCGGCCTGTGCCGGCGCTTTCGCTTTGGCGGCTGCAAGCCGCGTCGGAACGACTCCTTGCCGTGCGCTTCTTGCGGCTCGAATTCCTCGCAGCTCCCGCCTCTTACGGATTGCGATTCTCGCTCGCTCCCCACTGCTCTCCACTTACTCCTCGCCCCCCGGCACACCACTTGCATGCTCCGGGCATGGACAGAGCCCTCTACATCGCCATGACCGGCGCCAGCGCGACGCTCAAGTCGCAGGCGACCGTGTCCCACAACCTGGCCAATGCGCAGACCGTCGGCTTCCAGGCCACGCTCGATGCGACCCAGGCGATGCCGGTAACCGGCAACGGGCTGGCCTCGCGCGTGGCCACCGCCCAGCGCCTGGTCGGCGTCTCCGATGCCAGCGGTTCGCTCAGTACCACCGGCAACGGCATGGACGTGGCGCTGCAGCCAGGCCACTGGTTCGCCGTGCAGGACAAGGCCGGCGGCACCGCCTACACCCGCGCCGGCGATCTGAAGATCACCCAGAACGGCCTGCTCACCACCTCCTCCGGCCTGCAGCTGCTCGATGCCGGCGGCGCGCCGATGGTGATCCCGCCCAACGACGGCATGGACATCGGCGCCGACGGCACGATCTCGGTCATTCCGCAGGGCTCGCCCGCCTCGTCGATGACCCAGATCGGCCGCCTGCAGGTGGTGCGCACCAGCACCCTGGACCTGGCCCGCGGCGAGGATGGGTTGATGCGCCAGGCGCCGGGTGCGCCGGCGCCGACGCCGGCCGCCGGCGCGGTGCTGTCCACCGGCGTGCTGGAGAACAGCAATGTCGATGCCACCGGTTCGCTGGTGTCGATGATCGAGCTGGCGCGCCAGTTCGAGATGCAGGTACGCGTCTTGCACAGCGGAGACGAGACCGCGCAGAGCGCCAATTCCCTGCTGCGTTCGAGCTGACCCTCATTCTTTCCCGTAACGGAGAACCGCCATGACCCAGGCGCTTTGGATCGCCAAGACCGGCCTCGACGCGCAGCAGACGCGCATGGCGGTCATCTCCAACAACCTCGCCAACATCAACACGACCGGCTTCAAGCGCGACCGTGCCAATTTCGAGGACCTGCTCTACCAGACCCAGCGCCAGCCCGGCGGTGCGACCTCCGAGCAGACGATGCTGCCCTCGGGCATGTCCACCGGCACCGGCGTGCGCGTGGCCACCACGGCCAAGTCCTTCACCCAGGGCAACCTGAGCCAGACCGGCAACGCGCTGGACGTGGCGATCAACGGGCGCGGCTTCTTCGAGGTGCTGCTGCCCGATGGCTCGTCGGCCTATACCCGCGACGGCGCCTTCCAGGTCAACGCCGAGAACGAGGTGGTGACCAACGAGGGCTATCCGGTGCAGCCGGGCCTGCAGATCCCGGAAGGCGCGCAGAGCATCACCATCGGCAGCGACGGCACCGTCAGCGTGCAGCTGGCCGGCCAGGCCGCGGCCACGCAGGTGGGCCAGCTGACCGTCACCGACTTCGTCAACCCGGCCGGCCTGCAGTCCAAGGGCGGCAACCTGTACACCGAGACCGGCGCCTCCGGCCCGGCCCAGACCGGCACGCCGGGCGAGAACGGCGCCGGCCTGCTGATCCAGGGCTCGCTGGAAGGCTCCAACGTCAACAGCGTCGAAGAGCTGGTGTCGATGATCGAGACCCAGCGCGCCTACGAAACCAATGCCAAGGCCATCAGCACCGTCGATTCGATGCTGGGCTTCCTCAACCAGAACCTGTGACTGCCGCCATGCGTGTGCTCCTGTCTTCCGCCCTGCTCTGCGCCCTCGGCGCGCTCACCGGCTGCGCCACGGTGGTCGGCGACGTGCGTCCCTTCTCCGACCAGCTGGCACCGCAGCAGGCGCTGGACAAGAACACGCTGCTGGGCCGCTCGCCGGGCCAGTACACGCAACTGCCCTCGCCGCAGCCGGGCTATGCGCAGCCGGCGCCGGGCGATGGCGGGGGCTCGATCTTCGCCACCGCCGCCGACGGCAGCGGCAACCGCGGCATTCGCCTGTTCCAGGACAACAAGGCGCGCGAGGTCGGCGACCTGCTGACCATCGTGCTGGTGGAGAGCACCAGCGCCAAGTCCAACGCCAAGACCGGCATCAGCAAGAACGACAGCATCGCCATGGGCGCGCCGACCGTGCTCGGCCAGAGCGTGACCTACAACGGCAAGAACATCCTGCAGGCCGAGGTGGACGCCAAGCGCGGCTTCAACGGCGCCGGCGACACCCAGCAGAGCAACTCGCTGGATGGCGACATCACCGTGACCGTGGTCCAGCGCCTGGGCAACGGCAACCTGCGCGTGGCCGGCGAGAAGCAGGTCCGCCTGAACCAGGGCGACGAGCTGGTGCAGGTGCAGGGCATCGTGCGCGTGGCCGACATCGGCCCGGACAACCGCATCACCTCCGACCGCGTGGGCGATGCCCGCATCGTGTACGGCGGCCGTGGCGCCGTGGCGCGTTCCAACGCCATGGGCTGGCTGAGCCGCTTCTTCAATTCCGCTGCCGCGCCCTACTGAGTAACGCCGCCATGCGCGCTTCGAACTCCCGTCTTGTCACAGCAGCGCTGGCCCTGGCCGCGCTCATCGCCGCTCCCGCCCAGGCCGAACGCATCAAGGACCTGGCCCAGGTGGCCGGGGTGCGCGGCAACCAGCTGGTCGGATATGGCCTGGTCGTCGGTTTGGACGGCAGCGGCGATCGCACCAGCCAGACGCCTTTCACCGTGCAGAGCCTGAAGACCATGCTCGACCAGCTGGGCGTGACCCTGCCGCCGGGCACCAATCCGCAGCTGAAGAACGTCGCCGCAGTGGCCATCCAGGCCGAACTGCCGCCGTTCGCCAAGCCGGGCCAGACCATCGATGTGACGGTGTCCTCGATCGGCAACGCCGGCTCGCTGCGCGGCGGCGCGCTGCTGATGGCGCCACTGCGCGGTGCCGACGGCCAGATCTATGCGATGGCCCAGGGCACGCTGGTGGTCAGCGGCTTCGGCGCCTCGGGCAAGGACGGCTCCAAGATCTCGGTCAACGCGCCCAACGGCGGCTCGATTCCCAACGGCGCCACGGTCGAACGCCCCGCCCCCGGTGGCGGCGCCGACAACGGCCTGGTCACGCTGAACCTGCACGAGGCCGACTTCACCACCGCCTCGCGCATCGTCGATGCGGTCAACCGCACCTTCGGCAACGGCCGCGCGCAGGCGGTGGATCCGGTCACCATCCAGATCGCCGCCCCGCCCGGCAACCGCATCGGCTTCATGGCCCAGCTCGAGTCGCTGGACGTCAGCCCCGGCGCGGCCGCGGCCAAGGTGGTGGTCAACGCACGCACCGGCACGGTGGTCATGGGCGGCAACATCGCCGTGCTGCCGGCGGCGGTCTCGCATGGCTCGCTGACCGTGTCGATCAGCGAAAACACGCTGGTCAGCCAGCCCGAACCCTTCTCGCGCGGCGGCCAGACCGCGGTGGTCCCGCAGTCCACCATCAGCGCCACCGCCGAGGGCGGCAAGATGTTCATGTTCCAGGGCGGCACCTCGCTGGAATCCATCGTCCGCGCGGTCAACGCCGTCGGCGCCGCACCCGGCGACCTGGTGGCGATCCTCGAAGCGCTGAAGCGCGCCGGAGCGCTGCGGGCGGAGCTGGAGATTATTTAAGGGGTGAGGGGTTAGGAGTGGGGTTGGCGCTTTTCGTTCGCGCCTGAGGGTGAGTTCGCCTGAAGCGACGCTTCTGCCCCCTTCCCTTTCGCGCAGCGAATGGGAGGGCTGGGGAGGGGTCGCTTTATCGCTGATGCAACAGCAAAGGCAACAGCAAAAGCCAACCCCTCCCCCTCAGTCGCTAGCCGCGACTTCGAGCTCCCCTGCTTCGCAAGGGAGGGGGCAGACCCCGAGGTCGGAGACGCTGCTGCCCGAATCCCGAATCCCGAATCCCGAATCCCGAATCCCGAATCCCGAATCCCGAATCCCGAATCCCGACTCCCGACTCCCGAATCCCGAATCCCGAATCCCGAATCCCGAATCCCGATTCCCGATTCCCAGCTCCACACCCCCGCCAGCCTTTTGACACCCCCCGGCACAGCTCTTGCCTAGGAAGGAACGACACCGCTTTCCCGGCCCGCCCGACCTACCGCCATGACCCTGCAGCTGCCCGGCACCACTGCACTGCCCCTGACGAAGTCGCATCCCGCTTCGCCCGAGCAGATCAAGAAGGCCTCGAAGGAACTGGAGACCCAGTTCGCCTCGATGCTGGTCAAGTCCATGCGCGGTACCACCGGCGGCGATCCGCTGGCCGGCGGCGATACCACCTACCGCGACATGTACGACCAGCAGCTGGCCAAGGAGCTGACCAAGGGCCGCGGCCTGGGCCTGCAGGCGGTGATCGAGAAGCAGCTGAGCCGCGACAACGGCGGCAGCGCGGCCGGCCAGGCGCTGGACACGACGCTGCCGGCGGCCCGCGGCGCGCAGGGCGCGCCGATGCGGCTGGACACTTCTGCGCGCGCCAGCGCCTTCCCGCTGTCCGGCGTGCTGCCGCTGCGCGCGCCCAATGCGTCCTCCGGCGCGATGCCCGTGGCCGGCGTCGGCGGCCTGTCGCTGGCGGCCTCGCATGCCGGGATGTCGCTGCAGGCGCTGCCGGCCACGGCGACGCCGCTGCCGCCGCCGATCGACGAGGACTGCCAGCTGGACTGCAGCAGTCCGGAGGCCTTCGTCCAGTCCATCTGGCCGCACGCACAGAAGGCCGCGCAGGCCCTGGGCGTCCCGGCCAAGGCGCTGGTCGCCCAGGCCGCGCTGGAGACCGGCTGGGGCCGGCGCCTGGCCGGCAAGGACGGCGTGACCTCGAACAACCTGTTCGGCATCAAGGCCGGCGCCAGCTGGGACGGCGACAGCGTCAACGTCGCCACCACCGAATACAGCAACGGCGTGCGCCGCTCCGAGCGCGCCAACTTCCGCGCCTACGGCTCGGCCGCCGAGAGCTTCGCCGACTACACGCGCCTGCTCGGCAACGAGCGCTATGCCGGGGCGCGCGGCACCGGCCAGGACACGCACCGCTTCGCCACCGCGCTGCAGCGCGCCGGCTATGCCACCGACCCGCACTACGCCTCCAAGCTGACCGCGATCGCCAACGGCGCCACGATCAACCGCGCGCTGGCCAGCCTGCCCGGCGGCGGCGAACTGGGCCGCTACGGCAACGACGCGCAGCTGGCCTCTGCCCAGCCGAGTACCTCCGCCTCCGGCGCCGGCGTGGACACCTCGGTGTTCGCCGCGCTCGGCGACCGCTATCGCGCCGTGGCGCGCTATTGACCTCTGACAGGACCGCGCCATGACCAGTCTGCTTTCCACCGGTAGCTCGGCCCTGTTGGCATTCCAGCGCGCGCTGGGCACCGTCAGCAACAACGTGGCCAACGCCACCACCGAGGGCTACAGCCGCCAGCGCGTGAGCCTGGCCGCGCGCGTGGGCAACAACATCGCCGCCGGCGTGGGCAACAGCGGCCAAGGCGTGGACGTGGCCGCGCTGCAGCGCCTGGCCGACGGGCTGGTGTTCGCCCGCCAGGTGGACAGCAGCGGCGAGGTCGGTCGCCTGACCAGCCTGTCGTCGATGGCCGGGCGGGTCGATACGCTGCTGTCCGATTCGAGCACGGGCCTGTCCACGCCGATGTCGGCCTTCTTCGATGCCGCGCGCGGCGTCTCCAGCGACCCGACCAGCACCAGCGCGCGCGAGGCCTTGCTGGCCGCGGCCCGGTCGCTGGCCGGTCGCTTCAATTCCCTCGATGGCCAGCTGTCCACCATCGACGATGAGACCAACCAGAACCTCTCCGACAAGGTCGGCCAGGCCAACCAGCTGGCCAAGGAGATCGCCGACCTCAATAAGACCATCGCCTCCTCCGGCGCCAACGCCTCGGCCGAACTGCTGGACGCGCGCGACCTGCGCGTGACCAAGCTGGCCGGGCTGATCGGGGCGACGACGGTCCAGCAGACCGACGGCTCGCTGAGCGTGTTCACCACCGGCGGCCAGCCGCTGGTGATCGGCGCCAAGGCCAGCACGCTGACCGCGCTGCAGGACCCGGACCAGCCCGGGCGGCTGCAGGTGGGCCTGGATGCCGGCAACGGCACGCCGGTGCGCCTGCCCGATGCCTCGATCTCGGGCGAGCTGGGCGGCCTGCTGCAGTTCCGCACCAACGTGCTCGACCCGGCGCGCAACGAACTCGGCCGCCTGGCCACCGGCGTGGCGCTGGCCTTCAACCAGGCCCAGGCCAACGGCGTGGACTACAACGGCCAGATCGGCGCCGACCTGTTCAAGCTGGCCGCACCGGCGGTGGCGTCCAACGCGGCCAACACCGGCTCGGCGAGCTTCGCCGCCACGGTCGGCGACGTCTCCCAGCTCACCGGCAGCGACATCGTGCTGCGCTACAGCGGCAGCGGCTGGACCGCCCAGCGCGCCGACACCGGCGCGACGGTGCCGATGAGCGGCGACGGCTCGGCCGGCAACCCGTTCGTCGTGCAAGGTGTCTCGCTGGTGCTGTCCGGCGCGGCCGCGGCCGGCGACAAGTTCACCGTGCGCCCGACCACCGGCGCGGCCGGCAGCCTGACGGTGACGATGAGCGACCCGACCGGCATCGCCGCGGCCGGCGCCATCAGCGCCAGTGCCGCCACCAGCAACCTGGGCAAGGCCTCGGTGGCGAGCACGGCGGTGACCAGCGCCAGCGCCTTCGCCTCCTTCAGCGGCGCGCACATCGAATTCATCGACGACACCACCTACACCATCAACGGTGGCAGTCCGCAGACCTATAGCGGGGGTGCCATCAGCGATCCGGCCGGCGGCTGGTCGATCACCCTCAAGGGCACGCCCACCGCGGGCGACAGCTTCAGCCTGGCGCCGACGCCGGCACGCTCGTCCAGCAATGCCAATGCCCAGGCGTTCTCGACTTTGGACACCGAGCAACTGCTCAGCGGGGGCACCCAGTCGCTGACGATGGCCATGAGCCAGCTCACCGCCAAGGCCGGCACCGAGGCCAGCCACGCGCAGATGAGCCTGGAGGCGCAGCAGACCATCGATGCGCAGGTCAGCGCCGAGCGCGAGTCGGTCAGCGGCGTCAACCTCGATGAGGAAGCGGCGGACATGATGAAGTTCCAGCAGGCCTACCAGGCCGCCGCGCAGGTGCTCAAGACCGCCGACACCCTGTTCCAGACCCTTCTGTCCGCCGTGGCGCGCTGAACCCGGAGCCTGTTCATGACCCTTCGTCTTTCCACCAACGGCATGCACCAGCAAAGTCTGGCCGCGATGCTGGCCCAGCAGTCCAAGGTCTCGCGCACACAGCTGGAGCTGACCACGCAGAAGAAGCTGATCACCGCGGCCGACGACCCGGCCGGCATGGCCCAGGCCCAGCGCCTGGACCACGCGCTGTCCACGCTGGACCAGCAGGACAAGGACGCGGCGCTGGTCGAGCACCGGCTGCGCTCGCAGGAGCAGGCCTTGAGCGATGTCGGCACGCAGCTGGACCGCGCGCGCGAGCTGACCATCCAGGCCAACACCGCCACCGTCTCGGACAGCGACCGCGCCTCGATCGCCGACGAGTTGCGCCAGATCCGCGCGGCGATCCTGGCCATCGCCAACCGCGACGACGGCACCGGCAAGCAGCTGTTCGCCGGATCGCGTGATGGCGTGATCCCCTTCGCGCAGAACGCCAGCGGCCAGGTCACCTATGTCGGCGACGACGGCCAGAACCAGGTCGAGGTGGCGCCCAACCTCAAGGTGGCCGACACCGATCCGGGCAGCGACCTGTTCCTGCGCGTGCGCACCGGCGATGGCATCAGCGTGGCCAGCGTGGGCGCCGGCAACACCGGCACCGGCGTGCTGGGCAACAGCTCGGTGATCGACAGCGGCGCCTGGAACGGGCAGTCGGTCACCGTGAAGTTCACCGCCGCCGACAGCTACCAGATCCTGGACGGCAGCGGCGCGGTCGTCTCCACCGGCACCTACACCGCCGGCAGCGCGATCAGCGGTGGCGGCATCCAGATGACCCTCAGCGGCGCGCCCGCGGCCGGCGACACCTTCACCGTGGGCAAGGCGCCCAACCGCGACATCTTCAGCACGCTGGACAGCCTGGCCACCGCGCTGGAGACCCCGGCCACGACCGATGCGCAGAAGGCCGCGCGCAGCAACGCGCTCAACGGCGCGCTGAGCGACATCGCCAGCGCGCAGGACCACTTCCTGCTGTCGCGCTCGCAGACCGGCTCGCGCCTGGCCGCGCTGGACGATGCCACCGATGCGCGCAGCGCCTATGGCGTCAGCCTGCAGAGCACCCTGTCCAACCTGCGCGACGTCGACCCGGCCGAGGCGGCCAGCCGGCTCTCGCTGCAGCAGGTCGCGCTGGAGGCGGCGCAGAAGACGATGCTCGCGGTGCAAAGCAAGTCACTGTTCGATTTGATGTAGGTCACAGAACGCGACAGCCGTTTGGCTGCTCGGCGGGAGCCGCCATGGCGGCGATGGGGCTGTCCAGGGAGAGCCTCGTCGCCGCCATGGCGGCTCCCACCAAGCCAGTGCCGTTCTGTGTTTTCGCACAAGAAGCTTCGAGGTCAAGAGCGCGGGAAACAGCGCAAAACAAGGGATTTTTGATCCGGACTCAAGTCCGCGCTCGGGTCGCCGTTACCGGAGGCAAGCGCGTTGGTGTCGCGGCATGACCCACATGACACGTCCGGTTCGCGCTACTGCTTGTGCACGTGTTTGGCATGTCGCGCTGGGAAGAAAGCTCGGATTTCTTTCGACCCAGGGCTAAAGGCGGCGCCGAGCGCGCCGATAACCCTATCAGCAGCGGAGAGGGCCAATCCCGGCCACACCCTGCGGAACCGGCCCCAACCCTCTCAGTCGCCGCCGGACCCTCAACTAGGAGACTTCTCATGTCGTCTGTCATCAATACCAACGTGAGCTCGCTGAACGCTCAGCGCAACCTGACCGCGTCCAGCAGCGACCTGGCCACCGCCATGCAGCGTCTGTCCTCGGGCCTGCGCATCAACAGCGCCAAGGACGACGCGGCTGGCCTCGCCATCAGCCAGCGTATGACCGCCCAGATCCGTGGCCTGGACCAGGCTGCCCGCAACGCCAACGACGGCATCTCGCTGGCGCAGACCGCCGAAGGCGCGCTGAGCGCCATCGGCGACAACCTGCAGCGCATCCGCGAACTGGCCGTGCAGTCGGCCAACGCCACCAACAACTCGACCGACCGCGCCGCGCTGGATCTGGAAGCCCAGGCCCTGAAGGACGAAATCGACCGCGTCGCCACCAGCACCAAGTTCAACGGCGTGAACCTGCTGGACGGCTCGTTCACCGCGCAGGCCTTCCAGGTCGGCGCCAATGTCGGCGACACGATCTCGATCGCCAGCATCGCCAACGCCACCAAGGCCTCGCTGGGCGGCGCCTGGACCTCGACCACCTACACCGCCGACAGCGCCGCGCTGACCTACACCGACGCCGCCGCCGCCACCTCGGTGACCATCAACGGCGTGGCCGTGTCCATCGCCGCCTCGACCGGTCGCACCGCCGCGCAGGCCGCCACCGCGTTCGAGACCGCGTTCAACACCGCCAAGGCGTCCAACACCGCGCTGGCCAACGTGTCCTTCGACGATGCGACCGGCAAGTTCACGGTCACCGGCCAGGGCTCGACGGCCACCTTCACCGCGCTCACCAACGCTGGCGGCGTCAGCGGCACCACGACCGCGGCCGCGACCTCGGTCAGCCACACCGGCCTGACCGACCTCAAGCTGACCACCGCGGCCGATGCCAACGATGCGATCAACCTGATGGATGCGGCCCTGGCCTCGGTCAATACCGCCCGCGCCAACATGGGTGCCATCCAGAACCGCTTCAGCTCGGTGGTGTCCAACCTGTCGACCACCTCGGAGAACCTGTCGGCGGCCCGCAGCCGCATCCAGGACACCGACTACGCGGCCGAGTCCGCCAAGCTGACCCGCAACCAGATCCTGCAGCAGGCCGGTACGGCGATGCTGGCCCAGGCCAACCAGTCGGCCCAGTCGGTGCTGAAGCTGATCTCGTAATCCCAAGCGTCACCAGGACGCGACCTTCCGGTCGCGTCCTGTTCCAAGCCCGCGCGCCGCGCCGGCTTGGAACAGGACGAGCTGCGTCTTCCCACGGCGACCCCACGGCCGCCAGCACGATCGCCCACCCGTTCTTCCCGCCCCGCGAGGACCGCGCCATGCGCAACGCCGACACGCTGCCCACCGCGCCGAGCGCCCTCGCCGGAGGCCGCGCATGACCACCATCGGCAGCACCAGCAGTTCCTCGGGCATCGACCCGGCGACGATGGCCGCGCAGCTGGTCGCCGCCGAACGGGCGCCGACCGACACCCGCTACGCCGCGACGCAGACCAAGATCACCGCCCAGGTCTCGGCCGTGGCCACGCTGCGCTCGGCGTTCTCCAACCTGGATTCCTCGCTCACCGTCCTGCAGGGCGGCAGCACCGCCAACGCGCGCGCCGTCAGCCTGTCGGCCAACACCGGCTTCAGCGCCACGGCCGCCGCGGGCGCGGCGCGCGGCAGCTACAACGTCGAAGTGCTGTCGCTGGCCGCGGCGCAGAAGCTCGCCTCCAGCGGCTTCAGCGGCGACGGCACCGCGGTGGTCGGCACCGGCAACCTCAGCATCAGCTACGGCGGCAAGACGCTGTCGGTGGACATCACCACGGCCAACGGCACGCTGTCGGGCATCCGCGATGCGATCAACACCGCCGCGGGCGGCTCGGGAATCTCGGCGAGCATCGTCAACGGCGACGATGGCGCGCATCTGGTGCTGACCTCGCTGGACGGCGGCACGGCCAACCAGATCTCGGTCACCGCCAGCGGCGGCGACGGCGGCCTGGCCGCGTTCTCCTACGACGGCAGCGCCGGCAGCGGCATGACCCAGCTGGTGGCCGCCAGCGACGCCCAGGTCAAGGTCGACGGAGTGCTGCGCACCAGCTCGAGCAACACCATCACCGACCTGGTCCAGGGCGTGACCCTGAACCTCAAGGCGGCCGCGCCGGGCACGGTCATCTCCATGGACGTGGCCACCGACACCTCGGCGCAGCTGAGCGCGGTCAAGGACTTCGTCGACAAGTTCAACGCCGCGCTGTACGCCATCGCCAGCACCACCAACTACAACGCCAGCACCAAGGTCGCCGCCGCGCTCAACGGCGATGCGATGGTGCGCGGGGTGACCAGCCAGCTGCGCAACACGCTCAGCGCCAACGTGGTCGACCTCAAGTCGCTGGGCATCAGCATCGGGACCGACGGCACGCTGACCCTGGACCAGACCCAGTTCAACGCGGGGCTGTCCAAGGACCCCGCCGCGCTGAGCCGCGTGTTCGGCAGCGGCAGCGACACCATGGCCGGCAAGATGGCCACGACCATGGGCGCGATGATCGACAGCGGCGGCCTGCTCAGCACGCGCAGCGACAGCCTCACCGCACAGACCAAGAAGCTCGATGCGCAGAAGGAGGCCCTGGACACGCGCATGGCCGCGGCCGAGGCCCGCTACAAGGCGCAGTTCACCGCACTGGACACGATGATGAGCAAGCTGCAGAGCACCAGCGACTTCTTGACCCAGCAGCTCAACAAGAGCAGCAGCGAAGACTAATCGACGAGCCTTGCCATGAATGCCCGCAGCCTAGCCAATCAGTACAAGCAGACCGGCGCCAGCAGCGCGACGCTGGACGCCAGCCCGCACCAGCTGATCGCGATCATGCTGTCCACCGCGCGCGAGCGCATCCGCCTGGCGATCGCCTCGCTCGAACGCGGCGACGTCACCCGTAAGGCGCATGCGATCACCGACACCTGCGCCATCATCGGCGGGCTCAACGGCTCGTTGAACATGGACGCCGGCGGCGAGATCGCCGCGGGCCTGGCCGCGCTGTACGACTACTGCCAGCGCCGCCTGCTGGCCGCCAACCTCAACAACGACCTGGCCCCGCTGCAGGAAGTGGACGGCCTGCTGGGCGAGATCGAGGCCGCCTGGCGCCAGATCGCGCCGCAGGGCGCGTGATGGAGATCGCGCAGCCGCCCCCGTCGGCCCTGGCGCAGGTGCCCGCGCTGCCGATCGAGCAGATCCGCCACGCCATCCACCTGGAGACCTGGGAGGCGGCGGACGAACTGCTCAGCCGCTACCAGCACCAGCTGGTCCTGGCGCTGTCGCGGATCGACCTGAAGACCGCCGACCGCGGCCTGTGGCTGGCCCTGCTGGCCGACTACCAGCTGCTGATGGAAGAACTGCGCGCCGGCCGCGACGCCGCCAGCGCCGAACTGGCCCGCCTCGGAGCCGGCCGTCGCGGCGCCAATGCCTGGATGCGTGCGCTGAAGTAGCGCCCCGCGCCGGCGCAGCTGACGCGCCGCCGCTGTCCTATCCGCATCCTGCACGCGACTTGCGGCATCCTGCCGCCTTCGTCCCCCGAGTCCGCGCGATGACCGACCCCGTGCCCGCGACGCCCGAACAGGCGCACGCGCTGCTGTTCGACGAGATCCTGACGCTGGAGGAGACGCGCGCGGCGGCCTTCGTGCCGCAGGCGCTGGTGCCGTCGGCCGTGGATGGACTGCTCGGCCGGGCCGAGTCGCTGCTGCGCGCGCTGGCGGTGATCGACGATGGCATCGGCCGCGGCGACGATCCGGACCAGCCGCCCGACCCGGCGCTGCTGCGCCTGGAGGCCAAGCTGGATCTGCTGACCCTGCTGGTGGCCGACCTGGCCGGCGGACAGGCCGCCCAGGACGCACAGCGCGCGCTGCGCTGGTCGGCGCGCGGCGTCGAACTGGTGCTGGACCAGGCCGCGCAGCCCGGCACGCAGGGAGTCTTCCGCGTGCGCGCCTCGGACTGGCTGCCCTCCCCGCTGGTGCTGCCCGCGCAGGTGGTGGCCGCCGCGCCCGACGCGGCCGGCACGCGCGCCTGGCTGGCCTTCGCGCCGAGCTCGCCCGCGCTCGAGGCGGCGCTGGAACGGCACGTGTTCCGCATCCATCGACGTGACATCGCGCAACGTCGGCGTGGGACCTAGGCACGCTTGCGAGGTGATGCAAGCCCTTTTCAGCCGCGACGTGGTTCGTTAAGGTGCCACGCGCAGGGGGTTACACGGAAACAAAACGAAGGAGCGGCGCGTGCTGTCCGTCCTGATATGCGATGACCACGCGCTGGTGCGAGCCGGCGTGCGCCGCCTGCTGGAATCCATGGAAGGCGTCGAGATCGTGGGCGAAGCCGCCAACGCCGACGAGGTGGTGATACGCACCAAGCAGCTGCTGCCCCATGTCGTGGTGCTCGACCTCTCGCTCAAGGGCCGCACCGGCTTCGACGCGCTGGCCGAACTGCGCCGGCTGCATCCCGACGTGGCCATCGTGGTGCTGTCCATGCACGAGGATGTGCTGCACGTGCGCGAGGCGCTCACGCGCGGCGCGCTGGGCTATGTGGTCAAGGATTCCTCGCCGGCGGAACTGGAGATCGCGCTGCGCGCAGCGGCGGCCGGCCGGACCTTCCTCAGCCCGCAGGTGTCCGCGCCGCAGCTGCGCGGCTATCGCGCCCCGCGCGAGCCGGGCGATGTGGAGAGCCTGCCGCGCCGCCAGCGCGAGATCCTCGACGCGCTCGGCGCCGGGCGGACGACCAAGCAGATCGCCGCCGACCTCAGCATCAGCGTCAAGACCGTGGAGACCCATCGCGCGCGGATGATGGAGGCGCTGGGCTGCCGCAACGCCAGCGAGCTGCTGCGCGTGGCGATGCGCCACCACGACCGCCCCTGATCGCGCGTCGGAGGGCCGTCGCCACCCCGTGGCACGGCGCGTGCTGACACGCTCCGCAGCCCGCGCATCGGCGACCACTTTTCGACGCCTTGCCCGGGTGCGTTGCCGCAAGGTGTCGGCACGTGTCGCACGGTCCGCCAAAAACCCGGCTTGTGATCCGTGTCGCACGTGACGCATTGGGTCAACTTTCTACGTTCAGCTGGCTTTCACGTCAGATTTACGACGCAAAGTGGGGGATGCCCCTACAAGACGACAGGATTACCCTGAGTCCCTACAGGGTTTGCCCCGATTCGGAAGTCGGCGCGTCAATTCCACGATAGCTCCACACACCGGCACTGGGCCGGATGCCACGGAGAGATCAACGTGAAAGGCACCCTGACCGCCAAGATGGCGCAAGGCGTCAACCTGACGCCGCAACTGCTCCAGTCCATCCGCCTGCTGCAGCTCACCAGCCAACAGCTGGAGCTGGAGCTGGCCCAGACCCTGGAGCGCAACCCGCTGCTGGAAACCGACGAGCCCGAGGCCGAGGCGCAGACGCTCGAAGCCGATGATGCGGCTCAGCTGGAAGCGGCCGCGTGGGACGAACTGCCCGAGCCCGCGTTCATGGCCGGCCTGTCCGGCAACGCCGGCGGCACCCTGGACGAAGACGCCACCGCGCGCATCGCCGCCGGCGAGTCGTCGGACATGCGCGTGCGCCTGCTGACCCTGCTGGCGGTGAGCTGGAACGCCGCCGACCTGGCCATGGCCGCCTGGTGGCTGGACCGCTGCGACGACCGCGGCTATCTGGAGCAGCCGCTGGACGCGCTGCTGGCCGAAGGCGAGCAGCGCTTCGACCTGGACGCGCTGCAGCTGGTGCGCCAGCGCCTGCTGCACGGCGAATGGGCCGGCATGGCCGCCACCGATCCGGCCGAGTGCCTGCGCGCGCAGCTGCGCACGCTGGCCGACAGCCCGGCCCGCACCCTGGCCGCGCGCATCCTGGCCGATCACCTGGACCTGCTGGCCGCGCACGACGATGCCGCGCTGGCCGCCGCCACCCAGGCCAGCCTGGACCAGGTGCGCGCCGCGGTGGCGCTGGTGCTGTCGCTGCGCGCCCATCCGGTCGAGGCCCCGGCCGCGACCGAGGACAGCCACATCCTGCCCGACGTGGTGGCCTGGTTCGCCGGCGGCGCCTGGCGCGTGGCGCTGGGCCGCTACACCACCCCGCGCGTGCGCATCAGCGCCCACTGCGAGCGCGCCCTGGCCGGCAACGGCGGCGAGAACGCCGTGCTGCGCGGCCTGCTGGACGAGGCGCGCTGGCTGGTGCGTGGCCTGAACATGCGCAACGACACCTTGCTGCGCACCGCCCAGCTGCTGGTCGAGCGCCAGCGCGGATTCCTGGAGCAGGGCGAGGAAGCCATCCTGCCGCTGACCCTGCGCGAGGTGGCCGACGCCATCGGCGTGCACGAGTCCACCGTCTCGCGCATCGTCGCCGGCAAGTACATGCAGACCCCGCGCGGCACGATCGAACTCAAGCGCCTGTTCGCCGTGCGCCTGGAAGGCGCCGACGTCTCCGGCAGCGCCGTGCGCGCCATGGTCAAGCGCCTGATCGAGGAAGAGCCCCGCACCGCGCCGCTGGCCGACGACGTCATCGCCAGCCTGCTGGCCCGCCAGGGCGTGCGCATCGCGCGCCGCACCGTGGCCAAGTACCGCGACCAGCTGGCCATCGGCCCGGCCAAGGCCCGCCAGCTGTCCCGTCCTTCCATTTCGGTTGCCGCCTGACATGAACACCGCCCGCATTCTCGTCATCGACCAGGACATGGACCGCGCCGAGCGCGTGGCCACGCTGCTGGAATTCATGGACTACACCCCGCGCATCGTCGCCGAGGTCGCCGACCTGGACCTGGGCCGTGCGCGTCCCAACGACTGGATGGCGGTGATCGTCGGCGACGTCGAGGCGTCCGCGCTGGTCACCTTCACCAGCTGGCTGTCGACCCAGCCGCTGCACCCGCCGGTGCTGGAGCTGCCCGGCCACGCGCCGGACGCGGCCTGGCGCGCGCCGCTGCATCGGCAGACGGTGTGGCCGCTGGACTTCCCGGTGCGCCGCACCCAGCTGCAGGACGCGCTGTCCAAGGCTGCGGTCAAGCACGCCGAGGCCGAGGCCCGCGTCGGCCGCGCCCAGTCCGGCCCGACCGGCCGCAGCGCGGCGGCGATCGAACTCAACCGCATGATCGACCAGGTCGCACCGCACGACACGACCGTGCTGATCCTGGGCGAGTCGGGCACCGGCAAGGAAGTGGCCGCGCGCGCCCTGCACGATCGCTCCTCGCGTCGCGACAAGCCGTTCGTGGCGGTCAACTGCGGCGCGATCCCGGCCGACCTGCTGGAGAGCGAGCTGTTCGGTCACGAGAAGGGCTCCTTCACCGGCGCGCTGACCCAGCGCAAGGGCCGCTTCGAGATGGCCGAGGGCGGCACGCTGCTGCTGGACGAGATCGGCGACATGTCCCTGCCGATGCAGGTCAAGCTGCTGCGCGTGCTGCAGGAGCGCTGCTTCGAGCGCGTCGGCGGCACGGCCACCATCAAGTGCGACGTGCGCGTGATCGCCGCCACCCACCGCGACCTGGAAGCGCGCATCGGCACCGGCCAGTTCCGCGAGGACCTGTTCTACCGCCTCAACGTGTTCCCCATCGAGATGCCGGCGCTGCGCGAGCGCATCGAGGACCTGCCCGAGTTGGTCGACGCCATCACCCGCCAGCTGCGCGACAACGGCCGCGGCCATGTGACCCTGTCCGACGAGGCCATCGCCACGCTCGCCCGGCATCGCTGGCCCGGCAACGTGCGCGAGCTGTCCAACCTGATCGAGCGCCTGTCGGTGCTGCATCCGGCCGGCACCGTGCGCGCGGCCGACCTGCCGGCGCGCTATCGCAGCGCCGCGCCAGGCGAAGGCCTGGAAGACGCACCGGCGCTGCAGCAGATCGCCCAGCCGCAGAGCGCGGTGGCGGCGCTGGTCAACGCCACGCCGGTGGCCAAGGCCGCCGCTCCCGCTGCCGCGGTGGCGATGCCGGCGCCTGCCGCGCCGGCCGGCGAGGCCGTGCTGCCGGCCGCGGGCATCGACCTGCGCCACCACATGGCCAGCATCGAGCTGGACCTGATCCGCGCCGCGCTGGCGCAGACCGGTGGCGTGGTCGCCCATGCCGCACCGCTGCTCGGCCTGCGCCGCACCACGCTGGTGGAGAAGCTGCGCAAGTACGGCATCGACCGCGAAGCCGAAGGCGTCGCGGTGGCGGCGGGTTTCTGACTTGGGGGATGGCACGCGTCTTGCCTGATCCCGTCAAGAACCCAACGGCAACACGGCCATGACCGACGCCATCTCCTCGATCCTGTCCCAGATCCGCGCGCACGAACTGCGCACGCGCGAAGGCGTCGGCAACGCCATCGACGTGAACGGCCTGGGCAACGTCGGCGGCGTGGCGGGAAGCAACGCGGTCAACCCGGCCGGCCCCGGCGGCTTCGGCCAGCTGCTGTCCCAGACCATCGACAACGTCAGCGCGACCCAGGCCAACGCCAGCGCCATGCAGACCGCCTTCGAACTGGGCGATCCGCGCGCCGACCTGGCCCGCACGATGGTGGCCATGCAGCAGTCGCAGGTCGCCTTCCGCGCCACGGTCGAAGTCCGCAACCGGCTGGTGCAGGCCTATCAGGATGTGATGAACATGCCGGTGTAAGGGCCGGGACCGGGGACCAGGGACCGGGGACCCGGGACAAGCGGCTTCTGGCGAGCGTGACGATTCACCAGAGCCGCCGTTCAAACCACAGGAAAGCTACAGCTCCACCGCTCTACCGCTTTTCCCGGGTCCCCGGTCCCGGGTCCCGGGTCCCGGCTCCTCCCACTCACCACCCACACATCCGCCACCCATGAGCGCCACCGCCCTTCCCAAAGCCGCCAATGCGCTGCGCGACCTCGGTCGCTTCCAGGACATTCCGGTGGTCCGCCAGCTGGCGGTGTTCATCCTGGCCGCGGCGGCCATCGCGCTGGGGCTGTGGCTGTTCTTCTGGACGCAGAAGCCGGACTACGTGGCGGTCCAGGCCGGGCTGGACGCCAAGTCCACCGCGCAGGCCTCCGAGGCACTGCGCGGCGCGCAGATCCCGTTCAAGCTCGACGCGGCCACCGGCGCGCTGACCGTGCCGGCCGACCAGGCCGGCGCGGCGCGCATGACCATGGCCAGCGCCGGCATCACCAGCAGCGGTCCGGCCGGGTTCGAGTCGCTGCAGGGCGACCAGGGCTTCGGCACCAGCCAGTTCGTCGAGAACGCGCGCTACCAGCACGCCATGGAGATCGAGCTGGCCCGCACCATCGCCCAGCTGCGCCCGGTACGCGAGGCGCGCGTGCACCTGGCCATGCCCAAGCCCTCGGCCTTCACCCGCCAGAACGAGCCGGCCAGCGCCTCGGTGGTGCTGCAGCTGGGCGCCGGGCAGACCCTGGAGCAGAACCAGATCGACGCGATCGAGCGCCTGGTCGCCTCGTCGGTGCCCGACCTGTCGCCCGAGCACGTGACCGTGGTCGACCAGTTCGGCCGCTTGCTCTCGCAGGACGATCCGGACAGCGCCGAGGCGGTCAACGCCAAGCAGTTCGAACAGCAGCGTCGCCAGGAAGCCCTCTACGTCCAGCGCATCGAGGAACTGCTGGCGCCGATGACCGGCCCGGGCCGGGTCAGCGCCAAGGTCAGCGTGGACATGGACTTCGCCCAGACCGAGCAGGCCAGCGAGACCTATGGCCCGCAGCCGGCGATCGTGCGCAGCGAGCAGCTGAGCGAGTCGGGCAACCTGTCGGCCTCCAACGCCAACGCGCAGGGCGTGCCTGGCAGCGCCAGCAATACGCCCAACGCCAACAACGCGGCCGCGCCCGCCAACGGCGCCAACCCGGCCAACGGCGCCGCGCCGCAGCAGGCCAATGCCAACGCCGGCAACAACCAGGGCACGCGCAGCACGGTGCGCAACTACGAGATCGACCGCACCCTGACCCACACCCGCCAGGCGACCCCGCGCATCCGCCGCGTCACCGCCGCGGTGCTGGTGGACAACGTGCCGGCCGGCAGCGCCAGCGCCGGCAAGCCGGCCGCCACCCGCGCGCTCAACGACGGCGAACTCAAGCGCATCGAGACGCTGGTGCAGCAGGCCATCGGCTACGACCAGCAGCGCGGCGACGTGGTCTCGGTGGTCAACGCCCCGTTCGCCCCGGCCGCGGTGGAGACGCCGCAGGACGCGCTGCCGCTGTGGCAGGACCCGCGTGCGCTCAACATCGCGCGCATGGTGCTGGGCGGGCTGGCGGTGCTGGGGCTGATCTTCTTCGTGCTGCGCCCGGCCTTCCGCGCGATGCTGTCCCCGCGCGTGGCCGTCGGCAATGCGCTGGTGCCCGCCGGCGCTGGCGGCCAGGTCATGCCCACGGTCACCGCCGAGATGGTCGACGACGACGAGGTGCCGGTGAAGCTCTCGCCGGCCTATTCGCCCAAGCCGGTGCTGCCGCCGGGGCCGGGCTTCGAGCAGAAGCTGCAGACCGCACGCGAGGTGGCCAGCACCGATCCCAAGCGCGTGGCCCAGGTCGTGCGCGAGATGGTGAACTCCGATGGCTGATCAGGATGCGCCGCTGACCGGCACCCAGCGCGCGGCCGTGGTGCTGCTGTCGCTGGGCGAGGCCCAGGCCGCCGAGGTGCTCAAGCACATGGAGGCCAAGGAAGTGCAGAAGCTCGGCGTGGCCATGGCCAGCGTCGGCGACATCCCGCATTCGCTGGTGCAGCAGGTGATCGCCCGGTTCGTCGACACCCTGGAGCAGCCGGCCAAGATCGGCGACGGCGCCGACGAATACGTGCGCGCGGTGCTGATGCAGGCCCTGGGCGAGGAGCGCGCCAGCGGCCTGATCGACCGCATCCTGTCCGGGCGCAACACGCCGGGCCTGGAAGCGCTGAAGTGGATGGAGCCCAAGGCCATCGCCCAGCTGGTGCGCAACGAGCACCCGCAGATCATCGCCATCGTCATGGCGCATCTGGAAGGCGACCAGGCCGCCGAGGTGCTCAAGCACATCCCGGCCGAGCTGCACGGCGATCTGCTGGTGCGCATCGCCACGCTGGACGGCATCCCGCCGCATGCGCTGGCCGAGCTCAACGATGTCATGGCGCGCCAGTTCAGCGGCAGCCAGGGCAAGCCCTCGGCCATCGGCGGGGCCAAGGTGGCGGCCAACATCCTCAACTTCGTCGAGGCCGGCCAGGACGAGTCCCTGCTCAAGGCCATCGCCGCGGTCGACGACGGGCTGGGCACCGAGATCCGCGACCTGATGTTCGTGTTCGACAACCTGGCCAATCTGGACGACCGCACCATGCAGGCGATCCTGCGCGAGGTCTCCACCGACAAGCTGGCCCTGGCCATGCGCGGCGCCGATGTGCGCGTGCGCGAGAAGATCACCAAGAACATGTCCCAGCGCGCCGCCGAGATCCTGCTCGACGACATGGAGGCCCGCGGCCCGGTGCGCCTGGCCGAAGTGGAGGCCGCGCAGAAGGACATCCTGGACCAGGTGCGCAAGATGGCCGAGGCCGGTGACATCTCCATCAGCACCCGCAGCGAGGCGCTGGTGTGATCGACGCCTTCGCCCCGGCCGCCGACGCGGTGCGCTGGACCGCCCCGGGCCTGGGCCCGCGCCGCGACGCGCCCGAACTGCCCAAGCCGCCGACCGCCGCGCAGATCGACCAGATCCGCAGCGACGCCCAGGCCGAAGGCCACGCCGCCGGCTACGCGGCGGGGCTGGCCGCGGGCCAGGCAGAGATCCAGCGCCGCATCGAGCAGATCCAGGCCGTGCTGGACGGCTTCACCCGGCCGCTGGCGCGCCTGGATGGCGAGGTGGCCGACGCGCTGGCCGACCTGGCCACGCGCATCGCCGGCGTGCTGGTCGGCCGCGCCTATGCCGCCGATCCCAGCTTGCTGGCCGACCTGGTGCGCGAGGCGATCGACGCGGTCGGCAGCGGCAGCCGCGAACTGGAACTGCGCCTGCACCCGGACGACTTCGGCGTGCTGGCCCCGCACCTGGCGGGCCTGAGCGGCGTGCGCCTGACCGCCGACGCCGGCCTGGGCCGCGGCGAGCTGCGCCTCAACAGCGAGGGCGTGCGCATCGACGGCACGCTTCATGCACGGCTGCAGTCGGTGCTGGAGGCCACCCTGGCTTCCGGCGAAGGACATGCGCCCGCGCCATGAACGCCCTGCCCCACGACGCCGTGACCGATGGCCTGCAAGGCGCCCGCAATCTGCGCCTGGCGCAGCGACTGCGCCAGGCCGATCCGGCCAACGAATCGATGGGCCTGGTGCGCGAGGGCGTGCTGCGCCGCGCGGTGGGCCTGACCCTGGAAGCCTCCGGCTGCAGCGCGCCGATGGGCTCGCGCTGCCGCGTGGCCACCTCCGGCGGGCGCTGGGTCGATGCCGAGGTGGTCGGCTTCTCCGGCGAGCGCACCTTCCTGATGCCGACCGGCGACCTGCAGGGCCTGCTGCCCAATGCGCGCGTCATCGCCACCCGCACCAAGGGCGAGGTCGCGGTGGGCGAAGGCCTGCTGGGCCGGGTCATCGACAACGACGGCGCGCCGCTGGACGGCAAGGGCCCGATCCGCGCCGAAGGCTATGTCGCCCTGGCCGGCGTGCCGATCAATCCGCTCTCGCGCCAGCCGATCGTCGAATCGCTCGATGTCGGCGTGCGCGCCATCAACGCCATGCTGCCCATCGGCCGCGGCCAGCGCGTGGGCCTGTTCGCCGGCTCGGGCGTGGGCAAGTCGACGCTGCTGGGCATGATGACCCGCTACACCTCGGCCGATGTCATCGTCGTGGGCCTGATCGGCGAACGCGGCCGCGAAGTGCGCGATTTCGTCGAGGCCACCCTCGGCGAGGAAGGCCTGCGTCGCGCGGTCGTGGTCGCCGCGCCGGCCGACCGCCCGCCGCTGGCGCGCCTGCACGGCGCGCTGCGTGCCACCGCGATCGCCGAGTGGTATCGCGATCAGGGCCTGCACGTGCTGCTGCTGATGGATTCGCTGACCCGCTTCGCCCAGGCCCAGCGCGAGATCGGCCTGTCGGTGGGCGAGCCGCCGACCACGCGCGGCTATCCGCCCAGCGTGTTCGCCAAGCTGCCCGCGCTGGTCGAGCGCGCCGGCATGGGCGCCGACGGGCGCGGCTCGATCACCGCCTTCTACACCGTGCTGACCGAGGGCGACGACCAGCAGGAGCCGATCGCCGATGCCTCGCGCGCGATCCTGGACGGCCACATCGTGCTGACCCGCCGCATCGCCGACGCCGGCCAGTACCCGGCCATCGACATCGAGCAGTCGGTCAGCCGCGTGATGCAGGACATCACCGACGCGCCGTGGCGCGAGCACATCCGCAAGCTCAAGCGCCTGATGGCCGCTTACTCGGCGCAGCGCGACCTGATCGCCATCGGCGCCTACCAGCGCGGCAGCGATCCCAACGTCGACGAGGCGATGGCGCGCTGGCCGGCGATCCAGAACTTCCTCGGCCAGGACGTGCGCGAAGCCTCCGACGTGCAGGCCAGCCGGCAGTCGCTGCATCGCCTGCTGGACGACACGCCCGGCCAGCCTTTCCCGCTCAAGCAGTAACCGCTGCTCCCCCTCGCAATCCACGTAAGAGAACGCCCCCATGCGCTCACAACGCCTCGAACCGCTGATCAAGGTGACCCAGCAGCGCCAGGACGACGCCGCCCGCGCGGTGGCCGAGCGCGAGCGCGTCGTGCACGAACAGCAGGAGCGCCTGGACGCACTGCGCCGCTACGCCGAGGAGTACGCCGCCTCGCCGGCCAACGCCACCATGTCGCCGGCGCTGCTGGTCAACCGCGTCGCCTTCCGCGAACGGCTCAATGCCGCGGTCGTGCAGCAGGCCGGCATCGTCAGCCAGAGCCAGCAGGTCACCGACGTCGAACGCGCGCGCCTGCTGCTGGCCAGCCGCGAGACCCTGGTGCTGGAGAAACTCGCCGACAGCTACCGCGCCCAGGAGGCGCAGGTGCAGCAGTCCAAGGCCCAGCGCGAGCTGGACGAGATCGGCAACCGCGGCGTCGCCGCGCGGGCCGCCGCGCTGCAGGCCGAAGGAGAAGGCGCATGATCGCCGGGGGCGCAGCGTTCTTGAGCGGCGCGGGCCTGGCCTCGCCGGGCGCGTCGGCCTCACCGGCCGCTTCGGCGGCGACGGCCGGCGACGGCCGCAGCTATGCCGATTTCGCCGCCAGCGCGGCCACTGCGGCGACCGGCAGCGCCACGCCGGCGGCCGGTGCCAGCGCTGCGGCGCAAAGCGCTACCGCCAATGCCACCTCTTCGCAGCCCGCCAACCCCAGCGCCGCCGCCGCGCCGGCGGCGGGCAGCGCCACGCCGCCCGCCGGCGGGAGCGACACCATGCAGCCCAACCCCGCCAATGCCACGCTTCCGCTGCCTGCCGCCAATGTCGGCACCGCAGTGCTCGCGGCCGCCGCGCACCAGATCCGCCGCGGCGCGGACCCCGAAGCGGCCATCCCGGATGCCACGCAGTCGATGCAGGCCGCGCTGACGCCCCAGATGGCAGACAGCATCGCGGCGCCGCTGACCACGTCCGCGACCGCCAGCAAGGACGACATCCAGGCCGCGCCCGTGCCGTCGAGCGATCCGCAGCAGCTGCTGGCCCTGCTGGCCGGCAGCCTGGCCATCACCGCGCCGGTCACGCCGGCGGCCAACGCGCCCACGCTGCCGGCGGCGGACGTCAGCGTCACCGGCGCGGCCAGGGCCGTGAACCCGGCGCTGCTCGCCGGCAATGCCGTCGGCGCCAACGCTGCGTCCACCGCTGCCACGCCCGCGGCTGCGACCGCTCCTGCGTCCACCGGCGATGCCCAGCCGTCGCTCGCCACCGGCGTCGCGTTCACCGCGCCGGCCCAGCCGCTCACCGACGCGGCGACGCTGCCGACGGCGGATGGCAGTGCCACCAGCGCCACCAAGGGCGCGACCGCCGCGCTGATCGCCGGCAACGCCGCCGGCGCCCTGCAGCAGTCGCCAGGCCTGGTCTCGACCGGTGCGCTGGCCGCCCTGCTCGATCCCAAGGCCGCCGCCACTGCCGCGCCGGCCGACGCGCTGAAGCTGGCGGTCGGCGCCGCGCTGGAGCGCGAGGGCGCCAACGGCTTCGCGCTGCCGGACAGCAAGGACGACAGGTCCGACGCGCTGAGCTTCGGCGGACTGGTCCAGGGCACGCCGAGCCTGGATCGCCCGCTCACCGCCAATGCCGTGACCGCCACGCCGATGAGCATGCCGGCGCAGCTGGACGACGGCTTCGACGACAGCTTCGGCACGCGCATCGCGTGGATGGCCGAGCAGAAGCTGGGCCACGCCGAGATCCGCCTCAACCCGGAGCACGCCGGCCCGATCGACGTGCGCATCCAGCTGGACGGCACCCAGGTCAATGCCGCCTTCCACAGCGCCAACGCCGATGTGCGCCAGGCCCTGGAAGCCAGCCTGCCGCGCCTGCGCGACCTGCTCGGCCAGCAGGGCCTGCAGCTGGGCAACGCCGACATCGGCCAGCGCCAGCAGTCCGGCCAGCAGCAGGATCAGGGCGCCGCGCCGCGCTCGCAGGGACAGTCCTTCGGGAGCGATGCGTTCGGCAATGGGCGCGCCACAGCGCAGGCCTCGGTCGCTCCGGTGGTTGTGCGTAGCCGGGGCCTGCTCGACGAGTACGCCTGATCGCTGCGCGCACTCATCGCCATGGCGCCGGCAGAGGACAGCCGCGGCTCCCGTTGAGACGGGAGGCCAGCGCCTTGACCCTTCGCGTGTAAAGCCACTGGGTTCCCGCTTTCGCGGGAACGACGGTAGGGAGGTTTTGCTAGTAGTGACGATAGGGAGGCTAGCTGCTAGGTGCGGCGCGCGCCTTGAAGCCACCTACTCGCCGAAAGCCAATCCCACTCCGCGCGATGAATTCAAAGCCCGTCATCCCCGCGAACGCGGGGATCCAAGGACGTCCGTGCAGGCCGAGCAACGTCCATGGGTTCCCGCTTTCGCGGGAACGACGGTAGGGAGGTTTTGCTACTGGTGACGATAGAGAGGCTAGCTGCTAGGTGCGGCGCGCGCCTTGAAGCCACCTGCTCGCCGAAAGCCAATCCCGCTCCGCGCGATGAATTCAAAGCCCGTCATCCCCGCGAACGCGGGGATCCAGGGACTTCCGTGCAGGTCGAGCAACGTCCATGGGTTCCCGCCTTCGCGGGAACGACGGTAGACGTTTCGTGGGGGCGCCAAGGCGCCTCGGCGCCGGCGGATCGTTGGGCGAGAGCCCATGACCGCGACGGAATTCCGCCGCCAACAAGGCGCATCGGACGTTCCCCGCAGGCTCACCCAGGCATCGGACGCACGGCACGCCGCTTGCATCACGCGGGGCAGTCTCCCCTTTCGTCGATACCGGAGTGGTTCCCGTGGCTTCCAAACCCGCAGCAGCGGCCGATGCGCCCAAGAAGAAGAGCAAGCTGCCCCTGATCCTCGGCGCCGTGGTGCTGCTCGGCGGCGGCATGGCGGGCGGCTGGTTCATCCAGCAGCGCGCCGGCGGCGGCCACGCCGCGGCGGAAGGCGCGCCGGCGGGCGAACACGGCGCGAGCGCCAAGGCCAAGGCCGGCGCGACCTACTTCGCGCTGGACCCGGCCTTCGTGGTCAATCTGGCCGATACCGACGCCACGCGCTATCTGCAGGCCGACGTGCAGGTGATGACGCGCGACCCGGAAACGCTCAAGGCGCTGCAGGACCAGGCGCCGGCGATCCGCAACCGCCTGTTGCTGCTGTTCGGCCAGCAGACCGCCGCCGGCCTGGCCCAGCGCAGCGGCAAGGAGCGCCTGCAGGAGGCCGCCCTGGTCGAGGTCAAGAAGGTCCTGGCGGGCGAAGGCGGTCCCAACAAGCCCGAAGCGGTCCTGTTCACCAGCCTGGTCGTGCAGTGATGAGCAACGAACTGCTGTCCCAGGACGAGATCGACGCGCTGCTGCACGGCGTGGACAGCGGCGCGGTCGGCACCGGCCAGGCCGCCGCGCCCGGCGAGGTGCGCCTGTACGACTTCAAGCAGGCCGGCCGCGCGATCCGCAACCGCCTGCCCGGGCTGGACGCGCTCAACGAGCGCTTCGTGCGCAACTTCAGGACCGGGCTGTTCAACCTGCTGCGCCGCGCGCCGGAGCTGACCTACCGCGGCACCGACGTGCTGCGCTTCGACGAGTACGCCAATGCGCTGCCGATGCCGGCCAGCGTCACCCGCGTGCACATGGCCCCGCTCAAGGGCACCGCGCTGGTGGTGTACGAGCCGCGCCTGGTCTTCAGCACGGTGGAGAACTTCTTCGGCGGCGCCGGGCGCCTGCCCACGCGCATCGACAACCGCGAGTTCACCCCGACCGAGCAGCGCGTGATCCAGCTGATGCTCAAGCAGACCCTGGCCGACCTGGCCGAGGCCTGGACGCCGCTGGCGCCGGTGGCGCTGTCGGTGCTGCCGCCCGACCCCAACCTGGCCACCGCCGACCTGATGGACGGCCGCGACTACATCGCGGTCAGCCGCTTCTCGGTGGCGCTGGAAGGCGGCGGCGGCGATCTGCACCTGGCCATGCCCTACAAGATGCTCGAGCCGGTGCGCGAACAGCTGGAGGTCTCGAGCAAGCGGCCCAAGGCCGAGGCCGACGCCGGCTGGTCGCGCGCGCTGCGCGCCGGCCTGCAGGACGCCGACCTGGAGCTGAGCCTGTCCATCGCCCACCGCCAGATCAGCCTGCGCGATCTCTCGCGCCTGCGCGTGGGCGACATCATCCCCATCGAGCTGGCACGCCCCGTGCATCTGGAAGTCGAGCGCACGCCGATGTTCGCCGGCGAGTTCGGCGTCCACAACGGCTTCAACGCCTTCAAGGTCACGCAGGTGCAGTTCCCGCGCGTGCCCTCCTCCAACGATTCCCCCGAGTCCGACCTCCTATGAGCACCGATCCCGCCGCGCCCGCCGCCTTCGATTCCCTCACCGCCGAACCCGGCGCCGTGGCGGGCGATCTGAATCTGGACGTCATCCTGGACGTGCCGGTGCAGCTGTCGCTGGAAGTCGGCCGCACCCGCATCCCGATCCGCAACCTGCTGCAGCTCACCGCCGGTTCGGTGGTCGAGCTCGAACGCGCCGCCGGCGAGCCGATGGACGTCTACGTCAACGGCACGCTCATCGCCCAGGGCGAGGTGGTGGTGGTCAACGACCGTTTCGGCGTGCGCCTGACCGACGTGGTCAGCCCGGCCGAACGCATCAAGAGGCTCAAGTGAGCACGGCGGCGTCCGCATCGGCGTCGCTGGCGGCGCCGGACGCGGTCGTCGCCCCCGCCGACACGCTGCCGGCCACGGCCGCCGCCAGTCCGCAGATCGACGGCCACGCGCCGACGAGCACGGCGCCGGCCGCGGCCACCAGCGTCCCGGCCTCCACCGCGCCGGCGACGACCGATCAGGCGTCCGCCGCCGCGCTGCCGACCAATGTCGAGGCCGAGGCCGCAGCCGCGTCCACGGCGCAGCCGGCCAAACAGTTCACCGTGCCGGGCCGCCTGGCCGCGCAGGCCACCACCACCCAGCTCGGCGCGCCGGTCGGCGCCCCGGCCAGCGGGACCGGCGCCGGCAGCATCGGCGGCGCGGTACTCGCCCTGGTGCTGGTGGTCGGCCTGATCCTGCTGCTGGGCTGGCTGGCCAAGCGCATGCCCGGCATCGGCGGCGCCAGCAATCCGGCGCTGAAGGTGGTCGGTTCGCTGTCGCTGAGCCCACGCGAGCGCGTGGTGGTCGTGGCGGTCGGCGACACCCAGCTGGTGCTGGGCACCGGCGCCGGCGGCACGCGCGTGCTGCACCAGCTCGACACCCCGCTGCCGCTTCCCCAACACAAAGCGCCGCCTGCCTTCGCCCAGGTGCTGGCGCAGCACTTCGGTAAGAAATCATGAGCCTGTCGCGTTCGCGCCTGATGCCGCTGCTGGCGGTGCTGCTGCTCGGCCTTGGTCTGGCCCTGGCCGGCAGCGCCCTGGCCCAGCAGGCCGCCCCCCCGGCCGCACCGGCGCAGGCCACCGCCGCGCCGCAGAACAACCTGCCCAGCGTCACCGACCTGGCCGGCCAGCCGCTGCCGCAGGTCAACGTCGGCCAGGTCGGCGGCGAGAAGGTCAGCATGCCGCTGCAGGTGCTGCTGCTGATGACCAGCATCACGCTGCTGCCGGCCGCGCTGCTGGGCATGACCGCCTTCACCCGCGTGATCATCGTGCTGGGCCTGCTGCGCCAGGCGCTGGGCACCGGTCAGACCCCGTCCAATCAGGTGCTGCTGGCGCTGGCGCTGTTTCTGACCTTCATGATCATGACGCCGGTGTTCGACGCGTCCTGGACCCACGGCATCGCGCCGTACCTGGACAAGACGATGGACTTCAAGTCGGCCTGGAGCGCGGCGATCGAACCGTTCCGCGGCTTCATGCTGGCCCAGGTGCGGCAGAACGACCTGATGACCTTTGCCAACCTCTCGCACACCGGGCCGTACGCCAACCCGCAGGACGTGCCGTTCGGCGTGCTGGCCGCGTCGTTCCTGACCAGCGAGCTGAAGACCGCGTTCGAGATCGCCTTCCTGATCTACATCCCGTTCGTGATCATCGACCTGGTGGTGGCCAGCGTGCTGATGTCCATGGGCATGATGATGCTCTCGCCGATGCTGATCTCCGCCCCGTTCAAGATCCTGCTGTTCGTGCTGGTCGACGGCTGGGTGCTGGTGGTGGGGTCGCTGGCGTCGAGCTTCAATCCGTTTTGATGGGCTTGGAGGGTTGGCCACAGCTGTAATTCGTTTCGATATTTTCGAAGAGCTGTGTCCTGTCTTCCATTCGCCTTGACCGGTGAAGGTTCCGACCTGGGTCGATGGACTCTAGCTTCGGCTTGTTGTTAAGGGTTCTCGCGAAGAGCGACCCCTCCCCAGCCCTCCCCTTGGCCTGCGGCCGAAGGGAGGGGGCAAAAGCGGGGCCAAGCGCTTCTCCGCGACGGCAAGATCAAGCGATTCTTTTGCCGCCCGCATGACCGCCCCCCTCCCTTTCGCGAAGCGAAGGGGAGGGCTGGGGAGGGGTTACGCCGTTGCCGTTGCCGTTGCCGTTGCCGTTGCCGTTGCCGTTGCTGTTGCTGTTGCTGTTGCTGTTGCCACCCGCATCAGCCCTCCAGCCCCAGCGCCCGCAAGATGTCCTCCAGCACCGCGTCGGTCCGCTGCAGCACGTCATGATTCCAGTAGCGCAGCACGCGATAGCCCGCCGCATTGAGCGCTCGTGTCCTCACCGCGTCCGCCTGGAGCTGTTGGGCGTGCTGCCCGCCGTCGAGTTCGATGATCAGCCCCATCGCTGGTGCCGCGAAATCGGCGATATAGCCGGCGATCGGCATCTGGCGCCTGAACTTCACTCCGGCCAGTTGCCCGCCGCGCAAGCGTTGCCAGAGTCGGTGTTCGGCGTCGGTCGGCGCGTTGCGCAGCTGGCGTGCGCGGTGGCGCAGGGCATCCATGCCTGAGCTCCTTGGGTGGTCGCTACAGAATGCGACGTAGGAAATGCGAAAAAGCGGAAAAGCTCACCCCTCCCCAGCCCTCCCCTTGGCCTACGGCCAAAGGGAGGGGGCAGGTCATGAGTTCAGCCCAGATCCGCACGGCCGTGCTTTTTGCCCCCTCCCTTTGGCCGCAGGCCAAGGGGAGGGCTGGGGAGGGGTTAGCTTTTGCTCCTGGGCTCCAGGCACGCGCCTTGCAGCCTTGCCGGCATTCGCCGGAAACCCGGCGCCCGACGCGCTTCGCCCGATACGGCCATGACCCCCGAAACCGCCCTCACCGAAATCTCCCGTGGCCTGGAAATCGCCCTGGTCCTGGGCGCGCCGCCGCTGTTGATGGTGCTGGTGGTCGGCGTGGTGGTGGGCATCGTGCAGGCGGCCACGCAGATCAACGAGGCCACCATCGCCTTCGTGGTCAAGGCGCTGGCGCTGGTGGCCACGCTGGCGATCGCCGGCAACTTCCTGCTGGGGCGCCTGACCGCCTTCACCATCGACCTGTTCCACCGCATCCCGCAGCTGATCGGCTGAAGCCTCAAGGCGCGCGACGATGGATGCCGTCACCCTGACCACGTCCACCGGCGTGGACCTGTTCGGCCTGCTGGCCACGGTGCTGTGGCATGGGCTGCGCATCGGCGCGGCGTTCCAGGTGCTGCCGGTGATCGGCGGGCGCACGCTGCCGGCGCGGGTGCGCCTGATCCTGGTGGTGGCGCTGTCGGCCACGCTGTCCACGGTGCTGCCCGCCGCGCCGCCGCTGGCGATCGATTCGGCCACGGTGCTGGGCGTGCTGCGCGAGTTCACCGTGGGCCTCGCCATCGGCCTGGTGCTGCGCCTGGCCTTCGAGGCCGGGCAGCTGGCCGGCGAACTGGTGTCCCAGGGCATGGGCCTGTCGTTCGCGACCATGGCCGACCCGCTGTCCGGCGCGTCCTCGCCGGTGCTCTCGCAGTGGTTCTTCCTGGTGTTCTCGCTGCTGTTCTTCAGCTTCGACGGGCACCTGGCGCTGATCAACCTGCTGGCCGGCAGCTATGCCAGCCTGCCCATCGGCGCGGCCCTGCCCGATCCGCATGCGGTGCTGTCGGCGGTGCCGGACTTCTTCGGCGCCGCGCTGCGCGCCGGGGTGCTGCTGGCGCTGCCGGTGATCATGGCGCTGCTGGCGGTGAACATCGCCTTCGGCGTGCTCTCGCGCGCCGCCCAGCAACTCAACCCCATGCAGATCGGCCTGCCGGTCTCGCTGCTGGTCGGCCTGGTGCTGCTGATGCTGCTGGCACGCCAGCTGCAGGCCCCGGTGCAGGCGTTGTTCGACCAGGCCTTCGCCGCAGCCCGCGCGATCACGGGCTGACCAGGAGCGCAGGAAGATGAGCGAAGACCAGGAAGACCGCACCGAACTACCCACCGAAAAACGCCTGCGCGAGGCCCGCGAGAAGGGCAACGTGCCGCGCTCGCGCGAGCTGGCCAACGTGGCGGTGCTGGGCTGTGCGGTCATCGCGCTCAAGGCCAGCGCCGGCCACATCGGCGCGGTCAGCCGCGACTGGATGCGCGGCGCGCTGCAGCTGGACCGGGCCATGCTCGACGCGCCCGAGCGCCTGCTGCCGCACGCCGCCTCGCTGGCGGTGGCGCTGTTCAAGCCGATGCTGCCGCTGCTGGCCGCCGCGCTGGCGGCCTGCCTGATCGCACCGGCGATCATGGGCAGCCTGCGTTTCACCAGCCAGGCGCTCAAGCCGGATTTCAGCCGGCTCAATCCGATGAGCGGCCTCGGCCGCATGTGGGGCAAGGAGAGCCTGGCCGAGCTGCTGCGCTCGCTGCTGCGCGTGGGCCTGATCGGCGGCATCGGCACCTGGATGGTCTACCGCGCCTTCAAGGCGCTGCTGGGAATGCCGCAGGCCTCGCTGGAGCAGTCGGTGGCCGGCGGCGTGCAGATGGCCATGTCCACCCTGCTGGCGATGATCGGCGCGCTGGGCGCGCTGGCCCTGCTGGACGTGCCCTGGCAGCACTACCAGCACCGTGCGCGGCTGAAGATGACCAAGCAGGAGATCAAGGACGAGTTCAAGGAGGCCGAGGGCAACCAGGAGGTCAAGGCGCGCGTGCGCCAGGTCGCCATGCAGATGTCCAAGCGCCGGATGATGGAGGCGGTGCCCACCGCCGATGTGATCCTGATGAACCCCACCCACTACGCGGTGGCGCTCAAATACAAGGCCGACGCCGGCATGCGCGCGCCGGTGGTGGTGGCCAAGGGCGTGGACGAGACCGCCCTGGCCATCCGCGAACTGGCCCAGGCCCACCGCATCGCCGTGGTCGAGGCGCCGCCGCTGGCACGCGCCTTGTACAGACAGGCCCAGGTCGATCAGGAAATCCCGGTGAAGCTCTACGCCGCCGTTGCCCAAGTGCTGTCTTACGTCTACCAGCTGCGCGCCTGGGCGCCGGGCCGCGGCCCGATGCCGGCGCTGGCGCCGCTCGACGCCGGTCCCGAGGGCGCGGTGGATTACGACCCCCACGCCGCCGGCGCCATCGCCAAGGAACCGTCACCGTGAGTGCGCAGCAAGGTCGGTTCTCCGTCGATGGGCTGATGGGCGCGGTGCGCTCGGGCGCGGCCGCGCCGCTGGTGGTGGTGGCCATGCTGGCCATGGTCATCGTGCCGCTGGCGCCGTTCGTGCTGGACGGGCTGTTCACCATCAACATCGCCCTGTCCCTGGTGGTGCTGCTGGCGGTGGTCTACGTGCGCCGCCCGCTGGAGTTCTCGATCTTCCCCAGCGTGCTGCTGCTGGTCACCCTGCTGCGCCTGGCGCTGAACGTCGCCTCCACCCGCGTGGTGCTGCTGCACGGCCACAAGGGCCCCGGCGCGGCCGGCCATGTGATCGAGTCCTTCGGCCAGTTCGTGATCGGCGGCAGCTTCGCGGTGGGCATCGTGGTGTTCGCGATCCTGACCATCGTCAACTTCGTGGTGGTGACCAAGGGCGCCGGGCGCATCTCCGAGGTGTCGGCGCGCTTCATCCTCGACGCCCTGCCCGGCAAGCAGATGGCCATCGACGCCGACCTCAACGCCGGCCTGCTGACCCGCGAGGAGGCCAAGGCCCGCCGCCAGGAAGTGCGCGAGGAGGCCGACTTCTACGGCTCGATGGATGGCGCCAGCAAGTTCGTGCGCGGCGACGCCATCGCCGGCATCCTGATCCTGGCGATCAACATCGTCGGCGGCCTGCTGATCGGCGTGCTCCAGCACGACATGTCCTTCGCCGACGCGCTGCGCACCTACACGCTGCTGGCCATCGGCGACGGCCTGGTCGCCCAGCTGCCGGCGCTGCTGATCGCCACCGCCGTGGCGATGCTGGTGACCCGCTCCACCGGCGAGCAGGACATGGGCGCCACGGTGTCCAAGCAGGTCTTCGGCCATCAGCGCGCGCTGACCATCGCCGCGCTGCTGCTGGGCCTGATCGGCATCATCCCGGGCATGCCCAACGTGCCGTTCCTGATCCTGGCGGCGGTGCTGGGCTATGCGGCCTGGCAGCTGCACAAGCGCCGCCTGGCCGCCCCGCAGGAAGACGCCGCGGCCGCGGCGGCCGCCGCCAGCACGCCGGCCGGCAATGCCGAGCTGAGCTGGGACGAGATCCGCCCGGTCGAGCCGCTGGCCCTGGAAGTGGGCTACAAGCTGATCGCGCTGGTGGACAAGAACCAGGGCGGCGAACTGCTGGCGCGCCTGAAGGGCGTGCGCCGCAAGCTGACCCAGGACCTGGGCTTCCTGATTCCCGCCGTGCACGTGCGCGACAACCTGGAGCTGGCACCGGGCCAGTACCGCGTGCTGGTCCACGGCGTGCCGCTGGCCACCGGCGACATCCATCCCGACCGCGAGCTGGCGCTGGACCCGGGCCGCGTGTTCGGCGCGCTGGACGGCATCCCCGGCAAGGACCCGGCCTTCGGCCTGGATTCGACCTGGATCCTGCCCGCCCAGCGCGCGCACGCCGAGTCGCTGGGGTATACCGTGGTCGACGCGGCCACCGTGGTGGCCACCCACCTGTCGCACCTGATCCGCGAGCGCGCCGCCGAACTGCTGGGCCTGGAAGAGGTGCAGCAGCTGCTGGCCACGCTGGGCCGCGGCGGCAACGCCAAGCTGGTCGAGGACCTCACGCCCAAGCTGCTGCCGCTGTCGGTGGTGGCCAAGGTGCTGCAGTCGCTGCTGGCCGACAAGGTGCCGCTGCGCCAGATCCGCCAGATCGTCGAGACCCTGCTCGAGCACGCCGTCCACACCCAGGATCCGGCGCAGCTGACCGCCGCGGTGCGCGTGGCGCTGGGCCGCTTCATCGTGCAGGAACTCAACGGCATGGCCGACGAGCTCCCGGTGTTCACCCTGGCACCGCAGCTGGAGCGGGTGATGCAGGACTCGGTCAGCGGCCAGGGCGGCGCCCTGGAACCCGGCCTGGCCGAGCGCATCCACCAGAACCTGAGCCAATGCGTGACCCAGCAGGAAAGCAAGGGCGAACCGGCCGTGCTGCTGGTGCCCGGCAACGTGCGCGCCGCCATCGCCCGCCTGGTCCGCCACAGCGTGCCTTCGCTGTCGGTGCTGGCCTATTCGGAAGTGCCGGAGGACAAGCGGTTGCGGCTGGTGGGGGCGGTGGGGTGAGGAGGCTGGGATTCGGGATTCGGGATTCGGGATTCGGGATTCGGGATTCGGGATTCGGGCGAAGCTAGGGGCACTGGCAGAAGTGGGCAAGAAGAACTGGCGATCGAGGCGAGATCCTGGAATCAAGCGACGTTCGCGCTAGCCGCGTGACCCGCCCCCTCCCTTGCGCGCAGCGCAGGGGAGCTCGAAGTCGCGGTAGCGACTGAGGGGGGAGGGGTCAGCTGTTGCTATTGCTGCTTCGCTCTCCTCCGGCCACGCGCGAAAAGCACCCTCCCCAACCCTCCCCTGCGCTACGCGCAAGGGAGGGGGCAGAACACTTGGGCTCACGCTTCCCGCGATCCCGAATCCCGAATCCCCAATCCCCGCCCCACCCGCGGCACAACTCCTGCATGAGTCCAACCAAGCGTGATGCCGGAGGGCCGGCAGCGCAGGAGACCACCGCCCGATGAACATCAAGAGTTTCGTTGCCAGCGACATGCGCACCGCGCTGCGGATGATCCGCGACGCGCAGGGGCCGGACGCGGTGATCCTGTCCAGCCGGCCGGTGGCCGGCGGCATCGAAGTGGTCTCGGCCACCGAGTACGACCAGGCCGCGCTGGCCCGCGCTATGCGCGCGGCGGGCGCCGACCCGGCCGATGCCAGCCCGGCCGCGCTGTCGGCGCTGGCCCAGCAGCAGCTGCCCGCCGGGATCCCGGCATCCGTCGGAATCCCGGCGCAGCCGGTCGCCGCCGCCCAGCCGATCGCCGCACCGCCGCCGCCGAGCGCGCAGCCCGATCCGGCCGCCGCCTTCGCCGCGGTCATGGACAAGGCCCGCCCCGCAACGCAGGGCGCCGACTCGCTGCTGGCACGCGCCCGCGCGCGCCTGCTCGGCCAGCCCGCCGAACCGGCGCCGGCCGCCGAGCCCGCCCAGGTCCACGTCGCCGCACCCGAAGCCGCCGCCCAGGTCGACGTGCAGGATTTCGCCGCCGCCCTGCGCGCGCGCCTTGCCGAAAGCGAGGCCCAGGCCACCGTCACCCTGGACATGACCCGCCCCGCGCAGCCGATCACCGCCGCGCCGGTGGCCGAGGCCGCTGCCCCGATCATCGAGGTCCCGACCGAACCCGCCCGCTCCGCTCTGGCGCTGGTGCCCGGCATCGAGACCGACCCGGCGATCGTCGCCATGCGCGAGGAGATGGCCCGCATGCGCGCACTGATGGAAGCGCAGATGGAGCAGCTCTCGCTCGAACGCTTGCGCGGCTCGCCGGCGCGCGCGGCCGCCTTCGACGCCCTGACCGGCTACGGCTGCGAGCAGGCCCTGGCCCAGGCCGTGGCCCTGCGCGTGGATCCGTCTCTGCCGCTGGCTGAGGTCAGCGCGGCGATGCTGGCCGAACTGGCCGACAGCCTCAGCATCTGCGCCAGCGAGACCATCGACGAGGGCGGCGTGATCGCCCTGGTCGGCCCCACCGGCGCCGGCAAGACCACCACCGCGGCCAAGCTGGCCGCGCGCTTCGCCGCTCGCCACCGCGCCCGTGACGTGGCCCTGATCACCACCGACTGCGAGCGCCCCGGCGCCCACGAACAGCTGCAGGCCTACGGCCGCAAGCTCGGCATCACCGTGTGCGAGGCGCGCGGCATTGGCGGCCTGCAGCTGGCGCTGGAGCAGCTGGCCGACTATCCGCTGGTGCTGGTGGACACCACCGGCTACGCGCCGACCGACCGCGCGCTGTTCAACCAGATCCTGTGGCTGCGCGCGACCGCCAAGGTGCGCAGCCTGCTGGTGCTGCCGGCCAACGGCCACGCCCAGGACATGGGCGAGGTCATCCGCCGCTACCGCCCGGCCGCGCCGGAAGGCCTGATCCTGACCAAGCTGGACGAGACCGGCTACCTGGGCAGCGCCCTGTCGGTGGCCGCGCGCACCGCCATGCCCATCGCCTACACCACCAACGGCCAGCGCATCGACAGCGACATCGACGCCGCCGACGCCCTGGCCATCGCCCAGGCGATGGAAAGCGCGCGCCGCAGCAGCGATGTGGCCACCCACGGCATCGAGACCCGCCATGCAGTCGCCTGATCCCCGCGCCCCGCGCATCCCCCGCGTCATCGCCGTGGCCAGCGGCAAGGGCGGCGTGGGCAAGACCACGACCTCGATCAACCTGGCCGCGGCCATGGTCAACGCCGGCCAGCGCACGCTGCTGCTGGATACCGACCTGGGCCTGGCCAACGCCGATGTGATGCTGGGCCTGTCCCCGCGCTTCACCCTGGCCGATGTGTTCGCCGGCAAGTGCACGCTGGCCGATACGCTGCTGGAAGGCCCGGGGGGCCTGCTGGTGGTGCCGGCCGCCTCGGGCAAGCAGCACATGGCCCAGCTGACGCCGGCCGAGCACACCGGCCTGATCCACGCCTTCTCCGAGCTGGACGTGCCGCTGGACGTGATGGTGATCGACAACGCCGCCGGCATCGCCGATGGCGTGCTGACCTTCTGCCAGGCCGCGCACGACGTGGTGGTGGTGGTCTGCGACGAACCGGCCTCGATGACCGATGCCTACGCGCTGATCAAGGTCCTGGGCCGCGACCGCGGCGTGCGCCGCGTGCACGTGCTGGCCAACCAGGTCGGCGATGCGACCGAGGGACCGGCGCTGTTCGCCAAGCTCGAACGCGTGGTCGGCCGCTTCCTGGACATCACCCTGAACTATCTCGGCGCGGTGCCGCGCGACGAATGGCTGCGCCGCGCGGTGCAGCGCCAGGAGGCCGTCGTGGACGCCTTTCCCTCGGCGCCCTCGGCCATCGCCTTCCGCGACATGGCCCGCCGCGCGCGCCAGTGGCAGCAGCCCACCGCCCCGCGCGGCCATGTCGAATTCTTCCTCGAACGCCTGGTCGGCCAGTCCGCCCAAGGGAGCCCGGCATGAACCTCATGGCCGCCGCCCAGTACCGCGCCCACCAGCAGGGCTCGCCCGCCGAGATCGTCGAGCGGCACGGCGAACTGGTGCGCCGCATCGCCCACCACCTGGCCGCGCGCCTGCCGGCCAGCGTGGAGATCGACGACCTGATCCAGGCCGGCATGCTGGGCCTGATCGACGCGGCCCGGAACTTCCAGAACGACCAGGGCGCCACCTTCGAGACCTACGCCTCCATCCGCATCCGCGGGGCGATGATCGACGAGATGCGCCGCGGCGACTGGACCCCGCGCTCGGTGCACCGCAACTACCGCGAGATGGTCTCGGCCGTGCGCCAGGTCGAGCAGGCCACCGGCCGCGCCGCGACCGCCGCGCAGGTGGCGGCGGTCATGCAGATCCCGCTGGACGAGTACCACCACCTGGTCGAGGACGCCGCCCGCGGCCAGCTCACCAGCCTGGACGCGCACATCGCCGAACACGACGGCGAGGCGCGCCTGGCCGGCGCCGACAGCGCCACCCCGGCGCGGGCGTTCGAGCAGACCGCCTTCCGCGACGCCCTGGCCGAGGCCATCGCCGGCCTGCCCGAGCGCGAGGCGATGGTGCTCTCGCTGTACTACGAGCAGGAGCTCAACCTGCGCGAGATCGGCGCGGTGCTGTCGGTCAGCGAATCGCGCGTCTGCCAGATCCACGGCCAGGCCGTGATCCGCCTGCGCGCCCGCCTGGGCGAATGGAAGCGCGAGCCGGCGGAGATCGACTGAGGGTGGCTGTTTGGTGGGGTGCTGAAAGCCGAAGAGCTAGAAGCTGCAAAGCTAGAAGCTGCAAAGCTCGAAGCTGAAAAGCTCGAAGCTGAAAAGCTGAAAAGCACCCCCTCCCAACCTCCCCCTTCGCTGCGCGAAAGGGGAGGGGCCGATCGCCTGGTGGGACCCGCCACGGCGGCGATGGGACTTTCCGAGCAGAACCCATCCCCGGTAAAGCCGCATCGCCGCCATGGCGGCTCTCACTTGTAGAGCGGAGCTTGCTCCGCTGGGGCTTTCCCCACGAACCGAACCAAGAGCGGCGGAGCGAGCTCCGCTCTACAGACGGGCGGCCGCTAGATTTGAGAGACCGTTGCTCCCACGACAGCAAGGCGCTCCCAGCAAAGCCCGAAGCCGGCTCCTGCCTTTCGCGGGAGCGATAGCCTCAGCCATTTAAAAGGCCGCGCGCGGTCTGCCCCCTCCCTTTGGCCGCAGGCCAAGGGGAGCTCGAAGTCGCGGCTAGCGACTGAGGGGGTGGGGTGCTCTTCGCGGTGAGCCTGAAGATCCCAGCCTCCCAACTCCCCTCGCTGCGCAAAGGGACGGCACGGATTCCAGCCACATCGAGAAACCGCGCACTGCATCACGCCGCGACAGTGATCCATCGCGGAGCCGCGCCATGAGCCTGGCGCGTATCTTGCAACACAGGGTCAGCCGCAACGCATCCCAGGTGCATGAGGCGCGCGCATCGCGCGCGCCGCATCCCGCCTGTCGCGCCGCGTGCGAAAAACCTCTCTTCAGGAATCCGGCGCGCGGCCGTCATACAGATCATGGACAAGCTCAGCCTCGTTGGTGCCATTCTCGCGCTGGTCGCGCTGCTGCTCGGCAGCGTGCTCAAGGGCGCCGGAATCGAAAGCCTGTGGTCGCCGGCCGCGTTCGTGATCGTGGTCATCGGCACCTTCGCCTCGATCATGCTGCAGACCCATATGTCCACCTTCCTGCTGGCCTTCAAGCTGGTCAAATGGGTGTTCATGCCGCCCGCGCAGGACCGCGCCGGCGTGCTGGCCAAGATCGTCGAGTGGTCCAACACCGCGCGCAAGCAGGGCCTGCTCGGCCTCGAGGCGCAGGTCAAGGAGCAGGACGACGCCTTCATCAAGAAGGGCCTGCAGATGGTGGTCGACGGCATCGAGCCCGAGTCGATCCGCAACGTGCTGGAGACCGACATGCACCACCAGCAGACCCGCGACACCGCCGCGGCCAAGGTGTTCGAGGGCATGGGCATCTACGCGCCCACACTGGGCATCATCGGCGCGGTGCTGGGCCTGATCGCGGTGATGAAGAACCTGGCCGACCCGTCCAAGCTGGGCCACGGCATCGGCGCGGCGTTCACCGCCACCATCTACGGCATCGGCATGGCCAACCTGATGTTCCTGCCGGTGGCGGCCAAGCTCAAGGCGCTGATCGCCGAACAGAACGAGTCCCGTGAGATGATCCTCGAGGGCCTGATCGCCATCGCGCAGGGCGAAAACCCGCGCAACATCGAATCCCGACTGTCGGTCTACGTGGCGCACTAGAACACAAGGACGACCTCCCCCCATGGCGCGCAAGCACCAGCACGAAGACCACGTCAACCATGAGGCCTGGGCGATCCCCATGGGCGACCTCATGACGTTGCTGCTGGCCTTCTTCGTGGTGATGTACGCGATCTCCTCGGTCAACGAGGGCAAGTTCCGCGCGGTGTCCGACGCGCTCAACGCCGAGTTCGGCGGCCCGCCGCGCTCGGTCTCGCCGGTGCAGCTGGGCAAGCACCAGTTGCTGGGCTCCTCCTTCGACCGTCCCTCGCTGGCGACCTCGGCCGCGCGCATCGGCCCGGCCCCGGCCAGCCAGCTGATGCAGGCCAAGATGCGCCAGGCGCTGGACGCGCCGCGCTACGGCCAGTCCACCGTCGGCATGACACCCACCGCGTTCGACGCCACCGCCAGCCAAGGCCCGGGCATCGGCGGCGGCCAGCTGGGCGCGGTCGGCGAGAACATCCAGGCCGTGCTCTCCGACCTGGTGGCCAAGCACCAGGTCACCGTGCGCCGCGGCGAGAACTATCTGGAAGTGGAGATCCAGAGCGACATCCTGTTCCCAAGCGGCGTGGCCACGCCCAGCCCGGTGGCCGCCTCGACCGTGCAGCGCGTGGCCGAGGTGCTGCGCGACGTGCCCAACGCGGTGCGCGTGGAGGGCTATACCGACGATCAGCCCATCGCCACGGCGCAGTTCGCCTCCAACTGGGAGCTGTCGGCCGCGCGCGCGGCCAGCGTGGTCCACGTGCTGACCCAGACCGGCGTGTCGCCGGCGCGGCTGGCGGTGGTGGGCTACGGGCAGTTCCAGCCGGTCGCCGACAACGCCACCGCACAGGGCCGCAACGCCAACCGCCGCGTGGTGCTGGTGATCCTGGCCACGCCCAACGGCGGCCGCCCGCGCGGCCCGGACTCGGTCAGCCCCGACACGCTCCAGCCGCAGCCGTCCACGCCGGTGGCCGTCACCCCGCTGCCCGCCAACGTGGAGGCCGCCGGTTGATGAAGACCTGGGCGATCGCCAACCAGAAAGGCGGCGTGGGCAAGACCACGACCACGCTGTGCCTGGCGCGCTGCCTGGCGCAGGCCGGCCGGCAGGTGCTGATCGTGGACATGGATCCGCATGCCTCGATGACGCGGGCGTTCAACGTGCCGCGCCATCCAGTGCCCAGCGGCACGCACGAGCTGTTCGCCCACGGCGCGCCCGGCGCGGATACGCTGGCGCGCACCACGCCCATCGAGGGCCTGCGCCTGCTCGCCGCGCAGCCGGCGCTGGCCACGCTGGAGCGCCGCAGCGCCAGCCAGCCGGGCCTGGGCATGGCGCTGCAGCGCGCCCTGTCCGGCGTGGCCGACCTCTACGATGAAGTGCTGCTGGACTGCCCGCCCACGCTGGGCCTGCTGATGGTCAACGCCCTGGCCGCGGCCGACGCGCTGATCGTGCCCACCCAGACCGATCCGCTGGCCCTGCACGGCCTGACCGACATGCTGCATACCGCCGAGATGGTCGAGACCTCGCGTCGCCGGCCGCTGCCGCGCTTCGTGCTGCCCACGCTGTACGACAGCCGCACCACCCTGGGCACGCAGAGCCTGGAGCTGCTGCACGACCTGCACACCGGCCGCGTGTGGCCGCAGGCCATCCCGATGGATGCGCGCCTGCGCGATGCACGCGCGCTCGCCTCGGCCGCGCCCATGACCGGCCCGGGCGCCGACGCCTACCGCCAGGCGCTGGCCTGGCTGCAGGCCCAGCCGCCGCTGTCCGCCACACGGAGCCAGGCCGCGTGAACCGCTCGCCCTCCGACGATCCGATCGCCGGCTACGTCGATGCCCTGCTCGACGATCCCGCGCGCGAGCGCGCGCGCACCGAAGAGGATCCGGTCACCGGCCTGCCCACACGCAACGGCCTGCTGGTCGCGCTGGACGAACGCCGCAATCAAGGCATTCCCACGGCGGTGGCGGTGCTGGGCCTGGACAACTTCCGCTCGATCATCGTGACCCTGGGTCATGCCACCGCCGATACGGTGCTGCAGGTGGTGGCCGCGCGCCTGTTCGCGCGGCTGCCCGACGATGTCTTCCTGGCGCGGCTGGAGGGCGATGAGTTCGCGCTGTGCTTCCCCAGCGCGCGGCAGAAGCCGATGGAGGCCATGCTCAACGCGCTGCTGCTGGACCTGGCCCAGCCGTGCGAGGTCGATCTGCATCGCGTGCACCTGGATGCCTGCATCGGCGTGGCGATGGATGGAGAGGCCGAGCCGGCGCTGCCGGCGGTGCCGGCCGACGAGGTCGCCGCGGTCGACGATTCGCCCGAGCTGCCCGATGCGCTGGAACTGGTCACCCGCGCGCAGCTGGCCATGCACCACGCCAAGCGCAGCCGCGGGCGCTCGCTGCGGCGCTTCGAACCGAGCATGCGCACCGAGGCCATCGACCGGCGCAGGCTGGACCTGGAGCTGCGCCGCGCCCACCGCGACGGCGAGTTCGAACTGCACTACCAGCCGCAGATCGAGCTCAAGTCCGGCCGCGTGTCCGGCGCCGAGGCCTTGCTGCGCTGGCGCCACCCCGAGCGCGGGGTGCTGCTGCCGGCGGAGTTCATCGAGGCCCTGGCGGTCAGCGGCATCGCCACCACAGTGGGCTGGTGGGTGCTGGAACAGGCCTGCAAGGACGCGGTGAGCTGGCCGCTGATGGACGGCCGCCCGCTGGCGGTGAGCGTGAACCTGTTCCCGGTGCAGTTCGCCCACGAGGATCTGCTCAAGGAAGTCGACAACGCCCTGGCCAGCAGCGGCCTGGCGCCGGCGCGGCTGGAGCTTGAACTGACCGAGATCATCGCGCTGCGGGAAGACGGCAATGCCGCTTCCACGCTGCAGCAGCTGCGCCGGCGCGGGCTGCGCGTGGCCTACGACGACTTCGGCACCGGCTATGCCTCGCTGTCCACGCTGCATCACCTGGCCGTGGACCGGGTCAAGATCGATCGCGGCTTCGTGCGCGATGTGATGCAGGACCGCGGCGATGCGGCGATCGTGCGCTCGATCCTGCTGATCGCGCGCAACTTCGACCTGCAGGTCACCGCCGAAGGCGTGGAGACCGACACCCAGGCCGACTTCCTGCGCGCGCTGGGCTGCAACGAGGTGCAGGGCTATCTGTACTCGCCGGCGCTGCCGCGGGTGGACTTCGACGTCTGGCTGGACCGCTACCAGCGCAGCCGCGCCCTCCCGCACGATCGATAATGAGCTGCAGCCGCGTGGGCTCCGACGCCGGCGCGGCTGATCCACTCCGAGGTCAAGCGCGCGACGCGCCAGCGTGCGGCTGTACCGCGCGGCTCGATTCGAGGCGTCCCTGCCGACCTCATCCTCACGTCGAAGCCCGTCGCACGCTTTAGGCTGGCGCCCATGCCCGACCCTGCCCATGACGCGGCCCACGACCCCGCCTTCCGCGACGCGCTGATCGCCGCCCAGGACGCCGAGCGCGCGCGCATCGCCCGCGAACTGCACGACGAGCTCGGCCAGCTGCTCACCTCCCTGCGCCTGAGCCTGGCCGAACTCTCCGCCACCCTGACCGTGCCGCAGCAGCAGGATCTGGCCTGCGATCTCGACGCGCTCTCGGCCCAGGCCCTGCAGGCCGTGCGCGGCATGACCCACGCCCTGCAGCCGCCGCTGCTGCAGCAGGCCGGCCTGGTCGCCGCGCTGGAGGCGATGTGCCAGCGCCACGACGCCTCGGGCGCGGTGCGCTGCACCCTGCAGGCCCCGGCCGAGCTGCCGCGCCTGCCCGACGCACTGGAGCTGGCCGTGTACCGCATCGCCCAGGAGGCATTGACCAATGCCCTGCGCCACGCCCGCGCCACGCAGATCCAGGTCAGCCTGCTGGTCCGCGCCAGCACGCTGCAGCTGACCGTGCGCGACGACGGCACCGGCTACGACGTGGGCAGCCCGGCGGGCTTCGGCCGGCGCGGCATGCATGCCCGCGCCGGGCAGCACGCAGGCCAGCTGCACGAGAGCTCGGACGATGAGGGCACCTGCGTGCGCGCGACCTTCCCGCTGGGCGGGGCAGGCTGAGCGAACCGGCCGGCGTCCCCGACCAAAGGCACGCCAACGCCGCGATTGCGATAAATAGCGTTGCTATCATGCGGGCATCGCATCGCAACACCTCCTGAGGGCTCCGTGCACATCGTCGTGGCTGGTGAAACCAGCGAACAGGCAGCGCAACTCCAGATCCACCTGGCCGCGCGTGGCCGCGACTGGGGGGTGAGTTGGCTGCAGCTGGGCGATGGTCCCACCCCGCATCTGGACGCGCTGGCGCCCGACGCGCTGGTGTGCTTCTCCGGCACCGGCTGGAACCGCTGCAACCTGATGATGCACGAGCTGCGCGAGCGCTTCCCGCTGGCCGCGCGCGTGGTGCTGGTGCCCGATCCGCAGGGCGAGGAGATGATGCAGGCGCTGGACGTGGCCCACCGCGTGCTGCCCGAGCCCTTCGATCCGGTCGCCCTGATCGATGCCATCGACGACATCGTCGAACTGCGCTCGCTGCTGGACGATGCGCGGCTCAAGCAGGCCATCGAGCAGGCCGGCCCGCTCCCGGCCGCGCCCAAGCAATACCTCACCCTGAGCCGCCTGCTGCGCAACGACAGCACCCAGGCCGCCGATCTGGTGGACGTGGTCACGCAGGACCCGGCGTTGGCCGCGCGCGTGCTGCGCCTGAGCAACTCGGCCTACTACTCCGGCGGGCGCGAGATCAGCGACCTGCGCATGGCGGTGGTGCGTCTGGGCCAGGACGCGCTGCGCCGGCTGGTGCTGGCCAGCGAGGTGTTCTCCTCCGGCCCCGGCGTGGACGAGGTGCGCGAGCGCGCGCTGCGCATCTCGCGCCTGGCCGACCAGCTGCTGCCCGAGGCCGGCACCGGCGTGGCCGCCACCGCCGGCCTGCTGTCCCAGGTCGGCAGGTTGCTCCCCCCGCTGGAACTGCACGAGCCGGACGGCCCGACCCTGCTGCCGCACAGCGTCGCCGGCGCCTACCTGCTCGGCCTGTGGGGCCTGCCCGCGCCAATGATCGAAGCGGTCGCCTGGCACCAGCAGCCGGCGCGCGCCGGCACGCTGTTCTGGGTCGCCGGCGCCGTGCATGTGGCGGCCGCGCTGATCGACGGCAGCGAAGTCGACACCGACTACCTGCGCCGCGTGCGCAAGCTGCACGAACTGCCGCGCTGGCGCGCCCTGGCCGACGCCGACCAGGCCCTCGCTCAAGCCTGAAAGGCCCCCTCAGTCGTTAGCCGACTTCGCGCGCTCCCTTGGCCTTGCGGCCAAAGGAAGGGAGCGGAAGCACCGCACCCAAGAGACAAGTGCAGTTAACGCCCCTCCCCTTTCGCGCAGCGAAGGGGGAGGTCGGGAGGGGGGCTTTTGCCTTTGAAGCCACCGCGAAAAGCACCCCTCCCCCTCAGTCGCTAGCCGCGACTTCGAGCTCCCCTTGGCCTTCGGCCAAAGGGAGGGGGGGCGGAGCGCTTCGTCTGAAGAATGGTTGAGAGGGCCGTCGCGCCCGGCTAGCGCGACATGAAGCTCAACTCGAACAACGCTTACTGCGCCGCCGGCTTGGTCGCGGCAGGCGTGCTCGCGGCCGGCGTTGAGGCAGTCGGCGCTGATTCCGAAGCCGGAGTCGAGACCGGCGCGGAGGCAGCCGGCGCCGCCGCCTGACCCGCCTTCTCCAGCATCGCCTCCACCGAGCCGGTGGTGATCGGGTGATAGCCCGGCTTGGCCTTGGCGAACACCTCGCGGGCGAACTGCAGCCCCTCGGGCGTTTTCACCAGTTCGGCGTAGATCGGCATGATCAGCTTGCGCCGGCCGACACGGCCGATGAACTCGCCCGCCGCCGGCCACACGTCGTGATCGCCGCTACGGATGGCCAGCGGATACCAGCGCATGGCGATCTCGCCGTTCGGCGTGCCGGTGAAGTGATAGGCCGCATCGAGCTGCTTGAGCTTGTCCACCGGCAGGGTCTGGCCCAGGCCTTCGATGAAGTGCACCCACTGCTGGGTCACCCAGTCCTCGGTGACCTGCTTGTTGGGCAGCGTGCCGCTGCCCAGCCAGGCGATGCGGGCGGTGTCCACCAGCGCGAACCCGCGCGACTGCGCGCGCGTGGCGAAGGCGGGAATGCCCGGCTGGTCCAGCCACGCATCCAGCTCGGCCTGGGTGACCGCATTGGGATTCTTCGGCAGCAGGTGCTGCTTCATGTAGGCGACGAACTGGTCGGTGGTCGCGCTCTGGAAGGCGTGGTCGTTGAACCAGCCGCGCAGGAACGGATCGAACACCGCACGCCCGAAGCGCTGCTCCAGGAACTGCAGGAACCAGGCGCCCTTGACGTAGGCGACCTGGCTCAGCGCCTCGTCCGGATCGGTCTCGCCCAGCGGCGGCAGCGCCAGCGCCTGCTGCGCCGGGGTCATGTCCTTGAGCTCGTTGAGCAGATCGGTCTGGTCGATCTGGCGCTCCATCTCGGCCATTTCCTGGCCATAGACCGCCTCGGTGATGCGGCCCTGCACGTAGGTGGTGAAGCCCTCGTTGAGCCAGATGTCCTTCCACGAGGCGTTGGTCACCAGGTTGCCCGACCAGCTGTGCGCCAGCTCATGGGCCACCAGCGAGACCAGCGACTTGTCGCCGACGATCACCGTGGGCGTGGCGAAGGTCAGCGTCGGGTTTTCCATGCCGCCGAACGGGAACGAGGGCGGCAGCACCAGGATGTCGTAGCGGCCCCAGCGGTACGGGCCATACAGATCCTCGGTGGTGGTGATCATCTTCTCGGTATCAGCGAACTCGGCCGCGGCCTTGTCGGCCATGGCCGGCTCGGCCCAGATGCCGGCGCGGTCGGAGAGCTTGCGGAACACCAGGTCGCCGGCGGCGATGGCCAGCAGGTAGGACGGGATCGGCTTGTTCTGCACGAAGAAGTAATCGCCGTCGCGCACCGCGGCCGGGTCGTTGCCGGCGCTCATCAGCACCATCACGTCGGGCCGGCTGGTCACGTGCGCGGTGTAGGTGAAACGCACGCCCGGGGTGTCCTGCAGCGGCACCCAGCTGCGCGCATGGATCGCCTGGGACTGGCTGAACATGAAGGGCAGCTGCTTGCCCTCGGTCATCGACGGCGCCAGCCACTGCAGGCCCGAGGCGTCGGGCGAGGTGTGGTAGGTCACGCGCACCACCGGATTGCGCTGCGGCGCCTGGATCGTCAGCTTGCTGCCGAAGGTCTTGTCCGCGTCGGCCAGCGCGTACTGCAACGGCGCGAAGGTCTTGCCGTCGGCGCCGGCGCCCTCGACCTTCTCGATGGCCAGCGCGCGCGTGTCGAGGACCAGCTCGGTGGCCTTGGGGTCTTTCCAGTCCAGCCGATAGGTGGCGGTGCCGCCGATCTGCTTGGTGTCGAAGTCCAGCTTGACGTCCAGCGCCAGGTCCTTGATCACGACCTTCTCGGGCTGGGCGTAGGAACTCTCGTCGTGGCGACGGTCGGGCTTGGACACGGCGGCGGCCTTGGGCGTGGCGGCGGGTGCGGTCTCGGACGTAGCCGATTCCTTCGAGCAGGCCGACAGCAGCAGGGCCGCGCAGGACAGGGTGAACAACACAGAGCGCATCGGGGGAATCAGCCGGTCTGGGACGGGAACTTGCATTCTAGCCCCTGCGTCCCGGGCCGATCGCCCAGTGCACAACGCCCGGCCTGGGCCGGGCGTTGCGTCGCGTGCCTGCGGGTGCGCCTGCGACCTCCAGGCGCCCTCCGGGCCCCTTAGACCTTGTAGCCGTCGTGGATGGCGACGATGCCGGCCGACAGGTTGGTGTAGCGGGTGCGGGCGAAGCCGGCCTCGGTCATCATCGCCTTGAGCTGGTCCTGCGGCGGATGCTTGCGGATCGACTCGGCCAGGTACTGGTAGCTGTCGGCGTCGCCGGCGAACAGCTTGCCCAGCTTGGGCAGCACCTTGAACGAATGGAAGTCGTAGATCGGCCGGAACCACTCGGGCTTGACCTCGGAGAACTCCAGCACGCGCGCCTGGCCGCCGACCTTGAGCACGCGATGCATCTCGCGCAGCGCCGCGTCCTTGTCGGTCACGTTGCGCAGGCCGAAGGCGATGGTCACCAGGTTGAAGCTGTTGTCCGGGAACGGCAGCGCCTCGGCGTTGAGCTGCACGTATTCCAGCCCCGACACCAGCCCGCGGTTGGTCAGCCGGTCGCGGCCGACGGTGAGCATGCCGGCATTGATGTCGCCCAGCACGATACTGCCGGCCTTGCCGACGCGATCCTTGAGCAGCGCGGCGATGTCGCCGGTGCCGCCGGCCAGGTCCAGCACGCGGTCGCCGGGCTTCACCTGCGCGGTGGCGGCGAAGTAGCGCTTCCAGATCCGATGAATGCCCAGACTCATCAGGTCGTTCATCAGGTCGTACTTGCCGGCGACCGAGGTGAAGACCTCGCCGACCAGCTTCTGCTTGTCGCGCGCGGCGACATCACGGAAGCCGAAGTGGGTGGTGCCGGAGGTATAGGGGGATTCGCTCATGCCCGCGATTATCGCACCGACCGGCGCGCGATGGCGTCGAGACGCCGCGCGCCACCCCAAAAGCAAAAGGCGCACCGAAGTGCGCCCTGGAATCTGCTCCCCCGCCGGCCTTTTGCCCCCTCCCTTTCGCGCAGCGAAGGGGAGGGATGGGGAGGGGTGCTCTTCGCACTACACCAAAAGACCTCGAGCCCCTCCCCTTCGCCAGAGAGTCAATCCGCCCTCAGCGCTGCACCCCAGCCACCGGCACCGGCTCGCGCACCTTCGAGCCGCTGATGCCGTAGTAGGCGATGTACAGATAGCACACCAGCGGCAGCACGAAGGCGTGGTGCAGACCGATATGGTCGGCCAGGAAGCCCATCAGCAGCGGCAGCACCGCGCCGCCGACGATGGCCATAATCAGCAGCGAGGAGGCGCGGTTGGTCAGCGGCCCCAGCTTGGCCATGCCCAGCGTGAAGATGGTCGGGAACATGATCGAATTGAACAGACCGATGGCCACCACCGCATAGACCGCCGTCATGCCCGTCGTGGCCAGGGTGACCAGCAGTAGCACCGTGGCCACGCCCGCGAACACCGCCAGCAGCTTGCCCGCGTCGATGCGCACCAGCAGCGCCGAGCCGACGAAGCGGCCGACCATCGCGCCGGTCCAGTAGGCCGAGACGTAGTTGGTCGCCGCCTTCTCGGTCATCGCGCCGATGTCGGGCATGGCCAGGAAGTTGACCAGATAGCTGCCGATGGAGACCTCGGCACCGACATAGAAGAACAGGCCCAGCACGCCCAGCAGCACGTGGCGATGGCGCAGCGGCTCGAAGATGCCGTAGTGGCGCCCGTCGCCCTGCTCGCTCTCTTCCGACAGCTTGGGCAGGCGGAAGGCGAAGATGAACACCGCCAGCGCGAACAGCGCGATCGCCAGGCCCAGGTACGGCATCTGCACCGAGCTGGCCTCGGCGGTGCGATAGGCCAGCGCATCGGCCTGCGACATCGCGGCCACCTGCTCGGGCGTCTTCGGATCGGCCGCCAGGATCAGCAGGCCGCCGAACAGCGGCGCGATCGCCGTGCCCAGCGAGTTGAAGGCCTGCGACAGGTTCAGGCGGCTGGAGGCGGTCTTTTCCGGCCCCAGCAGCGCGACATAAGGATTGGCCGCCACCTGCAGCACGGTGATGCCGGTGGCCAGCACGAACAGCGCGAACAGGAACAGCGGATAGCTGTGCGCCCCGGCCGCCGGCCAGAACAGCAGCGCACCGACGCCGGCCACCGCCAGCCCGCAGACGATGCCGCCCTTGTAGCCCAGCGCGGCGACCACGCGACCGGCCGGCAGCGACATCAGGAAGTACGCGCCGAAGAAGGTGAACTGCACCAGCGCGGCCTGGGTGAAGTTCAGCGTGAACACCGACTTCAGATGCGGCACCAGGATGTCGTTGAGGCAAGTCAGGAAGCCCCACATGAAGAAGATGATCGTCACCACCGCCATGGCCAGCTTGGGCGTGGAGCGCGCCACCGAGGTCGAGGTGGGCGTGGGGGTGGCATGCATCATGGACAATCCTGGATTGGGGTGGTCGGCGACGGCGCAGAGTATTCCATGTCGCCCGTCCAGCTCCTGTTGCGATGCAATATCCTTTGGTCTAACGGCGATGTCCTCGCCCCTGCTGGAGCCCCTGCATGATCGCCACCCCCGACTACGCCGCCCTGCTGCGCACGGCCATCGACGAAGCCCGCGCCGGCCTGGCCGAAGGCGGCATCCCCATCGGCGCGGCGCTCTACCACGGCAACGGCCGCCTGCTCGGCTGCGGCCACAACCGCCGCGTGCAGGAAGGCGACCCCTCGGTGCACGGCGAGACCGACGCCTTCCGCAAGGCCGGCCGCCAGCGCAGCTACCGCGACACGATCATGGTCACCACCCTGGCCCCGTGCTGGTACTGCTCGGGGCTGGTGCGCCAGTTCGGCATCGGCACCGTGGTGGTGGGCGAATCGCGCACCTTCCAGGGCGGCATCGACTGGCTGCGCGAATCGGGCGTGCAGGTCATCGATCTGGACGATCAGGAATGCGTCGACCTGCTCGGCGGCTTCATCGCCGCCCACCCCGAGGTGTGGAACGAGGACATCGGCGAGGACTGAAGCGGCTCACCGTCGTTCCTCATCTTTTCCACCAACGCGGCTCAACCACACAACCCCTGCTTCGTCGTTCCCGCGAACGCGGGAACCCAAGGACTTTGCTCGCCTAACAGCGCGCACGATCGCGCCCGCGCCGGCGCCGCGCTGCAATCAGCGCGGCTCGATATGGAATGCGCCGAAGGCCACGCCCAGATCCCAGCCCTTGCCCGTGCCGGCGAGCGACAGCGACACCTCGCCCTTGGTCATCACCTGGGCCTTGCTGGATTTCTCCACGCCGGCATGCGCCTCGGCGGTGGCATAGCTGCCCAGCAGCTCATCGATGCTGCGCACCTCGGTGAACTCGCCGCGCCCGTGGATGCTGGACTTGCCCACGGTCAGCCCGCCGCCCTTGGCGCTGACCTTCACCGCCATGCGCTGGCCGTTGTCGCAGGTGATTTCACCGGTGCCCTGGGAGGTCTTGTAGAACACCGACCATCCCGACATCTGGAAGGTCAGGTGGCAGGTGGTGCGCGCCTGCGCAGGCGCGGCGATGGCGGCCAGCGCGAGCGCCGACACGAGCACGAGAGGACGCAGCATGACGCACCTCGATGACGGGAAAGACAGGCGCAGCGTATGCCGCGCATCCAGAACGGACCAACAACGCGCTGTGACTACTCTGGGAGCCCTTGTCTGTTCCGACCACGTCGCGGCTTCCCTGTAGAGCGGAGCTTGTGGCAATCCCCTCTTGGGGGCTCCGCTGCATTTCGGCCGGATCGTGGGAAAGCCCCAGCGGAGCAAGCTCCGCTCTACCTAGGGGAGCCGCTGATGGCGGCGAGGGGCTTGCCCGGCAAGGCCTCATCGCCGCCATTGCGGCTTCCGGCAGGCATGGCATGCGTCGCCGGCACCACACGACGAAGGCGCCCGCAGGCGCCTTCGTCATCTCGACCGCCGGCATCGGTCAGAGGATGTAACGGCTCAGGTCCGGATCCTGCACCAGCTCGCCCAGGTACTTGTCGACATAGGCGCGATCGACCGTCACCGCCTCGCCGTCGCGATCCGGCGCCTCGTAGCTGAGCGTGTCCAGCAGCCGCTCGAGCACGGTGTGCAGGCGCCGCGCGCCGATGTTCTCCTGGCGCTCGTTGACCTGGAAGGCGATCTCGGCCAGGCGCTCCACCGCGTCGGGCTCGAAGGCCAAAGTCACACCCTCGGTCTGCATCAGCTGCACGTACTGTCGGGTCAGGGCCGCCTTGGGCTCGGTGAGGATGCGCACGAAGTCCTCCTTGCTCAGCGCGCCCAGCTCCACGCGGATCGGGAAGCGGCCCTGCAGCTCGGGGATCAGATCGCTGGGCTTGGCCAGGTGGAACGCGCCGGAGGCGATGAACAGGATGTGGTCGGTCTTGACCGTGCCGTACTTGGTCGACACGTTGGAGCCTTCCACCAGCGGCAGCAGGTCGCGCTGCACGCCCTCACGACTGACATCGCCGCCGCCGACGTTCTCGCCGCGCTTGGCGACCTTGTCGATCTCGTCGATGAAGACGATGCCGTGCTGCTCGCAGGCCTCGATTGCCGCCGCGCGCACGTCGTCCTCGTTGACCAGCTTGGCGGCCTCTTCCTCGATCAGCTGCGGGCGCGCGGCCTTGATGGTCACGGTGCGCTTGTGGGTCTTGGCCGCGCCCAGGCTGGAGAACATCTGCTTGAGCTGCTGACCCATTTCCTCCATGCCCGGCGGGGTCATGATGTCCACGCCGCCGACGCTGGCGGCCAGCTCCAGCTCGATCTCCTTGTCGTCCAGTTCGCCCTTGCGCAGCATCCTGCGGAACTTGGCGCGGGTGTCGCTGTCCTGCGCGGACGGCTCGCTGGACACCACGGCCGGATCGAAGCCGATGCCGCCGCTGCGCTTGGGCAGCAGCGCATCGAGGAGGCGATCCTCGGCGCGCTCCTCGGCCTGGGTGCGCACCCGGGTCTTGGCCTGTTCGCGATACAGCTTGACCGCGGTGTCGGCCAGGTCGCGGATGATCTGCTCGACGTCCTTGCCCACATAGCCGACCTCGGTGAAGCGCGTGGCCTCGACCTTGACGAACGGCGCATTGGCCAGCGTCGCCAGGCGCCGCGCGATCTCGGTCTTGCCCACGCCGGTGGGGCCGATCATCAGGATGTTCTTGGGCATGACCTCGTTGCGCAGCTCCGGCTCGAGCTGCGCGCGGCGCCAGCGGTTGCGCAGCGCGATGGCCACCGCGCGCTTGGCCGCGTGCTGGCCGACGATGTGCCGGTCCAGCTCCTGCACGATCTCGCGCGGGGTCATGGTGGAGTTATTCGCTTCGTTCATTGTGGGAATCGGGAATAGGAAATGGGGAATGGTCAAAAGCGGAGCCATCGGGATACGGGAAACCGCCTTTGCGATTCCCCACTCCCGATTCCCCATTCACAGCTCTTCGACCACCACGTTGCGGTTGGTATAGATGCAGATGTCGCCGGCGATGTTGAGCGCCTCGACCGCGATGGCCTTGGCCTCCAGCTCGGTATGCGCCAGCAGCGCGCGCGCGGCGGACAGGGCATAGGAGCCGCCGGAGCCTATGGCGATGATGCCGTCCTCCGGCTCGATCACATCGCCGGTGCCGCTGATGATCAGCGAGGTGTCCTTGTCGGCCACCGCCAGCAGGGCCTCGAGCTTTCCGTAGCGGCGCTCGGTGCGCCAGTCGCGCGCCATCTCGACCGCGGCGCGCTGCAGCTGGCCGTGCTTTTCCAGCTTGGCCTCGAACAGCTCGAACAGGGTGAAGGCATCGGCCGCGGCGCCGGCGAAGCCGGCCAGCACGTGGCCGTCGCGGCCCAGCCGCCGCACCTTGCGCGCATTGCCCTTCATCACCGTGTGGCCGAGCGTGACCTGGCCGTCGCCGGCGATGGCGACGTGGCCGTTGCGGCGCACCGACAGGATGGTGGTGGCGTGGAAGACGTTGGGGTTCTGACTGGGGTCCATGGCAGGCTCCGGAATGCTCCAGAGCAGATGGGGCGCCCAGCGCGGGTCTTCAACCCGCCCGCCGCGCCTGGGCCCAACGCCCAGGCGCGGCGGATCGTGCTTACTTCTTCGCCGGGCCCTGCTGCAGCGCCTTCAGGCGCTCGCACATCTGCTTGCCGCCATCGGGCGCGGACTTGATCCTGGCGATGCCCGCGTTGAAGCCGGCGTCGTACAAGGCATCGAAGCCGCTCGAATCGGCGCCCTTGCCGTAGATGGCCGCGCGCGACTGTTCCTTGCGCGTCTTGGCCTGTTCCGGGGTGATGTTGCCGCACTGCTGCGCCAGTCCGTTGAGCTGCGCACCGTTCTTGATGATCGCGTCGCGGGTGGCGGCCGCGTCCTGGGCCATGGCGGGCGCGGCGATGGCCAGCGACAGCGTCAACGCGGAAAGGAACTGCCTCATGCAACGACTCCTGGTCCTGTTGAAGGGAGCCGCATCCTTGCCCGTCCAAGCTGAACCTTGACCAGATTGTCAGCCAGCGCAATACGAGGGTCATATTCCTGCCACCTGTGGCTGCCTTGCCGCCAGAACTCAGGCGACGCGGCGGGCCAGGCACGAGAAGCAGCCCTGCCGGGCGTTGTGCAGATGCGCATAGGCCACCGCCGGGCTTTTGAACCAGGCTTCCAATGCCTCGGCGACGTCGACGCCCCGGTGCACCTGCGCGTCCACCATCATGTCGCGCCGGTCGTAGGCGCGCAGCGAGATCAGGCGCCGGCTGACGTAAGGCGGCACCTCGCCCGGCGGCAGCACCGCCTGGGTCACCCGGGCGCGCACATAGATCGGCCCGGAGCTGCGATACGGCGAGTCGACGGCTTGGTGCGCGTATGGGAGCAACAGCACGTCCTCACCGAGCGCCGCGTCCTCCAGGCTGATGCGGCAGGGGTAACCGTGGGCGTCATCGACACGGCAACGCAACGCACCACGCGCGGCCAAGGCCGCGTCGTCGAGCGCGAAGAGGGGCTGGAAGCGTCGGTGGTCCAGACCGGACAGCTGGAAGCGGGACATGGCGACACTGCAGATGGGTGGAACGCCAGCATGACCTTTCGCATGTGGCGCGGCTCGCCACTTCCGGACGCCGCAGTGCGCGGCTTTAGGACTTGCGCTTGGCGCGCGGATGCGCGCCGTCGTAGACCTTGGCCAGGTGCTGGAAGTCCAGGTGCGTATAGATCTGCGTGGTGGCGATGTCGGCATGGCCGAGCAGTTCCTGCACGCCGCGCAGGTCGCCGGAGGATTCGAGGATATGGCTGGCGAAGCTATGCCGCAGCATGTGCGGATGCACGTGCTTGAACAGCCCCTGGCGCTGCGCCAGCTGCTGGATGCGCAGCTGCACGGCGCGCTGGGAGATCGTGCCGCCGCCGCGCCCGGGGAACACAGGCGCGGCGTCCTCGGCCGGCTTTTCCTCGCGCCAGGCCGCCAGCGCGGCGCGCGCGTGCGAGCCCACCGGCACGATGCGCTGCTTGCGGCCCTTGCCCAGCACGGTGACCACGCCGGCGGCCAGGTCCAGGTCGGACCAGCGCAGCGCGCACAGTTCGCTCAGGCGCAGCCCGGAGGAATAGAACAGTTCCAGCAGCGCGCGATCGCGCAGGCCCAGCGGCGCATCGGTCGGCACCTCGACCAGGCGCACGGCCTCGTCGGCGTCGAGCACCTTGGGCAGCTTGCGCGGCGCCTTGGGCGCGCGCAGCCCGGCCACGGGACTGGCGGCGATGCGCCCGTGCTTGAGCAGCCACAGATAGAAGCTGCGGCAGGCCGACAGCCGGCGCTGCAGACTGGTCGGCGCCAGCCCCTGGCGATGACCGGCGGCGATGAAGGCCCGCAGCTGATCGGCCTGCAGCGCCTCGACCGGCGTGCCGTCCTGCGTCTGCGCGGCCCACTGGGTCAGTGCGGTCAGGTCGCGGCGATAGGCGTCCAGCGTATGCGCCGAGACCTGGCGCTCGACGCGCAGGTGGTCGAGAAAATCCGCGACGGGACCGGGGACCGGGGACCCGGGACCCGGAACAGCAGCGTGACCGCGCGACTGCCTAGGCTTTTCCCGGTCCCCGGTCCCCGGTCCCCGGTCCCGGCTTTCCATCATCCGAACCGCTTCAACGCGGTGGTCAGCGCCTCGCCCATCATGCGCAGGAACAGCGTGCCCATGCCGGGGTAGAAGCGGTTGCCATCGCGGCTGCCGACGGCCACCAAGCCCACGCCGGGCAGCGGCAGCAGCGCCGAGGAACCGATCTCCTCGGCCTGGGCGGCGTAGAGCAGCGTGTTCTTCTGCGGCTGCAGGCGCCCGCACAGCGGCTCGCCATCGGCCAGGCAGTCGCGGAACGGGACAAGGTGCGAGCTGCCCTCGGCGATCGACTGCAGCCAGGGCGCGTCGATCAGCGACTCCGGCAGCGGCGCGAAGATCACGATCCGCACCAGGTCGCCCTGGAAATCCTCCTCCAGCGAGGCCGCCATCGCCGCCAGCGTGTCGGCGACGCTGGACTGGCGCATCAGCGCCAGGGTCAGCTGGTGCACACGCACGGCCAGGCGCTCGTTCTCCAGCGCGTTGGCCGACAGTTCGCCCAGGCGGCGCGAGAGCTCGCGGTTCTTGTCGCGCAGCACCTCCAGCTGGTAGCTGGCCAGCGAGGCGGCCGGGCCCTTCTCGCGCGGCACCACCAGGGTCTGGGCCAGGTCCGGAAACTGCTGCAGGAAGCCCGGATGCCGGCGCAGCCAGGCGGCCACCTCGTGGCTGCCGAGTTTCTCGTTGGTCTCGCTCATTGCGTCCATTCCCCTTCGAACACGAATGTCGCCGGCCCGGACATCACCACCTCGGCGGCATCGTCGGGCCAATCGATCTGCAGGTCGCCGCCGGGCAGCGACACGGTGACGCTGCGCTCGACCAGGCCGGCGCGCATCAGCACCACCGCCGCCGCGCAGGCGCCGCTGCCGCAGGCCAGGGTTTCGCCGACGCCGCGCTCGAGCACGCGCAGCCCGATGCGCTGGCGGCTGATCACCTGGGCGAAGCCGACGTTGACCGATTCGGGAAACGTCGCGCTGGCCTGCAGCGCCGGGCCCAGCTCGGCCACCGGGGCGCTGGCGACATCGGCCACCTGCACCACCGCATGCGGATTGCCCATCGACACCGCGCCGAACACCACCGCCTCGCCGTCGATCTGCACCGAATAGCTCGGTTGCTCGCTGTCGAACCCGGCCAGCGGCACCTGCGCCGGCTGCCAGCGCGGCACGCCCATGGCCACGGCGAAGCCGGCCTCGGTGCGCTGCACGCGATGGGTACCGGCGGGACTGTCCATCTGGAAGGGCGCCTCGGCCTGCGCTAGGCCGGCACGCACCAGCCAGGCGGCGATGCAGCGCGCGCCGTTGCCGCACTGGCCCGAGAGCGAGCCATCTGCATTCCAGATCCGGTACGAGGCGACCGAGCCCTGGGCCCGCGGCGCCTCGATGGTCAGCAGCTGGTCGCAGCCCACGCCGCGATGCCGGTCGGCCAGGTGCGCGGCCAGGGCCGCGTCCGGCGCGGGGCGTCCGCCGCGCAGGTCGAGCACGACGAAGTCGTTGCCCGCCCCATGCATCTTGGAGAACCGCAGCGGTGCGGTGTCAGGGCTTGCCATTGCCACTGCCCTGGTCGATGGCCTGGGTGGCGGCATCGTCCTGCGGGCTCGGTGCGGAGGTCGGTTCCTGCGGCTTGACCTGCACCGGCGGCGCGCCGGTCTGGGTCTTGGGCGCCGGGGCGGGCTGCTGCACCGGCGTGGGCCGCTCCGGCAGCACCAGCGGACCCTTGTTGCCACAGGCCGACAGCGCCAGCAGCACGGCGCTTACGAGCGCGATTCGCGATACGGTCTTCATGGCTCGAGTATAGCGATTGCCGGCGCACAACCGCCGGCGCGGGCCGCACGCGATCAGCGCCGCGTCACGGCGCCGGCGGCGGCTCGGGCCGCTGCCACATCCACAGCACCACCGCCGACAGGCAGGCCACAGGAATGGCCGACAGCCACCAGTGCGCCGGCGTCAGCCAGGCCATCGCGGTCACGGTGAATGCGGCGCTGGCCAGCATGGTCCAGCTCGCCAGCCACTTGGCCCGGCGCGGGATCGCCCCGTGCGCCTGCCAGTCGTGGATCAGCGGGCCGAAGTGCCGATGCGACAGCAGGGCACGGTGCAGGCGCTCGGACCCGCGCGAGGCGGCGAAGGCCGCGATCAGGATGAACACCGTGGTCGGCATCACCGGCAGGAACAGCCCGATCACGCCCAGCAGCAGGCTGGTCCAGGCCAGCAGCCACCAGGCCCAGCGAAAGCGGCTGGGGGGCGGCGTCAGTTCCGGCGGCAGGGGCGTGTCCACCTGCGTATTGTCGCCCGCCGCGCGTGTAGGCGGCATCGCGAAAGGCGCACGCTGCGTTGCAGGCCGCGCCGATGTCCCCATGGGTGGGAACATCGGTGCGCCGGGTCGGCCGGGGCGGGCCAGCCCCGGGCCGGGGGTGCGCTCAGTGCTGCTGGGTGACGCCCAGCTGGTCGAGCATGAAGGCGTAGTACTCGGACATTTCCTGGTAGCGGCGGAAACGGCCGGACTTGCCGCCGTGGCCGGCTTCCATGTTGGTGCGGAACACCACCGGCTGCTTGCCGGTGTCCAGATCGCGCAGGCGGGCCACGTACTTGGCCGGTTCCCAGTACTGCACCTGCGAGTCCCACAGCCCGGTACCGACGAACATCGCCGGGTAGGCCCGCTTCTTCAGATTGTCGTAGGGCGAGTAGGTGACGATGTAGTCGTAGAACTCGCGCTTCTCCGGGTTGCCCCACTCGTCGTACTCGTTGGTGGTCAGCGGGATGCTCGGGTCGAGCATGGTGGTGACCACGTCCACGAACGGCACCTGCGAGATGATCACGCGGTAGTCGTCCGGCGCCATGTTGGTGATCGCGCCCATCAGCAGGCCGCCGGCGCTGCCGCCCATGGCCGCGACGCGGTCCTTGGCTGCGTAACCCTGCTTGACCAGCGCCTCGGTGACGTCGATGAAGTCGGTGAAGGTGTTCTTCTTCTTGAGCAGCTTGCCGTTGTCGTACCAGGCCCGGCCCATCTCCTCGCCGCCGCGGATGTGGGCGATGGCGTAGACCATGCCGCGATCGAGCAGGCTCACCACCGGCCCGGAGAAGCCAGGATCCATCGACATCCCGTAGCTGCCGTAGCCGTACTGCAGCAGCGCGGCAGTGCCGTCCTTCTTGAAGCCCTTCTTGTAGACCAGCGACACCGGCACCTTGGTGCCGTCGCGCGCGGTCACCCACAGGCGCTCGGTGGTGTACTTGGCCGGGTCGTAGCCCAGCACCGGCTGCTGCTTGAGCAGGCGGCGCTCGCCAGTGACGGTGTTGAGCTCATAGGTCGTGGCCGGCGTGGTCAGCGAGGTATAGCTGTAGCGCAGCCACGGCGTGTCGTGCTCGGGATTGGCGTCCAGGCCCATCGAATAGGCCGGCTCGTCGGCCTGGACATAGGAGGACTTGCCGTCCTTGCCCAGCAGCCGGATGCGCTCCAGCCCTTCCGAGCGCTCGCCGATCGCGGTGAAGCCGTCGAACAGCTCGAAGCCGTCGATGTAGACGCTGTCGCTGTGCGCGATCCAGTCCTTCCAGTCCTTGCGCGCGGTGGCGCCGTCGGCGGCGGTCACGATCTTGAAGTTGGTCGCGCCGTCGGCATTGGTGCGGATCACCCAGCGGCCGTCGAAATGGTCGGCGTCGTATTCCACATCGCGCGCACGCGGCGCCAGCACGGTGAAGGCCTGCGGATCGGCCGCCGGCGCGTAGCGCTCCTCGCTGGAGACCGTGCTGTGCACGCCGATGGTGATGTACTTGTCGTCGCGGGTGCGGCCCAGGCCCATGTAGAAGCTGTCGTCGTGCTCCTCGTAGACCAGCGTGTCCTGCGCCACAGGCGTGCCCAGCACGTGCTTCTTCACGCGCACGGTCAGCAGCGTCTCCGGGTCGTTCTCGACGTAGAACAGGGTCTTGTTGTCGTCGGCCCAGACCACGTCGGGCGACACGCCCGGGATCTGGTCCGGCAGCACCTGGCCGGTGCTCAGGTCCTTGAAGCGGATCGTGTACTGGCGCCGGCCGACCGCATCGTCGGCATAGGCCAGCAGACGGTTGTCCTGGCTGACATCCCAGGTGCCCACGCTGTAATAGCCCTTGCCGTCCGCCAGCGCGTTGACGTCCAGCATCACCTCTTCTGGCGCCTCCATGCTGCCCTTGCGGCGGGCGTGCACGGGATAGTCCTTGCCGGTCTCGAAACGGGTGTAGTACCAGTAGCCGCGCTCGCGGTACGGCACCGAAGCATCGTCCTGCTTGATGCGCGCGACGATCTCCTTGTACAGCGTGTCCTGCAGCGGCTTGAGCGGCGCCAGCACCGCATCGGCGTAGGCGTTCTCGGCCTTGAGGTAGTCGAGCATCTGCGGGTTGGTGCGCGTGTCGTCGCGCAGCCAGTAGTACTCGTCCTGACGCTGCGCGCCGAACGGCGCGGTCACCACGTGCGGCTTCTTGGCCACGTCCGGCGGCGTGGCCTGGGTGGCGGCGAGGGTCGAGGGAATGGAAGTGCTCATCAGCAGGGTCGCGGCCAGCAGGGCGGGAAGGGGCTTCATGGATAGGTCCGTCTGGATCGGGTTGCAAGGGCCGGACACGGGCGCCGCGCATCCTGCGGCGCCCGCGCCCTGCGTCGGCGGCTCACGTCACTGGCTCAGCTGTTCCCACAGGAAGGTGTAGGCCAGCGCGTTCATGTGCGCGGATTGGGCGTTGTTGGCCGCGCCGCCGTGGCCGCCCTCGATGTTCTCGTAGTAGCGCACGTTCTTGCCGGCGTCGAGCATCTTGGCCGCCATCTTGCGCGCGTGACCGGGGTGGACGCGGTCGTCGCGGGTGGAGGTCAGGAACAGCGTCGGCGGGTAGTCCTTGCTCGCATCGAACAGGTGATACGGCGAGAAGGTCTTGATGTAGTCCCAGTCGGCCGTGTCCGGGTTGCCGTACTCGGCCATCCACGAGGCGCCGGCCAGAAGGTGGCTGTAGCGCTTCATGTCCAGCAGCGGCACCTGCACCACGATCGCGCCGAACAGCTGCGGATACTGGGTCAGCATGTTGCCCATCAGCAGGCCGCCGTTGCTGCCGCCCATCGCGCCCAGGTGGGCGGGCGAGGTGATCTTGCGCGCGGCCAGGTCCTGGGCCACCGCGGCGAAATCCTCGTAGGCCTTGTGCCGGTTGGCCTTGAGCGCGGCCTGGTGCCAGCGCGGGCCGTATTCGCCGCCGCCGCGGATGTTGGCCACCGCGTACACGCCGCCCTTCTCCAGCCAGCCCTTGCCGATGCCGCCGGAGTAGCCCGGCGTCATCGAGATCTCGAAGCCGCCATAACCGTACAGCAGGGTCGGCGCGCGGCCGTCGTACTTCAGGTCCTTGGGCCGCACCAGGAAGTACGGCACGCGCGTGCCGTCCTTGGAGGTGGCGAAGTGCTGCTCGATCACATCGCGCGAGGCGTCGAAGAAGGTCGGCATCGTCTTCAGCGGCGCCAGCGCGGCCGTCGGCGCGTTGGCGTCGGCCAGCATCAGCGTGGTCGGCGTCAGGTAGTCGGTGACGGTCAGCCACAGCGCGTCGGAGTCGTCGCCGTCCACGGCGCTGGCGCTGATCGCGCCGAAGGCCGAGTCGCCCACCTTCAGCGGCGTGGACACCCACTTGCCCTCGGTGTGGGTCAGCACGCTGAGGCGGTTCTTGACGTCCTGCATGACGTTGAGGACGACGTGGTGCCGGGTGAAGGTGACCCCGGCCAGCGAGGTCGTGTCGGTCGGCTCGAACAGCACGTCGAAGTCGCGCTTGCCGGCCATGAAGTCTTCGAAGCGCGTCACCAGCAGCGAGCCGGCCTTGTAGGTCTTGCCGCCGACGGTCCAGGGCTCGCGCAGTTCCAGCGCCAGCCATTCGCGCTGCACGGTCTTCTGCGCCGAGTTGGGCGCATCGATCTTGGTCAGTGCGCCATCCTTGCCGCGCAGATAGAGCTCGTCGTTGTAGAAGGCGATGGTGCGGGTGACGAAGTCGCGCTCGAAGCCCGGCGTGGCGTCATGCGCGGCCGCGATGTACATGTCCTCCGGCTTGCCCTCGTAGACGAGCTTGGCCGAAGCCAGCGGCGTGCCGCGCTTCCATTCCTTGACGATGCGCGGATAGCCCGAGGTGGTCAGGCTGCCGTCGCCGAAATCGGTGTAGACATAGACGGTGTCGGCATCGATCCAGCCCAGGCCGCCCTTGGCCGCCGGCCGGTAGAAGCCGTCCTTGACCCAGGTCTTGGTGGTCAGATCGAACTCGCGGGTGACGTCGGCGTCCGAGCCACCGCGCGAGAGCGCGATCAGGCAGCGGGTGTAGTCGGGCTTGCGGCATTCGGCGCCGTGCCAGACCCAGGTCTCGTGCTCGGCGGCGTTGAGCGCGTCGAGGTCCAGCACGGTCTCCCAGGTGGGATTGGGCTTGCGGTACTCGGCCAGCGTGGTGCGGCGCCAGACGCCGCGCGCGTGGTCCTTGTCCTTCCACAGGTTGTAGTAGTAGTCGCCGATCTTGTTGACGTAGGGGATCTTGGCGTCCGAGTCCAGGATCGCGCGGATCTGCCCTTCCAACTGCTTGAACTGCGGCGTGCCGGCAAGCTGCGCCTCGGTGACCGCGTTGTGCTCCTTGACCCAGGCCAGCGGCCGGGCGCCTTCGACCTCTTCCATCCACTGGTAGGGGTCGTTGTCCACGGGGGTCTCCTGGGCATGGGCGCTGGCGGCGGCGAGGCCGGCGACCAGGGCGAGGGCGAATCGGTTCAAGGCGGGCTCCGTACGAGGCATTGCAGCCGCCGCACGCTAGCACAGCCCTCGCGGTGCCCTGCCCGTGCCGAAGGTCAGGCCACGCGGGCGGGCGAGCGGCTGCGTGACCCGATGGTCATCGCGCGGCGGCGGCGGGCCTGCTGACCGCCGCGCCGACGCCGCGGCACCGCATCGATGGCCGGATGCGCCGGCGCGGGCCAGGACGGCAGGCGGAAGCGGTGCAGCGACCACCACGCCACCAGCGGCAGGCCGGCCAGCCACAGCGGGGTCCAGCCCAGGGCTTCGGTCGATCCGCGCGCGGCCGGCAGCAGGACCACCAGGGCCAGGCCGGTCAGCGCGATCGTGCGCAGGGTCAGCTCCAGGCGGGGATCGGCGTGGGAAGCGGTGCGGGCAGCGTGCGAAACGTGGGCCATGGCGGTGCGTCCGGTCGGAGGTGGAAGCGCAGGCTGCCCGCGCCCATTCTCACCGGTTGCGACCGCCGCGCGGGCGAACGCGGCCTTGACGCCGGCCGGCCTAGCCTGCTCGCCGATGCCCGCCCTGCCGACCATCGCCTCGCCCCGGAAGCGCCGCCACCTGCTGGCCCTGGCGCTGCTGCCCCTGATCGCCGCCTGCGGGACCGTGCCCATGCCGACCACAAGTACCGACGCCGCCCCGCCGATCGACCTGCCGCGCTTCATGGGCGCCTGGCATGTGATCGCCCATGTGCCCTACTTCGGCGAGCGCGGCCATGTCGCCAGCCGCGACGAGTACCGGCTCAAGCCCGGCGGCGGCATCGCGGTGCATTACGTCTATCAGGAAGGCTTCGGCGAGCCGGTCAAGACCCTGGACTCGCGCGCCACGGTCAAGGCCGGCACCGGCAACCGGCGCTGGACGACCTGGTTCTTCGGCGTGATCCCGACCAAGTACCGCATCCTGGAGACCGCGCCGGACTACTCATGGGCGCTGGTCGACTATCCGGGCCGCGACCTGGCCTGGATCTTCTCGCGGACCGCCGACCTGCCCGATGCGCAGTACGCCGACCTGGTGGCCCGGATGCGCGCCCACGGCGTGGACACGCGCAAGCTGATCCGCGTGCCGCAGCTGGCCGAGCAGGAAGGCAAGCCGGGCTTCGCGCCGGCGAAGAAGCCGCAGGCGCGCTAGCACGCGCCCCGGTCTCGAAGTGCCGCCGCTGTTCCGTAGAGCGGAGCTCGCTCCGCTATGGCTCTCCCAACAATCCGACCAGCCGTAGAGCGGAGCTCGCTCCGCTGTGGCTCTCCCAACGATCCGACCGAAGAGCCGTAGAGCGGAGCTCGCTCCGCTGTGGCTCTCCCAACGATCCGACCGAAGAGCCGTAGAGCGGAGCTTGCTCCGCTATCGCTCTCCCGATGATCCGAACGCAGAGCAGCGGAGCAAGCTCCGCTCTACACGGTGCGTGGTCCGGATCATGCGAGTGCCGCAGTGCCCGGAACGAGAAGAGCCCGGATGGCGACATCCGGGCTTCTTCGTTTTCACCAGGTGCTGGGCCTGGATCAGCTCAGCTGGCCGTGGCAGTGCTTGTACTTCTTGCCGCTGCCACAGGGGCAGGGATCGTTGCGGCCCACCTTGGGCTCGTCGCGGAACACCGTGGCCGGGGCGGCGGCCGCGGCAGCCTGCGCGGCCTGCACCTGGGCGGCTTCCTCGTCGGCGCCATAGCCACCGGTGGGCGCGTGCTGGAACTGCATGGCGCGCTGCTGGGCCTCGGCCACGCGGCGCTCCTGCGCCTCCAGTTCGGCCACCTCCTCCTCGCTGCGGATGCGCAGGCGCGCCAGGATGGTGATCACCTCGCGCTTGACGCCTTCCAGCATCTCCGAGAACAGCTCGAAGGCTTCCTTCTTGTACTCCTGCTTGGGCTGCTTCTGCGCATAGCCGCGCAGATGGATGCCCTGGCGCAGATAGTCCATGCGCGCCAGATGCTCCTTCCAGCCCTTGTCGAGCACGGTCAGCATCACGTGCTTCTCCAGCGCGCGCATGGTCTCGGCGCCGATCTGCTCTTCCTTCTGCGCGAAGTGCGTGTCCATCGCCTCCTGCACCAGCGCCTCGATGCGCTCGGCGTCCAGTTCCTCGAACTGGGCCGGCCACTGGGTCACCGGCAGGTCCAGGCCCGCCTCGGCGGCCAGCTCGGCCTGCAGGCCGGGCAGGTCCCACTGCTCGTCGACCGAATTGGCCGGCACATGACGCGCGACCAGGTCGGCGACCACGTCGCCGCGGATGCCCTCGATGTTCTCCTTCACCGACTCGGCGTCCAGCAGCTCGTCGCGCTGGGCGTAGATGACCTTGCGCTGGTCGTTGTTGACGTCGTCGAAGTCCAGCAGGTTCTTGCGGATGTCGAAATTGTGCGCCTCGACCTTGCGCTGGGCCTTCTCGATCTGGCGGCTGACGAGGCGATCCTCGATCACGTCGTCCTCCTTCATGCCGATCAGCTTCATCGCCTTCTGCACCCAGTCGCTGGCGAAGATGCGCATCAGGTTGTCTTCGAGCGACAGGTAGAAGCGCGAGGAACCCGGGTCGCCCTGGCGGCCGGAACGGCCGCGCAGCTGGTTGTCGATGCGGCGGCTCTCGTGGCGCTCGGTGCCCACGATGTGCAGGCCGCCGGCTTCCTTGACCTGCTCATGGCGGGTCTTCCACTCCGAACGCACGCGGGCGATGTCCAGCTCCGAGGCGTCCTCGCCCAGCGCGGCCAGTTCGGCCTCCAGCGAACCGCCCAGCACGATGTCGGTGCCGCGGCCGGCCATGTTGGTGGCGATGGTCACCGCGCCCGGACGGCCGGCGTTGGCGACGATCGAGGCCTCACGCTCGTGCTGCTTGGCGTTGAGCACCTCGTGCGGGACCTTGTTCTTGCGCAGGTGCTCGGAGAGCATCTCCGAGGTCTCGATCGAGGTGGTGCCCACCAGCACCGGCTGGCCGCGCTTGTAGCAGTCCTGGATGTCGGCCAGCACCGCGTTGAACTTGCCCTTGCGGTTGAGGAACACCTGGTCCGGCGAATCCTTGCGGATGGTCGGCCGGTGGGTCGGGATCACGATCACTTCCAGGCCGTAGATGCTCTGGAACTCGTAGGCCTCGGTGTCCGCCGTACCGGTCATGCCGGCCAGCTTGTTGTACATGCGGAACAGATTCTGGAAGGTGATCGAGGCCAGCGTCTGGTTCTCGCGCTGCACCTGCACCCCTTCCTTGGCCTCGACCGCCTGATGCAGGCCGTCGGACCAGCGCCGGCCCACCAGCGTGCGGCCGGTGAACTCGTCGACGATCACCACCTCGCCGTCGCGCACGATGTAGTCCACGTCGCGCTGGTAGATGGCATGGGCGCGCAGGGCGGCGTTGAGGTGGTGGACCACGCCCAGGTTCTGCGGCGAGTACAGGCCATCGTCCTCGTCGTCCTTCAGGATGCCGGCCTGGCGCAGCAGGTCCTCGGCGTGGGTCTGGCCGGCCTCGGACAGGTGCACCTGCTTGGACTTCTCATCGACCCAGTAGTCGCCCTCGCCTTCCTCGCTCTCCTGCTTAATCAGCGCCGGCACGATGCGGTTGACGCGCACGTACAGCTCGGGCGAATCGTCGGCCGGGCCGGAGATGATCAGCGGCGTGCGCGCCTCGTCGATCAGGATCGAGTCGACCTCGTCGACGATGGCGAAGTTGAGCTGGCGCTGGTAGCGGTCCTCGCGCGCCATGGCCATGTTGTCGCGCAGGTAGTCGAAGCCGAACTCGTTGTTGGTGCCGTAGGTGATGTCGCTGGCGTAAGCCGCGCGCTTGTCGCCGTGCGGCATGCCCGGGTAGACCACGCCCACGCTCAGGCCCAGCCAGTTGTACAGCTTGCCCATCTGCGCCGCGTCGCGGCGGGCCAGGTAGTCGTTGACCGTGACCACGTGCACGCCCTTGCCTTCCAGCGCGTTGAGGTACACGGCCAGGGTCGCGACCAGGGTCTTGCCCTCGCCGGTGCGCATCTCGGCGATCTTGCCCAGATGCAGCACCATGCCGCCGACCAGCTGCACGTCGTAGTGGCGCAGGCCCAGCACGCGGCGCGAGGCCTCGCGGCACACGGCGAAGGCCTCGGGCAGGATCTTGTCCAGCGCCTCGCCCTCGGCGACGCGCTTCTGGAATTCGGGAGTCTTGGCCTTCAGTTCCTCGTCGCTGAGCTTCTGCAGCTCCGGTTCCAGCGCATTGATGCGCACCACCAGGCGGTCGAGCTGTTTGAGCAGACGTTCGTTACGGCTGCCGAAGACGCGGGTGAGCAAGCTGTTGATCATGAAGAAGAACCGGAATGGGAAGGAGCGTCGGCATCACCGCTGGCCTCTTTGCTTCCCCAAGGCCGGATGCCGAAAAACGCAACGCGGGCGCAAGGCGCCCCGTCACGAGAACACGACATTGTAGCTTGGGGCGCCGCTGATCGAATCAAGGCGCCCCGCGGACGCGCCTCAGCCGCGGCCGCGCACGCCCACCGGGGTGGGGCCCTGGCCCAGGAACTTGCTCGGGTTCACCACCTGGCCGTCCTGCCAGACCTCGAAATGCACGTGGGCGCCGGTCGAACGCCCGGTGGACCCGGCCTTGGCCACTTCCTGCCCGGCGCGCACCAGGTCGCCCGGCTTCACCACCACGCGCGAGTTGTGCGCGTAGCGGGTCACATAGCCATTGCCGTGGTCGATGTCGACCACGTTGCCGTAGCCGCTCTTGACCCCGGCGAAGCTGACCACGCCGTCGGCCACGGCCATGACCGGATCGCCGACGTTGGCCTTGAAGTCGATGCCCTTGTGCCGCTCGCCGCCGCCGCCGAACGGATCGGCGCGGCCGCCGAAGCCGGAGGTGATGTAGGTATTGGCCAGCGGCATGCGCGAGGGCGTGGCGTTGCGGTCCAGCTGGCGGTTGAACAGCAGCGACTCGAGCACCGAGAGTTGCTGGCCGGAGGCGTCGAACTTGGCCCCCAGCGCGTCCAGGCCCTGCGCCAGCTCGCGCGGCGGCATGTCGCTGACCGCGCCTTCCGGGCCGCCCACGCCGACCGGCTCGTTGAAGTCGAATTCGCCGTCGTCCAGCTTGCCCATCTGGGTTAGCCGCTCGCCCAGCGCGTTGAGGCGGTTGGCCTGGGCCTGCAGCTCGCCCAGGCGCGCGGACATGGCGTTGATCTCCTGCTGCGCGCCGCGCTTGACCTGCTCGAGCTCGGCCTGCTGTCTGGCGGTCTTGGCCTGCAGGTAGGACACCTGCGCCAGGCCGAAGGCGCTGCGCGTGGCCAGGCCGGCCAGCAGACCGGCGGCGAGCAGGATGCCGGCACTGGCCAGCGGGCGGGCGTGGCTGAAGCGGCGCGCCTGCACGGCCCGCAGGGCCAGGTGATGGCGTGCCCAGGAGCGCGTATTGTGAAGAACGTTGTTGAAGCTCATGGAATATCGATGTCTCAAGCCAAGTCCCAGTCGCGTCGGCCGGCGACGCCGGTGCCGGCCCTGGAGGCCGCGCTGGCGTCGGCGGCGGCCGATCCGCTGCGTCATGCCATCCGGCTCGACGCGCTGGAACAGCAACTGCGCCCCTGTCTGCTCCCGGCGCTGGCCGCGCACTGCCGCCTGGCCAATGTGACGGGGGACCGTCTGGTCTTCGTGGTGGATTCGCCGGTCTGGAACGCCAAGCTCCGCCTGGCCTCCGCACACCTGGTCGAAGTCGCCCGCTCCCTCGGTCTTGGGATCAACTCCGTGATCGCCCGGACTTCGCTGCAACCCCTCTTCCAGGCCGAGACCGCCGGCCAGCGCTCCGGCACGGGCTCCCCGGTCGCGCGTGCCGCCCTGCGCGAGGCGATGGAGATGCTGGAGGCGTCTCCCGCGCCAGGCGCGGGTGGAACAACAGGGCCGCGTCCCAGGTCCAAACGTTAAGACCGGGTGGAAGGCCGGCAGGCATCGTACCGACCCGGGCTGGGCCAGTCGTTAGCTCAAAGTTAGAAAACGGTTAAGCCGGGCCTGTTCAGGCGATCGGATTCACGTTTCGTCGACGCGCTCGACCCGCGCGCCTCGGCGCGGGCAGGCGTTCAGTGCGCCAGCGCGGGGATGGCCGCGTAGTGAATCGGCGGCGGCGGCTCGGTGGCCTCCGGGCCGAAGGACACCTCTTCCCAGGCGTCGGTCTGGGCGATCAGCGAGCGCACCAGGGTGTTGTTGAGCGCGTGACCGGACTTGTAGCCCTCGTACTTGCCCAGGATCGCGTGGCCGGCCAGGTAGAGGTCGCCGATGGCGTCCAGGATCTTGTGGCGCACGAACTCGTCGGCGTAGCGCAGGCCGTCGTCGTTGAGCACGCGGAACTCGTCCAGCACGATCGCGTTGTCCATCGAGCCGCCCAGGCCCAGATTGCGCTCGCGCATGTACTCCAGATCGCGCATGAAGCCGAAGGTGCGCGCTCGCGCGACCTCGCGGATGTAGCCGCCGGTGGAGAAGTCCACCTCGGCGCGCGACTGCGAGGCCGGGATCATCGGGTGGTCGAACTTGACCGTGAAGCCCAGCTTGAAGCCGTCGTAGGGCTCGAACCGCGCGATCTTGTCGCCGTCGCGCACTTCCACCGGCTTGGTCACGCGAATGAAGCGCTTGGGCACGTTCTGCTCGACGATGCCGGCGGACTGCAGCAGGAACACGAACGGGCTGGCCGAACCGTCCATGATCGGCAGCTCGGCCGCAGACAGTTCGACATAGATGTTGTCGATCCCCAGGCCGGCCAGGGCCGACATCAGGTGTTCGACGGTCTGGACCTTGGCCGGGCCACAGCTCAGGCCCGTGCACAGCGTGGTCTCGGTGACCAGCGAGGCATCGCCGGGGATCTCCACGACCGGATCAAGATCGACGCGACGGAACACCACGCCGGTGTTCGGGGCCGCCGGGCGCAGGGTCATGAAGACCTTGTTGCCGCTGTGCAGGCCCACGCCGGTGGCGCGGATCACGTTCTTGAGAGTGCGCTGGGGGATCATCGGGGAGCTCGCACGCGAAATGTCAACAATTCGTGATGATACCACCCGGGTCTGAACCTGAATGGAAGCGTGTCACGGCACGCGCACCTGCCCCACGGGCGCGGCGCGCGTCCTGGCGGTGAAAAGCCCGCCGGACCGGGCAGGCCGGCCCGGCGGGAAATCACTTGGACACGTCACGGTGTGTACTGCGCCGGTGTCGGCGCGCGGCCGGCAGCAGGCTGCCGGTTCGCGCGCGTGACCGGGTGGAACGGTGGATCAGTCGGCCTGGCGGCGCAGAAACGCCGGGATGTCCAGGTAGTTGTCCGGCAGCTCGGCCGCGCCGGCGGGGCCGCCGACGCTGGGCTCGGTGCCGGCGTTGCGACGCAGGCCCAGGCCCTGGGTGGCGCCCATCACCGGGTCGATCTTGCCGGTGGCGGTGGTGTTGGGCAGTGGCACCGCGTCGACCGGCAGGCCGGTGGTGGCATCGCGCACCAGCTTGATCGGCGCACGCACCGTCTCGCGCGGCTGGTAGCCACCGCCCAGGTCGGTGCCGCGCACCGGCTGGCGGGCGACGGCGCGGTTCAGGCCGGTGGCGACCACGGTCACGCGGACTTCGTCCTGCATGTTCGGGTCGAGCACGGTGCCCACCACCACGGTGGCGTCCTCCGAGGCGAAGCCCTCCACGGTGCGGCCGACCTCGTCGAACTCGGCCATGGTGAAGTCCGGGCCGGCGGTGATGTTGACCAGGATGCCGTTTGCGCCGGACAGGTTGACGTCGTCCAGCAGCGGGTTCTGGATCGCGGCCTCGGCGGCGGCCTGGGCGCGGTCGTCGCCGCGGGCGGCGCCGGTGCCCATCATGGCCAGGCCCATCTCGCTCATCACGGTGCGCACGTCGGCGAAGTCGACGTTGATCAGGCCCGGACGCACGATCAGGTCGGCGATGCCCTGCACGGCGCCCAGCAGCACGTCATTGGCGGCGCGGAAGGCCTGGATCATCGTGGCGTTGCGGCCCAGCACGGTGATGAGCTTCTCGTTGGGGATGGTGATCAGCGAGTCGCAGTGGGTGGACAGTTCCTCGATGCCCTTCAGCGCGACCTGCATGCGGCGACGGCCTTCGAAGGGGAACGGCTTGGTGACCACGGCCACCGTCAGGATGCCCATCTCCTTGGCCAGCTGCGCCACGACCGGCGCGGCGCCGGTGCCGGTGCCGCCGCCCATGCCGGCGGTGATGAACACCATGTCCGCGCCGGTCAGCGCCTCGATGATGCGGTCGCGGTCTTCCAGCGCGGCCTGGCGGCCGACTTCCGGGTTGGCGCCCGCGCCCAGGCCCTTGGTGACGTTGCCGCCGAGCTGCAGCTGCTGCTTGGCGCCGCAGTTCTTGATCGCCTGCGAGTCGGTGTTGGCGGTGATGAACTCCACGCCGTCCACGCTGCTGGCCACCATGTGCGCCACGGCGTTGCCGCCGCCGCCGCCCACCCCGATGACCTTGATCACCGCGTTGGGAGCCATCGTTTCAACCAGTTCGAAATGTGCCATGTCCGTTGTCCTCATCTTTGTGTGGGTATGTCTTTTGAATACAGCTGGGTGACGCTCAAATCCCGTTGTCCCTGCCCTCGCCTCACGCCGGCGCGCCCTCGCGCCGGCGTCGTGCCTCTTGCCGCGTCGAATCAGAATTCGCCGCGGTACCAGTTCTGCAGTTTCTTGAACAAGCTGCCGGCCTTGCCCGTGGGCAGCGACGGCCGGCGCGGATGCTCGATCTGGCTGCCCATCAGCAGCAGGCCCACGCCGGTGGCGTGGACCGGGTTGCCGACCACCTCGCCCAGGCCGGTGACGTGCTGGGGGATGCCGATGCGCACCGGCATCTGCAGCATCTCCTCGGCCAGTTCGACCACGCCTTCCATCTTCGAGGCGCCGCCGGTGAGCACCATGCCGGCGCGCACCAGTTCCTCGAAGCCGGAGCGGCGCAGCTCGGCCTGGACCATCTCGAAGATCTCCTCGTAGCGACCCTGCACCGCCTGCGCCAGCGAATGGCGCGGCATGCGCCGCGGCGGGCGATCGCCCACCGACGGCACCTGGATCGATTCCTCAGCAGTGGCCAGCTGGGCCAGCGCGCAGGCGTAGCGCACCTTGATCTGCTCGGCCTCCGGGGTGGGCGTGCGCAGCATGTGCGCGATGTCGTTGGTGACGTGGTCGCCGGCGATCGGCAGCGAGGCGGTGTGGCAGATCGCGCCGTGCACGAACACCGCCAGGTCGGTGGTACCCGCGCCCATGTCGACCAGGACCACGCCCAGCTCGCGCTCGTCGGCGGTCAGCACCGCCACCGAGGAGCCCAGCGAAGACAGGATCAGATCGTCGATCTGCAGGCCGCAGCGCTGCACGCACTTGGAGATGTTGGCCGCGGCCGACTGCGCGCAGACCACCAGGTGCGCGTCCACCTCCAGGCGCACGCCGGTCATGCCGACCGGATTGCGGATGCCTTCCTGCGAGTTGTCCAGCTTGTACTCGCGCGGGATGGCGTGGAGGATCTTCTGATCGGCCGGGATGGCCACGGCCTTGGCCGCGTCGAGCACGCGGTCCAGGTCGGCCCAGGTCACCTCGCCGTCCCGGATCGGCACGATGCCGGGCGAGTTCTTGCACTGCACATGGGCGCCGGAGATCGAGGCGTAGACGCTGCGGATCTCGCAGCCGGCCATCAGTTCGGCTTCCTCCACCGCGCGCTGGATCGACTGCACGGTCGATTCGATATCGACCACCACGCCGCGCTTGAGCCCACGCGACTCATGGCTGCCGATGCCGATCACCTCGATCGGGTTGCCGGGGGAATATTCGCCGACCAGCGCGGTCACCTTGGAGGTGCCGATGTCCAGTCCGACGATCAGGGATTTGTCGCCCTTGCGGTTCATGCGTGGAATGCCTGCTGCGATGCGTGTGCTGTCAGCGCGGCCATCGGGGCCGGTGCGCTGACGGGAGGAGGAGTCGTGGCGGCGCCATCGTTGGCGGCCGGCCTGGCGTTGCCCCAGGTCAGGGCGAAGCCGTTGGTGTAGCGCAGGTCCACGCTGGCCAGTTGGCGCGGATCGCCGAGCAGGCGCGGCAGCAGGCGCACGAAGCGCTGCAGGCGCGGACGGGCGTCGGCGCGGCCGATCACCACGTTCAGGCCGTTGCCCAGGGTCAGCGACCAGCTGCCGCGCGCATCCATCGCCAGCGCGTCCACCTTCAGCCCCAGCGGCGCGAACAGCTGGGTCGATTCGTTGTACAGGGCCACCACTTCAGCCACCTGGCTCTCCGGGCCGCCGAGCTGCGGCAGCGCGCTGGCGTCGACGTTCCTGGGCAGCGGGAACAGCGCCCCGTCCACCGACAGCAGCTTGTCGCTGCCCCAGCGGGCGAAGGGCTTGTGCTCGATCACGGTCACTTCCAGCACGTCGGGCCAGCGCTTGCGCACCTGCGCGCGCTCGACCCAGGGCAGGCGCTCGACCGCGCGCTGGGCATCGCTCAGCTGCACGGCGAAGTAGCCGCGCGCCGCATACGGCAGCACCACCGCGCGCAGTTGCGCTGGATCGACGCGGTGCAGCTCGCCGCCGACGCGCAGCCGCTTCAGCGGCCAGCGTTCGGCGCCGATCCAGCCGTTGAACACGGCCACGACCGGCAGGGCGACCAGCGCCAGCGCCAGGATCCAGGTCAGCACGCGCAGGGCATTGCTCATGGGCGTGCTCCGTGCGCGGGATTGGGGATTCGGGATTGGGGATGGGAAACGGCCGCGGCGACGCATGCGGCGCCGCTGTCGACCCATCCCGAATCCCGAATCCCCAATCCCGGCTTCATACCGTCTGCTCCAGGATGCGCCAGCACAGATCCTCGAACCCCAGCCCGGCCTGGCGCGCGGCCTTGGGCACCAGCGAGTGGCTGGTCATGCCCGGCGCGGTGTTGACCTCGAGCAGGAAGAACGCGCCGCTGGCGGCGTCGCGCATCACGTCCACGCGGCCCCAGCCGCCGCAGCCGGCGGCGTTGAAGGCGGCCAGCGCGATGCGCCGGATCTCTTCCTCGGCCTCTCCCTCCAGGCCGGGGCACAGGTACTGGGTGTCCTCGGCGATGTACTTGGCGTTGTAGTCGTACCAGGCGCCCTTGGGCACGATGCGGATCGAGGGCAGCGCGGTCTGGCCGAGGATGCCGACGGTCAGCTCGTCGCCGACCACCAGCTGTTCCATCAGCAGCTCACCGTCGTAGCGCGCGGCCAGTGCCACCGCCTCGTCCAGCTGCGCGTCCTCGAACACGCGGGTGACGCCGACGCTGGAGCCTTCGTTGGCCGGCTTGACGATCACCGGCAGGCCCAGCTCGGCGGCCGCGGCGTGCACGGCCGCTTTCGGCATCCTGCCTTCAGCGGCACTCGCGGGATCCTGCGCATCGGCCGTCGCCGCCAGGCGCACGTAGCGCGGGGTCGGCAGACCCAGTGACAGCCAGACCTGCTTGGTGCGCACCTTGTCCATGCTCAGCGCCGAGCCGAGCACGTTCGAGCCGGTATAAGGCACGCCGAAGGCCGTCATCAGGCCCTGGACCACGCCGTCCTCACCGCCGCCATTGTGGCCGTGCAGGACGTTGAACACGCGATCGCAGCCGCCCTGCGCCAGCAGCGTGGCCAGCGCGGGGATGCCATCGACCGCGAAGGCGTCCACGCCGCGCGCGGTCAGCGCCTCGAGCACGTTGGCGCCGGAGTTCAGCGACACCTCGCGCTCGCTGGAGGTGCCGCCCATCAGCACGGCGACGCGGCCGAACGCGGCCGCATCGGCGATGCGCGAGGACGGAAGCGACGTCGCGCTCATGCCTGGCCTCCCGGGACGAAGCCCTGCGCGGCGATCTGCTGGGCGACCGCGCCGATGTCGCCGGCGCCCATCATCAGCAGCAGGTCGCCGTCGGCCAGCACGTCGGGCAGCACGGTGGACAGGTCGGCCACGCTGCTGACCACGACCGGCTCGTTGCGGCCGCGCGCGCGGATGGCGCGCGCCAGCGACTTGGCGTCGGCCCCGGCGATCGGCGCCTCGCCGGCCGGATAGACCTCGCTCAGCACCAGCGCGTCGACCTCGCTCAGCACCGCGGCGAAGGCGTCGAACTGATCGCGCGTGCGGCTGTAGCGATGCGGCTGGAAGGCCACCACCAGGCGCTTGTCCGGCCAGCCGCCGCGCGCGGCGGCGAAGACCGCGGCCAGCTCCTTGGGATGGTGGCCGTAGTCATCTATCAGCTGCACGGTCGCGCCGCGCCCGGTGTCGATGGCGCCCAGATCGTTGAAGCGCCGGCCGATGCCGGAGAAGTTGGCCAGGGCGCGCGCGATCGTGCCCGGCTGCACGCCCAGCTGCCAGCCCACCGCCGCGGCGGCCAGCGCATTGAGCACGTTGTGCTTGCCCGGCAGCGCCAGGGTCACGCCGACCGACACGTCCTCGGGCAGGCACAGGGTGAAGCGCATGCGCCCGGCCTCCTGCACCACGTTCTCGGCACGGATATCGGCGCCGTCGGACAGGCCGTAGGTCATCACATGGCGCGGCGTCTCGGCGGCCAGCGCGGCCACTTCCGGATCGTCGATGCACAGCACGGCCAGGCCATAGAACGGCAGGCGCTGCAGGAACTCGGCGAAGGCCGCCTGCACGCGGGCGAAGTCGTTGCCGTAGTTCTCCAGGTGATCGGCATCGATGTTGGTGATGACCGCGATCAGCGGATTCAGGCGCAGGAAGCTGCCGTCGCTCTCGTCGGCCTCGGCCACCAGCCACTGGCCGTCGCCGAGCTTGGCGTTGGCGCCGGCCGAGAGCAGCTGGCCGCCGATGACATAGGTCGGGTCCAGGCCGCCCTCGCTGAGCACCGCGGCGGTCAGCGAGGTGGTGGTGGTCTTGCCGTGCGTGCCCGCCACAGCGATGCCGCGGCGGAAGCGCATTAGCTCGGCCAGCATCATCGCGCGCGGCACGATCGGGATGCGCTGGCTGCGCGCCTCCATCAGCTCGGGGTTGTCGGCCTTGATCGCGCTGGAGACGACCACGCAGTCGGTGCCCAGCACGTTGGAGGCGTTGTGGCCGCGCATCACGCGCGCGCCGAGCGAGGCCAGGCGCCGGGTGGCCGCGTTCTCCGACGCGTCCGAACCGGAGACCTCGTAGCCCAGCGTGCACAGCACCTCGGCGATGCCGCTCATGCCCGAGCCGCCGATGCCGACGAAGTGCACACGGCGAAAGGCCTGCGCCAGGTTGCCGGTGTTCTGCAGCCGGCGTTCACGCGCCGCGGAAATCATGCGGCTTCCTCCAGAATGATGTCTGCGATGCGTTCGGCCGCATCGATGCGGGCCAGCCCGCGCGCGGCGATGGCCATGTCCAGCCGGCGCTGCGGGTCGGCCGAGAGCACGGCCAGCACGCGCTGCAGGTGCACGTTCAAGCTGTCGTCCTGCTTGAGCAGCACCGCGGCGCTGTGTTCGACCAGGTACTGCGCGTTGCGGGTCTGGTGGTCGTCCACCGCCGCGGCGAAGGGCACCAGCACGCTGCCGATGCCGGCGGCGCACAGCTCGGCCAGGGTGGAGGCGCCGGCGCGGCACACCACCAGGTCGGCCCAGGCATAGGCCTGCGCCATGTCGGCGATGAAGCTCTCCACGCTGGCGGGCACGCCGGCCTGGGCGTAGGCCGCGTCGGCCTCGGCGCGCAGCTTCTCGCCGCACTGGTGGCGCACCTGCGCGTCCAGCTTCAGCGCGGCCAGCGCCTGCGGCACGGCGGTGTTGAGCGCGCGCGCGCCCTGGCTGCCGCCCAGCACCAGCAGGCGCAGCGGGCCTTCGCGACCGGCCAGGCGTTCGCGCGGCGGGGCGATGGCGGCGATCTCCTCGCGCACCGGGTTGCCGACGGCTTCCTCGCGCGTGGCGAAGCTGCCCGGGAAGCCGGTCAGCACGCGGCGCGCGACACGGGACAGCAGCTTGTTGGTCATGCCCGGCGCGCGGTTCTGCTCGTGCACCAGCAGCGGCCGGCCCTGCAGCCGGGCGGCCACGCCACCCGGGCCGGCCGCGTAGCCGCCGAAACTGATCACCGCGCGCGGCGCACGCCGGCGCAGCACGCCGGCGGCGGCCATGACCGCCGCGGCGATGCGCAGGGGCGCGCCGAACAGCGCCGCGGCGCCCTTGCCGCGCAGGCCCTTGACCGCGATGGTGTCCAGCGCGATGTCGTGCTGCGGCACCAGGCGCGTTTCCATCTGTCCGTCGGCGCCCAGCCAGGTCACCGGCACGCCGCGCGCGCGCAGCACCTTGGCCACGGCCAGCGCGGGGAAGATGTGGCCGCCGGTGCCGCCGGCCAGGATCATCACGGGCGCGTCGCCTGCCATCAACCAATCCGCTCGAAAGTGGGTTCGATGCGCTGCGGGCGCGCGTTGCCGCGCACGGCGGCCTTGGCCGGTGCCGGCTGCGGGGCGGGCTCGCCGGCGCGCGCGGGCGTGGCGACTTGCGCAACCTGCGGGGAGGAGCCCTCGTCGCGCTGATCGCGCGACTCGATGCCGCGGGTCAGCGCGATGTGCTTCTCGGCACGGCTGAGTTCGTAGGACACGCGCAGCAGCAGGCCCATCGCCGCGCAGGTCATCAGCACCGACGAGCCGCCGGAGGAGATCAGCGGCAGGGTCAGGCCCTTGGTTGGCAGCAGGCCCAGGTTGACGCCGATCGAGACGAAGGCCTGCATGCCGATCCACAGCGCGATGCCGAAGGCGATGTAGCCGGCGAAGTGACGGTTGCGGCCGATGCAGCGGTAGCCGACATACAGCGCGCGGCCGACCAGCAGCGCGTACAGGCCGATGATGGCGCACACGCCGAGGAAGCCGAGCTCCTCGCCGATCACCGAGAAGATGAAGTCGGTGTGCGCCTCGGGCAGGTAGTTGAGCTTCTGCACCGAGCTGCCCAGGCCCACGCCGGTCCATTCGCCGCGGCCGATGGCCATCAGCGCGTTGGACAACTGATAGCCCGAACCCAGCTGGTCCTTCCACGGATCCAGGAAGGAGGTGACGCGGCGCATGCGGTAGGGCTCGAACACCACCAGCGCCACCAGCGCCGGCAGCAGCGCCAGCACCGGCATGGTCATGCGCGGCAGGTTGGCGCCGCCCAGGATCAGCATGCCGGCGGTGATGCCCAGCAGCAGCGTGGACGAGCCGAAGTCCGGCTGCAGCAGCAGCAGCGCGATCAGCACCAGCACCACGCCGATGGCCTTGATCAGCGCGCCCCAGGTCGCATTGACCTCGTCGCGGAAGCGCACCAGGTAGCTGGCCAGCCAGACGATGTAGAGCACCTTGACCGCCTCGACCGTCTGGAAGCGGGTGAAGCCCAGATTGATCCAGCGCCGCGCGCCGTTGACCGTGCTGCCCAGCCCCGGCACGAACACCACCACCAGCAGCGCGAAGCAGCCCAGCAGCAGCAGCTGGTTGTACTTCTCGATGGACTTGAGCTCCATGCGCATGGCGGTGATCGCCAGGCCCACGCCCAGCGCCAGGAACACCACGTGGCGGCTCAGGTAGTAGTACGGCGTGGAGGCCATGGCGATCGAGGCCGAGGCCACCATCACCACGCCGATCGCCGCCAGCGCCCCGGCGGCGGCCACCAGCCAGAAGTCGTACTGCCCACCGATCGATTCCAGGCGCATGGCCTGCTTGCGGAAGTCGTTCATCAGCGCACCTTCAACGTGGCCAGACCGACAAGGACCAGGATCACCGAAATGATCCAGAACCGGACGATGACGCGCGGTTCGGGCCAGCCCTTGAGTTCGAAGTGGTGATGGATGGGCGCCATGCGGAACACGCGCTTGCCGGTGAGCTTGAAGCTGGCCACCTGGATCATCACCGAGAGCGTCTCGACGACGAAGATGCCGCCCATCACCACCAGCACCAGTTCCTGACGCACGATCACCGCGATGGTGCCGAGCACCGCACCGAGCGCCAGCGCGCCGATGTCGCCCATGAACACCATCGCCGGATAGGTGTTGAACCACAGAAAGCCCAGGCCCGCGCCGGCGATGGCCGCGCAGATGATGACCAGCTCGCCCGCGCCCGGGACCTGCGGGATCTGCAGATAGTTGGAGAACACCACGTTGCCCGAGGCGTAGGCGAACACCGCCAGCGCGCAGGCCACCAGCACGGTCGGCATGATCGCCAGCCCGTCCAGGCCGTCGGTGAGGTTGACCGCGTTGGAGAAGCCCACGATCCAGAAGTAGGCGATGGTGACGAAGCCCACCCCGGCCAGCGGCAGCGCCACGGCCTTGAACAGCGGGATGTAGAACGTGGTCGCCGCCGCCACATCCGCGGTGTGCCACAGGAAGATGCCCGCGGCCAGGCCGAAGATCGACTGCAGCAGGTACTTCCAGCGCGACTTCAGGCCGTTGGGATCGCGGCGCACGATCTTGATCCAGTCGTCGTACCAGCCGATCGCGCCGAAGGCCACCATCACCGCCAGCACCAGCCACACGTAGCGGTTGCGCAGGTCGCCCCACAGCAGCGTGGCCAGCGCCACGGTCATCAGGATCAGCGCGCCGCCCATGGTCGGCGTGCCGGCCTTGGAGAAATGCGTCTGCGGGCCGTCGCTGCGGATCGGCTGGCCGCCCTTGAACTGCGCCAGCCGGCGGATCACCGCCGGGCCCATCCACAGCGACAGGAACAGCGCGGTCAGCGCCGCCAGGATCGCGCGCAGGGTCAGGTAGTTGAAGATCGCGAAGACCGAGTCCAGTTGCCTCAGCCAGCGGGCCAGTTCAAGCAGCATGCGCGGTGCCTCCCGTGGATTGCGCGGGCGCGGCGGGAAGCAGCGCGGTGACGATGCGGTCCATCGCGCTGCCGCGGGACCCCTTGACCAGGATCACGGGACGCGAGGCCGGGGAAGCGGAACCGGACGCGGACGCGTCCAGCTCCGTGGCCAGCGCCTGGGCCAGCGCGGCGTGCGTGTCGAACACGCGCGCGCCGTCGCCGAAGGCCGCGGCCGCGTGGGCGCTCAGTTCGCCCAGCGCGTACAGGCGGGCGATGCCGGCCTGCTTGGCCTGGGCGCCGGCAGCGGCGTGCAGCGCCGCGCCTTCCGGGCCGAGCTCGCGCATGTCGCCCAGCACCAGCCAGCCGTGCCGGGTGGTGGCGGCCAGCGTGTCGATCGCGGCGGCCAGCGAACCGGGGTTGGCGTTGTAGCTGTCGTCGATGAGCACCGCGCCGGAGGGCAGCGTGTGCGAGACCTGGCGGCCGGCGACCGGGCGCGCGGCCTGCAGGCCTTCGACGATGGTGGCCAGCGCCACGCCGCAGCCCAGCGCCAGGCCGGTGGCGGCCAGCGCGTTGCGCACGTTGTGGCGGCCTGGCAGCGGCAGACGCACCTGCGCCTGGCCTTGCGGGGTGAGCAGGGTGAAGTGCGAGCCTTCCGCGTCGGTGACGATGTCGCGCGCGCGGATGTCGGCGCTGCCTTCCAGGCCGAAGCGCAGCACGCGCCGGCCCGCGGCCAGCCCGGCGAAGTATTCGACGAAGGCATCGTCGGCGTTGATCACCGCCACGCCCGTCTCGGGCAGCGCGCTGTAGATCGCGCCCTTGGTCTGGGCCACGCCGAGCAGGCTGCCCATGCGTTCCAGATGCGCCGGCGCGATGTTGTTGACCAGCGACACGTCGGGGCGCGCGATGTCGGTCAGATAGGCGATGTCCCCCGGCTTGCCTGCGCCCATCTCGTAGACGGCGTACTCGGCCGCGTCCGGGGCCTCGATCACCGCCAGCGGCAGGCCGATCTCGTTGTTGCGGTTGCCCGGCGTCGACCAGGTCTGGCCGGCGCGCTCGAGAATGGACAGCACCAGCGCCTTGACGCTGGTCTTGCCGTTGCTGCCGGTGATGGCCACCACCTTGCCCGCGCGATCGCGCTGCAGGCCGGCGGCCAGGCGCGCCAGCGCCTGCTGCGTGTCGGCCACCACGACCTGCGGCAGCGCGCTGTCCACGGCGTGATCGACCAGCAGCGCGCCGGCGCCCTGTGCGGCGGCCTGGGCGATGAAGTCGTGGCCGTCGAAGCGCTCGCCGCGCAGGGCCACGTACAGGCTGCCCGGGCGCAGCGCGCGGGTGTCGTTGGACACCGCCGCCACGGTGACGTCCTCGCCATGCAGCTCGCCGCCGGCCAGGTGCGCGATCAGCGACAGGGGCAGGCGGTTCATCGCCGCGCCTCCAGGTCCTGGTCCAGCGTTGCGCGCGCCTGGAGGGCCGCCTGCGCCTGCACGGTGTCGTCGAAGGCGCGCCTGACGCCATGGACTTCCTGGTAGGGCTCATGCCCCTTGCCGGCGATCAGCACGATGTCGCCGGCCTGCGCCTGGCTCACCGCGTGGGCGATGGCGCGCGCGCGGTCGCGCTGGACCTCGAAGCGCACGCCGTGCGCGTCGAATCCGGCCACGATGTCGGCGACGATGGCATCGCCGTCCTCGCTGCGCGGATTGTCGTCGGTGACGATCACCGCGTCGGCGTGTTGCTGCGCGATGCGCGCCATCTGCGGGCGCTTGCCGCGATCGCGGTCGCCGCCGCAGCCGAACACGCAGATCAGGCGCCCTTCGAGGTGGCCGCGCAGGCTGGTCAGGGCCTGCTGCAGGGCGTCCGGGGTATGCGCGTAATCGATCACCACCAGCGGCTGGCCGTCGACGCCGCCGAGGCGGTTCATGCGGCCGTGGATCGGCTGCAGCTGGCCAAGCACCTGGGCGATACGCGCCGTTGCGATGCCGGTGGCGTGCAGCACGCCGGCTACGGCCAGCAGGTTGTCCACGTTGAAGCGTCCCAGCAGCGGCGAGCGCACCGGGTGCACGGCATCGCCGAGCGCCAGCGAGAAGCCGATGCCCGACGCATCCAGCACGACATCGCGCGCCTGCACGGCGGCCTGCGCCGCGCCGAGCGCGCTGACGCCGACCAGCTGCACCCCGTCGGCCAGCTTGCCCGGCAGGGTCGCGCCGAAGGCATCGTCCAGGTTGACCACCGCGGCCCGCAGGCCGGCGCGCTGGAACAGCCGCGCCTTGGCCGCGCCGTAGCCTTCCATGGTGCCGTGGTAGTCCAGATGATCGCGGGTGAGGTTGGTGAACACCGCCACGTCGAAGGCGACCGCGTCCACGCGGGTCTGCACCAGCGCGTGCGAGCTGACTTCCATCGCCACCGCCTGCGCGCCGGCCTCATGCAGCTGCGCCAGCAGCGCATGAGTCTGCAGCACCAGCGGCGTGGTGAAGCCGGTCGGCTGCACCTGCCCGTACAGGCCGGCGCCGAGCGTGCCGATGCTGCCGCCGGTCACGCCGAGCAGATGCCAGGCCTGGCCGAGCAGCTGCACGAAGGAGGTCTTGCCGTTGGTACCGGTCACCCCGACCACGGTCATCTGCCGCGAGGGGTGGCCGTAGAAGGTATCGGCCATCGCGCCCAGCCGATGACGCAGACCCGGCACGGCGATCGCATCGGCCGGGGCCGGCAGCGCGTCGGGCGCCGGCGGTTCGAACAGGATCGCCGCCGCGCCGGCGGCGCGCGCCTGCTCGACGAAGCCCAGCCCGTGCCAGGTCGAGGGGCTGTTGTCGACCGGACCGATGGCCACAAAGGCGTCGCCCGGCCGCACGCTGCGGCTGTCCTGGGTCAGCCCGTGCACGATCAGGCCCGCCGGGACGGCGGGCACGTCGGGCAGCAGCGCGGACAGGGCCATGGCGCGGCTCATTCCAGGCTCCTGGGCAGCGCCGGCTCGGCCTTGGCCTGGATCGGCGCGGGCAGTGGTGCGGGCAACGGCTTGGGCAGCGCGGCGACGGTCGGCGCACGCTTGGGCGCCTGCGCGGCGCGCTTGGCCTCGTCCTTGGCCTGCGCGGCCAGCCAGCTGTCGATGTCGTCCGGCGGCACGTCCATCAGGCGCAGCGCGTCTTCCATCACGTTGTGGAACACCGGCGCGGACACCAGGCCGCCGTAGTACTTGCCGGCCTGCGGGTCGCGGATCACGGTGACCATGACGAAGCGCGGATTGGTCGCCGGCACCAGCCCGGCGAACAGCGCGGTGTAGTGGCCCGAGGCGTAGCTGCCGCCCGAGGCGATGCGCGCGGTACCGGTCTTGCCGGCCACGTGATAGCCCGGCACGGCCGCATCCTTGGCGCCGCCCTGGGTCACCACGGTCTCCATCATGGCGATGACCTGCTTGGTCACTTCGCGGGGCACGACCTGCACGCTGTTCTCGCTGCGCATGCCCTTGATGAAGGTCGGGGTGACCAGCACGCCGCCGTTGCCGATGGTCGCGTAGGCGCGGGCGATCTGCAGCGGCGACACCGCCAGGCCGTAGCCGTAGGACATCGTGGTCTTGGACGTGCCGCTCCAGCGCGCGGGCGAAGGGAACAGACCCGAGGCTTCACCCGGGAATCCGCTATGCGGCGCGCTGCCGTAACCGAAGGCCTTGACCGTGTTGTAGAAGGTCTGGTCCTGGATCTTGTCGGCGATCTTGGCCGCGCCGATGTTGGAGCTGTGCGTGATCACCCCGCCCACGGTCAGCACGCCGTTGTTGCGCGGCACGTCGCGGATGGTGAAGCCGCCCTTGAGCGCCATGTAGCCCGGGTTGGTGTCGATCAGCGTGCTCGGCGTGACCACGCCCGCCGCCAGCGCGGTGGAGATGGTGATGGGCTTCATCGTCGAGCCCGGCTCGACCAGGTCGGTGACCGCGCGGTTACGGTGCACGTCCGGCTTGCCCAGGTCCTGCGCATTGGGGTTGAACGTGGGCAGGTTGGCCATGGCCAGCACCTCGCCGGTGGCCACGTCCAGGATCACCACCGAGCCGCCTGCGGCCTGGTTGTCGTCGATCGCGCGGCGCAGTTCGCGCGCGGCGATGTACTGGATGCGGCGGTCCACGCTCAGGGTCAGGTCGTTGCCCGGCTGCGCCGGGCGCACCAGGTCGATGTTCTCCACGATGTGGCCGGCCTGGTCGCGGATGACCTTCTTCAGGCCCGGCTTGCCGCGCAGCCAGTCGTCGAAGGCCAGCTCCAGGCCTTCCTGGCCGCGGTCGTCGATGTTGGTGAAGCCCAGGATGTGGGCCATCACCTCGCCCTGCGGGTAGAAGCGCTTGTACTCGCGCTGCGAATACACGCCGGGCACGCCGTGGGCAAGGATCGCCTTGGCCGCGTCGGGATTGATGCGGCGCTTGAGATACATGAACTCCTTATCCGCCTTCTGGCTGACGCGGCGGGTCAGGCTCTCCAGCGGCTCGCCCAGCGCCTGGGCCAGCTCGGGCAGGCGGTCGGGCGACTTGAGCAGTTCGCGCGGATCGCACCACACCGATTCCACCGGCGAGGACACGGCCAGCGGCTCGCCGTTGCGGTCGGTGATCATGCCGCGCGAGGTCGGGATGGCCAGCTCGCGGGTGAACCGCGCGTCGCCTTCCTTCTGATAGAAGTCGCTGTTGATCAGCTGCACATAGGCGGCGCGGCCGACCAGGCTGACCGAGCACAGCACCAGCGCGCCGCCGACCAACAGCAGGCGGTTGCGCAGGTCGTAGCGCGCGCGGTTGCGGTTGCGCGGCAGCGCGCCCTTGCGCTCGCCGTTGCGCTTGATCACCCGCTCGATGGCATCGCGCAGGCTCATGGGCGGATCACCACGACATCGGCCGATTCGGGCGACTTCATGCCCAGACGCTCGCGCGCGATGCGCTCGACGCGATTGCTCTCGCCCACGGTGGCCTGCTCCAGCTGCAGCCGGCCGAATTCGATGTTCAGCTCATCGCGCGCCTTGTCCAGTTGGTTGAGCTGGACGAACAGCACGCGGTGCTGGTGACGCGCGTACACCACCGCGATGGCGGTGGCGATGTTGGCCACGATCACGACGATGAGCAGCAGGCGGGTCATGCGGCCTGCCCCAGCTTCTCGGCCACGCGCAGCACCGCGCTGCGCGCGCGCGGATTGGCGGCGGTTTCCTCGGCATCGGCGCGGGCCGCGTCCTGGATGATCTTCAGCGTGGGCGTGAAGTCCTGCGCCACCGGCAGGCGGCGGTTGCCGGCCGGCGCCTTGGCGTGGCCGGCGATGAAGCGCTTGACGATGCGGTCTTCCAGCGAATGGAAGCTGATCACCGCCAGCCGCCCGCCGACCTTCAGCCGCGACAGGGCCGCGTCCAGGCCCAGCTCCAGATCGGCCAGCTCGCGGTTGATGTGGATGCGGATGGCCTGGAAGCTGCGCGTCGCTGGGTGGATCTTGTCCTTGCCGCGCGGCATCACGCTGGCGATCAGCTCGGCCAGCTGCGCGGTGCGGGTCAGCGGGGTCTCGCCGCGGCGCGCGACGATGGCGCGGGCGATGCGCCGGCTCATGCGCTCCTCGCCGTACTGCCACAGCACGTCGGCGATCTCGGCCTCTTCGGCGCGCGCCAGCCACTGCGCGGCGCTCTCGCCCGCGTCGGGATCCATGCGCATGTCCAGCGGGCCGTCCTTGCCGAAGGAGAAGCCGCGCTCGGCCACGTCCAGCTGCGGCGAGGACACGCCCAGGTCCAGCAGCACGCCATCCAGGCCGTCGGCCGTGGCGTCCCACTGCGCCAGTTCGGCGAAGCTGCCGCGATACACCGACACACGTGCATCGCCGTCGAACACGGCGTGCGCATGGGCGATCGCGTCGGGATCCTTGTCCATCAGCAGCAGTCGGCCTCCCGGGCCGAGTCGTTGCAGCACGCCGCGCGCGTGGCCGCCGCGGCCGAGCGTGCCGTCCAGATACGTTCCGTCCACCTTCACCTGCAGCCCGTCCATGCACTGGGCGAACATCACCGGAAGGTGGCCGGGCTGCGCGTCGGGGCGCATCCGGGCACCTGCCGTCACAGCCTGAGCTCGAGCAGCTCCTCGCCCAGATCCTCGTCAGACAACGTCTGCTGGATCTGCGCGCGGTGCGCCTGCTCGCTCCATAGTTCGAACTTGTCGCCCATGCCCAACAGCACGGCCTTCTTCTCGATGCCGACCGCGGCACGATGGCTCGGCGGCACGGTCACCCGGCCGTTGCCATCCAGCTCCAGGAACGCGGCCGAGCCCACCAGCTTCTGCTGCAGGGTGCGCACGGTGCGCTTGGTGTTGGGCATGGCCATCACCTCGTCGCGCACGCGCTCCCAGGCCGTGGCGTCGTACAGCCACAGGCAGCCGGCCTCGAAGGGGTTGTAGGTCAGCACCAGGCGGTTGCCGCACGCGCGCGCGACCTGGTCACGGTAAGCGGTGGGGACCGCCAACCTGCCCTTGTCGTCCACTGTGATGGCGGTTTCGCCCTGGAACACGTCCCCTCTACCTCGACTTCAGCACTGCGGCGATCATTGAACCACGAAAAACCACAGAAACCCCGGATTTCCCGCTCGTGCCCACCTTAGCACTGGGCAAAGGGTTGTCAACAACTCGCACACGGGAAAATCACTTTCCGGATCAATGGCTTGCAACGAACTTCAGAGACTTGTTCAAGCCTTATCCACAAGTTGCTGTTTCGTCTCAAATTTTGAGATTGGACGGAGATTCAGGGCTGTGCAGGGGATGTGAAGTGACCGCTGTCACGGCCACGCCCGGGCGGCGGCCGGGCGCGCGCACTGCGCAGACTCGGCCGACAATGGGCGCATGTGTCTGGTCGCGATCGCCTGGAAAACCCACCCCCGCTGGCGCCTGGTCCTGGCCGGCAACCGCGACGAATTCCACGCCCGTCCCACCGCCGCGCTGGCGCCCTGGGCCGACCGGCCCGGCGTGATGGCCGGGCGCGACCTGCGGTCCGGCGGCAGCTGGGCTGGCGTGGGGCCGCAGGGACGGATGGCGGTGGTGACCAATGTCCGCGACCCGCGCCTGGCCGCCCCGCCCGGCGCCCCGTCGCGCGGCGCGCTGGTGGCCGACTTCCTGGCCGGGCCGGCGTCCGCGGCGGAGGCGGCCGACGCCCTGCACGCCCGCGCCGCGGCCTTCGCCCCCTTCAATCTGCTGCTGGCCGACGCGGCCGACTGCCGCTACGTGGGCAACTGGCCCGGCCCGCAGACACGCACCGTGCCGCCGGGCGTGCACGGCGTGTCCAACGGCCCCTTCGACGCCCCGTGGCCCAAGACCCGGCGCCTGTGCGCGGCCCTGGCCGGCTGGCTGGACGGCCCGGCCGAGGACCCGGCCGCACTGTGGGCCGCCCTGGCCGACCGCAGCCTCGCCCCGGACGACCAGTTACCCGACACCGGCATCGACCCGGACCTGGAGCGCCGCCTGTCCGCCGCCTTCATCGCAGACCCACGCTACGGCACCCGCGCCAGCACCCTGATCGCCCTCGACCACGCCGGCCGCGGCTGGATCGCTGAGCGGCGGTTTGGTCCTGATGGTGTTTCTGTGGGGGAGACCAGGCTGGAGATCTGAGGGATTCGGGATTCGGGATTCGGGATTGGGGATTGGGGATTGGGATTGGGATTGGCAGCGTCGTGTCAGACCGCTTGATTGGCCCCTCCCTTGCGCGCAGCGCAGGGGAGCTCGAAATCGCGGCTAGCGATTGAGGGGGAGGGGTCGCTTTTCGCGGGGAACTTGAAGAGGCCAAGAGCCAACGGCAACGGCAACGGCAACAGCAACAGCTAACCCCTCCCGACCCTCCCCTGCGCTCCGCGCAAGGGAGGGGGCCTGAAATTCGACGTTTCTGTGCCCACGCCCACACACACGAAGGCGAGGAGGCGAGGAGGCGAGGAGGCGAGGAGGCGAGGAGGCGAGGAGGCGAGAAACGACGCCAGGCCCTGTTGGGGAACTCAAGCCCCCTGAGTCAGGGGGCGCGCCGACAGGCGCGGGGTGTGGAGGGCAAAGCGCCGGGGCCCGAAACGTCGCGCCGCGTGCAGCGGCGCGAGGTTTTGGGGGCTCCATCTCGCTGCGCGAGATGGAGGTGGCGGAGCCGGCCTGTAAGCCGGGTTCTGTCGTGGACAGTCATTCCTCTAGGCGCATCGTCACCGATACGCTCAAGCAACCTACCCGGACCCGACGCGGGCCGCGTCATGAGGTCCCTATTCGGTCTTGCTCCCGGTGGGGTTTACCGTGCCGGTCCGTTGCCGGACTCGCGGTGCGCTCTTACCGCACCATTTCACCCTTACCTGATCCCTTGCGGGCCATCGGCGGTTTGCTTTCTGTTGCACTGGCCGTCGGCTCGCGCCGCCCAGGCGTTACCTGGCACCGTGCCCTGTGGAGCCCGGACTTTCCTCGGCGCCCGCTTCCATCGAAATGGAGCGAACGACGCGACTGTCCGGCCGGCTCCGCCGTCGCGGATTGTCGCATGCCGGCAGGAGCCAAGGGAAAAAACGAAAAATCCGTCAGCGCGAACACCTTCTACGCCTTCCACGCTTCCCCTGTTCCGCCGCGCCCGTTCCTCGCCTCAGGCCCCGTACAACGCCTTGCGCGGCGCGCCGGTGATCTCGGCGGCGAGCTTGGCGGCGGTCGAAGGCGGCAGGTGCGCCTTGAGCAGGGCGTGGACGCGGTGGCCTTCGGCCAGCTGGGCGTCGGCGTCGTCGCCGGCGCCCTGCACCATCACCACGAACTCGCCCTTGCGCTGGTTGTCGTCGGCCTGCACCTGCGCCAGCAGCGTGCCGAGGCTACCGTCGAGCACCGTCTCGAACAGCTTGGTCAGCTCGCGCGCCATGGCAGCGGGACGTTCCGCGCCGAAGGCCTGCGCCAGGTCGGCCAGCGACTCGGCGATGCGGTGCGAGGACTCGTAGAACACCAGCGTGCGCGGCTCGCCGGCCAGCGCGCGCAGCGCGTCGCGCCGGGCGCTGGCCTTGGCCGGCAGGAAGCCTTCGAACACGAAGCGATCGCTCGGCAGGCCGGCCACGCTCAGCGCGGCGATCGCCGCGCAGGCGCCCGGCACCGGGCTGACCCGCACGCCGGCCGCGCGCGCGGCGCGCACCAGCCGGTAGCCGGGATCGGACACCAGCGGCGTGCCGGCGTCGGAGACCAGCGCCAGCGACTGGCCTTCCAGCAGACGCGCGACGATGCGCGCGGCGATCGCCTCCTCGTTGTGTTCGTGCAGGGCCAGCAGCGGCGTGGACACGCCGAAATGCGCCAGCAGCTGGCCGGTGCGGCGGGTGTCCTCGGCGCAGATGGCATCGACGCTGCGCAGGGTCTCCAGCGCGCGCGGCGAGAGATCGGCGAGGTTGCCGATCGGCGTGGCGACGACATGGAGGGTGGGCTGGGCCATGGAGAGGCGCTCATCTGGCAAAGGGTAGAATCCTAGCCCGTTCCTCCAGACCCGGCCCCGCACTGCCCATGCATACGCGCACTGCCCTGCTGTTCGCCCCGGCCCTGCTCGGCCTGCTCCTGGTCGGCTGCGCCACCACGCAGGTGGCCCCGAGCGCGGGCACCGCCACGCGCGCCGAACAGAACGCGGCGTTCATCCAGGCCCAGCAGCTGGCCGCCCAGCGTCCCGGCCTCAGCGGCCAGGCCCTGAGCGACAACACCCGGCGCATCCAGGCGCTGCTGGCCGAGCTGGACAACGCCACGCTGACCCGCGAGGCCACCGCGCTGCCGCCGGGCGATCCGCTCTATCCGCTGGCCGGCAATGCGCTGCTCGAGCGCAAGCTGCCGCTGCCGCATCCGTTCGACCACGGCAGCAAGTGGAACTTCGACGCCAACGGCCGCCCGCCGGCCGAGCGCGACGGCTACCGCCCGCCGCAGAAGCTGGCCGTGCTGCTGCCGCTGTCCGGCCCGCTGAGCGCCGCCGCCGCGCCGGTGCGCGACGGCCTGCTGGCCGGCTACTACGGCGAACACCGCCGCCGTCCGGAGATCCGCTTCTACGACACCGCCAGCAGCCCGGCCGATGCCACCAGCGCCTATGCGCGCGCGGTCGCCGACGGCGCCGAGCTGGTGGTCGGCCCGCTGGGGCGCGAACAGGTCGATGCGCTGTTCCGCCAGGGCAACCTGAGCGTGCCGGTGCTGGCGCTCAATCGCGGCGAACTGGACCCGCCGCAGGGCGCGGCCAGCTTTTCGCTGGCGCCGGAGGCCGAGGGCGTGAGCGTGGCCGATTACCTGCTCAAGCTCGAGCGCAAGCGCGTGCTGATCATCGGCGGCAGCGACGAGAGCAGCCGGCGCGCGGCCGATGCCTTCGGCAAGCGCTTCAGCGAAGGCGGCGGCGTGGTCGCCGACGTGATGACCGTGGGCGACGCGCCGGCCGACCTGTCCGCGCCGCTGGCGGCGGCCGCGGGCAAGAACATCGATGCGATCTTCCTGGCCGTGCGCGGCTCGACCGCGCGCGTGCTGACCCCGCAGCTGGCCCTGGCCGGGCTGGGCGGCAAGACCCGGGTGGGCACCTCGCTGCTGGTGCAGGGCACCGGCAAGCCGGAGGAAGACAACGTGCTCGATGGGGTGATCTACCCGACCGAGACCTGGTCGGCCAACGGCGTCACCGGCCTGCCTTCGGCCTCGACCGTGGCGGCCACGCTGCCGACCGCCCGCGGCGGCGCGGCGCGCCTGTTCGCCTTCGGCTACGACGCCTGGCAGCTGGCGGCCTACCTGCCGCGCCTGGTCGGCAACGCCAACGCCGACGTGCGCGGCGCGACCGGCACGCTGACCCTGGATGGCTTCGGCACCGTGCTGCGCGCGCCGGCCTGGGCGACTTTCAGCGGCGGCGTGCCGGTGCCGATCGCCGGCGGCTGAGCCAACGCCCATGGCCGAGCGTCAGGCGCGCGGTGCGGCGGCGGAAGCCGCGGCCCGCGCGCTGCTGGAACGCGACGGCCTGCGCCTGATCGCCGCCAACGTCCGCTTCCGTGGCGGTGAACTGGATCTGGTGATGCACGATGCGGCCGCGCGCGGCGGCGCCTGTCTGGTGTTCGTGGAGGTGCGCTACCGCGGCGCCAGCGCCTTCGGCGGCGGCGCGGCCTCGGTCGATGCGGCCAAGCGCCGGAAGCTGATCCACGCGGCCCAGCTGTATCTGGCCCAGCATCCGCGCTGGGCCAGCCTGCCGTGCCGCTTCGACGTGGTCGAAGCGCACGGCGATCCCGCCACCCCCCAGCTGACCTGGCTGCGCGACGCTTTTCGCGCCGACGAGGCCTAGGGCCTCAGCGCAGCGGCACGCTCAGGCGCGACGGCGCCGCGGTGGGCGAACCGAAGGCCACGCTGCCGCCGACATCGGTGGCGTCGGTGTAGCGCGGGTCGAGCGTGTCGATCGCCAGGACCAGGCGGCTGCCGGCCGGGATTTCGGCGGCGGCCGCTTCCAGGCCGATCTCCAGCGTGCGCGCCTGGCCCGGCACCGCATCGCGCAGGCTGTAGGGCTTGTAGCTGAGCAGCGTGCCGGTGCCCAGGGCATCCATGCTGTAGAGGTAGGCCACCAGGGTCACGTGCGACTGGCTGGGCGTGACCGTCACGCGCAGGCTCGGCGCCCCGGCCAGCACGCGATTGCGCTCGAGCACCGGCCCGGACCACACCGCGCCGCCGACGCGGCTGACCAGCGGGATCGAGGTCTTCATCGGCTGGCCGAACGCCTGCAGCAGGCCGCTGAGCATGACCACACCCGAATCGGCCAGGGTCGGGATCCCGGTCAGGATGGAGGCGCTCCAGCCGGTGGCATCGCCGCTGGACAGCGTGCCGGTCGGCCGCAGCAGGCCGGTGGGCCGGCCCAGGCCGTAGACCACCGGATCGGCCTGCACCTGCGCCCAGCTGCCGTAGTCCAGGTTGCGCCCGCCGATGCTGGTCAGCCGCACCGAGCCGCGCCCGTCCACGCCGTTGGCCTGGCCCTTGAGGAAGTGGTCGAACCACGCCACCGCCTCGTCGTAGACCGCGTTGGGCAGGCCCAGCGCGCCCGGCAGTTCGGCCGTGGCGTGGTCGCCCTGGCTGAAGATCAGGCGCCGCGGGCCGGTCAGCTGGTTGTAGAAGGCCACGTACTGGCTGGGCGGGAACAGGCCATCGTTGAAGGCATTGGCCAGCAGCACCGCGGTGCCGTTGCGGTTGATCTGCGCCACCTCATGCACCGCGCCGCGGCTCGCGGCCTGCGGCAGGAAGCCGTTCACCGCGCCGTCGAAGTCGCCCAGGGCCACCTTCGCGGTGATCGTCTGCAGGTCAGGACCGGGCCGACCGGTCAGGCTGCCGGTGGCGGCCAGCATCAGCACCGCCTGCTGGCTGACGGTCTGGTTGGCGTAGAGCGAGGCCTCCAGATCGGCCCAGCCGCTGAGCGCGGCCACCGCCTTGATGCGCGGATCGCGCGCGGCGGCCAGCAGGCTGGTGCCGGCGCCGTAGGAAATGCCCGAGACGCCGATGCGCGCCGGGTCGGCGGCGGTATGCGCCAGCGCCCAGTCGATCACCGAACTCACGTCCTCCACCGTGGCCGGCCCGGCCACGTCGATCTGCCCGGTCGAGTCCCAGAAGCCGCGCGAGGTATAGCTCACCACCACATAGCCCTGGCTCGCCATCTGGGTGGCGCGGCCGACGTATTCCAGGTTGGGCAGCGACCAGCTGGCCGGCATCACCACCAGCGGGAACGGCCCGCTGCCCTGCCCGGTCGGCACCAGCACCATTGCGCCCAGTTCGGTACCGTCGAAACTGGCGATGCGTTCGTAGGTCTTGTTGAAGCCGCCTGCCCACGCCGTCACCGAACAAAGACACAGCACCAGCAACAGCCCAACCCGCCGCGTGAATCCGTGCATGGAACGCCCTCCCAGGCAAGGGCCGGTCGCCGCGAGCGCAGGCCGGCCGTGGTGTTCGAATGCCGCCCGCCGCGGGCGGCCAGGACACCGTACTTGCGCGTATGGAGGCAGCCAAGCTGCAGCGCAGCACGGGGCCAGTGTGGGAGCCGGCAAGGTGGAAGCCGGCCCGGTGGGAGCGACTGTCTCCTCAAATCTCGCAACGGCCTGCCTGTAGAGCGGAGCTTGTGGCAATCCCCTTTTGGGGACTCCGCTGCTCTTCATTCGGTTCATGGGGGAGGCCCCAGCGGAGCGAGCTCCGCTCTACAGGGGGGAGCCGCCATGGCGGCGATGGGGCTTTACCGGGAAGGCCTCATCGCCGCCATGGCGGCTCCCTCCGAGCGAGAAAGCGCGCGTGCCCGGCGTGCCGGGGACTTCAGCCGAAGTGGTCGTATCCCACGCGCGGCGCCTGCCAGGGCGCGCCGGCGGCGTCGAGGGCCTGCACGCCTTGCCCCGCGACGATGCGGCCGATGCGCGCACCGCGCACGCCGGCGAAATCCAGGGCCGCCTGCACCTCGTCGGCGCGCGTCGGCGCGGCGGTGAAACACAGCTCGTAATCGTCGCCGCCGCCGGCCTGCCAGGCCCAGCGCAGCTGCGGGCGGAAGGCCGCCAGCGCGCGCGAGACCGGCAGCTGTTCCAGCTGCACCTGCGCGCCGACGCCGCTGCGCTGGCACAGATGGCCCAGGTCGGCCAGCAGCCCATCGGAGATGTCGACGCAGGCGCTGGCCAGGCCCAGCAACCCGCGTCCGGCTTCCACGCGCGGCGTGGGCCGGTCCAGGCGCGCGCGCAGGGCGCGGTCGACCGCAGCGCCGGACAGCAGCGACTGCAGCGCCGCCGCCGCATCGCCCGGCGTGCCGGTCACCCAGATCTCGTCACCCACCTGCGCGCCGTCGCGGCGCAGCGCATGGCCAGCCTCGACATGGCCCATCGCCGTGATCGACACCGACAGCGGCCCGCGCGTGGTGTCGCCGCCGACCAGGGCGATGCCGTGGCGCGCGGCCAGGTCGCAGAAACCATCGAGGAAGCCATCGATCCAGGCCGGATCGGCCTGCGGCAGGGACAGCGACAGCGTGCACCACGCGGGGCTGGCGCCCATCGCGGCGAGGTCGGAGAGATTCACCGCCAGCGCCTTCCAGCCCAGGTCGGCGGGCGCCACGTCAGGGAAAAAATGCACGCCGGCATTGAGCGTATCGGCCGTGACCACCAGCGCCATGCCCGGCGGCATCGCCAGCAGCGCGGCATCGTCGCCGATCCCCAGCACCACGTCGTCGCGCGTGCCGGCGCGCGCACGGATGCGCGCGATCAGGTCGAACTCGGATCCGGCCGGCGAGGCGGTCAAGCGAACAACCCCTCGACCTCGTCGCTCCAGGCCGGGCGCCTCCACCCGGAATCGCGCGCAGGTGCCGGGAATTCGCTACGGCAATAGCCGCACTTCCCCGGGAAATCGAATGCGGCCTGCGCTTGGTCGTTGATGAACAGCACCGCCTTGGCGTCGTCGCGCGACCAGCCGATCTTCACTTCCGCCGGGACCTGGCGATCCACCACGTCCTCGACGTTGTAGACATGCAGCGCATCGACGATCTCCCACAACGCCAGCGCGGTGTTCCAGCGGTGCGCGTAGAAATACCCGGTTTCGCCGTCGTCCTCGAACACGACCGAGAAGGGCTGCTCCACCGCCGCATCGGACAGGAAGACGCCGCCACCGACGCTGACCGTTTCCCTGGCCTCCACGAACACGTTGAATGCCACGGAACGGGCCCGGCTTACTTGCCCGCGCGCGGATGCTTGGCTTCGGCCGGGCGCCACTCGAGCGCGGCGCGGTCCAGCACGCCGTTGACGTAGGTGTGGCCGTGTTCGGAGCCGAAGCGCTTGGCCGTCTCGATGGCTTCGTTGATCACCACCCGGTACGGCACGTCGATGCGGTGGCGCAGCTCGTAGGCGGCGATGCGCAGCACCGCGCGCTCGATCTGGTCGACCTCGGCCACGTTGCGGTCCAGGTGCGGCAGCAGGGCCTGGTCGAGTTCGGCATGGTGGGCCATGACGCCGCGCACCAGGTCCTCGAAGTACTCCAGGTCGGCCACTTCGTGGGCCTGTTCGTGGGCGAACTGGGCGATCACCGCCTGCGTGGTGCCGCCGGCCAGCTGCCAGGCGTAGATCGCCTGCAGCGCACGCCGGCGCGCACGCGCGCGCAGGACCGGATCGACCCCATCGCCGCGACGCGGACCGGGACGGCTCATGCCAGCTTCTCCAGCAGATTGACCATTTCCACCGCGGCCAGGGCCACTTCCTCGCCCTTGTTGCCGTGGCTGCCGCCGGCGCGCGCCTCGGCGTCCTCGGCCACCTCGACCGCCAGCACGCCGTTGAGCACCGGCAGGCGGTAGTCCAGCTGCACGCGCATCAGGCCTTCGGCGCAGCCGTCGGCCACGTGTTCGTAGTGGCGGGTGTCGCCGCGGATCACGCAGCCCAGCGCCATGATCGCGGCATGCCCGCCGCCGGCCGCCAGACGCGCGGCCACCACCGGGATCTCCCACGCGCCCGGCACGCGGATCACATCGATCGCGTCCTCGGCCACGCCGTTGCCGGCCAGCTCCTTGCGCGCGCCGGCCACCAGCGCATCGGTGATGCGCGCATTCCAGCGGCTGGCGATGATCGCGTAACGCGCACCGCCGACCGTGCGCAGGTCGCCTTCGTAGTGGGTCATGGGAATCGTGCGGATCGAGGGTCGGACAGTTTATCAGGGCCGGGACCGGGGACCGGGGACCGGGGACCGGGGAAGCGTTCTTCCTCCTGGACATAGGTCAAGCGCTCGCGTCCCAGGTGCTGCCTCAGATCTTTGCGCCCTCGCCTTTGTCTTCTGCCCGGTCCCCGGTCCCCGGTCCCGGGTCCCGGCTCTCCACGATCTCCAGCCCATACCCCGCCAGGCCGACCTGGCGGCGCGGGGTGCCCAGCACGCGCAGCTTGCCCAGCCCCAGATCGGCCAGGATCTGGGCGCCGGCGCCGTTGCGCCGCCACTGGCCCACGTCCTTGTCCTTGCCCGGTGCGCGCGGCGCGGGCTGCTGCAGCAGGCGCGCCAGCAGGGCGTCGGAATCGCGCGGGGCCGACAGCACCACCATCACGCCCTGCCCTTCGGCGGCGATCGCGCGCAGCGCGTCGGTGGCGGCCACGCCGAAGTCCTCGCGCCGCCAGTGCAGCAGGTCGGCCAGCGGATTCTCCACCTGCACGCGCACCAGCGTCGGCACCTCGGCCCGCGGTGCGCCCTTGACCAGGGCGAAGTGCAGCTCGCGGGCGATGCGGTCGCGGTAGGTGACCAGGCGGAACGGGCCGAACTCGGTGTCGATGTCGCGTTCGTCCACGCGCTCGACGGTGTGTTCGGTCGCCAGGCGGTAGGCGATCAGGTCGGCGATCGAGCCCATCTTCAGCCCGTGCTCGCGCGCGAACACCTCCAGCTGCGGGCGGCGCGCCATGCTGCCGTCGGCATTGAGGATCTCCACCAGCACGCCGGCCGGCTCCAGGCCGGCCAGCATGGCCAGGTCCACGCCGGCCTCGGTATGGCCGGCGCGCGTGAGCACGCCGCCGGGCTGGGCGATCAGCGGGAAGATGTGGCCCGGCTGGTGCAGGTCGGCCGGCTTGGCGTCGGGCTTGACCGCGGTGCGGATGGTGTGGGCGCGGTCGTAGGCCGAGATGCCGGTGGTGACGCCCTCGGCGGCCTCGATGCTGACGGTGAAGTTGGTGTGGAACTGGGCGGTGTTGGCCTGGACCATCGGCGCCAGGCCCAGCTGCGCGGCGCGCTCGCGGGTCAGCGGCAGGCACACCAGGCCGCGGCCATGGGTAACCATGAAGTTGATGTCCGCGGGCTTGACCAGCTCGGCGGCCATGATCAGGTCGCCTTCGTTCTCGCGGTCCTCGTCGTCGACGATGACCACCATGCGGCCCTGGCGGATGTCTTCCAGGATCTCGGGGATGGGCGCGAAGTTCACAGCGCGGCTCCGCGCTCGCCCAGCAGGCGTTCGACGTAGCGGGCGACCAGGTCGATCTCCAGATTCACCGCATCGCCCACGCCGGTCTGCGCGAAGCGGGTATGCGCCACGGTGTGCGGGATCAGCGCCACTTCGAAGCCCTCGTCATCGACTTCGTTGACGGTCAGGCTGACGCCATCGACGCAGATCGAGCCCTTCCTGGCGATGTACTTGAGCAGCGCGGCCGGCGCGGCAAAGCGCCAGCGCTGCGCGCGCGCGTCCTCGTGCACCGACAGCACCCGGCCCAGGCCATCGACATGGCCGCTGACCAGGTGGCCGCCCAGGCGATCGGTCGGGCGCATCGCGCGCTCCAGGTTCAGCGCCGCGCCGACCGGCAGCTGGCCGAGCGTGGTCAGCGACAGCGTCTCGGTCGAGGCATCGGCCTGGAAGCTGGTCGCATCGAAGGCGATCACGGTCAGGCAGACGCCGTTGACCGCGATGCTCTCGCCCAGCTGGACCGCGTCGAACGGCAGCGTGCCGACCTCGAAGCTGAAGCGGGTATCGCCGCCGATGGGGGTGGCCGCGGCCAGACGGCCGACGCCCTCGATGATGCCGGTGAACATCAGCGCACCTCCTGCGGCAGGAGGGCGGCAATACACGCATTACTCTGATTCATGATCAACGTTTCTCGCAAAGTGGAAAGCGAAAAACGCCACAAGGCCATGACCCGCGCGCAGCCACAAGGGCCGCGATGCGGGTCGTCTTCTTTCATCCGGACTCTCTGGCGCGGCAAGGCTGCGCCAACCGTCGGCTCCGGCATCGGACCGGATCTGCTGACCTGTGGCAGGCGTGAAGTCCGCAAGCGGAGAGACGCGCTCTCGAGAGGGACCCACCAACCCCAGCGCTCGCGGGCTCATGCGCCGATGGCGCATCTACCGCCGGTGGGGAATCTCACCCCGCCCTGAAGACGTTCTTTAAGGATGCCGGCGAACCGGCGCGCGCATTCTACCAGCGCAGGCTGCACACGCCGCGAAAGGCTGCGTTCCAGGCGGCGACAGGCATGGGACGACAGACCTCAGTCCGCCGGACGCAGCAGCAGGCGCAGGTCCGCGCCGACCTGGCGCTGGTCGATCACGCGCAGGCGATGCTGCTGCGCCAGGCTGGCCAGGCCCAGGTGCAGCAGCGGCCGGGCGGCGTCGCCGAGCAGGGTCGGCGCCTGGTAGAGCAGCAGCTCGTCGACCAGGCCGGCGGCCAGCAGCGCGCCGGACAGGGTGGCGCCGGCCTCGACCTGGACCTCGTTGATCCGGTGCTGGGCCAGCACCGTCAGCACCGCGCGCAGATCCAGCCGGCCCTCATCCAGCGGGACTTCCTGGTAGTGCACCTGGCCGTGGTCGGCCACGCGCGGGGCCTGCGGGCCGTGCAGGTAGAGCGTGGGCGCATCGCCTTGCTGCACGCGGGTGTGCGCCAGGCTGGACAGGGTGGCGTCGAGCACCACGCGCAGTGGCGCCACGAAGGGCTGGTCCTCCTCCGGTCGCGCGGTCAGCGCGGGGTCGTCGGCGATGACGGTGCGCGCGCCGGTCAGCAGGGCGCCGGAACGCGCGCGCCAGCGCTGCACGTCCGCGCGTGCGGCCGCGCCGGTGATCCACTTGGACTCGCCGCTGGCCATCGCGGTGCGGCCGTCGATGCTGGCGCCCAGCTTGACCCGCAGCCACGGCCGGCCGCGTACCACGTGCGACAGGAAGCCGCGGTTGAGCTCGCGCGCCTGCGCCTCGAGCAGGCCGACCTGCACGGCGATGCCGGCGGCCTGCAGCTTGCCGAAACCCGCGCCGTCGACCTGGGCGAAGGGATCGCGCATGGCGGCGACCACGCGCGCCACGCCGGCGGCGATCAGCGCATCGGCGCAGGGCGGCGTGCGGCCGTGATGGGCGCAGGGCTCCAGGGTGACGTAGGCGGTGGCCCCGCGCGCGCGCTGCCCGGCCGCGCGCAGCGCGAACACCTCGGCATGCGGCTCGCCGGCGCGCTGGTGGAAGCCCTCGCCCACCACCTCGCCGCCGTGCGCGATCACGCAGCCGACCATGGGATTGGGCTTGGTGGTCCACGCGCCGCGCTGGGCCAGGCGCAGGGCGCGGGCCATGTGGGCGTGGTCGGTGGCGGAAAACTCAGACATGGGGCGATCCCGGTTCGATGGTCATCACCACCACCTGCATCGCTCCCAGCGGCAGGTGGTCGAGGCGTGTCCAGCCCAGCCGCGCGTAGTACGGCACGCGCGCCGGCTCACAGTACAGATGCAGGCGGGCGACGCCCAGCGCCGCGGCGGCGGCCACGCAGTGCCGCACCAGCGCCGCGCCCACGCCCCGCGCACGCGCGGCCGGGCGCACGTACAGCGAGGCCAGCCAGGGCGTGTACGCGGCCAGACGCGGATCGTCCTCGGCCAGCAGGCTCACCGAACCGAGCCAGTCGGCGCCGTCCAGCGCCAGCCAGGTGTTAGGGATGGCGTCGGGCGCGACATGCGTGGCGAGTTCGTCGCGGGCCTGTTCGAAGGTCCACTCCGGCAGCAGTGCGCCGAAGGCCTGCACATGCGTGCGCGCAAGCTCGTCCAGATGCTGCCGGTGATGGCACAGCGGCGCGATCCGCACGGCCGCGCCGGTCAGCGCTTCTTGTTCTTGTCGCCGGCCTTGCCGAAGGGCAGCACCTCGCCGCCGAGCAGCGGCAGCTGGCCTTCGCCGGGCAGGTCGCGCTCGAGCCGGTCCAACTCCTCGCGGAAGTCGGCCACGTCCTCGAAGCTGCGATACACCGAGGCATAGCGCACGAAGGCCACATGATCGAGCTTGCGCAACTCGGCCATCACGAACTCGCCGACCCGGCGCGAGGGCAGCTCGCGCTCGGTGGTGCGGCGCAGCTGCTGGATCACCGCGCGCACCGCCGCCTCGACCTGCTCCTCGGACACCGCGCGCTTGTGCAGCGCGCGGTCGAAGCTCTGGCGCAGCTTGCGCGCGTCGAACGGATCGCGCCGGCCATCGGACTTGATGATCGCCGGCAGGCGCAGCTCGATGGTTTCCAGCGTGGAGAACCGCTCGCCGCAGGCCTCGCACTCGCGCCGCCGGCGGATGGTCGCCCCATCCTCGGACACGCGCGAATCGATCACGCGGGTGTCGCTGTTCTGGCAGAAGGGGCAGTGCATCAGGTGCCGGGATTGGGGATTGGGGATTCGGGATTGGGAAAAGCGACGGCTTCAGGAAACGGGCTCACGCCCGATCCCGAATCCCCAATCCCGAATCCCCGCTTCTCAGCCATACACCGGAAACTTCCCGCACTGCGCCGTCACCGCCTCGCGCACGCGGGCGATCACGGTCTCGTCGTTCGGCGCGTCCAGCACGTCGGCGATCCAGTTGGCCAGTTCGACCGTGTCGGCCTCCTGGTAGCCGCGCGTGGTGATGGCCGGCGTGCCCAGGCGCAGGCCCGAGGTCACGAACGGCGAGCGCGGGTCGCCCGGCACCGAGTTCTTGTTGACCGTGATGTGGGCCTTGCCCAGCGCGGCCTCCGCATCCTTGCCGGACACGTCCTTGCCGATCATGTCCACCAGCATCAGGTGGTTCTCGGTGCCGCCGGAGACGATCTTGTAGCCGCGCGCGATCAGCGTCCTGGCCATCGCCTGGGCGTTCTTCACCACCTGCTGCTGGTAGGTCTTGAACGCCGGCTCCAGCGCCTCCTTGAAGGCCACCGCCTTGGCCGCGATCACATGCATCAGCGGGCCGCCCTGGATGCCCGGGAACACGATCGACTGCAGCTTCTTGGACAGGTCCTCGAGCTTGTCGCCCGCGCCAGCGGCGCTGGCCAGGATGATGCCGCCGCGCGGGCCGCGCAGGGTCTTGTGCGTGGTCGAGGTGACCACGTGCGCGTGCGGCAGCGGGGTCGGATACACGCCGGCGGCGACCAGCCCGGCCACGTGCGCCATGTCCACGAAGAACCAGGCGCCGACCTTGTCGGCGATGGCGCGGAAGCGCGCCCAGTCCACCACCTGCGAATAGGCCGAGAAGCCGGCCACGACCATCTTCGGCTTGTGCTCCAGCGCCAGGCGCTCGACCTCGTCGTAATCGATCAGGCCGGCCTCGTTCACGCCGTACTGCACGGCGTTGAACAGCTTGCCGGAGGCGTTGACCTTGGCCCCGTGGGTCAGGTGGCCGCCGTGGGCCAGCGACATGCCCAGGATGGTGTCGCCCGGCTGCAGCAGGGCGAAATACACCGCCTGGTTGGCCTGCGAGCCGCTGTGCGGCTGCACGTTGGCGTAATCGGCGCCGAAGAGCTGCTTGAGCCGGTCGATGGCCAGCTGCTCGGCGATGTCCACGTATTCGCAGCCACCGTAATAGCGCTTGCCCGGATAGCCTTCGGCGTACTTGTTGGTCAGCTGGCTGCCTTGGGCCTCCATCACCGCCGGGCTGGTGTAGTTCTCGCTGGCGATCAGCTCGACGTGATCCTCCTGGCGGCGGACCTCGTGGGCGATGGCCTGGGCCAGCTCGGGATCGTAGCTTTCGATGCGGACGTCACGCGGGAACATCGGGTCTCCAGGGGCAGGCAGGCGGGCGAAGCGGGGCCCGGATTGTAAGCCCCCGGGGCCCCCGAGGCCATGTCGCCCGGGGCTTGCGGCGCGGACGGCCGCGCGGCGGATGCCACGCGGGCATGGCCTTGGCGAGCGCTGGTCGAGCCTCATCGCCGGCATGCCGGCTCCCACAGAAACAAAAAGGGCGCGCCGGTGGGGCGCGCCCTCTTGTTGCTTCCCTGCGGCCGACGGCTCAGCGGTTGAGCAGCAGGTCGGTGATGATCCCGGTGGCGATGGCGACCATGATCAGGTTGCCGCGGTCGTCGCGGATCCAGTGATAGCCCGGGGGCGGACGACGCACGCCGTAGTAATCGTAGTCGTTCACCACGATCGGCCGGCCGCTGTAGTAGTTCACATAGCGGTAGCCGCGCTCATAGCCGTACGGGCGGTAGTACGCGACCGGGGGCGGGGCCGGGCGGTAGTACACCGGCGGCGGCGGCGGCGGGCCCGGACGGTAGTAACCACCGCGGTAGTAGTTGCGCTCGACCACCACCGGGCGGCTGTAGCGGCCGTCGCGATAGCCATCGCGGTAGGCATCGCGACGGTCGTGGCGATCGCGGCGCTCGTCGTGGCGGTCGGCCCAACCGCGCGGACCACCGGGGCCAGGACCGGGGCCGCCGGGGCCAGCGCCCGGGCCCGGCGGGCCGTGGCGCCAGTCGTCCGCCATCGCCGGCGCGGCCGCCAGCGACATGGCAAGGACGGGAATGCTCAGCAGGGTCAGGATCGTGCGCTTCATGAGGGGTCTCCAGTGCTTCGAGGCACGATGCGATGATGCGCCGGGCCAGTGAACGGAAACTGGCTGGAAACGGCTACAAAAATTGCCGTTCACGACGCCTAGCACCCCCTGTTCAGTTTCGGCCCCGAGGCGCCTGCGCGGCCCGGCCCGCTATACTGTGCGCATCCCTTTCCCGCCAGCGTCGCGCGCCTGGAGTCCCAAGCGTGACGGCGCGGCTGCGTCCTCGTCGGAGACCCCATGTCGCAGTACATCTACACCATGAACCGCGTGTCCAAAGTGGTCCCGCCCAAGCGGCAGATCATCAAGGACATCTCGCTGAGCTTCTTCCCCGGCGCCAAGATCGGCCTGCTCGGCCTGAACGGCGCGGGCAAGTCGACGGTGCTGAAGATCATGGCCGGCGTGGACACCGACTTCGAGGGCGAGGCCCGCCCGCAGCCGGGCATCAAGGTCGGCTATCTGGCCCAGGAGCCCGAGCTCAACCCCGAACACACCGTACGCCAGGCCGTCGAGGAAGGCGTGGGCGAGGTGCTGCAGGCCCAGGCCGCGCTGGATGCGGTGTACGCCGCCTACGCCGAGGAAGGCGCCGACTTCGACGCGCTGGCCAAGGAACAGGAGCGCCTGGAGGCGATCCTGGCCGCGGGCGACGCCGCCACGCTGGAGCAGCAGCTGGACATCGCCGCCGACGCGCTGCGCCTGCCGCCGTGGGAGGCCATCGTCGGCAAGCTCTCCGGTGGCGAGAAGCGCCGCGTGGCGCTGTGCCGCCTGCTGCTGCAGAAGCCGGACATGCTGCTGCTCGACGAACCGACCAACCACCTGGACGCCGAGTCGGTGGAGTGGCTGGAGCAGTTCCTGGCGCGCTACTCCGGCACCGTGGTGGCCGTCACCCACGATCGCTACTTCCTGGACAACGCCGCCGAGTGGATCCTCGAACTGGACCGCGGCCGCGGCATCCCGTGGAAGGGCAACTACACCGACTGGCTGACCCAGAAGGAAGAGCGCCTGAAGCAGGAAGACAACCAGGAAAAGGCCCGCCAGAAGGCGATCCAGAAGGAGCTTGAATGGTCGCGGCAGAACGCCAAGGGCGGCCGCACCAAGGGCAAGGCGCGCCTGGCGCGACTGGAAGAGCTGCAGTCGGTCGACTACCAGAAGCGCAACGAGACCAACGAGATCTTCATCCCGCCGGGCGAGCGCCTTGGCAATGCGGTGATGGAGTTCAAGCACGTCTCCAAGAAGTTCGGCGACCGCCTGCTGATCGACGACCTCAGCTTCCTGGTGCCGCCGGGCGCCATCGTCGGCATCATCGGGCCCAACGGCGCCGGCAAGTCGACGCTGTTCAAGATGATCACCGGGCAGGTGAAGCCGGACTCGGGCGAGATCGTGGTCGGCCCGACCGTGCAGCTGTCCTACGTGGACCAGAGCCGCGATGCGCTGGAAGGCAACCACAACGTCTTCCAGGAGATCTCCGGCGGCCTGGACATCCTCAACATCAACGGCGTGGAGATCCAGTCGCGCGCCTACATCGGCCGCTTCAACTTCAAGGGCCAGGATCAGCAGAAGCTGGTCGGCTCGCTGTCCGGCGGTGAGCGCGGCCGCCTGCACATGGCCAAGACCCTGCTGCAGGGCGGCAACGTGCTGCTGCTCGACGAACCGTCCAACGACCTGGACATCGAGACCCTGCGCGCGCTGGAAGACGCGCTGCTGGAGTTCCCGGGCAACACCTTCGTGATCAGCCACGATCGCTGGTTCCTGGACCGCATCGCCACCCACATCCTCGCCTTCGAGGGCGACTCGCACGTGGAGTTCTTCCAGGGCAACTACCGCGAGTACGAGGAAGACAAGAAGCGCCGCCTCGGCGACGACGCCGGTCCCAAGCGCCTGCGCTACAAGGCGCTGAAGTAAGCCATCGCCCCATGGCCGCTCGATGCGGCCATGGGCGCTTCGCGCCCCGGACATGCGCGCGCACCGGGGCCGAAAGCAGCGCGCGGCCCACGCCGCCCTGCTGCTGCACGCCACGTATCTGATCCCACCTCAACCGCATCCATTCCCAGACCGGATGCGGCTTTCGGCGTGCGCGCGTGATGCATGCAAGTGGAACTCCGCGTCGCAACTGTCGAAAAATTCACGGCCCGCTCGCATGCGCCCTTCCTAGAATCGCGCCGCACGCCAAGGCGTGTGGTCCTGCGTTCCGTGCGTCGCTGCGTGCGACGGAAGACCGCAGATGCAGCTCGCCGGCGACGCAGCCTGACTCCCCTTCGATCCGCTTCGGGACAGGCGTCAGCGAGTGAAACACCATGGCCCTGGCCATGATCTGGAGTTGTGCATGAACACTGCCGCGCCCCGTCCCGGGCTCCCTCTCTGGCAGAAGATCGTCGCTGTCATCGTCGCCGTCTCCGGCCTGATCCTGGCCGTGGCCGGGGCCTATCTGCTGTCGCTGGGCGGCACCTGGTACTACCTGGTCAACGGCGTGCTGATGCTGATCAGCGGCGTGCTGCTGTTCGCCGGCCGGCTGTGGGGCGCCAAGCTCTACGGCGTGGTGTTTCTGCTCGCGCTGGTGATGACCCTGGTCGAATCGGCCACCCGCCTGTGGGGCTGGGTGCCGCGCATGGGCTACATCACCCTGCTGGGCTTCTTCGTCGCGCTGATGGTGCCGCGCCTGTCGGCCGGCCGGCTGCGCAAGCACGGTTATCTGGCGGCGGCGGGCTGCATCGTGTTCGCGGCGATCGCCTTCGCGCTGGTCTTCCGCACCCAATACGTCGAACACGGCGATGACGCGCCGCAGGCCCCGCTGGCCGCCGGCGACAACGCCAAGGCCCGCGCCGCGCAGGCCGACAGCGAATGGGCCGCTTACGGCCGCGACACCGACGCCACCCGCTATTCGCCGGCCGCGCAGATCACCCCGGAGAACGTGGGCAAGCTCAAGGTCGCCTGGACCTATCACACCGGCGATCTGCCGCCCCCGGGCAAGACCAACAAGTGGGGCGCGCAGAACACGCCGCTGATGATCGGCGACGGGCTGTACGTGTGCTCGGCGACCAACAACGTGTCCAAGCTCGACCCGGCCACCGGCAAGGAGATCTGGAAGTTCGTCTCCGGGGTCAAGTACGAGAACGTGCCCTACACCGCCGCCTGCCGCGGCGTGACCTACTTCGTCTCCAACGCGGTGCCGGAGGGCCAGAGCTGCCATGCGCGCATCATCGTGGCCACGCTGGACATGCGCCTGATCGAACTGGACGCCGCAAGCGGCCAGCCCTGCGCGCAGTTCGGCAGCGAGGGCAAGGTCAACCTGCTGACCGGGATGGGCAAGTCGGTGCCGGGCCAGCTGGCGGTGACCTCGCCGCCGGTGGTGGTCAACGGCACCATCTCGCTCAACCACCAGGTGCTGGACAACCAGCGCCGCTGGGCGCCCTCGGGCGTGATCCGCGGCTATGACGCCGAGACCGGCGCGTTCAAGTGGGCCTGGGACGTCAACCATCCCGGCACGGTGTGGCATCAGGAGCCCGGCCCGGGCCAGGAATACAGCCGCGGCACGCCAAACTCCTGGGGCCCGATGGCCGGCGACAACGCGCTCAACCTGATCTACGTCCCCACCGGCAACTCGGCCGCCGACTACTACGACCAGCTGCGCACGCCGGCGGAGAACGCGGTGGCGTCCTCGATCGTGGCGCTGGATGCGACCACCGGCGAGCAGAAGTGGGTGTTCCAGACCGTGCACAAGGACACCTGGGACTACGACATCGGCTCGCAGCCCACGCTGCTGGACTTCCCCGACCACAGCGGCACGCCGGTGCCGGCGATGATCATTCCGACCAAGCGCGGCCAGCTGTTCGTGGTCGACCGCCGCAACGGCAAGCCGCTGCTGCCGGTCGAGGAGCGCCCGGCCGACACCAAGGTGACCGTGCCCGGCGAGAGCCGCGCCAGCACCCAGCCGTGGTCGACCGGGATGCCGCGTCTGGGTATGCCGGACCTGAAGGAATCGACCATGTGGGGCATGACGCCGTTCGACCAGCTGTATTGCCGGGTCAAGTTCCGCCAGGCGCATTACACCGGCGAGTTCACCGCGCCGCAGCTCAAGCAGCCGTGGATCGTCTTCCCCGGCTACAACGGCGGCAGCGACTGGGGCAGCGTGGCCTACGACCCGGCCCGCGGCATCCTGGTGGCCAACTGGAACGTCACCCCGATGTACGAGCACTACATCCCGCGCAAGCAGGCCGACGCGCAGGACCTGTACTCGATCGACGATCCGCGCTACACGCCCGGCAAGGGCGGCGCCGAAGGCCCCGGCGCGATGGAGGACACACCGTATGCGATCTCGGTGTCGGCCTTCATGGTCCCGGGCCTGAAGACCCTGTGCAACGAGCCGCCCTACGGCATGATCACCGCGATCAACCTGCACGATCAGAAGGTGATCTGGCAGCAGCCGCTGGGCACGGCCCGCGCCAACGGCCCGCTCGGCCTGCCGACCGGCCTGCCGATCCAGATCGGCACGCCCAACAACGGCGGCCCGGCGATCACCGCCGGTGGACTGGTGTTCGTCGCGGCGGCCACCGACAACCTGCTGCGCGCCATCGACCTGAAGACCGGCAAGGTGCTGTGGACCTCGGTGCTGCCCGGCGGCGGCCAGGCCACGCCGATGACCTACACGGTCAACGGCAAGCAGTACGTGGTGCAGATGGCCGGCGGTCACCACTTCATGGAAACCCCGATCAGCGACGCGCTGGTGGCTTACTCCCTGCCGTGACGGAGATTCCCGGCGCCCTCACTCGGGGCGCCGGCGTTCTAAACCGAGCGTTGCAACCATCCAAAGCAAAGGCCGCCCGCAGAGCCTCCGCGGGCGGCCTTTGTTTTGGATGGGAGCGACCATCTCTCCCTGTAGAGCGGAGCTTGCTCCGCTGGGGCTTCCCTGTGATCCGGCCGAAACGCAGCGGAGCAAGCTCCGCTCTACGGGAGTCGCCGGCGGCGAGAGGCTCTTCCCGGTAATGTCCCATCGCCGCCATTGGCCGAAAAGGCCACAAGGGCGGCTCCCACCTTCAGATCAGCTTGGTGGCGTTGTTCAGCACGTAGTCGCAGGCCTTGTCCTTGAGCTTGCCCGAGACCGCGTCCAGGTTGAACGACTGCCCGCCTTCGCCCTTGAGAACGCCCATCAGGCCGCGCTGGTAGTCCGGCGACTGCTCGGGCTTCTGCGCGCCGCCCAGGCCGTACTTGGACAGCAGCTTGTCCTTGACGCCACTGACCGCATCGGCGCTGAGGTACTTGCGCTGCACGCAATACTGCAGCACGCCCGCGGCATTGCCGGCGGTGTTGCCACCGATCGCCGGCAGCGACAGCCCGCCCAGCGCCCCCAGGCCACCGGCCGCCTCGCCGCCGGCCGGCGCCGCCTGGCCGGTGTGCTGCTTGAGCAACTGCTTGAAATCCTGCGCCTGCACAGCGCCGGCCAAGGCCAGCGCGCCCAGCATCAGCGCGGCCTTCAGGGAACGGGATGTCGTCTTCATGACCTACCTTCGCAAGATCCGTGGACAGATCCCGCAGGCTAGCAGCGTGGCGTTAATGCCGCGCCTTGCCGCATGCGGCGTGCGCCGGCTCACTTGCCCTCGCCGATCTCCGGGAACAGCACGTCGGTGAACCCGAACGTGGAGAAATCCTTGATCCGCGACGGATACAGAATGCCGTCCAGGTGGTCGACCTCGTGCTGGATCACGCGTGCATGGAAGCCTTCGGCGACCTGCTCCACGCGCTGGCCGCCGGCGCTCCAGCCGCTGACCCGGATCCGCCGATAGCGCGGAATCACCGCGCGCAGGCCGGGAATGGACAGGCAACCCTCCCAGCCGTCCTCCAGCTCGTCGGTAAGCGGCTCAATGAGCGGATTGAACAGCGCCGTGCGCGGCACCGAGGGCGCGTCGGGGTAGCGCGCGTTGTGCTCGAAGCCGTACACGATCACGCGCTTGCTCACCGCCACCTGCGGCGCGGCCAGGCCCACGCCGCCGGCCTCGTCCATGGTCTGGAACATGTCATCGACCAGGTCGCGCAGCTCGCCGGTGGCGAAGTGCTCGACCGGCTCGGCCCGGGCCAGCAGCACGGGGGCTCCCATGCGGACGATGTTGCGGATCATCGGGACGACTCCTGCGACTTCGGAAGCCCCGAGCTTAAGCCCGGCCCGGCCGGCCCGCACCTGGCGCGTGGCGCCGGGTCAGGCCAGGAAGCCCAGCGTCGGGCTGGCGAAGTTGCCCAGGCCGGGGAAGATCGCCGCCAGGTCCGAGGCGCCCACGCCCATCCACTGGGCGAAGGTGGCGCCGAACTGGTTGGTGGAGGTGGTCGGGATCATGCGACCGCGATCGACCGCCTGGTCGCCGTTCAACTCCAGGATCGGATAGCTGCCGAATACGCGGCCGCCGGCCAGCGGACCGCCGGAGGACTGCGGGCCGCCCATCATCAGCTGCACGCCGCCCCAGGCGTGGTCGGTGCCATTGCCGTTGCTGTTGAGCGTGCGGGCGAAGTCGCTGTTGGTGAAGCTGACCACGTCGTTGAGCGCGCCGATTTCCACCAGCGCGTTGCGGAAGGCGAACAGCGCATCGGAGACCTGCCCCAACAGCCGCGGCTGGCCATTGGCGACCATCTGCCCGTCGTGGGTATCGAAGCCGCCCATGCTGGCGAAGTAGATCTGCCGGTTCTGCCCCAGCGCGCTGGTCCGGCTGGCCTTGATCGAGCGGGCGATCATGCGCAGCTGCGAGGCCAGCCCATTGCCGGACGGGAACACGGTGGCGATGTCGCCGCCGTTGTTCGCATCCAGCGCGGTGCGCATCGTGCTGCCGATCAACATCGCGCTCTCGCCCTGCAGCGCGTACTGGTCCTGCATCAGCGGCGTGTAGCGATGCTTGACCAGCGCGGCCAACGCCTCGCGGCGGATGCGGTCGGGCGTGGAGTTGACGTTCTCGAAGTTGCGCAGCGCCGCCGGACCGCCGGTGGACATCACATAGGGCGAGATCGAGGTGCCGGTCTGGAACAGGTTGTTGCCGGCCAGCGAGATGGTCGGCGGCAGCGCGGTGAAGCCGCCGCTGTTGGCGCCCTTGATGCGCTCGCCCAGGGTGCCGCCCCAGCCAACGTTGGAACTGCGCAGCTCCGACTCGCCGCGCATCCACAGCGCCTGCTGGTCGTTGTGCGAGAACAGGTTGTAGGGCAGGCGCTTGGCCTTGGCGGTGTACTCGGCCTTGGTGGTCGGCTGCACCAGCGTGCCGACGTTGGCCATGAACGCCAGCTCGCGGTTGTCGAACAGGGTCTTCATGCCGGCGCAGGCCGGGTGCAGGCCCCAGGCCTTGCCCGCCGTGTCGGTGACCTTGAGCAGCGCGTCGCGGGCGATGCCCAGGCCCTGGCTGTTGGCGGCCGCGTCGTACACGCCGCCGCGGCTCTTGAGATAGACGTCGTACTCGGTCTGCACATGCGGGATGAGCATGTTGAACGAGTCGTTGCCGCCGAACAGGAAGATGCACACCAACGCGCGGTAGTTGCCGGTGCCCACCGCGGTGGAACTCTGCGCCAGCGCGCGGCCGACCAGTTCGAACTGCGGCAGGGTCGCGGCGACGGCGCCGCCGGCCAGCATCAGCTGCAGCGAGCGCAGGAAGGTCCGGCGGTCCTGATTGACCTGTCGAGACATGTTCGTGCGGCTCCTATCGCTGGATCACGAAATCGGGGGAGGCCAGCGCCAGCTGGACCAGGGACTGCACCCGTTCGGCGCTGCTGCGCTTCTCGGTCTGCAGCTTGTTGAGCATGTCGATCATCGTGGCGCGGGTGTCGGCGGACAGGTTGCCGGCGAACAGCAGCGCGGAAATCTCATCGACCATGCCGGCGTGGTTGCCGGCATCGGCCAGCGCCTGCAGGCTGGTGGCGTCGAGCACCGGCGCGTTGGTCCGCGCGGTCGGCGCAGCCGTCTTCAGATTGCCGCAGGCGGCGTTGCACACCTCGTTGAAGGTGCTCACGAAGCTGGAGTCGTTGAGCAGGTCGAACTCCGGCGCATAGAGGCCATCGACGCCATCGGCGGCCTGCAGGCGCGCGTCGGGCGAGAAGAAGTTGAACACCGACGGCGAGCGCAGCGAGTCCTGGCCCAGCGACACGCTGAAGTCGTAGGACGCGCCGAAGGAGAACGCGTACTGGCCGTCGTCGCGCGGCACGTACTTGGCGTCGAAGGCGCGCCACAGCGTGGTCAGCTGGATCAGCGGCTCGCGCAGCTTGCCGTAGCTGGTGTCGGTGGCGGCCGGCGCGGTGCGCGCCTCGGTGTCCATCAGGATCGCCTTGATCACCTTGCCCAGATCCCCGTTGGAGCTGGCCCACACCTTGGTCACGCGGCCCACGTAGGCCGGGCTGGGATTGCTGGTGACGAAGCGCTGGATCAGCTGGCGGCTGATGAAGGGCGCCGTGTTGGCATGGCTGGCCAGCGCGTCGAGCGCCTTGGCCAGCGTCTTGGTGCAGTCGTTGCCTTCGGCGATGACGATGCCGTTGAAGATGGTCTTGGGCTGGTCGTCGTGGTAGTCCGGCACGCAGGTCATCGGCTTGGCGTCGTTGTCCGGCAGGCCCTTGTAGAAGGTGTCCTTGGTCGCGCCATTGATCGACCAGCCGGTGAACACCCGCGCCATCGCACTCACCACCGCCTGGTCGTAGGTGGGGATGGTGTTGCCCGAGGCATCGGTCCTGACGGTGAAGTCGGCGTTGCGCTGGACCAGGCCGATGGAGAACAGCTGCATCACCTCGCGCGCATAGTTCTCGTCGGGGACGATGGTGACCGTCAGTCCCTGGCCGTTCTTGTAGCTGACCGCCTTGCGGTTGCGGATGTGGCTGAGGTAGGTGCCCATCGCCGGGTGCAGGGTGACCTTCTCCAGCAGGTCGCGATAGGTGCCGAACGCATTGCTGTCCAGCATGTCCTGGTAGTTGGCGATGCGGCCGAAGTTGGCCGTGTTGTAGTCGCGGTCGGAGACCACGAAGATCTCGCTGAGCGCGAAGCCCATGCGCAGGCGCAGCTGGTCCTTGGCGGTCACCGCCTGCCACAGCCAGTAGTTGCGCCGCTCGGCGTAGCTCAGGCTGGCCACCGGGATGGACAGGATGTGCGGCTCCATCAGCGTCGGCGCGGTCTTGGACGCGTCGATCTGCTCATCGATCCAGGCGCCGTACCCGATCTGGCGCACGCGGGCGATGTCGGCCTTGGTCGGGCCGAAGCTGGCCTGGGTCAGAAAGCGCGCCGCCTCCGCATCGGTGGTCGGCTTGTCGCTGGGCGTGGTCGGGGTGGTGACCGGCGTGGAGGGCGAGGACGAGGCCGAAGACGACCCGCCGCCGCCCCCGCCGCCGCAGCCAGCCAGAAGGAGCAGCAGCCACAGCGTGGCAGCCGCGCGTACAAGCGTCATGTCGAGCACCCCGGCGCCACCCCTGATCCGCCCGAAGCGGCGGATGATCGCCGTCGGCTGCGGCGTCAAGACAGAGTGAAAATTACGCCAAAATAGGTGTCAAGTCCGCCAAGTTGTCGGTGATCGAAAGCTTGCCGCAGGTCACAGATCCTGCTCGGGCGGCAGCCCGAAGACCTGCCGCAGATAGCGCACATAGCCCGGGTCGTCGCACATGCTCTTGCCGGGCGAGTCGGACAGCTTGGCCACCGGCTGGCCGTTGCAGCGGGTCATCTTGATGACGATGTTCAGCGCCTTGGGGCCCAGATCGTTGGTCAGGTTGGTGCCGATGCCGAAGGCCAGGCGGCAGCGCCCCTTGAAGTGCGCGTACAGCTCGGCCACCCGCTCCACGTCCAGGCCGTCGCTGAACACCAGCGTCTTGGCGCGCGGATCGGCGCGATTGGCGGCCAAGTGCGCCAGCATCCGCTCGCCCCAGCGCAGCGGATCGCCCGAGTCGTGGCGCATGCCGTCGAAGAGCTTGCAGAAGTACATGTCGTAATCGCGCAGGAACGCATCGGTGCCGACCACGTCGCTCAGCGCGATGCCGAGGTCGCCGCGATACTCGCGCGCCCAGGCCTCCAGCGCGGCGGCCTGCGAATCGCGCAGACGCGGGCCCAGCGCCTGGAAGGCCTGCAGCCACTCGTGCGCCATCGTGCCCAGCGGCGTCATGCCGTACCGGTGGGCGAAGTGAACGTTGCTGGTACCGACGAACTGCTCGCCCAGCCCGTCGCGCAGCTGCGGCAGCAGGCGTGCGTGCCAGGCGCGCGAATAGCGCCGGCGCGTGCCGTAGTCGGCGATGGCGCAGCCGGCCGCGTCGGGGATGGCGCGCAGGCGCGCCAGCTTGCCCTGCAGCCGGCGCTCGCCTTCGACCAGATCGCCCTGCCCCAGCGCGTCGAAGTACACCTCGTTGATGATCGCCAGCAGCGGCACCTCGAACAGGATCGTGTGCAGCCACGGCCCCTCGATCTCCAGCGCGATCTCGCCGGGCACCTGGTCCGAGGCGCGCAGGGTGATGTACTTGCGATCGAAGTGGAACAGGCCGAGGAAGTCGACGAAATCCGGCTTGACGAAGCGCAGCCCGCGCAGGTAGTCCAGCTCGTCCGCGGTGAATCGCAGCGCGCACAGCGCGTCGATCTCCTCGGAGATGCGGTCCAGGTGCGCGGCCAGGTCGATGCCCGGCGTGCGGCACTTGAAGCGGTATTGCACCTGCGCGGCAGGGTGCTGATGCAGCACCGCCTGCATCATCGTGAACTTGTACAGGTCGGTGTCGAGCAGCGATTGGATGATCATGCGGCGATTATGCGCGTCGCGTCAGGCCGTCCGCACCAGCCGCAGGCCCAGGGCCAGGGCGAAGTGCGCCCAGATCGCGGTCCAAACGCCCACCCGCACCGGCCACGAGCGCCGCGGGGCCTCGAAGCGGCGAAAATAGCGCCACAGCCCGCGATGCTTGTGCCACTCGACGAACAGCGGCCGCGAGCGGCTGGACACGCCGCGCACGTGCAGCACCTGCACATCGTTGGCCACCGCCACCGTGGCGCCGGCCTCGCGCGCGCGCCGGCACAGGTCCAGGTCCTCGGCATGCAGGCGATAGCCCTCGTCCAGGCCGCCCAGCGCATCGAACAGCGTGCGCGGCATCAGCATCAGCGCGCCGGAGATGGCCTGCACCGGCTGCACCGCCTGCGCGGCGTCCATCGGCACCCCCAGCTGCGCGCCACGCGCGGGACTGCGCAGCATCTGCGCGAAGTCCGGGTCGCGCCGGCGCGCGGCGGCGTCGCGCACGCCGTCCTCGCCGACCAGGTCGGCGCCGAGCAGCGCATTGCCCAGCACCTGCGCATGGGCGCGCAGGCGCACCAGCGTTTCGGCCTCGACCATCAGATCGGGATTGACGAAGGCCAGCCAGGGCGCGTCCGAATCGCGCGCGCCCTGATTGCAGCCGACCGAGAAGCCGGGGTTGTCGGGGTTGCCGATGAAGTGCACGCGCGGATCGCGCGCGGCGTGGCGCTGGACGATCTCCAGCGTGCCGTCGTCGGAGGCGTTGTCGGCCACGCGGATCTGCACGACATCGCGCGCCGCGCGCAGCCGCGTCAGGCAGGCCTCGATGGTCGAGGCGCTGCGGTGGGTCACCACGATGGCGGCGATGCCGCCGGCGTCAGCCGAAGAGTTCACGTTGTTCCGTGGATCCCGCCTGCGCGTAGCAGGCCTCCAGGCGCTCGCGCAAGGCGCGCAGCGGATCGTCCATCAGGAAGCGGGCCACGCGCGGATTCCAGTCGGGCCAGCGCCCGGCCAGCGCGTCCATGTCGCCCTCGTCCGGGCCGCCCTCGCCGCCGCGCGCGACGAAGGCCGTCTCGCACAGCACGTTGCGCCAGCCCAGCCCGGACAGGCGTAGCGACAGGTCGATCAGGGCGGCATACCAGCTGCGATAGCTGTCCAGGTCCAGCCCGCCGGCGCGCGCGCGGGCACGGCCGCGCAGGGCCACCGCATGGCTGACTGCGGCCGGCAGCTCCGGATAGGTCGCCGGTAGCGCGGCGCAGGCGCGCGCGGTGCGCTGCGGGTCGACCGGCGGCGGGGCGATCTCGCCCACGCGCGGCCAGGCGGCCGCCTCGCCGGCGTTGCACCACGGCGTGGCGGTGGCGATGGAGGCGTCGCCTGCCAGGCAGGCGGCGAGCTGGTTCAGCCAGCCCGGCAGCGGCTGGGCGTCGGGCGAGAGCACCACCACGTCCAGCCCGGCGCAGGCGCGCAGCATTTCGTCCAGGTGCGCGACCTCGCCGAGCGGGTACGGGCGGCGGGTGTAGTCGGCCTTCAGGCGCGTGCGCGCCAGCCAGCGCTCGATCAGCGCCAGCCCGCGCGGACCCACCTGGGCGTTGTCGGCCAGCCAGACCTGCGTGCCCGCCGGTGTGCCGTCCTCGAGCGCGCCCAGGCAGGCGTCCAGCGCCTGGTCGTCCACGCCGACCGGCAGCAGCACGATCGGCAGGGGTGCGGCGTCGTGCGGGCTCACTTGCCCTTCGGCGGGTGCAGCGGTTCCATGGCGCGGAACTTCTGGCTGTATTCGTCGGTGAGGTTCCGCGCTTCGGCCGGGTTGCGCACGATGGTCGGGGTGATCAGGACGATGACTTCGCTGCGGTTGGTGTCCTGCTTCTTCTGCCCGAACAGCGCTCCCACCACCGGCAGCCGGCTCAGATAAGGCACGCCGGACGAACCGTTGGTCACCGAGTCGGTGATCAGGCCGGCCAGCATGATGGTCTGGCCGCTCTGCACCGCCGCCTCGGTCTTCACGAAGCGGGTGTTGATCGGCACGTTGCAGGCGCTGACGCTGGCGTCGCAGTTGGAGGGCGAGGCGCCGGGCGAGCTGACCTCCTGCGCGATCTCCATGAACACCGTGCCGTCCTTGGTCACGCGCGGGCGGACCTTGAGGATCACGCCGGTGTCCAGGTACTGCACCTGGCTGTAGGTCTGGGAGTTCAGGCCGGTGTTGACCGAATAGGAATTGACCGGGATCTGCTCGCCCACCTTCAGCTCGGCCTGGGCGTTGTTGCGCACGAACACCGAAGGGGTCTGCAGCAGGCGCAGGTCGGTGACCTGATCCAGCGCGCTCAGCACCGCGGCGGCGTTGTTGCCCAGGAAGGTCCAGGTCAGGCCGGTGCCGCTGGTGATGCTGCGGCCCCAGACGCCCTCGCCCACCAGACCGCTGGGATCGGGCTGCTGGCCCTGCTGCTCGAAGTACCAGTTGACGCCGTAGGCGAGTTTGCCGGTCAGCGCCACCTCGGCCACCTGCGCCTCGATATGCACCTGCATCGGCATCACGTCCAGCTTCTCGATCACGTCCTTGATCGAACGCCAGGCGTTGCCATTGGCGCGCACCAGCAGCGAGTTGGTCTCTTCCACCGCGGCCACGCCGACCTTGCTGCCCTCCACCTCCAAGGTGACGTTGCCGTTGCCTTCCTGGCGCGCATTGAGCGACACATCGCCCGAGCCCGAGCCGCTGCGTCCGCTGCTACCGCCCAGCCCCGAGCTGCTGCCCAGGCCGCTCGATCCATCGTCGCTGCGGCTTCCGTCCTGGTTGCCGCCGAACTGCAGCGTGCTGCCGCTGCCGTCCATGCCGCTGGAGGTCAGCGAGGTGCCGATCGCGCCCGGCGCCAGCGAGCTGGTGGAACCGCCGCCGCGCCCGCTGCCGCCGCCGAAGACCTCGGCCAGGCGCTGGGCCAGATCGCGCGCCTTGATGTACTTGAGCTCGTAGGAGAACAGGCGCGGGGTGTCGCCGGCGTTGTCGATGCGTTCGAGCCAGTCGCGGATCTGATCCAGGTAGGCTGCCTGCGGGGTGATCACCATCACCGCATTGGCGCCCTCCAGCGGCATGAAGCGGAACATGCCGGCGCTGGGCGTCTTGCTGTTCTCGCCGAACACCTTCTCCAGATCGGCCACGACCTTGCTCGCCTGGCCGGTCTCCAGCGGGAACACGCCCACCGACATGCCCGAGAGCCAGTCCACGTCGAAGATCTGCACCGTGCGCAGGTAGTTCTCCAGCTCGGTGCGCGAGCCGCTCAGGGTGATCAGGTTGCGGGTCGGGTCGGTGGCGATGACCGCGTTGGGCCGCGCATACGGCTCCAGGATCTTCTTCATCTCGTTGGCCGCGATGAAGCGCAGCGGCACCACGCGCACCTCGTAGCCGCGCGCGTTGCCCGCATCGCCCGAGCGCGGCGCCACGGTGCCGGCCAGCGCCTGGTCGGCCGGGACGATGTTGTAGCGGCCGTCGCTGTAGACCATGCGCGCGTTGTTCCAGCCCAGCACCTGCTCCAGCAGCGACAGCGCCTGCGCCGGCGACACCGCGCGCGGCGTGGCCAGGGTCACCGTGCCCTGCACGCCGGGCGCGATGACGTAGTTCTGGCCCAGCATGTCGCCCAGGATCGCCTTGACCACCGCCTGCAGCGATTCGCCCTCGAAGTTGAACATCGCCCCGCCGCCGGTGGCCCCGCGCAATGCCGGCGGCGGCGCTGCGGCGGCGCTGCGGTTGATCACTTGGCCGGTGCCGCGCCGGATCTGCGCCTGCGGGCCGGTCTGCGGCTCCTCGGGCGAGGTCATGGGCGAGGTCTGCGCCGCGCCCGCGGTCGCGCCCGGATTGGCCAGGTTGCCCTGGCGCTGCACGTTCGGCACCGGCGCGGTGGCGCAGCCGGCCAGCAGGCCGAGCAGGAGACTGAGCGGGAGGACGAAGCGTGACGTCATGTCTGCACTCTATGGATCGTTCGATGCGATGGACAGGGGCAAGGCGCTAGTTGCCGGTCGGCGCGCCGGCGCCCTGCTCGCGCAGCTGGCGGCGGCGGGCTTCGATGCGTTCGCGGATGGCCTGCATCTGCTGTTCGGGGGTGACCGGCGCCTCGGCCGGCGCCTGCTGGGCCGGGCTGCCGGCCGCGGCATTGGCGCTGGCGCCGGCCTGGGCGGCGTTGCGGGCCTGGTTCTGCGCCTGCGCCTGCGCGGGCGCTGTCGGCGGCGGCGGCACCGGCGAGCTGCGCGGCGCCTGTCCGGCCTGCATGCCGGCCGGCGGCGGCCGGCCGCCGGAGGACAGCGCCGTCGGCGGCTGCCCGCCCTGGCCGTCGAACACGCGCAGGGCCAGCGTGCGCTGGCCTTCGGGGCCGTCGAACACCGCCTGCCGCGGCGCCAGCTCGGTCAAGTGCCAGGCCGGCGCCTCGGCCGGCGCCTCGCCCACCCGGACCCGCACCGCCGAGGCCGGGCCGCCGTCGCCGGGCTTCTGCAGGATCGCCAGCCGCACCGTCGGGGTGATCAGCACGCTGGTCAGCACGTAGTCGAAGCTGGTCTTGGCGGCGGCCTCGCCCTGCCCCTCGAGGAAGAAGGGATGGGGCTGCCGGTCCGGCGCGAACACCGGGCGCTGGCCGATGGCCGCGTATTGGTCGGCCGGCCCCAGGCGCTCGGGCGCCTGCGGCGGCAGCGCGGGCAGGCGCTGCACCAGCGCCGGATCGTCGGCCAGCGGCGCGATCGCCCGGCCCATGCCGGCCAGCGCCAGCACCCAGGCCAGCAGCGCCCAGCCGGCGATCACCAGCAGCAGCCAGGTGCGCGCACCCAGGGTGTCACTGCGCACGCACACCTCCCGCCACGGGCGCCGCCGCTTGCGCGGCCGGCTTGAGGTAGCCGTACAGGTCGAAGCTGACGTTGAGCCCGGCGTTCTGATCCTCCGTGCCGGGCGCGCGCAGGTTGAAGGTCTGCGCCAGGATGTTGAGGTTGTCCACGAACAGGCGCGGGCTGCCCGATTCCAGCGCGTGCAGCACCGCGGCGGTCTGGTCCACGCCGCAGCGCAGGGTGACCTGCACGGTGACCCGGGTGAAGCGCTCGGTGCCCTGCTGCGGGACCGGCGAGCGGTTGGTGATCGCGCAGCTGCGGTTGCCCGGGCTGGCCTGGGCCACGACCGTCTCCAGGCGCTGGGTCAGCGCGGCGGTGGCCAGCTCGGCGGTGGGTTCGGCCAGGAAGCCGGGGCGGTTGCCCAGCGCGGCCTGCGCGGCGGCGAGCTGGCGGGCGACCAGCGGGCGCTGGGCCAGCTGGGTGCGCACGCGCAGCTCGCGCTCGCGCGCCGCGTCGATGCGCGCATCGAGCGCGCGCATCGGCACGGTCCACCACGGATGCACCAGCACCAGATAGGCCAGCGCCAGCGCGGCCAGCAGCAGGCCCAGGGCCAGCCAGCGGTCCTGGCGTTCACTCCTGGCGCGCATTGGGCCTCCTGGCGGCCGAGGCGGGCGGCGTGGCGCCGGCCAGCTGGGCGGTCATGCTGAAGCGGTCCAGCCGCGTGCGCCGGTCCTGCTGCAGGGCGCCGGTCAGCGCCGGCGAGGTCCACAGCGCCGAGCCTTCCAGCTGCTTGACCAGGCCCGGGGCCTCCGAGCTCAGGCCGATCAGCAGCAACCGGTCGCCCTCGATGGAGACCTTCTCCAGGTAGGTGTTGTTGGGCAGGCGGCGGGTGAGCTCGTCGAGGATCTCGATGGTGGTCGGCCGCGCGGCGCGCTGGCGCTGCAGGAAGCCGGCGCCTTCGACCAGGTCCACCAGCTGTCGGCGCTGGGCGGCCACGCCGCGCGCCTGCGCGGCGCTGCGTTCGACCTGGGCGGTGAAGTCGTCGGCGGCGGCCTGGCGGTTGGCCAGCACCTGCCAGCCGGCCAGGACGACGAACACCACCGCGGCCAGCGCGGCGATCAGGTTCCAGCGCCGCGCCGGGCTGGCCCGGCGCACGCGCAGCGCCGGCGGCAGCAGGTTCACGCCCAGCGGCTGGCCGGCCTCGTCGGCCACGTCCAGGCCGGCCAGGCCGGTGGCGACCGAGCCCAGTTCCTCCAGCGCGCGGTCCACGGCCTGGCGGCGCACCACCACCAGCTCGGCCTCGATCTGGCCGTCGCCGCGGCGGGCGACGATGCGCGCGTCGTAGTACACCGATTCGGCGGTGAACGGGGTCTGCCGGTCGATCTCGAACCCGACCACCTCGCGCAGCCGCTCGGCCGCCGCGGCCGGCAACAGCAGCGGCCGGCGCAGCACGCGCACGGCCGGCAGCAGGCCCCAGCGCGGCAGCCCGGCCACGCGCGGATGGAGCACGGCATCCAGTTCGGCCGAGGACAGCGGCAGGGGCAGCTCGGCCAGCGCCTCCGACCCGTCCAGCCTGGCGCGCAGCAGCTGCGCCTGGCCATCGCGCGGGACCAGCAGCAGGCGCTCGGCGGCCAGGCCGAACAGGCGACGCCAGCGCGGCGGCAGCCAGCTGGCCAGCGCATCGCGCCACCAGGTGAGAAAGCCGCTGGCGGCGCCGACGGAGCGACCCAGGGCCGGCAGCACCGGGGCGGCTGCGCGTGGTGTCGTCATCGGGGTTCCCAACCTTCCTCCCAGCGCAGCGTCGTGTACACGGCCCCTGGCGTGGGGCCACCGCCCGTGCGCAGCACCGCCCGCAGGACCGCCTGGCGGCCATCGGGGAGCTGTGCACGACTCTCGATACTATACGTGCCGGTGCCGCGCCCGACCTGCGGCGCGCCCACCTGCTGCGCCGCCTCGCGCTGCTGCTGGATCAGGCCCGGGTCCAGCCCCAGTGCGGTCAGCACCGGGCCCTGGGCATAGGTCGGGTCGGGCTGGGCGCGGCCATAGAGGGTCAGGTAGGGCTTGATCCGCGCATAGACCTCGGGCGTCCAGCCCAGCACCTGCTCGACCTCGGCCACGGTCTCGAACGGCGCGTCCTTGGCGCCGTAGGGCAGGCCGGCCTCGGCGTAGTCCCCGTCCTCGGCGCCGCCGACCGGCTGGCGCAGCGAATCGGCGTCGCGCCAGTCCACCACCGCGCCGGCCAACTGCTGGGCACGGGCCTGCTCGACGCCGGTGGCGACGAGCACGCTGGCCAGGGTCTGGGCGTCGACCTGGTTGAGATCGACCTTGCCGCTCTCGTCGGTGATGCGCACCAGCACCTGGCTGCCAGCGTAGCGCCAGCGGTAGGGCCGCCCATCCGGAATCCAGCGGCTGCGCGGGTCCTGGTCGTCCACGCGCTGCATGGCGTACTCCAGGCCGGCACGGGCGACTTCGCGGGCCACGCTGCCCTCGGCGGTGACACGTCCCTGCAGCGCCTCCACCCGCGCGGCGAGGGCGAAGGCCCCGATCAGCGCGGTCAGCAGCGCGATCAGCCACACCACCAGCAGCAGGGCCACGCCGCGCTGGGCGGCGGGCGAACGCGGCGGACGGACGCGGCTCACGGCGTCACCTCATGGGTGCTGCCGCTGCCCTGGGCCAGGGTGACGACCATGTCCGGCCAGCGCGGTCCGTCGGCCGGCACGATCTCGATGGACACCTGCACCGGCAGGGCCTCGACCTGGGTCCAGCCGTCCTGCCACGGGCCCAGCCCGCCGTTGTCCGGCAGCAGGCCGCGGTAGCGGAAGCGCACCGACTTGAGCCGGTCGGCCAGCAGCTCCGGCGGGCGCGGCGTACCCGGCTCGTCGATGGTCTGGCCGGCCTGGACCATCTTCAGGTCGACCTGCAGCCGGCTGCCGTCCTCGGTGGCGGATACGTCGTGCAGGTATGGCCCACCGCGCCCCAGATAGTCGGGCAGGTCGGCGACGAAGCGCATGCGCGTGCCGGTGCCGGCGAAGCGGTAGGCCAGGCCGCGCTCGGGATCGCGCGCGAAGGCGATGGCCTGGGCCGAGGCCAGGTGGCTGCGCAGGAAGCCCTGCACCGCGCGGATGCGCTCGTTGCGCGCCGCGGTGGCCTCGCCGCGATGGACCAGGCCGGTGGCCGCACGCAGCGTGGCGAAGCCCACCGCCAGGCCAGCGGCCAGCAGCAGCGTGGCCAGCAGGATCTCCAGCAGAGTGAAGCCGGCGGCGCGGCGCGGCGCGACCGGGGCGCGGAGCCTGCGCCTCATGTGCCCGGCGTGCCTTGCGCCGCGGCCAGGCGCAGGCTGCGCCATTGCAGCGCCTCGTTTTCGCCCTCGCCCCAGCGCACGGTCAGGCGCACTTCGAGCAGACGCGTGGCGGCCGGGTCGATCAGACCGTCGGCGGGCCGGCCCGGATCGGTCCAGGGCGCGACCTCCAGGCGCCAGTGATAGCGGCCATCGTCCAGCGCGCCGTCCTGTTCGCCCGGCTGCAGCGGCGCGCCCGCGCCGACCTGGGCCAGCAGGCTCTGCGCATGCAGCGCCGCGCGCCCGGCCAGGTTGGCGCGCTGGATCTGCCGCGAGGCGCCGGTCAGCGCGCCCAGCAGCAGGGTCAAGGCCAGCGCCAGCAGGCCGAAGGCGACCACCACCTCGATCAGCGTGAAGCCGCGCTGGCGCCTCATGGCGCGCCTCCCACCTGGCCATCCACGCGCACCTCGCCGGTCAGCCAGGCCACGCTGAGCCGGCGCGTGGCCTGGCCTGCGACCAGTTCGAGCTGACCGCCGGTGGAGGCGCCGTCGGGATAGAACACGATCGCGCCCTGCCCCGGCTGCGCGGCGGCCTGGCGCGCGCCGTAGAAGCGCACGCCCAGCTGTTCGGGCAGGCGGCCTTCGCGCTTGCCGGGTGCGCTGTAGCGATGCGCGGCCGGGTCGATGGTGAAGCGCTGCGGCTGGCCGGTGGCGATGGCCTGGGCGCGGGTGAAGCGCAGCTGCGCGGCCACCTCACGCGTCGCCCCGCGCAGGCGCAGGCCCTGCAGGCCGCCGCTCATGGCCACGGCGGTCAGCGTGCCGATCAGGGCGATCAGCGCGATCACCACCAGCACTTCGATCAGCGTGAAGCCCGCCGGCCGGCGCCGGACGCGGCCCTTGCCGGGGCGGGCGCGGCCGCGCATGGACCGCTCAGGGCGAGTAGGCGATATCGGCGTTGACGCTGTCGCCGCCGGGCTGGCCATCCTTGCCCAGGCTGACCAGGTCGAACGGGCCCTGCTGGCCCGGCACCGAATACTGGTAGGGGTGGTTCCAGGGATCCTTCAGCTCGCTCTCCTTGGCGTAAGGCCCCAGCCAGCCGGCGGTGCCGGCCGGCGCGGCCACCAGGTCGGACAGCGAGGCCGGCAGGTGGCCGGTGTCCATCTCGAACTGCTGCACCTTCTCGGCCACGGTCTGCACCTGCGCCCTGGCCAGATTGACCTTGGCCCGGTCGGCGTTGCCCAGGATGCGGCTGGCGGCGAAGGCGACGATGCCGCCGATCAGAATCACCACCACGATGATTTCCATCAGGGTGAAGCCGGCCTGGGCGCTGCGGGCGGGCGGAGGCGTCAGGGAGCGTGCGTTGCGCATGAGAGGTCTTCCATTCCGTATTGCGAAGTCGAGGAAAGCAGTGTGCGGGTCAGTTGATCGCACCGGCCAGATCGTACAGCGGCACCAGCACGGCGATGATGACCGCGCCCACCACCGCCGCCAGCACCAGGGTCACCGCCGGCACCAGCGCGGCCAGCATGCGGTCCAGCGCCTGGGCCGTCTGTGCCTCGAAGGTATCGGCGGTCTTGAGCAGCATCGCGTCCAGCGCGCCGGACTCCTCGCCCACCTGCATCATCTGCAGCGCCAGGCGCGGGAAGCGCTTGCCCGCGCCCAGCGCGGTGGACAGCGCGCGGCCGTTCTTGACCGCATCGGCGGCGCCTTCCACATCGGCGGCCAGCGCGCGGTTGCCCAGCACGTTGCGCGCGATGACAAGCGCGCCCAGCAGCGGTACGCCGTTGCGCAGCAGCGTGCCCAGCGTGCGCGCAAGGCGCGCGGTTTCCAGCCGCGCGATCAGCGGGCCGATCAGCTTGCGCTGCAGGATCCAGCCATCGAAGCGATCGCGGAAGGCGGTGTCGCGCCGCTTGCGGTCGACCCACAGCAGCGCCAGCGCCGGCAGCACGATGAAGGCCAGCCACCAGCCTGCGACGAACTGCCCCACCGCCAGCACGATGCGCGTGAACCACGGCAGGGTGACGTCCAGGCTCTCGTACATCTGCGAGAACTGCGGCACCACATAGCCCAGCAGGAACAGCATCGCCAGCCCGACCACCACCATCAGGATGGCCGGATAGATCAGCGCGTTGATCACCCGGCCCTTGAGCGCGCGGCTGCGCTCCAGGTAATCGGCCAGGCGCTGCAGCGTGTCGTGCAGCGTGCCGCCGGCCTCGCCGGCGCGCACCATGTTGATGTAGAGGCGCGAGAACGTGCCGTGCTGGCGCTCCAGCGCGGTGGACAGCGGCGCACCGCCGCGCACCGCCTCGCGGATGTCGGCCACGGTGTGGCGCGCCTTGTCCTCGTCCGGCAGCTCCAGCAGGATCGTCAGCGCCCTGTCCAGCGGCTGCCCGGCGCCCAGCAGGGTCGCCAGCTGCTGGGTGAACAGCACCAGCCGCTGCCCACCGAAGGCATTGGGCTGCAGCAGCAGCTTGAACGAGCCCAGCCCGCCGCCCTCGGACGCCAGCCGCGCCTCCATCGGCAGATGGCCCTGCTCCTGCAGCCGCGCCACCACCTCGGCCTCGCTGGCCGCCTCCATCTGCGCCTCCAGCACCTCGCCGCGCGCGTTGAGCGCTTTGTAGCGGTACAGGGGCATCAGGGCAGCCGGGCTTGGGGAGCGGGAACTCGGCGCGTGGAGGCCCGGGGTGCATGCGCACCGTCGCCACACGCGGAATCCCAGAACTCGTCATTCCCGCGAACGCGGGAATCCAGTGCCTTCCGCACTGGCACCTCCCCGCGGTACGCAGAGCCAAGTCGCTGGATTCCCGCGTTCGCGGGAATGACGGCAAGGGCAGTGACCTGGGCTGGCGCGTCCATGGGAAGGACACCGGTGGCGGTTCCGACATTCATTTCACGATCTCGCACCAAAGATCGCGCCAATACGCATTGCCCTGCTCGATCAGATCGACCTTCCAAGCACGGCGCCATTTCTTGAGCCGTTTCTCGCGCAGGATCGCGGATTCCATCGTCTCGTGAAGTTCGTACCAGACCAGGCGCACCACCGCATAACGGTCGGTGAAACCTTCCACGACATGTTCCCGGTGTTGCCAGATCCGGGCGGGCAGATTGCTGGTCACGCCGACATAAAGCGTGCCGTTGCGATCGCTCGCCAACATATAAACGCAGGGTTGTCGTTCGCGCATGGTTCTTCCCTGAACACCGACGCATTTCCGTGACTGCAGGCCTATGCAAGGTCGCCGCCATGCCTACACCGTCATCCCCGGGAACGCGGGGGTCCAGCGACTTGCCGTCACAGTGAGATTTCCACGCCTGGCGAGGCAGGCACTGGATTCCCGCGTTCGCGGGAATGACGAATTCAGAGACGGCGCGCAGCGGCGTTGCTCCGTCACTGCCACCGCGATCTGTAAGCACCCGCGCGGCCTCACGCATCCTCGGTCACCCGCAGGACTTCCTCGATGGTGGTCATGCCGGCCAGGGCCTTGGCGATGCCGTCCTCGTACATGCTGCGCATGCCGGCGTTGCGGGCCAGGGTCTCCAGTTCGCCCATGCCGGCGTGGCGCATCACCGCCGCGCGCAGGGCGTCGTCCATCACCAGGAACTCGGTGATGGTGGTGCGGCCCAGGTAGCCGGTCGGGGCGATGGCCGAAGCACGCGGGCGGTACAGCAAGATCTCGCCATCGGGTTGGTAGCGGCGCAGGTTGAAGCGGGCGATCTCCTCGGGCGTGGCCGGATACGCTTCGGCATGCTGCGGCTCGAGCCGGCGCACCAGGCGCTGGGCCAGGATGCCGTTGACCGTGGAGGTCAGCAGGTAGTCCTCCACGCCCATGTCGAGCATGCGGGTGATGCCGCCGGCGGCGTTGTTGGTATGCAGCGTGGACAGCACCAGGTGGCCGGTGAGCGCGGACTGGATGGCGATGCGCGCGGTTTCCAGGTCGCGCATTTCGCCGATCATGATGATGTCCGGGTCCTGGCGCACGATGCTGCGCAGCGCGCTGGCGAAGTCCAGGCCGATCTGCGGCTTGGCCTGGATCTGGTTGATGCCTTCGATCTGGTACTCGACCGGGTCCTCGACCGTGATGATCTTGACGTCTTCGGTGTTGAGCTGGCTCAGCGCGGTGTACAGCGTGGTGGTCTTGCCCGAACCGGTCGGGCCGGTCACCAGCAGGATGCCGTGCGGCCGCTGCAGCACGCGCAGGAACTGCGGCAGGAAATCCTCGGTGAAGCCCAGCCGCTGGAAATCGAACACCACCGTCTCGCGGTCCAGCAGGCGCATCACCACGCTCTCGCCGTGCGCGGTCGGCACGGTGGACACGCGCAGGTCCAGCTCCTTGCCCTGCACGCGCAGCTGGATGCGCCCGTCCTGCGGCAGGCGCCGCTCGGCGATGTTGAGCCGGGCCATGATCTTGATGCGACTGATCACCGCGGCGGTGAGGTTGGCCGGCGGGCTCTCGCCCTCCTCCAGCACGCCATCGACGCGGTAGCGCACCTTCAGGCGGTTCTCGAACGGCTCGATGTGGATGTCCGAGGCGCGCAGTTCGACCGCGCGCTGGATCACCAGGTTGACCAGGCGGATCACCGGCGCCTCGGAGGCCAGGTCGCGCAGGTGTTCGACATCGTCCAGCTCGCCGCTGGCCTCGCCGTCGGCGGTCTCGACGATGGCGCCCATCGCGCTGCGGCCCTGGCCGTGCCAGCGCTCGATGGTGTCGTCGATCTCCGAACGCAGCCCGACCACCGCACGCACCGGTCCGCCGATGGCCATCTGCACCGCATCCACGGCATAGGGATCGCACGGGTCGGCGACCCACAGCGACAGCGCGCCGTCGGCCTCGCCCAGCGGGCAGACGTGGAACTGCTTGAGGAAGCGCAGCGACAGCGCCACGTCCTCGGGCAGTTCGGGCGGGACGTCCGGCAGCTGCTTGGCCGACAGCAGGGTCAGGCCCAGCACCTCGGCGCTGGTCTCGGCGTGGTCGCGCTCGGACACCAGGCCCAGGCGCAGCAGCAGGGCCAGCACGTGGCCGCCGGTCTCCTCCTGCAGGCGCCGCGCGCGGCCCAGGTCGGCCTCCTTCAGCTTGCCCTTGGACAGCAGGGCCGCGACCACGCGTTCGTCGGCCGAGGGGGACAGGCGGGGTTCCAGAGCGGAGACGGGGACAGCGTTCACGTACGACCCTTGCGCAGCGTAGGGGCGCAACTCTAACAGCGGCCCGCGACGCGGCGGCAGGGGCGCGGCGCACCGCGCCCCGCAGGCGACGCCGCGCCGGGGCCGGGCCCCGGCGCGGTGCCCGGCGTTACTGCCGCGCCGACAGCGTGGCGCCCGCATAGGCGCCGGTGCCCACCACCTTGAGGTAGTACGTGCCGGACTTGGGCGCGGTGAAGCGCACGGTCTCGTTGTTGCCGGCGCGGGTGGACTTGGCGTCGAAGTCGCTGCTGGTCGGCGCCTTGTCGAAGCTGGCGTACAGCGACAGGTTGCCGGTTCCCCCCAGGGTGATGAACGACAGCGTCTTGCCGGCCACGGCCTCGAAGCTGTACAGCGTCTCGCTGCCGGCGGTGCCCGAGACGGTGACGCCGACCTTGTTGGTCAGCGGCGTGGCCTGCGGGCCGCAGGTCTCGGTCTGCGGATCGCACGGCGTGGCGATCGCCTCCTTCACCGCGGCGGCGGCATCGACGATGCCCGCGCCGATGGGACGGTTGGCGACCGGGGCCACCGCCGGCGCATGGGCGGTGCGCTGCAGCAGGTCGACCACCTCCGTGGGCGTGAGCAGCGGCAGGCCGGCGTCCAGACGCGCGCCCTGCACCAGCGCCACCACGCCGCTGACGTGCGGGGCGGCCTGCGAGGTGCCGGCGTAGCCGCCGTAGTCGCTGTCGTTGTCCACCGGCGTGGTGGTGCCCGAGTTCAGCGCCTGCCAGACGAAGCCGTCGTTGGTCGGCGTGCCGGAGGTGCCGTCGTTGGGATACACGCCGCCGCCGGGCGCGGCGATCTCCACGCTGGTGCCGTAGTTGGAGTAGTAGGCGCGGCGGCTGGTGATGCCGGTGGAGGCCACGGTGATCACGCCCGGGCAGCTGGCCGGCGAATAGCCCGCCGCATCGGCATTGCTGTTGCCGGCCGAGACCACCACCGTGGCGCCCAGCGCGTTGGCCTGGGCCACGGCCTGGCCGGTGACGTCGCTGGCCGTGCACACGCCGCTGCCGCCCAGGCTGAGATTGATGACCTGGGCCGGATGGGTGTTGGCCGGCACGCCGTCGACGCTGCCGCCGGCGGCCCAGATGATCGCGTCGGCGATGTCGCTGTCGTAACCGCCGCAGTGGCCCAGCACGCGCACCGGCAGGATCTTCGCGTTGTAGGCCACACCGGCCATGCCGGCGGCGTTGTTGGTCAGCTCGGCGCCGGCGGTGCCGGCCACGTGGGTGCCGTGCCAGGTGCTGTCCTCGGGCGGGTTGTCGGCGTTGGTGCACGCGCTCAGCCACGGCTCCTCGGTGGTCCAGTCGCCGGTGTCCCAGCCGCCGGGCGCGCGACCGTCGGCGTCGCGGCCGGAGATCAGCTTGTCGGTGATGAAGTCGTAGCCGTCGCCGGCCAGCTCGGTGTTCAGGTCGACGTGGCGGGTGATGCCGGTGTCGAGCACGGCGATGACGATGCCGTTGCCGTCGGCCAGGTCCCAGGCGTTGTTGACGTTGGCGCCGCCGTTGTTGGCGTTGCCGCCCTGGGTGGCGGTGCCGTCGGGCGCCTTCAAATGCCACTGGTACTTGGCGTAGTAGGTGTCGCTGGGAGTGAAGGTGGCCGGCGCGGCCGCGGCCGGAGCGCGGATGTCGCGCACCGGGCGGCGCAGCAGGTCCGGCTGCACGCGCAGCACGGCCGGGTCGGCGGCGAGCTGGCGCATGAAGGCCTCGGCCTCGACGCGGTCGAGCTTGCGCGAGGTCTTGACCAGTTCGGCACCGGTGGCGAGCCGGCGCAGATGGCTGGCGGTGGCGATGCGGCCGGGCGCGCTCAGGCCGGCGCGCGACAGCGCGGTGGTGGCGCGCGCGGCGACGCCGGTCGCGCTGGACGCGGTGGCGGTGCTGCCGTCGCGGTAGGTGATGATGAAGCGGCCGATCTTCTGCTCGCTCTCCGCGCCCGCCGTGGGCAGGCGCGTGGTCTGCGTCGGCGTGGCCGCGTGGCTGGCCGTGCTGGCGGCGAGCGCGAGCACGAGGGCCGGAAGGAGGATGCCGCGAGGTGTGCTGGTCATTGCTGGTCGTCCCTTTGCGCAAGTGAAAGTGTCAGCCCGGCGCCTGGCGGGCCGGGTTCGATGACGCATGTGCGCCGCGTCGGGCTGGGCCGGGCGGCGTTCCATCCCTGCACGGGCCGCCGCGAGGGCGACGGCCCGTGGTGTTGCCTCACCAGCCGAAGCCGGCGCCCACGCCCACCGAGCGTTCGTCGCCGCTGAAGGCGCCGCCGACGGTGATCGTGGCCCGCTCGCTGAGCGCGCGCTGGTAGCCCACCGACAGCGCGTTCTCGCCGCCCTGGAAGCCCACGCCGACGCCGACACGGTTCTCGGTGTGGATGCCGGCGGCGCTGGTGGCCATGTTGAGCATCGCCGCGTTCATCGCGCCCTGGCGGTCGATGCGGCGGTCCTGCTCGGCGAAGCGGCGGTCCACGCCCTGCTTGTAGCCGTCCAGGTCCTGGTTCCAGGCGTTGAACCTGGCGTCGGTGTAGCTGTTGGCGCTGCTCAGCGTCTGCGTGGCGGTGTTGTCGGTATAGGCCTTGGCGGTGGCCACCGACTGCGCGTCGCCGGCCTGCACCTGGCCGACGTTGGCCGCATCGTTGGCTTGCGTGCCGGCGGCCACGTTGGTGACCTGGCGCTGGTTGCCGGCACTGCCCACCGAGACGGTGTTGGCGCGGTCGTTGGTCGAACCCTGGCCCAGGGCGACGGCGTTCTGCGCGCTCACGCTGCTGCCCTGCCCCACGGCCGTGCCGCTGGCCGCGGTGACCGAGGTGCCTTCGCCCACCGCGACCGCGTTGGTCGCCTCGGCGGCGATGGTGGCATTGGCGCCGACCGCGGTGCTGCCGTCGGCGTTGACCCGCGCGTTGCTGCCGATGGCCGTATCGCCGGGGCCGGCGGCATAGGCGGCGCCGCCGATCGCGGTGCCGCTGTCGGCATTGGCCTGGGCCGCGTCGCCGAGCGTGGTGGACGCCGGCGTGGCCACTGCAGCGGTCGTGGCGGCGGCAGCGGCGGTGGAGGTAACAGGCGTGGAGCGCTCGCTCGCGGCGGTGCGCAGCGTCTCGGTGGACGCTTCTTCCGCTGCCGGCTCGACGCTGGCCGGGGCGGCGGCGCTGAGCGTCCTGCGTGCGGAGGTGGCGACCTTGCTGGCGCTGGCCGTGCCGCTGCGCGCGTCGAGCTCGGTCACCTTCGAATCCAACGCGGCCAGCGCATCGCCCACGCTGTTGTAGCCATCGCCCTGGACGATGAAGGTCGGCGTGGTCAGCCCGCCGAGCGGGCCGACCGAGGCGCCGCCACCGAGGTAACGCGCATAGGCCTGCAGCGACTGGTAGAGCTGACCGCCGGTGACCGCCTCGGTGCTGCCCTCGGCCAGCAGGCCCTGGCTGAGGTTGACGATGCGGCGCGTGGCCGGGCCGCCGCGGCCGTTGCCACTGCCCAGCGAGACGGTATCGGCCTCGTAGGTGCGCGAGCCCGCGCCCAGCGCCACCGAGTTGGCGCCGGTCGCACCCGCATTGGCACCCAGCGCCACGCCGTTGCTCGCGCTCTGCCGCACGAAGGCGTTGTAGCCCACGGTCACGCCATTGGCGCCCAGCGTGCTGGACTGCAGGCCGACCGAGGTGGCGTTGACCGCACTGGCCTTGCTCGCCGCGCCCACCGCGATGGCACCGGCACCGCTGGCCGCGCTGCCCGCGCCCAGCGCCACGCTGCGATTGCCAGCGGCGTTCGCCCCCGAACCGGCCGCGGTGGCATCGCTGCCGCCGGCGCTGGCCAGGCCCTTGCCGGAGAACTGGAAGCCCGCGCTGGTGCCTTCGGCCGAGGCCGCCACCGCATCGAGCTGCGACTTGTTCACCGCATCGGTGTCCTGCGTGCCGGCGGCGACGTTGGTGATCTGGCGCTCGGCACCCGCATCGCCGACCGAGACCGTGTTGTTGCGCGTGGCCTTGGAATTGGCGCCCAGCGCCACGCTGTTGTCGCCGAACGCGGTGGCGTAGTAACCGATCGCGGTGCTCGCCTCGCCGCTGGCCCAGGTCTCGGCGCCCAGCGCGGTGGACAGGGCGGAGGGCGCATAGGCGAAGTAACCCACCGCCGTGCTCTCCAGCCCGTCGGCCCCGCTGAGCACGCCGCTGGCCAGGCTGTAATCGCCCGCGGCGATCGCGCCGGCACCGAAGGCGCTGGCCGATTCACCGCTGGCCTGCGTCGAAACGAACGCGCCCTGCCCCGGAACCAGATCGACCACGCCGCCGACCGCGGTCGAACTGGTGCCCACCGCCGCACTCGAGGTGCCCACCGCAGTGGTGTAGTCGCCGATCGCATTGGCCACCGCGCCCACCGCCGTGGCCTGCGCGCCGGCCGCATAGGCGCCCACGCCGGTGGCGGTGGCGGCGAAGCCGGAGGCATCGGCGCTGGCACCCAGCGCGGTGCCGCCCACGCTGGCGCTGGTCGCGCCGGTGCTGACCGGCGCGCCCTCGACGGTGATCAGCGGATCGCCGTTCTCGTCCACCGCCACGCCGCCCACGGCCACGCTCGCAGGTCCGGTGGCCTGCGCGTTGTTGCCGAAGGCCGCCGCGTTCTGGCCCGCGGCCACGGCGTTGAAGCCCACTGCCGTGGCGTCCTGCGCGCTGGCGTTGGCACCCGAGCCGAACGCCGAGGCACCGTTGCCGATCGCATTGCTCGCCTCACCCGCGGCCACGGCGTTGTCGCCTTCCACGTACGCACCGGCATCGCTGTCGGCACTGCCGCTGGCCTGGAAGTACTTGCTGGTGGTCTGCGCGGTGGCGGCGACCCGGTCCAGCTGCGCCTTGTTCACCGCGTCGGTGTCCTGCGTGCCGGCGGCGACGTTGGTGATCTGGCGCTCGGCACCGGCATCGCCGACCGAGACGCTGTTGTCGCGCGCGGCCACCGCACCGGCGCCCAGCGCGACGGCGTTGTTGCCGGTGGCCTCGCTGCCGGCGCCGAGCGCGATGGCGCTCTCGTTGTCGGCCAGCGCATTGGTGCCGATGGCGATGCTGTTGATCGTGTTGCCCAGCGCCTGGTAGCCCAGGCCGATGCTGTAGTCGCCGTAGCCGAACGCGCCGCGGCCGATCGCGGTGGCGCTGGCCCCCGGGGCCCAGCTGTTGAAGCCGATCGAGGTCGCGCCGCTGCCGCTGGCCCAGGCACCGGTGCCGAAGGCCGAGGTGTTGAGCCCGGTCGCCCAAGCGCCCTGGCCGAAGGCCGAGGCGCCTTCGGCCGTGGCCCAGGCGTAGGCGCCGATCGCGGTGGCGTAGTCCTGGCTGGCCCAGGCGCTGTCGCCGAAGGCCACCGCATAGCCGCCGACCGCGCGCGCCTTGTAGCCGCCGGCCGTGCTGTGTTCGCCCAGCGCCTGCGCGCCGTAGCCGAACGCCGAGGACACCGTGCCGGTGGCCTGCGCGCCGGCGCCGACCGCGGTGGCGTCCTGGGTGGCGTTGGCGCCGACCAGCACCGGCTTGCCGTCCGCATCCTCGATGGGGCTGTTGTACTGATCGAAGGCCTGGCCCATGCCGCCGACCGCGACGCTGCCCTCACCCACCGCCGCGCTGTTGTGGCCGATGGCCGTGGCCTGGTTGCCCGCCGCGCCGGCGCCCGCGCCGTAGGCCGATGCGCCGGTGCCCAGCGCGTTGGCGGCCTCGCCCGCGGCGATCGCGTCGTCGCCTTCCACGTAGGCGCCGGCATCGCTGTCGGCGCTGCCGCTGGCCTTGAAGTACTTGCTGGTCGTGTTGGCGGTGGTGGCCACTTCGTCCAGTTGCGCCTTGTTGACCGCGTCGGTGCCCTCGGTGCCGGCGGCGACGTTGGTGAGCTGGCGCTCGGCGCCCGCATCGCCGACCGACACCGTGTTGGCGCGCGAGGCCACCGAATCGGCGCCCAGCGCGACACTGTTCTGCGCCTCGGCGAAGGCATTGGCGCCGATCGCGACACTGCTGGCGCCGTCGGCATAGCTGTTGTGGCCGAGCGCGGTGCTGTATTCGCCGGTGGCCCAGGCGCCGTTGCCGAACGCGGCGCTGCCGGTGCCGCTGGCGCGCGTGCCGATCAGGCCGAAGAAGGTGCTGCCACCGACCGCGGTCGCCTCCTCGCCCAGCGCCTGGCTGCTCTCGCCCACCGCGGTGGAACTGCCGCCCTGCGCGGCGGCGCCCGCACCCAGCGCGGTCGCGTTGACGCCCACCGCCTCGCTGCCATAGCCGAAGGCCGAGCCGAAGTCCCCGGCCGCGCTGGCGAAGCCGCCGTTGGCCGTGGCGGCCAGCCCGGCCGCGCTGCTGCTGAAGCCGCTCGCCGTGGCCTGCAGGCCCGTCGCCGTGGCGGCGGCGCCGGTGGCGGTGCTGAACGCGCCGCTGGCCTGCGCCCCGGCGCCCAGCGCGCTGGCGCCCACCGCGCTGGCGCTGGTGGTCTGGTCCAGCAGCACCTCGCCGGTGTCCGGATCGGCATAGGTCAGCGTGCCGCCCACCGCGGTTGCCGAGTCGGCGCTGGCGGTGGCATTGAAGCCGCTGGCGGTCGCGTTGACGCCGGCCGCCGTGGCGCCGCCGCCGAGCGCCGAGGCGCCGTTGCCGATGGCATTGGCGGCCTCGCCCGCGGCCACGGCGTTGTCGCCTTCCACGTAGGCACCGGCATCGCTGTCGGCGCTGCCGCTGGCCTGGAAGTACGTGCTGGTGGTGTTGGCGGTCGCGGCGACTTCATCCAGCTGCGCCTTGTTCACCGCATCGGTGTCCTCGGTGCCGGCGGCCACGTTGACGATCTGGCGCTCGGCGCCGGCATCGCCGACCGACACGCTGTTCTCGCGCTGCGCCACCGAGCGCGCGCCCAGCGCCACGCTGTTGGCCGCGGCACCGTGCGCGCCGAAGCCCAGCGCGGTGCTGTCGCTGGCCTGCGCCCACGCGCCCGCGCCCAGCGCACTGGCGCCTTGCGCATCGGCCGAGCTCAGATAGCCCAGCGCGGTGCCGTAATCGCCATTGGCCCAGGCGCCGTTGCCGAAGGCCGCGCCGCCTATGCCCAGCGCCTGGGTCTGGTAGGTGCCGCCCAGCGCCGAGCCGCCGACCGCGGTGCTTTCCTCGCCGCCGGCGATGGAGAACTCACCCAGCGCCGTGGCGCTGGTGCCGGTGGCCTGCGCGGCCAGGCCCAGGCTGGTGGCGTAGTCGCCGCTGGCCACGGATTCGGCGCCGTGCGCGGTCGCCCCGGCACCGCTGGCGGTGGACAAAAAACCGCCAGCGGTCGATTCGATGCCGCTGGCCATGCTCTCCGCGCCATGCGCGGTGGCGCCGTCGGCGGTGGCGGCGCTGTAGTAACCACTGGCCGTGGATTCCACGCCGGACGCCTCGCTCAGCGCACCGTGCGCCACGCCGCCGTCGCCGCTGGCCAGCGCGGCCGCGCCGCTGGCGGTGGACTGCGCGCCGCTGGCCTCGCTCTGGAAGCCCACCGCCGTGGACGCATCGCCCGAGGCATCGGCGCCGCAGCCGATCGCGATGCCGTTCCCGCCGCCGGCGCGCGCCGTACGCGTGGCCGCATCGGCGCAGTCGGCCGTCTGCGGCGAGATCGCGGTGCTGGCCTTGCCGGAGGCAACACCACCGCCCACCGATTGCGCCAGCGCGCTGTGCGCGGCGAACACCACCACCGCGGCGAGCGCGGCCCGCACCATGCGCGCCCCCTTGCCCTTGCCGTGGCGCGAGGCCAGTTCCGAGGCCACCACGACCTGCCCGCGTCGGGCATCCCACAGCTTGCAGAAGATGCGATTCATGCGTTCCTTTCCTTGGCGTTGTGTTGTTGCGGGCAAGAGACCCCCGTCGGCGCGCGAATCGCTTCGCGCACACGGTCACAGCAGTCGGATGTCTCTCTCGTTGAACGGCGACGGTCCACCTTGCGGGGGATTTAATGGCGGACCGAACGCATGGACTCGCGTCATGCGTCTGGATCGATAGTCCGCGAGTCAATTTCTTGACGTCAAGTGCCGTTCATGCATTGCAACGCCATGCGAAGACGCGGCAAAACAAGCCATTTCAACGACTTCATGCCGAGATGGCCTACGCAAATTGCGACAACGAATATCGCGTAAAGGAACAGAGGTCACATAACGCACGACGCCCATCGCAAGCGATGGGCGTCGATGTGTGCGGCGCAATGTCGGAAGCGTCGAAGACCCGGCGCTAGCCGCACCACACGCGCGCATTGCGGAACATGCGCAGCCACGGCGAGTCGTCGGCCCAGCCGGCCGGCGACCAGCTCAGGTTGACCGTGCGCGGGGTGCGTTCCGGATGTGGCATCAGGATGGTGGCGCGGCCGTCGCTGGTGGTGAGGCCCGTGATGCCCTCGGGCGAACCGTTGGGGTTGGTCGGATAGCGCGTGGCCACCTGGCCATCGCCATCGACATAGCGTAGCGACACGCGCGCGGCGGCCAGGTCCACCGCCGAATCGAACTCGGCGCGGCCCTCGCCATGGGCCACGGCCACCGGAATGCGCGAGCCCGCCATGCCGCGGAAGAACACCGACGGCGATTCCACCACCTCCAGCAGCGCGGTCCGCGCCTCGAACTGCTCGCTGCGGTTGCGCAGGAAGCGCGGCCAGTGCTCGGCGCCGGGAATGATGTCCTTGAGCTGGCTCAGCATCTGGCAGCCGTTGCACACGCCCAGCGAGAAGGTCGCCTCGCGCGCGAAGAACGCGGCGAACTGCGCGCGCAATCCCGGACGTTCCAGGATCGAGGTCGCCCAGCCGCGGCCCGCGCCGAGCACGTCGCCATAGCTGAAGCCGCCGCACGCGGCCAGGCCGGTGAAGCGCTCCAGCGTCACGCGGCCCTCGATCAGATCGCTCATGTGCACGTCGAAGGCGTCGAAGCCGGCACGTTCGAAGGCGTTGGCCATCTCGATCTGGCCGTTGACGCCCTGCTCGCGCAGGATCGCGACTTTCGGCCGCGCCCCGGTGGCGATGAACGGCGCGGCCACGTCCTCGGCCGGATCGAACACCAGCTTGGGCTTCAGGCCCGGCTCGGCGAAGGTGCGCGCGGTGTGGCGCTCCTCGTCGGCGCTCTCGGGGTTGTCGCGCAGGCGCTGCATGGCGTGGGTCACCGACCACCACGCGTCGAACAGCTCCTCCCAGCGCCACTCGGCCAGCGGCTGGCCGGCCTGGGTGACGCGCACACTCGGCGCGGTGGTGGGCTTGGCGATGCGCTGCGCGCATTCGGTCAGCGCATGGCGCTCGACCAGGTCGGCGAAGGCGGCGCGGTCCTCGGCGGCGATCTGCACGATGGCGCCGAGTTCCTCGTTGAACAGCGCGCGAAAGGCGTCCTCGCCCCAGGCATCCAGTGCGATGTCCACGCCCAGACGCGCGGCGAAGGCCATCTCGCACAGCGCGGCGAAGGCACCGCCGTCGCTGCGGTCGTGATAGGCCAGCAGCAGCCCGGCCGCGCGCGCTTCGCGCACCATCTCGAAGAAATTGCGCAGCAGCTCGGGGTTGTCCAGGTCCGGCACGTCGCCGCCGAAGGCCGGCAGCGCCTCGTCGCTGGCGAACACCTGCGCCAGCACCGAACCGCCCAGGCGCTGCTTGCCGCCGCCCAGCCCGATCAGCCACAGCTCGGTGTCCGGCTCGCGCGACAGCAGCGGGGTGAGCTGCGTGCGCGCGTCATCGACCGGCGCGAAGGCGGAGATGACCAGGGAGACGGGCGAAACGCTTTTCAGCGTTTCGCCGGGAATGGGGAATGGAGAATGGGGAGTGGGCGAAGCAGAAGCGTCGGCAACCGCGGCGACCGCCGCTTCCCGATTCCCGACTCCCGATTCCCCATTCCCAGCCGTCCACACCGCCTGCATCGACAGCGAGTCCTTGCCCACCGGGATGCTCAGACCCAGCTGCGGACACAGCTCCATGCCGACCGCGCGCACGGCGTCGAACAGCAGCGCGTCCTCACCGGCGTGGTTGGCCGCGGCCATCCAGTTGGCCGACAGCTTGACGTGCTCCAGCGCCGGCACCGGCGCGGCGCACAGGTTGGTGATCGCCTCGCCCACGGCCATGCGCGCCGAGGCGGCGGCATCCAGCAGCGCCAGGGGCGCGCGTTCGCCGATGGACATCGCCTCGCCGGCGAAGGTGTCGAACCCGGCCAGCGTGATCGCGCAGTCGGCCAGCGGCAGCTGCCAGGGGCCGATCATCTGATCGCGCGCGGTCAGCCCGCCGACGCTGCGGTCGCCGATGGTGACCAGGAAGCTCTTGGACGCCACCGACGGATGCGCCAGCACGCGCAGCCCCGCCTCGCGCAGCTCCAGCCCCTCGGTCTTCAGCTCGGGCCAGCGCGCCGGCGCCGGATGCGCCGTCTCGCGATGCATCTTCGGCGCCTTGCCGAAGAGCACGTCCATCGGCAAGTCGATGGGGTGCGGGGATTGGGGATTGGGGATTGGGGATTGGGCAGAAGCGGAAGCGGCGGCCTGGCCGATCCCGAATCCCGAATCCCGAATCCCACCGCCGAGAACGCCATATCCCACAACGAGCCGCTCCTCCGCAGTCGCCACACCAACCGCGGCAAACGGACAGCGCTCGCGCTCGCAGATCGCGGCGAACTCGGCCAGGCGCGCCTGCGGCACGCCCAGCACATAGCGCTCCTGCGATTCGTTGCACCACAGCTCCAGCGGCGAGAGCGAGGGATCGTCGCTGGGCACCTTGTCCAGGTCGATGATGCCGCCCACGCCCGAGTCGTGCAGCAGTTCGGGGATGGCGTTGGACAGGCCGCCGGCGCCGACGTCGTGGAACCAGCGGATCGGATTGTCCGCGCCCAGCGCCACGCAGCGGTCGATCACTTCCTGGCAGCGGCGCTCCATCTCTGGGTTGTCGCGCTGCACGCTGGCGAAATCCAGGTCCTCGGCGCTGTCGCCGGAGGCGACCGAACTGGCCGCGCCGCCGCCCAGCCCGATCAGCATCGCCGGGCCGCCCAGGACGATCACCGCATCGCCCGGCTGCAGGGTCTTCTTCTCGACCTGGCAGCGGTCGATCGCGCCCAGGCCGCCGGCCAGCATGATCGGCTTGTCGTAGGCGCGGGTCAGGCCCGCGCCTTCGGGCAGCTCGAAGCTGCGGAAGTAGCCCAGCAGGTTGGGCCGGCCGAATTCGTTGTTGAACGCCGCCCCGCCCAGCGGGCCGTCGAGCATGATCTCCAGCGCCGGCGCCATGCGCGGGTTGAGCGCGCGCGGAGCCTCCCACGGCTGCGGCAGCGTGGGGATGCGCAGGTGCGAGACGCTGAAGCCGGTCAGGCCGGCCTTGGGCTTGCCGCCGCGCCCGGTGGCGCCCTCGTCGCGGATCTCGCCGCCGGCGCCGGTCGAGGCGCCGGGGAACGGCGCGATCGCGGTCGGGTGGTTGTGGGTCTCGACCTTGATCTGGAAGGCGCTGGGCAGCACCGCCTCGCTGCGGTACTGACCGCTGGCCGGATCGGGCCGGTAGCGCGCCGCCGGCAGTCCCTCGACCACCGCGGCGTTGTCGCTGTAGGCCGACAGCGTGTACTGCGGGGTCTGCTGGTGGGTGTGCTTGATCATCTTGAACAGCGAGCGCTCCTGGGCGCGGCCGTCGATGGTCCAGCTGGCGTTGAAGATCTTGTGCCGGCAGTGCTCGGAATTGGCCTGCGCGAACATCATCAGCTCGACATCGGACGGGTCGCGCCCCAGCGCCGCGTAGCGCGCGCGCAGGTAGTCGATCTCGTCCTGGGCCAGGGCCAGGCCGAGGCGCGCGTTGGCCGCTTCCAGCGCATCCAGCGGCACCCGCGCCAGCGCGCCGCGCGGCGGCGCCTCGAACAGCGCACCGGCCTGCTCGACGCCGGCCAGCAGCGACTGGGTCATCGGATCGTGCAGCAGCTTGTCCAGCGCCGCGCGGGCGGCCGCATCGTCCGGCCAGCCGGCCAGGTCCACGCGGGTGCCGCGCTCGACCCGGTGCACGGCGATGCCGGCGCCGCGCAGCAGTTCGGTGGCCTTGCTCGACCAGGGCGAGCGCGTGCCCAGGCGCGGCACGACCAGGCGGCTGGTGGCCCCGTCCTCGCGCGCGGCCGGCGTGTCGCCGGCCTGCAGGATGCGGCGCAGCGCCTCCAGGTCCGGCGCGGTGCCCGGCTGCGGATCGATGAAATAGACCTGCCAGGTGTCCAGGAGACGGACCTGGGGGGCGACGGACTGCAGGCGGGATTCGAGCCGCGCGCGGCGGAACTGCGACAAGGCCGGCTGGCCTTCGAGGACGATCATGTCCGGGAACCGTGGGAGCCGTGGAGCGGGGCCGCCCATTGTACCGGCGGCGGGCGCCGCCATGGCGGCGCGAAGCTTTCCCGGAAGAGCCTCATCGCCGCCGTGGCGCCCCCACCTGTAGAGCGGAGCTTGCTCCGCTGCTTTTCGGCCGGATCATGGGAACGCCCCAGCGGAGCAAGCTCCGCTCTACAAACAGGCGGCTGCTGGATTCGAGCAGGCCGTTGCTCCCACGCCTTTACGGCATGCCGGCGCTCTTGGCCTTGGCGGCGTCGGCGGCCGCCAGCTTGTCCAGCGCCGCACGCATCTCGGCCGGCGGCAGGTAGCCGCCGATCTGGTTGCCGTCCGGGGCGAACACGGCCGGGGTGCCGTTGACCCCCAGGCGCTGGCCGACGTTGTATTCCATGTTCACCGGGTTGTTGCAGTCGCGCGCGGCGACCTGGCCGCTGGCCTTGGCCTCGGTCAGGGCCTTGCGGCGATCGGCCGCGCACCAGACCGAGATCATGTCCTTGTGGTCCTGGCTGCCCAGGCCCATGCGCGGCCAGGCCAGGTATTCCACCGCGATCCCCTGCTTGTTGTAGTCGGCGATCTGGCTGTGCAGCTTGCGGCAGTAGCCGCACTCGATGTCGGTGAACACGCTGACGGTGTACTTGGGATTGGCCGGCGCGAACACGATGCGGTCGGCCTGCTTGACCGACTTGAGCAGGTTCTGGCGGTACTGGGCCAGCGCGTCGCTGCCCTGCATCAGGTCCTTGCGCTGGGCCACGTCGATCACGTTGCCCTGGACCAGGTACTTGCCGTCGTCGCTGATGTAGACCAGCTGGCCGGCGGCGATCACCTCGCGGAAGCCCGGCAGGGGCGCCTTGCCGATGTAGTCCACGTCGACCTGGGGATTGAGCTGCTTGAGCGCGGCGCGGACCCGGGCTTCGACCGGGTCGTTGCCGGCCGGCGCGGCCGCAGTGGTGGCGGTGGCGGGCTTGGCGGTATCGGCGGCGGACTGCGGCGACTTGGCGCAGGCGGTCAGGCTCAGGCCGGTCAGCAGGACGAGGGGGACAAGACGGCGCATCGTGGGACTTCCTGGTTCGGGGCCGGCGGCCGCGGGCGGCGCTCGGCGCGGGGCCCCGCCAGGCGGGGCATCGGACCGGATTCTCGCACAGGCCGGCTGAAGGGCTTGGCCAGCGGCGCGCCGCCCCAGGAGCGGCATGCCCCGCTGTGCTCGGTGGGGAGCCGGCATGCCGGCGAGGGGCTTTCCCGGCAAGGCCGCATCTCCGCCATTGGCCGAAAATGCCACAAGGGCGGCTCCCACCTTGTAGAGCGGAGCTTGCTCCGCTAGGGCCTTTCCCACGAACCGAACGAAGAGCAGCGGAGCGAGCTCCGCTCTACAAACGAGCGGCCGCTAGCGTTGAGGAGACAGTTGCTCCCACCTGTAGAGCGGAGCTTGCTCCGCTGGGGCCTTCCCCACGAACCGAACGAAGAGCAGCGGAGCGAGATCCGCTCTACAGACGAGCGGCCGCTAGCGTTGAGGAGACAGTTGCTCCCACCTGTAGAGCGGAGCTTGCTCCGCTGGGGCCTTCCCCACGAACCGAACGAAGAGCAGCGGAGCGAGCTCCGCTCTACAAACGGGCGGCCGCTAGCGTTGAGGAGACAGTTGCTCTCACAGCAGCGCGCCGATGGCGCCGGCTGCGCCATGCGACCCTGAATGGCGCAGTTGGGTCGCGCGATGACGCCCCGCCCGCCCGAGCGAGCCCTAGCTGGGCGCTCACCCCCTCGGGTGATGCTTCGCATGCAGCTGCTGCAGATGCTGGCGGGCGACCAGGGTGTAGATCTGGGTGGTGGACAGCGAGCTGTGGCCCAGCATCAGCTGCAGCGAGCGCAGGTCGGCGCCGCGGTTGAGCAGGTGGGTGGCGAAGCTGTGGCGCAGGCCGTGCGGGCTGACCCTGGCGGCGTCGATCCCGGCCAGGACCGCGTAGCGCTTCACCAGCCCCCAGAACGCCTGCCGGCTCAGCGGCTGGCCGGCCGCGTCGATGAACAGCGGCGTGCGCCCGTCGCCCCGCGCCGCGCCGCGCTTGCCCGCCAGCTGCGCGCGCGCGCCGTCGAGATAGCGCTGCAGCCAGTGCTGGGATTCCTCGCCCAGCGGCACCATCCGCTCCTTGCTGCCCTTGCCCAGCACGCGCAGCGCGCCCTGGCGCAGGTTGACGCCGGCGTCGGCCAGGCCGACCAGCTCGCTCACGCGCAAGCCGCAGGCGTACATCAGCTCCAGCATCGCGCGATCGCGCAGGCCCAGCGGGGTGTCCACGTCGGGCGCGGCCAGCAGTGCGTCGATCTGGCTCTCCGACAGCGCCTTGGGCAGGGCGCGCGGCAGCTTGGGCGGATCGAGCAGCGCGGTCGGGTCGTCCGCGCGTTCGCCGCGACGCACCAGCTGGCCGTAGAAGGCCCGCAGGCACGAGAGCAGGCGCGCGTTGCTGCGCGGCGAATAGCCCTGGCGCGTGCGCCAGGCCAGGTAGTCGAAGATCAGGGCACGATCGGCACTCGCCAGCACATTGTCCGTGGCGGCCATCCCTGGCCGGGCGCTCGCTGGCGCGCGAGCCGGTGGCTCGCCGGCGCGCCAGCTCGCCCAGCGGGCGAAGCCCTGCAGATCGCGCCGGTAGCTGTCCAGGGTGGCGCGGGCCAGGCCGCCTTCGGCCCAGATGGCGTCGAGGAAACGGTCGATCTGGCGCTGGTCGGCATCGCCGCAGGGCGGCAGCTCGGCCACGCGCTGGCGGCGTTCGGCGGGGGTACTCATGCCGGCAAGGGTAGCGCCTGCCATCGAGGCAGCGGACCCGGCCGCCAAGGGACACGGCGGTGCGCGCCGGCCCGGGCGCGCTCTATGCTGGCGGCCATGTCCGCCGAACCCGACGCCGCCCCGCTCGCCCTGCCCGCGCCCCGCCGCGCCTATGTCGGCCGGCGGCTGCTGGCGCTGTTCTACGACGCCTGGCCGGCGCTGGCGCTGTGGTTCGCGGTGTCCGCGGCCTTCACCGCCGGCTACACCTATCTGGGCCACCACGCCGCACGGCAGAACATCGCCCCGTTCAGCACCCTGCAGTGGCTGCTGTGGCTGTGCTGCTGGCTGGTGACCGGCCTGTACGCCACGCTGAGCTGGCGCCGCGGCGGCCAGACCCTGGGCATGCGCCCGTGGAAGATCGCGGTGGCCGGCGTGTCCGCCGCGCGTCCGTCCTGGGGCGCGCTGTGGCTGCGCTACAGCGTGGGCAGCCTGTCGCTGCTGTGCGGCGGCCTGGGCTTCTGGTGGGCCTGGATCGACCGCGAGCGCCTGACCTGGCACGACCGCGCCAGCGGCACGCGCGTGGCGAGATTGGGCGTGAGCGGTGAAGCGAGGAGTGAGGAGTGAGGAGTGAGGAGTGAGCAAGCGCGAGGAAGGCGCGGCGCGCCGCCTTCGCTCACTCCTGCCGTCTAGCTGCTTCTGCGCTTGAACAGCCAGTACGAGATCACCAGCATCAGCACCGGCGTGGCGGTATACGCCAGGCGGTAATCCAGGCGCAGCGCGGTGCCCATGCGGCCGAACAGCAGCTGCAGCAGCCAGAACGCCAGCGCGAACATAATGCCCAGGAACAGGCGCTTGCCCATGCCGCCGCTGCGCAGGCTGCCGAAGGCGAACGGGATCGCCGCCAGGCACAGCGCCAGCACGTTGATCGGATAGAACCAGCGGCCCCAGTAGACCTCTTCGTAGTCGCGCGCATCCAGGCTGTTGCGGGTCCGGTAGTCGATGCTGCGCGACAGGTCGGCGGCGGACATGTAGCGCGGCTGCCCCAGCGTGGCCGCCAGCGCGGCCGGATCGAGCTTGGAGGGCCAGTTCTCCTGCGGCAGCTTGTCCTGCTGCACCGAGCGCGGCGCGAACGTGGTGCGCGTGACGTTCCTCAGCAGCCAGCTGTCGGTGACGTGCACCGCGTTGGCCGCGTGGGTGATCGAAGCCAGGCGGCCGTCGGCGTCGAGCTGATACAGGCGCACGTCCTGCAGCTGCAGCTGCGAATTGCCGTCGGCGCCGGCCACCAGGTCGCCGGACTGGGCGTTGAGGAAGGTATCGCCCTCGCGCGCCCATAGCCCGGCGTACATGCCGCGCGCCACGTTGCCGAACTTGGCCGCCGCCTTGAGGTTGTCGGCCTGGGTCTGGCCCCAGGCGCCGGCGGTCTCCATGCACAGCACCATGCCGGCGGTGAGGATCGCCAGGGTCACCGCCACCGACAGGCTCAGCCGGCGCCGCGACAGGCCCAGCGCGCGCAGCGCGGTCAGCTCGGAGCTGGCGGCCAGCTGGCCCAGGCCCATCAGCGCGCCGATCACCGCGGCGGTCGGGAACAGCGTGTAGGCCCGGCGCGGCACCGTGTACAGGGTGAACACGATCGCGTGGGTGAAGGTGAAGTTGCCGCGCCCGACGTCGCGCAGCTGGCCGGAGATGCCGTTGGTCACGTCCAGGCCGAGCAGCACCGCCCAGACCAGCAGCACGGTGCCCAGCACCACCTTGCCCACGTACAGGTCGTGGATGCGCGGGGTGAACCTCATGCGCGCGCTCCCTTCGGGCGGGCGAGCCGGCCGTCACGCAGATAGGCCCAGACGCCCAGCGCCAGCAGCGGCAGGCTCAGCCACCACAGGCCCAGCGCGCCGGGCAGCTTGCCGTTGGCCAGCCACTGGCTGCCGTTGATCATCATCAGGAAGGCCACCAGATAGCCGAGGAAGCCCAGCATCACCCGTCCGTAGCGCGACTGGCGCGGCGCGCTGCGCGCCAGCGGCAGGGTCAGCAGGGCGAAGGCCAGGCACAGCAGCGGCGGGGTGATGCGGGTCTGCAGCTGGGCGTTGGCCTCCGGTCGGGCATCGCCGAGCAGCTGGCTGGTCGGCAGCAGCTCGGGATCGTCCTGGGTCTTCTTGTCGCTGCCGTCGGGCAGGGCGACCTCGTTGCTGGCATAGCGCATCATGCGGTAGTCCTTGCCGTCGCCGGCCGGGCCTTCCACGCGGTAGCCGTCCTCCAGCTTGAGGAAGCGCGAGGTCTCGCCCTCGAAGTACATGTGCCCGGTCTTGGCGGTGACCACGTCCAGCCGGTCGCCCTGCTGGCGCTGCATGAACACCTTGGACAGGCGCGTGCCGTCGCCGGACATGCCGTTGACGTAGACCACCCCGCCGTTGCTGAGCACGGTGAACTGGCCCGGCTCCAGCCCGGCCAGGATCAGCGAGCGGTTGGCGTTGTCGATCATCGCCTGGCTGGTGCGCAGCGACAGCGGGCCGGCCCACAGCGACACCGTGGCCACGATCGCCACGATCGGCACCACCAGCAGCAGCAGCGGGCGCAGCAGGCGCCGCGGGCCCACGCCGATCGAGGTCAGCACCGCCATTTCCGAGTCGCGGTACAGGCGGGCGATGGCCAGCATCAGGCCCAGCATCAGCGCCAGGGACAGGATCAGAGGCAGAAACTGCACCGTGGCCAGCCCCAGCTGGGACAGCAGCAGCCCGGCCGGCAGCTTGCCGTTGGCCACATCGCCCAGCACGTCGACCAGCAGGCCGCCCATGCTCACGATCAGCAGCACCATCAGCGCGGCCAGGAAGCTCTGGGTGAACTCGGAGAACAGGTAGCGGTCCAGCTTCGGCATCGGATGGGGTTGCCTTACAATTGCAGGTTCGAATGCCGGTGCGCGCACGCGCGGACCGAGTCGGCGCCGGGGCATCCAGCATCGCGGCGGCCGGCGATTGTACGTAACTGCTGGTGAAACCGACTCGACGGAAATTGCGCAATGGCCCTGGAATTCACCCTGAACCACGACACGCCCACCACCGCCGCAGTGGATTGCGTGGTCGTGGGCGTCTATGCGGACAAGACCCTGAGCCCGTCGGCGGCCGCCATCGACGCCGCCAGCCAGGGCCGCCTGGCCGCGCTGGCCCAGCGCGGCGACGCCCCGGGCCGCAGCGGCAAGATCACCGCTCTCTACGACCTGCCCGGCGTGAAGGCCCCGCGCGTGCTGCTGGTCGGCCTGGGCGAGCCGGCCAAGTTCAACGTGCCGACCTACCTGAAGGCGCTGACCGAGGCCGCCCGCGCGCTCAAGGACGGCCCGTCCGCCTCGGCCCTGGTGACCTTGACCGAGCTGGAGGTCCCCGGCCGCGACGCCGCCTGGGCGATCCGCCAGGCCGTGGCCGCCACCGAGCACGCGACCTACCGCTACACCGCCACGCTGGGCAAGAAGAAGCCCGACCCGCAGGCGCTGGCCCAGGTCGCCTTCCTCGGCAGCGACGCCGCCGCGCTGGCCCAGGGCATCGCCATCGCCAACGGCGTGAAGTTCACCCGCGAGCTGGGCAACCTGCCGCCGAACGTCTGCACCCCGGCCTACCTGGCCCAGCAGGCGCAGGACTTCGCCGCCCAGCATGGCGGCGCCCAGGCCGAGATCCTGGACGATGCGGCGATGGAGGCCCTGGGCATGGGCTCGCTGCTGGCCGTGGCCCGCGGCTCGGCCAACCGCCCGCGCCTGATCGTGCTCAAGTGGAACGGCGCGGACGATGCGTCGGCCAAGCCCTACGTGCTGGTCGGCAAGGGCATCACCTTCGACACCGGCGGCGTCAACCTGAAGACCCAGGGCGGCATCGAGGAGATGAAGTACGACATGTGCGGCGGCGCCACGGTGCTGGGCACGTTCGTGGCGGCGGTCGGCCTGAAGCTGCCGCTGAACCTGGTCGTGGTGGTGCCGGCTGTGGAGAACGCCATCGATGGCAACGCCTATCGTCCCTCGGACGTCATCACCTCCATGTCCGGGCGCACCATCGAGGTCGGCAACACCGACGCCGAAGGCCGCCTGATCCTGTGCGACGCGCTGACCTACGCCGAGCGCTTCAAGCCCGAGGCCTTGGTCGACGTGGCCACGCTCACCGGCGCCTGCATGGTCGCGCTGGGCCGCCATGCCGCTGGCCTGATGAGCAAGCACGACGACCTGAGCGAGGAACTGCTCAGCGCCGGCGAGCACGTCTACGACCGCGCCTGGCGCCTGCCGCTGTGGGACGAGTACCAGTCCCAGCTCGAGTCCACCTTCGCCGACGTCTACAACATCGGCGGCCGCTGGGGCGGTGCGATCACCGCCGGCTGCTTCCTGGCGCGCTTCACCGAAGGCCAGCGCTGGGCCCACCTGGACATCGCCGGCGTGGCCAACGACGAGGGCAAGCGCGGCATGGCCACCGGCCGCCCGGTGAACCTGCTGGCGCAGTGGCTGCTGGACCGCGCCTTTGGCACGGCCGGGAATTGAGAAACGGGAATCGGGAATGGTGAGACGCCCGAGTCCCGATCCGTCGCCGATGCGCGGCCACCTTGCCGCGCACCGCTCCTTCGATTGCCGATTCCCCACTCCCCATTCCCAGCCCCCATGCGCGCCGACTTCTACCTGATCGCCAAGCCGCGCTTCCTCGAGGCGCCGCTGAACCTGGTCTGCGAACTGGCCAAGCGCGCCTACGCCTCCAACCAGCCCACGCTGATCCTGGCGCGCGACGCCGCCCAGGCCGAGGAGCTGGACGAGCTGCTGTGGGCCTTCGAGGACGATGCCTACGTGCCGCACCAGATCGCCGGCACCGACGAGGACGACGACATCACCCCGGTGCTGATCGCCGCGCCGGAGCTGGACGCCGCGCCGCGCCCGCTGGTGATCAACCTGCGCGACGCCGCCTATGCCGGCGCCTGCGAGCGCGTGCTGGAGGTCGTCCCGGCCGACCCGGCCGCGCGCGAGCCGCTGCGCGAACGCTGGCGCCAGTACCAGGCGCGCGGGTTCGCGCTCAACAAGCACGACATGTGATGAAACCCGGAGTCGGGATGGAGCATCGAGGATCCTGATCCCGCTTCACCGATCGCGGCCGACGCCGCCCCGCGCCTTGTCGATTCCCCATTCCCGATTGCCGATGTCCCGCCTATGACCACCCTCGCCTCCAGCTACGATCCGAAAGCCTTCGAAGCGCGTCTGTATGCGCAGTGGGAAGCCGACGGCGCGTTCAAGCCCTCCGGCACCGGCACGCCGTACACCATCCTGCTGCCGCCGCCCAATGTCACCGGCACGCTGCACATGGGCCATGCGTTCCAGCAGACGCTGATGGATGCGCTGATGCGCTATCACCGCATGCGCGGCTTCGATGCGCTGTGGCAGGTGGGCACCGACCACGCCGGCATCGCCACCGAGATGGTGGTCAGCCGCAACCTGGCGCTGGAGGGCAAGGGCGAAACGCGCGATTCGCTGGGCCGCGAGGGCTTCATCGCCAAGGTCTGGGAATGGAAGCAGCAGTCCGGCGACACCATCGAGCGCCAGATGCGCCGGCTCGGCACCTCGGCCGACTGGTCGCGCAGCACCTTCACCATGGACCCGCAGCCCTCGGCGGCGGTGACCGAGGCCTTCGTGCGCTGGTACGAACAGGGCCTGATCTACCGCGGCCAGCGCCTGGTCAACTGGGACCCGGTGCTGAAGACGGCGATCTCCGACCTGGAGGTGGAGAACGTCGAGGAAGACGGCTTTTTGTGGTCGATCCGCTATCCGCTGGCCGATGGCGCCACCTATGAGCACGTCGAGGTGGACGCCGACGGCCAGGAGACCCTGCGCGAGTTCCGCGACTACCTGGTGGTGGCCACCACGCGCCCGGAGACCATGCTCGGCGACACGGCGGTGATGATCCATCCGGAGGATCCGCGCTACGCCGGGCTGATCGGCAAGGCGGTGGCGCTGCCGCTGAGTCAGCGCACGATCCCGGTGATCGGCGACGACTATGTGGATCGCGACTTCGGCACCGGCGTGGTCAAGGTGACCCCGGCGCACGACTTCAACGACTACCAGGTCGGCGTGCGCCACGACCTGCCGATGATCAACCTGTTCACGCCCACCGCCGCGCTCAACGAGAACGCGCCGCACAAGTACCAGGGCCTGGACCGCTACGCCGCGCGCAAGGCGGTGCTGGCCGACCTGGAGGCGCTCGGCCTGCTGGTGGAGACCAAGCCGCACAAGCTGCAGGTGCCGCGCGGCGACCGCACCGGCCAGGTGATCGAGCCCTACCTGACCGACCAGTGGTTCGTGAAGATGGACGGGCTGGCCAAGCGCGGCCTGGATCTGGTCGAATCCGGCCAGATCCGCTTCGTCCCGCCGAACTGGATCAACACCTACCGCCACTGGATGGAGAACATCCAGGACTGGTGCATCAGCCGCCAGCTGTGGTGGGGCCATCGCATCCCGGCCTGGTTCGACGCGGCCGGCAAGTACTACGTGGGCCGCGACGAGGCGCAGGTGCGCGCCGAGCACGGCCTGGCCGACGAGGTGGTGCTGACCCAGGACAGCGACGTGCTGGAGACCTGGTTCTCCTCGCAGCTGTGGCCGTTCTCCACGCTGGGCTGGCCGCAAGCGCAGGCGATGGAGCAGCGCGGCTTCGATCGCTACCTGCCCTCGGACGTGCTGGTCACGGGCTTCGACATCATCTTCTTCTGGGTGGCGCGCATGGTCATGGCCACCGACAGCTTCACCGGCAAGATTCCGTTCCGCGATGTCTACATGACCGGCCTGATCCGCGACGCGCAGGGCCAGAAGATGTCCAAGTCCAAGGGCAACGTGCTCGACCCGCTGGACATCATCGACGGCATCGCGCTGGAGGATCTGGTCGCCAAGCGCACCAGCGGGCTGATGCAGCCGCGCCTGGCCGAGAAGATCGAGAAGGCCACGCGCAAGGAGTTCCCCGACGGCATCGCCGCCCACGGCGCCGACGCGCTGCGCTTCACCATCGCCGCGCTGGCCACGCACGGGCGCGACATCAAGTTCGACCTGGGCCGCGCCGAGGGCTACAAGAACTTCTGCAACAAGCTGTGGAACGCCACGCGCTTCGTGCTGATGAACACCGAGGGCGCGCGGTTCGCCGGCGCGCCGCAGCCGGTCACCGACGCGGAAAAGTGGATCCTGGCCGGCCTGGCGCGCGTGTCCGGCGAGGCCGCCGAGCACTTCGCCAGCTATCGCTTCGACCTGCTGGCGCAGTGCCTGTACGAGTTCGCCTGGAACCAGTTCTGCGACTGGTTCGTCGAGCTGGCCAAGCCTGCGCTGAGCGGCGCGGCCGACGCGGCCGCCGCCGACAGCACCCGCCACACCCTGCTCTATGTGCTCGAGCAGCTGCTGCGCCTGCTGCATCCCCTGGCGCCGTTCGTCACCGAGGAGCTGTGGCAGCAGGTCGCCCCGCGTGTGGGCGTGGCCGGCCGCAGCATCTCCCTGCAGGCCTACCCCACCGCGCAGGCACTGGACGCGACCGGCTACGCCGGCGCCGAGGCCGACGTGGAATGGCTCAAGGCCATCATCAGCGCCCTGCGCCGCGTGCGCAGCGAACTGCAGGTCGCCCCGGGCAAGAGCGTGCGCCTGCTGCTGCAGGCCGGCGACGCGCAGGACCGTGCGCGCGTGGCGCGCTTCGACTCGCAGCTGCGCTTCCTGCTCAGGCTCGAGGCGATCGACTGGCTGGACGGCGGCGATGCGCCGGCCTCGGCCGCCGCGGTGGTGGGCGAGCTGCGCCTGCTGGTGCCGCTGGAGGGCCTGGTCGACCTGGACGCCGAGCGCGCGCGCCTGGACAAGGAGATCGCCCGGGTCGCCGGCGAGCGCGAGAAGAGCGAGGCCAAGCTGGCCAAGTTCAGCGACAAGGTGCCGGTGGCGGTGGTCGAACAGGAGCGCGTGCGCCTGGCCGACTGGACCGCGCAGCTGACGGCCCTGCGGGAGCAGCGCGCCAAGCTGTAATCCTGCGGTGGCGCCTTGCGGGAGCTTGGTGCGAGCCTGCCGATCGCTTGAAGCGGGCCTGCTAGTTGCTTGAGGTGAGCCTGCTAGCTGCTTGAGGTGAGCCTGCAGATGCTTGATGCGGGCCTGCTGATTGCTTGATGCAAGGCTGCTGACCGCTCGAGGTGAGCCTGCTGATAGCTCGAGGTGAGGCTGGTGATAGCTTGGTAGGAGCCGGCATGCCGGCGATGGGGCTTTCCCGGTAAAGCCTCATCGCCGGCATGCCGGCTCCCACCCAGCCTCACTCCCATCCCCGCTTCAGGCCTGCCCATGCCACTAAGCGTCTTCTGCCTGGTGCTGTTCGCCGCGCTGATGCACGCGAGCTGGAACGCGCTCGTCAAGGGCGCGCCGGACAAGCTGCTGACCACGGTGCTGGTGTCCGGCTTCGCCGCACTGATCGCGGCCTGCACCCTGCCCTTCCTGCCCGCGCCGGCCGCGGCGAGCTGGCCGTTCCTGGCGGTCTCGCCCCTGCTGCAGGCGCTGTACTTCGCCCTGGTGGCGCGCTGCTACCACGTGGCCGACATGAGCCAGGCCTATCCGCTGATGCGCGGCGCCGCGCCGCTGCTGGTGGCCGTCGTCGGCGTGCTGTGGCTGGGCGAACACCTGGCACCGCTCGCCTGGCTGGGCATCGTCGTGGTGTGTGCCGGCGTGCTGGCGATGGCGCTGGGCAGTGGTCGCCTGCACCACGCCGCCCTGCCCCTGCTCAATGCCGCGGTGATCGCCGGCTACACGCTGCTGGATGCCGCCGGCGCGCGCCGTTCCGGCCATCCCCTGAGCTATACGCTGTGGCTGTTCGCGATGACCGCCCTGCCGCTGCTGGCCTGGGCGCTGCTGGCGCGGCGCGCGGCCTTCCTCGCCTACCTGCGCGGCAACGCCGCGCGCGGCCTGGCGGGCGGCGTGGGCACGCTGCTGTCCTACAGCCTGGCGCTGTGGGCGATGACCCGCGCGCCGGTCGCGCTGGTGGCGGCCCTGCGCGAAAGCGCGATCGTGTTCGGCCTGGGCATCTCGGTGCTGCTGCTCAAGGAGCGGCCACCACGGGCGCGTTCGCTCGCTGCGGGGGTGATCGCCCTGGGTGTGGCGGTGCTGCGGCTGGCTTGAGCAAGCCGGCATGGCATCAAGGATTTTGTGGGAGCAACGGCCCCTCAGATCGAGTCGCAGCCGACTTGTAGAGCGGAGCTTGTGGCAATCCCCTCTTGGGGGCTCCGCTGAGGCTTCCCAACGATCCGGCCGAAACGCAGCGGAGCAAGCTCCGCTCTACAGGCGGGGCCGCCCTTGTGGCCTTTTTGTCCAATGGCGGCGACGGGGCTTTACCGGTAGAGCCTCATCGCCGCCATGGCGGCTCCCACGAAGTATTTCTGCTTTCGATCAGCCGCACGACACGAGGCAGCGCCCTACAGCGGCGGCATACGGTCGATCTCGCCGTCGATCAGTTCGATCGCCATGACGATGGCGTCCTCGCGCCCGTCCTTGGCCGGGTAGTAGCGCGGGCGGCGGCCGATCTCGTTGAAGCCTTCGCTGTGGTACAGCGCGATGGCATGCGGATTGGACGGGCGCACCTCGAGGAACACCCGCTCGGCACGGCGCTCGCGCGCGCCCTGCACCAGCGCGCGCAGCAGCTGGCGGCCCAGGCCGCGGCCCTGGCGCTCGGGCGCCACGCAGACATTGAGGATGTGCGCCTCGTCGGCGGCCAGGCTGATCACGCCGTAGCCGATCGTCAGCCCGTGTTCGACCAGCAGCCAGGCCGGATAGCCGGCCAGCAGACAGTCGCGGAAGATGCCGCGCGTCCACGGAAAGGGATAGGCGCGCTGCTCGATCGCCATGACCGCGTCCAGGTCCGCCTCGCGCATCGGCCGCAGGCTGGCGGCACCGCCGGCGTCGGACTGGACCGCGCTCACGGCAGGCGCTTGCGGCGCAGCGCGCGCAGCTGCGGCCACAGCGCCCGCTTGGCCGCCGCGTTGCCGCGCAGGCTCGCGCTGTCGGGCCAGGCGGCCATGATCGCCGCGGCCTCGGGCGTATTGGGGTTCAGACCGGAGGCGCGCAGCAGCTCGATCCGCAGGCGGTCCGGCAGCAGCGAGCCGCGCGGCGGCGCACGGCGTGGCGCGACCGGCGCGCTGTCGGTGGCTGCGGCAGGCGGCGGACGGCGCGGCGGCGCGGAGGGCGCGGGCGGCGGGGCTGCTTCGCGCGCGGGCTGCGCCGGCGGCGCGGGCGGCCGGTGCACGGGCGCGGCCGGCGCGTCCAAGGCCGGCGCTTCCGCAGCGGCCAGCTGGCCCGGCACCCACACGGTGTGGCCGAGCGCACGCAGCCAGGCGTGCTGCTCGCCGGTCCACAGCGGGCTGCCGGCTTCGCTCACGCCGCCGGCTCCCGGCGCCCCCGGCGCTGCAGGGCCCACATCACCGGGCCGGACAGCGCGTACAGCACGCCGATCACGCACAGCGTGCGCGGCAGGTCGATCACCAGCACCGCGATCACCACCGGCACCAGCACCACCAGCAGGAAAGGGATGCGGTCGGCCTTGGCGCCGCCCTTGCCGCTGCCCTTGAAGCTCCAGAAGCGGATGCGGCTGACCATCAGCAGCGCCGCCACGATGGTTACGCCCAGCGCGACATAGCGCAGCTGCTCGCCGGTCCATTCCAGCTTGCCGTCGGCGAAGGCCCAGACGAAGGACATCATCAGCCCAGCCGCCGCCGGGCTGGCCAGGCCGACGAACCAGCGCTTGTCCACCGTGCCGACCTGGGTGTTGAACCGCGCCAGGCGCAGCGCCGCGCAGGCCGCGTAGAGGAAGGCCACCGCCCAGCCGACCCGGCCGATGATCTCCCCGTCCAGCTTCAGCGCCGACAGCGACCAGTGGTACATCACCAGGGCCGGGGCCATGCCGAAGCTGACCAGATCGGCCAGCGAGTCGTACTGCACGCCGAACTCGCTGCTGGTGCCGGTCAGGCGGGCCACGCGGCCGTCCACGCCGTCCATCAGCGCGGCGACGAAGACCGCGATCGCGGCGGACACGAATTCGCCATTGGACGCGGCGATGATCGCGTAGAAGCCGGAAAACAGCCCGGCGGTGGTGAACAGGTTCGGCAGCAGATACATGCCGCGCGCACGGGTGGGCTGGGGAAGCGGGTCCATTCCCACAGTTTAGCGTTGCCGGCGGCCCTCACGCCGTCATGCCGGCGCTTGCCAGTGCGGGCCCGGGGTGCTGCAATCGCCGCCATTCCGCCCGCTGTGCCATCCCGGAGCCTGCCATGCGCCTGTCCACCTGCCTGATCCTGTCGGCCCTGCTGGCGGCGCCGCTGGCCAACGCCCAGAGCATGTACCAGTGGAAGGACGCCCAGGGCGTGACCCACTACTCCGACGTGCCGCCGCCCAAGAGCAATCTGCAGGGCCGGCAGATCAACCCGGCCGACGCGATGGCGCGCGGCGAGGCCACGGCCGGCGCCAAGGAGGCCCCGGCCGAAAACGCGCAGTGCACGACCGCGCGCCTGAACCAGCGCATCCTGTCCAACAACGCCCCGGTGCGCCAGGCCGGCGCCGACGGCAAGCCGGGCGCGCTGCTGACCGACAGCGAGCGCGCCAGCCAGCGCGAGCTGGCCGAAGCGGCGGTCAAGGCCTACTGCACGCCGAGCGCCGCCAAGGCCGAGGGCAGCACCCGGCCGCCGGGCGCCTGAGCGACGATGCGGGTCGTCTGGGCGGTCCTGGCGCTGCTGCTGCTCGGCGGCGGCCTGGCCTGGTGGTTCGGCCACCCGGCGCGTCACGTCACCCAGGCCGCGCAGGCGCAGGGCCAGCCGCGGCCTTCGCTGTACCGCTGGCACGACGCCGACGGCGTGCTGCACATCACCGACCGCCCGCCCCCGGCCGGCACCGCCTACGAGCGCATCCCGCTGGACCGCGACAGCGCCCGCTAGGGCCTGTCCTCCATCCCCGGGCCGGTCGCGCCCAGCCGACCGGCGCGCGTGGCGCGCAGCTGGCAAAATGGCGGCTTTCCGCCAGCGATACCTCCACGATGCGCCTGTCGCAGTTCCACCTCCGCACCACCAAGGAAACCCCCAACGACGCCGAGCTGGTCAGCCACCAGCTGATGCTGCGCGCCGGCATGATCCGCAAGCTGGCCTCGGGCCTGTACACCTGGTCGCCGCTGGGCCTGCGCGTGCTGCGCAAGGTCGAGGCGATCGTGCGCGAGGAAATGAACCGCGCCGGCGCGATCGAGCTGCTGATGCCGACCATCCAGCCGCGCGAGCTGTGGGAGGAGTCCGGGCGCTGGGCCAAGTTCGGCCCGCAGCTGCTGAAGATCAAGGATCGCAAGGAGCAGGAGTTCTGCTACGCGCCCACCGCCGAGGAAGTGATCACCGACTTCGCGCGCAACGAGCTGTCCAGCTACAAGCAGCTGCCGGTGAACTTCTACCAGATCCAGACCAAGTTCCGCGACGAGATCCGGCCGCGCTTCGGCGTGATGCGCTCGCGCGAGTTCCTGATGAAGGATGCGTACTCCTTCCATCTGCACGCCGATGATCTGGTGCGCGAGTACCGCAACATGCATGCGGCCTATACGCGCATCTTCACCCGGCTGGGGCTGGAGTTCCGCGCGGTGCTGGCCGACTCCGGCGCCATCGGCGGCGATGCCTCGCAGGAATTCCACGTGCTGGCCGGCTCGGGCGAGGACGCGCTGGCCTTCTCCACCGCCTCGGATTACGCGGCCAACGTCGAGGCCGCCATCGCGGCCGAGCCCGCGCCGCGCCCGGCGCCCGGCGAAGCCCTGCGCCGCGTCGAGACGCCCACGCAGAAGACCTGCGAAGACGTGGCCGCGCTGCTGGGCATCGCGCTGCAGCGCACGGTCAAGTCGATCGCCACCATGAGCGAGGACGGCTTCGTGCTGGCGCTGGTGCGCGGCGACCACGAGGTCAACGAGATCAAGCTGGGCAAGGTCGCCGGCATGGCCGGCTACCGCATGGCCACCGAGGCCGAGATCCTGGAGCACCTCGGCAGCCAGCCCGGCTTCCTCGGACCCGTAAAGCCGGCCAAGGCCATCCGCGTGATCGCCGACCGCGAGGTCGCGGCGCTGGCCGACTTCGTCGTCGGCGCCAACGAGGCCGGCTTCCACATCGCCGGGGTCAACTGGGGCCGCGACCTGCCCGAGCCCGACGCGGTGGCCGACATCCGCAACGTGGTCGAAGGCGACCTGGCCGCCGACGGCGGGCAGATCAAGCTCGCGCGCGGCATCGAGGTCGGCCACATCTTCCAGCTCGGCAAGCAGTACGCCCAGGCCCTGGGCGCCACCGTGCTGGACGAGACCGGCAAGGCCGCGGTGATGTCGATGGGCTGCTACGGCATCGGCGTCTCGCGCATCGTGGCCGCGGCGATCGAGCAGAACCACGACGCCAACGGCATCATCTGGCCGAGCGCGATGGCGCCGTGGCAGGTGGCCGTGTGCATGATCAACCCGAAGGGCGATGCGGCGGTGAGCGAGGCGGCGCAATCGCTGCTGGGCGAGCTGCAGGCGGCCGGCCTGGATGCGGTGCTCGACGACCGCGGCCTGCGCCCGGGCGCGATGTTCGCCGACATCGAGCTGATCGGCATTCCGCATCGGGTGGTGGTGTCCGAACGCGGCGTGGCCGCCGGCACCTTCGAGTACCGCGCGCGCCGCGCCGAGGCGGCCGAGAACCTGGACAAGGCCGCCCTGTTCGAGCGCCTGCGCGCGGGCTGATCGGCGCGGGAATCTCCCGCCTTGGAATCGACAAAGCCGGCGCATGCCGGCTTTGTCATATTGGCGAATAATAAAAAACATTTGTCATCGATAACCCGATTGGATTAGGATCGGTCCGCTTTCGCCAAGGATGGGCATGGTTATCCCTTCCCTTTCCGGAGTTATTCGATGTCGATTGATCTGTCCGGCCTGTCGGCCAAAGAACTGGCCTCGCTGATTACCCAGGCCCAGAAACGCCAGACCGTGATCTCCAAGCGCACGCCCATCACCAAGGTCCGTGCCCGCATTCTGAAGTTCGCCAAGGCCGAGGGTTACACCATCGAGGAACTGTTCGGCGGCGGCAGCGCCGCGCCGACCCGCGGCAAGGCCGCCAAGAAATCCCCGACCGCCGGCCGCAAGCTGGGCAAGGTCGCGCCGAAGTACCGGAACCCGGCCAACAGCAAGGAAACCTGGACCGGTCGCGGCAAGCAGCCGCGCTGGCTGGCCGCGCTGGTCGCCAGCGGCAAGAAGGTCGAGGATTTCCTGATCAAGTCCGGCAAGAAATAATCCGGCTCTCCTCGCACAAACAAAAACGCCGGCATTGCCGGCGTTTTTGTTTTCACGCGCAATCAAATCGAAGTGCTAGAGCGCCTTGCGCGCCGAGATCAGCAGGTTGCCGAACAGCAGGCCGGCCACCAGCGCCATCAGGATCTGCAGCACCACCAGCAGGGTCGAATCCGGACTATTGGCCCCGCTGGCCAGATTCATCAGCACGCGCAGGCTGGCGCTGCCCGGCACCAGCATGATGATGCCGGGCAGCCGGATCAGCGCACCGGGCCGGTTGTAATAACGCGCGAATGCATTGCCCAGCGCCGTCATCACCAGCGCCGACAGGAACAGGCCGACCTCGCTGCCCCAGGCCTTGCCGGCGTAACGCGAAATCAGATATCCGCAGATCGCCGCCCCCATCGCCCAGGGGTAATCGCGCCGATGCGCCTTGAACAGCACCGCGAAGGCGAAGGCGCTGATCACCAGCGCGCCCCATTCCACCCAGTCCGGCTGCGGCCGCAGCGCGCGCACCTCCGGGTACAGGCCAAGCAGCTGGGCCAGGGTGACGGCGATGATGCTGCCCACGGCCAGCTTGATCACCGTGGTGACCGCGCCGGCGAAGCGCGCCGTGCCCGACACCCAGTGCTGGCTGGTGAGCTCGTTGAAGGCGTTGGTCAGGCTCATGCCGGGCAGCAGCACGACCAGCGCGGTGATGATCACCGAGTTGAGGTTGAGCGGGCCGACCAGATTGGAGATCAGGATGGCCACCAGGCCGGCCACCAGCGAGGCGATGGCATCGCTGGCCTCGCGCAGCTGCGGGCGACGGTCGGTCAGCTGCGAGAGCACGCCGATCAGCAGGCCGATCAGCGTGGCGGTGGCGATGTCCAGCCACGGCAGCCGCCACAGCCCGGCCACGCCGCCGGCGGCCAGCCCGTAGGCCAGGATCTGCATCAGGCGGAAACCGCGCGTGGGCAGCTGGTCCAGCGCGCGCAGCGCGGCATGGCCCTCGGCCAGGCTCATCTGCCCGCCGGCCACCGCGTCGGCGATGCGGTCGGCTTCGCTGAGCTTGTAGAGATCGTTCTCGCCCGGGGCCAGGCGGATCACGCGGGTCGTGTCGCTGGCCCCCAGCGCGCGCTTGGGATCGCTGAAGCTCAGGATCATGCCGGTCGGGTTGGACCAGGGCTCGCAGTCCAGCCCCAGCTGCGCCGACAGGGCCAGGATGCTGCCCTCCAGGCGCTGGGCGGTGGTGCCGTAGCGATGCAGCCGCGCGGCGATCTCGCAGACAAAGGCGATGCGCTGGGCGTAGGTGGCGGGCGCGGGGGGACGGGACATCGACACGGCTTCGGGAGTTGACGCCTAGTGTAGGCGGGGGCGCGCGTTCTCCTACACTGATGGGCTGCTCTTTTCACGACCGCGTGCCCATGCCGCTCCCCTGCTCCCCATGAACATCGGCCTGGGCGAAGCCATGGCGCTGGGCAGCGCGGCGACCTGGGCGTTCGGGGTGATCCTGGCCCGCCAGCTGGGCCGCACCCTGCCGCCGCCGACGCTGAACCTGTTCAAGAACGGCCTGGTGCTGCTGGCGCTGACCCCGCTGGCGCTGGTCTCCACCCATGGCCAGCTGCCCAGCCTGAGCGCCGGCGCGCTGCTGCTGACGCTGGTCAGCGGGATCATGGGCATCGCCGTGGCCGACACGCTGTACTTCCGCGCGCTCAACGAGCTCGGCGCGGGACGCATGGGCGTGGTCGGCAACCTCTACAGCCCGCTGGTGCTGCTGATGGGCTATGCCTTCCTGGGCGAGCGGCTGGGCCCGTGGCAGTGGCTGGGTTTCGCGCTGGTGGCCGGCGGCGTGCTGCTGATCGCGCGGCCCACGGGCATCTGGCAGGCCCGGCCAGCGCATGCGCTGCGCGGGGTGCTGATCGGCGCGACCTCGATCGCGCTGATGGCGGTGTCGATCGTGATGCTCAAGCGCGTGCTGGAGGCGCATGCGCTGCTGTGGATCACCCTGCTGCGCCTGCTCGGCGCGGTGGCCGGCCTGCTGGCGCTGGCGGCGTGGCCGCGCACGCGCGCGCATTTCCGCTTCGACCCCGGACCGGTGCCGTGGGGCCGGCTGGTGCTGGCCGCGCTGTGCGGACAGGGTCTGTCGATGGTGCTGTGGCTGGGCGGCTACAAGTACGCGCCGGCGGCGGTGGCGGCGATCCTCAACGAGTCGGCCTCTGTCTTTCTGGTCATCCTGGGCGCGCTGTGGCTGCGCGAACCGCTGGGCCGCCGGGCCCTGGTGGGCGTGACCCTGACCTTCACCGGCATAGCCTGTATGCTCGCGGCCAGACCGCCATGACCACGCCCGCCCCGACACAGCCCGAGGTCCGCATCGACCCGGCCGAGCCCACGCGGGCCCGGTTGCTGGGCAACTGGACGCTGGCCTGCGCCCTGGATGTGGGCCGCCAGCTCACCGCCATCCCCGAGGACGCGCAGACGCTGGACGCCACCGGGGTGTCGCGGCTGGATTCGGCCGGCGTGCTGGCGCTGCTGCGCTACGCCAGCCGCAACAAGCTGCCGCTGGAGAACCTGCTGTTCCGCCAGGATCACCAGGCGCTGGTGTCCAGCATCGAGGACGTGGTCGACGACCGGCCCCGCAAGAAGCGCGACTACGGCTTCCTGGCCGCGCTGGCGCGCCTGGGCTACCAGGTCCAGCAGAACGGCCGGGCGATCATGGCCTTGGTCAGCTTCACCGGCGAGAACCTGGTCAAGCTGATGCGCATCGTGCACGAGCCGCACCGCCTGCGCCTGACCTCCACCGTGCACCACATGGAGCAGGTCGGCCTGGACGCGGTGCCGCTGGTGGCGCTGCTGTCCTATCTGGTCGGCGCGGTGATCGCCTTCCTGGGCTCGACGATCCTGCGCGACTTCGGCGCGCAGATCTATGTGGTCGAGCTGGTCTCGATCGCCACCCTGCGCGAGCTGGCGCCGCTGATGACCGCCATCGTGGTGGCCGGCCGCACCGCCAGCTCGTTCACCGCCCAGATCGGCGCGATGAAGAGCCGCGAGGAGGTCGATGCGATCCGCACGCTGGGCCTGGACCCGATCGACCTGCTGGTGATCCCGCGCCTGCTCGCGCTGCTGTTCACCCTGCCGCTGCTGACCTTCGTGGCGATGATGGCTGGCCTGGCCGGCGGCGTGACGGTCGGCGCCTTCGATCTCAACATCCCGCCGCAGATGTATCTGGCACGCCTGCACGACACGATCGAACTGCGGCACATGCTGGTCGGCCTGGTGAAGGTGCCGGTGTTCGCCATGGTGATCGGCCTGATCGGCTGCCTGGAAGGCCTGCAGGTGCAGGGCACGGCGCAGTCGGTGGGCGAGCGCACCACCTCCAGCGTGGTGCAGACGATTTCGCTGGTGATCGTGATCGACGCCTTCGCCGCGCTGTGGTTCATGCAGGTGGGCTGGTGAACGCGCTCGCCGCCACGCCCGCGCCTGACGATGCACAGCAGGACGGACAGGACCAGACCGACGCGGTGATCCGCGTGCGCGGGCTGGTCAACCGCTTCGGCGCGCAGACCGTGCACGACGGGCTGGACCTGACCGTGCGGCGCGGCGAGATCATCGGCATCGTCGGCGGCTCGGGCACCGGCAAGTCGGTGCTGATGCGCAGCATCCTGGGGCTGCAGATCCCCGAGGCCGGCCAGATCGAGGTGCTGGGCGAAGACGCGCGCCACGGCGGCCGCGCCGCGCGCCAGCGCATCGAGCGCAATACGGGGGTGCTGTTCCAGGACGGCGCGCTGTTCTCCTCGCTGACCGTGGGCGAGAACGTGCAGGTGCCGCTGAAGGAGCACCACCCCGAGCTGCCCGAGACCTTCCGCTACGAACTGGCCCTGCTGAAGGTGAAGCTGGCCGGCCTGCCGGCCGACACGGTCAACAAGCTGCCCTCGCAGCTGTCCGGCGGCATGCGCAAGCGCGCCGGCATCGCCCGCGCGTTGGCGCTGGACCCGCCGCTGCTGTTTCTGGACGAGCCCACCGCCGGGCTGGACCCGATCGGTGCGGCCGCGTTCGACACGCTGATCAAGACCCTGCAGGAAGCGCTGGGCCTGACCGTGTTCATCATCACCCACGACCTGGACACCCTGTACGCTATCTGCGACCGCGTGGCGGTGCTGGCGGACAAGCAGGTGGTGGTCAACGCGCCGCTGTCCGAGGTCGAGCAGTTCGATCACCCGTGGGTGCAGGAATACTTCCACGGGCCACGGGCCCGGGCCGCGCGCGATGCGCGTTAACGACTAGCGGAGCACCGGATTTGGAGACCAAGGCCAATTACGTCCTGATCGGCGCCTTCACCATCATCGTCGGCATCGGCCTGCTGCTGTTCGGGCTGTGGGCGGCCAAGTATTCGTCCGAGCGCAGCTTCCAGGCCTACCAGGTGGTGTTCCGCGAGGCCGTCACCGGCCTGAGCGTGGGCAGCCCGGTGCAGTACAACGGCATCGCGGTCGGTTCGATCACCAAGCTGTCGCTGGCGCCCAACGACCCCAGCCAGGTCATCGCCCAGCTGCGCCTGGATTCGAGCACCCCGGTCAAGACCGACACCACCGCCAAGTTGGCCATCACCAGCCTGACCGGCCCATCGATCATCCAGCTCAGTGGCGGCTCGCCGCAGTCGCGCGCGCTGACCGAGGTGGACAAGCGCGACGTGCCGGTGATCCGCACCAGCCCCTCGGCGCTGCAGAACATCACCGACACGGCCAACCGCATCGTCGAGAAACTCGATCAGGTGCTCAGCGACAAGAACGTGGCGGCCATCTCCTCCACGCTGCAGAACCTGCAGTCGATCAGCGGCGACATCGCCAACCGCGAGGCCGGCGTGCAGGCGCTGCTGGTGTCCGCGCGCGACGCGGCGCAGAACCTGGACCGCACCCTGACCACCGCCAACGGCACCCTCAGCGACCTGGACCGCCACGTCGTGCAGCAGCTGCCGGCCACGCTGGCCAAGCTGGACGCCGCCCTGGCCAAGCTCGATTCGGCCGCCGGCAACGCCGATGCGATCCTGGGCGAGAACCGCCAGGCCATCAACAGCTTCGCCAACGACGGCCTGGGCCAGCTCGGGCCCACGCTGGGCGAACTGCGCGGCCTGATCCGCGACCTGCGCCAGGTCAGCGACCGGCTGGAAGGCAACCCCGCGCGCTACCTGCTTGGCCGCGACGCACCCAAGGAGTTCGAACCCAAATGAAGGCGCCGCTGCTGTTTTTGACGCTGGCCTCGACCCTGGCCCTGGCGGGCTGCTCGTCCCTGCTGGGCGGCGGCGCGCGCACGCCGACCACCATCTACGCACCGCCCGTGCAGGTGACGCCCGACCCAGCCTGGCCGCAGGTGGCGGCCTCGATCGTGGTGACCAAGCCGACCGCGCCGCGCCTGCTCGACAGCGCGCGCATCGCCGTGCGCCCGAGCCCCGACGAGCTGCAGGTCTACAAGGGCGTGTCCTGGGCGCAGAGCGCCACCAGCATGCTGGAGGATGCGGTGCTGCGCACGTTCGAGGACAGCGGCAAGACTGGCGGCGTCGGCAGCGCCGAATCCGGCATCCACGGCACCTACAAGCTGCTGCTGGACGTGCGCCGCTTCGAATCGGACTACGCCGGCGGCGCCACGCCGGCGGCCACGCTGGTGGTCAATGCCAAGCTGGTGCGCAACCTCGACCAGAGCGTGCTCGCCTCGCGCACCTTCAGCGCCGCCCAGCCGGCCGCCGGCACGGACATCGCCCAGGTGGTGCCGGCCTTCGACCAGGCGCTGGTGCAGCTGACCGGTCAGATCGTCGGCTGGACGCTGACCACCGCCGCCGCGCAGCCCGCCACGCCGCCACGCGCCTCCCCGTAGATCTGCTGAACGCGGCTGCCGCGTCCGGCCTAGCTTTCAGCGCCGTAGCGGCCGGATGTGGCGGAAGGTGAGGTTGAGGCGCGGCCCCACCGGCTTGGCGGTGCGCGGCAGCGCATGCTGCCAGTCGCGCTGGCAGGCCCCACGCATCACCAGCAGGCTGCCCGGCGCGAGCACCAGCGTCTGCTTGACCGCGTGGTCGTCGCGCCGGCGCAGCACGAAGCGCCGCGCCGCGCCGAGGCTGAGCGAGGCGATCACCGGCTCGGCCCCCAGCTCCGGCTCGTCATCGCTGTGCCAGCCCATCGCGTCGCGCCCGTCGCGGTACAGGTTGGCCAGCACACTGTTGAACGGCACCCCCAGCTCCTCGCGCAGGCGATCGCGCAGCGCCGCCAGCGCCTGCGTCCACGGATGCGGCGCGAAGGTCTGCCCCGAATACCGATACACCGCCTGCGGATCGCCGATCCAGCAGCTCAGCCGCGGCGAATCCACCCAGCGCCCGAACAGGCGGATGCGGTGGACGGACCAGGGCGTCTGGACAGACAAGGTCTCGCACAACACGTGGGCCGCGTGCGCGGACAGCCAGTCGGTCTGCAGGCTGACGCGGCCTGCCAATGCTTCGTCATCGAACCGGTCGCGCTGAGCGAGGCGTTCACCACGAACGTTTCGGCGGCCCAAGCTCCTAGAATGCATCTGTCTACTCAATCCACTTTGCCGTGCTTGTGACGCTTATTCTGCACCCCTGTCCCCGCGCCAGCCGCACGCTCCGCGCCCTGTGGCCATGCTGCGACATCTGACCAGCGCACAGCGCACGGTGCGCGGCCTCGTCGCGCGCCATGGCGGCGGCTGGAAGGGGCTGCTCACGGTTCTCCAGCGCGCCTGGCAACTGGCGCGCGCGCTCGGCCTCCGCGGACTGATGCGGCGCTTCAGAAGCGCCGGGCAGACCCTGCAGCACACAGCGCCGCCGGCGGGATTCCGGTTCCCCGAGGCCCTGCCGCTGGAGGGAAGCGATCTGCGCGTGGGCATCATGGCCCATGTCTATTACGCAGACCTCATCGACGAGCTGGCGAGCTACCTGCAACAGATGCCGATCCGCTACACCTTGATGGTGTCAGTCGTCGATGAGCAAACCGCAGCGCGATGCCGGATCAGCTTCTCCGCTCTCGCAAATCTTGAAGCCCTGCACGTCCAACAAGTTCCCAACCGGGGGCGCGACATCGCGCCGTTCTTCGTGCATTTCGGCCAGCAGATCGCCACGTTCGACGTCGTGGCGCATGTGCACACGAAAAAGTCGCTGTATACCGGCAGCGAGCAATCGAACTGGCGCACCTATCTGCTCGACCGACTGCTGGGCGACCGCGCACGCATCGCCTGGGTGCTCGGCATGTTTCTGGCCGAGCCCAAATTGGGCATCGTCTATCCAGAAAGCTATCCCGGCGTGCCGCTGTGGGCGCACACCTGGTTGGGGAATGTGCAGGCCGGCCAGTCGCTGGCCGCTTCCATGGGTATCAGCATCGAGCCCCAGCGCTATTTCGACTTTCCGGCCGGGTCGATGTTCTGGGCACGCGTGGACGCGCTGCGCCCCCTCCTCGATCTTGAGCTTGCGCTCTCCGACTTTCCCGAGGAACAGGGCCAGACCGACGGTACGACCCAGCACGCGATCGAACGGCTGCTGGTGCTGACCGCGCGCAGCGCCGGCTTCATCGCCGGAATCCTGCCCGGCGATGGCACACAGACGCTGAGCGACGAAGGTGCGCGCAACTGGCGCAGCTATTTTCAGGAACCCATGCAGACGCGGATCACGGTCGCGGCGCTGCAGGCACGGCTCGTGTCGGTCGATCTGTTCGACACGCTGGCCACACGGCCATTCCTCTACCCCAGCGGCGCGCGCGCTTACCTAGGCGAACTGATACGCAACGCACATGGCATCTCGGACTTCGCCGCGCTTCGACAGCAGGCCGAACAGCGAGCACGGGCACATAACGGAGGCGATGTCGATCTGGCACAGATCTACGCCGCGATGTCGGCCCTGCCAGCCGGTCCAAGCGCACAGACCGCCGCCGCGCTCATGGACATGGAGCTGGAGTGCGAGGCCAGACTCTTGCGGCCACGCGACGAAGTACTTCGGTCGATCAGCAACCTGCGTCGAAGCGTGGGCCGGATCATTGCGGTCTCCGATATGTATCTGACTGCGGCGCAATTGCAGCGCGCGCTGCCCGATGCGGTCTGGCGGCTGACGGACCACTGCTACGTGTCCTGCCAAACCCAGCAGCGCAAGGACGACGGCAGCGCCTGGGACGCGTTGCCCGCGTTGGAATCAACGCCGGCAACACAGTGGCTGCACGTGGGCGACAACGAGCGCTCCGATGTGCAGCTGCCACAGGATCGAGGCTATCTCACCCCGGTCCATGTCCTGCGCGCTGATGCGCTGCTGGATGTGGTGCCCGCTCTACGCTCGTTGCGTCCCTCGCTGGGCACCGAAACGTCTTGGCCGGACCAGCTTCTGCTGGGCCTGCTCACGCGCTCCCTGGCCGACCTGGCCGACCGTGAGCCGCACCGTTTCGGCGACGCGCTTGCCCTGCCCGACCCCTACACGCTCGGCTACTTGGTACTAGGACCGCTCCTGGTCGATTACAGCGCCTGGCTTGGACGAATCGCGCGCGAGACCGGCACAGCGCAGATTCTGTTCCTGGCACGCGAAGGCCATCTGCTGGAACGCGCCTTCGGTGCCGCGCAACAGGCCGCCCGCCTGGCCGATCCCGTCGCCACGCATTACCTGCTGGCATCCAGGCGCGGCGTCGGGACGCCCAGTCTTCGCGAACCCGCCGATCTTGATGCGTTGCTCGGCAATACCTTCAACGGCACCTTGGAACAGCTGCTGCAATCGCGCCTGGGGAAGGAGGCCGTCTCCGCCGTGCAGGCCGTGCTCGGGCAACACGCCCTTCAAGCCCCGGTCTATCTGCCTGACATGCGCGCGACGCTGGCGGCCCGATTGGCCCCGGCCATGGCGGCGCTGCTGGCTATCGCCGAGATCGAACGCAAGGATTACCTGGCTTACTGGCACACGGTGACCGCGGAGGGTCCGCTGCTGCTGGCCGACATCGGTTACTCCGGCACCATCCAGAAGCTTCTCGGGCGCGTGACGGGTAGGCCGATCGACGCGGCTTACTTCGCCGTCAACGCGCGCATCGACGAATTGGACGCGACGGCCCAGCGCGCTTGGGCGCGTTACGAGGACGCTCGCGCACCGGCCGCAGCGCCCTCGCCTGTGTCACGCCACGACTTGCTGCTGGAAACGCTGCTTACCGCCCCGCAAGGCCAGTTCCTCAGGTTCAGACGCGATGCGGAAGGACTGAAAAGCGAGCACGCCGCGCACGAATTGCGCGACCAGGATCTCGCGCTACTCGAGCAGGTCCATTCGGGCGCGATGGCGTTTGTACGCGACCTGGCAGAGGTGGCCGGCCCGTTTTTGTTCGAGCTTACGTTCGATCCGGCGCTGGTACAGGCGCCCCTGGCATGCCTTGGCGCAGGGCAGTGGCGCGCCGGCGCATGGCTGGAGGCGCTACAGGTCGAGGACGCCTACACCGGTCGCGGCGCGATCACGGTGCAGGCGCAGCTCGCACCACGCTGATCAGGACACTTTCACCCCGGTCTTACGTTCGACCTCCTCGCGGCTCACCCCTTCGGCCAGCTCCACCAGCCTCAGGCCCTCGGCGGTGACGTCGAACACGCCCAGGTCGGTGATGATGCGGTCGACCACGGCCACGCCGGTCAGGGGCAGATCGCAGTCGGGCAGCAGCTTGTGGCTGCCGTCCTTGGCCACGTGCTCCATGAGCACCACCACGCGCTTGACGCCGGCGACCAGGTCCATCGCCCCGCCCATGCCCTTGACCATCTTGCCGGGCACCATCCAGTTGGCCAGGTCGCCCCGCTCGCTGACCTGCATCGCGCCCAGGATCGCAAGATCGATATGGCCGCCGCGGATCATCGCGAACGAGTCGTGGCTGCCGAAGAAGCTGGCGCCAGGCCGCGCGGTCACGGTCTGCTTGCCGGCGTTGATCAGATCGGCGTCCACCTCGTCCTCGCTCGGGAACGGGCCGATGCCCAGCAGGCCGTTCTCCGACTGCAGCCACACGTCCACGCCCTCGGGAATGTAGTTGGCCACCAGCGTCGGCAGGCCGATGCCGAGGTTGACGTACATGCCGTCGGCCAGCTCCTGCGCGGCGCGCGCGGCCATCTGTTCGCGGGTCCAGGCCATCACTTGTCTCCTGCGGCACGCACGGTGCGTTGTTCGATGCGCTTCTCCGGATGCGCGTTGAGGACCAGGCGATCGACATAGATGCCCGGCAGATGCACCTGGTCGGGATCGAAGCTGCCGACCTCGACGATCTCCTCGACCTCGGCCACGCACACCTGCCCGGCCATGGCGCAGGCCGGGTTGAAGTTGCGCGCGGTCTTGCGGAACAGCAGGTTGCCGGCGGTGTCCGCCTTCCACGCCTTGATCAGGGCCACATCGGCACGCAGCGCGGTCTCCAGCACGTAGTGCTTGCCGTCGAACTCGCGCGTCTCCTTGCCCTGCGCGATCACCGTGCCGTAGCCTGTGGCGGTGAAGAAGGCCGGGATGCCCGCGCCGCCGGCGCGCAGGCGCTCGGCCAGCGTGCCCTGCGGGTTGAACTCCAGCTCCAGCTCGCCGGACAGGAACTGCCGCTCAAACTCCTTGTTCTCGCCCACGTAGGACGAAATCATCTTGCGGATCTGGCGCGTTGCCAGCAGCTGGCCCAGGCCGAAGCCGTCGACGCCGGCGTTGTTGGAGATCACGGTGAGGTTGCGCACGCCGGTGTCGCGCAGCGCGGCGATCAGCGCCTCGGGGATGCCGCACAGGCCGAAGCCGCCGACCGCCAGGGTCTGGCCGTCCGCCACCACGCCATCGAGCGCCGCCTGCGCGCTCTCATACACCTTGCCGCGCATCGGGCGCGCTGAAGACGTCGGGACCATCGCGATATCCGCCGGGAAAGAGGACTGAAATTCTAGCGGACCGCCCCCTCGCGCTGCCTATTGCACTTTCGTCCGTGCGCTGCGGTACAGCAACCGGAAGAGGCCTCCTCGACCGGGCGGGTCTCAGCAGGCCCAAGGCATCCCTCAGAAGCGGAACGTCATGAACCCGCCGAAGAACGTGGCGTCGCCGTAGCCGGCATCCTCCATCGCCGCCGCGGCCAGGAAGCGCTCGGCGCGCGCAGTGAACGCCACATACCGACTGACCTTCCAGGTGGCGTTGAGCCGCAGCAGGTCGCCGATGCGCCTGCCGTCGGTCCGCTGCGTGCCGGCATAGGCGGTGCCGGCGCCGCTGTAGATGGCGTCATCGGTGCTCTGGCGCCACATCCGCTGATACTGCAGCTGCACGCTGGTGGTCCTGCTCGGCGCGAACTGGAACATCGGCGCGAAGGCGATGTAGTTGGTGCTGCCGAACCAGGTCGCCCAGCTGTGGTACGGCCCGCTGCCGAAGAGGATCGAGCTGTTGCGCAGCGTGCCGCTGCCATAGGCGCCGCCGCCGGAGCTCAGGTCGGCGTGGAAGCCGACCTGTGGCGCCCAGCCGATGCCGGAGAGCTTCCAGTTGAAGGTCGAGTACGCCGAGTAGGCGCGCAGGTCGCGCTCGCCGAAGTCGCCGGTCTGGTACATCGCGGCGGTGTCGAACGTCAGCGCGCCGTGCGTGCCGTAGAAGTGCATGCCGAAGTAGTCGCGCGTTTCCCTTTCGACCTTGCCGCCCCAGGCCTTGTTGTCGTCGCGGGCATGGAACCAGAAAGGCTCCAGGTAGGGGCCGGTGCCCGCCAGCCGGAAGCCGGCCAGCGCACCGCTGAAGCGCTTGCTCGACAGCGTGCCGTCGTCGAAATAGCCGCCCCGCTGATCGACATAGCGGTAGTCGAACACGTCCAGCCGACGGTCCGCACCGATCGCCCACGCACGCACGCCATCGAAGGTGACGCGGGTGTTGGAGTTCTCGCGCGTGGTCACCAGCCACTGCGGGCCGTCCTGGAAATCCTGTCGCCCCACGCGTACGCCGACCTCGGCATCACCCCACTTGCCGGTCAGATCGACGAAGGCCTGCTGCAGGAACGCGTCGTCGCGCTGCGAAGCCGGGAAGCTGGTGACGTTGCGGCCGTCGTAACCGCCATGCGCCAGCTCGGTGAACGCGCGGACGTGCTCGCCCACATGCAGGTCCGCACCGAGGAAGGCACGATACAGCCACGGCGACTGCGAGGCCGCGCCCTCGCGCAGGCCGATGGCGCTGTAATAGTCGCCGCGGAAGCGCTGCTCCATGCTCACGCTGAGATAGGTGTCGCCGCTGTCGTTGAACGGGATGTACTTGAGTCCGTCGAACACGCCGGTGCGCTTGGCCGGATCGCGCAGCGCGGTCCAGTCCTCCACATAGCGCGACATCCAGGTGTCGGGGCCGGTCTTGCCGCCCCAGCCCTGCGCGGCCAGCGGATAGCCGGCGTCCTGGCTGGCCATCTGCGCCCGCGCGCAGGGAATGCCTGCCGCCAGCGCCATCGTGACGCATACGGCGATCTTGCACTTGCCCATGATGCTCCCCCTCCCGAAGGTGTTCAGGCGACGCGGTCGGATGCGCCGCGCCAGTCGTGGCGATTGGTGATGACGGATTCCAGATCCAGCGTGTCCTCGCCGGGAATGCGGATGCGCTTGTACTTCATCTCCGGGGCATCGACCGGGATGGTGGCGTCCAGTCCCATCTTGGCGCCCACGCCATCGTCGGTGGACGGATCGAGCTTGGAGCCCTGGCTGTTGCCGATCACCACCAGATCGCGATCGGCCTGGAAGCGCGTGGCCACCGCCCACTCGACTTCCTGCGGGTCATGGATGTCCACGTCGGTGTCGACCACCACCACATGCTTGATGTCGTAGTGCGCGGCGAACGCGCCGAGGATGACGTTCTTGCCCTCGCCGTTCTGGCGCTTGTCCAGCTTCACGTACAGGTGATAGCGGCCGACCCCGCCCAGGGCCAGGTGCACATCGCGCACGCCGGGGAAGCTGCGCTGCAGCTCATTGAGGATGGTGGCCTCACGCGGGATCGCGCCCAGCAGCAGGTGCTCCAGGCCGCCGCCGACGATGGTGTGGAACACCGCATCGCGGCGATGGGTGATCGCATCGACCTCGATCACATGGCGACGCGCGCGCTCGCCGTAGTACTGCGGGAATTCGCCGAACGGCCCTTCCTCCTCGCGTTCGTCGGCCAGCAGCCTGCCCTCGATGACGATCTCGGCCTGCGCCGGCACGCGCACCTCGTTGGTGGTGCACTTGACCACCTCCAGCGGCTGGCCGTGCAAGGCGCCGGCGATCTCCAGCTCGTCGTGGTCCACCGGCACGATCGCCTGCGAGGACAGCAGCGTGGCCGGGTCCACGCCGATGGCGATGGCCATCTGCAGCGGCTTGCCGTCCTTCTCGGCCATGCGGTAGTAGTGGTCGGTGTGGCGCGGCAGCAGCAGCACGCCGATGCGGTTCTTGCCGCTGATCTGGCAGCGGTGGATGGCGACGTTCTGGATGCCGGTTTCCGGGCTGCGCGAGATCAGCAGGCCGGCGGTGATGTAGGCGCCGCTGTCGTGTTCGTTGTGGGTGGGGATCGGCAGCTGCCTGAGCAGATCGATCTGCGTGTGCACCACCTCCTGCGCGGGGGCGTCGCCGACCTCCTTCCACGGAATCGGGTTGGACGCTGCGTGCTGGAACCGCGCCAGCAGCTCGTCCTGCGCCACGCCCAGCGCCTCGGCCATCCAGCCACGGTCGGACACGATGCCGGAGATCACCGGGATCGCATGCGCGCCATCGGGCCTGGGGAAGAACGTGGCCTGGCGCCCGTCCAGCTTGTGCGCGACCGCCGCGATCTCGTGCCGCAGCCTGAGCCCGTCGCGGGCCTCGGCCAGCTCGCCGCGCGCGGACAGGCGGTCCAGCCACTGACGCAACGACAGCGCGCCGTGCGTGTTGCCGGATCGGGGATTGGAATCAGCCATGGTTGCCTCCATCGGTCGGCCGCACGCCAGGGGCTGCGCGCGCCGTGTGGGAACACCGGCACGCCCGGGTGCCGGCAAGGAGTCGCGAGCGGACCACCCGGCGCGGGGCCTGGGCGATCGCGCGCGGTCTAAAGCGTCCTGCCGCGCGTCTCGGGGATGACCACCGCGCCGATCAGGTAGATCAGGCCGATCACGCCGGTGAACACCGCCAGCACCGTCGGAATCTGCGCGGGCGTGGCGCTGGCCAGGGACACGAAGGTCGGCATGGTCCCGCCCAGGGCGAAGCCGATGTTCCAGCTCAGTCCGGTGCCGCTGGCGCGCAGATCGGTGGAGAAGCGCTCGTTGAGAAAGATCATGATCGGCGCGATCGCCGCGCCGCCGATCAGCGAGATCGCCACCGCGTACAGCAGCACCGTGTCGACCGAACCGGCCGCACCGCTCATGCCATGGAACAGCAGCGGCAGGCCGACCAGCGCGGCCAGGCCGGCGACGATGAAGCTCGGCTTGCGCCCGACCTTGTCGCTGAGCCAGCCGAAGAACAGCGCGCTGACGATCACCGCCACCGAGCCCCACATCAGGATGTGCGAGCTCTCCCCGTGCGGCACCTTGGCCACCAGATTGAGCAGGGTCGGCAGGTAGCCGGAGGTCAGGTAATAGGTCGCACCGCCACCGAAGGTGATCAGCAGGTTGACCAGCATGACCTTGCGGTACTCGCGGCCGAATACGCGCCGCAGCGGCGAGACCTTCGGCGCGGCGGCGACCTTGCCGCTGGCCTTGGCCTCCTGCAACTGCTTCCAGACCGGCGATTCCTCGAGGAACTTGAACATGATCAGGCCGAAGGCCGTACTGATCAGCCCGGTGAAGAACATGAAGCGCCAGCCCCACTGGTCGAACTGCGCATCGGGGAAGATGCCCGACAGCACGAAGTAGGCGAAGGAGGCCATCAGCGCGCCGATGCCGGCGCCGGCGCCGCCGACCAGGCCGGACACCAGACCGCGATACCGCGGCGGGATCGACTCGGTGCCGATGGTGTGGGTGGAGGCCACGATGCCGCCGACGAACAGGCCCTGCACCACGCGCAGCACCAGGAACAGCACCGGCGCCAGGAGGCCGACCTGCTCGATGGTCGGCAGCACGCCGAAGGCCGCGGTGGCCAGGCCGACGCCGACCATCGCCACCATCAGCGCCAGCTTGCGGCCCTTGCGATCTGCATAGGCGCCGAACACGGCCGAGCCCAGCGGGCGCACCAGCAGCGCCACCGCGAACGAGGCATAGACCGCCGCCAGCGACAGCGTAGGCGTGTGCGAGGGGAAGAACAGCCGGCCCACGATCGGGGCGACGTAGAGCAGCAGGAACAGGTCGAACAGATCCAGCGCCCACCCGAAGGTGGAGGCGAAGGCCGCAAGCAGCACCTTGCGCGGTGGAATGGGCGCAGCCGCCCCCGTCGCCCCGCCTGGCGAGGTCGTGGTTCCGCTCATGTTTCCCCTCCTCGGAAATGGATGAACGTTGCTCGCGTTGTGGCCGTGCGCGGCGAAGCCGCATCGGCGTCGCGCCTGGCGGCGATGGCCAGCCCGACGGGCGCACCCCGGAAGGGGCAACGGCCGCAGCCTCGCCCAGGAAGTCGATAATTCCAAATAATGAATTTAGATATGATCCATCAGATTTTCTGACCTCATCCCGGAGGGGCGATGGACCTGCGACAGATCAATTACTTCCTGGCGCTGTACGAAGAAGGCAGCGTCACGCGCGCGGCGCAGCGCATGAACGTGGTCCAGCCCGCGCTGTCGATGCAGATCGCCAAGCTGGAGCGCGAGCTGGAACAGAAGCTGTTCGAGCGCACGCCCAAGCGCATGGTGCCGACCGCCGCCGGCCGCACGCTGCATCGGCTGGTGACGCCGATCCAGCGCGATTTGGCCGCGGCGATGACGCATATGGCCAACCTGTCGGGCACCGTCTCCGGCGAGGTCTCCATCGGCGTGCTGTCCTCGGTCACGCGCAGCGTGATTCCCGGCGTGCTGATGGCCTACTCGGCCGACTATCCGGACGTGCGGATCTCCATCGCCGATGGCTATTCGCAGACCTTCATCGAATGGGTCAACGCCGGCCGCCTGGACGTGGCGGTGATCAACCGGCCGGCGCGCCGCCTGGGGCTGGAGATGATCCCGCTGCTGGAGGAAGAGATGGTCCTGGTCGGCGCGCGCGGCAACGCCCCGCCGAAGATCCGCTCGCTCGGCGACGTGGCCGCGCTGAAGCTGGTGCTGCCGTCCAAGCGCCACGGCCTGCGCGCCGAGCTGGAGCGCCACATGGCCGGGCTCACCGTCGAGCTGGAACCGCAGCTGGAGATCGACTCGACCGACTCCATCGCCGACCTGGTCGCGCGCAGCGACTGGTTCACCGTGCTGCCCAGCATCGCCGTGCACCGGCAGCTGCTGGATGGCTCGCTGGTGGGGTATTCGATCGGCCGCTCGCGGATCACCCGCCATCTGGTCGTCATCCACCAGGCGCGGCATCCGCTGGGGCCGGCGGCGATGCTGCTGGTCGAGCGCCTGCGCGAGGCGCTGCACGAGACGCGCGAGGCGCTGGAGCCGATCCTTATCAGATCATCTGATAAAAAAAATAAAGACTGATTATTAGACTTGATGCCCAGCCCGCGCTAGCGTCGCCCTCGGGAGTGGCGCGCCGTCCGCGGGCGCGCCGCCGCCGAGCCTCGATTTCCTCCGGGCGCGGCGGTCGGGAGGCGCGGTGGGATGCAGCGCGCATCGGCGCGGCCGCGGGCCGGCGCCTTCCCGCGCGGGATGTCCCGCCACAGACGCGTCCGGATCGTCGTGCGCCATGCACCCAGGACGCTTCCGTGACCCGTTCCCCCGCCATGCACTGGATCGACGGCAAGGCCGTCGGCACCGCCTTCCTTCCCAGCCAGGACCCGGCTAACGGCCAGGCCCTAGGCCAGTACGCCGACGGCGGCGCGGCCGAGGCGCAGGCCGCCATCGACGCGGCGCGCCGCGCCTTCGATCATGGCGCCTGGGCCGCCTCGCCGCGCCTGCGCCAGCGCGTGCTGCTGGACTGGGCCGCCGCCCTGCAGGCACGCGCCGATGCACTGGCCGAGCTGCTGACCCTCGAGAACGGCAAGGTCATCGCGCAGTCGTGCGGCGAGGTGGCCGGCGCGATCTCCGAGATCGAGTACTACGCCGGCCTGGCCCGCCACATTCCCGGCCATGTGCTGGAGCCCGAGCCCGGCGTGCTGTCCACCGTGCTGCGCGAGCCGGCCGGCGTGGCCGGCATCATCGTGCCGTGGAACGCGCCGGCGGTGCTGCTGGTGCGCGCGCTCGGCCCGGCGCTGGCCGCCGGCTGCACGGTGGTGGTCAAGCCGGCCGCGCAGACCACGCTGTTCAACGCCGCGATCCTGGCCCCGCTGCTGCAGCATCCGCAGCTGCCGGCCGGCGTGGCCAACGTCTTCAGCGAAGCCGGCAGCGCCGGCGCTTCGCTGCTGGCCACCTCGCACGCGGTGGATGTGATCTGCTTCACCGGCTCGACCGCGGTGGGCAAGACCATCATGCGCAACGCCGCCGACAGCATGAAGAAGCTCTCGCTGGAACTCGGCGGCAACTCGGCCTGCCTCGTGTTCCCCGACGCCGACGTGTACGCGGTCGCGCCCAGGCTGGCCGCCGCCGCGACCATCCTCTCCGGCCAGCAGTGCACCGCGGCGCGGCGCGTGCTGGTGCACAAGAGCAGGCTCTCGGAGATGAAGCAGGCGCTGACCGGCGCGCTGGAGTCGCTGCGCCTGGGCCCCGGCATCAATCCGGCCTCGCAGATCGGCCCGCTGATCGACCGGCGCGCGCGCGATGGCGTCGCCGCCCAGGTCGCCCAGGCCTGCGAGCTCGCCGACCAGGTGCTGCTGCGCGGCGGCGTGCCCGACGGCGCGCTGGCCGAAGGCGCGTTCTTCAAGCCCGCGCTGGTGTATCACCGCGACAGCGGCGCCGACTTCGTCCAGGACGAGATCTTCGGCCCGTTCCTGGTGCTGGAGTCGTTCGAGGACGAGGACGAGGCCGTCGCGCGGGCCAACCACACCGTGTTCGGCCTGTCGGCCAGCGTGTGGACGCACGACGGCGCGCGCGCCCTGCGCGTGGCCCGCGCCCTGCGCAACGGCACGGTGTGGATCAACGAGCACAACCGACTGCTGGCCGAAGTGGAGACCGGCGGCTATCGCCAGAGCGGCCTGGGCCGTCTGCACGGCTACGACGCGCTGGCCGACTTCACCGAACTCAAGCACATCTACCAGGCGCCGGGCGTGGCCGGCGCCACGCCGTGATGGCCGACTCAGGAGACCAGCCGATGCGTGCAGACCCGCAGCAGAACCCGCCGCTCATCGTCGGCATCTCCGGCGCCAGCGGCGTGATCTATGGCGTGCGCCTGCTGGAGATGCTCAAGGCGCTGCGGATCCCCGCGCACCTGGTGATGTCCAAGTCCGCCGAGATCACCATCGCCCACGAGACCGACCTGAAGATCGCCGAGGTCAAGGCGCTGGCCACGCAGGTCCATGCGCACCAGGACATCGCCGCCTCGATCTCCTCCGGCTCGTTCCGTACGCGCGGCATGATCGTCGCGCCGTGCTCGATGCGCTCGATGTCCGAGATCGCCACCGGCGTGACCTCCAGCCTGCTCACGCGCGCCGCCGACGTGGTGCTGAAGGAGCGCCGCCGCCTGGTGCTGATGGTGCGCGAGACGCCGCTGCATACCGGCCACCTGCGCAGCATGACCCAGCTCTCGGAGATGGGCGCGATCATCGCCCCGCCGGTGCCGGCGTTCTATGCGCGTCCGGAGTCGATCGATGCGATGGTCGACCATACGGTGGGACGGGTGCTGGATCTGTTCGAGATCGAGACGGGGACGGTGAAGCGGTGGCGGCAGGGCGTGGATGCGGAGGCGGGGCAGTAGGTTTGCGGCGAGCGCTGCTGGCTGGGCGAGGCGGCGGGCGTCCGTTGACGCGCCGGCAAAGGCGAAGAGCGAGGTCCCTGGATTCCCGCGTCCGCGGGAATGACGCGCTGGGGGTTCTGCTTCGGCTTCGGATGTTGGTGCGGCTCACACCGCCTTGCGCATGCCGTCCGCGATCTTCTCCGCGATCATGATGGTCGGGATGTTGGTGTTGGCCGACGGCAGGCGCGGCATCACTGAGGCGTCGGCGACGTAGAGGTTGTCCACACCGATCACCTTGCCGGCCGGATCCACGACCGCGCTCGGATCGTCCGCGCGGCCCATGCGGCAGGTGCCGCTGGCGTGCCACACGCCGAACACGTTGGCGCGCACGAAGGCTTCCAGCTGCGCATCGTCGCCCAGCACCGACGCCAGCGAACGCCCGCCGTTCATCACCCGGCGCAGCACCTGCTGGCGCAGCGACGCCGGTACGTCCAGCAGCGCGCCCAGCAACCCGGTCAGCAGCGCGTTGCGGCGCGTGACCGCGCTGAGCTGCTTGATCGCCGGCGTGAAGCCGGCCGGGAACAGATCGTCGATGTCCGGATTGAGCGCCTCGCACACGGCCAGCCGCACCAGCTGGCGCACGCCGTGCATCATCCGCCGCAGATCGGCCGGCGCGGAGAGCAGGTTGAGATCGACCTTCGGATAGTCGTCGGGCGAGGCCGAGACCAGCTGCACGCGTCCCTGCGAGTGCGGCTGGTTGCACCACAGGAAGAACAGGCTCAGGCGCTGGCCCAGCGCATGCCAGCCGGCGCGCGCCGAGGCGGTGAGGTACATGTCCGATGCGCTGCCGCCTTCGATGCCCGAGCTGTAGCGCATGGCCACGAAGCTGGCGCGGCGATAGCTCGGCGGCAGGCGCAGCGCGCGCGGCAGGTACTGGCACAGCGTCAGCGCCGGATGATCGTGCAGGTTGCGGCCCACGCCGGGGCGATTGGCGATGACCTGGACCCCGAGTGCCGCCAGCGCCTGGCCATCGCCGACGCCCGCGCGCATCAGCAGCGCCGGCGACTGCAGCGCGCCGGCGGTGAGGCTGACGCGCCCGGCGTAGACCAGCTCGCGCGCGCCGTCTCGCTCCAGCTCGACACCGACCACGCGGCGGCCTTCGAACTTCAGCCCGACCACGCGTGTGTTGGCGCGAATCGCCAGGTTGCGGCGCGCACGCACGCTCGCATCGAGATAGCCCGTCGCGCTGGACACGCGCCGGTCGTGCTCGTTGGAGAACGCCGGTGGGAACAGCCCATCCTCGAAGTCTCCATTCTGGTCCAGCCGCATGGAAAGACCGCTGGCGGACAGCGCCTGCGTCACTGCGGTCGCATAGGGCGGGAATGCCTGCGGCCTGATGCGGCGGATCGGAATCGGCCCGTCGCGGCCGTGCAGCGGGCCGTCGCAGTCGAGGTCGCGCTCGAGCTTGCGGAAGTACGGCAGCACGCCGTCCCAGTCCCAGCCCTCGGCCCCCAGCGCGGCCCAGGCGTCGTAATCGCGCGGCAATCCGCGATTGGCCGCCTGCACGTTGATCGACGAGCCGCCGCCCATCACCCGGCCCTGCTCGTAGGCGCGCGACAGAACGCGGCCATCCGCAGCGCGCGTGGTCGAGGCCGACAGCCCGGGCCAGATGTAGCGCTCGCCATGGAACAGCGCCATCGGATAGCTGTCCAGCAGCGCCTCGGGCACCTGGCCCGGTGGCGTGTCGATGCCGGCCTCGACCAGCAGCACGCGCCGGGCGGGATGGGTCGAGAGCCGGTTGGCCAGCACGCAGCCGGCCGATCCGCCGCCTACGATCACCTCGTCGAACACTTGCGTCATCGCACTACCCTACGCGGCCCGCCGCAACCGGCGCTGGCCAGGAAGAAGATCCACGCGCGCCGCACCCGCGTGGTGGCGCGGGGCACAGCGCGCCTGCGCCGTTGCCCGCGATCAGCGGCCCTGGAAGTTCGGCTTGCGCTTGGCGTGGAAGGCCTCGACGCCTTCGCGGAAGTCGTCAGAGCTGCGCAGGCGGCTGTAGCAATGGCCTTCCAGCTCGATCGCGATGGACAGCGAGGCGTCCTCGGTATCGTTGAGCAGCTTCTTGGCGGTGCGCTGGGCCAGCGGCGAGAAGCCGATCAGCTCCTTGACCAGCGCGTCGGTGGCCGCTTCCAGCTCGCCGTCGGCGACCAGCTCGGTGGCGATGCCCCAGTCGTAGGCCTGCTGCGCCTTGATGCGCTTGGAGCGCATGACGATGTCCTTGGTGCGGGTGATGCCGACGATCTTCTGCAGGCGCGCCGAGCCGCCCGAGCCCGGGATCTGGCCGAGCTTCTGTTCCGGCAGCGCGTACTCGACGGTCTCGGAGACGATGCGGAAATCGCAGGCCAGCGAGATCTCGAAGCCCACCCCGAAGGTGTAGCCGCGGTTGGCGGCGATGACCGGCTTGCTGGCGCGCGCCGGGGCGGCGATGTTCCAGGCCAGATGCGAGACATGCTCCGGCGAGGCCTCCAGGAAGCCCATGATGTAGCCGCCGGAGGAGAAGTGCTCGCCCTCGGCACGCAGCACGATCACGCGCACGCGCGCATCGGCGTCGAGCCGCTCGAACGCCAGGCGCAGCGCGTCGCGCTGGTCCATGCTGATGGTGTTGAACGGCGCGCGGTCCAGCACGATGTCGCCGCGCTGGGCGTCGACGTCGACTTCGATGCGGAAGCCGTCGAGGGTTTCGATGGTCTTGGACATGGGGTTCTGCCTTGTGGGTAGGGGAAAGAAGAGGCTTCAAGGGGCCAGGGCGTATTCGCCGGCGGTGAGCTTGCGGCGCAGCAGCTTGCCGACCGGCGATTTGGGAATGTCCTGCACGAACACGAAGTCGCGCGGGCGCTTGAAGTTGGCCAGCTTGGAATCGCGGCACCAGGCGTCGAGCTCTTCCCGGGTGACCGGCGCATTGGCCTTGATGAAGGCGGTGACCACGCTGCCCCAGCGCTCGTCCGGCAGGCCGACCACGGCCACCTCATCGACCTTGGGATGCAGCGAGAGATGGCTCTCGATTTCCACCGGCGAGACGTTCTCGCCGCCGGAGATGATCATGTCGTCGACGCGGCCGGTGACGAACAGGTCGCCTTCCTCGTCCACATAGCCGGTGTCGCCGGTGAAGTACCAACCGTTGCGCAGCGCCTTGTCATCTGCGTCCGGGCGGCGCCAGTAGCCTTCGAAGGCCTCGTCGCCGGCCAGCAGCGCGACGATCTGGCCTTCCTCGTTGACCGCGGCGCGCTCCTCGCCCGTGCTCGCCTCCAGCTTGACCACGCGGACCATCTGGTTGATGCCCGAGCGTCCGGCGCTGCCCGGCTTGCCGGCCGCGTCGTCCTCGATGGTGAAGGTGTAGACCTCCGAGGACCCATAGTGGTTGACGAACAGGTCCGGCCTGAACGCCTCGTCGAGCTTCCTGAGCAGGCCATCGGTCATCGATGCGCCGGCATAGCCGAGCTTGCGCACCGAGGACACATCCGTCCCGGCGAAGTCCGGGTGGTGGACCACGTCGTGGTACAGCGTCGGCACCAGATAGAGGTTGTCGATCTTCTCCTGGGCGATCAGGGCCAGCGCGCGGGCCGCGTCGAACTTGGGCAGGCAAACGAATACGCCGTTGATGATCGAGCTGGCCAGCAGCGAGCGCACGCCCATCGTGTGGTACAGCGGCATCACCCCCAAGGTGCGCTCGCCGTTGCCGTAGAGATTCTGCGCGACATGGGCGATGGCCGCGGCGCGCTCGGCGCGGTGGCGGCGCGGCACGCCCTTTGGCTTGGAGGTGGTGCCCGAGGTGTAGAGCATCAGCGACCAGTCATCGGCCGTGGCGCGCGGCGTGGCCGGCGGCGCGTCCAGGGCCAGCCAGCTGGCGAAGCGCTGCGCGCCGGGACGCTCGATGTCCAGGGTCACGTGCAGCACGGACTCGTCCAGGCCGGCGGCGGCGATCGACTTGGAGGGCGCGTCCTCGTACACGATCACGCGCGCCTCGGCGTCGTGCACGCAGAAGCCCACGTCCTCGGCGGTGGCGCGCCAGTTGAGCGGGGTCAGGATCACGCCGGCGAACTGGCAGGCCCAGTGCAGCGTGGCCGCTTCCCAGCGGTTGCGCAGCACGCTGACCACATGGTCGCCGTGGCGCACGCCGGCGGCGTCCAGCGCCGCGACGACCGAAGAGATGGCCCGGTACCAGGCCGCGTAGGTCAGGCGCGTGTCGCCATCGACGATGGCCAGGGCCTTTGGGTCGCGTTCGACGCTGGCCAGGAAACTGGTGCCGAGATCAAGCATGTGCGCGTTCCTCTTTCAACCGCCGCTGCGCGTGCAGGGCGGCCTTGATGATGGTGGCGTAGCCGGTGCACCGGCACAGATGGCCGGAGAGCATCTCCTTGAGTTCGTCCTCGCTGGCGTCGGGCGATGCGCGCAGGAAGCCGTCCAGCGACATCAGGATCCCGGGCGTGCAGAAGCCGCACTGCAGGCCGTGGTGGGCGCGGAAGGCCTCCTGCAGCACGCCCAGCGTGTGGCCGCCGTCGGGCGAGAGCCCTTCCACGGTCTGCATCTGCGCGCCGTCGCTCTGCACGGCCAGCGCCAGGCACGAGCGCGCCGGCACGCCGTCGATCAGCACGGTGCAGGCGCCGCAGACGCCGTGTTCGCAGCCCACATGGGTGCCGGTGGCGCCCAGCTCGTGGCGCAGGAAGTCGGACAACAGCATGCGCGGCTCGGCCTGCCCCTCGACCCGGCGGCCGTTGAGCGTGAGGCTGACGGTGTGGCGCAGGCTGGCGATCAGTTTCGGCATCGCAGGGCCTCCTCGATGGTCTCGCGGCCCAGGCGGCGCACCAGCTCACGGCGATAGCGCGCCGTGGCGTGCAGATCGTCGCGGGCGTCCAGGTCCCAGGCGTACTGGTTGAGGGCGTCCTCGAAGTCCGACGCGCCGGGCAGCGGCAGTTCGCGCACGGTGGGGACGTCGGCCACCCCGCCGACGCCAAGACGCACGGCGTGCCCGGTGGCGACCGCGGCGCAGGCGACGATGGCGAAGTCGCCGTGCCGGCGGCCCACTTCGCCGAAGGCATAGCCGGTGCCCGGCTGCGCGGCGGGAAAGGTCACCGACTCGATCAGCTCGGTATCGCCGCGTGCGGTGGCCATCATGCCGACGAAGAAATCCGAGGCCGGGATGGAACGCGCCTTCCTGCGCTGGCGCAGCTGCAGCGTGCCGCCCAGGGTGAGCAGGCACAGCGGCTGCTCGGCGCTGGGGTCGGCATGGGCGATCGAGCCGACCACGGTGCCGCGGTTGCGTGTCTGCGCATGGCCGACCCAGGGCAGCGCCCTGGCCAGCAGCGGCAGGCGCGGATCGCGTGCGGTCCATTCCAACAGCGCCGCCTGGCGCACCCCGGCGCCGATGCGGATGCCGGCCTCGGTGACCTCGATCCTGGCCAGCGATTCGACATGCATGACGTCCACCAGCAGCGCCGGCTTGGCCAGGCGCATGCTCAGCATCGGCACCAGCGATTGGCCGCCGGCGATGATGCGCGCCTGGTCGCCGTGCTCGTGCAGCTGCGCCAGCACCTCCTCGCGCGATTCGGCGCGGAGATAGTCGAACGGCGCCGGCTTCACAGACCCACTCCAAACCTGCGCAGCACGCGCTTGAACCATCCGGCGATACCGCCCTTGCCGCCGCCGGCCTTCGCGGCCAAGCCGTCGAACAGCTGGCCGATCACCACCCTGGCCGCGCCGTCCAGCAGGCGTCCGCCGATGGAGGCGACCTTGCCGCCGATGACCACTTCGTAGCGGTAATGGATCTCGGTGTGGCCCGGCGACGGTTCCTTCAGGGTCACCGCGCCGCTGCCGTTGCCGAAGCCCAGCGCACCGGTGGTGGTGCCCTTGAGGGTGAGCGATTCGGGCTCGTCGAGATCGTGCAGGCCGACCTTGGCCTTGTAGCGGCCCTTGACCGGGCCGATGCCGAGCGTGACATCGGCGGTGAACTCGGTCGGCGAGGGCCGTTCGATGCCGTGCGCGCCGGGGATCACCGAGGCCAGCGTGTCCGGATCCAGCAGCATGTTCCACACCTGCTGACGCGACGCGGCGACCCTGGCCACGCCCTCGCCGGTGAGCTTGCGCTCGCCCGGCTTGGCCGGCGGCGCGGCCTTTTTTGCCAGCGGCCGCGAGGGCGGGGCCTCCTCCCCGTGCAGATGCAGCGCCAGGCGCGCGGGCAGCAGCGGAAGTTCGACATCGGCGATCGACAGCGCGTCGGCCACTGCATTGGCCAGGCATACCGGCGTGGACATGCAGTTGCCCTCGCCCACGCCCTTGGCGCCCAGCGGCGTGAATGGCGACGACGTCTCGTGATGCAGGATCAGCGGCGGGACCACTTCCATCGCGGTCGGCACCAGGTAGTCGGCGAAGGTGCCGGACAGGAAGCTGCCGTCGGCGCCGTAGCTGTGCTCCTCGTACAGCGCCGCGCCCAGCGCATGCGCGTAGCCGCCGTTGACCTGGCCTTCGACCATGCCCGGATGCAGGATGCGGCCGCAGTCGTGCATGGTCACGTACTTGTCGATGCGCACCTGCGCGGTGTCGCGGTCGATCTCCACGCCGCAGAAGTCGAAGATGAAGCCGTGGCACAGCGAGCTGTTGACGCCGTCCTGCGCATCGGGCGCGGTGAGCTGCGGCGGCGTCCAGAACGCGGTCTCGCGGATCGCATGGTCCACCTCGTCCGGCAGGGTGCCCGGCGCCCAATGGCTGGACGAGGCCACGCGCGCGAAGGACAGCGGCCTTGCATCGCTGCCCTTGTGCCGCAGCGTGCCCTCGACGAATTCGATCTGCTGCCATTCGCAGCCGAGCTGGGCGGCGGCGATCCTGGCCAGCTTCTCGCGCAGGCGCATGGCGGCGATATGCGCGGCGCCAGCGACGGCGGCGGCGAAGCGGCTGGAATAGTTGCCCGAGGCGATCGACCAGGCATCGCGCGCGGTGTCCATCTCGGTCACCACGCGGATGTCGCGCGGGGTCAGGCCGAAGGCATCGGCCACCACCTGCGCGAGCACCGTGCGGTGGCCCTGCCCCTGCGGCACCGAGGCCACGTGCACGCTGACCGAGCCGACCGCGTCGATCTGAATGGTCGCCGTGGCCTGCGCGCCATTCTTCGGCCCGGCCTTGGCGCGCTGCTCGGGCGTGAGCACCGCGGTGATGTAGCCCATGTTGGACACGCTGGGCTCGACCGCGGCGGTGAAGCCGATGCCGTAGCGGCGGCCTTCGGCGCGCGCGGCATCGCGCCGTGCGATCAGCTCGGCCAGGCCGCCCTCCTCGACGGCGCGGTCCACCGCGGTGCGGTAGTCGCCCGAATCCAGCAGCGCCCCGGTGGCGGTGCGATACGGGAACGCCTCGGCCGGCACCAGGTTGCGGCGGATGACCTCGAGCGGATCGAGGCCGAGTTCGATGGCGATGCGCTGCATCAGCCGCTCCAGCGCGAAGTACACCTGCGGACCGCCGAAGCCGCGGTTCAGGCCGGTCGGCATCTTGTTGGTCAGCACCACACGGTTGCGGATGGACACGTGCGCGATCGCGTAGGCACCGGTCATGTTGCCGTGCATGCGGTACAGGGTGGCCGGCTCCGGCGCACGCAGGTGCGCGCCGCAGTCCTCCAGCTGGTCCCAGGCCAGCGCGCGCACGCGGCCATCGGCGTCGACCGCTGCGGCCAGCGTGGTGTCGCGGTTGGTCGCGCAGACCGAGGCGGACAGATGCTCGAGCCGGTCCTCGACCCACTTCACCGGGCACTGGGCCACGCGCGCGGCGGCGGCGATCAGCACGATGTAGGGAAAGATGCCCTGCTTGATGCCATAGCTGCCGCCGGACTCGGGCGGCGTGCGCAGGCGCAGGCGGTTGCCCGGCACCTTCAGCGCCCGCGAGATCACCGCATGGATGCTGAAAGGACCCTGGAAATTGGCCAGCACGTCGTAGCCGTCGATGCCCGGGTCGTACTCGGCCAGCACGCCATAGCATTCGATCGGCGTGCAGCTGTTGCGCGGATAGCGCACCTCCACCGACACGCGACGGGCGGCCTGCGCGAAGGCGGTCTCAGGATCGCCGTAGCGGAAGGACCGCTCGCTGGCGATATTGCCGCCCAGGCCCTCGTGCAGCACTGGCGCATCGGGTGCGATGGCCAGCTGCGGATCGACCACCGCGTCCAGCGCCTCGTACTCGACCTCGATCAGCTCCATCGCGTCTTCGGCCAGGTAGCGGTCGCGCGCCACCACGACCGCGACCGGCTCGCCGACGTAGCGCACGCGGTCGGTGGCGATGGGCCAGCATTCGATCGGCGCCTTGACGCCGACCACCAGGCTGGTGGTCAGCCGCTGGATGTCAGCCCCGGTCAGCACCGCGCAGACGCCCGGCAGGGCGCGCGCCTTGTCGACGTCCACGCGCAGCACGCGCGCATGGCCATGCGGCGAGCGCAGGATCGCCGCATGCTGGGTGCGCGGCGGCGTGCCGAGATCGTCGAAGTAGCGGCCGCGCCCGCTCAGCAGGGCAGCGTCTTCCACGCGCGGCAGGGAACGGCCGGTCCACTGGCCGGGCGCCAGCGTTTCGTCGTGCGAGAGGGTGTCGGCTTGCGTCATCGTGTTCCGTGTTCCAGCTTCACGCCTGCCGCCACCCGGCCCTTGCCGCGGAAGGGATGACTGAGGGCCATGACCACCAGGGGAATCGCCAGGGCGACATAGGCGTTGTCGATGCCGAACGGATTGCCGGCCAGGTACCAGCCGATGGTCACGAACAGCGACAGCAGGATGCTGGCCAGCGCACCGCGCGGCGAACCGAAGCGCGGCGCGTAGAAGGCGATCAGCAGCAGCACGGCCAGCGTGGCGCGCAGCGACTTGGCCAGGAAGGTGACGTTGAGCACCTCGGTGGAGGCCACCGCCAGCGGGATCGGGATCAGCCCGACCACGATCGTGGCGATGCGCACGAAGCGCAGCGCGCTGACCTCATCAGTCTTGTCGCGCTGGAAGAACCGCGCGTAGAAATCCTTGTAGATCAGCGTGGCCGTGCCCATGCTCAGCGCCGAGATGGTGCCGAACAGCGATCCGGCCAGACCCGCCACCACCAGGCCGGCCATGAAGTCGTTCATCGACGCGACCAGGGTCGGGAAGGCCTGCAGCGCATTGATGTTGGGGAACAGCAGCACGCAGCACATGCCGACGATCGCCGCGGCGATGCCGAAGGGGACGATCAGCAGGGCCGAATAGAAGCTTGCCGCGCGCGCGCGCCGGCCGTCGGGCACGGTCGCGATCGCCTGCACCACGTACTGGGTGGCCAGCACCGCGCCGACGCCGGCCACCATCCACGCGCCGATCTGGCCCCAGCCCACGCCGGTCAGGCTGAACATGCTGGCCGGCAGCCGCGCGTGCAGCTGCTCGTAGCCGCCGACCTTGGACAGGGCATAGCCCAGCGCGATGGCGATGCCCAGATACTTGACCATCGCGTGCAGCACGTTGGTGTAGATCACCGAGCGCATGCCGCCCAGGCTGACGTACAGCACCCCGATCACGCCGACGATCACGATTGCCAGGGTGCGGTCGATCTTGAGCAGCCCGGCCAGCACCGCCCCGCCGCTGGTGTAGACCGAGATCGCGACGATCTGCAGGGCGAAGATCATGATCACCGAGGTCGCAAAGCGCACCGGCTCCCCGTACGTGCGCGCCATCGCGCCGGAGATGGTGTTTTCCTGCATGTCCTTGAAGCGCCGGGCCATCAGGAAGGCGAACAGGACGAAGCCCACGCCGAGCGCAGCCAGGTTCCAGGCCGAGGAAATGCCCTGCTTGTAAGCCACCTGCGCGGTGCCTACGCTGGCGGTGGTGCCGATGAATTCGCTCATCAGCAGGAAGCCGATGAGGATCGCCGGAAAGTTGCTGCCGCCGCTGGTGAAACTGTGCGCGGTCTTGGCATAGCGTCGGGCCCAGAAACTGATCGCGGCCAGCGCCAGCATGTAGCCGCCGACGATGGCGATGAGGGTGAGGTTCATGCGCGCACGTCCTGCCGGGTGGCCGGGCGCGGGGCGAGTTGCCGGTGCTGCTTGTTCATCGACCTGCCCCTCCCAGGGCGCGTGGTGACGCTGCGGATCGTGTGGATGGTGGTAAGCGAAGACATCGGATCAGGAGCTGGCCGCGCGGCCTCCTGCGCGGGCTTCTTCGGGCGTGCGCACACCGGCCTGGGCCAGCGCGATCCTGAATTCCTCCTGGAACAGCGCGGCCACATGCGCCGCGCCGGCCGGACCGGCCGCGCCGTGGCCCCACAGGAAGGCGCGGCCGGCGAGCGCGGCGTGGGCACCGCAGCGCAGCGCGCGCAGCACGTCGACGCCATGGCGCAGGCCACCATCGACCAGCACCGTAGCGTGCTGGCCGACGCGTTCGACGATCGCCGGCAAGGCCTCCAGCGCCGCCGGTGCCGCATCGAACTGGCGCCCGCCATGGTTGGACACCAGTACGCCGTCCGCGCCGATCGACAGCGCGGTCTGCGCGTCGTCCGGATGCAGCACGCCCTTGACCACCAGCGCGTGCGGCCATGCATCGCGGATGCGCACCAGCGCATCCCAGGTCATCGGCCCGGCCATCTGCTGGAACACATAGCTCGCCAGCTGCCGGGTGCTGGGCGCGTCGCCCGCATAAGGAATGAAGTTGCCGAAGCGCGGCTGGCCATGGCGCAGCAGGTCCAGCGCCCAGCGCGGTGCGCGCAGCACGTCCAGCACGGTGCGCGGGCGCGGCTTGAACGGCACCACCAGGCCGTTGCGCACATCGCCCGAACGCTTGGCGCGGACCGGCACGTCCAGCGTCACCACCAGCACCCTGGCGCCCGCACGCGCCGCGCGCCGGGCCAGGTCGAGCGAGACGCGGTGGTCGTCCGCGGGTACCGCGTAGAGCTGGAACCAGAACACATCCGGCGCGATCTGGCCGATGCGCTCGATGGTCGCGTTGCCCACCGAGGAGTACACATACGGCACCCGCGCCGCCTGCGCCGCCGCGGCCAGCGCCTCATCGGCGCCGGCGCGCAGCAGGCCGGCCAGGCCCATCGGCGCCACACCCAGCGGCATGGCGTAGCGCTGCCCGAACAAACTCACGCCGGTGTCGACCTGGCGCACGTCCAGACCGTAGCGCGGCACGATCTGGCACGCGTCCAGCGCGGCACGGTTGCGGCGCAGGCACACATCGTCGCCCAGGCCATTGGCGACGAAGTCGCGCGCGAAGCGCGGCGCACGCCGGCCCGCGGCGCGCTCCAGGTCGTCGATGGTGGGATAGCGACGACGCAGCGCGGCGGCCGCGCCGCTCAGGCCGCCAGTGCCCCAGCCATGTGCCGGGGCCGCATTCGCTTCGCGCACCGGGGACGACATCGCGATGGCCTGCTCAGTACTCACAGATCACGTTGACCAGCGCCTGGCGGCCGCCACGGACCGCGGCCACCGCCTGCGCCAGGGCCGTCGGCAGATCGTCGGCGTGCTCCACGCGCAGGCCCAGGCCGCCGCTGGCTTCCACGGCATGCTCGAAGCGCGGCGAAGGCGAGAGTTCGGCCAGCATGCGGTGCGCGTCGCCCGCGGCGTGGCCATCGCGGTACATCGCCTTGGTCGAGTTGCGCACCGCGCCGTACAGCGCGTTGTTGAAGATCACCGTGAGCACCGGCAGCGCATGCGCCTCGCTGACCCAGTGGCAGGCGGTGGGATTGGCGAACATGTAGGCGCCATCGCCCAGCGTGGCCACCACCAGCCTGTCCGGCGCGGCCAGCTTGGCCCCCAGCGCCGCGCCCAGGCCCCAGCCCAGGCCGCCGGCGGGGCTCAGGCCGAAATAGGTATTGGGCCGGGTCTGCGGGCACTGCGGCTGGCGCAGCGGGTACTCGTTGACGATGATCGCGTCCTCGCCCACGGCCTCGGCGATGCAGGCGCTGATCCATTCCGGCGTGATCGCGCCCGCGGGGTTCGCCGCGGCCTGCCGCCACTGCGCGCGCAGCGCAGCGGTGCGTTCGACGCAGGTCTCGGTGCGCGCCTGCACCACCTTAGGGTCGATGCCGCCGGTGTCGTGCAGGGCCTGGGTCAGGGCCTGCAGCAGGGCTGCGGTGGTTCCCGACAGGGCCAGATCGGTGCGGAAGCTGCGCATCGGGTAGCGCACATAGGCCGGGTCCTCGCCCAGATGTGCGACCCGGCAATCGGCCGGCGGCGTTTGCACCGCGGGCACCCACGGCACATCGCAGTCCAGCGCCAGGATCAGATCGGCCCGGGCCACCAGCGGTGCCGGGTCGTAGCCGGCAAACAGCGGATGCTCGGCCGAGATGTTCTGGAAGCGCGGGTGGAACACCGCCACCGGGATGCCGAAGCGCTCGGCGAACGTGGACAGCGCGGCGAAGCCGGCCTCGGTGCGCCCGGCGCTGGCGGTCACGATCAGCGGACGCTGCGCCTGGCGCAACCAGCCGGCCAGCGTGGCGATGTCGTCCGGATCGGGCCGCGGGGCGGCCGGCGGTTTCAGCGGCTGCGGCGCGACCGCATGCGCGCCGACCGCTTCGGCCAGCACGTCGCGCGGCAGGGTCACATAGGTCGGGCCGCGCGGCGAGGTCATCGCCACCTGCAGCGCGCGCTGCACGATCTCGCCGGCCTGCTCGGGCAGATGCAGTTCGTAGTCCCACTTGACCGCTTCGCGGATCATGCCGGCCTGGTCGAACATCTCCTGCGCCCAGTGGATGTAGCGCGTGCGCGTGCCGTGGCGGCCGCGTTCGGAATACGGCGAACGCCCGGCGAACAGCAGCACCGGGGTCTGGTCGCGGCTGGCATCGAGCGCGGCATTGATGGTGTTGGCCGTGCCGACATTGACGTGGACCATCACCGCCTGCGGCTGGCCGTCGATCATGTAGCTGCCGTGCGCCATGGCCACGGCGACGTTCTCGTGCGGGATGACCATCGGCCTCGGGCTGGGCGTGCCATCCAGGGCCGCACGGGCGAAGGCCTCGGCGATCGGCGGGAAGTCGGTGCCGCCGTTGGCGAAGAAATAGCGCACGCCGACCCTGGCCAGGGCCTGGACGAACAGGTCGGCAGCACTGTCGACGCGCGACCGTGCCTCCGCTTTCGCGGTTCCGTCGGACATCACACCCTCCCGGTGTCGACGCACGCCTGGTGCGTCTGTGGTCGTGCCCTTGCCGGTCGCGAGCGGATCGCGGCCTGGGGCGAGTGCGACCGACTCTACAAAGCGCAGCTCAATCAGAACAAGTAATGATTAATTATTGAATTCATCATCATATGTGATGCCCATCCTGGGCTACCGATGCGTTGCGTGCCGTGACCGCGCGCAGGCAGGACGGGATGCGCCGAGGCCGCGCTCTTCTTGCTCTGCAGCAGGCGGCCCGCGCTGCGCCGGCTCGACCGGACCAGGATCCTTCTTACGCAGCCACGCTGGTGCTTCCGCGCCAATCGCTGGGCTACGTCCGCTCTGACGCGCCTTTCGAGCGCCGCTCTGCGCGACCATGCGCCGCCACGCGCCCACGGCCGAGCCGGCGACAGGCGACCACTGCCGCCGTGCGGGGAACGACGTCTCCGGGCTTCCTCCATCGACCCCTCGGCCGCCCACCGGGCTGCCGAACGCATGGCCACCGAGGCCGCGCTGCCCCTGCTGGCACCACGCGTCCTTTCCCTTCGGCCCGTTACACTCCCCGCCCCCCAAATCTTCTCAAGGACTCCCGCCCATGGCGCTACCCGCATTCAAGGCCTACGACATCCGCGGCCGCGTGCCCGACGAGCTGGACGAGGACCTGGCCCGCCGCATCGGCGTGGCGCTGGCCGACATGCTGGACGCCGGGCCGGTGGTGCTGGGCCATGACGTGCGCCTGACCAGCGCCGAGCTGCAGGACGCGCTGTCCGCGGGCCTGCGCGCGAAGGGCCGCGAGGTGATCGACATCGGCCTGTGCGGCACCGAGGAGGTCTATTTCCAGACCGACCACCTCAAGGCCGCCGGCGGCGTCATGGTCACGGCCAGCCACAACCCGATGGACTACAACGGCATGAAGCTTGTGCGCGAGCAGGCCCGCCCGATCAGTTCGGACACGGGGCTGTTCGACATCCGCGACAAGGCCGAGGCCGACACCGCGCCGGCCACCGCGCCGACCGCCAAGGAAGAACACCGCCCGGACAAGTCGGCCTACATCCAGCACCTGCTGAGCTACATCAAGGCCGACGCGCTCAAGCCGCTCAAGGTGGTGGTGAACGCCGGCAACGGCGGCGCCGGCGCCATCGTCGACCTGCTCGCCCCGCACCTGCCGCTAGAGTTCATCCGCATCCATCACGAGCCCGACGGCCACTTCCCCAACGGCATCCCCAACCCGCTGCTGCCGGAGAACCGCGCCGCCACCGCCGATGCGGTCAAGCAGCACGGCGCCGACTTCGGCATCGCCTGGGACGGCGACTTCGACCGCTGCTTCTTCTTCGACGAGCACGGCCAGTTCATCGAGGGCTATTACCTGGTCGGCCTGCTGGCCCAGGCGATCCTGAAGAAGCAGCCCGGCGGCAAGATCGTCCACGACCCGCGCCTGACCTGGAATACCGTCGAGATGGTCGAGGCCGCCGGCGGCGTGCCGGTGCTGTGCAAGAGCGGCCACGCCTTCATCAAGGAGAAGATGCGCGCCGAGAACGCCGTGTATGGCGGCGAGATGAGCGCGCACCACTACTTCCGCGAATTCGCCTACGCCGACTCGGGCATGATCCCTTGGCTGCTGATCGCCGAGCTGGTGTCCACCTCGGGCCGCTCGCTGGGCGACTGGGTCGCCGATCGCGTGGCCAAGTTCCCGTGCAGCGGCGAGATCAACTTCAAGGTCAGCGACGCCAAGGCCGCCGTGCAGCGCGTGATGGACCACTACGCCGACCTCAAGCCGCAGCTGGACTACACCGACGGCACCAGCGCCGACTTCGGCGACTGGCGCGTCAACATCCGCAGCTCCAACACCGAGCCGCTGCTGCGCCTGAACGTGGAAACCCGCGGCGACGCGGCGCTGCTGAAGCAGAAGACCGACGAGATTTCGGCGCTGCTGCAGGGGTGAAAACTCGGGAGTGAGAAGTGAGCGGCATGCGCTGCTCACTTCTCACTCTGCTGCGCCGATCGTTGCCCTAGTTGTCGCCGAACAGGTCGCGCGTATAGACCTTGTCGGCGACATCGTTCAACGCGGGCGCCATGCGGTTGCTGATGATCACGTCGGCCTCGCGCTTGAACGCTTCCAGATCGTTGACCACGCGCGAGCGGAAGAACTCCGCCTCGCTCAGCGTAGGCTCGTACACGATCACCTCCACGCCCTTGGCCTTGAGCCGCTTCATCACGCCCTGGATGCTGGAGGCGCGGAAGTTGTCCGAGCCGGCCTTCATGATCAGGCGGTAGATGCCGACCACGCGCGGCCTGCGCTTGAGCACGTCGGCGGCGATGAAGTCCTTGCGCGTGGTGTTGGAATCGACGATGGCGCGGATCAGGTTCTGCGGCACGCTCTGGTAGTTGGCCAGCAGCTGCTTGGTGTCCTTGGGCAGGCAATAACCGCCGTAGCCGAAGGACGGATTGTTGTAGTGCGAGCCGATGCGCGGGTCCAGACAGATGCCTTCGATGATCTGCCGGCTGTCCAGGCCATGGGTCACCGCATAGGTGTCCAGCTCGTTGAAGTAGGACACGCGCATGGCCAGGTAGGTGTTGGCGAACAGCTTGATCGCCTCGGCCTCGGTCGGCTCGGTGAACAGCACCGGCACGTCCTGCTTCAGCGCACCTTCCTTGAGCAGGCCGGCGAACACCTCCGCGCGCGGCGAACGCTCGCCGACGATGATGCGCGAGGGATACAGGTTGTCGTACAGCGCCTTGCCCTCGCGCAGGAACTCCGGCGAGAACAGGATGTTGTCCGTCCCGAACTGCTGGCGCACCTTCTCGGTATAGCCCACCGGCACGGTCGACTTGATCACCATGGTCGCGGCCGGGTTGATCTTCAGCACCTGGGCGATCACCGCCTCGATCGAGCGGGTGTTGAAGTAATTGGTGTCCGGATCGTAGTCGGTCGGCGTGGCGATGATGACGAACTGCGCGTCGGCATAGGCCTCGACCGGATCCAGCGTCGCCTTGAAGTTCAGGCCGCCCTGCGCCAGCGCGGCCTCCAGTTCGGCATCGACGATGGGCGAGCGGCCCTGATTGATCAGCTCGACCTTGGACGGCACGATGTCCAGCGCCACCACCTCATGGTGCCGCGCCAGCAACACGCCATTGGACAGGCCAACATAGCCGGTACCGGCCACCGCAATCTTCATGAATCGCAACCTCGTGGGGGGATGGAAGCGAGCCTACGATACGGCACGACGCCATAACCGCCGATGGCTTGGCCGGACGAGCACGATCTGCGCGCGAAGGCCGCAGCGCAAAGCGCAACAGCCGTCACGAAAGCCTTACTTCAGTTCGGCCACCACGCTGTCGAGCGCAGTTTCCCAGGCCGGCAGGTCGATGCCGAAGTCGCGTTGCAGGCTCGTCGTATCCAGACAGGAATAGGCCGGACGCCGCGCCGGGGTCGGATATTCGGACGTCGGGATCGCCACCACCTGCGGCGCGCGCGGCAGCAGGCCGGCCGCCACGGCGCGGGCGAAGATGGCCTCGGCGAACCCATGCCAGCTGGTCTGGCCTGCGGCGGTCAGATGCCAGGTGCCGGAGGCTTTCGTTCCCTGTCGCAATACCTGCGCGGTGACGTCGGCGATCAGCGCCGCCGAGGTGGGCGTGCCGATCTGGTCGGCCACCACCCGCAGCTCGTCGCGCTGCGCGCCGACGCGCAGCATGGTCAGCAGGAAGTTCTTGCCATGCGAGGCGTAGACCCATGCCGTGCGGAAGATCAAATGCTGGCCGCCGGCCGCGCGGACCGCCTCTTCTCCCGCCAGCTTGCTGGCGCCATACACGCCCAGCGGCGCGGTCGGCGCATCGACGGCATAAGGCGCGGTGCCCTGACCATCGAACACGTAGTCGGTCGAGTAGTGCACCAGCGGCACGCCACGCGCGGCGCACCAGCGCGCCAGGGCGCCGGGCGACTCCGCATTGGCGCAAAAGGCCGCATCGCGATCCTCCTCGGCCTTGTCCACCGCGGTATATGCCGCGGCATTGACCACCACGGTAGGCGTGAGGCGATCCAGCAGCGCCGGCAGGCTATCGGGCCGATCGAAATCGGCGACTTCGCATGCCGCACCGTCTTCCAGCGTGCCGCTGCGCGTAGTGCAGACCACCTCGCCCAACGGCGCCAGCGCGCGGCGCAGCTCCCGGCCGACCTGACCGTTGGCGCCCAGCAGCAGGAGCGTCACGGCGTGTAGACCGGCAGGCGCGCCTGCGGCACCTCAGCCAGCAGCGGGGCGGCCGCGTCCTTGTCGGACAGGTTCGGCGAGCCGATCGGCCAGTCGATGCCGATGGCCGGATCGTCCCAGCGCACGCCCGCGTCGGCGGCCTTGTCGTAGACGTTGGTGCACATGTAGCTGAAGAGCGCGCGCTCGGAGAGCACCGCAAAACCGTGCGCGAAGCCTTCCGGGATCCAGAACTGGCGCTTGTTCTGCGCGCTCAGCACCACGGCGGCCCAGCGACCGAAGGTGGGCGAACCGAGGCGTACGTCGACGGCGACATCGTAGACCTCGCCTTCCAGCACGCTGACCAGCTTGCCCTGCGGATTGGGCCACTGGTAATGCAGGCCGCGCAGCACACCCTTGGACGAGGACGAGACATTGCTCTGCACGAAACGATCGGGCAGGCCGAGCTCGCCGTAGCGCGCGGCGTTCCAGGTCTCCATGAAGAAGCCGCGCTCGTCGCCGAAGACGGCCGGCTCGATGATGGTGCAGCCTGGAAGCGACGTCTCGATCAGCTTCAAACCACTTCTCCTCGGGCAGCCAGCGCGTGCAGGTAACGGCCGTAGTCGTTCTTCAGCAACGGCGCCGCCAGGCGCTCCAGCTGCGCGGCATCAATCCAGCCGTTCCCGAACGCGATCTCCTCCGGGCAGCAGACCTGCAGGCCCTGCCGTTGCTGGATGGTCTCGATGAAGTTGGAAGCCTCGTGCAAGGACTTGTGCGTGCCGGTGTCCAGCCAGGCGTAGCCGCGACCCAGCGCTTCCAGATGCAGCTGCCCGGCGTCGAGATAGCGGCGGTTGAGATCGGTAATCTCCAGCTCGCCACGGGGCGAGGGCTTCAGCGACGCCGCATGCTCGGGCGCATGGCCGTCATAGAAGTACAGCCCCGTCACCGCGTAATGGGAGCGCGGCTTGGCCGGCTTCTCCTCGATGTCGATCACCTTGCCGCTGGCATCGAACTCGGCCACGCCGTAGCGCTCCGGGTCATTGACCCAATAGCCGAACACCGTCGCGCCCTCACGGCGCGCATCCGCGCGCTGGAGCGTGTCGATCAGGCCGTGACCGTGGAAGATGTTGTCTCCCAGCACCAGACAGCTCGGCTTGCCGCCCACGAAGTCACGGCCGATCGTATAGGCCTGAGCCAAGCCATCGGGACTGGGCTGGACGGCGTACTGGATCTCCATGCCCCACTGCGAGCCATCGCCCAGCAGCTGCTGGAACAGCGCCTGCTCGTGCGGAGTGTTGATGATCAGCACTTCCCGGATGCCCGCCAGCATGAGCACGCTCAGCGGGTAATAGATCATCGGCTTGTCGTACACCGGTAGCAGCTGCTTGCTGACGCCCTTGGTGATCGGATACAGCCGCGTGCCCGAGCCGCCCGCGAGGATGATGCCGCGACGCGCATCCTTCGCAGTGGCGTGCGCATCCACGTGCGGGCTTCTCAATGAAGCGGTCACTGCACGCCTCCGATGCGCTCCAGCCGATAGCTGCCGTCGAGTACGCCATTGACCCAGTCCTGATTGTCCAAGTACCAGTCCACCGTCTGGGTGATGCCCTGCTCGAAGGTGTGGCGCGGCTCCCAGCCCAGCTCGTTCTTTAGCTTGGAGGCGTCGATCGCATAGCGGCGATCATGGCCCGGCCGGTCGGTGACGTGGATGATCTGGCTGCTGCGCGGCTGGCCATCCTCGCGCGGTCGGCGCTGATCCAGCAGCGCGCAGATCGCCTTGACGACCTCGATGTTCTGCCTTTCCGAGTTGCCGCCGACGTTATAGGTCTCGCCCACCCGCCCCTTGGCCAGGACCGTCCGGATCGCCTCGCAGTGATCGGACACGAACAGCCAGTCGCGCACCTGCTTGCCATCGCCATACACCGGCAGCGGCTCGCCGGCCAGCGCCTTGGCGATCACCAGGGGAATGAGCTTCTCGGGGAAGTGATACGGGCCGTAGTTGTTGGAGCAGTTGGTGGTCAGCACCGGCAGCCCGTAGGTGTGGTGGAACGCGCGCACCAGGTGATCGGAGGCCGCCTTGGACGCCGAATAGGGTGAGTTGGGCGCATACGGCGTTTCTTCGGTGAACTTGCCGGTCTCGCCCAGCGTGCCGTAGACCTCGTCGGTGGACACATGCAGGAAGCGGAATGCCTCGGCACGCTCGGCCGGCAGGCCCTTCCAGTAGTCGCGCACGGCTTCCAGCAGGCCGAGCGTGCCCACCACATTGGTCTGGATGAACGCACCGGGCCCATCGATGGAGCGGTCGACATGGCTCTCTGCCGCGAAGTTCAACACGGCATCGGGCTGATGCTCCGCCAGCAGCGCAGACACCAGTGCGCCATCGCCGATGTCGCCGCGGACGAACACGTGGTCGGGGTTACCCTCCAGCGAGGCCAGCGTCTGGAGATTGCCGGCATAGGTCAGCGCGTCGAGGTTGACGACCTTGACGCCCCTGGCGACCGCCTCGAGGACGAAGTTCCCCCCGATGAACCCGGCTCCGCCGGTGACCAACCACGTCTGTCCCACGCATCTCTCCTGATTAGGCAATGAAAGCCGCCCTTGGCGGCAGCGCGCAAGGATAAACCGTGCAGGGCCCGCTTCGTGAACAAGTCTGTCATCGAGACCGGACTGCGGCGCCTGACGACCATACGCTGTCGCACGGTCACGCCCGCCCGGCTAGAATCGTAGATCAAGCCCCGCGCCAGCCGCCGCGGCCGGGCCATCCGCATCCCGTGTCAGAGGACTCGCTTTCACGATGAAGATTCTCGTCGCCTACAAGCGCGTGGTGGACTACAACGTGCGCATCCAGGTCAAGCCGGACAACTCCGGCGTGGTGACCGAGGGCGTCAAGCTCTCCCCCAACCCCTTCGATGAGATCGCCCTGGAGGAGGCGCTGCGCCTGCGCGACAAGGGCGTGGCCACCGAGGTGGTCGTGGCGACCATCGCCCCGGCCGACGCGGCCGCGCACCTGCGCAATGGCCTGGCCATGGGCGCCAATCGCGCCGTGCACGTGGTCGCCGATGGCCCGGTCTCGCCGCTGACCGCCGCGCGCACCCTGCTCAAGCTGATCGAGAAGGAGCAGCCGGACGTGGTGATCCTGGGCAAGCAGGCCATCGACGACGACGCAAGCCAGACCGGCCAGATGTTAGCCACGCTGTGGGGCCGCCCACAGGCCACCTTCGCCTCCAAGGTCGAGATCGCCGACGGCAAGGCCACGGTGACGCGCGAGGTCGACGCCGGCCTGGAAACGCTGGAAGTCGACCTGCCGGCCGTGATCACCACCGACCTGCGCCTCAACGAGCCGCGCTTCATCAAGCTGCCGGACATCATGAAGGCCAAGTCCAAGCCGCTGGAGACCCTCCCCTTCGCCGAGCTCGGCGTGGAGGCCGACGCGGAACTGAAGGTGACCCACTACGCCGCCCCGCCCAAGCGCAGCCGTGGCGTGATGGTCAAGGACGCCGCCGAGCTGGTCGCCGCACTCAAGCAGAAGGGCCTGCTCTAAGGCTGCCTGTCGTTCCCGCGAAGGCGGGAACCCAGTGCCTTTCGCCGCCCGTCCCATCATGGATTCCCGCCAAGGCGGGAATGACGAAACAGGAATCCGCACATGTCCAAAGTCCTCGTCATCGCCGAACACCTGGACGGCGTGCTCAACGCCTCCACCGCCAAGACCGTCAGTGCCGCCGCCGCGCTCAAGCCCGAGGCGCTGGACGTGGCCGTGCTGGCCGCCGATCCGACCGCCGTCGCCGAGGCCGCCGCCAGAATCGCCGGCGTCACCAAGGTGCTGACCGTCGCCGATCCGGCCAACGAACACGCCATCGGCCAGGTGCTCGCCCCGCAGATCGCCGCGCTGGCCGCCGGCTACACGCATGTGTTCGGCCCCTCGACCACCTTCGGCAAGGACCTGATGCCATGCGTGGCCGCGCTGCTGGGCGTGGCCCAGGTCTCGGACCTGATCACCGTCGAAGGCGAACACACTTTCACCCGCCCGATCTACGCCGGCAACGCCATCATCACCGTCGAGGCAGATCCCGCACAGACCGTCGTGGCCACCGTGCGCACCGCCTCCTGGCCGGAAGCCGCGCAGGGCGGCAGCGCCCCCGTCGAAGCCGCCAGCGTCGAGGCGAGCCTGCCGACCCACACCCGCTTCGTCGGCCTGGCGGCCGGCAAGTCCGACCGCCCCGACCTGCAGTCGGCCCGCCGGGTGGTCTCCGGCGGTCGTGGCGTGGGTTCGAAGGAGAACTTCGAGATCATCTACAAGCTGGCCGACAAGCTCGGCGCTGCCGTCGGCGCCTCGCGCGCCGCGGTCGACGCCGGCTACGTCCCCAACGAACTCCAGGTCGGCCAAACCGGCAAGATCATCGCCCCGGAGCTCTATGTGGCCATTGGCATCTCCGGCGCCATCCAGCACCTGACCGGCATCAAGGACGCCGGCACCATCGTGGCGATCAACAAGGACGCCGACGCCCCGATCTTCGAGATCGCGGATATCGGGCTGGTAGGGGACCTGTTCACGATCCTGCGAGAGCTCGAGAACAGCTGACCTAACGCACCAGGCGGACATGAAGGGCCTGTCTGACAGCGTATCGGCATAAACTTGTAAGGCCGCCGAGGCCAGGTCCGCCACCAATCGCATTGCGGGTGTGCCACCACGACGCCTGACGCTCGTAAGAGTCGCATCTGTGGCAAAACTATAGACCAAATGGTTTTAACTGGACTTCTTACCCAGGTCGAGCCGATATCCAGGATCCACGGTCGGCGAGTGCCGACCGTAGCCACAGCTCACTCTGACAGCGACGCCAGTTCACCTGCGTTGGCGCCGCTGCTCACAACCTGCCCGCGGAGTCGTACGAGGCGCGCAAGAGATCTTCGCGGCACAGCGCCGATATCGAAATTGAAGAAGCTCAGCAGCAGCTGAAGCGAAGACAGCAATGCCACCGCGCTCAGCACAACGATGCCAGCACTGGTGGTTCCGCCCACCATCCAGGATTTCCACCAGTGAATGCCGCCGTAAATGGCGCCGAACATACCAAGCCCCATGCCGAAGATCAGCTCCAGACTGGCGATCGAAAAGTCCCGAAGATAGTAAAGATAGAAGATGCGCTTGAAGAAATTCCGCAGATGCTTCCACGCAAATTCGGGCAACACTTTTGTGATCTTGAGGCCACTTTCCTCATCGGCATAATGAGCTTTCATCGGAATGTCGAAAACCACAGCCCGGGAGAGCCCAAGGCGGAACAGAATATCCGTCTCGAAAAAGTAACGCGTACTTATTTTTCCAAGGTTCAATGACTCCAGTGCAGATCTGCCAATGGCTGTATAACCGTTCGTTGGATCGAAGACATCCCAGTATCCGGAAGAGACCTTGTTCAACAAAGACAATGACGCGTTACCAAACAGGCGCATGCGCGGCATGACTGCCACGTCGCTTGGATGAAAGAATCGATTGCCCTTCGTGTAATCAGCTTCTCCCGACAAGATCGGATTGACGAATGCCGGGAGCAGGCCGGGGTCCATCTGCCCATCACCGTCGATCTTGACGACGACCTCTACACCCTCAAGCAAGGCTTGCCTGTAGCCGTGCATCACCGCACCGCCCACACCTTGGTTGACCTGGTTGCGAAGTACAACGACGCGAGGGTCGGTGCATTCGCGCTGGATAAGGTCACCCGAACCATCCGGACACGAATCGTCGACCGCATAGATCCGAGAAACGGATGTCGGTACACGACGAATAACGTCCAGCACATGGCGGGTCACGCGATAGCAAGGGATGACTACCGCGACCCGCGGTACGATTTCTTCGGCCGGATACTCCATCTTCAGGGCCTCATAACCAATAACGATTGAGCAGGATGGTGGGGATATCGATGACCAACGTAATCATGTAAGCGACGAAACAAGCGGTTACCAGCCTTTGAAACATGGGTACGGCCCAATGCCTTCCAGGCACTAGGCCGCCAAACGTGATGGCCAATACCGGCAATACTGGCAAAAAATATCGGCCCTGTACGCCTTCGATTGTTTTGCTCTCAGGGACGGTCCAAGTCACCCACAAGAGCAGCATCGCGCCCACCACATACCCAACCGCAGCAACTCCCAACGCTGACCGGGCGGCAGGACCCAGCCGGACGGGAGCCAACAGGTCTGAGACAAGCGCCAGCGCCAACAGGATGCCGGACGCAGTATAGGTTCCCTTCAGCAACGGAGTATCGAGGTAACCAAGAATTCCGACCATCGACTCCCAATAGAACCTCGCCTTAATCTCAAACGTGCGCATAAGCAAGGCCAAGGCCTCGCCGGGCGACATCAGCGTGCGAGCAAGCCGATCAAAAGGCGACCCAGTCACCGCCATATTCGGGTTGGAGAAATAGTGCGCCACGTGGTATTGCCACGCCAATACAAAAAACAATATCACGATTCCGGGAATCAACTTCGCGACATCGCGATCACGCAACGCCAGAAACGCCGGCAGGACGAGCAACACCAGGAAGACGGGTTTGGCTAGAGCTAGCAACCCTAACAGCAACAACGCCGATTTCCAGGCGCAAAACCTCACCTCTTCTGTGAAGGCACGCGCTTCTGCCGAGAACAGCCAGCTGAAGATTGCGAAGAACAAGAAAGTGCCAGTGATGGTCACGCTATCCAGATTCCCACTGCCAAACTGGGCCAGACACATGGGCAGCAGTGCAACTCCACACATCATTCTGAAGCCGCCCCGCACGATCAGGAGCGCCAGACCCAATAAGCAAACGGACGCTCCCCACATACCAAGCCGCGCCCACATCATGACGACCCAAGGCGGCTGGCTCATATTCCTCGCCAACCCCATTGCTACCGACGCGGGCGCGTACAAAGCAGGAAAATAAATCGCTGCCGGATTATAGTACGCAACTTGGGATTCACTCCATCGAATTTTTCTGGATTTAAGTTCCATTTCCCGCTTGATCTGCACGTCAGGCTTCAAGGGCAGCGCAGTGCCCCACATATTCCCATAATCGAGCAGACTTTTCTCAACGTACATATTCTCGCGGAGACCTAGCTTTTCAAGCATGACATTCCCTTGCAACAGTGAGTAAGCTCGATTTATGTGAGCCAACTCATCGGGAGACTGCAACGGGGGAACGAGCACCGCCATCAGAAGCGAGAAAAATCCGACAAACGTAACGATCAAAAAACTGAAATGTCGCCGACCCTCATCGTTTTGCTCAACTTGTTTGGATTGACAATAAATCGCACGCGCAACACAAGAGGCACCCCCGATCATAGCGAGGAACGCAAATGAACAGAAGATGAGCCAGATCGAGTGAAGACCTGCTGTTACCAAACCGGCGACGACCGCAAGCGCGGCCGCCCCGGGCACAACTCGTCCTTGACGCACTGTAGAAATCGCCGTTTCTTTATTGGACAACCACGACGATCTTGCTATCGCATTCAGTAATTGCGGCGGGTGTACCAGTCCAAACGTATAACCGGTATCGGCCAGGCGCCGCCGGCAGCTTCCCGCTTAGTTCATAACCCGCCATTTTGTACGCAGCGTTACCGTTTGCGACATCGGGACGCTCGGTGCGCTTGCCCGGTAGGAGCATACCCTGACCCGACTGGTCGTACGGCTTGAGAACGCCGTAGACCAGCTCCGGGGTCGCATTACTCTTGTCGCTTATGATGTTCCAGCCAACGATCTTCACATCCTGTCCCGCAGTATAAGCAGCGCTGGCCACGGGAGCGCCGTTAATCTGATCCACCGGCGTCATGCATTCACCGGCCTTGATAGCATCCTTGCTCCAACCGGAAGGAATTTCCACACGGGCGTCAAGCAGGACCGGCGTTTCGTCAATATTGGATGGAGCTGAGGGCGCAGCTGGTGTAGCCGTAGCAGCGGGCTTTGCCGCATCCGCACCCTCCGCTGGTCTTTCTTCGATCTTCGAGCAAGATGCGGCAAGCATTGCAGCAGCGGCAATCATCAACGAGATGCGCGTGTTGTTCTTTTTCATTTCACAGTCTCCGTAAGGTCGTAGTAGTACCGCTCTATTCCTTCCCGCATCGCGATTTTCGGCGTCCAGCCAAGATGCCGACGGGATTTATCGATATTCAGATAGATTCGGTCGACGTCGTATGCCGGGTGAGCACCGTGGGTGACGCTCAATTCGTTCCCCACGATTCCCTCACAGATCCGGATCATCTCATTCGTCGAGGTGCCTGCACCAGACCCGACGTTAAAAACGTCCTCGTCGCCGGCATAGGACATTGCAGCGAAAAACGCCTCGATGACATCATCCACATGAACATAGTCACGAACCTGCGTGCCATCACCCCAAACGGTGAAGGGGGTGGATTTAATCAGCGCGGCAAGTAAATGTCCGACTAAGCCATGAGCACGCTGCCGTTCCTGCCCAGCACCATATGGATTGGCGATACGCAGATTAACCAGCTTGCAGGAACTGCGCCGCAAGCGGCTGCGCAGTGCGGTTTCAACCGCTAGTTTCTGCATGCCGTAAAGGCCGATTGGCGCGCAGGGGCCGTCCTCGCGTGCGTCAGGCACGTCCTGACCATACACCGTGCCGCCGGAGGAAGAAAAAAGCAGCTTGCGCACGCCTGCCTTGATGCACGCATCCGCGAGTCGAAATGCGAAATTTAGATTTCTTTCTACGCCGCCATACCCATGCTTCTCCGCACTCGAAGGAACCGTATCGGTCACTAGATGTACACAGAAGTCGGCCTCGGAGAGCAACGGCGCAAGATCCTCTATTTCGAACACATCCAGGCAAAGATGGGCATCGCGTTGGCCGACAGTGCGGCGTCCAACGGAAACAACATCAAAGCCCTCGGCATGCAACCGCTTACTGAGATGTGAGCCCAAAAAGCCAGTTCCCCCAAGAATCACGACGCGTGAAGTCATGCCGCACCCGGCGCTATCAGAAGATCGTAGACGTGCTTGATCTCGCTGTCCCAGTTCGTCTTCGCAACGAACGCCGAAGCGGCCTCAATCTGTGCTCGGCGCTTTTCCGGATGATCGAGCAGATCGACAATGGCACCGGCAAGCGCCTCGGGAGTTGCAGGCGCGAAGGTCGCGACTTCTTCGTTCAGACCCCAGGTTGCACAGGCGTCGTCATTGGAGACCACCGCGCAGTTGCACGCCATCACTTCGTAGGGAAGAAGTGACATATTGCTGAACGAAAGGATCAAAGCCACGTCGCACTGGGAGTAGAGGTCCGGCAGTTCCGACGTCTTCAAGACACCGCCATTGAGGTGGACATGATCGAAGCGGTAGTTGGAGATATCCCAGCCGGCAAAAATGAAATGCACGTCTGGCCTCATCCTCCCGACCAGATCCAACGCGAGCAGGCCAAGTTCGAAGCCACGTCGGGCTGTCGGCGGGCGGGCGTAGAAGAAAACGCGCCTAATCTCGTCGCGCTTGGGAAGCGCCCGATAATTGTCATGATCGTATGAAAAACCGAAGTGCCCGAGTGCCTTGACCCCATGCCGATCCTCTAGCTCCCTCGGAATCCACGAACCGGCACAGATCGCCTTGAATCCAAGCAAGTACGTCTCAGACGCAGCCGCGGCGTCAAAACCCGCCGGATAGAAGAGGGGCTCGTAGTCCTGAATAAAGTAAAAGCGCTGCACGCCTGGCGACTGATAGTGCTTCGCGAAGTGAGCGGTCAACCAGCTAGTCGCCATGATGCGTTGGGCTGGGGGCAGCTCGTCCTCGCCAAAGTAGACGTCGGCGGCAATGACGCCGAAAAAGCGGCTGATCTTGGCCTTGGCAAGGGCATGGTTGACATGAGAATTAGATCCCACGATCACGACGCCCATCCTCATGCCCATCCCTTCAAGGCCACGCATGAACCTGAAAATGTTCAGGTGACCGCCCGAGCCTTCACCGAAGTCGGGAATAAACCAAAGCATGTCCAGCGGCGCGGTCGCAGACGCGCCTTGACGCAGGACGGGATGGCTTGGGTCAATGGACGCTGGGGCAAGCACAGCGCGGAAAAAACCAGTCACGTCGTTGCGCGCATCAACCTCGGGAGTGATCGGATCCACACCGCGCGACGCCGCGCTCAGCATGCGTGCAACTGCGGGCCGGAATCCATCCTGCCGTGCGATGGAAATGAACCTGCGAAGCCCGCTGACGAGGCTGAATTGGCCGTGCTTGAGCTTCATATCCAGGGAAACACCATGCTGAACCCACGTGGGAAGTCGTTCGGAACGCGCGCCAAGCCAATGCCCCAGATGCTTGGCGACCTGATTGCCATAGGCTTCATAGGCCGCCCTGCGAGACGCGCCGGCGTTGACACGCGTGTAGCGGTAGTCACACAGACCAGCACGCATGCCCCCGCCGAGCGCGCCACGTAAGCGCCCACCGAGCGTATAGCCAAAATAACTTTTGAAGGCTTTCGCTTCATCAAACGAACGCTGGAAAGTCTGCAGGGGGCTGTAGTCGTGCGAATGCTTGACGACCGCATCAAAGGCGTACGCCTTCCGATAGCCTCGCTCGATGATGGCCTTGGCCCACAACTGGTCTTCCGCGAAATCCACATCTGGATAGGGAATCGTTTCCCAAACCGACTTGCGCAGGCAGGAATTGTTGTCAGAATAGAAATGCAGCAGCTGCCGATAACCCAGATCGTCCTGGTATCGCTGAAAATCATCGACCCACAACAACTCCCCAGCCTGGCGGAGATTTTCGAAATGCAAGTCTAAGTCGCGGCGCGCGCACGCACTGGCGTTGTCATGAGCGACATGTCGCCCAAAAACGCCGGCTACCGCGGGATCTTTTTCAAGGGGTGCAACCAGATTGTCTAGCCAGTGTTCGTCTGCCGGAATCGCGTCGTGCGTCAGCAGCGCGACGTACTCACCGCGCGCCATCTGCACACCCAGATTACGGGTACGGCCGTGGCCGTAGTCCTCCGGGGCAATCTGCACGACACGCACCCCTTCATGCTGCTGAAGCAGCTCCAGCGTGCCGTCGGTCGACCCTGAGTCGATTACGATGATTTCGAAAGGCCAGCGGGTGACCTGCCGCTCTACTTCATTAACCACACGATCGATGATCCACGCGGCATTTTTGACCGGTATCAGAACACTGACCTGCGGCATGGCCCGCCCCCCTGCGGGGTTGACTTCCATATTACTTTCCTTTCCTGTTTAGTATTTGACCCAGACGCACGTACCATGTCTGAGAAAGGGCATCGCGCTCGGCAGACAACTGTTCGTTCTTGAGTGCTTGGATGCGGCTTTCCGCGTACAACGATTTTATTTCCTCGTGCAGTTTTTCCTTTTCTGCATGCACGTGCCTCAGTTCACCCTGAAGGCGTTCCACTTCGCCTGCCAGCAGGTTGTTACGCTCCGCTTGCTCGGCCTGCGCGCCCTTGACGACATCCAGAGCGCGCTCGGCCTCCCTGCACTTCTTTTCGAGTTCGGTGTTGACCCAATCGGCATGCGAGAGATGATGAGAAATGCTCTGAATCTCCCGGACCAAGTCCGTATCACGTTCCTTGTTGTCGGCGATACTCGCGGTCGCCGCGGCAACCTCAAGCTCCGTTACGCGCTTGTGCAGACGCTCCTTGTGGACGTAGATATCTGTGAGCGCATGCGTGTGACAATCGGAGGCCTCATTGATGCGTAAGGCGGTATGCTCAAGTGCCAGAAGGTCATCTTCAGTGGTTGCAGCGCACAGCGCCTCGTAGAACAGCTGCAATGCTACTGGGATCGGATGCTCGGCCCCATCATGAACCTCGTGTCGCGCACCGCGATCGAGAAAAGTCTCAATGGAATCCTCCGCCGCTTGATCGCTTCTCACCTGTAGCGAGAAATCAAGCGCCTTTGAGATCCGGCTGACCTGTGTTGGCCAATCGTGTAAAAGCGCGGTGTAGTTGACGACTACGCGCTTCATTCCACGACTATGCCGGAGCGCTTCACTTAGATGCTCCCACCACAGGAGCAAGCCCTGCGAAAGCGGCAGGCCATCACGTCGATTGAGGGAGGAAGCCACTTCCCAAGGATGTCGGACCGCGATGACTGCAGAGAGCGCAACCCCACGGTGAGCGCCAGCGGCTTTTAACCAGAAAGGCAGAAGACGCGATATCCGCGGATCCTTGATAGACCACCGAGGGTGTCGCACGTAGTCGTTTTTCAGCAGCAGCTCAGCTTCTGGCAAAAGCGACCGGACGGCTGCATTCTGGAGCCAATTCGACTCCATCTCTCGCGGATCGCTCCAAGTACGACCGAGCATTGCCAACAATCGTTCGTTGATCTCGATGACTGGCAGCGGCTCCCAATGGCCCGACAGATTGCCTTCACGCGCACCAAGTAGGTTGTCTCCCAGGTGCAGTCCCAGCAGATTGAGCACCCGGGTCAGCGCGGACGTGCCGCTGCGATGCATGCCCAGTACAAACACGCCGTGGGAAAGCGGATGCTGATCCGTCATAACGTGCACTCAGAGATGGAACCAACGAGCTTGAAAGCGCAGGCCGGCTCTTCAGAGAGGTCGTAATAGCCACGAACCAGTCGCGAGGAAGCAGTGGACTCCACCTTGAACATGTAGGCGTCCAATATGCGATGCAGAAACCCCGGCTCCCCCTCCTTATCGATGCCATGACAGCCGACGTTGAGGAAATAGGTCCCTGGGAGGAAAAGGTTCTTGAACTTAAACTCAACTTGGCAGGCCGTGCCCTTGGGCATGGCGTCAAAGGCGTCGCCAACCGCATTGCTGGTCATGCCGAACAGCTCGATGCCTTCGATCGACTTGATCATCATCCCGAGATTAACATTGCGTCCCTCGTCTAGAAACTTGACGGTATAGGCCACGTAGTAGTACTGGCCAGGCGAAAGCACGTTCACTGGCGCGCGTGCTTCATTGAGTATTCGTACGTTCTCGATGCGAGCGCCACGTGGCACAAGCTCGACCATGCTGGTGGTCAGCAGGCCTGCGTCGAAACGCTCGTTGAGTTCGTCATACAACTCGATCTCCGGCGCGGCAATCGCAGTGGTGGTGCCTGGATCGGATTTCTCGGACACCTCGGCCTCAAGCACGCCACTCGCATCAACGGCGCGGATTTCCTCCAGGATTGCCTCTCGCTTGTCCTTCGGCGCGTACAGCAAGCGCTGGTAAAGCGCCACGGCCTGTTTGGGCGCGCCAGAAAGCAACCTTCTACCACCATCAAGCAGGATCACCCGATCGCACAGATACGTCACCGTGCCGGCAGAGTGGGACACGAACAGGAGCGTGCAACCCTGGGACTTCAGGTGCTCGATCTTACCGAAACACTTGCGCTGAAACGCTTCGTCGCCTACCGCGAGCGCCTCGTCCACGATGAGGATATCCGGCTTGACGCTGATAGCCAGCGAAAAAGCAAGACGTATGTACATGCCGCTCGAATACGTCTTCACGGGCTGGTCTATGAAATCCTCCAACTCCGCAAACCTCACGATCTCGGGCATCGCAGCCCGCGCTTCTGCATCGCTCATGCCAAGCAGAGAAGCGCCTAGCAACACGTTTTCCCGGCCGGTGAACTCGGTATTGAATCCAGCGCCAAGTTCAAGAATCGCGGCAATTCGGCCGTTGACTTGAATCTCGCCCGCAGTGGGGGACAGGACACCGCAAATGATCTGCAGCAGCGTCGACTTTCCCGACCCGTTCTTGCCGATGATGCCAACGGTCTCCCCGCGCTCGATCATAAACGAGACATCGTCGAGTGCAGTGAAATCACGGAAATACGCACCTTTTCGATTCAACGACTGCAATAGTCGGTGGTGCGGACGACTGAAGACGCGATAGGTCTTATTCAACCCATGCACACGAATCGCAGGAGGGTGTGTGTGATCAGACGACATCGGCAAAGCCCCTGCGTGCCTTGTTGAAGACAAGGAAGCCAAACAGCGCAAACAGCACCGCGCCGCCAAGGAGCGCCAAGTAATGTCCCCAATCCGGCATGTATCCCATCAACACGGCGTCACGCGCTGATTCGATGATGAAGGTCAACGGATTGGCCTGGACGACATTACGCCAACGCTCGGGCACTTGGGACAATGGGTAAAGGACCGGGATGAGAAACATCATCGCCGTCGTCAGCGGCGCGATAATCAGGCCGATATCACGGATATAGATGCCCAGCGCGGACAAAACCCAGGTCATACCGAAGCACAGGATGGTCAGCGGCACCAGCATTAGCACCGAACACAGGAACGTCAATGGAATACTGCCCTTGACCACCAGGACACCCAGCGCCAAGACTACGAGGCTTGTCAAAGCATTAAATGCAGTGGAGAGTGTCGAAATGATCGGAAGCAACTCGAGAGGGAAAACCACCTTTGTGATGAAACTGGTATTGGCCAGCATCAGACCTGGAGCCTTGAGCGCGCACTCGGCAAAGCAGGTGTAAAAGATCAAACCGGAAAAGATCGCAAGCGCGAACAAGCCCTTGTTCTGCGTCTGCATTCCCCAGCGCGCTTCGAAAACCTCCGTGAATACGAAGGTATAGATCGTCAGCATGAACAACGGCAACAGCAGCGACCAAGCGACCCCGAACAACGAGCCGCGATACTTGCTCAAGACTTCCCGCTGGGCGAGCCGCCAGATCAATGCACGATGCTCGACCACCGAGCGCGCAAGCATGAATAGCTGGACAAGGATCGACTTCATGTACTGAGGCCCACCGCGTGGTCCATATCCGCCCGCAGGTCTTCAACCTCCTCCACCCCCACACTCAACCGCACCAACCCATCGGTGATGCCCAGGCGCGCGCGGCGCTCGGCGGGGATGGAGGCGTGGGTCATCAGGGCGGGGACGTTGACCAGGCTTTCGACGCCGCCGAGGGATTCGGCCAGGGTGAACAGCCGGGTGTGCTCGCAGAAGGACTTGGCCGCGGCCGCGCCACCCTTGAGTTCGAAGGAGATGATGCCGCCGAAGCCGGTCATCTGCTTGGCGGCCAGCGCGTGCTGGGGGTGCGTGGTCAGGCCAGGGTAGATCACCTGCGCCACGGCGTCCTGGGTCTGCAGCCACTGCGCCAGGGCCAGGGCGTTGTCGCAGTGGGCCTTCATGCGCAGGTGCAGCGTCTTGAGGCCGCGCAGGGCGAGGAAGCTGTCGAACGGGCCCTGCACCGCGCCGGCGGAGTTCTGCAGGAAGGCCAACTGCTCGGCAAGTTCGGCGTCGTCGCCGACCACGGCCACGCCACCGACCATGTCCGAGTGGCCGTTGAGGTATTTGGTGGCCGAGTGCACCACCAGGTGCGCGCCCAGGCTGAGCGGGCGCTGCAGCATCGGCGAGGCGAAGGTGTTGTCGACGACCACCTTCAGCCCGCGCGCGCGGGCGATCTGCGCGATCGCGGCGATGTCCACGATCTTGAGCATCGGGTTGGTGGGCGTCTCGATCCACACCAGCTTGGTCTTCGGCGTGATCGCCGCTTCGAACGCCGCCGGGTCGGTCAGGTCGACGAAGCTGAAATCCAGCCCGGCGCTGCGCTTGCGCACGCGCTCGAACAGGCGGTAGCTGCCACCGTACAGGTCGTCCATGGCGATGACATGGTCGCCGCTGTCCAGCAGCTCCAGCACGGTCGCGGTGGCGGCCATGCCCGAGGCGAAGGCGAAGCCGCGGCTGCCGCCTTCCAGCGCCGCAATACAGCGCTCATAGGCGAAGCGGGTCGGGTTCTGCGTGCGGCTGTATTCGAAGCCGCTGTGCTGACCCGGGCTCGGCTGCGCGTAGGTGGAAGTGGCGTAGATGGGCGGCATCACCGCCCCGGTGCTGGGGTCGGGCGCCTGCCCGCCGTGGATGGCGAGCGTCGCCAAAGCCAGGCTGCTGTCGCCGTCCTGGCTCCCGCGGGTGTGGTCGGACATGAGGGGGTTCTTCAGAGATCGAGGGGAATTCTAGCAGTGCCGTCACGCACGCAGGCGCGACGGATTCATGAACGACAAGCTGAATGCGGCGCGGTTCACTGCACGCGCCGGCGCAGATAGTTGAGCAGGTCGATGCGCGTGATCAACCCCAGGAACTGCTCGCCCTGCATCACGATGGCCACCTGCCCGCGATCGAACACCGGCAGCAGCGCTTCGATCGGCGAGGCCACGTCCAGCCGCTCCAGCTTGCTGACCATCGCGGTGGCGACCGGGTCGCCGAAGCGCGCCTCGTCGCCGTACACATGCAGCAGCACGTCGGACTCGTCGATGATGCCGACCAGCTTCTCGCCCTCCATCACCGGCAGCTGCGAGACGTCGTAGAGCTTCATGCGCTGGTAGGCGGTGGTCAGCAGGTCGGTCGGAGCGACCACCACCGTGTCCTTCTGGCTGTATGGGCGCAGGATCAGGTCGCGCAGGTCGCCGTGCTGGGGGCGTTCGATGAAGCCGTTGTCCAGCATCCAGTAGTCGTTGTACATCTTGGACAGGTACTTGTTGCCGGTGTCGCAGACGAACACCAGCACCCGCTTGGGCGTGGTCTGCTCGCGGCAGTAGCGCAGAGCGGCGGCCAGCAGCGTGCCGGTCGAGGAGCCGCCCAGGATGCCTTCCTTGGCCAGCAGCTCGCGCGCGGTCAGAAAGCTCTCCTTGTCCGCGATCGCATAGGCCTTCTTGACCCGGCTGAAATCGGAGATGCCGGGCAGGAAGTCCTCGCCGATGCCTTCCACCAGCCAGCTGCCGGACTTCTCGCTCAGCGTGCCCTCGTTGATGTACTGGGTCAGGATCGAACCGACCGGGTCGGCCAGCACCAGCTCGGTGTCCGGCGAGGCCTTGGCGAAGGCGCGCGACAGGCCGGTCATCGTGCCTGAGCTGCCGCAGCCGAACACGATCGCATCCAGCCGGCCGTCCATCTGCTCCAGGATCTCCGGGCCGGTGCCGAACTCGTGCGCGGCCGGGTTGTCCGGATTGCCGAACTGGTTGATGAAGTAGGCGCCCGGGGTCTGGCTGGCGATGCGCGCGGCCAGGTCCTGGTAGTACTCCGGATGGCCCTTGGCCACGTCCGAGCGGGTCAGCACCACTTCGGCGCCCATGGCCTTGAGATTGAAGATCTTCTCCCGGCTCATCTTGTCCGGCACCACCAGGATCAGGCGGTAGCCCTTCTGCTGGGCCACCAGCGCCAGTCCCAGGCCGGTATTGCCGGCCGTGCCTTCCACCAGGGTCGCGCCGGGCTTGAGCTCGCCACGCGCCTCGGCCGCGCCGATCATCGACAGGCCGATGCGGTCCTTGATCGAGCCGCCGGGGTTGGCGCTCTCAAGCTTCAGGTACAGCTCGCACACACCGGTGTCCAGGTGCTGGGCCTTGACGATGGGGGTGCGGCCGATCAGTTCGAGGACCGAGGAATGGATCGCCATGCGGGCGGGACGCTCGTGATGAGGGCAGGCGATTATGGCATCGCCACCGCAACGAGCCGTTCAGTTCCGCCCGCGCCAAGGGCGGATGCGAAAGCGGCGGCCCCCAGGGCCGCCGCAGGACTACGAATTGCGCGGGTGCCGGCGTCCGACGAGGAAGTCACCGGCACCCGCGACTGTGAACCAGATCAGTGGGGCGTGGATTCGTACTTGCGCTGCAGGCGCTGCTTGGCCAGGAGCTTCTCACGCTTCATCTGGCCCAGGGTGGCGTCGTCGATGGGCAGGACGCCAAGCTCGGCATCCATCACCTTCTTGTTGAGTTTGCGGTGGCGCTCGTAGAGCTGCTTGAACTCGGGATCGGTCTTGATCAAGGCCTCGATTTCGGACTGCGGCTGCTCTTCAAACATGGGCATTCTCCTTCAGCGGAAATACGAACGCCCCGGCCGGGGGACGGCGCAGGGCGTGGCGTGGGGGAAGCGCGGATCGATGAACCAACGCCCGGACGGGGCGTGCACAGCGGTCTGGATTGGGTCGGGCATCGGCTTCATCGGCGCGGCGTCTCCGTCAATCCAGGAGGTCTTCAGCGACCCCCTGGGGATACGACCCTACTCCTGCCCTTCGGGGGCGACAAGCACCGTTCGGCGGACACAGACAGGTCCAGGTTGGCTTGGCGAAGACGACCCTCCCGGCAAGCGGGACGGGCGCCGCAGATTCAGATAAATGACTGATTCTTAATGAAATTACGGCGCCACGATGGCCGCGGCCGCCTGCGTCTTGCTGGCGCCCTTGCCGCCGCCGTCGGTGACCCGGGCCTTGGCCACGCCGGCGGAAATCAGCGCCGTCCGCAGGGCCGCCGAGCGGCCGGCACCCAGCTGTTTATCGCCGTAGCCCACCACGCGCAGCTTGGTGCCCTTGGTGGCGTCCATGTAGGCCGCCAGCGCCTGCACGGCGGACTTGCCGGCGGCCGACAGGGTCGCCTTGCCGTCCTGGAACATGGCTGGCGTCAGCACGAAGGTCTCGGCCCCGTCGGCGCCGAAGCTGGACTTGGGCAGCTTGGCGCCGGAGACCAGTTCTGCCTCCTGGCGGGCCAGGGCGGCGTCCTTCTGCCGGGCCGCTTTGAGCTTGGCCTGCTGGGTGGAGGTGGCGGTGGAAATCACCTCCTGCACCTGTTCGGCCTGCGCGGCCGCCTCGGCCTCGGCCTGCTGACGCAGGCGCTCGGCTTCCTCGGCCTGGATCTGCTGCTGCACGCGCAGGCGCTCGGCCTCCTGGCGCGCACGCGCGGTCTCGCGGCGGCTGGCTTCCAACAGCAGGTCGTTGCGGGTGCGGTCCAGGGTGTCGATCTGGCGGCCGATGGCGCCGTTCTGGGCGGCCACTTCGGCAATCTCGACCCGGCGCTGGGCTACGTACAGCAGGGCATCGCGCTCGCTGCGCTTGGAATCGGCGTAGCGGGCGATGGCCTGGACGGCCTGCAGGCGCTCGTAGGCGCCCTGCTCGCGCAGGTCGGGGTTGGCGTCCAGCGCGCTCAGGCGGGCGTTGAGCTGGGCTACGACCTCGTCGTCGGCGGCCAGCGCCGGCAGCGCCAGGCCCAGCGCCAGGGCGAGCAGCAGGCCGCGGGACAGGGAACGGTTCATGGCGTGCCTCCCGGGGCGTCAAGGGGAAGCTTGGGCAGCGTGTCCTGTGGCGGCAGCGGTGTCGGGGCGGGCGGCGGGGCGGCCAGGACCTTCTGCAGCCGATCGATCTCGGACTGCTCCTGGGCCAGGCGGGCCTGGGCGGTGGCCTGCGCGCTGCGCGCACGGGCCAGGTCGGCGTCGGCCTGCGCCTGCAGGGCCAGCAGCGGGATCTGCTTGCGGCCGCTGCGGCTCTCGCCCAATGCCTGGGCCTGGCTGACCTTGTCGCGCGCGGCCTGGATCAGGTCCGGGGCGTACTGGTCGGCGTCGGCGTCGCTGGCGCGCTGCACGGCGGCCTGGGCCGCGGCGAGTTCGGCCACGCCCACTTCCTGCGCCTGCGCTGCGGCACCGAGTGCGAGGAAGGCCAAACCGGTCACGCACAGCCGTCTGGAGAATTGTGCGAAGCTACGAATCATCTTGATGGCCGCGGCGTTCTAGGGGGAATCCGCGGCCATTGTCGTCAAGCACATAGCGCACTTGCAATGGACGTGCAGGCGCCAAGCCAGCGGGGACTCATCAATGGACATCGGCTATTTCCTCAAGCTGATGACGGAAAAGAACGCGTCGGACATGTTCCTGACCACCGGCGCGCCCGTCTACATCAAGATCGAAGGCAGGCTCTACCCCCTTGGCAACACCGGTCTGCCGCCGGGTATGGTCAAGAAAATCGCCTATTCGCTGATGGACGAGGGCCAGGTGCCGCAGTTCGAGCGCGACCTGGAGCTCAACATGGCCGTGGCCCTGGCCGAGGCCGGGCGCTTCCGCGTCAACGTGTTCAAGCAGCGCGGCGAGGTGGGCATGGTCATCCGCGCCATCCGCAGCAAGATCCCCTCGATCGAGGAGCTGCAGCTGCCGGAGGTACTCAAGGACATCATCATGACCCCGCGTGGGCTGGTGCTGCTGGTCGGCTCGACCGGCTCGGGCAAGTCGACCTCGCTGGCCTCGATGATCGACTACCGCAACTCCAGCACCACCGGGCACATCCTCACCATCGAGGACCCGATCGAGTACCTGCACAAGCACAAGCAGTCCATCGTCAATCAGCGTGAGGTCGGCCTGGACACCCACGCCTTCCACAACGCGCTGAAGAACGCCATGCGCGAGGCGCCGGACGTGATCCTGATCGGCGAGATCCTGGATGCGACCACCATGGAGGCGGCCATCGCCTTCGCCGAGACCGGCCACCTGTGCCTGGCCACGCTGCACTCCAACAACGCCGACCAGACCATCGAGCGCATCCTCAACTTTTTCCCCGAGACCGCGCACAAGAACGTGCTGATGAACCTGGCGCTGAACCTGCGCGCCGTGGTGTCCCAGCGCCTGGTCAAGGGCGTGGACGGGCGCCGGCTGCCGGCCGCCGAGGTCCTGATCAACACCCCGGTGATCCGCGACCTGCTGCGCCGCGGCCAGATCCACGAGATCAAGCAGGCCATGGAGGAGTCGCTGGAGGACGGCATGGAGTCCTTCGACCAGTGCCTGTTCCGCATGGCCAAGGAAGGCAGGATCAGCCAGGAGGAGGCGCTGCGGGCCGCCGATTCGCGCGATGGTCTGGCGCTGAAGTTCCGCCTGTCCGAGGGCGCCTCGGGCGAGCACGACCCTTACGCCGATCTGTACGACAGCAGCGCCCCCTCGACGATCACGCACGGCTTCGGCTGAGGCGCGCCACTGCGTGCTCGTGGGAGCACCTGTCTCTTCAAATCCCGCAGCGGCCTGCCTGGAGAGCGGAGCTTGTGGCGATCCCCTCTTGGGGACTCCGCTGCTCTTCGTTCGGTTCGTGGGGAAGGCCACAGCGGAGCAAGCTCCGCTCTACAGGGGGAGCCATGGCGACTCCCACAGGAGGAGAGACCTCTCAGGCGTCCAGAGGCGCCGGCCCTGGCGCGTCGGGCTGGCGCTCGGGGCTGGCGTGGATGAAGGCCGGCAGCGCCAGGCAGGCCTGCTCGATCCGGGCGATGGTCGGATAGGGCGACAGGTCCACCTCGAAGCGCCGCGCGTTGTACAGCTGCGGAATCAGGCAGCAATCGGCCAGGCCCGGCGCCTCGCCATGGCAATAGGTGCCGGTGACCAGGTCGTTGGCCAGCAGGGTCTCCATCGCCTGCAGCCCCTCGCCCACCCAGTGCCGCACCCAGGCCTCGCGCTCGACCGGCGGCACGCGCCATTCCTCGTCGAAGAAGCGCAGCACGCGCAGATTGCCCAGCGGGTGGATATCGCAGGCCACCAGCTGCGCCAGCGCGCGCACGCGGGCGCGGTCGCGGGCGCTGGACGGCATCAGCGGCCGCTCCGGCCAGCTCTCGTCCAGATACTCCAGGATCGCCAGCGACTGGCGCAGCACCCGCTTGCCATGCATCAGCGTGGGCACCAGGTGCTGCGGGTTGAGCCGCGCGTAGTCCGGATGGTGCTGCTGCCCGCCGTCGCGCACCAGGTGCACCGGCTCCAGGTCGTAGGGCAGGCCCTTGAGGTTCAGTCCGATGCGGACCCGGTAGGCGGCGCTGGAACGCCAATAGGAATACAGCCGCAGACGGTCGGACACGCGCAGAACCTCGAGGAATGTCGCACCGGCCTCCCCCATGGCGGCCGGAACCGGCGATTGTCGCGCACGCGGGCGCCGTGCGCCCGCCTGATGCCCGCCCTAGGCCTGGCGTTCGACGCGCTGCTCGATCGCGCCGAACACCGAGGCGCCGTCGCGTCCCAGCATCTCGATGCGCACCGTGTCGCCGAACGCCAGGAACGGCGTACTCGCCTGCCCGTCGCGCAGGGTCTCTACCACGCGCTGTTCGGCCAGGCAGGAAGCGCCCTTGCCCGTGTCGTGGTTGGCGATGGTGCCCGAGCCGACCAGGGTGCCGGCCACCAGCGGCCGGGTCCGCGCGGCGTGCGCGATCAGCTGGGCGAAGTCGAACTGCATGTCCGCCCCGGCCTCCGGCTCGCCGAACCAGGCGCCGTTGAGCTGGGTGCGCATGGCCAGGTGCAGCTTGTGCCCGGCCCAGGCATCGCCCAGCTCGTCCGGCGTGACTAGCACCGGCGAGAGCGCCGAGCGCGGCTTGGACTGCAGGAAGCCGAAGCCCTTGGCCAGCTCGGCCGGGATCAGATTGCGCAGGGACAAGTCGTTGACCAGGCCGACCAGTTGGATGTGCTCGCCGGCACGCGCCGCGTCCACGCCCATCGGCACGTCGTCGGTGACCACCACCACCTCGGCCTCCAGGTCGATGCCGAAGTCCTCGCTGGCCACGCGGATCGGCTCGCGCGGGCCCAGGAAGCCGGCGCTGGTGGCCTGGTACATCAGCGGATCGGTGTAGAAGCTCTCCGGCACCTGCGCGCCACGCGCCTGGCGCACGCGTTCGACGTGGGCCAGATAGGCACTGCCATCGAGGAACTCGTAGGCCCGCGGCAGCGGCGCGGCCAGGGCCGCCATGTCCAGCGCGAACACGCCGTCGGCCTGGTCCGTCTCCAGCGCCTGCGCCAGGGCCTGCAGGCGCGGGGCGAGGCTGGCCCACTCCTCCAGCGCGCGCTGCAGGGTCGGCGCGATGCCGACCGCGCGCACCGCACGCGACAGGTCGCGCGAGACCACGATCAGCGTGCCGTCGCGGCCGCCTTCCTTTAACGAACCCAGCTTCATTGCCCGCCCTCCACGGCTGCCCCAGCGAAATTGTTGCGATTGTAACCAGTTCGCCGGCAGGCGCGCTCAGTCCTCGCCCTGGAACGCCCCGGCCCGGTAGGTCAGCACCAGCGTGTCGCGGTGCCCGGCCTCGCCGGCCGGCTGGATCGGGGTGGACTCGTGGATCACCCGCGCGTCGTCCAGCAGCAGCGCCGACCACGGCTGGGCCAGGGTGAAGCGCTGGCCGTGGGTGCCTTCGGCCTCGAACACCCGCGTCTCGCCGCCCTTGATGTCCACCCGATCCACCAGCAGCACCGCCACGAAGTCCACGCCGTCGCGATGCGCGCCCTCGGGCGTGGGCCGGCCGATGCCGTCGGTCGTGTCGATGCGGAACTGGTGCGCCTCGATGAACCAGCGCGACTGCCCGCGCAGCCGGGCGAACAGCCGGCCGAACCCATCGATCAGGCCCGACCACGCCGGCAGCGCCAGCGTCCGCGCCTCGACCGGCTCGAACCAGCGGTGCATGCCGCCGTGCAGGGCGTTGTAGTCCTCCGACTGCCAGTGCGCGCGGTGCGGCGCCAGCGTCAGCGCGTCGCCCTCCTGCACGAAGCAGGCGTGGCGGCGGCGGCGATAGCGCCCGCCGTCGCGCAGGTAGGTGTCAACCGCCAGATCGTCCCAGCCCGGCGCGAGCGCGGCCAGCGCCGCCTCGTCGCAGCCGGCGATGCTGCCCACCGCCGCACGGTCGAGCACGGCGTAACCGTCCACGCGCATGCGCTCGAGCACCTCGGCAGCCGGAGTCAGGGGAGGATTCGGGGAAACACGCATGAGCAGGCGCCGTATCGGGGAAGCGGCGGCGATGGCGGCCGCGGAACAGCCGGAAATTCTACACGCGGCCCCAGAGGCGCCCTTGCCCTAGGCGTTGAACAGACACAGGGGGCGCGGGCCCCGTTCAGCGCATGGCGGCGCCAGCGCGCGGGCAAGAAAAAACCCGCCATGAAGGCGGGTTCTTCTTGAAGATGGCAGCCCCGGAAGGATTCGAACCTCCGAATGCCTGAGTCAGAGTCAGGTGCCTTACCGCTTGGCGACGGGGCTATGGTGCAGCTGGGCGGCGAAGTATACGAACCACGCCGCCCAGGGTAAAGCGTAAAACGATCAGCGCTTGGAGAACTGCGTGGCGCGACGCGCCTTGTGCAGGCCGACCTTCTTGCGCTCGACTTCGCGCGCATCGCGGGTCATGAAACCGGCCTTGCGCAGCTCGGACTTCAGGGTCTCGTCGTACTCGACCAGCGCACGGGCGATGCCCAGGCGGATCGCGCCGGCCTGGCCGGTGGTGCCACCGCCGGCGGCGGTCACGACGATGTCGAAGCTCTCGGTGTTCTTGGTCAGCTCCAGCGGCTGGCGCACGATCATGCGCGCGGTCTCACGGCCGAAGAACTCGTCCAGCGGACGGTCGTTGACGGTGATCTTGCCCGAGCCCTTGCGCAGGAACACGCGGGCGGTGGAGGACTTGCGACGGCCGGTGCCGTAGTTCTGAGTGATAGCCATGATTAGATGTCCAGGACCTGCGGCTGCTGTGCGGCGTGCGGATGGTTGGAACCGGCGTAGACCTTCAGCTTGCGGTACATGGCGCGGCCCAGCGGGCCCTTCGGCAGCATGCCCTTGACGGCGGTCTCGATCACGCGTTCCGGATGACGCTCCAGCGCCTGCTGCAGGGTCTCGGTCTTCAGGTTGCCGATGTAGCCGGTGAAGCGGTGATACTTCTTGTCGGTGAGCTTCTTGCCGGTGACAGTGATCTTCTCGGCGTTGATGACCACCAGGTAGTCACCGGTGTCGACGTGCGGGGTGTAGACCGGCTTGTGCTTGCCACGCAGGCGGCGGGCCAGCTCGGAGGACAGACGGCCCAGCGTTTTGCCGGAGGCGTCGACGAGGTACCAGTCGCGCTGGACGGTCTCGTTCTTTGCGGTGAACGTGCTCATGGAAGAAGCTCTTGTGTTTGGTCGGGCGGATTGCGCGTCCGGCGAACAGCCAGGGCGCGGAACTTTGCCACGCGTTGTGAAGGGTGAAACGGAAGGCGCGGAATTGTACGGATGCCGGCCTGGCATTGCAAGTGGCTGCCTGCGGCGGTTGGCAGGCGGCCACGGCGCGGGGGAACATGTCCCCATGGCCGCCTGCCGCGGCGCCTTTCGGACCGACCCGCTCCGCCATGACTGTCACCCGCCTGCATTCGCCGCTGGACCGCCTGCTGGACGAAGCCCAGCGCGCGCTGGAGACCACCCTGGGCAGCCCCTCGGCGCAGCGCCCCTATCCGGCCGCCGCCACGCCCGAGATCGCCCTGGACCCGGCCGAGCGCCGCCACGCGGCCGGGCTGATGCGCATCAACCATGTCGGCGAGGTCTGCGCGCAGGCCTTGTATTCGGGCCAGGCCGCCGTGGCGCGGGACCCGGCCACCCGCGCCCACCTGCTGCACGCCGCCCAGGAGGAAACCGACCACCTGGCCTGGTGCGCGCGGCGCCTGCGCGAACTGGACAGCCGGCCCAGCCTGCTCAATCCCCTGTGGTACTCGGGCAGCTACGCCATCGGCGTGCTGGCCGGCCTGCGCGGCGACGGCTGGAATCTGGGCTTCGTGGTCGAGACTGAGCGCCAGGTGGAGGCCCACCTGGACGAGCACCTGGACATCCTGCCCCCGGCCGACCTGCGCAGCCGCGACGTGCTGCAGGTGATGAAGGCCGACGAGGCCCGCCACGCCGACCAGGCCGAAGACGCCGGCGCCCGCACGCTGCCCTTCCCGATCCCCGGCGTGATGCAGTTCGCCTCGCAGGTGATGAAGACGGTGGCTTACCGGCTCTGAGCGGGTGCGGCCGGGCGCCAAGTGTTCGCTGCCGCCTGGGCGCGGTCCCTGCCTGGGTGCAGCCCAGTGCTTTTGAGGGAGGAGCGGCAGCCCGCCGATCCAGTCGCCACCTCGCAGACAGCGAAGCAATTCCGTGGGAGCCGCCATGGCGGCGATGAAGCCTTCCCGGTAAAGCCCCATCGCCGCCATGGCGGCTCTCCCCTGTAGAGCGGAGCTTGCTCCGCTGGGGCCCTCCCCACGAACCGAACGAAGAGCAGCGGAGCAAGCTCCGCTCTACAGACGGGCGGCTGCTGAGGAGACAGTTGCTCCCACCCAGCAGCGCCCTGCGCGCGTGATCCAGGTGCAGGGCGATTAGCTCTGCTCCGCAGGCCCGATCACGACACCAGCTTCAGGCCGACGACGCCGGCCACGATCAGCCCGATGCAGGCCAGCCGCGCGGGCGAGGCCGATTCGGCGAACAGCAGCATGCCGGCCACCGCCACGCCGGTGGCGCCGATGCCGGTCCAGACCGCGTAGGCCGTACCGACCGGGATGCCCTTCATCGCCTGGGTCATCAGCCACAGGCTGGCGCCGGCGGCCAGCATCGTGCCCACGCTCGGCCACAGCCGGGTGAAGCCTTCGGTGTACTTCAGGCCCATGGCGAAACAGATTTCCAGCAGGCCGGCGGCCAGCAGATAGAGCCAGGACATGGCGAGTTCTCCTTTGCATCCAACAACGGTGTGAAACGCGCAGGGCCGTAAAAAGCGAAACGGCCCGGGCGCGAGCCCGGACCGTCGTCGGTCATCCTGCGGCGCGGCCTTGAGGGCCGCGGGCGGGTCGTCCCGCCTTGATATCAGGACTTTACGTCAGGCCCGTGCAACCGCGCCTGACCCGCGCCCTCACTCGGCCAGGTTGCGGCCGTGGAAGAGCTCCTCGATCTCGCGCTTGAGCAGACTCTCGATCTTCATGCGCTCCTTGAACGAGAGGTTGCGCGCCTTCTCCTCGAACAGGTACTGGTCCAGGTCGAAGTCGGTCAGGTGCATCTTGGTGTGGAAGATGTTTTCCTGATAGACGTTGACGTCGATCATCTCGTAGCGCGACTTGATGTTCTTGGCCATGAAGTCCTGGATCGAGTTGATCTTGTGATCGATGTAGTGCTTCTTGCCCTTGATGTCGCGGGTGAAGCCACGGACGCGATAGTCCATGATCACGATGTCCGACTCGAACGACTCGATCAGGTAGTTCAGCGCCTTCAGCGGCGAGATCACCCCGCAGGTGGCCACGTCGATGTCCGCGCGGAAGGTCGCGATGCCCGCCTGCGGATGGGTCTCCGGATAGGTGTGGACGGTGATGTGGCTCTTGTCCAGATGCGCGACCACCGCATCGGAGATCACCTCCTTGCCGGCCTGCTTCTTGTCGATCACAGGTTCCTCGGAAATGAGGATGGTGACCGACGCCCCCTGCGGGTCGTAGTCCTGGCGCGCGACGTTGAGGATGTTGGCGCCGATGATTTCGGCCACATCCGTCAGGATCTGGGTCAGGCGGTCGGCGTTGTACTCTTCATCGATGTACTCGATGTAGCGCTGGCGCTCGTCCTCGGACACGGCATAGCAGACGTCGTAGATATTGAAGCTCAGCGCCTTGGTGAGGTTGTTGAAGCCCTGCAGCCTCAGACGCGGCAGTGGTTTGACCACGGCAGTGGGACCTGTGAAGGAAACGGGTGAAGGGGCGAATTATGGGGCAAATGCCCTGACGGTGAAATGACACCGCACCGCGCATTGCCGTGAGCGACACATTCAGACTAAGCTCGCTGACATTCGCTTCAGTTCAAGAGCCGACATGAAAGCAGGTCTTCCACCGAGCCTGACCCGTTCGCCGGCCGGCGCGCTGATCCCGGATCTGACGACCATCGAGTCGTTTCTGTCCAACAGCCACCGCCGCCGCTACCCCGCCCGGGCCGATGTCTTCCGCCCCGGCGACCCGGCTGGAACCCTGTACTACGTGGTCAGCGGCTCGGTCAGCATCCTGGCCGAGGAAGACGAGGACCGCGAGCTGGTGCTGGGCTACTTCGGCCCGGGCGAGTTCGTCGGCGAGATGGGCCTGTTCATCGAGTCGGACAAGCGCGAGGTGGTGCTGCGTACCCGCACCCAGTGCGAACTGGCCGAGATCAGCTACGAGCGCCTGCACCAGCTCTTCGGCGGCCAGCTGGCCTCGGATGCGGCCAAGCTGCTGTTCGCCATCGGCACCCAGCTCTCGCGCCGCCTGCTAGATACCAGCCGCAAGGCCAGCCGGCTGGCCTTCCTGGATGTGACCGACCGCATCATTCGCACCCTGCACGACCTGGCCCACGAGCCGGAGGCCATGAGCCACCCGCAGGGGACCCAGCTGCGCGTCTCGCGCCAGGAGCTGGCCCGTCTGGTCGGCTGCTCGCGCGAGATGGCCGGCCGGGTGCTGAAGAAGCTGCAGGCCGACGGCCTGCTGCATGCCCGTGGCAAGACGGTGGTGCTGTACGGGACGCGCTGACGGCGTGAGGGGCCCGGGGGCCCTCGGCGCGGGGCGCCGTGGGGCGGGATTCGGGATTCGGGATTCGGGATTCGGGATTCGGGATTCGGGATTCGGGATTCGGGATTCGGGATTCGGGATTCGGGATTCGGGATTCGGGATTCGGGATTCGGGATTCGGGATTCGGGATAGCAGTGTTCGCTACGCCGCGCCGGATGCGCGGTCGGGATTGCCGGCGGTAAGGCGGCGTTCGTTTTTCTGGGGGCCGGGCGCGCGATGATCGCGGTCGGGATGCGGTCGCCGAGGGCGTCGCGCCTGGTCTTCCCAGTCCTCTGTCCCGCGAGATCGCGATGCGCCGTGCCTTTTTGATGCTGCTGGCGTTGCTGTGCGTGGCGCTGCCGGCGCCGCGTGCGCGGGCGGACGAGGCCTTCGCCCGGCTCGGGCGCGGGGTCAACATCCTCGGCTACGACCCGATGTGGAACGACCCGGCCAAGGCGCGCTTCCGTCCGCCGCTGTACCGCACGATCCGCGACGGCGGCTTCCGCACGGTGCGGGTCAATCTGCAGGCCTTCGCCCACATGGATGCGGACAACCGCCTGGACCCGGTCTGGCTGCAGACGCTGGACACCGTGGTCGCTCAGGCCACGGCGGCGGGCATGAACGTGATCCTGGACGAGCACGACTACCATCCCTGCGCCGCCGACGCAGCCTCATGTCGGACCAGGCTGCTGGCGTTCTGGAGTCAGATCGCCTGGCGCTTCCACCAGGCGCCGTCCTCGGTGCTGTTCGAGATCCTCAATGAACCCGGCGGCCAGGTGACCAGCGAAGTGTGGAACGGCCTGCTGGGCGACGCGCTGCGCATCATCCGTCGCGACAACCCGACCCGCACGGTGGTGATCGGTCCTGCCAAAGGCAACTCCTTCACCGCGCTCGACGGCCTGCAGCTGCCCGACGACCCGCATCTGCTGGTCACCGTCCACTACTACAACCCGTTCCGTTTCACCCACCAGGGCGCTTCATGGGCGCCGGCGGACGTCCGCGACCACACCGGCGTGCACTGGGGCAGCGCGGCCGACCGGGCCAGGCTGTACCACGAATTCGACACCATCGCGGCCTGGGCGCAGGCGCATCACCGGCAGGTTCTGCTGGGCGAATTCGGCACCCATGAGCAGGCGCCACTGGACGACCGCCTGGCCTGGACCGTGGCCGTGGTCAATGCCGCGGAGAAGCGGCATTTCGCCTGGGCGTACTGGGACTTCGATGGCAGCTTCGGCACCTACGACATCGATCGCGGCCAGTGGAACGCGGCGCTGCACCGCGCCCTGGCAGGCAGCGACAGCGCCTACGCAGGCGCTGGCGGCTGACCGCGGAGGAACACGCGTGTCGCGGCGATAGGCGGGAACGAACGCGGCCGCACGGCCGCGCCTGGGACGATCAGGCGCCGACGGTGTCGCCGGCGCGGTCGCGGCAGCCCCAGTTGAGGATGGGCGTGCCGGCCGGCAGCACGCGGCGGAACAGCTCCACTGCGCTGTGCTTGGGATTGACCACCACCGCGCGCCGCGCGGCCTTGAGCAGCGGCAGGTCGGCCGTGCTGTCCGAATAGGCCATGGCGATCTCGCCATAGCCCTGCTCGCGCAGCATGCGCATCTTCTCTTCGTGATGGCAGTGGCGGCGCGCGGCCACGGCGCCGAACTTCGGGCCGACCACCGTGCCGATCACCGGCACGTCCTGGTGGGCGACGAAGGACAGGATCGCGCGGGCCAGCTCCGGCGGGGCGCCGGTGGCCACCACCACCCGGTCGCCGGCGACGCGATGGGCGGCGAAGACCTCCAGCGCGGCGGGCAGCAGCCGGGCCTGCATCTGCGTGCGGTTGGCCTCGACATAGCGATCGATCAGCGCATCCAGGTCGCGGCGGCGGTGCAGGCCGAAGGTGGCGATCCACACATAGCCGGAGATGCCGCGCCGGCGCGTGGGCAGCATCGCCACCAGCGGCCCCAGCAGCGGGGTCAGCGCCAGCGCCACCGCCGTGCGCAGCCAGCTGCGCCGGATCAGCCAGGCGAACAGATGGCTGCCCGAGTCGCCGTCGTACAGGGTGTGGTCGAAGTCGAACACCACCACCGGCGCGTCGGCGGCCGGTACCGGGTGCGGCCCGGCCGCGCTCATGCGGCGAAGAACAGCTGGCGCAGCGACTCGCCCGGCTCGGGCGTGCGCATGAAGGTCTCGCCGACCAGGAAGGCGTGCACCCCCTGCCCGCGCATCGTGGCCACATCGTCGGCGGTGACGATGCCGCTCTCGGTCACCAGGATGCGGTCGCGCGGCACGGCGTGGCGCATGTCCAGGGTGTTGTTCAGCGACACCTCGAAGGTGCGCAGGTTGCGGTTGTTGATGCCCAGCAGCGGCGCCGGCACCTGCAGCGCGCGTTCGAGCTCGTCGATGTCGTGGACCTCGACCAGCACGTCCATGCCCAACCGCATGGCCAGGTCGGCCAGCGACACCAGCTGGTCGTCGTCCAGGGCCGCGACGATCAGCAGGATGCAGTCGGCGCCCAGCACGCGCGCCTCGTACACCTGATAGGGATCGATGGTGAAATCCTTGCGCAGCACCGGCAGGGTGCAGGCCTCGCGCGCCTGCTGCAGGTAGGCGTCGGCGCCCTGGAAGAAGTCCACATCGGTCAGCACCGACAGGCAGCTGGCGCCGCCGAACTCGTAGCTCACCGCGATCTCGGCCGGATTGAAGTCCGCGCGGATCACGCCCTTGGACGGGCTGGCCTTCTTGACCTCGGCGATCACGCCCGGCTCGCCGGCGGCGATGGCCCGGCGCAGCGCGTCGGCGAAGCCGCGCACGGGCGAGGCGTCGCCCACGCGCGCGATCAGGTCGTCCAGCGGAACCTGCGCGCTGCGCGCGGCGATTTCCTCGCGCTTGCGGGCCAGGATGGTGTCGAGGATGTCGCTCATGGGGTCTTGTGCATGCCGCGTGCGGCGCGGCTGGAGGGGAATTGTCGCATTGTCGCCCGTCGCGGGCCTGACCCGGCGGTCAGGGGCCGCCGTAGGCGCGCTCGACCCGCCCGATCCGCAGCTCGAAATGGCTGTACCAGTCGCGGCGGCCGGTAGCGCGCGCCGCGGCGTGCTCGGCATGGGCGCGCCAGGCGGCGATGGCGGCTTCGCTGTCCCAGTAGGAGATGGTGATGCCGAAGCCATCGGCGCCGCGCGCCGATTCCACCCCGAGGAAACCGGGCTGCTGGCGCGCCAGCGCGACCATGCGCGCCGCCGCCTCACCATAGGCGGCGTCATCGCCCGCGCTGCGACGCGAGGAGAAGGCCACCGACCAGTACGGCGGCCTGGGCAGCGTGGCGAAGGCGTCGTCGCTCACGACAGCGCGCGGGTGAAGTCCACGTACTGGCGCAGCTTGTCGGCGGCGCGTCCGTCGGCGATGGCCGCGCGCGCCGCCTCGATGCCGGCGGCGATAGAGTCGCGCACCCCGGCCACGTACAGCGCCGCGCCGGCGTTGTAGGCGACGATGTCCAGCGCCGGGCCGGGCTCGCCGGCCAGCACCGCGCGCAGCATCGCGATGGACTGCTCGGGGCCGTCCACCTTGAGGTTGCGGCTGGCCGACATGGCGATGCCGAAATCCTCCGGATGCAGTTCGTACTCGCGCACCTTGCCGTCGCGCAGTTCGCCCACCAGCGTGCCGGCGCCGAGCGAGAGTTCGTCCATGCCGTCGCGCCCCCACACCACCAGCGCGCGCTCGGCGCCCAGCTGGTGCAGCACGCGGGCCTGGATGCCGACCAGGTCGGGATGGAACACGCCCATCAGGATGTTCGGCGCGCCGGCCGGGTTGGTCAGCGGCCCCAGGATGTTGAAGATGGTGCGCACGCCCATCTCGCGGCGCACCGGCGCGACCACCTTCATCGCCGGGTGGTGGATGGGCGCGAACATGAAGCCGATGCCGGTGGCGGCGATGGCCCGGGCGACCTGCTCGGGCTGCAGCTCGATGCGCGCGCCCAGGGCCTCGAGCGCGTCGGCGCTGCCGGACTTGGACGAGACGCTGCGGTTGCCGTGCTTGGCGACCTTGGCCCCGGCCGCGGCGGCGACGAACATCGCGCAGGTGGAGATGTTGAAGGTGTGCGAGCCATCGCCGCCGGTGCCGACGATATCGACCATGTGCGTGCGATCGGCCACCTCGACCGCGCGCGAGAACTCGCGCATCACCGTGGCCGCGCCGGCGATCTCGCCGATGGTCTCCTTCTTCACCCGCAGGCCGGTGATGATGGCGGCGGTCATCAGCGGCGACATCTCGCCGCGCATGACCTGGCGCATCAGGCCGACCATCTCGTCGAAGAAGATCTCGCGATGCTCGATGGTGCGCTGCAGGGCCTCCTGCGCGGTGATCGTCATGCGCGGGGCTCCAGGAAGTTCTTCAGCAGCGCGTGGCGGCACTGGGTGAGGCGGGTAAAGCTGTCGTGGCTGTCGATCATCGGCAACATGCAAGACCTGTCCATGCGGTTCCAGAGGCCCGGCATCTTCCAGAGGCAATCGAGCCCGCATCGGTACCGCGATCGCCTCGGGGACCCGCGACTGGAAGGACGCCGTGCCGGGGGGCGGGATTCTCTCACGTCCAAGCGCAAGCCGGTCCGGTGCCGCCGCTGGCAGTCCGCCAGCGCCCGACCGCCGCCTGGACTCACTGGAACTGCTTGCGCAGGCTCAACGTGATCGCCCGGCCGATCGGGTCGAGCAACTCCGGCTGGTAGCTCGCGGGCACCGCGCCAGTGCCATCGAGCACCTTCACGCGCCTGTCGAACAGGTTGGCGACCGTCAAGGTCATCCGCGTGCCCCGCAACCACGGATGATCCTGCGCCAGCGGCGTGCGGCCCGTGTTGGCGAAGGCGCGCAGGTTGAACGTCGTCAGGCCTGAAAAATCCAGATTGCCCGTCTCCGCGCCGCCGCCCTCCGCCCGGGTGCCGCTGCGCGAAGTGAAGCTGAGCCGCACGCCATACGCCGAGCGCGTATAGGCGATGCTGCCATCGATCTGGTTGCGCGCCACGCCGCCGCTGCCGCCGATCGCATCGCCGCCGATCGCATCGCCGCCGAGCAGATCCAGCCACGGCAGGCCGTTGCGAATCAGGACGCGGTCGGAAAACACAACGGTGTCGTACAGCGACCATACGATCTGCCCCTGCATCATCGAGGCAGGCATCCCCCCGCCGAAGCCACGCCCGCCGCCGCCACCACCGAAGCCCCGATCGCCTCCGCCCTGCCACCGTCCCTCGCGGGCCTGATCCGGCGGCGGGGCATCGCCTCCCGTGCCTCCCGTGCCTCCCGGGCTTCCAACGCCGCCATCGGCCGCATTGCCGCCACCGCGCGCGGCGAAGCTGGCACGCGTCATGTCAGGCGGCGGCGACGCGCTACTGAAGAAGCCGGCGACCGAATGCGCATCGTTGACCCCGAAGCGCAGCTGCCGGCGCCGTTCCTCGGCGAAATTGAGCGGGCGGCTGTCCACCTCGACCAGGTTGCCGTCGTCGTCGGTGAGGAAGCGGTCGCTCAGCGCCGCCTGCAGGGCCGCGGTAGCCGGCGGCAGGCTGCCGACCGGATCGCGCGTGTCGGTGTCGCTGTAGTTGAAGACGATGGACAGTCGCCGCTGATCGAACGGCTTGATGTTGATGCCGGCCCGGAAACGGTGCTGGTCGCTGGCCAGCAGATCGGGATTTCCGCCACTGATCGAGGTGACGCTGACGGTTTGCCCGGTGGCGTAATCGAACACGCGCGTGCCGATGCTGGTGATGACCGGGTTGGCCAGCTGGGTCAGGGTGGGCGCGGTCTTGCCGGCGTCGAGGTTGGCGGTGAACGTGAGCCGCGTCATCGGCGACCAGCGAAGGCCATAGCCCCAGCGCTGCAGGTCCTGGCCGTAGTCGGAAAGACGATCGAGCTGCGCATGCGCGTTGATCGACAGGTCGCCGAACCTGCCAAGCGTCTCCTGGCCGCGATTGATCAACGGCACCTCGATGCTCGCGGTCGCGCTGGCATCGTTGCGCTTGAAGTCGGCGATGCGCTGCCGGCCGCCCATGCGCGCCACATTGTCGATGCGGCTGTCGGTGTCGGCCAGGCCCAGGCTCACGATCGCATCGCCGGCCGGCAGCTTCAGCAGCGTACCGTTCACCAACACTTGCAGGTTCTTCGTGTCGGCCAGCGAAGTGGCGATGTTGGGCGCGTTGCGCGGGAACATCGCCCCGGTCAACAGGCCGTAGGGGTCGAAGTCCGCGTCGCCCGCATCCAGCAGCGCCTGCGCCGCGCTGTTGTCCACGCCGGCATCGGTGACGGTGCGGCTGCCGGCACGGTTCCAGTAGCCCACCACCGAAAGATGCCAGGCACTGTCGAAATCGTGGTTGAGCGTGCCGCCCAAACGGCTGCTCCAGCCTTTCGAATGCTGGCCCAGCACCACCGGCACGTAGCGGTACACGCGCTGTCCGTCGGCGGACTGCGCGAAGGGATCATCCGCAGGGACGTCCAATGCGGTGCCGGCATAGCCGCGCTCGCCATCGCTGGTATTGAGGTTGCCGGTGTAGTTCAAGGTCAACGAGGTGCGATCCCCCAGCGCCCTGCTCAGGACCGCGTTGCCATCCACCGCGTGACTGGCGTTGGCGAGGCTGCGCGCGGCGCGCGGGTCCAGCGGATCTTCGGCCTGCGCGTCGTAGCCCGGCTGCACCGGCACGGTCGCGATGTCGCGCTCGTCCTCGGTCAGCATCGTGTTGGCCGTGTACTTCAGGTCCAGGTTGAGGCGATCGTCGTCGTGCAGGATGAAGCGGTCCAGGTCGGCGACGCCGGTTTCCATGCCGCCCGCGCTCGGTGCGCTGCCATCCAGCTGCGCGGTGTAGCGGTTGAAGCGCGGCACCAGCACGACATTCACCACCTTCTGGTCGGGCGGATAGCCGTACAGCAAGGCCTCCTCTTCCGGCAGCACGTCGACGCGGCGGATCGCTTCGGTGGGGATGTCCTTGATTTCCTGCATGCCGGCAATCCGCTTGCCGTTGAGCAGCACGATCGGCGTCGAATCGCCGCTGTCGCTGGTGGTCATCGGCGCGATCAGGCCGAGCAACTCCTCCACGGTGGAGGCGCCATAGCTCTGCACCTCCATGCGGCCCAGCTGCAGCTCCGGCCGGATCGTGCCCAGGGCTGCGCCGGGTTCGCTCGGGAGACGACTCGCGGTGACCTTGACCGCGTCGAGCGTGTCGATGGGAGAGGCGACCTCCCCGCCCTCGCCCTGCGCCGGCGACGCTGCGGGGGGCGCGGATTGCTGGGCATGCGCCGTGCCGGCGATCAAGGCGAGCGCGAGTAAGGGTCGAGGTAATCTCATATCGCCTACAACGCGCCAAGTGGGACCGCGTTGACAGGCGGCCGTGATGAAGTGGAGGCCCTGCGGCTAGCGCGCCGCCCCCATCATGGGGCGCCCTTCAAGCCGTGCGCTCCAGGAAGTTCTTCAGCAGCGCATGGCCGTGCTGGGTCAGGATGGACTCGGGATGGAACTGCACGCCTTCCACCGGGAACTCGCGGTGGCGCAGGCCCATGATCTCCTCGATCGAGCCGTCCTCGTTCTCCGTCCACGCGGTGACCTCCAGCGCCGGCGGCAGCGTGGTCTTGTCGACCACCAGCGAGTGGTAGCGCGTGGCCTCGTAGCGGTCGGGCAGACCGGCGAACACCCCGCGCCCCTCGTGCCGGATCGGCGAGACCTTGCCGTGCATGATGCGGCCGGCGCGGATCACATCCCCGCCGTAGGCCTGGCCGATGCTCTGGTGCCCCAGGCACACGCCCAGGATCGGCGTGGTGGCGCCCAGTCGCTCGATCACCTCCAGCGACACCCCCGCCTCGTTGGGCGTGCACGGGCCGGGCGAGATCACGATGCGCTGCGGCGCCATCTTCGCGATCCGGTCCACGTCCAGCGCGTCGTTGCGCACCACCTCCACCTCGGCGCCCAGCGACTGCAGGTACTGCACGAGGTTGTAGGTGAAGCTGTCGTAGTTGTCGATCATCAGCAGCATGGCGGTGTACTCACTGCGCGATCAGGAAGACCGCATAGACGTTTTCGGAAAGGGTGAGGGTGCCGGCTTCGAGCGATTCGCCGTCGGCCGGGCGCAGCGTCGGGTCTACCCGCGCGCCGACGTCGGCCGAAGGCGGCGGTGGTGCCGGCGGGAACGGCGATTCCGGGCTTCGCCATGTCCCGGCCTGGATGCCGTAGCTGAAGGCGGGCGCCACGTCGGAGATGGTGTACAGGCCGGACAATCTGACGCCGTAGGCTTTTGCCAACCCTTCGGCCGCCCGTCGCGATTGCGCGGCCGCTTCGCCCTTCAAGGTCGCGCGCAGCGCGGCCTCGTCGCGGTAGCCGGGCGTGATGCCCGAGAGCTGCAGGAACTCGCTGGTCTTCAATTCACCCAGGAAAGCGCGGGTATCTTCCAGCGTGCCGAAGGCCACCGCCAGTCTGCGCGTGACTTCCGTGCCCTTGAACACCTCGCGTCCCTCTTCGTACGCATGCGCTGGCTTGATTTCCATCGTGGCCGCCTGGATCGAGCCGGGCAAGGCATGGTGGCGATGGAAGGCCGCCAGCACGCCGGTTGCATCGGCCTGCACCTTGCTACGCGCGACCTCAGGCGACGGATCGACCCGATCGAGCGTCACCACCACGCCGAAGCGATCCGGCCGGACCTCCCGGTGCGCCTCGCCCTTGACCAGCAGATGCGGCTGCGCGGGCAGGCTGTTGATCTGCGCGGATGCGACCACCGGGCACAACAGGGCCAGCAGTATCCAGAGACGTTTCATCGCACCGCTCCTGCGTTGGGCAACAGGCCGGCCAACGGCCTGTCGGATGATCCAGGCGTGTTCATCGCACCAGGCGCGCCACTTCGGCGATCAGCGCCTCCACCGCTTCCGGGCGGGTGGCCCAGGAGGTGACGAAGCGGATCACGGCATGGCTGTCGCTGTGCGGCGCCCAGCGCTCGAAGGCGGTCAGGCGGGCCAGCGCATCGATGTGCGCATGCGCCAGCACGGGGAAGATCTGGTTGGTCGGCGAGTCGATCAGCATCCGCACGCCGGCCGACTTCAGGCCCGACTGCAGGCGCTGGGCCATTGTATTGGCGTGCGCGCCGAGTTCGACGAACAGCGCGTCCTCGAACAACGCCTCGAACTGGCAGCCCACCACCATGCCCTTGGCCAGCATCGCGCCACGCTGCTTGATCAGGTAGCGCAGGTCGGCCTGCAGCGCCGGCTCGACCACCACCAGCGCCTCGCCCAGCAGGGCGCCGTTCTTGGTGCCGCCGATGTAGAAGGCGTGGGTGAGCGCGGCGATCTCGGCCAGGCCCAGGTCGGCGCCGGCGGCGGCCAGCGCGCAGCCCAGCCGCGCGCCGTCGAGGAACAGCAGCAGGCCGCATTCGTCGCAGAGGTCTCGCAAAGCCTGCAGCTCGGCGCGGGTGTAGAGCGTGCCCAGCTCGGTGCTGTGCGAGACGTACACCAGGCGCGGCTTGACCATGTGCTCGCTGGTGTTGGCGGCCAGCAGGCCGCGCACGGCGTCCACGGTGAGCTTGCCTTCCACGTGCAGAGCGACCAGCACCTTGTGGCCGGTGGCCTCGATCGCGCCGGTCTCATGCGTGGCCACGTGGCCGGTGTCCACGGCGATCACCGCCTCGTGCGGGCGCAGGAAGGCGGAGATCGCCAGCAGGTTGGTCTGCGTGCCGCCGGCCAGGAAATGCACCTGCGCCTGCGGCTGGCCGCAGCGCGCGCGGATCAGTTCGGCCGCGCGCAGGCTGTGGCGATCCAGGCCATAGCCGGTGTTCTGCTCGGCGCTGGCCTGGGTCAGCGCCTGCAGCAGCCGCGGATGCGCGCCTTCGCTGTAGTCGTTGCGGAACGAGGCCAGTCTGGTCATGCCGTTCCCGTCCATCACAGTCCCTTGGCGGCCTGCGCGACCGCGCGGAACAGGGCGCGGCCCTTGTTCATCGTTTCCTTCCATTCCAGATCCGGGTCGGAGTCGTAGACCACGCCGCCGCCGGCCTGCACGTACAGGTGGCCGTCCTGGATGACGGCGGTGCGGATGGCGATGGCCGTGTCGGCATCGCCATGCCAGCCGATGTAGCCGACGGCGCCGGAATAGACGTTGCGCTTGACCGGCTCGAGTTCGGCGATGACCTCCAGCGCGCGGATCTTCGGCGCGCCGCTGACGGTGCCGGCCGGGAAGGTCGCACGCAGCACGTCGGCGTAGCTCAGTCCCTGCTTCAGCTTGCCGGTGACCTCGCTGACGATGTGCATGACATGGCTGTAGCGCTCGATCACGAACTGCTCGCCCACCTCCACCGTGCCGGGCTCGGCCACGCGGCCGACATCGTTGCGGCCCAGGTCGATCAGCATCACGTGCTCGGCGCGCTCCTTCGGGTCGGCCAGCAGCTCGGCCTCCATGGCCGCGTCCTCCTCCGGCGTGTGGCCGCGGCGACGCGTACCGGCGATCGGGCGCACGGTGACGGTGTCGCCCTGCAGGCGCGCCAGGATCTCCGGCGAGGAGCCGACCACCTGGGTGCCGCCGACATCGATGAAATACATGTACGGCGAAGGGTTGAGCGCGCGCAGCGCGCGGTACACATCGACCGGACGCGCGCGGAACGGCACGCGCAGGCGCTGGCTGGGCACGACCTGGAAGATGTCGCCGGCGCGCACGTATTCCTGCGCGGTGCGGACCACGGCGTGGTACTCCTCGCGGGTGAACGAGGAGCGGAAATCGCCCTCGTCGATCGCATCGGACAGCTGCGTCTGTGGATAGCCGGCCCCGGCCTGGCGCAGGCGGTGCGCCAGCTCGTCCAGGCGGCGGTTGGCCTTGGCCCAGGCCTGCGGCTGGGTGGGGTCGGCGTGCACGATCAGGTACAGCCGGCCCTTGAGGTTGTCGAACACCGCCAGCTCTTCGGAGAGCATCAGCAGGATCTCGGGGGTGTTCAGCTCGTCGGGCTTGTCCACCGCCAGGCGCGGTTCGATGTAGCCGATGCACTCGAAGCCGAACCAGCCCACCAGCCCGCCGGTGAAGCCAGGCAGGCCCTCGAACCTGGGCACCGAATGCGCGGCGCGCAGCGCCTCCACCTCGGCCAGCGGATCGGCGACATGGCGGGACTCGACCACTTCGCCGTAGTCGCGCGTTTCCAGGGTGTGGCCGCGCACGGCGTACACGCGCCGGGCGGGCAGGCCGATGATCGAATAGCGGCCGAAGCGTTCGCCGCCCTCGACCGATTCGAACAGATAGGTATAGGGGCCGTCGGCGAGCTTGAGATAGACCGAAAGCGGCGTGTCCAGGTCGGACAGCACTTCACGGACGACGGGGATGCGGGTGTGGCCTTCAGCAGCGTGCTGCTGGAACTGCTCTGCGGTGATCAAGAGGACATTCCTTACCGGACGCGGGGGCGGGACGGACGACGGCAACAGGCCACCATCGCCACGCGCGGCGAGCGGAAAGGGAGGAACGCTTGGTCGTCACGGCGGGCACGGGCGGTACTTTACCGCACTGCGGCAGGCGTGCAACGCGGACTGTGCCGGCCGGCGTCAGCCGGTGGCCGCGAGGCGCGGCCGGCAGGTCCTGCAGGCGCGTCATCCGCAGATGCCGCGGGCCGACCCCGGCTTGGCGATCGACGGGAGCGCCTGCCCGCCAGGCACCGCCGTATCCTGCCCCTTACTTCCATCACGAACCGCGCCATGTCCGACTTGCCTGCCCTGCCCGCCACGCCTCCGGGGCGCTACGTCCACTACAAGGGCGGCCAGTACGAGGTGATCGGCACGGTGCGTCATAGCGAGACGCTCGAGCCGCTGGTGCTCTACCGCGCGCTCTACGGCGAAGGTGGCCTGTGGGTGCGGCCGCATGCGATGTTCTTTTCCGAGGTGGAGATCGACGGCGCGCGCCAGCCGCGCTTCCGCCGCCTGGACGGGGGGGCGTGAGCGCTCTGGCGATCGCGCTGCGCCAGGCTGTCTGGACCGATGACGGCGCGCTGTCCGCCGCGCCGGGCTCAGTCGACAGCGCGACGTCTCGCTTCGACCCGGTGTCCGGGACGCGCTAATGGAATGCGTGCTGCCGCTACCGGGCTGAGCGCGGCGACCATGGCGCATTGACGGCGCCGGCCCAAAAGAGAACAATTCTCATCAGCCACGCCCGTCGTGCGTTCGCACGCGTCCGCTCGAACCCCAAGGCCAGCCCTCCCCCGCCGCCTGCCGCCCTGTCGCAGGCCGGTTCCTGCTTCTCGATGGGATGTCTGATGTCTTGCCTTGCCTGCGTGTCGTTACCGTCCGACCCCGCTCCTGCGTGTGCGATCTTCCCGTGCGCGCCCGAGGCGACGCGGCCATGAGCGCGGCCTCCATGCGCGGCGCCGCCGTCTCCTCGTCCTGGTTCCGCCGGCCCTGGGTGGGCGTGCTCTCGCGCAGCCTGGCGGCGATCTTCGGCGGCTATGCGCTGGCGGCCAGCACCGGCGCGTTCCTGGCGGTGGCGCTGCCGATCGCGCGCAGCCAGGCGGTGCTGACCGGCATGCTGCTGGCGATCCTGGTGTGCGCCTGCGCGGCGCTGTGGGCCTTCGCCGCGGCCAGCGCCTGGAAGGCCTGGGCCGGGATCCTGATCCCGACCGCGCTGCTGGCCCTGACCACCTGGCTGCTCACGGTGCTGGCGTGAACGCGCGGCCGCCGGTTCGCAGCCCGGGCCGCGTCCGCCAGAGGCGTGGCACGCAGGGCATGACGCCATGAAGCAGGGCTTCCGCCAGTCGATGGCCTGGCTGCACACCTGGACCGGCCTGCTGGTGAGCTGGCTGTTGCTGCTGATCTTCATGGGCGGCACGGCCAGCTATTACCGCGAGGAGATCAGCCGCTGGATGCGCCCGGAGCTTGCGCGCACGGTGGTCTCGCCGGAGCAGGCCGCGACCAGCGCGCTGGCCTATCTGCAGCGCGAGGCGCCGAACGCCGACTACTGGAACGTGACCCTGCCCGATGCGCGCAACCCGGCGCTGGACATGTACTGGATGAACCCGGCCGCCGAGGGCGCTGGCAACGACCGCGCCGCGCGCCGCGCGCGCTTCGGCCAGGCCACGGTCGATGCGGCCACCGGCGAGGCCTCGGCGGTGCGCGACACGCGCGGCGGCGAGTTCTTCTACCGGTTGCACTTCGACCTGTACGCGATCCCGGTGCTGTGGGCGCGCTACATCGTCGGCTTCTGCGCGATGTTCATGCTGGTGGCGATCATCACCGGGGTGATCACGCACAAGAAGATCTTCAAGGACTTCTTCACCTTCCGCCCGCGCAAGGGCCAGCGCTCGTGGCTGGATTTCCACAACGTCAGCGCGGTGATGGCCCTGCCCTACCACCTGGTGATTACCTATACCGGCATCGTCACGCTGATGGCGATGTATCTGCCGATCGGTATCAAGGTGGCCTATCCGGAAGGCGAGCAGGCCTTCTACACCGAGTCCTTCAGCGATCTGCCGGCAGTCGGCCCGGCCGCCGGCAGGCTGGGCGAGCGCAAGCCTGTCGCCGAGCTGCTGGCCGATGCGCGCCTGGCGCTGGGCGGCGCGCCGGTGGCCAGCTTCCGCATCGACCATCCGGGCGATGCGGCGCAGACCTTCAGCGCCTACCAGCGCACCGGCCAGCGGCTGTCCTACGAGGCGCCGTCGGTGCGACTGGATGCGGCCAGCGGCCGGGTCCTGGCGCGCAGCGCCAGCGCTGGCGGCGCCTCGGAGACGCGCGGGGTGCTGTATGGCCTGCACATCGCGCGCTTCGCCGATGCCGGGCTGCGCCTGCTGCTGTTCTGCTCGGGCCTGCTCGGCTGCCTGATGGTGGCCAGCGGCGCGGTGCTGTGGGGCATCAAGGAGCGGACCAAGCACGCCAAGTCGGGCAAGGTCGGGTTCGGCCTGCGCCTGGTCGATGCGCTCAACATCGGCGCGGTCGGCGGCCTGCCGATCGCGTTCGCCAGCTACTTCTGGGCCAACCGGCTGCTGCCGCTGCAGCTGGAGGCGCGGCCGGACATGGAGGCGCGGGTGTTCTTCATCGCCTGGGCGCTCGCCCTGCTGGCGGGCTTCGTCTGGCCGCGGCGGCAGACCTGGGCGTGGCTGCTGTACGTGGGCGCGGGCCTGTTCGCGCTGATTCCACTGCTCAACGCGGCCACCACCCAGATCCATCTGGGCGTGACCCTGCGCGAAGGCGACTGGGCGCTGGCCGGGGTCGATCTGGTGACCTGCCTGCTCGGCCTGGCGCTGGCGGTCTGCGGCTGGCGCATGCAGCACTGGACGCCGCCGGTCTCGGCCGCGGACAAGCGCCGGCGCCAGGCGCAGGCCACGCAGGCGCCGGCGGCCGAAGGCGGCGCGGCATGAGCCTGCTGGCGATCGCGCTGGCCTTCAGCGGCTTCGTCGGCCTGTGCCTGGGCATGGAGAAGCACCAGCTGGAGCTGCACGGCGCCGCGCGTGCGCAGGACCGCGTGCGCCGGCGCTGGGCCTGGCTGGGCTGGGCGCTGGTGGCGGCGTCGTTCGCCTGCGCGGTGGCCGCGCGCGGCTTGGGCATCGGCCCGGTGCTGTGGCTGGTGGCGATGACGGTCTCGGGCATCGCCATCACCTTCGGCCTGCTGCCCTACCGCCCACGCTGGGTGAAGCCGGGCGCGGTGCTGCTGCCGCTGCTGGCGCTGGCGGGCCTGCTGGCCGGTTGATGCCGGGGGCCGCGGCGGCGCGGCGCGGTTACCGGGCCTCTGCCGCGACGCCGGCCGAGCGACCGCGGTGCCGGCGACGCTGGCGGTACAGGGCCTGATCGGCCAGCTCCAGGGTCTGCTCGAGCGTGGCGCCGGCGGCGCGGATGGCGGCGCCCTTGGAGAAGCCGATCGGCACCTGGTCGCCGTGGGCGCGCAGCTGCACCATCCAGGCCTCCAGGCTGGCCGGGTCCTGGTCGGGCAGGATCACCGCGAACTCGTCGCCACCCAGCCGCACCACGACGCCCTCGGCGCCGGCGTGGCGCTGCAGGAACTCGACGAATTCCACCAGCACCGCATCGCCGCGCCGGTGGCCGTGCGCGTCGTTGACCTGCTTGAAGTGGTCCAGGTCGACGGCTACGCAGCCGACCGACCGGTCCTGCCAGCGGCTCTCCAGCTCGTGCAGATAGCGGCGGTTGAAGCAGTGGGTCAGCGGGTCGCGGAAGGAATGGTCGCGCAGCACGCGCGCCTGGGCGACCTGGACGGTGACGTCCTGCGCATAGCCCAGGACGTAGGGCTCGCCCTCGTCGGAATCGACCACGTTGTGGTAGTCCCAGTAGCGCAGGCTGCCATCGCGCGCGATCAGCTCCAGCGTGCCCGAGGCGCTGCCGTCGCGGAACACGCGCTCCAGGTATTCGTGGAACTGCGCCTGGCGCTGGGGCCGGATGCGCTCGGTCAGGCGATGGCCCAGGACATCGGTCAGCTCGATGCCCAGCGAGCGCGCGCTGGCCGGGTTGGCGCTGAGGATGGTGCCCTGCGCATCGTGGGTGCAGATCAGCCCCAGGCTGGATTCGAACAGTTTGCGGAAGCGGCGCTCGCTGGTCTCCAGCGCCTGCACGGCCTTGTGCCGCAGCGTCACGTCCTGGAAGGCGCCGACCAGCTTGGGCTGGCCGTCGATCGTTTCCCGCCGGCCGACCGAGCGGACCCAGATGCGGCGGCCGGCGCGGGTGGTCTGCGGCAGCTCCAGGTCCCAGGGCTCGCCCTGCTCGATCGCGCGGCGCACGGCGTCGCGGAAGGTGTCGCGCACCTGTTCGTCATAGAACGAGAGCGCCTCGTCCAGACCCGACGGGGCGAAGCCCGGCGGCACATCGTGGATGCGGCAGGTCTGGTCTGACCACTGGATCCGTCCGGTGTCCAGGTTGACCTCGAAGCCGCCCACGCCGGCGGCGCGGCCGGTGCGCTCCAGGAAGGCCTCGCTGTCGCGCAGGCGGCGTTCGAGCATGGTGCTGCGCTGCAGGGCGGTGGACAGCTCCAGCGTGCTGCGGGTCAACCCCTCCTGGCTGCGCAGCAGCTGGGCGCGCAGCTCGATGGCCGCCACCGCCGCGTGCGCCAGCTGCTCCAGCGCGGCTCTCTGGGCCGGCTCGAGCTGGCGCGGTACGGTGTCGAACACGCACAGCGTGCCGACCCGGTGGCCGCTGGTCAGCGTCAGCGGGGCGCCGGCGTAGAAGCGCACGTAGGGCTCGCCGACCACGGTCTCGAAGCGCGAGAAGCGCACGTCGCGCCGGGCATCGCGCACCTCCAGCAGCCTGTCGCTGCGGATGGCGTAATCGCAGAAGGCGGTCGTGCGCGCGGTCGCTTCCAGCCCCGGCAGGCCGTGGTTGGACTTGATCCATTGCCGGTCCTGCTCGATCAGGGTGATCAGCGCCACCGGCGAGGCGGTCAGTTCGGCCGCGGCGCGGGTCAGCGCGTCGAACAGCGGCTCGGGCGAGCTGTCCATCACCCGCAGGTCCATCAGACGCCGCAGACGTTCGCTCTCGTAGTCCTGTTCGTGCTCGGCCATGGTGTTTCGAGGGAAAGCCAGGGTGGGTGGGCCTGGCGCGCCGGATTCTCTCGCATCTTCGGCGGCTGCGCGCGTGAGGGCGGGCGACCCGGCGCACAGTTTCCGCGCCGGGCAGGCGCCTGCGCTACTCCACGGTCACGGCCTTGGCCAGGTTGCGCGGCTTGTCCACGTCGGTGCCGCGCGCCAGGGCCGTGTGATACGCCAGCAGTTGGACCGGGATGGTGTGCACCACCGGGCTGAGCACGCCGGTGTGGCGCGAGGTGCGGATCACGTGCACGCCGGCGGACTCGCTGAAGTGGCTGTCCTGGTCGGCGAACACGAACAGCTCGCCGCCGCGGGCGCGCACTTCCTGCATGTTGGACTTGACCTTCTCCAGCAGCCGGTCGTTGGGTGCGATGAACACCACCGGGATGGTGTCGTCCACCAGCGCCAGCGGTCCATGCTTGAGCTCGCCGGCCGGATAGGCCTCGGCGTGGATGTAGGAGATCTCCTTGAGCTTGAGCGCGCCTTCCAGCGCGATCGGGTAGCTCAGGCCGCGGCCGAGAAACAGCGCGTTGTCCCGGCGGGCGAACGCTTCGGCCCAGGCGGCGATCTGCGGCTCCAGGTTGAGCGCGTGCTGCACGCTGCCGGGCAGGTGGCGCAGCTGCTCAAGGTAGTCGGCCTCCTGCGCATCGTCGACCTTGCCGTGCAGGCGGCCCAGCACCACGGCCAGCTGGAACAGCGCGGCCAGCTGGGTGGTGAAGGCCTTGGTCGAGGCCACGCCGATCTCGGCACCGGCGCGGGTATAGCAGACCAGCTCGCTGGCGCGCGGGATGGCGCTTTCGGGCACGTTGCAGATCGACAGCGTATGGGTGTGGCCCAGCGACTTGGCGTATTTGAGCGCCTCCATCGTGTCCAGGGTCTCGCCGGACTGGGAGATGGTGACCACCAGGTGGCGCGGGTCGGCGTGGGCGGCGCGGTAGCGGTACTCGCTGGCGATCTCCACGCTGCACGGCAGCCCGGCGATGGCCTCGATCCAGTAGCGCGCGGTCATGCCGGCGTAGTAGCTCGTACCACAGGCCAGGATCTGCACGCCGGTGATGCCGGCCAGCACCTCGCCGGCGCGCGCGCCGAACAGGCTGGCCGGGAAGCCGCCGGCATCGATGGCCGCCTCGATGGTGTCGCCCAGCGCGCGCGGCTGCTCGTGGATCTCCTTCTGCATGAAGTGCCGGTACGGCCCCAGCTCCAGCGAGGCCAGCGAGACGTCGGACACATGCACTTGGCGCTGCACGGCCGCATCGGTCGCGTCGAACACCGTCACGCCCTGGCGGGTCACATCGACCGTATCGCCTTCCTCCAGGAAGATCACCTGGCGCGTGGCCTGGAGAATGGCCGACACATCGGAGGCGACGAAGTTCTCGCCCTCCCCCAGGCCGACCAGCAGCGGGCAGCCCATGCGCGCGGCGACCAGGCGGCCGGGCTCGTCGCGCGAGACCACCGCCAGCGCATAGGCGCCGGTGAGCTCCTTGACCGTGGCCTGCAGCGCGGCCAGCAGGTCCAGGCCGTGGCTCTGGTGGTGGTGGATGAGGTGGGCGATGACCTCGGTGTCGGTCTGCGACTCGAAGGCGTAGCCCAGCTCGGTGAGCTTCTCGCGCTGGGCCTCGTGGTTCTCGATGATGCCGTTGTGGACCAGCGCCAGGGCGCCGCGGCTGATGTGCGGATGGGCGTTGGCCTCGGTCACGCCACCATGGGTGGCCCAACGGGTGTGGCCGATGCCCAGGGTGGCGCTGAAGTGCTCGGCGCGCGCGGCGGCCTCCATCTCGGCCACCCGCCCGGTACGGCGCACGCGGCGGACCTCCCCCTCGACCACGGCGATCCCGGCCGAGTCGTAGCCGCGGTATTCCAGGCGCTTGAGGCCCTCGATCAGGACAGGGACCACATCGCGATCCGCGATCGCGCCGACGATGCCGCACATGGGTGAATCCTTTGCCGTTCTGCCGTTGAAGAAGCCGCGCCAGTTTACAGGACAGACCTGAGCGGCTTCTGGCGCGGCGGAGCAGCAGCGCCACGGGCAGCGGGCAGAGTGTCGCAGCCGCCCGGAAACGCTCCTCCCCTTTCGCGCAGCGAAGGGGGAGGCTGGGAGGGGGTGCTTTTGCTCTTGCCTCCCCGCGAAAAGCACCCCTCCCCAACCCTCCCCTTGGCCTTCGGCCAAAGGGAGGGGGCAACAGCGCGCACCGCGGCAGGAGACAGACCGCGAGCCAGGCCCCTCCCCTTTCCGCGCAGCGAAGGGGGAGGTTGGGAGGGGGTGCTTTTGCCTTTGCCTCCCGGCGAAGAGCAACCCCTCCCCAGCCCTCCCCTTGGCCTTCGGCCAAAGGGAGGGGGCAAAGGCGCGCAGTGCCGCGGGAGGAAAATCTCATGCAAGCCCCCCTTCTTGTTCGGCCAACAGGAGAGGGCATGCGCTGTCCGCCCGGACAACCCAAGTGTCCGGTCGGACACTGTCCGCGGCGCGGACAGCTTGCAGATCAAGCACTTGCAGTTGGCACGCCCCGTGCGTGATGAAGCGCAGCTTTCCCAGCAGGCGTGCCCCGTGTCCATGCAACAGACCGACAACCCCTTCCGTATCCGCGATACCGCCGCCCAGGACGTGGTGGTCGACACCGGCAAGGGCAAGCGCTGGAAACGCTGGGGCCTGATCGGCGGCGGCGTGGCCGTGCTGGCCGCCGCCCTGGTCTGGGTCGTGATGGGCTGGGCTGCGGGCGGACGCTCGTTCGACGCCAGCCGCGTGCGCATCGCCACGGTCACCCGCGGCGACCTGGTGCGCGACCTGGCCGCCGACGGCCGCGTCATCACCGCCAACAGCCCGACCCTGTACGCCATCGACGGCGGCACCGTCAGCCTGAAGGTCGTCGCCGGCGACGTGGTCAAGAAGGGCGACGCGCTGGCGGTGATCGACAGCCCGGCCCTGCGCAGCAAGCTGGCCCAGGAGGAATCCACCCTGGCCGGCATGGAGGCCGAGGCCAGCCGCGCCACGCTGGACGTGGCCAAGGCGCGCTCGGAGGCGAGCAAGCTGGTCGACCAGGGCAAGATCGACCGCCAGGGCGCCGCGCGCGACGTCGAACGCTACCAGCGCGCCTATGACGCCGGCGCGCTGCCGCAGGTGGAGCTGGCCAAGGCCCAGGACACCCTGACCAAGACCGAGATCGAACTGCAGCACGCCCAGGAAGACGCCTCGCTCAAGCAGCAGGCCGCGCAGCTGGATGCGCGCAACAAGCAGCTGCTGGCCCAGCGCCAGCAGGCCGTGGTGGAGGAACTGCAGCGCCAGGTCGACGCGCTGACCCTGCGCGCGCCCTTCGACGGCCAGGTCGGCCAAGTGCAGATCGCCCAGGGCACCAACGTGGCGATCAACGCGCCGATCCTCTCGGTGGTGGACCTGTCCAAGTTCGAAGTGGAGATCAAGGTGCCGGAGAGCTTCGCCCGCGACCTGGCCATCGGCGTGCCGGCGCAGCTGACCTCCGGCAGCGGCGAACCCTTCCCCGGCAAGATCTCGGCCGTCTCGCCCGAGGTCGTCGCCGGCGAGGTCACCGCGCGCGTGCGCTTCGACGGCCAGCAGCCGCCGGGCCTGCGCCAGAGCCAGCGCATGAGCGCGCGCATCCTGCTGGACACGCGCAAGAACGTGCTCAAGGTCGAGCGCGGCCCGTTCGTCGAACAGTCCGGCGGCCGCTACGCCTACGTCATGGATGGTTCGAGCGCCCAGCGTCAGCCGGTCCAGCTGGGCGTGTCGAGCCTGTCGGAAACCGAAATCCTCTCCGGTCTGAAGGAAGGCGACCGCGTGGTCGTCTCCGGCGCCGACCAGTTCGGCGATGCACCGCGGGTGACGGTGCATTGATGCAAGTCACCCGGTAGAGCGGAGCTTGCTCCGCTGAGGCTCCGCCGTTCATGCCACAGCGGAGCAAGCTCCGCTCTACAGGCTCCGCCGGTCATGCGGCAGCGGAGCAAGCTCCGCTCTACAGACATCGCAGTACCCACCGCCCCACGCCATTCATTCCAACGAAGGACTCCGCCATGCTCGAAATGCACGCCGTCTCCAAGGTCTTCCGCACCGAGCAGGTGCAGACCCACGCCCTGCGCTCGCTGGACCTGCACGTGAAGGAAGGCGAGTTCGTCGCCGTCACCGGGCCGTCCGGCTCGGGCAAGACCACCTTCCTCAACATCGCAGGCCTGCTGGAGACCTTCACCTCCGGCACCTACCGCCTGGACGGCGAGGACGTGAGCCATCTCAACGACAACGCGCGCAGCAAGCTGCGCAACCAGAAGATCGGCTTCATCTTCCAGAGCTTCAACCTGATCCCCGATCTCAACCTGTTCGACAACGTCGATGTGCCGCTGCGCTACCGCGGCATGGCCGCGGCCGAACGCAAGCAGCGCATCACCGAGTCGCTGGAGCGCGTGGGCCTGGGCTCGCGCATGAAGCACTACCCGGCCGAACTGTCCGGCGGTCAGCAGCAGCGCGCCGCCATCGCCCGCGCCCTGGCCGGTAGCCCGCGCCTGCTGCTGGCCGACGAACCGACCGGCAACCTGGACTCGCAGATGGCCCGCGGCGTGATGGAGCTGCTGGAGGAGATCAACGCCGCCGGCAGCACCATCGTCATGGTCACCCACGACCCGGAACTGGCCGCGCGCGCCCAGCGCAACGTGCACATCGTCGACGGCCAGGCCACCGACCTGGTGCGCGAGGCGTCGCTGATGTCCGGCGCCGCGCCGGCCGCTTCCGCGCAGGCCTGAGCCACAGGTTCGCGGCGATGTTCGGCTACTACCTGGCCCTGGCCCTGCGCAGCCTGCGCCGCAACCCGGTGCTGACCGGGTTGATGGTGCTGTCCATCGCCGTGGGCATCGGCGCGGCGATGACCACGCTGACGGTGCTGCATCTGCTGTCGGGCGATCCGCTGCCGGGCAAGAGCGAGACGATCTTCATCCCACAGCTCGATCCTCGCCCTGCTTCGCGCCCCGGGCAGCGTCCGTTCGACAAGCTGGACTACATCACCGCGATGGACCTGTGGCGCCTAGGGCGCCCGGATCGCCAGGCCATGGTGGCCGAGAGCGAAGTCAAGCTGCGCGCGGCCGACGCCGGCACCCCGGCCCTGATGACCCAGATGCTGTCCACGCAGTCCGGATTCTTCCCGATGTTCCAGGTGCCATTCGCGCACGGCGGTGCGTGGAGCGCGCAGGACGATGAGGACCACGCGCGCGTGGCCGTGATCTCGGCCGATCTGAACAACCGCCTGTTCGCGGGGAAGAACAGCGTCGGCCAGCACCTGCGCATCCGCGACGCCGATGTGCGCATCGTCGGCGTGCTGGCGCCGTGGCGCCCTTCGCCCCAGTTCTACACCTTGGCCGGCGGCAGCTTCGCCCATGGCGACACGGCCAGCTTCTACGGCAAGCCGCAGGACGTGTTCATGCCGATGTCCAGCGCGCTGGAAGTCAACGGCCAGCACATGCAGCCGTGGACTTGCTTCGGTAGCGCGCCCACGCCGATGAACCTGACCACGGCCCCCTGCGTGTGGCTGCAGCTGTGGGTGGAACTGGACAACCCGCTCAAGGTCGCGCAGTACCGGCGCCTGCTGTCCGACTATGCCAGCCAGCAGAAGGCGGCCGGGCGTATCGGCATCAGCGAGACCGCGCGGCTGCAGTCGTTGCCGCAATGGCTGGATCACAATCGGGTCGTGCCCAGCGATGCACGCCTGCAATCGTGGCTGGCCGTCGCATTCCTCGGCCTGTGCCTGTTCAACGCCATCGGTCTGCTGCTGGCCAAGTTCCTGCGCCGCAGCGGCGAGATCGGCGTGCGCCGCGCGCTGGGTGCGTCCCGCAAGGATATCTTCGGCCAATGCCTGGCCGAGGCCGGCATGATCGGACTGATCGGCGGCGTGCTGGGCTGGATGCTCACGCTGCTGGGCCTGTGGGTGGTGCGTCAGCAGCCCGTGGAATACGCCGACATGATCGGCATGAACCTGTGGAGCTTCCTGCTGACCTTCGCCGCGGCGATCGCCTGCAGCGTGGTGGCCGGGGTGTTCCCCGCCATGCGCGCCAGCCGCATCGCGCCGGCCATGCAACTCAAAGCGCTGTAAGGACGCCGCCATGCAGATCAAGCCCATCCTCTCCGCGCTGACCCGCCACCGCATCGCCGCAATGTTGATCGCGCTGGAGATCGCGCTGGCCTGCGCGGTCCTGTGCAATGCGTTCTTCCTGATCAGCACGCGTCTGGACCTGCTGCACCTGGACAGCGGCGTGGACGAGAAGGCCTTGGCCACCGTAGCGCTGTCCGGCTGCGATGCCTGCGGCAGCCATACCGAACTCAACGCACGCGTCCTGGACGTGGTGCGCGGGGCGCCCGGCATCCAGGCGGTCGGCACGATCAATTCGCTACCTTTCACCGCACCTGCCGGCAACTCCGGCGTCTGCCTGGACCAACAGTGCGATCACGTCGGCGGCGTGCCGCACTTCTACACGGCCGACGCCGGTGCCATGGCCGCCCTGCGGCTGACGCCCGTGCGCGGCCGCGGCTTCTCCGATGAGGACTATCAGTCCTTCGATCGGTTCGCGCCCAACGCGGCGAACGTGCTGATCACCCGCGCCTTGGCCGAGCACCTGTGGCCGGGGCAGGATCCGCTTGGCAAGGAGCTTTGGGGGGCCGGCCACTATCGCGTCATCGGCATCCTGGAGCATCTTTCCCGACCGGACCCCGGCCGCAGCGAAGACGGCATGATCGGCACCGACTGGTCCGTGGTGGTGCCGGTGCGCAACGACTCGCAGTCGGGCGTTTACGTGCTGCGCGCCGATCCCAAAGAGCTGCCGCGTTTGCTGCAACAGGTGCGCGCTCGGATCACGCAGGTCATTCCGCAGACCCTGCTTGACGATCGCTACAGCCAACCGCTCTCCGAGCTGCGGCAGACCTACTTCCGTCCCGACCGCGCCATGGCCGGGCTGCTGGTGGCGGTGATCGCCGCGATGCTGCTGGTGACCGCGCTGGGCATCGTGGGGCTGGCCAGCTTCTGGGTGGCCCAGCGCACCAAGCAGATCGGCATCCGCCGCGCGCTGGGCGCCACGCGCACGGACATCCTGCGCTACTTCCAGACCGAGAACTTCCTGCTGGCCAGCGGCGGCATCGTGCTGGGGATGCTGCTGGCCTACGGCGGCAACCTGCTGCTGATGAAGTACTTCGAACTGGCGCGCCTGCCGCTGCTCTACCTGCCCATCGGCGCGGTGCTGCTGTGGGGCGTGGGCCAGCTGGCCGTGCTGGGGCCGGCGCTGCGCGCCGCCTCGATTCCGCCCGTCGTCGCCACCCGCGCTGTCTGACGCCTAAGGACCGCCATGCTCGCCTACTACTTCAACCTGGCCCTGCGCAGCTTCAGGCGCAACAAGGTGCTGACCGCGCTGATGGTGCTGGCGATCGCCATGGGCATCGGCGCCACCATGACGACGCTGACGGTGTTCCATGTGCTGTCCGGCGATCCGATCCCCGCCAAGAGCGATCGGCTGTTCATCGTCCAGCTCGACCCGGAGCCGGCGGCGAACTACAAGCCCGGCCAGGAACCGGAAGAACAGCTGACGCGCTTCGACGCCGAAGCACTGCTGCGCCAGGGCAAGGCCAAGCGCCAGGCGCTGATGACCGGCGGTGGCGCGGCCGTCCAGACGGCGGACAACAGCCTCAAGCCGTTCGTGATCGACACGCGCTGGAACTCATCGGACTTCTTCCCGATGTTCGAGGTGCCGTTCCTGTACGGCCACGGCTGGAGCGCGGCGGACGACCAGGCCCGCGCGCGCGTGACGGTGATCTCCAGGAAGCTCAACGACAAGCTGTTCGGCGGCGCCGACAGCACCGGCAAGACGATCCGCCTGGGCGATCACGACTTCCGCATCGTCGGGGTCGCCGACGACTGGGCGCCGCAGCCGCACTTCTACGACCTCAACGTCGGCAGCTACGGCAGCGACGAGCAGCTGTTCGCGCCCTACTCGACCGCCATCGAGCTCAAGCTCTGGGGCAACGGCACCACCAACTGCTTCGGCAAGAACCCCACCAACGATCCGCGCGACCTCAACGCTCCCTGCGTCTGGACGCAGTACTGGGTGGAGCTGGAGAGCCCCGCGCAGGCGGCCGACTTCAAAGCCTACCTGGACAACTACTCGCGCGAGCAGAAGGCGGCGGGCCGTTTCGAACGCGACCCGAACACGCGCCTGCGCGACGTGATGCAGTGGCTGGATTACAACCACGTGGTACCGGGCGACGTGCGGCTGCAGCTCTGGCTCGCGTTCGGCTTCCTGATGGTCTGCCTGCTCAATACCGTCGGCCTGCTGCTGGCCAAGTTCCTGCGCCGCAGCGGCGAGATCGGCGTGCGCCGCGCGCTGGGCGCGGCGCGCAGCGAGATCTTCAAGCAATGCCTGGTGGAGGCGGGAGCCATCGGCCTGGCGGGTGCGGTGCTGGGCCTCGGCGTGGCGGAGCTGGGCCTGTGGGCGGTGCGCCATCGCCCGACCCAGTACGCGGCGCTGGCCCAACTGGACGGCACGATGCTGCTGCTGACCTTCGTCCTGGCCCTGCTCGCCAGCCTGCTCGCGGGCCTGCTGCCCGCCTGGCGTGCGATGCAGATCACTCCGGCGGTACAGCTCAAGACGCAATGAGACAGGAGTGACGCTCCACCGCCCCGCATCGCCCTTCGCGCCCGACCCACTCACGCCTCGCCGCAAGAGGATCCCATGGAAATCCGCCCCATCTTCTCGGCCCTGCGCCGGCACAAGACCGCCGCCGCGCTGATCGTGCTCGAGATCGCGGTGAGCTGCGCCATCGTGTGCAATGCGCTGTTCCTGATTTCCCAGCGCATCGACAATCTGAACCTGCCGAGCGGAATCGCCGAGGACCAGCTGCTGCATATCCGCCTGAGCGGGGTCGGCAAGGACGACAACGCCGATGCGCGCACCGAGGAAGACCTGGCGGCCCTGCGCGCCATCCCCGGCGTCGTCGCCGTCACCACCAGCAACCAGCTGCCTTTTCGCAACGGCTCCTCGAACAGCGGTCTCAGCCTCACCCCCGACCAGGCGGACAACACCCTCAACGCGGCGGCATACCGCGTCGGCCGCGACGCGATCAAGACCTTCGGGCTGAAGCTCATCGCGGGACGCGACTTCAACGCAGACGAGTACCTGCTCGGCACCGAGCTGAACAAGCCGGACATCGATTTCAGCAAGGTGGCCGCGTCCATCATCATCAGCAGCGCGACGGCCAAGAAGCTGTTCCCGAATGAGCCGGCCGTCGGCAAGACGGTGTACATGTCGCAGACGCCGCTGCACATCGTCGGCGTGGTCGAGACCCTCACCCGCCCGACCTTGAACGGCGGCAACCGCACCTACTCGATGCTGCTGCCGATCCGCGACAACTACAACAGCATGGGACGCTACATCATCCGCGTCGGCGACCCATCGCGCCGCGACGAGGTGATGAAGGCCGCCCTGGCGGCGCTGGACAGGATCGACGGCAGCCGCCTGGTGCTCAACAACGAGACCTACCAGGACGTGCGCGCCGATTACTTCAGCGCCGACCGCGACATGATCGGCCTGCTGGGCGTGGTCTGCGCCGCACTGCTGCTGGTCACCGCGCTGGGCATCATCGGCCTGGCCAGCTTCTGGGTGGCCCAGCGCACGCGCCAGATCGGCGTACGCCGTGCGCTGGGCGCCACGCGAGCCCAGATCCTGCGCTACTTCCAGGTGGAGAACTTCCTGCTGGTCGGCATCGGCATCGGCCTGGGCATGCTGCTGGCCTACGCGCTCAATCAACTGCTGATGAGCCGCTACGAGCTGCCGCGACTGCCGCTGGCCTACCTGCCCGCCGGCGCGGTGGTGCTGTGGCTGATCGGCCAGGTGGCCGTGCTGTGGCCCGCCCGTCGCGCCGCGGCCGTGCCGCCCGCCATCGCCACCCGCAGCGCCTGACCCTTACGGAGCGCCCATGATCGCCTACTACTTCAACCTGGCCCTGCGCAGCTTCAGGCGCAACAAGGTCCTGACCGCGCTGATGGTGCTGGCCGTGGCGCTGGGCATCGGCGTGTCGATGACCACGCTGACCGTGTTCCATGTTCTTTCCGGCGACCCGATCCCGGGCAAGAGCGACCGGCTGTTCTACGCGCAGCTCGACCCGTTTCCGATCGACGGCTACACGCCGGGCGAGGAACCGCAGCCCGACATGAGCCGCTACGACGCCGAGACGCTGCTGGCGCAGAAGCGCGCCAAGCGCCAGGCCATGATGACCGGCGGCAGCGTCACCGTCCAACCGGAGGGCACGGCGATCAAGCCCTTCGTCCTCAGCGCGCGCTACACCTCGGCCGACTTCTTCGCGATGTTCGAGGTGCCCTTCGTCTACGGCCGCGGCTGGTCCGCGCAGGACGACAGCGGTCAGGCGCGCGTGGTGGTGATCGCGCGGACGTTGAACGACAAGCTGTTCGGCGGTGCCGACAGCACCGGCAAGACGCTGCGCCTGGATGGGCACGACTTCCAGATCGTCGGCGTGATCGACACCTGGGATCCGCAGCCGCTGTTCTACGACCTGGCAGTGGGCACCTACGGCACCCACGAGCAGGTCTTCGAGCCGTTCCAGACCGCCCTGGGTCTGCACCAGTCGCGCAGCGGCAACATGAACTGCTACGGCGACAACGTCACCTCCGATGCCACCGCGCGCGAGGCGCCCTGCGCCTTCATCCAGTACTGGGTGGAGCTGGAGCGCGCCTCGCAGGCAGCGGACTTCAAGGCCTACCTGAACCAGTACTCGCAGCAGCAGAAGGACGCCGGCCGCTACCAGCGCCCGCCCAATGCGCGGCTGCGCGATGTCATGGACTGGCTGGACTACCAGCAGGCGGTGCCGGGCGATGTGCGCCTGCAGCTGTGGCTGGCGCTGGCGTTCCTGCTGGTCTGCCTGGTCAACACGGTCGGTCTGCTGCTGGCCAAGTTCCTGCGCCGCAGCGGCGAGATCGGCGTGCGCCGCGCGCTGGGCGCCAGCCGCACGGAAGTCTTCAAGCAGTGTCTGGTCGAGGCCGGCAGCATCGGGCTGGTCGGCGGCGTGATCGGCCTGGGCCTGGCGGAACTGGGCCTGTGGGTGGTCCGCCACCGTCCCACGCAGTACGCCGAACTGGCCCACCTGGATGGATCGATGCTGCTGCTGACCTTCGTACTGGCGCTGCTGTCCAGCCTGCTGGCCGGCGCGCTGCCGGCCTGGCGTGCCATGCAGATCACGCCTGCGGTGCAGTTGAAAACACAGTAGGGCGAGGAACGCGTGGAGAGCAAAGAGGAACGAAAGCGAGCACCGCCACCCGTTCGTCCCTCCGACGCTTCGCAGCCTCGCACGCGCGCCTCGCTTCTTCCCGCTCGTTCCTCGTTCCTCTCCGCTCGTTCCTAGCTCCGGGACTTCCATGGAAATCCGCCCCATCCTGTCCACCCTGCGCCGCCACAAGACCGCCGCCGCGCTGATCGTGGTGGAGATCGCGCTGACCTGCGCGATCATCTGCAACGCGCTGTTCATCGTCGGCCAGCGTTGGGAGGCGCTGCGCGAGACCAGCGGGATCGACGAGCAGCAGCTGGTCACCGTCTCGCTCAGCGGCGTGGGCCCGCAGACCGATGTCGATGCATTGACCCAGCAGGACCTGGGCGCCCTGCGCGCGATCCCCGGCGTGGCCAGCGTGGCGCTGGTCAATCAGCTGCCGTTCCGCCGCGGCTCCAACAACTCCTCGCTGGCCACGCAGCCGGATCAGAAGATCCCCACCCTCAGCGCGGCCTTCTACACCGGCGCCGAAGGCACGCTGAAGACCCTGGGCCTGCGCCTGGCGGCGGGGCGCGACTTCGCGGCGGACGAATACATGGACTGGTCCGAGCTGATGAAGCAGGTGGACGGCAACAAGGGCGTGCCGCTGCGCACGATGCCGCTGATCGTCTCGCACGAGGCGGCCAATAAGCTGTTCCCAGGCGAAAGCGCGGTCGGCCGCAAGGTCTACATGGCCAACGTGCCGATGCTGATCGTCGGCGTGGTCGAGCGGCTGCGCCGGCCCAACACGGTCAATGGCGACACCGGCTACTCGATGCTGATCCCGGTGCGCACCCCCTACGAGAACGGCGGCCTGTACGTGCTGCGGGTGCGCGACCCGGCCCAGCGTGCGCAGGTCCTGCGCCAGGCGGTGGCCGCGCTCGAGCGCGTGGCCAGCAACCGCCTGATCATGGACAGCAAGACCTACGACGAATGGCGCAGCGACTACATGAGCAAGGACCGCGACATGATGGGTCTGCTGCTGGCGCTGTGCGCGCTGCTGTTGCTGGTCACCGCGCTGGGCATCATCGGCCTGGCCAGCTTCTGGGTTGCGCAGCGCACCCGCCAGATCGGCGTGCGCCGCGCGCTGGGCGCGACCCGCGGCCAGATCCTGCGCTACTTCCAGATCGAGAACTTCCTGCTGGTCACCCTGGGCATCGTGCTTGGCATGGGCCTGGCCTATGCGCTCAACCAGCTGCTGATGCGCCATTACGAGCTGCCGCGACTGCCGCTGTGGTACCTGCCCGTCGGCGCGCTGCTGCTGTGGGCACTGGGACAGCTGGCCGTGCTGTGGCCCGCGCGTCGCGCCGCGGCCGTGCCGCCGGCGATCGCCACGCGCAGCGCCTGAGCCAGGGACGACGCCATGCTTGCCTACTACCTCCAACTGGCCCTGCGCAGCTTCAGGCGCAACAAGGTGCTGACCGCGCTGATGGTGCTGGCCATCGCGCTGGGCATCGGCGCGTCGATGACGATGCTCACGGTGCTGCACAACCTCTCCGGCGATCCGCTGCCTTCGCGCAGTGGCGTGCTCTATCACCCGCAGGTCGACCCGCGTCCGGCGCGGCTGCCCGGCGCCAACCCCGAGCCGCCCGACGATCTGACCTGGCAGGATGCGGTCAACCTGTATGCGCTTCCGGGCGCGAGCCGGCGCGTGCTGACCAGCGCCAACTGGCTGCCGACGCGGCTGGATGCGGCCGGCAGCCCGCTGACCATGCGCGACACGCGCGCGGCCACGGCCGACCTGTTCGCGATGTTCGACATTCCCTTCGTTTACGGGGCGGGCTGGTCGCAGGCCGACGACGCCAAGCGCGCGCAGGTGGTGGTGATCACCCGTTCGCTCAACGATGCGCTGTTCGGCGGCGCCGACAGCGTCGGGCGCACGCTGGTGATCGCCACACGCAACTTCCGCGTGGTCGGCGTGATCGAGGACTGGAACCCGCAACCGCGCTTCTACGATCTCAACTCCAGCGCCTTCGGCAAGGCCGCGCAGCTGTACATGCCGTTCTTCACCTGGCTGGAGCTGCCCCAGGACTACGGCTACGGGCCGATGGCCTGCTGGGGCCAGGGCGGCAACGGGCTGCACGATCCCAAGACGCCGAACTGCACCTGGGCCCAGTTCTGGGTGCAGCTGGACGATGCGGCGCAGGCGGCGGCCTATCGCAGGACGCTGGAGAACTACAGCGCCCAGCAGCGTCAGCTGGGTCGGTTCGAACGCGCGCCCAACGTGCGCCTGCGTGGCCTGGTGGACTGGCTGGACTACAAGCGCGTGGTACCACCGACGGTGCGCATGCAGACCTGGATCGCCTTCGGCGTGCTGCTGGTGTGCTTGGTCAACGCGGTGGGACTGCTGGTCTCCAAGTTCATGCGCAAGGCCGGCGAGGTGGGCGTGCGCCGCGCGCTCGGCGCCAGCCGCAGGGCGGTGTTCGCCCAGTGCATGACCGAGTCGGCGCTGATCGGCGCCCTGGGAGGCGCGGCGGGCCTGCCCTTGGCCTGGCTCGGCCTGTGGCTGGTGCGGCAGCAACCCATGAGCTACGCCGCTTCGGTGCACCTGGACCCGCAGATGCTGGTCGTCGCCCTGCTCATCGCGGTCACCGCGGCGGGCCTGGCCGGCGTGTGGCCGGCCTGGCGCGCGTCGCGCATCGCCCCCGCCCTGCAGGTGAAGTCGCTATGAGTCCCTTCGATACCGTCCGGCCCATCCTCAGCGCGCTGCGCAGCCATCGCGCCGCCGCCCTGCTGCTGGCGCTGGAGATCGCCCTGACCCTGGCGGTCCTGTGCAACCTGGTGTTCATCGTCTCGGGCAATCTGCAGCGCGCCCGCACGCCCACCGGCGTCCCCGAGTCCGATATCGCCGTGATCCAGAGCATCGGGGTGATCGGCGCGGACAACCCCGGTACCGCCGGCAGCAATCTGGCCACGCTGCAGTCGGTGCCGGGCGTGATGTCGGCGGCTTACGGCGGACCGCCGCTCTGGGGTGTGGATCGCATCAGCCTGTTTGACAGCGTCGATGCGCAGCAGCCACTGGCGCAGGCGTATGTGTTCGCCGGCAGCCAGGGGCTCAACCGCACGCTGGGTGTGCGTATCGTCGAAGGCCGGGATATCCAGGACGCCGAACTGCCTGGCGTGGCCGAACTGGCGGGCGATCCGGCCACCACGCCCTCGGCCAGCCGGCAGATGCCTGCCCTGCTGACCGCACCCTTGGCCGGGAAGCTGTTCCCGGGCCAGTCGGCGATCGGCCAGATCCTGCACGCCAATGTCTTCGGAACGCCGGTCAGCCTGCGCGTGGTCGGCGTGGTGGCACCGGTGCGCGCGGCGATCACCGGCCGCGCCGAGGACGCCGACGCGGTGCTGACCGAGTTCCGCGTGGCCGGCGAGGGCCTGGGCGGCGGCTACATGATCCGCAGCCGGCCCGGGCAGTTGGCCCAGGTCCTGCCGCTGGCGGCCCGCGCCATGCAGCAGGCCAACCCCGGTCATGTGCAGCAGCGCGTGGAACCCATGACCAGCCTGCGCGAGCAGCAGTTCCGCAACGATGCGGCCACCAACCGCATGCTGCTGACGATCATGGGCATCCTGCTGACGGTCACCGCACTGGGCGTGGGCGGACTGGCCAGCTTCTGGGTGCAGCAGCGCACCAAGCAGATCGGCATCCGCCGCGCGCTGGGCGCCACCCGCGGCGACATCCTGCGCTACTTCCAGCTGGAGAACTTCCTGATCGTCGGCGGCGGCGTGGCGGTCGGCGCGCTGCTGGCCTTCGTCCTCAACCAGTGGCTGATGCAGCACTACGAACTGGACCGCCTCGACGCGAAGACCGTCCTGGCCGGCGTGGTGGCGGTCTGGCTGCTGGGCCAGCTCGCCGTCCTCGGCCCGGCCCTGCGCGCCGCCTCCATTCCGCCCGTTGTCGCCACCCGCAGCGCCTGACCCTCCGGAGAGCCCATGTTCGCCTATTACTTCAACCTCGCCCTGCGCAGCTTCAGGCGCAACAAGGTCCTGACCGCGCTGATGGTGCTGGCCGTGGCGCTGGGCATCGGCGCGTCGATGACCACGCTGACGGTATTCCACGTGCTGTCCGGCAATCCGATTCCCGCCAAGAGCGACAAGCTGTTCTACGTGCAGATGGACCCGCGGCCGATGGCCGGCTACAAGCCCGGTGGCGATCCGCTGGATCAGATGACCCGCTTCGACGCGGAGACGCTGCTGCGCGACAAGCGCGCCGACCGTCAGGCGGTGATGAGCGCGGGCAGCGTGGCGATCGAGCCGGACACGCCCGGGCTGACGCCGTTCGTGCTGGAGGCGCGCTTCACCTCGGCCGACTTCTTCCCGATGTTCGACGTGCCCGTCGTGCAGGGCCGGGCGTGGACGGGCGAGGACGATGCGGCGCGGGCGCGGGTGGTACTGCTGTCCAGCGCGCTGGCGCAGAAGCTGTTCGGCAACGCCGACCCGACCGGACGCACGCTGCAGCTGGGCAAGACCGCCTTCCGCGTGATCGGCGTGGTCGGCGACTGGAATCCCAACCCGCGCTTCTACGACCTCACCAACGGCCGCTACAACGGCGAGTCGGAGGAGATCTACGTGCCGTTCTCCACCTCGCGCGATCTGCACTGGGGAAGCAGCGGCAACATGAACTGCTGGGGCGATGGCGACGACAAGGATCCGGAAGGCGCCACCGGCCCGAACCAGCCGTGCGCCTGGCTGCAGTACTGGGCACAGCTGGACACCCCGCAGAAGGTCGCCGACTACCGCGCTTATCTGACCAACTACTCCGACCGCCAGCACGCGGCCGGCCGCTTCCAGCGGCCCACCAACGTGCGCCTGAGCGATGTGATGACCTGGCTGGACTTCAACCAGGTCGTGCCCAGCGACGTGCGCCTGCAGGCCTGGCTGGCGCTGGGCTTCCTGGGCGTGTGCCTGCTCAACACGGTGGGTCTGCTGCTGGCCAAGTTCCTGCGCCGCGGCGGCGAGGTCGGGGTGCGACGCGCACTGGGCGCCACGCGCAAGGACATCTTCCTGCAGTGCCTGATCGAAGCCGGCACCGTCGGCCTGGCCGGCGGCGTGCTGGGCCTGGGGCTGGCGACGCTGGGCCTGTGGGCGGTGCGCCATCAGCCGACCGACTACGCCGACCTGGCGCGGCTCGACCTGCCGATGCTGCTGGCGACCTTCGTCCTGGCGATCGTCAGCAGCCTCATCGCCGGCGTCCTGCCCGCCTGGCGGGCGATGCAGGTCACCCCCGCCATCCAGCTGAAAACGCAGTGAGGCAGGAGTGAGCGCGGAGCAGTGAGACGCGAGCCAGGGCAACGGCCAGACGCTCCAGACCTCCTCCTCTACCGCTCACTCCTCACTTCTCTCCACTCACTTCCCGCACAGGCCTCCCATGGACATCCGCCCCATCCTCTCCACGCTGCTGAGCCACAAGACCGCCGCCGCCCTGATCGTGCTGGAGATCGCGCTGAGCTGCGCTATCGTGTGCAACGCGCTGTTCCTGATCGGCAATCGGCTGGACCATATGCAGCGGCCCAGTGGGTTCGACGAGACGCATCTGGTGTTCGTCAAGGCCAACGGCATCACCAAGGACGAGGAGGCCAAGGCCGTCACCCGGGCCGATCTGGACGGCTTGCGGGCCATTCCCGGCGTGGATTCGGCCACCGTGGTCAACCAGATCCCGTTCGGAAGCTCGGTGTGGATGAGCGGCATCAAGCTGCGCCCGGACCAGGAGGATTCGACTCTCAGCACGACCAACTACATGGTGTCCGAAGACGGGCTCAAGACCCTCGGCCTGCGCCTGCTGGAAGGCCGCGATTTCGCCGCGTCGGAGTACGTGGACGACGGCGACGGCTGGATTCCGTCGGTGATCGTCAGCCGGGCGCTGGCCCAGCGCCTGTTCCCCGATCAGGGCGCGGTCGGCCAGTCGATCTACGTCTTCGGCAACAAGCCGCACCGGATCGTCGGCATCGTCGAGCATCTGCCCAGGCCGCGCGACGGCGGCGCGCCGGCGGCCGAGTACGACATGAGCATGCTGTTCCCCTCGCGCGTCACCTATAGCGATGGCGGCACCTATGCCCTGCGCGTGCACGACCCGGCCCAGCGCGCGGCGGTGCTGGCGCAGGCCCAGCGGGTCATCGCCTCGCATGGCCCCACCCGCATCATCAGCAAGGGCGGCACCGGCACGATGGAAGACAAGCGTGCGCGCTACTACCGCAACGACCGCGCCATGGCCTGGCTGCTGGTGGCGGTGAGCGCGGCGCTGCTGGTGGTCACCGCGCTGGGCATCGTCGGCCTGGCCAGCTTCTGGGTCGCCCAGCGCACCCGCCAGATCGGCGTGCGCCGCGCCCTGGGCGCGACCAAGGGACAGATCCTGCGCTACTTCCAGACCGAGAACTTCATCCTGGCCACCCTCGGCATCGTGCTCGGCATGGTCCTGGCCTACGCCATCAACCAGCTGCTGATGAGCAAGTACGAACTGCCGCGCCTGCCGCTGATCTACCTGCCGGTGGGCGCGGTGCTGCTGTGGCTGCTCGGACAGATCGCCGTGCTCTGGCCCGCGCGCCGCGCCGCGGCGGTGCCGCCGGCCATCGCCACGCGCTCGGCGTGATGCCGACTCACCGCATGTCACGAGGAATCCGAACGTGATCGCCTACTACCTCCGCCTGGCGCTGCGCAGCTTGCGCCGCACGCCGGTGATGACCGCGCTGATGGTGTGCGCCATCGGCCTGGGCATCGGTGCGAGCATGACCATGCTGACGGTCCTGCATGTCATGACGCAGGATCCGATTCCGGCCAAGAGCGGCGTGCTGTTCTATCCCACGCTGGATCCGCTGCCGGCGGACTATCCGAAGAGTACCTGGGGCAATCCGGCCGACAACCTGACCTGGCCCGACGCGATGGCCCTGCTGCGCCAGGGCAAGCCCGCGCGCCAGGCCATCATGGCCGGCGGCGGGCTACTGGTCTGGCCGCTGGACGCGGCTGGTCGCCCTACCGAACGCAGCGGGCGCTACACCACCTGGCAGTTCTTCGACCTGTTCGGCGTGCCGCTGGAACACGGCGGCGGCTGGACCGCGGCGGACGATGCGCAGCAGGCCCGCGTGGTGGTGCTGGGACGCGACCTGGCCATGAAGCTGTTCGGCAGCACCGACGTGGTGGGCCGCAGCGTGCGCCTGAAGGACACGGCCTTCCGCATCGTGGGCGTCGCGGCGCCCTGGTCGCCGCAGCCGCGCTTCTACGTGGACCTGGGCGGTGGCCGGTCCTTCGGCGAGGCCGACGACTTCTTCCTGCCGCTGTCCACGGCGATGGAACTGAAGTTCGACATCTCGGGCAACCGCTCCAGTTGGGCCGACACCGAGATGCAGGACACGCTGCGCTCGCCCAGCATGACCTGGCTGCAGATGTGGGTGGAACTGGAGACGCCGCAGCAGGTCGCCGACTACCGGCGCTTCCTGCACGACTACGCGGCCCAGGAGCATGCCAGCGGACGCTTCCAGCGCGGTCCCGAGACCGCAAGGCTTTATCCGCTGATGGATTGGCTGGGCCACAAGAAGCTGGTGCCGTCCGAGGTGCAGCTGCAGCTGTGGCTGGCGATCGGCTTCCTGATCGTGTGCCTGGTCAACATCGTCGCGCTGCTGCTGGCCAAATTCCTGCGGCGCGGCGGCGAGGTCGGCGTGCGGCGCGCGCTCGGTGCACGTGCGTCCGACATCCTGCTGCAGCTGGGCTGCGAGGCGGCACTGATCGGCGTGGCCGGCGGCGTACTGGGAAGCGTTCTGGCTCAGCTCGGCCTGTGGAGCGTGCGCCAGCGCCCGGACGGCTATGCCCGGATCGCGCAGATGGATACCAGCATGCTGGCGGCCTCGGTCGCGCTGGCCATCGTCGCCACGCTGCTGGCCGGCCTGATCCCGGCCTGGCGCGCCAGCCGCATCTCCCCCGCCCTGCAGATCAAGGCAGTCTGACCATGGCCCTGCCGCTCAAGCCCATTCTCTCGGCGCTGCGCCATCATCGCCTGACGGCCATGCTGCTGACGCTGCAGGTCGCCCTGACCTGCGCCATCGTCATCAACGCCGGTTTCCTGCTGGTCGAGCGCATCCAGCGCATCACCACGCCATCGGGCCTGATCGAGGATGAACTGTCGGTGGTCAGCGCGCGCGGTCTGGACGAATCGGCCAACGCTGCCGCTCAGCAGCGCACCGACCTGGCGGCGCTGCGCGCCCTCGACGGCGTCAAGGCCGCCGCGGCGATCGACGGCGGCAGCCTGCCGCTGTCGAGCAACATCGACATGTCCGGCGCCTGCGCCTCCCAGGCGGACTTCGACCGGGCCAAGGCCGCGCGCGGTACCCAGGGCATCGCCGGCTGCATCTCGATGTCGATCTACAGCGGATCGGACGGCATGCTGGAGACGCTGGGGCTGCGCCTGCTGGCCGGCCGCGACTTCACGGCCGCCGAGCGCGGGGCCGACAAGATCACCGCCGTGATCGTCTCGCGGACCCTGGCCCAACGCCTGTGGCCCGGGGAAAGCCCGGTGGGCAAGCAGCTCTACGGCTTCCAGGGCCCTGTCCCCGTCGTGGGCATGATCGAGGACATCCTGAGCCCGGTGCTGGGCATCGGTGTGGACGACCACATGGTGATGCTGACCGCGCGCGACCGCGCGGAGCTCTCCAGCACCTACGTGCTGCGCAGCGCGCCGCAGGATCGCCAGCGCGTCCTGCACGCCGCTGCCATCGCCCTCGACAAGGCGGGACCCGTCAGGCTGATTCCGGAGGACGGGCAGCGGACGTACACCCAGATCCGCCACGACTATTTCCAGCGCGACACCACCATGCTCGGCCTGCTGCTCGCCTCCTCGCTGGCGCTGCTGTTCGTCACCGCGCTGGGCATCGGCGGCCTGGCCAACTTCTGGGTCGGCCAACGCACCCGTCAGATCGGCATCCGCCGGGCCGTGGGCGCCACGCGGCGCGACATCCTGCGCCACTTCCAGGCCGAGAACTTCCTGATCGTCGGCGCCGGCGTCGTGCTGGGCATGCTGCTGGCCTACGGCCTGAACCAGCTGCTGATGCGCCAGTACGAGTTGGACCGCCTGCCGCTGTTCTACCTGCCCATCGGCGCAGCGCTGCTCTGGGCGCTGGGCCAGCTTGCCGTGCTGGGGCCGGCCCTGCGCGCCACGCGTGTGCCGCCGGCCATCGCCACGCGGGCCGGGTGAGCCATGTCCATCTCGAGGAGACCTTGACCATGCCACGCCCTGTCCTGCTCGCCCTGTTGCTGGCCTGCGCCGCGCCCGCGGCGCTCGCCGCCGCTCCGGCCGACCGTTCCAGCCACCACGAAAGTCATCTGCGCGTCGACGACAGCTCGCTCACCTGGGACAGCGATGGCCGGCGGCTGGCCCTGCGCGACGGCGCCGACGGCGTTCGCGTCTTGGAGGCCAACACCCTCCGCCTGCAGCGGGGCGACGTGGTGACCCGGGTCGGAGACACGCCGGTGCGCAGCGTCCGCCAGTGGCTGGCGGCCCTGCGCGCTCGGCCTGGCGAGAGCGTGGTCCTGCAGGTCCGCGGGATCGACGGACGCGTGCGCGTGGTGCAGCTCTCCGGCGGCGAGATCGCCGACCTGGCACCGCCGCCGCCTCCGCCGCCCCCTCCGCCGCCGCCAGCCCCCATCCGCTGATGCGCATACTTCACATGCACCGCGTCGTTGCCCCGCACGCCCGGCTGCACCAGGGCCTGCGCGTTAAGCTGGACCCAATTTGGTTCCCGGACAGGAGTCCGACAATGAAGGCCACCATCCTGAGCGCGTTCCTGGCCCTCGCGGCGAGCCAGCCGACCGGTGCGGCGGCCGCGGAAGCTTCCTCCTTGCAGAACACCATCAGCGCGCTCGATACGCAGGTCTTCGATGCGTTCAACCGCTGCCAGGATCCGGCGCAGCTGGCGCGCCATGCGGCGTACTTCGATCCGGCGGTGGAGTTCTACCACGACACCGGCGGGGTGACCTGGACGCGCGATGCGATGCTGGCCAACACCAAGCAATATGCCTGTGGCCGCTACACGCGCCAGCTGGTACCCGGCAGCCTGAAGGTCTATCCGGTCAAGGACTTCGGCGCCATCGAACAGGGCCAGCATCGTTTCTGCCAGGCCGGATCGCAGCAGTGCGACGGGCTGGCGGACTTCGTCATCATCTGGCGCCAGCACGACGGCCAGTGGACCATCACCCGCGTGCTGAGCTATGGCCACCGCAGCCAGTGAGCCGCATGCCATGATCTGGCTCCGTTCCCGTTCCTGGACACTCTCCATGCGCCTGCCTGCGTGCTTCCTGCTTGCCGCCGCCATGAGCGCGGCGCCGCTGCATGCCGCGCCACAGACCGCGCCGGACCAGGGCGTGCTGATCTCGCAGGACACGCTGGATGGCTACACCGGCCGCTACGTCACCCCCGACAGGCTGGCGCTGCGCGTGTGGCGCGAAGGCAACGTGCTGAAGCTGCAGCCCGAGGGCGGGTCGACCACGACGCTGATCGCCGATTCGGAAACCACGTTCCACACCGACGGCCAGGCCGCGCGCGTGGAGTTCGCCTTCGACGCGTCCGACCGTGTCAGCCACCTGCTGCTGGTCCAGGGCGGCGCCACGGTCAAGGCCTTGAGGCAGCAGTGAGCGGAGCGGGGTGAGGCGTGAGTCAAAACACTGATCCCCGCGCGCGCCCTCGCTTGTTCCTCACTCCTCGCTCCACCCACTCACTTCTCGCTCCACCATGCCCACTCTGCTGATCATCGACGACAACCCGGCCGTGGCCACGGCGCTGAACGTGCTGTTCTCGCTGCACGACATCGCCACGCTGCACGCGGCCATGCCGGAAGAGGGCCTGGCGCTGCTGGAACGCGAGGCGGTGGACCTGGTGATCCAGGACATGAACTTCTCCGCCGACACCACCAGCGGCGAGGAGGGCCAGGCGCTGTTCGCGCAGATCCGCGCGCGCCATCCCGACCTGCCGGTGGTGCTGCTGACCGCGTGGACCCACCTGGAAGCGGCGGTGGAGCTGGTCAAGGCCGGCGCGGCCGACTACATGGGCAAGCCCTGGGACGACCGCCGCCTGCTGGCCACGGTCAATACGCTGCTGGAGCTGTCCGAGGCGCGCGCCGAACTGGACCGCCGCCGCGCGCGCGATCGCCTGCAGCGCGTGCAGCTGGAGCAGAAGTACGAGCTGTGCGGCGTGGTGTTCAACGATCCGGCCAGCGAGCGCGTACTGGCGCTGGCCTGCCAGGTGGCGCGCAGCGACCTGCCGGTGCTGATCACCGGCCCCAACGGAAGCGGCAAGGAGAAGATCGCGCAGATCGTGCAGGCCAACTCCGCGGTCCGCCATGGCGCCTTCGTCACGCTCAACTGCGGCGCGCTGCCGAGCGAGCTGATCGAGGCCGAGCTGTTCGGCGCCGATGCCGGCGCCTACACCGGCGCCAACAAGGCGCGCGAAGGCAAGTTCGAGGCGGCCGACGGCGGCACGTTGTTCCTGGACGAGATCGGCAACCTGCCGCTGGCCGGCCAGATGAAGCTGCTGCGCGTACTGGAGACCGGCAAGTTCGAGCGTCTGGGCTCCAACCGCGAGCGCAGCGTGCGCGTGCGTGTGATCAGCGCCACCAACGCCGACCTGCCGGCGATGATCCGCGACGGCGCGTTCCGCGAAGACCTCTATTACCGCCTCAACGCGATCGAGCTGGCGCTGCCGCCGCTGGCCGACCGCCCCGGCGACATCCTGCCGCTGGCCGCGCACTTCGCCGACAAGCCCATCGGCGGCTCGGCGCGCGCCGCGCTGCTGCGTCATCCCTGGCCCGGCAACGTGCGTGAGCTGCGCAACGTGATCCAGCGCGCCAGCCTGCTCAGCCCCGGCGCCCACATCGAGGCGGCCGACCTGAATCTGCCGGTCGCCACCGCACCCGTGCGCACGCATGCGCCGGTCCAGGAACCGGACCGCGCGCAGATCGAAGCGGCCATCGCTCGCGCCGGCGGCGTCATCGCCCAGGCCGCCAGCGAACTGGGCCTGAGCCGCCAGGCCCTGTACCGGCGCATGGAGCGCCACGGCATCAAGAGCCCGACATGAAGCACTCGCTCGCCGGCCGCCTGCTGCTGTGGCTGATCCCGCTGGGCGTGGCGGCCATCGCGTTGCCGCTGACGCTGCGGCAGTGGCTCGAGGACGACTGGCTGGTCGGCGTGATCAGCGCCGCGCTCCTGCTGCCACTGGCGGCGTGGATGCTGCACCAGGCGCTGGCGCCGGTGCAGTCGCTGTTCCGCGCGCTGTCCGGCTCGGTCAACAGCTATCGCGACGGCGAGTTCAACTTCGGCATCCACTGGCAGGGCCACGACGAACTAGCCGGCCTGGTGACCTCGCACGAGGAACTGGGTCAGGTGCTGCGCAGCCAGCGCCAGGGCCTGGCGCAGCGCGAACTGCTGCTGGACAGCATGGTCCAGCACTCGCCGGTGGCGATGCTGCTGCTGGCGCCGGGTGGCGATGGCGGCATGCGTGTGGTGTTCGCCAACCTGGCCGCGCGCACGCTGCTCTACGGCGGGCGGCGCATGGAGGGCCAGCCGTTCGAGCCACTGCTGCAGCAGGCCCAGCCCGAACTGGTGGAGGCCCTGCAGCGCGGTGGGGACAGCCTGTTCGCCGTGCCGGCCGATGAGGAAGGCGGCGAAGAGCAGATCTATCACCTGGCGCGGCGCCGCTTCCAGCTCAACGGCCGCCAGCAGGAGCTGCTGCAGCTGTGGCGCCTGACCACCGAACTGCGCCGCCAGGAGGTGCAGACCTGGAAGAAGGTGATCCGCGTGATCAGCCACGAGCTCAACAACTCGCTGGCCCCAGTCGCCTCGCTGGCGCACTCGGGCGGCGAACTGGTGCGGCGCGGCCGCCACGACCAGCTCGAGCACGTGTTCGCCACCATCGAGGAACGCGCGCGGCATCTGGAGGAATTCATCCGTGGCTATGCGCGCTTCGCCAAGCTGCCGCAGCCGCAGAAGCAGGCGATCGAATGGGGCGCCTTCCTGCGTGGGCTGCAGCAGCAGATCGGCTTCAATATCGAAGGTCACGCGCAGGACACGCACAGCCGCATCGACCCGGCGCAGTTCGGCCAGGCCCTGCTCAATCTGGTCAAGAACGCGCACGAATCCGGCGGCGATCCCGCCCAGGTCACCGTGCGCGTGCTGCCGCTGGGCAACCAGGTGCGCGTGGAAGTGCTAGACCGCGGCAGCGGCATGAACGAGGCCGTGCTGCAGAACGCGCTGGTGCCGTTCTATTCGACCAAACGCAACGGCACCGGCCTGGGGCTGGCGCTGACCCGCGAGATCATCGAAGCCCACGACGGCCGCATCGCCCTGCACAACCGCGAAGGCGGCGGCCTGTGCGTGACCCTGCACCTACCAACCACCTGATCCGTTGCTGACGTGGATTGGAGCGGCTCCTCCCTGTAGAGCGGAGCTTGTGGCAATCCCCTTTTGGGGACTCGGCTGCTCTTCGTTCGGTGCGTGGGAAAAGCCTCAGCGGAGCAAGCTCCGCTCTACGGAGATCTGAGGAGACAGTTGCTCCCACCTGCTCCCTCAGCGGCTCCCGGCGTACGCCGTGCAATCCACTTCCAGCAGCGCCTTCATCGGCAGCGCGCTCACCGCCATCGCGCTGCGCGCCGGCAGCCGCTCGGGCTTGAACGCCGCGGTGTAGATGGCATTGAAGGTCGACCAGTTGGCCATGTCGGTGATCATGACCGTACAGCGCGCCACATCGTCCATCGACCGCCCGGCGCGCTGCAGCGCCTTGGCCACATTGGCCATGGTGTTGCGCGCCTGGGCGTCGAATGCGTCCGGCAGCTTGCCCTCCGCATCGACACCCAGCTGGCCGGAGACATACACCGTATCGCCCGCGCGCACCGCCGCCGCATACGGCGCCTTGCTGCCGGCGGGGCTGAAGTATTCAAGATCCGCGGCCGGCGCGACGGCAGCGAACACGGAGAGGATCAACAGCGCGGTACTGCACAGCAGAAGGCGTGACGGCGTCATGGGTCGGGTTCCAGGGGCAAGGAGCGGAAGATGCGCACGCAGGCGCCGCTTCCGGGCACCGGCCTTCGCACCGCGTTGCGCGCAACGCCTCCCCATTGAACGCCCAGCGAACTTACCTGTGTTGCTGGCCCAAGACCAGTGCCGCTTCCAGCAGGGAGCGACTGGAAGGATTGAGGAAGGCGACAACGGCAGCGCGCTGGTCCGACGGCTCGGCAGCTCAGTCCGCTGATAGCGCACAGCGCATCGCCACCCGCAGCTGCATCGGGAAGCCGAGCGCGGCCTCCTGCTGCAGCGTCGCGCGCAACTGCGGTCCGCACTGCGCGAGCGGCAGCTCGACGAAGCCTTCGCTGGCATAGAAGGGCGCATTCCACGGCACATCGCGTAGCGTGGTCAGCAGCATGCAGGGGAAGCCGGCCGCCAACGCGGCCGCGCGCGCATGCCGCAGCAGCGCGCGACCATGGCCGCGACGCGCGTAACGCGGGTCCACATCCATCTGCTGCACCTGGAAGCCATCGTCCAGCTGTCCACCAAGGAGGTACCCAGCGCAGGCGCCGTCCTCGTCCAGCGCCACCCAGAGCTGACCGCGCGCTAGGCCGTCGCGCAACGCGTCCTGATCCAGCCCATGCGCCGCGAACGCGGCCTGCGCCACATGCCCTTCCAGCAACGCGCCAGCACGGCGCTCGATGCCCGGCAGCAGCGCCAGTTCCTGCGCGCGCGCCGCGCGGATGCAGCCGGCCACGGCTTACTTGCGTTTGACCGGCCGCGTCCAGCCTTCCAGGGTCTGCTGGCGGGCGCGGGCGAGGGTCAGTTCGCCGGCCGGGGCGTCGCGGGTGATGACCGAGCCGGCGCCCAGCGTGGCGCCATCGCCGATGGAGATCGGCGCCACCAGCGCGCTGTTGCTGCCGACGAACACGTTGTCGCCGATGGTGGTGGTGAACTTGTTCACCCCGTCGTAGTTGCAGGTGATGACGCCCGCGCCGACGTTGGTGCGGCTGCCGATGACCGTGTCGCCCAGGTAGCTGAGGTGATTGGCCTTGGTGCCCACGCCCAGCACGGCGTTCTTGGTTTCCACGAAGTTGCCGACATGCACACCGTCGGCCAGCACCGTGCCCGGCCGCAGCCGTGCGAACGGGCCGATCTGCACCGCGCCCTCGGTGACCACGCCTTCCAGGTCGCAGTGCGCGCGCACCTCGGTGCCCGGGCCCAGCTTGACGTTCTTCAGGCGCACGAAGGGGCCGATCTGCACGCCGTCGCCCAGTTCGACCTCGCCCTCCAGCACCACGTCCACATCGATCTGCACGTCCAGGCCGACGCGCACGGTGCCGCGCTGGTCCACGCGCGCCGGATCGATCAGCCGCGCACCGGCCAGGCACAGCGCCTTGGCCTGGCGCATCTGCCAGGTGCGCTCAAGCTGGGCGAGCTGCCACGGGTCGTTGGCGCCCTCGGCCTCCAGCGGGTCGGCGACCAGCACCATCTCGGCCGGGGTGAACTCGGCCGCGGCCATGCCGAAGATGTCGGTGAGATAGTACTCGCCCTGCGCGTTGTCGTTGGACAGCTGCGCCAGCCAGCGATGCAGCGCCGTCGATTCGGCGGTGACGATGCCGGTGTTGATGGTGCGGATGCGGCGCTGCTCGTCGTCGGCGTCCTTGTGCTCGACGATGGCGCCGACCTTGCCGTTGGCATCGCGCACGATGCGACCGTAGCCGCTCGGATCGTCCGGCTCGGCCACCAGCACCGCCAGGCGGCCCGGCGCGTGCAGCAGGCGCAGCAGCGTGTCGGCGCGGATCAGCGGCACATCGCCATAGAGCACCAGCACGGTGGCCGCGTCGGGTACCTGTTCCATCGCCTGCTGCACGGCATGGCCGGTGCCCAGGCGCACGGCCTGCTCGGCCCACTGCAGGTCGGGCTGGTCGGCGAAGGCCTCGCGCACCGCCTCGCCGCCATGGCCATAGACCACGTGGATCGCCTCGGGCTGCAGCGCACGCGCCGTATCGATCACATGCGCCAACATCGGCCGGCCCGCGATCGGCTGCAGCACCTTGGGCCGGACCGAGCGCATGCGCTTGCCCTCTCCGGCGGCCAGGATGATCACGTGCAGGGGAAGCGTCATGGGCGTGCGTCGCTGGAAGACATGGCGAAGGATTCTAATCGTCCCGGCCCGCGCCCACGTCACAGCGTGCCGGCAGCGCGCAGTGCTGCGCCTCGCCTGCGATAATCGCGCGTCTGCAGGCTGCAACCCTCAAGGAAGATCGTCTTGTCCGAATCCCGTTCGTCAACCGCCTCGGCGCTGTCCTGGAAGTTCACCCTCGGCCTGGCCGCGCTGCTGACCCTGCTGACCGCGCTGATCAACGGCCAGGACCGCAACTGGGACCTGCGCAACTACCACCTCTACACCGGCTCGGCGCTGCTGCAGGGGCGTCTGACACAGGACATCGCCGCCGCCCAGCTGCAGACCTGGCACAACCCGGCCGCGGATCTGCCGTTCGTGTGGATGGTGCATGCCGGTTGGCCGGGTTGGCTGATCGCGTTCTGGCTGAGCCTGCCCTCGCTGCTGGCGCTGTTCTTCGCCCTGCGCCTGCTGGACCGCTGCTGGCCGCAGGCGCGCAGCCGCATGCGCCTGGTGCTGACCGGCGTGTTGGCGCTGACCGGTGCGGCCGTGGGCCCGAGCGTCGGCTCGACGTTCAACGACGCCCTCATCGCCGCCGGCGCGACCGGGGCCCTGTGGTGGGTGCTGCGCTCGCGCGAGCGGGCCGGCCTGTGGAAGACCTGGCTGCCTGCCGGGCTGATCCTGGGCCTGGCCACCGGCCTGAAGCTCACGGGCGTCATCTATTGCGTCGCGCTGGGCGCTGTCGCCCTGCTGGCCGGCCCCCTGCGCCAGGCACCGCTGCGCGTGCTGGCCGTGGCGGTCGGCGGCCTGCTCGGCGGCGTCGTAACCGGCGGACCATGGGCCTGGGTGCTGTGGCAGACCTTCGGCAATCCGCTGTTCCCGTACTTCAATCAGGTCTTCCAGTCGCCGGACGCCCAGGCGGTGGCCTACAACGACGCGCGCTTCATTCCGCACGGGCTGGATGCCTGGCTGACGGTGTTCCAGTTCACCAAGCGTGGCTTCCATTTCTCCGAGGCCAGGCTGGCCGATCCGCGCATCCTGCTGGGCCTGCTGGCGCTGGGCCTGACGCTTTTCGTGCAGCGCAGGCAACGCCGTGCGTGCGGCGATGTGGCGGTGCTGTTGTTGTTCTGCCTGGTGACCCTGGTCATCTGGACCAGGCTGTACGGCATCTATCGTTATCTGATCGCGGTCGAGCTGCTGTGCGCGATCGCGCTGGCGGGCGCCGCGACCGCGTTCCTGCCCAGGCGTTGGCCGCGCTTCGTGCTGATCCTCGGCCTGGCCTTGGTGATCGGCCTGACCAAGCGACCCAGTTGGGGCCGCACGCATCCGTTCACCACGCCGATGGTGCAGGTGCGTTTCCCGCCCATGGACGAGGAAGCGCTGGTGGTGATCTCGAGCGCTTCCCCGTTGGGGCACGCAGTGTCGTTCCTGCCGCCGTCGGTCCCGGCGATCTCGGTCGCCAACAACTTCATGCAACCTCAGGTCTGCACGGCCCTGCAGGCCCGCGCCGAGGCCCGCATCCGCGAGCACCGCGGCGCGCTCTATCTGCTACGCGAGGTCAGCACTGACCTGGACGATCCTGTCGCCAGCGAGTACACGCGCTACGGCCTGACGCAGGCGGGTGCGTGCCAACCCGTGGCCGACTCGCTGCGCCCACTGGAACTGTGTCCGCTGCAGCGGGTGCGTGAGGTCAGCGTGCTGTGTCCGCAGGCGGGCGCTGCCCCACCAGCTGGTCGGTGATCAGGCGCTGGATCTCGTTGGCACGGCGGTTGACCGTATCCAGGATCAGCCCGGTCGCCAGCGAGACGATGCCCACCAGCGTCAGCGCCACCGCCAGCACCGCGGTCGAGGGATGGGTGACCAGCCCGGTACGGCTGAACTCGGCGATCACCACGCTGCCAAAGCCCAGTCCGGCCAGCACCATCAGCGCCGCCACGCCGCCGAAGAACAGCAGCGGCCGCATGTCCTTGAACAGGAACAGCAGCGTGCGCAGCACGCGCACGCCGTCCCTGTAGGTGCTCAGCTTGGACTGACTACCATCGGGGCGCACGCCGTAGGCGATCGGCCGTTCGGCCAGCACGAAGCCGCTGCTCAGCGCGAACACGGTCATCTCGGTTTCGATCTCGAAGCCATGCGAGAGCACCGGCATCGACTTGACGAACCGCCGCGAGAACGCCCGGTAGCCGGACAACACATCGCGCACGGGGCTGCCGAACAGCATCGCCACGCAGCGCCGCACCAGCTGGTTGCCGATGCCATGGAAGCGGCGGAACGAGGCATGCTGGAAATCCTCCAGCCGCGTGCCGACGACCATATCCGCGCGCCCCTGCCGGACCTCCTCCAGCAGCGCCGCCGCCGCACCGGCCGGATAGGTGTCGTCGCCATCGACCATCAGATAGGCATCGGCCTCGACATCGCGGAACATCGCGCGCACCACATTGCCCTTGCCCTTGGCCGGCACGCGCCGCACCTGCGCACCGGCCGCGCGCGCGGCCTGGGCGGTGTCGTCGGTGCTGGCGTTGTCGAACACCCAGACCTCGGCCTGCGGCAGGGCCGCGCGGAAATCGCCCACCACCTTGGCGATAGTGGTGACTTCGTTGAAACAGGGAATCAGAACGGCGACGCGCACCTGACCTCCATGGCAGGAAACTGCGCGCGATCTTACAGGGCCGCAGGCATGCGTCGGCTAGAATGCGCCGCATGGGCTCCTTCTCGCTACCGCCGCAGCTGTTCAAGCAGGGCTCGATCTTCATCGTCGTCGGCGGCGTGCAGTTGCTGCTGGACTGGAGCGTCTTTGTCGCACTCAGTGCGCTGGGCCTCGACGCGGTGCCGGCCAACCTCGCCGGGCGCGTGGCGGGGGCGATCCTGGGGTTCTGGCTCAACGGGCGCTATACCTTCGCCTCGCGCGAGGACGGGGCGCGGCTGGGGTGGTCGCGGTTCGCGCGGTTCCTGGCGGTATGGATCCCCGCCACGGTGCTCAGCACCTGGATGATTCTGCTGGTCGAACAGCGCCTGGGCCTGCAGCTGGCCTGGCTGGCCAAGCCGCTGGTGGAGGGCGTGCTGGCGGTGCTGACCTTCGCTGCCAGCCGGTATGTGATCTATCGCTGAGCGCCACCACGCTTGGTGGGAGCTGGCCTGCTGTCCAATGGCGTGCTGGCCTTGCTGATCTTCGCTAGTCGCTCGCCGAAGAGCCCCCTGCTTGGTGGGAGCAACTGTCTCTAAGTTCAAGCCGCGGCCTTTTTGTAGAGCGGAGCTTGTGGCAATCCCCTCTTGGGGGCTCCGCTGCGTTTCGACCGGATCATCGGCAAGCCCCAGCGGAGCAAGCTCCGCTCTACAGGTGGGAGCCGCCATGGCGGCGATGGGGCCTTCCCTGAAAACTTTCCGGGGGTAAAGCCCTATCGCCGCCATGGCGGCTCCTACCGAGCGGGGTAGCTGCACTCCACAACGCAAAACGCCGGCTTGCGCCGGCGTTTTGCATTTCCGCGTCTGCGGCCCAGGCCGGGCCGCCCGAGCGCTTAGTGCTTGAGCGTCTTGCGCAGGCGCTCGAGGGCCTGCAGCTGGACCACGGCTTCCATCAGCTTGCGCTGGGCTTCGGCCAGGTCCTCGGTCTCACCGCGGTTGGCCAGCACGCGCTCGGCCTCGTCCTTGGCCGCCTTGACCGCGGCCTCATCGATGTCCTGCGCGCGGATGGCGGTGTCGGCCAGCACGGTCACCACCTGCGGCTGAACCTCCAGGATCCCGCCGGAGATGGCGAAGTCCAGGTGCTCGCCGGAGGGCGTGGTGACCACAACCTTGCCCGCCTTCAGGCGCGTGATCAGCGGCGCGTGCTTGGGCGCGATGCCCAGCTCGCCCAGCTCACCGGTAGCGACCACCAGGGTGGCTTCCCCGTGGTAGATCTCCTGCTCGGCGCTGACGATGTCGCAACGGATGGTGCTCATGGTTACCTCGCTGGTGCGAGGCGGGATTGGGGATTCGGGATTCGGGATTGGCCAAGACGGTCGCACCGCCTTGCCCTCACCCCCACGCCCATCTCCTCGATACCGCCTTGCAAATCCCTAATCCCGAATCCCGAATCCCGGCGCTTACGCCTTCTCAGCCAGCTTCTTGGCCTTTTCCACGGCCTCGTCGATGCCGCCGACCATGTAGAAGGCCTGCTCGGGCAGGTGGTCGTACTCGCCGTCCAGGATGCCCTTGAAGCCGCGGATGGTGTCCTTCAGCGCCACGTACTTGCCCGGGGCGCCGGTGAACACTTCGGCCACGTGGAAGGGCTGGCTGAAGAAGCGCTCGATCTTGCGCGCGCGCGAGACCGACTGCTTGTCTTCCTCGGACAGCTCGTCCATGCCCAGGATGGCGATGATGTCCTTCAGTTCCTTGTACTTCTGCAGCGTGGACTGCACGCGACGGGCGACGTCGTAGTGCTCGGCGCCCACCACCAGCGGATCCAGCTGGCGGCTAGTGGAGTCCAGCGGGTCCACGGCGGGGTAGATGCCCAGCGAGGCGATCTGGCGGCTCAGGGTGACGGTGGAGTCCAGGTGGGCGAAGGTGGTCGCCGGCGAGGGGTCGGTCAGGTCGTCCGCGGGCACGTACACGGCCTGGATCGACGTGATCGAACCGGACTTGGTCGAGGTGATGCGCTCCTGCAGCACGCCCATTTCCTCGGCCAGGGTGGGCTGGTAGCCCACCGCCGACGGCATGCGGCCCAGCAGCGCCGACACTTCGGTACCGGCCAGCGTGTAGCGGTAGATGTTGTCGACGAACAGCAGCACGTCCTTGCCCTTGCCCGAGGCGTCCTTCTCGTCGCGGAAGTACTCGGCCATGGTCAGGCCGGTCAGCGCCACGCGCAGACGGTTGCCCGGCGGCTCGTTCATCTGGCCGTAGACCATCGCCACCTTGTCCAGGACGTTGGAGTCCTTCATCTCGTGGTAGAAGTCGTTGCCCTCGCGGGTACGCTCGCCCACGCCGGCGAACACGGACAGACCGCTGTGCGCCTTGGCGATGTTGTTGATCAGCTCCATCATGTTGACGGTCTTGCCGACGCCGGCGCCGCCGAACAGGCCGACCTTGCCGCCCTTGGCGAACGGGCACATCAGGTCGATGACCTTGATGCCGGTCTCCAGCAGCTCGGTGGAGGAGGACTGGTCCTCGTAGGACGGCGCGGCGCGGTGGATTTCCCAGCTGTCGCTGCCCTCGACCGGGCCGGCCTCGTCGATCGGGCGGCCCAGCACGTCCATGATGCGGCCCAGCGTGGCGCTGCCGACCGGCACGGAGATCGCCTTGCCGGTGTTGGTGGCCACCAGGTTGCGCTTGAGGCCATCGGTGGAGCCCAGCGCGATGGTGCGGACCACGCCGTCGCCCAGCTGCTGCTGCACTTCCAGCGTGATCTCGGTGTTGTCCACCTTCAGCGCGTCGTACACCTTCGGCACTTCGCCGCGCGGGAATTCGACGTCGACGACCGCGCCGATGATCTGAACGATCTTGCCCTGACTCATTTGGATAACTCCACTAATGTCTATTCGAAACTGGTGTCGGGAATGGGGAACGGGGAATCGGGAATGGGAGGATCAAGCATCGCTGCGACCATTCCCGTTTCACCATTCCCCATTCCCGGCTACACAGCGGCCGCGCCGCCGACGATCTCGGAAATTTCCTGGGTGATCGCCGCCTGGCGGGCCTTGTTGTAGGACAGCTGCAGGGTGCCGATCAGCTTGCTGGCGTTGTCGCTGGCGGCCTTCATCGCGACCATGCGCGCGGCATGCTCGGAGGCCACGTTCTCCAGCACCGCCTGGTACACCAGCGACTCCACGTAGCGCACCAGCACGTGCTCGAGCACGGTCTTGGCGTCGGGTTCGTAGATGTAGTCCCAGTCGTGCTTGGCGACGTCTTCCTCGGCCTGCGGCAGCGGCAGCAGCTGGTCGAAGGAGGCCTTCTGCGACATCGTGTTGACGAAGTGGTTGTAGACCAGGAAGACGCGGTCGACCTTGCCCGACTCGTACGCCTCCAGCATCACCTTGACCACGCCGATCAGCTGCTCCACATGCGGCACATCGCCCAGGTGGCTCAGGCTGCCGACCATGTCGACCTTCAGGCGACGGAAGAACACCGAGGCCTTCTGGCCGATGGTCACCACGTCGATCTGCGCGCCCTTGTCCTGCCACTGGCGCATCTCGCCCAGGGTCTTGCGGAACAGGTTGTTGTTCAGGCCGCCGGCCAGGCCGCGGTCGGAGGACACGATGATGTAGCCGACGCGCTCGACCTTCTCGCGCTCCACCAGGTAGGGGTGCTGGAAGTCGGTATTGGCCTGGGCCAGATGGCTGATGACCTGGCGCATCGCCCGCGCGTAGGGGCGCGAGGTCTTCATGCGGTCCTGGGCGCGGCGGATCTTCGCGGCCGAGACCATCTCCAGGGCGCGCGTCACCTTGCGGGTGTTCTGCACGCTCTTGATCTTGTTCTTGATTTCGCGTCCGCCTGCCATCTCTCGCTCCGCTCGTGGGATTCGGGATTCGGGATCCGGGATCGGCCGAAGCCATCCGAATCCCACTCCTGCGAATCCCTAATGCCTAATGCCCAATCCCGGCTGCTGCTTACCAGCTACCGGTCTGCTTGAACTCCGCGATGCCCTGCTTGAAGACGCCTTCGATCTCGCCGTCCCAGGCACCGGTGCCGTTGATCTTGTCCAGCAGCGCGCCCTGGGTGTTGGTGAAGTGCGCATGCAGGCCGGCTTCGAAGGCCAGCAGCTTGTTCACCGGCACGTCGTCCAGGTAGCCCTCGTTGACCGCGTAGATGGACAGCGCCTGCAGGGCGATGGACATCGGCGCGTACTGCTTCTGCTTCATCAGCTCGGTCACGCGCTGACCGCGCTCGAGCTGCTTGCGGGTGGCTTCGTCCAGGTCCGAGGCGAACTGCGCGAACGCCGCCAGCTCGCGGTACTGCGCCAGCGAGATGCGGATGCCGCCGGAGAGCTTCTTGATGATCTTGGTCTGGGCCGCGCCACCGACGCGCGAGACCGAGATACCCGCGTTCACCGCCGGACGGATGCCGGCGTTGAACAGGTCGGTTTCCAGGAAGATCTGGCCGTCGGTGATCGAGATCACGTTGGTCGGCACGAACGCCGAGACGTCGCCGGCCTGGGTCTCGATGATCGGCAGCGCGGTCAGCGAACCGGTCTTGCCCGTGACCTCGCCCTGGGTGAACTTCTCGACGTAGTCCTCGGACACGCGGCAGGCGCGCTCCAGCAGGCGCGAGTGCAGGTAGAACACGTCGCCCGGATAGGCTTCGCGACCCGGCGGGCGCTTGAGCAGCAGCGAGATCTGGCGATAGGCCACAGCCTGCTTGGACAGATCGTCGTACACGATCAGCGCGTCCTGGCCACGGTCCAGGAAGTACTCGCCCATGGTGCAGCCGGAATAGGCGCTGATGTACTGCATCGCGGCCGACTCCGAGGCGGTGGCGGCCACCACGATGGTGTGGGCCAGTGCGCCATTCTCCTCGAGCTTGCGCACGATGTTGGCCACCGTCGAGGCCTTCTGGCCGATGGCGACGTACACGCACTTGATGCCCGAGTCCTTCTGGTTGATCACCGCATCGATGGCCATCGCGGTCTTGCCGGTCTGGCGGTCGCCGATGATCAGCTCGCGCTGGCCACGGCCGATCGGGATCATGGCGTCGACCGACTTGTAACCGGTCTGCACCGGCTCATCGACCGACTTGCGCCAGATCACGCCTGGCGCCACGCGCTCCACCGGCGCGGTCTGCGCGGTGTTGATCGGGCCCTTGCCGTCGATCGGCTCGCCCAGCGCGTTGACCACGCGACCCAGCAGCTCGGGACCGACCGGCACTTCCAGGATGCGGCCGGTGGTCTTGGCCACGTCGCCTTCGCGCAGGTGCTCGTAGTCGCCCAGCACCACGGCGCCGACCGAGTCGCGCTCCAGGTTCAGGGCCAGGGCGAAGGTGGGCGTGCCCTCGCCGGCGGGCGGCAGCTCGATCATTTCGCCCTGCATCACGTCGGCCAGGCCGAAGATGCGCACGATGCCGTCGGACACGCTGGTCACGGTGCCTTCGTTGCGCGATTCGGCGGCCAGCTTGACCTGCTCGATGCGGGTCTTGATGAGGTCGCTGATTTCAGAGGGGTTGAGCGTGGTGGCCATGATGGTTTTCCTTGTGCAGCCGGTGCGCGGCTGCGTATAAATGAAAGCGTGTGCCTGTCGCCAGCCGGTCGCTGCAGCGCGTCCGGCGGCGCCTGGAATCAGCCCGCCAGCGCCGTCTGCAGGCGCGCCAGCTTGCCCTTGAGCGAACCATCGATGACCACGTCGCCGGCATCGATGACGGCGCCGCCGATCAGTGAAGCGTCCACCTCGGTGGTCACCTCGACCTGGCGGCCGAAACGCTTGGCCAGCGCAGCCTTGATCACGTCCAGCTCGCCCGGCGGCAGTTCGGCCGCCGAGGTGACCCGGGCCAGCACGACGTGCTCGGCCTGCGCGCGCAGCTGCTCGTAGAGCGCGGCGATCTCGGGCAGCAGCGCCAGGCGGCCGGCATCGGCCAGCACGCCCAGAAAGCGCGTGAATTCCTCGCCTGCGCCTTCGGGCGCCAGCAGCGCCAGGGCCTGCTCGCGGGTCAGCTGCGGATTGGGCAGCAGCGCGGCGACGCGTGGATCGGCCGCGACCTGGGCGGAGAAACCCAGCGCCTGCGACCACGCCGGCAGCTGCTGCGCATCCTGCGCCGCGCCGAAGGCGGCGCGGGCGTAGGGGCGGGCGAGCGTGATGGACTGACTCATGATCGGATCATCCGCCTTAAATCTGCGCGGCCAGTTCGTCCAGCAGCGCCTTGTGGGCGGCCGGATCGATCTCGCGGTGCAGCAGCTTCTCGGCGCCACTCACGGCCAGCACGGAGATCTGCTTGCGCAGCTCCTCGCGCGCGCGGTTGGCGGCGGCGGCGATCTCTTCCTGGGCCAGTTCCTTCTGCCGGTTCGCCTCGGCGATCGCCTCGTTGCGGGCGGCCTCGACGATCTGGTTGGCGCGGGCGTGGGCCTGGTCGATGATCTCGTTGGCCTTGACGCGGGCGTCCTTGAGGGCCTCGTTGGCCTTCTCCTGCGCCTGCGCCAGGTCCTTCTGGCTGCGGTCTGCAGCGGCCAGGCCTTCGGCGATCTTCTTCTGCCGTTCTTCAAGCGCCGCATTCAGCGGCGGCCAGATGAACTTCATCGTGAACACAATCAGGATCACGAAGGAAAGCATCTGGCCGAAGAAGGTCATGTTGACGTTCATGACGTGTCCTCGACGGGTTCGTTCAACCCGCCATGCGCTGACCGCATGGCGAGCGTTACCTGGCGATCCGCGAATGCGGATCGCGACGACGGCGGATTAGCCGCCCTGCGCGTTCAGCACAGCGGTGAGCAGCGGGTTGGCGATACCGAAGTACAGCGCGATGGCCAGGCCGATGATGAAGGCGGCGTCGATCAGGCCGGCCAGCAGGAACATGCGGCCCTGCAGCACCGGGATCAGCTCCGGCTGACGGGCGGCCGATTCCAGGAACTTGGAACCCATGATGGCGATGCCCAGGCAGGCACCCAGGGCACCCAGGCCGATGATGAGGCCGATGGCGATGGCGGTCATGCCCTGCAGGTGTGCGATGAATTCCATGAAAACTCTCCAGCGATTGGTTGGTTAGTACGAAAGGGTGAAGCGAAAAACGGTCGAAGCGGCTTTAGTGGCCTTCACGCGCACCAGCGATGTAGACGACGGTGAGGATCATGAAGATGAAGGCCTGCAGCAGGATGATCAGGATATGAAAGATGCCCCAGGCCGCGTTGGCGATCACGCCCGGCAGGAAGGTCACCCAGCCGCTCATCAGGCCGGCGATGAGCATGAACACCAGCTCGCCACCGTACATGTTGCCGAACAACCGCATGGCCAGCGAGATCGGCTTGACCAGCCACTCGATGATGTTCATGGCCAGGTTGACCGGCGCCAGGATGATCGCGCCGATGCCGTGCGCATGGAACGGCGCGGTCAGCAGCTCCTTGCCGAAGCCGAAGCCGCCCTTGGCCGCCAGCGCATGGCCGATCAGGATGAAGAACACGGTGACCGACAGGGCCAGCGTGGTGTTCAGGTCGGCGGTGGGCACCATGCGGAAATAGGTGTGGTGCGCCGCCTCGGCGCCCGCGGTGTGGGTGATCAGGAACGACGGCAGATCCAGCGGGATCAGGTCCATCGTGTTCATGAAGACCACCCACATGAAGATGGTCAGCGCCAGCGGCGTCACCGAGTTGCGGTTGCCGTGGAAGGTGTCCTTGACCTGGCCGTCGACGAATTCCATCACCAGCTCGACGAAGGCCTGACCCTTGGTCGGCACCCCGGCGGTGGCGCGGCGCGCGAAGAACGCGAACCAGGCCACAAAAATCAGGCCCAGCGTCAGCGCGATCAGCCAGCTGTCGAAATGGAACGTCCCGCCCAGCGCCTGGCCAGCGTTGTGACCCAGGTGATGGGTGATGTATTCGGTCAGACCGCCCGAATTGTTGGCTTCACTCACGTGGCAACACCTTTGCGTTGGATCAGATTGGCCAGCACCATGCCCAGTGCGGCCCCTACAAGACCTGTGATCAGCGCCAAGCCTGGCAACCGAAATCCGGCCAGACCCGCCACCAGCACCAGCAGTACCACCACCCACTTCGCCGCCACCCCCATCAGCAGTCGCGCGAAGGCGACGCCGGCCGGGGCGATCCCGCCGCCCAGCGCCACTTTCGCGGCAGCCCAGGATCCGGCGGTGAAGCCAAGCCCCCCATACAGCGCTCCGAGGGCGTGCTGCGGCGAGTGCGCCAGCCAGGCCAGCGCGACCAACACGGCGGCGGCAGCCTGCCAGGCTATCGCCCGCTGTGCCAGTTGCCGACCCGTGTTTACGGAGTTCAGCACGTCGTTGGCCTTGTGGGGTGCGAGAGACGGTGAGTGCGAGTGGCCCCGTCAAGCCGCCAAAGTATAGCAGCGCGGCGATTTTCGCGACAACCTTCAAAAGTCTGATTTGCCTGAGAAAAGCTGTCCGTTCGCTCATGTGCGTGTGCGGGCTTGGCTGAAAGCGTTTCCGCAGTGCGGCACGCGCATGCCAGGTTGGCTGGGGAACTTTTCCTCATTGGCGCCGGTCAAGGGCATGCGAGGTCTGCGACCCACTTCCTCGTCGATGCTCTGTCGCAGACCTTCCCGAGCCCCGGCGCGCGCGCCGGGGCTCTTTTGTTGCGCATCGTGCGAGCCCATGGGGCCCAAGCGATGCCAGGCGTGCGCACGCGTAGCCGCTGGCACATGGGCGCCGCGTCCAGGCCGGCGGCGGGTCGTCACACGCCATCCGCATGAATGAATCTTGGAGTCTCATTTCTTCACCGGACGTGCACCGGGCCGCGTGCAGCGTGTGCGCACCTGAGCCGGGCGTCACCGGCATTACATCCGATCCGTAGAGAGAGCACCCCATGAAAGCCATCCCGTCCCTGGCCCTGGCAGGCCTGTCCCTCGCGCTGCTGGGCGCCGTCGCGGCCCCGGCCAGCGCGCAGGAGAACAACGACACCTTCACCCTGCGCGTGGGCGCCATGAACGCCGACGGCGACGCCACCCTGCGCGGCAGCGCCGAGGGCTTCGGCCAGAGCGTGAGCGGCAAGCGCGACTTCGACTTCGGCAGCGCCGAGGTGTCGCCGCGCGTGGATGGCGTGTGGCACATCAGCAACCGCAACCGTCTGATCTTCAACTACTTCCGCTATCAGAAGGACAACAAGCAGACCCTGTCCGAGGACATCTCCTACCAGGGCAACACCGTGCCGAGCGGCAGCTTCGTCAAGCTGGATTCGCGCTTCCAGCTGGCCAGCCTGATCTACGACTTCTCGGTGGTGGAGACCGACAAGTTCTCGATGGGCCTGGAGCTGGGCGCCGAGTGGGCCAAGCTGGACGCCAAGGCCACCGCCGACGCCGGCACGCTGGGCCGCTACCGCGAAACCTGGAAGGAAGACGGCGTCGCCCCCGTGGTCGGCGTGCGCTTCACCGCCACCCCGGGCGATCGCTGGCTGATCAACGTGCAGGGCCAGTACCTGGACGGCAGCTGGGGCAGCTTCGACTACGACGGCAAGATCAAGCGCGCCAACGCCACGGTCGAGTACAAGTTCACCCAGAACTTCGGCGTGTTCGCCGGCTACGACTGGTTCAAGATCAACTACAGCGAGCCCTACACCTCCGGCGACATCACCGGTCGCGCGGGTCTGGACCTGGAGTTCAAGGGCCCGACGGTGGGTCTGACGTTTGCGTTTTAACGCGCTTCAGCGCGATGCGCGCTGAAGCCCCAAAGTTTGCTCTGCAAACTTCGGGCCCCGGCTTATGAGTCTCCAGATCCCCGCGCCTTCGGCGCGCCCCCTTGACTCAAGGGGGTAGCGCTTCAACGCGCGATGCGCGCTGAAGCCCCAAAGTTTGCTGCGCAAACTTCGGGCCCCGGCTTATGAGTCTCCAGATCCCCGCGCCTTCGGCGCGCCCCCTTGACTCAAGGGGGCTCTCCTTCCGGAACGTGGGCTAGGCTTGCTGAAAGGCTTGGTTTGCGACAAAAAAAGCCCCGGCATGCCGGGGCTTTTCTTTGGTCAACTTCGCGCGAAGCCTCGAACTGCCGACAAAACTTCTATCGTCATTCCCGCGAAGGCGGGAATCCAGAGACTTTCGCGCGAAGCGTCGCAGACCCGCGCTCCCGCGATCGCGGGAGCGACGGACGCCGCTTACTTCTTCTTCGGGATGTACAGGTCGGTGATCGTGCCGTCGTAGACCTCGGCCGCCATGCCGACCGACTCGCTCAAGGTCGGGTGGGCGTGGATGGTGTGGCCGATGTCTTCGGCCTCGGCGCCCATCTCGATCGCCAGACCGATCTCGGCCAGCAGATCGCCGGCATGCACGCCGACGATGCCGCCGCCGACGATGCGGTGCGTCTCCTCGTCGAAGATCAGCTTGGTGAAGCCTTCGGTGCGGCCGATGCCGATGGCGCGGCCGCTGGCCGCCCACGGGAACTTGGCCACGCCGACCTTGAGTCCCTTGGCCTTGGCCTCGGTTTCGGTGACGCCGACCCAGGCGATCTCCGGATTGGTGTAGGCCACCGACGGGATCACGCGGGCCACCCACTCCTTCTTCTCGCCCGAGGCGACTTCGGCCGCCAGCTTGCCCTCGTGCGTGGCCTTGTGGGCCAGCATCGGGTTCCCGACGATGTCGCCGATGGCGAAGATGTGCGGCACGTTGGTGCGCATCTGCGGATCGACCGGGATGAAGCCGCGGTCGGTGACCTGCACGCCGGCCTTGTCCGCGCCGATCTTCTTGCCGTTGGGCGCGCGACCCACGGCCACCAGTACGCGGTCCCAGGTGCCGGATTCCAGATCGGGCTTGGCGCCCTCGGTGGCCGATTCGAAGGTCACGGTGATGCCCTTCTTCTCGGCCTTGACGCCGGCGGCCTTGGTCTTCAGATGGACCACGACGCCCTGCTTCTTCAGGCGGTCGGCCAGCGGCTTGACCAGGTCCTTGTCTGCGCCGGGCATCAGCTGGTCCATGAACTCGACCACGGTCACCTGGCTGCCCAGGGCGCTGTACACGGTGGCCATTTCCAGGCCGATGATGCCGCCGCCGACCACGAGCAGGGACTTGGGCACTTCGGCCAGCTCCAGCGCGTCGGTGGAATCCATCACGCGCGGATCGTCCCATGGGAAGTTGGGCAGCTTCACCGCCTGGCTGCCCGCGGCGATGATGCATTGCTCGAAGCGCAGCAGCTGGGTCTTGCCGTCGCTGCCGACGATCTCGATCTCGTTGGCCGACACGAACGTGCCCACGCCCTGGACCACGCGCACCTTACGCTGCTTGGCCATGCCGGCCAGGCCCTTGGTCAGGGTGCCGACGACCTTTTCCTTGTAGCTGCGCAGCTTGTCCAGGTGGATCTTGGGCGCGGCGAACTCGATGCCGCACTCTTCGGCATGGGCGGCCTCGTCGATGACGTTGGCCGAATGCAGCAGCGCCTTGGACGGGATGCAGCCGACGTTGAGGCACACGCCGCCCAGGCTGGCGTAGCGCTCGATCAGCACCGTATCCAGGCCCAGGTCCGCGGCGCGGAACGCGGCGGTATAGCCGCCGGGGCCGGAGCCCAGCACCACGATGCGGCATTCGATGTCGGCCTTGCGGCCGGTGCCGGCCGCGGCCTTTGGCGCCTGGACGCCCTCGGGCTTGGCGGGCGAGGCGCTGACCGGCGCGGCGCGCGGGGCCTGCGAAGGCGCGGCCGCGGCCTCGCCTTCGAGCACCACGACCAGGTCGCCCTGGTTGACCTTGTCGCCGACCTTGACCTTGATCTCCTTGACCTTGCCGGCGGCCGAGGACGGCACTTCCAGCGTGGCCTTGTCCGATTCCAGGGTCAGCAGGCCCTGCTCCTTGGCCACCGTGTCACCGACCGCGACCAGCACCTCGATCACCGGCACGTCGGAGAAGTCGCCGATGTCGGGCACCTTCACTTCGATGGGGCCGGCGGCCGGCGCGGGTGCGGCGGCTTCGGGCTTGGGCTCGACCTTCTCGGCCTTGGGCGCCTCTGCCTTGGCCGGCGCGGCCGGCTGGGGCGCGGCGGGAGCCGGCGCCGCGGCGGCTTCGCCCGCGGCTTCCAGCACCACGACCAGGCTGCCCTGCGAGACCTTGTCGCCGACCTTGATCTTGATTTCCTTCACCACGCCGTCGGCCGAGGACGGCACTTCCAGCGTGGCCTTGTCCGATTCCAGCGTGGCCAGGCCCTGCTCCTTGGCCACGGTGTCGCCGACCGAAACCAGCACTTCGATCACCGGCACGTCGGAGAAATCGCCGATGTCCGGCACCTTCACTTCAATGGTGTTCGCCATGCGCGCAGCCTCCGGTTACAGCAGGACCCGGCGCATGTCGCCGAGCACCTTGGCCAGATCAGCGGTGAAGCGCGCGGCCAGCGCGCCGTCGATCACGCGGTGGTCGTAGCTCAGCGACAGCGGCAGCATCAGCCGCGGCTGGAACGCCTTGCCGTCCCACACCGGCTGGATGGCCGACTTGGACACGCCCAGGATGGCCACCTCCGGCGCATTGACGATCGGCGTGAACGCCGTGCCGCCGATGCCGCCCAGCGAGGAGATCGAGAAGCAGCCGCCGGTCATGTCGGCCGGGCCGAGCTTGCCTTCGCGCGCCTTCTTGGCCAGCTCGCCGGTCTCGGTGGCGATGTCGTTGACGCCCTTCTTGTCCACGTCGCGGATCACCGGCACGACCAGCCCGTTGGGCGTGTCGGCGGCGAAGCCGATGTGGAAATACTTCTTCAGCGTCAGGTTCTCGCCGGTGGCGTCGAGCGAGGCGTTGAAGGTCGGGTACTTCTTCAGCAGCGCGGCGCTGGCCTTGATCAGGAAGGCCAGCATGGTCAGCTTGACGCCGGACTTGGACTTCTCCGCCTCCTTGTTGAGCGTTACGCGCAGGTCTTCCAGATCGGTGATGTCGGCCGAGTCGAACTGGGTGACGTGCGGGATCATGGCCCAGTTGCGCGCCAGGTTGGCGCCGGAGATCTTCTGGATGCGCGAGAGCGGCTTGACCTCGGTCTCGCCGAACTTGGCGAAGTCCACCTTCGGCCAGGGCAGCAGGCTCAGGCCATTGCCGCCACCGGCGGCCACCGGCGCGGCGGCCGGGGCGCCAGCGCCGGCGCCAGAGAGCGCCTGCTTGACGAAGCCCTGCACGTCCTCGCGGGTGATGCGCCCCTTGCGCGCGCTGCCCTTGACCTGGTTCAGGTCCACGCCCAGCTCGCGGGCGAACAGGCGCACGGCCGGGCTGGCGTGCGGCACCTTGTCGGGCATCACGCGCGAGGCGTCGAAGCTGACCGGCGGGGTGCTGGTCGGCGGCGACGGCGGCTCGGCCTGGCCGGCGGTGGCGCCGGAGGCGGTGCGCGACTGGGCCTGGGCGATCTCGCGCTGGGTCAGCTTGTCCGGCGTCGTGCCGGCGGTGTCGACCGGCTCGACCGGCGCATCGGGCTCGGTCGGCTTGGCCGGCGACGGCGCCGCCTTGGGCGCCTCGGCCGGCTTGGCCTCGGCCTTGGGCGCGTCGCCCTCGCCGGCCGGCTCGATCAGGGCCACGACCGACCCTTCCGAGAGCGTGTCGCCGACCTTGACCTTGAGCTCCTTGACCACGCCGCCGAAGGCGGCCGGCACTTCCAGGGTGGCCTTGTCCGACTCCAGGGTGATCAACCCCTGATCCTTCTGCACGGTGTCCCCGACGGACACCAGCACCTCGATCACGGGCACGTCGCTGTAGTCGCCGATATCGGGGACGCGCGCTTCCTGGGCTTGAGCCATCTTGGGGAACTCCGAAGGATTGGGTGGGACGGGCCGGGCATTGTACGTCTGCGATGCGTCGCGCCAACCTTGGCGGATGGTCGTAGCCGAAATTCTGTCAGGCCTTGACGAAATATCGTCCGATCCGCACGATTTCTCCCTGACCCGCGCCCAACACCGCCCGTTCACCCCGTGTTGAGAACAATGCCGTCCGACGTTTGCACGCTGAAGACGCCCCGCCGATCGCGCCACCCCATGGCCCCCACTGCCCCCAACCGTTTCCCCACCCCGCCCGCGCTGGGCGATCACTGCGCGCTGTTCCTGGACGTGGATGGCACGCTGCTGGACTTCCAGGACGATCCCACCTCGGTCCGCCTGCCGGAGGGCGGCCTGGACACCATCACGCGCCTGGCCGCACAGCTGGACGGCGCGCTGGCGGTGGTCAGCGGCCGCCCGCTGAAGGCGCTGGACCTGGTGTTCGCGCCACTCACGCTGCCGGCGGCCGGCATGCACGGGCAGGAGCTGCGCGGCGCCCCGCAGGTCCCGCGCACCGTCCCGGCCGAAGCCCTGGCGGCGCTGCGCCGCGAGGCCACGGTGCTCTCGCACCGCTATCCGGGCGTGCTGGTGGAGGACAAGGGCAGCAACATCGCCCTGCACTGGCGCGCCGCGCCGCGCGCGGCCGAGCCGCTGCGCGACCTGGCCGCCCGGCACCTGCCGCAGCTGACCGGTTATCGCCTGCAGCCGGGCGACCATGTGCTGGAACTGGTGCCCAGCGATGTGGACAAGGGCCGCGCAGTGCGTAGGCTGCTCGAACAGCCACCGTTCGCCGGGCGCACCCCGGTCTTCGTCGGCGACGATCTGACCGACGAGTACGGCTTCGAGGCCGCCAACAGCGCCGGCGGCTGGAGCGTGCTGGTCGGCCGCCGCGCCAACAGCCATGCGATGTACGCGCTGCCCGATGTGGCCGCCGTGCATGCCTGGCTGCAGGCCAGCCTGCAGGACGCGTGACGGGTCTTCCGGATCGGTCTTGATCGCAAGCCTGCAACACCCGCGCTTTCTCCTCCCACTTCGCAACATCCCCACGGAGCCCGCATGCGACAACCCAACCTGGATATGGGCGTGATCGGCAATGGCAGCTTTGGCGCCTTGATCGACAAGCAGGGCCGCGTGGTCTGGAGCTGCATGCCCGCCTTCGATGGCGACCCGGCGTTCTGCGCGTTGCTGGGCCCCAAGGACCAGGTCGGCGGCGACTTCGCGGTGGAGCTGGAGGACCTGGCCTCCAGCGAGCAGCACTACCTGACCAATACCGCGATCCTGCGCACCGTGCTGCGCGATGCGCACGGCAACGCGCTGGAGATCATCGACTTCGCCCCGCGCTGGCGCGAGAACCAGCGCTTCTACCGGCCGGTCAGCATCATCCGCCAGATCCGCCCGCTTACCGGCAACCCGCGCATCCGCGTGCGTGCGCGGCCGCTGGCCGACTGGGGTGCGCGCAAGCCCGAGTCGACCTGGGGCAGCAACCACGTGCGCTGGCTGCTGCCCGAGTTCACCCTGCGCTTGACCACCGATGTGCCGGTGCGCTTCATCCGCGAGGAGACCGCCTTCGTCCTCAACCACCCGGTACACCTGGTGCTGGGCGCGGACGAATCGCTGCGCCGCTCGCTGCCCGGCTACGTGCGCGAGGCGCAGGAGAACACCCATCACTACTGGGCCGAGTGGGTGCGCTATCTGTCCATCCCGCTGGACTGGCAGGACGCGGTGATCCGCAGCGCCATCACGCTGAAGCTGTGCCAGTACGAGGACAGCGGCGGCATCATCGCGGCGATGACCACCTCCATCCCCGAGGCGCCGGACACGCCGCGCAACTGGGACTACCGCTATTGCTGGCTGCGCGATGCCGGCTTCGTGGTGCGCGCGCTCAACCGATTGGGCGCCACGCGCACGATGGAGCAGTTCCTCGGCTACATCTTCAACATCGCCACCCACGACGGCACGCTGCAGCCGATGTACGGCATCAACTTCGAAGTCGAGCTGCACGAGCACGAAGTGCCCAGCCTGGCCGGCTATCGCGGCATGGGCCCGGTGCGGCGCGGCAACCTGGCCTGGATCCAGAAGCAGCACGACGTGTATGGCTCGGTGGTGCTGGCCTCGACCCAGCTGTTCTTCGACCAGCGCCTGGTCGATCCGGGCGACCGGCATACCTTCGAGCGGCTCGAGCCGCTGGGCGAGCGCGCCTTCGCCCTGTACGACGTGCCGGACGCAGGCCTGTGGGAGTTCCGCGGCCGCGCCGAGGTGCATACCTACACCAGCGTGATGTGCTGGGCCGCCTGCGATCGCCTGGCCAAGATCGCCGAACGCCTGGAGTTGCCCGAGCGCGCCGCGCACTGGCGCGCGCGCGCCGACACCATCAGCGCCACCACGCTGGAACGCGCCTGGCGCGAGGACCTGGGCTGGTTCAGCGCCTCGTTCGAAAGCGACTACCTGGACGCCTCGCTGCTGCTGCTGGCCGATGTGGGCTTCATCGCGGCCGACGATCCGAAGTTCGTCGGCACCGTCGAGGCCATCGGCCGCACGCTGAAGAAGGGCGACGCGCTGTTCCGCTATGTGGCGCCGGACGACTTCGGCGAGCCGGAGACCAGCTTCACCATCTGCACCTTCTGGTACATCGACGCGCTGGCGGCGATGGGCCGCACGGACGAGGCGCGGGCGATGTTCGAGCGCATCCTGGCGCGCCGCAACCACGTCGGCCTGCTGTCGGAGGATCTGACCTTTGAAGACGGCGAAGCCTGGGGCAACTTCCCGCAGACCTATTCGCACGTGGGCCTGATCACCGCGGCCATGCGCCTGTCGCGCTCCTGGCAGGAGGCCTCATGAGCCGACTGGTCGTCGTCTCCAACCGCGTCGCCCTGCCCGGCCAGCCGCAGACCGGCGGCCTGGCCACGGGCCTGCGCGCGGCGCTGACCGAGCGCGGCGGCATGTGGTTCGGCTGGAGCGGCAAGGTCACGCGCGAGCCAAGCGGCAGGCTGCACGAGCAGCGCGAAGGCGACATCACCTTCGTCACCATGGACCTGGACCGGGCCGACCACGACGCGTACTACACTGGCTTCGCCAACGGTTCGCTGTGGCCGCTGCTGCACTTCCGCCTGGATCTGGTCGACTACGACCGCAGCAAGCGCGAGGGCTATGCGCGCGTCAACGCGCTGTTCGCCGACAAGCTGGCGCCGCTGCTGAAGGACAGCGACACGGTCTGGATCCACGACTACCACCTGATCCCGCTGGCCTCGCTGCTGCGCGAGCGCGGCGTGGGCTGCAGGATCGGCTTCTTCCTGCACACGCCGATGCCCTCGGCCGACCTGATCGTGGCCCTGCCCGATCACCAGCGCATCTTCAGCACGCTCTACGCCTACGACCTGATCGGCTTCCACACCCGGCGCGACGTGGAGCGCTACCAGGCCTATGTGCGCCTGTTCGCCGGCGGCAAGGTGCTCGGCCCGGACATGATCGAGTCGCCGGACGGGCGCCGCGTACGCACCGGCGACTTCCCGATCAGCATCGACACCGGGCTGATCGCCCAGCAGGCCCGCGCCGCGGCCAACAAGGCGCCTGTGCGCGCGCTGCGCGAGAGCCTGCGCGGACGCGAACTGGCCATCGGCGTGGACCGGCTGGATTACTCCAAGGGCCTGCCCGAGCGCTTCAACGGGTTCGAGCGTTACCTGCAGCGGCACAAGGCCCAGCGCGGCAGCCTGACCTTCCTGCAGATCGCGCCGGTCTCGCGCGGCGAGGTCGCCGAGTACCAGTTGCTGCGCGGCCAGCTCGAACAGATCGCCGGCCACGTCAACGGCACCTATGCCGAGGCCGACTGGACCCCGATCCGCTACGTCAACCAGAACTACACCCACGCCACGCTGACCGGCTTCTACCGCATGGCCCGCGTCGGCCTGGTCACCCCGCTGCGCGACGGCATGAACCTGGTCGCCAAGGAATACGTGGCCGCCCAGGACCCCGAGGATCCCGGCGTGCTGGTGCTGTCGATCCTGGCCGGCGCGGCCGACGAGCTGAGCCAGGCGCTGATCGTCAACCCGCACGACCTGGACGGCGTGGCCGACGCGATCGCCACGGCCGCCGCGATGCCCAAGGCCGAGCGCATCGAGCGCTGGCGGGCGATGTTCGCGCACCTGCAGAAACACGATATTTCCGAGTGGCGGCAGCGCTATCTGGAGGCGCTGGAGCGGGGATGAGGGGCTTTGTGGGGCTGGGTCGGGCGTGGGGCGTCGTGTTGCGGCGCTGTTGCTCAGGGTGGCGCGCCGGCTGTCTGACGGCAGGAAAGGGCGTCGGCGCTTCCGTCTTCAAGCGTTCCCGGTGATCTGAAGCCAGAAGCAAGAGCACCCCTCCCCAGCCCTCCCCTTCGCCTTCGGCGAAAGGGAGGGGGCGGATTGCTTGGTCTGTGACTCAAACGCTCGATGCGGATTATCCAAGACCGCAACGTTCCTCATACGACGATCCAGCCCGCTGACATGGGAACGACACGCTAGCCATGATCTGCCCCCTCCCTTGCGCGCAGCGCAGGGGAGCTCGAAGTCGCGGCTAGCGACTGAGGGGGAGGGGTCGGGGCTTTCCCGATCAAATACCAGCGGCGATGCATTCCTCGTCGTTCCCGCAGAAGCGGCCACCGACGCACCTCAAGCAGGAGCGCCAAGTCCCTGGGTTCCCGCTTTCGCGAGAACGACGGAGTGACCGTAGCGACAGTTCCTGCGGGCAGTCGCGGGGGCCGCGGTAGCCGCTTGGCAGCCGCCGAGGCACGATGAACGCGCCCGAGCTTGCGCAAATCGTTGCCAAAACCGTCACCCAGGCTGAACGCCGCCGTTTAAAACGGCATCGGCCGCGCGTGAAGAAAACCGCCGCGATTTAACGTTTTTCTACACCACGCCTAGCGCTGCGCCTGCGCGCGCATCCAACAAGATGAAGCGTTGCTGTGCGGGAGCCTGAACCACGCATGCCGTGCAGGGAATCGTTCATTTGGCCGCGCCTACGGTGTGCGCCGTCCCGCCAGTGAGCGGGCCCCACAAGACAAGAACGAAGAGGAAGTCCCCATGAAGTCGATCCGTTTGGTTGGCCTGGCCCTGGTGCCGCTGCTCGCCGCCCCGCCGGTCTTTGCGCAGGAAGCCGTCAACGATTCCACGCCGCATGGCGTGGCCACCAACAGCACCACCGGCGGCGACGCTGACGCAGCGTTCAAGCGCTGGGCCGTGGTCGGCAGCGCCACCATGCTGCAGCCGTCCTCGCGTCCGCTGAAGGGCACCACCCTCGACGTCGATGGCGCCACCGCCCCGACGCTGAGCGCCAGCTTCTACGCCACCCCCAACATCGCCGTCGAGCTGTGGGGCGCCGCGGGCAAGTTCAAGCATGACGTTACCGACGACCAGGGCAAGATCGGCAGCGTCGAGCAGATGCCGCTCGCGCTGAGCGCGCAGTACCACTTCGGCACTCCGGACCAGGTGTTCCGTCCGTTCGTGGGCGTGGGCTACTACGAGTCCAACTTCAGCAACGAGAAGCTGGGCAGCGTCCCGGGCTCGCACGTGGGCATCGAAGACGCCAAGGGCGCCATTGGCACCGTCGGCGTGGACATGAACATCAACCCGACCTGGTTCGCCCGCTTCGACGCGCGTTACCTCGACGGTTCGCCGGACCTCACCGTCAATGGCAAGAGCAGCGGCGCATCGCTGGATCTGAACCCGTGGACGGTCGGCTTCGGTATCGGCGCCCGCTTCTGATCCAAGGCGTCGGTGACACCGCAACCGACAAGGCGGCGGCCCTCAGGGGCCGCCGCTTTTTTTATGGGCTTTCGCTAAGGTGTCGCGCCAGCAAACGCGCTTGACCAACCAGCCTCGCACGGCGGGGCGAGGTTCCGCAGCGAATGGACTTGGTCGCCTTTCGAATCGAAGCCTTTGGCTCAACGCCCGAGGCAGCGGTTTTGCGGGCAGTGGCCGCGACGAGCGAGGCAGGACGCCGAGCGCCCGAGTCAGGGCAGGATGCCCTGATCGAGGGAAAAGCGGCCACTGCCCGCAGAACCGCTGCCCAACCGAAGCCGTAAAGCCCCGCACCGCGATCCCGCTGCCGGACGAAGAATCTCTTCCTGCACCACGCCTGGGCACTCACCGCGCCTTCGCGCAAGCGTGGTCAGCATCCTGCGGCAACGAACCATCTGGAGAACCCCATGCCCACCCTGCGCCTGCGCGTGACCGGCGATGACGCGTCCACCCTGCAGCTGACCGATGCGCTCGAGTCCATCGAAGGCATCGAGCACATCGAGGAGATCGAGGACCTGATGCCGCACGGAGACGACGACGACTCCAGCTCGGCCGGCCTGAGCGACGACATGGCAGGTAGCTACTCGGTGATCGAAGTCGAGGCGCCCAACGACGAGGGCGTGCACCGCGTGCGCGAGGTCGCCGAACGCGTGGCCTTCGTCACCGGCGCGGTGATCGAGGTCCTCAACGAGGAAGACGAGCCGTACTGAATCCGGCCCTGACGGCGCCGCCGCGCTGCGCTACCCTTTGCGCCTTCATTTTTCGCGCCAGGTGCGCCATGCCCTCCTTCGACGTCGTCTCCGAGGTCAATTCCCACGAACTGACCAATGCGGTGGATCAGGCCAACCGCGAACTGTCCAACCGCTTCGACTTCAAGGGCGTGGACGCCAAGTTCGTGTTGGAAGACAACACGATCAACCAGTCGGCGCCGAGCGATTTCCAGCTCAAGCAGATGGAAGACATCCTGCGCGCGCGCCTGATCGCCCGCGGCATCGACGCGCGCTGCCTGGAGTTCGGCGAGGTGGAGACCAACCTGGCCGGCGCGCGCCAGAAGATCACCGTCAAGCAGGGCATCGAGCAGAAGCTGGCCAAGCAGATCGCGGCCAAGATCAAGGAATCCAAGATCAAGGTCGACACCCAGATCAACGGCGACAAGCTGCGCGTCAACGGCAAGAAGCGCGACGACCTGCAGCAGACCATCGCGCTGCTGAAGCAGCACGAGTTCGAGCAGCCGCTGCAGTTCGACAACTTCCGCGACTAGCCTGCCACGCATGTCCGACCAGCACGCCGCCCTGCACGACCCGCTCGCCGACACCCGCCGCTGGCTCGAGCGCGCGGTGATCGGGCTGAACCTGTGCCCGTTCGCCAAGGCCGTCTACGTCAAGCAGCAGGTGCGCATGGTGCTCAGCGACGCCACCACGCCCGAGGCGCTGCTGGAGCAGCTGATGGAAGAGCTGGTGCTGCTGCGGGAGACCCCGGCCGAGCTCATCGACACCACGCTGATCGTGCACCCGGACGTGCTGACCGACTTCCTGGACTACAACGACTTCCTCGACAACGCCGACATGGCCGTCGAACAGCTGGACCTGCAGGGGATCCTGCAGGTGGCCAGCTTCCACCCGGATTACCAGTTCGCCGGCGCCGCGCCGGACGATGTGTCCAACTACACCAACCGCTCCCCCTGGCCGACGCTGCACCTGCTGCGCGAGGACAGCGTCGAGCGCGCCGTGGCGGCCTTTCCCGATCCGGACGTGATCGTGGAGCGCAACATCGCCACGCTTGACGAACTCGGCGTGGAAGGCTGGCGGCGCCTGCTGGACGACTGAGCGCATCGCGGAACGCACACGCGTCGCAGATGCGGGGGCGAGGACACTGTGGCGCCATCGCCACCGGAACACCGCCATGTCGCTGACACCGCCGATCACGCCCTGGAACCCCGCGCCGCTGGCCGGCCGCGTCGTGATGATCTCCGGTGGTGCGCAGGGCATCGGGCGCGGGATAGCGCAGGCCGTGCTGGGCGCCGGCGGGCGCGTGGCGATCGGCGACCTGGATGCCGACGCGGGCAAGGCCTGCCTGGCCGAATGGGCGCGCGGGGAGGACGCCTTCTTCAAGCGCCTGGACGTGGCGAGCGAGCGCAGCGTGGCCGCCTTCATCACCGCCGCCCTGAAGCGTTTCGGCCGCCTGGACGGACTGGTCAACAATGCCGGCCCGCCCGATCCGCACGTGCCGCCGCTGGACACGCTGGACCTGGCGCAATGGAACCGGCGCCTGGCCAGCCTGCACGGCGCCTTCCTGTGCAGCCGGCATGCGCTGCCGGCGCTGCGCGCCCACGACGAGGGCGCCATCGTCAATATCGCCTCGACCCGCGCGCACCAGTCCGAGCCGCACAGCGAGGCCTACGCCGCCGCCAAGGGCGGGCTGGTCGCCTTCACCCATGCGCTGGCCCTGAGCGAAGGCCCGCGCGTGCGGGTCAACGCGATCAGCCCGGGCTGGATCGCCACCGAGGCTTGGCGCGGTCCCTTACGCCGGCGCACGCCCAAGCTTTCCAAGGCCGATCACGCCCAGCACCCGGCCGGACGCGTCGGCACGCCGGAAGACATCGGCGCGCTGGCCGTGCAGCTGCTGGCGCCGACGCTGTCCGGCTTCGTCACCGGACAGGAGTTCATCGTCGACGGCGGGATGACGCGCAAGATGCAGTACGCCTGAAGCGGCGCGCCGCCTGGGTCAGGTGGCGGCTTCCAGCTCGGCGATCCGTGCCTCCACGACCGCGATCTCTTCCTGCAGCTGCGCCAGGCGCGTGCGCAGCTGCGGCAGCTCCAGGTCCTCGACCGGCTTGGCCGCGGGCTTGGGACGCTTCTTGGCGTCGCGCACGCGCTTGGCGGCCTCCTTGAGCTCCTGCGCGCCGCCCTGTGCGGCGGCCTGCTGCTCCTGCGCCGGCAGCGTGGCGACCACGGCGGCGGCGTTGATCGACAGCTCGCCCGCGCGTACCGCGGCGATGACCTCGGGCGTGGCCTGCTTCTGGATCTTCTCGATCGCCGCGACCTGGCTGTTGCTGAGCTTGGCAGCGCGGGCCAGTTCCTCGCGCGTGGGCAGCATCGCCGAGGTCACCACCGGCGCGGCGGAGGCCGGCGCGCTGGTGTCCCACGGCGGAGCCCCGGCATCGCCTTCGCCGGCGGCTCCGGCGCCGCCGGCGCGGGCGCGGCCTGGCGCGAGCGTTCGAGCAGGATGTCGCGCCGGCGCAGCGCCAGCACGCCGCGCTGGAAATCCGACACGCTGCGCCGGCCCAGGTGCTGGTCGATCATCCACAGATGCACGTCTTCCATCGAAGTGAAGCGCGTGTTCTGCACGGTGTTGAACGGCAGCCCGTGCTTCTGGCAGATGCCGTAGCGGTTGTGGCCATCGACCAGTACATCGCCCCACAGCACCAGCGCGTCGCGGCAGCCTTCGGCCAGCAGGCTCTGCTCCAGCGCGGCGTACTCGTCGGGCGTGAGCGGATCGATGTAGGCCTTGAGGTCTTCTCTGACGACGATGTTCATGGACTGCCGGGTGTGCGAGGGGGCGGCATTGTAGGCAGCCGCGGCGCGCACGTCGCCCTTGCTTTTGCACGCGTCCTGGCGTGCGTCCTCGCGGGTGGCGTCAGCGGCCGGCCAGACGCGCCTCCAGCAGGCGCTGCGCATCGGTGAGCGAGGCCACGATGCGATGGCCACGCGCGCGCAAGGCCTCGTCCGGCATCACCAGATCGGGCACCTGGATCACCGTCATGCCCGCGGCCAGCGCGGCGGTCACGCCGGCCGGCGAATCCTCCAGCGCCAGGCAGCGCGCGGGATCGGCGCCCAGGCGCTGTGCGGCGAGCAGATAGATGTCCGGGGCCGGCTTGGGCCGGCTGACGTCGTTGCCGGCGGTGACCGCGTCGAAGTAGTCCAGCAGCCCGGCGTTCTCCAGCTTGCGCGGCGCCAGCGGCCGGCGTGTGGAGGTCGCCACGCCGCGCGGAATGCCCTGCTGCTGCAGCCACTGCAGCAGCGCCACGATGCCGGGCCGCAGTGGAACCCCAGCTTCGACTTCCTCGCGGTACAGCACATGACAGCGCGCCAGCAGCGCTTCGATCTGGGCCTCGTCCAGGCGCTCGCGCAGGATCGCCTCGCAGGCCGCGGTGCTGTGCCCGACCATGCGCAGCCAGTAGTCGTCCTCGATCTCGAAGCCCGCCTCGCACGCCGCGCGGCTCCAGCAGCGCAGCGAGGCGCGCTCGCTGTCGAGCATCAGTCCGTCCATGTCGAAGATCACCGCCTCGGGCAGGAAGGACAGTGCGGCGACATCGGCCTTCATGCCTGGGCTCCGGAAAACAGGGTGGCGAGGTCGGCCGCGTCCAGCGCGCGCCACTGGCCCTCGGGAAGATCGCCCAGCGCCAGCCCGCCGATGCGGCTGCGGTGCAGCGCCTCGACGTGGTTGCCGACCGCGGCGAACATGCGCCGCACCTGGTGGTAGCGGCCTTCGTGCAGGGTCAGGCGCACCTGGCGCGGGGCGATGACGTCCAGTTCGGCCGGCAGCAGCGGCTTGGGGTCGGATTCCAGCAGCAGCGTGCCGCTGGCGAAGGTCTGCGCCTCATCGCCGCGCAGATCCTGCGCCAGCGTGGCCTCGTAGACCTTCGGCAGCTGCGCCTTGGGCGAGATGATCCGGTGCAGCAGGCCGCCGTCGTCGGTGAGCAGCAACAGGCCGCTGGTCTGGCGGTCCAGGCGCCCGACCGTGGACAGCACCGGATCGCGCTGGCGCCAGCGCGTGGGCAACAGGTCGTAGACCAGGCGCCCGGCGTCCTTGGTCGAACAGGTGTAGCCGACCGGCTTGTGCAGCAGCACGCACAGGCCCGGCGCGGGATCGAGCGGCTCCCCGTCGATGCGGATCGCGTCGTGGTCGACCGGATCGTCGGTGTAGAGCACCTCGCCGGCCGCATCGGTGACGCGACCCTCGCGGAACAGGGCCTGCACCTGCTTGCGGCTGCCGTAGCCGAGGTTGGCGATATGGCGCACGATCTTCATGCGCGCCCCCCGGTGGCGGCGATGACCTTGAAGCCCGCGCTCTCGGCGGCCACGCGTACCTGTTCGAAGCGCGCTTCCAGCACGGCCTCGTAGGGCAGATGCCGGTTGGCGACCAGCCAGAGCTGGCCATTGCGGTTCATCGAGGAGGCCGCCACCTCGATGAAACGCCGGCCGATGTCCGGCCGTTCGCCGCGCGCCAGCGCATGGAACGGCGGGTTGCTGACGATGACGTCGTACTTCCTCGGCAGGCCGGCCGCCACGTCGTGCCAATGGAAGCCCAGGGCCACGCGCTGGGCCTGCGGCGCCAGGTTCTGCTCGGCCAGCGCCAGTGCGCGCTGCTCGGCCTCGAACAGATCCAGCGCGGCGATGCCCGCACAGCGTGTCAGCAGCGCATCGGCCAGGAAGCCCCAGCCGGCCCCAAGATCGGCCGCGCTGCCGCGCAGGTTGGCCGGCAGCGCATCGGCCAGCAGCTGCGAGGCCGGATCGATCCGGTCCCAGGCGAACACGCCCGGGCGGCTGCGGAACCGCCCGCCGAGGATCGGCCGGATCCGGTCCAGCGGCTGCCATTCGGCCAGCAGTGCCGCGTCGTGCGCCCCCTCCAGCGGCGGGCTCCAGAACACGCGGCAATGGTGCTTGGCCAGCGAGCCACCCAGCCCGGTCAACCGCGCCAGATCCTTCTCCACGGACCTGGCGCCCTCGTCGTTGGCCACGCTCGCCACCACCCGCCCGCCGGGCGCGCAGCGCAGCACCGCCTGCGCCAGCAGCGCGCGCGCTTCTTCCTTCTGGCGTGGGGGCAGGAGCAGGACCAGCGGTGCCTTCGTACCTTCATCACGTTGCGTCTCGACTTCATACCCCTCTCGATGCAACGCATCGAAGGCGGGCCGGAAGCTCTGCTCGCAGCGCAGGGTGAGCCCCTGCAGCGCGCGCAGCGCCACGCCGGGCCGGGCGCGCAGGAACAGCGCATCGCCGCGCACACTGGGCAGCGCTCCGGACTGCAGCGCGTAGGCCAGTGCATCGAGGGGAGGATCGGAGAACGCCACGGAGCATGCCACTACGGAAGAAGCGGCCCATTCTACTGTGCGTGCCGGCGCCGGGCTTTTCCTCATACCCGGCCCACGCTGGCGGGTGGGACATCCGGCACAGACAGATGAGGATCACGACCGCTTTCGCTGACGCGTGCGCTGTTGGGTCGGCAACCTGCTCATGTCTTCGGGAATTGAACGCGCTGTCGACCTTGGCGTACGGTAAGGTCGCGCCTGGACGCATCCCTCATCGCGGGATTCACACGAAGGCCCTGAACCTCGTTCACACCTCGTAACTCAACCAAGGACAGACACGATGAAAGTCACATGGACATCCGCGCTCTCATTGGCCGCGAGCACGCTGCTGTTCGCCGTCGCCTCCGCCAGTCAGGCGCAGCAGACGCCGTCGCAGAAAGCCACCTTCGACGAAGTGGATACGAACCACGACGGATACATTGACCTGGCGGAAAACAACGCCGCCAACGAAAAGCGCTTCAAGAAGTTCGACACCAACGGCGACGGCTACTTCACGCGTGCTGAGATGGTGGCGGCTAACAAGAAGTTCGGGCAATCGGACCAGGTCGCCAACCAGACCGCCCAGTTCTACCTGAGCGGAATGGACCGGGATGGCGATGATGCGGCGAGCTGGAAGGAATTCAGCGACTGGATGAACCAGAAGATGTTCGCTCCGCTGGACGCCGATGGCGACGGCAGGATGTCCAGAGCGGAATTCATCCTGCCTCCCTCTCCGGCAGCGCTCTGATTCGAGGCGCTCAATAAATAAGGGGACGGCAGCCAGCTGCCGTCCCCTCTTCCTCCGGTCAGTGACTTCACTGGAGGACGAAACGCGTCAGTGTCGTCCAGGTGTGTCCCTCGCCCTTTTCTGTCCCTTCCATCCTCCGGATTCGATGGCTTGCGGACACACGCGCATGTACTGGTTCAGCGCATCCACGTCGTCCTGCGTCCAGTCTCTTGGCTTGTAGTAGCCGTAGTTTTCTGGACAGGATGTGGTCGGGATGGAGCACCAGAGCGGCCAGTGCGGAATCCAGGGACCCGTGTACGGGCTGACCGGCTCCCAGGCCATCGTGAAGTAGTTTCCATTACGCTTCCAGCCTTCGGTACAGAAGACGAACGGATCGTTCTTTCGATAATCCAGCCTTTCGTAATACCCGGCACCGCTCTGCGCCAATGCGTGCGCCGATAAGGCCGCGAACAACAGTGCTATCCAATGCATCTTTTTCATGCTCACAGCTCCTTTGCGGCGGCCGGGTGCCCAGCCAGCATCCTGATCTCGACCTGGCCAACCTTAAAACAAGCCCATGACGCCCTCAAGGCTTGTAGGTCGACGCAGTGGGCCTGTACTCGCGGCCGGAGTCTGGGGGATCACAGCCTCCCACAGATTTTAGATGGAGATCCCAGAACGCGCCTTTTCCCTACCGGCTCCTGACCTTCCGATCCCCCAGCAGCGCGCTGATCACGATGCTGGCACCGAGCACGGCGCCGATGAAGAACAGGATCAGGGCGATGGTGGGATAGCCGAACAGCGTGCTGGCGGTGGGGATGCGCATCATCAGCGCCGAGGCCAGGATCAGCGCGGCGGTGACCACGCCGGCGGCCACGCGGTTGGCGATCTTCTGCAGGCTCTCCATCAGGTGCGATTCCTCCAGCCCGGAGATGCGCACCTGCATCTTGTTCTCCGAAAGCAGGCCCAGGATGTCCGACACGCGACGCGGGCCTTCGCGGGCCAGCGTCTGCAGGTCCATCAGCTCGCTGGCCATGTTGGGCGAGGAGAACGACTGGCGCAGGCGGGCGCGCATGACGTGCTGCAGATGGCCTTCGACCACGGCCTTGGCATCCAGCTCGGGCGACAGCGCGCGGCACACCGTGTCCAGGTTCAGCAGGGCCTTGCCCAGCATCGACAGCTCCGGCGGCGTGCGCAGGCCGCAGGCCATGGCGATGCGGACCAGGTCCAGCACCACGCGGCCTTCGGAGCTGGTGGCGCTGTGCGCGGAGTAGCGGCTGATCAGCTGGCCGATCTCGCGGTTGAAGCGCTCGCCGTCGAAGTCCTCCAGCTGCGTGCCCAGGGCCAGCATTTCGCGCGCGACCTGCTCACCGCGCCCGTCGACCGCGGCGAACAGCAGCTTGAGCAGGGTCTCGCGCTGGCCCGGCGGCACGTTGGCGACCATGCCCAGGTCGAAGATCGCCAGCCGATTGTCCGGGGTGACGCGCAGGTTGCCCGGATGCGGGTCGGCGTGGATCTCGCCGTAGACGAAGATCTGGTCGATGTAGCCGCGCAGCAGCGCCGCCGACAGCGGCAGCATCGAATGCTCGGTGCGGCGCAGGGGCGAGATCTGGTCCACGCGCACGCCCTGCACCAGTTCCATGGTCAGCACGCGGCGGCGGGTCAGGTCCCACACCGGGCGCGGCACCAGCAGCTCCGGGTGATCCTTCAGGTGGGTGGCGAAGCGCTCCAGGTTCTCCGCTTCGGCCACATAGTCCAGCTCGGCCACCAGGGTGCGGCCGAACTCCTCCAGCCAGTCGGAGAAGCGCAGGTTGCGACCGACCTTGGTCAGCCGGTCGGCCGCGCCGGCGATCGAGCGCAGCATCGACAGGTCCGACAGCAGGCGCTGGGCCACGCCGGGCTTCTGCACCTTCACCGCCACCACCGTGCCGTCGCGCAGCACGGCGCGGTGCACCTGCGCCAGTGAGGCAGTGCCCAGCGGCTCGGGATCGAAGTCCTCGAAGATCTTGCTCAGGCGCACGCCCAGCTCGGCCTCCAGCGCCAGGCGGATCTGCTCGGCCGGCACCGGCGAGACGTCCTCCTGCATGCGCTCCAGCGCCACCGCATAGGCCGGCGGCACGATGTCCGGGCGCGTGGACAGCATCTGACCCAGCTTGATGAAGGTCGGGCCCAGCGCCTCGAGGTCGCGGCTGAACTCGTCCGGCGTGCCGTCGTCGACGGTGGCGGCCTGCAGCAGCGAGTCCTGCGAGAAGCCGGAGAACACACCGGAACGGCGGTACCGGAACAGGAACTTCATGATCTGCTTGCGCCGCTCCATCGCGCCCTCGTTGTGCGGGGCGGCGGACGGATCGCCGGGAGCGGACGCGGATGGTTCGGTCATGCGGGCCAGGCCTTGAGACAGGTCCGCGATTGTGTGAAGACGGCAGTCGGTGCAGGGTGAACGGGCGGCGGCGCCGCGCTGCGGGAGCAGCACCTCGCAGCCTGCCTGTAGAGCGGAGCTTGTGGCAATCCCCTCTTGGGGACTCCGCTGCTCTTCGTTCGGTTCTTGGGAAAGCCCCAGCGGAGCAAGCTCCGCTCTACAGGGGAGCGGCCCTACCCCTGCAGCTCGCGCAGCGTCACCGACGGCGGGGCGTCGAGCACCTTGCGCGTAGCGATCAGGCCGGCGATCAGCGCGGCCAGCATGCCCAGCGCGCCGCCGACCACGGCCAGCGTCCAGTTGGGCTGCCACGGCAGGTCGAACACCCGCACCGCGACCACCCCGGACAGCACCGAGGCGGCGATGGCCGCCACCAGGCCGGAGAGCAAGCCGATGGCGGCGAACTCGGAGGCCTGCGCGGCGCGCAGCTGGCGCCGGCTGCCGCCCAGCACACGCATCACCCCACCCTCGAGCAGGCGCTCGTCCTGGCTGGCGCTGACCGCGGCCATCAGCACCAGCAGGCCGGCGGCCAGCGAGAACCAGAACACCACCTGCACCACCGTGCTGACCTGGTCGGCGGTGCTGCGCACCTGGGTCAGCACCTGGTCGATGTCGATCACCGACAGGTTGGGGAAGGCCTGCACCAGCTGCGCGGTGAAGCGCGGATGGTCGGGCGGCACGCGCACGGCGGTGATGTGGCTGGCCGCGTAGTCCTGCAGCACGCCGGGCGAGACCAGCACGAAGAAGTTGGGCTTGAAGCTCTCCCAGTCCACCTTGCGCAGGCTGGTGATCCTGCCTTCCAAGGTCTGACCAGCGATATCGAAGCTGACCGTGTCGCCGAGCTTCCAGCCCAACTGTTCGGCGAAGCCCTCCTCGACCGACAGCTCGGTGCCCGACGTCGGCGCCGCCCCCCAGAACCGGCCGGCGGTCACCTTGTTGTCCTCGCGCAGCGTGGCCGCGGTGGAGAGATTGAACTCGCGTTCGGCGCGGCGGCGCGCCTCCTCGTCGGCATAGCGGGCGCCGCTGGTCGCCTCGCCGTTATGGGTCACCAGGCGGCCGCGCACCATCGGGAACAGCGTCGGCGCGCCCAGGCCCTGGCGGGCGATGAACTCGGACACCGATGGCACCTGGTCGTCCTGCACGTTGATGATGAAGCGGTTGGGCGCATCGGCCTGCAGCGCTACCTGCCAGCGGTTGAGCAGGTCGGTGCGCACGAAGGTCAGCAGCAGCAGGGCCATCAGCCCCAGGCCCAGGGCAGCGATCTGCGCGATGCTGGTGCCGGCGCGGCGACTGACATTGGCCAAGCCGTAGCGCAGCGCACCGCGCAGGCGGCGACGCAGGCGGCGCACGGCCAGGATCAGCAGCAGCGCCAGCCCGGCCAGCACCGCCAGCGTGGCGGCGATGCCGGCCAGCATGGCCAGGCCCAGCGTGGCCGAGCCGGCCTGCCACCACAGCAGTGCACCCAGGCCGATCAGGCCGGCCAGCCCGACCAGCCAGGCACTGGGTTCGGTCGGGTCCAGGTCGCGACGCAGCACGCGCAGCGCCGGCACCCGGCGCAGCGCCAGCACCGGCGGCGCGCCGAAGGCCAGCAGCACGACCAGGCCGACGCCGTAGCCGCGCAGCACCGGCAGCCAGCCCGCCGGCGGGATCGCCACCTTCAAGGCCTGCGCCAGCCAGCCGCCGATGGCCCACTGCAGGGCGAAGGCGATGGCCACACCGACGGTGCAGGCGATCAGCCCCAGCAGCACCAGCTCGCCCACATGGATGCCGACCAGCCGCGACTGCTGCGCGCCCAGGCAGCGCATGACCGCCACACCGGACAGATGCCGCTCGCTGTGTCGGCGCGCGGCCATCGCCACGGCCACCGCCGCAAGAATCACCGAGACCAGCGCGGCCAGGCCGAGGAAGCGGCTGGCGCGATCCAGCGCCGAGCGCACTTCCGGGCGCGCGTCCTGGATGGTCTCCAGACGCTGGCCGCGGCCCAGCGCCTCACGCGCGGTCGCGGTGAAGCGCTCCACCGCGCCGGCGTCGCCAGCCACCACCAACCGGTAGCCGATGCGGCTGCCCAGCTGCACCAGCCCGGTGGCGGGCAGGTCGTCGGCATTGAGAAAGACCTTGGGCGCGACGTTGAAATAATCCAGCGCGGCATCGGGCTCCTGGGTCACCAGCGCGACCAGCGTCAGCGTCGCATCTCCCAGGCTGACGCGATCGCCGAGCCTGGCACCCAGTGTGTCGGCGCCGGCGCGGGTCATCCACAGCGTGCCGCGCGCGGGAATTCCGCGCGCGGCGTGTTCGCCGGGCATGGCCGCATCGACCAGGGTGAAGCTGCCGCGCAGCGGGAAGCCCGCGCCCAGCGCGCGCAGATCGCCCAGCCGCAGCTGCGCGTCCTCGCCCTGCCCGACGCGGATCATGGTGTTGAGCTCGGTGGTCTGCGCGCTGCGCAGGCCGCTGGCCTTGGCCGCCTCCAGGATCGTGCCGCCGATGGGCGCATCGCCGCGCACCACCACATCGCCGCCGAGCAGGCGGTTGGCCTCGATCGCCAGCGCGCGCCCGGCGCGGTCGGTGACGAAGCCCACCGAACTCACCGCCACCACCGCCAGCACCAGCGCGGCCAGCAGGATGCGGATCTCGCCCGCGGCCAGGTCGCGCCGCAGCTGGCGCCAGGCCAGGCGCAAGGTGTTCATGCGCCGGCCACCAGCACTCCGTTGTCCAGGCGCAGCACGCGCGTGCAGCGCGCGGCCAGCGCCTCATCGTGGGTGACCAGCACCAGCGTGGTGCCGGCCTGGGCGTTGAGCGCGAACAGCAGCTCCTCGATGGCATGACCGGTGCGCTGGTCGAGGTTGCCGGTGGGCTCGTCGGCGAACAGCAGCGCCGGCCGGGTCACGAAGGCGCGCGCCAGCGCCACGCGCTGCTGCTCGCCGCCGGACAGCTGGCGCGGGTAGTGGCCCAGGCGCCCGGACAGGCCGACCTCGTCCAGGATGCGTTCGGCCGGCGCCTGCGGATCGGCATCGCCGCGCAGCTCCAGCGGCAGCATCACGTTCTCCAGCGCGGTCAGCGAGGGCAGCAGCTGGAAATTCTGGAACACGAAGCCCACCTTCTCCCCGCGCACCTTCGCCCGCCCGTCCTCGTCCAGCGCCGAGAGCACCGCCCCGTCGAGCGTGACCGTGCCGCTGCTGGGCACATCCAGCCCCGCCAGCAGCGAGAGCAGCGTGCTCTTGCCCGAGCCCGAGGCGCCGACGATGGCCACGGTATCGCCGGGGGCGATCTCGAAGGACACAGCGTCGAGGATGGTCAGCGTGCTGCCGGGCAGTCGAACCTGCTTGCCCAGCGCCTGGACCTGCAGCACCGGCGTGCGCCGGGAAATGAGGGAGGTGTCAGCGTGCGGCAAGGCGGCGTCGGCCATGATGAGAAAGTCTTCGGGAACGGGAAAGATGACGATGCCTTCAGCTTATGCGGCCATCGCGCGCGCCATGCAATGGGCGCTGGCGCTGTGCGTGCTGACATTCATGCCACCTGCGTTGGCCCAAACGCCTGCCGGCGGCAAGACGGTGCTGGTGATGGGCGACTCGCTCTCGGCCGGCTACGGCCTGGGCCCGCGCGAGGGCTGGGTGCCGCTGACCGCGGTCAAGCTCAGCCGCGAGGCGCCCGGCTGGACGCTGGTCAACGCCAGCGTCAGCGGCGAGACCAGCGCCGGCGGCGCGGCGCGCATCGGCGCCCAGCTGCAGCGGGTCAAGCCGGCAGTGGTGGTGATCGAACTGGGCGCCAACGACGGCCTGCGCGGCCTGCCGCTGGCGCAGACCAAGGCCAATCTGGACAAGATGATCCGGGCCTCGCAGGGCGCCGGGGCCAAGGTGCTGGTGCTGGGCATGCGCATGCCGCCCAACCTGGGCCGCGACTACACGCAGGGGTTCGCCGACACGTTCAGTGCGCTGGCTAAACAATACAAGACGGCCTTCGTGCCGTTCTTCCTCGAGCCCATCGCCAGCGATCGGGCCAACTTCCAGCCCGACAACCTGCACCCCACCGCGGCCGCGCAGCCGGCGATCCGCGACCACGTCTGGCCGGCGCTGGCGCCGCTGCTGAAGTAAGGTTCGCCCGTGCCGGACCCCGGCACGGGGCTGCGTCGCTGCAGCGCCCCTGGGACCGTCTTCGCATTTCTCCAATGCCCGCTTCATGCCTGGGAAACATCGCCCCACCCATGATCGGACCGACTTCCCCAGCGGAGCGTTCCCATGTTGCGTGCCCTGTTTGTCGGTGGCGTCGTGGACAACAGCGAAATGGATCTGGACGGCCCACAGCCACCGGTCCACTACCCCGAGAACGGCCATACCGGCCATCCCCGCTATCGCCTGCATCTGGTCGGCAAGCACGCCCCGGACGACGCGGTGGTCTACGCGGTCTATGGCGCGCCTGACCTGCCCAGCGAGGAAGTCCAGCGGGTCGCCGAGGAGCGCGGCTACGCGCGGCGCTTCGAGGCCGCACCGCAGCCGGTCGCGTAAGCCCGCGTTCCGGGCGGGCCCTACCCGCCCGGATTCTTCGGGACCGGCGCGCTTCAGAAGGTGCCCAGCGGCACGACCTTGCGCACCTGGTCCAGCCACAGGTATTGCGCATGCGCGGGATGGTCGATGTCGTCCAGGCGCAGCAGCGCGTTGTTGCCCTCGTTGCCGTCATAGTCGCGGAACAGCTGCACGGTGGGCCGCACGGTCACGGTGCCGCGCAGCTCGCGCCCGTCATCCAGGGTCAGCACGACCCTGGCTTCGGAGGGGAGTTCGGTGATCAGGGTTTCCAGACGTGCGATTTCGATCGGATCGGTGTGCACGCGATCGGCGAGCTGGCTCATGCGCGGGGTCTTGTCGAGGGAAAGACCGCGATGCTGGCGAACGGCCCCGTAACGGCGCGTCGAGGCCTGCGGTCGGCACGCATCGGACTTTTCCTACACGGCGACGGGGCGCCGCCCGAGTGTGGACAACTCCGTCACGGATCACGCTGGCCTCCGGCATCCCCCGGTGCCATGAGGTGACCCCATGCAGCGTCTCCTGCTCACCGTCGCCGCGCGCGAACAGGGCTGGCAGCTCTACGAAGGCGACCAAGGCCGCCAGTTCTTCGAGGATCGCGAGGAGGCGCTGCACACCGCCGCGCTGATCGCCGCCACCCTGCACCAGCGCCACGGCATCCGCAGTGGCGTGGTGATGGACATGGCCGGCTGCGAGGCGGTGCTGGTGTCGCGGCACGGGTAGGGACGGCGGGTTCGTCGTCCCCGCGACGTCGAGGTGCGATATTGCCGGGGTCCGGTGCGAAAGCCGCTGGATTCCCGCATGCGCGGGAATGACGGTAGGGGCTGTGCGGCGGCCTTTGACGTTGCTCGGAGTAGCGACCCACGAAGCCGGTCGCCGTCTTGGTCGAGACGCCTCATCGCACGAAGGCGGTTGCTCGATGCGAGCGCCGCGGCGCCTCCCTCGCCCAGCGCTTGATGCAGAAGGCGTCGGCGCTACCCCACGATCCCCGACAATTGCCGCAGGGCCTGCTCGAAGGTGTCCACCGGCTGGCCGCCCTGCAGCAGGTGCTGCTGGTTGAACACCAGCGAGGGCACCGCGCTGATGCCGGCCTGGCGCCAGTGCGCCTCGTCCTGGCGCACGGCCTGGGCATAGCGGTCGCTGCCCAGCACCGCGCGGGCCTCGTCGGCCGGCAGTCCGGCCTGCGCGACGATCTCGGCAAGCACCGCGTGATCGGACACGTCCAGGCCTTCGGTGAAGTACGCCGTCAGCAGCGCCTGCTTGAGCCGCAGCTGCGCCTGAGCGTCGTCCCGTTCGCCGGCCCAGTGCAGCAGCCGGTGCGCATCGAAGGTGTTGAAGCTGCGCGTGCGCTTGTCCAGGTCGAAGACGAAGCCCAGCTCGGCCCCGCGCGCACGGATCGCCTCGCTGTTGGCCCTGTACTGCTCGGCGCTCATGCCGTACTTGCGCATCAGCCGCTGCTGCAGGTCCTCGCCGCCGGGCGCCAGGTCCGGGTCCAGTTCGAACGGCTGGAAATGCAGGTCCAGTTGCAGCCCCTCGATACGCTGGGCGGCGGTCAGCAGCGAGGCCAGGCCGATGGCGCACCACGGGCAGACCACGTCGGAAACGAAATCCACGCGCACCGGGCGGCCGATGCTGTCGGGAACCGCGCTCATGCCCTTCTCCTGTGCAAAGTCAGATGCGCATTGCAGCGCGCCGCGGCGCGCGCCTCAACGGCGCCGGTGGGACGGACCGTCGCCTCAGCCCTTGGGCAGGGATTGCCTGATCTTGCCGATGTCCGCCCAGGGATCGGCCTTGAGGCGCGCGGCGCGCTGCAGCGCCTTGTCCAGGGTGAACTGGCCCGGCGAGGTGATCCGGCCCAGGTCCTCCCAGCGCAGTGGCACGGCCACCGTGGCGTGCTCGCGGGCGCGCAGCGACCAGCTGCACACGCTGGTGTTGCCGCGCCCGTTGCGCAGCCAGTCGATGAAGATCCGCCCCTCGCGCTTGGCCTTGCTCATCGTGGCGATGTACAGCGTCGGCCGGTGCTGGGCCATCGCGTTGGCGAAGGCCTCGCAGAAGGCCTTGGCCGTGTCCCAGTCCGGCCCCGGCGTGATCGGCACCACCACGTGCAGCCCCTTGCCGCCGGACAGGCGTACGAAGCTCTCCAGACCTGCCTGGCGCAGGTTCTCGCGCACCTCGCGCGCGGCGTCCTTGGTCGCCGCCCAGGACACGCCCGGCCCGGGATCGAGGTCGAACACCAGCCGGTCCGGCCGCTCCGGCGCGGCCACGGTCGAGCCCCACGGATGCAGCTCCAGCGTGTTCATCTGCACCAGCGCCAGCACGCCCTCCACGTCCTCGACGTAGAGGTAGTCCTCCTTGCCGCTCTTCTGCCGCAGCGGGATCGCGTGCACGCCCGGGCCGAGCGCGGCGGCGTGATGCTTCTGGAAGAAGCACTGCCCGCCGGCGCCATCCGGGCAGCGCAGCAGGGACAGCGGCCGGCCCGCCAGTTCGGGCAGCAGCAGCGGTGCGATGCGCCGGTAGTAGTCGGCGACCTGGCCCTTGGTGATGCCGTCGGCCGGGTACACGACACGCTCGGGATGGGTGATCGTCACCGCCTGCTCCGGCGCGGCGGCGTCCTGCTTGATGTCCACCATCGACTTGTCCTCGCGCAGTCGCAGGAAGGCGGCCTGGCGCAGCAGCCCCTCCTTGCCCCAGCCGCGGTAGGCCACCTCGGCCACCAGCTGCGGCCTGACCCAGTGCACGGAGCGCGCGTTGAACGGCACGTGCGCCGGCAGCGCCACGGCGGCCTTGTCGGTGTGCAGGGGCTTGAGGGTCTTCAGCAGCGCGGTCAGCGTCACGTCGTCGAAGCCGGTGCCAACGCGGCCCACGTACTGCAGCGCCCCGTCCTGCGGACGCGCCAGCAGCAGCGAGCCGAAGCCGGCGCGCGCACCCTTGGGCGGGGTGTAGCCGACGATGGCGAACTCGTCGGACTGCTCGTGCTTGGTCTTGATCCAGGTGCCGCTGCGCTGACCCACATACGGCGCATCGGCACGCTTGCTGACGATGCCTTCCAGCCCGGCCTTGCCGCTGGCGGCGAAGACCTCCTGGCCATGGCCGACCACATGCTCGCTGTAAGCGATCAGACCGGGCTTGGGGCCGATCAGCGTCTTGAGCAGCGCCTTGCGCTCGGCCAGCGGCGCGCGGCTGATGTCGACGCCGGCCACGCCGGGCAGGTCGAACACCAGATAGCGCAGCGGCGCCTTGGAGGTACCCTCGATGCTGCGCTGCAGGGCGGCGAAATCGCTGCGGCCCTGTTCGTCGATCACCACCAGCTCGCCATCCAGGCGCGCGTCGTTCACCGGCAGCGCGCGCACGGCCTCGACCACCTCGGGAAAGGTGGCGTTCCAGTCTAGGCCGTTGCGCGAGCGCAGCCGCACCTGGCCATCCACCAGGTCGGCCAGCAGCCGGTAGCCGTCCCACTTGATCTCGTGCAGCCAGTCCTCGCCGGCCGGCGGCTGCGCGCGCAGCGTGCACAGCTGCGCGGCGAAGCCGGTCGGATACGGCGCATCGCGCGCGCCTTCCAGGGCCAGCGCGCGCCGGCGCACATCGGCGCCGCGTTTGCTCGCGGCACGCGGCGCGGCCTTGCCGGGTCGCGCCGCCTTGGCACGCGCCTTCGACCGGGCTGGAGCATCCGGCTTGGACGCGGCCGCATCCACCAGGTCGTCGGCCTCCGCATCGGCCGCGAACGCGTCGTCGCGCTTGATCAGCAGCCATTGCTTCTGCCGGCCTTTCATCTGCGTGCGCACCAGCTTCCAGGCGCCGCCGAGCTTGTCGCCGCTGAGCACGAAGTCCAGCTTGCCCGCCGCGATCGCCGCCAGCGGGTCGCCCTCGCAGGCCCAGTGCCCGTGGTCGAACACGTCCACGTGACCGGCGCCGTAGTGGCCCTTGGGGATATCGCCCTCGAAGGTCGCGTAGTCCAGCGGATGGTCTTCCACCTCCACCGCCAGGCGCTTCTCGCCCGGGCGCAGCGAGGGGCCCTTGGGCACGGCCCAGCTCTTGAGCACGCCGTCGGCCTCCAGACGGAAGTCGTAATGGCGCGAGGAGGCGTGATGCAGCTGCACCACGAAGATCGGCCGATGGCGCGCGACCTTGCCGTCGCCGCGCGGCTCGGGCGTCTGGTCGAAGCGGCGCTTGCGCGCGTACTCGTGCAGCGACATGTCAGATCACCTAGCCCGCCTTGCGCAACGGTGCCTTCTTCGCCGGCTTCTTGGCCGACTTGGCGGGAGCCTTCTTGGCGGTCTTCTTGGCCGCCTTCTTCACCGCCTTGGTGGTCTTGGCCGGCCGCTTGGCGACCTGGTCGGTGGCGGTCTTCTTGGCCGGCGTGCGCTTGTTCTCGCCCAGCGACTTCTGCAGCAGGGCCATGAAGTCGACCACGTTGGTGGCATCGCCCTCGCGCTCGTGCTGCGCCGGCTCATCGACCTTCGCGGTGGCGCCCTTGGCCTGGATGCGCTCGGCGATGATGGCCTGCAGGCGCTCGCGGAACTCGTCGTGGTACTCGTCCGGTTTCCACTCCCCGCTCATGGACTGGATCAGCTTGCGCGCCATCTCCATTTCCTTGGGCGAGACGCGGTAGTCCCCGGCATTGCCGCTGGGCAGCTTGTAATCGTCCGGGGCGACCAGCTCCTGCGGATAGCGCAGCAGCATCAGCACCAGCGCGTCGCCCTGCGGCAGCACCGCGCACAGGTACTGGCGGGTACGGATCACCACCCGCGCGATGCCGGCCTGGCCGGTGTCGCGCAGGGTCTCGCGCAGCAGCACATAGCCCTTCTCGGCCTTCTTGCCGGGCACCAGGATGTAGGGCTTCTCGTAATAGCGCACGTCGATGTCGGCCGCGTCGACGAAGGTCTCCACCTCGACCGATTCATGGCCTTCCGGCGCGGCGGACTTGATGTCCTCCTGCTCGACCACGACGTAGTTGCCCTTGTCGTACTCGAACGCCTTGACGATGTCCTTCCACGGCACTTCCTCGCCGGTCTCGGCGTTGACGCGCTCGAAGCGGATCGGCGACTTGTCGCGCGAATCGAGCATGCGGAAGTGCAGATCGACCTTGCGCTCGCCGGACATCAGCGACACCGGCACATTGAGCAGGCCGAAGGTCAGGGTGCCGCTCCAGATCGGTCGGGCCATGACGGGTCCTTCGCACGCGGCAGGCGCCGCAAGGCCCCCGAGTGTGCGAACTGCGCCCGTGGATGGATCGTGACGGGCCGGCGGCGGCTCAGTCCGCGTCGGGCAGCGCGTAACTCAGGTCGTAGAAGTGCTGGCCGTGCTCGATGCGGATGGCCAGCGTGCCGGTGATGCCGGCCAGCGCGCCGGTGCCCGATCCGGGCGAGACCTGCACCTCCAGCTGCTGGCGCTCGCCCTGCATCACGCCGCGATGCACCAGCACGAAGCTGCCGGTCCTGCCGTCCAGCGTGCCGGTGACCCGCTCGATGGCCACGTACGAGGCCGAGGTCGGCACCGCGGCGCGCGCGGCCAGCATCTCGCCAACGCCGGTGCCGACCAGGTCGCCGCTGAAGCGCTTGTCCAGCGACAGGCGCGAGAGGCTGTTGCCATCGTCCGCCTCCGGGCCGATCCCGCCCTGGGGCTGCAGCTTGACCTCGAAGGTCCCGGTGGCGTGATGCATGGCAGGCTCCCGTGCGCAGGCGAATGACATCGATGCAAGGCGCCGAGTCTAGCCCAAGCCGAGACCCTCTCTTCTGCCCGGAGGAGCCGCCATGGCGGCGATAGGGCTCTACCGGTGGAAGCCCGAAATTTCGGGAACGCCACATCGCCGCCATTGGCAAAAAAGGCCACGAGCGTCTCACCCGTAGAGCGGAGCTTGCTCCGCTGCTCTTCGTTCGGTTCGCGGGAAAGGCCCCAGCGGAGCAAGCTCCGCTCTACAAGGAGGCTGCGACTCGATCTGGGAGACAGTTGCTCCCACCGGGCGCGGAAGGCGCGGTATAACGCCGGCCAAACGCGACGCGCGAGCGCCCTGGCAGCCGGCGCAACTTCAGGGGCACGGGCGTAGCATCGGCGCATCCCCCCAAGGCGGGAGTTCCGTCATGAAGCGCTCTGCCCTCTTCGCCAGCGTGCTGCTGGCCGCCCTCAGCCTGCCGGCGCTGGCCGCGCAGTCCAACGTCACCGACCCGAACCTGCCCCGCGCCCTGCCCGCGCAGGGACCGGTATCGGTGTCCTGGACCGATCCGGCGCAGTTCACCGACATCCGCAACAGCCCCAACCGCTGGGAAGCCCAGCGCGGCACCTGGGTCACCGACCTGGCCGGCTATCTGCGCCAGGCCGCCGCCAAGCAGCTGCCGCCCGGGCAGACGCTGGATGTGCGCATCACCGACATCCATCGCGCCGGCGAGTACGAGCCCTGGCACGGGCCGTCGGCCGATCACATCCGCTTCCTCAAGGACATCTATCCGCCGCGCCTGAGCTTCGACTACACCCTGCACGACGCCAGCGGCAAGGTCGTCGACCAGGGCCAGGCCAAGCTGGTGGACCTGTCGTATCTGATGGGCGCCCGGCCGATGGACAGCGATCCGCTGCGTTACGAGAAGCGCATGATCGACCAGTGGACGCGACGCGAGCTGGGCCCGGACACGCGCGCGGCCGGCGCGCCGTGAAGGCCGCGGCGCGTGGGCGGGTACAGTTGAACCCTGCACGCACCGCCGCCATCTTCCAGTCTTCTCCTTGAGACCGCAGGCCCCGCCATGTCCGACTTCGACCTGACGCCCCCCGACACCCTCCAGCGCGCCGAACTGATCGCCGGGCTGAGCGAGGAGGAGCGCCACGTCCTGCTCCAGCACGGCACCGAAGCGCCGTTCTGCGGCGCCTTCCTGGACAACAAGCTCGAGGGCGTCTACACCTGCCGGCTGTGCGGGCTGCCGCTGTTCGCCTCCAGCGCCAAGTTCGACTCCGGCACCGGCTGGCCCAGCTTCTTCAAGCCCTTCGATCCGGCCCACGTCAAGACCATCCGCGACACCAGCTACGGGATGATCCGCACCGAGATCACCTGCGCGCGCTGCGGCAGCCACCTGGGCCATGTCTTCCCCGACGGGCCGCCGCCGACCTACGAGCGCCACTGCCTCAATTCGGTCTCGCTGGCCTTCACCGAGGCCGGTCAGCCGCTGCCCGACCCGCTGCGTCGCGGCGGCGCCGAGGCGCAGCTGGCGCAGGCCGCCTGAGCGCGGCGCGTCAGCGCCAGCTGAAGTCCCACCGCGTCAGGCGCCCGTCGCCGTCGCGGTCGTACTGGGCCATGGCCTGTTCGGCGTAATCGACGAACTCGGCCTCGCTGATCAGCTTGTCGTAGTTCTTGTCCATCGCCTCGATCCGCGCGCGGGCCGTGCCCTCGCGACCGATGCCGCCGGTGTTGGGGTCGATCGAGGCCCGCATCTCGTCCAGGGTGATGAAGCCGTCGTGGTCCAGGTCCAGGGCGGCGAAGGAGGCGCGGGCGCCGGCGTCGTACTCGGCCAGGTTCACCACCCCGTCGTGGTCGGCATCGAGCTGATCGAAACGCGCCTGCGAGACCTGCGCCAGCACGGGCGCGGCCAGGCCCAGCAGGACCAGGCCGAGCAGCGGTTCGGGACGGAGACGGGGCATCGCGGGCGCGCCAGGCGGGACGAGGGCGCCATCCTGCCATGCCGCGCGCCGCCGCAGCCAAGCCGGCGCCGGCGATTCCCACGCCCGGCTATGCTGTGCCCATGAGCGTGTACGTGGACGATGCGGTCTGGCCCTGGCGCGGCCGCCGCTGGGCGCACCTGATGGCCGACTCCCTGGACGAACTGCACGCCTTCGCCGCGCGGCTGGGCATGCCGCGCCGCAGCTTCCAGGACAAGACCAGCGGCGCGCACTACGACATCGACGCGGACACCCGCGCGCTGGCCCTGGCGCTGGGCGCGGTGGCGATCTCGCGCCACCGCGACCGCGCCCAGGTGCGCGCGGTGATCGCGCGGGCCAAGGCGCAGGGGCGCGGGCTGGCGCCGTAGCGCTGTCGGGCGCGCGCCGGTCTTCGCCGGCGTGGGCGTACCCGGGCGGCGGGGCCGCTCAGCGGCCCGGATGAAGGTCGCCCGCCTCCCGCCCAAGCGGTCGAAGCGGAAATCCGGCTTGATCCCGCACCGCGCGCTCAGCCGGCCTCGCTGGCCAGGCGCAGGTCGAAGCCCAGCAGCTGGCTCAGCGCGCGCATGGCCTCGTCGTCGCGGCGCAGCGCCATCCAGCCGCCGTAGCCGTCGGCATCGGCGTTCCAGCACCACAGCGTGTAGCCGTGCGGGCGCAGGCTGTCGTAGGCGATGGACAGCAGCTGCGGCACGTCCAGCCCCTCCATGAAGTCCTCGTCGTCGCGGTCGCCGCCCCACTCGATCTGCAGGCCGTAGCGCGCGGCCAGCTCGTCGAGCGCCTCCATCGTGGCATCGATGTCGTCCGGGCCGACGAAGAAGCCCGAGGTCCAGTCCACGATGTCGCGCAGCAGCCAGGGCAAGGGCTGGTCGTCGCCGGCGGCCAGGCGTTCGCGCAGCAGGTCGAACTGGCGCAGGGCGGTGTCCTCGTCGCCCGGGTTGATCAGCACCAGCAGATTCCAGGCCAGCGCCTCGGGCGTGTCGGCCTCGTCCAGGTCCAGACGATCGGCGTCGTCTTCGTAGTCGGCGGTGTTGTCGGGCATGGCGGAACTCGGCGTGCGGGAAAGGGGCCGGCCCTCGCACGGGATGCGCGCGGCCGGGGCGGCCATTATCCTGTGCGCCCTCGTTGCCCGCAGTGACCGTCCCACCATGTCCGAGACCCCTCCCGACCGCCTGGCCGTCGATCCGTCCAGCCGCTTCCACGATCAGGCCGCGCTGGACCGCGGCGTCGGCGTGCGCTTCAATGGCGTCGAGCGCGACAACGTGGAGGAGTACAGCGTGTCCGAGGGCTGGATCCGCGTGCAGGTGGGCAAGTCGCTGGATCGCCGCGGCCAGCCGATGACGCTGAAGATCAAGGGCAAGGTCGAGCCGTACTTCAAGACCGAGGCGGCTTGATCGCCGCGTTCCCATGGGCCCTTGTGGGCCTTTAGGCCCATGAGAGCAAGGGTTTCCCGCGAAAGCCCCTCGCCGCCATGGCGGCTCCCACCTGTAGAGCGGAGCTTGTGGCAATCCCCTCTTGGCGACTCCGCTACTCGTCGTTCGGTTCGTAGGGGAAGGCCCCAGCGGAGCAAGCCGCCATGGCGGCTCCCACTTGTAGAGCGGAGCTTGTGGCAATCCCCTCTTGGGGACTCCGCTGCTCTTCGTTCGGTTCGTGGGGGAAGGCCCCAGCGGAGCAAGCTCCGCTCTACAGGGAGGGGCTGCAAGATTTGAGGGGGACGGTTGCTCCCACCTGGCCATAGCGCTCAGCGCTGGCGGGTTTCGAGCAGGTCCAGGTTGCGGACGAGCTTGCGCGAGACTTCTTCGGAGATCTTGCGTTCGCGCGCCAGGCGGAACAGTTCGGCGCGCTCGGCGCGCAGGCCGGCCTGGCGCATCTGGCGTTCGACCTGTTCGATCCGGCGCGCCTGGGCCGGGGCGATGTCGGCCTCGCCGCCCAGGCGGTCGACGTGACGCTGGTAGAGCTGGCTGACGCGCTCGGCGCAGGCGCCGTAGAGCTCCTGGTCCTCGACCGCCTCGGCCGAGGCCACCAGCCGCTGGCGCTCGCTCTCCACCGCCACCAGCGCCGCGCGGGCGGCGGCCTTGCGCGCCAGGTCCTCTTCCTGCTGGTCTTCCTGCTCCTCGGGCAGCTGCAGGTTCTTCAGCAGGGGCGGCAGCGCCACCGAGGCGATCAGCAGCGAGACCAGAATCACCGCGGCGGCCAGGAAGATCGCCAGGTCACGCGCCGGGAACGGCGAACCGTCGCCCATCGCCAGCGGCAGGGTCAGCACGCCGGCCAGGGTGATGGCGCCGCGCACGCCGGCCAGCGAGGTCGCCACGATGATCCGCCAGTTGGGGCTGGTCCGCTCCACGCCGCGCGCGCGGTCGCGCAGGAGGTTCAGGCCCAGCGACACCCACACCCAGATCAGGCGCAGCAGGATGAGGCCCAGGCTGATGGCGGCCACGTAGATGGCCAGCCACCACGGCTGCAGGTGGCCGGTCTCGTCGATGCTGCGGATGGCGTTGCGCACGATGCCCGGCAGCTGCTCGCCCAGCAGGGTGAAGACGATGCCGTTGAGGGTGAACTGCACCATGTCCCACACCGCCGTGCGCTGGATGCGCACGCTGGCCGCGGCGCGGCCGGACAGCTCGACATAGCTCATGGTGATGCCGGCCGAAACCGCCGCCAGGATGCCCGAGGCGCTGACCGCCTCGGCCACCACGTAGGCGGCGAACGGGGTCAGCAGGCTGACCAGGATCGATGAGCCGGCCTCCTCGCCGAAGTGGCGCATGATCCAGCGCTGCAGCACGTTGATCGCCCAGGTCACGCCGATGCCGCAGCCCAGGCCGGCCAGCGCCACCCACAGGAAGGTCAGCGAGGCGTCGGCCAGCGAGAACGCGCCGGTCAGCGCGGCGGCCACCGCGAACTGGAAGCACACCAGGCCCGAGGCGTCGTTGAGCAGCGATTCGCCTTCCAGGATGTGCATCAGGCGCTTGGGAATGGGCACGCGCGAGGAAATCGCCGACAGCGCCACCGGGTCGGTGGGCGAGAGGATGGCCGCCAGGGCGAAGGCCACCGCCACCGGCATCGCCGGGATCATCCAGTGGATCAGGAAGCCCGCCCCGACCACGGTGAACACCACCAGCCCCAGGGCCAGCTCCAGGATCACCGTGCGGTCGCGGAACAGCCCCTGCTTGGGGATGCGCCAGCCGTCCAGGAACAGCAGCGGCGGCAGGAACAGCAGGAAGAACAGCTCCGGGTCCAGCTCCACGCCGTGGTTGAACATCGAAATGACCGCGCCCAGCCCGATCTGCACCAGCGGCAGCGGCAGCGAGAACGGCAGGACGCGGACCAGGAAACCACTGGCGGCCACGGCCAGCAGCATGGCCAGGACGATTTCGATCGAGTGCATGACGGTGAACTTACCAGACCGACATGCACTGTCTGCTGATCCGGACCGGGCGATGCGTCAGGTCTTGATCTTCCAGCCGGTACGGAACATCGCCCACACCGCCACCAGGCACAGCACCAGAAAGCCGCAGATCGCCGCCAGGCTGACGCCGACGTCCACGTCGGCCAGGCCGAAGAAGCTCCAGCGGAAGCCGCTGATCAGGTACACGACCGGGTTGAACAGGGTGATCTTCTGCCATACGGGCGGCAGCATGGACACCGAATAGAACGCCCCGCCCAGGAAGGTCAGCGGGGTGACCACCATCAGCGGGATCACCTGCAGCTTCTGGAAGTCGTCGGCCCACAGCCCGATGATGAAGCCGAACAGCGAGAAGGTCAGCGCCGTCAGCAGCAGGAAGGCCACCATCCACACCGGGTGCTGGATCTCGTAGGGCACGAACAGCCGCGCGGTCACCAGGATCAGCAGACCCAGCATCAGCGACTTGCTCGCCGCCGCGCCCACGTAGCCCAGCACCACCTCCACGAACGAGACCGGCGCGGAGAGCAGTTCGTAGATCGTCCCGGACCACTTGGGCATGTAGATGCCGAAGGAGGCGTTGGAGATGCTCTCGTTGAGCAGCGAGAGCATGATCAGGCCGGGGATGATGAAGGCGCCGTAGCTCACGCCTTCCACCGACCCCATGCGCGAGCCGATCGCCGCGCCGAACACCACGAAGTACAGCGAGGTCGACAGCACCGGCGAGGCGATCGACTGGGTGATGGTGCGGAAGGTGCGCGCCATCTCGAAGCGGTAGATCGCCAGCACCGCATGCCAGTTCAGGCCCAGATTCATGCGCGCGCCTCCCGCACCAGGTTGACGAAGATCTCCTCCAGCGAGGACTGCGAGGAATGCAGGTCCTTGAAGTCGATGCCCTGCTCGCCCAGGCGCTTGAGCAGCGCGGCGATGCCGGTCTCCTCGGCCTGCACGTCGAAGGTGTAGACCAGCTGGGTGCCGCCGGCCTGCAGCTCCAGCGGCAGGTCGGCCAGGGCGGCCGGCACGGCCTCCAGCGGCTGCTGCAGGGTCAGGGCCAGCTGCTTCTTGCCGAGCTTGTGCATCAGCGTGGCCTTGTCCTCCACCAGCACCAGCCGGCCGCCGGTAATCACGCCGATGCGGTCGGCCATCTCCTCGGCCTCCTCGATGTAATGCGTGGTCAGCACCACGGTGGTGCCGCGATCGCGCAGGGCGCGCACCAGTTCCCACATGTCGTGGCGAAGCTCGACGTCCACGCCGGCGGTGGGCTCGTCGAGGAACAGCACGCGCGGCTCGTGCGCCAGGGCCTTGGCGATCAGCACGCGGCGCTTCATGCCGCCGGACAGCGCCATGATCTTGGCATCGCGCTTGTCCCACAGCGACAGATCGCGCAGCACGCGCTCCAGCAGCGCCGGATCGGCCGGCTTGCCGAACAGCCCGCGCGAGAAGCGCACCGCGGCCCAGACCGTCTCGAAGGCCTCGGTCGCCAGTTCCTGCGGCACCAGCCCGACCAGCTTGCGCACGGTGCGGTAGTCGCGCACCACCTCGTGGCCCTCGATCTGCACGGTGCCCTCGCCCGGACGGACGATGCCGCACAGGATGCTGATCAGCGTGGTCTTGCCGGCGCCGTTGGGACCGAGCAGCGCGAAGATCTCGCCCTTGCGGATCTCCAGATCGACGCCCTTCAGCGCCTGGAAGCCGCCGTCATAGGTCTTGGTCAGCCCCTTAACCGAGATGGCCGAGGTCATGGTGGCTCCTGTGTTGCATGGATGGAACGACGCGCCGCGCGTGCGGGCGGCGGCGTAGCCTGCGGCAAGCCTCGTGATCGGGCAATGCAGGCCGGCGCGACGCTGTGTCCGTGCATCAGGTTGGCGAGGGGCCTCTTGCGTTCGACGCGGGTGCCATCAAGGGCGCGCGGCAGCGGGTCGACGCGTGTGCGCTTGAACGCGACGGCGTTACCTCCTCGTCGTGGCGAGCGCTGGCTAGCGTTCGCTGGCCCCGGGCTCGCCTGGGACCAGTTGCGCGCTGCGCCGCCGCGGCAGCAGGCGCCAGCCGAAGTTCACTCCGGCCGCCGCCAGCAGGATCAGCAGCGCCCCGAGCACCTGCGTCCAGGCCAGCGACTGGCCGAACGCGATCCGGTCGACCGCGATCGCCACCACCGGATAGACGAACGACAGCGCGCCGGTCATCGCGACGGGCAGCTTCTGGATGGCGCCGTACAGCAGCACGTACATCACCCCGGTATTCACCACCCCGAGCACGACCAGATCGAGCCACTGGCGCGGGCTGGAAGGCAAGGCATCGAACTGCGCGAACGGTGCCAGCAAGACGATGCCGACGCCCAGCTGAAGCAGCGCGAGCAAGTGCGGCGGCGTGCCTTTCAGATGCTTGGTGACGATCGACGACACCGCGTAGAGGAACGCGGCACCGAGCGCCAGCGCGATCCCGTGCAGATACTCGCCCGGCACCGCGAGGACGGCCGGCGGCACGCGCACCACGCCCACCAGTCCGACGAACGCCAGCGCCAGCCACGCCAGGGTCGAGGCGCTGATGCGCTCGCGGAACACGATCGCGCCGAGGCCGACCAGCATGAAGGGCTGCGTGTTGTAGACCGCGGTGGCCATCGAGATCGAGGCGCGCCCGTAGGCCGCGAACAGCAGCAGCCAGTTGCCCACGATCGCCAGCCCGCCGAACAGGACCAGCGCCAGCATCCGCGGCGAGAACGCCTTGCGCCGCAACAGCCCCAGCGCGGCGCAGACGATGATCAGGGTGGCCGCGCCGAACAGGCAGCGGAAGAACACCACATTGGTCGGCGACTGCTGCGAGGACACGACCAGCCAGCCGATCGTGCCGGACATGAGCATGGCCACGACCATCTCGGCCGCGCCACGGCGAATTTCGTTGGAGGCCATTGCCGGGAGTCCCTATCAAGCGTTGCGAACGGCTGAAATTCTAGGAACCCGGGCAGCTCGAATACATGCTAAAAATTACGCCGAAACTTGATTCCTCTTTCGGAAGAAAGGCATTTATGGCAAAGCACCTTCCAACCCCCAGCGTCGCCACGCTGGACGCCATCGACCGCGCGATCCTCGCGGCGCTGGCCCAGGACGCGCGCATGCCGAACAGCGAACTGGCCCGTCAGATCGGCCTGTCGGCGCCGGCCACCGCCGAGCGGGTACGCCGGCTGCAGCACCAGGGCGTGATCGCCGGGTTCGCGGTCGAACTCGATCCGCGCGCGCTGGGCTACACCTTGCAGGCGATCGTGCGGGTCAAGCCGCTACCGGGTCAGCTGCACCTGGTGGAGGAGCTGCTGCAGCGCATTCCCGAGTTCGTCGAATGCGACAAGGTGACCGGCGATGACTGCTTCATCTGCCGGCTCTACCTGCGCACGATCCAGCATCTGGACGGCATCCTGGCCAAGGTCACCGAGCGCGCGGAAACCAGTACCGCGATCGTGAAATCCACCCCCGTGCCGCGGCGGCTGCCGCCGCTGGTCGAAGCAGACTGAGCGCGACGCCAGAGCCGCTTCAGCGAATCCCGACGCTCCGCACGCACCCGCTGTTGGATCCTGCGCCGCGCCGTGATCGATCCACCGCGGCCGCAACGGCCGCACGCTCAGGCCGAAGACGCACAGGCCGCGGCGCGGGCGCGCATCTGCTCGGCCTCGCGCGCGTTGCGGGTCAGTGCGGCGGCCTGTTCGAAGCAGGCGCGCGCTTCGTCGAGGCGGCCGAGCCGTTCGAGCAGATCGCCGCGCACCGCCGGCAGCGCCGGGTATTCGCGCAGCGCGGCCTCGTGGATGAGCGTGTCGGCCAGCGCCAGGCCGGCCTGCGCACCGGCGGCGCGGCCCAGGGCGACGGCGCGATTGAGCTCGATCACCGGCGACGGCGCGACCTGCGCCAGGCGCGCATACAGCGCGGCGATGCGCGGCCAGTCGGTGTCCTGGCTGCGCAGCGCGCGCGCATGGCAGGCCGCGATCGCCGCCTGCAGCGTGTACGGCGCGTCGGCGCCGCCCAGCCGCACCGCGCGCTCCAGCGCCTGCAGCCCGCGCGCGATCTGCAGCCGGTCCCAGCGCGCGCGGTCCTGCGCCTCCAGCAGCACCGGCGTGCCGTCCGCCAAGGCGCGCGCGGCGGTGCGCGAGGCCTGCAGTTCCATCAGCGCCAGCAGGCCGAAGACCTCCGGCGCGCGCGGCATCAGCCCGGCCAGCACGCGCCCCAGGCGCAGCGCCTCGGTGCACAGCGCCGGCCGCATCCAGTCCTCTCCCGCACTGGCCGAATAGCCCTCGTTGAAAATCAGATAGAGCACGTCCAGCACCGCGTCCACACGCTCGGGCAGGTCTTCGCGCGCCGGCGCTTCGAAGGCCACCTGCTGCGCGGCCAGCGTGCGCTTGGCGCGCACGATGCGCTGGGCCACCGTCGGCTCGGGCTGCAGGAAGGCGCGCGCGATCTCGGCGGTGCTCAGCCCGCCCAGCAGGCGCAGGGTCAACACCACGCGCGAGTCGGCCGGCAGCACCGGATGGCAGGCGATGAACATCAGCCGCAGCAGGTCGTCGCCGATGGCGTCGTCCAGCTGCGCGGTGCTGTCAGGCCCCGCCACGACCTGGCCCTCCAGTTCGAAGGCGATGTCGGCGTGCTTGCGCTGGTGCAGCTGCCGCTGGCGCAGACGGTCGATGGCGCGGCGCTTGGCGGTGGCCATCCACCAGGCCGCCGGGTTGTCCGGCAGGCCTTCGCGCGGCCAGTGCTCGAGCGCGGCAACCAGCGCGTCCTGCGCCAGTTCCTCGGCCTGGTCGATGTCGCGCAGCATGCGCGTCAGCACCGCCAGCACCTTGGGGGCTTCCATGCGCCACAGCGTGTCGATGGTGCGGTGGAGGTCGGCGGCCATGGTCGGCGATCAGACCACCGGCCGGCGGCGTGCGCAACCGCGCTGGCGCGGTGCATGCGCCGACCTGGCGCGACGCCGCGCGCATCGATGCGGGGACGCGCCGCGGCGCTCCCCTACGCGTCCCGGCCATGCTCGCGACGCCGCCACGCGCCTAGCGCTGCACGAGCGTCTTGAAGCCGCCCCAGAACATGCGCTTGCCGTCGAAGGGCAGATTCTCCGGACCCCACCGCTTGAGGCGTGGATCGTCCATCGCGCGCTTGTTGACCTGATCGCGGTGGGCGCGCGACCTGAACACGATGTAGGCGAACACCACGACCTCGTCCGGCTTGAGCCTGACCGCCTGCGGGAACGAGGTGTGCTTGCCGGGTTTGACGTCGTCGGCGATGCATTCGACGTACTGCAGCGCGCCATGGTCCATCCAGACCTTGCTGCCCATCCGCGCCATCGCGCGGTAGGCGGCCAGCCTGGCGGTGGGAACGGGGATCACGAAACCATCGACATAGGCCATGTCGGTCTCCTTCGCATTGGACTGGGACGTATCGGGTTGGAACCGGGCTCAGACCTCACAGCCCGGTGCAGGGACGACCACGTTGAGCATCCACGGCGTGCCGAAGCGGTCGGTGAGCATGGCAAAGCCCGGCGACCAGAAGGTCGGCCCCAGCGGCAGCTGGATCTGCGCGCCTTCGGCCAGGGCCGCGTACAGGCGTTCGGCCTGGGCCACATCGTCCAGCTGTAGGCTCACGGTCATGCCGTGCGGCGGCGTGTAGTCCTGCGGCGGGCAGGCGTCGGAAGCCATCAGCGTGACGCCGCCGGCGATCACCATCGCGTGCATCACCGCCTCGTCGGGCATGCCGGGCATCCTGGCGTCCGGCGGCGCCTCGCCGACGGTGGCCATCGCCACCACCGCGCCACCCAGGGTCTGGGCGTAAAAGCGCATCGCCTCGCGGCAGTTGCCGTTGAAGAACAGGTACGGGGCTACGTTCATGGGCTTGCTCCTTGGGAGGGGGAATCAGGACTGTCCGGCGGTGCGTTCGCGCAGCCGGGCTTCCTGCTCGCGCAGTTCCGGCGTCATGGCCTGGCCGAAGTCCTCCATCTCGAACAGCGGGCGCACCTCGACCTCGGCCCCGCCGTCGAACGGCGCACGCTTGAGCCACTCGATGGCCTCGTCCAGCGAGCGCACCTGCCACAGCCAGAAGCCGGAGATCAGCTCGCCACTGGCCGCGAACGGGCCGTCGGTCACCTCGCGTGTCTTGCCGTCGAAGCGCACCCGCGCGCCGCGACTGGAAGGATGCAGGCCCTCGCCGGCCAGCATGATCCCGGCGTTGACCAGCTCCTCGTTGTAGCGGCCCATGGCGGCGAGCAGCTCGGTGGAGGGCATGACCCCGGCCTCCGAATCCTCATCGGCCTTGACGATCACCATCACTTTCATCGCATCGCTCCTCTCGGTGGATGCGCAGGCCGCAAGGCCCGCGCTGTGATGGAACGACGCACCAGCGCGTGCCGGATCGACATCGCGGCGCGAAGAGAATTCGCGATTACCGCCAGGCCAGCGCTGCGGGCGCGACCGGCGCGCCTGCGGCATCATGCGCGCACGCCCTCGTCCAGGAGCCTGACATGCAGTTCCTCATGCTGATCCACGTCGATCCCGCGCTGATGCAGGCCCTGCCGCAGACCGAGTTCGACCGCCTGATGCGCGGCTGCTTCGAACACGCCGACGCGCTGCAGCGGCAGGGCGTGCTGCTGGCCTCGCAGCAACTGGAGGGCGCACAGACCGCGCGTTCGCTGCGCGTGCGCGGTGGCCAGACGCGCGTGACCGACGGCCCCTTCGCCGAGACCAAGGAGCTGCTGGCCGGCTTCAACCTGATCGAGGCGCCGGACATGGCGGCGGCCGAGGCGATCGCGCGGAAGTTCCCCTGGGCCGCCTACGGCTGCATCGAGCTGCGCCCGGTGCGCGACATGAACCGGGTGCGCGAGCAGGTGGGCGCCGCGCCTGGCGCGCTGGAGCTGGCGCGCGCTTGACGGCTGCTTCACCGCCGCCGCTCCTAAAGTGCGATGTCGTCCGACATCGACGCCAAAGGAGGGCTGCATGTCCGTCTCTACGCCATCGACCGAGCCGGGCGCGCGCGCCATCGTGGTGGATATCCAGCACGAACTGCGCTGGTGGCGCGAGCACTACCAGCAGACCGGGCGCGGCGGCTTCGCCCAGGCCGAGCCGACGCTGAAGTTCGCCTACGACAGCTATCTGCTGCACCCGCACGAGCGCCTGCACGCGCTGTGGCCGGACATCCACCGGCGCTACGCGCTGCTGCCCGCGCACGAACAGCTCGGCCGCGCCCAGGCCGAACGGATCATCGCCGAGGTCTGGCAGCACATCCACGGCGACGCTCCGACCGCCTAACGCCGCGCCAGCGCTTACGCGGCTTGCAGCAGCGGGCGAAGCAGGGCCAGGTCGCCGCGCAGCACTTCCATCGCCTGCGCGCGTGCGTCGGCATCGGGCTGACGCAGCACCCAGGACGGATGCACGGTGGCCAGCGCACGCGCGCCGTCGGCCATCACCCGCCACTGGCCGCGCTCGGCCATCAGCTGGAAGTCGCCCCCCAGGACCGCGCGCGCGGCGTTCGCGCCCAGGCAGACGATCGCCTGTGGATCCAGGCGTGCGAGCTCCTGCTGCAGCCAGGGGCGGCAGGCGGCCACCTGCGATGAGGTCGGGTTGCGGTGCAGGCGGCGCTTGCCGCGCTGTTCGAAGCGGAAATGCTTGACCGCATTGGTCAGGTACAGCGCGCCGCGGTCGATGCCCAGCTCGGCCAGGACGCGATCGAGCAGCTTGCCGGCCGGGCCGACGAAGGGCCGGCCGCTGAGGTCTTCTTCGTCGCCCGGCTGCTCGCCGACCAGCACGATGCGCGCATCGGGCGGACCCTCGCCGAACACGGTGCGCGTGGCCGGCTGCCACAGTTCGCAGCGGCGGCACGCGGCGGCGGCGGCGCGCACCGCATCGAGCGAGTCGTCGGCACGCAGGACGGGTTCGGGCGCGGCCTCGGGAATGCGGCGGCGCGGCGCCTCGGGCATGCGCTCGGCCATCTCGCGCACGCGCGTGCCGGCCGACTGCAGCAGCTCGGGCAGCAGCGCGGCCTCGGGCAGATGCTTCCAGTACTTCTGCGGCATCTCCGAACGCATCATGGTCGGGTTGAGCCGTGCGGGGTTGAAGATGTTGGCGTAGTAGGTGCGCCACAGCGCCTCGCGCGCATCGTCGGCCGGGGCATCGGCGCGCACGCCGCCGGGGCCGAAGGCCAGGGCATCGCCGTCCCAGTGCGCGCTGCAGTAAGGGGTGAGGATCGCCCAGCGCATGCCGGCGAAGCGCCGCGCGAAGAACGGCGCGACGCGGTCGACGATGTGGTGCTCGGGCTCGAACCAGGCCACGAAGGCGTTGGCCTCGCCGGGCACTTCGCGGAAGCGCACGAAGGCCTTCATCTTGTGGCTGTCGCGCCGCACCGCCTTGGCCAGCACGCCGGCGCGGTGCACGTCCGCGTCGGTCGCATGCGCGAGCAGGCCGCGCTCGCCCTGCCCCATCCGCCACAGCAGGCGGTACAGCAGGCCATGCCGATGCGGATCGCGGTGGCAGAGCACGGCGCCGGCCAGCGCCAGGAAGTCAGAGGAGACCCGCGGCGCTTCGCGCTGGGCCGGCAGGGTGGTCACTTCGGGCGTGGCCAGCAGGCCGCCCTGAGCGCCGCCTTCCCAATCCACCTGGTCCGGGGCCACGTTCGCGCACCAAGCCGCTCGGGCCGCTATGCGCCAGGCCTCGAGGCTCCACGCCGGCTCTACGCGTGCGCTGAACATCTCAGCCTATCCGCTGAGCAGCACTTCTGCTGCCTTGGGGCAAGGCGCGTGCTTGGCGCGAGAGATGTCTCGCGCACACGCTGATCTGGGCGAATGGATCCGCGCGCGAATGCAAATGCATCAGCGTCGGTAGATCTCCCGATTGCGGGATGGCGGGGCCCGTGCGCTCCGGCTTCGGAGGGGCAGCGGTCCGGCGGGCCGTGGCCGCGCGCGTCGAGTCGAAGGACTTCGGATCGAAAGAAATCCTGATCCATTTGTTGCGGCGCCCCGATCCGGTCAAGCGCTGCGGAGCGCTGGCAGGGATGACCTGAGGTGGCGAGTCCGCTCTCGATGGCGGACCGAGCCAAGGGGAAGCACGCGGCAGGCTCGAGGCGGATGGGCAAAGCGCGCTCACTGACGCAGCACTCCAGCGCAGGCCCTCAAAACAGCCCCATCTGCCGCGGCTTCGGCGCCAGCATGCCGCGCAGCTTCGCCGTGTCGTCCAGCGCCGCGCGCGGATGGTGGTCCAGCACCTGCACGAAGGGCAGCAGCTTCTTCATCGGCAGGCGCAGCCGGGTCAGGTCCTCCACCCGCAGCCGGCGGAAGCGCCGCGAGGCGATGATCCGCTCGACATTGCGCGTGCCCAGGCCGGGCACGCGCAGCAGCAGTTCGCGCGGCGCGGTGTTCACGTCCACCGGGAAGCGCTCGGGGTGGCGCAGGGCCCAGGCCAGCTTGGGATCGATGTCCAGGTCGAGCATGCCGCTGGCGGCGTCGGTCGGCGCGATCTCGTCCACCGAGAAGTCGTAGAAGCGCAGCAGCCAGTCGGCCTGGTACAGCCGGTGCTCGCGCTGCAGCGGCGGCGGCTGCAGCGGCAGCTTGCTGGACGCATCGGGGATCGGGCTGAAGGCCGAGTAGTACACGCGCCGCAGCCGGTAGTTGCCGTAGAGGTTGGTGCTGGTCTGCAGGATGGCGCGATCGTCCGCGCCATCGGCGCCGACGATCATCTGCGTGCTCTGTCCGGCCGGGGCGAAGCGCGGCGGCTTGGCGCGCAGTTTCTTTTCCTCGCGGCGCTGCTCCTTGTTCTCCTCGATCCGCCAGCGCAGCTCGCCCATGGCGGCCCGGATGCCGCCGGGCTTCTTCTCGGGCGCCAGCTGCGCCAGGCCGCCTTCGGTAGGCAGCTCGACATTGATGCTGAGCCGGTCCGCGTAGCGCCCGGCTGCGGCCAGCAGCTCCGGCGCGGCGTCGGGGATGGTCTTCAGGTGGATGTAGCCGGCGAACTTGTGGTCCTGGCGCAGGCTGCGCGCCACCTCCACCAGCTGCTCCATCGTGTAGTCGCTGTTGCGGATGATGCCGCTGGAGAGGAACAGCCCCTCGATGTAGTTGCGCTTGTAGAAATCCAGCGTCAGCCGCACCACCTCGTCCGGCGTGAAGCGCGCCCGGCGCACGTTGCTGGTGACGCGGTTGACGCAGTAGGCGCAGTCGAAGACGCAGAAGTTGGTCAGCAGGATCTTCAGCAGCGACACGCAGCGCCCGTCGGGCGTGTAGGAGTGGCAGATGCCCATGCCCTCGGTGCTGCCAATGCCACCGGTGCCCAGCGAATGGCGCTTGTCCGCGCCCGAGGAGGCGCAGGAGGCGTCGTATTTGGCCGCATCGGCCAGGATCGCGAGTTTCTCGGTGACGTTCACGCCAGCCAGCCTGCCGCAGGCGGGTCTCAATCCGTGAGACGCAAGCGCAGTGGCAACTGAACACGCCCAGCGTGCCCGCCTCGACGCATGCGGCGCACAGGACCTAGCATGCCCGCCGTCCGTTTCCCCCGAGGCGCCCGCCATGAACACGCCGCATCCCGCCCCCGCCGCCAGCCCGGAAGTCCTGTCCCAGCAGGCCGAAGCCGGCGTGCGGCGCCTGGAAGCCGACCTGGGCCGGCCCTTCGACGCCAACAGCGAGCGCCTGAGCGCCAGCCTGGCGGTGCTGGCCAGCGAGCAGGGGCTGAGCCGCATCGATCACGTCGTGCTGTCCGAGCGCAATGCGCAGGTCGGCCAGGGCGAGCTGGTCTTCGTCGTCCAGGGCGCGCTGGGCGATCCGGCCCAGCTGCGGGCGCACATGCGCACCGAGCAGGCCGTGGCGATCCCCGCCGCGCAATCGCGCGAACGCCTGCGCCAGCTGCACGAGCAGCATCAGCTGGCCACGCCCGTCCAGACACCCGCCGATCCGCAGCTGTCGCGCTGATCGCGCGCCCTTCGCAGGCGATCAGCCCAGCGCGACGCCCTGCACGCGCTGCAGGGCCAGCTCCAGCGGCTGCGCGCGGCCCAGCAGGAAACCCTGCACCTGCTCGCAGCCGTGGCGCCGCAGCCATTCCAGTTCCTCGGGCCGCTCCACGCCCTCGGCGATCATCTCCAGCCCCAGGCTGTGGCCGAGCATCAGCAGGGACTTGCAGATGCTGGCGTTGCGCGGATCGCGGTCGACGTCGCGCACGAAGGTGCGGTCGAGCTTGATCGAACTCAGCGGCAGGTGGCGCAGGTAGGACATCGAGGAGAAGCCGGTGCCGAAGTCATCCAGCGAGATGCACACGCCCGCATCGCGCAGGCGCTGCATCGCCGCCATGCCCTGCTCGGGGCGGTGCATCATCACGCTCTCGGTCAGCTCCATGTGCAGCGCGTGCGGCGAGATGCCGGCCAGCGCGCAGGCCTGTTCCAGTTCGGACGGCAGATCGGCCTGCAGCACCTGCAGGGTGGACACGTTGACCGCCACCGGCAGGTCGTCGCAGCCCTGGCGCTGCAGCCAGGCCTGGGCCTGGGCGGCGCGGCGCAGGATCCAGTTGCCCAGCGGCACGATCAGGCCGATGTCCTCGCACAGCGGGATGAAATCGGCCGGCGCGATCTGGGTGCCGTCGCGCTGCGGCCAGCGCACCAGCGCCTCCAGCGCGGCCACGCTGCCGTCGACGGTGCGCACGATCGGCTGGAAATGCAGGTCGAACTCGCCGTGCTCCAGCGCCGTGCGCAGGCGCGCGGCCATGCGCAGGCGTTCGCTGTAGCGCCGCGCCAGCGCGCCGTCGTAGCGGGAGATCTCGAACGCCGAGGAATCCAGCGCATGCGCGGCCAGCGCGGCGTTGTCGATGATGTTCTCCGCGCGCAGGCCGCCGCCCTCGTCGCCGGCCAGGCCGAAGCGCGCCTCCAGGCGCTGCATCGAGCCGTCGCCGTCGCCGACCGGCTCGCGCACCGCCTCGATCGCCGCCTCGATCGCGGCCTGCAGGCGCTCGGCATGCAGCACCGCCAGCACGAAGTCCTCGTCGGGCTGGTGCGCGGCCAGGCCGAACTGCTGGGCCCACAGCTGCAGCCGCGCGGCCAGCGTGCGCAGCACGTCGTCGGCGGTCTGCCGGCCCAGCGCGTCGCGGATCGGCTGCAGCCCGCGCAGCTGCAGGTACAGCACCTGATAGCCGGGATGCTGGCCCTGGTCCAGGCGGTCGCTGAGCGTCTGCACGTTGATCAGGCCGGTGGTCTGGTCGTGACGCGCGCGGTAGGCCAGCTCCTTCTCGTACTCCAGGCGCTCGGAGATGTCCTCGGACAGCACCAGCTTGGCCTCGTGCCCGCCGAAGCGGATGTCGCTGACGTACACGCGCGCCTGCAGGGTCGAGCCGTCCTTGCGCCGATGCTGCGACACGTGCGCGTCCTCGAATCCCGCGGCCACCCCCTGCACCACGCCACTGCCGCCGGGCAGCCCGGCCGGGCAGATGTCCGACAGGTGCATGGTCAGGAATTCCTCGCGGCCGAAGCCGTACTGCAGCGTCGCCGCCCGGTTGACCTCGAGAAAGCGCCGGGTGCGCGCGTCGTGCACCCAGAACGGCAGCGGGTTGCGGTCGAAGATCAGGCGGAACTGGCGCTCGGCATCGCTCAGGCGCGACTGCGCCTCCATGCGTTCGCTGATGTCCACCAGCGTGCCGGTCATGCGCAGGTGACCACCCGCACCGGCGACCACGCCGCCGCGCGCCACGGCCCAGCGTTCCGCGCCGTCCCGGCTGACCAGGCGGAACTCGCAGGAAAAGGCGCCGCGGCTGCGCCAGGCGCTGACGAAGCGGCGCGCCAGCATGCGCCGGTCGCGCACGTGCACGTGCCGGATGAAGGCCCAGAGCGAAGGCGGCTCGGCCTGGCCCAGGCCGAACATCTGGCTGACGTCGGCGCCCCAGACCACCTGCCGCCCGCCCTGCTCCATCGCCCAGGCGCCCACCTTGCCGGTGTGCTGGGCCAGGTGCAGGTGCTCGGAATTGCGCTGCAGCTGTTCGAGCATGTGGCGCTGGTCGCGGTCGGCGCGCCGCACCACCCGCAGCAGCACCGCCAGCATCGCCCAGTACAGGACGTAGAGCAGCGAGGCGATGGCGACGAAGCGATGCCAGGGCAGCAGCACCTGCTCGGTCGAGAGCCCCGCCCAGATCTGCAGCGGATAGCCGGGCAGCGCGCGCGCGGCCACCACCCGGCGCAGGCCGTCCACCTCGCTGACGCGCTGGGTGACGGCGACCTGTGGCGCCAGCTCGCCAGGCTGCGGCACGGCGATGCGCGTGCCGATGCCCTCGCGCGAGGGCTTGCCGCCCAGGCTGCGCACCAGCAGTTGGTCGTTGGGGCCGACCACGCCGAGTGCGCCGTCGCGGCCGGAGTCCAGGCCGTCGATCAGGGCCTGCAGTGCGCGGGTATCCAGCCGCGCCAGCAACCAGCGCGGTCCGCCCTCGCCCTGGACGGTCATCGGCAGGGCCAGCGGCAGCACCGGGCGGCCGTCTTCCAGCCATTGCAGCGGCCCCAGCTGCAGGCGGTCCGATGGGCCTGCGGTCGCACCGGCCTTCCACTGCGGGAAGCTGGGATCGCCGCGGCCGGGCGTCAGCGCGCGGCCCTGCGCATCGACCATGACGACGCTTTCCAGCTCGTGATGCCGCGAGGCCACACCCTCAATGAGTTGCCCGATCAGCCCCGGCGCCCGGTCCGGCGCGGAGGCCAGCAGCGCGGTGGCATCGGCGGCGATGCCGCGCATGGCGCGCTCGAGGTTGCGCAGCTCCAGGCCGATCGCGCGTTCGACGCCGACGACCAGGGCCTGGCTCTGGCGCTCGGCGGCCTGCAGACGGTTCTGGCGATCGCTGATCACCCACCAGCCCAGCCCGATCCCCAGCGCCGCGCCCAGCAGCAGGCCAAACCCGAGCACCGTGCGGGTCTGCACGACCGACTTGACCGGCGATGGGCCTGGAACCGAACGATCCATGTGCACCCGCTGTTGGACGGAGGTCCTGCCACCCCGGGACGGTCATGGGGCCAGCCGCGCCCCCCGAACCCGCGCGGCGACTCGCCCGAAGCATACGCTGCGGCTCCGCCCGCCGACAGCCCGCGCCACAGGACCGGCTCAGGCCCCCGCAGGCCAGCGCCGCATGTCCGCCACGGGCACGTCCATGCGCGCGCAGGCATGGGCGCAGGCGCCGTCCGGCAGGGCGATGCGGAACAGCGGTGCCATGCCGCGCAGGCTGGCGGCCGCCGCCGCCGACTGTGCGTGCCGGGCAGTGTCGAATTCGAGCAGCGTCCGTGCCCAGTCCGGCAGCAGCGCCGCGCCCGCGCCGAGGAACACCGCCCGCGACAGCCCGGCCACCGGCACCGGCAGGCGGACCTGTGCCAGCACGTCCATCACCTCGCGCGAGCGCGCATCGAAGCGCAGTTGCGGCCGCATCGCCGCGAAGTAGGCCTCCACCTGCGCCTGCGAGGCCGGCACCTCGCGGGCGCCCAGCGCCTGCGCCACGCGCCGGCCCTCGTCGAAGTAGCGATCCGCCATCTCCGGCGGCACCGGTCGGCAGTAACGCCGATAGCCCTGCAGGAAGCCGTGCGCCTCGGTGACGTGGACCCAGGTCAGCAGGTCGGGATCGTCGGCGGCGTAGGGCGTGCCGTCGGCCAGCGTGCCGCGCACATGCGCATGGATCCCCCGCACCCGGGCGATCAGCCGCTGCGCCTCGGCGGTCGAGGCATAGCTGGTGCCGGCCACGAAGGCCGTGGTGCGGCGCAGGCGGCCGACCAGGTCCTGGCGGAAGTTGGAATGCTCGTAGACCCCGGCCAGCGCGCGCGGGTGCAGCGCCTGCAGCATCAGCGCGGCCAGCCCGCCGGCCAGCATCCCGGGGAAGTCGCCATGGATGCGCCAGGTCACGCTGTCCGGGCCGAACAGCCCCGGATCGCCGTGCGGCAGGTCGTAGTCGATCCCCGACTGGCCGCGCGGGAAGGCGCCGAGCACCCAGCGTCGCACCGGCGCGGCGGCGGGGGCGATGAGCGTGCGGAGCAGCGACATGCGCCCATCCTACCGGCGGCCGCGCACGGCCTTCGTGGAGGCGCAAACGAAGAAGGCGCCCCGCGGGCGCCTTCCTCCAGGTCCACCACCAGGCCGGCTTCAGCGCGTGATGCGCTGCCAGACCTCGGCGTAGATCGCCCGCGCCTCTTCCAGGCTCAGGCCGCGCGAACGCACCGCCTGGGAATTGGCATAGAGCGCCGAACCGGTGTCCTGGTCGGTATGCGGATGATTGAGATAGACGTCGTAGGCGCTGGACAGCGCCGGCCAGTACAGCTCGAAGGAGCGGTGCTGCGAGGCGCGCGGCATGTTGACGTAGTGCTGGCGCCAGTAATCGCGTTCCCGGTCGATATCGATCAGGACGGCGCGTCCGTGTTCTGCTTGCTGGGGGTGCATGCGACGTGTCCTTGGCTCGGAAGAATGGCCTCGAACAACAGGGTTGCAGCCCACTTGTAAGTGTTAGGTCGAAGTGACGATGAAATTCTCGTTAAACCGCGAGAACACCATTGCAGGCGTCACAGTTCAGAATTGCGATCATTCATAAAATCGCATTTTGACGCTTGTGAGGCGTAACGCGGGTTTCTCAACGCCGGGCTCAGGCGTGCGCGGGCATCGGATATTGCAGGCGCGTGGTCGCCCGCTGGATGCGATCCATCACCCGGGCGAAGATCCGCCCGGCCAGGCTGGGCTCCAGGCCATGGTCGATCGCCTCGGGCGAGTTGGCGAACAGCACGGCGCCGACTTCCCGCCCCGCGTTTGGATGGTGCAGGTAGACGTGATAGGCCCGGATCAGCAGCGGCCAGCACGCCTCGAAGCCCAGTCCGGCCTGCCGGCACGGCAGCTCGCTGTAGTGGCGTTTCCAGAAATCGCGCTCTCGATCGATGTTGACGATGATGCACGCCGCGTCGTCGCGGCGGCCCGGTTCGCTGGCCATGGGGGGCATCCGTGGGGGTGGAGGCGGGTTCGACTTTCGGATGGCCCGGCTTAGGCATGCGTGAAGAATGTCGCAACGCAACATTCACGGCGCTGGCTGCCCGGTTCATCTTCTACCTTCGTCTCACGGAAACTTCGCGGCGCACCGGCCTATGCTGCGCACAAAGGTGGCGGCGCCGGGCCGGCCATCTGTTCAAGGCGAGGATCGAACCATGAGCCAACTCTTCAAGGGCCTGAACCTGCTGCTGGCGGACAACGAGCTGCACCGCAAGCCGCTGGAGGAACAGGCCGCGCACTGGCTGAGCAAGACCGACCGCGGCATCGAACACGAGATCCATCTGCTGGACATCGCCAAGGGCCAGTGGCTCGCCGGTTCGGTGATCGTGTGGCTGGGCGCGTCGCTGACCGCGCTGGCGATCATCGCCGACAACCTGTGGGAACACAGCTACAACCCCAGCTTTCCCAAGATCATCCTGGTGCTGCTGATCTGGGTCGCGATGCTGTTTGTGCTTTGGCTGATCGCGCAAGTCTTCGACCAGAAGGCGGGTCTGTCGCGCTGGGTCAACGCGTTCTCCAGCCGCGAGCCGGTGAGCAACGAAAGCGATTCGGTCGAGCAGGTGCAGGAGGCGCTGGAACTGGCGCGCACCTATCCCGAGGTGCTGGCCTACAAGCAGCGCGTGATCGCGCGCCGACCGCTGCGCCACGAGGACATCCGCATCATGCGCGAGATGGGTCGACAGCACCGCCACGCCGACCTGGCGCGCGAGCTGGTCGCGCTCGGCAACGACTGAACCTGCGTCACAAGTGCCCGGCGACAAGCCGGGCACCTTCGTTTGGGCGGTCCGTTGCGCGCGATGGCGCACGGCACGGACACGCCAAGCGGAGGCCAACGGCCATACCGCGGCGGCGCCCTGACGCGCCCGATGCGGTCACCTCCTTCTGACATCCGCGCGTGACAGCATGGGCCATGCTGTCCTGCATCCTGCCCGCCCACGACGAAGCCGCACTGCTGCCGGGCACGCTGGCCTGTCTGCAGCGCGCGATCGCCGCGTGCGGCGTGGCGGCGGAGATCGTGGTGGTCGACGATGGTTCCACCGATGCGACCGCCGCACTGGCGCTGGCGGCCGGCGTGCGCGTGCTGTCGATCCAGGCGCGTCACATCGCCGCGGCGCGCAACGCCGGCGCGGCCGCCGCTCGCGGCGATCGGCTGTGCTTCATCGATGCCGACACGCACGTCGACGCCGAGGCGCTGCGCGCGGCGCTGGCGGCGCTCGATGGCGGCGCCGTCGGCGGGGGCGCGCGGGTGCGCCTGCAGCGCCCCGTGGCCTGGCATGCGCGTCTGGGCGAAGCGGTCTTCGGCACGCTGCTGCGCTGGGCGCGGATCGCGCCGGGCTGCTTCCTGTTCTGCACGCGCGCGGCCTTCGAGGCCAGCGGCGGCTTCGACCTGCGTTTGTTCGCCGGTGAGGACGTGGCCATGAGCCGCGCGCTGGCCGGGCAGGGCCGCTTCGTGCTGCTGCGCCAGACGGTGTGGACCTCTGCGCGCAAGCTGCAGACCTTCAGCGCGTGGGAACACCTGCGCCTGGCGCTGGCCCTGGCGCGCCATGGCCGCGGGCTCCTGCACAGCCGCGACCGGCTGGCGTTCTGGTACGGCCCGCGACGGCGCGGCTAGCGCGCGTGGCCGCCACGTGTCGGTGCGTGGCAGCGGCCGACATGAAGCGCGCAGACGCCGGTTTTAAGGATCGCGCGCCGGCGTCCGACAGCGCGGCGCAAGGCGTCCGCCGCGTCGGTTCCCTCCGCGCAATGGCACGTGCCGCCATCGCGGCCGTTCGCGAATCTGCACGAATTGGCCACGGCTGATCGGAAGCGTGCGCGAGGTCCGGCGTACGAGCGAACCGAGCGGTTAGAGTTCGCTCCGGGGAATGAACACGGTACATGGAGCGCACGGGGCGATGGGGCGGGCGAGGATCATCGTCGCGGCGACGGGACTGGCGCTGTTGGGCATCGCCGTGCCGATCATCGCCACCCTGGCGATGTCCTGGCATCTGGCCGTGCGCAACGAACAGCAGCGTCTTGACCAGTTCGCCGCGCTGGCGCTGGAGCGCGCGCAGAGCACGATGGACGAGGCGACACAGGTGCTGCACACCATGCAGCGCAGCCGCCTGGTGCCATGTTCGGATGCGCATATCGCGCAGATGCGGCGGGCGGCGATGGACTCGGCCGCGGTCAAGGAAGTCGGCTTCTTCCAGGGCGGTCTGCTGCGCTGCACGTCGTGGGGGCCGACCAAGGTGCGCGTGCCCGACGACCTGCCCGCCGATGCGGTCGGCCCGGACGGGCTGCGCCTTTACGCGCGCGTGCTGCCGCAGATCAGCGGCGGGCGGCAGATGCTGGTCCTGCATCAGCACAACTACAACGTCCTGATCGACCCGGCGCGCTTCTCCGATCTGGTGCTGGAGCCGGATATCGGCCTGCTGGTGCGCAATGCCCAGGGCGTGGTGCTGAGCGAGCGCAACCTCAGCGATGAGGCGCTGTCGCGCGCCATGCGCCAGCGCCGGGACAACGGAAGCGACGCGGCGCATCTGTTCTCGGTGAAGCGGCGCGATGGCTGGATGGTGGTGGTCAGCGCGCCCATGTCACGCGCCGCCGCCGGGCTGCCGCGCCAGCAGAGCATGCTGCTGCCGATCGGCCTGCTCATCGCCGCGGTGGCCGTGGCGATGGTGATCCTGGGCTTCAAGCGCAGGCTCTCGCCCACCGGCGCCCTGACCCGCGCGGTGCAGCGGCAGGAGTTCGTCGCGCACTACCAGCCGATCGTGCGGCTGGCGGACGCGGCCATCGTCGGCGCCGAGGCGCTGGTGCGTTGGCGCCGGCCCGACGGCACCCTGGTGCGTCCTGACCAGTTCATCCCGCTGGCCGAGCAGACCGGGCTGATCGACGCGATCACCGACCAGGTGCTGGCCGCGATCGTGTGCGACCTCGGGCCGCTGCTGGCGGCCCACCCGTGTCTGCACGTGAGCCTCAACCTCAGCGCCGCGGACATGCGCAGTGGCCGGCTGCTGGCGGTGCTGGCGCAGGCGCTGGAAGGCAGCGGCATCGCCCCGCGGCAGCTCTGGCTGGAAGCCACCGAGCGCGGCTTCGTGGACATCGCCGCGGCCCGCCGCACCATCGAGCAGGCGCGCCTGGCGGGCCACCGCGTGGCGATCGACGACTTCGGCACCGGCTACTCCAGCCTGCAATACCTGCAAGGGCTGCCGCTGGACGCGCTGAAGATCGACAAGACCTTCATCGATGCCATCGGCACCGGCGCGGCCACCTCGGCGGTGACCGGGCACATCATCGACATGGCCCGCGAGCTGGGCCTGGACTGCGTGGCCGAGGGCATCGAGACGACCGCGCAGGCCGACTTCCTGCGCGCGCAGGGCGTGGGCTACGGCCAGGGCTGGCTGTTCGGCAAGGCGGTGCCGGCGATGACCTTCATCGAGCTGTACCTGACCCAGCAGGCGGCGCGCGCGGCCGCCGCGGCGCGGGAGAACGAGGCGGGGCACTGAGCGGCTTCAGGACTCCTCGGCGTCGCCGAGCAGGTAGTGCAGCTGGCGCTCGGGGTTTTCCAGGAACGCGCGCGTGACCAGGTAATGCTCGGTCTCGCGATAGCTGACGCGCTGCAGGCTCTGCGGACCGATCTGCACGATCTGCGCATCCGGATAGGCCATCAGGATCGGCGAATGCGTGGCGATGATGAACTGCGCGTTGCGCCGGACCAGCGCATGGATGCGGGCCAGCAGGGCCATCTGCCGCGTGGGCGAGAGCGCGGCCTCCGGCTCGTCCAGTACATAGAGCCCGTCGCCCCTGAAGCGATGCTCGACCAGCGACATGAAGGACTCGCCATGGGACTGGGCATGCAGCGACTCCCCGCCGTATGCCCTGACGACGTCATCACCCAGCGTGTCGATGTTGCTGGCGACGTTGTAGAAGCTCTCGGCGCGCAGGAAGAAGCCGTCCCTGGCCCGCCTCCCGCTGCGCCCCAGGCGCAGGTAGTCGTGCAACGCCGAATGCGAGGCGAGCGTGCTGAAGTTGAAATTCCTGCTGCCGCCCTCGGCGTTGAAGCCCCACGCCACCGCGATCGCCTCCAGCAGCGTGGACTTGCCGCTGCCGTTCTCGCCGACGAGGAAGGTCACCGCGGGGTGGAAGACCAGGCGTTCCTCGGCCAGGCCGCGGATGCCGGGCAGGCTGAAGGGATACCGGTCCATCGGCGGATCCTTCTCGCGCTTGAGCGCGACATCCAGCAGATAGTGCGTGGCATCCCAGGAGGGCATGGGCGATCCTTCGAGGCGGAGACTCCGCCTGCAAGCATGACCCGATCGCCTGCGCGAACGCACGCGCCGCGATCAGCCGGCCTTGCCACACCCCGACAGCTGCTTGTCGGCGTACCACAGCGCGCGGCGCGACAGGTCGTAGGCCGCGTCGATGGCCTGCGGCAGCTGGTACTGGGCGCGGGCCGGGTCGGCGCCGTGGGCCAGCGCGTTCTCGCTGCGTTCCAGCGCCTGCAGGTTGCTGCGCACGTCGGCCAGCCACTTGTCCTTGCGCGGGTCGTGACACATCAGCGCGCGGCCCTGCAGGGCGTCGAGCTGGGCGCGGATGGCCTTGGTCGCCTCCCCGGTGGGCTGCGGCGCCTTCTCGAACGCGATCGGCGCGGCCTTGTAGGCATCGCCGGTGGCCTCGCTGCCGAGGTCGTCGCGGTTCTGCGCCAGGGCAGGATTGAAGCGCGTGTCCGGCGGCGGCCGGGCGGTGGGCGAGCTGCGCCCGCTCTTGAACATGTCGGCGATGGCGCGGTTGACCTTCTGCGCGGCGACATCGCCCAGCGTGCCCTTGGACACCCAGTCCTTCTCGAACCGCGTTTCGTTGTACTGCACCGGATTGGGGCGCTCCATCAGCGCCTTGGTCTTGGCCGCGTCGCGGGCGTTGGCCAGGCCCGGCGGGCTGCCCTGCGGCGGGCCCGGCTCGGCGGCGACGCCGGGGGGCAGCTTGGCCCGCCCGTCGCGGTCGTACACCGCACGGGCGACCTCGCCCTGATCGGCCGGCGCGGTGACCCGAGGCGTAGCCAGCGGCGGCGGAATGGTGGCCGGCGGGCGCTGGTGGGCGGCGACCGGCGGCGGTGGGCGTGAAGGCGCGGCCGGCGTCGCCTCGGCGGCGGCGCGCGGCGGCGCGGCGACCGGTGCGGCCGGGCGTGCGGGCGCGGCGGCCTGTGGCCGGGCGATGAACTCCAGCCGCAGCCGCTGCTCCTGGCTGCGCGCCGGGGCCAGTCGCGCCATCGGCGCCTGCAGCAGGACCAGGGCGATGAGGGCCATGATCGCCAGGCTCAGGAGCGCCGCGGGGACGCGCAGGCGCGACTCGTCCCATTCCATGTGTGCTACTGCCGCCAAGTGTCCCCGCCATTGCGCAAATCAAGCGCGGCATTGTGCGCAAGCGTCCGCACCGAATTGATGGCATTGCGTTACGCACCTTCACGGCATGCGCCCGGCATTCAGCAAGGCCAGGGCGGTGTGATGTTGCGGTGCCGCTCGCCAGGTCCGTCGGGCCCTGCCAGCATCGCCGCATGAGAACGGTTACAGCGAGTGCGATCATGGGGATGCGCGGGCGGACGGGCACGGCGCTGCGCCGGGGCGTGCTGATGGGCTGGCTGTGCATCGCCCTGCCGGCGATGGCCGCCGACGGACTGCCGCCGCCGCGCAGCCAGTGGAAGGCCAGCAGCTCGGCCACCGAGGCGCCGGCCCTGGCCTCGGCGCATGCCTTCGATGGCGACCCGGCCACGCGCTGGGGCGGGCCGTTCTCGCCCGGCCACTGGCTGCAGCTGGACCTGGGCGCGGCCGCCGACCTCGGCGGGGTGCGCATCCAGTGGGACGTCAGCCACGCCAACGCCTATCAGCTGCAGGCCTCGGACGATGGCCAGGCCTGGCGCACCATCTACGCCACCACCGACAGCCCGGGCCGCACCGAGTACGTGCTGTTCCCGGTGGTGCGCACGCGCTACCTGCGCCTGGCCGCGCCGGCGCGCACGGCGGACTGGGGCGTGGGCATCTTCGAATTCCAGCCGCTCACCGTGGCGCAGGCGCCGCGCATCGCCGGCCTGGCCGGCGCGGGCGACCCGGCGTCGCTGTGGAGCCGCGGTCCGGCCCGCGCGCTGGGCCGTCAGCAGGGCGGCTACGGGCTGGAGGTGCGCTTCCCGCAGCCGCAGGAGGTGGCCGGGCTGCAGGTCGACTGGGGCACGACCCCGGCCAGCGTGGCGCTTGAAGGCCGCGATGCCTCGGGCCGCTGGACGCCGCTGGCGCAGGAGCCGCACGCCTTCGGTGCGTCCTCCTACCTGGCCGGCGATGCGCCGCGCACGGTCAGCGCGCTGCGCCTGCTCGCCCGCGCCGGCACCGCGCCCAGCGTGACCCGTCTGCGCGTGCTCGGCCCCAAGGCGGTGATGACGCCGATGAAGCGCTACCAGCTGGCCGCCACCGGGCCGGAGGCGGCGCTGTTCCCGTCCTCGCTGCAGATGAAGCAGGTGTACTGGACGGTGGTGGGCGTGCCGGCCGGGCGGCAGAAGGCGGTGTTCGACGAATACGGCAACCTGGAGGCGTTCAAGGGCGCGCCGCTGGTGCAGCCGGTCTGGCGCGACGCCGGCGGCAAGGCGGCCGCGGCCACGGTGGACACGCCGATCCGGCACGCCCTGCGCGAGGGCTGGATGCCGATGCCGCAGGTGCAGTGGACCGCCCAGCCCGGCCTGGAGCTCACCAGCCAGGCCATCGCCCTGGAGCACGGCGGGGTGCCGGTGGTGCTGGTGCGCCATCGCCTGCGCAATACCGGGGCCACCGCGGTGGACGGCACGCTCTCGCTGCTGACCCGGCCGCTGCAGGTCAGCCCGCCCTGGCAGAACGGCGGCCTGTCGCCGATCCGCGATATCGCCGTCGAGACCGCCCGGGGCGGCGCCGGCGTGCGCGTCAACGGACGGCTGCTGTTCCAGAGCGCGAGCGCGCCCGACCTGCACGGTGTGGCCGCGTTCGGCGCCCATGGCGAAGACGAGATCACCCGCTTCGCCGCGGCCGGCACTGCGCCGCAGGCGCAGCAGGCCAGCGACCCGCAGGGGCTGGCCGCCGGCCTGCTCGGCTGGCGCGTGCACCTGGCGCCGGGCGCGCAGCGCGACATCGTGCTGGCCTTCGCGCTGGGCGACGAGGTGATCGACGCCAAGGCGGTCGAGGCCGCGCACTGGCCGGCCGCGCCGGCGCTGGACGTGCAGGACCTGCTGGGCGACGGCGATGCCGGCGCCCGCTTCGACGCCCTGGCCGATGCGCAGGCCGCGCAGTGGCAGCAGCGGCTGGGCCGGATCGGCCTGTCCCTGCCCGATCCGTCGCTGGTGGACATGCTGCGCGCGCAGGCCGCGTACATGCTGCTCAACCAGAGCGGCCCGGCGATGCAGCCGGGCCCGCGCAACTACAACCGCTCCTTCATCCGCGATGGCTCGGCCACCGCCGCGGTGCTGCTGCGCATGGGCATGGCCGACACCGCGCGCGACTACCTGCGCTGGTACAGCACCCACGCGGTGCACGACAACGGCCTGGTCTCGCCGATCCTCAACGACGACGGCAGCGTCAACACCGGCTTCGGCTCGGACCTGGAGTACGACGCCCAGGGCCAGTACCTGTGGCTGGTGGCCGAGGTCGCGCGCTTGGACGGCGGCGCGCAGACCGTGCGCGAATACCAGCCGCAGGTGAAGCGCGCGCTGCAGTTCCTGCAGGCGCTGCGCGAGCGCACGCTGGTGCCGGGCTATCAGGCCGATCGTCCGGCGCCGGAGCGCTTCGCCGGCATCCTCGCGCCGTCGATCAGCCACGAGGGCTATTCGGTGCCCACCCACAGCTACTGGGACGACTACTGGGCGCTGCGCGGCTGGCACGACGGCGCCTGGCTGGCCGAGCAATGGGGCGACACCGCCACGGCGCAGTGGGCGCGCGCGCAGTACACGCTGCTGCGCGATGCGCTGGCCGCCTCGATCCGCGCCACCATGCGCTGGAAGGGCATCGACACGATTCCCGCCGATGCCGACCAGGGCGGCTCCGACCCGACCAGCGTGTCGATCGCGCTCGATCCCACCGGCGCGCAGGACGTGCTGCCGGCCGACGCGCTGGGACGTACCTTCGATGCCTACCTGGAGCAGGTGCGTCAGCGCGACGCACCCGATGCGCTCTACGCCTACACCCCTTACGAGATGCGCAACGTGCTGACCTTTGTCCACCTGGACCGGCCGGCCGATGCGCAGTTCATGCTCGAGCACGTGGTGCGCGACCGCCGGCCAACGGCGTGGCAGGAACTGGCCGAGGTCGTGTACTCGGACAAGCGCCACGCCATCTATCTGGGCGACATGCCGCATACCTGGATCGGCGCCGAGTACGCGCGCAGCGTGTTCGGCATGCTGATGTTCGAAGGCGACCGCGCGCTGTCGCTGCTGCCCGGCACGCCGCCGTCCTGGGTCGCCGGCCCGGGCCTGAAGGTCGACGGCCTGCCCACCGCCTACGGCACGCTGGCCATGCAGGCCCGGCAGGAGGGCCAGCGGCTGACGATCACGCTGGGCAAGGGGCTCAGGGCCGACAGCGCGCTCAAGGTCTACTGGCCCAACCGCCAGCGGCCCCGCAGCGTCACCGTCGATGGCCAGGCCGTGCGCGAGTTCGATGCGCAGGGCGTCGCGCTGACGCGGCCGTTCTCCACCCTGGTAGCGCAGTGGTGAGGCCGGCGCCGGCGGCCCCTCCGCCGGCGCTCCTGCCCGAGGCTCAGTCCGGGCGGAAGGCCATCGTCGCCTGCACGGCCTTCTTCCAGCCGCCATAGCGGCGCTCGCGGTCGGCCGCCGCCATGGTCGGCTCGAAGCGCGCGTCGATGGCCCACTGGTTGGCGATCTCCTCGCGGCTGGACCAGAAGCCGGTCGCCAGTCCGGCCAGGTAGGCCGCGCCGAGCGCGGTGGTTTCGGACACCTTGGGACGGACCACCGCCGTGTCGAGGATGTCGGCCTGGAACTGGGCCAGGAAGTCGTTGGTGATCGCGCCGCCGTCTGCGCGCAGTTCCTTCAGCTCCAGCTTGGCATCGGCCTGCATGGCCTCGAGCACGTCGCGGGTCTGATAGGCCATCGACTCCAGCGTGGCGCGGATGAAGTGCTCCTTGCTGGTGCCGCGGGTCAGGCCGAAGAACGCGCCGCGGACCTCGCTGTCCCAGTAGGGCGCGGCCAGGCCGACGAAGGCCGGCACCATGTAGACCCCGTCGGTGTCCGGCACGCGCTCGGCGTAGGCCTGCGTGTCGCGGGCCTTGCCGAACATGCGCAGGCCGTCGCGCAGCCACTGCACCGCCGAACCGGCGACGAAGATGCTGCCCTCCAGCGCGTATTCCACCTTGCCGTCGATGCCCCAGGCGATGGTGGTGAGCAGGCCGTTGCTGGACTGGACCGCCTTCTCGCCGGTGTTCATCAGCACGAAGCAACCGGTGCCGTAGGTGTTCTTGGCCATGCCCGGCGTATAGCAGGCCTGGCCGAACAGCGCCGCCTGCTGGTCGCCGGCGATGCCGGCGATCGGCACCTTGTGCCCGAAGAAATGCCGGCCGGCGGTATGGGTATAGACCTCGCTGGACGAACACACCCTGGGCAGCATCGAGCGGGGCACGCCGAGGATGTCCAGCAGTTCCTCGTCCCAGCGCAGCGCGTGGATGTCGTACATCAGCGTGCGCCCGGCGTTGGTCTGGTCGGTGACGTGGGCGTGGTCCTCGGAGAGGTTCCAGATCAACCAGCTGTCGATGGTGCCGAACAGCAGGTCGCCGGCCTGCGCCTTCTCGCGCACGCCCTCGACGTTGTCCAGGATCCACTTGAGCTTGGTGCCGGCGAAGTACGGGTCAATCAGCAGGCCGGATCTGGCGCGGAACAGCGCATCGTGGCCCGCCTCGCGCAGCTCCTTGCACACGCTCTGCGACTGGCGCGACTGCCAGACGATGGCGTTGTATACGGCCTGGCCGGTGTGCTTGTCCCACACCACGGTGGTTTCGCGCTGGTTGGTGATGCCGATGGCCGCCACCTGCGATGCGTCGACGTTGGCCTGGGTCAGCACGTCGGTCATCGTGGTCAGCACGGTGGACAGGATCTCGCGCGGGTTGTGCTCGACCCAGCCCGGCTGCGGGAAGATCTGGGTGAACTCGCGCTGGGCGATGCCTTTGACCGCGCCGCTGCGGTCGAACAGCATGGCGCGCGAACTGGTGGTGCCCTGGTCGATCGCCAGCACGTATTGCTTGTCCATCGGGTGACTCCCTGCGGGTTGGAAGAGCCGGCGCGAGGCGCGCGGCGGAAAACGGTGACGCGTGGCCGGTCCTTCAGACCTTACGGCTTCTGCGCGGCGCGCTGGCGCGCCGGCAGGAACGGATAGATCAGCCACTGATAGGCGGCGGCGCCGACCACGCCGCCGATCAACGGGCCGACGATGGGCACCCACCAGTAGTTGTGCGGCGCGGGGAAGGCCGAGGGCCCCCAGCCGGCGAAGAACGCGAACACGCGCGGGCCGAAATCGCGGGCCGGGTTGATCGCCCAGGCCTCCAGATAGCCCATCGACGCGCCGATGGTCGCCACCAGCAGGCCGATGATCAGCGCGCCGGAGTTGGCGCCCGGCGCCATCTCGTTGTACTGCTCGGTGATGGCGAAGATGCCGAAGATCAGGAACGCGGTGAGGATGGCCTGATCGGTCAGCGCATGGAGCGGTGTGACCGCGAGCCCCGGCGCGGTGAAGAACACCCCGGCCGCGCCGCCGGCTTCGCGCGTGAGCTGCTTGACCTCGTTGTAGTGATCGATCACCGGCGCGTACAGCGCATAGACGATGGCCGCGCCGACCATGCCGCCGATCACCTGCGCGCCCCAGTAAGGCAGCACCTTCTTCCACGAGAACCCGCGGAACAGCGCCAGCGCCAGCGTCACCGCCGGATTGGCGTGGGTGCCCGAGACCGAACCGGTGGCATAGATGGCGATGGTGACGCCCAGCCCCCAGGCGATGCAGACACCCCAGTAGCCGCCGGCATAGGGATTGGGATCGTAGAGGGTGTACATCGCCGCGACCGAATCGCCGAAGGCGATGATGATCGTCATCGCCACCGCCTCCGAGATCAGCTCGCCGAGAAACTGCCGACTCATCGCCGACCTCCTGTCGGACCAGCGGCGATGGTGCGGGGCTTGGTGGACATGTCAGCAACCTCCCAGTGATGACGTGCGGCCGCGCGACGCGGCCAAGGATGTCGGATGGATCAGGCGCGCGTGGCCATCGTCGCGGCGGGAGCGCGCAGCACCTCGGCCAGGCGGCGCTGCTGGGCCGGCGCCAGGCGCAGGCCCAGCTTGCTGCGGCGCCAGAGCAGGTCTTCGGCGTCGACGACCCATTCGTGGTGCCGCAGGTAGTCGACCTCGACCTGATAGAGATCGGCGCCGAAGTGCTCGCCCAGGTCGGCCAGCGTCGTCGCCTCGCCCAGGATGCGCTCGGTGCGCGAACCGTAGTTGCGCACCAGCCGCCAGGCCAGTTCCTTGGGCAGCCAGGGCCGCGCCGTGCGCAGCAGCGCCAGGGCCTGATCGAAGGGCAGCATGTCCCCGCCCGGCAGCGGCGCCCCGTCCGCGGTCCAGGGCTGCGGCTTGCGGCCCAGCTGCGACTCGAGCTTGTCCACGGCCTGCTCGGCCAGCTTGCGATAGGTGGTGAGCTTGCCGCCGAACACGCTCAGCAGCGGCGGCCCGTCCGCATCGACTTCCAGCCGGTAGTCGCGGGTGACCTCGGAGGCGTTGTCCTCCTCGTCCTCCAGCAGCGGGCGCACGCCGCTGTAGGTCCACACCACATCGCCGGGGGCGATGGACTTGCGGAAGTAGCGGTTGGCCGCCGCGCACAGGTAGTCGACCTCGTCCGCGTCGATGCGCGGATGCCCTGGATCGGCCTTGTACTCCATGTCGGTGGTGCCGATCAGGGTGAAGTCGCGCTCGTAGGGAATGGCGAAGACGATACGGCGGTCGGGTTGCTGAAAGATGTAGGCATGGTCGTGCGCGAACATGCGCGGCACCACGATGTGGCTGCCCTTGACCAGACGCAGCGCATAGTCGTGCTGCAGATGCGCGACCTGGTCCAGGAACTGCACCGCCCAGGGACCGGCGGCATTGACCAGGGCCCGGGCCTCGACCGTGATGCGCTGGCCCTGCGCGGTCTCCAGTTCGGCCAGCCAATGCGCGCCATCGCGGCGCGCGCTGACGCAGCGGGTCCGGGTGTGGACGGAGGCGCCGCGCTCGGCCGCGTCCATCGCATTGAGCACCACCAGCCTGGCGTCCTGCACCCAGCCATCGGAGTAGGCGAAGCCCGTGGTGAACTCCTCCTTCAGCGGCACGCCCACCGGCGAGCGGCGCAGGTCGACCCGGCGCGAACCTTCCAGCGTGCGCTTCCCGCCCAGGCGGTCGTAGAGGAACATGCCGATGCGGATCATCCAGGCCGGCCGCAGGTGCGGCTGGTGCGGAAGCAGGAAGCGCAGCGGCCAGGCGATGTGCGGGGCCAGGCGCAGCAGCACCTCGCGCTCGGCCAGCGCCTTGCCGACCAGGCGGAACTCGTACTGCTCCAGATAGCGCAGGCCGCCGTGGATCAGCTTGGTGCTGGCGCTGGAGGTATGCGCGGCCAGATCGTCGGCCTCGCACAGGCACACGCTCAGCCCGCGGCCGATCGCGTCGCGGGCGATGCCCACGCCGTTGATCCCGCCGCCCACCACCAGCACATCGACGCGTTCGACCATCTCACCGCTCCTCGACCGGGCCGCCGCCCGCGCGACGACGGCCGCATGGCGCCGTTCGCGCCTGGACAAAGACGGACAACAACGATCTTAAACGAACATTTACGAACATTTCGTGAGCGCGGCATGCCCGCTCGGGCTCACGGGGTTAGACGATGGTCGAAGGCGCCGCCGATCTGGAGTTCGTTTCGACACCGCCAACGGCGTGCCCCAGGCCGCCTGTTCGGGGCAGCCTCGGGTGAAAATGCATGTCCGGCGAGCCGCCTCCTGCCGAGGGTGGCGCCGGCCTGGTTTGCACCGGCCTGGGGCCAGCGCCAGGCGCCACGAACCCGCCGTCAGTCGCCGACGACGTGGACCCGGGTCTTGCCCGCGGCCAGCACCTCGGCCAGGACGTCCGGCGGCGCGCGGTCGGTGAACCAGTCGTCCACCAGCGCGATCGGCCCCAGCCGGCACAGCGCGTTGCGGCCGATCTTGCTGGCGTCGGCGGCCAGCAGCACCTGCCGCGAATGCTCGACGATGGCCTGGGCCACGCGCACCTCCTGGAAGTCGAAGTCCAGCAGCGTGCCGTCCAGCTCGATGCCGGAGATGCCGATGATCCCGAAGTCCACGGTGAACTGGCGCACCAGATCGATGGTCGGCTGGCCGGTCACGCCCTGGTCGCGCGCGCGCACCATGCCGCCGGCCACGATCACCTCGAAGCTGGGGTTGGTGCTCATCAGCACCGCCACGTTGAGGTTGTTGGTGATCACCCGCAGCCCCTGCTTGTGCATCAGCGCCGCGGCCACGTCCTCGTTGGTGGTGCCCAGGTTGATGAACAGCGAGGAATGGTCGGGGACATGCGTGGCCACCTCCCGGGCGATGCGACGCTTCTGCTCGGCCTGCAGGGACTTGCGCGTGGCGTAGGCGGTGTTCTCCACGCTGGAGGGCAGGCTCACCCCGCCGTGGTAGCGACGCAGCAGGCCGGCCTCGCACAGCAGCATCAGGTCGCGGCGGATGGTCTGCTGGGTCACGTCGAACTGCGTGGCCAATCCGTCCACCTCGGCATAGCCGAGCTGGCGCACCAGCGCCACCAGTTGCTCCTGGCGCCGGTTGAGGACCGGATGTTCCATGCGTACCGCCTGTGCCTGCGAGGTGCCCGCATGATCGTCGATGCGGCGCGCAATGCAACACCGCAGCGCGCAAGGCCTGCGCCCCGCACGCGCCTGCGACACAAGAACAACACACTGCGTCCGCGCGATCGCACTGCCCGGCGCGGGCGACTCCACTAGGCTGAGCGCCTGCGTAGAGGATCCCCGATGAGCGACGCCACACCAGGCCTCAACATGATCCGGACCGGCCCGCGGGGCGGCGTGCCGCTGCTGTTCCTGCATGCGCTCGGCCTGGATCTTTCGGTATGGGAACAGCAGATCCACGCCTTCGCACGCGACCGCGATGTGATCGCGATCGACCTGCCCGGCCACGGACGCTCGCCGCACGGGCGGGAAGCGCCGAGCTTCGCCGGCTTCGCCGAGGCGCTGATCACGCTGCTCGGCGCCCTGCGCACCGGCCCGGTCGATGTCGTCGGCATCTCGGTCGGCGGCATGATCGCGCAGACCCTGGCGGTGACCTCGCCGACGCACGTACGCTCGCTCATGCTTGTCGCCACCTCCTGCACCTTCTCCGATGCGGTCAGGAATCTTCTGCGGCAGCGCGCGGAAACCGTGCGCGCGATCGGCATGGAAGGCATCGCGCCGTTGCACCTCGCGCGCTGGTTCCCGGCGGAGTTTCTCGCGGCGCGCCCCGAAATCGGCGACCGGCTGGGCAAACTGCTGCTGCGCAACGACGCGGACTTTCACGCCCAGCTCTGGGACATGGTCGCCGGCCTGTCGCTGGAGGAGGCGATTGCCTCCCTGCCCCATCCGACCCTGGTCGTCGCCGGCGCGGACGATGCCAGTGCGCCGCCGGCGGCCGGTCAGCTGATCGTCGACCGGATCGCGCACGCGCGGCTGGCGGTCGTGCCTGCGTGCGGGCACTTTCCGCCGCTGGAGCATCCGGACGCGTTCAACGCCTTGCTGCGCGACTTTCTCACCCCGCTTTAGGCGCACCAGGCACCCGCGGGCTTGACGCGCCTACTTGGGCAGGCGCCACCAGGCCGAACCCGCGGTCGGCTGCCGCAGGTCGACGCGCTCGCCGATCACCGGCGTGGACAGCGCGACGCCGCGCTCGGCGGCCAAGGCGCTGATGCGCTCGAACGGCTCGAACCACGGATGCAGCGCCAGGTCGAAGGTGCCGTTGTGGATCGGCAGCATCCAGCGCCCCTGCAGGTCCAGATGCGCCTGCAGGGATTCCTCGGGCCGCATGTGCACGTGCGGCCACTGGCGATCGTAGGCGCCGGTCTCCACCAGGGTCAGGTCGAACGGCCCGAAGCGCTCGCCGATCTGTCTGAAGCCATCGAAATAACCGCTGTCGCCGCTGAAGAACACGCGCAGCCCGTCGTCGATCAACACCCACGAGCACCACAGCGTGGCATTGCCATCGCGCAGCCCGCGCCCGGAGAAATGCTGGGCCGGCGTGGCGACCAGGCGCAGCCCGTCGATGACGGTGGACTGCCACCAGTCCAGCTGTTGCACCTTGGCCGCCGGCACGCCCCAGCGCACCAGCGTGTCGCCCACGCCCAGCGGGGCGACGAAGTGCTCGGCCGAGGCGGACAGCGCGCGCACGGCCGCCTTGTCCAGATGGTCGTAGTGGTTGTGCGAGAGGATCACGCCCTTCAGCGACGGCAGATCCTTCAGCGCGATCGGCGGCGCATGGAAGCGCTTGGGCCCCATCCACGGCAGCGGCGAGGCACGCTGGGCGAAGACCGGGTCGGTGATCCAGAACTGCCCCCGCAGCTTGAGCAGCACGGTCGAATGGCCGAGCCGGTACAGGCTGAAATCCGGCGCGGCCAGCAGTTCGGCACGGGTCAGCGGGCGTACTGGAATCGGGCGGTCCGGCACGCTGGTGCGCGGCTTGTCGAACAGCACGCTGCGGAACAGCCGCAGCGATTCCAGCAGCCCGGTGCGCGGGATCGCGATCGCATTGCGGAAGCGCCCTGCGCTGGACTGCAGCGACGCAGCGCGGGATCCGGGTTCGTTGGAGTCGGCCATGGCAGCACCATGGGGACAACCACCTCGCCTGACAAGCCCAGGCGCTGTCGATCCTGCGTGCGACGCGGCGCGCGCCCGCCGTCAGCCCGCGCGATGGGCCTGTTGATGCTGACGGTACATCGCCGCGGTCAGTTCCAGCCCGACATGCGAGAGCTGGGTAGCCGCGGCCTCGGCCGATTCCTGTGCCACTTCGGCCACGCGCTCGAACATGCCCGCCTCGTAGCGACACACCGCGTCATGCAGCGCACCCTGCGCCAGCTGCTCGGCCAGTTCGGCGGCATCGAGCATGGCCGCGTTGACGCCTTCGCCGGCGAAGGGCGACATCAGATGCGCCGCGTCGCCGATCAGGGTCAGGCCGGGACGGTGGTTCCAGCGATGCCCCACGGGCAGCGCGTGGATCGGTCGCGCGACGAAGTGGTCGTTGGCCGCGCGGAACAGGTCCAGGATCTCCGGCGCGAACCCGGCGAACTCCTCGAGCAGCCCGGCCCGCACGGCCTGCGGATCGCTGAAGTCGAAGCGCTGCTGCGCCCAGTCCGCCGGCACGCGGAAGATGGCGTAGCCGCGCACATGCGCATGCCCGTTACGCTGGGCGATGAGCATCCTGCCCTCGCCTTCGATGTCGAGCTTGCCCGGTCCGACCAGCGCGGACAGCGCCGGATGGTCGCGATCGACCTGGTCGATGCCGAACTCGACGAAGGTCAGGCCGCTGTACTGCGGACGGTAGGACGACAGCAGCGGGCGCACCCTGGACCAGGCGCCGTCCGCGCCGACCACCAGGTCGAACGGGCCGACCAGGCCGCTGGCCAGTTCCAGCTGCCAACGGCCTTCGTCCAGCGCATGCAGGGCCTGCAGCGGCGCGCCCCAGCGCACGGTGCCGGGGGCGAGCGCATCGAGCAGCATCGCGCGCAGCGCGGTGCGGTCGACCTCGGGCCGGCTGCGGTCGAAGCCCTCCCGGTCCTCGAACAGCACCTCGCCGCGGTGGTTGAGCAGGCGCTCGCCCTGGTCTTCGTAGCGGGCGATGCGCGCGAAGGCGTTCTGCAGCCCGGCGCGTTCGATCGCGAGCAGGCCCGAGCCCTGATGCAGATCGAGCGAGCCGCCCTGGGGGCGCTCCAGCGGATGCGCCTCGCGCTCGAACACCTCCGGCGCGAGCCCCTGCAGCTGCAGCAGGCGGGCCAGCGTCAGGCCGGCCGGGCCGCCCCCGACGATGGCGATACGCGGAAGGTTGGCCATGCCTGCTGCTCCGGATATGATAGGTGCCTATATTTAAAACATAGCCACCTATGGAAAGTCAAACCAGCGAACTCGAGCACGCCGCCCGCCACGATCCGCTCAAGCTGCTCGGCATCGCCTATCGCACGTTCTCGCGACTGGTCGACGCGCAGCTGCGCGAGCATGGCTTCGCCATGGGCCAGCTGCCGGTGCTGGTGGCGCTCAAGCACGGCGATGCGCTGTCGCAGGGCGAACTGGCGCGGCGCGCGCGGGTCGAACAACCGAGCATGGCCCAGCTGCTCAACCGCATGGAGCGCGACGGGCTGATCCAGCGCACGCCCGATCCGGCCGATGGCCGCAGCAAGCTGATCTCGTTGACGCCGCTGGCGCGCAGACGCCTGCCCAAGGCCAAGGCGGTGATGGACGCCACCGGCGAACAGGCCCTGGCCGGCTTCGACGCGCAGGACCTGGCCCAGTTCGCCACGCTGATGCTGCGGATCAACCGCAACCTGGACGCGTTGGAGTAGGCACCGCGCCGGCCCGCGTCTGGGCCGGCGCGGCGAGACGGAGGCCTACTTGGCTACGCCGAAGCGATAGATCGTGGTCTGCGTGTAGGTCTGGCCCGGGTCCAGGCGCGTGCTGGGAAAGTCGGCGTGGTTGGGGCTGTCGGGGAAGTGCTGGGCTTCCAGCGCCAGCGCGCCCCAGTGCAGATAGGGCTTGCCGCCCTTGCCGCCTTCGATGCGGTCGATGGCGTTGGAGGTGTAGAGCTGCATGCCGGGCTCGGTGGTGAACACGGTCAGCGTGCGCCCGGTGGTGGGCTCCTCGACGATGACCGCCGGCGTCTCCAGGCCCGGCGCATCGAGCACCCAGTTGAAGTCGTAGCCGCCCTGCTTGGGCTCGGCATGGCGCAGGTCGGCGTTGTCTTCGTGGATGCGCTCGCCCAGGGCGTGCGGCGTGCGGAAATCCAGCGGCGTGCCGGCCACGGGCAGCAGCTTGCCGGTGGGGATCAGCTGCGCATCGGTCTGGGTATAGCGCGCGGCGTTGATCTGCACGCGGTGATCCAGCACCGAGGCGGCACCGGCGCCGGCCAGGTTGAAGTAGCCGTGGCTGGTGAGATTGAGCACGGTCGGCTTGTCGGTGGTGGCGCGGTAGTCCAGCTTCAGGCCATCGTCCTGCAGGGTGTAGACCACGCTGACGTCGAGCGTGCCGGGGAAGCCCATCTCGCCATCGGGCGAGCGGTAGCGCAGGGTCACCGACGGGGTCCCGTCGCTGGCGGGGCTGGCCTCCCACAGCCTGGTGGCGAAGCCTTCCGGGCCGCCGTGCAAGGTGTTGCCGTTGTTGTTGGTCGGGATCTGGTAGGTCTTGCCGTCAAGGGTGAAGCGTCCCTTGGCCAGGCGGTTGGCGTACCGCCCGATCAGCGCGCCGAAGTTGGTCTGCACGGTGGCGGCGTCCTTAAGGTAGCCGTCAAGCGTGTCGTAACCCAGCACCACGTCGTCGGCCTTGCCGTTGCGGTCGGGCACGGTCAGCGCCTGCAGGATGCCGCCGTAGGTGATGATCGAAGCGGTCATGCCGTGGCCGTTGTCCAGCACGAACTTCTGCACCTTGCGCCCATCGGGCAGCGTGCCGAAGTCGCTGGCGACCACATGCGCGGGAGCCGCGGCCGGCGCGGACGAGGCCGCAGGCGCGGCGGCGCCGGAAGCATCGGGCTGGGCACGCGTGGCCGGATCTTCCGGCGGTTGCGAGCAGGCGCCCAGTCCCATCGCCGTCACGGCGGCCAGCAGTGCGATACGCATTCGATGTCTCCCTCCCAGGTGAGGGCGCCAGTGTGCCTCAAGCCGCATGCGGGCGCAGGCGACGCGGGCAGGCCAGGGGCCAGGGGCCAGGGATTAGGGATTAGGGATTAGGGATCGGAGATCAGAGATCAGGGTATGAAGCAGTGCATCGGCTCGCGCGCTGCGTGCCGCATCGCCGGCTACCGCTGTTCCCTGGCCTCTGGTCCCTGATCCCTAATCCCTAATCCCTAATCCCTAATCCCTAATCCCTAATCCCTAATCCCTAATCCCTAATCCCTAATCCCTAATCCCTAATCCCTAATCCCTGGCCCCTGCTTTCCTCCCGCACCCGCAGGAAGCGGGCGAAGCGTGGCAGGCCGCGCCCGGTCAGGCCGTTGTACTGATACGTCACCCACGTGCCCAGCGGCGGCGGCGCGTCGCGCTGGGCGTCGCGCAAGCCGCTGCCGATGCGGAAGCGGCGCCCGTCCGGCGTCTCCACCAGCAACGCACCCAGCCGGCCGGCGTGCCGGCCCTGGCCCGGCACATGCCCGATCACGCGCGCCTCGGCATCGTCCAGGCGCTTGTACTTGAGCAGCGCATCGCTGCGCCCGGGCAGGTAGCGCGCCGCCCGGTGCTGCAGCATCAGGCCTTCGCCGCCGGCCTGCACCACGCGGTCCAGCTCGGCATCCAGCGCAGCCCGGCTGTCGAAGCGGCGCTGCTCGAGCATCCGCAGCTGAGGATGCGTGCCGGTGCCCAGCAGCGCCTGCATCCGCGCCACGCGCGCGGCGAACGCGCCGCCCGCGGCGGGCAGGTCGAACACCATGAAGCGCAACGCGCGCCAGCGCGGGTCGTGCGGATCGCCCGCGCGCACCAGCGCGCTGGCCACGTCGAACTGGCCGCGCCCGATCCACAGTTCGCCTTCCATCGGCACCGGCGGCCAGCCCCGGGTGAACCAGGCCGGCACCGCGATCGGCTCGCCGCCGCGCGTCCACAGCGCTCGGCCGTCCCAGCGCCCGCGCACGCCATCGAGCTTCTCGCTGACCAGATACGCGGCGACCTCGCCCTGCCCGCGATACGCGGTCGCCAGCATCGGCGGCATCTGCAGCGCCGCTGCCTCCACCACCCCCGGCCCGGCCAGGCAAGCCACCAGCACCATTCCCGCCACGACGCGCATCGCCTGCTCCACGAAAGTCAATTCCGGGCTCCAGCCTGGACCTGCGTGGCCGCGGTGTCCGTCGGCGCGCGTCCGATCCGGACGTAGGACAACGCCGCGGCCTGATCCGCGTCGGCCTTCCGTCTTATCATCCGGATCGACCCGGTGGCCAAGGCTGCCGTCGGGCACAGGGACGCACCAAGGGGACAACATGAAGCGCATCATCTGGACACTGGCCGGCGTGGTCAGCGTGGCGGGCTGCACGGTGGTCAAGGTCGATCCCGGGCAGGAGGCGGTGCTGATCGATCGCCCGCGCCTGTTCGGCGAAGGCGGCATCCGCGACGAAACCATCAAGCCCGGCCTGGCCTACACCTGGCTGACCACCGATGCCATCGTGGTGGATGTCAGCCCGCAGGTGCTGGCGGTGGCGTTCGACGATTTCTCCTCGTCGGACAACATCCTGCTCGACTTCGAGACCACCATCCAGTACCGCGTGACCAATGCGCCGCGGCTGCTGCGCAAGTTCGGCCCGGACTGGTTCAAGAACAACATCCGCAGCCAGTACGCGGCCATCGTGCGCGACCAGGTCAAGCGCTTCGACATGACCAGCATGATGAGCGATGTCGCCACCGCCCAGCGCATCGACGACGCGGTGACCGATGCCATCCGCAAGGTAGTCAAGGACCAGGGCCTGGACGTGGAGATCATGAACATCACCCTGGGCCGGGCCAAGCCCAATCCGGACGTGCTGCAGCAGATGAACCTCACCGCGGCCCAGCAGCAGCGGGTCAAGACGCTGGTCGAGGCCACCAATGCCGAGCTGCAGCGCGCCAAGGAGCAGAAGGCCATGGCCGATGCGGACAACGCCTATCGCAATGCGATGAACCTCTCGCCCGAGCAGTACCTGGCACGCCAGATCGCCGAGATCAACGCCGAGGCCTGCACCAAGGCCGCGGCCTGCTACGTCGTGCCCAGCGGCACCAGCGTGGTGGCGAAGTAGGACGCAGGCCGGGGCCGGATCAGACGATCCGCATCCGCCGTCGCCAGCTGGCGATCTGGTTCCAGCGGATGAAGGTGACCAGGCCCGAGGCCAGGATCAGGGCGATGCCGACCCAGGTGATCGCATCGACGCGGCTGTGGAACAGCCAGGCGCCGAAGCCGATCGCCCACAGCATCTGGCTGTATTGGGTCGGCGCGACCGCGCTGACCGGCGCCAGCCGCGTGGAATACATCATCAGGATCGCCGCCAGCCCGGCCAGCAGCCCGTAGCCGGCGATCAGGCCACACTGCGCGGCGCTGGGCCAGACGAAGTGCGGCAGCATCAGGATGCCGCCGGCCACCAGCGGGCCGATCACGCCGGCGCCGTACAGGGTGACGCGCTTCTCCTCCGGCCCGGCCATGCGCAGGCTGATCACCGACACCGCGCCGGTCAGCCCGCACAGGATCGCCGCCACGTGGCCCTGGCTGAGCTGGCGGAAGCCGGGTCGCAGCACCACCAGCACGCCGATGAAGCCCACCGCCACCGCCGTCCAGCGGCGCCAGTGCACTTCCTCGCGCAGCAGCAGCACCGACAGCACGGTGACGAAGATCGGCATCAGGAAGATCAGGGCGAAGGCCTCGGCCATCGGCAGATGGGTGAAGGCGATCACCGAGGTCAGGTTGCCGGCCGCGCCGCAGAACGCGCGCAGCAGCCAGATCGTCGGCTTGCGCGCCACCACCACCTCGCGCCAGCGGTCCTGCGGCTTCTTCAGGAAGGGCACGGCCACCAGCATGAGCAGGGCACCGAAGAACACCACCTCGTAGGACGGCAGGCTGCCGTCGAGCAGCTTCACGAACGCATCGCTGATCGCATAGGCCGCATAGCAGGCGAAACCCAGCAGCACACCCTTGAACATCGTGTCGGTTCCGCAAGCTCGTCGGGCGCGGCGCGCCGGCACCACAGTCTACGGGCAGCGCGGCCAGGCGCCGCGCATCGGCGTTGCGAAACTTCATGCCAGGCCGAGCCCGGCCGTGCTGAAATGGCGCACGCCCGCCGCTGGTCTTCACCTGCATGCTTCGTCCGCTCCTCCCGCCCCGCTGCCGGCCCGCCCCCGCTTCATGCCGACAGCGCTCGCGATTGGCACACGGGAACGCGGCATGAGCCAGCCCTGGTTCCCCGCCGGCGGCAGCGCCATGGCCGCCAAGATCCGCGCGCACGACTGGGCCGCCACCCCGCTGGGCCCGGTGGAGACCTGGCCGGCGCCGCTGCGCGCGGCGGTCAACCTGATGGTCAATGCGCCCGAGTGCATGTTCATGGTCTGGGGCGAGGAGGTGACCTTCCTCTACAACGACGTCTACGCCCCGATCCTGGGGCCGCGCGCGCCCGGCGCGCTGGGCGCCTCGATGCGCGTGCTGTGGGGCGATGTCTGGGACTCGGTGCGCGGCCCGATCGAGAGCGCCTACCGCGGGCAGTCCGAGCGCCACGTGGAGATGTACATCCAGATGCACCGCTACGGCGTGCCGGAGGACACCTGGTGGACGTTCTCCTTCACCCCGATCTACCTGGACGATGGCCGCGTCGGCGGCGCGTTCTGCCTGACCAACGAGGTCACCGAGAAGATCCAGGCCGAGCGGCGCCTGGCGCGCGAGCATGAGCGCCTGGCGCAGCTGTTCGAGCAGGCGCCGATGTTCATGGCCTTCCTCAGCGGGCCCGAGCACCGCATCGAGGTGGTCAACCCCGGCTACCTGCGCCTGATCGACCACCGCGACGTGGTCGGCAAGACCGTGGCCGAGGCCCTGCCCGACGCGGTCGAACAGGGTTATCTGGACCTGCTGGACGGGGTCTACCGCACCGGCGAGGTCTATGCGGCCAATAGCGCCGCCTACGCGGTGCGGGCCGAGCCGGGCGGGCCGGTGCATCCGCGCTTCGTGGACATCGTCTTCCAGCCGATCCGCGACGAGCGCGGGCAGATCACCGGCGTGTTCGTGCAGGGCGTGGACGTGACCGCGCGCATCGAGGGCGAGGCCGCGATGCGCGCGCTGGACGCGCACAGCCGCCAGGTCATCGACAGCGCCACCGACTACGCGATCCTGGCCACCGACCTGCAGGGGCGCATCACCCACTGGAACGCCGGCGCGCAGCTGATCCTGGGCTGGAGCGAGCGGCAAATGCGCGGGCATACGACCGAGCGGCTGTTCACCGAGCAGGACATCGCCAACGGCGTGGCCGAGCGCGAGCTGCTGGACGCGCTGGAGACCGGGCGCGTGGTGCGCGAGCGCTGGCAGGTGCGCCGCTCCGGCGAGCGTTTCTGGGCCAGCAGCGCCACCACCGTGCTGCGCAACGCGGACGGCACGGCGATCGGCTTCGTCAAGGTGCTCGGCGACCGCACCGCCGAACGCATGGCCATCGACGCGCTGCGCGACAGCGAGGCGCGCCTGACGGCGCTGGTCAGCGCCTCGTCGGACGCCTTGTTCATGATCGACGCGCACTGGACGCAGATGCGCCAGCTGACCGGCACCGGCGCGGCCCGCGACAGCTTCGCGCCGATCGAGCGCTGGATGGCGCGGCACATCCCCGATTCGGATCAGCACCGGGTCGTCGCCGCGGTCCACGAGGCGGTGACCAGCCGGCAGCCGCTGACGCTGGAACATCCGGTGCGCCGCAACGACGGCAGCCTGGGCTGGTCGCTGTCGCGCGCGGTGCCGCTGTTCGATGCCGAAGGCAAGCTGCACGGCTGGTTCGGCGCGGCCACCGACATCACCGCGCGCCGCGATGCGGAGAACCGCCTGCGCGAGCTGACCGCCTCGCTGGAGGAGCGCGTGCGCGAGCGCACCGACGAGCTGCTGCTGGCCGAGGAGAAGCTGCGCCAGAGCCAGAAGATGGAGGCCGTCGGCCAGCTCACCGGCGGGCTGGCGCACGACTTCAACAACCTGCTCACCGCCGTCACCATGGGGCTGGATCTGCTGCAGCAGCGCATCGAGGCCGGCCGCTACGACCGGCTGGAGCGCTACCTGGAGATGGCCCGCTCCGGCGCCTCGCGCGCCGCCTCCCTGACCCAGCGCCTGCTGGCGTTCTCGCGCCGGCAGACGCTGGCGCCCACGGCGGTGGACGTCAACCAGCTGGTCGATGGCATGGGCGACATCCTGCGGCGCACGCTGGGGCCCTCGATCCAGACGCATTTCCAGCTGGCCAGCCCGCTGTGGCGCGTGCTGGTGGATGCGCCGCAGCTGGAGAACGCGCTGCTCAACCTGTGCATCAACGCGCGCGATGCGATGCCCGAAGGCGGCCAGCTGATCATCGAGACCCACAACATCGAGCTGGACGCCGAGGCCGCCGCGTCGCTGGAACTCGCGCCAGGCCCGTACGTGCGCCTGGGCGTGCAGGACACCGGCACCGGCATGAGCGCCGAGGTGATGGAGCGCGTGTTCGAGCCCTTCTTCACCACCAAGCCGATCGGCCAGGGCACCGGGCTGGGGCTGTCGATGATCTACGGCTTCATGCGCCAGTCCGGCGGCCAGGTGCGCATGGCCTCGCGGCTGGGCCACGGCACCACGATGCAGCTGCTGCTGCCGCGCCTGGACGGTGCCGAGGACGCCATCGCGGCGGACGGCGTCGAACCGGCCGCGCTGGACCCGCACACCCGTGGCGAGGTGCTGCTGGTCGAGGACGAGGCGCCGGTGCGCGCACTGATCGCCGAGGTGCTGGGCGAGGCCGGCTGCCGCGTCACCGCGGTGGCCGACGGCCACGCCGCGCTCGAATACCTGCGCGGCGCCGCGCCGATCGATCTGCTGCTGACCGACGTCGGCCTGCCCGGCGGCCTCAACGGCCGCCAGGTCGCCGACGCCGGCCGCCAGCTGCGGCCCGGCTTGCGCGTGCTGTTCGTGACCGGCTACGCGGCCAATGCCGCGGTCGGCGCGGGCCAGCTGGAGGCCGGCATGGAGGTGATGACCAAGCCCTTCCAGGCGGCCGAGCTGGCGCGCCGCGTGCAGGCGATCCTGGCCCCGTCGAACTAGCGCGCGCCTGGCGCGCATCCGTTATCCGTTGTCGGATGCGTGCCGGGCGGCCTCAAAGAACGGGCAACCTCAGAAACAGCGCCCGCTTGCTTCGCGTCTCGCGGCCGGGCCGCTCCGCGTCAGAAGCACGCGACAACCAACCGTTGTTCCCGCGAAAGCGGTAACCCAAGGACGTTTCCACGACGAGGCCAAGGACACCTGCGTCCCCGGGCACGACCGGTCGCGTAAGCGATCCGCCTTCGGCCGCCACACGCGTCAGGCCGAAACCGGATGCGGCAGGCAGCCGCGCCGCATCGCATCGCATCGAATGCGCCAACGAAAACGGCCTTAAGCCATGGCCGCATGCCGGCCGAGCTCCCGATCGGCGCAGACGCCGGGAAGCGAGGGCGGTTGCCGCCCACGCCTCCGGCGTCACGCCCCTCAATCGACGAAGCTCAGCATCAGCGCCCGCACCTGCCGGACCGAGACGCCGGCCTGCTGCTTCAGCGCGTCGAGCGCGTAGGCGCTGAGCACTTCGCGGTCCAGGCGCGCCGCCGAACGCGACGCCACGACATGCAGGGTGCCGTCCTGCAGCAGCGACAGACGCAGCGTGGCGCTCTCGTCCGCATCGATGGCCACCCTGGTCTGGACGCTGGCGCGCACGCTCTGCTGCAGGTTCGGCGCGGTCGGCGGCTGGCCGTCCAGCGGATGCAGCACCAGGCTGCCGCCCAGGTCCTCCACGCGTAGGCTGCCCAGCGCGCGGCCTTCGCCGTCGAACACCGGCAGCACCGTCACTTCCGGTTGCGCCAGGGACTCACCACCGGTCGCCAGGCTCACGCCCGTGCCGTTGCGCAGCAACTGTCCCATCGCCGCATCGCCCGAAGCGCCGCCACGTCCGCCATCGCCGGCCGTGCCAGTGCCAGTGCCAGTGCCAGTGCCAGTGCCGGCATCGGCCGTGCCGGACGCGCCATTGCGGGCCGCGCTGGCGACGACCGAAGACGCGCCACCATCGCCCACACGCGCGCCACCGCTGTTTCCAGTGCCGCGGCCCGCGGCGTTGCCCGCGCTGCCTGCGCCACCGACATCGCCCGAGGCGCCCATGCCGGTCGGATCGAGCGAAGTCCCGCTCAGGTGCGGCTGCGCAGATGCGCCCAGCCCGCCCGTCGCGCCGGTCGCCGCGGTGATCGCGCCCGCCGAAGTCAGCGGACCGCCATCGGTGCCGCTGCCCGGACGCGTGCCGTTGCCGCCCAGGATCGGCTGCGAGATGGCATCCACGGCATTGCGACCCGGCAGCTCGTCGATGCCGGCGACCGTCTGCTGGGTCGCGTCGGTCAGGCGGTAGTTGCCTGCATCGGCACCGTTCAGGGTCAGCGAGACCTGGACCGTCTTGCCGGTCGCGGTCGAGGCGTCGTCGTACTGCCCCTGCCCCTGCAGCGCCACCTCGTCGCCGGAGACCACCCCGCGCAGAGGCGGCAGCACCAGCACCGCGTTGCTGCTGCCGTCGAAGCGCTTGTCAAGCACGGCCACGTTGCCAACGGTCAGTTCCTTGGCCGCCACATCGCCACGCGACTGCAGGCTGGTGTTGCTCAGGCGGTAGTTGCCGGCATCATCACCGCGCAGGCCGGCGGTCACGTCCACCTGCTTGCCGGTGCCTGCGTTCTTGTTGTCGTACTGACCCTGCAGGATCAACGCGACGTCGTCGCCGTTGACGGTGCCGGTCAGGCCGCTGCTGCCAACGTTGGCCGTGCGGTTGCCGTCGTACACCTTGGTCGTCACGCTCAATGTGCCGGCATCGAGGGTCTTGGGCGTGATGTCGCCGCTGGACTGCAGGCTGGTGTTGCTCAGGCGGTAGTTGCCGGCGTCGCCACCCAACAGGCCGGCGGTCACGTCCACCTGCTTGCCGGCGCCCGCGTTCTTGTTTTCGTACTGACCTTGAAGGGCCAACGCGATGTCGTCGCCGCCGACGGTGCCGACCAGGCCGCTGCTGCCGACGTTCGCGGTGCGGTTGCCGTCGTACACCTTGGTCGTCACGCTCAATGTGCCGGCATCGAGGGTCTTGGGCGTGATGTCGCCGCTGGACTGCAGGCTGGTGTTGCTCAGGCGGTAGTTGCCGGCGTCGCCACCCAACAGGCCGGCGGTCACGTCCACCTGCTTGCCGGCGCCCGCGTTCTTGTTTTCGTACTGACCTTGAAGGGCCAACGCGATGTCGTCGCCGCCGACGGTGCCGACCAGGCCGCTGCTGCCGACGTTCGCGGTGCGGTTGCCGTCGTACACCTTGGTCGTCACGCTCAATGTGCCGGCATCGAGGGTCTTGGGCGTGATGTCGCCGCTGGACTGCAGGCTGGTGTTGCTCAGGCGGTAGTTGCCGGCGTCGCCACCCAACAGGCCGGCGGTCACGTCCACCTGCTTGCCGGCGCCCGCGTTCTTGTTTTCGTACTGACCTTGAAGGGCCAACGCGATGTCGTCGCCGCCGACGGTGCCGACCAGGCCGCTGCTGCCGACAGTGGCCGTGCGATTACCGTCGTACACCTTGGCCGTCACGCTCAGCGTGCCGGCATCGAGGGTCTTGGGCGTGATGTCGCCGCTGGACTGCAGGTTGGTGTTGCTCAAGCGGTAGTTGCCTGCGTCGCCGCCCAGCAGGCCAGCGGTCACGTCCACCTGCTTGCCGGTGCCTGCGTTCTTGTTGTCGTACTGACCCTGCAGGGTCAGCGCCACATCGTCGCCGCCGACGGTGCCGACCAGGCCGCTGCTGCCGACGTTGGCCGTGCGGTTGCCGTCGTACACCTTGGCCGTCACGCTCAGCGTGCCGGCGTCGATGGTCTTCGGCGTGATCGAAGCGGTGCTGACGCGCGGCGTCGAGGTGGTCGTGTCCATGACATAGTTGTCGGCGTCGCCGCCGCCCAGCTGCGCATTGACCACGACGCGCTTGTTGTCGCCCACGTTCTTGTCCACGAACGCCGCCTGCGTGGCGACGCTGACGTCGTCGCCGACGACGGCGTTGCCGAGGGTGGCGTTGGTCACCTGCGCGCCGGTGCCGCCGTCGTACACCTTGCCGGCGACATCGACCGCCACCGTCAACGCGCGCTTGGCGATGTCGGCATAGGCCGTGCTGTCGACCAGATAGTTGCCGGCATCGTTGCCGCCCAGGGTGATGCCGGATACGGTGACCTGCTTGCCGGTGCCGGCGTTCTTGTCGACGAACGCGGCGCCAGACGCGCCCGCGAAGGCCACGTCATCGCCGCCGATCACGCCGTTCAAGGTGGCGGTGCCCATGCTGGCGGTCGTGGTGCCGTCGTAGATCTTGTCCTGGACCGAACCGGCGCCCAGCTGCAGGGTCTTCTGGCCGATCGTGCCGATGTTGGCGCTGACGCTGGTGCTGGCCACGTCGTAACCGTACACGCGCACCGCGCCATTGCTAGCCTGATTCACGCTCAGGCCATCGACGGTGACCGCCTTGCCGGTCCCGGCATTCCTGGTGTCATAGCGCGCGCTAGTGCCGCTCACGACGACCGTATCGCCGTCGATCGCGCCACTGCTCACCGTATAGCCGATCCCGCCCAGCGCCGCGTCGGTATTGCCGTCATAGGTCTTGCTCGCCGCACCGGTGAGGGCGACGCCGACGGTCGGGGCGACGCGGTAGAGGAAGCCGCTGTCCGCATCCAGCACGGCGGTGCCGGTGTCGGCGTTGTACTGCTTGAACTGCGGCGCCAGGCCACCACGCGTGTCGTTCAGCGGCGAGGTCGAGTACACCAGCCAGCGGCCGTTGCCCGTGCTGACCGCGTTGCTGCCGGCCTGGTTGATGAAGTTGCGGCCTGCCGCCAGCAGCACGCCGGTCTGCTGCTGCGCGCCGTTGCCGGCGCTCACCGCCTGCTGCAGCGTCAGGTCCGCGCTCGTGCCGGTCAGGCGCACGTCCACCGCGCCGGTGGATACAATGCCGGCGAGGCCATCGGCACTGCCCACGCGCAGGCTGGCGTTGTTGCGGAAGTTCAGATCCCCGGTCTGCGCCGCGATGGCGTTCACCTGGTTGCTGGCGGAGTCGAGCGTCACCGCGCCGCTGGAGCGCAGCGCCAGTGCGGCCGCGGTCAGCGCGCCGCTGCCCTGGATGCCGGCACCGGCGCCGTCGTTCAGCGACAGCGTCTGCGCGGCGCTGACGGCATGGTTCAGGGTCAGGCCGTCCTGCGCGGCGCTGAGGTAGAGGCTGCCTCCCGCCACGCCGACGTCCGCAGTCTGCTGCAGGCGGTGTGCCTGCACCTGCACGCGGTTGCCGACGGTGACGTTGAAAGCGTCCATCGTCACATCGTTGCCGCTCGCATCCACGCGCAGCGTGTTCACGCCGTTGAAGCGCGAGAGCGCCGTGCTGCTGAGCACCGCGCTGGTGCCGCCGAACGCGAACGGGCTGCCGCCGGAAAGCGCAAAGGCCACCGTGGCCGCCGCCTGATTGCTCAGGGTGGCGCTGGCGGCATTGAACCCCGTGCCAGCGGTGGCGGCCAGGGTGGCGGCGCTGTTGTTGAAGTTGATCGCACTGTTAAGCCCCAGCGTGCCGGTCGCGTTCAGCCCGACCGTCCCGGTAGTGCCGGCGCGCACGTTCAGTCCGGTCAGCGTATCCGCCGCGCCCAGGGCCCAGTTCGCGCTGGAACTGGTGACCTGGCTCGCACCGCCCACGTCCAGGGCCAGGGTGGTGAAGTCGAAGGTGCTGTCGCTGAGCGTCGCGCCGGCACTGGCGGTGACCGCCAGCTTGGCCGCGGAGACGCCGCCATTGATGCCGAGCACGCGCTGGCCGCTCTTCAGGCTCACTGTGCTGGCGCCGGTGACGATGTCGCTGTCGAACACCAGGTCGCCGCCGTCGCTGCGCCCCATTTCCAGCGTGGCCGCGTTGACCTGGCCGATCGACGCGTTGCTCAGCCCGGTGCCCAGATGCAGCGCGTTGGCGGCGGTCATCTGCCGGATGGTGACCTTGCCGTTGCCGCCGTTGGCGGTGACCTGCTGGCTGAGGTTGATGTTGTCGCCGGTCAGGATGACGTTGCCGGTGCTGTTGCTGAGGCTGCCGGCGGTGATGTCCAGCGTCTTGTCGAGCAGCTCGAAGCTGCCGCTGGCGTTGAAGTTGTAGTTGCCCGACACGCTGATGGTGCCGGTGCCGTCGGCGCGGCCGATGGTGAGGTTGCGGATGCCCGGCAGCTTGTTGAGCGTGGCCGCCGAGGCGAAGCCGTTGGCGTCGCCCAGCACCATGTTGACCGTCGGATCGTAAGGCTCCAGGCGCATCGAGGCGGTGCTGAGGTTGTTCAGGGTCGACGAACCCCAGTCGATCTTGTTGGCGCGCAGCACCAGCACGCCGCTGCCGGTATCGAGGTTGACCGCGACATTGCCGAAGTTGATGTTGCCGCTGGTGTAGATGCTGGCGCCGCCCTTCATGGTGAAAGGGGTATCGATGTCGAAGTCGCCGCTGGCGTCGATCAGGCCATTGAGGATCTTCTCGCCGGTGGTGTAGCTGCCGTCGGCCCTGAACGTCACGCGCCCGGCGCCGAGGGTCATGCTCGAGTTCAGCGTCACCGCACCGCTGCCGGTGGAAAGGTAGACGTTGCCACCGTAGGTGTTGATCGGCGAGCTCAGGGTCAGGTCGCCGCCGCCCGCATTATCCGAATCGCCCCAGATGCGCACGTAGCCACCGTTGGTGGTCACCGCGCCGCTGACCGTGATGCCGTCGGCGCCGTACAGGGTGATCGAGCCGGCGCCGGGGGTGCCGTTGCCGTTCTGGGTGACGTCGTGGGTCGGCAGCGTGGCCGGATTGGTCCCGGCGCCATGCGCGATCAGATTGCCGATGCTGCGCAGGTAACCGGTCCCGGTGCGTCCGCTCTGGAAGTAGATGCTGCCGGTGCCGAACACTTCCACCGTGTTGTTCGGATTGGCGAAGCTGATCGTGCCGCTGGTGTTCTCCAGGCGCAGGCTGACGTTGTTGGCCATGCTCAGGCGGCCGTTGCCGCCGTTCAGCGACAGGTCGCCGAAGGTGATGCCGTTGTCGGCCACCAGCATCACGTTGGCGTTCTGCGCCTGCAGGTCCTGCACGTAGACCGTGCTGCCACCGATGGAACCGCTGCCGGTGCCGCCCGCCTGGATGGAGATGGTGGTCGGATCCAGCAGCAGGTCGCCCATCGCGCCGTGCGCCGCGCTGGCATCGGTGCGGCCGCTGTAGGCCAGATTCTGCTTGCCGGAGACCTCGGCGCGGCCGCCGTCGCCGGCTTGCGCGCCGCCGCGCACGGCGATGCTGCCGGCGAACCGGGTCTCGCCGTCGGACCAGACCACCGCCTCGCCGCCGTTGCCGCTGCTGCCGGCGCTGGCATCGAGCGCGACACTGGCGTCGGCGTCCACAAGCGTGGCGTTGCGCAGCGAGGCGTCGTGGCCCTGCCAGCCGCCACCGACGTGGATGGCGCCGCCGCCGGTCGCGCCGCTGGCGTCCAGGCGTGCGCCGCCGTCCAGGCGCAGCTGCTGACCGAGCACATCGATGCGCCCGCCCTGGCCGGTAGTCGAGCTGGCGTCGAGGCGTCCGCTGACGTGCACCTGGCCGGCGTCGCCGCCGTCGAGCAGGATGCGGCCGCCGTGCACGCCCAGCGAGGTGGCTTCGACCACGCCATCCATGTTGATGACGCTGGAACGCAGCGCGCTGGCGCCGGCGGCGCTGAGCACCACGTTGTTGCCGCGGATGACGCCGCTTTGCGTCAGTTCCGCCTTCAGCGCGTCCTGTGCGACCGCCAGCGACAGCAGCCCGTCGCTGTCGAAGTCCAGGGCGACGCGATCGCCGGCGGCTAGGCCGACCTGCCCGGCCGTGATGCTGCCGGTGTTGCTCACCGCCGGCGCCAGCAGCGCCACCACGCCACCGTTGGCGCGGATCGCGCCCTCGTTGCGCACCGCGCCGGCGGCGCCGGTCGCGGCGAAGCGCGCGCGCCCGGCCAGGAAGTCGCTATCGCTGATGCCCAGCGAGCTGACCAGCAGCCCGCCCACGTCCACCTGCGCGCCCTTGCCGAAGTACACACCGTTCGGATTGACCAGCCAGACCTGGCCGTTGGCGCTGAGCTCGCCCAGGACCTGGCTCGTCGTCCCGCCGAGCACGCGGTTGAGCGCGATCGCGCTGCTGTTGGGCTGCTCGAAGCGCACGCTGGCCTGATTGCCGATGTCGAAGCTGTTCCAGTTCAGGATCAGACGCTGGCTGTCCTGATGCACGGTCAGGTTGGCGCCCTGCTGACCCAGATGCGCGTTGCCGGCGGCGATCTGCGCGCCGCTGGGCAAGCTCCCCGGATCCACGGCATAGGCCGACAGCGGCACGCTGCCGATGGCGATCGCGGCGGCGGCAGCGCGCACCACGGTGCCGCTGCGCTTGCCGCGGCGGCGGGAAATTTCGGCGGCGACGACATAGGCGCCACGCAGTTCGTCCCAGATCAAACGGTAGATGTGATTCATGCGAATCGTCCTCGGAATTCGTGGAGTGGCGGCGTCAGAAGCGCAGGCTGGCCTGCAGCCACAGGTAGGTGTCGTCTCGCAGGCCGTCGGCATTCAGGCCGGAGGCGCTGCGGCCGGGGTTGTCGCCCAGCCGGTGCGCCCAGGCGGCGCGCAGCGACCAGCGCTCGCCCTGCAGGTTCAGCCCCAGGCCGGCGCTGGACAGGCCGTACGCATTGCCCGACCACGGCGTCACCGAGCCGGCCCAGGGGTCGATGTGCTGGCGCACGTGACCGTGGTCGGCGAACAGCAGCGCCTGCGCCCGCGCCTGCGAGGCGATGAGGAAATCGCGACGCAGTTCGGCGTTGACCAGCCAGCCTTCGTCGCCGCTGCCCTCGCCGACCGCTTGCCCGCGTACCCCGGACGGGCCGCCGAGCAGGAGCTTCTCCGACGAATCCAGGTTCTTGTTGGCGAACTGGCCGTTGGCGCCCAGGTATAGGCCCCAGTTGCTCAGCCCGCCCAGGCTCTGGTTACGCTCCACGCGCCAGATCAGCTTGTTGTAGTCGCCGCGGGTGCGCGCACTCAGCGCGTCGGCGATGCGGTCGGCGGCGTTGTCCAGATCCACGCGGCCGGTCACCCAGCCCAGGCTGGCACCGAAGTAACCGCCGCCCCACCAGCCGTCCCACGCGCTGCCGCTGAGCAGGGTGGTGAGCCGATCGAGGTTGCGCTCGCGCAGCACCTGGCCCAGCGCCTTGTCGGTGAGTTCGCGCCGTTCGGCGTCCATGCTGATCCACAGGCTGCGCTTGCGCGTGCGCAGCAGCGGGTAGCTGAGGCCGGCACTGTAGGTGCGGGCGTTTCCGCGCAGTTCCAGCGGCTTGAACTCGGCGCCGATCTCGTAGTGCATCGAGGACGCGGCGAAGTTGGCGCGCAGGCCGGACGGGGTCAGGCCCATGGCGTAGTTCAGGCCCAGCACATCGCTGCCGCTGCTGTGGCTCAGGTTCAAGCCGAGCAGATCCTCGCGCTCGAACGGGCGGTTCACCGCCACCCAGGCGCTGCTGCGCCACTGGCCGGTATAGCGGTTGGAGAAGTTGTCCACACCGACACCGCCGATCCACGCCGGCGCGTCCTCCGTGCGGATCAGCAGGCGGCTGCTGCCGGGCTCGGCGCCCTTCTCCAGGGTGGCGCGCGCGCTCACGCCGGGCACGTCGTTGATCAGCAGCAGCGCGCGCTCCAGCTGATCGTTGCGCACCGGGCCGTTGGGCAACGCGGCGTCGGCGATGGCGGTCGTGCGCGCGCGCAGCGCCGGGTTGTCGGACAGCACCTGCACACGACCGGGCGCGTTCTGCAGACGACCGATCATGATCGCGATTTCCAGCTCGCCGTCGCTCAGGTCTTGGCTCGGCAGATACGCGCGCGCCAGCAGATAGCCCTGCGCCTGCAGCGCGGCGCTGACCCGCTGCGCCAGCGCCTGCAGCTGCGCATGGGTCAGCGACTTGCCCAGGGCATCGGCGACCACCGCCTGGAGCGCCTGCGTGTCGATCGTTTCATCGGCGCCGGTGAAGCGCACCCAGTCCACGCGCGCGCTGAAGGCGCCGTCCTGGGCATCGGGCAGCGGCTGCTGCAGCAAGGGGGCGGCATCGTCGGCCGGCGGCTGCAGCCGTTCCTGGCGCTGCTGCTGGTTGAGCAGCGATCCCGCATCCGGCGGCACGGTCTGCGCCAGCGCGAAATTGACGGCGAATGGCAACGTGCCCAGGCCAAGAAGCTTGGCCAGCCGCGTGGTGTTCATGGATTGTCCCCTGTGGTCTGCGCAGACGGCGCTCTTCGTAATCGGGCGCCATTCTGGAGATCAAGAGAACGTGAAAACTTACGATTTCTGACAGTGACGCAGCACGTCAGAAAGGCCCTGCGCGCACCCGCGGAACGCCGCCCCAGCGGCGCACATTCGACCGATTTTTGTCATTTTCTTCTCCTGCGCGGCGGCGGCATCGCCACGCGCATCTCCCTTGCCGCAGGGCGCGCGCGGGGTTTTGCGCAACGCCAGCCCGGCGCGAGGCCGACGGCGCCATCCGCTCACTCCACGCCGATGGTCTCCGTCGCGTGATAGCCGCGCGCGTGCTCGGTACGGATCGGCAGCTCCAGCCCGCAGATGTCGCGACAGCGCCGGCGCAGACGGCTGATCATGGTGTCCAGACGGCGCTGGTCGAAGGCCATCCATTCCCAGCCCAGCGCCTCGGCGACCTCGCGACGTCCGGCCACCTCACCCTGGCGTTCGGCCAGCAGACGCAGCAGCGCGAACTCGCGCCCGCTCAGGTCCAGGCGCACGTCATCCGGCGTGTACAGACAGGACGCGCGCGCCTCCAGGCGCCAGCCGCGCGGGATGCGCCGCAACAGCGCCGACACGTGCGCGCCCAATTCGGAAAGATGCAGCGGCTTGACCAGGTAATGATCGGCGCCCTTCTCCAAGCCGTGGACCCGGTCCTGGCTGGCGCCGCGTGCGGTCAGCATGACGATCCCGATCTGCGGCCACGCGCGACGCAGGCGTTCTGCCACCTCCAGCCCGTCGGCATCGGGCAGGCCGCGATCCAACACGACCAGGTCGAAGCGCAGGTCGGCGCCGGCGGCGAGGAACGCGGCGACCGAGTCAGCGGCGACCACGCGATGGCCGATCGACACCAGATAGGCCTGCAGCTCCTCGCGCAGGTCCGGCTCGTCCTCAAGCAGACCGATCAGCGCCATGCCGGCGCACCTCCGGGCGATGCCGGCACGCACGGCACGACGGGACACAGGAATCGGATGCGCATCCGCTCACTCCACGGCCGCGGCATTCGTCAACGGCAAGCGCAGACGGAAGGTCGCGCCGGCACCGGCGCTGTGCAGCGTCAACGTGCCACCGAGGCGCACGGCGATGCGCCGGACCAGATACAGCCCCAGGCCCGCGCCGGCGGTGCCGCCGCTATCGCGACCGCGTGCGAACTTGTTGAAGACGCTGGCCTGCTCGTCCTGCGGAATGCCAGGGCCTTCATCGGCCACGGCGATGACCACCGAGGCGTCCTCCACTCGGGCGCTCATGCGGACAGGCGCTTCCGCGGGCGAGTACTTCAGGGCGTTGGTCAGCAGATTGTCCAGGGCGATGCGCAGCAGACCGCGGTCGCTGGTCAGCGTCGGCGCCCCAGCGAGATCGACCTGGACGCGCTCGCGCGCCGGCTCCATCGCATCCAGCGCCTCGGCGATCAGCGGCGCCAGGGCGAAGGTGGTGAGCTGGAGCACGCCCTCCTCGGACAGCAGATGTTCGTTGTCGAGAAAGCGCTCGATCAGTCCGTCCATCCGCTCCACCGAGGCCTGGATCTTCTCGATCCGGCGCTGGTTCGCCGGCTGCAGCGTGGTCTCGGTGTCGCGCAGCATCTGTCCGCTGGCATGGATGATCGCCAGCGGCGTGCGGAATTCGTGCGACAGCATGGTCACGAACTCGCGCTGTTCCTCACGCAGGCGCTGTTCGGTGGTCAGCGCCTGGCGCAGGCGCAGCTCGGTGGCCTGGCGCTGGGCGATCTCCTCGTCCAGTTCGCGGGTGCGCTCACGCACCTTGTGTTCCAGCGATGCCTCGGCGCGCTGGGAGGCGGTCAACGCCAGCGCCAATGCGTCCTGCCGCTCCTTCTCGAGCGTATAGAAGCGCTGGGCGAAGCTGAAGGTCAGCAGCAGCAGGTGCAGGGTCAGGCCCAGCGCCAACGGCGCGCCACCGCGCATGAACGGTGTATTGGGCAGCAGGCCGAGATTGATCAGGAAGGCCCGGAAGAACGCCAGATACAGCACCGAGAACGCGACCAGATACAGCCTGGCCATCGCGTTGCCACGCCAGGTCAGATAGGCCGCCGCGAGCAGCAGCAGCGGAATGCTGAGCAGGCTCATGCCCTGGATCCAGGGCATGACCGTACCGAACGCGCCCAGCAGGAAGCCGACGCAGGCGCAGGCGACCACACTCCAGACCACGACCTCGTAGACGCGCGTGGACCGCGGGAAGTAATCCTGCAGGCGCATCAGCCGGACGCTGAAGGACACCGCGATGCCCACGCTCAGCGCCATCACCACGCCCAGCACCCGGTCGCCACCGTCGGCCATCTCCACATACAGGAACGGGCCGACCAATCCGCGGGTCTTGTACACGGTGTAGGCGCTGCTGGCGATGTAGGCGACATACCAGCGCACCGGCCCGGCGCCGCTGCGTGTCCAGATGAAGGCGCCGGCCAGGCACAGGGCGATGACGAAGCCGAGGAAGACGCTGCCTTGGGTCGCGGCCAGTCCTTCCTGGGCCAGCAGGGCCTGCGGTTCCCACAGCTTCAGCGCCACCGTCATCGCGTTGCGTTCGGTCAGGCGCAGGTACAGCTCGGGATAGCGGCCGTCCGCCGCCTCGAGCTGGAACACCGGCGTACGCATCAGGTAGGGGTACTCGCGCAGCGACACGTCCTCGCCGCGCCGCAGCTCGCGGAAGCTGCCATCGGGCCGCGGCAGGTACAGGCGCACGGTGTCCGCCAGCGGCGCATCCACCTGTAGCAGCAGGACCCGCGGCAGAGGCGGCATGCGGTCCAGCCGCAGCCGCAGCCAGACCGTATCGGGGATGTAGCCGAGATTGAACTCCGGCGGCACCGGCTGCAGCGCGGCGCGCGCGGCCACGGTGCGCACATCGAGCGTGCCCTGCGGATCGCGCAGCATCTCCACCTGACCGTCCAGCGCGATGTAGTTGCGGCCCTGCTGGCTGATCGGCTCGACCCAGCCGCAACCGCCGAGCAACATGGTCAAGATCAGCAGCAGGCCCTGGAACAGCCACGAAGCCCTAAGGCGAGCCGGACGGAACGGATGCCTGGGCGAACGGTATCGCAGGAACACGACGCGGGACCGGCGTGGTGGGCCCCGCATCGCCGAGGCACGATCTGGCACCTGATCGGGACCAATGAAAGCGATGGATCGCACAATTCTCATCGCGCGGGTCCGGCTTGTCCATCATCGCCGGTCCGGCCTGACGCCATCGCAAGCGGCGCGCGGACCCAGTGTCGAACGGCGGCGGGTGAAACGTTCCGAAATGGATTCATATCGCCTCCCTGGCGCCGAGCCCTTGAACGCGGCTCGCTGTATCAACCGGTTCCTTCGGTTACGAGAGACCACGCGCGCCTGCTGGCCAACACGCGTTCCCCCGTCGTCATGATCCTCATACCTCGCAATGCCGCCATCCTCCTTTTAAGTGCAACGCACGCGCCGGGCCGAGCCCTACTGCGGCAGACAGCCACGCACCATCGCCATCAGATCCGCCAGCGAGAACGGCTTGCGCAGCAGCTGCATGCAGGGCCCGAGGAAATCCGGGCGCTCCAGCGCTTCCTCGGCGTAGCCGGTCATGAAGATCACCGGCAGCGCCGGCGCCATGGCGCGCGCCGCGTCGGCCAGTTCGCGCCCGCTCATGCCCGGCAGGCGCACATCGGTCAGCAGCAGGTCGAAGGCCGGCTGCGTGCGCAGCTGGTCCAGCGCCTGCTCGGCATCGCCGGCCTGCACGATCAGCAGGCCTTCGTCGGCCAGCACGTCGGCGGCCATCTCGCGGATGAGTTCGTTGTCGTCGACGAGCAGCACCCGTCGTTCCTGCAGCTGGGTCATGGGTCCGAGGCACATGTGGCGTCGCAGGACCGGCTCCGCTCCCGCGCCGGCCCCGCATGAAGGGGCCCGATCATAAGCGCAGACGCGTGGCGGGGCTGTCAGCGCGCCGACGGCGGGTACAGGTCCAGCAGGCGCAGGGTCACCCCGTTGGTCCAGCCGAAGCCGTCCTGGTTGGGATACTCGCCACCGCCGGCGCGCTGGCCGCTGACCAGAACGTCGTACTTCTCGGTGAGCTTGTGCTCGGCGTCGAACACGCCGGACACCCGCGCCAGGAACGCGCGCCCGATGCGCTCGGCCAGCGCGTCCTGGCCGTAGCGGCGCAGGCCATCGACCGCCACCCACTGCAGCGGCGCCCAGCCGTTGGGCGCGTCCCACTGCTGGCCGCTGCGCACCGGCGTGGTCACCAGCCCGCCCGGGCCGACCAGCTGCGCCTGCACGGTGGCCGCGGTGCGCTGGGCGTGCTCGGGCGAGGCCAGCCCGGCGAACAGCGGGAACAGCATCGCCGCGGTCACCCGGTCGCGCGGGGCGCGCGTGCGCAGGTCGTAGTCGGCGTAGTAGCCGGCCGGGTTCCACAGATGCCGCTCGATGGCGGCCTGGCGCTGCGCGGCGCGGGTGGCGTAGTCGATGCGGCAGGCGCCGGGCTGCTGGGCACAGGCCGCGGCCAGCGTGGCCTCCAGGTGGTACATCAGGCTGTTGAGATCCACCGGCACGATCTGCGTGGTGTGGATGCTGCCCAGCTGCTGCGGATCGTCGAACCAGCGGCTGGAGAAGTCCCAGCCCGATTCGGCCGCCGCGCGCAGGTCGCGATAGACCTCGCCGGCCGGCCGCGCGTCGCGCACCTGCGCGGCGGTGGCCACATCGTGCGCCCAGGCCTCCTGGCGCGGGATGTCGCGGTCGTCCCAGTAGCGGTTGAGCAGGCTGCCGTCGGCCAGGCGCACCACGCGCGCCGAGGCCTGGCCGGGCTTGAGCGCCTCGCTGCCGCGCATCCAGTAGGCGTACTCGGCCTGCAGCTGCGGCAGGTAGCGGCGCCGGACCTCATCGCCCTGCTGCGCCGCCGCCTCGCTGACCATGAAGGCGAAGAACGGCGGTTGCGAGCGGCTGAGGTAGTAGCTGCGCGTGCCGTTGGGAATGTGCCCGTAGGTGTCGACCTGGTAGGCGAAGTTGTCCAGCATCTGCCGCGCCAGCGCGCCGCGGCCGCTCTCGAACAGCCCCAGCATGGTGAAGTACGAGTCCCAGTAGTACACCTCGCGGAAGCGCCCGCCCGGCACCACCGTCGGCTCCGGCAGCGCCAGCGCGCTGCTGTAGGGCGGCACCTGGCGGAAGCTGCGCGTGAGCACCGGCCACAGCGCGTCGATATGGCCGCGCAGATCGGTGTCCTGGGCCAGCTTCGGCACCTGCAGCGGCGGATCCTCGTCGAAGTGCGCCGCGACGAAGGCCTTCAGATCGAAGCCCGGCTGACCGCGCGCGGCCAGGTACTCGGCCTCGACCCGCGCCGGCTCCCCGCGCACGGTCATGTCCACGAAGTGCTTCTGGTCCTCGAACACCCGGCCCATCTGCACCGCCTCGAACAGCTGCGGATACAGCTGGTCCGGCGTGGCCGGCGCGGCCGTCCTGGCCGCGGTGGGGGCCTGCGCCACCTGCGCCGATGGCGTGGCGCAGGCGGCGAGCCCCAAGGCGATGGCGGCGGTCAGCAGGCAGGCGGTGACACGGTGGCGCGGCGCCATGCGCGGCTCCTGGGTTCGAGGAAGAAGACGACGAAGATAGCCAATCGGACCGCAGCCCCGCGTGGCGGTCACGCCGCGCTGCCGCATGGCCGCGCGCCGCGGCGGTATCGTGTGCGCCATGACGCCGCTCAAGTACCTCGCCGGCTATCCCGAGCCCCTCCAGCGACAGGTCCGCGCCCTGATCGACGCCGGCAAGCTGGGCGAGGTGCTGGCCCGCCGCTACGACACCGCCCACGCCGTGCGCACCGACCGCCAGCTCTACGACTACACCCAGGCGATGAAGGAGCGCTACCTGCGCCAGAGCACGCCGCTGCACAAGGTCGTCTACGACCCCAAGCTGCAGGTGGTCAAGCATGCGCTGGGCACGCACACCCAGGTCTCGCGCGTGCAGGGCGGCCGGCTCAAGGCCAGCCGCGAGATCCGCATCGCCACCGTGTTCCGCGACGCGCCGGCGCCGTTCCTGGAGATGATCGTCGCCCACGAACTGGCGCATCTGAAGGAAGCCGACCACAACAAGGCCTTCTACCAGCTGTGCACCCACATGAGCGCCGACTACCACCAGCTGGAGTTCGACCTGCGCCTGTACCTGACGCAGCTGGAGCTGGGCCAGGCCTGATCCGTCTCCCTGGCGATCCGGTCCGGGCCCGGGCCGCACCCTACCCCGCCACGTCCTCGATGCCATCGGCCAGCAGCGGGCGGTCCCGCAGTCCATGGACCTGGACGCTGCAGCCGTGGTGCTCGAAGCGCGCACGCACCTTGTCCAGCGCGGCCAGCGCGGTGACGTCCCAGAAGCGCGCACCCTGCACGTCGATCACCACCGCCTGCCCTTCCGCCTGCCGCGGATCGAAGGCCTCGACGAACGCATCGGCCGAAGCGAAGAACACCGGACCCTGCACGATGTAGCGATGTTCCGGCGCGCCGTCGCGGCCGCGCTGCTCGGCATGGCGCACCTGCAGCGCGCTGGAGGTCTTCCACGCGAAGAACAGCGCGCTCAGCAGCACGCCCACGCCCACGCCTATGGACAGATCGTGCGAGGCCAGGGTGGCCACCACCACCGCCACCATCACCCCGCTGGACAGCCGGGGATGGGTGGACAGCGTGCGCAGCGAGCCCCAGTCGAAGGTCGAGGCCGAGACCATCACCATGATCGCCACCAGCGCCACTACCGGCACCCGCGAGACCCAGTCCTTCAGCAGCACCATCAGCACCAGCAGGAACACGCCGGCGAACAGCGTGGAGAGCCGGCCACGCCCGCCGTAGCGCACGTTGCCCACGGTCTGGCCGATCATGCCGCAGCCGGCGATGCCGCCGAACAGGCTGGCGCCGATGTTGGCCAGGCCCAGCCCCGCGCATTCGCGGCTCTTGCTACTGGGCGTGTCGGTAAGCTCGTCGACGACGCGCGCGGTCAGCATGGACTCGAGCAGACCGACCATGGCGATGGCCAGCGCCGGGCCGGCGATGATGCGCAGCGTGTGCAGATCCAGCGGCACGCCGATGCCATGCCAGGACGGCAGGCGGGTGGGCAGCTGGCCCAGGTCGGCCACGGTCTTCAGCGGCAGCCCCAGCCCCGCGGCCAGCACGGTCAGCGCCACGATGCAGATCAACGGCGAGGGAATCGCCTGCAGTCCCGGCAGCGACAGCCGCGGCAGTCCGTAGATGATCGCCAGGCCCAGCGCCAGCATCGCCCAGGTGGCCACGCCGGCGCCGGCCAGCTGAGGCAGCTGCGCGCTGAAGATCAGGATCGCTAGTGCGTTGACGAAGCCCGTGCGCACCGAGGAGCTGACGAAGCGCAGCATCACGCCCAGGCGCAGCAGGCCGAAGACGACCTGGATCAGCCCGGCCAGCACGCCGGCCGCCAGCAGGTAGGGCAGGCCGTGAGCGGCCACCAGCGGCGCGGCGACCAGCGCCACCGAGCCGGCCGCCGCCGAGATCATCGCCGGGCGCCCGCCGGCGAAGGCGATCACGATGGAGATCACGAACGAGGCGTACAGCCCCACCTGCGGATCGACCCCGGCGACGAAGGAGAATGCGATCACTTCGGGGATCAGCGCGAAGGTGGCGACCGCGCCGGCGAGCAGCTCGCGCAGGGGCCTGCGGCGCCATTGCGCCAGTTCAGAGGAGAGCAGCGACATGAAGAACCTGGAAGCGGTCGCGCCGCGCGCGGATTCAGCGCGGTCGGACAGGGGACGGGGCGCCCCATTGTGCCAAGCGCGCATAGCCGGCGCACGATCGCGCGTCCCGCAGACCGCACGCGGAGCGCCGGATCGCGCGCGCCTTGCGAGCTGCCCCACTGCATCGTGGCCGCGCCGGAGGCACAGGTGCCTGATCGCCGCCCCGGCACAGCGGGTGCGGGATAATCGGCACATGCCTGAAGACGATCCCCGCCCCGTTCCGCCCGAACCGCCGCTGCCCAGCGACTGCTGCGACAGCGGCTGCGACCCTTGCGTGTACGACCTGCACGCCGAGGAGATGACGCGCTACCGCGACCTGCTCGCCGCCTGGCGCGCGCGCCATCCCGAAGCCGATAGCTGATTGAGACCAGGCGCCTCGCTGGCTCTACCGACGCGCGATCAGCTGCGCGAGGACCGCAGCGTCGCCGCGCGCGAGCGCGGCACGCCGATCAGGCCGCTTCGTCGTAACGCCAGACCTCGGCCTCGATCGCCCGCCGCGTCGCGTCGTCGTCGACCAGCTGCGCCAGCACCTGCAGGCGCGCCAGGCGCAGCCAGCCGCCGGCCAAGGTGATGAGCTGGGTCACGCCCAGGGCCAGCCACCAGGCGCCCCAGCCGGCGCCGGAGGCGGCGATGCGCAGCCAGCCCAGCGCGGCGATCAGCAGCGCGCCCAGCACCAGGATCGCCAGGCTCAACGCCCAGGTCGCCAGCGGCCGGCGCAGGTACAGCTTCAGCGCGCGCCACCAGTGCACCACCACCGAGCGGCTGTCATCGCGCGCGGCGATGCGCGCGCGGGTCAGCTCGGTCAGCAGGTACGGCACCAGGCACAGCAGCACCGCGGCCAGCAGCGCGCCGCGCTCGGTCCAGTGGACGGTGGACTCGAGCACGGCGTCGAACCGGCGCTCGCGCGCTACGTGCACCAGCCACACGCCGGCGGCCACGAACGGCGCCAGCGGCAGCAGCGACCACAGCATCAGGCGCAGCTGGCGGCCGTATTCGCGCATGCCCTCGGCGGCCAGCGCGAACAGCCGCACACCGCGGCCCAGCCGCACCGCCGCCACCATCACCCCGGTCAGCCACGGCCACAGCAGCGCCGTGCCCCACAGCGCGGCCAGCACGCCCCAGACCGTCCCGCTGTCCTTGGCCGCGCCGCCGACCACCTCGCCCAGCACCAGCAGGCTCAGCGCGTGCGCATAGCGCGGCGCGTCGATGGCGTGGCTGAGCTGCGCATCCAGCAGCGCATACAGCGGCAGCGCCGCGACCAGGGCGACCAGCGACAGGCTGGCCCACCACAGCAGCAGCGCGCGCCAGTGCAGCGCGCGGATCGCGCCGCGCGCCAGGACCGAGAGGCCATGGAAATCGGTCATCGCGCGCCTCACAGGTTCACCAGCGCGGCCTGCAGCGCCTGCAGCAAGGCCAGGACATCGGCGCTCCAGCGCCGCGCCGCGGCGTGGTCGCCCTCGATGCGCCGGCCGTCGTCGAGCTTGCCCGCGTCCAGGAAGTGGCGCTGCTGCGGATCCAGCTGCGCCGAGACCGCACGCCGCGGGTCGACGAAGCTCCAGCGCTTCCACGGCAGCGCATCGTCCCAGTCGAAGCGGCGCGTGCTGCCATCGGCGAAGGTCACCACCAGCGTCTGCGGCACCGCCGCCCCGCGCCGGCGCACGCTCACCGTGGTGCGCCAGGCGAACGGGCCGGCCTTGGACGCCGCATCCGGATGCGCCTTGTGCCAGGCGGCCGTGCGCGCATCGGCCAGCGCGTCGGTCTCCTCCTCGCCACGCGTGACCGCCTTGCCGCCCTCGACCACGCGCCCGGCCAGCGGCGCGACCGGCTCGCTGGTGAAATCGGCCAGACTGTCGTCGAGCTTGTTCACCGCGTAGACCTGCTGGGCGAACGCACGCTCGATCAGCGCGCGCCTGCCGGTGGAGACGGCCAGCGACTCGCGCAGGTCGGCGATGGAGGGATGGCGGAACTTCCAGGTGGCGTAGTAGTCCTTGAATGCCCGCTCCAGCGCCGGCCGCCCCAGTTCCGCCTCCAGGTCGCGCATCAGCGTGGCGGTGCGCGAGTACACCGAGACATAGCCGCTGGTGTCCAGCCGGTTCCAGGAACTGGCGCCGGTGGGATCGCTCGGGTCGTCCACCTGCGCGCCCAGGCGCTCGAACTCGAACGGATCGGTCACCGGCAGATGCACACCCAGCCGGTTCAACCACGGCGGCAGCAGGTCGTAGCGGCGGTGGCCGTCGCGCAGCATGCGCTGGTCCCAGAACTCGTTGAGGCCCTCGTCCAGCATGGGCTCTTCGAACTCGTTGGAGGCCAGGATCCCGTAGAAATACCCGTGGCCGAACTCATGGATGCTGACGAAGTCCAGCGAGGCGGCGGTGGACGAGCCGGGCGGCACCTTGGCGTAGCCCTCGGCGGTGAAGAAGGTCGGGTACTCCATGCCCCCGGCCTCATCGGCGTTGTACGGCGGGATCACCACCGTCACCGAGCGATACGGATACGGCCCCAGCGTGCGCGAGAAATACGTCAGCGCGTCCTGCGTGGCCTTGAGCGCCGGCCCGGCGCTGGCCACGTATTCGGGCGCATACAGCACCTGCACCGCGACCTTCGGGCTGCCCGGCCCGGTCCAGGTGCCGCGCAATGGCGTGGCGAAGCGCTTGTCGGCGGTCCAGGCGAAGTCGTGCACATCGTCCTGCACGTAGCGGTAGCGCGTGCGCTGGTGGAAGGTCTCCGGCGCGCCCTGCAGCACCCCCGTGGCGCCGACGCGATAGTCCGAGGGCACGTCCAGGGTGACGTCGTAGCTGCCGAAGTCGGCATAGAACTCGCTGTCCAGATGGAACTCGTGCGCGTTCCAGCGCGGCGCGGTGGCGCCCCGTTCGCCGGGCAGCTCCAGCACCGCGATCTTGGGGAACCACTGCCCCACCAGATGGAAGCTGCCGAACCAGCCGGTGCGCGCGATCACCCGCGGCAGCTGCGCGGCGAAGTCGATGTCCAGCGTCGTGCTCTGCCCCGGCGCCACCGCCTGGGGCAGGTCCAGGCGGACCACGGTCATGTCGGTGGCCGGACCGCCATCGGGCTGGACGAAGGTCTGCCGCACCGCCGCCCCGCCCTGGCGCACGCTGGTCATGTCGATCCAGCCCCAGCCGTCCTTGCGCACCGGCACATCGCTGCGAAAGCTCAGTCCCAGGTCGTTCTTCTCGTGGAAGAAGGTGCTGCCGGTGTTGCGGAAGGCGTTGAGATACAGATGCAGATAGACCGCACGGACCGGCACCGCGCTGCGGTTGCGCCAGGTCAGCCGCTCCTGGCCGTCGAGGGTGTGGGTGATCGCGTCCAGCCGCACCTTGATGCGGTAGTCGACCACGCGGTCGGACAGGGTCGGTTCGCGGCCGGTGCGCGGCCCGCCCCAGGCGTCGGGCGCACTGGGGGTGCTGACCGCGCCGGCGTCGGCCCCGGCCAGGGCGATGCCATCGGCGGGGACCGCGACCGGCTGCGGCGCGACGGCCATGGGCATCGGCATGGCCTGGGCCAGCGCCCAGGCCGCACACCCTGCCAGCGCCAGTCCGACCCCGCTGGCCCATCCGCGCTTGTGCATCCCATGTCCCCAGCCGGCCTCAAGGCGGGCCGGTTCGATGACACGATGGTAAGGCTTGGCCCGATCCTGGCAACCCGGCGGGGGTGCGCATGCGCGGGGAGTGCGACTGGCAGCGCTTAGCCCCCTCCCTTTGGCCGGAGGCCAAGGGGAGGGCTGGGGAGGGGTGCTCTTCGCGGGGAGGCAAGAGCGAGAGCAAAAGCAAAAGCAAAAGCAAAAGCAAAGGCAAAGGCACCCCCTCCCGGCCTCCCCCTTCGCTTCGCGAAAGGGGAGGGGCGGTGTCTGCCGACGACTGGGAGAACGGTGAGGTTTCGCTGGACGTCTTCGCTCAACGGCACACGGCACGCGCTAAGGCTTTACGACCGCCGCCACGACCTGTGCGCGCAGCCATTGATGAGCCGGGTCGCGGTGCACGCGTTCGTGCCACAGCATCGCCATCCGGTAGCCGGGCACGGCCAGCGGCGCGGGCACCACGCGCAGGGCCGGATGTCCGCGCACCAGCCGCTCGGGCAGCATCGCCACCAGGTCGGTGCGCACCAGCGCGGACAGCACGAACAGGAAATGCGGCACCGACAAGGCCACGTGGCGCTTCAGGCCCTGCGCCGCCAGCGCCGCGTCGGTCGGCCCGTGGAAGCCACCGCCGTCGGGCGAGACGATCACCTGATCCAGCCTGCAGAACTGCGCCAGCGTCGGCCGCCGCTTCAGGCCCGAATGGCCGGCGCGGCCGACCAGCACATAGCGCTCGTCGAACAGGATGCGCTGACGCATGCCCTCCGGCGCGCCTTCCACGGTGTGGAACGCCAGATCGATCTGCCTCGCCTCGGCCTGCTGCACGATCTGCTGGGGCACCAGCCCGCGCACCGCCAGTCGCGTGCCGGGCGCGGCGGTGCGCAGGCCGGCCAGCGTCGGCAGCACGATGGTCGAAGCGGCGTAGTCGCTCGCGGCCAGCTGCCAGGTGCGCGTCGCGGTGGCCGGGTCGAACGGCGCCGGCGGCGCCACCGCCTGGCCCAACGCCTCCAGCGCGGCCCGCAGCGGCTCACGCAAGGCGTCGGCGCGCGCGGTCGGCCGCATGCCGCGCGGGCCGGGCAGCAGCAGCGGATCGCCAAGCAGTTCACGCAGCCGCGCCAGCTGCACGCTGACCGAAGGCTGCGACAGGTGCAGGCGATGCGCGGCGCGGGTGACGTTGTGCTCGGCCAGCAGCGCATCCAGCGTGACCAGCAGGTTGAGGTCCAGGCGCCGCAGATCGTGCATGGCTATAGCTGGCATTGGAAGGATTCATTTCCACTATAGCGGGGCCAGGCCTACGGTGAGCTTCTCGCTTGCCGTACTTACCGCCATGAACGTGCTGATCGTCCACGCCCACCCCGAACCGACCTCCCTGACCCGGCACCTGGCCGACACCGCGACGGCCACGCTCCTGGCGCAGGGCCACACCGTGCAGCATTCGGATCTCTACGCCATGGGCTGGAAGGCCGTGTTCGATGCGGGCGACTTTCCGGATCGCCTGGACGCGGCGCGCCTGTCCTTCATCCAGGAATCGGGCCACGCCTTCGCCAATGGGCGGCAGTCGCCGGATGTCGAGGCCGAGCAGCGCAAGCTGATGGCGGCCGATGCGCTGATCCTCGTCTTCCCGCTGTGGTGGTTCGGCATGCCGGCCATCATGAAAGGCTGGATCGAACGGGTCTGGGCCTTCGGACTCGCCTACGGCTATCGCGGCGCCGGCAACGCGTATCGCTATGGCGAAGGGGGCCTGGCGGGCAAACGCGCGCTGCTGGGCGTCTGCGTCGGCGGGCCGGAAGCGGACTACGGGCCGCGCGGCATCAACGGCCCGCTCGAGGACCTGCTGTTCCCGATCACGCACGGGACCCTGTTCTTCCCGGGCATGCAGGTGCTTCCCAGCTTCGCGGTCTACGACACCGGCCGGCTCGACGCGATCCGCGTGGCCGAAGCGACGGCGGCCTGGCAAACCAGAGTCGAGCACCTGTTCGATGACGCGCCGCTCCCCTTTCGCCCGCAGAACGGCGGCGACTACCCGGACCGCCACGTGCTGGCCGATCACCTCGCGCCCGGACGCAGCGGATTGACCGTGCACCTGGACGCCGACCCGGCCTGAGCCCTCGCCGCCTGTCGGGTACGATGCCGGCCCGCTCCCGCTGTCGCGCCATGACGTGCCCCACTCCACCGCACCGCTGCTCACCCAGACCACCGCCACGGCCTTGATCGCCGCGCGCGATGCCGGCCTGTCCGAATGGCAGGGCTCGCTCGACCTGGGCCGCTCCACCGGCACCGCGCGCCTGGGCGCGTCCGACTGGGAGTGGCGCGGCGTGCGCTATCCGTATCCGGGCAAGACGCGCGATCGCACGCTGTACCACTTCGACGGCGAGGACTTCGTCCCGGTGTCGCGCTTCGCCGGCGCGCTGATCAAGCTGGTGCCCACGCCATGGGACGTGCCGACCTTCGAGATCGATGGCATCAAGATGCTGCCGACGTCCAAGGCGTCGCCACTGGACGATGCGCGTCGCAAGGTGGCCCTGGTCGCCCCGCGCGGCAAGACGGTGCTGGATACCTGCGGCGGGCTGGGCTACTTCGCCGCGTGCTGCCTGGCCGACGGCGTGGCGCGCATCCTCTCGTTCGAGAAGAACGACAGCGTGCTGTGGCTGCGCACGCTCAACCCGTGGTCGCCCGACCCGGACTCGGCCGAAGCCGGCGGCCGCCTGCAGTTGCAGCAGGGCGATGTCTCGCGCGAGATCGCCGCGCTGCCCGATGCGGCCTTCGACGCGGCGCTGCACGACCCGCCCCGCTTCGGCATCGCCGGCGAGCTGTACGCGCAGACCTTCTACGACCAGCTGGCGCGCGTGCTCAAGCGCGGCGGCCGGCTGTTCCACTACACCGGCAGCCCCAACAAGCTGACCAGCGGCCGCGACGTGCCGCGGGAAGTGGCCCGGCGCCTGGAGAAGGCCGGCTTCCAGGCGCAGCTGGCGCTGGACGGTGTGTTGGCGGTGCGGCGCTAGGCCGCACACCTGCGGTTGCGCCGGCCGCGTGGCAGGGCTGACCTGGATGCAGCGCGCTTTCGGTCTTCCTATCGCCGCACCAGCGCGCCTGTCCGCGTGGTCCCGGCGGAGGAACCCGCAGGCAGCACACCCGCCGCAGTGCCTCGCGGCAGGACCGCCCAGGCACCCGCCTGTTCATGCTCGTCTTGACAGCCTTCGGGCGTGACGCCACTGTGCGAAGCTGCAGCCAGGGGAACTGCAAGAGCCGTGCGGCGCAAGCCGATGCGGCGGGGCTACGGTGTCGCGCGGGCGCCGGGGCTGGCAAGGGGAACCGCGTGCCTCCTGGCCTGCAGGGCGCGTCTGTCGAAGACGTGCCGGCAAGTCGTTCGTGGCACGCCGCCGCGGGGACGCACATCCAGGACGAGACCAAAGAGAAGGAATGCCATGAACAAGTCTCCCGCGCTACTGCTGGCGTGCCTGCTGGCCGGCCTGGCCTCGCAGGCGCAGGCCCAGACCGTGTCGCCGGCCTTCGACGCCTGGCTCAAGTCGCGTCGCGCGCCGGCCCAGCCGGGCGCGGCCACACCGCCTGCCTCGCCTGAGCAGCGCCCGCTGACCGAAAACCTGGCGAGCCAGGCCCCGGCCTATTCCGCTGCGCGCCCGGCGCCGGCGACTCCCGTGCCGCCGGTGCCGCCGCCCGCACCGGTCCCGCCGATGGCCCCGCGCGCCGATGCGCCCGTGGCCGTCGCCTCCGCCCCTGCGACCTACGCGGCGGTGCCTGCGCCGGCCCCGCCGCCGCCGGTGCAGCGCAAGCCGCGCGAGCAGCCCCGCAATGCCAGCGGCGCCTTCGTCGGCGTGCAGGCGGGCAAGGGCTGGGTGTACGAGGACGTGGACCAGACCATGTTCGGCCTGAGCGCCGGCTATCGCTGGCGCGCCGGTTCGGTGTCCTTGATCGGTATCGAGGCCGCGGCGGGAAAGCTGGAGGAAAGGAAGCGGCAGGACGACAAGTACGGCGCGTCGGATTTCTACAGCCTGGGCGCCATCGCACGCTTCAACTTCGGGCGTCGGAGCCCCTGGTTCGCGCTCGCACGCCTTGGTTACTGGTACGGCAACACGACGCAGTACGACACGCTCGGCCGCTACTATCGCCCAGACGGTAGCTCGTACATCAGGTACGACAGGTCGCGCGAACACGTCTATGGTGCCTACGCCGGTTTCGGCATCGGCGTGGATCTCAACCGCCACACCAGCCTGAGCCTGAACTACACCGGTTACGTCTACTCCAACAGCTACGACTACGACGAGTACGACCCCAACTACGCTGACGCGCTCAATCTCGGGCTCGAGGTGCGTTTCTAAACCTCCGTACCCACCTGACGGGCAAGGACACCTCCCCGGCAGCGCGCATTCCGATCCAGCGCTGCACGTGCGAACTGCACGCGCGGCGGGGCGCTCGCCTTGACAGCCCTCCGGCGCACGGCCACTGTGCGAGCCTGCAGTCCGGGGGGGAGCCCGCCATGAAGACATCCACAGCAGCGCTGCTGGCCTGCCTGCTCGTCAGCCTTGCCGCGCCGGCCGGTGCCCAGACCGTTTCGCCCGCCTTCGACGCCTGGTTGAAGGCCCGCCGCGACGCGCACGCCCGCCTGCTGCCGACCGCGCCGGTGGCGGCGACGGCGACGGCCGGGCTCGGCGTGCCGCACGCCCCGGCTGTGGCGACGGCCCCCGCCGAGCCGACCGCCGCGACCACGCTCGAGACCGCGCCGACCGTGGCCCAGCCTGCGCCGCCGGTTCCTGGCTACAGCGTCGCCCCGACACCCGTGCAGCCCGAGCCGGCCATGCCGGAGCCGCTCCCAGCCCACGTGGCGCACACCAAGCTCGGCGCACCGGCCTCCGCATCGGTTTCCCTGCAGGAGCAGGTGTCGGCAATCCTGCCTGCACCGGTCATCGCGCCGCGCCCTGCTCCACCCGCCCTTATGGTCGCAACTCCGCCGGAAGTCGTCGCATCACCGCCCGCCTCGCCGAGCCGATACGCAGCGCCGAAAGCCGCACATGGCGGCGCCACCGATGCGTCGCGCATTCCAACGCGCGACTACGACATGGCGGTCGGGCCGCGCTTCACCGTCGCCACCGGCGGGGTGGACATGGGGCAGTATCTGGCGCTGAGTAGGCAATACCTCCGCTACCAGTGACGGGTGGGACGCCGGGGCCCGGCGTTCCCCTTCAGGGCTGGCTTGAACCGCTCAACAGAGGGCGGGAGGGGTGGCATCCTGGGAAGACCGTGGGACTCGGGCCAACCTTCCGGCACACGCCTCAGCGCGCCGCCATGACAGCGGCATTCTGGGCAACGACGCAGATCAGGACCGACGCCGGAGGCTGTTTTGCAAAGCCGGAGGCCTGCACGTCCAGCAGTACCGCCGGAACATAACCGGCGGGAACGGCGTTTCTGCGCCAGAGGTTGACTGGCACGCGCCACTGGGCAGCAACCTCGCGCATGCGTGGCGCGTCGGCGCTGGCTAGCGCACCAAAATCGGGGTGCGAATGCGTCTCCCTGAGGACAACGCGGCCAGGCTTGTCACTGGCGTGAGTCAGCACCCACTTCCACGTGCCGGCCTTCGGTCGATCCACCACGATGCGTTTGTTGTCGCCGGAGAGATCCGCTTCACCCTGCCTCGTGCACCCCTCGGCCGTACAGGCATACAGATTGATCCAGGCCGAATCGGTCCCGGCCTCCGGGGTCAGTTCCAGCACGAGGCGTTCGGTCCCTTCGGCCACCGTCAGCGTACGCTCGACATCCTGCACGGCGGACAGCGCAATCGTCTCACTGCGTTGTACAGCCAGCGCGTGGCTGCGCAGGTAGCCCTCGAACGGGGCGCCCGTATTGCGAAGCACCACCTCTCCTCCCGCCATGCGTGCCTCCACCGACAACAGCGAGGCGCGCACGCCGATCTTCGTGCGGGGAAGGACGGTGCCTGGCGCCACCGACCAGTCCTGGGCGAAGCCATCGCCCATGTCCATCAAGGTCATCTGCCAACTCCCTGCCATGGGTGTGGCCAGATCCTGCCCCCCGTCCTCGACGGTGAAGGTGGATGCCGCTTGCCAGTTGTTGGGCGCGTGCATGAAGGACCTGATCTCCTTGCGCCCGTCCGACACCTCCAAGCGCACCAGGCCCGCGCCCTCCGGCACGTCGTAGAACAGGTTGACTCGACCGGGGCGATCCAGTTCGAAGGTTTGCTCCACCTGATACCGGTTCTGCGCCGTGAACCGATGCGGCACGACGATGGTGGCCGGGATGACGGCGGCCGGTCCCGCCAGCCCCTCGCGATGCAGCTCCAACAATGCGCTGTAGACCCGCGCCTGGGCGGCATCCACCTCCACGACCAGGGACACGGGCCGACCCAACGGCAGCACGACCTGCGAAGGCGACCGGAACGCCGCCTCATCGCCCGTCCACCGCAGCCGGTAGCGGACCGGCGTGGCAGGGCCGCTGGTACGCGTAAGGGTGATGGTGCGCGCGGCGCGCTGGCCTGGCCGCCAACCTTCGCGCTCGAACAGGCCCTGTCCGGTTCCTGGCCGCTGCAGCCAAGGGCTCATCAGTGTCTTTACGGGCGCCGACACTTCAATGGCTTCCGGCGTCTCATGAGCGATCCGCTGCAGGCGCTGCCAGGCGGCGTCGACCTGGATCAATCCGCGCCCCTGCTTGTAGACCGGCAGGCGCGGCAGCGGCCGCGCGGCGTCACGCAGCGCGCGGTGAAGTACCGAACCGCTCACGCGAAGGCCCTCGCGCTTGGCCGCTCCCACCAGCATCGCCGCGCCGCCCGCCGCCACCGGCGTCGCGCAGGAGGTGCCACTGCAGATGCCGTAACCGATCATCCTGAAAACACCGGGCCGCTTGCCGCCGTCGTCGCGGTCGACATTACCCGGTTCGAGGCTGGTCGGATTCGCGGGGGACAGGAAGTCAGGCTTGAGCCCTCCGTTGCCGGCCGGTCCTTCCGAGCCTGCCCAGTGGAGATCGTCCTGGTAACGCACATGGATACCATAGTTGGCGTAGACCGCATCGGCGCTCTGGTAAGCCCCTATCGACAGCACATTGTCCGGGACCGTCGCGTCGGAGATGGTGGACATGCCAGGCGTATTGAACGCCGTGAACAGGGTCGGCTTGTCGTGCAGCGCCTGCAGCCGACCGAGCACAACGGCGATCAACGAGCCGCCGTCCACGCCGATCTCGTGCAGGCTCGTGATCGCCGCGTGTCCTTCGATCAGCACGACATCGACGGCGGGGTGCTCGTAGGCCGCGATCATGGCGCGCGAGAAGCCGCTGACATCCTCGTTGGCATTGATCGCCACCAGCTGGACACCTGGCGCGACGCCTTCAATCCTGCCCTCCCTGCCCCTGCTCGCGGCCAATGCACCCGCGACGGCGGTAACGTGCGAGCCGAAGCCCATGTTGACCGAAACGTAGTCGCCATCGATCTGAACGGTGTAGCCGACCGTCTCACGGATGCGGGTGGCAGGGTCGTCCTGTCCAAGCACGCCGATCTGCCGTGAGCGCGCATACTCCTCCACGCCGGTTTCGTCGTCGAAATCGCCGTCCTGGTCGGTATCGATCCACAGCATGCGACGCGCCGGCGACCACAGCACACGCGTGCGCAGATAAGTGTTGGCGTTCTCCGGCTTCAGGCCTTCGGGATACCGCCGCCCATGGAAGGCCTTGTCGAGCACGGGCCAGACGGCCCAGAGCGCACCGATCTCCTTGTCCAGGTCGAGCAGCGCCATCCGGTAGTCGCCAGCGGCCGGCACGCGATGGCGGCTTCCCGCGATCGCGATCGCGCCGTCGCGCGCGGCCATCGTCGCGCTCAGGCGGTGGCTCCAGAACCAGCCCTTGCGTGGCGCGGCCGGGTCCAGCGAGGGCTGCAGGCCGGGGATGTTGATGACGTCGCGGAACTTCGGCAGCGTTCCGCCGTTCGCGGCAAGCGCCGTCTGCAGTTCCGGCGAAAGGAAATCCGGAAAGTACTCCACATGTGCGACCACCACGCCCCGACCGTCATTGCCCGCGTGGCGCATGAGGAAGGTGTCCGCGTCCATGTCCTTCCGCACGTCGTACGGGTGCTCCACCGGCGCCATGCCCTCGCGCGGAGGCCAGCCCTCCCGGATATTGCGTACCGGCGAAACGGCGCCATCCGAAGCCGGTTTTGGATCCCAGCCGTCGGGTGGGTTGGTTCCGCGGATGACCCGCTTCTCCACCGCGAACGACACCAGCGGAGCGTTGGCGAGGAAGCGTGTCACCTGCGATGACGGCAGGACGGCGGTGACGAAATCCGTAGGCCGATGCGCGTAGTCGACACGGCCGCCCAGCTGACGTACGAGTCGTTCGACGTCTCCGCTTCTGCCGGGCGTGGCCGCTACCGCCACGCCCACCGCAGGCTGCGCGTTGACCATCCAGGCTTCGCGGCTATCCAGCTGGTGCCGGAATACCGGATTGGCCAGGACGGCGGACGCAAGCGCTGCGCCGGCGGCCAACAGAAGCCAAGGCAGCGCCGGCCGTACGCGTCGCCGTGCCGCCGAACCGCAGGTGAGTGCACCGAACTTCATCATTGCCATCCCTCTAGAAGAAGTGCTGTTTCATTGCATGGACAATCTGGCGCCACGCCCATCCGCACGGAGGGAACCTGATCGGGGCCCACCGGCGCACCGCGCTCGATGTCGTTCCCGTTCGCTAGGTTTCGCGCCCGGCCTGCGTTCCGAGGTCGCCCTGCTGGATCCCATCCGGACCGATCCAGCATTCCTCGTCGGCATCAGGCGGTTGCCCATGACCGCACTCGCGGTCGCGCTCCCAGTGGAGTCCTGGCATGTGGAAGCGTGTCCGGAGCACGCCATGCTCCTGCCCGCCCCCCGAACCGCTGCAGGCCACGACTAGGACCATGGGCAACAGGAATATCGCGCGCCCGGCGGCCATCAGCTTCTCCAGGCCGGCCCGGTTCTTGCCGGTCATCGCGTTGGACGCGCCTGCCGGATGCGCCGTGCACGGGCCGTTCATTCGTGCTTCTCCACGCCGAGGTGCTTGTCGAGGAACTGCACCATGCGCCGACTGACATCGACCGCGCTCGGTGTCGACCAGGTCGCGATAACGTGTCCCTGCCCCGGATAGATCGCCAACTGCACGGGACGATCGAGCCGGCGCAGCCCGACGAAGAGTTTCTTGGACTCCTGATACGGCACGGCGCCGTCCCTCTCGCCCGCGACGATGAGCATCGGCGTGTGGATCCGGTCGATGCGGTAGAACGGCGAGTTGTCGATGAAGCGCTGCGGATTGGCCCATGGCGTTTCGCCCATGCGTCCCTGGCCCTGCTCGGCCCAGCGGATCCAGTGGCTGCCGCCGGCATCGTCCATGCCGGCATAAAAGCTGGCCAGATCGAAGGTCCCGTTGACCGGAATCGCCGCGCGGAACAGCCCGGTATGGCTGACGATGGCGGCCGTGCTGTAGCCGCCGTACGACTGGCCACTGACGGCGAGCCGATCGATGTCCACATAACCGGCACCGGCGACCGCATAGACCTGAGCCAGTACCTCGTCGGTCATCTGCTGGGCGGGATGGCTTGGCGTTCCCTCCGGCGCCAGCACGATGTTGGCCATGATCACGACGTAGCCCCGGCTGGTGAAGACCTGGCTCGGCACGGTGTTCCCCGCGCCGCCGCCGAAGTAACTGGCGCGCGTTGAGAGATCCGAACCGGAGTAGATCATGACGATGCCTGGCAGGCGGTCGCCCCGCTTCGCGCCGGGTGGCAGCAACAACGTGGTGCGGACGCTGGCGATCGATCCATCATGCTGCGGGGTCCGCGTCTGGATCACGGCGGCCGAGCCGTAACGGCGGCCTTCCAGTCTGGAATCAATCGCGGTCAGTTTCTGCCCGCGCGTGACGCTGGTCGAGAAGCGGTACAGATTGGACGGCGTCGCGATGTCTTCATAAATGCCGACAAGCCTGGTGTGGTCGCCACCGGCCACGAACCCGTTGGTGCGGTACATCCCGCTGGAGAGCGTGCTGCGCCGACCGGATGCAATGTCGATGCGCATGACGGCCTGCGCGCCAGTGCTGCGCTGGCGCATCTGGACGGCGAGCCGTCGCGCGTCGGGCTGCCAGAGGACGTTTTCGTTGGCGCGTACCAGATCGAGGAACTGCCAATCGGCCTCTCCCGGCAACGCCAGACGCCGTGGTGCGCCTCCGGACAACGGCACCAGCGCCAGCGCCTGGGGCGCCCGATCCCGACCGGTCCCCTTGGGGTCGATGCCCACCAACAGATGGTTTCCGTCTGCTGTGAAATAGAGCACCGCCGGGGCCAGCTCGCCGAGGCCCTCCGCGATCGGCTGCGGCGCGCCCGGCCCATCGCCGGAGAACGCCACCGACCACAGCCGACCCTCCTTGAGGTAGAACAAGCGGTCCTGGGTGGGATGCCAGCGATAGTCGGCGCGCGTGTAGTTGACGCTGTGCTCGGAGGAGATCAGCCCCTTGGCGATCGACTGCGGTGCACCCCCGGCCGATGGAACCACCTGAAGATCGGTCGCGTACTCGGTGGAAAACTCCTCCCGGGGATGGATCACCGAGATGTAGCTGACCCAGCGCCCAGACGGCGACAGGTCCAGCCGGTTCGGGCGTGTTTCGCTCTCGGCGGGCACGAGTATCCGGGTCCTGCCGTCGCCCAACGAAACCGCCGCCAGCGTCGCGTTGTAATAACGCATCATGAGCACATCGGTGGCGCCCATCCGGCCCGCCCGCTTCTCTGGCTGGTCGGCTTCTCCACCGCCGTAGTGGACGATCGCATCGGTTCCCGCCACGCCGGCGGTGGCTTCCTGGGACCGGTGGCGCGCCGCGGGCGTTGCTCCGGGGGGATTCGGATCCAAGGGAAGATAGAGCGTGGCGCCGTCGGGCGACCAACGTGGTTCGGAACCCGAGAACACGCTGGCCCGCACGACTGCATCGGAGATGCGCCGGCAGGCGCCGGTGCCGGCTTCGTACGTCCACGCGTGGACGAGGCCATCGGCATCGGAGTAGAACGCCAACCGCTGACCGTCGGGCGACCAGGCTGGCGACCACTGGTTGCCTTTCCCGGCGCAGACCGCGCTCGCCATGCCGGCCGACCGCGCATCGGCCGACCCGACATACAGCCGCGCCCCGTCTGCGGTCGTGGGCGTGCCGTTGGGGAGGAAACGGTCATCCTGCGGCTGCGTCGCCGGCGGCGTGACGACGACGTAGGCCACGCTGTCGCCCGAGGGCGACGCTGTAGGCCGTTCCTCATACGGAAACTGGTTGGCTGTGAACGCCAGTTCGTACGGAAAGGCATCGCTCGACGCGGTCCTGTCTCTCGCACTCACCGGAGCGGTCTTCATCGCCACCATGGCCAGGCCGGCCCACAGCGCCATCGCCGGCAGCGCGCCGAGGCGCCTGCGCCGTGGAGCTCCGTGTCTCATCGTCCGCCCCTCTTGGCCGCCTGCTGCATATCGCGGAGCGCATGCCAGTGCGCGTACTGCGCCGCCTTGGCCGGATCGGCCGCGTCCTGGTCCATCAGCCAGAAGCGCCACCAGTCGATGCTGGTGCCCAGCGAGCGCAGGCGATGCCGTGGCCGATTCGTGGTGTGCGATGCGGCCGGAAAGTAGAGAATCTCGGCCGGTTTGCGCATCGCCAACAGCCGGTCGGCGATCGCCCCGTGATGGACCAGCGAAGGCAATCCGTGGGAATGAAACAGCACCGGCGTCGTGATCCGCACGAGTTCGGCGTCGGTAAACGGGCGCATGCGCTCGGTGTACTCGACCGCGCCGCCATCGATGTTGATGGCGGCAGCGAACCGGATCGACGAATGAATCATCAGGTACGAGACGTAGTAGCCGGCGCGGCTCCAGCCGGCGATACCGATGCGCGCAGGGTCGATCAGGCCATCGCGGTCCAGGCGTGCGACCGCCGTCTCGATATCGGCAAGGATGCGCGGGCCCTCGCCGGCGGTCTCGACCACGTCCCGCATCGGCGGCTCGCGCGTGTACAGCACCATGAAGCCCTGCGCGGCCAGCATCTGGGTCGCGTGACTACTGAGCTGCCAGATGCCGTCGAACAGATACGGCTCGCCTTCGCGGCCGAGCGTGCCGTCATCGAGCAGGATTACCAGCGGATAGCGTTTGCCAGGGAGGTATTCGAGCGGCTTGACCAGGAAGCCGTCGGCCGGGGCACCAGGCGCACTGCGCCAGCGGTAGGCCGTGGTCTCACCGAAGCGCAGAGCTGACAGGCCCGGGTTCAACGCGGTCAATGCGGTGACGCTACCGGTCGCGGGATCGTAGGCACTCAGTTCCGGTGGCGTCTTCAGCGTGTCGCGCACGCCAAGCAGCAGGCGGCCATCGCTGACCACATTCCAGCTATCGTTGAATCCGACGGTGAGGGGACCGTAGACCGGACGTCCCCATCCGCCGTCCGCGGTGCGGGACAAGGTGCCGAACTGCTTACCCTTGCGGTCCAGCACGAGCGTACGACCATCCGCCGCCCAGCCGATGGGACGCGTCTCCGGATCCAGGCCCAGCGGCACCCGCCGACGCGTGCCGACGTCCACTTCGACCCAGGTGGGCGGGTCTGCCGGTCGCTCCGGCGACAGCGTGTAGACGATCACCGACGTGCCGTTCCTCGACCACATGGGTCGACCGCTCTCGTAGCGCTTGAACTGAGGGCTTGGCGCATCGAGCAGCGGTTCGATTTTCCCGCTGGCGACATCGACCATCCCGACCAGCGGCGCAGTGCGGCGCGCGTACGCATTCATTCCCTCGCCGTTGTAGTAGGCATAGCGCTCCGGATGCAGCGGCTGCGCGGTTAGTTGGTATGGGTACAGCAGCACCCGTTTGCCGTCGGGCGAGGCGGGGATCGCCCCAAACCCAAGTACGCTGTCGTCGGCAAGCGACTGGCTTGGACTGCCGGCCGCCTCCGGATCACGGTTGTCGGTGGCGGCAGGCAGGCTCTGCCGCGAGTCGAATACCAGGTGCGGCGCGCCATCGCGGATCACGAAGTATTGACGGACCGCGTTCCAGCCGCCAAGGCGCATCAGGGCGGGCATGATCGTCGAGAAACTCGACTGGTTCGGGAACACGTCGCGGTCCCAGAGGAACACACCATCCTCTTCCAGTCGCCGTGTGCCGGCACTGTCCGGAATGTGTGCCGCCGAGAATGCGATCAGCTCGCCTCCGGCGTCGAGGGTGAACGCACGCAGCGGATCGGCGTGGTGCGTCAACTGGCGCTCGGCACCGGAGGCGATGTCGAACAGGTAGGCCTGGGCGATGCCGTTGCCGTCCAGGCCCAGATAGGCGATCGCGGCACCGCCACGTACGAAACGCAGCTGTCGGATCGGCGAAGCGGTCTGGTCGAGCCTGTCCCCGATGTAGTCGCGCGATAGCAGTACGCGGGGAACACGCACGCCGAGCGGCGCGCGCAGGTCGACTAGGCGCAGTTGGTATACGTTGGTATTGCGCGCGAGATCGCCACGCCAGGTGACGAACGCCGCCTGGGCTCCATCGGGCGAGATCGCAGCGACCTCATCGCCTGCGCCCGCCGCGTACTGAATCCGCGTCATTGCGATCGAGTCCTGCACCTGTGCCGGCCGGCCGGCCGCAGCCGTCCGGGCGCACAGGACGATGCAACCCAATAACAAGAATGCCAGGCACCGACGCTGCGCGGCATGGAGCTGCATGGTCGTCATCGAAATGTCCCTTCCGCGTGTTGAATGTTCATCGATCGGCGTGGCGGCGCGTCATCTGTCCAGCGCCCATCGCGTTGGCAACTCATACGGTCACCCCTCCGGCGCCGACGTCTCGCGCTGCGGGAACGCGTCGAACCACGTGAAGATCCGCTGCCACATGTCGCGGATGTTGGCCGGACTCTCCAGCACGTGACCTTCGCCCCAGTAGCGCACGAAGCGCGCCCGCTTGCCCTGGCGATACAGACCATTGAAGAACTCTTCGCCTTGCTGGATGGCGACGTAGTCCACATCACCCTGCACGATCATCAGCGGCGTATTGACGCGGTCCACCTGGAAGATCGGACTGTTGCGCAGATAGCGGTTGAGCTGCTCCCATGGCGGTCCGCCCATGCGAGTCTGCGCGGACTCACTGAGCGCCATCTGGAACAGATCCTCCTGAGGATGGTCGCCATAGCGCAGGCGCGCGTCGAACTGACCGTACAGGCTGATCAGGTTGGACAGGCCAGCCAGCGACACCGCCGCCGCGAAGCGATCGGTCTGCGTCACCAGGCCATAGGTCGAGTAACCGCCGAAACTCTGGCCCATCAGGAAAAGCCGCCTGGGATCGGCGATGCCCATCTCAACGACTTTATCCACGGCCGGCAGCACCCCTTCCGGCAATCGCAGCATGGGATCGTCCGCCGCCCCCTCCGGCCCCAGTGGCATGCTGGGGAGCAGCACCGCGTAGCCGTGCGCCACGGGGATCTGCATGTTCAGTGCATTGGGCAGGGACGGGTCGGCGATGTACGGCTCGGTGGCGCGTGCCATCCATCCGGCGTAGACCCAGGTCAGCAGCGGCAGCCGCTCGCCCTTGCGACGTCCCGGCGGCAACAGCAGCCAGGCAGTGAGCTTCTGCCCGCTGAGGCTGGTGTAACTGATGCGCTGCGCGCTGGCTGGCCTGATATCGGCGAGAAACGCATTGGCATCAATGAGCGGATGCATCCGCCCGCTGTCGGCGACACTGCGCCACAGGCGCAAGCCGGTGCTGTCGTTGCGCAGATAGAGGGCATCACCGCTGCGCGGATCGAAGGCCTTGAGCGCGGCGCGTGGCACGGGCGTCTTCAGCGGGGTCAAACGACCGGTTTCCAGGTCCAGTGCGATTGGCGTGGCCTGATCGCCCTCTCCTGTCTGGAGAATAAGCTTGCGGTAGCTCTGGCCCGGGCGGGGCCACTGCTCCTGGCCGTTGTTGCCGTAGACCGGCCATTGCAGCGCTGCGACGGGCGCGGCGAGTTGGTCCGTCAGGCGCTCTGGCGCGGCACCGATGCGGATGCGCCAGATCTCGCCCCCGGCCAGTCCGACGAAACTGCGATAGCCGGGCTCGGCCCACAGTTCGGCGGGCGCCTTGGCGAGGGAAGCGGTCAGATTACGCGGTGCGCCTTCACGGCCCAGCACCCACCAGTCCCTGCGCGCGGTCACGGCCGGCGCACGGCCGCCCTCGCGGGTGGCGGCATACAGCAGAAGCTCGCCCTGATCGGTCCATTCCAGCTGTTCGCTTTCGCGCACGATGGCCGTGGGATCCAGGTCGTCCAGCGCGCGGACCGTCGATGTCCGGCGTTGCAGGTCGATGAGGTAGAGGGAGGGAGATCCACCACGTCCGGCTTGCGGATAACCGAGGAACGCCAGCGTCGCGCCATCGGGCGACCAGCGCATCGACTCGGCCAGGACATTGGCGCTGGTCGGACCCTCCAGCGCGATGGGTTGGCCCGCGAGCGTGGCCAATCCGATCCCATAGGTGTCCGATACGGCGAAAGGGAGCGGCTCGCCCTGGCGCGGGCGGTACTTCCCGACCGCTTTCGCGAAAGCAACGGTGTCGCCGCGTGGCGAAAGCTGAAGATTGATCGTGCTGCCGGTCACCACACGCGACGTCGTGCCGGCCGCGAGGTCGACCAGCAGCAACTGGCCCTGGGGCCGCGTGGAGAGGTCCACGGGCTCGCCGCTCTCCAGCACGCTGGCGGTGGCCTCCTTGCCGGAGACCACCTTGGGCCACTGGCCACTGGCGATCCGCGGCGTCGCCAGTTCGATCTCCATGCCCACAGGCTTCTCGCCCGGGGGGAGGACCGGCAACAGCAGGCGGCTGCCGTCCACCCAGGTGTAGGGCCTTGCATGGATCTTCGCGGTGTCCACGCCCAGCTCGGAGAGCAGCTTCAACTGCCGAGCCTGCGCGTCCCAGACCCAGGCGCGCACGTTGCCGCCGCGCGTGGACAGCATGGCCAGATAGCGGCCGTCCGGCGACCACTCCGGGGCCCACCAGCCCGAGCCGTCCTCCCGTCCGTGCGTCAGATCGACGGGCACATCGTCGCCCGTCTGGAGCCACACGTCGCTGCCTGCGTTTCCCCACAGGTATTCCCATTTGTGGTTGGCGAGTTCGCGCTTGGGGCGTACGCGCGTGAACGCGAGCGTCCCATCGCGGGCGAACGCGTAAGGCCCACCGTAGTACCGGCCCACATCCTCGATCTCGAAGATGTCGTCGATGCGGAACGGCCGCCCACCATCGTCCTTGGTCCGGGCCGGCAGATCCGGCGGGAATAACGCCGCCAGGAACAACAGGCTGGCCGCCCACCCGTTCATCGGGCGGCGTCGGAAGAACGCCTTGTCGCGAAGGTCCACCTTCGACGTGTCCATCATGTTTCCCCTCTGTGGCATTCGTTCATCCGTCCGCTGCCTTGCCTTTCAATCCAGTCGCTGAACCGCGCCAGTTCCGCGCATGTGCGGTCGATGCGCGGCGTCGGCTCCGACGCCCGCTCGCCCAGACACGGACAGGCGATCGGCCGGTCGCCGCTCCTTCCCACCCCGGCCGCAAAGACGGGCCGCGGCGCAGTCCCGAACAGTGCATCCGGAGTCGCTGGACCCATCGAGCCGTGAATCCGCACCTCGCTTTCGCGCATTTCAGTCAAGCCGATGGCGACCCGCCGATGACATGGCAGGAAGATCTCGTGTCGTTGGGGGTCGTCTGCCAGCGCTGCGGTCCGCGCCCTGGACGGCGTGTCAGAACTTGTATTTCAGATTCGCGTAGAAGTAGCGGCCGCGCACATCGGCCTGCTGGAAGTCGTAGCCGACGAAATTGTTGGAGAACGTGCCCTGGTTGTTGGACGCATTGATCACGCCGACATTCACGCTCAAGCCGTTGGTGCCGCCCTTCGCTCCGCCGAAGTCGTAGCCTGCCTGCGCGTCGTACCACCACTGGGAGGGCATGTAGCGGATCCCGTCGTAGTCCGTATAACCCGCCAGATAGCGCGCCAGCACATTCGCACTCCAGCCGCCGCGCGACCATTGCAGCCCCGTATTGCTCTTCAGCCTGACCGGATAGCCGGCGCGATTGGCATGGCCGACCTCCTCGCTCGGCCTGCCGCCCGGCATGAGCAGGACCTTGTAGCTGTCCACGTAGCTGCCCTTCATCGACCAGATGAAATTGCCCCAGGACTGCGTCTTGAACGCATACGCCGCCTCGAAGTCCACACCCTCCACGACCACCTGACCGAAGTTCAACGTGGTCAGATCCAGTCGCAGCAGACGGCCCGGCAGCCCCGCAGCAGTATCGGCGGCGGTCGGAGCAGCACGGTGGATGAGGTGACCGAACAGTCCGGGGTTGGACAGGATCAGGTCGTAGTCATAGAAGCGCGTGATGAAGTCGGTCTGCTTGACACGGAACAGGCTGGCACCGAACGACAGGCCGGGAATCGACCTCGGTTCGATGATGAAGCCCCCGGTGACGGACTTTCCTTCTTCGGGCTTGACGTAGAGACTGCCGCCATACCGCATCTCGATCTCCACCGCCTCGTCATTACGCAGGGGATCGTCGATGAAGACGGACGGATAGGCGCGCTGCGGCGCATGCAGGTCGTACAGCGAAGGCGCCTTGAACGCGGTACCCGTCGAAGCGCGTAGCAGCAGCCATGCGGCCGGCTTCCAGACCACGCCGAACTGCGGGTTGAACGAGGAGCCGATGTCGCTGTAGTCGTCGTGGCGACCGGCGACATTGAACTCGAGACGCTTTCCTGGCTCCTGGGCGAGCGGCAACGATGCCTCGAAGTAGAGCGAGTCGATCTCGCGCCGTGAGTCGATCGTCGTCGTGGAGACGTCCCACTTGAGCGATTCGCGGCGACCTGCGGCACCTACCGAGTACTGCAGCCGGGTTCCGAACATGTCCCATCCCCCGGACAGCGAACCCTCGAGCATGGTCGCGCCCGTGCTCTGCGTGTACGTATCCCTCAGCCGGATCGCATCGAGCGTGGCCGGATTGTTGGCGTTCGGCAGGCTCGAGAACACATTGAGCGCAACCGCGGGGTCGGTCTTGTCCAGGTACTCCCGGACCCGATCGATGTCGACGAAGTTGCGTTCCACCGTGGTGTTCTCGTCCTTGTCCGACAGCAGACTCACGTCCCAGTCCAGGCCAAGGAGCGTGCCCCGCGCACCGGCGACCAGGCGTGTGAAGCTGGTCAGCGCATCGTCCTGGCGTGGCCCCAGATCGACGAACCGGTAGTTCACGCCGACATCCACCCCGAACGGATTGAAAGGATTCGTCGAGGGAACGACCACATAACCGAAGTCGCCGCCGTAGACCGAATCGGATCCGATCTCGATCAGCTGCTTGATGCGCGTATGCATCAGCTCGCTGTAGAAGGTGATCCCGTTGTCCAGGTGATAGCGCCCGCTGCCGATGACGCCGACGCGCGTGGTGCTGGGTGACAACACGCCCCACGGGGACACATCGGAGTAGTTGAGCACGCCGTCGGTCGCGGCGAAGTCCGCAGGCGTCAGCCCGATGCCGTTGGTGCCCTGGGGGACGCCGGCGAAGGTGTGATTGAGCCCCGGCAGATTCCCCGTTCCCGGGAGCGCGAAGATGTTGCCCGGGAAGCTGTTGACGGAGCGACCGTCCGAACCGCCTTGGGCGCGAAAGTCCCAGGTCGAGGTCGCATCGCGATCCAGCATCCGCAGCGCATCGCGTGTGAAGTACTCGAACACCAGGGTTCCTTCGAACCTGTCACCGGCGCCGCCCATCAGAAGCGAGCCCGACTTCTCTGTCGCATCGCCCTTGTACGAGGTTCCATAGCGCGTCCTGACGACGGCCCCGTCGTAGTCGCTGCGGAGGATGAAGTTGATCGCACCGCCGATGGCATCGCCGCCATAGACCGCCGATGCGGTGTCCGTCAACACTTCCACGCGCTCGATGGCTTCGATCGGGATGGTGTTGAGGTCGAAGAAGTTGCGAGATGCCTGCGCGCCCGACGCATTGACGCGGCGGCCGTTGATCAGGATCAGCGTCGAGCCGTAGCTCAGGCCCCGCAACTGCACGGTAGCCGATCCCAGCCAGCTGTTGTTGCCCGACTCGTCCATGGCCACCGCGGCCTGCGGGATCGCGTTCATCAGTTCGCGCACGGTGGAAACACCCGTGCGCTCGATCTCGGCCCGGTCGATGCGGAGCACAGGCGAAGCGCCTTCGAACTCGCTGCGCTTCAGCCGCGAGCCGGTCACCAGCACCGTGTCCAGATTGGCGGAGGGTTCGGAATCGCGCGCACCGCTTGCCGGATCGCGTGCGGGCGCAGGCGATGGCCTGGTCGCGGGCGTTCGCGCCCGCGCGCCCCTCTTCAGTACCACCGTGTTCGCGTTGAGGAACTCGTAGGTCAGACCCGTTCCGGCCAAGGCCCGCTCAAGCGCCTGCTTCGTCGACAGGTGCCCCTTCACCGCGCCGACACTTTTTCCGCGTAGCAGCTCGATGTCGTAGACGACCTGTACACCGCTCTTCTGGCTGATCCCGTTCACCGCCTCGACCAGGCTCCCGGACGGGATGTCGTAGTCGAACTGCTCGGCTGCGCTCTGCGCGAATGCGTTGCCGGCAAGCGCCAGCGTGATCATTGAAGCCAGACACACGCGCCTGAAAGCGCGAAGTGCCGTGTTGCACCCCGAAATCCCCGTCATTGGCATTGTTCCCCATGGCTGTGATGCGTTCGCGGCGAGCTGCCGCCGAACCGTCATCAACCTGAGACGCCTCGACTGGGGTGGCCCCTACTTTCTCTCCACGATGATTTCCCCGCGCGCTTGCGTCACCTGGACCGGAAGCACCATCGGCAGCGCGATGGCGATGTCCCGCGCATTTCCGACCTTGAAGTTTCCACTCAGGACGAGCCTCTCCAGGGATGGATCGGCCAGCCGAATCTTCATCGCGGAGTACTTGTTGATCTCTCTTACCGCATCCGGTAGCGGCGTGGCGCTGAAGACGTGGAAGCCCTCCGACCAGCCGATCGCGGACTTGACGTTTCCATCTTCCCGCGTCCATACCGCATGCGAGGGCGAGTACCTGGCTTGCTGTCCTGCGGCAAGCCGGATTCCGCCCGACCCATCAGGCGTGCTCTGGGTACTGTCCAGGGCGATGGATCCTTCCACCAGCGTCACCAGGACATTCCCCCGATCCTGCTCGTCAACCTGGAAACGCGTGCCCAGCGCGGTGATCCGCCCACCGGCGGCATCGACTACGAATGGGCGTCGGGCGTCATGCGATACATCGAAGATCGCACGCCCTTGAAGCAGCCGTAGTTGGCGCCTGCCGGGGCTCAGCGTGACTTCCACTCGCGTGGCCAAGTCCATCTGCACGCGCGAGCCATCGGCCAGCACGACGGTGTGAGGATGATTCCCGGTCTGGTAGAGCTGCTGCGGATCGGGCCAGTACCGCAGCGCCATGCCCAGGCCAAGAGCGCATAAGACCACACTCGCCGCTGCCGCCAGCGAAAATGCAGCGTTTCTGCGCGCCGGATGGGCACGCGCCGGCGCTCGCCGTTGCTGCACGGCCGCCGTCCACTCCGCCATCGGATCCTCTTCTGGCTCAAGCGCCTGGCGGGCAAAGACGCCGATGATTTCGTCATCCGCCAACCCGTCGAGCTTGCGCCACAGCGATTCGGTTGCGGCGAACGCCTCGGCGTGTTGCGCCGCACTGCCGCGCCACTTCTCGAAGTCGGCGCGTTCGAGGGTCGAACAATCCGGCGCCATCAGGCGCGCGAACCACGCTTCGGCCTGTTCCCTGGCTGTGTGACGAGTCGACATGTCCATCTAAGACGCCCCTCAGGCGCACTCCCCCACTGCGACACGCAGTGCCGCCAGCACCTGCGAGATGTACTTCTCGACCATTTTCACGGAGATTCCGCAGATCTGCGCGATCTCCGGATACGTCTTCCCATGGGCCCGGCTGAGCAGGAAGACCTTCCGGCACTTGGGCGGGAGCCCGGCGATCACCTGACGGATCAGTTCGAGCTCCTGCTGGGCCAGTACCGTCCGTTCCTGCGAAGGCGCCTCGGATACCAGCTCCAGGTCGTCCACCGACTGTTGCCCGGCTACGTTCCGCGACAGATCCGAACGCACGCGACTCAAGGCCAGGTTGGTGGCGATCCGGTACAGCAGCGACTTCCATACGACCGCGGGCCTGGAGTCGTCATAGCCATAACGCAGGATGCGCAGGTAGCTCTCCTGCACGATCTCCTGCACGTCGTCTTCGGTCGCCGCACGGCGACGTAAAAACGCCGATAGCGCACGCCGATGTTCGATGAAGAACGTATCGAAACTCTGCGCGGGCGCCACGCAGCCGCCCTCCAGCGATTCCTCCGGATCGAACGCCAGTTCCTGAGCGGCGATGTGGGGGCCGTTCGTCATGCGCTTCGTTCACGACGGGGGTGCAGCAGCGGAGTCGGCGGAAATCTCTCACTTCCACTCCACGATGACAAGCCGGGAACTGCGGAATTTCCGATTAACGCGCAAGAAAGTCATCATCTGGTCGCGCGCACTTGAATGCGCCAGAGATAATCAATCATCCCGGTAGGGTGCATGCCCCATGAGGCGTCTTAGGTGCCCCCGTCGTCGGGACGACCGTGAGAAAGGGACCACCGGTATGCCCTGCGTCACGCGCGCCCGGCGCTGTGATCGCACAGGCCCAGCTGGCCATTCGCCACGATTGCAACGGAACGCTCGAGAGCGCCGGTTAATCCTCGGCCTCCGCATGCAATGATGGGCTTGCCGTCCGGCACTCGGCAAAAAAAAAGGCCGGGGTGAGAACCGGCCGAAGGAACATGGAACGTATGCAGCCTGCCGCGTGCCGGTCTCATGAAGCGAGACCGGCACGCGGTGCTGGATCAGCTGGCCTGCTTCATCGCGCGCTTGCGATCGCGCATGACGGCGTGGGTCTCCTGCACCTTGGGCAGCAGCTGGACGATCTCCTGCTTGGCGGCGACCGACAGGTCGGCGTCGTTGGCCGCTTCCTTGAACGCCTTCAGCAGGCGGTCCTCGGATTCTTCCAGCTCGGCCACATAGCCGTACTGGGTGTCGCCGAAGGCGGCGCGGACCTTGCCGTACAGCTCCTGCATGCTGCCGACCAGGGTGCCGTGCTCGGCCGGCTTCTCGCCGGAGGCGGCCACGACGCTGGTCAGGCGGTTGACGATGTCGGCCTTGGTGCCGGCGATGCGGCTGAACAGACCCGCCAGCTCGGCGTCCTTCACCTTTTCGGCGGCATCGCGGTAGAAGCTCTCGCCGTCACGGGCGATCTCGATCAGGTCGTTGACGGCGTGGGCGGTGTGCTTCTCGACGGACATGGGTGTCTCCTGACATTCAAAGGGAGGGCCAGTCTGCCGACGCGCCCGAAGCGGGCCGTGAGCGCTTGTTGCGCGCGCCGTGACGCGGCGCAAACGACTGCGCCGCGCGATGAACGCCACGCAACCGCGCAGGCGCGGCCGGCGATAATGGGCGCCCCTTCCTCAGCGGTTCGCCCAGATGCGTGTCTTCCTGTTGCTGTTGGCACTGACCCTGACCTTCGCGCTCCCGGCGCAGGCCGGCGTGCGGGTCAAGGATGGCGACCTGCTGTTCGTGACCGCCGCCAGGACCGGGCTGAGCGGCGCCATCGACGACGCGACCGCCAAGCAGGGCCAGCCGAGCTACGACCACGTGGGCCTGGTCGCGCACGACGGCCGCACCCAGGTGGTGCTGCATGCCGACGAGGAAGGCTCGCGCGCGCAGCCGCTCAAGGAGTTCCTCGACCAGGCGCGGGCCAAGCAGCGGCAGGTCGTCGTCTATCGACTCAAGCGCGAGCAGCGCGCCGCGATTCCCGACGCCATCGCCAAGGCGCGCACGCTGCTGGGCAAGCCCTACAACTTCACCTACGTGCAGAACGAGGACAGCTACTACTGCTCGGACTTCATCGAACGCGCCTTCCGCGCGCACCATGTCTTCGCGCTGCAGCCGATGAACTTCAAGAACCCGCAGACCGGGCAGATTTCGCCGTACTGGGTCGACTTCTACCGCGGCAAGGGCATGGCCGTGCCGCAGGACGCGCCAGGCACCAATCCCAACGACATGTCCGCCTCGCCGGCGCTGGAGCGCATCGGCGTGCTGCTGCCCTGAACAGCTTTCGACGGTGACAGCGCACCGTCACCTGTCGATGACCCGGCCGGTGCCAAGGTCGGCGCATCCATCCATCCTCGGGAGAAGCACATGGGACTGTTCCGCCTCGTCGCCCTCGGCACCGCCGGCGCCATCGCCTACAAGCTGTGGAAGGACCGCCAGGCGCGCGATGCCGCGGCCGCCCCCGCCTACGATCGTGGCGATGTCACTCCGCCGCACGGCGATCCGCTGATCGGCGCGGCCACCGCCAGCTGGGAACCCGAACCGGCCACGCCGGCCGCGCAGTCCAGCCGCGGCTTCGGCGAAAGCTAAACACCTCAAGGCCGGGGCGCGAACGGCCCCGGCATCGCGACACACCAGCGCCGAAGCGTCAGGCCCTGCTACAACGGGCCGGCGCCTCGGCGTTTTGCTGCGTCGCCTTCAACCCGCCTGAACCGGCCTGTCCGCCGCAGGCTCCACCTGACTGGCGATCCTGCGCGCATAGGCGCGGATCAGCTGGATCATGTCCGGGGTGACGGTGCGCGCCTCGGCGTCCAGCGCGCACACCGTGCCGAAGACGGTGTCGTCCTCCAGCAGGATCGGCACCGAGATATAGCTCTTGAAGCCATACAGCGCCGGCAGCGGGCTGCAGGCATACACCGGATGATCGGCCGCCGCGCCGAAGACGATGACCTCGCGCGACTTGAGCGCATCGCCGCAGATGGTGACTTCCAGCTCCAGCTTCTGCCCCGGCGCCATGCCGAAATCCAGCTGGTCGTAGAAGGCCAGCGCGTTCCAGTGGGTCTGGTCGACCTGGGACAGCGCGGTGAAGCGCATGCCGGTGAGGTCGTGGATGGCGCGCAGCATCTGCGGCACCCCCTCGACCTGCTCGGCCACCTGCGCATCGATCCACTCCCGCGCCTGGCCCGCCTGGGCCGGCGTGCCCCGCTCGCGCCGGATCCGCGCCGCCAGCACCTGGATGGTCAGATGATCGACGAAGCCGCGCACCGCCGAGACCACGCTGCGCACGATCTGGTTGGGCCCGACCAGGCACAGATGCCGGCCCACGCAACGCACATCCTTGAGCCCGTGCCGAAGCTTGAAATCGGCCGCGTGCTTGGACAGCTGGGTCAGCCAGTCGGCGCCGGGCGCGGCGTCCAGCAGCGCCACCAGCACGTCGTCGTGCGCCGCCGCGGCGGGGCCAGGCACCTCGAAGCCTACGATCAGCGGCAGATGCGGCATCGGCGGGGTATGCGGCATCGGCGGCTTCTTCGGTTGGACAGGCACTAGCTTAACGGGGCGGCGCGCCAATTGCGTCGATTCCCTGGACCGACGATGCGATCGGATCGACCGCCGGCCTGGGCCGGCACTTCCCGCCCGCCGGACACCTCCCCAGCCCGCGCTTCCGAACCCCGAGCCGGCGCCTGCGGTGAGGCAGGCTGCACAAGCCGCCGAACGGTCGCATCCAGCCCGCGCGCAGACGCGTAGTTTGGTGAGTGAAGGCCACGTGTCCGTACCGATCGCCGCCTCCCCGTATGGCATGTTTCTTGCTGATCTCCTCGTGGTCTTGTCCGGTGAAATCCCATGGTCCAGTCGCTGAAAACCGAAGAGGAACGATTGGCGCTGATCCGCAGCCTCGATCTGCTCAAGATCGTCGACCTGCCCGAACTCAAGCGGATGACCCAGCTGGTCTGCGAGATCTTCGACATGCCCATGGCGCTGATCTCCATCGTCGGTGAGGATCACCAGTACTTCATCTCGCGCGAGGGCTTCCCGGTCAGTTCCACCGATCGCAGCGCCTCGGTCTGCGACTTCACCATCCGCGGCCGGGAGGTCCTGGAAGTCGAGGACATGACCCAGGATCCGCGCTTTGCCGACAACTGCCTGGTGGTGGACGCACCGCACCTGCGCTTCTACGCCGGCGCCCCGCTCATCACCTCCTCCGGCCACGCTATCGGTGCGCTGTGCGTGCTGGACCACAAGCCGCGCAAACTCACCGAACAGCAGCGCCACCAGCTGCAGACGCTGGCGACGCTGACCATCGACCAGATCAGCCTGCTGCGCTCGGTGGGCCGGCGCGAGCCGGTCACCGGCCTGCCCAACCGCCAGCAGTTCGCCCTGGACCTGGCCGCGCTGGCCGATCTCAGGCCCTACGAGCGCCACACGCTGATGATCCTGGACGTCTTCGACGTGCACGCCGCGCACCTGCTGGGGCAGGCGCGCGGCATGGCGCCGGTGGAGTCGCTGATCCGCCAGATCGGCGAGCGCCTGTCCAAGCTGCTGTCCGACATCGCCCCGCTCTACCACGTGGGCGTGTCGCGCTTCGCCTTCGTGCTCAGCGAGCTGTCCAGCGACGAGCGCGAGGCGATCCTGGAGCGCATCCGTCTGGTGGCCACGCGCTCGGTGCTGGTCGACGGCCTGGAGATCCTGCCCATGTGCCACGGCGGCATCACCGCCTTCGACGCCTCCAACGCCCAGGACGCGCTGCGCCGGGCGATCGTGGCCATGCACCAGGCCCTGGACCAGCGCCAGCCCTGGGTGCGCTACGAACCCACGCGCGACCTCCAGCTGCGCCGCGACTACCGCCTGGCCGCCGACCTGCCGGTGGCCATCGCCAACGACCAGCTGTATCTGATGTTCCAGCCGCGCGTGGAACTGGCCACCCGCAGGATGGTCGGCGTCGAGGCCCTGCTGCGCTGGAAGCACGACGAGCTGGGCGAAGTCTCGCCCGGCGAGTTCGTCCCGGTGATCGAACGGACCGCGCTGATGCCGCAAGTGACCGACTGGGTCATAAGACAATCCCTGTCACAGATGCGGACCTGGATCGCCCGCGGCATGGACCTGGCGCTGTCGCTGAACGTCTCGCCGGCCGACTTCCGCCGCGGCGACCTGCCCGACCGCCTGCTGACCCAGCTCAAGCGCACCGGGCTGGACCCGAGCCATCTGGAAATCGAGATTACCGAAGGCGAATGGCTCGAACGCACGCCCGAAGTCTCGCGCCAGCTCAGCGAGATCAGCCAGATGGGCGTGCGCATCGCGGTGGACGACTTCGGCGCCGGCTACAGCAACTTCGCCTACCTCACCACCCTGCCGATCAACACCATCAAGATCGACCGCAGCCTGGTGCACGGCTTCCCCAGCACGATCCAGAAGGGCGCGATGGTGCGCTCGATCATCGGCCTGGCCCACGACCTGGGCTTCCACACCGTGGCCGAGGGCGTGGAGACCGAGGAAGAAGCCGTGGCACTCAAGACCCTGCGTTGCCGCGAGGCGCAGGGCTTCATCTTCTCCCGCCCCCTGCTCCCGCGCGACATCGACCGCCTGCGCCAGGTCGCCTGACCGGCACGACCGAAACGCCAGCGCCACGCCTCCGTCAGCTCCGCCGCCGGAGTACATGACGGCGCGGCGTCCCGCCCCCTCCCTTTCGCCGAAGGCGAAGGGGAGGGCTGGGGAGGGGTTAGCTGTTGCTGTTGATGTTGCTGTTGCCTTTGCTTTGCGCCCAAAAGCGAACAAGCAAAAGCAACCCCCTCCCAACCTCCCCCTTGCGCTACGCGCAAAGGGGAGGGGCGCTCCGCAAAGCAAGCGCAGGCCGGTTCGCCGGAAGACCTGACGGAGCAGCATCCCGCCCCCTCCCTTTCGCCGAAGGCGAAGGGGAGCTCGAAGTCGCGAACTAGCGACTGAGGGGGAGGGGTTGGCTGTTGCCGTTGCCGTTGCCTTTGCTTTGCGCCGACATCGAGCAGCACCAAAGCGGCAAGCCACTAAACCCCGTGGGAGCCGCCACGGCGGCGATGAGGCTTTCCCGGTAAAGCCCCTCGCCGCCATGGCGGCTCCCACCTGTAGAGCGGAGCTCGCTCCGCTGGAGCCTCCCCCACGAACCGAACGAAGAGCAGCGGAGCAAGCTCCGCTCTACAAAAAGGCCGCGGCTTGAACTGAGAGACAGGTGCTCCCACCAAGCTAGACAGCTTTAGCGCAGCCCGCCGCCCGCCTTGATCCGCTCGCCGGTCAGCCAGCGCGCCGCGTCCGAGGCCAGGAACACCGCGACATCGGCAATGTCGTCCGGCGCGCCAACGCGGCCCAGCGGCGTTTGCGCCACGATCTGCGTCTGCATCGGCGAGCCGATGAAGCCCGCGGTCTGCGCGCCCTCGGTATCGACCATGCCCGGATTGATGCTGTTGACGCGGATCCCGCGCGCGCCCAGCTCGCGCGAGAGCACGCCGGTGATCGCATCCACCGCGCCCTTGGTCGCGGTATAGACCACCAGACCCGGCGGCTCCATCGCGCTGACCGTCGAACCGATGTTGATGACACTGGCGCCCTGCCCCAGATGCGGCAACGCCGCCTGCGTCACCTGCAGCAGACCCAGCACATTGATGTCGAAATGACGATGGAAGTGCGCCGGCGTGACGTCTTCCAGCGGTGCCGCCTCATACACGCCCGAATTGTTGACCACGATATCGAGCCGACCGAAGCGCTCGACGGCTGCGGCCACCAGCGCCTTGGCCTGCTCCGCATCGGCCACGTCGCCCTGCACCGCCACCGCCTGGCCGCCGGCCTGCGTAATACGCGCGACCACTGCATCGGCACCACTGCGGCTGGACGCGTAATTGACCACCACCGACGCGCCGGCGGCGCCCAGCGCCGAGGCGATCGCCGCGCCGATGCCCTTGGAGGCCCCGGTGACCAGGGCGACTTTTCCTGCGAGCTTGCTCATCTTGATGCTTCCTGAAGAAGGGGGAAAACGCGCGCCCTGCCGAACGCAGGCGGCGTGCGGCCAAAAGAATGGGGCGCGGGGACGGGCCGGATAAGCCGGCAATCGGGGGAAAAAGCATCCCGTCTGCGGGATAAGCGCGGCGCGCTTGCGTGATGCGATGCGCGCCATCGCGCCGGCGCGGCGCCGCATCGCGCGCCCTCCGCCAGAACGGGCACGCGGCCCTTGCGCAACGGCGGCGCAACGAAAGTCGCAACGCTGCGTTTTCCGCACGCGGCCAGCGTATCCTGCTCGTCACTTGTCGCTGCCGAAGGCACACATCGCATGGAACCGGCGCGCCCCTCCAACCCGAAAGGCAACGCAGCGCCGTGCGCCAATTGCGGCACAGGCCAGCCACTGGATTTCCAGATCCGGATGGCCTTCCAGCCCATCGTCGATGCCCGCACGCGTTCCATCTACGGCTACGAGGCGCTGGTGCGCACCGCCGAGGGCGGCGGCGCCCTTGAGGTGCTGGCGCGCGTCACGCCCGAGCAGCTGTATCGCTTCGACCAGGCCTGCCGGGTCAAGGCGATCGAGACCGCCGCGCGCCTGGGCCTTCAGGGCTATCTGTCGATCAACTTCCTGCCCAACGCCGTGTACGAGCCGGCCACCTGCATCCAGCTGACGCTGCAGGCCGCGCGGCGCCACGGCTTCCCGACCGAGCGGCTGATTTTCGAGACCGCCGAGTCCGAGCAGGTGCGCGACGAGGCGCACCTGACCCGCATCTTCCGCGACTACCGCGAGCGCGGCTTCCTCACCGCGATGGACGACTTCGGCGCCGGCTACGCCGGCCTGAAGCTGCTGGCCAACTTCCAGCCCGACCTGATCAAGCTGGACATGGCCCTGATCCGCGACATCGACCGCGACCCCGCGCGCCAGGCCATCGCGCGCGGCGTCGTGAGCATCGCCAACGAACTGGGCTGCCAGCCGCTGGCCGAAGGCGTGGAGACCGTGGATGAATTCCGCTACCTGCACGGCCTGGGCATCGCCCTGTTCCAGGGCTATCTGTTCGGCCGCCCCCTGCTCGAACAGCTGGGCGACGTGGACCCGGCGCTGTGGGCCAAGTGCCTGGACGGCTGAAGCCGTCTGGTTGAATAGATATTTGAATAGATAGACGACCGCCAAGACTGCCGAAAAGCCTTGCACCTCAAACCGTTATGACGGATTCGCCTGGCCGCCAAGCGACCGCCGTGAATAGATTCGCGCAGGGGCACCGCCCGTCAGAGAGACGCCAGCGTGGACACGCAGGACTTGGCGCCCTTTCGGCTCACCCAGTCGCCGAGCGCGGGCGCTGAAACGCCCGAGGGCGCCCGTCAGGCCAAGCGCCCCAGGACCGCTGCGGCGCTGCCCCGGCGCCCCCACCCCGGCCAGCCGCCGCATTCAGTGCAGCAAGACGCCTGTGGACCAGGGGCCAGCAGCCGACGGAGGGCTTGGCAGCTCCGACAGTGGCCGCATGGCGTCAGCGCCGCAGGCGACGCCCGACACGCGGTACATGGCCCGGTTCTCGCCGACGGAGGACGGCGGCACATGCGGCTCATTGGGCAGCGGCTGGTCCTGGATCTCGCCCAGCAGCGCCAGCGCCTCGCCGGCGCGGTCGAAGATCGAATGCCCCAGCCGGGACAGCGTGCCCTCGGCGAAGTCGGCCATGTCCTCGGCGGACACCGCATCGGCGTAGGCCCGGATGGTGTCGAGCAGCAGGTTGAGCGCATCGACCTGATCGAGCGTGACGCCGAACAGCATGCGCGGCGAGGCGCTGAAGTCGTAAGGCTTGGGGTGCGGTGTGCCGGCGTTTGCAGACGGCGAGGGCTGCGCGGACTCGTGCGTTACTTCATCCGGGGACGCGTGTGCCGGCGCGTACCGTGCCGGCCCTTTCGCCGCGTCGAGCACTTGGGCGAGTTGCTCGATGACCAAACCCAACGAGTATCTCCATTCGCCCAGGAGCACCTCGGGCGGGCACGCCGCGGACGCGTCAGCAGTCCGCTGCTGCACCAGCCGCGCCAGGAACTCCAAGTGCTCCCTCAGCTGCCGCAGCCGCTGCTGGCACTCCTCGGGCAGCAGATAACTCATCTCACCGTGCCCGCCGAACACGCGCTCGTTCATCGTCGCCTCCTTGTCACCATGAAGTGCCCGCCCGCGGTTAGCGGACGGGAAGTCGGGAGGTTCGAAACCGCTAAGAGCCGGCGGGCGTATTTCCCTTGCGGGTGTTGTATTAGCCGCCCTCCCGACGCAGGCATCGCGTCGGCTGCACCTGCAAAGAATGCAGGCACAAAAAACCCACCGGTTTGACGGAGGTGGGTACCGCTCTTAGAGGAGTTTCGACGCTCCTTAATCGCGAGATTGCTCCTACGCGATTTACCTGTCAACAGGTTCCCTTGGGGCGAGCACAGTTGTGTCCTCGCGACTCCTTCGACAGAGTAGAAGGCGCTCGCATCTATCAGGAAGAGGCACACGACGCATGGAAGGCTCACCGGACCTCACGCAGCAAACGCCCGTCAGCGCGAAGCAACATCAGCCCGCTTTGGTGAAGGACTTGAGCTTTCCTTCGCTCGCCGAAGCGATGGCGCGCTACACCCGGGACACGGACCCCAATCGCGCAGGAGGGCTTGAACGCTGGAGCTTTGTCGTTGCGCTGCTCGGAGCCGGGATCGGCATGCTGCTTGGTTCGATCCTGGAGGGGCGGACCGGCTTGGCTTTCGCCGTCACAGGCCTTGCCTTGGAGATTGGCGGCCTTCTTATCACGCTTGTGCTGCAGGTCAGACGCGAATGGCCGAGCTTCCGCCATCCCTACGCCCAGCACGCGGCGGAGATGGAGCACGAATTCCACCACTACCAAGACATCGTCCGCGCCTTCCCCCTCGAGCAGCGACTGCAGCGCAAAGCCTTCATCCGCAGCCGCAGGTCATCCACCGATGGCCACTCGGCTTTAAAGTTGGCACTTGGACACTGCGAGCCCTGGCGACTATTACCCGCTTTATGGCGGACTTGCTTTCCTCCTGCCTGAGTATCCAATACGCCAAAGTCGTATGAATATGTGAGCCAAAGCCAAAAAGCTTAATCCCTCCATTGAAGAAAGTGTCAATTTATCCATCTTTATCCGTAGGACCACGATACTAAAACGTTTGCCTTATATAACCTACGCGCCTTCCGTCCACCTCTCGATCGCCTCTCACGTAATGAGATAAGTAGCTTAGAAGCTCGGCGGTTCTCTCGTCATCCAGCTCAGATATCTCGCTGAGCCTCGAGCCGAGCCCACTGAAAGATGTGCCTAAGCGAAGTCCTTTATCTGGAAGAAGTAGCCAGCGGTCGTGTACCGGGGACCTATTATCCCCGAGGTCGCTTATCCCAATTACCTCCACGGCTGGCGGATTTTGATCCATTGCCTGATTCCAAGCCCTTTCGAAAGCATTTTCCTCCAAGCTGATTAGAGCCTTTCGGCTAGTTAATACAACCAGCCTCGCCATCGGGCATTGCGCGGAAACAATTCTTATCAAATCTATATCAGCAGGGGAAAAGAACGGATCGCAAAAGATCACCTGCATATTACTATCCTCAGAATACCCAAGCCAGGCCCGCAAGTAAGAAACCGCGTCGCCGTGACCTTCAGCGCCCCGCTTCACAATCAGCCCATTCGCCTCTCGGGAAAAAAGCCTGCTTCCGGAAACACTTGTACGTTCCATTAAATTAACGGAAAGCTCCGTCGAAAGCATGAGAACCTCCCACAACGGCGATACTTTCTGAGATACATCCTCTTGCCTCATTAGCCGACGCGAAATATTTTCTATATACCAAGACAATACCGGAAAGGCATCGTTTAAATCCCAGTCGCCACAAGCCGCTACGTAATTGCAGAGCCGGTCTGGTATAATGGCTTCGCTTCGTCCAGAAACCAGAGAACCCACACTTTTCCAAGCAGCAGCTGGAAGAACATCTCTTTGCACATCCTCTGACTCGTGATTCCCTGATACGGAGGATATTCTCCTTCTGGCTTTCTGAATCTTTGCCTGCCTAGCCAAATCAGCCCTCGCGCTGGCGCGTGCCGGATCATCGTCAACCTCGGCGATCAACTCGTCTAACATCTTTGGATCTATCTGTTCAGCGCTATCTAGCAGCTTTCTGCGCGATCGATTTGCAGCTTGCTCGTCGTCCAAATAAAAGCTGAAAGACATTGCGTCCTTAAGTGCAGCTTTTGTAAGAAGCGGATCGACCCGTTTAGCGGCTTCAATAAATGCTTCAATACGTCCGTGCCGGTCATAAGGCGAAGGAATTCCTGTGACTTCATCCTTCACCCGAGAAAGAACGGTTCGCGCCTCATGTACTAGCTTGCCCGGCATTGAATTCGCGATCTCCATCTGCACTAAAACGCGATCAGCTAAATTACCGATTGCACTCGCACGCACCAAAAGGTCGTGCCAGTCGCCTCCATCAGAAAGGCGCTGTAGATACGCCTCAACCTCAATAAGATAGCCTTCGTGTGCAACCCCATCTGGCACGGGCAACTTCTTCCTCGCGATACCTAATAAACGGCTCCGCAAATCCGCACGTTGCTGGGCAGTAATTTTAGAGCGCGACCCCTTACTCAAGAGAACGGCAACCAAATTTCTGATTGCGGACGAGATGTATAAATCGCAACGCATTTCGTCTATTAGTAATACGCAATCCTCCGCAGCAGACAGTGACACTGCGCAATTTTCAAAATCACCAGTCCAGTGATCACTTTCTGACGAGTTCTTTAGGATGACATCCAGGGTTGTGTTCAGTCGATCATCACGCTCGTATCTATCAAGAGCTTCAATATTAACTAGAGCGGATCTTCCCTTAATAAGGAATAACGGCGTAAAAACTGTACCCCGCATAACGTTGCGGCAATGTTCGTAAGTCGCATATTCGGCGATCAGCGGATTGCAATGCTCATCTATGATTTTTTTTGCCAGATCAGTATCACCTTCACAAACCCCTTTTATAGCGAGATCTGCGAGATATGAGGTCCTCGTGACTGGGTCCTTGATCTGGGCACATAGGCGAGTAAATCGCGCTAGATAGCTATCATCGAATTGACCAAACTTTATTAGAACTCTCGAGGAGCGGAGAACTAGAGATAGACAAGTACACTTTATTCGCTCTGCCGTGCCAGTTTGCTGTAACGACCCTCCCTGAGACTCTTCGGCCTGAGCAAAGAACTTCCTTGCTTGATCGGGAAAACTTTTACCGATGACAGAGACTGCTTGATAAAAGATTTCCGCCCTATCAAGCTCCGAACCAACGTTCTTCGCAGAAGTTTCCAATCTAAATAGCAACTCCTCGTCCAGTCTGTCGCAGTGCTTTAGCTGTGAGCGGATAAGCGCAACGACTGCATCACTACACTGAACAGGATTCCTGACTGAACGAATAATGTGCGTTAGCTCTGTCGACCAGTTCAACGGGTCTTTTCCCCGCACGCCAGAGCGTACCGCAGACACAACAGCGTTGTCTCTAATTCTCGATTCGGAAATCAATCTTATACAGTCGTTAAGACTCTGGCCTCGCTCATCTGTATAAGCAAACGATGGGACTACGGAGGCGACATATTCGTATGCCTTGTCACGAGCCTCTGTTGTATTGAGCTTTTCAATTAATGCTAGGGCCTCAGTTGAGCTGTATTCCGCGATTGCAGCGAGAGGGCGTCTGACCACCTCAAAATGACTAGCGGTATTTTTAAGTAGCTCAATCAGCGACCTCTGTAACTCATCTCTCAGGACTTCTGAAATTCGTTCCTGCGCGTCCAACTGCGAAAACGAGCTTAGGCTCCCAAGCCCTTTTAAAATTAGCGCAAAGCACTCAGCTCTCGCCTCAAGCGAGTCGACTTCCTGAGACTCGTAATACAGGTCGAGTACTCTTTTACGAGCTAACTCCGGGTCATAGCGAGAGCAGCCTATCGCAAGCTTCATACCAAGGCTCACCCTTGCTACTGACCCCGAGGACTCCTGCACCAAACCCATTTGACCGTCAAACTTGGTGACGAGCTCCGAAACCTTCGTATTCTGGCCTTGCACATATGTGAGAGGTGTCGCGAAATCAGCCAGATCTCTCATCCGCGGTAGGTACGATGAGTTATTTATTGCCTGACTAAGCGCATAGTCAACGATATCAAGTGCATTATCTCCAATACTGGGCCCCGCCAGGACACACCTAAGGAAATATATCTTACGCCCCACTTTCATGGGCCCCGCTATTTCCTCGATTTGCGATATCGTTAAGTCGCCAAAATATCCTGAGATAAAAGATATAATTGACTTGTGCCTCTCGTCTGAAACTTGATTACGCGTCTTCTCAATAATTGCCGACTTCGCTTCGCCTTTCTCGGCAGCCGCGGCTAAAGACAAATTTACCAAAGCATTATTTCTTTGATTAGGTTGCCCTTCATCAAGACTAGCTTTGTCCAATATCGCAATTGCTAGGTCTGCATCGAAGAACGCGACATTCTCAGCAAGACTTTCCAAATCATCACTTATTCCTGAAAAGTCAACCTTATCAGCGAGCTCTCTTATACTTTCTATTATTTGATTCTCTACAGCGCCCGACTCTTCCCTTTTTCTTGCGGCATATTCTGCCAACATCTGTATCTGTATTTCGTTTACAGATGTGCTAAGGGCCATGTCCAGGGCCTTCGCGGCCTCCCCGATAGCGACAAGTGCACCAATCTTCGACTTATGCCCACTAGCGAAGGCTACATCAGAAAATATGCTGCGCTGAAGAGCAAATTGAAAAATTTGCTGAGCTTGTTTCAGCTGTGATGCGCTGCGAGCTCCAAGAGCCGCTCTCGCTCGAAGTGAGGATATTGATTTTGTGGTTGAGAGCAGCTGTGAATAGTGCTCGGGAACCAGCATATCGATGATGGACTGCTGTTGATTTATGGAGCTGAGATACGCGGGCAAGAATTGTATAGCCTCAGGCGTACCGGGATTGCTAGAAAGATGCTCGATTTGTAGACTAATAGACTTATGCCTTAAGTAGTCTAGACTTGATGCTGCGAAACGCCGATAAGTCTCAGACTCAAACTCACATATTCCTAATTCGGTCCTCTGAACTATGAATCCGCAGGCTTCGAATATAACCCTGATATCGTCATCTGAGCCCTGACAGGTCAGTTTTAGCTTGTTTATAGACAGTGGATATCTTGAGAAGGCTAACGTTGCCAACATCAGGCGTTGCGTCTCACTGAGTGATTTCGACGCGGCAAATTCCATTGCGATGAAATCCGGGTATCCACACGGATCTGCATTAAGGAGTTCATCGCTGCTAACCCCGGACGCCATTAACTTTCTTACAGATGCAAGCCTGCCGGGAAGTCCTTTGCATATTTTCAAGATGCTGTCGATCTTATTGTCCGGAATATTAAGGCCCTTCAGAAGAAGTTTTGATTCCGTAGGCGAAAGCTTTTGTACCTGATAACTCTTGTATCGTAGGGTGGAAATGTATCTCGAAAAACGCTCTGCGTCGCCGGTTATTAAAAATCTAAAGCCATGTGTGCCGAGCGGGAGGACATCATAAAATATACTTTCTATCCTCCTCTCATCACTTTGCGGCACTTGATGCAATCCATCAATGACGAAATATATAGGACGTATTCCTCTTTTCTTCCTGACTGCCAGCAGTAACGTGTTGTACTCTGAAACGTCCACTGCCGAGTCGCTCGCTAGCTCACGGCCCACATACGCGCTGTATTGTTCCGCAAGTAGTCTTCTCAGATATTCAACGCTATAAGAGAACTTACTCGCTGGCTTTACAAACAAGTAGAAGCAATGCTGAGGCTCGTGAACGCAGAATTGAGCCAGTAATGTCGTCGCACCGCACCCCTCGACTCCCTCGACAAATACAACTGGAACCTCGTCTGTCGCGATCGCCGATATTGTTTCGAGCACATGATGTCGTTCGATCGCGTCAACTGAGACGATTGGAAAGTCCGCCCCATATGATGTGCCATTTGAATGCTCGCCGACGTCCTGTATAGACATTTTCCCTTCCTGATCCTATTGATTTCTGGGCAGAATGATGCCGCCCTGCGGGTAATTTAATCTAGCGCTATATATGAAGCCGCATTCTAACTTCCTGCTCCAACTGGGCACGAGCGTCTCATGATTCCGCCGCGAAGCAAAGTCGACGGCCCACCTCAAGCTCAGCCATGCCCGCTCGAGAAGCACGTGAATCGAATTGATGATCCACTTTAGAGCTTGCCTTCCTTTTGCCAAGCCATGCCGCTTTTGATACGGCAGATTAGTGCCTGCGTATGCTCGCGAAGCGAGGCTCTTGCTCCTTTTTCCTAGAGCAAGCTGCAGATTTTCTCGGTATCAATACATCTCAGGCTGCCCCGCCTTGATTAGCCGCTTCTCTTCTTCACCGACAGGGTTGCGCGCGCGATTTGCACAAGGGCTCGAGTGCTCGCCGAGGCTGGGCATCGTGGTACATGGCCACCTGTAGGACGTACTGGGAAACATACGGAGCTCGAGACAGTGGAGCTAGGCGCTGTGCTAGGACGCTGCTTTCACACCCTCTCCTTTGTCCCCTACGCACACTCGAATTCTCGCCAGCAGGAGGCTCCGCAGTGGCCCGATCGACCCGGTACGACGCGATTGACTTCACCCCGCCCAAGGGCGCCGCGCAGGCGGCGAGCCGGGGCCTCAAGCTGCGGGAGGCGCATGGCCGTGGCGGGACGGCGGTGGGGGTCGCGCGGGCGCGCGACCTGGCGGCGCAGACCACGCTGTCGCCGGCGACGGTGCGCCGCATGACCTCCTACTTCGCGCGCCACGGCGTGGACAAGCAGGGCCAGGGCTGGGCCGATCGCACGCACCCGTCCGCCGGCTATATCGCCTGGCTGCTGTGGGGCGGCGATGCGGGCAAACGCTGGGCCGAGCGGATCGAGCAGCGCATGCGCAAGGCGGAGGCGACCTGACATGGCGACGACCAAGCAAGCGAAGAAAGCCCCGTGGAAGAAGGCCAACCCGGCCAAGAAGTCGGCCAGCAAGACGCTCTCCAGCGGCCAAAAAGCCGAGGCCAAGTCCCGGGCGAAGAAGGCCGGCCGGCCCTACCCCAACCTGGTGGACAACATGGCGGTCGCCAAGAAGGCGTCGAAGAAGGCGACCAAGAAGACTGCGAAGAAAGCCGCAAAGAAGACAGCAAAGAAGACTGCCAAGGAGACAGTCAAGAAGACGGCGAAGAAGACCGCGAAGAAGGCGACCAGGAAAACGACCAAGAAGGTCGCCAAGCGCGCAGGCGCACGCTCGACGGGCAAGACTTCCAAATAAGCCCCGGACGTTGGCGCACGACTGAAGCGCGCTTCCGCGCACGCCGCCCCTTCAGCGCGGAACAGGCCGCTAGCCAGGCGGCTCGCCGCCCAACAGCTTGTCGGTGATCTCGAGCATGGCCCGCAGCCGGTCCATGTGCCTGAGGTCCTGGTGATAGCCGACCCAGATGTCGCGGGTGGGCGGGGTGACGCGCGTGTCGATGCGCTGCAGCCCCGCCGTTGCATCGCCCAGCGGGCGCGGAAGCACGGCCAGGCCGCGCCCGCGCAGGCACATCTGCGCCTGCACGCTGCGGCTGGTGCTGGTGAAGACGCGCGGCGCCTCGGGGAAGCGCTCGATCAGCCAGGCCACGTCCGGGAAATGGCTCTGCGCGGTGTTCATCAGGATCAGGCCCACGGAGGCGGGGTCGGCTTGCGCCGCCGCGGCCGTCTGCGCCGTGGCGTACAGGCCGTAGTGCAGGGTCATCAGGCGGCGCTGGACGAGGTCGGGCTCGCTGAAGGGGACCAGGCGGAAGGCCACGTCGGCCTCGCGCCGGGTGAGATCCAGCAGGCGGTAGCTGGCGATGACTTCGGGAACCACGGCCGGGTGCAGCCGCCCGAGCTCCACGAAGACCGGCGCCAGCACGAAGGCGGCGAACCAGTCCGCTGACGAGATCCGCAGCAGGCCTTCGAGCCGGTCATGATTGCCGGCCAGGCGGCGCTCCATGGAGAGCGCGGCGTTCTCCATGGCCTCGGCCAGCGCGCGCACGCGGTCGCCCGCATCGGTGAGCACCAGGCCCTCGCGGGTGCGGCGGAAGAGCGGCTGCTCGGCCTCGTCTTCGAGCGCCTTGATCCGCCGGCCCACCGTGGGGTGGCTCACGCCGAGGCGGCGGGCCGCCTCACCCAGGGAGCCCGCGCGTGCGACCGCCAGCAGGATCCTGACATCGCTCCATTCCATCGCCGTCAGCCGTTCAAATCTGTACGCCGAATATGCAGGAATGGCAGTGCACAAACAATGTTGTTCGTCGCACGATGCCCACCCCTGCATCGGCGCCCACTGTGCGCCAGGTCGGTGGACGCGGTGCGGCGCCTGGTGCGCCTGCGCCCCCCCGGCAGGGACGCGTGGCCTGCGTGGGCCGCCCGCGCCGATCCCGGCGATCCCATTGGAGTCAGAGAACATGCGCAGATTGAACGGCAAGGTTGCCCTGGTGACGGGCGCTTCGAAAGGCATCGGCGCGGGCATCGCGCGCCGGCTGGCCGCTGACGGCGCGCACGTCGTCGTCAACTACGCCACCGACCGGCATGGCGCGCAGCAGGTCGTCGCCGACATCGAGGCCGCGGGTGGGCGCGCGGTGGCGGTGCAGGCCGATGTGCGCCAGCAGGCCGAGGTCGAGGCACTGGTCAAGGCGACGCTCGACCACTTCGGTCGGCTGGATGTGCTGGTGAACAACTCGGGCGTCTATCGGTTCGCCAGGATCGAGGACAGCACCGAAGCGCTGTATCGCCAGCAGTTCGACATCAACGTGCTCGGGCCGCTGCTGGTCACCGGTGCCGCGGTGCCGTTCCTCGGCGAGGGCGCGAGCATCGTCAACATCAGCTCGTTCGTCACGCGCGTGCTGCCGGCCGAAAGCGCGATCTACAGCGGCACCAAGGGCGCGCTCGATGCGATCACCGGCGTGCTGTCGCGCGAGCTGGGCCCGCGCGGGATCCGCGTCAATGCGGTCAACCCGGGGCTGATCGAGACCGATGGCACCCATGCCGCGGGGGTCATGGGTTCCGAGTTCCATGCGTGGAATCAGGCGCAGACGCCGCTTGGTCGCATCGGCCAGGTCAATGACGTGGCGTCGATCGTCGCGTTCCTGGCCTCCGACGAGGCGGGCTGGGTGACCGGCGAATGCCTCATCGCCTCCGGCGGCATGCGCTGAGGCGGGCCTTCTCCCTGGCGCGCAAGACAAGGTCTTTCCCATGAACTCATCCATCACCGACGCAAACGTGGCGCGCCCCGAGGCGCGTCGCTGGATCGCCCTGGTCGTGCTGCTGACCGGGACGCTGCTGCCGCCGCTGGATTTCTTCATCGTCAATGTGGCGCTGCCGGCCATTCGCGAGGACCTGCAGGCCGCGCCGGGCGTGTCGCAGCTGGTGGTGTCGGTGTACGCCACGGCCTATGCGGTCACGCTGGTGCTGGGCGGGCGGCTGGGCGACATCTGGGGGCGCAAGCGCACGTTCCTGGCGGGCATGGTCGGCTTTGGCGTGGCCTCTGCCCTGTGCGGCTTTGCGCCCTCGGCCGAGGTGCTGGTCGCGGGCAGGCTGCTGCAAGGCATCTCGGCCGCGGTGATGGCGCCGCAGTCGCTGGCCTTCATCCATGCGCTGTTCCAGGCGAGCGAGAAGAACCGCGCGCTCAGCTGGTACGGGGCGACGTTTGGGCTGGCCTCGGCCGCCGGCCAGCTGCTGGGCGGGTTGCTGGTCGCGGCCAGCCCGTGGGGCCTTGGCTGGCGGAGCGTCTTCCTGGTCAATCTGCCGGTCATCGCGGTCGCGATGCCCGCGGCGCTCGTGCTGCTGCCCGAGCGCAAGGCGGTGAACCCCGATCGCCTGGACATGGCCGGCGCGGCGCTGCTGGCGTTGGGGCTGCTGGCGCTGGTGGTGCCGCTGATCGAGGGACGCGAGCGCGGCTGGCCGGTGTGGAGCCTGGGCGTGCTGGCGCTGGCGCCGCTGCTGCTGATGGCCTTCTGGCAGCACCAGAAGGGCCGGGAGCGCTCTGGCGCCTCACCGCTGGTCTCGCCGGCGGCGCTCTCGTCGCGGGCGCTTCGCCGCACGCTGCTGGCGACGCTGTTCTTCTATGCGCTTGCGGCGTTCTTCCTGATTTTTGCGGTGTATCAGCAGGCGGGGCTGCACCACGGGCCGTTGGCTGCGGGCATTGCGATTCTGCCGGTGGGGCTGGGGCTGCTGCTGGGCGCGCTGAGTGGTCCACGCGTTGCGCGGCGGCTGCATGCGCGCACGGCCGCCTTCGCAATGAGTCTGGAAGCGGCAGGGCTGACGGTCGCCGCCGTGCTGGCGGCGTGCGCCGCGCCTGCGTGGCTGCCCCTTCCCCTGGCGCTGATCGGCATTGGGCAAGGGATCGCGCACCCGGCGCTGGTGCGGCTCAACGTGGACCAGGTGGAGGCGCAGTGGGCGGGGCTGGCGGCTGGCGTGGTCAGCGCGGTGCTGCAGATCAGCGCGGCGCTGTCGGTCGCCCTGGTGGGCGGCGTGTTCTTCTCGATGGTGCCTGACGGTGCGGGCGCAAACGTGGTCGCCCATGGGTTCGCCTTCGCATCGCTGCTCATCGCCGCTTCGCTGGCAATCGCCGCGGCCCTGAGCTGGCCGCGGCAGCACCGCGCTGCCAAGAGCGCCCGCGTCGTGCGGGAAGGCCCATGAGCACGTCTTCGGCCGCGCACCTCTGGGTTGAACGCGGGGTGCCCTTCCCCGGACTGCCCTGAGAAGCGTCTCCACGGGCAGATGGAATACGCGGGCGCTTGAGGCGTCCTAGCCCCGACCACGCGATTCACTCTTTCTCACCCACAAGGAACCGCCTCGATGGGCATCTCCCCGATTGGCTGGCTGCACACGCTCGGCAGCCTGCCCGCCATCCCCCTGGCCGCTTACATGCTCGCCAAGCACGGCCGCATCACGCCGGCCAGCAAGGCGGGCCGGGCCTACTTCTGGTTCATGCTGCTGGGCGTGCTGACGGTGTATCCCATCGCGCACCAGCCGGTCAGCAAGCTCGCCGCAACCGTGACCCTGGCGACCTTGCTGGTGGGCTACGGCATCGCCCTCGCCCGGCCCGCCGCGCGGTTGTGGACCTACGTGCAGACCATCGCACTCAGCCTGAGCGTGTTCCTGCTCATGGTGCCCACCGTCTCGGAAACCCTGCGGCGCCTCCCCGTCAGCCACCCGCTGGCGCAGGACCCCAAGGCGCCCTTGCTGCTCGGCGTGCTCGGTGCGCTGCTGCTGGCGCTGGTCATCGGCGTTCCGCTGCAACTGCTGGCGCTGTATCGCCAGCAGCGTCGGGCGCTGGCCGCGACGCCTTGATCCCTGCGTAGCACGTCATCCTGGCGCCTTGACTGGCGCAGGCACCCTGCCCCGTCCGGCCGAAGGCGGCTTTGGTGCTGCCGCTTACCACCTGGCGCTGCCAAAACGCAGGCGGGACGTGCTGTACTAGCGCGCCAGGCGCGTCAGCGACCTGCGCGGCGGACAGCCGGATGAGAAAGGGGATCGATGCAAGGAAGCGACAAGCCATCTGCAGGCTGGGGCGAACTCGTGGTCGTGATCGCGATCGCACTGGGACTGCCCATCTACTCGAGCTTCTCGGCCTTGCTGGCGCCTGCCGTCGAGCGGTCGTTCTCCGCGGCGAATCTGTGGGGCATGGTGTTCTACGAACTGGTAGTGCTGGCGCTGCTGATCCCCGTGCTGTGGTTCCGCGGATGGACGCCGCAGGCGCTGGGTCTGCAGTGGCAGGGGCGCGACATCTACCCGGCGATCGGTCTGCTGATGGCGTGCATCGTGGCCTGCTATCCGCTGAGGTGGCTGGGCGCGGGCATGGCCGAGGGGGTGAATCCTTCCCTGGAAGCGATGGTGGCCGGAAAGCTGACGCTGACCGCGGTGTTGGCGATCTCGCTGGTCAATCCGATCTTCGAAGAGGTGTTCGTCTGCGCCTACGTGATCCGGGTGCTGCAGCGACGCCACAGCCCGGCATTCGCAGTGAACGTCAGCGTGGCGATCCGCGCCTCGTACCATCTGTATCAAGGCCCCATCGGCGCGATTTCGCTGGTCATCGTGGGGCTGATACTCGGCTGGTGGTTCGCGCGCACCGGCCGGCTCTGGCCCGCGATCATCACTCACGGGCTGATGGACCTGCTGGCGCTGATGGCCTACGCCTGAAACCGGTGAAACCGGGGTCAGAGTGCACTTTTCCTACATCGAGCCCCACCATCGCCCGATGCCACTGACCACGCACGGGTGAAACGCTAGCGGCACTTCGGATGCGAAGGATCGCCCATGCCTCGACCGCCCCGCCTGGATCTGCCCGGCGTGCCGCAGCACCTTGTGCAGCGTGGCAACGATCGGCAGCCCTGCTTCTTCGCCGACATCGACCGCACGCGTTACCTGCAGGAGCTGCGCGAGCTGTCGCTGAAGCTGGGCATTGCGATACACGCGTATGTGTTGATGACCAACCACGTGCATCTGTTGCTGACCAGCCCGCGCGCCGGTGCTACCTCCACACTGATGCAGTCCCTGGGCCGACGCTATGTGCGCTACATCAATGACCGCTACCGGCGCACCGGCACGCTGTGGGAAGGACGCTACAAGTCCTGCCCTGTGCAGGATGAGACTTACCTGCTGCGCTGCTACCGCTACATCGAACTCAACCCCGTCCGTGCCGGCATGGTCGCCGATCCCGCAGACTACCCGTGGTCCAGTCACGCTCGCAATGGACAGGACAAAGCCGACGCGCTCATCCAGCCGCACGCGCGCTACACCGCGATCGCCACCGCCGAAGTGCGCGCGGCAACCTACCGCCGCTTCGTGATGGACGCCATTGACCCGGACGAGACCGCAACGATCCGCCTCAACCTGCAGCGCCAGCACGCGCTGGGGGACGTTCGCTTCCGCACGGCCATCGAACACCAGCTCGGACGGCGTGCAGGACCTGCGGCGCGGATGGGAAGGCCGCCGAAGGCCAAGGCGTCAGAAGCGGAAAGTGCACTCTGACCCCTGTTTTGCGCTAATCGCGCCACATCTTCGCGAATTGCGCCGCAATTTTTGATTTCGCGCCGGAATTTGGGTAAGAATGCGCCGGAATTCGGTCCACTAAGACATTCTTATGGCGCGAAAACCTTCGCTGGACCCAGACAAGCTGATCGCGCTGATCGCCGGCAGCCCAGAGGGACTGGGCATGGAGGCGCTGGAAGCAGCCTTCCCCGCCACGCCACGTCGCAACCTCCAGCGCCTCGCGGCGACCCTGGTCGCGCAAGGACGACTGCATGCAAGCGGCGGCGGGCGAGCGCGCCGCTACCGCGTCGCTGCGGACGCCGCGCCCACGCTCCAACGCACCCTGGCCGACGATTTCGGAATCCCGCTGACTTCCGAAGCGGCAAGCGTACGCACCCTAGTACACCGCCCCCTGCCACAACGCACGCCGGTGGGGTACCAACCCGCTTTCCTGTCGCAGTACCAGCCCAATCGGACGGCCTACCTGACGCCCCAGATCCGCGCGCATCTGCACCAGATGGGACGCTCGCCGGTTGAAGACCGGCCTGCCGGCACCTATGCCAGGCAGATCTTCGACCGATTGCTGATCGACCTGTCCTGGTCCTCCAGCCGACTGGAAGGCAATACCTACAGTCGGCTGGATACGCAGAACCTGATTCAGTTCGGCCTGGCGGCCACCGGCAAGGATCAGCTGGAAGCGCAGATGATCCTCAACCACAAGGCGGCGATCGAGATGCTGGTCGAGCAGGCACAGGAGATCGGCTTTAACCGGTACACCCTGCAGAACCTGCACGCGCTGCTGTCCGAGAACCTGCTGCCCGATGCCGTGGCCGGCGGACGGCTCCGGCAGACCGAGGTCGCCATCTCCGGATCGGTCTATGTGCCGCTGTCGGTGCCGCAGTTGATCGAAGCGCACTTCGACACGCTCCTCGCCAAGGCCGCTGCCATCGCCGATCCATTCGAGCAGGCGTTCTTTGTGATGGTGCAGCTTCCGTATCTGCAACCCTTCGATGACGTGAACAAGCGCACCTCCCGGCTTGGGGCCAACATCCCCTTGATCCGCGGCAATCTGGCCCCGCTGTCCTTCGTCGATGTCCCAGAGTCGCTGTACTTGGATGGGACGCTCGGCGTGTACGAGCTCAATGAGGTGGCACTGCTGCGCGATGTCTTCGTCTGGGCTTACGAGCGCTCCTGCCAGCGCTACACGGTGCTGCGCGATGCATTGCCGGCCCCGGACCCACTGCGGCTGAAGCACCGCGAGGTGGTGCGCACCCTGATTGCCGAGCTCATCGATGGCGGTGTTCGCCGCACCGATGTCGGCCGCATCCGGGCACGCGTGGAGGCGCTGGTCGACGCGGAAGACATCGACGATGTCCTCGCACTGACCATCAACGAACTGAACCAGCTGCACGAAGGCAACATCGCGCGCTACCGGATCAGGCCCTCGCAGTTCCGCAGCTGGCAGGCTTTGCACGCCGGCTCCAAATAGAAAGCGGCCCGAAGGCCGCTTCCTTTTGCTTCGCCTCAACGCGGCATCACGCGCCGTCCGGATTCACCTTGTCCACATCGATCTTGTACTGCTTGATCGCGCGGGCCACGTCCTTGCCGGTCATCTTGCCGTCCTTGGCCAGCGCCGCGATGGCGGCGTGGGCGATGTAGTAGCGGTCCACCTCGAAGAAGCGGCGCAGGTTGGCGCGGGTGTCGCTGCGTCCGAAGCCGTCGGTGCCCAGCACGGTGTAATTGGTAGTGGGCAGGAAGGCGCGGATCTGGTCGCTGTAGGCGCGCACGTAGTCGGTGGCGGCGATGACCGGGCCCTGGCGGCCTTCCAGGCACTGGGTGACGTAGGGCTTGCGCTGTTCGCCTTCTGGATGCAGGCGGTTCCAGCGCTCCGCGGCGAAGCCGTCACGGCGCAGCTCGTTGAAGCTGGGGCAGGACCAGATGTCGGCGGTCACGCCGAAATCCTTGTCCAGCAGCTCGGCCGCGGCGATGGCCTCGCGCAGGATGGTGCCACTGCCCAGCAGCTGCACGCGCAGCTCGCCCTTCTTGGGCTTGCCGGCGTCGGTGAGCAGGTACATGCCCTTGATGATGCCTTCCTCCGCACCCGCCGGCATTTCCGGATGGGTGTAGTTTTCGTTCATCAGGGTCAGGTAGTAGTACTCGTCCTTCTGCTCTTCCATCATCGACTTCATGCCGTGCTGGAGGATGACGGTGACTTCGTAGCCGAAGGTGGCGTCATAGCTGCGCACGTTGGGGATGGAGCCGGCGATGACCAGGCTGAAGCCGTCCTCGTGCTGCAGTCCTTCGCCGTTGAGCGTGGTGCGCCCGGCGGTGCCGCCCAGCAGGAAGCCGCGGGTGCGCATGTCGGCGGCCTGCCAGGCGATGTCGCCCACGCGCTGGAAGCCGAACATCGAGTAGTAGATGTAGAACGGCAGCATCGGCACGTTGGATACCGAGTAGCTGGTGCCGGCGGCCAGCCAGGACGAGATGGCGCCCGGCTCGCTGATGCCCTGCTGCAGCACCTGGCCGGACTGGTCCTCGCGGTAGTACATCAGCTGGTCGGCGTCGACCGGCTTGTACTTCTGGCCGAACGGGGCATAGATGCCGATCTGGCGGAACATGCCCTCCATGCCGAAGGTGCGCGCCTCGTCGGCCACGATCGGCACGATGCGCGGGCCCAGCTCCTTGTCGCGCAGGGCGATGTTGAGCGTCTGCACGAAGGCCATGGTGGTGGAGTACTTGCGCTCGCCACTGTCCTTGAGCAGGCGCTCGTAGGTCGAAAGGGGCGGCACGGTGAAGGACTTGTCGGCCTTGCGGCGGCGTGCGGGCAGGTAGCCGCCCAGCGCGGCGCGGCGCTCCTTCATGTAGCGCACTTCCGGCGAGTCCGGGCCCGGGTTGTAGAAGGGCACCTGCTCGGCTTCGGCCAGCTGCTTGTCGCTCAGCGGGATGTTGAAGCGGTCGCGGAAGGTGCGCACCGCGTCGTCGTCGAGCTTCTTGGTCTGGTGGGTCGGGTTGAGCGACTCGCCCGCGCTGCCCATGCCGTAGCCCTTGACCGTCTTGGCCAGGATCACGGTGGGCATGCCCTTGGTGTTCACGGCCGCGTGGTAGGCCGCGTAGACCTTGTGCGGGTCGTGGCCGCCGCGGTTGAGGCGCCAGATGTCGTCATCGGACAGGTTGGCGACCATGGCGGCGGTCTCCGGGTACTTGCCGAAGAAATTGGCGCGCGTGTAGGCGCCGCCGAAGGCCTTGCAGTTCTGGTACTCGCCGTCGACGGTTTCCATCATCAGCTTGCGCAGCACGCCGTCGGTGTCGCGCGCCAGGAGCGGATCCCAGTACGAGCCCCACAGCAGCTTGATCACGTTCCAGCCGCCGCCGCGGAACACGCCTTCCAGCTCCTGGATGATCTTGCCGTTGCCGCGCACCGGGCCGTCCAGGCGCTGCAGGTTGCAGTTGACCACGAAGATCAGGTTGTCCAGGCCCTCGCGGCCGGCCAGGGCGATGGCGCCCAGGGTCTCCGGCTCGTCGCTCTCGCCGTCGCCGATGAAGCACCACACCTTGCGGTCGGACTTCTCGATCAGGCCGCGGTGCTCGAGGTACTTCATGAACTGCGCCTGGTAGATGGCGCTCAGCGGGCCCAGACCCATCGACACGGTCGGGGTCTGCCAGAAGTCGGGCATCAGCCAGGGGTGCGGATAGGACGAGATGCCCTTGCCTTCGCACTCCATGCGGAAGTTGTCCAGCTGGGTCTCGGTGATGCGGCCTTCCAGGAAGGCGCGGGCGTAGATGCCCGGGGCGCTGTGGCCCTGGATGTAGAGCAGGTCGCCGGGGTGGTTCTCCGACGGGGCGCGCCAGAAGTGGTTGAAGCCCACGTCATAGAGCGTGGCGGCCGAGGCGAAGGAGGCGATGTGGCCGCCCAGGTCGCCCGGCTTGCGGTTGGCGCGCACGACCATGGCCATGGCGTTCCAGCGGATGATCGAGCGGATCTTCCACTCCAGCGCGCTGTCGCCGGGGCTCTTGGCCTCCAGGTTGGGGGCGATGGTGTTGACGTACTCGGTGGTGGGCGAGAACGGCAGGTAGGCGCCGGAGCGGCGGGTCAGCTCGACCAGATCCTCCAGCAGCTGGTGGGCGCGCAGCGGGCCTTCGGCGTCGATGACCGCCTTGAGCGACTGGATCCACTCCTGGGTCTCGGCCGGATCCGGATCGCTCTGCAGCATCTCGTTCAACCAATTCATTGCCATCTCCTCGCCTCTGCGCCGCGACGTGTTTGCGGCATCGGTGTCTGTCTGAGCCGGCGATTGTAAGCCAGGGCGCAAGGGCGCGTCGGTTCGACCTTGGAGGTAGACGCTTAAGGATGGCGTTTCTGACGAGATTTCGTCCTGACGGGGTCGGGAAGCTTGCAGTTGTGAGGATTTCGTATGACGAGGAAGTGTCAGATGTGGCGACGGCGCCACAATTCGATATATCTTTTTACCTAAATTCGATATATCTTTTGTCGGCCGCGGGAGCGGCATTGCCTGTCGCCTCGCCCGCCGGTGGCTCAAGCACCCGCGCTGCGTCCGGACATTCGGCGCGGCGCTCGACCATGAGGGATTGCCATGCATCCACGTTCACGCCATCGCGGCCGCGCCCCCGACGAGGACGGGCTGGACCGCCACGCGCCGCGCGAGGGTCGCGGTCGGCGCGGTCGCGACGCCGTCGCAGACCTGTCCGATGCGAACGCCCCTGCCGCGGGGGCCGACGAGGCACGCCGCGAGCGCCATGAGCGCGGCGAGCGTCACGGCCGCCGTGGCGAGCGCGGCGATGGGCCGCGCAGCCCGCGCCGGCTGGCCCACGGCGACCTGCGTCTGCTGCTGCTCGGCCTGCTGGAGGCCCAACCGCGCCACGGCTACGAGCTGATCCAGCTGATCGGCGAGATGTTCCTGGGGCAGTACGCGCCCTCGGCCGGCGCGGTCTACCCCGCGCTGGCCCAGCTGCAGGACGACGGTCTGGTGGTGAGCAGCGAGGACGGGGCGCGCCGCCTGCATGCGCTGACCGACGCCGGCCGCGCCTTCGCCCAGACCCATGCCGAGGCGCTGGACCACGCGCGCCTGCGCACCGAGCGCAGCGCGCGCTCGCTGGTGAAGGCCGGCCTGCCCGCGCCCGTGCGCAACGGCATGAGCGGGATCAAGCGCGCCCTGCTCGCCCACCACGGTCACTGGACGCCGGAATCGGGCGAGGCGATCGCGCGGATCCTGCAACAGGCCGCCGCGCAGATCGCGCAGGTGCCGCGTGGCGACTGACGCCTATCACGCGGCGCTGCAGTCCGCGGGCCTGCGCCTGACCGCGCCGCGCCGGGCGCTGCTGGCGCTGCTGGCCCAACAGCCGGTGGCCTGCGACGCCATGTCCCTGCACCAGCAGCTGCGCGGCCAGGGCCGCCGCGTGAGCCTGGGCACCGTGTATCGCCTGCTGCGGGTCCTGGAGGACCGGCAGCTGGCGATTGCCATCGCCAGCCCGCACGGCCGCACCTTGTGGCGCCTGTGCCAGCCCGCGCCTTCCGCGCCCCTCGATGCGGCGGCCACGAGCGCCTGGTTGCGCTCGCTCGCCGCCGAGCTGGGCTATCGCCTGGTGCCGTTGCACTGACCGCGCCGGGCTTACCTCTCTCTGGAGTGATTCACCATGTCCTTGCATGAAAGCCGCAGGATTCAACACCCGGTCGTGTTCCGTCGCCTCGAAGTGACCGAGGCGATCGACCTCACCCCGCACATGCGCCGCATCGTGGTCGGCGGGCGTGAGCTCGAAGGCTTCGTGAGCGCCTCGCCGGAGGACCACGTCAAGCTGTTCTTCCCCAACGCGGACGGCGAGTTCGTCACGCCCACGCCCGGCCCCAACGGCCCGGAGTTCCCGCCCGGCAAGACGCCCTCGCCGATGCGCGACTACACCCCGCGCCTGTACGACGCGCAGGCCGGCACGCTGGCGATCGACTTCGTGCTGCACGGCGACGGCCCGGCCAGCACCTGGGCCGCGCAGGCCAAGGTGGGCGATGCGCTGGCCATGGGCGGGCCGCGCGGCTCGTTCCTGGTGGCCGAGGACTTCGATCACTACGTGCTGGTGGGCGATGAGACGGCGTTGCCGGCCATCGGCCGCTGGTTGAGCGAGATGCCGGCCGGCCGCAAGGCCACGGTGCTGATCGAGATCCCCGAAGACGCCGACCGCCAGGATCTGCCCACCCAGGCCGGGGCCACCGTGCACTGGCTGCCGCGCAACGGCGTACCCGCCCAGCGCAGCGAACGGCTGGAGCAGGCGCTGGACGATGTGTCGCCCGCCGGCGATACGTTCTGGTGGATCGCCTGCGAATCGCGCCGCGCGCGGGTGATGCGCAAGTTCCTCGAAGGCCACCGCAACGTGCCCAAGACGTGGATCAAGTCCACCGGGTACTGGAAGCATGCGGATAGTGAGGATGATGAAGATTGAGCTGGTGGGAGTGCGTGGAGTGAGTGGGGGGAGTAAGTGTGAGTGGGTGAGGTAAGGGGGGCAGAAGTAAGCGTGAGCGCGGTGCGGAGCCAGGTGAGTGGAGAGGAGAAGCCTGGAAGCTCGTCCTGATGCATCCGAAGTCACGCCCCTCCCCTTTGCGCGCAGCGCAAGGGGGAGGCTGGGAGGGGGTGCTGTTGCTGTTGCTGCTGTTGTTGCGCTCGGCCGCTGCCGACGAAGAGCGGGAGCAACAGCAACATCAAAAGCCAACCCCTCCCCAACCCTCCCCTTCGCCTGCGGCGAAAGGGAGGGGGCGGAAGCCGGCGCTGATCCAGCTCGCGCTGACGCCACCGAAGTGCCCCTCCCCTTTGCGCGTAGCGCAAGGGGGAGGTTGGGAGGGGGTGCTGTTGCTGTTGCTGTTGCTGTTGCTGTTGCTGTTGCTGTTGCTGTTGCTGTTGCTGTTGCTGTCGCGCTCGGCCGCTGCCGACGAAGAGCGGGAGCAAAAGCAAAAGCCAGCCCCTCCCCCTCAATCGCTAGCCGCGATTTCGAGCTCCCCTTCGCCTGCGGCGAAAGGGAGGGGGCGGAAGCCGGGGCTGGTCCAGTTCGCTCTGATGCCACCGAAGGGCCCCTCCCCTTTGCGCGCAGCGCAAGGGTGAGGCTGGGAGGGGGTCGCTCTTGCTATTGCCGTTGCTGTTGTTGTTGCGCTCGGCCGCTGTCCACGCAAAGCAGGAGCAACGGCAACAGCAAAAGCGACCCCTCCCCCTCAATCGCTAACCGCGATTTCGAGCTCCCCTTCGCCTGCGGCGAAAGGGAGGGGGCGAAGGCGGGGTTTCGCTGCAGTGCGGATTGCAGGTGGGGCGCGTTTGACGCAGGATCGGATCGATTTCAATCGATCTAAATTACCATGCGCCCATCTGCCTCGCCTTCGTCGTCCGCGCTTCGTCGCGCGCCTGCTTACGCTCGATGCCACGGTCTGCTGACACTGGCCGTCGCGGCGGCGCTGTGGCTTCCGGTCGGCGCGTCGGCGCAGACGGGGTTCTCCACATCGTTCGAGGAGGGCCAGCCCGCTCCGGTCGCGACGGCAGACAGCGGGACGCAGCTGCGGATCGGCAGCGGGCCGCAGGCGCCGTACACGGCCAAGGCCAATGCGGGTTACAGCGGTGTCAGGGCGCTGGGCTATAGCGGCAGCGGCGGGCGCACGGCCCTGTTCAAGGTCGATACGGTCATCGGGGCGGATACCACGCTGTCGTGGCTGGTGCTGCCGGAGATCGTCGACGGCGACACGGTGGCCTCCACCTATGTCTCGCTGGATGCGGTGCTGGACGATGGCACGCGCGTGTCCGCCACGCCGGCGCGCGATCAGCATGGCTTCGCGCTGGGGGCCAAGGCGCAGGGCGAGTCGAAGTCGCTGTATCCGCAACAGTGGGCGCGCAAGGCGGTGCGGCTGGGCGATGTGCCGGCGCTGCGCGGCAAGCGCGTGGTCGCGATCGAGCTGGAGCTGCAGCCCGGCGCCGGCAAGACCGCGCGCGGCTGGATCGACGATGTCGCGCTGGGCGAGGTGACGCAACCCAAGCGCAGCGCGCCCACCGACTGGGTGCTGACCACGCGCGGCACGCAGGCCAACAGCACCTTCTCGCGCGGCAACAACTTCCCGGCCACGGCGGTGCCGCACGGCTTCAATTTCTGGACGCCGGTGACCGATGCCGGCTCGCTGTCCTGGCTCTACCACTGGAACGAGAAGAACGATGCCGCCAACCGGCCGCGCCTGCAGGCGCTGGCGCTGAGCCACGAGCCCAGCCCGTGGATGGGCGACCGCCAGACCTTCCAGGTCATGCCGTCGCTGGAGCGCGGCGTGCCGGAGGCCGACCGCGCCAAGCGGGCGCTGGCCTTCTCCCACGACAACGAGCTGGCGCGCCCGCAGCAGTACCGGGTGCGCTTCGACAACGGCATCGTCGCCGCGCTGGCGCCGACCGATCATGCGGCGGTGTTCGAGTTCGACTTCCCCGAAGGCAGCGATGCCAACCTGCTGTTCGACAATGTCGATGCGCGCGCCGGGCTGACGCTGGACGCCAAGACCCAGACGCTGTCGGGCTATACCGATGTGCGCAGCGGCCTGTCCACCGGCGCCACGCGCATGTTCGTGTATGCGAGTTTCGATGCGCCGTGGCAGCGCAGTGGCCGCATCGAGACCGGCCGGCCCACCGGCTACATCAAGTTCGCCAAGGGCACGCGCAAGGTGAGCATGCGCATCGCCACCTCGCTGATCTCGCTCGACCAGGCCCGGCACAACCTGGCGCTGGAAGTGCGCGAGGACGACACCGTGGCCAGCGTGGCCGCGCGCGCGCAGCAGCAGTGGGACGCGCTGCTGGGCAAGCTGCAGGTGGACGGGGCCAGCGAGGATCAGCGCACCACGCTGTATTCCAACCTGTATCGCCTGCACCTGTATCCCAACTCCGCCTTCGAGAACGTCGGCAGCCAGGCGCAGCCGCAGTGGCGCTACGCCAGCCAGAACAGCTGGTCGGACAAGGCCACCGAAGGCAGCGCGGTGCGCAGCTTCGCGCCGATCCGCGACGGCAAGGTCTACGTCAACAACGGGCTGTGGGACACCTTCCGCACGGCGTGGCCGGCCTATGGTCTGCTGGATGCGCCGCATGCCGGCGCGCTGATCGACGGCTTCCTGGAGCAGTACCGCGCCGGCGGCTGGGTGGCGCGCTGGTCCTCGCCGGGCTATGCCGACCTGATGGTGGGCACCAGCTCGGACGTGGCCTTCGCCGATGCATACGCCAAGGGCATCGCGGGCTTCGACGCCACGCTGGCCTACGAGGCGGCGCTGAAGAACGCCACGGTGGTCTCGCCGGACCGGCATGTCGGCCGCAAGGGCATGGCGCACTCGCTGTTCCGCGGCTACGCCGACACCGAGACGCACGAGGGCATGTCCTGGACGCTGGAAGGCACGCTCAACGACTTCGGCATCGCCACCATGGCCCAGGGCCTGTCCAGGACCGCGACTTCGGCCAAGGACAAGCAGCGCTACGACGAGGAGGCCGAGTACTTCCGCTACCGCGCGGCCGAGTACGCCAACCTGTTCGATCGCGGCGTGGGCTTCTTCCAGGGCCGCAAGCCCGACGGTGACTGGCGCGTGGACGCGAAGGACTACGATCCGCGCGTGTGGGGCAACGACTACACCGAGTCCTCCGGCTGGACCTTCGCCTTCACCGCCGCGCACGACGGCAACGGCCTGGCCGCGCTGTATGGCGGACGCGAGGCGCTGGCGCGCAAGCTCGATCAGTACTTCGCCACGCCGGAAACGGCCGACCCGAAGTTCAGCGGCTCCTACCGCGGCGTGATCCACGAGATGACCGAAGCGCGCGATGTGCGCATGGGCATGTACGCGCACAGCAACCAGACCGCGCACCACATCGCCTGGATGTACCTCTATGCCGGCCAGCCGTGGAAAACGCAGGCGCTCACCCGCGAAGTGCTGTCGCGGCTGTACCTGGGCAGCGAGATCGGCCAGGGCTATCCGGGCGATGAGGACAACGGCGAGATGTCGGCGTGGTACGTGCTGGCCTCGATGGGCCTGTATCCGCTGCGCATGGGCTCGCCGGACTATGTGATCGGCTCGCCGCTGTTCAAACAGTCCACGCTGGCGCTGCCCGGCGGGCGGGAGCTGATCGTGCGCGCGGCGAACAACTCACCCGAGAACGTCTACGTGCAGTCGCTCAAGGTCAACGGCAAGCCGTGGACCCGGACCTGGATCCCGCATGCGCTGCTGGCGCAGGGCGCGACGCTGGACTTCGTGATGGGCCCGACGCCATCCAAGTGGGGCAGTGCGCCGCAGGATGCGCCGCCCTCGCTGACACCGGCCGGCCAGGCGCCGACCACGCTGGCCGACGTGATCGGCCGCGACGCGCACGTGACCGTGGCGGGCAAGGACGCGCCGGCGCTGGTCGACGACGACGGCAGCACGTTGATGGCCCTGCCCGGCGCGCAGGCGCAGATCGACATCGCGTTGACCCAGCCCGCGCAGCCGAGCTTCTACACGCTCACCAGCGGCGGTCGCGCCATCGAGCACGCCAAGTGGACGCTGGAAGCGCGGCGCGGCAACGGCAACTGGCAGGCGATCGACACGCGCAGCGACGAGGCCTTCCCGTGGACGCTGCAGACCCGGCCTTTCCGCATCGCCAAGCCGGGCAGTTTCGACGCGTACCGCCTGCGCCTGGAGGCGCCGGGGCGCACCGAGCTGGCCGAGATCCAGTTGCTGGCCCCGCATGTGCCGGTGTCGTTGAAGTAGCGCGAGTCAGGTGCGCGCAACGGGACACCGAGGCGCGGGAGTTCGGCATCGAGCGCACGCGCCACGGTTGCGTGCGCTTCCGCCGGGCGGCCGTCATGCGGCGATGACCGCCGATGCTGCCCAGCGCTTCGTGGCGCGCCTCAAGGCCGACCTGACCGTGGCGATGCGGAGCCGCAACGCCGCCGAGGTCGCGCTCCTGCGTCAACTGATCGCCGCGATCGATAACGCCCAGGCGGTGGCGGTGGGCGATCGCCACGCGACCTACGTGGTCCATGCCTTCGGCGATTCGTCGGTGGAAGTTCCACGCCGGTCGCTGGACGATGCTGCGCTGCGCCGTCTGATCGAAGATGAAATCCACGCCCGTCGCGACGCCGCGGCCACCTATCGGCAGCTCGGCCAGGATACGCAGGCGCAGGCATTGGAGGAGGCGATGACGCTGTTGCGTCGCTACCTGGCGCCTGCATGTTGATTTAGGCGCCGCACGCGTCCGGCAATCCGCGCCGCAAGCCCCGGCGCGTACAGCATCCGCGCCCTACTTCGTCGAAGCGTCGGCCTTGGCCACCGCGTGCGCCGAGGCGGACGGGGCCTTCCCATCCCGCACCCGCTTGCGCTCGTCGATCTTCTCGCGGGCGGCCTGCTCGCGGGCGCCGACCACCATCTCGGTCAGCCACTTCACCAGCACCGTGGTGTAGGTGCGCTGGGCCGGCTTTTCGGAGAAGGCATGGTCGGCGCCGGCGATCACCCGCGAGGTGCGCGAGCGGGCGCGGGTGAAGGCGGCCATGTAGTTCTCGATCACCTGGTGCGGGATGATCTGGTCCAGCTCGGCCTCCACGATCAGCGCATCGCCGCGGAACTCGGCGCAGGCGCGCAGCGCGCGGTTGTCCTTCCACGCCACCTGGCGATGACGGAACGGGATCAGGTCCGGGTCCTGGTGCAGCTGGCGCTTGGGCAGCTCCCAGCCCTCGTCCTTGTACAACGCCGGAGTGCGCAGGGCGAGCCAGCGCACCGGCCGCAGCGAGGACAGGATCGCGGCCAGGTAGGCGCCATAGCTGATGCCCACCACGGTGATCGCGTTGCCATCGACATTGGGCTGCTGCACGAACCAGTCGTAGGCGGCCAGCAGGTCGTCCAGGTTCTGCTGGCGCGTGACCCGCTCCAGCATCTGCGCATCGCCTTCGTGGCCGCGCAAGTCGAAGGTCAGGCAGACCACGCCCAGGCCGGCGGCCTCGCGCGCGCGGGCCAGGTCGTGATCCTGGCTGCCGCCCCAGCCGTGGACGAACAGCACGCCGGGCAACGCGCGCGCCGGCGCCAGCAGCGTGCCGGACAGCGCGGCGTCTTCTACTTCGAACGCGATGTGCTCAAGGGTGACATCCATCGACTGCGACCCTAGCGTATTTCAGCAGTCTCCCGAGTGAACCCACCTGCCCGTCGAAGTACACCACCGCGTCGTCGGGCACCGGCTCATCGCTCCAGCTCTCGTGAGTGAGCGCATCGAGCCAGGCGATCTGCGGCTGCGCGGCCAGCGCTTCCAGGGCGAGGATCTCGGCCGGGCTGGCTCCGCCGAAGCGCCAGGACTGCTCGAGCACGCCGCAGCGCGCGTGGCCCTGCGCATCGCACCCATGCACCAGGTCGTAGTTGCGACGCGAGGCGTAGAAGCCCGGATAGGCCGCGCTGATCTGCGCCTCGTAGTGCTGCACCTTGGCGATCGCTTCGTGCGCCTGCGCCGGCAGCGGCACGTGCTGCAGCTGGTCCAGGCCGCCGCGGGCCACGCGCAGCCGCGAACCGCCGTAGACCTCATCGCCGCGCGGCGTGCGCACGGTGTGCTGGGTGCCGAAGTAGGCGATGGACTGGCCGCCCACCTCCACGCAGCCGACGCTGAAGGTGACGGCCTCTTCGAGGTTCAGCTCGACCACCACGCCGGCTTCGATCTCATCGGCGTCCAGCGTGGCGCGCCAGGCCTCCAGCGCGCTCAGCGAATCGACCACGCGCTGGCCGTTGCCGCCGCGCGCGTGGGCGAGCTTGCAGCGCACGCGGCCCTGTTCCAGCAGGCGGGCGACGGCGCTGCGCAGGTCGGCGTCGGTGAACACCGAGTAGCCCGGCAGCACGGCCTCGCCCAGCGCGTCGCCGAGCGCATGCGCCCAGCCCTCCGGCGCGCGCGTACAGCCATCGATCAGGCCATGGGTGACCAGCTTGCTGGCCACGAAGGCCTGCGGCACCACGCCGCCGAACAGATGCGCGGCGCAGCCGATGCCGCGCATCGCCGCTTCCTCGCGGGTCAGCGTTTCCATGGGGATGAAGTAGCCGGGCAAGCCCGGCAGCGCCTGGGCGCGGAACTCGCGCCCGAGCAGCCGCGCCAGGCGGCGGCCCATGCAGTCCACGCTGGCGCGTTCATGCGCGGCGCGGCGCGGATCGGTGAACAGCGGCGTGACCGCCGGCGCGTACGGACGCGGCAGCGTGATCGCGTTGGCCGGCGGGGGACGGGATTCGATGATGGCGACCATGGTCTTCCCTCGGGGGTGGGAGGAACGAAGGCACCAGGCCACACGAAGCGGCCCGGTGCGAAGGCGCCTGCGGCGCAGGCGGTGAAGCGCGGGACTGCGTGTTGCAGGTGGTGGCCGCCAAGGGCCCGATGGGATGCTGCGTGTAGCCGTGGGTGGTGCGCGAACTGGACGACGAACCCGTGCGGTGACGCGAGGACGATCTGCCTGGCCTGCTGTTGCCTGCGCAGATGCGCGATCCCCTGGCGCCGAGTATTACCGCGGCACGTAAATCCTGTGCGAAGCCGCGTGGGCGCCGATATGACAATCGCGACGGGGCTGATGCCCATCGCGACCTGGACGTGGCGGCAAACGGCGGCGCGACGTGAGACGGGTTCCAGAAACGCCTCGCCGGGTGCGCACGACTGCGCGAAAGGCGGCACTGTGTTCGCTCAAGCCGCACCCGCACCGGAGGCCCCAGATGCGCCAGGACCAACTCGACCAGCAACTGCATGCCCTGCACGACAAGGTGGCCGACGGCGCGCCGCCCCTGGACCAGGCCTTCTTCGACGCCTGCGCGGCCGAGGCCTCGGCGATCCTGGCGCACGTGGACGATGCGGCCCAGGCGCGCTATGCGATCGAGCGGATCGACGCGATCTTCGATGCGGTCGGCGTGGACGCGCAGCGGCTGCTGTCCACCGGCCAGCGCAGCCCGCTACCGGTCGGTGCCGGCACGCAGGGCTGAACGCGCCGCTCAGTCGCTCTGCAGTTCGGCCACGAAGTCGTAGGCGTCGCCGCGATAGAACGAGCGGGTGAACTCGACCACGCGCCCGTCGGCGAGGAAGGCGCGGCGCTCGACCAGCAGGCCCGGCGCGCCGGGCTCCAGCTGCAGCAAGGTGGCGGCCTCGCGCTCCAGCGCCACTGCGCGCAGGCGCTGCAGCGCGCGCCGGGGGCGATGGCCGTAGGCGTCCAGCGCCTCGTAGAGCGAGGCGCCGATGCGCTCGGGGTCGGGCAGCAGGCTGTGCGGCACCAGGGTGCGCTCGGCCGCGATCGGCGCGCCGTCGACGTGGCGCAGGCGGTACAGGCGCACCACGCCGCTGCCGGGCGAGAGGTTCAGCGCCATCGCTTCCTCCGGGGTGACCCCGCCGATGCCGCGCTCAAGGAAGGTCACCTGCGGGTCCAGCCCGCGCTCGCGCAGGTCGTCGGTGAAGCTGGTCAGGCGCGAGAAGCTGCGCACGATCCGCTCGGACACGAAGGTGCCCGCGCCCTGACGCTGGCTCAGCAGGCCTTGGTCGATCAGCCCGGACAGCGCCTTGCGCACCGTCACGCGCGAGAGCTGCAGACCAGTGGCCAGGTCGCGCTCGCTGGGCAGGCCGTGGCCCGGGCCGAGCACGCCGGTGTCGATCAGGTGCTGCAGGGCGCGGCGCAGGCGCAGATAGGCCAGGGTGCGGCTGGTCTCGGCCTGCTGCAGGCGGGCGTATTCGGTGGCGATGGCGGACAGCATGCCGCGAAAATACCAATGGGATACCAAGAGTGCAATCACGCGGCGCTCACGGGCCCGTTCATATGCGGGGCTGGGCCGCGTGGTAGGGCGGTGGTATCGTCTGTGCCGATCTCCCCGCATCCTGACAAGGCTTCACCGTGAGCGCCAAGACCGTACCCGTGGACAGCTTCGACCTGGTGATCTTCGGCGGCACCGGTGACCTGGCCCTGCGCAAGCTGCTGCCCGGCCTGCTGCGCCGCTATGCCGACGGCCAGATCCCGCAAGACAGCCGCATCATCGGCGTGGCGCGCGATCCGCAGACCGGCGCCGACTACCGCACCCGCGTGGGCGAGGCGCTGGAGAAGGTCGCCAGCGACGATCCGCTGCTGCGCGCTCGCATCCCGGCCTTCCTGCAGCTGCTGGACTACCGCCCGCTGGATGCGACCAAGGACGAGGGCTGGGACGAGTTCGCCGAGCTGCTCAAGCAGACCGGGGCCGAGCGCATCCGCGTGTTCTACCTGTCCACCAGCCCGAGCCTGTTCGTGGACCTGTGCACGCGCCTGCGCGATGCCGGCCTCAACGACGGCAATGCGCGCGTGGTGCTGGAGAAGCCGATCGGCAAGGATTCGGCCAGCGCCGCGGCGATCAACGACGCGGTCGGCGCGGTGTTCTCCGAGCACCAGATCTTCCGCATCGACCATTACCTGGGCAAGGAGACGGTGCAGAACCTGCTGGCGCTGCGCTTCGCCAACATCCTGTTCGAGCCGCTGTGGAACGCCAACCGCATCGACCACGTGCAGATCACCGTGGCCGAGACCGTCGGTCTGGAGAAGCGCGCCGGCTACTACGACACCTCCGGCGCGCTGCGCGACATGGTCCAGAACCATCTGCTGCAGCTGCTGTGCATGGTGGCCATGGAGCCGCCGGCCACGCTGCAGGCCAATGCGCTACGCGATGAGAAGCTCAAGGTGCTGCGCTCGCTCAAGCCGATCACCGCCGCCGAGGTCAGCCACGTCACCGTGCGCGGCCAGTACCGCGCCGGCGCCTCGGGCGGTGCGGCCGTGCCGGGCTACCTGGACGAGCTGGGCCGCAACGACTCGCGCACCGAGACCTTCGTGGCGATCAAGGCCGAGGTGTCCAACTGGCGCTGGGCCGGGGTGCCGTTCTACCTGCGCACCGGCAAGCGTCTGCCCGAGCGCGTGTCGGAGATCGTGGTGGCCTTCCGCCCGGTGCCGCACTCGATCTTCGACGCCAGCGTCGGCCCCGCCCAGCCCAACCGGCTGGTGCTGCGCTTGCAGCCGGACGAAGGCGTCAAGCTGTGGCTGATGATCAAGGACCCGGGCCCGGGCGGGCTGCGCATGAAATACGTGCCGCTGGACATGAGCTTTGCCGAGGCCTTCGGCGTGCATCAGCCGGAGGCCTACGAGCGCCTGCTGATGGACGTGGTGCGCGGCAACCAGTCGCTGTTCATGCGTCGCGACGAGGTCGAGGCGGCCTGGGCCTGGATCGACCCGATCCTGGACGCCTGGGAGCAGCTGCCCGAGGCGCCCAAGTCCTACACCGCCGGCTCGTGGGGCCCTAACGCCGCCGTGGCGCTGATCGAGCGCGACGGCCGCACCTGGCATGAGGACGCCGGCACGTGAGCCTGCAGATCGACCAGACCCTGACCCAGGTCCACGCCTGGCCCGACCACGATGCGCTGGCGCAGGCGCTGGCCGCGCAGGTGGCCGACGACCTGCGCGCGGCCCTGGCCGAGCGCGGCCGGGCCACCGTGGCCCTGTCCGGCGGCACCACGCCGGTGCGCTTCTTCCAGGCGCTGGCCGAGCAGCCGCTGCCGTGGAAGCAGGTCACCATCACCCTGGTCGACGAGCGCTGGGTGGACGAGTCCAACGCGCGTTCCAACGCCGCGCTGGTGCGCCAGCACCTGATGTACGGCGCGGCGGCGGTGGCGCGCTTCGTGCCGCTGTACCGCAGCTACGACGACGGCCCCGAGGCCGCCCTGCCCGAGCTGGAGGCCGAACTGGCCCAGACCCTGCCGCTGGACGTGGCCGTGCTGGGCATGGGCACCGATGGGCATACCGCCTCGTTCTTCCCCGGCGGCGATTACCTGGCCCAGGCGCTGGACCCGGCCGGCAGCGCGCGCGTGCTGCCCATGCACGCCACCGCCGCCGGCGAGGCGCGCATCACCCTGACCCTGCCGGTGCTGGCCGCCGCCCGGCACCTGTACCTGCACATCGAGGGCGAGCAGAAGGCGCGCACCCTGCAGGAAGCGTTGGCCGCGCAGAACCCGCCGCCGATCGCGGCGATGCTGCGTGCCGCCAGCACGCCGGTGCAGACGTACTGGTGTCCTTGAAGCCAGGAGTGAGTGGAGAGGAGTGAGGCGTGAGCGAAAGCGGGATCGGGCTTTGCTCGATCCTCGCCTTGCCACGCACTCCTCGCTCCCACCCGACGGGCCTGCTTATAATCCCCCCGCCGCCCGGCTCGCCGGTGCGGCATCCCGGTCACCCCCACGTCCGGAACATTCGCAACAACCGACGAGTGTTTTCAGCCACGCCGGCAACGGCGCTGCCAAAGGTGGACTGTGCGCAATCACGACCTGGAGTTCCTCAAGCGCTTTTCGATGGTGATCGGCATCCTGGCGGTGGTCACCGTCGGCCTGATCGTCGGCGCGTTCTTCCTGTCCAAGGTCATTCCGGCCGAAGTCTCGCCGGTGGCGGCCAAGCAGACCCAGGCGCGCATCGCGCCGGTCGGCGCGGTCTATGCCGGCGCCACCGGTGCGGCGGCCCAGGCCGCGGCCAAGGCGGCCGCCGAAGCCGCCGCCGCCGCGCAGGGCGCCTACGGCGGCACGCTGGACGGCAAGACCATCTTCGACCAGCTGTGCACCGCCTGCCATACCGCCGGCATCGGCAATGCGCCGATGCTCAACGCCGCCGGCTTCGGCGCGCGCCTGGCCAAGGGCAAGGAGACGCTCTACAAGCACGCCATCGAGGGCTTCACCGGCCCGGACGGCGGGGTGATGCCGCCCAAGGGCGGCAACCCGGGGCTGAGCGAGGCGCAGATCCACGCCACCGTGGACTGGATGCTCGAACAATCGAAGTAAGCGCGCAGGCACAATGCCTGGCCGAGAACGCCGCCTTCGGGCGGCGTTTTTGCGTTCACCGCCTTCTTCGTTCGCGTCTTACGGAAAATCCCGCATGCCTTCGATCCGTCCGCTGCTGCTGTCCTCCGCCTTGGCGCTGTGCTGCACCTTGCCGGCCTACGCGAAAGAGACGCCGCTGCCGATCGGTCAGGTCCAGGGCAGCCAGGCGCGCAGTGCGCTGGTGGGCCAGACCGTGACGGTCACCGGCACGGTGACCGCGGACCTGCGTGCAGGGCTGCAGGGCTTCTTCGTGCAGGACGCCGGCGACGGCGATGCGGCGACCTCCGATGCGCTGTGGGTCGTGGCTGGCACGGGCGCGACGCTGCCGGACATCCACACCGGTCAGCGCTGGCAGCTCACCGGCACCGTGGCCGAGACCGGCGATGGCCCGCACACCCTGACCACGCTGCAGCTCGCCGACGCCAAGGCCCTCGGCGCGGCGATCGCCACGCCCGCGCCGGTTGTGCTGACCGCCCCGCCCGCCGACTGGGCCGCGCTGGAAGGCATGCGGGTGCGCATCGACGCGCCGCTGACCTTGAACGGTACCGACACCCGCTTCGGCCAGACCATCGCCAGCTTCGGCGGGCCGCTGTGGACGCCGTCCGAACGCGAGGTGCCGGGCACGCCCGGCTACGCCGCACTCGCGGCGGACAACGCGCATCGCCGCCTGCTGCTGGACGATGGCAGCGATGCCCGCGATCCGGCGGCCCTGCCCTACCTGCCCGGTGGCGCGGTGCGCAGCGGCTCGACCGCGACCGGCGCGAGCGGGGTGGTCGACTTCCGCCACGGCGCCTGGCGCCTGCAGGCGCTGACGCCGCTGCAGGCGCAGGCGGCCGCGCGCCCGGCGGCGCCGGACGTGCCGGGCAGTGTCAGGATCGCGGTGTTCAACCTGGAGAACCTGTTCAACGGCGACGGTGCGGGCGGCGGCTTCCCGACCAAGCGAGGCGCCAAAACCGAGGCCGAATACCGCGCCCAGGTCGCCAGGCTGGTGGCCACGCTGACGCCGCTGCGCGCCGACATCGCCGCGCTGATGGAGCTGGAGAACGACGGCTACGGGCCGCAGTCCTCGCTGGCGCAGTTCGTCGAGGCGCTCAACGCCGGCGGCAGCGACTGGCGCTACATCGATGCCGGCAGCGGCCCGGGCGACAACCCGATCCGGGTCGGGCTGATCTACCGCGCCTCGCGGGTCACGCCGGTGGGCAAGCCGGTCACCCTGGAAGGCGGCCCGTTCGTCGAGCACAGCCGCGTGCCGCTGGCGCAGGCCTTCCGCCGCGGCGACGGCGATCTGTTCGTGGTCGCGGCCAACCACTTCAAGTCCAAGGGCTGCAATGAGGCCAGCGGCGCCGACGCCGATGCGCACGACGGCGCCGGCTGCTGGAATGCGACGCGCACCGAGTCGGCCAGGCGCGTGGACGCCTGGCTCAAGTCGGACCCTACCGGCACCGGCGCGACCCGCGCGTTGATCGTGGGCGATCTCAATGCCTATGCGCAGGAACAGCCGCTGCGCACGCTGCGCCAGGCCGGCTGGGCCGACGCCTTCGCCGCGGCCCACGTGGCGGCGCCCTACAGCTATGTCTACGACGGCCAGCGCGGGCGGCTGGACCACGCCCTGCTCTCGCCGGCGCTGGCGCCGCTGCTGCGCGGCGCGGCCGAATGGCACGTCAACGCCGACGAGCCCGAGCCGCGCGGCGACGCGCGCGACGCCACGCCGGGCCCGTGGCGCAGCTCGGACCATGACCCGATGCTGCTGGGGTTCGATCTCTAGCGGATGAGCGCGCGGCCGACGGGGCCGCGCAGGCTCAGTGGCAGGCCTCGCACGGCGGCGCATGCGGACGGCGGCGCCAGTTCCAGACGTGGGCGCTGGCCAGCAGCAGGCTGCCGGCCACGGTCACGGGCGTCTCGACCTCGTGCGAGGGCCAGCCGACCGCGCCGGCGAGCAGCCCGATCAGGCCCAGCGCGGCCAGCGTGACCAGCGGCCAGGGCAGCGGCCGGGCCCGGTGCGCGCGCCACAGCGCGAAGCCGGCCAGCGGCGCGGCGATGGCGACGAACACGATGTGGACCCATTCGGCGTGCGCCCAGGCGCCGAACACCGGCAGCAGCGCCGCCAGCACGGGCAGCAGCAGGCAGTGGGCCAGGCACAGCATCGACAGGCCGATGGCCGAGGCATCGGCGGCCTGGGTTGAGGACAGTTTCATGGCGACTTCTCCATTTGTTACTTAGTAACAATACAGGAGGTGTCAAGCCCTGATGTCAACACGGGCGGCGGGCGACCGGGACCAAGGCGGGCGACGCCGTTGGCCTGTCCCCGGACTGGCCGTCCCCGGTCGCCAGCTGCCTCGGCTCATCCGCCCCGCTGCAAAGCGCTGGTCGTCAGGGCGTGGTGCCGGGCTGGTGGACTTCCGCGATATAGCCTCCGGGGAAACGCAGCATCGCCGCGCGCCTGCCGCCGACCGCATAAGGCCCCACCAGCACCTCGGCGCCGGCTTCGCGGGCCCGGCCCAGGGTGGCGGCCAGATCCTGCACCTCGTAGCCGGTCAGCTCCCGGCCATAGGGCCACGGCAGATGGCCATCGGAGACCAGCAGCAGCACCTTGCCGTACCCGGACTGCAGCAGCACGCGGCGCACGGTGGCGTCGGGACGGCCGATCTCCGTCCCGCTGGCCGCGGCCTCATCCGACACGACCCGCCCGTGCGAGAACGCAAGCCATTGCCTGATGAACGCATCGGCCGCATCGGCGGTGAGGTAGATGCGGTTCTCCGGCACGCTGGTCAGCGCGGCATAGGACGGTGGCGCGGTGTGCCAGTAGAACTGCATGTTGACCCCGCCGGCCCATTGCACCACCACGTCGCGCCCGATCGGATCGGGGAAGGTCTCCACCAGGCGCGTGGCGCCGAGCGAGACGGCGGCGGCGGTGGCCGCGTCGATGTCGGTGACCAGGTAGCCGGTGCGTTCGACGCCGAAGGGATAAGGGATCGGTGTCTTGAAGCCGAACACCGAGAGCGTGCCGACGGGCGAGCGCACCAGCTGCGAGAGCGTCTGGCTCGGCGTCGGCGTGACCTGGACGACGGCCTGCTTGCCGACCGTCCCGCCGAAGGTCGCCACGAAGCTGCGCACGAAGCGGTCGAAGTCCTCCGCCTGCACATAGACGTGGGTGGAGTCGTACTGCGGGCCGACGGCATAGGAGGCGTCGGCCGCAGGCGCGCCGGCTCGCGCTGGCGGCATCCACGATGCGGTCAAGGCGATCAGGGCGACGGCCAGCAGCGGTAGGCGAGGCTTCATGGGCGTGCTCCAGCGAGAGAGACATCGGCGCACCAGCCGCGACGCGAAGTGGACTCAACGCGGTGCGGAACGGACGCAATCGTCAACCGATGCCAAAGCTGGACGGTGACGCTGCGTCACGCATCCTCGAACGCCGCTGCAGGGGCGTCTACCCGCGATCGGTGTGGTGGCTCTTCCCTCTTTCGGGGGAGGACGATCGTCGAAGAGGCGCCGCCAGCGCCGCGACGATCAACCCATGCCGCGACTGATCAGCACGATGGAGGCCAGCGCCAGCGGGATGGCGAGCAGGTTCAGCCGGCCCAGGCGTTCACCGAACACGCCCACGCCCACCGCCGTGCCGAGCAGCACCACGCCGATGTTCATCGCCGCGAACACCGTGGCCGGCGCCTGCGGCAGGGCGCGGTGCGCGGCCAGGTAGAAGCCGATGTTGGCGAAGTTGAGCGCGCCCAGCGCCAGCCCGCCGACGAAGCTGCGCCACTGCAGCCGCACGCCGCGCGCATGCCGCCACAGCTGCCAGCCCAGCATCGGCACGAAGGCCACGGCGAAGGTCGCCAGCAGCGAGGCCGACAGCGGTGCGCCATCGGCGGCGATGCGCTTGAACAGCACATCGGTGGTCGCCCAGCCCACCAGCACCGCCAGCGGCAGGCGCCACTCGGTGGACTGCGGCGTCGGCCCGCCGCGCGGGCGCGCCAGCAGGCAGGGGATGGCCACCAGCCCCAGCGCCAGGCCGAGCAGCTGCGCCGTACCGGCGCGCTGGCCGAACAGGGTGAAGGCGGCGATCAGCGACAGCAGCAGCGACAGGCGCTGGGCGATGTCGGTGCGCACCACGCCGGCGCGACGCACCGAGGCGGCCAGCACCAGGAACAGCCCGGGCAGCAGCAGGCCCAGCGGCAGCCACCAGCGCCATGGCGCGTGTTCGCCGGCCAGCGCCTGCAGCGGCGGGTGCAGCAGGCCCAGCGCCAGCAGCACGCCGGCCAGGTAGTTCCAGGTCACCGCCTGCGGCACATCCAGCCGCCAGCGCGGCGCCAGGCGGAACAGGACCGACACCGCCACGCTGCACAGCACCGCCAGGGCAAGCCACCACATCGATCACCGCCGTGCGCGCGCGTTCAGGGCCGCGCATTATCGCAGCGCGCGCTGGCTCGGGCGGCGGGATTGTGTGCGACGAAAAGAAAGCGGTCGGAAGCCCGCGCAAGGCGCAGCGCCTCACCTCCACGCGCCTCGCGCTTCGTCACGCGCTGCGCGTCGCGCGCTTCCAGGTTCCTACTGCGGCGGCGCAGCCAGCTCCCGCGCGTCGAGAAAACCATCGTGATTGCGGTCCTGCCGGGCGAAGCGCGCGCGCAGCTGCTGCACCAGCGCCGCGCGCGTGACCGGCTTGCCGCGGCTGCCGGGCAGTTCGGCGCCTTCGAGCACGCCGTCGTGGTTGGCGTCGCGTTCGTCGAAGGCATAGGTCATCCAGGACACGTACTCCTCGACGCTGACCCGGCCGTCGTGGTCGCTGTCCATGCGCGCCAAGTAGTCGGCCGTGCCGGCCGGCTGCTGCGCGGACGCGCCGGAGACGAGGGCCAGCGCCAGCGTGGCGGCCAGGGGGGCGTGCATCACGCGGCGTCGGGTCATGGCGGCAGTGTCGCAGCTATGGCGCGATTCGGACGCCGTGCGCGTGTGCGAGGTAGCAGGGCCGGAGAAGCCGCTGGATCCCCGCCTTCGCGGGGATGACGAGCAGAAGCGGCGCCGTGCCCCCCTGGCCCCTGCTCCCGATCAATGATGCGCCAGCGCGTAACCCTTCAGCCGTTGCGAATAGGCCTGCAGCGAAGCGATGCCGCTTTCCTCGGCCTCCTTGCACCAGGCCTGCAGCTGGCGCAGGCGTTCGGCCGCGTCGTGCGAGCGGGCCTCCAGCAGGGTGGCCAGACGCTTGCGGTGCTCGACCAGGGCGGCCATGCGCGGACGCTGGGCGATCCAGTGCTGCAGCGCGTCGCGCGCCTCGGGCTTGAGCCAGCGCCCGTCGTCGACCAGGCCGCGGCGCAGGCGGCGCGGCAGCAGCTGGCGCAGCTTCTGTCCGGCGATGGAGGCCTCCTCGGCCAGCACCGGGCGGAACACGTTGCGCTGGTAGTCGGTCATGGCCTGGAAGCGGTGCGAGAGCAGCGCCCTGAGCGTGTCGGCGTCGGGCACGGCGATGTTGGGGCGGATGTCCAGGCGCGGCGCCACGCGCAGCACCTTGGCCAGGCGCAGCGCCTCCAGGCCCTTGATCGCGGCCCAGCCGATGTCGAACTCGAAGCGGCGCATGGCGAAGCGCGCCGAGCTGGGGAAGGCGTGATGGTTGTTGTGCAGCTCCTCACCGCCGATCCAGAACGCCCACGGCGTCAGGTTGGTCGAGGTGTCGGCCGATTCGAAATTGCGATAGCCCCACCAGTGGCCCAGGCCGTTGACCACGCCGGCGGCCCAGAACGGGATCCACGCCATCTGGATCGCCCACATCGCCACGCCCGGCAGGCCGAACAGCACCACGTAGGCCACGCCCAGCACGATCGGGCCCCAGTTGGCGCGCGGGGTGTAGAGGTGGCGCTCGAGCCAGTCCTCCGGCGCGCCGCGGCCATACTGCTCGATGTCGCCACGGTTCCAGCGGGCCTCGCGGTACAGCTCCACGCCTTCCCAGAACACCTTGCCGATGCCGCGCGTCTGCGGGCTGTGCGGGTCTTCCTCGGTCTCGACCTTGGCGTGGTGCTTGCGATGGATCGCCACCCACTCCTTGGTGATCATCGAGGTGGTCAGCCACGTCCAGAACCGGAAGAAATGGTTCAGCACGGGATGGAAATCCACGCCGCGGTGGGCCTGGCTGCGGTGCAGGTACAGGGTGACCGAGAAGATGGTCAGCTGGGTGCACACCAGCAGCACCAGGGCCAGCTCCCACCAGGTGAACTGGGTCAGGCCGCCGGTCAGGAAGTCGATCAGGGACGGATGCATGGGTTCCCCCTCCAGGGAGTCCAAAGCGCAGGCAACACGCCCACCGCTGGCGTCCATAATGCAGGCTGCCCCCGCAAACTTCACCCGTCGCCCGCGTATGGCGTTCAGCCCCGCCGGCGCATCGCCCGCCTTATGTCAGCATCGTCAGATTCAACGCCCTTTTCCGAGCCCTTGATCGAACTGGACCGCGCCACCGTGGTGCGCGGCGGCACGCCCGTGCTGGAGGCGCTGGACCTGCGCATCCAGCTCGGCCAGCACGTCGCGCTGCTGGGCCCCAACGGCTGCGGCAAGTCGACCTTCATCAAGCTGATCAACCGCGAGCTGTATCCGCTGGCGCGCGAGGGCGAGGCGCCGGTGCGCGTCTTCGGACAGAGCCGCTGGAACGTGGCCCAGCTGCGCACGCGCCTGGGCGTGGTCACCTCCGATGCCACCGCGCTGCTGCAGGAGATGCCGCAGCTGGGCGTGGACGATGCGGTGGTGACCGGGTTCTTCTCAAGCTTCGTGCTGCCGATCGACCAGGACGTCACCGCGCAGATGCGCGCCCGGGCGGCCGAGGCGCTGGAACGGGTCGGCGCCCAGGCGCTGTCCGGCCGGCCGGTGGCCGAGCTGTCCACCGGCCAGATGCGCCGGGTGCTGATCGCCCGGGCGCTGGTCCATCGGCCGCAGGCGCTGCTGCTGGACGAGCCCACCGCCGGCCTGGACGTGGTGGCCCAGCAGCAGTTCTGCGCGCTGATGGGCGAGCTGGCCCGCCAGGGCGTGACCCTGGTGCTGGTGACCCACCACCTGGAGGAGATCGTGCCGGAGATCGACCGTGTCGTGCTGATGCGCGAGGGCCGGATCCTGGCCGACGGCCCGCGCGCCGAGGTGCTGACCGCGGAGCGGCTGTCGCAGGCCTACGGCGCGCCGGTGCGCGTGCAGCGCGACGGCGCCGTGTACCGGGCCATCGCCGGCTGAGCGGCAGGCTTGCCGCGGGCGGGTTGCAGACCCATCTTGCCTAGTCCGCCCCGCCCCTCGCGCGCCCCGCCATGCCCGAACTGCCCGAAGTCGAAACCACGCGCCGCGGCCTGGCCCCGCACCTGGAGGGCGCGGTGGTGCGCGCGGTGCTGCAGCGGCGCGACGACCTGCGCTGGCCGATCCCGCCACAGGTCCGCGCCCACCTGCCGGGCGCGCGCATCGACGCCGTGCGCCGCCGCGCCAAGTACCTGCTGCTGGACACCCAGGCCGGCAGCGCGCTGCTGCACTTAGGCATGAGCGGCAGCCTGCGCGTGCTGCCGGCGGCCACGCCGGTGAAGGCGCACGACCATGTCGACCTGGCCCTGGACGGGGGCCGGGTGCTGCGCTTCAACGACCCGCGCCGCTTCGGCAGCCTGCTGTGGCAGGAACCGGGCAGCGTGCATCCGCTGCTGCAGGGGCTGGGGCCCGAGCCGCTGTCGGAGGACTTCGACGGCGCCTACCTGTTCGCGCGCAGCCGCGGCCGCAGCGCCTCGGTGAAGACCTTCCTGATGGACCAGCGCATCGTGGTCGGGGTGGGCAACATCTACGCGGCCGAGAGCCTGTTCAGCGCCGGCGTCCACCCGCTGCGCGCGGCCGGCAAGGTCTCGCGCGAACGCTACGAGGCCCTGGCCGCGGCGATCAAGGCCATCCTGGCCTATGCCATTACCCGCGGCGGCACCACGCTGCGCGACTTCATCAGCCCCGACGGCGCGCCGGGCTACTTCGAGCAGGAGCTATGGGTCTACGGGCGCCAGGGCCAGCCCTGCAAGCGCTGCGGCACCGCGCTGAAGGTCGAACAGATCGGCCAGCGCACCACGGTGTGGTGCCCGCGCTGCCAGCGGTAGCGGAAAAGTAACGAAAATTCTGTGCTGGTGATTCCGGTTCCACCGGCTATAGTCGGACCTTGTGGGGATCGACTTAGGATGTCGACGCATGGAAGTCGGTACCGATATCACCTTGCTGCTGGACTCGGCGCGCGGCGGCGACCGCGCCGCGCTGGACCGCGTGCTGGCCACGCTCTACCAGGAGCTGCACGGCATGGCGCGGCGCCAGCTGGCCGGCCAGCAGGGCCACACCCTGGACGCGACCGCGCTGGTGCACGAGTCCTATCTGAAGCTGCTCGGCGCCCAGGGCGCGGCGCATTTCGACGACCGCGCGCACTTCTTCGCCTACGCCGCTTCGGCGATGCGCTCGGTGGTGGTGGACTACGCCCGTAGCCGGCTGGCGCGCAAGCGCGGCGGCGACCTCAAGCGCGTGGCCGAGATCCCGGAGGACGTGGAGAGCAACCTGCTGCGCCTGGACGAGACCACCCTGGCGCTCAACACCGCGCTGGACCGGCTGGCCGATGCCGACCCGCGCCTGGCCAAGGTGGTGGAGATGCGCTACTTCGGCGGCCTGTCCGAGCTGGAGATCGCCGAGCTGATGCAGCGCTCGGAGCGCAGCGTGCGCCGCGACTGGCAGAAGGCGCGGCTGTTCCTGCTGGCGGCGATGCAGGACGAGTAGCGCGCGAGCCCAAGACCCATGGATCCCGCGCGCTGGCAGCGCCTGTCGCCCCTGCTGGACCTGCTGCTGGACATGAGTCCGGCCCAGCGCGAGCAGGAGCTGTCCCGTCACCGGCAGCAGGACCCGGCGCTGGCCGACGAGCTGGCCGCGCTGCTGGCGCTGGAAGAGGACGCCGACGACAACTTCCCGCCGCCGCTGCACGAGCCGCAGCCCACCCTGCGCCCCGGCACGCGCATCGGCCCCTACGTACTCGAGCACGTGCTGGGCGAGGGCGGCATGGGCATGGTCTGGCGCGCCAAGCGCGCCGAGGGCGGCTACCAGCGGCGGGTGGCGCTGAAGCTGCTGCGCCCGGGCTTCGCCGACCACCGCCTGCGCCTGCGCTTCTCGCGCGAACGCGACATCCTGGCGCGGCTGGAGCATCCGCACATCGGCCGCCTGCTGGACGCCGGCGTCGGCGACCAGGGCCAGCCCTACCTGGCGCTGGAATACGTCGAAGGCCTGCCCATCACCGACTACTGCCGCCAGCACGGGCTGGCGCTGGAGGCGCGGCTGGCGCTCTTCCGCCAGGTCTGCCAGGCGGTGAGCCATGCGCACGCCAACCTGATCGTGCACCGCGACCTGAAGCCCTCCAACATCATGGTCACCGTCCACGGCCAGACCCGGCTGCTGGACTTCGGCATCGCCAAGCTGCTCGACACGCCCGATGGCGCGGTGGCCAGGACCGAGCTGCGCGCCTTCACCCTGCACTACGCCGCGCCCGAACAGGTCCGCGGCGAACCGGTCACCACCCGCACCGACGTCTACGCGCTGGGCGTGGTGCTGTACGAGATGCTGACCGGCCACAAGCCCTATCGGCTGCGCGGCGAGAACCCGCTGCAGTGGGAGCAGGCCATCATCGCGGTGGACCCGCAGCGCCCCTCGCAGATGGTGCTGAGCGCCAGCGAGACCGGCGAGGTGGGCCTGGACGCGCACCGCCAGGCGCGGCGCCTGCGCGGCGACCTGGACCGCATCGTGCTCAAGGCGCTGGCCAAGCGACCGGAGGACCGCTACCCCTCGGTCGAGGCCCTGTCGGCCGACCTGGGCCGGCACATGGAAGGCCTGCCGGTGCAGGCGCAGCGGCAGAGCCTGGCCTACCGCCTGGGCAAGTACGCCACCCGCCAGCGCTGGTGGCTGCTGGCCGCCTCGCTGACGATCTTCGTGCTGGTCGGCGCGGCGGCGGTCAGCCTGCGCCAGGCGCGCGAGGCCATGCGCGAGGCGCAGCGCGCGCAGGCGATGCAGAACTTCGTGATCGGCCTGTTCGACAACACCGGCGCGGCCCCGCGCGGCGATGCGCTGGACACGCGCAAGCTGCTGGAGGACGGCGTGGCGCGCGGCGAGCGCGAGCTGGCGGGCCAGCCGCTGGCGCATGCCGAGCTGCTGGCCGTGGTCGGCCGCCTGCGCCTGGGCCTGGGCGACTACGAACAGGCCCTGGCCCTGCTCAGGCGCGGCCAGGCGCTGCTGGATGCCACGCCCGACCCGCCCGCGCAGCTGCGCCTGCAGCTGGCCACCCAGCGCGGCCGCGCCCTGGCCCAGTTGGACCGCGGCGCCGAGTGCGTGGCCGTGCTGGGCCCGCTGGAACCGCTGGCCCAGTCGCGCCGGGGCGCCGAACAGGGCGTCGCCAACGAGTTCCTGTCTCAGTACGCGCGTTGCCTGCGCCAGATCGGCAGACGCGATGAGGCCCGGGCGCTGTTCGAGCAGGTGCTGGCACGCCAGCAGTTGGCCGGGCTGCCGACCAACCAGGCCCAGAGCCTGCTCGACCTGGCGCAGACGGCGACCGACCGCGGCGACGAGCCGGCGGCCTTCGAGCTGTACCGCCAGGCGCTGGCGCAGCTGCACGGCCAGAACGACACGGCGCTGGAGATCGACGTGCTGCGCGGCTTCGGCGCGGCCCAGCGCCTGCGCGGCGAGACCGACGCGGCGCAGGCCAGCTTCAACCGCGCGCTGACCCTGGCCGAGGCCTTCTACAGCCCGCAGCACCCGACCGTGGGCAACCTGCGCGCCTATCTGATGGCGCTGGACGTGGACCGCGGACGCTACGCCCAGGCCGAGCGCCAGGCGCGCACCCTGCTGGCCAACGTGCAGCGGCGGCTGGGCCCGCAGCATCGCAACACCGGCCTGGCCTGGAACAGCCTGGGCATCATCGCCATGGAGCGCGGCGACAGCGCCCAGGCGCTGACCAATATCGAACAGGCGGTGGCCATCTGGCGCGCGCCGGGCAACGAGGGGCTGCTGCACGGCGGGTTGTTCAACATCGGCCTGGCGCAGCTGGCCGCCGGCCACCCCGAGCAGGCGCTGGGCGCGTTCCAGGCCTGCCGCCAGCTGCGCGTCGAGCGCTATGGCGCGCAGTCCGAGATCGTCGGCGAGGCCGACCGCATGATCGGCCAGGCGCTGGCCGACGCCGGCGCGCCGGACCAGGCCGCGCCGTGGTTCGACAGCGCCGTGCGGCTGACCGCGGCCAAGACCGCGATGCCGCTGCGCCAGCGCAGCGCCGTGCTGGCCCAGGCCCGCAACCGGGCGCGGCTGGGCCAGACCGCGCCGGCGCAGGCGGCGCTGGCGGCCATGACCCAGCTGACCATCGACACCAGCGAGACCCAGCGCCTGGTCTGGCGCGCCCGCGCCTACCTGGCCGAGTCGCGCTGCGCAGACGCCGCGCCGTCCTCGGCCCCTGACCTGAAGGCCCTGCAGGACGAACTGCACGACGCCCAGCCCGAAGGCGGCACGCTGGTCCGCGAGATCGACGACATCGCCCGGGCCTGCAACGCGCGCCTGCTGGCAGGCAACCGCTAGGGCCCGTCCCGGCGCCCTACTTGGGCAGCGGCAGCGGCGCCTGCAGCGGCTGCATGGACGACTCGCCGCGGGTGATCCGCTTGTATTCGGCGCGGCTGACCGAGACGTAGGACTCGTTGCCGCCGATCTCCACCTGCGGCCCGTCCTGGACCACGCGCCCCTGATCGTCCACGCGCACGGTCATGGTGGCCTTGGCGCCGGTGTGGCAGATGGTCTTGATCTCGCTGAGCTCGTCGGCCCAGGCCAGCAGCGCCTGGCTGCCTTCGAACAGCTCGCCGCGGAAATCCGTGCGCAGGCCGTAGCACAGCACCGGGATGCGGCGCTGGTCGACCACCTCGCTCAGCTGCCACACCTGCGCGCGGCTGAGGAACTGCGCCTCGTCCACCAGCACGCAGTGCAGCGCGCCGTGCGCGGCGATGTCGGCATCGACCACGGCCAGCAGGTCGTCCTCGGCCGTGAACGCCCTGCCCTCCGCGCGCAGGCCGATGCGCGAGGCCACCACGCCCGTGCCGGCGCGATCGTCCAGCCGCGGCGTCAGGATCAGCACCCGCATCCCGCGCTCGCGGTAGTTGTGCGCCGACTGCAGCAGCGTGGTGGTCTTGCCGGCGTTCATTGCCGAGTAATAGAAATAGAGCTTGGCCATGAGGCGAGGAACGAGGAGGAAGGGCCGAGAAACGCGCGACAGCGGTCGCGCCTCAAGGGATGAGAGAATACCCGCAGCGGGAACGCTCCTGCCCTTCCTCGTTTCTCGTAGCTCTTTGGACCCATGGATTTCCTCAACCCCCCGCAGCGCGCCGCGGTGCTGCACGTCCATGGCCCGCTGCTGGTGCTGGCCGGCGCGGGCAGCGGCAAGACGCGCGTGATCATCGAGAAGATCGCGCACCTGATCGCATCAAAGCGCATGCCGGCCAAGCGCATCGCGGCGATCACCTTCACCAACAAGTCGGCCAAGGAAATGCGCGAGCGCCTGGCCAAGCGGGTCAAGGGCGATGCCGCCGAAGGCCTGACCATCTGCACCTTCCACGCGCTGGGGCTGAAGTTCCTGCAGATCGAGCACGCCGCGGCCGGGCTGAAGCGCAACTTCTCCATCTTCGACGCCGACGATTCGGCCGCGCAGATCAAGGACCTGATGCCGGGCGCCAAGCCGGACGCGATCGAGCTGATGAAGTCGCTGGTCTCGCGCGCCAAGAACATGGGCCTCTCGCCCGAGGCCGCCGCCGAGCTGGCCAAGAGCCCGCGCGAGGTCGAGGCCGCCGCGCTGTACGCGCGCTACCAGGCGCGGCTGGCGAGCTTCAACGCGGTGGATTTCGACGATCTGATCCGGCTGCCGGTGCAGATCCTGGAGGGCAATGCCGAGATCACCGCCGGCTGGCGCGAGCGCATCGGCTACCTGCTGGTGGACGAGTGCCAGGACACCAACGACGCGCAGTACCGCCTGCTCAAGGCCATCGCCGGGCCGCGCGGCGACTTCACCTGCGTGGGCGACGACGACCAGAGCATCTACGCCTGGCGCGGCGCCAACCCGCAAAACCTGCTGCAGATGGGCCGCGACTATCCGCAGCTGGAGATCATCAAGCTGGAGCAGAACTACCGCTGCTCCAACCGCGTGCTGCGCGCGGCCAATGCGCTGATCGCGCACAACCCGCACGAGCACCTCAAGCAGCTGTGGTCCGACCAGGCCGATGGCGAGCGCATCCGCGTGTGGGAATGCCGCGACAACGACCACGAGGCGGAGAAGGTCGCCGCGGAGATCGCCTTCCTGCAGGCGGCCAAGCAGGTGCCGTGGAACGAGTTCTGCATCCTGTTCCGCGGCAACTTCCAGTCGCGGGTGATCGAGAAGGCGCTGCAGCTGCTGCGCATCCCCTACCACCTCACCGGCGGCACCGCGTTCCTGGACCGGCAGGAGGTCAAGGACGCGCTGAGCTGGCTGCGGCTGGTGGCCAATCCCGACGACGATGCGGCCTTCCTGCGCGCGGTGCAGAACCCCAAGCGCGAGGTCGGCGCAACCTCGCTGGCGCGCCTGGCCGAGATGGCCCAGCAGCGCCACCTGCCGATGGCGCGCGTGGCCGAGATCACCGGCGCGCTGCAGGCCCTGCCGCCGCGCGCGGCCAACGGTCTGGCCAGCTTCAACGACGCGCTGCGCAGCCTGCGCGAGCAGGCCCCGCGCACCTCGGCGGCCGATCTGGTGCGGCTGCTGGCCGAGCGCTCGGGCCTGCTGGCCGACCTGCGCGTGCAGTCCAAGGACGAGGCCTCGTTCCAGCGGCGCAAGGCCAACCTGGACGAGCTGGCGGACTGGTTCGGCGGCGGCCCGCGCGGCGCCAGCGCGGGCGACCTGGCCGCGCAGCTGGCGCTGCTGTCGCGCAACGACAAGGACGACGGCGGCAACCAGGTGCGGATGATGACCCTGCACGCGGCCAAGGGGCTGGAGTTCCGCTATGTGTTCATCGTCGGCTGCGAGGACGGCGTGCTGCCGCACGAGACCGCGCTGGAGGAAGGCTCGCTGGAGGAGGAGCGCCGGCTGATGTACGTGGGCATCACCCGCGCCAAGGAAGGCCTGTACCTGAGCCACAGCCGCACCACGCGCAAGTTCCGCGAACTGATGCGCCTGCAGCCCAGCCGCTTCCTCGACGAATTGCCCGCGGCCGAACTGCAGCGAGACGGTGCCGATCCCGTGGCCGACGCGGCGCACAAGCAGGAGCGCGCCAAGGCGGGGCTGGCTGCGATCCAGGCGTTGTTTGATGATTAGTGGGTTGGGGTTGGGAGTGGCGTGATGCTGAGACGCCGCGACGTCGAGGAAGGCTAAGACGTGGCGCTGACGTCACGAGCCGTTCCGCTTCTGAGAAGACGGCAACTCAGTGTCTTCAACGTCCCAATGCGATAGCCACCGGGCTCGCGCTTTGACGGTAACGACGAAGCGCGATTGCTGCTGACGCTTGACGGGAAAGCACGGACCCCTCCCCCGCGCTACGCGCAAGGGAGGGGCAAAACGCAGCTGGCTCCTGGTCTATCGGGAAAGCCCCTAAACCCCTCCCCAGCCCTCCCCTGCGCTGCGCGCAAGGGAGGGGGCGCAGCGCCGCTGGCTCCTCGGATATTGGAAAAGCCCCGGCCCCCTCCTCCTCAGTCGCTAGCTGCGACTTGGATCTGCGCTGCGCGCAAGGGAGGGGGCGTTGAGCTGCGAGCTGTCCGTTCCCAGTCTGCGTCCTGTTCTGGGCGCCGGCGCTTTGCCCCCTCCCTTTCGCCGAAGGCGAAGGGGAGGGCCGGGGAGCGGTGCTTTTGCTTTTCGCTTCTGAGGCTTTCGAACGAAGACAAACTCGCAGCCGGCGGCTTCAAGGCTCGGCCTGCACGGGTGTCGGCGTCGGTGCGGCAGACGACACCGCGGCCGCGCTCGGCACAGCAGCAGGCGCCGACCTGGCGCGCACGGATTCGGCCGAGCCGGCCTGCACTTCGGCCAGCACCTGCTGGATCAACGCGGCCGTAGCCGCGGCGGCGGCCGCATTAACGGCCGCCCTGGACGGTTTGGTGGTTGGCATCGCCGCGGCAGTTGCGCCACTCGCACGGGCTTCCATCGGCGAGGCGGCCGAGGCAATCGGTGCGGCGACAGGCAGCGGGGGCGCAGGCTTCGGCAATGCACCGGTGTTGACTGCGGGCGTTGCGGCCACCGGCGCCTTCGCTGCGGATGGCGCGGGTGCTGACGGTGACGCTGTTGATGGTGATGCGGAGGTGCGCGCCGCCGGGGGTTGTGCAAGCGCCGTCGGGACTCCGCTCGGGACGGGTGTCGTTGGGCGTGCCGATGCTGGGACTGACGCTTGCGCAGCGGCGTGGCGCGGCGTGGCTTGTGAAATGGCGGTCGGCGCCATGCCCGCGACAGGCGAAGTGGCTGAAACTGGTAGCGACCACGCGGGTGCGGAGAACGAGGCGGCCGGTGCCGGCCTGGAGGCCAGTGCGAGCAACGGCGCCTGGGGTTGGCCGGAGATCGGTCTTGTCGGCAGTACGCGGGCAGGCGCGGCGGCACTCGCCACACCGGCAGCGGCTGGCACGGCCGCTTGCGCAGGCCTGGATGGCGCAGCGGTGGCGATCGCGGTGGTGGGCAGCTTGGTAGCCGCAGGTCTGGGCGTCGAAGTCGAGGTCGAAGTCGAGGTCGAAGCGGGCGTCGACGGGCGCGGCGCTATGAGCTGTGGCGGTGCCGCGCGCAGTCCCTGCACGGTCGCGACCGCAGAAGCCGGAGCCGCCACAGCGGCAGGCGTCACCACAGAGACAGTCGACGCGGTGAGCGCCGGCGCGGGAGGCCTCGCGGGAGTGGCGGGCCTGGCGGACGCAGCGGCCGGGGTGGGCACGACAGGCGCGGCTTCGTCCGACGCCGTCCCAGCCGCAGGCGCGGCCTTGGCCGATTCAGTTCCAGCCCCAGGCGTCACTTTGGCCAATGCCGCGCCAGCCAACGGCGCCGCTGGGATGGGCGCTGCTCCAGGCGCGGGCGTCGCCTGGACGGAGGCTGCTCCGACCGCGGGCCTCCCCTGGACGGCAGCTGCTCCGCCCGCAGGCGCCGCTTCGGCGCGTACGGCTCCCGCCACCGGCGCCGCTTCGGCGCGTACGGCTCCCGCCACCGGCGCCGCTTCGGTTCGCTCGGCCCCAGCCCCAGCCGCCGCAGCCACCGCCGGGGCCGCCCGCAACCACGGCGAAGACGGCAACACGCAGTCCAGCGTGCGGCCGTACAGCTCGGCCTCGACCCGGCCCTGGTGGACGAACAGGTTGGCACCGCTGCGCTCGTACTTTAGGCCGGCGTTGGTCGGTCGCAGGAACACCACCGCCTGCTGCTTGCCGAAGCCCAGCACGGCGAAAGGCGGGTCGAAGCGGCTGTAGAACGCCGCCGTCAGCGGCGTGCCGGTGCCTTCGCAGACGAACGCCACGCGCGTGCCGGCCACGGTCTGCGGGTCCTGCAGCGCCAGTTCGACCAGCCGCGTGCGCAGCGCCTCGTCCACGCACGCGCTCGGGTCGGCCGCCTTCAGGCAGGTGTCGCGGTCGGCCTGCCACTGCGTCTGCCGCTTGGCCAGGTTGCCGCGGTCCACGCCGCTGCGCAGGCGGGTGGCCAGATAGGCCTCGTGCACGCGCCGGTCCAGCAGGGCCAGGTCGGGCTGGGCGCAGATCAGGCGCTGCAGCGCGCTCAGCGGCGCGTCCAGCGGCAGGGCCGGCTCGCCCTCGATCGCCGGCCTGGGGCACTGGAACGAGGCCCGCACCGTCACCGGCGGGGCCGGCGTGTCCGGCAGCGCCTCCTCGGCCGCGGCGTCGCCCGCCGCGGCGGCCGGCCGAGGGCGGTCGCAGCCGGCGAGCGCCAGCAGCAGCACGACGCCGGCGGTCAGAGGGGTGCGCATTGGATCGATTCCGAGGGCAGCGCGCGGGGCGCGTCCTGGAATGTCACGCCGAAGGCGGCGCGCTCAGGACAGCTGAGGCACCGCAGGCCCGGCCGGCTGCAGCTGCGCCAGGCGCGCCTCGAGGTCGGCCACGCGCGCCTCCAACTCGGCGATGCGGTGCTCCAGCGCGCTGGGCGCGCCCTCGCCGGCCGCGCCGCTGGCGAGGCGCGCGCTGATCGCCGCCACGTCCACCGGGCCTGCCAGCAGGTGCATCCAGCGGTCCTCGCGCTGGCCCGGACCGCGGGGGATCTGCACCACCAGTGCCGGCGCGCGATGGGCCAGGCGCTCGAGGTGATGGCGCACGTCCTCGGCATCGGCGAACGAGGCCAGGCGCTCGGCGCGGGCCAGCAGCTCGCCCGCGGTCTGCGGGCCGCGCAGCAGCAGCAGGCCGAGCAGCGCGACCTGCTGGTTGGGCAGGCTGAAGGCCTTGCCGGTGAGGTGTTCGTAGCGCTCGGCGCGCGAGGAGAACTGCTGGCGCGCCAGGCCGAGCGCCTCCAGCGCGCGCAGCGCGTGCTGCACGGCGCCGGCCTGCAGGTTCATGACCGGATCGCGCGCGGTCTTCTGGTTGGCGGCCGAGACCGCGGCATTGACCGTCAGCGGGTAGACATCCGGCGTGGTGGCCTCCTTCTCGATCAGGCAGCCAAGCAGGCGGGCCTGGGCGGTGTCGAGCACGGGCAGGTCGGCGGCATCGGTCACAAGGCACCTGGGAACGGTTCAAGGGGCCGGCAAGGATAGCCGCCGCACGCGGCCGGCGCCGAAGTGAGGCTGTCACCGCCAGCCGGTAAACTTGCCGGTCTCCTTCGCGTCGATCCCTCCCACGTGACCGCAACCCGACCGCTGCTCCTGAGCCTCTGCACCGTGCTGGCCCTGGCCGCCTGCAAGCGCACCGAACCGGCCGCCGCACCGGCCGCCTCCACGCCGGCCCCGGCCACCGCCGCGGGGACCCAGCCCGTGCCGACCACGCCCACCGCGCCGGCCGACGACAACCTCAACGCGGTGCTGTGGGTGCAGCGTTCGGTCGAATACCAGGCCTTGTCGATCCAGACCTATCGCGCCGCCGCCGACCACCTGGACGCCGCGCTGAAGGAAAAGCACTGGGACGCGCTGGTGCCGGAGGAGCGCGGCAACGCCGCCACCGGCCTGAAGCCGGCGGTGATCCTGGACGTGGACGAGACCGTGCTGGACAACTCGCCCTACCAGGCGCGCCTGATCCGCGACAACGCCGAGTACGACGAGGTCAGCTGGGACCGCTGGGTGGCCGAGAAGAAGGCCAAGGCCGTGCCGGGCGTGGTCGACTTCGCCAAGGCCGCCAACGCCAAGGGCGTGACCCTGCTGTACGTCTCCAACCGCGCCGTGCACCTCAAGGACGCCACCATCGCCAACCTCAAGGCGGTCGGCCTGCCGGTGGCCGACGACAGCGTGTTCCTGGGCCTGGGCACCAATGTGCCGGGCTGCGAGCAGAACGGCACCGAGAAGAACTGCCGGCGCAAGCTGGCCGGGCAGCATTACCGCGTGCTGATGCAGTTCGGCGACCAGCTGGGCGACTTCGTGCAGGTGGTGGCCAACACGCAGGCCGACCGCGAGAAGCTGCTGATGCAGTACCGCGACTGGTTCGGCGAGCGCTGGTGGATGCTGGCCGGACCGACCTACGGCTCGTGGGAGCCGGCGCTGTTCAACAACGACTGGCAGCAACCGCGCGAGGCGCGGCGCGCCGCCAAGCGCGCGCAGCTGGACGTGGCGCCATGAGCGCGCTGCAGCTGGCCCCGCGCGAGCGCCTGATCGTCGCCCTGGACGAACCCACCGGCGCCCAGGCGCTGGAGTGGGTCGATCGCCTGGGCGATGCGGTGAGCTTCTACAAGATCGGCATGGAGCTGCTGGCCTCGGGCGACTACTTCAGCGTGCTCGACGCGCTGGCCAGGCGCGACAAGAAGATCTTCGTCGACCTGAAGTTCTTCGACATCCCGGCCACGGTGGCCGGGGTGATCGCCGGGCTTTCGCGCTGGCCGGTGACCTTCGCCACGATCCACGGCTGGCACGCGCCGATGATGCAGGCCGCCGCGCAGGCGCGCCGCGGAGAGCTGCGCCTGCTGGCGGTGACGGTGCTGACCTCGATGGACCGCGGCGACCTGGCCGCGATGGGCATCGACGCCGATCCGCAGGCGGTGGTGGTGCAGCGCGCGCTGGCCGCGCAGGCCGCCGGCATCGACGGGGTGATCTGCTCGGGCCTGGAGGCCGCGCCGGTGCGCGCGGCGGCCGGCGCCGGCTTCGACATCGTCTGCCCCGGCATCCGCCCGGCCGGCAGCGCGGTGGGCGACCAGAAGCGGGTGCTGGACGTGGCGCAGGCCTTCGCCGCCGGCGCCGATGCCATCGTGGTCGGCCGGCCGATCCGCCAGGCCAGCGATCCGCGCGCGGCGGCCGAGGCGATCCAGCAGCAGATCCTCGCCGCGCAGCAGACCGCGTAATCGTCGCCCGGTGCGGGCGCGCCGCAACGGCACGCTGCACCGCAATCACGTCACCTGGAATCGCGCCGCCGCGGCGGCGCGCGGCCTTCAGACCACCTGGACCTGGTTGAGGTTGTTCCGGGGGTCGAGCCAGAACGACTCGTTGGCGAAGCGCGCGAAGATCTCGCGCGGCAGCACCGGCGTGCGCTCGATCGCCTGGATCTTCGGCTTGACCGCATGCAGGCCGGGCATGCCGACGCGGGCGTCGAATTCGTCGGCGCTGTAGTGCACATGGTCGAAGTCGTGCTCGAACCACGGCTCGCCCAGGAACGCATACACCGCGCGCATCGCCGTGCCCGGATCGCGCGCCAGCGTGTCGTAGTTGAGCAACATCAGGCGCTGGGCGGCATGCGGCCCGTAGAAGGCCTCCTTGGTGGCCTGGAAGGCGAAGCCGACCATGCCGCGCGGGTCGGTCAGCGCCTCCGCGCGCGAGTACACCGTGGTGTTGGTGTCGTAGCGGAAGACCTTGCTGACGCTCAGCGGCTGGGCGCGCACCAGGCGCTCCATGCTGTCCAGCACCCAGGCCAGCGGCCGCACGCAGGCGATGACCCGCGCGCCGGGGAACAGCGTGGCCAGCAGCCCCATGCGGCTGCACCACAGCCGGCTGGTGTCGAACACCACCTGCGGCGCCGCATTGACGCTGTAGAAGTTCTCGACCAGCCCGCGCAGCAGCGCGGCGCGCTGCGCATCGCTGACGTCGAAGGCGAAGTCGTTGCGGCTGCTGGCCTCGGCCATCACCAGGCCCATGATGTCGGCCAGCGGGCTGGTCATGCCGGCGCTGAAGCGCGGGTTCTGGTTGAGGATGGCGGCCAGCAGCGTGCTGCCCGAGCGCGGCAGGCCGGAGATGAAGTGGAAGGCGCGGGGCGATGCGGGCTGATCGGACATGGCGGCGGTCACTGGCGGGAGCGTGGGTCGGAGCCGGACGCGTCCGGCGGCGGCGCGGTCGAGGCGCGCAGACGCATCTGGTAGCCCACCTCGACCATGCTGGCGCCTTCGCGGCCCTGGATGTGCAGCAGCAGCTGGTCGGTGGCGCACTGGCCCATCTCGCGTACCGGCTGGTGGATGGTGGTCAGCGGCGGCCAGATCTGGGTGGCGATGTTGGTGTCGTCGAAGCCGCAGATCGACAGCTCGCGCGGCACCGACACGCCGGCCTCGGCGGCGGCCCAGATGGCACCGGTGGCCATGTCGTCGTCGGCGGCGAAGATCGCGCTGGGCCGCTCGGCCAGCGCCAGCAGGCGGCGCGCGGCGGCCACGCCGGATTCGAAGGAGAAGCGGCCCTGCACCATGTAGTCCGCGCGTTCCTCCAGGCCCGCGCGCTGCATGCCATCGCGGAAGCCGGCCAGGCGCCAGACTCCGGCGCCGTGGCGCGGATCGCCGATGATGTGGGCGATGCGCCGGTGGCCCAGCGCCACCAGGTGATCGACCATCTCCGCGGCCGCCTCGCGCTCGCGCAGCATGACGCCGATGCAGCCCTGCGGGTCGCCCGGCGCGATCGAGGCGAACGGCAGCCCGGTGGCGCGCAGATGCGCCAGCAGCTGCGGATGGTCGGTCAGCGGCGGGGTGAGGATCAGGCCGTCGGGCCGATGGCGCGAGAGCAGGTGCTGCACGCGCTCGACCAGCTCCGGCGCGGGGTAGGCCAGCGGCTGCACCATCATGCTGTAGTCCTGCGCCTGGCAGGCCTGCAGCACGCCGGCCTGCACTTCCATGATGTAGCTGGGCGAGAGGTTGTCGTACAGCAGCATCACCGTGAACGAGCGGTTGGTGGCCAGGCTGCGCGCCGAGGCGAGCGGGTGATAGCCGAGCTCGGCGATCGCCGCCAGCACGCGCGCGCGTACCACCTCGCGCACGTTGGGCTCGTCGTTGAGCACGCGCGAGACGGTCTTCTTCGACGTGCCCGAGGCGCGGGCGACGTCGTTGATGGTGACCCGTGCCGCCGGTCCGCCCATGTTCAATGCGTGGCGGCCGGTGCGGCCTGGGGCAGGCGGGCGAGCGGGCTGTTCCAGCCTTCGATCTCGACGACGGCCGCGGCCGCGGCGCGCGGATGGCGCGCGTGCAGGACGAGCGATTCGCCCGGCCACAGGGTGACGTCGTTGTCATCCCACAGCACCGGCACGAGCGGCTGGCCGGCGGCATCGCGCAGGGCGAGGTGCTGAAACACCGCCGGACCGGCCGCCCCGGCGGGCAGCGACAGCGTCACGGTGGTGAGCTCCTGATCGCCCTCGCGCCGGCTCACCGCCTCGACCTGGCAGGACACCTGGGGCAGCGTCGACAGGCCGCGCAGGTCGGCGTCCTGGCTGGACGGGGTGGCGTACCAGTTGGAATGCTCCCAGTCGAGCACATCGGCGCGGGTGGACAGCCAGTACACGTTGCGCCCGAGCGCGGCGCCGTCGGCGGCGGCCAGATCCAGTTCGACGAAGTAGGTCGTGGACAGGCCGGTGGGCGGCGGCAGCGTGGCGATGCGGCGCGTGCGGTTGCCCGCGAGCGCGATGTCGTCCACCTGGCGCTGGTAACGCACCGCACCGGACAGATCACGCACCCGGAGCGTGGCGCGCAGGCCTTCGACCTGGCGCAGCGTGTGGTTCACCAACACCACCTCGCGCGAGTCGTAGGCGTACTGGATGTGCAAGGGCTCGTTGGCCTTCTTGGCGCCGAAGTAGGCGCCGGCGGGATGCAGATCATAGCCGTACAGATGCCAGTGCAAGGACGGCCAGGCGTTGTTGAGCATCCAGTAGATGACGCCGGTGGCCGGATGGTCGGCGTCCATCCTCGCATTGAACGCCTCGAACTGCGCGCGGGTGTTGTCGTAGTTGTCCAGCTGCGCCTTGGCCACGTAGTCGGCCAGCCCGCTCGGCGCGCCGTAGCGACGCGCCAGCGCCTGGTCGAACAGCGTCAGCACTGCGAACGGCGACCAGGCGGCCGAGGCGTGGTACTGCCGCTGCAAAGGCAGCTTCCACAGCGCCTCCTGCTCCTGCTCCGACAGCATGTGCTGCAAGTCCTCCATGCGCGGGATGTCCGCGCCGGCGCTGACCTCCGAATCGAAGCCGAACGCCCCGCCCAGCTTGTCGGCATACCAGTACGCCGGCGGCACCCAGTCGTAGGGTCCGGCCATCTTCATGCCGGACGGGCCGAGGCCCTCGGCGGGCTTGTCGGCGGCGGCCGAGATCACCGGCAGCGACCAGTGCGCCGCATGCAGCGCATCCAGGTACAGCCTGGCCAGCTTCGGCGGCGGCGCGTTGTCGCTGCCGATCAGGAAGCCGATCACCGACGGATGGTTGCGCAGCAGCCGCGCCTCGGTGGCCATCGAGGCCTGCGCCACGTCGAAGTCGTGCGCCTCCCAGGGCACGCCGCCGGTCTGCGCCGCCGACTCCCACATGTCGCAGCACTCCCAGCCGGCCAGGATCAGCAGGCCGTCGCGATCGGCCAGTTCGTAGAAGCGCTGGTCCTCCAGCTTGCCCTCGGTGCGCAGCGTGTTGAGGCCCAGGTTGCGCACGTAGGCGAACTCGGTCTCCAGCCGCGCCGGGTCGTCGCGCAGGAACATGTCCGGCGCCCAGCCCGCGCCGCGGATCAGCAGCGGCTGGCCGTTGATCGAGAAGCGCCGGTAGCCCTCGGCGGTGAGGTCGGACACCACGCTGCGGATGCCGAAGGCGGTCGCCGCCCGATCCGAATCCGCCCCACCCACCGCCGCGCGCAGTGCCAGCGCGTACAGCGGCTGCTCGCCCATGCCGGCCGGCCACCACAGGCGCGGATGCGCCAGCACCAGGCCGGGCGTGTCATCGGGCGCGAAGGTGACCTCCTGCACCTGGCCGGGCGCCAGCGTGACGGTGCGCGTCAGAGGCACGTCGGCCACGCGCCCGCTGACCGTGACTTCATGGGCGACCGTATCCAGGTTGCGCGCCTCCACCCGCACGGTCAGCGCGGCGCGGGCGTGGTCGTCGGACAGAACGGTTTCGACCTGCGGGTCGCCCAGCGCCACCGGCCCGCTCTGCATGATGTCCACGCCGCGCCAGGGTCCCATGTTGTTGTCCGGCGGCGTGGGGTTCCAGTCCACCCAGCCGATGCTCAGGCTCTGGCGCGGATCGGCCGGATGCACGCGCAGGGCGATCACGTTGCGGCCGGCGTGCACCCACGGCGTGACATCGAATTCGTTGACCGGATAGGCGCCGGCGATGGCACTGCGGTCGGCGACCAGATGACCGTTGACCCACAGGTCGGCCGCGGCGATCACGCCGTTGGTGCGCACCCGCGTGCGCTGCCCAGGCATGCGTGCGCCCAGGACGAATTCGCTGCGGTACCACCACGGCGTCACCACCAGATTGCCCGAGCCGTCCGGCACCTGCACCGCGGTCAGGTTGTCGCTATGGAAGACATCGGGATACAGCCCGTTCTCCAGCAGCGCGGCCATCACCGTGGCGCGCGCACTGGCCGCGTACCAGCCCTGCGTGGAGAAGTCGGCGGCCGAGATCTCCTCGCCGCGCTGCTGCGCCTTGGTGCTGTCCTGGATCTGCCAGTGGGCGATGCGGGTGACGGTCCCGGCGTCCGCTCCAACGGTCGTGGGGGAATACGGCGTGATCGCGCCGGCCGTCGAGGCCGCGGCCAGCATCCACCACAGCAGGTGCCTGCAGGTCTGTCGCATGGCTCAGTGCTCCTCCAGATAGCGTTCTTCGATGCGCAGCGGCGCGAACGGCCACGACGCCGTCTTCCTGGCCCAGATCAGGAAGGCGACGATGCCGGCCAGGATCCACGCGCTGGACAGCAGCAGCGACAGCGTCGAGGCCGACACGTAGACGAAGATCCATCCCGCCGCCGCGACCACGCACGGCAGCGGATACAGCCACTGCCGATAGGGACGCTTCAGGCCCGGCTGGCGCCGGCGCAGGATCACCAGCGCGGCGATCTGCGCCAGCGACTGCACCAGGATGGTCGCGGTCAGCAGCATGTTGATCACCTCGCTGAGGTCGAAGAAGGTGCCGACCGCGGTCACCACGCCCATCACCAGCAAGGCCACGTGCGGGAACCCATGGCGTGCATGCAGGCGCCCGAACACCGCCAGGAACACCTTGTCCTGCGCCGCCTGGAACGGCACGCGCGAACCGCCGAGCAGCCCGGTGAACACCGAGGCGAAGGCCGTCACCACGATCAGCACCGTCATCACCGCGGCCGCCAGATGGCCCCAGCTGCGCTCCACCACCAGCGAGGCCACCGAGGTGGACCGCGCGATCTCCTGCCAGGGCGCGGCGCCGAGCACGCTGATGTTGAGCACCAGATAGATCAGCATCATCGCCACCACCGAGATGATGATCGAGCCGGGCATGGTGCGGCCCGGATCGCGCAGCTCATCGCCCAGATAGGCCGTGGTGTTGTAGCCCAGGTAGTCGTAGATGCCGATCACCAGCCCCGCGCCCAGGCCCAGGAAGAAGCGCCGGCCGAAGGCATCGGGCGGAAAGCCGAATGCATGGGCCGGATCGAAGTCGGAGAACCCCGCCGCCGCCACGCCGGCCACCGCGACCAGCATGATCACCCACAGCCCGACGGTGATCGCCCGCACCGACTCGATGCGCCGGTACAGCAGCCAGACCACCAGCGCCGTGGCCGCCAGCCCGATCAGATGCGCCGGCCACCAGCCCAGCCCGGGCAGGAAGTAGCCCAGGTACTGCACCAGCCCGATGATGCCGGTGGACATCAGCAGCGGGATCGCCAGCAGCATCGTCCAGATGAACAGGAACGGCATCAGCTTGCCGCTGCGGTACTGAAACGCCTCGCGCAGATAGACATAGGTACCGCCCGAGCCCGGCATGGCCGCGCCGAGCTCGGCCCAGACCAGGCCGTCGGCCACCGCCAGCAGCGCGCCGGCGATCCAGCCGACCACCGCCTGCGGGCCGCCCAGCGTGGCCACCATCAGCGGGATGGTGATGAACGGCCCGACGCCGCACATCTGGGTCATGTTGAGCGCGGTGCCCGAGAACAGGCCGATGGAGCGGTGGAAGCCGCCGCCCTGCCCCGCCTGGGGCGCGTTGTGGTCCTGCATGCATCACCTCTTCCAGATCTTGGGCCTTCCCGTTTCCCGCTGCCGGCCCGCGAGCCGGCAGCGCCTCGCGCCATGCGCGACGCGTGCGCTCACCACTGGCCGCGCACGCCGAAGGTGAACATCCGCTCGGAGAAGTTGGAATGCGCCGGCTGGTCGGGCCAGACCAGGTAGTACTTCTGGTATTCGTTGGTGAGGTTGGTGGCGTTGATCACCAGCTCGGCGTACTTGCTCAGCTTGTAGGACACCGAGGCGTCCAGGTACTTCTGCGGCGCCTCGTAGAGCTCCATGCCGGTGATGCCGCCGATGCTGTCGCCCACCGCGCGCCGCGAGCGGTAGTTGTAGGCCAGGCGCGTCTGGAAGGCGCCGTCCTGGTACCACAGGATCAGGTTGCCGGACTTGGTCGAGTTGTCCTGGAACGGGATCTTCTTGCCGGCCAGGTCGCGCTCGCCCGAATCGCTGGGCGCATAGGTCGCATTGACCTCCACGCCGGTGTTGGCCAGCAGGCCCGGCAGGAAGGTGAAGCCCTGGCGGTAGTCGAACTCGGCGCCCTGGATGCTATTGCCCGAGCCCTGCACCGGCTCGGTGATCACGATGCAGTGGTTGCGCACCACCCCGTCCTCGTCGGGCAGGGTGCAGTTGGTCACCGAACCGTTCTTGATGAAGCTCTCCATGTTGATGCGGAACAGCGCCAGGCTGAGCATGCTGCTGGCGTTGATGTAGTACTCCAGCGAGGCACCGTAGTTGCTCGAGCGCCACGGCTTGAGATCGGGGTTGCCGCTGGACTGGCCGCTGGAGACGCGGAAGATCGCCCCGTCCGGCGTCTCCATCAGCGAGTAGTCCAGCTGCAGCCCGCCGCCCCAGGTGCTCAGGTCCAGCGGCATCATGTTCTTGGAGTAGGCCAGGCGCAGCTTCAGCCCTTCGGTGATGTCCAGCGAGAAGTTGGCCGCCGGCAGCACGTCGGTATAGCTGCGATGGGTGGTCTCGGTGCCGGCGAAGACCGGCTCGTCGCCATAGGCGCCCGGCGCGCCGCCGAGGTACTGGGTGACGTTCAAGCCGGTGCGCACCACGCGCACGCCGACGTTGCCGCTGTACGGCATCTGGCCCAGGTCGCCGCCGAAGTCCAGCTGCAGATAGCTGGACAGTTCGTGCAGGCCCACGTCCCAGGTGGTGCCGGGCTCGCCCACCTTGACCGTACCCGGATACAGCGACTGCCAGTAGTCGAGCGGGTTGATCATCGAATCCGGGTTGATCGCCCAGAAGTTGAGCCCAGAGCCGAGCAGGTTGTTGTACTTCTTCCACGCCCGCGACAGCGGTGCGGCGGTCAGCGGCATCTGCAGCGCCGACAGCGAACCGGCGCGGAAGTACCCCTGGTCGTTGCCGGCGGTACACGCGCCGCTGTCCAGCACCACATCGGCGCCGACGTAGCGCACCAGGCAGCCGTTAGGATCGCTGGCGCCCATGCCCGCGTAGACCGGCGCCTCCAGCGTCCAGCCCCGGTTGCCCGCATTGCGGATGCTGTTGCGCACGCCGAACTGCAGCACCAGGCCATCGTTGAAGTGCAGCTTGCCGTCGAAGCGCAGCGCGTTGAGCGCGACCTGGCGGTCGTAGTCGCCCGAGGATTCGAGCGTCTTGAGCGACCAGCCGTACGGGTTGGCGAACTGGTCGGCCAGCCCCTGCGGCAGGCCCATTTTCAGGTAGCGCCCGCGGAAGTCGGCCAGCACCGGCACCGTGTTCTGCGGCATGCCGTTGCTGTTGAACACGCGGTTGCCCCCCAGCTGCGCCGGGTAGACCATCGTGCCCGGCGGTACCGCATCGTCGGGCACGCCGTCCATCAGATGGTTGGGCCACAGCGCGCCGTCGGAGTTGGAGATGTTGACGTCGGTCTCGATGCTGGACTGCGTGGCGCTGGCATGCAGGCCGCGCAGACTGCCGGTGAACAGCCCGCCGTTGTCGTAGTCCAGCTGCAGGTTGAAGTTGCGCGCGATCGAGTCCTTCTGCGCGATCTCCGAGAACGACTCCACATCGCCCGGCCACTTCTGATACACCTGCGTGGTGTACATCTGCGAACCGGCCCAGTCCGGATCCGGCGTGCCGTAGGCGCCGGCGACCGCGCGCCCGGTGTCGCGCGAGACATTGGGCACGTAGGTGGCGCCCTGCCAGTTGGTCGAGTTGAACTGGATGCCGGCGATGGTGTTCCACTCGTGCTGCTGGGAGTAGAAGAAGTCGCTGGTCAGGTTGAAGCCGCCGCCCAGGTCGGCCTGGAAGGACAGGTTGCCGGACTTGCGCTTGCGCCGCGTGGACTGCTGCCACAGGTTGATGTCCTGACTGCCCATGAACACGCCGTTGGACTTGCCGTCGCCGTTGACGTCCACGGTGCCGTCGGCGTTCTGCACGATCTGCGAGGGAATCGGCGCGCCGTTCCACGGCGTCAGGAAGCCGTTGTAGCCGCCGGCGCTGGCCGCGTTCTCGCCGTTGAGCACCACGCCGTACTGGTCCAGGCCCTCGCGCGAGTTCGAGCGCGTGGTGTCCGAGTAGTCGACCGACGCCAGCACGCCCCAGTGATGGTCGTCGTTGTAGGAGATCAGCCCGTTGGCCTCAGGCCCCCAGCGCCGGCTGCTGGTGCCGCGCTCGCCATTGGCCGAGTAGCTGTAGGTGAAGCCGCTGGGCAGGTCCCAGGGCCGGTAGGTGTGCAGGTCGATCGCGCCGCTGATGCCCGAGGCGGTCTCGTTGGCGGTGGCCGACTTGACCACGTCCACGCCCTGGAACAGCGTCGAGGGCAGCATCGTGAAGTCCGGCTGCTGCGAGTCGATCTGGTCGGCGGTGATGAACACCTCGCCGTTGAGCATGGTGCCCACCTGCGGCAGGCCGCGCACGTCCACCGAGGTGCCCACGCCGGCGTCGCGGTTGATCTGCACGCCGGTGATGCGCTGCAGGGAGTCGGTGATGGTGGTGTCCGGCAGCGCGCCGATGTTCTCGGCGGTGATGCTGTCCTGGATGTTGGCGGCGTCGCGCTTGACGTCGATGGCATGGGCCTGCGACTCGCGCACGCCGGTGACGGTGACCGCCGTGAAGTTGGTGACGTCGGGATTCTTGCCGTCCTGGTCCTGGGTGGACTTGCGCGTTGACGCGGGCGTTGTGGCCTGCGTGGCGTCGCTGCGCGTGTCCTGTTCGCCTGATGCGGGATCGGTCGGTGCCGTAACGGCCGCGGCCGGCAGCGCGGCGAACAGGGACAGGGTGACGGCGATGGCCAGCGGATGGATGCGGTGAGCGGTGGACATGAGCATTGACCTCGTGATGGTGGCTTGGCAGGCGCCAGGAAGCCGAGGTACTGCAGGGATGGGAGGGACCGGGTCGCGCAGTCCTGCGCGGGAGACGATGGAAGTCCTGGCTTGCCTCTGGCCGCGCGCGAACGGCGCGACTGCGGCGCGGCGTGCGCCGCGCGTGGGACCCGTTATCCGGAGAACAGGATCTTGGCCAGCGCCCACTGGCCCAGGCGCGGATCGCCCGTGGCGAAGATGCACAGGTCCTGGCGACCGGCATCGGGGAGGACCAGGTCGGCCTCCAGCAGCGCCAGTCCGGAGGACTGCGCTTTGTGGTCCAGCGGCAGACGCGCCAGCAGCGGACCATCGCAGCCGCCGGTATGCAGTTCGAATTCGCCGTCGGGGCTATGCCGGCGCCGCACCACCGCGCCCTTGGCCTCGTCGCCGAAGCGCCAGGTCACGCGCCCGGCCGCCAGCGCCACGCGGCGCGCGCCGTCCAGCGGCACCTGCGGCCAGCGCCAGCAGGCATTGCCGATGTCCACCGAATAGACCGTCCCCGGCGGCGATGCGCCGGCCCGCACGGCCCCGCTCAACCGCGAGGGCGGCTCGCCCGAACACGTCGCCAGCGCACTGCCCGCACGCGTGCGCAGCGCCTGCCGTTCGACCTGCTGACGGCGCACGCCGGTGAGCGACTGGCCGTACGCGCCGAAGGTCGCCACGCGCAGCGTCGTGCCCTGGGCGAGCAACAGCGGCGCGGTGTACAGCGGCGCCTGCGCGTCGGGCGTGCTGCCGTCGATGGTGTAGTGGATGGCGCCGGCCTGGACCTGGTTGGACACGACCGCACGCACGCGTCCATCGGCCTGCGCCTCGAGCGCGATGACGGGCGCGAAGGCGCTGTCCGCATCGGCGATGCCCAGCGCGCGCTCGCGCGCCAGCGTCGCCGGCAGGCGCGCCAGGAAGCCATTCCAGTCGTGGCTGCTCGCCGGCGACCAGGCCAGTTCGGCCAGCGCCGCCAGGCGCGGGAACAGCGCGTGCTGGACTTGGGCGAAGCTCGGCATCTGCTCGGTCCACAGCGCGCCCTGTACGCCGAGCACGCGCCGCGCCTCGGCCTCGCTCGCCCCTTCGGGAATCACCGCGGTGTCGTAGGCCTGGCGCAGGCTCACCACCGGCGGCGGGCCGGGCCATTCGTCGGCCAGCGCGGACTGCACGTGATCGAAGTACAGCGACTCCTGCGGCGCGATCACGACCTGGTGGCCCTGCCGCAGCGCGGCCAGGGCCACGCGCTCGTGATCCTGGCCGTGCCAGGACATCACCACCTGCGAGGCCGGCAGCGCGACGCCGGACTCCACCGCGTCGTCCCAGCCCACCGGCACGCGTCCGCGCCGGCGCAGCCGATCGGCGACCCGCGCCATGAACCAGCCCTGCAGCTGATCGCTGCCGGTCAGCCCCAGCGCGCGCCGCTGCGCCTGCACCGCAGGCGAGGCGTCCCACTGCGCGTGGTCGGCCTCGTCGCCGCCGAAGGAGACGTAGCGCGAGGGGAACAGCTGGGTCGCATGCGCCAGCACGGCATCGACGAAGCGCAGCGTCCGCGCGTTGGGCGCCAGCAGCCAGGCGCTGACGCCCCAGTCGGTCCACACCGCCGGGCGGCGCCCGCTGACGCCCAGCCACGGATAGGCGGCGATGGCCGCCTGCGCATGGCCGGGCATGTCGATCTCGGGCACGACCTCGATATAGCGCCGCGCGGCGTAGCGCACGATCTGCCGTATCTGCGCATCGCTGTAGCTGCCGCAGTAGGCGCCGGCGCGGTCGGCCGGCTCGCTGCCGTCGGCGGCGGCCGGGCGGCAGGCGCCGATGCGCGTCAGTTCGGGATAACTAGGCACCTGCAGGCGCCAGCCCTGGTCGTCGGTGAGGTGCCACAGCAGCACGTCGAGCTTGGCCAGCGCCATGGCATCAATCAGGCGCTCGATCTCGGCCACGCCCTGATAGTGCCGGGCCGAATCGAGCAGCAGCGCGCGCCAGGCGAAGCGCGGCGCATCGTCGATCGCGCCCTGCGCCACCGCCACCGCCGCACCGCGCGCGTGGCCGGGCGGGGTGAGCAGCTGCCACAGCGTGGTTTCGCCGTAGAACGCGCCACGCGGCGTGCGCGCCTGGACCAGGATGCCCTGCGCCTCGATGCGCAGGCGATAGCCGGCCTCGTCCAGCGCGGCGCGCGGGTCGATGACGATGCGGATCGCCGGCGCCGCGCCGTGCGCGCCGGCCACGCGCAGGCGCGGGCCACCGGTCGCCTCGAGCAGCTGCAGCAGATGGTCGGCGAGGAAGCGCGCGTCGCCGGCGTCGGCCCCCTCCACCGCCAGCGCGGCGCCGTCGGCGACCTCGAACGTCCCGGCGCCGGCCGGCACCACCTGCGCCGGCGCCGGCAGCAGCGGCCAGGGCGTCGCGACGTGCGCGGCGGCGGCATGCCCGGCCGCGCACCCGCCGAGGGCGATGCACAGCCGCAGCAGCGCCGCGCGCAGACCGTTCATGCGGCCTGGCCGCCGGAAGGAAACGCGGGCAGCCCCTTGTCCAGATACCAGCGCGCCGCGCCGAGCACGCCGTTGCGCCCGTGCTCGACCACCCACACCGGCACCGGCGCCAGCAGGGTGCGCGCGCTGCGGCCATGCAGGAAGCGCAGGTGGAAGGCGCTGCGCGCCAGTTCGGCCTGCATCGAGGACAGGAAGCCGCCCGCCAGATACACCCCGCCGGTCGCCATGAACGCCAGGGCCAGGTCGCCGGCCAGGCCACCGAGCGCGGCGCAGAACATCGACACGGCCTCGGCCGCCTGCGCATCGTCCTGCGAGGCGGCGGTCACCGCCTCGGGCGCGTGCAGGCGCGGCGCGACGCCATCCAGCGCGCACAGCGCCGTGTAGAGCGTCAGCAGCCCGCGCCCGGACACGATCCGTTCGACCTCGACATAGCCGCCCTGCGGCGCCAGTTCGCTGAGCACCGCGCGCTCGCGCAGCGAATGCGCCGCGAACGCCATCTGCCCCGCCTCGGTGGTCAGCACCACGCCGCCGGCCGCACCCGGCAGATGGACGACCGCGCCCAGGCCGGTGCCCGGGCCGATCACCAGAACCGGCCCACCACTGGCGACGGTCGGCCCACACAGATGGCGGCGCTGCTGCGCGAAGCCTTCCAGCGCGTAGCCCAGCGCCTCGAAGTCGTTGAGCACCGCCACATGCTCCAGGCCCAGCGCCTGGCGCAGCGCGCCGGTGCCGATCGGCCAGGGCAGGTTGTCGTTGACGACCTCCTCGCCGACCAGCTGCCCCGCGCAGGCGAGCACGCAGTGGCGCACCGGCTGCTGGGTCTCGGTGTCGAGGAAGGCGCGCAGCAGCGCGGCCAGCGAAGGGAACTGCGCGCAGGGGTAGCTGCGGTAGGCCAGGGTCTCGAGCCGGTGGCCCTCGCCGGGCAACGCGCGCATCAGCGCGACCCGCGCATGGGTCCCGCCAATGTCGGCGGCCAGGAACACCGAGCTCCCCCGATCCACCGACCGCATCGATGCCGTGACCACCATGCCGTGTTCCCCAACAGGCCCCGGCGGGAGATTAAGCACCACATGACACCGGTGTCAACGAGGGATGACGCGGCCGTGACCGGGGGCGAGCGCGGCCCGTGCCGACGACGGCACGGCGGCACTCATCGAGCAGTGGCAAGTCGCTGGGGGAGATGTCCCCAAAGGCCTTCGACATCACGTGGATGTGCGTGGCCCGCTACGGATCAGGCCAGCTTCGCGGACCCGGCAGCGCCTTCAGTCCGAGGAAAGACGTTCCCACTACCAATCGGGTTGTGACATCGACCACGGCACGCGCTCTAGCTCGAATATTTCAATTTAAAAACAATGACTTAAGTAAATATACTTAAAGTATTGCATTGCCTCTATTCAGCGGTTAGGCTGTGCGCCGTCCGGCCCCTGGGCTGGAGTGTTGCCACAACCGATGTCCTCCGGGCCCGACCCGGATTTTCCAGGCCCGTGCGTCGTCATTCGACCGGGCCTGTTTTTTTGTCCTTCTGCCGATCGAGAGATCGGACACCGCGCGGCTTCTGGGATAGGCAGCGGACAAGACACCGCCTGTAGAGCGGAGCTTGCTCCGCTGGGGCTTTCCCGATGATCGGCCGAAGAGCAGCGGAGCAAGCTCCGCTCTACAAGGAGCACGCGACGTATCGCCCGGCCGGGTCGAGGCGGGTGGCCGGCTTCGCGCGACGGCAAGGTTCTGGGCGTGCCCCACCCCGCGTGTTGCCCGCAGACACATGCAGCGGCCAAGATGCCCCCCACCTGGAGAGAACCCCCCATGCCTCGGGCCCTGCGCATTCCCGCCGCTGTCCTTGCCTGTGCCCTGGCCGTCCTGGCCGCGTGCCAGCGCTCGCCCAAGCCGGTGGTCGACGACCGACCGGACGGCCCGGCCGCCACCGTGCGTCACCTGGCCGCACAGCTGCGCCAGTACGACCTGGCCGGCTTCGCCCGCGATGCCGTGCCCGCCCAGGACTACCAGACCTTCGCCGCCGGCTGGGCCGCCGGCGCCAGCCGCTGGCCGCTGAGCGAACTGCCCCTGCCCGAACGTCTGGTGCCCATGCTGGCCGCGCTGTCGGCCAACGATGCCGACCGCCAGCTGGGCATCGACTACGACCGCAACCTCGCCGGCCAGGTCACCGACCTGCGCAACGCCGCGCAGACCCTGGGCCTGTTCATCGGCCAGTACGTGCGCAGCCAGGGCGAGTTCACCCCCGACCAGCGCGCGCACTTCGGCCAGGTCGTGCCGGCGCTGACCGCCTGGGCGCAGTCCGCCCCGCTGGCCGACGCCCCCCGCGCCCACACCGCCCTGCGCACCCTGGTGCCGGCCGCGCGCGCGACCGGCATCGATTCGGAGACCGACCTGACCCAGGCCGGGATGGCCGGCGCGCTGACCCGGCTGGATCCCTTCTTCGCCGCGCTCGGCGGCGTGCTGGCCGACTACGGCCTGTCGCTGGACGACAGCCTGGCCAAGCTGGAAGTGGGCGAGGTCACCCAGGAGGGCGACCTGGCCAAGGTCGCGGTGACCTACCCGCTGGCCGGCAAGCCGATCCAGCTGACCGTGACCCTGCGCCGCCAGGACGGCCACTGGTACGTGGCCCACTACATGGACCAGGCCGCGGCCCTGCGCAAACGCCTCGAACAGCAGGCGCCCACCGCGCCCGACGCGCCGAACGCGCCTGCGCCCGAGGCGCCGTCGCCCTCCGCACCGCCGGCGTCCTCGCCACCGCCGCCGGACGGCAAGGTGGCCGGAACGGTCACCGGGGCCGGCAACGGCCATTGGGCATAATGACCGCGATGCCTGACCAGAACCCCCTGCCCTTCCCCGAAGACCCGCGTCCCGAGCGCGAGGACGCACCGCCGGCGGAGGCGGCCGACGCCGCGGCGCCCGCCACCGCGCAGCTGCCGGTGGCGGTGTCCGCCCCGATCGGCCGCAGCGGCAAGACCCCGCTGTGGGCACGCCTGCTGCACAAGGTGGTCGACCCCTGGGTCGAGCTGGACATCGAACCCGAGGCGCCGTCCACGCTGCTGGACAGCCGGCCGGTGTGCTACGTGCTGGAAGACTACGGCCTGTCCAACGCCCTGATCCTGGACCGCGCCTGCCAGGCCGCCGGCCTGCCCTCGCCGCTGCTGCCGCTGCCGGTGCCGGGCGACCCGCTGCGGCGCAAGCGCGCCTACCTGGCCCTGTCGCGGCGCATCGCCAGCTCGCTGATCCCCGAGGCCGGCAGCACCAAGACCCACTCCGATTCGCTGGCGCGCCTGCTGCAGGCGCACCGCACCAACCCGGCGCTGGACGTGCAGCTGGTGCCGGTGTCGATCTTCGTCGGCCGCGCGCCGGACAAGCAGAGCGGCTGGTTCGCGGTGCTGTTCTCGGAGAACTGGGCGCTGGTGGGCCGGTTCCGCCGCCTGCTGGCGATCCTGCTCAACGGCCGCAGCACCATCGTGCGCTTCTCCGCGCCGGTGTCGGTGCGCGACGCGGTGGCCGAGCAGCTGCCGCCCGAGCGCACGGTGCGCAAGCTCTCGCGCGTGCTGCGCAAGCACTTCCACCGCATCCGCGAATCGGTGATCGGCCCGGACCTGTCCACGCGCCGCCTGCTGGTGGACCAGGTGCTAGCGGCCGAGCCGGTCAAGGAAGCCATCGCCGACCAGGCGCGCCGCGACAACTCCAAGCCCGAGGAGGCGTGGAAGAAGGCCCACGCCTACGCCTGGGAGATCGCCGCCGACTACTCCAACCCGGTGGTGCGCTCGGCCAGCTTCCTGCTCAGCCACGTGTGGAACCGCATCTACGCCGGCGTGCTGGTGCATCACCTGGACAAGTTCAAGGACGCCGCGCCCGGGCACGAGATCGTCTACGTGCCCAGCCACCGCAGCCACATGGACTACCTGCTGCTGAGCTACCTGCTGTACGAACGCGGCATCGTGCCGCCGCACATCTTCGCCGGCATCAACCTCAACCTGCCGGTGGTCGGCACGCTGCTGCGCAAGGGCGGCGCGTTCTTCGCCCGGCGCTCGTTCCGCGGCAACCCGCTGTATTCGGCGGTGTTCACCGAATACATGGCCCAGCTGGTGGCCGGCGGCTATTCGATCGAGTACTTCGTCGAGGGCGGGCGCTCGCGCACCGGCCGGCTGCTGCCGCCCAAGGGCGGGGTGATCTCGATGACGGTGCGCGCCTACCTGCGCCAGCCGCGCAAGCCGGTGCTGTTCCAGCCGGTCTACATCGGCTACGAGAAGCTGATGGAGGGCAAGAGCTACCTGGACGAGCTGTCCGGCCGGCCCAAGCAGAAGGAATCCATCTGGGGCCTGCTGTGGTCCATCCCCAAGGTGCTGCGCTCCAACTTCGGCCAGGTGGTGGTGAACTTCGGCGAGCCGATCGAGCTGACCGACATGCTGGCCCGGCACGCGCCGGAATGGGACGGCAAGCCGCTGCCCGAGGACGACAAGCCGCGCTGGCTGTCGGACACCGTCGATGCGCTGGCCACCACCATCAACACCCGGGTCAACGCCGCCGCCGACGTCAATCCGATCAACCTGCTGGCGCTGGCGCTGCTGTCCACGCCCAAGCACGCCATGGCCGAGGCCGACCTGATCGCGCAGATCGAGCTGAGCAAGACCCTGCTGGCGCGCCTGCCGTACTCGGACCGCGTCACCGTCACCCCGCACAGCCCCGAGCGGATCATCGCCCACGGCCTGGACATCAACGTGCTGCGCCGCATCTCCCATCCGCTGGGCGATGTGCTGGACGTGGTCGACGAAGACACCGCGGTGCTGCTGAGCTACTACCGCAACAACGTGCTGCATCTGTTCACCGCCGCGTCGTGGATCGCCTGCTGCTTCCAGAACAACCGGCGCATGGCGCGGTCGCGGCTGATCGCGCTGGGCCAGCAGCTGTATCCGTTCCTGCAGGCCGAGCTGTTCCTGCCGTGGACGGCCGAGGAGTTCGCCTCGCGCATCGAGCACACCATCGACGTGTTCATCGAGGCGCACCTGCTCGAGCAGAACCTGCCCCCGACCGGATCGGGGGTCAACGACGACGATGGCGGGGTCCTGCAGCGCAACGCCGGGCAGACCGACGAGGTGTTCCGCCTGCGCGCGATCGGCCACTCGCTGCAGCAGGCCTTCGAGCGCTATTACATCGCCATCTCGGTGCTGGTGAAGAACGGCCCCGGCACGCTGGGCGCGGCCGAGCTGGAGAGCCTGTGCCAGCAGGCCGCTCAGCGCCTGAGCCTGCTCTACGCGCCGGCCGCGCCGGAGTTCTTCGACAGGACGCTGTTCCGCGGCTTCATCCAGAAGCTGCGCGAGCTCAAGCTGGTGTGGCCGGACGAGCACAGCAAGCTGCTGTTCGACGCGCGCCTGGATGCGTGGGCGCGCGACGCCAAGGTGATCCTGGGCCGCGAGCTGCGCCACACCATCGAACGCGTCAGCCCCGAGGCCGCGCGTCCCGAACCGACACCGGCGCCCTCCGAATAAGGCCAGCCGCATGATGTCCCAGCCCGCCGCAAGCTCCGAGATCGCCGGCGACCGCGGGCCGGCCTGGCTGGAGGTGCCGCGTCTGGCCGGGCGCCTGCTGGTACAACACTGGCCGGCGCTGCTGTTCTGGTTCTTCGCCATGCGCGTGTGCTACGACGCGCTGATGCAGCTGGCGGTGCGGCTGGGCGGCTATAGCGCGCTGCTGTCCTTCGCCGCGCTGTCGCTGCTGATCGTCACCCAACTGGCCGGCACGATCATGATGTTCCAGTCGCTGCGGCCCTCGCTGCCGATGCTGGCCGGCGGCGCGACCACGCCGCAGCTGGACCCGGCGCGCGCGCACTGGAGCGGCGCGCTGGCGGTGGCGCTGCTGCCGTTCTTCGCCTACTACGCCGGCTGGGGCCTGCTGGAGAACCTGCGCCGCGACTTCCGCACCGGCTATGTGGTCAGCGTGTGGGACAAGGAGGACCTGGCCAACGTCCTGCATCTGAAGGGCATCTGGATCGCGCTGGCCATCGCCTGGCTGCTGCGCTGGGCGGCCAAGCGCCGCGCCGCCGCCGGCGAGGGCTGGGGCTGGAAACTGCTGGTGACCGTGTGCGAGGCGTACTGGGTGTTCGTCGGCGTGGCGGCCATCGGCAAGCTGCACGGGCTGGCCATGGACTGGTGGCACGAACGGGTGGTCTATGTGGCGGCCACGCGCTGGTGGGAGAGCCCGGCCTCGCTGTTCGCGCTGCTGCCGCCGGCCCGGCGCGTGCTGGACCCGCTCTGGGACGTGGCGACCACGGCCGCCGGGGCGGTGGTGCTGCCGCTGATCTGGCTGGCGATCACCGCGCTGATCTACGGCATCGACCTGAAGAAGGCCCAGCGCCTGGACCAGGCCGACACCCGGCTGGAACAGCTGGTGCAGCGCTACCGCGGGCTGCACTTCGGCCTGCGCATGCTGGTGGACAAGGTCAGCGAGGGCTGGACCAGCAAGGGCGTGCCGGTGGTCAACAGCCTGCGCCTGGTGCTGCGCGCGGGCCTGCCGGCGCTGCTGACCCTGTGCGTGGGCTGGCAGCTGCTGGCCTGGGTCGACTCCTGGGCCTGGCACTGGATGCGGCAGCTGATCGGGCCGCAGTCGCCGGACGTGCAGCAGGTGCAGGGCCAGCTGTACGCGGTGTTCCTGACCACGCCGCTGTCGTTCCGCACCTCGCTGCTGACCGACGTGCTGCGCACCGTGCTGCTGGCGGCCACCTTCGACCGCGCCATCGCACGGCTGCCGGCCGCGCGCTAGAGCGGCACGTCCAGGTAACGGCCGGAGACACCGGCCCGCGGACTCAGCTCGATCCGCGCATGCAGGCCGTGCACCTCCTGCCCGCGCGGCAGCACGAAGGCGTGCTGGAACAGCAGCGGCTGACCGGGCGCGATGGTCACCCGGTTGCCGTTCGCGTCCAGGCCGCTCCCGCAGCCGGTCGGCAGGCGTGGGCCGGCCAGCCGCGGCAGGGCGTTCGGGCCGGCTTCCCAGCGCCGCCCGGCCGCATCGGCGACCGCGCCACGGCAGGTCTCGAACAGCGTCACATCCGCGCCGGGCGCGCGCACGACCTCGTAGCGCAGCAGCAGAACCACCGCATCCTGGCGCAGCCAGCCGCGCAGGCGGCGATCGCCCGGTTCCACCACCTCGGCCGCCAGCAGCCGCCAGCGCGCCCCGCCGAAGCTCGCCCATTGGCCGGGCGCCGCGCGCACCGGGATGTCCGGATGCAGGGTGAGCGCCTCCTGGCGCGCCTGCCGGTAGGGCAGCCACAGGGCCAAGGCGCCCAGCACCAGCGCGCCGGCCAGCCAGCCGGCGTTGCGCCGCCACCATCCGGTCGTGGCCGCTGTCGTCATTGGCGCAGATCCAGGACGGGCTTGGCCTCCTCGAGCATGCTCCGCGCGCGCGCCGCGTCCAGGCCGAGGTCGACATCCACCAGGCTGTCGCCGCCGACGGGCAGGCTGGTGCCCCAGAACAGCTGCAGGTGCGCGCCCTGCAGCTGATCCGGCGGCAGTTCGAAGAACCAGGCGCCGACCTCCTGCAGGGCCGGGGCCAGCTCGCGACCGGAGAGGTTGAACGCCGGCAGGCGCGGACGCTCGGCGCCGGAGGCGACATAGACCCGACCGCTGCGGGTGCGCAGCTGGGCGTTGAGCATGCCCTGGGTCTGGGTGGCCTCGACCTTGGCCAGGACCGACAGCCAGATGCCCGGCGTGCGCAGGGTCAGCGCCTCATCGCCTGGATAGGGGCCATTGAGCAGATAGGCATGGACGACCTTGAGCGCGCCGACCTCGACCCGGAAGTTGCGCCCCACCGCATCGCTCGCCGGCGCCGGCTGCAGCAGCGGCGCATCGCGCTGCTCGTAGCTGGACTGGTGCTTGCGCAGGACCACGATCGCCACCAGCGCCAGCGCGATCCACAGCAGCGGGCGCCAGCGCAGGCGCGGCAGCGACCACGGGCCAGCGTTCATGGCGCCACCACCCGATCGCGCAGGTCGCGCAAGGGCAGCTGCATCAAGGCCTTCGGCGCGCCCTGCATCCAGCCGCCCTGGTCGTTGAGATAGGCCTTGGCCACGTAGTCGCGGGCGAACAGGCCGAACAGCGGCTGCGCGGGCACGGTCGCGCCGGCCGGCAGCGGCCACACCAGCTCCACCCGCTGGGGCAGGCGCGGCTGCAGGGCGGTCAGGATGCTGTGGTCGTCGGCGCGCTTGAGCAGCTCGGGGCGGGTGGGCTCGCCGCGCGCATCGACCAGCACCACGTCCTCGCGCAGGAAGCCGTAGCCGTTGAAGCTGCGCTCGGTGAGGTTCTCGACGTCGGCCTCCAGCACCAGGTACAGGGCCTGGGGATCGGCCGGATCGACCCGGCCGCCCGGCGGGTAGTGCGCGAGCCAGGCCTGGCGCGGGGTCACCGCCATCGCCCCGCTGCGCAGCGTCTTGTCCGCGCCGCTGCGCGGCAGCGGATGCGCCTTGCCCGAGGCGTCGCGGAAACCCCCGAGGACGAAGGTGAGCACCAGGGCCAGCAAGGCCACCGCGGCGGCGGCCTGCCACCAGGGATTGCGTGCCTTGTCGATGAGTTCCTGCTTTCCAACCACATCCAGCGCTCCGTCGGCGCCGGCACCTTAGCATCGTGCCCGCGCGGCGGCGACGCTCAGGCCAGCACGGGGAAGGTCTGCTCCAGCCAGGCGCGCGCGGACAGGCCCAGCTGCGGATGCTGGACCAGATCCACCAGCGGCGAGCCGCAGGTGATGAAGGTGCTGGCGTCCTCGCACACCAGCGCCATGCGCAGCACGCCGGTATCGCCGGGCAGGATCGCCGGCGGCAGGTATTCGCGGAAGCCGTAGAAGGCGAACAGCGCATGCAGCGCGGGCTCGCAGGCGATCAGGCCGAAGCGCACGTCCGAATCGCGCACCAGCCGATAGCTCTCGCGCAGCAGCGCATCGATGACCTGACGTGTGCGGAAATCGGCCAGCACCTGCAGGCGCGAGCCGACCACGATGTGCTCCGGCGCCCAGATGCCGCTGAAGCGGTCCAGCTGCAGCAGCGTGCCCAGCTCGCGCCGCAGCTGCGGGGTATCGGTCGCATGCACGCGCAGCGCCGCCACCATGGCCTCGCCGGCGAATACCGCCACGACGGTGGCGCTGGCCTCCAGTGCGTCGTCGGGTTCGGGCTCACGGCCCTGTTCGGCCGCCAGGCGCCGGCGCATCGCCCGCAGCGGCGCCCCGGCCTGGCCGGGCCCGAGCCGCACCACGCGCAGCCCGGCCCCGGTCGGGGGGAGGGCGATGGCGGAAGCGGCGGAGCCGATCAGAGACATGGGCGGACACACAACACCAAGCGCCCGGACGAGGCAGGGCCGTAACCCACTGTGAAGCAAGCATCGGGCCAATTCCCGCCAAAACCCGGTGAGCACACGCAACTGCGCGCCGATGCGGGGTTTTCCCGCCGGCCTGCGTGGAACGAGCGGGACCGCACCAGTGACGGTGGCGGTCACAAGCCGCCGCTGCGGCTCAGGCCGGTTCGTCGGGGATCAGCGCGCTTTCCAGGCGGGTGATGCAGTCCTTGAGCCACAGCTTGCGCTTCTTCAGGCGCTTGATGGTCAGCTCGTCGGCGTGCAGCTCGGCGATGCTGCGGCTGATCTGGTCGTCCAGATCGCGGTGCTCCCGCCGCAGCGCGGCAAGCCGGATGACCGTATCGCTGGTGAGCTCCTGGTGCACGGCCCAAGCATACGCGGAAGACCGCAACGGGCGGTGCGCACGGGCCCGCCCGGCACCGCCAGGCGCGCGCCGGCCCGGGCAGGGACGGCGGCGGCCGGCTAGAATGCCCGGCCCCCATGTCCACGCCCCTGCCCCTGCAGCTGATCGACAGCGCGCCGCCGGCCACGCCGGCCAGCGTCGATGCGCGCGCGCGCCGCGAGCAGACCAAGCTGGCCAAGCGCCTGCGCCGCCAGGTCGGCCAGGCCATCGCCGACTACGCGATGATCGAGGCCGGCGACAAGGTGATGGTGTGCCTGTCCGGCGGCAAGGACAGCTACACCCTGCTGGACATCCTGCTGCAGCTGCAGCGCAAGGCGCCGGTGCCCTTTGAGCTGGTCGCGGTCAACCTGGACCAGAAGCAGCCGGGCTTCCCGGAGCACGTGCTTCCGGCCTATCTGCAAGGCCTGGGTGTCCCCTTCCACATCATCGAGCAGGACACCTACTCGGTGGTCACGCGCGTGGTGCCCGAGGGCAAGACCCTGTGCTCGCTGTGCTCGCGCATGCGCCGCGGCGCGCTCTACGCCTACGCGGCCGAGCACGGCTTCACCAAGATCGCCCTGGGCCACCACCGCGACGACATGGTGGCCACCTTCTTCATGAACCTGTTCCACCACGCCAAGCTCTCCGGCATGCCGCCCAAGCTGCTGTCCGACGATGGCCGCCACGTGGTGATCCGCCCGCTGGCCTATGTGCGCGAGGCCGACATCGTCGACTACGCACAACGCAGGGCGTTCCCGATCATTCCCTGCAACCTGTGCGGCAGCCAGGAGAACCTGCAGCGCCGCCAGGTCGGCAACATGCTCAAGGCCTGGGAGAAGGAACACCCCGGCCGGATCGAGCAGATCGCCCGCGCGATGGGCGACATCCGGCCCTCGCAGCTGGCCGATGCCAAGCTGTTCGACTTCGCCGCCCTGGGCCATGCCGAGGGCGCCGCCCAGCCCGATGCCCACGCCTGGCTGCGCGGCGAGACGCCCGGGCTGGACTGATGGCGGTGCGTGGGCTGAACAACGCATCGCGACCGCTGGTCGCGCTGTCGGCGCTGGCCGTGCTGGCCGGCTGCGCGCGCGCCGGCGCCGATGCGCCCGTGACCGCGCCCGAGACCTCCACGCCGACCCCGACCCTGGCCGCGCCGGCGGCGAGCGCGCGCCAGGCGGCCCAGCGCCAGGCCAAGATCGAGCAGGCCCTGGCCGGCCAGCAGTATCTGGACGATCCGGCCGGGCAATGGGCGATCAGCGCCACGGCCAGCTCGACCTATGCCACCGCCCTGGCCGGCCACGACGGGCGCTGGACGCCCGAGGCGGCCACCGGCGCGCCCGACGCCGAAAGCGTGCGCTACCCCGAGAAGGGCTGGGCGCCCGAACAGGCCTCGGGCAAACGCCGCGCGCCGGAATGGCTGGAGCTGCGCTACGACACCGCCGTGTCGGCCAGCGCGGTGCGCGTGCGCCAGGTCGGCCTGCCCGGCCGGCTGCGCCGGATCGAACTGATCGATCAGACCGGCGCGCGCCACGTGGTCTGGAACGGCCCGGACCGCACGCCGCGCGACGCCCAGCAGATCACCTGGTTCCAGGCGCGCTTCGCGCCCACGCCCTACCAGACCCGCGCCGTGCGCCTGACCGTGACGCCCGGCGCGCCGACCGGCTCGATCGACGCGGTGCAGCTGGTCGGCGCCCATCCCTGAAGGATCTTTTCGGCACTGCCGCCGCGCCGACGTGTCAAGGCTGTCGGCGCGGTCCGCAGCGGTGATAATCCCCGATCCCTTTCGCCGCGCTGTCCGCCGCTTCCAGCGCGCCGCGCGCCTCATCCGGTCCCCTGCATGTTCTTTCGCAATCTCACCCTGTTCCGCTTCCCCACCTCGCTGGATTTCTCCGAACTCGACGCCCAGGTCGCCCAGGCCCCGCTCAAGCCGGTCGGCCCGCTGGAGATGAACTCGCGCGGCTTCATCAATCCCTTCGGCCGCTCGGAAGACGTCGCCACCCACCGCGCCGACGACGCGATCTGGGTCAGCGTCGGCGGCGAGGACAAGCTGCTGCCCGGCGCGGTGGTCAACGACCTGCTGGCGCGCAAGCTGGACGAGATCGAGGCCAAGGAGGGGCGCCGCCCCGGCGGCAAGACCCGCAAGCGGCTCAAGGACGACCTGCTGCACGAGCTGCTGCCGCGCGCCTTCGTCAAACCCTCGCGCACCGATGCGCTGATCGACGCGCGCTCGGGCTTCATCGCCGTGGACGCGTCCTCGCGCAAGAGCGCGGAGAACGTGGTGTCCGAGCTGCGCGGGGTGATGGGCAGCTTCCCGGCCATGCCGATCAACGCCGAGATCGCGCCGCGCTCGATCCTCACCGGCTGGATCGCCGGCGAACCCCTGCCCGAAGGCCTGAGCCTGGGCGAGGAATGCGAGATGAAGGACCCCATCGACGGCGGCGCGGTGGTGAAGTGCCAGAAGCAGGAACTGCGCAGCGAGGAGGTCGACAAGCACCTGGAGGCCGGCAAGCAGGTCACCAAGCTGGCGCTCAACCTCGACGACCACGTGTCCTTCGTCCTGGGCGAGGACCTGATCATCCGCAAGCTCAAGTTCCTCGATGGCGCGGTCGATCAGCTGGACGACAACATCGACGACCTGCGCGCCGAGCTGGACGCGCGCTTCGCCCTGATGAGCGCCGAGGTGCGGCGCCTGTTCTTCATCCTCGAAGGCGCGCTGAAGTTCAGCAAGGTGGAGTAGCGCCGCTGCGCGCGGGCGGTCCGACACCCGTCACGCGCGTCCGTACAATGCCCCCATGCTGCTGCGCCGGCTCATCGCCAAACCCACCCGCACCGTCGAGCGGGACACCGTCCTGTATCCGGCGGTCGACGGCGGCGCCCCGCTGCAGATCCAGCGCGTGCGCGATCCGCGCGCCCGCCGCATCCGCCTCAGCGTGGACGAGCGCGGCGCGCGCCTGACCCTGCCGCTGCGCGCCAGCCTCATCGCCGGCGATCGCTTCCTCGATCTGCATCGCGACTGGCTCTACGAGCAGTTGGCCCGCAGCGTGCAGGCCTGCGAGGTGCAGCCGCTGCAGCCGGGCCAGAGCACGCACCTGCCGCTGCGCGGCGCGCTGATCCCGCTGCACTGGCAGCCCGGCCGCTACGCGCGCCTGGAGCTGCGCGAGGACGGCCTGCACGTGCAATGGCCGGCGCGCGGCTCGCAGGCCACCCTGGCGCGCGCGCTACGCGAGTTCTACGAGGCCCAGGCGCGCAGCGACGTGGCGCGCTGGATGCCGCGCCACCTGCCCGGCCTGCCGCGCGCGCCGACGCGGCTGCGGCTGAAGATCATGTCCTCGCAATGGGGCTCGCTGAGCCCGGACGGCACGATGGCGCTGGACCTGTCGCTGGTGCTGGCCCGGCCGAGCGCGTTCGAGTACGTGCTGGTCCACGAGCTGTGCCACCTGGCCCAGGCCAACCACTCGCCGGCGTTCTGGGACGAGGTCGAACGCCGCTTCCCCGACTGGCGCGCCGAACGCGCCTACTTCCACCAGGAAGGCCGCGCCCTCAAGGCGCAGCTGCGCGCCTTGCTGCAGCCCTGAAGCAACAGGCACCCGTGGGTGCAGCTGGCTGTGGCTGGGTGGGAGCCACTGTCTCTTCGAATCTCGCAGCGGTCTGCCTGTAGAGCGGAGCTTGTGGCAATCCCCTCTTGGGGACTCCGCTGAGGCCTTCCCCACGAACCGAACGAAGAGCAGCGGAGCAAGCTCCGCTCTACAGGTGGGAGGCAATCGCAGGCCCCGGCCGACCGCAAGAACGATCAAACCGGCTCCGAGCCGCCTCGCTAAGCTGCCCGCACTCGCAAGGGACGGGGACCGATGGTCGCGGCGGAAAAAGCACTCTGGTACATCGAAAGCCACTACACCGAAGCGCTCTCGCTGGAAACCATCGCCTCGGTCGCCGGCGTGTCGCCCTTCCACCTGGCGCGACTGTTCCAGGCGATGACCGGCTGCTCGGTGGTGCGCTACCTGCGCGCGCGGCGACTCAGCGAAGCCGCGCGCCAGCTCGCCGATGGCGCGCCGGACATCCTGGCCATCGCGCTGGCGTCGGGCTATGGCTCGCACGAGGCCTTCACCCGGGCCTTCAGCGAGCAGTTCGGCCTGGCGCCGGCCGCGCTGCGCGCACGCGGCACGCTCGAAGGCCTCGACCTGGTCGAGCCCTGGCGCACCGCGGAAGGCCCCGCCGAACTGCCCGAGACGCCGCGCGTCGTCCACGCCCCCGACTGGCGCATCGTCGGCATCGCCCGGCGCTACGTCGGTGGCACCACGCAGGGCATCCCCTCGCAGTGGCAGGCGCTGTATACCCATCCGTTTGCCCAGCCGCCGTCGGGCACCGCCTTCGGCGTGTTCTGCAACGGGGCGCCCGACGGCAGCTTCGACTATCTGGCCGGATTCGAGCGCCGCGATGCGCGCGATCCGAGCGCTGGGCTCACGCGCCTGACGCTGCCCGCGCGCCGCTACGCGGTCGCGCTGCACCGTGGGCACATCTCGGCGATCCGGCGGACCTGGCGGGTGTTCGTCGGCGACTGGCTCCCACGCTCCGGCCTGCCCGTGGCCGAGGCCCCGGATTTCGAGAAGTACAGCGACGACTTCGACACCCGCACCGGCATCGGCGATGTCGAGCTGTGGATGCCCCTGACCGACTGATCCCCAGGACACCCCGATGACCCTGCTTCGTTTGACCTCCCTGATCGTGCTGACGGCGGGCCTGGCCCTCGGTGCGCGCGCCACGGCCCGCACCGCAGGCGAGTCCCATCGCCTGGCCCACCTGCCAAGCGCGGCCCTGCGCAATGCCGACCACCGCGATGACGTCCGGGTCACCGTGTGGTATCCGGCAGCGCCCGATGCGGCGGAAACAGCGATGCAGATCGGACCGCCGGGCGCGCCGCTGTTCGAATCCGGGCGTGCGGCCAGTGATGCGCCTGTGGCGCCGGGACGCTTTCCCGTCGTCCTGTTCTCGCATGGCAATGGCGGCTCGGCACGCATGATGGCGTGGTTCGGCACGGCGTTGGCGCGCGCAGGCTATGTCGTGGTCGCGGTGGATCATCCCGGCAACAACGGCGTGGATGCGATGACGGTGGCCGGCAGCACCCTGGTCTGGGAGCGCGCCGATGACCTGCGCGCCGCGCTGGCGCTGGTGCGGCAGGATCCCGTGCTCGGCCCGCACCTGGACACGCGCCACATGGGCGTGGCCGGCTTCTCGCTGGGCGGCTTCACCGCCCTGCTCGCCCTGGGCGCGCGCGCCGATCTGGGCCGGCTCATCGCGCGCTGCCATGCCGATCCGCAGGAGGCCGCCTGCCTGCCGCAGGCCGAAGCGCCCGAGCTGACCCTGGCCGCGCGGGAGGCGGCGCTGAAGCGCGCGCCCCTGGCCGCGGAAGCGGCGCGCTCGGGCGATGACCACGCGATCAGCGGCCTGCAGGCCGCCTTCCTGATGGCACCGGGCGCCGCGCTGCTGCTGGCGCCGGACAGCCTGACCTCGCTGGATCGCCCCGTGGCGATCGTGGGCGGCGAGGCCGATACCGTCGCACCGCTCGCCAGCGATGGCCGCTGGCTGGCGGAGCAGCTGCCGCAGGCCACGCTGACCACGCTTCCGCGGGTGGGGCACTACGACTTCCTCGGGCGCTGCACGCGTGCGGGCGTGGCGCGCATTGCCCTGTGCCAGCACCTGGCCGCACCGCAGGAGGCCACGCATGCCACCGCGATCCGGCAGGCCATCGCCTTCTTCGATACCCGTTTGAAAGTCGAGCGCCCTTAGCCGCGCCGAGGGTCGGGTGGCGCCTGCCGGAGTCTGGCCGAGGAGTCTGCGTGTGGCTGGGCGGGAGCACCTGTCTCCTCAGATCTCGCGACGGTCCGCTGTAGAGCGGAGCTTGTGGCAATCCCCTCTTGGGGACTCCGCTGGGGCCTTTCCCACGAACTGAACGAAGAGCAGCGGAGCAAGCTCCGCTCTACAGGCGGGAGCCGCCCTTGTGGCCTGTTGGGCCAATGCGGCGATGAAGCTTTACCGGGAGAGCCCCATCGCCGCCATGGCGGCTCCCACAGGGGGTTAGTCGTTGCTGCCGAGGGCGTTGTCGATCAGGGCGGCCACGGCGGCGGGGTCGTCCATGTGTACGTGGTGGTGGCCGGGCAGCACGAAGGTCTGGCCGTGGCGCAGGCGCGCGGCGCGCTGGCTGCGGATCGGCTCGGGGAAATAGGGCTGGGCGGGCGTGGCCAGGATCACCCGCGTCGGGCAGTCGATCGATTCGACGATGGCATCGACCTGGGCATGCGTGGCGCGATACAGCGAGGGCAGCATCAGGCGCGGATCGCTGCTCCAGACCCAGCCGGCGTCGACCGCGCGCACGCCGCGCTCGACCAGCAGGGTCGCGCTGGTCTGGCTCAGTCCGTTGGCCTGCATGCGCGCACGCACCGGCGCGTCCAGCGATGCGAACACGCGCAGCGGCCGTCGCGCGGGCTGGCGCGCCCGCTCGATGGCATCGCGCAGGCGGCTGCCGGCCTCGGCCGCGTCCTCGGCCAGTCCGCCCAGCGCCTCGATGCAGACCAGCGCGCGCACGCGCCGCGGACAGGCCGCGGCGATCAGGCTGGAGATCCCCGCCCCCATCGAATGCCCGAGCAGCGCGAAGCGCGCCCAGCCCAGCGCATCGGCCGCGTCGAGCACGGCGTTGATCGCCACGAACGGCGAGTACTCCACGCCCGGCGCCAGGTGCGGACTGTGGCCATGGCCAGGCAGGTCCAGCGCCAGCACGTCCAGCGGCTGCGGCAGGTGCTCGAATAACGGCAGCCAGCTGGCCGCGTTGTCCAGCCAGCCGTGCAGGGCGATGACCTTGGGCCCGTGCGGATCGCCGCCGCGCAGCGCGGCCAGCGCGCCGACCTGGGTCGGCACCGTGACCGGGCGCAGGCTCATGCCCGCATCGGCCCGAACTGACGCTCCAGCATCGCCACCAGCGCGCGCGCATGGGCGGGCGCGTCGTTGAGGCAGGGGATGTAGCGCAGCGTGCCGCCGGCATGGGCGAAGCCCTCGGCGAACTGCATGCCCACTTCCTCCAGCGTCTCCAGGCAGTCCACGGCGAAGCCCGGGCAGACCACGTCGACCTGGGTCACCCCGCGCGCGGCCAGGGCGGCCAGCTCGGTATCGGTGGCCGGTTCCAGCCAGCGTTCGCGGCCGAAGCGCGACTGGTAGGTCAGCGTCCACTCTCCCTCGCCCAGGCCCAGCGCCTGGGCGATCAGCGCGGCGCTGCGCTCGCAGCGCTGCGGATAGGGATCGCCGTTGTTGGCCACGCGCTGGGGCAGGCCGTGGAAGGAGAACAGCAGATGCGCGCCGGCGCCGTGGCGCGCGCGCCAGTGCGCGATCGACTCGGCCACCGCGGCGATCCAGTCCGGATCGTCCGAATAGTCCTCGACCCACTGCAGCCGTGCGTCCGGCGCGGCCGGATTCACCGCGCGCGCCACGTCCTGCATCGAGGCGGTGGTGGTGGTCGAGTACTGCGGATACAGCGGCAGCATCCGCACCAGCCCGCCTTCGTCCCGGGCCTGCTGCAGCAGCGCGCGCAGCGAAGGCTCGCCGTAGCGCATGGCCGGCACCACACGCCAGTGCGGCAGCAGGGCCTGCACCTGCGCGGCCAGGCCGGTGGTGTACACCGCCAGCGGCGAGCCGCCTTCCAGCCAGACCTTGGCGTACTTCTCGGCCGACTTGGGTCCGCGCAGCGGCAGGATCACCCCGCGCAGCAACGGCTGCCACAGCAGGCGCGGAATCGCGACCACGCGCGGGTCGCTGAGGAACTCGGCCAGATAGCGGCGCACCGCCGGCGCGGTCGGCGCGGTCGGCGTGCCCAGATTGGCCAGCACCAAGGTGCCGGCGATGGCGGAGGACGAGGAGGAAGCGGCCTGGCCCATGGCCGTGGCGAGGGGGGCGTCGGACATGGGCGGCATGATGACAGATGCCGCGCGGGCTCATGGCCGATTCACTCGCCGCTCACTAGGCTCGCGGCGTTGCATGGCGGCCGATGGCATCGTCGGCGCGCGCTGCGTTGTCCTGCCACTTCCCCCGGAGTCTCCCGCATGCCCCTGTCCCGTTTCGCGCCGCGCCGCCTCGCCCGCCTGGGCGTGCTGCTGCTGGTCAGCCTCGCCGCCACGCAGGCCTTCGCCGGCACCGAACAGGACGACCGCGCCGTCAACGCTACGCGCGTGCTGACCGACATCCAGCGCATCCCCGAGGAGTCCATCCCCGACAAGCTGCTGGACGAGGGCAAGGCGATCATCGTCATCCCCGATTCGCTCAAGGTCGGCCTGCTGTTCGGCGGGCGCAGCGGCCACGGCCTGATGTCGGTGAAGAATCCCGACGGCACCTGGTCGCAGCCGGTGTTCGTCAAGCTCACCGGCGGCAGCGTCGGCTTCCAGGCCGGCGTGCAGTCCTCGGACATCGTGCTGGTGTTCCGCAACGACCGCTCGCTCAACAACATCGTCAACGGCAAGGTGACCCTGGGCGCCGACGCCGGCGTGGCCGCCGGCCCCGTCGGGCGCAACGCCTCGGCCGCCACCGACGGCCAGCTCAAGGCCGAGATCTGGTCCTGGTCGCGCGCCCGCGGCCTGTTCGCCGGCATCGCGCTGGACGGGGCCGTGCTGTCCATCGACGACGATGCCAACGTGGCCGCCTACGGGCCGGGCGCCACGCCGCGCGCGATCTTCGAGGGGCGCACCGCTCACCCCTCCGCGCAGGTGGTGGGTTTCCGCGATGAGCTGGAGGAAGCCACCGCCGCCGCCCGCGCCGCCCGTGGCGGCGACGCGCGCCCGGTGGTGACCACCGGCACGCCCAGCGCGCCGCCGGCCGCGCCGGCCTATCCCGAGGCGCAGACCGCGCCGATCGGCGCCGGCCAGCCGGCCCAGCCGCAGCCCGCGCAGCCGCAGCCGGCCCCGCAGCAGGGCTTCCAGCCGGTGGGCGAAGGTGAAATCCGCACCGAACAGCTGAACTGAACGCACAGGACCGGCACGCGGCACCGCGCTTGCGGTCGCCGCGGTCAGCGCAAGCGCGCGCGGCGTAGGCTATCCTGACTGTCCACTTCTACCCGGCGGGTCCGACATGGGCGGTTTGAGCATCTGGCACTGGATCATCGTGTTGGCCATCGTGCTGCTGGTGTTCGGCACCAAGCGGCTGACCAGCGGCGCCAAGGACCTGGGCAGCGCGGTGAAGGAATTCAAGAAGGGCATGCGCGACGACGAGGACAAGCCGGTCGCGCGCCTGTCCGACGAGGCGCGTGGCGCCGACGAGGCCGCCGCCAAGGAGCGCGAGCGCGAACGCAGCGGCGACGCCCGCTGATCGCAGGCGTGGTCGTGCTGGCCCCCTGCCCGCGCCGGCCCGGCGGACGCTGAGGGCCGCGTCATGTTCGAGATCGGCTTTCCCGAACTCATCGTCATCGCCGTGGTCGCCCTGGTGGTGCTCGGCCCCGAGCGCCTGCCCAAGGCGGCCCGCTTCGCCGGGCTGTGGGTGCGCCGGGCGCGCAACCAGTGGGACTCGGTCAAGCAGGAACTGGAGCGCGAGCTGGCCGCCGAGGAGCTCAAGCGCAATCTGCACGAGGCCCAGGAGGCCCTGCGCCGCACCGAGGAACAGGCCCGCCGCGGCGGCGCCCAGGCGCAGCAGCAGTTCGACGAGCTGCGCACCGCGGTGAAGGACACCGGCACCGAGCACGGCGCCGCGGCGAACGCCGACACCGCCGCCGACGTGGCAGCCGCGTCCGCGCCGCACGCGCCCGTGGAGTCCACCGCCGCCGAACCCGCCGCATCCGAGCCAGGCCATGAACGCCCCCGTGCCTGACCGTTCCGAGCACGAGGCCGAAAGCAGCCTGATGGAGCACCTGCTCGAGCTGCGCACGCGGCTGATCCGGGGGCTGGCCGGCGTGGCGCTGGTGCTGGTGATCGCCATGCCCTTCGCCAAGCGCATCTTCGAGCACCTGGCGCGCCCGCTGCTTTCGCAGCTGCCGGTCGAGCAGGCCGCCAAGATGATCGCCGCCGACCCCACCTCGGGCTTCTTCGCGCCGATCAAGCTGGCCTTCTACCTGGCCCTGTTCGTGTCCTCGCCGTGGCTGATCTACCAGGCCTGGTGCTTCGTGGCGCCGGGCCTGTACCGGCACGAGAAGCGCCTGGCGGTGCCGCTGCTGGTGTCCTCGATCGCCCTGTTCTTCGCCGGCTGCGCCTTCGCCTACTTCGCCGTGCTGCCGGCGGTGTTCCATGCGCTGACGCTGTTCACCCCCGACGTGGTCACCCTGGCGCCGGACCCGGCCAAGTATCTGGACTTCGTGGTGGTGATCTTCCTGGCCTTCGGCCTGAGCTTCGAGCTGCCGGTGGCGATGGTGATCGTGGTGGCCGTGGGGCTGGTCACGCCGCAGCAGCTCAAGGAATCGCGCGGCTACGCCATCGTCGGCGTCTTCATCATCGCGGCGATCATCACCCCGCCCGACGTGGTCTCCCAGCTGATGCTGGCCCTGCCGATGTGCCTGCTCTACGAGCTCGGCATCCTGGCCTGCCGCTGGGTCCTCCCGCGCAAGGCCGCACAAGCCTGAAGCTCGCGCCCAGCGGCTTCTGCCTCATGGCGCCTCCCACCTGTAGAGCGGAGCTTGCTCCGCTGGGGCCTTCCCCACAAACCGAACGAAGGGCAGCGGAGCGAGCTCCGCTCTACAAACGGACGGATGCTGGAGTTGAGGAGACGGTTGCTCCCACATGGGTCGCACCCGGCCGATGACCCCGCTGAGGATGGATCAGGACTTCTTGCGCGCCGAAGCCGCTTAGCGCAACGCCTGCGGCAGCGGGCCAGCGGGCGGTGGCCGCGCCTAGCGAGGCAGGAGGCCGAGCGCCCGAATCAGGGCAGGATGCCCTGACTGAGGGACAAGCGGCCACCGCCCGCCGGACCGCTGCCCCTCCGAAGCCAAGAGCTCACGCGCCGCAATTCCCCAACAGGGGAGAGCCCCGACCGGAGGAACGTCAGGCCGCGAAGGTCGAAGGCGGCGGCAGCGGCTCGGTCGGCGCGACGGCGCCAGGCTGGCCCAGCAGCTGGCTCCAGGCGCTGGTCACGCAGCCGGCCAGCAGCGGCAGCATCACCCCCATCAGCAGCACATTGGTCAGCAGGATGCCCAGCAGCTGCCCGGCGACCATGGCCACGGCCAGGCCCAGCAACTGCACCACGATCAGCAGCGGCACCAGCACGATCACCAGCAGCAGGTAGAACACCACCACCGCCGGCAGATTGTGCAGACAGGCGCGCAGGCTGTTGAACATCGCCTCCATGCCGCGGCGCTGGCCGAACAGCACGTCCGGCACCGCCACGAACACCAGCAGGCTGGCCACCAGTCCGCCGGCGATCAGCAGCAGCAGCCACAGCAGCAGGCGCCCGGCCGGCAGCTGCGCCACCATGGCCGGATCGGGCTCCCCGCCGCTGGCGGCCTGCTGCTCGAGATGGCCGATGACCTCCTGCAGCTTCTGCACGCCCTCGGTGCCCAGCAGCGCCATCAGCAGCAGGCCGGCGGCGATGGCCAGCAGCACCTGCGGCAGCAGCGTGGCCACCAGGCTGGAGATGCGGCCGGAGCGGAACCCGCCGAACAGGTCGCCCGGCACCACCGGCTGCGCGCCGGCCACCTTGCGCGCCGCGCCGACCATGCCGGCGAACAGCACCGGCGAGGCCAGCCCCAGCAGCAGCTGCAGGAACAGCCCCGGCACCGTGGCCAGCGCCATGACCTGGGCCACCAGCAGCGACAGCAGCGCCCACAGCGCGCCCAGCGCCCCCAGCTGCAGCGGCGCGCGCTTGAGCGCGGCCAGCCCGTCCAGGAGCCATTGCGCGCCGGCGCTCGCGGGCACCTTGTTGATCATCGACATCGAGACAGTTCCGAATGAACGCAGGGGGGGGAGGACAGGAAAGGCCCGGCGCGCCTGGCCGGGTTCAGCGGGCCCGGGCCTGGCGCGCGTGGCGCACGAACTGCCGCAACAGTGTGCGCGCCTGCGGCGCGGCCGTCACCTCGCGGTGGATGCGCACCGGACACTGGCCGGTGCTGCGCAGGTGCTCGGCGCGGGCGACCACGTAGCCGCGCATGTGGTGGGTGGCGAACTCGGGGTGGAACTGCACGCCCCAGGCGCGCTCGCCCCAGCGGAAGGCCTGGCAGCCGTCGCGCTGCGAACGCGCCAGCACCGTGGCCCCTTCCGGCGCGCGCAGCACCGTCTGCACATGGCTGGTGTGGGCCATGAAGCCCTCGGGCAGGTGCGCGAACAGCGGGTCCTGCGCGGCAGGCGGATGCAGGTCGATGCGCACCGTGCCCGATTCGCGCCCGGCCGGGTTGTAGGCCACCTCGCCGCCCAGCGCGTGGGCCAGCAGCTGGTGGCCGTAGCAGATGCCCAGCAGCGGCTGGCCCTCGTGCGCGGCCTGGCGCAGCCAGCCGGCGGCGCGCTCGCTCCAGTCGGCGCGGTCGGTGACCATGGCCGAGGAGCCGGAGACGATGATCCCGGCGAAGTCGCCATGCGCGGGCAGCGCGTCGCCGCGCTCGACATTGGCCACCACCGCCTCGTCGGCCTCCAGGCCGGCGGCGACGCGGATCCAGTGGGAGAACCCGCCGTGGCGCTTGAGACTGCGCAGCGGCTGGCCGGTTTCGACGATCAGGAAGGGTGGGTTCATTCCCGAGGGGGCAGGACGGAGACGACTTCCTCGATTGTCGTCAGACCGCGCGCCACCATGTCAAGGCCTGCGTCGCGCAGCGTGCGCATGCCCTGGATGCGCGCGGCGCGGGTGAAGGCGGCCAGATCCATGTCGGCGCGGACCATCGCCCGCAGCTGCGGGGTCAGCGGCATCAGCTCGTACAGGCCCACGCGGCCCATGTAGCCGGTGCGGCGGCATTCCAGGCAGCCGACCGGGGCGTTGGGCGCGGCGTCCTCGGGCACCTGGCGGCCGGTCTCCAGCAGCGCGTCCCAGGCGTGGGCCGGCAGTGTGGTGGGCTGGCGGCAGTGCGGGCACAGGGTGCGCACCAGGCGCTGGGCCAGCACGCCGCTCAGGGTCGAGGCGACCAGGTAGTGCGCCACGCCCAGGTCCAGCAGGCGGGTGATGGCCGAGGGCGCGTCGTTGGTATGCAGGGTGGACAGCACCAGGTGGCCGGTCAGCGAGGCCTGCACCGCCATCTGCGCGGTCTCCAGGTCGCGGATCTCGCCGATCATGATGATGTCCGGGTCCTGGCGCAGCAGGGTGCGCACGCCGGAGGCGAAGTCCAGGTCGATGTTGTTCTGGACCTGCATCTGGTTGAACTCGGGCGAGATCATCTCGATGGGGTCTTCGACCGTGCACACGTTGACGTCGGCGGTGGCCAGCTTGCGCAGCGTCGAGTATAGCGTGGTGGTCTTGCCCGAGCCGGTCGGGCCGGTCACCAGCACGATGCCGTGCGGCGCCTCGACCAGCGCGTTCCAGCCGGCGGCCTCGGTCGGGCTGAAGCCCAGCTCGGCGATCGGCTTGAACGCGGTGTCCGGGTCGAAGATGCGCATTACGCACTTCTCGCCGAAGGCGGTGGGCATGGTCGACAGGCGCATCTCCACCTCGCGCCCGCCGGGCGAGCGGGTCTTGATGCGGCCGTCCTGCGGGCGGCGGCGTTCGGCCAGGTCCATGCGGCCGAGCACCTTGATGCGCGAGACCACCGCGGTCATCACCGGCGGCGGCAGCTCGAACACCTTGTGCAGCACCCCGTCGATGCGGAAACGGATGCGGCCCAGCTCGCGGCGCGGCTCCAGATGGATGTCCGAGGCGCGCTGCTCGTAGGCGTACTGCAGCATCCAGTCGACGATCTGCACCACGTGGTGATCGTCGGCGCCGACCTCGCCGCTCTGGCCCAGGTCGACCAGCTGCTCGAAGCTGGGCATGGACGCGTTCTGCTCGCGATCGCGCTGGTCCTTGGCGCCGCGCACCGAGCGCGTCACGCCGAAGAACTCCATCGTGTAGCGGTGCAGGTCCAGCGGATTGACCAGCGCCAGCTCGATGTGGCGCCGGGTCAGGTGGGTCAGGTCGGGCTTCCAGCTCAGGTCCAGCGGCTCGCTGGTGGCCATCAGCACGCGGTCGTGCTCGACCGCCAGCGGCAGGATGCGGTGGCGGCGGGCGTAGGCCTGGCTGACCACGGCGGTGACGCTGGCCACGTCCACCCTGGTCGGGTCGATGCGCAGGTAGCGCACCTCCACACGGCGGGCCAGCCATTCGGTCAGGCGCTCCAGGCTCAGCTCGCCCCCGGCGGCCGCGGCCAGCTTGAGGTTGGCCAGCAGCACCAGCGGGTGCACCTCGCTGGCGCTGCGCGCGCCGGCGGCGGACATCTGGATGCGGCCGCGGTCGGCCTCGGCGACCAGGCCGTCGGCCAGCACCGCGCGGGCGACCTGGGCGAAGTCCAGCCGGCCCGACCCGAGCACCGTGGACTCCGGCGAGAAATCGGCCCTGCGCTGGGTCTGTTCCATTGCGGCATCGGCCCCCTGGCCGTGTCCATGCGGCCAGAAGCGGTCGCATCACGCCCGTATACTAGCCCACCCCTTTTTCCGCCCTTCGCCGCATGACTGTCACGACGGCCACACCCATCACGTTCCAGGGCCTGATCCAGACCCTCAACCAGTTCTGGGCAGCCCAAGGCTGCGTGCTGATCCAGCCGCTGGACCTGGAAGTCGGCGCGGGCACCTTCCACCCGGCCACCTTCCTGCGCGCGCTCGGCCCCGAGCCGTGGAACGCGGCCTACGTGCAGCCCTCGCGCCGCCCCACCGACGGCCGCTACGGCGAGAACCCCAACCGCCTGCAGCGCTACTACCAGTACCAGGTGGCGATGAAGCCCAACCCGGACAACCTGCAGCAGCTGTATCTGGATTCGCTCAAGGCGCTGGGCATCGACCCGCTGGTGCACGACCTGCGCTTCGTCGAGGACAACTGGGAATCGCCCACGCTCGGTGCCTGGGGCCTGGGCTGGGAAGTGTGGTTGAACGGCATGGAAGTCACCCAGTTCACCTACTTCCAGCAGGCCGGCGGCCTGGAATGCCGGCCGGTGCTGGGCGAGATCACCTACGGGCTCGAGCGCCTGTGCATGTACCTGCAGGACTGCGACAACGTCTACGACCTGGTGTGGACCTACGGCCCGGACGGCACGCCGGTGACCTATGGCGATGTCTACCACCAGAACGAGGTCGAGCAGAGCGCGTACAACTTCGAGCATGCCGACGTGGCCGAGCTGTTCCACCGCTTCGACGCCTGCGAGCGCGAGGCGGTCAAGCTGGTCGAGGCCGGCCTGCCGCTGCCCGCCTACGAGCAGGTGACCAAGGCCAGCCATAGCTTCAACCTGCTCGACGCGCGCCGCGCCATCAGCGTGACCGAGCGCCAGCGCTACATCCTGCGCGTGCGCGCCCTGGCCCAGGCCGTGGCCAAGGCGTACTACGCGCAGCGCGAGAAGCTCGGCTTCCCGGGGCTCAAGCGCGCCGCGCACGAGGCGGCGGCATGATCCTGATCGGCATGTTCGACTCACCGTTCGTGCGCCGCGTGGCGGTGAGCATGGACGTGCTGGGCATGCCGTTCGAGCATCGCGACTGGTCCACCGGACGCGATGCCGACAGGATCCGCGCCTACAACCCGCTGGGCCGCGTGCCGACGCTGGTGCTGGACGATGAAGCGGTGCTGTTTGAATCGTCCGCGGTGCTGGATCACTTGGACCAGACCGTCGGCGCCGAACGCGCACTGCTGCCCGCCGCCGGCGCGGAACGTCGCCAGGCGCTGCAGCTGATCGCGCTGGCCACCGGCGTGGCCGACAAGGCGGTGACGATGGTGTACGAGCGCGTATTCCGCCCCGAGGACAAGCGCCATGGCCCTTGGCTCGCGCGCTGCCAGACCCAGGTGGAGCACGCACTGGCGGCGCTGGAGACGCACTGCACCGCGCGCGCAGGCCATGACTGGCTGATCGGCGAGCGCATGACCCAGGCCGACATCACCCTGGCCTGCTGCTGCAGCTTCGCAGCCGAGGCGGTGCCGTTCGATCTGTCTCCGTATCCGGCCGTGCAGGCGCGCGTGGCCCGCTACGAGGCGCTGCCGGTGCTCAAGAAGTTCCACGTGGCCTTCGACGCACCGACGTGACGTGCATTGAGCCCCTCTCCCCCCGGGAGAGGGGTTGGGGTGAGGGCCGGCGGAGTCTGCAGCGCTCGGACTTCACCGACTCCGCCCAACCCTCATCCGCCCCTTCGGGGCACCTTCTCCCGAGGGGAGAAGAGAACAGCAAGGTTTCCTGACATGAGCGAACAACTTCCCCTCCTGATCGAACTGGGCACCGAGGAGCTGCCGGTCAAGGCGCTGCCGGGGCTGGCCGATGCGCTGTTCGAGGGCATCAAGGCCGGGCTGGAAAAGCGCGGCGTGGCGGTGGACGCGCGCGAGGCGCGGCCGCTGTTCACCCCGCGCCGGCTGGCGGTGCTGCTGCCGGGCGTGGCGGTGGAGCAGCCCGAGCAGGCCAGCGAGGTGTTCGGCCCGTACGTGAACATCGCCCTGGACGCCGACGGCCAGCCGACCAAGGCGCTGAGCGGTTTCGCGGCCAAGGCCGGCGTGGACTGGACCCAGCTCGAGCGCACCACCGATGCCAAGGGCGAGCGCTTCGTGCTGCGCGCCACGCGCGCCGGCGCGCGCACCGCCGACCTGCTGCCCGAGGTGATCGCCGAGGCCGTGGCCGCCATGCCGATCCCCAAGCCGATGCGCTGGGGCGACCACGACTACGCCTTCGCCCGGCCGGTGCAGTGGCTGGTGGCGCTGCTGGGCGAGCAGGTCATCGACACCACGCTGATGGGCGTGGCCGCCGGCCGCGAGAGCCGCGGGCATCGCTTCGAGCACGACGCGCCGGTGTCGATCGCCGCGCCGGGCGACTATGTGGCCGCGTTGGAAGCCGCGCGCGTACTGGTCGACCCGCAGCAGCGCCGCGCCCGCATCATCGAACAGGTCCAGGCCGCCGCGCGCAGCGTCGATGGCGACGCGCGCGTCACCGACGACAACCTGGAACAGGTCGTGTGCCTGACCGAGTGGCCGAACGCGGTCGCCTGCAGTTTCGAACCCGCCTTCCTGGCCGTGCCGCAGGAAGCGCTGATCGAGACGATGGAGATCAACCAGAAGTTCTTCCCGGTGCTGCGCGACGGCGTGCTGACCGAGCACTTCATCGGCATCGCCAACATCGCCTCGCGCGATCCGGCGCAGGTGCGCGCCGGCTACGAGCGGGTGATCCGCCCGCGCTTCGCCGATGCCAAGTTCTTCTTCGACGAGGACCTCAAGCAGGGCCTGGTGGCGATGGGCGAGGGCCTTGCGACCGTCACCTACCAGGCCAAGCTGGGCACGGTGGCCGACAAGGTCGCGCGCGTGGCCGCGCTGGCGCAGGCCATCGCCCCGCAGGTCGGCGCCGACGCGGCGCTGGCCCGGCGCGCGGCCGAGCTGTCCAAGAACGATCTGCAGTCGCGCATGGTCGGCGAGTTCCCCGAGCTGCAGGGCATCGCCGGGCGCCATTACGCGCTGGCGGCCGGCGAACCGCAGGAGGTCGCGCTGGCCATCGACGAGGGCTACCAGCCGCGCTTCGCGGGCGACGACATCGCGCTCTCGCCGCTGGGCAAGGTGCTGGCCATCGCCGAGCGCCTGGACACGCTGGCCGGCGGCTTCGCCGCGGGCCTCAAGCCGACCGGCAACAAGGACCCGTTCGCGCTGCGCCGCAATGCGCTGGGGCTGGCGCGGACGATCATCGAGAGTGGGTTTGATCTGGATCTGCGCAACTTCATCTCGCTTGCGCGGCATTACGCGCTGACAGCGGCTGCAACAAGCTCTGAGAAGGCGGTCTCCGAAGCCAAGTCGGATAAGGATCGCGATGCTGCGCAAGAGCAGTTCACCGAATTTGCGGCAAAGCGCGATGGCGATCCGACCGAAGGAATCGAAGAAATCTACGACTTCATCCTCGACCGCCTGAAGGGCTACTACGCCGACAAGGGCGTGCCGACCACGCAGTTCAACGCGGTGGCCGAGCTCAAGCCGGCCTCGCTGTACGACTTCGACCGCCGCATCGAGGCCATCGGCACCTTCGCCGCGCTGCCCGAGGCCGCCGCGCTGGCCGCGGCCAACAAGCGCATCGGCAACATCCTCAAGAAGGCCCAGGCCGAGGGCGTGCAGATCCCCGATCACCTGGATCGTGGCCTGATCGAACACCCGGCCGAGGCCGCGCTGGCCGAGGCCGTGCAGGCCGCGATCGGCGACACCGACACCGCCCTGCATCAGCACGACTACGTCGCGGTGCTGGCGCGCCTGGCACTGCTGCGCGAGCAGGTGGACAGCTTCTTCGACATGGTGATGGTCAACGCCGAGAACCCGGCCGTGCGCGGCAATCGCCTGGCCCTGCTGCATCGGCTGCATGCGCGCTTCGGCAAGGTGGCCGATATCGCGCAGCTTTCGGCCTGAGGACGGCCTGGGAGGCCCGTTGTTCCCGCGCAGACGGACACAGCGGGCTCGGGCTTTTCCAGGTGCAAGGCGCTGGGTTCCCGCGTTCGCGGGAACGACGGTGTGGCTTCTTGCGGCGCCTTCGGGACGCAATGCCGTCATGGCGCCTTAACCCGGCGCAGGACGGCGGTTGGGTATGCTTTCCCCCATGCGCGTCCTTTCCTCGCTTGCCCTCGCCGCCGCGTTGTCTCTGTCTCCGGCGCTGGCGTGGGCGGCGGCCATCGTCGACCAGGTCCAGATCAAGGGCCTGAACGAGGACGATGAAACCCAGGCCGCGATGGCCGAGAACATCCGCGTGGCCCTGACGCTGAACGACGCGCTGGGCAAGCGCCTGGGCGAGGCGCGGCTGGAATATCTGCTGGAGCAGACCAAGGACGAGGCCGCCCACGCGCTGGAACCCTTCGGCTACTACGGGCCGACCATCACCGTCACCACGACCCGTCTGGATGCCAGCCAGGCCGCGCGCGTGGAGCGGCAGAAGAAGACCGGCGGCAAGGACAAGGACGACGATGAGGATGACGACGACGATCGCGACACCGCGCCGCAGCCCAGCGCCCAGGTGCAGCGCGACGCCAGTGACGCCGACGGCAAGGTGACCACCTCGGTGGCCCCGGCCGACGTCAATCCCGATGCCAGCGAGGGCACCACCGCGCAGCAGGCCACCGGGCAGGCCGCGCCGAGCGCCGCCAACGCGCCGCGCGTGCGCGCGCCGGCCGATCACCTTACCGTGGTGGTCACCGTGGACCCGGGCGAACCGGTGCGCGTGCGCGATGCCGATATCCGCATCGAGGGCGAAGGCGGCAGCGACCGCTACCTGGCCCAGGACCTGAAGGACTTCGCGCCGCGCCCGGGCCAGGTGTTCGACCACCAGACCTACGAGGCCAGCAAGCTCAAGATCGTGCGCCGCCTGGCCGAGCGCGGCTATCTGGATGCGGACTTCCAGGACCGCCGGGTCGAGATCACCCGCGCCCAGCATGCCGCCGACATCGACCTGTCCTGGGTCAGCGGCATCCGCTACGACATGGGCCCGACGATCTTCCATCAGGATTACTTCCGGCCCGGCCTGCTCGACCAGCTGGTTTACTGGGACGAGGGCAGCTACTACCACCAGGGCAAGCTGGACCGGCTGCGCCAGTCGCTGGTGGCGCTGGACTACTTCAGCAACATCGACATCCAGCCCGATCCCGATCACGCGGTGGACGGCCGCGTGCCGATCGACGTCAACCTCAAGCTGGCCAAGCGCAACATCTACACCGCCGGCCTGAGCTACGGCACCGAGTACGGCGCCGGTGTGCTGGCGGGCATCGAACGCCGCTACGTCAACTCGCGCGGGCACAAGTTCAAGGCGCTGCTGGACTACGCGCAGAACCGCAAGTCGCTCACCGGCACCTACCGCATCCCGGCGTTCAAGTGGCTCGATGGCTGGTATGCGGCCACCGCGCAGCTGTACGACGAGCAGACCGACTACATCGACACCCGCCGCATCGAGCTGATCGGCAGCCGCAGCGGCCAGCTCAACGAGAACTGGACGCTCACCGCCTCGATCCATGCCCTGCGCGAGCGCTGGAAGCTGGAGCTGGAGGACGAGAACGGCGACGGCGCCGAGGCGGCCGCGCCGTATCGCTACGCGACCTACGTCTATCCGCAGCTGGAGGCGCAGTACGTCAACGTGGACGATCGCCTGTTCCCGCGCAGCGGCATCGTCGCGCGCTCGACCCTGCGCGGCGGCCTGGAGGGCGCCGGCTCGGACACCAACTTCGCCCAGCTGCAGGTCGGCGCGAGCTGGTTCAAGGGCATCGGCGCCAACGACCGCTTCATCCTGCGCGGCGAGATCGGCCAGACCAGCGCCGGCTCGCCCGACGCGCTGCCGCCGAGCCTGCGTTTCTACGCCGGCGGCGACAACAGCATCCGCGGCTACCAGTACCGCGAGGTCGGTCCACGCGTGCGCACCGAGGGCGGCGAGTATTCGGTCGGCGGCAAGAAGCTGATCACCGCCAGCGCCGAGTACGAGCACTACTACAAGGGCGGCCCCTTCGGCGGCGCGATCTTCGTCGACACCGGCAGCGCCTACAACGACTCGCCCGATCTCAAGACCGGCGTCGGCGTCGGCGTGCGCTACCGCTCGCCGATCGGCCCGGTGCGGGTGGACATCGCCCACGGCCTGAACGATCCCGACTCGGTCGTGCAGCTGTACTTGAGCATCGGGACCAGCCTGTGAGCCGCACGCCGCAGGACCTCACCCCCGAGGAGCGCGAGGCGCGCATCGCGCAGCTGCGCGCCCGGCGCAAGGCGCGCATGCGCACGCTGGCCATCCGCAGCGCGATCGGCGTGGCCACGCTGGTGGTGGTGGCGCTGGTGGGGCTGTACTGGCTGCTGCAGACCGTGGCCGGCCGCGACGTGCTGCTGGCGCAGGTGATCGCGCGTCTGCCGGCCGGCAGTTCGCTGACCTACGCCAGCGCCGAAGGCCCGGTCGCCGGGCCGCTGACGCTGCGCGACGTGCACTTCCACATGGACGGCATCGACTTCACCGCCAAGCGCGTGCTGCTGGACCCGGACCTGCGCCCGCTTCTGGGCAAGCGCCTGCGCCTGGACCGGCTGGAAGTGGAGGACGGCACGCTGGAGGTCGCGCCCAGCCCGGACAAGCCGTTCGAGCTGCCGCGCTGGCCCGAGGTGATGCCGCAGATCGAGCTGCCGCTGAACCTGCAGGCCGACACGCTGCAGGTCGACCGGCTGCGCTACACCTCCGGCGGCGAGCCGGTGATCTTCCTCGGCAGCATCCGCGGCGGCGTGGACCTGGGCGATGGCTATGCCGAGGCCAGCGCGGTGAAGATCACCAGCGACCGCGGCAACTTCTCCATCGACGGCCACTACCGGCCGGGCGACGACTACGACACCGACCTGACCGTCTCCGCCGGCTTCCCCGCACCGCGCGGCAAGACGCCGGCGCGGCTGGGGCTGGTCGCCCGCGGCGACGTCAAGCACATGCAGGTGGCGGTGGGCGGCAACGCGCCGGCGCCGGTGCGCGTGCATCTGGACGTGCGCGGCGCGACCAAGCCGGACTGGGCCATGCGCGCGGTCAGCAAGCAGCTGGACCTGTCGCTGCTGGGCGTGGGCGCGGCCGATGCGCCGCCGCTGGCCTTCGACCTGCAGGCCAGCGGCACCGACGGCGGCGCGGCCATCAGCGGCCACGCCCAGCAGGGCGAGAACGCGGTGGTGATCGAGCCCTCGCACGTGCGCATCGACGACACCACGCTGACCGTGCAGCCGCTGGCGGTGCAGCTGCTCGACGGCCGCGTCACGCTCAACGGCCATGCCGACTTCACCCAGACCGAAGACCCGAGCTTCAAGTTCGCGGTCAACGCGCGCGGCCTGAAGTGGGGCGAAGGCGATGCGCGCATCCAGGCCGATGCGGACCTGGGCGTGGCCGGGCGCAAGGCGGACTGGGCGGCGATCGGCACGGCCGATCTGGCGCGCGGACAGGACAAGGCGAAGGTCGACTTCGACGGTCGCGGCGACCTGGAGAAGGTGCTGCTCAAGACGCTCAAGGCGACCACGCCGGCCGGCGGGCTGCAGGTGACCGGCCAGGTCGGCTGGGCGCCGCAGCTGTCCTGGGACGTGACGGCGACGCTGCAGAACTTCGACCCGGGCTACTTCGCCGCCGGCTGGAAGGGCGCGGTCACCGGCCAGCTGTCCAGCAAGGGCGCACAGCGCGATCCGGCCGCGGGCAAGGGCACTGGGTTCGATGCGACGCTGGACATCCCGCAGCTGGGCGGCCGCCTGCGCGACCGCAAGCTGGCTGGCAGCGGCAACTTCGTCCTGCAGGGCGACAGCGGCCAGGGCAAGCTGGATCTGAGCCTGGGCGCCAGCCGCGTGCAGGCGCAGGGCAAGGTGGCCGACACGCTGGATATCGATGCGACCTTGAATCCGCTGGAGCTGGCCGACCTGCTGCCCGGCGCCACCGGCGTGCTGGCCGGCACGCTGAAGCTCTCCGGCCCGCGCGCCGCGCCGACCATCGAGGCCGACCTCACGGGCAACGCGCTCAAGTTCGACACCTATACCGCGCAGACCCTGAGCCTGAAGGGCCGGCTGCCGTGGAAGAGCGGCGATGGCCAGCTGGCGCTGACCGGCACCGGCGTGCAGGCCGGGCTGGCGCTGGACCGCCTGGACGTGCAGGCGCGCGGCGCGGTGCAGGACCTGCAGCTGCATGCGCAGGCCGACAGCCAGATGGCCTCGCTCACCCTCGCCGGCGCGGCGCGCCAGGCACAGGACGGCGCCTGGTCCGGCACGCTGGAGACGCTGCGCATCGTCCCGTCCAAGGGCGATGCCTGGGCGCTGACCCAGGCCGCACGCTTCAGCCAGAAGGGCCAGGCCTTCACCCTGTCCGACAGCTGCCTGGCCGGCGGCGACGGCGGCAGCCTGTGCGTGTCGGCCGACTGGCCGCGCAACGGCGTGCGCGCGCATTCGGACCGCCTGCCGCTGACCCTGGTGCAGCCGTGGCTGCCGCAGCAGGACGGCCGCCAGCTCAGCCTGCGCGGCGACCTGACGCTGGAGGCCAACCTCAAGCCGCAGGCCAACGCCTGGCAGGGCCAGGTGCACATCGCCTCGATGGACGGCGGCCTGAAGATGGGCAAGAACAGCCGCGGCGAACTGGTCCACTACGATCACTTCAGCATCGATGTGGACATGACGCCGCAGAAGATCCACGGCCGCCTCGGCACGGGCTTCGCGGGCAACGGCTTCGTCGATGCGACCTTCGATACCGGCTGGGACAGCTACGCCCCGCTGACCGGCAACATCTATCTCTACAACGACCGCCTGTTCTGGCTGGAGCTGTTCTCGCCGGACCTGGTGCGTCCGCAGGGCAAGCTCAAGGGCCACATCGGCCTGGCCGGCACGCGCGGTGCGCCGTTGCTCAGCGGCGAGGCCGACCTGAGCGACTTCACCGGCGACCTGCCGGCGCTGGGCATCACCCTGGTGCAGGGCAATGCGCAGCTGACCGCGCTGTCCGACGGCACCGCGCAGATCAAGGGCAGCGTGAAGTCGCAGTCGGCCACCGGCGGCGGCGGCACCGGCGGCGCGCTGTCCATCGACGGCTCGCTGGGCTGGCAGGGCGGCGACGAGCCGCTGCTGTTCCACGTGCGCGGCGACAACTTCCTGGCCTCGGACACCACCCAGCTGCGCGCGGTGATCGACCCGGACATGACCATCGCCCTGCAGGGCAAGGTGCTGGGCGTCGGCGGACAGGTCACGGTGCCCTCGGCCAACCTCAACCTGGAGAAGCTCAGCGAAGGCGTGTCCACCTCCGAGGACGTGGTGGTGCTGGACCCGGCCGATCCGGAGGAAGGCGGCAGCTCGCTGCTCAAGCTGGACCTGGCGGTGAACCTGGGCGACCAGGTGCGGATGAAGGGCTTCGGCCTGGAAGGCTCGCTGCAGGGCCAGATGAGCGTGCACTCGCGCGCCGGCCGCGCCATGTCGGCCACCGGCCAGCTCAACGTCGATGGCCGCTACACCGCCTATGGGCAGAAGCTGACCATCACCCGCGGCGAGCTGAGCTGGAGCAACGACGACGTCTCCGACCCCAACATCAACATCCGCGCCGAACGCGAAGTGGTCAGCGCCGGCGTGACGGCCGGCATCGACGTCACCGGCCGTGCCAGCGCGCCGCGCGCCAGCGTCTGGTCCAACCCGGAGACCTCCGAATCCGACGCGCTGGCCTACCTGGTGTTGGGCCGCCCGCTGAGCACCGCCAGCAGCCAGGAAAGCGCGCAGGTCAGCGCCGCGTCCTCGGCGCTGTCGGCCGGCGCCGGCCTGCTGGCCTCGCAGCTGGGCGCCAAGATCGGCCTGGACGACGCCGGCGTGTTGGAGTCGCGCACGATGGGCGCCTCGGTGTTCGGCATCGGCAAGTACCTCTCGCCCAAGCTCTACGTCAGCTACGGCGTGGCCATGGTCGGCGGCGGCTCGGTGGTCACCCTGAAATACCTGCTGCGCAAGGGCTTCAACGCCGAGATCGAATCGTCCACCGTGGAAACGCGCGGGTCGATCAATTGGCGCAAGGAGAAATAGCCCTCATCGCCAGCAGCGCGAAGGCGCTGCGCGGCCAGCTCAACATCTTCAAAGGTCAAGGAATCAGGCCATGAACCGGGAAGACTGTATCGCTGTTGGATCGCGCCTGTTCGCGATCTTCCTGTTGATCACGTTGCTGCGGTCGTTCCTGCCGAGCATGGCGGCGCTGCGCACGCAGCACGACACCACGGCGATGGTCTGGAGCCTGTCGGTGCTGGCCCTTGGCCTGCTGATCTGCGCCGCGCTCTGGCGCTTCCCGCTGACCATCGCCCGCAAGCTGCTGCCGGTGATGAAGGAGCCGCGCGCCGATCACGCCATGGGCGCCTCGACCGCGTTGTCGGTAGGCCTGACCCTGCTTGGATTCTGGACGCTGCTCACGGCGCTGCCCGACGCCAGCTACTGGGCCACGATCTTCCTGCTGACGCGACACGAAGCCTCCGGATACTTCGCCTGGGGCCCCGAGCAGCTGGGCGGCGTGGTCTCGACGTTGCTGCAGCTGGTCCTGGCGATCTGGATGATCTTCGGAAGCACGGGCCTGCAGCGCCTCGTCACCCGTGGGCGATACGGCCGCGACGCCGACTCCGCCTGACCGCACTCGGCTCCGCGGACAACGATCTCGCGGTCTTTTGCAGCACGCCGGCTTTCGCATGACACGCCGCCCATGACCAAACCGTCATGCGCTTCCCATTTGCCGCGTGCGCGGGTGGCCGCTACTGTCGCCGCCACGTTTCGCATCGCATCCGGATCCACATGACCCGCACCCTGCCCCTGGCCGCCTCGCTGGCGCTGCTGCTGTCCTCCACCGCCCGTGCCGACGAAGGCATGTGGCTGCCCACGCAGCTGCCGTCGCTGGCCGAGCCCCTGCGTGAGGCGGGTTTCCGCGGCGATCCGTCTGCGCTGGCCGATGTCACGCAGGCGCCGCTGAGCGCGGTGGTGAAGGTCGGCGGCGGCACCGGCTCGTTCGTCTCCGGCGACGGGCTGCTGGTCACCAACCACCACGTGGCCTACGGCGTGATCCAGTACAACACCAAGGCTGGCGCCAACCTCATCGACGATGGCTTCGTCGCGCAGGCGCTCGGCGAGGAGCTGCCGGCCAATCCGGATTTCCGCGTACTGGTCACCACCGCCTTCGACAAGGTCACCGACCAGGTGCTGGCCGATGCGAAGGGCAAGACCGGCCGCGCCTACTTTGATGCCGTGGACGCGGCCAGCAAGCGCCTGGTGGCCGCGTGCGAGGCCGCCGGCAACGTGCGCTGCAGCGTGGCCACGATGGACTACGGCGCGGACTTCTATCGCGTGACCCAGCTGGAGCTGCGCGACATCCGCCTGGTCTATGCGCCGCCGCGCGCCATCGGCAACTACGGCGATGAGATCGACAACTTCATGTGGCCGCGCCACGCGGGCGATTTCACCTTCCTGCGCGCCTATGTCGGCAAGGATGGCAAGCCGGCCGACTACAGCGCCGACAACGTGCCCTATCAGCCGCCGGCGTTCCTCAAGATGGCCGTGCAGGGGCCGAAGGAAGGCGACTTCGCCATGCTGGCCGGCTATCCCGGCATCACCTATCGCAACCGCACCGCGGCCGAGTTCGAGGCGCAGGTCGGCCATGTGCTGCCGGCGCGGGTGGCGGTGTTCGATGCGCTGATCGCGCAGATCGAACAGGCCGGCAAGACCAATGCCGAGGCGCGCACGCGCTATGCCTCGCAGCTGCAGTCGCTGAAGAACAACCGCAAGCGCGCCGCCGGCGAACTGGAAGGCCTGCAGCGCAGCGATGCCGCGCGCCTGCGTGCCGCCGACGAGGCCGGCATGCTCGCGGCTACGCGCGGCGCGCAGAAGCAGCAGATCGATCAGCTGCAGCAGCTGCTGGCCCAGGGCCAGGCGCTGGGCGATCGCGACCTGCTGCTGAGCCTGGTCGCCGGGCAGACGCAGCTGCTGCGCTCGGCGCTGACCCTGGAGCGCCTGCGCCTCGAATCGGCCAAGCCCGATGCGCAGCGCGAGACCGGCTACCAGCAGCGCGACCAGGCGCTGATCGAAGGCCAGCTCAAGCAGGTCCAGCGCCGCTACGACGCGACCACCGAGAAGGCGCTGCTGACCGTGCTGCTGAGCCGCTACCAGCAGCTGCCCGAGGCGCAGCGTGTGCCGGCCTTCGACGCCGCCTTCGGCCGCACGCCGGCCGAACTGGCCAAGGCGCTGGATGCGCTGTACGGCGCGACCACGCTGGGGACGGAAAGCGAGCGCCTGTCGCGCTTCGCCGCCGCGCGCCAGGGCCAGCCGCTGGCCGACGATGCGCTGATCGCACTGGCCGCCAAGCTGGTGCCGGCGCAGCTGGAACTGGAGAACGCCCGCAAGACGCGCGAGGGCGATCTGCTGCGCCTGCGCCCGGCCTACATGCAGGCGCTGGCCGCCTGGCGCGCCAAGCAGGGCCGCGCCAGCTATCCCGATGCCAACAGCACGCTGCGCGTGAGCTTCGGCCGGGTGACGCCGCTGGCGCCGCGCGATGCGGTGGCCTATGCGCCGCTCACCACGGTGGCCGGCATCGTGGAGAAGAACACCGGCACCGTGCCGTTCGACGCGCCCAAGCCGCTGCTGGAGGCGATCGCCAAGGGCGATTTCGGCAGCACCGTCGACCCGGTGCTGAAGACCCAGACCGTGGACTTCTTGACCAACCTGGATACCACCGGCGGCAACTCCGGCTCGCCCGTGCTCAACGCCAAAGGCGAGCTGATGGGCCTGAACTTCGACAGCAACTGGGAAGCGGTCAACGCCAGCTGGTGGTACGACCCGCGCTACAAGCGCGCCATCCACGTCGATGCGCGCTACATCCGCTGGCTGCTGGCCAAGGTCTATCCGGCCCCTGCCCTGCTGCGCGAGATGGGCGTGCCGGCGCAGTAGGTCTTGCTTCTGCCCCCTCTCCTTCGCCTTAGGCGAAGGGGAGTTCGAGGTCGCAAACTAGCGACTGAGGGGGAAGTGCCTTTGCGCTTCGCTTCAAGATCTGCGCGACCTGAGGCAACCCCCTCCCAGCCTCCCCCTGCTGCGCAAGGGGAGGGGCAGCACGCTGCACCCTGCTTGGCCTTCTGGCCCAGTAAGCCCACAGACCCAAGGCGCTGCACCGCTTCTGCCCCCTCCCTTTCGTCGTAGACGAAGGGGAGCTCGAAGTCGCGATCTAGCGACTGAGGGGGAGGGGTGCTTTTGCTCTTTGCTTTGAAATCTGCGCGACCCAGGATCGCCTCGCAGTTGCCGGTGGTCTCAAGGTGCAAGATCCTGTTTTCCCGATCCCCCACAGGGAGCATGCCGCAGTGACCCAGACCGCCAACGTGATCGCCGTGGATCACACGGGCTTTGCCGTTTCCTCGTTGGACGAGTCCATCCGCTTCTGGACGCAAGCGCTCGGCTTCACGCTGCAGCGGCAGTCGGAGATGGGAGGCGAATTCCTCCGGCAGGTCACAGGGGTGGCCGATCCGAGCGTGCGGACCGCGATCGTCGAGGCGCCGGACGGCTTCGTGATTGAACTGCTGCAGTACTCGGGAGGCCGCGAGCATGGAGCCGTACCGGAGAGCGCAGGTGCGATCGGCGCCGCCCACCTGGCGCTGGCCGTGAAGGACATCCGCGCCGCCATCGCGCGCGTCGAGGCGGCGGGTTGGAACGCGAAAGGCAGCCCGCAGCCGATTCCCGGCGGGCCACGCAAGGGGACGTTGGTTGCCTATGTCGCGGGCCCCGATCGCATCACGATCGAGTTCATGCAGCCGCCAGCGGGATGATCAGGCGGGTGAGAGGCTTAGCCGCGCGTGCAGTCCGAGTGATTAGCAGCACTTCGTTCGACGATGTCGCCGCGCTGGGGCGCAATCCAACGGGAACTGCGATTAGCGAACCCGTCAGTGAAAAGACTGCTGCTCTTCGGTAGAAATCGCCTCGGCTGAGACAACCCCCTCCCGGCCTCCCCCTGCTGCGCAAGGGGAGGGGCGGAGCGTGAGCTAGGTGACCTTCTTGAAGACCGTGATGCCCAGGACGAACAGGATCACGGCGATGATGATGAAGGCCCAGAACAGGAACTTGGCGATGGCGAACGCGCCGCCGGCGATGCCGCCGAAGCCGAGTACGCCGGCCACCACACCGATGATGGCGAAAATCAGCGCCCACTTGAGCATGGGATGTCTCCTTGCACGGTCAGATGACGGCACCCTAGCCAGCGTGCAGTGCGCATCGGGTGAGGATGCGCAGACGCGATGCTCACATCCCGCGCAGCACGGCCAGCGACGACAGCGCGGCGCGTTGCGGGGGTATCCCACGGCCGGCGCGATCACGCACATGCTGACGGCCCGCCGACCTCGCAGTCCCGGTGATCCCTGCAGTCCTCCTTGCCTTTGGCCTCTGGCCTTTGGCCTCTGGCCTCTGGCCTCTGGCCTCTGGCGCGAGTCTCCCGCGCAATCCCGCTCCAAGCCAGCGAACCGCCCGCCAACGCACCACGCGCCGGCCGCCGCTGCCCTCAGCGCATCAACGGCGCATGCTGCTGCACCTCCTGCTCGCGCGACTGCACCTGCGGCGGTGGCGCCTGCGGGACCTGCAGGGCCTGCGCGCTCTGCTCCAGCGGCTGGCGGCTGGCCTGGGCGCTTTCGACATGGCTGCGCAGGGCGTCGGGCGCGCCCGGCTGGCCCTGGACGGAGAACAGCCGGCCATCGCGACCTTCGTGCACGCTGTCGATCCGGTGCAGGCCGTCCTGCTGCGCCTGTGCCGCCATCGCCGCGGCAGTCTGGCGGAAGGCCATCCCGTCCAGGGCGGCACCGGTCTGCGTGCGTCCCAGGCCTTGCGCGGCATCGTCGTAGAGGCGGTTGCCGGATAGCCCGTCAGGCGCCGCGGCCGGCACGCCGAGCCGTGGCTTGGCGCTGGTATCGACATACGTCGCGCTGGTGGAGACCTGGCCCTTGGACACGCCCAGCGCCTTGAGGTCGACCTCGATTTGCGGCGCGCCCTTGCCCGGGTGGTAATGCGCCTCGGCCTGGCCGGCGTAGTCGAGCAGTTGGGAGACGTTCTGCTGCGGGTAGCCGCGCGCTTCGTAGAAGTAGGTGTTGACCGCGGCCAGGTTCTCCTTGGTCCCCGCCATCTTCAGCCCGTCCAGCGTGATGCCCGGACGCGGCGTATAGGTCGGGTTGGCCGGCGTGCCGCCCTTCTGGATGTACGGATCCATGTCGTTGGGCGAGGTGTTGTAGACATCGCGCAGCGTCGCCTTGGGGTTGTCCTTCAGCACCTGGGCGACCACGACGTTGTAGCCGGTCAGTTCGGCATGCGTCTCCAGGCTGCGCGAAGTCTCGTTGAACTGCTTGATCACCGCGGTGTAGTCGTGGACCTTGCCGCCGCTGCCCGCCAGCGCATTGACGCCTTTCTCCAGGCTGGCGTCCGAGGTCATGATCTGCGCGCGATCGGCCGCGTGCTTGACCTCGTGGCCCAGGGTGAAGCGCACCGAGTTGAGCATCTCCGGGTCGGTGCGCGCGATGTGCAGCTGGCTGGGGGAAATCTGGATGGTGCGCGAATCGCCCATGTAGACGCCCAGCGCGCCGTTGACGTTGAGCGCCTCGATCCTGTCCAACTGCTTCTTCTCGATCGCGTCGAGCACATTGGCCTTTAGGCCCGGCGTGCTGTCCAGCACGGCCTTGAGGTCTTCCCCCGGATGCACGCTGCCGCTGGCATTGGCCTTGTCGAAGGCATCCAGCATCGACTGCAGCTGCTGTTCCGGGGTGGGCGAGGGCTTGCCTGCGACGTGCTTGTCGTTCATGTCCTGGTCCTCGCCAACGCTACTGGTAGACGCCGATCACCATGGACGCCACGCAGTCCGGCGCGTGCGAGGCGCCGCGCGCGGGGCGGACATGCAGGTTCACGCTCACGCCCTGGCGGGTGAAGTACCAGGCTTCGTTGCCGCGGTGGCCGGCCGGCAGGTGCTGGCCGGAGAAGCCGGCGGCCGCCAGCGCGCTGCGGTAGCCCTCGACGCTGGCGCAGGGCGCGGCCGCATCGTCGGGTTCGAAGGAGAGCAGCAGGCTGTCGACCTGGCCGGAGGCGTTCTTGTGCGAGGACACCAGGCTGTAGCGGCCCTGGCCTGCGACCGGGCCGGCGATGCCATAGATCGTCGGGTCTTCGGCATTGACCTCCACCTCCACGCCCGTCAGGCGCTGCAGCTGCGCCGGTGCGAGATCCTCGCGGCTGTGGATGCCGTCGATCAGGCGCAGGACGCGCTGGTTGAGATCGTCCAGGCTCAGGGGCGTGGCGGTGGTGGCATTCATCATCGGATCCTTCGAAGGGATGGAAGCGGCGGCGGGGGCGGCGTCCGGACGCGTCGGTGTCGCGCAGCCCGTGGTCGCAAGGCCGCTCAGGGCCAGCCAGATCAGGCGCAGGGTAACGACGGCGGCAGATGGGGTCGGACGGTGCATGGAGATCGGTCTCGCTGCGAGAGAGAGGCCACCCCCGGATGGCCCGGTTCACCTTCTAGCAGCGCCCCGGAAAGCGGTCAAACCCGTCAGCTGCGACGTCTGTCCCAGCTTCAGTGTCTTCACCGGAAGAACTGGCTCGGCGTCTGCCCGAAGCGGCGCTTGAACATGGTCGCGAATGCGCTGGGGCTGTCGTAGCCCAGCGACAGCGCCACATCGATCACCTTCTCGCCCACCGCCAGGCGCTCCAGCGCGCGCAGCAGCCGCGCCTGCTGACGCCACTGGCCGAAGGTCATGCCCAGCTCGCGCTGGCACAGGCGCTGGATCGTCTTGACGTCCACCTCCAGGCGCGCGGCCCAGTCCTGCAGGGTGGAGGCATCGTCGGGCGCCTGTTCCAGCTGGCGGCCGATCGCGCGCAGCCGCGCGTCGCGTGGCTCGGGCAGATGCAGGGGCAGCACCGGCAGGGTCTGCAGTTCGTCCAGGATCAGGCGCATGAGCCGGCCATCGCGCGAGTCGGCCGCGCACGGCGAGGCGACCTCGGCCGCGGCATGGATCAGCGCGGCCAGCAGCGGCGTCACCGAGACGGTCGAAGGCGCCTTCGGCGCGGCCGGCAGTGCGCCGGGCAGGATGTACAGGCTGCGCATGCGCACCAGACCGATGCAGTGCACCTGATGCCCCACGCCCGCCGGCATCCACAGCGCGCGCGTGCTCGGCACCACCCAGCGGCCATCGCCGGCGCGCACCGCCAGCACGCCGCCTTCGGCGTAGACCAGCTGGTGCCGGTCGGGATGGTGGTGCAGCGGAATCCGCGTGTCGGCCGGGTAATCGCGGGCCAGGCAGGTCACCGGCACGTCGGCGGCCGCCCCGACGCGACGGGGTTCGCCCAGACCATCGATGTCCTTTTCGCGGGAGGTCATGACCAGATCGCGCAAGAAAGGCGTCGGCCGCGACTTTACCATGCGCCCCCTGCCCGTCCCGGACCGTGCCGCCGTCATGTCGACCACCACCGCGCCCTTGCCCGCCCAGCCCGCCACGTCAGCGCCCGCGCGCGGCCCGGTGGCGGTGGGCGTGCTCGCCGCGCTGACCGGCTCGCACCTGGTCAACGACATGATGCAGTCGCTGATTCTGGCGCTGTATCCGATCCTCAAGGGCCAGTTCCAGCTCAGCTTCGCCCAGGTCGGCCTGATCACCCTGACCTACCAGCTCACCGCCTCGCTGTTCCAGCCGCTGATCGGCCTGCGCACCGACCGCAAGCCGGCGCCGTACTCGCTGCCGATGGGCATGGGTTCCACGCTGTGCGGCCTGTTGCTGTTGGCCTATGCGCCCAACTTCGTCATGGTGCTGTGCGCGGCGATGCTGGTGGGCATCGGCTCGGCGGTGTTCCATCCCGAGTCCTCGCGCATCGCGCGGCTGGCCTCGGGCGGGCGGCATGGGCTGTCGCAGTCGGTGTTCCAGGTCGGCGGCAATACCGGCACGGCCATCGGCCCGCTGATCGCCGCGGCGGTGATCGTGCCCAACGGGCGCACCAGCGTGGCCTGGTTCGCCGGTGCGGCGCTGATCGGCATGGGCCTGTTGACCTATGTCGGACGCTGGTACGGCCTGCAGCTGGCGCGCAGCGCGGCCAGGCCCAAGGCGGCGGCGCCGGCCGGCATCGCGCCGCTGCCGCGACGCACGGTGGCCTGGGTGATCGGCGTGCTGCTGGTGCTGATCTTCAGCAAGTACTTCTACATCGCCGGCATCAGCAGCTACTACACCTTCTTCCTGATCCAGAAGTTCCACCTGTCCGTGCCCAGCGCGCAGCTGCATCTGTTCGGCTTCCTGCTGGCCTCGGCGGCCGGCACGCTGATCGGCGGGCCGGTGGGCGACCGCATCGGCCGCAAGCCGGTGATCTGGGCCTCGATCCTGGGCGTGGCGCCGTTCGCGCTACTGCTGCCCTACGCCAGCCTGGGCTGGACCACGGTGCTGACGGTGATCATCGGCTTCGTGCTGTCCTCGGCGTTCTCGGCGATCCTGGTCTATGCGCAGGAGCTGATGCCGACCCGCATCGGCACGGTGTCCGGGCTGTTCTTCGGCTTCGCCTTCGGCATGGGCGGGCTGGGCGCGGCGGTACTGGGCGTGCTGGCCGACCACACCAGCATCTTCTGGGTCTACCAGGTGATCTCGTTCCTGCCGCTGCTGGGCATCGTGGCCGCCTTCCTGCCTAACCGCCGGCACGCCTGAGCCGGCGTGCGGCCCGGCCCGCGCGGCAGCAGCTACCGCGCGCCGAGGCCGCGGATCAGCAGGACCAGGATCACCGCGACGACGACCAGCAGCACCGGCACCCACCGCCGGACGCCCGGCCGTCGGGGTCGCGGATTCGCATCACCCGGTAATCCCGCCGCCTCCGGCGGTCGACGCGTATGACGCGTCGTGGCCTCGGCTGGGCGAGCGGACGAGGACTGCGCCAGGGTCAGCTGGGTCAGCCGCGCCATGTAGCGGTCGGCGAAGGCGATCTGCTCGGCCTCGGGCAACTGCTGGACGACGGCCTCCAGCGCGCGACCGGCCTGGCGCAGCATCCGATCCTGTGGGCCTGCGAATTCGCGCGCGTGCTGTTCTGCCAACTGCTCTGGATCGGGGATCATGGTGACGTCCTGTCATGGGTGGTACTTCCGAGCCGGCCGGCGATCCACGGCCCTTAGTTCTTCTAGCAGCGGCTCGGCATCGCGTCAAACCGCAATTTGGACATGCGCGGTGAAAGTCAACCGCTTGGACTGGCGCACGCAGGACGCCACAATCGCCGGCCCTGTAGTCCCGGTTGAACCACGCAATGGCAGCACTCTCCGCGGCGCTCGCGCGCCAGATCACCCAGACCATCGCCGACGAAATCGGCGCGCAGGCCGCGCAGGCGCAGGCCGCCATTGCCCTGCTGGACGAAGGCGCCACGGTCCCGTTCATCGCGCGCTACCGCAAGGAAGTCACCGGCGGGCTGGACGACACGCAGCTGCGCACGCTGGAAACGCGCCTGGTCTACCTGCGCGAGCTGGAAGACCGCCGCGCCGCGATCCTGGCCAGCATCGACGAGCAGGGCAAGCTGACCGACGAACTGCGCAACGAGCTGCTCGCCGCCGACAGCAAGTCGCGCCTGGAAGACCTCTACCTGCCCTACAAGCCCAAGCGCCGCACCCGCGCGCAGATCGCGCGCGAGGCCGGCCTGGAGCCGCTGGCCGATGGCCTGCTGGCCGACCCCACGCGCGTACCGGAGGACTTCGCCGCTGGCTTCGTGGATGCCGACAAGGGCGTGGCCGACGCCAAGGCCGCGCTGGAAGGCGCGCGCGCCATCCTGATGGAGCGCTGGGGCGAGGACGCCGCGCTGCTGGGCGAACTGCGCACCTGGCTGCAGGACAACGGCGTGATCCGCGCCCGCGTGGTGGAAGGCAAGGAAGACGCCGGCGCCAAGTACCGCGACTACTTCGACCACAGCGAGGCGCTGGCCAAGATCCCCTCGCATCGCCTGCTGGCCCTGTTCCGCGCGCGCCGCGAGGAGTTCATCCAGCTCGACCTGGAGCCCGGCGCCGACGTCGAGGCCGGCAACGCCTATGCCGAAGGCCGCATCGCGCGCGCGGCCGGCATCGACCACCGCGGCCGCCCGGCCGACGCCTGGCTGGCGCAGGCCTGCCGCCTGACCTGGCGCGCCAAGCTGCACCTGCACCTGATGCTGGACCTGTTCAACCAGGCGCGCGAGAAGGCCGAAGGCGAGGCCATCGAGGTGTTCGGCGACAACCTCAAGGACCTGCTGCTGGCCGCCCCGGCGGGGCCCAAGACCGTACTCGGCCTGGACCCGGGCATCCGCACCGGCTGCAAGGTCGCCGTGGTCGATGCCACCGGCAAGCTGGTGGCCACCGACACCATCTACCCGCACGAACCCAAGCGCCAGTGGGAGCAGTCGCTGCAGACGCTCAAGCGCCTGTGCCAGCAGCACGACGTGGCGCTGATCGCCATCGGCAACGGCACCGCCAGCCGCGAGACCGACAAGCTGGCCGGCGAGGTCATCAAGGCCTGCAACAACCCCAAGCTGCAGAAGATCGTGGTCAGCGAGGCCGGCGCGTCGGTGTACTCGGCTTCGGAAACCGCGGCCAAGGAATTCCCCAACCTGGACGTGTCGCTGCGCGGCGCGGTGTCCATCGCCCGCCGCCTGCAGGACCCGCTGGCCGAGCTGGTGAAGATCGAACCCAAGGCCATCGGCGTGGGCCAGTACCAGCACGACGTGGACCAGTTCCGCCTGGCGCGTGCCCTGGACGCGAAGGTGGAGGACTGCGTCAACGCGGTCGGCGTGGACGTCAACACCGCCTCGGCCGCGCTGCTCACGCGCGTGTCGGGCCTGTCCCAGGCCGTGGCCGAGAACATCGTGGTCTACCGCGACCAGCACGGCCCCTACCCGACCCGCAAGGCGCTGCTGAAGGTGCCGCGCCTGGGCGAGAAGACCTTCGAGCAGTGCGCCGGCTTCCTGCGCATCAACGACGGCGAGCAGCCGCTGGACGCCTCGGCGGTGCACCCGGAGGCCTATCCGGTGGTCGAGCGCATCCTGGCCCAGGCCGACGGCAAGACCATCAAGCAGATCATTGGCGACACCGCCTTCCTGCGCGGGCTCAAGGCCGAGCGCCTGACCGACGAGACCTTCGGCGTGCCCACCGTGCGCGACATCCTCAAGGAACTGGAGAAGCCCGGCCGCGACCCGCGCCCAGAGTTCAAGGCCGCGCGCTTCGCCGAGGGCGTGGAGGACATCAAGGACCTGCGCGAAGGCATGATCCTGGAAGGCGTGGTGAGCAACGTGGCCGCCTTCGGCGCGTTCGTGGACATCGGCGTGCACCAGGACGGCCTGGTCCACATCTCCGCCCTGTCCGACACCTACGTCAAGGACCCGCGCGAAGTGGTCAAGGCCGGCGACATCGTCAAGGTCAAGGTGCTCGAGGTGGACGTGGCGCGCAAGCGCATCGCCCTGACCCGCCGCCTGGACGACGTCCCCGGCGCCCCCACCAGCGGCCCGCGCGAGGACCGCAATGCGCGGAGTAACGAGCGCGGCGGCCCGCGCCACGGCAGCGGGAACGCACGGCCGCCCAAGCCCACCGCACCGCCGGCGGACAACGCGCTGGCTGCGGCGTTCGCGCGGGCGCGGGGGAAGTGATCGCGCGCGTGCGGCCCGAACACGGGTGATCCGCACGCACTCGCCCAACCCGGGTCCGTCATCCCCGCGCAAGCGGGGATCCAGGGACTTTCGCACGGACGCTGACGGCACCCTCGTCGATGGACGAGCCAGCATCCACGACCTGTCGCAGCCTGCGCGACCAGCACGCGTAGACTCCGAGCCAGCCTGGCCAACAGGGGCGGTGCGCAGGTGCGTACCGGTTGGGGGCGTGTCGCCATGGAAGACCTGTCACCGTCGGACTTGAAGACGATCCTGCATTCCAAGCGGGCCAATCTTTACTACCTCCAGCATTGCCGCGTCCTGGTCAACGGCGGCCGGGTCGAATACGTCACCGACGCAGGCAAGCGATCGCTGTACTGGAACATCCCGATCGCCAACACCACCACGATCCTGCTTGGCACCGGCACCTCGGTCACGCAGGCGGCGATGCGCGAACTGGCAAAGGCCGGCGTGCTGGTCGGCTTCTGCGGAGGTGGTGGCACGCCGCTGTTCACCGCCAACGAGATGGACGTCGAGGTGGCCTGGTTCTGCCCGCAGAGCGAGTACCGGCCAACCGAATACCTGCAGACCTGGGTACGGTTCTGGTTCAACGACGACTTGCGCCTGGCGGCGGCGAAGGCCTTCCAGCAGGCGCGCGCGCGACGCATTGGCGAACAGTGGCGGCATCGCGCGCTGCGCGAGGCCGGGTTCGCGCCGGACACCGCTCGGCTCGACGCGCTGCTCGCGCGCACGGCCGGGCAGATCGAGCTCGCGCAGGACAGCACCGCGCTGTTGACCGAGGAAGCGCGCCTGACCAAGGCGCTGTTTAAGCTGGCGGTGGACACGGTCGGCTATGGCGACTTCACCCGCGCCAAGCGCGGCACGGGCAGCGATCCGGCCAACCGCTTCCTCGACCACGGCAATTATCTGGCCTACGGGCTGGGCGCCACCACGGCCTGGGTGCTGGGGCTGCCGCACGGGCTGGCGGTGCTGCATGGCAAGACCCGGCGCGGCGGACTGGTGTTCGACGTGGCCGACCTGGTCAAGGATGCCAGCATCCTGCCGCAGGCCTTCGTCTCGGCCATGCGCGGCGATGACGAGCAGACCTTTCGCCGCGGCTGCATCGAGGCGCTGACCCGCAGCGAGTCGCTGGACTTCATGATCGACACGCTCAAGGCGGTCGCGCTGGACATCGCCGCGCAGGTCAAGGCATGAACATCCTGCTGGTGTCCGAGTGCGACAAGCGCGCCCTGATCGAAACCCGGCGCATCCTCGACCAGTTCGCCGAACGTCGCGGCGAACGCACCTGGCAGACGCCGATCACCCAGGCCGGATTGGATGCTCTGCGCCGGCTGCTGCGCAAGACGGCACGCAAGAACACCGCCGTGGCCTGCCATTGGATCCGCGGCCTGGACCACAGCGAACTGCTGTGGATCGTCGGCGATGCGCGCCGTTTCAACGCCGAGGGCGCGGTGCCCACCAACACCACAGTGCGCAACGTGCTGCGAGGCGAGGACGAGAACGACTGGCACAGCGCCGAGGACATCCGCCTGCTCGCCCAGCTTGGCGCCCTGCTGCACGACCTGGGCAAGGCCAGCCTCGCCTTCCAGCGACGCCTGCGCGGTCAGCTGCAGGAAAAAAATCTATATCGCCACGAGTGGGTCTCGCTGCGGCTGTTCCAGGCCTTCGTCGGCGACGACGACGATGCGGGCTGGCTGGCGCGGCTGGCAGCGGCGGAGTACGACCAGACCTCGTGGACCGCGCCGGGCCGCTACCTGAGGGACGGCGTCGATCCCGGCATCGAACGCTACCCGTTCCGGTCTATGCAGGCGCGCGCGCCACTGGCGGCCGCCGTGGCTTGGTTGATCGTCACCCACCATCGCCTGCCGGTGATCCCCGCGCGGAACGAGGACGGCACCCAGGCCCGGCTGGGGCGGCGTGCCTCGGAGTTCAGGCACGCCTGGCTCACCACGCCGTTGGCGGAGGTCGCCCACGACTGGAACGAGGTGCGGCCCGCACCCGGTACCGATGCGAAGCCTTACTGGGAACTTGCCGGTGAGCTGCCCGTCATCGCCGCAGGATGGCGCACGCAGGCGGCGCGACTGGCGCGCCGGCTCGCAGCTCTGCGCGGGCGACGCGACGGCGACTGGCTCGGCAATGCCTACGTCATGCATCTGGCGCGGCTGTGCTTGATGCTGGCCGACCACCATTACTCCAGCCTGAGCCTGGACAAGGCGGGCCAGCCGGTCGCCGCACGCCAAGGCTTCGTACGGAGCGGGCAGACGCTCTTTGCCAATACCGCAAAGAACCTCCACGGCGAACGCATCGCCAACCAGTCGCTGCTTGAACACCTGCTCGGCGTCGCCCACAGCGCCGGCCTGATCGCCCATGCCCTGCCAGGCTTTGAACGCCACCTGCCACGGCTGGCCCAGCATCGAGGCCTGCGCAAGCGCAGTGCCGATCCGCGCTTCTCCTGGCAGGACAAGGCCTTCGACGCCGCGGCCAGTCTGCGCGGGCAGGCCGTCGAACACGGTGCCTTCGTGGTCAACATGGCCTCCACTGGTTGCGGCAAGACCCTGGCCAACGCGCGCATCCTGTATGCCCTGGCGGATCCGCAGCTTGGGCTGCGCGCCAGCTACGCGCTCGGCCTGCGCACGCTGACCCTGCAGACCGGCCGCAGTTACCGCCACGACCTGCACCTGGGCGACGACGAGCTGGCGGTGCTGGTCGGCGGATCGGCCAGCCGCGCGCTGTTCGAATTCCACGAGCGTCAGGCCGAAGCCGGTGGCTCGGCTTCGGTGCAGTCGCTGCTGGAGGAAGACAGCCGCGTGCTCTACGACGGCAACGTGGCCGACCATCCACTGCTGTCGCGCGCCCTGGCCGACGCCGACATCCGCAAGCTGCTTTCCGCGCCGATGCTGGTCTGCACGGTGGACCACCTGGCGCCCGCCACCGAGGCCCTGCGCGCCGGGCGCCAGATCGCGCCGATGCTGCGGCTGATGAGCGCCGACCTGGTGCTGGACGAACTGGACGACTACGACCTCGACGATCTGCCGGCGCTGACGCGGCTCGTGCACTGGGCCGGCATGCTCGGCACGCGGGTGGTGCTGTCGTCGGCGACGCTGCCGCCGGCGCTGGTGGAGGGCATGTTCATGGCTTACCGGGCCGGACGCTGCCTCCATCGCCGCAATCGCGGTGCCGACGGCGGCCGCGATGAAACGCTGATCGAGGTGCCATGCCTGTGGACAGACGAGTTCAGCGTCCATGTGCAGACCTGTCGCGACGATGCGGCGTTCGCTGCGGGCCACAGGTCGTTCGTCGACAAGCGCGTCCGCAAGCTGGAACAAGCCGAACCACTGCGTCTGGCCGAAGTGATTCCGCTCCCTGTCGTCGCGCAGCAACGCGAACGCACCCGCAGCGACTTCGCCACCCATCTGCATCGGGCCTGTCTGCGCCTGCATGCCGATCACGCCAGCCTCGACCCCGTCAGCGGCAAGCGGGTCAGCTTCGGCATCGTGCGCATGGCCAACATCGACCCGCTGATCGATGTCGCCTGCGCCCTGCACATGCAAGGCGCGCCGGAAGGGACGCAAATCCACTTGTGCGCTTACCACGCGCGCTTTCCGCTGGTGCAGCGCTCGGCGATCGAGCAGATGCTCGATACCGCGTTCAATCGCCGCAACAAGGACGCCATCTGGCGAATGCCCTCCGTACGAGCCGCGCTCGACGCGCATTCGGCACCTGATCAGCTGTTCGTGGTGCTGGCCTCGCCGGTGTGCGAAGTGGGCCGCGACTGGGATGCGGACTGGGCCGTCGTCGAACCCTCCTCGATGCGATCACTGATCCAGCTGGGCGGCCGCGTACAGCGGCACCGCCGGCTCGCGCCCCGCACGGCGAATGTCCTGGTATTCGACACCAATCTGAAAGCACTAGAGTCGCCAGGCGGCGGAACGCCCGCCTTCTGCCTGCCCGGATTCGAGAAGCGCACCGCGGACGATCGCTTCCTGCTGGCCTCGCACCGTCTGGCCGACGTGCTGCGCGCGCAGGACTTCCGGCGCGTGGATGCCATCGCGCGGATCCGCCCCCGGGCCGAGGCCGAATGGAGGCCGCGCCACGACCTGGTCGATCTGGAGCAGGCCCGCATCGCCGCCAGCATGCGGCCCTACCTCGCGCCTGCGCCTGCGGGTTCGTCGCGCCGTGCACCCCCGCCCTCGCCGGAGGCGGAACCCGACCACGCGCCCCTGGCATGGCGATATCCGCAGGCGGCGCTGATCGGCGTGCTGCCGCAGCAGCAGCCCTTCCGCAACGACCGCGAGCCCAAGGCCACGCTGGTATTCCTGCCCGGCGAGGAAGAGGACGAATGGATTCCGTATCGCGTCGAGGAGGCGCTGGAGCGCAGCGGCCAGTCGCCCTATGTTCCGGCGTGCGAGCTGCTGCACGAGATCGCCTTGGAACCGGCCCCGGGCATTGCCGTCTGGGGCGGTTTCGAATTGCCCACATTGCTGACCGAACAGGCCGAGGCATTGGACCGCCCTCTGGCCGCCATCGCACCGGCGTACACGATGCTGCAGCTGCCGCGCAGCGACCAAGGCTGGCGCTGGCATCCTTGGCTGGGCTTCACCCGCAGGCGCTGAGGCGGCTCAATGCCAGGGATCGACCAACGCGATGCCGCAGTCCGCAAAATCCCGCACGTTGCGGGTTGCCAGTGTCGCGCCGTGCGCGCGCACGATGCCGGCAATCATCATGTCCGCCTGCCCGGTAGGTCGGCCCAGCGCACGGCACCGCACCGCGATCTCGGCGAACGCATCGGCCGCGGCCGCATCGTAAGGCAGGACATGGCCGGCCATGTCCTGCGAGAAGATCGCCTCGATCTCCTGCAGCAGGAGGGTGCGACGCCGACCTTCCGGGAGCAGGCGAGCGCCGTAGAGCATCTCGCCTCGCGTGATGGCAGTGGTGAACAGGTCCGAGCGCATTTGCTGCTTCAGCCACGCCACGGCCCGGGCATCCGGCAAGGGGCGCTGCCACTCGGACAGCACATTGGTGTCGAGGATGATCACTCCGCGGATTCGGTACCGCCGAAATCCGGCGGCGCACGCATTTGCTCGCGCGGCGGCAGTTCGAGTTCGATGCCGCCCAACGGTTCGACCCGCGCACGAATCGCCGCATACAGCGCGGCGCCCGAATCATCCCCGCCTGGAGTCGTCAGCACGGCGCGCAGGATGCTGCGCGCCTCCTCCTCCATCGAATGCCCGTGCCGTGCCGCGCGCAGGCGCAAGCGCGCCTTCAAATCGTCGTCGAGGTTGCGGATGGTCATGGTGGCCATGAGGAGACCCTCCGGGGGTGACTGCAATGATTGCATTGTAGTCACCCCCGGAGGAAAGAACTGCCTGTGCGGCAGCAAGCTTTAAAGAACTACACACTCTTCTGAGCTACCTACACGGCAGCGAACAATACCCTATTTATCAAATTTAAATAATTAAACACTGGTTTACATACCGATCAGTCGATGGCATCCTCTGTACTAGGTGCCCCAGCGCCGTTGGCGCGGCGCTGGGGCAGAACAGCCAGCCGGATTGGAGCCCGGGCCTACACACGAAAGGTTAGCCGTGTAAGGGGATGCAAGAAGTGCTCTATCGACGCTTCAAAACAATACGCATCTGAGGGCTAAGCCCTCCAACACTCCCTGCGGCTAGCTGCCGCAGGGATTCTACAGGCATGCCCCGGACGGGGCCTATGAAAGGACTCATATGACTGACGAGCTACACCCCATTTCTCGGGCCGGGCGCTTTCGCCAGGCCATCGGCGCCTTCATCGAGACCCGCCGCGCGGCCAAGCTGAAGGGACAGGAGGACGCAGCCGGGGCCGCGTCCAAGTACGACTACGCCACCTGGCTCGCCGATGCCGCGCGCCGGGTGGGGCAGATCCAGGCGGTCACCCACGTGCTCAAGGCCACCCATCCGGACGCGCGCGGCAGCAGCCTGCACGTTGCGCCGGGCGGCCTGCCGGCGCACGCCGAGATAGGCAGCCATGTGCTGGGCGAGGACTATGCCGAGGACGTGGTCGGCAACGCTGCGGCGCTGGACGTGTTCAAGTTCCTCAAGGTCGAAGTCGAAGACCGGCGCCTGCTGGACTGGATGCAGGCCGGCGACGCCGATCTGCTGGCCGCCCTATCCGACGACGCCGCGCAGGCGGCGGGCTGGATGCAGGCCTTCGCCGCGCTGGTGCGCGAGGACCAGCGGCCGGCCTCGCACCCGATGGCCAAGCAGGTCTACTGGCTGGTCGGCGACGATCCCCTGGACGATGGCGGCTATCACCTGCTGCAGCCCATGTTCTCCAGCACGCTGGCACATGCGGTGCATGCCGAGATCCAGGACGCGCGCTTCGGCGAGGCCAATACGGCCGCGCGCAAGGCCTTCCGCGCGGGCGCGCCGTCGGAGGCCGTCTATCACGACTATCGCGGCCTGGTCGTGCGCAAGCTGGGCGGCACCAAGCCGCAGAACATCTCCCAGCTCAACAGCGAGCGCGGCGGCGTGAACTACCTGCTGCCGTCCTTGCCGCCGCCGGCGTGGGCGCCGCGCGGCAGCAACCTGTTCAAGCGCGAGTCCGCCTTCGATGAGCTGCTCCGGTTCGGCGGGGTGCGCGAGCTGGTGTATGCGCTGGCCGACTTCCTCAAGGCCAATCCCGACCCGGTGGCGGACACCCGCGAGCAGCGCGACACCTTGGCCCAGGCGATCGCCGACGAACTGGGCATGTTCGGCGCGACGATCCGCGGCGGCTACGCGCCGGGCTGGTCGCGCGAGGCGGAATGCCAGCTGCCCGACTGCGAGCAGCTATGGCTCGACCCGGGACGGTACGACCTGGACATCCGCCACGATCCGCAGCATCCGGAGTGGACCACGCAGGACGAAGCCTTCCGTCGCAACTACGACTGGGGCGACTGGCCCGACGAGCTGGCGACCCGCTTCGGACTGTGGCTCAACGGCCAGCTACGCAAGCGCGGCGGCGACGCCTTGGCCGGGCTTAACGAGCCGGAGATGCGCCATTGGGCCAGGCAGGCGGTCCTCGATGTCGCCTGGCCGGTGCCCATGCAGCGCCGCGCCAACCGGGGTGCGGCATGAGCGCCCTGCCCCGCTTTACCCATCTGCTGGTGCTGCCGCACGTGCGCGTGCAGAACGCCAATGCCATCTCCAGCCCGCTGACCCACGGTTTTCCCTCCATGACGGCCTTCCTGGGCCTGATGTGGGCACTGGAGCGCAAGGCACGCCAGGCAGGGCTGGCGCTGGAGTTCAACGCCGTCGGCGTGGTCAGCCACGGCTGGCAGGAACAGGTGACCGAGGGCGGCTTCGTCAAATCCTTCCGCCTGACCCGCAACCCGGTGGACAAGGACGGCAGCACCGCCGCCATCGTCGAGGAGGGCCGCATCCACCTCGACCTCAGTCTGGTCCTGGCGGTCCATGCAGAGTACTGGGACGTGCAGACGCAGGCGCACGATGTCTCGCGCATCGCCGATCTGCTGGCCGGCATGCGTGTAGCCGGCGGCAGCGTGCTGGCGCCCGCTCATCCCATGGCGTGGCGCCAGCGTCCCTGGCTGGCCGACCTTACCGGCAGCGAGGAGGATCGGCGCAAGTCGTTCCGCGAGGTCTGCCTGCGGCTGCTGCCCGGCTCGGCACTGGTCGCACGCGACGACCTGCTCGCCGCGCGCAGCTGGGACAGGCGCGCGGCGGCGCCCGAGACCACGCGCCTGGAGGCGTGGCTGTCCTTCTCGCGCCTCCATTGGCGCCACGAGCCCGTGGCGGACCGCGGCAAGGGCCGCTGGGTCAGTGACCGCGGGAAGGGCAGTGGCTGGATCGTCCCGATCCCGGTGGGCTACGGCGCGCTCGGCCCGGTGCACGCTGCGGGCAGCGTGACCCACGCCCGCGATGCCGCCACGCCGTTCCGCTTCGTCGAAAGCCTGTACTCGCTGGGCGAGTGGATCGGCACCCACCGCCTGCAGGCCCCGCACCACCTGCTCTGGTATGCCGACAGCCGCCCCGACGACGGTCTGTACCGGTGCCGCAACGACTACCGCCCTGCCGGCTCCACGGCCGATCCACTCTCCGCTTGATGCCCATCACGACAAGGAATTCCATCATGGCAACCGAAGCTCTCAAGACCGCCTCCGTCCTCGCCTTCGAGCGCAAGCTCGACCCGTCCGATGCCCTGCTCTTCGCCGGCCCCTGGGACCAGCGCGACGACGACGCCGACTGGCAGCCGGTCCTGGTTCGCGAGAAATCCGTGCGCGGCACCATCTCCAACCGCCTCAAGACCAACGGTCAGGATCCGGCCAAGCTGGACGCGGCCATCCAGAATCCCAACCTGCAGACCGTGGACGTGGCCGCGCTGCCCGCCGATGCCGACACGCTGAAGGTGCAGTTCACCCTGCGCATCCTCAGCGGCGTTGGCGACCCGTCCGCCTGCAACGACGCCGGCTACCGCCGCAAGCTGCTGGACACCGTGGCCGGCTACGTCCGCGAACACGGCCTGGGCGAGCTGGCACGACGCTACGCCGCCAACCTCGCCAACGGGCGTTTCCTCTGGCGCAATCGCATCGGCGCCGAGCAGGCCGAGGTCCACGTGGCCCATCTGCAGGACGGACTTCCGGTCGCCGAGTGGCGCTTCGATGCGCTGGCCCATGCCATGCCGACGCTGGCGCCGCCGCCGGCGCAGGCCGCATCCGTGAGCGCGCTGGCCGCGGTGATCGAAGCCGGCCTTGCCGGTACGGCCCACGCGCTGTTGCGCGTCACCGCCTTCGTCCGCCTGGGTCATGGCCAGGAGGTGTTTCCTTCGCAGGAGCTGATCCTCGACCGCGGGCGCGGCGACAAGAGCAAGACCTTGTACAAGATCGGAGACGACAAGGACGCCGCGGCCGCCATCCACTCGCAGAAGATCGGCAACGCCCTGCGCACCATCGACACCTGGTATCCGGGCGCCGATGAGAACGGCGCCATCGCCGTGGAGCCGTATGGCTCGGTCACGACCCAGGGCAAGGCGTACCGGCAGCCCAAGGAGAAGCAGGACTTCTATACCTTGCTGGATGCCTGGGTGCTCAAGGACAAGGTCCCGCCGGTCGAGCAGCAGCACTTCGTGATCGCCACGCTGGTGCGCGGCGGCGTCTTCGGCGAGGCGGGTTGAGGCCATGACCACGCACTTCATCGACCTGCGCGTGCTGCCCGACCCGGAGACCGGGCCGGCGCAGCTGCTGGGCGCGCTGTACGGCCGCCTGCATCTGGCCCTGGTCCGGCACCGTCGCGACGACATCGGCGTCAGCTTTCCCCACTACAGCCTCAACCCGCGGGCGCTGGGGCCCGTTCTGCGCCTGCATGGGACGGCCGAAGCCTTGCGCGGATTGATGGACACCGCCTGGCTGGGTGGCATGCGTGACCACGTTCGTATCGGCGAACTGGCGCCCGCGCCCCAGCATGCTGAGCACCGCACCCTGCAGCGACGGCAGTTCAAGACCAGCGTCGACCGCCTGCGCCGCCGCCGCATTCAGCGCAAGGGCGAGACCGCCGAGCAGGCGGCGCATGCAATTCCCGAAAGTGTCCAACGGCAACCCGACCTGCCCTATGTTCATCTGCGCAGCAGCAGCACCGCCCAGCCATTCTGCCTGTTCCTTGCCCGCGGACCACTGTGCGAGCAACCAGTGCTCGGCCCCTTCAACAGCCACGGCCTGAGCAGCAGCGTCACCGTGCCCTGGTTCTGACCCTTTTCTCCGCGACAGGCGGAGGCGCTTTGACAATCAAGCACTTGGCCACGACCCACTAGAAACGGGGGCCGTGGCCTTTCCGCACCTATCCTTTTGGGATTCAATGATTTAGGGAAGCACGTATCTAGTTCGCTGCCGCGTAGGCAGCTCAGAAAAAGCGTAGCTTGACGCCCTCGAAGCGATACCACGTTCGCTGCCGCGTAGGCAGCTCAGAAAGTTCCGAGGGTCGTCGATAGCGCCTGCGCGCCGTTCGCTTCCGCGTAGGCAGCTCAGAAAGTCAGCGGCCGCGTCCCCCTCCGCCTTGGCCAGTTCGCTGCCGCGTAGGCAGCTCAGAAACGGCCTACCTGCGGGGACGAAGCTTTTGGCCAGTTCGCTGCCGCGTAGGCAGCTCAGAAATGGAAAGTAAGCGCGGGCGAGGCCCACGCCTTGTTCGCTGCCGCGTAGGCAGCTCAGAAAGGACGGCACTTGGCGTGTGTCCTACCTGGACAGTTCGCTGCCGCGTAGGCAGCTCAGAAACGAAAGAGCGGGAGGCTGCGTGATCATCTCCAGTTCGCTGCCGCGTAGGCAGCTCAGAAAAGGTGCGCTCAGCAGCGCCGAACAGGTCCAACGTTCGCTGCCGCGTAGGCAGCTCAGAAAGCCAGTCCCAGCGGCTCGGCCAGGCCCATCTCGTTCGCTGCCGCGTAGACAGCTCAGAAAAGTGGCAGCCAATCGAGACGGCGCCGCTGACCGTTCGCTGCCGCGTAGGCAGCTCAGAAAGGAGCGCTGGCCTTTGTTCCGGCTGGGCTGGGGTTCGCTGCCGCGTAGGCAGCTCAGAAATCATCGACCATGCAGCGGGCCACGCCCTCATCGTTCGCTGCCGCGTAGGCAGCTCAGAAAGCAGCACGCCGCGCGGGACGCCCTATCTCGTCGTTCGCTGCCGCGTAGGCAGCTCAGAAAGTCCTTGTCCGGCGGGGTGTTGCGCTGGATGGGTTCGCTGCCGCGTAGGCAGCTCAGAAATGCATGCCGGTGTGCACAGCCACCTGGCCACCGTTCGCTGCCGCGTAGGCAGCTCAGAAAACCCGCCTGGCCTTCCGCCTGGACGCCATCCAGTTCGCTGCCGCGTAGGCAGCTCAGAAATTGTCGGACGCGGGCATCGGCAAAGCCTTTGCGTTCGCTGCCGCGTAGGCAGCTCAGAAACCGATGCGGGCCCAAGAAAAGAAGCGTTATCTGTTCGCTGCCGCGTAGGCAGCTCAGAAAATCGCCGCCCAGGCCGGGGAGGTGGGGAATGGGTTCGCTGCCGCGTAGGCAGCTCAGAAATTCCTGGACGGCATCGACTTCCCCTATGCCGTGTTCGCTGCCGCGTAGGCAGCTCAGAAATGGATCGAGGCCACGTAGGCCGCCTGCTGATCGTTCGCTGCCGCGTAGGCAGCTCAGAAATGGGCATGTGGTGGAACCAGACCATGGGCTGCGTTCGCTGCCGCGTAGGCAGCTCAGAAATGCGCGACCAATGCGCCGCGGCCGAGGTGCCGGTTCGCTGTCGCGTAGGCAGCTCAGAAATCTGCCTGGTTGCAGATCGTGGCGCCAAGCCAGTTCGCTGCCGCGTAGACAGCTCAGAAAATTCGCGCGACTCGTCGGACGTGGCCGCGCGCGTTCGCTGCCGCGTAGGCAGCTCAGAAAGCTAAGCCATTCGTGATCCTGCCGTCCTTGCAGTTCGCTGCCGCGTAGGCAGCTCAGAAAAATTCGAGAAGCTGCTGGACCTGCAACTGAAAGTTCGCTGCCGCGTAGGCAGCTCAGAAAGCCTCGGCCGCAGCCTTCACGTCCGCGCGCCAGTTCGCTGCCGCGTAGGAAGATCAGAAAGCAGGTGCGCGACCTCTACATGGCCACCAGCCGTTCGCTGCCGCGTAGGCAGCTCAGAAAACACGGCCCTGCCCTGAGGCCTACCGGTGATGGTTCGCTGCCGCGTAGGCAGCTCAGAAAAGACACGGGGCGTGCTGTTGTTGTACCCGAAGGTTCGCTGCCGCGTAGGCAGCTCAGAAAACCCCGATCGTGCGCGCCGCGATGCTGCTGGCGTTCGCTGCCGCGTAGGCAGCTCAGAAATGGTGGTCCACGCGCTTGACCACGAACACGTTGTTCGCTGCCGCGTAGGCAGCTCAGAAATGGAGGCGATCCCCTGCCCCATGTGCGACCGCGTTCGCTGCCGCGTAGGCAGCTCAGAAAAGCGAGCACACCGAGGGCGTGCGCCTGTTCCGGTTCGCTGCCGCGTAGGCAGCTCAGAAAGAACAGATCAGTCGTCGTCATGTCCCGTTCCTGTTCGCTGCCGCGTAGGCAGCTCAGAAAACCACTGCAGCGCCGGCCGTCAGCTGAATGCCGTTCGCTGCCGCGTAGGCAGCTCAGAAACGAACCAGAACGATCTGCCGCTGCAGTAACGTGTTCGCTGCCGCGTAGGCAGCTCAGAAAGGCAGCGCCTCGCGCAGGGATTCCCAGAGCCATGTTCGCTGCCGCGTAGGCAGCTCAGAAACCTGAGCAGATCATCTCTGCCCTCAACGTCCGGTTCGCTGCCGCGTAGGCAGCTCAGAAATCGGTCGCAGATGCGGAATGCACGTCCTACGGGTTCGCTGCCGCGTAGGCAGCTCAGAAAAGTGCCGGAACTTCCAGGGCTGCGGCGACTTGGTTCGCTGCCGCGTAGGCAGCTCAGAAATGCGCGATCGACGTCTTCGGCTTGAGCGCGGTGTTCGCTGCCGCGTAGGCAGCTCAGAAAAAAGCGTGTGGGCACGAGCAAGCGTGGAATATTGTTCGCTGCCGCGTAGGCAGCTCAGAAAAAGATGAGCGCGCAGCTGCGCTACACCTCCGAGTTCGCTGCCGCGTAGGCAGCTCAGAAAACCTGCAGGTGCGCGGTCATCTGCCGCTTCTGGTTCGCTGCCGCGTAGGCAGCTCAGAAAACCAGGGGCACGGCGACGCCCTGGTCGCCGCCGTTCGCTGCCGCGTAGGCAGCTCAGAAAAGGAATTCAGCGAGGAATGGGCGCGTCAGGCGGTTCGCTGCCGCGTAGGCAGCTCAGAAACACCTACAGGAGAAAATCGATGTCCGACGCCTGTTCGCTGCCGCGTAGGCAGCTCAGAAATGGAAGGGCTCAACGGCCGGCCGATGGTCAACGTTCGCTGCCGCGTAGGCAGCTCAGAAAGTTCGGGTGGCCAGCTCGGTGAGCTCGGGCGTGTTCGCTGCCGCGTAGGCAGCTCAGAAAGCGTAACCGCTGCCTCGAATACCAGCGCCAGCGTTCGCTGCCGCGTAGGCAGCTCAGAAAAGGTAGAGGCGGTCATACGCGGCGCCGTCTGGGTTCGCTGCCGCGTAGGCAGCTCAGAAAACGATCGACTCGATCGTGCCGACGTTCGTAGCGTTCGCTGCCGCGTAGGCAGCTCAGAAATCGCGGAATGCGCGCAGGAGGGCTTCGACGCCGTTCGCTGCCGCGTAGGCAGCTCAGAAAAGATCCGGATCGCGTCCAAGCGCCTGGCGCAAGTTCGCTGCCGCGTAGGCAGCTCAGAAATTCTTGAAAGTGCGAAAAAAAGGACCTCGCCCGTTCGCTGCCGCGTAGGCAGCTCAGAAATTGCAGCGGGCCACGTCCTCATCGACCCCGGCGTTCGCTGCCGCGTAGGCAGCTCAGAAAAGCACCTGCCACCAGGTCCGGACGTCGGCCGGGTTCGCTGCCGCGTAGGCAGCTCAGAAAACCTACGGATGGGACTACAACGGCGGTCGCAAGTTCGCTGCCGCGTAGGCAGCTCAGAAATAAGCCGAAAGCATGCCGCTACTGCGGGCAGCGTTCGCTGCCGCGTAGGCAGCTCAGAAATGTGGGTCGTGCCAGCGAAAACCGAGGGCTCGGTTCGCTGCCGCGTAGGCAGCTCAGAAATCCCGCTCGGCGTAGCGCGCCAACAGGCCTCGGTTCGCTGCCGCGTAGGCAGCTCAGAAATCCTGCGACCGCCGCGCGTACCCTGCCCTACTGTTCGCTGCCGCGTAGGCAGCTCAGAAATGATCCTCGCTCAGGAAAAGGAGCCGCCGTATGTTCGCTGCCGCGTAGGCAGCTCAGAAGCGTGAGCGTGGTGCTACCGACCTCGACGCCGTGTTCGCTGCCGCGTAGGCAGCTCAGAAAATCGCCTGGCGCCGGAGGTCCGCCCCGGACTGGTTCGCTGCCGCGTAGGCAGCTCAGAAATACCTGACAGGCCAGCGCGTGAGTGATTTCTGGTTCGCTGCCGCGTAGGCAGCTCAGAAAGATCAGCGCCACCTGGGACAGCGTGCTCGTGCGTTCGCTGCCGCGTAGGCAGCTCAGAAAAATCGAACTGGTGGATCGCCAGGCGGCGCAGGGTTCGCTGCCGCGTAGGCAGCTCAGAAACTTCCGCCGCGCCACCGTGCCGCCACCCTGGCGTTCGCTGCCGCGTAGGCAGCTCAGAAAGGGTCCTTGTAGTTGACCACCACGACGTTGACGTTCGCTGCCGCGTAGGCAGCTCAGAAATCAACCAGAAGGAAAATTGGTCCGCTGAACTGGTTCGCTGCCGCGTAGGCAGCTCAGAAATGGCGCGAGGTGCCGTCGATCTGATCGGCGGGGTTCGCTGCCGCGTAGGCAGCTCAGAAAGCCCAGTCGTACTCGCAGACCAGGGTCGAATTGTTCGCTGCCGCGTAGGCAGCTCAGAAATACCGCGATCGCTACAAGCTGACCACTATGCGGTTCGCTGCCGCGTAGGCAGCTCAGAAAACTGGTCAGGTCGTGGTGCCTGGCGTGCAGCGGTTCGCTGCCGCGTAGGCAGCTCAGAAATGATGTGCCGCGCTCGGACAGTCAATCTCGACGTTCGCTGCCGCGTAGGCAGCTCAGAAAACACGCAGGTGCTGCCCGAGCAGCTCAGCCGCGTTCGCTGCTGCGTAGGCAGCTCAGAAATCCGGCTGGTCGGCCTCTGCGGCCTCGGCAATGTTCGCTGCCGTGTAGGCAGCTCAGAAATTCAGGCCCCACGTGATGTGGCCGATCTCCAGGTTCGCTGCTGCGTAGGCAGCTCAGAAAAGGCACAGTCATCGGCCGCGGGCGCTGTCCGTGTTCGCTGCCGCGTAGGCAGCTCAGAAAGATCGGGCTGCGCATGTTGCTGGGCCTGTCACGTTCGCTGCCGCGTAGGCAGCTCAGAAAGCCCCGCCCGCGTCCCATGGGGACGCACGGGAGTTCGCTGCCGCGTAGCAGCTCAGAAAGGCAGTGCCCGGTTGCCCTGCTCTACGCCATCGTTCGCTGCCGCGTAGGCAGCTCAGAACGGCCCAGACGTCCACCTCGTCTTTCGCTGCCGCATAGTCAGCTCAGAAAGCCGCAGTCGAAGACCGCGCGCTCGGCCTTGTTCGCTGCCGCGCAGGCAGCTCAGAAAAGCATTCGATAGTGAGTCCACTACCACAACATCCTCACCCAGCAGGCTCCGCAATGATCACCTCAACCCCCATGCGCTGCAGCCCCTCCCGCGTGGCGGCGTCGATGCCGGCGTCGGTGATGATGGTCTGCACCTGCTCCAGCTTGGCGATGCGGTGCAGGCTGACCTTGCCGAACTTGGAGGCGTCGGTCAGCACGACCACGCGGCGGGCGTGTTCGACCATGCGCTGGTTGAGGCGGGCCTCGGAGGCGTCGTGGGTGGTCAGGCCGAACTGCAGGTCCAGGCCGTCCACGCCGAGGAACAGGGTGTCGAAGCTGTAGGCGTTGAGGCTCAGCTCGGCCTGGTTGCCCTGCAGCGACAGCGACTGCTTGCGCAGCTGGCCGCCGGAGAGCAGCACGTTGACGCCGGGCGCGGTGGCCAGTTCCCAGGCGATGTTCAGGCCGTTGGTCATCACCGACACGTCGCGATGGCCGTGCAGGTGGCGCGCCAGGGTCATGGTGGTCGAGCCGGAGTCGATGATGATGTTGTCGCCGGGCCTGACCAGCTGCGCGGCGCGCAGGCCGATGGAATCCTTCAGCGGCAGGTTGAGCGTGTCCTTCTCATGGATGTCGCGCTCCTGCGGCGGCGTGCGCACCAGGCTGGCGCCGCCATGGGTGCGCGTGGCCAGGCCCTGGGCCTGGAAGTGGTTGAGGTCGGCGCGGATGGTCACCGCCGAGACGCCGAAGCGCTCGACCAGCGCGCCCACCTGCACGCCGCCCTGCTCGATCAGGGTCTGCAGGATCTGCTGGCGGCGGGAGCGGGTGTTGCGCGTGGCCATCGCGGGGTGCCGGGAGGGTTCGGCAGCTTAGCCGGACGCGTCGCCGACGCCACGACCGGGAAGCGAGGACTGCGACGAGGACATGGCGTGCTCCTGGGGACTCGAGGACAGGCCCGGCTGGCAGGCAAGCAGGGCCGCGCCGCGCGCGCCGCCGGCGTCGCCGAAGTGCGGCGGCACGATCGGCGGAACCTGCGCGCCGGCGAACAGGTGCGCGGCCACCGCATCGGGCAGCTGCGCATACAGCGGTGCGTATTGCGACAGCCCGCCGCCCAGCACAATCACGTGCGGATCCAGGGCCAGCACCAGCGCGGCCAGGCTGTGGCCGAGCAGATCGCGATGGATCTCCAGCGCCTGGCGGGCACGCGCATCGCCCGCCTCGGCCAGCGCGATCACCGCGGCCGCGTCGGGCGCGGTACCGCCCAGGTGGCGTTCCAGCGCGGCCAGGCCGCTGCCGGAGACATAGCGCTCCACGCAGCCCTGCAGGCCGCAGCCGCAGGGCAGCAGCGGCAGGCCATGGCGCTGCAGCAGATGGCCGGGCACGCTCCAGTGGCCCCATTCGCCGGCCAGGCCGTTGAAGCCGGTGATCAGCCGTCCGTCCACGCAGTAGCCGCCGCCCGCGCCGGTGCCGAGGATGGCGCCGAACATGCTCGGATAGCCCTGCGCGGCGCCGCCGTGGGCCTCGGACAGGGCGAAGCACTGCAGGTCGTTGCCGAAGGCCAGTGGCCGCGCCAGCCGCGCGCGCAGGTCGGCGGCGACGGTCTGTCCGGTCAGCGCCGGCACGTTGGCGCTGAGCTGGCGGCCGCTGCCGCGCTCGCGCACGCCCGGCAGGGCGATGCCGATGGCGCTGGTCGCCTGGCCCAGCCCGGCGTCGGCCTGCGCCACCAGCGCGGCGACCGCAGCGAGGAAGCCGGCGTAGTCGCCCTGCGGCGTGGCCACGCGCTGGCGCCAGCGCACCTGCGCGGCCGCATCGCAGGCCACCAGTTCGATCTTGGTGCCGCCGATGTCGATGCCGTAGCAGGCGGGCGATGCGTCAGCCATGGTGGATGGTGACGCCCTGCACGACGCGGTTGACGGTGCCGTCGGGGAAGGGATTGTCCGGGGTCAGCCCCAGCGCCGCCGAGCGCCGCAGCGCGTAGAGCTGGGCCAGGCCCAGCCACACCGGCGCCAGCCACGCATCGTCCAGCGCCGGCGTGGTCGCCGGCACGGTCAGGGTGAAGTCGTCGTCGGCCCCGATGTCGGCGTGCGGGCCGATCGCCAGCACCTGGCCGGCCACGCCGTCGCGGCGCAGTTCGGCCAGCAGGTCCTGCTCGTAGCGACGCGCCAGCGGCTGCACGCTGCGCAGCACGATCACCAGGGTGCGCGCATCCAGCGTGGACTTGGGGCCGTGGCGGAAGCCCAGCGGCGTATTGGCCAGCGCCAGCACGCGCCCGGCGGAGAGTTCGAGCACCTTCAGCGCGGCCTCGCGCGCCAGTGCCTCCAGCGGCCCGCTGGCCAGATAGATCACCCGCTCGAACGGGCGCGCGGCCAGCGCCGCCACCGGCGCGTCCCACCGCGCCAGGCCCTGGCGCGCCAGCGCGGCCACCTGATGCAGGCGCGCGCCGCGCGTGTCCACATCGCCGCGGTCGAACACCGCCAGCGCCGCCAGCAGCATGCAGGTCAGGCTGCTGGTCATGGCGAAGGCCTGATCGCAGCTGTCCGGAGGCATCAGCAGGGTGAAGGTGTCGGCCCGCCCGGCGCCGCGCCGCGCCAGTTCGCCCTGGGCGTTGCAGGTGATGTCGAGGAAGCGCGCCTGGTCCACGCTGGCGCGCACCAGTTCGACCGCCGCCACGCTCTCCGGGCTGGACCCGCTGCGGCCGAAGGACACCAGCAGGGTCGGCCGGTCGCGCTGCAGGTACAGCGCCGGATGGGTCAGCAGGTTGGTGGTGTGCAGGGCCCGCACCTCGGCCGGCCACTGCGCGTTGATCGTGTCGGCCACCATCTCGGCGATGAAGCCCGAGCTACCGGCGCCGGTGAACAGCACGCGCTGCCGCGGGTCGGTCAGCGCATCGCCCAGGAAGGCCTGCAGCTGCGGCCAGGTCTGGGCGAGGGTCCGGGCCAGCGCGTCCCACAGCGCCGGCTGCTGGGCGATTTCGGCCGCCGTGTGCGCGCCTCCCAAGCGCTGCCAGGCGGGGGCATCGGAAAGCGGAATCAGGTCCATGCAAGCATCCAGTTGGGCCGGCGCAACATCCCGTCTTCCTTTCGAAATGTCAAATAACGAAAGAAAATGAAAAGGTTCGCCATTGCATGCACCGCGCTGTGGGCAGGCCGTCGCTGCTCCAGCGCATCAATCGAGCCAGCCACGGGCGGCTCAACGCGGGAGGCGCCAGCAAAGCGAAACAATCCCGCCGGCCAATCTTTCTTTTCAGCACGCGATTAGTTGCTTTTGCCTTTCATTTCGTTGACACCTTTCGAAATACTGCCGTACAGTCGGCGACGAACTGCAATTCGCACGTCGGTCGAACCGGCAAACGGAGCCTTCCAGGTGCAAGTCCGAGCCCCGCGATCGCCGCTGCGTGCCACCCTCCTGTCAGCGCTGCTGCTGGCCTCCGGTGCGGCCGGGGCCATGTCGATCGGCAACGTGCGGTCGGTCAGCGCGCAGGGCGAGCACGCCTGGCTGCTGCGCACCGACAACGGCGGGGTGATGCGCATCGAGGTGGTCGCCGCCGACATCGTGCGCGTGCAGGCCGGGCGCGACGGCAAGCTCACCGGCGCCGGCGACAAGGCGACGCCGATCGTGCTGCCGCAGCCGGCCACCGCCGCGCAGGCGCGCCTGGAGGAAGACGCCCAGGAGCTGCGCGTGCGCACCGATGCGCTGGTGCTGCACGTGCAGCGCGCGCCCTTGCGCCTGCGCCTGGAGCGGCTGGACCAGGGCCGGGCGGTGGCGCTGTGGCAGGAGCTGCAGCCGCTCGACCTGGACCAGGACCGCAGCGTGCAGGTGCTGTCCTCGCAGCCGGACGAAGGCTTCTACGGCGGCGGCCAGCAGAACGGGCGCTACCAGTTCAAGGGCCGCGAGCTGGAGATCTCCTACTCCGGCGGCTGGGAAGACGGCGACCGGCCCAGCCCGGCGCCGATGCTGCTCAGCGACCGCGGCTGGGGCATGTTGCGCAACACCTGGCGCGACGGCGACTACGACCTGCGCCAGCCCGACCAGGCCACGCTGCTGCATCGCGAGGACCGCTTCGACGCCTATTACTTCGTCGGCGCCGGCCTGCCGCAGCTGGTGGAGCGCTACACCCGGCTCACCGGCCGGCCCACCCTGCTGGCGCGCTGGGCGCTGTCCTACGGCGATGCCGATTGCTACAACGATGGCGACAACGCCAAGAAGCCCGGCACCGTGCCCGACGGCTGGCACGACGGCCCCACCGGCACCACGCCCGACGTGATCGACACGGTAGCGCGCCAGTACCGCGCGCACGACATGCCCGGCGGCTGGATCCTGCCCAACGACGGCTACGGCTGCGGCTATACCCAGCTACCACAGGTCGTGCAGGGGCTGGCCAAGTACGGCTTCAAGACCGGTCTGTGGACCGAGAACGGCGTGGACAAGATCGCCTGGGAGGTCGGCACCGCCGGCAGCCGGGTGCAGAAGCTGGACGTGGCCTGGACCGGCAAGGGCTACCAGTTCGCCATGGATGCCAACCGCGCGGCCTACGACGGCATCCTGGACAATTCCGACTCGCGCCCGTTCCTGTGGACGGTGATGGGCTGGGCCGGCATCCAGCGCTATGCGGTGGCCTGGACGGGCGACCAGAGCGGCAGCTGGGACTACATCGCCTGGCATATCCCCACGCTGATCGGCTCGGGGCTGTCGGGGCTGGCCTACGCCACCGGCGATGTGGACGGGATCTTCGGCGGCAGCGCCGAGACCTACACCCGCGACCTGCAGTGGAAGGCGTTCACGCCGGTGCTGATGGGCATGTCCGGCTGGTCGTCCAACGACCGCAAGCACCCCTGGTGGTTCGACGAACCCTATCGCAGCATCAACCGCGCCGCGCTCAAGCTGAAGATGCGCCTGACGCCGTACATGTACGGGCTGGTGCACGAGGCGGCGCAGACCGGCGCGCCGCCGGTGCGCGGGCTGATGTGGGACTTCCCCGGCGACCCGCATGCGCACGATGAGACCTACAAGCACCAGTTCCTGCTCGGCCGCGACCTGCTGATCGCGCCGGTCTACCGCAGCCAGGCCGCCAGCCGCGGCTGGCGCCGCGACATCCACCTGCCGGCCGGCACCTGGATCGACTACTGGGACGGCCGCCGCGTGCAGGCCGGCGCGCAGGGGCGGCAGCTGGACCGCCAGGTCGATCTAGCCACGTTGCCGGTGTTCGTGCGTGCCGGGGCGATCGTGCCGATGTATCCGGAGATGCTGTTCGACGGGCAGAAGCCGCTGGACGAGGTGACCTTCGACCTGTATCCGCAGGGCGACTCGCAGTACACGCTGTACGAGGACGACGGCAGCACGCGCCGCTACCAGCAGGGCGAATCGAGCACGCAGGACGTCGTCGTGCACGCTCCGGAGCAGGGCGCTGGCCCGGTGCGGGTGGAGATCGGCGCGGTGCAGGGCCAGTACCAGGGCCAGCTGGCGCAGCGCCGCTACGCCTTGCGCGTGTCCAGCCGGCAGGCGCCGCGCGCCGTGCGGCTGGACGGCCGCGCGCTGCCGCAAGTGGCCGATGCCGCCGCGCTGGAGCGCGCGACCGAAGGCTGGTCCTTCGACGCCGGCGAGCGTCGCGGCACGCTGCACGTGCGCACCGCGACGGTGGATATCCGCACGCCGCTGGCGCTGGAGCTGGACTTCCCCGTCGCGCCCGCGCTGGCCGACGACGCCTACTCGGCCGCGCCGGAGCTGGGCCGCGCACTGCCCGCCGACAGCCTGCTCGTCGTCAACCGACCGGCCGAGGAGCCCGGGCAGCCGCTGGAGAACGCCTTCGACGACGACCCCGGCACCTGGTTCCGCACCGTGCGCAACCAGGCCGTGCGCACCGGCGCGCACGAGTGGGTGGTCGGCTTCGGCGAGCGCAAGCTGATCGACGGCATCGAACTGGCCCCCCGCAACGATGCCAACTGGAAGCACGGCCAGGTGCGCGACTACGAGGTCTACCTGGCCGACAGCAACGGCGAGTGGGGCGCACCGGTCGCGCGCGGCACGCTCAAGCTGGCGCAGGGCACCCAGCGCATCGACTTCCCCGCCCACGCCGGGCGCCTGCTGCGCTTCCGCGTGCTCAGCGTGCAGAACCCGGAGGGCGACGGCGCCTCGGCCACCGATCCGATGGTGCTGGCCGCCCAGGGTGGTGGTGGCGCGCGCGCCATCGATGCGCTGCAGCCGCGCGATGTCGGGCCGATCACCCTGTCCACCTTCCATATCCTCGAACACGTCGAACCAGAGCGCCCCGCCCAGCAGCGCTTCCTGTCCGAGCTGCCGCTGCCGGCGGCGCTGGCCGGCCGGGTCATGCCCGACCGCGCGCTGCGCGGCGGCGAGCTGCGCATGAACGGCCTGCTGTTCCGCCGCGGGCTGGGCGTGGGCCCCGACAGCCGCATCGACCTGGCGCTCAAGGGCCAGTGGCGCCTGCTGCGCGCCGACCTGGGCATCGACGATGCCTGTCGCCAGGCCGGTGGGCTGCAGTTCCAGGTGTTCGGCGACGGCCGCCTGCTCTACGACAGCGGGCTGGTCCAGGCGCCGGGCGTGGTCAAGCCCGAGCTGGACATCCGCGGCCTGTCGACCCTGAGCCTGCGCACCACCGGTGCGACCGGCGCCTCACCGTCCCAGGTCTGCGCCGACTGGGCCAATGCCGTGCTGATCGGCCAGGAGGGCGACACCGCCAGCGTCCTGCGCCCATGACCCCCGCGTAACACCGCTCTGCCCCGCCCTTCCAGCCGCAGCCGCAAGGCCGCGGCCCTGGGATCGCTTTGTCCGGCGCACCGCCACCCAAGCGCCGTTATCTGCCAGGAGAGACCCTCGATGTTGCCCGCACGCCCGTTCCGCCCCCGCTCCCGTTCCCCGCTGTCGCTGGCCCTGGCCAGCGTGCTGCTGGCCCTCGCCCTGCCCGCCGCCGCCCAGGACACCACCGACCAGGACGGCGAGCAGGCCAAGGACCAGCAGGCCACCGACCTGGCCCGCATCCAGGTCACCGGTTCCAACATCAAGCGCACCGATGTGGAAACCGCCTCGCCGGTGCAGGTCATCAGCAAGCAGGAAATCGAGAACATGGGCGCGCGCACGCTGCTGCAGGTGCTCGACAACCTGCCGGCGGCGCGGCCGGCGCAGCAGGACTTCCGCTCGCTGTTCTCAGGCTCCGACGGCGCCTCGCAGGCCAACCTGCGCGGCCTGGGCGCGCAGGGCACGCTGGTGCTGCTCAACGGTCGCCGCCTGTCCTATTACGGCGCGCCGGCCGGCTTCCAGACCCAGTTCGTCAACATCGATGCGATTCCCGCCGCGGCGATCGAACGCATGGAAGTGCTCACCGACGGTGCCTCGGCCGTGTACGGCACCGACGCGATCGCCGGCGTGATCAACGTGATCACCAAGCGCGACTACCAGGGCGCCGAGATCAACCTGACCACCGACCGCTCCTCGCGCATCGACTCCTACGGCGAGCACCAGGCCAGCATCACCGGCGGCTTCGGCGACCTGGACCGCGACCGCTACAACGTCTACGGCTCGGTCAACTACTACAAGCGCGACGCGATCCCGCTGAGCGATGTCTACGACAAGCGCCCGGCGCAGTACTACGTCAACAATCCCAATTACCTCAAGAACCTGCGCCTGGGCACCGGCAGCAAGCCCGGCGAGTTCAATCCGGGCAGCTACTTCGCCTTCGACCCGGTCACCGGCGCGCGCGTGCAGGAGGCCGCGCCCGGCTGCAACAACGTGCTCACCACCGAGGCCGCCGGCCCGCGCTGCATCTGGCAGACCTGGATGAACAACGAGATCGACGGCGGCGCGCAGTCCGAGCGCACCACGGTCTACCTCAACAGCCACTTTCTGGTCGGCGACACCACCGAGGCCTTCGCCGAGGGCACCTACACCGACATCGACCTGCGCGCCAACGGCGGCACGCCGCGCGCGTTCAACACCACCACCGGCAATCCGACCAGCTGGTTCTCGCGCAATACCGGCACCACGGTCAACCAGTTCCTGTATCCGTATCTGGGACCGAACAACGAGTACAACCACGCCAGCCCGGCGCTGAAGGCGATGATGGGCGGCGTGGTCGGCCTGCAGTACCTGCTGCAGGACGCAGGCGATGACTACTTCGGCCAGCGCAATACCGACAAGAGCTATCGCGTGGTCACCGGCCTGCGCGGCCAGTGGGGGCAATGGAACTGGGAGACGGCCTTCGCCACCGCCGGCAGCCACTCGGTCACCTACCAGACCGTCAACGTCAACCTGAAGGGCTTCGAGAAGGCCTTCGGCCCGTTCACCGTGGATCCGGGCACCGGGCGGGTGATCATCTCCGACCATCCGGCGTACAGGTTCGGTGAGATCAGTGAGGCCAACGCGGCGCTGATCCGCGAGGCGTTCCCGACCTTCGACATCCAGTCCTGGACGCGCCTGCACACCCTGGACGGCAAGATCGAAGGGCCGATCGCGCAGCTGCCGGCCGGCGAGATGCGCGCGGCGTTCGGCTTCAACGCCACCCGCGAGACCTTCTACACGCCGGGCAACCCGGACGCGGCCAATGGCCTGATCACCCAGCAGGGCGGCTCGTGGTTCGACGGGGCGCGCAACACCTATGCGCTGTTCGCCGAGACCGTGGCCCCGCTGACCGAGAAGCTGGAATTGGACGCGGCGTTGCGGGCGGACAAGTACCCCAACTTCGACACCAACCTGGCGCCGAAGATCGGCCTGAAGTACCAGGCGCTGCCGCAGCTGATGCTGCGCGGCACCTACTCCGAGGGCTTCCGCGCCCCCAGCCTGGCCGAGGCCGGCACCGGCGGCGTGTTCGCCCAGCTCGGCGGCTACCGCGACGAGACACGCTGCGCCGAGACCAACGCGATCGCCAACCTGCTGCTGCAGTCGCGGCGCGCCGGCGATGTGGACCTGGGCAATGCGCTGCTCAACAGCGACTGCAGCCGCACCGTGGCGCGCATGACCCAGCCCAACAAGAACCTGCAGCCGGAGAAGGCCAAGATCGCCACGCTGGGCTTCGTGTTCGAGCCGGTGCGCTGGCTGTCGGTGTCGGCCGACTACTGGTTCGTCTATCGCCGCAACGAGATCGTCGCGCCGGACTACAGCAAGCAGACCGACATCCTGTCGCTGACCCGCTCGCCGATCACCGACGCAGACCGCGCCAACCTGGCGCAGCTGGCGGCCATGTGCGCCGACCCGAGCGCGGGCGTGGCCTGCCCCGGCACGCTGCCCGGCTACAGCGTGGGCAACGTGTCCGCCGTGGTGGGCCAGTACAAGAACCAAGGCAAGACGCTGATCGACGGCTTCGACATCGATGCGCGCAGCCAGTTCTCGCTCGGGGCCTGGGGCAAGTTGAACCTGGGCCTGGCCGCCACTATCGCGCGCCGCAGCGAGAGCTACATCGACGAGGAGTACCGCTGGTACTACGGCAATACCGTGGGCTACTACAACAACCCACGCCTGCGCGCCACGCTCAACGCCGACTGGACCTACCAGGCGTTCACCACCAGCCTGTTCTTCAACTACACCGACGGCACCAAGTGGGGCTGGGACCGCATCGACGCTCAGGACAACAATGCCGATACCTGCACCGCCGGCTACCTGCCGCTGGAGAAGAGCAAGTGCGACGGCGCGCCGTCGTGGTGGACGGCCAACCTCAGCGTCGCCTGGCGCCCGGACGCGCACTGGAACGTGGGCCTGACGCTGAAGAACCTGTTCGACCGCAAGCCCTTCTACGATCCCAACAGCTTCCTGGGCGACTCCAGCGATTACGCCAGCATCTATGGGCGGGTGGTCAGCCTGCAGGCGGGATACAAGTTCTGACCGTACGAGGGCGGCGTCTGGCTCCTCCCCTTGCGAAGCAGGGGGAGGCTGGGAGGGGGTTGGCTCCGCGCGCATGATGGTAGAGCGCCCCTCCCCACCTCCCCTTCGCCTACGGCGAAGGGAGGAGCCAAGCACCAGGCAACACGCGACACCGTTCCAACGCGCCGGCGCGCAGCGCCGGCCCATCGCATTCCAATGAGGAGATCTTCCACCCATGAACCGCAGAGACTTCATCGCCGCAGGCGGCCTGCTGGCGGCCACCAGCCTGTTGTCGCCCACCCCCGCCTGGGCGCGCAGCCGGCGCCTGCGCATGGGCGTGATCGGCACCGGCATGCGCGGCCAGGTGCATCTGACCGAGCTGCTGCGCCGCGACGATGTGGACGTGGTGGCGCTGTGCGACATCGAGCCGATCATGCTTAGGCAAGCCCAGGCGATGGTCGCCAAGGCCGGCAAGCCGGCGCCGAAGCTGTATGGCGCCGACGGCGACGTGAACGCGTGGAAGCGCCTGCTTGAGACGCGCGGGCTGGACGGCGTCATCATCGCCACGCCGTGGGAATGGCACGCGCCGATGGCCATCGGCGCGATGCAGGCCAAGGTGGCGGTGGGCTGCGAGGTGGTCGCCGGCATCACCCTGCAGGACCACTGGGACGTGCTTGAGACCCAGCTGCGCACCGGCACGCCGTACATGCTGCTGGAGAACGTGTGCTACCGGCGCGATGTGATGGCGGCCCTGCAGATGGTGCGCGCCGGCCTGTTCGGCGAGCTGATCCACCTGCAGGGCGGCTACCAGCACGACCTGCGCGGGGTGAAGTTCAACGACGGCAATCCCGCCCACCCCTACGACAGCGGCGTGGAGTTCGGGCCGAAGGGCTGGTCGGAGGCGCGCTGGCGCACCGAGCATTCGGTCGAGCGCAATGGCGATCTCTACCCCAGCCACGGCATCGGCCCGTGCGCGATGTACACCGGCATCAACCGCGGCAACCGCTTCACCCGCATCAATGCCTTCGCCACCAAGGCGCGCGGCCTGCACGACTACACGGTGGAGAAGAGCGGCGGCACCACGCACCCCAGCACCAAGGTCACCTTCAAGCTGGGCGATGTGGTCACCACCACCCTGGCCTGCGCCAACGGCGAGACCATCCTGCTGCAGCACGATACCTCGCTGCCGCGCCCGTACTCGCTGGGCTTCCGCGTGCAGGGCACCAAGGGGCTGTGGATGGACCTCAACCACGGCGTCCATATCGAGGGCCGCAGCCCGCCGCACGAGTGGGAGGACTTCAAGGCCTACCAGGACCAGTACGAGCATCCGCTGTGGAAGCAGTACGCCGGCGATGCCGCCGGGGCGGGCCATGGCGGCATGGACTGGTTCGTCATGCACGCCTTCGTCGAGGCGCTCAAGGCCCAGGCGCCGATGCCGATCGACATCTTCGATGCGGTGACCTGGAGCGCGATCACCCCGCTGTCCGAGCAGTCCATCGCGCAGGGCTTCCAGACGCTGGACTTCCCGGACTTCACCCGCGGCCAGTGGCAGCAGCGCAAGCCGATCTTCGCCTTCGACGCGCGCTACTAGCCCGCACGACGCTTCACCTCGCGACGCCGCCCGGCTCTGCCTGGCGGCGTTTTTTGTTCTCGTCGCAGTGTGGGGATACGAATCAGGTGATGGCATCAGAGCGAAGCCGGCGCACGGGCTTCGCCAGCCAGCCTCGACCCGGCCGGGCACGGCTCCTCGGCTCGGTCCGCCATCCCTGGCGGACTCGCCGCCGCGGGCCATCCATGGCCCGCTCTCCGCGCGCCCGGCCGGGTCGAGGCTCCGCGAGCGTGCAGATCAGGACTCCTTTCAACGAAGCCATTGAGCAAGCGCTCTACCCCTCCCTTTCGCCGCAGGCGAAGGGGAGGGCCGGGGTGGGGTGCTTTTGCTCTTCGCTTCTGTGGCTTGACCGGGAAAGCCCCGACCCCTCCACATCCCTCCCCTGCGCTGCGCGCAAGGGAGGGGGCCTCAAGTCGAAGCCATCCCGTCACCGATCGCGCCCCGCCCCATCTCTTTCGCCATAGGCGAAGGGACCAAGGGCTCGACGACCGCACAAACCGAAGCCCCGCGACCTGACGCGCTAGGCAGCGGGCCAGCGGGCGGGGGCCGCGCCTAGCGAGGCAGGAGGCCGAGCGCCCGAATCAGGGCAGGATGCCCTGATTGAGGGACAAGCGGCCGCCGCCCGCCGGCCCGCTGCCCATCCGAAGCCCAGCACGCACCACCGCCCTCACCGGGAGAAAATTCCTTGCGCGCGAGGCCCAGCCATTGGACCAAGGTAGTAGCCCAATAGTCCGATATTCGCACCATCAAGCGAATATCGAACTTGAATGCTGCACTGCGATAAAACTAGCGTGTGCACCTGTCCTCGCGGGTGCCGGATCGACGGCGGCCGTTGCCGCGGCATCACGCGCACCCCGCCCTTGCGGCATGCTGCGCGGCCCGCGCAGACACCCCTGTACCGCCGGAGATCCAGATGCGCCCCGTCCTCCTTGTCGCCAGCGGCCTGCTGGCCTGCCTGCCGCTGCTGGCCGCCGGCCATCAGGCCGAGCCCGATCCGGCCCCGCGCCAGGTACTGAAGGTGGACCGCTACGACGATGACGAGGCCCCGGGCTCGCTGCGCTGGGCCATCACCACCGCCAACGCCGCCCCGGGTACCTATCGGATCGAGATCGCCGCGGTCGGCGCCGCGCCCTATGTGATCAAGCCGCGCGCGCCGCTGCCGGAGATCAAGGGCCCGGTGGCCATCGTCGGCCTGCCCTTCGCGCAGTCCGGCCAGTACGTAGCCATCGACGGCGCCGCCTATGTCACCGGCACCGGCACCCAGGCCTGCCCGGGCGCGGTGCCGGGCCAGTACGGCACCAATGTGCGCACCACGACCCTGCCGGGCCTGGTCCTGCGCGACACGCAAGGGGTCGAGCTGGCCGGGCTGGAAGTGCGCAACTTCTGCATCGGCGTGCTGATCAACCGCAGCCACGACAACTGGCTGCACGACAACCGCATCGTCGCCAACAAGGGCGGCGCCGGGGTGATGCTGACCGGCGACGACGGCAACGGCCAGTCCACGCCCACGACCACCGTGCACAACCGCGTGGTGCGCAACGAATTCATCGACAACGGCGATGGCCTGGAGCTGACCCGCGGCGCGGCCTGGAACCTGGTGGCCGACAACCTGTTCCGCTCCACCGACGCCAACCCCGAGCCCTCCCAGGGCATCGAGATCCTGTGGGGCAACGACAACCTGGTGCTGCGTAACCGCTTCGAGGACTACTCCGACGGCCTGCAGATCAACTGGGGCAACCGCAACACCATCGCCGCCAACACCTTCACCGGCAATTCCATCGGCGTCAACCTGACCGGCCGCGACAACGTGGTCGACGGCAACACCATCACCGGCAACGGCATCGGCGTGGCGCTGCGCCCGCAGCCGGTCTCGCGGCCCAACCGGATCACCGGCAACGCGATCTTCGGCAACGGGCTGAAGATCGAGCGCTGCCAGGCCGGCGGCGCCTGCGTGCCGGGCCAGGCGCGCGGGGCGATCGTGTTCGGCGTACCGGGGCTGGAGCATGCCGACTTCGTCGGCTCGCGCGGCGGCGGCGTGGAGAGCGACCCCGCCAAGCTGGCCAAGATCTGCAGCGCGCGCGTCACCGACCACTGCCAGCCCGCGCCCAACGACGACCTGGCCGTGCCGGTGGTCGAACAGGCCCGCCGCAGCGGCGCCACCCTGCAGATCCAGGGCCAGCTGCGCGGCACGGCCAACACCGTCCAGCGCGTGGAAGTCTTCGGCAACCCGCGCGCCAGCGACACCGAGGCGGCCCGCTACCTGGGCGATGCCCTGGTGACCACCGACGCCCAGGGCCAGGCGCGCTTCTCCTTCGCCGTGCCGGCCACGGCCGACGTCGCCGGCGTCACGGCGACCGTGACCGCCGTGGACGGGGCCACCTCGCCCCTGTCCGCGCCGCGCGCCGTGGCGCGCTGAGGCCCCTGCCCGACCGCCGCACCCGTAATTCCTTCGCATTCACAGGTAATCCCCCATGTCGTACGTCTCCCGCCCCTTCCCCCGCGCCCTGACGCCGCTGGCGTTCGCCCTGCTGGCCACGCCGCTGCTGGCCCAGGCGCAGGACCGCTTCGATGCGACCACCATGACCGGCGGCTGGAACGGCGAGCGCGCCGCGCTGGTGGACAAGGGCATCAGCCTGCGCGGCGACTACGTCGGCGAGGCGATGGGCGTGGTCGATGGCGGCCTGGACACCGGCGCGCGCTACGCGCAGCAGGTGCGCGTGGGCTTCGATCTGGACATGGGCAAGCTGGCCGGCTGGGACGGCGGCACCTTCCGCTTCACCCTCAACGACCGCCGCGGCCGCAGCACCTCGGCCGACCTGGTGGGCAACCGCTTCCCGATCCAGGAAGCCTACGGCGGCCAGTACACGCGCCTGTCCGAGCTCAGCTACGACCAGACCTTCAACGCCGGCCGCTCGTACTTCAAGCTGGGCTTCTACGCGATGGGCAACCAGTTCGGCCTGCTCAGCGCCGGCACCAGCTTCGTCAACGCCGCCTTCTGCGCGCATCCGCTGGCCATGAGCGGCAACAGCGGCTGGTACAACTACCCGACAGCGCGCTGGGGCGGCGAGTTCGCCGAGCAGCTGACGTCCTCGGTGAACCTGCGCGCCGGCTGGTTCCAGGTCAATCCCAACCTGGGCGGCAACATCGAGCGCAACGCCTTCCGGCCCTTCGTCGAGGGCACCACCGGCTCGCTGTTCCCGGTCGAGCTGACCTGGAAGCCGGGCGCCGGCACGCTGTATCCGGGCGTGTACAAGTTCGGCGGCTATTACGACTCCTCGCGCGTGCCCAAGAAGGGCCTGGACACCAGCAGCGTCACCGGCCGCGACGGCGCCTACGTGCTGGCCGAGCAGAAGCTCTACACGCCGGGCAGCGACGCGAGCATCGGCCTGAACGCCTTCGCCGAGTACATGGTCTCCGACAGCGACACCGCCCAGCTCAAGCGCTGGTACGCCATCGGCGGGGTATGGCAGGGCGTGGGCGCGCGCAGCAAGGACCGCATCGCGCTGGGCTACGTCGGCTCGGACATCAACCACCGTCTACTTGATGCGCGCCGCGCCGCGCTGACCACCGCCGGCGTGCCGGCCGATTCGCCGCTGTTCGCGCTCACCGGTGCCGAGGAGCTGTACGAGCTGTCCTACAGCTTCCAGGTCAATCCGTGGCTGATGCTGCGCCCGGATGTGCAGTACATCACCAACCCCGGCACCTTCTCCTACGCCCAGACCGACAACGCCTTGGCCGTTGGCCTGCAGGCCAAGATCACCTTCTAAAAAGACGCCGCATCGCACGCCATCGCTCCCGGGAGGGACTTGAGATGAAGCTCCGCCGTACTACCCTAGCCGCCCGCATGCTGCTGGCCCTCGCCCTGATGGCCGGCGCCGCCACCGCCGCCAATGCCGCCGACATGACCAACGCGTCCACCCCGCCCGCCGTCCGCACCATCGCCGTCAAGGGCGTGCAGATCGGCCAGGGCGCGCCGAAGACCATCGTGCCGATCACCGGCAAGACCGCGGCCGAGCAGCTGGCCCAGGCCCAGCGCATCGGCGCCAATGCCGACACCGACGTGGTTGAGTGGCGCATCGACTACCTGGACATCGCCAGCGACGCCAAGGCGCTGGTCAAGCTGGCCCCGCAGATCGCCGCGGCCGCGGGCGGCAAGCCGGTGATCCTGACCTTCCGCACCAAGGCCGAGGGCGGCGCCACCGCGATCGCCGATGCCGACTACGGCAAGCTCTACGCCGCGCTGATCAAGGCCCATGCCGCCGACCTGTACGACGTGGAGATGTTCCGCGACCGCGCGGTGGTTGAGGCCATCGTCGCCGCCGCGCACGCGGCGGGCGCCTACGTGGTGATGTCCAACCACGACTTCCACGCCACGCCGGACACGGCTGAGATCGTCGCCCGGTTGCGCCAGCAGCAGGCCCTCGGCGCGGACGTGCTGAAGATCGCGGTGATGCCGCAGAACCCCGGCGATGTGCTCAAGCTGCTCGATGCCACCTGGCAGCTGCGCCAGAGCAGCGACCGGCCGCTGCTGACCATGTCGATGGGCCCGGTGGGCGTGGTCTCGCGCCTGTCCGGCGAGACCTTCGGCCAGGCCATGACCTTCGGCATGATCGGCACCGCCTCGGCGCCGGGCCAGATCGAGGTCGGCACGCTGCGCGGGATCCTGACCACGCTCGACAACGCCACCAAGAAGCCGCAGTAACGCTGCCCACGGCGCCCGTGACCGCCGCATGCGGCGGCGATGCGCGCCCGTGTGCGAGCAAGGTCGTCCTCGACGCGAGCGCTGCGCTATCGGCGCCGCGTCGGCCAGTCCGATTGAAGGAGTCGCCATGGCCCACGCCACAGCCCCCAACGCCCCGCTCACGCTGCAGTCGATGAGCCCGTTCCAGTGGCTGGCCATCGCCATCTGCGTATTGCTCAACATGCTCGATGGCTTCGATGTGATGGTGATGGCCTTCGCCGCGCCGCACGTGTCGGCCGACTGGGGCCTGAGCGGCAAGGAGCTCGGGCTGATGCTCAGCGCCGGCCTGGTCGGCATGGCCGCCGGCTCGCTGGTGCTGGCGCCGCTGGCCGACCGCTACGGCCGGCGCGCGATGATCCTGTGGTGCCTGGTGATCCTGACCGTGGGCATGGCGCTGTCCGGCCTGGCGCGCAATGCCTGGCAGCTGGCCGGGCTGCGCGTGTTCACCGGCCTGGGCATCGGCGGCATGCTCGCCGGCGTGGGCGTGATCACCGCCGAGTACGCCAGCCCCAAGTGGCGCAGCACCGCGGTGGCGCTGCAGGCCACCGGCTATCCCATCGGCGCCACGCTGGGCGGGCTGATCGCCACGGTGCTGCTGGAGCGCTGGGGCTGGCACGCGGCGTTCTTCTTCGGCGCGTTGGCCTCGCTGCTGTGCATTCCGGTGGTGCTGGCGCTACTGCCCGAGTCGCTGGACTTCCTGCTCAGCCGGCGCCCGCCCGACGCGCTGGCCCGGCTCAACGCGCTGCTGGCGCGCATGCGCGCCCCGAAGCTGGACGCGCTGCCGCCGGTGCCGCCGGCGCCGGAGAAGGCGGGCTACGCGGCGCTGTTCACCCCGCGCCTGCGCCGCAACAGCGTGCTGATCGCGCTGGGCTTCTTCATGCACATGTTCGCCTTCTACTTCGTGCTGAGCTGGACGCCCAAGCTGCTGGTGCAGGCCGGGCTGTCGGCCGAGCAGGGCGTCACCGGCGGGGTGCTGCTGAACCTGGGCGGCATCATCGGCGGGGCCTTGTTCGGCTGGCTGGCGGCGCGCTTGGCCCTGCCGCGACTGACCGCCGTCAGCTTCCTGATCGCCGCGCTGGGCATGGTGGTGTTCGCCTCGCTGGGCACGCAGCTGCAGATGGCCTTCCCGGTGGCCTTCGTGATCGGCGCGGCACTGTTCGGCTCGATGGCCGGCCTGTACGCGGTGGCGCCGATCGTGTTCGAGCCGACCGTGCGCACCACCGGCCTGGGCTGGGCGATCGGCATCGGCCGCGTCGGGGCGATCCTCTCGCCGATGACCGTCGGTGTGTTGGTCGACGCCGGCTGGCAGCCGGCCAACCTGTACTACGTGCTGGCCCTGCCGCTGCTGGTGGCCATCGCCGCGGTGCTGACGATGCGCCTGCAGCCGGCGCGCTGAGGGCCGGCGCGGATGCGTGCAGGCCGGCCGCGCCCAAGCATTCGACTTTGGTCCAGTTTGTGCGAATAACGAACTTAAAACCGATATTCGGATTGACGCGATTTTTCGCGCGGTCCACCTTGACGGCCCGCGCGGCTTGCGCGCGCGGACTGTCCAAGCGAGAGGATGCGACTTCGATGTCCCTGATTGCCCAAGCGCGCGCGGCCGGCGGCGGCGCGGTGACGCCATGATCGACAAGACCCTGCCCTCGTGCGCGGCGGCGGTGGCCGACATCCGCGACGGCGCCACGGTGATGATCGGCGGCTTCGGCACGGCCGGCATGCCCGATGCGCTGATCGAGGCGCTGATCGAACACGGCGCGCGCGAGCTGACCATCGTCAACAACAACGCCGGCAACGGCGAGACCGGCCTGGCGGCGCTGATCAAGCACAAGCGCGTGCGCAGGATCGTGTGCTCGTTCCCGCGGCAGAGCGACTCGCAGCATTTCGATGCGGCCTATCGCGCCGGCGAGATCGAGCTGGAGCTGGTGCCGCAGGGCAACCTGGCCGCGCGCATCCACGCCGCCGGCAACGGGCTGGGCGCCATCTTCACCCCGACCGGCTACAGCACCGAGCTGGCCGCCGGCAAGGAAACCCGCGAGATCGACGGCAGGCACTACGTGCTCGAGTACCCGATCCATGCCGACGTGGCGCTGATCAAGGCGCACCGCGGCGATCGCTGGGGCAACCTGGTGTACCGCAAGACAGCGCGCAACTTCGGCCCGCTGATGGCCATGGCGGCCAAGTGCACCATCGCCCAGGTCCACGAGGTGGTCGAACTCGGCGGGCTCGATCCCGAAGCCGTCGTCACCCCCGGCATCTTCGTCCAGCGCGTGGTCGCGGTCGGCCACGCGGAGGCCCGCGCATGAGCGGCTATCAGCGCATGACCCGCGAACAGATGGCCGCGCGCGTGGCGCGCGACATCCCCGAGGGCGCCTACGTGAACCTGGGCATCGGCCTGCCCACCCAGGTGGCCAACTACCTGCCGGCGGACAAGGAGATCTTCCTGCAGAGCGAGAACGGCCTGCTCGGCATGGGCCCGGCGCCCGCGCCGGGCCAGGAGGATCCGGACCTGATCAACGCCGGCAAGCAGCCGGTGACGCTGCTGACCGGCGGCTGCTATTTCCACCACGCCGATTCGTTCGCGATGATGCGCGGCGGCCACCTGGACATCTGCGTGCTGGGCGCCTTCCAGGTGTCCCAGCATGGCGACCTGGCCAACTGGAGCACCGGCGCGCCCGACGCCATCCCCGCCGTCGGCGGTGCGATGGACCTGGCCATCGGCGCCAAGCAGACCTACGTGATGATGGATCTGCTGACCAAGACCGGCGAGAGCAAGCTGGTCGCCGAATGCAGCTATCCGCTGACCGGCCTGCGCTGCGTCAGCCGGGTCTACAGCGACCTGGGCGTGTTCGACCTCGGCCCCGACGGGGCGCGCGTGGTCGAGCTGGTCGATGGCCTGTCCATCGAGGAACTGCAGCGCCTGACCGGCCTGACCCTGGCGCACTGAACGGAGCAAGCGCATGAGTGAAGTCTTCATCGTCGATGGCATCCGCACGCCCGTGGGCCGCTATGGCGGCATCCTGAGCGGCGTGCGCGCCGACGACCTGGGCGCGGTGCCGCTGGCGGCGCTGCTGGCGCGCCACCCCGACCTCGATCCGGCCGCGATCGAGGACGTCTACCTGGGCTGCGCCAACCAGGCCGGCGAGGACAACCGCAACGTGGCGCGCATGAGCCTGCTGCTGGCCGGCCTGCCGGTCAGCGTGCCGGGCAGCACGGTCAACCGCCTGTGCGGTTCGGGCCTGGATGCCATCGGCACGGTCGCACGCGGCATCCGCGCCGGCGAGCTGGGCCTGGCCATCGCCGGCGGCGTGGAGTCGATGTCGCGCGCGCCGTGGGTGATGGGCAAGGCCGAGAGCGCCTTCGCCCGCAACCAGCAGATCGAAGACACCACCATGGGCTGGCGCTTCGTCAACCCGAAGATGAAGCAGCTTTATGGCGTGGACCTGATGGGCGAGACCGCCGAGAACGTGGCCGCGCGCTACGGCATCTCGCGCGAGGACCAGGACGCCTTCGCCCTGCGCAGCCAGCAGCGCACCGCCGCCGCGCAGGCCGCCGGCTTCTTCGAGGGCGAGATCACGCCGGTCACCGTCCCGGGCAGGAAGCGCGGCGAGACCATCGAGGTCGGCGTGGACGAGCATCCGCGCGCCGACACCACGCTCGAGGGCCTGGCCAAGCTCAAGCCGATCTTCCGCCAGCCCGGCACGGTCACCGCCGGCAACGCCTCGGGCATCAACGACGGCGCCGCCGCGCTGCTGCTGGCCAGCGCCGAGCAGGTGCAGGCGCTGGGCCTGACGCCGCGCGCACGGGTGCTGGGCTTCGCCAGCGCCGGCGTGGAGCCGGCCTACATGGGCATGGGCCCGGTGCCGGCCACGCGCAGGCTGATGGCGCGCCTGGGCCTGTCCATCGGCGACTTCGATGCGATCGAACTCAACGAGGCCTTCGCCGCCCAGGGCCTGGCCTGCCTGAGCGAACTCGGCGTGGCCGACGATGCCGCCCACGTCAATGCCAACGGCGGGGCGATCGCCCTGGGCCATCCGCTGGGCATGAGCGGTGCGCGCATCACCCTGACCCTGCTGCGTCAGCTCGAGGCCAGCGGCGGCCGCCGCGGACTTGCGACCATGTGCATCGGCGTGGGCCAGGGCGTGGCGCTGGCGATCGAGCGGGTTTGAGTGGACCGAGGATCGTTCTGTCCTGTAGAGCGGAGCTTGCTCCGCTGGGGCCTTCCCAAAGAGCTGAACACCTGCACGTCTTTCGCGTGAAGCAACAGCAACAGCAACAGCAGCGGAGCAAGCTCCGCTCTACATGAAGCAATAGCGGCGCCTCGGTGTCGCCCAGCCAACGGAGCCCGCGATGCGCGATTCCCCCCTTTCCGGCTACCGCAAGCCATACCCCGGCTCGCAACCGCCCTACATCCACCCGCCCTACGCCTCCACGGTGCTGCGCGGCGTGGGCAGCGACCCCATCGCCATTCCGGTGACGCTCTCGGAGGTCACCGGGCCCACGCTGGACCGCCTCACCCTGGGCGAGCATGCGGCCGACCTGACCGCGGGCTTTGCGGGCGAGCCGCTGGGCGAGCGCATCATCGTCTCCGGCCGCGTGCTGGACGAGAACGGCAAGCCGGTGCGCAACACCGTGGTCGAGGTCTGGCAGTGCAATGCCGCCGGCCGCTACCTGCACGCCGGCGACCAGCACGACGCGCCGCTGGACCCCAACTTCAAGGGCACCGGCCAGGTGCTGACCGACGCGCACGGCCACTACCGCTTCAAGACGGTCAAGCCCGGCGCCTATCCGTGGCGCAACCACTACAACGCCTGGCGCCCGGCGCATATCCATTTCTCGCTGCATGGCGCGGGCATCGGCCAGCGCCTGGTCACGCAGATGTACTTCCCGGGCGATCCGCTGCTGGCCTTCGACCCGATCTACAACTGCGTGCCGGACCCGCAGGCCAAGGCGCGCATGGTCTCGGCCTTCGACTGGGAGACCACGCAGAACGAGTACGCGCTGGGCTATCGCTTCGACATCGTGCTGCGCGGCCGCAAGCAGACCGTCTGGGAGTAACGCATGAGCCTTCAATCGACCCCGTGGCAGACCGTCGGCCCCTACTACCGTCTGGGGCTGGAGCCGCTGTACCACACGCAGATCGCCCCGCCCGAGGCCAAGGGCGAACGCATCACCATCACCGGCACGGTCTACGACGGCCTGGGTACGCCGGTCAGCGATGCGGTGCTGGAGCTGTGGCAGACCGATGCCGACGGCATCTACGACCACGCCGAGGACCCGCGCCGCGACGCGCACGACCCGGCGTTCCATGGCTGGGGCCGCGTGCCGACCGACGCGCAGGGGCGCTTCTCCTTCAGCACCATCAAGCCGGGCCGCGTGCCGGGCCTGAAGGGTGTCGCGCAGGCGCCGCACCTGGTGGCGCTGGTGTTCATGCGCGGCCTGCTCAAGGCGGCGCCGACGCGCATCTACTTCTCCGACGAGCCCAGCAATGGCGAGGACGGCATCCTGGCGCTGGTGCCGGAAGCGCGCCGCGAGACGCTGATCGCGCGGCAGACGGCGCCGGGGCAGTACGCGTGGGATGTGAAGATGCAGGGCGAGCGCGAGACGGTGTTCTTCAGCTACTGAGCGCCGCTGTTGCGCATTGGCTGTTGCTGTTGCTGTTGCTGTTCCGCTGTTGCTGTTCCGCTGTTGCCGTTCCGCTGTTGCCGTTCCGCTGTTGCCGTTCCGCCGTTGCTGTTGCGCTTTTGCTCTTCTGTCTGAGCCGTAAAGCACGCCGAGCACCGCAGTGAAGCAGGGCCGAAGAGGCGCCCTGTTTGAGCGAAGCGAGTTTGGGCGCCGTGCCCTGCTTCGCGAGGAGCGCAGGGGACCGACGCGCAGCGTCGGCGTGCGTCCCGGCGAGAAGCGGTTTTGGCTACTTTTGACAAGACAAAAGTAGCTCGCGCGGCGAAGCCGTGCGAAAGCTTTGCTCTTAAGAGGCGTCGGCAGAACATGCAAGTATTGCTTGCATATTCAATACAAGTTTCACCATGCAGAACCACAGCAAAGGCAACGCGCCTGCGGCGCGCCAAGTGCAAGGCTTTCGCGCCTGCGGCGCGACTTCCTTTTGTCTTGTCAAAAGGAAGCAAAACCGCTTCTCGCCGGGACGCGAGCCGCCGCTACGCGGCGGTCCCCTGCGCTTCTCGGAAGACGGGGCACGTCGCCCAAACTCGCTTCGCTCAAACAGGGCGACTCTTCGGCCCCGTCTTCCTGCGATGCTCGGCTCGCTTTACGGCTCAGACAAAAAGCGAAGTGCAACAGCAACAGCAACAGCAACAGCTAATGCAACGGCAACGGCAACGGCAACGGCGGCTTGACGTCATCCTTCCTGCCATCAGCCCACCATAATCCCATCAAGCCTCACACCAAAGACCCGTATCGATGACTTCCCGCCTGCTCGCCCCCCTGTTCGGCGATCCCGACATCGACACCCTGTTCGATGACCGCGCACGGCTGCAGGGCATGCTCGACTTCGAGGCCGCGCTCGCGCGCGCCGAAGCACGCTGCGGCGTGATTCCCGACAGCGCCGTCGGCCCGATCGCCGAGGCCTGCCAGGCAGAGGCCTTCGATCTGGACGCCCTCGGCGCGGCCACCGCGCTGGCCGGCAACCCCGCCATCCCGCTGGTCAAGGCGCTCACCGCCAAGGTGAAGGCGCATGACGAAGACGCCGCGCGCTGGGTGCACTGGGGCGCCACCAGCCAGGACGTGATCGACACCGGCACCGTGCTGCAGCTGCGCCAGGCGCTCGACACCCTGACGCCCAAGCTCGACCGGCTGTGCGCCATCCTGCGCACGATGGCGCAGGCCGAGCGCGGCACCGGGCTGCCCGGCCGCACCCTGCTGCAGCAGGCCGTGCCGGTCACCTTCGGTTTGAAGGCCGCCGGTTGGCTCGATGCGCTGCAACGCGCGCAACGACGCCTGCAGGCCCTGCGCGCCGACGCACTGGCGCTGCAGTTCGGCGGCGCCGCCGGCACGCTGGCCTCGCTCGAGGACCGCGGCCTGGAGGTAGCCGAGGCGCTCGCCCGGGAGCTGGAGCTGCCGCTGCCCCCCCTGCCCTGGCACACCGCGCGCGACCGCATCGTCGAGGTCGGCACCGCCTTCGCGCTGCTGGCCGGCGCGCTGGGCAAGATCGCCACCGATATCGTGCTGCTGATGCAGTCCGAGGTCGGCGAGGCCTTCGAACCCAGCGGCGCCGGCAAGGGCGGCTCCTCGGCGATGCCGCACAAGCGCAACCCGGTCGGCTGCGTGGCGGCCATCGCCGCGGCCACGCGCGTGCCGGCGCTGGTGTCCACGCTGTTTTCCGCCATGAGCCAGCCGCACGAGCGCGCGCCAGGCCAGTGGCATGCCGAATGGGAAACGCTGCCCGAACTCATCCGCCTCACCGCCGGCAGCCTGGCGCAGATGACCGTGGTGCTCGATGGCCTGCAGCTGGACCGCGCACGCATGGCCGCGCATCTGGACAGCTTCGGCGGCCTGCTCTACGCCGAGGCGGTGTCGGTCGCGCTGGCCGCCACGCTCGGCAAGTCCGCCGCGCATGCGCTGGTCGAGGCCGCCGCCAAGCGCGCGGTCGGCGAGCAGCGCCACCTGCGCGAGGTGCTGGCCGAAGACGCGCAAGTCGGTGCCGTCCTCGATGCCGCGCGCCTCGACGCGCTGTTCGCCGCCGACAGCTGGCGCGGCATGAGCGACACCTGGATCGACCGCGTGCTCGCGGCCGATTGATCCCTTTCCCGCGACGGAGCCAACCATGGCATTTCTCGACCTGCCCACCCATCGCCTGCACTACCGCATCGACGGCGCCGAGGGCGCGCCCTGGCTGACCTTCTGCAACTCGCTGGGCACCGACCTGTCGATGTGGGACCCGCAGGTGGCCGAACTGGGACGCGACTTCCGCATCCTGCGCTACGACCGCCGCGGCCACGGCCAGTCCACCGCGCCCGCCGGGCTTTACACGATCGACCAGCTCGGCGGCGATGTGGTCGCGCTGTGGGACGCGCTGCGGATCGAACGCACGCATTTCTGCGGGCTGTCCATCGGCGGGCTCACCGGGCAATGGCTGGGCCTCAACGCCGCCGACCGGCTGGCACGGCTGGCGGTGTGCGCCACGGCCGGCAAGATCGGCACGGCCGAGAGCTGGGAGGCGCGCATCGCGCAGGTGCGCGCGCAGGGCCTCAAGGCGCTGGCCGAGGGCACGGTGATGCGCTGGTTCACCGAGCACTACACCGACACGCACGAGGAACAGGTGCGCGCGGTGCTGGACACCTTCCTGGCGACCTCGCCCGAGGGCTATGTCGGCTGCTGCAACGCGGTCGGCCAGGCCGACTTCCGCCACGACCTGGCCGGCATCGCCGTGCCGCTGCTGGCCATCGCCGGCGACGACGACCCGGTGTGCCCGCCGGCCGACCTGCAGTTCATCGCCGAGCACGTGGCCGACGGCCGCTTCGCCCAGGTGCCGGGCCGCCACATCTGCAATCTCGAATCGCCGGCCGCCTTCACCGCCGCGCTGCGCGACTTCCTCACCGCCTGAAAGCCTCAAGGACCCCACGATGGACGAACAAGCCCGTTACGAAGCCGGCCTGGCCGTGCGCAAGGCCGTGCTGGGCGAGGCGCATGTGCAGCGCTCGCTGGACGCACGCACCGACTTCACCCACGACTTCCAGCACTTCATCACCCGCGCCGCCTGGGGCGAGGTGTGGACGCGCGATGGCCTGCCGCGGCACACCCGCTCGCTGCTGACCATCGCGATGATGGTCGCGCTGGGCCACGACGAAGAATTCAAGCTGCACATCCGCGCCGCCCGCAACAACGGCGTCAGCGCCGACGAGATCAAGGAAGTGCTGCTGCAGACCGCGATCTACTGCGGCGTACCCGCGGCGAACCACGCCTTCGCCCTGGCCAAGCCGATTCTGGAAGAGCAGGCGGCCGAGTCGGCCAAGTGAGGCTTTGGTCGGTGTGACCCGCAGAGCCAATCCGTTCTGCGCATCACCCTTGGCGATTTGAAACGGCGCTCTTCGCGCGATCCCGCACAGGTAGCTCAAAAGAGAAGCACGAGCGAGAAGCGCAAAGTCCCTGGATTCCCGCTTTCGCGGGAATGACGATCTGAAAGGACTGCTTCGGCCCCGGCTCCCCGTCCCCGCGCGCCGTCCCTCCTCCCGCTGTTGCTGTTGCTGTTGCTGTTGCTGTTGCTGTTGCTGTTGCGGTTGCGGTTGCGGTTGCGGTTGCGGTTGCGGTTGCTCGCAGCCTCTGCTTTTGCAGTTGCCTTACCTGTCTGAGCCGTAAAGCACGCCGAGCACCGCAGCCTGATCGGGCCGAAGAGGCGCCCTGTCTGAGCGAAGCGAGTTTGGGCGCCGTGCCCGATCAGGCGAGGAGCGCAGGGGACCGATGCGAAGCATCGGCGTGCGTCCCGGCGAGAAGCGGTTTTGCTTCCTTTTGACAAGACAAAAGGAAGTCGCGCCGCAGGCGCGAAAGCTTTGCACTTGGCGTGCCGCAGGCGCGTTGCCTTCCCCATTATCTTCGAGGCAAAGCACCGAAGTGCCCGACCCGCGCGCAAGCCAGCGCAAGCGTCCCTAACTCAACACCGCCCCCAACCGCGCCGCCGCCTGCCGCAACGGCGGCAACAACTGCGCATGCATCGTCTGCAGACTCACCCGTCCCGCCTGGGTCCCGATGTTGAGCGCCGCGATGACCGCCCCGGCCCGGTTACGCACCGGCACCGCGATCGAGCGCAGGCCGATCTCCAGCTCCTGGTCGGTCAGCGAGAGCTCCTCGCGCCGCACCTTGGCCAGCACCTCGAGCAGCTCGGTCGGGTGGGTGATGGTGCGCTCGGTGCGCGGGCGCAGCGGGTTGCGCTCCAGATAGCCCTCCAGCGTGTCCGGCGGCAGCGAGGCCAGCAGGATGCGGCCCATCGAGGTGCAGTACGCCGGCAGGCGGCTGCCCGAGCGCAGGCCGATGGACATGATGCGCACCGTCTCGGCGCGCGCCACGTACAGCACGTCGTCGCCGTCGAGCACGCCCAGCGAGCAGGACTCGTGCACGGCATCGCGCAGCGCGTCCAGCACCGGCTGGGCCGCCACCGCCAGCGGCGCGGAAGCCACGTAGGCGCCGCCGATGCCCAGCACGCGCGGCAGCAGCACATAGCCGCGGCCGTGCTCACCTACGTAGCCCAGCTTGGCCAGCGTATACAGCGCGCGCCGCACCGCCGCGCGCGGGATGCCGGTCTCGGCGCTGATCTGCGACATGGTGACCTCGCGTCCGTGCTGGGCGAACACGCTCAGCACGGCCATGCCGCGCGCCAGCGAGGTCATGAAGTCCGGATCGCCCTGGGCCGCCTCGATCTGCCGCATGATCTCGCGCGCCAGGCCGCGCTCGGCGATCGCCGAAGCCGGAGCGGGCTTGCGACGAGCGCGGGGCTTGGAAGAGTCGGTCATCGGCGGGCGGTTCTGCGGGCGGGCGGAGCGCCATGGTAGCGGCGCGCGCGGCGGGCGCCCAAACGAGAAGCGGCGGACCGGTGAAGGTCCGCCGCTCGTTGCTGCCTTGACGCTGGCGTGGCCGACGCGCGAAACGCGGCTTACTTGGCGTCCGGCAGGGTGTAGGCGATCACGTAGTCGCCGCGATCCGGCGACTGGCGCGCGCCGCCGGCGGTGACCACGATGTACTGCTTGCCGTTGACCGCATAGGTCATCGGGCCGCCCTGGCTGCCGACCGGCAGACGCGCCTTCCACAGTTCCTTGCCGGTGCCGCTGTCGAAGGCGCGCAGGTAGTAGTCCTGCGTGCCGGCGATGAACACCAGGCCGCCCTGCGTGGCCAGCGTGCCGCCCAGGGTCGGCATGCCGACCGGCATGGGCATGTGCATCTTGATGCCCAGCGGACCGGTGTCCTCGACCGTGCCCACCGGCACCTGCCAGGCGATCTGGCGGGTCTTGAGGTCGATCGCGCTCAGCGTGCCGAACGGCGGGGCCTGGCAGGGGATGCCCAGCGCGGACAGGAAGCGGTTCTTGTTGACCGCGTACGGGGTGCCCTTGAGCGGCACCGCGCCCATGCCGGTGTTGACCGCCTCGCCGCCGCTGGAGGCGGCCGCCTTGTCGGCCTTCTGCGGGATCATCTGCACCCACAGGCCCAGGCGCATGTCGTTGGCGAAGGCGTAGCCATGCACCGGGTCGAAGGACAGGCCGCCCCAGTTCATGCCGCCCAGCGAGCCGGGGAAGCTCAGCGACACATCGGTGCCCGGCGCGGTGTACAGGCCCTCGTAGCGCATCTGCTTGAAGGCGATGCGGCACAGCATCTGATCCAGCAGGGTGGCGCCCCACATGTCCGACTCGGCCAGGTGCTTGGTGCCGATCTGCGGCATGCCCACCGACAGCGGCTGGGTCAGCGAATAGGGCTCGCCGGGGATGTCGGCAGCCTTGACCGGGACGTCCTTGACCTCGGTCAGCGGCTTGCCGGTGGCGCGGTCGAGCACGTACAGCTGGCCGGCCTTGGTGCCGATCATCACCGCCGGGGTGGTGCCGTTGCCGGTGGGGAAGTCGATCAGGCTCGGCTGCATCGGCAGGTCGAAGTCCCACAGATCGTTGTGCACGGTCTGGTAGACCCACTTCACCTGGCCGGTGCTGGCGTCCAGCGCGGTGATCGACGCGCCGAAGCGATGATCCAGCGCGGTGCGCTCGGCGCCGTACAGGTCGGTGGACGGGCTGCCCATCGGCAGGAACACGGTGTTCATCGTCGCGTCGTAGGACATCGGCGCCCAGACGTTGGGCGTGCTGCGCGCGTAGGTCTGGCCCTGGGCCGGCGGCGCCTTGTCGTCCGGATTGCCCGGGTCGAAGGCCCAGCGCTGGGCGCCGGTGATCACGTCGAAGCCGCGGACCACGCCGCCAGGCATGTTGGCCTGCACGTTGTCGGCCACGCGCCCGCCGACCACCACGGTGGTGCCGGCCAGGGTCGGGGCGGAGGTGAGCTGATAAAACGGATCGGGCGCGGCGCCCAGCCCGGCCTTCAGGTCGACCTGGCCATCGGTGCCGAAGCCCTGGCAGAACGCGCCGGTATCGGCATCCAGGGCGATCAGGCGGCCGTCGATGGTGTTGGTCAGCAGGCGACGCTCACAGTTGGCGCCGGCCGGCAGGCTGACCGGGGTCACCGCCGTGGAGCCGGCCGCGGTGGGCTGCACCAGCGGCTTGCTCGCATCGAAATAGGCCAGGCCGCGGCAGCGCTGCCAGACCGAGGACTGGGCGTTGATCTCGCGCTTCCACAGCTGCTTGCCGCTGGCCGCGTCCAGCGCGATCACGTTGTTGTGCGGCGTGCACAGGAACACCTTCTGGCCGATCTGCAGCGGCGTGGTCTGGTCCTCGGCGCCGTTGCCGTTGCTCTGCGCGATGTCGCCGGTGCGATAGGTCCAGGCGACCTTCAGGTCCTTGATGTTGTCGCGGTTGATCTGGTCCAGCGCGGCGAAGCGGCTCCCGCCGTCGGTATTGCCGTAGGCCGCCCAGTCGGTCTGCGCATGCGCCGGGTCCACCGGCACCAGCGCCGGGCCGGGGCCCTTGGCGGCCACCGTCGGATGGGGCACGAACATGCCGGCCAGGCCGCCGGCGCAGGCCAGCGCCAGCACCGCCGCCAGCGCGTAGGCGCCGCGTCCGCCGGGCAGGCCGCGGGCGCGGCGCAGCGTCGGGTAGGCCAGCGCCACCAGCAGCGCCAAAACCGCGGGCATCATCAGCCGCGAGGCCAGCGGCCAGAATTCCAGGCCGGCGTCCCACAGCGCCCAGACGACGCTGAGCACGAAGGCCACGGCGTACAGCCAGGCACCGGCCGGGCGGCGCAGCACCAGCAGCACCGCCGAGACCAGGCTGGCCGCGCCCATCAGCAGGAAGTAGAGGCTGCCGCCGAGGGTGGCGAGCCTGATGCCGCCGGCCAGCAGCGCCAGGCCGATCAGCGCCAGCAGCAGGCCGACGCTCCACAGCAGTATCCGGCCACCGGCCGGCACGTTCGTTTGGGTTTGCACGTTCTGATTCCTCTGCAACGTGATGGCGGCATCCGCCGTCGAAGGACGGCCGCAGCGAGGGCGGGCGCCGGGGCGCAGGATGGCATGCCGCGGCCCAGGCGGGCGTCGGCGGGTTGGGCGATTATCGCATTAGCGTTCGGTAATAGCACACGCGTGCCAGGGCCGATGGATGCGACGGACTGTGCCGGCTCCGACGTTTTTCCGACCTTGGTGAAGGGCGTACAACGCCCCGCCGCGGGGATGTCGCGATGCAACACATCTGCGGAGTAGCGTTGCGCGCTTCTCACCGGCTGCAATCCCATGTCCGACCTTCCGCTGGCGCCTCGTCGTCTTGTTCACTGTGCCCTGTTGCTGGCCGTTACCGCGGCCGGGGGCTGCTCCGCCAACAAGCCGACCACCGAGACGCCGCCGCGGGTCGGGGTGATGACCCTGGGCGCACGCACGCTGCCGGTCGAGCGCACCCTGCCCGGCCGGACGGTGGCCTACGAGACCGCCGATGTGCGCCCTCAGGTCGGCGGGCTGCTGCGCCAGCGCCTGTTCGAGGAAGGCCAGGAGGTCAAGGCCGGGCAGCCGCTGTATCTGATCGATCCGGCGCCGTACCAGGCCGCCTTTGATGTCGCCCGCGGCAATCTGGTCCAGGCCGAGGCGGCGCTGGCCAGCGCGCGACCCAAGGCCGAGCGCACCCGCACCCTGACCGCCATGGACGCGGCCAGCAAGCAGGATGCCGACGATGCGCTGTCCACCCTGCGCCAGGACGAGGCGGCGGTGGTCGCGGCCAAGGCCAATGCGCAGGCGGCCAAGATCAACCTGGACTACACCCGCATCACCGCGCCGATCTCCGGCCGCATCGGCACCTCCGCCTATACCGTCGGCGCGCTGCTCACCGCCGACCAGGACACCGCGCTGACCACCATCCAGCGGCTGGATCCGATCTACCTGGACGTCACCCAGTCCAGCACGCAGATGCTGGCCCTGCGCCGCCAGCTCGATGCCGGGCAGATCCATGCCATCGACGGCAAGGCCCAGGTGCAGGTGCGGCTGGAGGACGGCAGCCCCTATGCGCACGCCGGCACGCTGGAGTTCGTCGGCACCCAGGTCAACGCCGGCACCGGCAACGTCACCCTGCGCGCGGTGGTGCCCAACCCCGAGCACCTGCTGCTGCCCGGCATGTACCTGCGCGCGGTGCTGCCGATGGCCACCGACCCGGGCGCGGTGCTGGTGCCGCAGCAGGCGGTGACCCGCGACAGCAAGGGCGAGCCGCTGGTGAAGCTGCTCGACGCGCACAACCAGGTGGTGGAGCGCCGCATCCGCACCGGCGAGGTGGTCGGCCACGACTGGGTGGTGGAGTCGGGCCTGAAGCCGGGCGATCGGCTGATCGTGATCAACGCCAGCCGCGCCGAGCTGGGCAAGCCGGCGCAGCCCTACCCGGTCAGCGCCGCGCAGCTGGACGCCACGCCGGCGCTGCCGACCGACGACGCCCAGGCCGAGTAAGGGACCCCTCGCATGTCGCGCTTCTTCGTCAACCACCCGACGGTGGCCTGGGTCATGGCCATCGTCATCGTGCTGATCGGCATGCTCGCCATCCACGCGCTGCCGGTCGAACGCTATCCGCAGATGGCGCCGCCGACCATCACCGTGCGCGCCAGCTACACCGGCGCCTCGGCGCAGACGGTGGAGAACACCGTCACCCAGCTGATCGAGCAGTCGCAGCAGAGCCTGGACCACCTGCTCTACATGACCTCCACCAGCGCCTCGGACGGCAGCGCCCAGGTCAACCTGGTGTTCGAGACCGGCACCAACGCCGACACCGCCCAGGTGCAGGTGCAGAACCAGCTGCAGTCGGTGATGTCGGTGCTGCCCCAGGCCGTGCAGCAGAACGGTCTGGTCATCACCAAGTCCAGCGGCTCGCTGTTCGAGGTGGTGGCGTTCACCTCCGACGACGGCAGCATGGACAACTTCGATGTCGCCAACTACATGGAGTCGAACATCGATGACCAGATCAGCCGCGTCAGCGGCGTGGGCAACATCCAGCCGCTGGGCTCGGAATACGCCATGCGCATCTGGCTGGATCCGGAGAAGCTGCGCAAGTACGCGCTGATGCCCTCCGATGTGGAGAACGCGCTGCAGTCGCAGAACACCGACGTGTCGGCCGGCGAGATCGGCGGCCAGCCGGCGCTGCGCGGCCAGCGCCTGGACGCGACCGTGACCACCCGCAGCCGCCTGCAGACCCCGGCGCAGTTCGGCGCGATCGTGCTCAAGAGCGACGCCAGCGGCGCCGCGGTGCGCCTGTCGGACGTGGCCACCATCGGCCTGGGTCCGGAGACCTACGACAGCATCACCCGCTTCAACGGCAAGCCCTCGGCCTCGCTGGGCATCGAGCTCAACTCCGACGCCAACGCGGTGGAGACCTCCAAGGCGATCGAGCAGCGCCTGCAGGAACTCAAGCAGTACTGGCCGCACGGCTACAACTACCACATCGCCTTCAGCACCACGCCCTTCGTCACCACCTCGATCAAGGAGGTGGTGATCACCCTGATCGAGGCGGTGCTGCTGGTGGTGGCGGTGATGTACCTGTTCCTGCAGAACTGGCGCGCCACGCTGATCCCGACCATCGCCGTGCCGGTGGTGCTGATGGGCACCTTCGGCGTGCTGGCCGCGTTCGGCTACTCGATCAACACCCTGACCATGTTCGCCATGGTGCTGGCGATCGGCCTGCTGGTGGACGATGCCATCGTGGTGGTGGAGAACGTCGAGCGCGTCATGAGCCAGGAAGGCCTGCCGCCCAAGGAGGCCACGCTGCGCTCGATGCAGCAGATCGGCGGTGCGCTGGTCGGCATCGTGCTGGTGCTCACCGCGGTGTTCGTGCCGATGGCGTTCTTCAACGGCGTCACCGGCGTGATCTACCGGCAGTTCTCGATCACCATCGCCGCCTCGATGATCCTGTCGGTGCTGGTGGCCATGACCCTGACACCCGCGCTGTGCGTGACCATCCTCACCCCGCTGCACCAGGGCGAGGAGGCGATCGGCTCGCACGGGCGCCTGGGACGGTTCTTCCTCTGGTTCAACACCCGCTTCCGCCAGCTGTCCGAGCGCTACCGCGGGCTGGTCGAGCGCGTGCTGGGCCGGCGCGCGCTGGGCCTGATCGCCTATGCGCTGCTGATCGCGGTCACCGGCGTGCTGCTGTGGCGCCTGCCCGGCGCGTTCCTGCCCGACGAGGACGAGGGCATGCTCAACGTGCTGGTCAAGCTGCCGGCAGGCTCCACCCTGGAGCAGACCCTGGCGGTGACCGACCGCCTGACCCAGGCGGCGCTGAAGGATGCCGGCGTGCGCTCGGTGCTGTCCTCGGCCGGCTTCAGCGTGACCGGCGCCGGCCAGAACGTCGGCATGGCCTTCATCCGCCTGAAGGACTGGGACGAGCGCGACGACGACGCGGCGACCATCGCCGATCATCTGAACAAGGCGCTGGCCGACGTGCCGGACGCGGAGCTGTTCGTGACCTCGCCGCCGGCGATCACCGGCCTGGGCGACGCCTCGGGTTTCACCTTCGAGCTGATGGACTACGAAGGCGCCGGCCACAACGCCCTGGTCGCCGCGCGCGACAAGCTGCTGCGCCTGGCCCAGCACGACCCCAAGCTGATGAACGTGCGCTACGCCAGCCTGGAGGACGCGCCGGTGTACGCGGTCAAGATCGACGACGCCAAGGCGCAGGCGCTGGGCCTGGACCCGGGCGACATCAACGCCACGCTCAACAGCGCGCTCGGCGGCGACTTCGTCAACAACTTCATCTACAAGGGCCGCATTAAGAAGGTCTTCGTCCAGGGCGATGCGCAGGCGCGCATGACGCCGCAGGACCTGGATCGCTGGACGGTGCGCAACGCCGGCGGCGACATGGTGCCGATGTCCTCCTTCACCCAGTCGCACTGGACCAGCGCGCCGGCCGCGCTGGAGCGCTACAACGGCGTGTCGGCGATGGAGCTGACCGGCCAGGCGGTGCCCGGGGTCAGCTCGGGCGCGGCGATGGACGAGATGGCCGAGCTGAGCAAGCAGCTGCCGCACGGCTTCGGCTACGCCTGGTCGGACATGGCCTACCAGGAGAAGCTGTCGGCCAACCAGGCGCCGGCGCTGTACGGCATCTCGCTGCTGTTCGTGTTCCTGTGCCTGGTGGCGCTGTACGAGAGCTGGTCGATCCCGTTCGCGGTGATGCTGGCGGTGCCGGTGGGCGTGTTCGGCGCGGTGGCGCTGATGAGCCTGCGCGGGCTGGAGAACGATGTGTACTTCCAGGTCGGCCTGCTGACCACGGTGGGCCTGGCGGCGAAGAACGGCATCCTGATCGTCGAGTTCGCGCGCGAGCTCGAGCACAAGGGCGAGAGCCTGCTCGCCGCCACGCTGCATGCGGTGCAGATGCGCCTGCGGCCGATCCTGATGACCTCGCTGGCCTTCCTGCTCGGCGTGCTGCCGCTGGTGTTCAGCAAGGGCGCCGGCTCGGCCGCGCGGCACTCGCTGGGCACCGGCGTCACCGGCGGCACGCTGGCCTCGATCACGCTGGGCCTGTTCTTCGTGCCGCTGTTCTACGTGATCGTGCGGCGGCTGTTCCCGGATCGCACGGCGGCCAGCACGGAGGTGCAGGCATGAGCACGCCCGCCCGCATCGGCATGGCCGCGGCCACGCTGCTGGCCCTGGCCGGCTGCACCCTGGCGCCGACCTACCAGCGCCCGGCCGCACCCGTGCCGGCCGACCTGGCCGCGGCCGACGCCGCGCCCGCCGCCGAAACCGCCGTCGACACGCTGGCCCTGCCGGACTGGCAGCAAGTGTTCCTGGATCCGCGCCTGCGCCAGACCATCGCGCTGGCGCTGCAGAACAACCGCGACCTGCGCGTGGCGATGCTGTCCATCGACAAGGCCCGCGCGCAGTACCGCCTCCAGCGCGCCGCACAGCTGCCGTCGTTCGATGCCAATGCCAGCATGAGCCGCGGCCGCACCAGCGCCGCCAGCAACGACGACGGCGTGTCCGAGGTCAGCACCAGCGACGCGCTCCAGGTCGGCCTGAGCAGCTGGCAGCTGGACCTGTTCGGCCAGCTGCGCAGCCTCAGCCAGGAGGCCCAGCAGAACTGGCTGTCCAGCGCGGAGAACCAGCGCAGCGTGCGCCTGAGCCTGATCGCCCAGGTCGCCGCGGCCTGGCTGACCGTGGCCGCCGACCAGGCGCAGCTGACCCTGGCCCAGCAGACCCTGGACAGCCAGGCGCAGACCCTGCAGCTGACCGAGCGCCAGCACAGCGTCGGCAGCGTGTCGGGATTGGACCTGGCCCAGCAGCAGACCAGCGTGGAGTCGGCGCGGGTCGCCGTGGCCAGCGCCGCCACCCAGCTGGCGCAGGCGCGCGATGCGCTGCAGCTGCTGGTCGGGGCGCCGGTCGATGCCACCCTGCTGCCGACCGAGCAGGCGCTGCAGGACAGCGTCGCCCTGGCGCCGCTGCCGGCGCACCTGTCCTCGGCCGTGCTGCTGCAGCGCCCGGACGTGCTCGCCGCCGAACACAGTCTGCAGGCGGCCAATGCCGACATCGGCGCCGCGCGCGCGGCGTTCTTCCCCTCGCTGAGCCTGACCGCCTCCACCGGCCGCAGCAGCGATGCGCTGTCCACGCTGTTCTCGGCCGGAACCCGCACCTGGTCGTTCGTGCCCAGCATCACCGCGCCGATCTTCCACGCCGGCGCGCTGAAGGCCTCGCTGGATGCCTCCAAGCTCGGCAAGGACATCGCCGTGGCGCAGTACGAGAAAGCGATCCAGTCGGCCTTCGCCGAAGTGGCCGACGCCCTGGCCACGCGCGACCACCTGCAGGCGCAGCTGACCGCGCAGCAGGCCTTGGTGGACGCCAGCCAGCGCAGCTACACCCTGGCCGACGCACGCTACCGTGCCGGCCTGGACGGCCACCTGGCGGTGCTGGATGCGCAGCGTTCGCTGTACGCCGCGCAGCAAGCGCTGATCGCCCTGCGCCAGCAGGACGCCAGCAACCGGGTCACGCTGTACCAGGTGCTGGGCGGCGGCGCCGACGCCCAGGCCACCGCCGCGCGCTGAGCCGCCGCGGCGCGGGCACGCGCCCGTCCTCGCCCGCGCATGAGCCCATGCGCGATCGCCATCTGCGCGGGGCATCGCACGGCCGGCGCGTGGCCGATAATCGCGGTCCATCGCCTCTGGGGAGATCGTCGATGTCGCGCCGCCTTGCCGCCCTGCTGATCCTGGGCCTGTTCGCCTCGTCCCTGGCCCCGGCGCGCACGCCGGCGCAGGGCGCGACACCGCCCACCGCGCACCTGACCGTGCCCGCCGACGATGGCCTGCCCCTGGCGGTCTGGGCGCGCGTGCCGGCGCATCCGCGCGGCACGATCCTGCTGGTGCACGGGCGCACCTGGAGTTCGCGCCCCAACTTCGATCTGCAGGTTCCCGGCGAGCCGGCCGATGCGCGCTCGGTGCTCGCGGCGCTGGCCAAGGCGGGCTACGCCGCCTACGCGCTGGACCTGCGCGGCTACGGCGCCACCCCGCGCGACGCCTCCGGCTGGGATACCCCGGAGCGCGCCGCCAGCGATGTGATCGGCACGCTGCGCTGGATCGCTCAACGCCATCCCCAGCTGCCCGCGCCTGCCCTGCTGGGCTATTCGAACGGCTCTTTGGTGGCGCTGCTGGTCGCGCAGCAGCAGCCGGCCGCGCTGTCGACGCTGGTGCTGTACGGCTTCCCGGTCGATGTCGACGCCCCGCCGTCGCCGCCCGCCGACACGCCGGCCCAGCCCCCGCGCCAGCCCACCACCGCCGAAGCGGCGGCCTCGGATTTCATCACCGCCGGCGCGTTCCCGCCGGCGGTGCGCGAGGCCTATGTCGCCCAGGCGCTGGCCGCCGACCCGGTGCGCAGCGACTGGCGCGCGACCGAGCAGTTCCGCTTCACCCCCGAACAGGTGCGCCTGCCCGTGCTGCTGCTGCGCGGCACCCACGACCCGCTGGCCACCCAGGACGAGAGCGGCCACCTGTACCGGCGCCTGGGCAGCGGCGACAAGACCTGGGTCACCCTGCCGGACGCGGACCACGTCGCCCACGTCGAGGACGGCCACGCCGGCTGGGTGCGCGCGGTGACCGAGTTCCTCAGCCGCCCACGCGTGCCGGCGAAGCCCGCACCGTGAAGCGCACGACGCCCGGCATCGCCGGGCGTCGGATCGGTCACGCGTTGAAGTGAGGGCTTGGCGCCTCAGGCGACGCGGCTGGCGCCGCGCCGCGCGCGCTCCAGGTGCACCAGCAGCAGCGAGATCGCCGCCGGGGTCATGCCGGGGATGCGCTGGGCCTGGCCGACGGTCTGCGGGCGCACGCGTTCGAGCTTGCCCTGCACCTCGGCCGAGAGCCCGCGCACGCCGGCGTAGTCGAACGCCTCCGGAATCGGCGTGCCCTCGTTGCGCTGCTGGCGCTCGATCTCCACGCGCTGGCGATCCAGATAGCCGGCGTACTTCACCGCGATCTCGACCTGCTCGGCCACCTGCGCATCGTCCACGCCCGGGCCGATGCCTTCGACCCGCATCAGCCGGGCGTAGTCCAGCTCGGGGCGCTTGATCAGGTCCAGCGCGCTGCTCTCGCGGCTGACCGCCACGCCAAGCGCGGCCTCCAGCTGGCGGCCCAGCGCGTTGGCCGGGGTGGCCCACAGCGCGCGCAGGCGCTGGGTCTCGCGCTCGACCGCCTCGCGCTTGGCCTCGAAGCGCGACCAGCGCGCGTCGTCGACCAGCCCCAGCGCGCGGCCGACCGGCGTCAGGCGCGCATCGGCGTTGTCCTCGCGCAGCTGCAGGCGGTATTCGGCGCGGCTGGTGAACATGCGGTACGGCTCGGAAGTGCCGTGGGTGATCAGGTCGTCCACCAGCACGCCCAGATAGGCCTGGTCGCGGCGCGGCGACCAGGCGTCCCGGCCCTGCACCGCGCGCGCGGCGTTGAGCCCGGCCAGCAGGCCCTGCGCGGCGGCCTCCTCGTAGCCGGTGGTGCCATTGATCTGGCCGGCGAAGAACAGCCCGGCCACCAGCTTGGTCTCCAGCGAGGCCTTCAGCCCGCGCGGGTCGAGGAAGTCGTACTCGATCGCATAGCCCGGCCGGGTGATGTGCGCCTGCTCGAAGCCGACGATGCTGCGTACCAGCTCCAGCTGCACGTCGAAGGGCAGCGAGGTGGAGATGCCGTTGGGATAGATCTCGGCCACGTCCAGGCCTTCGGGCTCGACGAAGATCTGGTGGCTGGCCTTCTCGGCGAAGCGCACCACCTTGTCCTCGATCGAGGGGCAGTAGCGCGGGCCGATGCCCTCGATCTGGCCGCTGTACAGCGGCGAGCGGTGCAGCGCGTCGCGGATGATCTGATGCGTGCGCTCGGTGGTGTGGGTGATCCAGCAGCTGACCTGACGCGGGTGCTCGCGCACATCGCCCAGGAAGCTCATCACCGGCAGCGGATCGTCGCCCGGCTGCGGCACCATCGCCGCGTAGTCCAGCGTGCGCCCGTCGATGCGCGGCGGCGTGCCGGTCTTGAGCCGGTCGATGGCGAAGGGCCGCTCGCGCAGGCGCGCGGCCAGCGTCGTGGCCGGCGCATCGCCCATGCGCCCGGCGGCGTACTGGGTCGGCCCGATATGGATCTTGCCGGCTAGGAAGGTGCCGGCGGTCAGCACCACGGCCGGCGCCTCGAAGCGCAGCCCGGTCTGGGTCAGCACCCCGCGCACGGCGTCGCCTTCGATCAGCAGGTCGTCCACCGCGGCCTGGAACACGGTTAGGCCCGACTGCGACTCGACCATGCGCCGGATCGCGCTGCGGTACAGCGCGCGGTCGGCCTGGCAGCGGGTGGCGCGCACGGCCGGGCCCTTGGAGGCGTTCAGCATGCGCCACTGGATGCCGGCCAGGTCGGCGGCGCGGGCCATGGCCCCGCCCAGGGCGTCGATCTCCTTGACCAGGTGGCCCTTGCCGATGCCGCCGATGGCCGGGTTGCAGCTCATGGCCCCGACCGTCTCGATGTTGTGGGTCAGCAGCAGGGTGCGGGCACCGGCGCGCGCGGCCGCCAGCGCGGCCTCGGTGCCGGCATGGCCGCCGCCGACCACGATGACCTCGTAGCGGTGGAAGGACGCATTCATGGCGCGGATTTTCTCATGCGAAGGGCGGTCGCGGGCCCGGCAGCGGGGCCGGCGCGAAAAAGTTGGCACGGCTTCTGCGTAACCCCATCGGCACCCATCGTGGCAAGCGACTTCGGGCGCCTAAGGCTGGTATTGGAACAGGGGCCAGCCGCTAGCGCACGTTGGGGACGCCGGGGTCGGCAGTCGGGGGACTGCCGGCCCCTCTTTTTTTTTTGGCCACGGCGGCGGTCGAACAGCGGCGCGCCCTGGCCGGGAATCCAGCGGATCCCTAGAAAACACAACGCCCGGCATGGCCGGGCGTTGTGCTGTTTAGGCGCCGACGACCGGCAAGGGCCGGAACAGGGGGGATCCAGATTTCCCCACCGGGCGTCGGCATGGAAGCCGTTGTCAGCTCGTGTTACGTCAGAAAACGACGCAACCGGTCAACGTGGCGCTAGCTTGCGGGCGCGACCGGCTCGGACGCAAGCACTCATTCATCGTTGCCGATCGGGCGATGACGGAAGTGAGACGCTCGTGGCATTGCCTATTCCTCGTTGCGCGAACGCGGGGTCAGCCGCGGCGGCAGGGACGGGCGGCTGGGCATGGACCGCATCGGCCGCTCGACGCCTTCGGCGCGCGGCGGCATGGCCGGGCGCGACATGCCGGCCGGGTTGGACGGATTGGACGGCCGCTGCGGGCGCAGGCGGTCGGGCAGCTGCGGGCGCCCGTTGCCGCCGGTCATCGGCGGGCGCGGCCAGCCGCCCGGCGGCGGGCGATGGTCGCCATCGCCGGGCCGGCCGTCGTGCGGCGGGCGCGGCGCCGGGCGGATCACGTAGTACGGGCGGTTGTAGTAGTACGGCGCGTAGCCATACCCATAGCCGCCATAGCCGCCATAGCCGCCGCCGTAGCCGTAATAGCCATAGCCCGGGACGCCGCCGTAGTAGCCGCCCCAGTAGCCGTCGGGATAGGTGTAGCGGTAGGTCGGGCTGCCCCGGTAGTAGCCACCCGGGCCACTGCCGCCGGCGTAGTCGTAGGTGGCGCAACCGCCCAGCGCGGTGAGGGCGATGGCGGCGATCAGCAGGCGTTTCATGGTGGACCCCCCGGTCTGCACCGTTCTCAAGGTCGCCAGATTGGGCCTAACGCATTGAACCCGTGATTAATTCTGTCAGGCGCGTGACTTGCTGCAGTGCGGCGGCAAAAGCGCATCGGGTACGCTTAAGGGCATGTCCGACCTGCCCCATTTCGACGACGTTCTCGACGCCGCCGCCCGCATTGCGCCGCATGCGCGCCTCACCCCGACGCTGACCTCCTCCACCCTCGACGCCATGAGCGGCGCCCGGCTGTTCTTCAAGGCCGAGCACCTGCAGCGCACCGGCGCCTTCAAGTTCCGCGGCGCCTGCAATGCGGTCTGGGCGCTGGACGATGCGCAGGCCGCGCGCGGGGTGGTCACCCATTCCTCGGGCAACCACGGCGGCGCCCTGGCGCTGGCCGCGGCCACGCGCGGCATCCCCTGCCATGTGGTGGTGCCCGAGAACGCCGTCGAGACCAAGTTGGCCGCGATCCGCCGCAACGGCGCGGTGCTGCACCTGTGCGCGCCGACCATCGCCGCGCGCGAGGCGGGCGCCGCCCGGATCCAGGCCGAGACCGGCGCGCACCTGGTCCACCCCTACACCAACCCGTTCGTGATCGCCGGCCAGGGCACCGCGACCCTGGAGCTGCTGGAACAGGCCGGCCCGCTCGATGCGCTGGTCACGCCGGTCGGCGGCGGCGGGCTGGCCTCCGGTTCGGCGCTGGCCCTGCACGCGCGCCACCCCGAGGCGCAGCTGTGGCTGGCCGAGCCGGAAGGCGCCGCCGACACCGCGCGCTCGCTGGCGGCCGGGACGCTGCAGCTGGACTTCGTCCCCGATACGGTCTGCGACGGTCTGCGCGGCACGCTGGGTGCGCCCGATTTCGACCTGCTGCGTCAGCACCGGGCCCGCGTGGTGACCGTGTCCGACGCCGACACCATCGCCGCCATGCGCCTGCTGTGGCAGGTGACCAAGCAGATCGTCGAGCCCTCCTCGGCCATCGTCCTGGCCCTGGTGCTGGCCAACCGCGAGGCCTTCGCCGGCAAGCGGGTGGGCCTGGTGCTGTCCGGCGGCAACGTCGACCTGGACGCGCTGCCCTGGTCCAGGGTGTGAGCCGCACGCGTCGCCGCTGGGGCCTGTGGGGCTGGGCGTGGCGCCTGGTCTGCGTGCTGCTGCTGTGGCTGGTCGGGGTCTCGGCCTACATCATCGGGGTGGGCTGGCGCGACGAGGCCGCGCCGGCCGACGCGATCATCGTGCTGGGCGCGGCGGCCTACGACGCGCGGCCTTCGCCCGTGTTCGAGGAACGCCTGCGCCACGGCATCGACCTGTACCAGCGCGGCCTGGCCGGGCATCTGATCTTCACCGGCGGCTTCGGCGGGGCCGGGGCGCGCTTCGCCGAATCGCAGGTCGGGCGGCGCTATGCGCTCAAGGCCGGCGTGCCCGAGCAGGCGATCCTGATCGAGACCACCTCGCGCACCACGCGTCAGAACCTGCAGCAGGCCGCGCGCCTGATGCAGGCGCACCAGCTGCACACCGCGATCATCGTCTCCGACCCGCTGCACATGGCCCGGGCGATGCGGCTGGCGCGCCAGGAAGGCATCAGCGCGCTCGCCTCGGCCACGCCGACCAGCCGCTTCCGCAGCGTCCGGGCCAGCTGGAAGTTCTTCCTGCAGGAGCTGTACTTCTTCCACCGCGACCTGGTGCTGGAGGCGGTCTGAGACCCTCACGCGGGCGGCCTTCAAGTCCGGGCGCGCGCGGACGTTATCATCCGGGTTCCGCTCCCACGAACGACTGGCTTTCATGAAGATCGACGGTACCCGGCGCCAGGACCGCGCCACCGAACTGGTGCTGGCCTACTACGCCGCCTTCAACCGCGGCGACCGCGCGGCGATGCTGGCCCTGCTCGCCGACGAGGTGGCCCACGACCTCAACCAGGGCGAGCGCCAGGTCGGGCGCGAGGCGTTCACCGCCTTCCTGCAGCGCATGGACGCCTGCTACAGCGAACAGCTGCGCGACATCGTGGTGATGGTCTCGCCCGACGGCAAGCGCGCGGCGGCCGAGTATGTCGTGCATGGCACCTACCACCACACCGACGCCGGCCTGCCCGAGGCCTCCGGCCAGACCTATGTGCTGCCGGGCGGGGCGTTCTTCGAGATCAAGGGTAAGCGCATCGCCCGGGTCAGCAACTATTACAACCTGCAGGACTGGATCGCCCAGGTCGGCGGCTGAGGCCGCGGCGGGATCGCACGCGCCCCGGGCGCCAGCGGCGTGCCGGGCGCCCTTGCCGTTGCTGCGGCGTGCCATGGCGATCGACGCCGGCGTGCGATGCTGGCGTCCCCCCGCGTCCCTGTCCGTTCAACGGAGCCTGCAATGATCAAGGTCAGCGTGATGTATCCCTATGTGGCCGGCGCGCGGTTCGATCACGCCTACTACGCCAACAGCCACATGCCGCTGCTCAAGGCACGCATGGGTGATGCCTGTCTGTTCTACACGGTCGACAAGGGCCTGTCGGGCGGGCTGCCCGGCAGCGATCCGGCCTTCGTGGCCATGTGCCACATCTATAGCGACTCGGTGGACAGCTTCACCGCGGGCTTCGGGCCGCACGCGCAGGAAATCCTGGGCGACATCGCCAATTACACCGACCTGGAGCCGGTCATGCAGATCAGCGAGGTCGTGATCGGCCAGCCCTGAGCGGGCGCGCGTCGCCGCGGCTCATTCGCCGCGGCGGCGGATGGGGATGCGCGAGACCGGCACCGCGGCCACATCGCGGCCGCTTTCGCGGATCGGCGCGCCGGCCTGCGGCGCCCAGGCGTGGGCGTAGATGACCTCCCAGCTGCTGGGCAGCACGCCCTGCGGCGTGCGCATCGCCTCGTAGGCGCGCGCGGCGGCGGCCAGCCGCGCCTTGCCGGTCAGCGTCGCGCGGCGCTGGGCCAGCGCGTTGGTCGCGCCCAGCGCGCGCAGTTCGCGCATCAGCGCCGGCAGATCGGGATAGGTCAGGGTGAACAGATCGCGGTCCAGCACCGGATCGCGGAAGCCGGCCATCATCAGCGCATCGCCGAACTGGGCGATCTGCGGGAACGGGCTCACGTGCGGCGCCGGATCGCCGGCGAAGGCCTCGCGCAGCTCGATCAGCGTCTGCGGACCGAAGGTGGAGCACAGCAGCAGCCCGCCGGGCTTTAGCACGCGGCGAAAACCCGCGAACGCGGCCGGCAGGTCGTCGACCCACTGCAGGCACAGGTTGGCGAACAGCACATCGACGCTGCCCTCGGCCAGCGGCAGCGCGCGCGCATCGGCGCACACCCGCGCGAACGGCTTCCACCAGCCGGCCTGCTTCTTCGCCTCGCGCAGCATCGGCAGCGAGAAATCCAGCGCCACCACCTGCGCCTTGGGCCAGCGCTTGCGCAGCCTGGCCGCCGCGCTGCCCGGGCCGCTGCCCAGGTCCAGCACGACCTGCGGCACGCGCTGGTCCAGGTAGTCGAGCGATTCGAACAGGCGCTGCTCGACCTCGCGGTGGAGCACGGCGGCATCGGCATAGGTGCCGGCGGCGCGCGCCAGGGCGCGGCGCTGGTGGCGGACATCGAACAGGGGCATGGGCGTATTGTCCGCCAGCGCACAGTCCCGCGTCAGGCGCGACACTGGCACGCTCCAGTTCACCACGTGCGCAAGGCGCCGTCCAGGAACGGCACCAGCGCCGCTTCAACGGCGTCCAGGTGCGCCAGGAACGGCGCATGACCGCCGCCGGCGATCTCCACGAAGCCGGCCTGCGGTGCCAACCCGGCGGCGGCCATGCCGCGCGGCTGCACCAGCCGGTCGCGCGCGCCGGCGATCCACAGAGAGGGCATGCCCAGGCCCGGCAGCAGGTGGCGCAGGTCGCTGCGTTCGAGCAGCGCCAGGCCGGCCTGCAGCGCAGCCGGCGCCGGTTCGCCGCGGGCGAAGAGCATGGCGCGCAAGCTGCGCAGCGTGGCCTGCCCGTGCGCGCTGCCCAGCGTGTCCAGGGCGATGAAGCGCTCCAGCGTGCCGCGATAGTCCTGCGTCAGGTCGCGGCCGAACTGGGCGAACACCGCCGGCGGCACCGCGTGCGGCCAGTCCGGCGCGGCGGTGAAGCGCGGCACCGAGGACAGCATCGCCAGCGCGCGCACCTGGCCCGAGCTGGCCGCGGCCTTGAGCGCGAACAGGCCACCCAGCGACCAGCCCAGCCACGCCGCCGGCGGCGTGGCGGCGCAGATCGCCGCGACCGTGGCCGCCAGGGTCAGCGGCACCGTGCTGTCGCGGCTCAGGCCGTGGCCCGGCAGGTCGACCACGTGCAGTTCGAAGCGGTCGGCCAGGCGTTCGACCAGCGGCGCGAACACGCCGCCATGCAGCGCCCAGCCGTGCACCAGCACCAGGGGCGCGCCGCGGCCGTGGATTTCGATGTGCAGGGTCATGAGGGTCGCGGTGTGGGCTGCAAGCGATCTGCCACGCGCGCGGACACCGAACGGGCATCGATCCCGCGCAGCACGGCGACAGGCGCCGCGCTCACGCCACGCCGGCTGCCTCTTGCAGCTGCGGCGCGCGGGTGCGGGCCAATGCCTCGACCAGGCCGTCGATGTCTTCGGGCGTGTGCAGCGCGGTCAGCGTGACGCGCAGGCGTGCCGTGCCCTCGGGCACGGTCGGCGGGCGGATCGGCTTGACCCAGTAGCCGGCCGCTTCCAGCGCCGCCGACCAGGCCACCGCCTGCGCGTCGGCGCCGCACAGCACCGGCTGGATCGGCGTATCCGAGCGCAGCAGGTCCAGCCCGGCCGCCGCGGCCTTGGTGCGGAAACGATCGATCAGGCCGGCCAGCCGCTCGCGCCGCCAGTCGTCGCGCCGCGCGTGGCGGATCGCCTCGCTGCTGGCGCGGGCCAGCGCCGGCGGCAGCGCGGTGCTGTGGCTGTAGGGCCGCGCGGTCTCGGCCAGGTGCTGGATCAGCGCGGCATCGCCGACCACCAGCGCGCCGTAACCGCCCAGCGCCTTGTCCAGGTTGATCAGCTGCAGCGGGACGTCTTCCACGGTCAGGCGCGCCTCGGCCACGCTGCCGCGACCGGCCGGACCGCGCACGCCCACGCCGTGCCCATCGGCGACGTAGAACAGCGCCTTCTGCACCCGCGCCACCAGGGCCAGCGCGCGCAGCGGCGCCACGTCGCCGTCCATGCCGAACACGCCATCGGTGGCCAGCAGCGCCGCGCCATCGGGCACGTTGCGCAGCTGGCGGATCGCGCCTTCGGCGTCGCCATGCGGATAGCGGCGCAGCCGGCAGCCGGCCAGGCGCGAGGCGTCCATCAGGCTGGCGTGGTTGAGCCGGTCCTGCACGCAGACATCGCCCTCCTCGCCCAGCAGCGCCTGCTGCACGGCCAGGTTGGCCAGGAATCCGTTGCCGAACAGCAGCGCCGCCGGCGCCTCCAGCCAGTCGGCGACGTCGCGTTCCAGCGCCGCGTGCGCGGCGTGGTAGCCGCTGGCCAGCGGCGAGGCCCCGGCGCCGGCGCCCTCGCGCGCGGCCGCCTCGGCCAGCGCGTTGGTCACCTGGAACTGCTGCGACAGGCCCAGATAGTCGTTGCCGCAGCATTCGACCAGCCAGCGGCCGTCGACCTCGACCCGCACGCCGTCACGGCGTGCGACGGCGCGGCGCACCCGCACGCGGTCCTGGGCCACGCGCAGCTTGCGCAGCGCGGCGATGCGGTCGTGCAGATCGGGGCGGGCCATGCTGCGTCCTGTGCGTCTGGCGTGGGTCGGCCGGCTAGCGTAATCCAGCCGGTGGCGACCCGGATGACCGGCCACGCCGCCTGAAGGCGCCGCGTATCCGCCAGCGCCGTCCCGGCCACGGCACCCGCCGGCCCGACAGGCGCTAAAGTCGCCGCATGCATCGGCAAGGACTGCCCTGGACGATCCGCATGGAGGCTTCCCCGACACAGTGGTTGCAACGCCTGGGACGCGCGCTGCTGGCGCCGCGCTGCCTGGTCTGCGATGCGCGCGGAGAGGGTGGGCTGGACCTGTGCGCGGACTGCGCCGCCGCGCTGCCGTGGAATACCACCGCCTGCCCCCGCTGTGCGCTGCCGATGCTGCACGCCCAGACCTGCGGACACTGCCTGCGCCATCCGCCGCCGATGACTCTCACCGTCGCCGCGCTGGTCTATGGCCCGCCGCTGGACCGGCTGGTGCCGCGCCTGAAGTTCCACGGCGACCTGGCGGCCGGCCGGCTGCTCGCCACGCTGATGGCCCAGGCCATGTCCGGCGCGCCACGGCCACAGGCCCTGGTGCCGGTGCCGCTGCACGACCGACGCCTGCGCCGCCGCGGCTACGACCAGGCGCTGGAACTGGCGCGCGCCGTGGGCCGCCGCCTCGACCTGCCGGTCCTGGACAGCGCGCTGCTGCGCAGCCGCGACACCGCCCCCCAGTCCGAACAGGATGCGCAAGCCCGCCGCCGCAATCTGCGCGGTGCCTTCACCGTGCGGCCAGGCGCCGCCCTGCCCGCGCACGTGGCCCTGGTCGACGACGTGATGACCACCGGCGCCACCCTGCACGCCGCGACGCGCGCCCTGCTGCGCGCCGGTGTCGCTCGAGTGGATGGTTGGGTCTGCGCGCGGGTGGAGTGAGTCGGCCGCTCACTGGGCTGTCTTGAATACTGCAGCAACGGCGAGAGGTTTATGCTGCTGGGCAGACCGCCGTGGCAGCGCGCCCGCGTGTCATCCTGCCCTCGCCCGCCTGTCAGGAGAATGCCGATGTCCTTCGCCGCCGTTTCGGTTTCGCGCAGTTGGTGGGTGTTCCTGCTGTTCGGTCTGGTGGCCGTGCTGTTCGGCGTGTCCACGCTGATCTGGCCGGGCGGCACCGTGCTGGCGCTGGTGCTGGTCTTCGGCGCGTTCTCGCTGGCCGATGGCATCGTCAGCCTGATCAGTGCCTTCAGTCGCGAACACGTGCTGCCGCGCTGGCTGCTGGCGCTCTATGCGCTGATCTCCATCGCCTTCGGCGTGCTGGCCATCGCCCAGCCGGCGCAGATGGCCGCCGCGCTGCTGTGGCTGCTGGCGGTGTGGCTGGTGATCGCCGGGGTGGCGCGCATCGTATTCGCCGTGCAGGTGCGCAAGCACATTCGCGGCGAGTGGCTGCTGGTGCTCAGCGGCGTGCTGTCGATCCTGCTGGGCGTGCTGTTCTTCGTCTACCCGGCGGCCGGGCTGCTGACGATGGCGCTGTGGTTCGGCATCGGCGCGATCGTCTACGGCGCGCTGCAGCTGGTGGTCGCCTTCCGCCTGCGCGGGCATCGCCTGGCGGCCTGAGCCCGTCCGCTCAACCGGCCGGCATCACCGGCGGGACGTAGGGCAGGGTCAGCCCCAGCAGCCACAGCAGGCCGATCACCAGCGGGATGTGCACCAGCAGCTGGATGAAGGTGAAGCCGACGATGTCGCGCGCCTTCAGCCCCAGCACGCCCAGCAGCGGCAGCATCCAGAACGGGTTGATCAGGTTGGGCAGGGCCTCGGCGGCATTGTAGACCTGCACCGCCCAGCCCAGGTGGGCGTGCAGTTCGTTGGCCGCCTGCATCACATACGGCGCCTCGATCAGCCACTTGCCGCCGCCGGAAGGGACGAAGAAGCCCAGGATGGCCGAGTACACGCCCATCACCGCCGGGAACGTGTCCTGCGTGGCCACGTGCACGAACAGCTGCGACAGATGGTGCGCCAGGGTGTCGCCGTCGGCGCCCTTGGCCCCGGTGAGGATCATCGCGATGCCGCCATACAGCGGGAACTGGATCAGCACGCCGGTGGTGCTGGGCACGGCCTTGGCCACCGCGTTGAGGAAGCTGCGCGGACGCCAGTGCAGCAGCAGGCCCAGGGAGAGGAACAGGAAGTTGTAGGTGTTCAGGCTGGCGATCGCGGTGACCACCGGCTTGGAGGCGAACTCGCCGGCCAGCCAGCCGAAGGCCAGCAGCGACAGCAGCACGGTCAGCAGCGGGCTGTATTCGAGCCATTCGCCCGGGCGCGTGCGCGGCGGCAACGCCTTGTCCGGCTCGCTCTGCGCCGCCTCGGGGAAGTCGGCCGCGGTGCGCGCGGCCCGGCCCTGCGGCGCGGTGACCCAGCAGATCAGCAGCGAGACCCCGATCAGGACCGCGGTCAGCACGATCGACTGCCACAGGAAGATCGTCTCGGTGAAGGGCAGCACACCGGTGATCTCCAGCAGGCCCGGCGGCATCGAGGCCGGATTGGCCTGCAGCTGCGCGGCCGAGGAGCTCAGGCCCATCGCCCACACCGCGCCCAGTCCGAGGTAGGCCGCGGCGCCGGCGGCGCGGTAATCCATCTTCAGCTCGCTGCGCCTGGCCAGCGCGCGCACCAGCAGGCCGCCAAACACCAGCGAGAAGCCCCAGCTCAGCAGCGAGGCCAGCATGCTCACCAGGCCCACGTACACGATTGCCCCGCGGCCGCTGCGCGGCACCCGGGCCAGCTGGTCGATGAAGCGCGCCACGACCGGCGCGGTCGCCACCGCGTAGCCGCCGATGACCACGAAGGCCATCTGCATGGTGAAGGGGATCAGGCTCCAGAAGCCGCCACCGAAGGCCTCGGCCGTGGCCTTGGGCGTGGCGCCGGCGAGCATCGCGGCGATGGCCACCAGGATCACGCCCAGCACCGCGAACACGTAGGCATCGGGGAACCACTTCTCGGCCCAGGCCGCGCTGCGCAGTGCCGCGCGGGCCATCACGCCCTGCCGGGCCTCGCCTTCGTTCGCTGCCATGAGCCTGCCCTCGTCATCCGATCCCCGACCGGCATTGTCCAAGCCCTGGCCCGGCGCGGTCTGCTGGACGATGGTCTAGGCGCCGGCCGCCCGGCCGCGGCGCGTCAGGCCTTGAGCGCCAGCGACACCGCGATGCCGGCGAACACCGCCGCGCCGACCCAGTTGTTGTGCAGGAAGGCGCGGAAGCAGGGCCCGCGCTCGCGGTGCCGGCACAGCCAGAACTCGTAGGCCACCAGCGCCACCGCCACGCCCAGGCCCAGCCAGTACGGCCAGCCCAGCGCCGCCTGCCGCCCGACCAGCGCCAGCGCCACGAACACCAGCGCATAGAGCAGCCCCTGGATCGCCAGGTCCAGATCGCCGAACAGGATGGCGGTGGACTTGGACCCGGCGCGCAGGTCGTCCTCGCGGTCGACCATGGCATACCAGGTGTCGTAGGCGGTGGCCCACAGGATGTTGGCCGCGTACAGCAGCCAGCCCAGCGCCGGCACCGTGCCCTGCACCGCGGCGAAGGCCATCGGGATGCCGAAGCCGAACGCCAGCCCCAGATAGACCTGCGGCAGGTAGGTATAGCGCTTGAGATAGGGATAGCTGGCGGCCAGGAAGGCGGCCACCACGCTCAGGCCGATGGTCAGCCGGTTCATGGTCAGCACCAGGCCGAAGGCCACCACCATCAGCACCGCGAACACCCACAGCGCCTCGCGGCCGCTGACCCGCCCGGCGGCCAGCGGCCGCTCGCGGGTGCGCTCGACCTGCGGGTCCAGCCAGCGGTCGGCGTAGTCGTTGATCACGCACCCGGCCGAGCGCGTCAGCCAGACCCCGGCGGTGAACACCAGCAGCGTCCACCAGGGCGGCAGCCCGCCCGCGGCCAGCCACAGCGCCCACCAGGTCGGCCACAGCAGCAGCAGCGCCCCGATCGGCCGGTCGCCACGGACCAGCTTCCAATATTCCGCCAGCCGCCCGGGCCGCGGCGCCGGCGGCGCGTCGAATCGTTCGTAAGCCATCGCAAAAGGGTAGCAGGCCCGCGCAAGCCACCACGGCAGCGTGCGCTCGCCCAAAGTCGTCGCCTGCCTCTCTTCGTCGTCCTCCCGGGGGAGCCACTGTCTCCTCCGATCACGTCGCGCCCTCTTGTAGAGCGGAGCTTGTGGCAATCCCCTTTTGGGAACTCCGCTGCTCTTGGTCCGGTCCGCGGGAAAGCCCCAGCGGAGCAAGCTCCGCTCTACACGCGGGAGCGGCCCTTCGGCCCATGGCGGCGAGAGGCCTTCCCCACGCCGCCCCGCACCGCATTGCCGCTTCCGGCCACAACTGGCGTTAGTCCCCCGCAGGGCGCGCTGCGCGGCCCCCCGACGCCCCCCATTCCCGTCCACACCCCAGGAAAACTCGATCGCATGCACGTTCTGGTCTGTGGAGGAGCCGGCTACATCGGTGCGCACGCCGCGCTGGCGCTGGCGCGGGCGGGCCATGAGGTCACCGTCCTGGACAACCTCAGCACCGGCCACCGCGCGGCGGTGCGCTGGGGGCGGCTGGTCGAGGCCGACCTGCTGCAGCCGCGGACGCTGGACGCGGCCTTCGAGCGCCCGGTCGATGCGGTGATGCATTTCTGCGCGCACTCGCTGGTGGACGCGTCGGTGCGCGATCCGTACGCGTACTACGAGAACAACGTGGTCGGCACGCTCAACCTGCTGCAGGCGATGCGCCGGCACGGGGTGGAGCGGCTGGTGTTCTCCTCGAGCGCGGCGATCTTCGGCCATCCGCAGGGCGCACGGATCGACGAGGCCCATCCCTGCGCCCCGATCAGCCCCTACGGCGCCAGCAAGCTGATGGTCGAGCGCATGCTGGCCGACGCCGCGCGCGCTTACGGGCTGCGCTCGGTGTGCCTGCGCTACTTCAACGCGGCCGGCGCCGCGGCCGAGGAAGGCATCGGCGAATCGCATGCCCGCGAGACGCATCTGATCCCCAACACCTTGCGCGCGGCGCTGGGCCGCGGGCCGGCGCTGCAGATCTTCGGCGACGATTACGACACGGCCGACGGCACCTGCGTGCGCGACTACGTCCATGTGCTGGATCTGGCCGACGCGCACCTGCGCGCGCTGACGCTGATGGAGCAGACGCCCGGCGCGCATGCGTTCAACCTGGGCAACGGCCAGGGTTTCAGCGTGCTGCAGGTGCTGCAGGCCGCGCGCGCGATCAGCGGGCGCCAGATCGACTACACGCTCGCGCCCCGCCGCGCGGGCGATCCGGCGACGCTGGTGGCCTCCGGGGACAGGGCGCGCACCGTGCTCGGCTGGCAGCCGCGGCACGCCACGCTGGACGCCATGATCGGCAGCGCCTGGCGCTGGCATCGCGCGCAGGCGTACTGAGATCCGCAGCGAGCGGCCTGCACAGCGCCCGGGGCGCGTTGCGCGGGTGCGGCGGTCCCGCCCGGTTGCATCGGACGCACGCGGCGACGCTGGCGGCTGCGGCTGACGGCAAGTTCGCGTCGGCCGATGTTTTCAGGGATAATGCGCGCCGCCGTCGGCCCGCCGCGGCGTGTTGTTGCACCATGCGCCTGTAGCTCAGCCGGATAGAGTAGTGGCTTCCGAAGCCATTGGTCGGGGGTTCGAATCCCTCCAGGCGCGCCAGCAACCCCTCCGCAAGTCCCAGGCAATCTGCGGCGCTTGCGAAATCAAAACGTCTTGGCCGGAGGTTCTTGGCAAGTCGAATGGACGGCGAGATCAGGTCTTGCTCGAGTCCCACAGGTCCTGAGGCCCAGTGCCGAGTTAGATAAGAAGAGAAGGTTGACAGGCTGATGGGGCCAGTTGCCACGGCAAGTTCTGCCACTGCAGTTGGCGAAGTCGCAGGCCGGAGTCAAGCCCGATCCGTTCAACTTGGGCAATCTTGCCCGACATCACGTCCGTGATTCGATCGTATCGACGACTCTGATTGTGCTAGCCGAATCGGAAATCACGCCGAGCCGTCACCCTTGGTGAACCGATCGTGGTCGGCGCCCAAGCCATCTTGCAGCAGACGTTACCCCATCGGCCAACCAGCAGATCGGCGCCACCACTGCCGTTGAGTATGTCTGTGCCGCCCCTCGCCAGACAGTGAATCGTCGCCGCTGCCGCCGTTGAGCGTGTGGCGCTCCGCGTTGGACATGTGATTAGTCCTTCTTGATCAGACGGCCAACCAGGCTTTCAGATTCTCGGGCCATCGCCCGCCATTCGGGAAGCAACGGCCCCCTAAATTTCACCGTGATCCAAACATCAAATTTTTTGGAGAACCTCATCTCATCGCAGCGCATCGAACCCGTCCGATATAGCTCACAGAGGATCAGAATCTCGATCTTGTTTTCATCATTGACACTCCAGTAAGTGACCTTCTGATATCTCACACGCGTCTGTATCGGGCCTCCTTTAAAGAGGCCCAGTGACGTATCAAATGGAAACTTCCGGGTTCGGTACTGCCTCGACACCTCGTCGGTTGCAGGTTTCGAATCAGGAGAAAGATAGTAGTTTCTCATCCTCTCCAAGGCGGCCGAAGGATCCTTCGATCTGACCACGTCCAATACGATGCTGATCAGGTCCGGATCGTGGGAAGTCTCATAGAATCGCTTAACGGGCGGCTTCAGATCAGGCCAAGACGTCGAAAGCGCTATTTGGCTTGCTCGATCTCGGCAGCCCTTTTCCCACTGTCTTGACGCCTCACCGCCCCAGTAATCGATGCCTTCATAGCTCAGCGGGAAAAACTGATAAGCGCTGGGAAACTCAAGAATCACGTTTCCAATCGTGGCACATGCCAGCTTCGGCCTTGCGGTAGAGGAGGGCGAAGGTGATTCTGAAACGGAGCAGCCTGCTATCGCCAAAGCGATAGACATCGAGCCAACAAATCTCATTAAATTCATTTGATGTCCCTAAATTTTTGCTTTCATCCTGTGAATAGATTTTGGCTGGATAGCACGCTTTCGACGGGTCCGGTATCTCCTTACCTTTCCTGCAGAGCTTCTTGTCCGGTTTTTGGAGATGGCCAATGGACAATCGGACGATATCCGGTCCTGATTTCCGTGCCCAAGGACATCCCCGAAATCATGGACATGCTTACACCGTCGACCCGCAAACTGCCCCACACAATCTGGCAAGCATGATGCCCGGCATGCGTCGGCGTCGCCAGCCGAGCCCCAGGCCGATCATTCACGCTGGACCATTGTCCGATCGGACGCCCGGCACTGTCCGATCGGACACCTCGCATCACAGATGCGCCTGGCGCGCCGTGCTAGCGGCTGGCATGGAGTGTGCGAAAGACCTCTCCTGAACGTTGAGCGAGGCGCTGCGGCTACCGCCGACGCGCCCTCGCCTGGGAAAAGTCCATGCCCGCTTTGCAGAGCCCTCCACATGGCGCATCACGCGGATGCGATCCGGCGTCCCGCGATGTCCAAGCACGCATTCCGCGCGCCGCTCGGTCAACGGGCTTTCCGTTGGCTAGCCGCGCGTGCCGCCTGCCGATGCCTTCGCACCGGTCGATCGGCATGCCATGTCACCAAGGCGGACCTAGGTGGATTCCAAGGGGTCTCGAGCACACGACCGGCAGCCGGACGATGGCACGCGCCGCAATGGAGGATCGAAGTGATGCCGAGCCATGCACTTGCAGGGACGCTGACGCTGCTGTCGCTGGTTTCCAGCCAACCAGCGCTTGATGCTTCGACACGCTATGAGCTCAGCGCCGAGACCGACGACGGCCGGATCACCGCGCTCGACGTGACCATCCGGCTGCAGGCCGACCCCTCCGGGCGGACCGTGATCGACTGGGCCGAGCAATGGGCGGGCGAGGAGCATCTGGGCCAGTGGGCGCGCGACATTTCAGTCGAAGGCGCGCGGCGCACCGCGGTGGCGCCACACGGGGGACGCATCGTGGACTCGGCGCCTGGCGCGCCGCTGGTGATGCGCTATCGGATCGTGTCGGCCCATCAGGCCGCTCCCGCTGTCTCGAACAGCAGGCAGCCGGATCCGATCGTGCGTCCCGACTGGTTCTACGCGGTCGGGTTCTCGCTCTATGCCCGGCCCGCCGGACGCGAGGACCTGCCGGCGACCTTCACCTGGCGCGGTCCGCACGGCATCGGCTTCGCTTCGGACGCGCAGCACCTGCAAGGATTGATGCACCGACCGCGCACGGGCAAGGACATTCGGGAAAGCGTGGCCATCGGCGGCCGCGGCCTGCGGGTCTCGACCATGCGGGTGGGCGGTGAGCCGCTGCGCGTGGCCTCCATCGGCCGTTTCGGTTTCGATATGGCGGCCTTCGCCCGCCTTGCGGGGAAGGTCATTGCGTCCGAGCGCACGTTCTGGTGTGACGACCAGGCAGGCCCCTTCCTGATCACGGCCATCCCCCTGACTTCGGAGCCGAAGCAGACGGGATTCAGCGGGACGGGCCTGGGCGATGCCTTTGCCACCTGGATCGGACAGGACACGCCGCTGCCGGATCTGGCCTGGTTCCTTGCGCACGAATACTTCCATAGCTGGAATCCCAGACAGCTGGGGCATACCGAAGACGCGACCGAGGCCCGGACGTACTGGATCAGCGAGGGGTTCACCGACTTCTTCGCGCGCAGGCTGATGCTGCGGGCGGGGCTGCTTTCGCCGGAGCGATTCGTCGAAGAGTGGAACGAGGTCCTCGCGCGCTACGCCCGCTCGCCGTATCGCACCTCGCCCAATGCCGTCGTCGCCGATCGCTTCTGGAAGGACGAACGCGCCCGCATGATGCCGTACCAGCGCGGGGCGCTGCTGGCCGCGGTCTGGGATCGCCGCTTGCGTCAGCGCTCCGGCGGGCGCACGAGCCTCGACGATGTACTCCAGGACCAACGCAGACGCGCGCAGGCCGATCCCGCGCTTGCGCTGCAGGACGCGCTGGTCGCGGCGGCCGCCCACGCCGGGCTGGACCTGCGGCCGGAGATCTCCAGGTACGTCGACCAAGCAGCGCCCGTGCTCCTGTCGGAAGACGCGTTCGGCGAATGCGCCCGCGTGGTCTCCGTCGACACGCCGGTGTTCGACAGGGGCTGGGACACCGAGGCGACGACGCGGCAGGGCGACGTCGTCACCGGGCTCGACCCTGCCTCCAAGGCCTATGCCGCGGGACTGCGGAACGGGATGAAGCTGCTCTCGCAGTCCGGCGGAAACCCGGCCGATCCACAGGTCGAGATCACGCTCGTGGCCCAGGACGCGTCCGGCCAGCATCGCCTGCGTTTCAGGCCCCTCGGGCGGGAGACGGTGAAGCTCCAGCGCATCGAGTTGAACGCCGCGCGCTTCTCCGCCAGGCCGGAGGCGTGTCGCCAGGACCTCGCCGGCTAGAGGCTGGCCGCGCGACGGCGAACACGGCGCCGCGCGGACCGCGCAGCGTCAGACCCTTTCCACCGCGATCGCCAGCCCCTGGCCGACACCGACGCACATCGTGGCCAGGCCCAGCCTGCCGCCGCCGACGTGCAACTGGTGCACGGCGGTCTGCACCAGGCGGGTGCCGCTCATGCCCAGCGGATGGCCCAGGGCGATGGCGCCGCCGTTCGGGTTCACGCGGGCGTCGTCGTCGGCCAGGCCGAGCGCGCGGGTCACCGCCAGCGCCTGGGCGGCGAAGGCTTCGTTGAGTTCGATCACGTCGAAAACCTGCAGCGGGCGCTGCAACCGCGTCAGCAGCTTGCGCACCGCCGGCACCGGGCCGAGGCCCATCACGCGCGGCGCGACGCCGCCACTGGCCATCCCCAGCACGCGTGCGCGCGGCGTCAGGCCGTGGCGCTGCACGGCGTCGGCCGAGGCCACGATCATCGCCGCGGCGCCATCGTTGATGCCCGATGCGTTGCCGGCCGTGACCGTGCCACCCGGATTCACCGGCTTGAGGGCGGCAAGAGTCGCCGCATCGGTCTGCGGGCGCGGATGCTCGTCGGTATCGACCACCGTCTCGCCTTTGCGCCCAGGGATGCGCACCGGGACGATCTCCTCGGCGAAGTAGCCCGCAGCCTGCGCCCGCGCGGCGCGCTGCTGGCTGCGCAGGGCCAGCGCATCCTGGTCCTCGCGCGACACGCTCGCGTCGGCCGCCACGTTGTCGCCGGTCTGCGGCATGGTATCCACGCCGTACAGCGCCTTGAGCTGCGGATTGACGAAGCGCCAGCCCATGGTGGTGTCTTCCAGCTTCTGATCGCGGCCGAACGCGCTGCCCGCCTTGCCCATCACGAACGGCGCGCGCGACATCGACTCGACACCCGCGGCGATCGCCAGCTCCATCTCACCCAATGCGATGGCCCGGTACGCCGCGCCCACCGCTTCCATGCCGGACGCGCACAGGCGGTTGAGCGTGACGCCCGGCGCCCCCTGGGGCAGGCCGGCCAGCAGCAGCGCCATGCGCGCGACGTTGCGATTGTCCTCACCCGCCTGGTTGGCGCAGCCCATGAAGACCTCGTCCAGCGCCGACCAGTCCACGCCGGGATTGCGCTGCATCAGCGCGCGCAGCGGAAGCGCGGCCAGATCGTCGGTACGCACCGGCGCCAGGCCACCGCCGTAGCGGCCGATGGGCGTGCGCACGGCATCGCAGAGAAAAACGTCCTGCATGGGAACTCCGTGAAGCGAGGGGGAAGTCAGGGCCGGGCCGGCGCGCGCGTGGCGGCCACGATGGTGATGGCGCCGGCCAGCAGCAGCGTGCCGTAGGCCAGCTGCGAGGCGGCCAGGGTCCCGGTCTTGTCGATCAGCACACCGACGATCATCGGCACGAACACGTTGCCCAGGCCGGCCAGCGTGGTGACCAGCGCGATGCTGCCCGCCGCCTTGGGGCCGGAGAAGGTGCTGCCCGGCAGGGTCCAGAACGGTCCGGTCGCGCCCAGGGTGGCGGCGGTGCACACGGTCAGCAGCGCGATTGCCGGGGCGGTGCTCAGGTGGGTCGTGCCAAGTACCAGCCAGGCGGCGGCGGCCGTGCCCAGGCACAGGGCCACGTGCCAGCGGCGCTCGCCGACCTTGTCCGAGTGGCGCGCCACCAGGAACTGGGTGACCAGGCCGGCCAGGAACGGGATCGAGGACAGCAGGCCGACGTGCAGCACGTCCTTGATGCCCGAGTTCTTGATGATGGTCGGGATCCAGTACGCATTGGCCGCCGCACCGCTGAAGACCGCCAGCGCGACGAAGGACAGGATGTAGACGCGCTTGTCGCCGAAGGCCTGCCACAGCGAGTGGTGCTGGCCCGGCGAGGCGGCGCTGTCGCGGTCCACGTCGGCCTGGACCAGCGCCTTCTCCGGCGCCGTCAGCCACTTGGCGTCGGCCGGCTTGTTGTCCAGGAAGTAGTAGACGACCACGCCCAGCACGCAGGCCGGCAGGCCTTCGACGATGAACAGCCACTGCCAGCCGTGCAGGCCAAGCGCGCCGTCGAACAGGCGCATGATCGTGCCCGCCAGCGGTCCGCCCAGCATGCCGGCGATCGGCAGCGCGGCCATGAACAGCGCGGTGACGCTGGCCCGGCGCGCCTTGGGAATCCAGAAGGTGATGTACAGCAGCACGCCCGGGAAGAAGCCCGCCTCGGCCGCGCCCAGCAGGAAGCGATACAGATAGAACTCGGTCGGCGAGCGCATCATCGCGAACGCCGCGCAGGCCAGCCCCCACAGGATCATGATGCGCAGGAACGTCAGGCGCACGCCGATCTTCTGCAGCCACAGGTTGCTGGGCACCTCGAACACGAAGTAGCCGATGAAGAACATGCCGGTGCCGATGCCGTACATGACCTCGTTGAAGCCCAGCTGGTGCATGAAGTCCAGGCGGGCGAAGCCGATCACGTTGCGGTCGATCAGCGCCACGGTGTAGCACAGCATGATCAACGGCAGGATGCGCCACTTGATCTTGCGGTAGGTGGCATCGGCCGGCGAGGGCTCGGCCACGCCGGTAGCGGAAGAGGGTTGCACCTGGGAACTCATCGGAAATCTCGCGTCAGGGTGTCAGGCGGCGCCGCGCCCCGCCAGACTGGCCGGCGGCGACGCGCTGCGTTAGGAGGAGGCTGCGGGCGGGCATTCAGTACTTGACGTGCAGGCCCAGGGCCAGGTTGTCGACCGTGGCGCCCACCGGCGCGCGCACCGGCGAGCCGTAGCTGGACGAGACGCCGTTGTCGATGCGCCCGGCCAGGGCGACCAGCGAGGTGTACTTGAACAGGCTGTACTGCACGCCGACGTTGTAGGCCTGCGCGCCCAGCCCGTAGGTGCTGCATGGCGCCGCGCCCGACAGCACGCAGTGGCCGGCGCCGGCGTGGATGTAGTTGGCCGCCAGGATCAGCTTCGGCGTGGCCTGCCATTCCGCGCTGACCTTCCAGGTCGGCACGGTGTAAGACTTGAACTTGCCGTAGGCCGCGGTCGGGTCTTCGGCGTACTGCACGCGCGAGAGGTCCACGCCCAGCTTGACGCGCTTGGTCTGGTAGGCGGCGCTGAGGCGCAGGTTGCGGTCCTGCGAACCGCCGCCCTGGTTGGTGATCGAAGTGGCCGCCGGCGTGGTGGTGGGCACGCCACTGATCACCAGATGGTTGGTATGCCGCTCGTACTGCAGCGCGGCGTACCACGGCCCCTGCTCCCAACGGATGCCGTAGGAGTACGCGCGGCGAGGGCGGCCGTAGTCGGGGCCGTCCCGGTGCGGCATGTAGCTGGTCCCGAGGGAGAAGCCGTTCCACTTGGCGCTCTCCCACTTGTAGCCGTGGCTGGCGCGGGTGACCCACGTCGTCGTCCCTGCGCGACTGCCCGTGCCGAAGGCCGCGCCGCCGAGCAACGCGGAGGTCGACACGAAATTGCTTTCGCTCACGCCGAGCATGCGCACCGGATCGCCCCAGTTGGACAGGATGCTGTTGATGCGTCCGCCGGTGAAGGTCCCCAGGACGCGATGCGCCACGTAGACGTACGCATCGCGGCTGCGGTTGAAGTACTCGCTGTTGTCGTAGGGCTCGGTGACCTGCTCGTCCAGGCGGAAGCCGACGTCCCAGTCCGGGTTGAAGCGGTAGTGCCCGCGCATGGCGAAGAACGACTGCGACCAGTTGACCCGGTCGGCATCCGGCTTGTCGGTGACGCTGCGCAGGGTCGTGCTGGTGTTGGACTTGGTGGTCAGGGTGCTGACCTGGCTGCCGACCGCGGTGTGCTGACCGAACGAGGTCCACTGGTACTGCGGATACAGGTTGCCGAAGAACTCGATGTTGGCGTCTTCGTTGCCGAAGGTGGCGGCATGGCCGCTGCCGACCATGGCCATCAGGCAGGCGCCGACGGCGATGCGATGGCGGCGCGGACGCGGCGAGGTGTTGCGGACAGGCATCGAGTTCCCTCCCAGGAGTGGATGCGAGAAGCGGGAGCGAGGCCGCCTGCGGCGGCACGCTGGATGGGTGAAGCGCGGGGCGGGCGCGCGGCGGCTCAACGCAGGCCGGCCGACCAGCGGGCGATGGCCTCGACCACCTGCTGCGGCTGCTCGGGCAGCAGGGCGTGGCTGGCGCCGGGAATGGTGACCACGCTGACGCGCGGGCCCAGTTCCTCGCGCAGCTCCTGGCGGCGATCGGCCGGCATGAAGGGATCGGATTCGGCCTGCAGGTCCAGCAGTGGCACCTTGCCGCCCGCGCTCCACCACAACGCCTTGGGCGTGGCATCGCTGGCGTTGCGCTGGCTGGTGCGCACCTCGGGGTGCCAGCCGTCCAGCCACACCGAGGCATCGTTGCCCGGCGCGAAGAAGGTCGCCTGCAGCTCCTTCAGCCGATCCTCGCGCGAGGTCTTGGGATCGGCGATACGGATGATGCTGGCCGACAGGGACTTGGGATAGGTCTTGGCCGCCGCGGCCGCGACCACCACACCGCGCACGGACTGCGGATGCCGTGCGGCGAGCATGCGCGCCACCCAGTTGCCGTAGGCATGCCCGACGACGATCGCCGGCGCCTTGCCGGCCTGGTCGATCGTGCAGGCCACATCGTCGGCCAGATCCGTCAGCGTGATGCCTTCCATCGGCCCGCGGCTGTCGCCCAGACCGCGCGGCTGCGGGCGCAGCACCTGGTAGCCCTTGGCGGCCAGGCCCTCGGCGATCGGGTCGTAATCCAGCGAGTCGCGGCCCAGCGACGGCAGCAGCACGATGGTCGGCCCCCGGCCGTCCACCACCACATCGATGCTGGCATCGCCGCAGGTCAACTGGCGATGCGCACGCGCACCTGCCGCCTCGGCGGCGCCCACGGTGGCCGGCAAGGCCAGACAGAACAGAACACGCACCCACGAGCGCTTCATCAGGCAATCCCTCCCGGTATTGCAGGCGCCGGCCGGACGCGGCCGCACGACGCCTGTGCGCCGCATCCCAGGGACGACGGCACGACGGACTTCAATCGGATGACCGGCCTGGCGCGGCCGGACGGTGTTAGTGGACCGGTCTTGGCACCGGCACCTGTCGCGTGCCGCGGGCGATCGCCTGGCGCGCGTCCTGGCTGGACATGAGGCCCTCCTCCTCGATGGCGTGGACCTGCGTTGCGCTGCAGGCGTCGATGGGGCGGAGTCTAGGCACGGTGTTTTTTCGGGCGCACGCCGTCGACGGTCAATCCAGCTATGGCGCGAATGCGATGGCTCGCACCCGCCCTGCCGATCGCCCGCAAACGTGAGGTTTCCAGGGGATTCAAGGCGTCGGAGCGGCCCTTATCCTTTAGTCGAAGGGCGCGTCTGGAGGCGTTTGGCGCCGTTGGCCATCGGGCGGTTTGCTACCCTCGTTCACCTGATCCAGCGCGCCCGCCGTTCCGTCATGCCCACACCCAAGGTCACCAATCTTTCGCTCGATCTGGTGACCGATCTGGGGCGCTGGCGCGCGTTCGTGGCGATCGGCGAGCTGGGCAGCGTCACGCGCGCGGCGCTGTTCCTGGACACCAACCAGTCGGTGCTCAGCCGCCAGATCAACGCACTGGAGCGCGACTGCGGCGCGCGCCTGTTCAATCGCACCGGGCGCGGCGTGCAGCTGTCCGAGCTGGGCGAACGCCTGTTCCCGCAGGTCAAGGCGCTGCTGGCCGACGCGGCGCAGCTGGAACGCGACATCCGCGGCGAAGCGCTGGAGCCGACCGGCCGGGTCACGATCGGCATGCTGCCGTCGATCTCGCAGGCGGTGACCGGCCGCCTGTTCTCGACCCTGCGCACGCGTTATCCCGCGGTCACGCTCAAGATCCTGGAAGGCTCCGGCGGCCAGGTCGAGGAGTGGCTGGCCGATGCCCGCGTCGATATCGCCGTGCTGTACCGCTATGGCACCTCGCTGCCGGAAGGCGAGCAGTCCCTGGCCGTGGTCGACAGCTATCTGATCGGCCGACGCGGCGATGCGCTGACCGCCGCCGAGACCGTGCCGTTCACCCGCCTCGACCAGCTGCCCCTGGTGGTCCCCAGCGCGCCCAACGGCTTGCGCACGGCGCTGGATGCGCTGGCGCGCAGCTGCCATATCGGGCTCTCGCCGGCGATCGAGGCGGACTCGCTGCCGCTGCAGAAATCGCTCTCCGCCGGTGACGGCGTCTACACGGTGCTGCCCATCCACGCGGTGTGGAAGGAACTGGCCGACGGCGTGCTGCAGGCCGCGCGCCTGGTGGATCCACCCATGCAGCGGATCGTCTCCATGGCGCTGAGCCGCTCCAAGGGGCCGGCCCGCGCGGTCTCGGCCGTGGCCAGCGAGATCGATCACGCGTTCCAGTCGCTGGCGGCCGAAGGCCTGTGGCAGCGCGCCTTCGCCCCGACCCCCGACGCATAGCAGACATGCCGGCGGACGCGTAGCGCGCCCCGTCGCCCCACCCTATAACGACCGATCGCGCGTCCGATGCGCGCCGTCCTGCGTTCGAACCGGAGTTGCCATGCCCCGCATCACCCTGCCCGATCCCGCCCACATGGATGCCGACCAGCGCGCGGTCCACGACCGCATCGTCAACGGCAAGCGCGGCAGGATCCAGGGCCCGCTGCGCGCCGCACTGCATAACGCGGAGCTGGCGGCGCGCTGGTCGGCCCTGGGCGAACTGCTGCGTTACGACACGTCCCTGACGCCGCGCCAGAGCGAGCTGGCCATCCTGGTCACCGGCCGGGCCTGCAACTCGCCGTTCGAGTGGCACGCGCACCGCCTGGAGGGCGAGAAGGCCGGCCTGTCCGCGGAGATCCTCGAGGCGCTGCTGGCGCAGCAGATCCCCGCGGGGGTGGACGAGACCGAGCACGCCATCGTCTGCTTCGCTCGCGAGCTCAACGCCGCCAACTCGGTCAGCGATGCGACTTACGCGCGGGCGCTGGCCCTGCTGGGCGAGAAGGCCGTGGTCGAGCTCACCGCGCTGGTGGGCTATTACACGATGGTGGCGATGACGCTGAACACCCACGAGATCCCCTTGCCGGAGGGCGTCGCGCCGGCCTTCGACCTGCCGCAGCGCAACGGCCTGTGAGCGGCTGGGACTGCCATGCGCATGTCTTTGGCCCGTATGCGCGCTTTCCGCTGGCCGACACCAGCGTGCATTCGCCCCCGCAGGCCAGCGTCGAGCAGTACCTGGCGCTGCTGCAGGCGCTGGACCTGCAGCATGGCGTGCTGATCCATCCCAGCGCCTACGGTCGGGACTTTTCAGCACTGTTCGACGCACTGGACCGCTTTCCGCAGCTGCGCGGGGTGGCCGTGGCGCGCGTGCAGGATGGAATGGACCTGCGCGGGCTGCGCGAGCGCGGCGTGCGGGCCTTGCGCTTCAGCCACCGCAGCGGCGGCGACTTCCCCGGCGCGGCCACGCTGGAGGATCTGAAGCGGCTGGCGCCGGCGCTGGCCGCGGCGGGCCTGCATGCCGAACTGTGGAGCGACACCGAGGCGCTGTCCGGCGTCACCGGCACGCTGCGCGAACTGCCCGTGCCCCTGGTGATCGACCACGCGGGCGGCTTCGACCTGGATGCAGGTGTCGACGCGCCGGCGTTCCGCGCGCTGCTGTCCTTGCTGGAAGGCGGCAACACCTGGATCAAGCTGTGCATGTACCGCAACCTGCTGCGCAAGCCGCAGCCCGAGCGCGGCCGTGCCTTCCAGCAGGCGCTGCAGCACGCGCGCGCGGACCGCATGCTGTGGGGCAGCGACTGGCCGCATCTGCGCGTGGAACCGGCGCCGGACACCGGCGCGCTGCTTGCGACCTTCCGCGACTGGGCGGGCGATGCCGCGCTGGCGCGCCGGATCCTGGAAGACCATCCGCGTGCGCTGTATGCCTGACCGGCACGGGGCGCGCGCAATACGACCTTGGTCCTAACGGCTATGCGCGCAGCCGCATAGCAGCTCTGCCTGGCATCGCGTCGGCGCGCGCGCAGGGGCTTCCTAGACTGGCCTTCGACGAATCATCAAGGCCTTGCCGCAATGGACGACCTGACCCAGCTGCGCGTGAAGATCCAAGCCCACGTGGCGGTGCTGACGCTGGATGCGCCGCCGGTCAACGCGCTGACCCGCACGCTCAACGACGAGCTGGTGCTGGCGCTGGACCGCATCGGCGAGCTGGATGAGGTCCGCGCGGTAGTGCTCACCGGCGCCGGCAAGGTGTTCTGCGCAGGCGCCGACCTCAAGGGACGTGCCGAAGTGATCAAGGGCCCGGGCGATCTGGGCGCGCACCTGCGCCGCACCCGCGAATGCTTCCACGCGATCCGCGAATGCGCCAAGCCGGTGGTGGTGGCCATCAACGGGGCCGCGCTCGGCTCCGGCCTGGCGATGGTCGCCTCCTCGGACATCCTGGTCGCCTCGGAGCGCGCCTCGCTGGGCCTGCCCGAGATCGACGTCGGCCTGCTCGGCGGCTGCCGCCACGCGATGCGGCTGTTCGGCCACTCGCGCCTGCGCCGCATGGCGCTGACCGGCCTGCGCGTCGACGGCGCCGAGCTCTACCGGCTGGGCCTGGTCGAGGCCTGCGTGGCGCCGGAGGCGCTGCTGCCCACCGCGCTGGAGATCGCCCACACCATCGCCGCCAAGAGCCCGGTCGCCACGCGCATGAGCAAGCACACGCTCAACACGATCGAGCAGCTGAGCCTGCGCGACGGCTATCGCTACGAGCAGGACATGACCGCCGCGATCGGCCGCACCGAGGACGCGCGCGAGGCGCAGGCCGCCTTCCGCGAGAAGCGCGCGCCGGTCTTTGTCGGCCGCTGATGCCCTCCTTCCCTCTCCCATCGCCGCCGCGCGGCGATGTCGCACGGATATCCCGATGAGCTCCAACGCACGCCCGCTGTCGGGCATCAAGGTCCTGGATCTGAGCCGCATCCTGGCCGCGCCGTGGGCCGGGCAGATCCTGGCCGACCTGGGCGCCGAGGTGATCAAGGTGGAGCGGCCCGGCGCCGGCGACGACACCCGCGCCTGGGGGCCGCCCTTCCTCAAGGACGCCGACGGCCGCAACACCGGCGAGGCGGGCTACTACCTGGCCGTCAACGCCGGCAAGCAGTCGATCACCATCCGCATCGACACGCCCGAGGGCCAGGACATCGTGCGCAGGCTGGCGGCGCAGGCCGACATCGTGCTGGAGAACTACAAGGTCGGCACGCTCAAGCGCTACGGCCTGGACGCCGACAGCCTGCGCGCCATCAACCCCAGGCTGATCTATTGCTCGGTCACCGGCTTCGGCCAGGACGGCCCGCGCGCCGAACAGCCGGCCTACGACTTCCTGATCCAGGCAATGGGCGGCCTGATGAGCGTCACCGGCGAGCGCGATGGCAAGCCCGGCGGCGGCCCGCAGAAGGTTGGCATCCCCATCGTCGACCTGATGACCGGCATGTATACCGCCGTGTCGGTACTGGCCGCGCTCAACCGGCGCCACGTCACCGGCCTGGGCGACACCATCGACATCTCCATGCTGGATGTCCAGGTCGCCTCGCTGGCCAACCAGGCGATGAACTACCTGGTGTCCGGCCGCACGCCGCAGCGCAACGGCAATGCGCATCCCAACATCCAGCCGCAGGACGTGTTCGCCTGCGCCGATGGCGACGTCATCCTGGTGGTCGGCAACGACGGCCAGTTCGCCAAGCTGTGCCAGGTGCTGGGCCAGCCCGCGCTGGCCGAGGGCGCCTTCGCCACCAATGCCGGGCGCGTGGAAGGCATCCAGGCGCTGTCCGCGCGGCTCTCCGAGGCCTTCGCCGGGTGGCGGCGCGCCGACCTGCTGGCCGCACTGGACGCGGCCGGCGTGCCGGCCGGCGCCATCAACTCGGTACCCGAAGTGCTTGAAGACCCGCAGGTGGTGGCCAGACAGATGGTCCGCCGCGTCCCGCATCCGCTGGGCGTGGAGGTGCCCCTGGTGTCCAGCCCGATGCGCTTCGCCGATGCGCCGCTGCAGCCACGCGTGGCGCCGCCGCTGCTGGGCCAGCACAGCGACCGCGTGCTGCAAGCGCTGGGTTACACCGACAATGACATCCAGGCCCTGCGGGCCAAGGGAGTGATCTGATGAAATTGCACTGGTCGCCCAAGTCGCCGTTCGTGCGCAAGGTGATGGTGGTGGCCCATGAGCTAGGCTGCGTCGAGGCGCTGCAGCTGCAGCGCTCGGTGGCGGCGATGCTCAAGCCCAATCCGGCCATCATGACCGACAACCCGCTGTCCAAGATCCCCACCCTGGTGCTGGACGATGGCCAGGTGCTGTTTGATTCGGCGGTCATCTGCGAGTACCTGGATGCGCGCTTCCACGGCGCGCTGTTCCCGTCCGGCGATGCGCGCTGGAAAGCCCTGCAGCAGCTGGCGTTGGGCGACGGGCTGCTGGACGTGCTGATCCTGTGGCGCAACGAGCGCGAACGCGCGCTTCCGCTGCAGTCGTTGATCGATGCCTTCGCGCTCAAGACCGAGGCCTCGCTCGCACGCCTGGAGCGCGAGATCGAAGCCCGCCCCGGCGCGGCGATCGACATCGGCCAGATCGCGATCGGCTGCGCGCTGGGCTATCTGGACTATCGCTTCGAAGAGGTCGCCTGGCGCGCGCGCGCGCCGAAGCTGGCCGCCTGGTACGCCACGCTGGCGCAGCGTCCGTCCTTCGTTGCCACGGAGCCGGCCGATGGCTGATGCCCATGCCCTCGCGCTGGATCGCGCCGTGGTCGTCATCGGCGCCGGCACCATGGGCGCCGGCATCGCCGAGGTGGCCGCCGTCGCCGGCCATCGCGTCTATCTTTGCGACACCAGCGAAGCGGCGCTGGACAGGGGCCGTGCGCAGATCCGCGCCAGCCTCGACCGGCGCGTGGCCAAGGGCAAGGCCAGCGCCGAGGATGCCGCCTCCGCCTTCGCCCGGGTGATCGCCGCGGGCCCGAGCGCGCCGCTGCAAGGCGTGGGCCTGGTGATCGAGGCCATCGTCGAAAACCTCGACATCAAGGTCGCTGCGCTGACCGAGATGGCCAGGCGCGTGGACGACGATGCCATCCTGTCCACCAACACCTCCTCGCTGTCGGTGACCGCGCTGGCCGCACGCCTGCCCGCGCCGGAGCGCGTGGCCGGGCTGCATTTCTTCAATCCGGCGACCATCCTGCCGCTGGTCGAAGTGGTCCGCGGCCACGCCACCGACCCGGCCCTGGTCGAGACGCTGGTCGCCACCGCGCGCGCCTGGAAGAAGACGCCGGTGGTGTGCCAGTCCACGCCCGGGTTCATCGTCAACCGCGTGGCGCGCCCGTTCTACGGCGAGGCGCTGCGCCTGCTGCTGGAACAGCAGGCCACGCCGGAGACCGTCGATGCGGTGATGCGCGAGTGCGGCGGCTTCCGCATGGGGCCGTGCGAGCTGATGGACCTGATCGGCCATGACGTCAATTTCGCCGTGACCCGCTCGGTGTGGCAGGCGTTCTTCCACGATCCGCGCTACCAGCCCTCGCTGGTGCAGCAGCAGCTGGTGGACGCCGGCTGGCTGGGGCGCAAGAGCGGTCGCGGCTTCTACGATTACCGCGACGATGCGCCGCGCCCCGATGTGCGCGACCTTCAGGGCCCGGCGCCGGCACGGGTCCGCATCGAAGGCGCGCTCGGCCCCGCGCAGGGCCTGGTGGCGCTGCTGGAACAGGCTGGCCTGAATGTCGAAAAGACCGAAGGCGCGGGCCTGCTGCGCGTGGACGGCGTCGCCCTGGCGCTGACCGATGGCCGCAGCGCCGGCGCACGCAGCCAGGCCCTGGGCGAGCCGGTGGTGCTGTTCGACCTGGCCCTGGACTACGCCGCCAGCAAGCGGATCGCATTGTCGGCCGCCGAGGGCACACCCGCTGACGTCATCGCCCAGGCCGCAGGCCTGTTCACCGCGTTGGGCAAGCAGGTCTCGCTGCTGGGCGACGCCGCCGGCCTGGCGGTCTCGCGCACCGTGGCCATGCTGGTCAACGAAGCCGCCGACGCCGTGCAGCAAGGCATCGCCTCGGAAGCCGACATCGACGCGGCCATGACCGGCGGGGTGAACTACCCGATCGGGCCGCTGGCCTGGGGCCGCCGCGTGGGGCTGGACTACATCGCCGCCGTGCTGACCCATCTGTCGCAGGGCTACGGTGAAGACCGCTACCGCGTCTCGCCCTGGCTGCAGGCGCGTGCGCGTGAGGTGTCGCATGGCTGAGTTCGTCAGCGTGGCCACGCAGGCGCGCGTGGCGGTGGTGACCCTGTCGCGGCCGGCGCGCCGCAACGCCCTCAACCTGCAGGTCAAGCGGGAACTGGTCGACGCGCTGGAAGGAGCGCTGGCCGACGCGGAGGTCGCGGCGATCGTGCTCACCGGCGCCGGCGGCTACTTCGTGGCCGGCACCGACATCGCCGAGATGGCCGACATGCAGCCGATCGATCATGTGCTGCAGCGCTCGGGACACCTGTTCGAGGTCGTGCGTCACGCCTCCAAGCCCATCATCGCCGCGGTCGAGGGCTATGCGCTAGGCGGCGGCTGCGAGCTCGCGCTGGCCTGCGACCTGATCGTCGCCGCCGAGGATGCCCGCTTCGGCCAGCCCGAGATCAAGGTCGGCATCATGCCCGGCGCGGGCGGCACCCAGCGTCTGCTGCGCGCCGCCGGCCGCTACAAGGCCGCGCTGTGGGCGCTGACCGGCGAGATGATCCCCGCCGGCGAGGCCTACGCCGCCAACCTGGTTTCCAGGCTCGTCCCCAGCGGCCAGGCGCTCGATGCCGCGCGTGAGATCGCCCTGCAGATCGCCGGGATGCCGCCGCTGGCCGTGCAGGCCATCCGCGAGGCCCTGCGGCTGGGCGCCGACGCCCCGCTGGACACCGCCCTCTCCCTGGAGCGCCGCCTGTTCGAGCGCCTGTTCGACACGGCCGACCAGCGCGAAGGCATGCGCGCCTTCCTCGAGAAGCGCGCCGCGGTCTTCAGCGGGCGCTGAGCGTTGATGAGCGGGCGTCCAAGCGGTTCGCTCGCCGTCACACCGCCCGCACATCGGCGGCAGGAAGCTGGCTCCCCGGGGCTGCTGGAAGTGCGTCATGCGACTGCTCTCCTCCCTGCTGTTCTTCGCGCTGGGCCTGTCGATCGGCTCGGTCATCAGCGCCGTGCGCGACCAGCCCTTGCCCGAAACCGCAACCCCGACCACCGAGCGGGTGAGCGCCAGCGGCGCGCTGCCGGAGCAGAGCGCGGTTCGGCCTGCGGGCAGCCCTGGCCCCAGCGCCGCCCCGGGTTCAGGCGGTTGCGGCCCGGATCAAGCCGCCTGCCCGGCTGCCGCCGAGGCCTCCCTGCGCGGCTGAACGACGCGGGGCCGGCGCCAAGTGCTTGCGTGGACTGGGAAAGCTGCGCATAATGCGCGGCTCGCTGCGTCTGGCTTTCGGCCGGATCAGGGTCAGGAAGCGCGATTCCTTGCCCGCCTGGCAGCGGACCCATCCCGTATCGCATGGCCTGACCGCATCGGCGGCATCGGCCGGGGCCGCCATCTCCCAGGCTATGGGCGATCAAAATTACATCGAGGTGCACAGATGTCCCGCGTATGCCAAGTGTCCGGCAAGCGAGTGATGACGGGTAACAACGTCTCGCACGCCAACAACAAGACCCGCCGCCGTTTCCTGCCCAACCTGCACGAGCGCCGCTTCTGGGTCGCCAGCGAGAACCGCTGGGTCAAGCTGAAGGTTTCCGCGCACTCCCTGCGCACCATCGACAAGAACGGCATCGACTCCGTTCTGGCTGAGCTGCGTGCGCGCGGCGAAAAGATCTAAAGGAGATCAATCATGGCAGGCAAGCGCGACAAGATCCGCCTGATTTCTTCGGCAGGCACCGGTCACTTCTACACGACCGACAAGAACAAGAAGAACACCCCGGGCAAGATGGAAATGAGCAAGTACGATCCGGTGGTGCGCAAGCACGTGGTCTACAAGGAAGGCAAGATCAAGTGACCTCACGGCGCGGGCGCGAGCGCCCGCCTTTGCCGTGAGGTCATCCCCGCGAAAGCGGGGATCCAGCGCCTCCAGAAAAAGCCCGCCGCAAGGCGGGCTTTTTCGTGGGCCGATGGTGGGGCACCGAGCTCGATACGCGTTGCTCGGTGGGAGCAACTGTCTCCCTCAAATCTCGCAGCCGCCTGCCTGTAGAGCGGAGCTTGTGGCAATCCCCTCTTGGGGACTCCGCTGCTCTTCGTTCGGTTTGTGGGGAAGGCTCCAGCGGAGCAAGCTCCGCTCTACCGGGGGAAGCCGCCGTGGCGGCTCCCACAACAGCAGGGGCTTCGGGATGACAGCGTCGACCGGATCGAGGCGTGCGGGGCTGCACCGGCTATCGGCGCGGCGCGCGGATCGGCAGAATCGGGCGATGACCCGATCCGCGGTGACTGGATGACCGAGACCTCTGCCATCGGCGGCTGGCTGCTGTTCCTGGACTGGGTGATCCGGCTGGCGGCGCTGGCGTGGATTCCCTCGCGCACCACGCCGGCCGCGGCGCGCAGCTGGCTGCTGCTGGTGGGCTTCGTACCGCTGCTGGGCCTGCCGCTCTATCTGCTGTTCGGCCATCCCTGGCTCTCGCGCGAGCGCATCCGCCGCCAGGCCGAGGCCTCGCAGATGATCCGCGACGAGCAGAAGCCCCTGGTCCAGCTGCGCTGGCATCCGACCGGCGACGGCGCCGACACCGAGATGGTGCCGCTGGTGGAGCGGCTGGGCGATTTCATGCCCACCCACGGCAACGCGGTAACGCTGCTGGACGACTACGAGGGCTCGCTGCGCGCGCTGCTGGAGGACATCGCCGGCGCGCGCGACCGGGTCCACCTGCTCTATTACCTGATGTTCGACGACCAGGTCGGCGATCTGGTGTGCGAGGCGCTGCTGCAGGCGGCCGCGCGCGGCGTGCAGTGCCGGCTGATGCTGGATGCGGTCGGCGCCAAGCGCGGCCTGCGCGCCTACACCGCACGCCTGCGCGCCGGCGGCGTGCAGGTGCAGGAGCTGCTGCCCGGCGGCCTGCGCTGGCGCCGCAGCGGGCGCATCGACCTGCGCAACCACCGCAAGATCGCCGTGATCGACAACCGCGCCGCCTATGTCGGCTCGCAGAACCTGGCCGATGCCGGCGCCTTCGTGCGCGGCTATCCCAACCGCGAACTGGTCGCGCGCGTGGAGGGCCCGGCGGTGTCGCATCTGGAGGCGGTGTTCGCCAGCGACTGGTACCTGGAAACCGGGCAGCGCCTGGAAGTGATCGCCACCACCCCGGTGCGCGACGCCAACGTGGCCGCGCAGCTGCTGCCTTCGGGGCCGGCCTATCCGTTCTCCAATGCGCGCGACATGGTGTGCGCACTGATCCATCTGGCCCAGCAGAAGCTGGTGATGGTCACCCCGTACTTCGTGCCCGACGACGCCACGCTGAGTGCGCTGCGCATCGCCGCGCTGTCCGGCGTGGACACCCAGCTGATCCTGTCGGCCAGCAACAACCAGACCCTGACCGCCTGGGCGCAGGAGTCCTACTACGGCGAGCTGCTGGCCTCGGGGGTGAAGATCGCGCACTACCGGCCGCACTTCCTGCATGCCAAGCACATGAGCGTGGACGACTCGATCGCGCTGGTCGGCTCGATGAACCTGGACATCCGCTCGTTCGCGCTCAATGCCGAGGTCGGCATGCTCTGCTACGACGCCGACGTGGTCGCCAGCATGCGTAGGATCGAGGCCGGCTACCTGGCCCAGGCCGAGCAGCTGACGCTGGAGCGCTGGAACAGGCGGCCGGCGTGGAAGCGCAGCCGCGAGGGCATCGCACGGCTGGCCGACTCGTTCATCTGAAGCCGCGCGTGGCGGCGGCGAAGCGCGTTGCGCGCGACGTCGATGCCGCATGCGCGGAAACGCGCGACGACCGCCGGATTGGCGCGCGGCGCCCCGCGCTTCAGTGCGGCCCGGATACCGCCAGCGCCTCGCGCGCCACGACCTCGGCCTGCCCGCGCAGCTCCGGGATCGCCAGCGACTCCCACAGCGCGCCGATGCGCAGACTGCCAATGGCCAGCAGCCCGGGCACGGGCTGGCCATCGGCATCGCGCAGGCGGCCGTTGGGACAGGTGTCCAGGCCGATGCCGTGCGGGCCGGGCGCGGCCAGGCCGCTGCCGACCAGCTCGGCCAGCAGCGGATTGCGCATGGCCTGCACGCGCAGCTCCACGCCGGTGGCGTTGATCACGTGGGCCCCTTCCAGGGCGAGGATCTCGCCGCGCGGGCCGTGGCCATGCAGCTGCACGCAGCGCGCGCCGGCCATGGCCGTGTCCAGCCGCGCGCGATGACGCTGCAGCTGGCCGCGGGCGAGCGCCTGTTGCAGCTGCGCGTGCACCGGGGCGGCGATGCGATGGCGGTGCACGTCCCACAGGCGCACGACGTGGCGCAGGAAGCGGCGCTGGTCGGCGGCGGACAGCGTGGTCCACAGCCGCTGCACGTGCGGGCGCAGGGCATCCATCGCCGCCTGCCACGGCACGCCCCGCGCCTGGGCGCGGGCGACCTCGCGGCGCACGGCGCGCAGGCGCGCGCGCAGCGGCAGGGCGAGCAGGGCCTGCACATCGACGGCCTGCGCCGGTGCGCCGTCGACATGCGGCAGCGGCATCAGCCCGTGGCGGGACAGCACATGCAGCGGGCCGCGATGCCCGGCCGCCAGCAGCGCCAGCGCCGCATCGACCATGCTCAGGCCGGAGCCGACGATGCACACCGCGGCATCGGCCTCGATGCCGTCCAGCGCCGCGTTGTCCCAGGCCTCGATCCGTCGCTCCGGCGGCAGCGAGCGCGCGCCGCGCGCCGGCAGCGGACGCGGCGCGTTGCCGGTGGCCAGCACCACCGCCCGCGCGCGCACCGGGCCGGCGCCGTCGAGCTGCAGCAGGAAGCCCTCGGCCTCGCGTTCCAGGCTCAGCGCGCGGGCCGGGAGGTGCTGCAGCGTGGCCGGACTGTCCGCACGCGCCTGGGCCAGGCGCGCGGCCAGGTAGGCGGCGAAGCGCTGCCGCGGTACGAAGGCCTCGGCGATTTGCGCGCGCGGCGTGTCGGGCTCGGCGTCCTGCAGCCAGTCGACGAAGTCGCCGGGCGCCGCGTCGAAGGCGCTCATGCCGCCGGCGCGCACGTTGAGCAGGTGCTCCGGTCGCTCGGTCGCGTGCGCGGCGCCGCGGCCCAGCACGGCGCGCGGCTCGAGCACCGCGATGCGCAGCGCCGTGGTGGCCTGGCGCAGCAGCTGGACCGCCACCAGCGTGCCGGCGGCGCCGCCGCCGACGATGGCGACATCGAACGGGCTCGCGCTCATCGGCGCCTGGCCTTGGCGGCCTCGGGCGGCGCCGTCTCGACCAGCGGTTGCGGGCAGCCAGTGGCGAAGAATTCGACCAGGAAGTCGATGAAGCTGCGCACCTTGGGCGCCAGGTGGCTGCGGCTGGCGTAGACGGCGAAGATCCGCAGCGGCGGCACCTCGTAGTCCGGCAGCACCCGCGCCAGGCGGCCATCCTCCAGCGCCTGGCCGACGATGAAGTCCGGCTGCAGGGTGATGCCCATGCCGGCGATGGCGGCCTCGCGCAGCAGGTCGCCGTTGTTGGCGCGCAGGCGCTCGGTCACGCGCAGGGTCTCGGCGCCGCCCGGCCCTTCCAGCGTCCAGGTGTCGCCGCCGGAGGAGTAGCGATAGCCGAGCACGCCCAAGCGCTCCAGATCGGCCACGCTCTGCGGCGTGCCGACCCGGGCCAGATAGGCGGGCGAGGCGCACAGGAACATCTGCGCCTGCGCCAGGGGCCGGGCGATCAGCGAGGGGGTGGGCTGGCGGGTGATGCGGATGGCCAGGTCGTAGCCTTCCTCGACCAGGTCGACCAGGCGATCGGACAGGTCCACGTCCACGGTGACCTGCGGATGCAGCTCGGCGAAGCGCGCCACCAGTTCGCCCAGGCGGGCGATGCCGAAGCTCACCGGCGCGTTGATGCGCAGCAGGCCGGCCGGCTCCAGGGTCTGCGCGGTGATGGCGGCCTCGGTCTCGTCGAACTCGGCCAGCAGCTTCAGGCAGCGCTCGTGGTAGGCCGCGCCGGCGCTGGTCAGGCTGACGTGGCGGGTGGTGCGGTTGAGCAGGCGCGTGCCCAGGCGCTGCTCCAGCCAGGCCACGTGGCGGGTGACGCTGGGCGTGGACATGTCCAGGGCCTCGGCCGCGGCGGAGAAGCCGCTGCGTTCGACCACGGTCGCGAAGACGCGCATGGCATCGATGGTGTCCATTGTTGCTCGCCCTGTAACAAATTCTGGCCCGGGGCACAGTTTATCCCCGAGCGTTGCCACAATAGGGTGGTGGCCTGCTTCCCTGTCGTGACAGGTTCGCCCATGAACGCCGCCGCCCGCCTGCCCTCGCTGTATATCTCCCATGGCTCGCCGATGACCGCGCTGGACCCCAAGCTGGTCGGCGTGCGCCTGGGCGAGCTGGCGCGCACGCTGCCGCGCCCGCGCGCGGTGGTCATCGCCTCGGCGCACTGGCTGGCGCGCTCGCCGCTGGTGGGCGGCAGCGCGCGGCCGGAGACCATCCACGACTTCGGCGGCTTCCCGCAGGCGCTGTTCGACATCCAGTACCCCGCGCCGGGCGCGCCGGAGGTGGCCGGGCGCGTGGCGCAACTGCTGGACCAGGCCGGCCTGGCGCCGCACATCGACCCGAACCGCGGCCTGGACCACGGCATGTGGGTGCCGCTGCGCCTGCTCTATCCCGACGCCGACGTGCCGGTGGTGCCGCTGTCGATCCAGCCGCTGGCCGGGCCGGCGCACCAGCTGGCGGTGGGCCGCGCGCTGGCGCCGCTGCGCGATGAGGGCGTGCTGGTGATCGGCTCGGGCAGCCTCACCCACAACCTGCACGACTGGCGCGGCGCCGACCACACCCGGCAGGCGCCGTACGTGCAGCCCTACATCGACTGGGTCGAGGCCACACTGCGCCAGGGCGACGTGCAGGCACTGCTGGACTACCGCCGGCGCGCGCCGAACGCCGCGCAGGCCCATCCCACCGACGAGCACTGGCAGCCGATCTACGTGGCCCTGGGCGCGGCCGGCGAGCGGTTCCGCGCCACGCGCATCGATGCGGGCATCGACATGGGCTTCCTGGCGATGGACATCTACCGCTTCGACGACGCGGCATCGGTGCAGGCGGCGGCGTAGCGCGCCGCGGCGACCCAGCGACCCGCCAGCCCCGCCGCCAGCCCGCCCGCCATCGTCGTTCCCGCGAAGGCGGGAACCCATGGACTTTGGCGCATAGCGCTTGAGGCGCTGGGTTCCCGCCTTCGCGGAAAAGAAGGTTTCTAGCCGCCCATAGCGCGAGCGCAAACCCAATCTCGTCCCCCGCGACACCCCATGCGAAAATAGCGCGCATGAGTGACGGCACCCGCCCGGCGGCAGGCAAGGACACGGGCGAGGGGCAGCGCGGCCTCGATGACGCCCTGAAGGCGCGCATCCGCGATACCTACGCCGCGCTGCGCGCCAATACGCCCGGCTTCACCACGCGCCGCGCGCAGAGCCAGATGATCGGCGTGGCCTCGCGCGCCTTGGGCAGCAGCGGCGGCGTCGGCGTGGTCGAGGCGCCGACCGGCGTCGGCAAGTCGCTGGGCTATCTGACCGCCGGCGTGCCCATCGCGCTGGCGGCCAAGAAGAAGCTGGTCATCAGCACCGGTACGGTCGCGCTGCAGTCGCAGCTGGTCGAGCGCGATCTGCCGGCCTTCCTCAAGGCCACCGGCCTGCAGGCCAGCGTGGCCCTGGCCAAGGGCCGCACCCGCTACCTGTGCACGCGCAACGTGGCCGAGCTGCAGGGCACCGCGCCGGCGCAGGAATCGATGTTCGGCGACGAAGGCGCGCTGTACGACCGCCCGCTGAGCCCGGCCGACGCGACCCTGGCCAACCGGCTGGCCAGGCTGTTCACCGACAACCAGTGGAACGGCGACCTGGACGCCGCGCCCGAGGCGGTCGGCCCGGCCCTGCGCGGGCGCATCACCACCAACGCCGCCGGCTGCGCCGGGCGCAAGTGCTCCTACGCCAATCAGTGCCCGGTGCTGAAGGCGCGCACCGCCGTGCGCGAGGCGCAGATCGTGGTCACCAACCACGCGCTGCTGCTGTCCACCCTGGCGCTGGGCGACAACGAGAACGGCCAGCCGCTGATCGCCGCACCCGGCGAGATGCTGCTGGTGCTGGACGAAGGCCACCACGTGGCCGGCGTGGCCATCGACCAGGGCGCCGCGCGCCTGCCGCTGGACGACATGGGCCGGCGCACCAGCCGCCTGCAGACGCTGATCGCGGCTACCTACCGGCTGGTGGACAAGGAGACCATCGCCAAGCTGCATCCCAACGAGGCGATCGAGCTGGCGGTCGGCGTCAGCCGGCAGCTCAAGGCCTTCCACGGCCTGCTGGAGGCGGCGTGGACGCCCGACCCGTCCGAGCGCGAGCCGCAGTGGCGCGCGCCCAACGGCCGGCTGCCGGCCGACTGGTCGATGCCGATCGAGGCCCTGGCCGACGACACGCGCAGCCTGTTGAACTGGGTCAGCGCCGCCGCGCCGCTGGTGGGCAAGGCCAAGCAGGACGACGCCACCAAGGAGCGCGTGCAGCGCAACCTCGGCATGGCCCTGGAGCTGGTCCAGGCGCAGTACGACCTGTGGGCCGGCTGGCGCCGCGAGGACCCGGACGGCGCGCCGCCGATGGCGCGCTGGATCACCCGCGACCGCGATGGCGACCTGGTGCTGCACTGCTCGCCGGTCTCGGCCGCGCAGGTGCTGCGCCAGCTGCTGTGGAAGGAGGTCGATTCGGTGCTGATGACCTCGGCCACGCTGACCGGCGGCAACGGCTTCACCGCGCTGGCCATCGACACCGGCCTGCCGGAGCACGCCGAGACGGTGACGCTGGAATCGCCGTTCGATCTGCCGCGCCAGGCGCAGCTGGTGGTGCCGAAGTTCCCCGCCGCGCCCGACGACCGCGAGGGCCATCCCAAGGAGGTCGCGCGCTATCTGGTGCGCGAGCTGGACTGGGGCAAGGGCTCGATGGTGCTGTTCACCTCGCGCTGGAAGATGGAGAAGGTCGCCGACCTGTTGCCGGTGAGCCAGCGCAACCGCGTGCTGGTGCAGGGCGAGGGCAACAAGTCGCAGATCATCGGCGAGCACCTGCGCCGCATCGCCGCCGGGGAGGGCTCGGTGCTGTTCGGCCTCAATTCCTTCGGCGAAGGCCTGGACCTGCCCGGCGAGGCCTGCACCACGGTGGTGATCACCCAGGTGCCGTTCGCGGTGCCGACCGACCCGCAGACGGCGACCCTGAGCGAGTGGCTGGAGAGCCGCGGGCACAACGCCTTCAACCTGATCGCCATCCCGCACGCGCTGCGCACGCTGACCCAGTTCGCCGGACGTCTGATCCGGACCTCGACCGACACCGGCCGGGTGATCATCCTCGACTCGCGCCTGCTCAGCCGCCGCTACGGCCGCCAGATCATCGACGCCCTGCCCCCGTTCGCGCGGGTGATCGGCTGACCGCTCCGCGGACGCAGCGGTTGTCGCCGTTTGCCGGTATTGTGCCTACGGTCACATCGCCGACGCTTCTTGAAGATGAGCGCCATCGCCCCCGCCCCCAAACGCCGCGCCGACGCCGAGCAGAACCGCACCCTGCTGCTGCAGGCGGCCGAGGAGGTGTTCACCGAACACGGCGTGCAGGCGCCGCTGGAGCTGGTGTCGCGCCGCGCCGGCGTCGGCCGGGCCACGCTGTTCCGCAACTTCCCCGACCGCCACACCCTGGTGCTGGCGCTGCTGGAGCGCGGCCTGGACCAGATCGAGGCCGAGGCCCAGCGCCTGGGCGACGATGCCGACGCGCTGGTGCCGCTGCTGCGCTTCGTGCTGGACCGGGTGGCGACCCATGCGCCGCTGGTGGACTACTGGCAGACCCAGGGCCGCGACCAGCCGGAGATCGAGGTGGCGATGATGCGGCTGGTGACGATCTTCCAGCCGCCGTTGCAGCGCGCGGTCGACGCCGGCCGCTGCCGGGCCGACCTGGTGCCCACCGACGTGCTGCTGCTGCTCAAGCTGTTCAGTGCCTGCGCGGTGCCGATGATGCAGCCGCTGGCGCCGTTCGAGCGCATCTGGGGCTTCGCGATGGACATCGTGCAGCCCGTCGCGGGCGAGGCCGACGCGGCCGGCTAAGGCCGCGTACGCCTGCTTTCGCCCCTCCCCTTTGCGCGCAGCGCAAGGGGAGGCTGGGAGGGGGTGCTTTTCGCGCAATGTTCGATGGTCAGCTCAGTACAGAACGCTGAAGCGCTGGCCGCTGTGCTTGGGCGATTCGATCTCGTCGAGCAGGGCCACCGCGTAGTCCTCGTAGGAGATGCGGCTTTCGCCCTTGGCATCGGTGAGGAAGGCGTCGCCGCCCAGTCGGAACTGGCCGGTGCGCTCGCCCGGGCCGAAGAACGCCGCCGGCGACAGGAAGGTCCAGGTGATGTCCTTCACCCCGCGCAGCTCATCCAGGAAGGTCGCGCCGGGCAGCGCCTCGGACTTGTACGCGGCCGGGAACTCCGGCGTATCGACCAGGCGCACGCCCGGGGCGACTTCCAGCGAACCGGCGCCGCCGACTACGGCCAGGCGCGGGATCTTGGCCGCGCGCACCGCGGTCAGCACGTGGTCGGCCGTGACCTCGGCGAACCTGGCGGCGCTGATGAAGACATCGTGGCCGGTCAGCTTGGCGCCCAGCCCCGCCGGATCGGCGGTGATGTCGCCCTGGACGAAGGCCACGCCCTCGGGCAGATCGTCGGCCGGCTTGCGCGCGATGACGGTGACGGTGTGGCCGCGGCGCAGGGCCTCGGCCAGAAGACGACGGCCGACATTGCCGGTCCCGCCGAGCAGAGCGATGGATGCCATTGGAGTAACTCCCTAGCTGGTTACGAAAAATAACCATGCCATCATGGGCGTCACGCCCGCGTCTGCCAAGAAGGGAACCCCACGTGTCCAGGTAACCCCCAGGTAACCCCGTCACCCAGGTCCCCGACATCCCCAATCCCGAATCCCCAATCCCGATCAATCCAATGACCCTGCACCGCTCCACCGCCCCCTACGCCGCCCACTGCCCCGTGCGCGATGTGCTCGACCGCCTGGGCGATCGCTGGAGCACGCTGGTGTTGCAGGCGCTGAAGGACGCGCCGCTGCGCTTCGCCGCGCTGCAGCGGGCCATCGACGATGTGTCCAAGCGCATGCTGGCCAAGACCCTGCGCGGGCTCGAGGAAGACGGGCTGGTCACGCGCACGGTGTTCCCCAGCAAGCCGCCGGCGGTGGAGTACGCGCTGACGCCGCTGGGCCGCAGCTTCGTGCCGCATATCGAGGCGTTGGTGGCCTGGGCGGAGACGCACCACGACGCGATCCGCAGCGCGCGCCGCCGCTATCAGGCCACGCCCGCGCACGACGCCGCACGCTGAGGTCGCGACCGCCGCGACAGGCGGCGCCGTCACCGGGTTGCGGGAGGCTTTGTCGTGTCGCTGGCGCGGCGCGGTCACGAACCGATGCGCGCCAGGACGCTACCCTGTGCGCATGACCTCTGCTGTGAACCACGGCTTCTCGCAGGACCACGCCGCCCTGCTCGATTCGCTCGCGGCCACGCCCGACCTGCTGCTGATCCAGGATCTGGACGGGGTGTGCATGGGGCTGGTGCACGACCCGCTGACGCGCACGCTGGAGCGTGAGTACCTGGAGGCGGCGGCCCGGCTGGGCGATGCGTTCGCCGTGCTGACCAATGGCGAGCACATCGGCGCGCGCGGGGTGAACGCCATCGTCGATCGCGTATTCGGCGCGCCCGGCCACGCCGCCGCGCACGGCGCCTACCTGCCCGGCCTGGCGGCCGGCGGCGTGCAGCTGCAGGACCGCTTCGGCACGCTCAGCCATCCGGGCGTCAGCGACGCGGAACTGGCCTTCCTGCAGGGCGTGCCCACGCGCATGACGCGCTGGCTCTCCACGCTGCTGCTCGGCGCGCCCTACCACCTCGAACCGCATCGCGTGGCCACGCTGGCGGCCACCTGCGTGCTGGACAACCCGGCCTCGCCCACGCTCAACCTCAACGCCCTGCACCATGCTTTGGCCAAACAGCCGGCGCTGTACGCGCAGCTGCAGCGGCAGGCGGCGGACTTCATGCAGGCGCTGCTGCGTGAGGCGCGGGCGGAGGGGTTGGACGGCGCGTTCTTCGTCCACTACGCGCCCAATCTGGGGCGCGACGACGCCGGTGCCGAGCGCCTCAAGCCGGCCGCGGAGGGCGATGCGGGCACCACCGACTTCCAGTTCATGCTCGAGGGCGCGGTCAAGGAGGCCGGTGTGCTGGTGCTGCTCAATCACCATGTGCACGCGCGCACCGGTCGCTGGCCGCTGGGCGCGGATTTCAATGCGCGGCAGGCCCCGCGCACGATCGAGGCCCAGGTGGCATTGGCGCAGGCGCAGATCGCGCCGGCCGACATGCCGCGCCTGGTCGGCGTGGGCGACACCGTCACCAGCGTGGCGCACGACGGCGCGCAGCTGCGCGGCGGCAGCGATCGCGGCTTCCTGACCCTGGTGCAGCGTCTGGGCGAGGCCTTCGGCACCGACAACCGCGTGCTGTTCGTGGACAGCAGCGCCGGAGAAGTACGACGGGCCGCGTTGGATGCGGCGCGCCTGTCGGCAGGCGCGGGCGATGCGGGCTTCGATCCGCGCACCGCGGCGCTGGGCATCACCGACGCGGACGATCCGCTGCGACTGGATGTGGTGTTCCCTAGTGGTCATGCGCAGTACGTGGAGTTCTTCTGCGCGCTGGCGCAGCGGCGTGCGGCGTAGCGGGGGCGAAGCAGCTGGAACTGCCGGGGCTGACACGTGGACTCACAGCGGCGCCGGCACCGGAGTTGAGATGGACCTCGAAGCGGGAGACCGTCGGCTGAACGGGTAACGTGCTTTCCAAGCGCTCCGCTTCTGCCCCTCCCCTTTGCGCGCAGCGCAAGGGGGAGGCTGGGAGGGGGTTGCTCTTGCTTCTGCAGCCAGTCGCTGTGGGTCTAAGGCAACAGCAACAGCAACGGCAAAAGCCAACCCCTCCCCGGCCCTCCCCTTCGCTTCGCGAAAGGGAGGGGGCAAAAGGCTTGAGCGCCTATCGCAATCCGGTGCCAGCGCGCCCTGCACGCCTGCCGTGCGCGCTGCTTTTGCCCCTCCCCTTTGCGCGAAGCGCAAGGGGGAGGTTGGGAGGGGGTTGCTCTTGCGCTGTTGCTGTTGCTGTTGCTCCACGCCAGTAGCAACGGCAAAAGCAACCGCAACCGCAACCGCAACCGCAACAGCAACAGCAACAGCTCACCCCTCCCCGGCCCTCCCCTTCGCTTCGCGAAAGGGAGGGGGCGAAAAGCCTTGTGCGCTTGCAGCGCTCCGCGCCCTGCCGTGGCTCAGTCGAGCAGGGCCAGGGCGCGCCGAACGTCTTCGGCGGTGCGCGGGCGGATCATGCGCGCGATCTCTTCGCCGTCGCGCAGCAGCACCACGGTCGGCCACAGCTTGACCCGGAACGAGCGGCCCAGCGGGCGGCCGCGGCCGTCTTCGATCTTCATGTGGGCGATGTCGCCGCGCGCGTCGAAGGCGCGCTTGAAATGCGCCTGCGCCTCGATGCAGTGCGGGCACCAGGCGGTGCCGAACTCGAGGGCGGTGAGGCCAGGCATCGCGTCAATCTGCGTGCGCGCCGGCTCGGGGCTGGTGAATTGTCCGGTGTAGGCCATCGTGGTGCCCCTCCCAAGGCATGGATGCAGGGCACCCTACCGCAGCGCACCTGACGCCGGCCAGCACATGGCCGGCTACAGCGCCCGGACGTAGACCAGCTGCCCGCCGTTGCCGCCGGCGGCGCGCTCCTGCACGGCGAAGTGGCGCGACTGGCTGCGGAACAGGTCGCTGAGCTTGCGATGGCCGTACAGGCGCGGATCGAAGTCGGGGCGGATCTTGTTGAGATAGGTGCCCACCGCGCCCAGCGAGGCCCAGCCTTCCTCGTCGGAAGCCTCCTCGATGGCCTGGCGCAGCAGCGACAGCGGCGGCGTATTGCCCTTGGCCTGCACCGGCTCGCTCGCCGCGGCGCTCGCGGCCTGCTTGCTCGCGCGCTTGGCCGGCGCGGGCTTGGCCGTCTCCGGCGCGGCACTGGCGGGCTCGGCGCGCAGCACATCGTTGTAGATGAACTTGTCGCAGGCCTGGACGAAGGCATCGGGCGTCTTGCGCTCGCCGAAGCCGTAGACCACCAGGCCTTCCTCGCGCAGGCGCTGGGCCAGGCGGGTAAAGTCGCTGTCGCTGGAAACCAGGCAGAAGCCGTCGAAGCGGTGCGTGTACAGCAGGTCCATCGCGTCGATGATCATCGAGCTGTCGGTGGCGTTCTTGCCGCTGGTGTAGGCGAACTGCTGCACCGGCGCGATGGAGTGCTTGAGCAGCGCGGCCTTCCACTGGGTCATGCGCGAGCTGGTGAAGTCGCCATAGATGCGCTTGACGCTGGCCACCCCGTACTTGGCGACCTCGGCCAGCAGGCCTTCGATCACCGCCGGCTGGGCGTTGTCGGCATCGATCAGCACGGCCAGGCGCTGCTGGTCGTCCTCGCTGGCGGCCTTGAGCGGCGATTTGGGTTTCATGCGGACTCCTTCGTAAAGCCGACATCCTACGCGCCACCCTCGGAGCGCCGCGTCGCCGCAGCGTGCAATGGGCGCCGTGCTTCGGCCACACTTGCGCACCCGTCCGGATTCCAAGGCTTACCGCATGTCCGCTTGGCTGCGTCGCAAACCGCTCGACCAGATCACCGTCCACGAAGCCGGGCGCCGCCTGGTGCCCACGCTGTCCTGGCCGCATCTGGTGGCGCTGGGCATCGGCGCCATCGTCGGCACCGGCATCTACACGCTGATCGGCGTGGGCGCCAACCTGGCCGGGCCCGCGGTGCTGATCTCGTTCCTGGCCGCCGGCATCGTCTGCGCCTGCGCGGCGCTGGCCTATGCCGAGATGTCCACGATGATGCCCGCGGCCGGCAGCGCCTACACCTACAGCTACGCGGCGCTGGGCGAGGTCATCGCCTGGGTGGTGGGCTGGAGCCTGATCCTGGAGTACTCGCTGGTGGTGAGCACCGTGGCGGTGGGATGGTCGGGGTACTTCGTCGGCTTCCTGCAGTGGCTGGGCGTGTCGTTGCCGCATGCGCTCGTCGCCGGCCCGCACGCCGGCGGCGTACTCAACCTGCCGGCGGTGCTGATCACCTTCGCCGTGGCCGGCCTGCTGATGGCCGGCACCCGGGAGAGCGCCACGCTCAATGCGGTACTGGTGGTAGTCAAGCTGATCGCGCTGGCGGTGTTCGTGGCGCTGGCGCTGCCGGCTTTCGACAGCGCGCACCTCACCCCGTTCATGCCCTATGGCTTCTCCAAGTCGCTGGGCGCCGATGGCGTCGAGCATGGGGTGATGGCCGCGGCGGCGATCATCTTCTTCGCCTTCTACGGCTTCGATGCCATCTCCACCGCGGCGGAGGAAACCAAGAACCCTGGCCGCGACCTGTCCATCGGCATCGTCGGCTCGATGATCGGCTGCACGCTGATCTACGTGCTGGTGGCGCTGGCGGCGGTGGGCGCGATGCACTTCACCGTGTTCGGCAAGAGCGCCGAGCCGCTGGCGCTGATCCTGCGCGAGCTGGGCCACGGCACGGCCGCGGCGGTGATCGGCATCGCCGCGGTGATCGCGCTGCCGACGGTGCTGCTGGCCTTCCTGTACGGGCAGAGCCGGATCTTCTTCGTGATGTCGCGCGACGGCCTGCTGCCGCGCGGGCTGTCCAAGGTCAACGCGCGCACCGGCACGCCGGTGGCGACCACGCTGTTCACCGCGATCCTGGTCGCGGCGCTGGCCGGCGTGGCGCGGCTGGACGAGATCGCCGCGCTGGCCAATGCCGGCACGCTGGCGGCCTTCACCGCCGTGGCCGCCTGCCTGCTGGTGCTGCGCAAGCGCGAGCCGGGCCGCGCGCGCAGCTTCCGCACGCCGCTGGCCTGGGTCGTCGGCCCGGTCGCCATCGCCGGCTGCCTGTATCTGTTCTTCAGCCTGCCCAGCCGCACCCAGCTCTACTTCCTGGTGTGGAACCTCATCGGCCTGGTCGCCTACCTGGCCTACGGGCGGCGCAAGGCCGAGCTGGGCAGGACCGACGCCCCGCGCTGAAGTCGCGGGCGCTTCCCTGCCCTGTGCGGACTAGGTCCGCTGGGCAGGGAAGCGCAGCAGGCAGATCAGCACGATGCCGATGACGCAGAACACCAGCGGCACGCACAGCGCATAGGTCCAGTTGCCGGTGTGCGCCACCAGCTGCGCCATCACCACCGGGAAGATGCCCGCGCTCACGTTGCCCCAGAACGCGGTCCAGGCCGCCAGCAGCGGCGTGCGGCGCCCGCCGAAGTCCTGCACGGACGACCACAGCACGCCCTGCACCAGGCCCACGCCGCACAGCGACAGGCACAGCGTGACCACCACCAGGTGCAGGTTGCTGATGAACGGCACCAGCGCCAGCGCGCCGCCGCCCATGCACAGGCCGAGCACGCCGGCCGGCAGGCGCGCCTGCTTGAGCGAGCCGCCGCGCTTGAGCAGGTGATCGGCGAAGAAGCCGTAGGCGGTCACGCTGGCATACAGCGCCAGCCAGGGCATGGCGTTGTACCAGCCCGAGGCGGTGAGCGTGACGCCGCGTTCGCCGGTGAGGTACAGCGGCAGCCAGCTGAGGAAGAAGGCCTGCACGCTGATCAGGCAGAAGTAGAACGAGGACAGCAGCCAGGTGGTGCGCGAGGCCAGCATCTGGCGCAGCTCGGGCCAGATCCGCGTCTGGCCGTCGGTCGTCGCGACCGGCCCGCCGGGCTGGCCGCGGGTGAGCAGGCACCACACCCCGCACAGGCCGACGCCGATCAGCGCATAGGCGTAGAAGCACACCCGCCATCCGTAGCGGTAGGCCAGCGCGCCGGTGAGGATCGAGCCGACCACCGGCCCGAGGTACTGACCCGACAGCGCGATGGAGGTGAAGCGCGAGCGCCGCTCGGCGGGAAACCAGCGCGCGATCGCGGCCACCGAACTGGGCCAGTCCGGGGCCTGCGCCGCGCCCAGCAGCAGGCGCAGCAGCAGCATGGTCCAGAAGCCGGCCGCCAGCGGCATCAGCCCGATGGCCAGCGACCAGCCGAACAGCGCGATCGCCAGCAGCCTGCGGAAGCCATAGCGCTGGATCAGCCAGCCCGAGGGCAGCTGGAACAGCGCATAGGTCCAGGAGATGGCCGCGAGGATGTAGGACATCTGCGCCAGTCCGAAGCCGAACTCGCGCTGGATCACCGGCGCCACCATCACGAAGGCGTTGCGATCCACCGACAGGATCAGATTGATCGGCGCCAGCGCGAAGAAGAACGGCACCCAGGGCCGGATCCCTGCGCCGGTGGTACGCGCGCTCTGCTCACCCATGCTCATTGCATCCTCTGGTGGGGGGAACCGGACCTGGCATCGGGCCGACGGACCGATGCCAGGCCATGGCGCTGGATCAGAAGTCGAAGGTCACGTTGGCGAAGAAGGTGCGCGGATCGCCGAGGAAGATGTACGTGGCCGAGCCGCCGATCCAGTAGGTCTTGTCGAACAGGTTGCTCACGCCCGCACGGTAGGTGACCGCGTGGCTGCCGACCAGCTGCTGGTACTTGGCCGTCAGGTCGTAGAGCGTGTAGCTGGGCGCGCTGACGGTGAGCTTCAGGGCGGTGTTCTGGTAGGCCACGGTCTTGCCGGTGTAGCGGGCCTGGGCCGAGAACGAGAGCCCTTCCACCGCCGGCACCGTGTAGTCGGCGTGCAGCGAGGCGCTGGTGCGATACGCGCCGGGCACGCGCTTGTTGAGCAGCCAGGGGAAGGAGGCGTTGAGGTAGTCGGCCTTGTCCAGCCACACGGCCGAACCGCCGACGACCAGATCGTCGCTGAGCTTCAGGTCCAGCTGGCCGTCCAGGCCCTGGTAGCGGCTGATGCCGCTCTGCACCCAGACGTTGCGCTCGTTGCCGTAGCCGGTGGCGCGGTCCACGCGGAAGGCGGCCAGCGCCGTGCGCACCAGGCTGCCGTCGTTCTTGAAGCCCAGCTCCCACTGCTTGCTGGTGCCCGGCTCCTTCAGCTCGCCATAGTTGACGTACTGCGCGCCGACCGCGCTGCCCGGCTCCAGGGCCTCCGAATAGCTGGCGTACACCGTGGTCTGCTCGCGCGGCTTGTACATCAGCGCCAGCGTCGGGGTGGTCTCGTCGGTGGTCACCTCGAGACTGGACTTGGTGTAGCTGGTCGGCGAGGCGAAGGTGTAGCGGCTCTGCTGCTGGCTGTAATGGGTGAAGCGCACGCCGGCGATGGCCAGCCAGTGCGGCGTCAGCTGCACGGTGTCGCTGACGAACAGCGCCTGCTGCCGGTTCCAGTTGTTGGGGAAGCGCGCCTGGCCGTCCACGTCGATCGGCGTGTAGTTGAAGTCCTGATCGACATACAGGTTGCGATAGCCGTAGTTGCGATAGCCCGGCAGCTGATGCGACAGGCCGCGCGTCTCGCGCTGCTTGATCGTGGTGCCGCCCAGCACCAGCCGGTTCTCCAGGCCGAACACGTCCACCGTGCCGGTCAGCAGCAGCTGCACCGCGTCGTTGTTGTAGATCTGCAGCCCCTCGAAGGTCCGGTCCTGATAGCGGCCGGCGGCGTTGATCAGGCTCAGGTAGTCCTTGGAGAACACCTGGTCGGTGCGGCTGTGGGTCAGGCGCAGGTCGGCGCTCCAGTCCTGCGCGAACTTCCAGTTCAACCCCGTGCCCACGTACAGGAAGCGCGGGTTGTCGTAGGCCTGGTCGGCCTGCGGATTGCGCACCACGCCCTCGGGCGAGGGCAGCCGCTCCTGGTTGTAGGAGGTCAGGAAGACCATCGGCGCCGGCTTGCCGAAGCGCGACTTGACGTAGATCGAGTCGAACGACCAGGTCAGCGCATCGGTGAGGTTGGCGGTGGTGGCCAGCGACAGCGCGCGCCGCTTGACGTCGGTGCCGGTCGGCGTGGTGCCGTCCTCGTTGACCGCGTTGAGGCGGAAGCCCAGACCGCTGCCATCCGAAGCGCCGCGGCCGATGTCCACATGTTCCTTGAGGATGTTGTTCGAGGTCCAGCCCACATCGGCGCTGAGCAGGCTGCCCTCGACCGGCTTCTTGGTCACGTAGTTGACCGCGCCGCCCGGCGAGGTGAAGCCGTACATGAAGCCCGAGGCGCCCTTCATCAGCTGGATCTGGTCCATGACCTCGATCGGCAGGCTCAGGCCCCAGGTGGTGACCGGCACGCCGTTGAGCTTCTGGCTGCCGTCGGTGGAGGAGATCGCGATGCCGCGCACCGAGATGAAGGACGACCAGCCGGTGTAGGCGCTGCCGGCCTGGCGGGTCACGCTGGCGTCGCCGCCGAAGGCGTCGTACAGCGAGGCCGGCTGCTTGTCCTGCAGGGCCTCGGAGGACACGGCCGAGATGGAGAACGGCGTGTTGAGCTTGGACACCACGCCCAGCGCGCCGCCAGTCACGTCCTTGATCTGGCGGGTGCCCTTGGTGATGACCTTGCCCAGTTCCTTGACGTTGTCCTCGCCGCCATCGGCGGGCGTGGCGCTCTGCGCGGCAAGCGGGCCGGCGGCCGCGCCCAGCAGCACGGCGGTGATGACACAACACAGCAGGCGGGGCCGCGCGAGGGCGCGCCGCGCAGGGGCATGAGACACGACGGGGAGGGCGGAGCGGGTCATGGGGAGGTGTTCCTGAGAAGGCTGACAGGGAGGGCTGGCGAGCAGTGGAACGGCGGGAGGAGCGGGCGCGCTGAGCGGGTCAGTCGCCGATGCGGATGCAATGCGTCGGCGGCAGCTGCCGCCGTTGGGACAGGGTGGGCAGGCGCTGGCGCGCGTCGATGACCTCGGCCGGATCCAGGCGCGCGCCAAGCACGGTGGGGGCATCGCCGGCGGCCGCGATGACCTGCCCGAACGGCGCGACGATGCGGCTGTGGCCGTAGGTGCGGACGCCATCGCGTTGGCCGCACTGGGCCGGCGCGACCACGTAGCTGCAGGTCTCGATCGCGCGGGCGCGCAGCAGGACCTCCCAGTGCGGCGGGCCGGTGACCACCGAGAACGAGGCCGGGATCAGCAGGACATCGGCGCCGGCCTGGGCCAGGGCCTCGTAGAGATAGCCGAAGCGCAGGTCGTAGCAGATCGACAGCCCCAGGCGCAGGCCCAGCGGCACGATCTCCACCACCGTCGGTGCGCCCTGGCCGGGGCGCACGCTGGCCGACTCCTGGAAGTCGCCAGCGCCGCCCAGGCGCACGTCGAAGGTATGCAGCTTGTCGTAGCGCGCCACCACATCGCCGCGCGGGTCGATCACATGGCTGCGGTTCCAGATGCGCGTGCCGTCCTCGGTGCGCAGCAGCAGCGAGCCGGTGTGCAGCCAGATGCCGAGCTCGCGCGCCAGGTCGGTGCACAGGGCCAGCGTGGTGTCCTGCGCCTCGGGCAGGCAGGTGCCCGGATAATCGCGGTTGTCGCGCAGCAGCAGGTTGGCCGCTTCCGGCAGGCATACCAGCTGCGCACCGGCATGCGCCGCCGCGCGCACCGCCGTGGCGATGGCGGCGTTGTTGGCGGCCACGTCCGCGCCGCTGCACAGCTGCACGGCGGCCACCTGCACCGGCGCGCTCATGCCGCGCCTCCACCGAGGCGGTCGTGCGCGGCCAGGAAGGCATCGATGTGCCGCATCGTCGCCTCGCGCTCCTCGACATGGCACATATGCGAGGACGCCGGCATGCACACCCAGCGCGCGTCGGGGATGCGTTCGACATAGGCGGCCACGCAGGCCGGCGTGGCCTCGTCGTGGGCGCCGGAGATGACCAGCGTCGGCGCCTGCACCTGGTCCAGGCGCGCGCCGATGTCCCAGTCGCGCAGGCTGCCGATGACGTGGAACTCGGTCGGCCCGTTCATGCTGAAGTACACGGTGGGATCGTCGGCCATCGCGGCGAAGGTGCGCTGCACTTCCGCCGGCCACGGGTCCAGGCGACAGACGTGGCGCTGGTAGAAGACCTGGGTGGCGGCCTGGTAGTCCGGATGCTGGTAGTCGCCGGTGGCCTCGTGGCGCTCCAGCGCCTCGCGCACGTCCTGCGGCAAGGCCTTGCGCAGCCGTTGCGCCTCGCGCACCCACAGCGGAAACGACGAAGGCGAGGAGGCGATGACCAGGGCGTTGAGCCCGGCCGGCCGCCGCACCGCGTGCTCGGCCGCCAGCATGCCGCCCCAGGACTGGCCCAGCAGGTCGTAGCGCTGGGCGATGCCCAGGTGTTCGAGCATCGCATCCAGCTCGTCCAGGAACAGCTGCACCGTCCAGAAGGCATCCGGCGCCTCACGCAGGTGCGTGGAGCGCCCGTTGCCCAGCTGGTCGTAGAACACCACCGGCCGGCCGCCCTGCGCCAGGTCGGCGAAGGCCTCCAGATAGTCGTGCGTGCAGCCCGGCCCGCCGTGCAGCAGCACCAGCGGGACCAGGCCGGAGCGCAGGTCGCCGATCACCCGATACCACGTGGCATGCCCCCTGAAAGAGACATGGCCTTCGCGGGGGACACTGCGCTGGTGCATCGATCGTTCCGGTTGCGGGGACAGTCCCCTTCGCAACCAAGACTCGCGATCCGGCGGGCTTGCGACAACTGTAAGAAATTGCAGTTTTATTGCGAGGGCCGGTCGCTAGCATGGATCCGCAACCCGCCAGACCCCGCCGGCCTCACCGCCGCGGCGACGGCCCGCTCTTTGAGAATTCGCACATCAATCCAGCGGCTCGCGCAGATAGCCGAAATGCGCGGCACGGGCGATGGCCTGCGCCCGGTTGCGCCCGCCCAGCTTGCGCGCGGCGCTCTGCAGATGCAGCACCACGGTGGACTCGGAGCGCTTGAGCTTCCAGGCGATCTGCTTGGAGGACAGGCCCTGGGCCGAGAGCACGATGCACTCCTGCTCGCGCACGCTCAGGCCGATGCCGACCGGGGTGAGCTCTTCGCGGCCGAACAGCTGCGCCAGCCGATCGTTGGTCGCATGCGCCAGATAGGCCAGGCGCAGCACGTGCAGGTCCAGCGCCTGGCGCGCCTCGGCGAAACACGCGTCGTGCCACAGCGCGGTCATCGTGGCGAAGCGGTTGCCAGGCATGTGCAGCGGCACGGTGACCCCGCGCGTGTAGTGCCAGTCGTGCAGCACTTCGGCCACCGCGTGGCTGTCCTCGTCCAGATGCGGCTGCAGCGCCGAGGCCTCCTTGCGGTGATAGGACCAGAAGAACGGGCAGGACCCGCGCAGCGCCAGCGCCTGCACCGGATCCTTCTGGTAGAGGCCCTGGCGCACCCACAGGTCGCGCATGTCCGAGGGCACGTTGCAGGGCTCGATCACGCTGGGCGTCATCAGCACGCCTTCGGGCGTGGTCGGCACCGGGGCGAAGTCGTAGATGAGCGCGTCGAAGCCGAAGCGACGCGCGATCTGCAGCGCATTGCGCAGGCAATCCTGGACGCTGGTCGCCGCGGGCACCATGTCGGGCAGTTCCCACGAATTGTCGATGGCGTGCATGAGCCGGATGTCCCCAAGCATCTCGCCCCGGCCCGCTGCGGGCCAGGAAGCGGCAATGGCGAACCCGGTCGTCCTGTCCGGGCGTGGAGCGCCCCTCCCCAGGGTCGCTTGCGGGGTCCTGGCCGGTCGCGGGCCGGTGCTGCGGCCCACCGTGCGCCTTGCGTCGCGCTGCCTCGCGCCTCCGTGCCGACCGATCGCCAGGGCCGCGCTGGTACAACCCCGAGCGCCTGCGTCCGGATCATAGCGCGGTTTTTTCGGCGCACGCGCGCGCAGGCCCCGACGGATTGATGTGCACCGATCGCCTTGGATTTCCCCATTTATTTCCGGAGTCGCGCCATCAACATCACCGTCAACAACAGCAAGCTGTTCACCCGCGGCCGCACCCCGCAGCTCGCGTGCCGCTACGACCAGCGTTTCAGCTACTGCCTGTATCTGCCGCAGACGCCGTACACCACCGCCTCGCGGATCGTGGTCGCCATGCACGGCAGCGAGCGCAGCCACCAGGACTACTGCGATGGCTTCGCCCAGCTGGCCGAACGCTCCGGGGCGGTCGTGCTGGCGCCGCTGTTTCCCTGCGGCATCGGCGACCCGGACGACATGGACAACTACAAGTACATCCGCTACCACGACATCCGCTTCGACCTGGTGCTGCTGCGCATGGTCGAAGAGCTGCGCCAGCGCTACGGCCTGCAGCCGGCGCCGCTGCAGCTGTTCGGCTTCTCGGGCGGCGCCCACTTCGCGCATCGCTTCCTCTACCTGCATCCGCGCACGCTGGAGGCGGTGTCGATCTGCGCCCCGGGCCATCCCACGCCGCTGAACCTGCACGCGCCATGCTGGTTGGGCGTGGCCGATCTGGAGCAGCAGTACGGGCAGGCCGTGGACCTGCCGGCGATCCGCCAGGTCGCTATCCACCTGGCCGTGGGTGAACTGGACAACGCCGAGCTGCCGCCGCTCTCGCCGCGCGCCGCGCCCGGCGTGCCGACCCTGCAGCATGGCGCGGGCCAGACCCGCATCGAACGCCTGCAGGCGCTGTCGGCCAACTACCGCAGCTGCGGGGTCGATCACCAGTTCGAACTGGTGCCCGGGGCCGGCCACCAGCGCGCGCCGCTGCAGGCCGCCGCCGCGCGCTTCTTCCTGCGGCAGCGGGGGCTGGGCGATGAATGAGCTGCCGACCCATCGCCTGGTCCAACGCCTGCGCGCGGGCGCGGTCTCGCGCGGCGCGTGGCTGTTCACCCCCAGTGCGGATGTCGCCGAGATCATGGCCGGCTTCGCCCTGGACGCGCTGATCCTCGACCTGGAACACACGCCGACCAGCCTGGACCTGGCGCTGGCCCAGCTGCGCGCCATCGGCGCGCACGGCCCGACGCCGCTGGCACGGGTGGACGCGGCCGACAGCCGGCTGATCAAGCCGCTGCTGGATGCCGGCGCGCAGGGCATCCTCGCGCCGAACGTGGAGTCGGCCGAGCAGGCCGCCCAGCTGGTCGCGCACTGCCGCTATCCGCCCGCCGGCCGGCGCGGCCTGCACTACACGGTCTGCCGCGCCGCCGGCTGGGGCGCGCACGCTTCGGCCTATGCCGCGCAGGCCGAGGCCAACACGCTGGTGGTGGCGATGATCGAGTCGGCGCGCGGCGTGGCCGCCATTCCCGAGCTGGCCCAGGTGCCGGGCCTGGACATGCTGTTCTTCGGCCCGCTGGATCTGTCGGCCAGCATCGGCGTGCCAGGCCGCTACGACGCGCCGGAGTTCCTCGAGCTCTGGCACGAGGGCGAGCGCCGCTGCCGCGAGGCCGGGCTGGCCCTGGGCGGCACCGTGCTGCCCGGCCACGGCGCCGCGCGCCTGGCTGCGCGCGGCTATGGGCTGGTCACGCTGGGCGCGGACGTGGGCTTCCTGCGCGCCGGCGTGGCCGCGACGCTGGAGGACCCGGCGCACCGGCTGGCGTCGACCGCGGAGGCCGAGGCATGAGCGCCCTGCCCCGCTATCGCCTCGGCGACTTCCCCGAGCCGCTGGACGCTCCCCTGCGCGCCGCACTGGCCCAGGTGGAAACCTCCACCGTCGGCCACGGCATCCCGTGGGGGCTGATGCGCCGCGACCTGCGTCCGGTCGCGCCCGGGCTGCGCCTGGTGGGGACCGCGGTCACCCTGGCCATCCCGGGCGCCGACTCGACCCTGCTGCACCACGCCCTGAGCCTGCTGCGCCCGGGCGATGCGCTGGTGATCGACCGCCTGGGCGATCGCGACCATGCCTGCCTGGGCGGCATCGTCGCCGCGGCGATCCAGCGGACCGGCGCCGCCGGCGTGATCCTCGATGGCCCCTGCACCGACCTGGAGCAGCTGCAGGCCACCGGCCTGCCGGTGTGGTGCCGCGGCACCTCATCGGTCACCACCCGCCTGCTGGACTGGGGCGGTCGCCTCAACCACCCGGTGAGCTGCGCCGGCGTGGTGGTCCAGCCCGGCGATGCGGTGGTGGCCGATGCCGACGGCGTGCTGGTGCTGCCGCGCCAGGAGGCCGCGGAGATCGCGCGCGCCGCGCTGGCCCTGCAGGCGCGGGCCGACACCCTGCTCGACGCGGTGCGCGCTGGCCAGGCGCTGGGCGTGCACAGCGGCGCCAGCGCCCTGGTCCTGGCCGGCGCCGGGCCCACGCGATGAGCTACCGCCACGTCATCGACGGCACGGTCTGGGACTTTTGCGATCTGCGCACGCTGCTGGCCAAGGCCAGCCCGCTGCGCTCGGGCGACCAGCTGGCGGGGCTGACCGCCGACTCGGAACTGGAGCGCATGGCCGCGCGCCTGTGCCTGGCCGAGGTGCCGCTGCGGCGCTTCCTGCACGAGGCGCTGATCCCCTACGAGCAGGACGAGGTGACGCGGCTGATCCTGGACACGCACGACGCGGTCGCCTTCGCACCGGTGGCGCACCTGACCGTGGGCGAGCTGCGCGACTGGCTGCTGTCCGAGCGCGCCACGACCGCGGCGCTGACCCAGCTGGCGCCGGGCCTGACCCCGGAGATGGTGGCCGCGGTCAGCAAGCTGATGCGCAACCAGGACCTGATCCTGATCGCGCGCCGCTGCGAGGTGGTCACGCGCTTCCGCAACACGCTCGGGCTGGCAGGCACGCTGTCGGTGCGCCTGCAGCCCAACCATCCCACCGACGATCTGCGCGGGATCGCCGCCAGCATCGTCGATGGCCTGCTGTACGGCGCCGGCGATGCGGTCATCGGCATCAACCCGGCCAGCGACGACCCGCGCGGCCTGGCCGCGCAGGTGCGCATGCTCGACGACATCATCGCCGGGCTGGAGATCCCCACCCAGAGCTGCGTGCTGACCCACATCACCAACAGCCTGCGCATGATCGAGCGCGGCGCGCCGGTGGACCTGGTGTTCCAGTCCATCGCCGGCACGCAGGCGGCCAACGCCAGCTTCGGCATCGACCTGGCGCTGCTGGAGGAGGGCCACCAGGCCGCGCGCGCATTGGGGCGCGGCAGCGTGGGCCAGAACGTCATGTACTTCGAGACCGGGCAGGGCAGCGCGCTGTCGGCCGGCGCGCACCATGGCGTGGACCAGCAGACCTGCGAGGCGCGCGCCTACGCGGTGGCGCGCCAGTTCCAGCCGCTGCTGGTCAACACCGTGGTGGGCTTCATCGGCCCCGAGTACCTGCTGGACGGCAAGCAGATCATCCGCGCCGGGCTGGAGGACCACTTCTGCGGCAAGCTGCTCGGCCTGCCGATGGGCTGCGACGTCTGCTACACCAACCATGCGCAGGCCGACGCGGACGACATGGACAATCTGATGACCCTGCTGGCCGCCGCGGGCCTGACCTACATGATGGGCGTGCCCGGCGGCGACGACATCATGCTGATGTACCAGAGCAGCGCCTTCCACGACGCGCTGTACCTGCGCCGGCTGCTGGGGCTGCGGCGCGCGCCGGAGTTCGAGCGCTGGCTGCAGCGCGTGTCGCTGGCGGACGCCAACGGCGCGCTGCTGCAGCACGGGCGGCAGCCGGAGATGATGCAGCGCCTGCTCGCGCGCATGCCGCCGCAGGCCGGCCCATGAGCGAGGACACCGATCCGGACCTGCGCGCGCCCCTGCCCGACCCCTGGCAGGCCCTGCGCGCGCACACCCCGGCCAGGATCGGCCTGGGCCGCAGCGGCACCAGCCTGCCCACGCGCGAGGTGCTCGCCGCGGGCGTGGCGCATGCGCGGGCGCGCGATGCGGTCCACGCCGCGATGGACTGCGCGGCCCTGCGCGCCGCGCTGGCGCCGCTGGGCCTGCAGGCGATCGAGGTGGACAGCGCCGCGCCCGATCGCGCCCGCTATCTGCGTCGCCCCGACCTTGGACGGCAGCTGTCCGCCGAGAGCCGCCAGGCGCTGGGCCAGCAGCCGCGCCTGCGCCAGGACGACGCCCTGCTGCTGGTGATCGCCGATGGCCTGTCGGCCACCGCCATCGCGCGGCACGCCGTGGCGGTCTGCGCCCTGATCCTGGCCCAGCGCCCGGCCGACTGGTCGGTAGGCCCGGTGATCCTGGCCCGGCAGGCGCGCGTGGCGCTGGGCGATGCCTGCGGCGATCTGCTCGGCGCGCCGATGGTGGCGGTGCTGATCGGCGAGCGCCCGGGCCTGAGCACCTGCGACAGCCTGGGGATCTACCTGACCCACACCCCGGGCCCGGGCCTGACCGATGCCGACCGCAACTGCATCTCCAACATCCACGCCGCCGGGCTGTCGCCGGCCCAGGCCGCCGCCAAGCTCTGGTGGCTGATCGGCGCTGCGCAGCTGTTGGGCGCCACCGGCGTGGCGCTCAAGGACGAAAGCCAAGGCCTGCTGCCCGGCTGAGGGCCCGGGCCGGCAGGCCTGTGTTGGCCTACTTGCGCGCGGACAGATCGATCGCGCACACCGCCGCGCCGTCGCCGCCGCCGGAGAGCTCGCGGATCGGCGGCAGCTGCTGCGCCCGGGCGATGTCGAGCTTGCCGGCCGGGCAGTCGAAGGTCAGCGGGCCGGCGGCCTTGACCGGGGCGAAGTGCCAGGAGGTCGGCTCGAGGTCGGCCGGCGTGATCCTGCCCTTGGCCTTGATCCAGGCCGCCAGGATCTCGCGACTGCCGTCGGGCGCGGCCAGCACGATGTTGCGGCCATCCAGGCCCGGGAAGCCGCCACCGCCGCTGGCGCGGTAGTTGTTGGTCACCACCACGAACGGCTGCTTCGGGTCGATCGGCTTGCCCCGGTAGGTCAGCTGGGTGATGCGCTGGCCGGCCGGCTTGGTCACATCGATCACATAGGCCACGCCGCCCTGCAGCTGATCGACGTTGTAGGGCACGTAGCGGGTGTTGACCAGCGCCTGCGGGCCGGGCTTGGCCGGGTCGATGGTGTTGTAGCGCTGGGCCGAGGTCTCCAGCCAGGCCTTGACCCCGGCGCCGTCGGTCTTCACCGCCGTCAGCGTGTTGGGATAGAAGTACAGATCGGCCGCGCTGCGCAGGGTCAGCGTGCCGGCGGGCACGTCGGTGTAGTCGTCCGGCCCGCCGAAGCCGGTGCGGAACGGCGCGGCCGCCGACAGCACCGGCACGTCCTTCAGTTCCGGATGCTGCACCGGCAGCTCGCGCAGCACGTAGTCGCGCTGGGCGGCGTTGACCACGGCCAGCGCGGTGCTGTTGCCCACATCGGCGAAGTAGCTGGAGAAGTGCACGGTGCTGGTGCCGATCGGCGTGTCGACATAGGCCTGCGCGGCCGCATGCGCACGCGCCACCAGCGGTGCGATGGCCGGATCGACCGGCACGCACTCGGTCTTGGACGTGCAGATCGGGCGCACCTCGCTGTGCGTGCCGGCCGGGTCGATCGCCCAGCGCCCGTCGCGGCGCACCAGCTTCAGGTCAATCACGCCCAGGTCCTTGCCGAAGAAGCCGCCCATCACCGCCGGCTTGCCGCGCACGAAGCCGCGCGTGGCGTCGGTCTGCGGCAGATCCTTGTAGCGCGGCCCCGGGAATTCGGTATGCGAATGGCCCAGCAGCAGCACGTCGATGCCGGGCACGCCGGCCAGGTGCCAGCCGCCGTTCTCCATGTCCGGCGTGTACGGCGCGGCGTTGAGCCCGCCGTGCAGGATGCCGACCACCAGGTCAGGGTGCTGGGCCTGGATCTGCGGCAGGTAGCGCTGCGCGGCCTCGACCACGCCGGTCACGGTGACCTTGCCTTCCAGGTTCTGCTTGTCCCAGTCCAGGATCGGCGGCGGGGTGAAGCCGATGATGGCCACGCGCAGCGGCACGCGCGCCGGCTTGCCGTCGGCGCCGGTGACGGTGATGTCCTTGGACACGATGGTCCAGGGCTGGAAGATCGGCTGGCCGTCGCGCGCGCTGAAGACGTTGGACAGCACCAGCGGGAAGTCGGGCCCCTTGCACTTGGTCTTGGCGCCGCCGTCGACGTTCATCGGCGTGCCGGTGACCTGCGACAGGAAGCCCAGGCCGTAGTTGAACTCGTGGTTGCCGGCGGTGCCGCCGTCGTAGCCCATCGCGTCGAAGGCCTGGTAGATGCCCAGCTCCTCCTCGCAGCCGACCGGCTGCACCTTGGCCTGGAAATCGGCCAGCACCGAGCCCTGGATGGTGTCGCCGCTGTCGAACAGGAAGGTATTGGGAAACTCCGCCCGCGCGCGGCGGATCAGCGTGGCCACCCGCTCATAGCCCAGCGTGGGGTCTTGCTTCTGCTTGTAGTAGTCGTAGCTGAGGATGTTGGAGTGGACGTCGGTGGTTTCCAGGATCGCCACCTGCGCGGTGGCGCCATCGGCCAGCGCCGAGCGCGTAGCGGGCGCCGAGGCGCAGCCGGCCAGCGCGGCGGGAACGGAGCAGGACAGCAGGAGCAGGCGTTTTGAGATCACGAGCGGCACGCGGCGGAGCGGGCGGGCGAAAGTAGCAGATCGCGTTGGCCTGCCAATGTCACACCGGCGCATCGGGTGCGATTGAGGCGGGGACGCAGTGATGCGCTCGCTATACTTGACGCCTGCGCGCAGCGCTCCGGCTCCTTCCGCTCCAGGGACGTCCCCGATGCCCGAGATCAGCCATCTGCTTGCCTTCGCCCTTGTCGCCTTCGGCATGGTCCTGACGCCGGGGCCGAACATGATCTATCTGATCTCGCGCTCGATCAGCCAGGGCACGTCCGCTGGCCTGATCTCCCTGATCGGCGTCGCGCTCGGCTTCGTGTTCTACATGCTGTGCGCGGCGCTGGGCATCACCGCTTTCGTGGTGGCCGTGCCCTATGCCTACGACACCTTGCGCCTGGCCGGCGCGGCCTATCTGCTGTGGCTGGCCTGGCAGGCGCTGCGCCCTGGCGGCCGCTCGCCGTTCCAGGTGCGCGACCTGCCCAAGGACGATGCCCGCAAGCTGATCACGATGGGATTCCTCACCAATCTGTTCAATCCCAAGATCGCGGTGATGTATCTGTCCCTGCTGCCGCAGTTCGTCGATCCCGCGCGCGGGGATGTGCTGAGCCAGTCGCTGGTGCTGGGCTCCACCCAGATCGTCATCAGCGTGGCGGTCAACGCCGTGATCGCCATGTTCGCCGGCCGCATCGCGCAGTTCCTGGCGCAGCGGCCGACCTGGCAGCGCGTGCAACGCTGGCTGATGGGCACGGTGCTGGCCGCGCTGGCGGTGCGCATCGCCACCGAATCGCGCCGCTAGCCTGCGGCGCCGGGCCGCGCCATACGCCGGCGCACGTGGCCGTGGGGCGATGCGGGGCTTAAGATGCCGCGCGCAACGTGTTCCCCATTCGAGAGGCATCGTCTTGATCATCCATCCCAAGGTCCGCGGATTCATCTGCACCACCACCCATCCGCTGGGCTGCGAGCTCAACGTGCGCGACCAGATCGCCGCCACGCGCGCGCACGGCGTGCGCCAGGACGGTCCGAAGAAGGTGCTGGTGATCGGCGCCTCCAGCGGCTACGGCCTGGCCGCGCGCATCAGCGCGGCGTTCGGCTTCGGCGCCGACACGCTGGGGGTGTTCTTCGAGAAGCCCGGCAGCGACAAGAAGGCCGGCACCGCGGGCTGGTACAACGCGGCCGCCTTCGACAAGTTCGCCAAGCAGGCCGGGCTGTACGCGCGCTCGATCAACGGCGATGCGTTCTCCGACGAGGCGCGGGCCAAGGTCATCGAGCTGATCAAGACCGAGATGGGCGGCCAGGTGGACCTGGTGGTGTATTCGCTGGCCTCCCCGGTGCGCAAGCTGCCGTCCACCGGCGAGCTCAAGCGCTCGGCGCTCAAGCCGATCGGCGCGCCCTACACCTCCACCGCCATCGACACCAACAAGGACACCATCACCACCGCCAGCATCGAGCCGGCCACCGAGGAAGAGATCGCCGACACGGTCACCGTCATGGGCGGCCAGGACTGGGAACTGTGGATCGATGCGCTGGCCCAGGCCGGCGTGCTGGCCCCGGCGGCCAGGACGGTGGCCTTCAGCTACATCGGCACCGAGATCACCTGGCCGATCTACTGGCACGGCGCGCTGGGCAAGGCCAAGGCCGACCTGGACGCGACCGCGCAGCGGCTGGGCGCCAGGCTCGCCGCCACCGGCGGCAGCGCCAACGTGGCCGTGCTCAAGTCGGTGGTGACCCAGGCCAGCTCGGCCATCCCGGTGATGCCGCTGTACATCTCCATCGTCTTCAAGGTGATGAAGGAGCTGGGCCTGCACGAGGGCACCATCGAGCAGCTGGACCGTCTGTTCCGCGAGCGCATGTACCGCGCCGACGGGGCCGCGCCGGAGCTGGACGACGAGCAGCGCCTGCGCCTGGACGACTGGGAGCTCAAGCCCGAGGTGCAGACCGCGGCCAAGGCGATCTGGCCGCAGGTCACCAGCGAGAACCTGTTCGAGCTGACCGACTACGCCAACTACAAGCGCGAGTTCCTCAAGCTGTTCGGCTTCGAGCGCGACGATGTGGATTACGACGCCGATGTCGATCCGGACGTGAAGTTCGATGTGATCGAGCTCTGAGGAGCGTTGCGCAGGAACGGGTAGGGAGGAACAAGGGACGACACGTAAGCGCCTCCCTTGAACCTCCCACCTTCATTCCCGCGAACGCGGGAACTGCTGTTCGGCAGACGCACGTCTGACCATGCAGCGCCGCTGGCTTCACAGCGCGAACGTCCATGGATTCCCGCGTTCGCGGGAATGACGGTAGGGGTTGGTTGCGGGCTCCTGCTCGCGCCCCATTCCTCCGCCCTCGCTCCTGTTTCTCACGGAACATTTCCCCGCGCGGCGTATGTTTGCCGCTTCCGCTCTCCCCCCTGTCTCCCCCACTTCCGCCACGATGAATCCAGCCTCGCCCCCCCACGGCGCGCCCGCGGTGATCCGTGTCACCGCCGGCAATTTCCTCGAGATGTACGACTTCATGGTCTATGGCTTCTACGCCACGACCATCGGTCACACCTTCTTCCCCTCGCAGAACGCCTTCGCCTCGCTGATGCTGTCGCTGGCGACCTTCGGCGCGGGCTTCCTGATGCGCCCGCTCGGCGCGCTGGTGCTGGGCGCCTACATCGACCGCCACGGCCGGCGCAAAGGCCTGCTGCTGACGCTGGGGCTGATGTCGCTGGGCGTGCTGCTGATCGCCTTCGTGCCCGGCTACGCCACGCTGGGCGTGCTGGCGCCGCTGCTGGTGCTGCTGGGCCGGCTGCTGCAGGGCTTCTCGGCCGGTGCGGAGCTGGGCGGCGTGTCGGTCTACCTGTCCGAGATCGCCACGCCCGGCCACCGCGGCTTCTACGTGGCCTGGCAGTCGGCCAGCCAGCAGGTGGCGGTGGTGTTCGCCGGCGCGCTGGGCGTGGCCCTGCACGCGTGGCTGGCGCCAGCGCAGATGGACGCCTGGGGCTGGCGCATCCCGTTCTTCATCGGTTGCCTGATCGTGCCGGTGATCTTCTTCATCCGGCGCTCGATGGAGGAAAGCCCGGAGTTCGCCGCGCGCACCGAGCGCCCGGACGGCCGCGCGGTGCTGCGCTCGCTGCGGCAGAACACCGGCGTGGTGCTGGCCGGCGTGGGCATGGTGATGATGACCACGGTGTCCTTCTACCTGATCACCGCCTACATGCCGACCTACGGCCGCGACGCGCTGCAGCTGTCCGACCTGGACAGCCTGCTGGTGACCTGCTGCATCGGCCTGTCCAACTTCGTCTGGCTGCCGGTGTTCGGCGCGCTGAGCGACCGCGTCGGCCGCCGCCCGCTGCTGGTGGCCGCATCCCTGGCCACCCTGCTCACCGCCTGGCCGCTGCTGCACTGGCTGGTGGCCTCGCCCTCGTTCGTGCGGCTGCTGATCGCTGGCGAATGGCTCTCGCTGCTCTACGGCGCCTACAACGGCGCGATGGTGGTGGCGTTGACGGAGGTGATGCCGGCCTCGGTGCGCACCACCGGCTTCTCGCTGGCCTACAGCCTGGCCACGGCGACCATGGGCGGCTTCACCCCGGCGGTCTCGACCTGGCTGATCCACGCCACCGGCAGCAAGGCGGCCCCGGCGCTGTGGCTGTCGCTGGCCGCGCTGATCGGCCTGGCGGCGACGCTGGTGCTGTTCCGTCGCGCGCGGGTGCAGGTCGGCGAGCCGACGCCTTCCTGAGCCTGGTGGCGGGCGTGGGCGAACGCTCGGCGGTGCGCTCACCGCCCCGCCTCGGCCGCGTTCCTAGCTGCGCTGCATGCCCCAGCGCCGCACGGTCAGCCGCTCCAGGCCGCTGAAGACCACCACTTCCACCAGCAGCCCCAGCACGATCACCATGGCCAGGCCGGCGAACACCTTGTCGGTGTAGAGCTCGTTGCGGTTCTGGAAGATGTACCAGCCCAGCCCGCCCTGGCCCGAGGTGGCGCCGAACACCAGCTCGGCGGCAATCAGCGTGCGCCAGGCGAAGGCCCAGGCGATCTTCAGCCCCGACAGGATCGAGGGCAGCGCCGCGGGCACCAGCAGCTGCACGACATAGCGCGGTCCGCGCAGGCCCAGGTTACGCCCGGCCATGCGCAGGGTCTGCGGCACCGCCTCGAACCCGGCGAAGGTGCTCAGCGCCAGCGGCCACAGCACCGAGTGCACCAGCACGAACACCAGGCTGCCGGTGCCCAGCCCGAACCACAGCAGCGCCAGCGGCAGCAGCGCGATGGCCGGCAGCGGATTGAACATCGCCACCAGCGTGCTCAGCACATCGCGGCCGATGCGCGTGGAGGCCGCCAGCGCGGTCAGCGCGAACGCGCCGAGCACGCCCAGCGCATAGCCCTGCGCCAGCACCCACAGCGAGGCGGCCACGCGGCGCGGCAACTCGCCGGAGATCAGCCCGTCGTAGAAGGCGCGCGCGGTCTGCAGGAAGCTCGGCAGCAGCAGGTCGTTGCCGACCAGGCGCGCGGCGATCTCCCAGACGAGGGCCAGCACCACCAGCACCAGCGCGCGGCGCAGGCCATCCGGCCAGGGCCGGCGCCGCGCCTGCGGGATCGCGCGCGCGGCCTCCACCGGCACCACGCTGCGCGTGTATTCCGGGCGCACCGGCGGCTGCCGGCGCAGCGGCGTGGCCACCGCGCTCATGCCTGGGCCTCGCTGCGCGTGCGCAGCGGCGTCGGCGCGGCGTGCGGCGCCTCGAACAGCAGGTGGTGGATATGCGCGCTGGCCTGCTGGAAGGCGACGCTGGCGCCGCTGCCGGCATCGAACTGGTGCGCGTTGAGTTCGGCGCGCACCTGGCCCGGGTGCGGCGAGAGCAGCAGCACCCGGCTGCCGACCACCAGCGCCTCGTCAATGGAATGGGTGACGAACAACAGGGTGAAGCGCACCTGCTCCCACAGCTCCAGCAGCTGGGCCTGCATGCGCTGGCGGGTCAGCGCGTCCAGCGCGGCGAAGGGCTCGTCCATCAGCAGCACGCGCGGCTGCATCGCCAGCGCGCGGGCGATGGCCACGCGCTGCTTCATGCCGCCGGACAGGGTGTGCGGATAGGCGTCGGCGAAGGCGGTCAGGCCGACCTTCTCCAGCGCATCGCCGGCGCGTTCGCGCGCCTCGGCCCGGCCCAACCTGCGCGCGACGCGCAGGCCGAACTCGACGTTCTGCCGCACCGTCTTCCACGGCGCCAGCTGGTCGAACTCCTGGAACACCACGCCGCGATCCGGCCCGGGCGCGGCGACCGGCGTCCCGTCCAGCCGGATCTGGCCCTCGCTCGGCGTCAGGAACCCGGCCACCGCCTTGAGCAGGGTCGACTTGCCGCAGCCCGACGGGCCCAGCAGCACGAAGCGGTCGGCCTCGTGCACGTCGAAGCTCACCCGGTGGGTGGCGCGCACCACGCGCCCGGCCTCGGCGTACTCCAGGCTGACGTGGTCCACCTGCAGCATCGGCTGCGGCAATGCGTGCACGTTCATGGCCTAGAGCGTGTCATGGGCTTTGAGGCGAGTGCGAAGCCGCCTGGGGCGCGTCGAGTCAAGGCGCGCGCCGCCGCCCAGGCTGGCCGCCTGGGCAAGGGGCGCAACGCAGGATCGGCGCGCCCCAGGCGACTTCCCGGAGGGTTGGCCGTCAGCGGCACGGAGCCGGCGCCGCGCGGCTTGCCTTGGCGGCCAGCCAAGGCCGCACCGCGCGACACCACCTCCGCACCGCTGACGACCAACGCATCTCGCCTCAAAGCCCATGACACGCTCTAGCTCCCGCCCGCGATCAGCGGGTCGTCGAAGAAGTAGTCGCCCACCGCGCCCGGCGCCTGCTTGATCGCGCCGACCTGCTGCATGAAGCGGCCCAGCCCCAGCGTGTTCTGCGGCGCGATGGTGAACTGCACCTGCGGATCGCGCAGCACGGCCAGCACCTGCTCGCGCTCGCTGCCCGGATTGCGCTGCACGTAGACCTCGGCCGCCTCCTCGGGATGGGCGACGATGAACTTGGCCGCCTGGTCCAGCCCGGCCAGGAAGGCGTGGTACAGCGCGGGATTGTCCTTGCGGAACTTCGCCGTGGCGTACAGCACCGTGGCCGAGGACGGACCGCCCAGCACCTGATAAGAGTCCAGGATCACGTGCGCGGCCGGATTGCGCGCCAGCTCCTGCTGCTGGAACGGCGGAGTGGAGAAATGCGCGGTGATCTCGCTGCCGCCGGAGATGATCGCCGCCGCCGCGTCCGGATGCGGCAGCGCGACCTGCTGCGCATCCAGCTTCAGCGCCTGCGCCTGGCCCCAGCGCTGGGCCGAGGCGTACTGCAGGATGCGCGCCTGCACCGACACGCCGACCGCCGGCACGGCGATGCGATCGCTCGGGCGCAGATCGTCGATGCTGCGCACCGACGGCGCGTTGCTGATCAGCTGATAGGGGAAGTTGCCCAGCGAGGCCACGCCGCGCACGTCCTGGCGGCCGCGCGTGCGGTCCCACAGGGTGAACAGCGGCCCGGTGCCGGCGCCGGCCACGTCGATGGCGCCGCTGAGCAGCGCATCGTTGATCGCCGCGCCGCCCGACAGCTGCCGGGTCTCCACCTTGACCGCCAGGCCCTGGGCCTTGGCCTGCTCGACGATGAAACCCTTGGCGTCGGCCACGTCCAGCAGCAGGTAGACGATGCCGAACTGCTTGCCGATGCGCAGCGTGGCCTGCTGCGACGCCGCGCCCGCCGGCGCTTCGCCCTGGCCGGCGTTGCCGCAGGCCGCCAGCAGCGCGGCGCACAGCAGCAGCGCCGTGGCGGGCAGCAGGCGGCGGCGCAGGAACGCGCGGGTCGATGCGGAACGTGGGGGCATTGGACAGGCTCGGGATTGGGGATTCGGGATTAGGGATTGGGCGCGCTGCTTCAGAACGGCACGTCGCCCTCGATGGTGGTGCGGTAGAGCAGGCGGCGTTCGCTGTCAGGGGTGCCGGCGGCCAGGTGCATGACCGAGCGGTTGTCCCAGAACACCAGGTCGTGCGGCTGCCAGCGATGGCGGTACACCAGGGATTCCCGCGTGCTCAGCGCGAACAGCTCGGCCAGCAGCGCATCGCTTTCGTCCTGCGGCAGGTCGACGATGCGGGTGGTGAAGTGCTCGCTGACGAACAGCGCGCGGCGGCCGGTCTCCGGATGGGTGCGCACCACCGGATGCCGCACCGGCACGACCTCGTCGATCTGTTCCTGGGTCAGCGCCGGGCGATAGGGATTGCGCGCACGCAGCTCCTCGTACTTGGCCAGGTAGCTGTGCTCGGCGAGGCGGCCGTCGATGGCGCGGCGCAGCTCGGCCGGCAGCGTGTCGAAGGCCAGGTGCTGGTTGGCGAACAAGGTGTCGCCGCCCTCGCGCGGCAGCTCCTGCGCGTGCAGCAGCGAGCCCAGGCTGGGCCGCTCCTTGTAGGACAGGTCCGAATGCCAGTAGTGGCCCGCATCGCCCAGGCCGATCGGCTTGCCGTCCTGCTTGATGTTGGACACCACCAGCACCTCCGGATGCCCGGCCAGCTGGAAGTTGCGCAGCACGTGGATCTGCAGCGGCCCGAAGCGGCGGCTGAAGTCCACCTGCTGGGCCGGGGTGATGCGCGCATCGCGGAACACCAGCACGTGGTGGTCCAGGTGCGCGCGGTGGATGCGCGCGAAGGTCGCCGCGCTCAGCGGGCGCGACAGGTCCAGGCCCCAGACTTCCGCGCCCAGCGGCGAGTCGAAGGGGACGATCTCCACAGCGTCGGCGATGGCAGGGGAAACGGCGTGGGCAGCGACAGCCATGGGCGGCTCCGGGAGGGATCACGTCCAACGGCGCCGTGCGCCGCCGGACCTGCCACCCTAGGGGCCGTCAGACGGCGACTGAAATAGCCATCGGGCATGTCATCCGCCTTCGATGGCATATGCCGCGCAAGGCGGCCGTCAGGAACGGGCCTTCCCCGGCCCGCCGGGCGCCCAGGCCGGCAGCGTGCGGCCGCGGGCGACCTTGAGGATGCGGCCCCAGATGCGGGCGAACAGCTCGGTCAGCTGCTGATGGTCCATGCCGTGCGGATGGCCGCGCGATCCGGCCTCGTAATGCGCCAGCGCCTCGATCAGCGAGGCGCGCGGGTAACGCACGTACAGCGTGTAGACCAGCTCGATCAGCGGCCAGCAGCGGTGGATGTCGTCGCCCGCCTTGGCGCAGGGCAGGTCCATGAAGCGCGTCCGCCAGTATTCCTGCTCGACCTCGAGGTCCAGCCAGTCTGGCCAATCGCGGCGGCTCGGGTCCTGATCCATGGGAGGGACGTTACCCGGCGGCCGGGAAGCCGGCGTGACGGCAATCCCACTCCCCCGCCGCCCGGGCGTGCTGCGCCGCGCCAGCCGGCGACGCGATCCTGCGGCACCATGCCCTTCCCCTACGCGCGCCGGGAGCGCCATGTTCCGTCCCCTGTTCCTGCTGGCGTGCACGACGCTGTGCGCCGGCGCCGCGCTCGCCCAGCAGCCGCCGGCGCGCACCTGGGCCAATCCGGTCGACCTGGACTATCGCTACAACTTCGAGCAGCTCAACGAAGGCATCAGCTACCGCACCGGCGCGGACCCGGCGATCGTGCGCCATGGCGATGCCTGGTACCTGTTCCTGACCATCGCCGACGGCTACTGGCGCTCCACCGACCTGCTGCACTGGACCTTCGTCCGGCCCAGCCGCTGGCCGTTCGAGGCCCTGGTCGCGCCGGCGGCCGTGTCCGACGGGCAGCGCCTGGTGCTGATGCAGTCGGCCTTCGCCCCGCGCGCGGTGCTGCAGAGCACCGATCCGGCCAGCGGCCGGCTGGACTTCCTCACCCGCCTGCTGCCCGAACTGACCGATGCGGTGAAGGAGAACTGGGACAGCCAGGTGCCGCCGGGCATGATCCCGTCGGGCCCCTGGGACCCGGATCTGTTCATCGACGACGACGGCCAGTGGTATCTGTACTGGGGCAGCTCGGACGTGTATCCGCTCTACGGCATCGCGCTGGACCGCACCGCGCGCGGCCTGGCCTATCGCGGCCATCCCCAGGCCCTGCTGGCACTCGACCCGACGCGGCACGGCTGGGAGCGCTTCGGCCAGGACCATCGCGGCGCGGTCTTCCCCGACGGCCGGCCGGTGGGCAACTACCTGGAAGGCGCGTGGATGACCAAGCACGCCGGGCGCTACTACCTGCAGTACGCCGCACCAGGCACCGAACACAACAGCTACGCGACCGGCACCTATGTGGGCGATGCGCCGCTGGGGCCGTTCACCTACGCGGCCTACAACCCGGTCGCCTACAAGCCGGGCGGCTTCGTCCAGGGTGCCGGACACGGCTCGACCTTCCAGGACGCGCACGGCAACTGGTTCAACAGCGGCACGCCGTGGATCGGGGCGAACTGGACCTTCGAGCGGCGCATCGCCCTGTTCCCGGCCGGCTTCTACCCCGATGGCCAGATGCGCGTGTCCACGCGCTTCGGCGACTTCCCGCACTGGATGCCGGACGGCCCGGTCGATGATCCCGAGGCGCTGTTCACCGGCTGGATGTTGCTGTCCTACCGCAAGCGGGCCATGGCCTCGTCCGACGACGGTACCCATCGCGCGGCCAATGTCACCGACGAGGATCCGCGCACGTTCTGGGTGGCCGCCTCGGCCGACGCGGGCCAGACGCTGAGCGTGGACCTGGGCGGCGAGCGCACGGTGCGCGCGGTGCAGGTCGACTTCGCCGACTTCCAGTCCGGGGTGTTCGGCGACGGGCCGCAGGTGTACACCAGCTTCCGGCTGCAGCACTCGCACGATGGCCAGCACTGGGCGCCGCTGGCCGAGGTCGGCGACGACCCGGCCACGCGCCGCGACCGCCCCAACGCCTACCTGCCGCTGCCCGAGCCGGTGCGCACGCGCTACATCCGCTACGTGCACGGCCATGTCGGCGCGCAGCACCTGGCGATCAGCGACCTGCGCGTGTTCGGCAACGCCGACGGCCCCGCCCCGCCCGCGCCCACCGGCCTGCGCGCCACGCGCGAGACCGATCGCCGCAACGCGACCGTCCGTTGGAACCCGGTCCCCGGCGCGGTCGGCTACAACGTGCGCTGGGGCCTGCGCGCCGACCGGCTGACCCTGACCTACCAGGTCTTCGCCGACCGCGGCACCACGCTGGACCTGCGCGCATTGAACACCGACCCTGGCTATGTGGTGTCGGTGGAAGCCTTCGACGAACGCGACGTGTCGCCGCTGGCCGCGCCGGTCGCGCTGCCGTAGCCGCGGCGCGCGGGCAAAAAAAGGCCGGGGGGAACCGGCCAGAAGGAGAACGCCACCGGCCCTGCGTGCGACTTGCTCAGGGTCGCGCCCATGGTCCTTGCGAGCGGCGTTCCTTGCCGTTGCGAGGGCTGCTGCCGGGGCGGATCGAGCATCGCCCGTCTCGCCTGACGCAGGCCGTCGGGCGATATCCCGCTACGGCGTAGGAAAAATCCGAATGCGCGCAGGACTGCACACCCGGTCACGACCTTCGCCCCGGATCACTGGACCTGGCCGCTCGGTGGGAGCAACTGTCTCCTCAAATCCCGCAGCCGCCTGTCTGTAGAGCGGAGCTTGCTCCGCTGGGGCATTCCCTACGAACCGAACGAAACGCAGCGGAGCGAGCTCCGCTCTACAGGGGGGAGCGGAGCGCTGCGATGGCGCGCCTCAGGCGGCCGATGACCAGCGGCCCGGCATGCCGCCCGACTGCGGGATGGCGCGGCGCGCGCCGGCGCCGCCGCGCATGCAGCTCCAGCGCGGGCGGCCGCAGCCGACCAGGATGGTATCGGTGGCGATCTCGAAGGCCTCGGTCTGGGCGACGCTGAAGTTGCGCGTCAGGTCTTCGTAGACCTCGGCGAACGCGCTCCACCAGTCCTGCCCTTCGGACGCCTGCTCGGTGTGCGTGGCCACGTACTCGGCCACCAGATCGATGGCCTGGCGCACTTCCTGGTCGCTCACGCCCCGGCGGAAGATGCGCTCCTCGATGTCGCGGGCCGCGGCCGACAGAGGCTGTTGTCTTACTGCGTTCATGCGATGCGCTGCCTGGCGGCGGGTCAAAACCGGGCGGCATGGTGGGCACAGCGATGTTTACGAGGGGTGTAGGCCAGATGCCATCCGCGTTGCAGGCCGCGCAGGCCTTGCCGCTACTGCGTTTGCCACTGAACAAGCGGTTGGGAATGTGATCGCCGGGCCGCGCCGACCGCCTTCGCTGGCGCAGTCAAGCCGCACTGCGGCAAGCACTTGCGCGATGAGCCCGGATGAGGGTCAGGCCCGCGCGGCGTGCGCGCGCTTGACCTGATACATGGCCACGTCGGCCTCGCGCATCAGCGCCGCGATGTCGTAATGCGGCCCGTATTGCACCGACACGCCGATGCTCGGCGTCACCTGCAGCGCGTGCGCGTTGGCCAGCAGCGGCGTGCGCATGGCGTACTCCAGCTTGCGCACCACGGCCTCCGGGTCCGAGGCATCGTGCACGTGGTGCAGCAGTACCACGAATTCATCGCCGGCCAGGCGGGCGACGAAGTCCTCCGGGCGCAGCGTCTGGCGCAGGCGCTCGCCGAAGCCGCACAGCACCGCATCGCCGGTCTCGTGGCCGTAGGTGTCGTTGATCGGCTTGAAGCCGTCCAGGTCGATGAACAGCACCGCCAGCGGCTCGCCGGTGGTGCGCGCACGGGCCAGGGCGATGTCCAGCTCGACCATCCAGGCCAGGCGGTTAGGCAGGCCGGTGAGCGGGTCGGTCAGCGCGCGCTCCTGCAGCATGCGCGAGAGCCGGGTCTGGGCGGTGACGTCGTGTACGGTCAGCAGGAAGCCGGCGCGGCGCGCATCGCCGGGCGCCCGCGGGGTCGCGTCCGGCACATAGATGGCGTGCATGTGGCGCAGCTCGCCGTGGCGGTCGACCACGTCCAGGTCGAACTCGGCCGTCTGCCCGGCCAGTGCGGCATCGGCGTGCGGCAGGAGGCTGGCGAAGTGCTCGGGGGCGAGCACCTCGGCCATGTGCCGGCCGATGACATCGCCGGGCGGCCGCCCCAGCCAGTGCGCGTAATGGCGGTTGACGAACTCGTAGCGCAGATCCTGGCCCACCCGCGCCACCAGCGCCGGCACGTTGTCGGTGATGGTGCGCAGGCGCTGCTCGCTTTCGCGCAGCGCGGATTCGGCCTGCCGCTGCTGGGTGAAGTCCTGGATCTGCGAGACCAGGTGCAGCGGCGCGCCGTGCGCGTCGCGGATCAGCGACACCGACAGGTGGGCGTGGAGCAGGTGACCGTCCCGGTGGAAGTAACGCTTGTCCAGCTGGTAGCTGGTGCGCTCGCCACGCAGCAGCTCGTCCAGCAGGTCCAGATCGACATCCAGGTCCTGCGGATGGGTCAGCCGCTGGAAGTCCAGCCGCATCAGCTCATCGCGCGTGTAGCCGAAGATCGCGCACACCGCGTCGTTGACGTCCAGCCACTGGCCTTCCAGCGACACCAGCGCCATGCCCTGCGCAGCGGCGGAGAACGCCTCGCGGAAGCGCCGGCCTTCCACCAGCGCCGCCTCCTGCGAGGCGCGCAGCCGGGTGATGTCGTGCATCACCACCACCGCGCCCAGCAGCGAGCCGTCGGGCGCGCGCAGCGGGTCGCCGTTGCACAGCACCGAGCGCGAGGGCTGGCCGGCGGCCAGGATCACGATCTCGGCCTCCTGCACATGTTCGCCCGACAGCGCGCGCACCAGCGGAATCTGGTCGGTGCGCAGCGGCGTCCTGCCGTCGGCCTGGAACAGGTCGAAATGCCGGGCCCACTGCGCCTGCGGCACCTTGGCCGGGTCCAGGCCGTGCCAGGCGCGCGCCTGGCGATTGAACTGGCCCAGCTGGCCCTGCGCGTCGCAGGTGACCACCGCATCGGGCATGGACTCGAGCAGGCGTTCGAGGGTCTGCTCGCGCGCCTCGGCGTGGTGCAGCACGCTGCGCGTCTCCAGTGCGCCGGTGGTGCGCGTGGCCAGCCGCAGCAGGCCCTCGCGCTGGGCCTCGGTGAGCTGGCGCGGGACCGTGTCGATGACGCACAGCGCGCCGTAGACATGGCCGCTGCTGCCCACCAGCGGCGCGCCGGCGTAGAAGCGCATGTGCGGCTCTCCCACCACCAGCGGGTTGTCCACGAAGCGCGCATCGGCGCTCAGGTCGGACACTTCCAGCAGCCCGCCGTGCTCCAGCGCGTGCGCGCACAGCGCCATGTGCCGGGGCGTCTGCGGCAGGCCCAGGCCGACGCGCGCCTTGAACCACTGCCGTGCCTCGTCGACCAGGCTGACCAGCGCGATCGGCGTCTCGCACAAGCGGGCGGCCAGCCAGGTCAGATCGTCGAACATCGGCTCGGCCGGGCTGTCCAGCACCTGCAGCGCGCGCAACGCGGCCAGTCGATCGGGCTCGTGCGGTGTCGTCGGCTTGGCAGGATCGGCGGGTGCGGACATGCGGACGTCTCGTGGAAGACCGTGCGGCGCGGCGCCGGCCTCGCGGAATTATCGGGCCAGCGCGCCCGGTTCGGAACACAGCCCGCTGCAGCCTGCCTGCAGCGGCGGCATGCCGTGGTGAGCGCGGGCGCACCTGCCTGAACGTCCGTACAGGCAGGCCGGGCGCGGCCCCGCATCGCGCCGACGGCCGACCCGGCGCTGGCAGGGCCTAGGCGCCCGAGGCGATGTGCTGTTGCAGCATCGGCAACGGACTTTGTCGCACAGCGGGCTGTCTGCCCGGCACGGGGCTGTTTAGGCTGGCCGCTGGATTCTCACCTTAAGGCCCTGCCGCCATGACCAACGCCTTCCTCGACGCGCACAAGACGCGTCGCACCCAGTACGCCCTCGGCAAGTCGCTGCCCGTCTCGCGCGAGGAGATCACCGCGCTGATCCAGGACGCGGTCAAGCACGCGCCGTCCTCGTTCAACTCGCAGAGCTCGCGCGTGGTCATCCTCTACGGCGCGCAGAGCGACAAGTTCTGGGACCTGGTGCGCCAGGAGCTGAAGAAGATCGTGCCGGCCGATGCGTTCGACGCGACCGAGAAGAAGCTGGCCAGCTTCGCGGCCGGCGCCGGCACCATCCTGTTCTACGAGGACCAGGACGTGGTCAAGGGCCTGCAGGAGAAGTTCGCCCTGTACGCCGACAACTTCCCGGTGTGGTCCGAGCAGTCCAGCGGCATGGCCCAGCTGGCCGTGTGGACCGCACTGGCCACCGTCGGCGTGGGCGCCAGCCTGCAGCACTACAACCCGCTGCCCGACGCCGCCGCGGCGGCCGAGTGGAACCTGCCGGCCAGCTGGAAGCTGCGCGCGCAGATGCCGTTCGGCTCGCACGAGGCCGAGATCGGCGGCAAGGCCTTCATCGACGACGCCCAGCGCTTCCGCGTCTTCGGCTGAGCCCGCACGCCCGGCCGGCCCCGGTCGAAGCGATCCGACACCGCGCCCCCGCAGGCCACCTGCGGGGGCGCGTTCGTTTGCGCCGACGCTGCTTGAGCCCTTGCCGGCACCGGCAAGGCAACGGATAGTGACGCAGCTCCAACTTCTGCGTCGGGCGAACGCCATGACACTTGCGCCGCTGCTGCTGGGTCTCGTGCTGCTGCTCGTCGTTGGCGTGTGGTGGGCGGCACGGCGTCGCCGACCCGGCAAGACCCTCGCCGTGGTCGCGGCCACGCCCGCGGCCGGGCAGGCGCCGCCGCCTTCGACCCCGGCCGAGGTCCCGCGCCTGCATCCGCTGATGCGCAGGCTGTACGCGGCGACCATGCACCGGCCGGACCTGGCCGACGCGACCCGGCCCATCGAGGGCCTCCAGGCGCAGGTGCTGCACCAGGCCGACTCGATCCTGGACTGCCTGGACCTGCAGCCGCAGTACATGCCGCGCCGCCCCAACCTGCTGCCGCAGCTGATGCGCGCGGTCAACGATCCGGCCGCCGACGGCCGCGCGATCGCCGCGATCATCGCCCAGGATCCGGCCCTGGCGACCAGCCTGCTGCGCATCGCCAACAGCGCGCTGTACCGCGCCGCCGGCGCGCCGCCGGTGGACACGCTGGAACGCGGCGTGGCGCTGATCGGCACCGACGGCATCCGTCGCATCGCCGCGACCGCCCTGATGCAGCCGGTGCTGAGCCTGGAGGGCGGCATGTTCGCCCAGCTCCCCGCCGCGATCTGGGGCTACGCCCTGCACGCGGCCACCGCCGCGGCCGACCATGCCGCGCGCCACGGGCGCGGCGAGGACGCGCTGTCCGCGCAGCTGCTGGGCCTGCTGCAGGGCCTGGGCGCGGTGGTGGTGCTGCGCGTGCTGCAGGAGACCTACGCCCGCCACGACGGCGCCGCGCCGGAGCTCGCGGTGGCCGCGACCCTGCTGGACCGCCATACCATCGCCACCGCCCGCACCGTCACCGCCGGCTGGGACCTGCCGCTGCCGATGGCCGAGGCGCTGATGGAGCAGCGCCCGCAGCGCGATGGCCAGGCCCCGGCCACGCCGCTGGGCATCGCCCTGCGCTACGGCCGCCTGGCCGCCGCGCTGGCCGCGCTGGCGCGCCTGGACCAGCTGACCGACGCCGACGCCCTGGCCCAGCTGGCCACGCTCGAACCCGACACGCAGGCCAACGCACGCCTGTGGACGCGCCTGCGCGCCGAAACCCCGACCGACTGAAGGCCTCGGCTCAGAACGAGACCTGCGCGCGCACGCCGACCGTATTGCCCGAGTCCGGGCCCTGGTAGCTGCCGACCTTGTTGTCGGTGCGCCAGTGCACGACGTTGAGCATCAGCCGCGCGAAGCTGGTCAGGTACCAGTTGACGCCGAAGGTGAAGGCCTCGCCCTCGCCGCCGCGCGCGGCGTCGGTGAAGTCGTAGTCGTCGTAGCGCGCCAGCACCTCGAACGCGCCCCAGCCGCCCTCGGTCACCGGACGCAGCACCTTGGTGGTGGTCCACACGCCCGAACGCGAGGAGAAGCCCGGCTTCTCGCCGGTCAGCAGCCAGCCGGCGTAGTAGCTGCTGGCCTTCTGCTCGCGCGAGGCCTCGGTGGAGGAATTGATGGTGCGCACCGTGGTCTCGGCGAAGGCCCAGCCGCTGCGCCAGGTGCCGCCCAGCTCCGCGCCCCAGGCGTGGTCGTCGGTCACCCCGCCGATCGAACTGGCGGAGATGGCGACCTGGCCGTTCCAGCCCAGCGCCACGCGCGAGGTCTTGTTGATGCTGGTGATGTCCTTGCCCAGGTCCTCGTACCAGTACCAGCCGCCCACGTGCAGGAAGCCGGCGCTGGTCTTGACCGGATTCCAGTGCGCGCGCGCGGTGTAGGCGATGGTGTCGCTGGCGCTGCTGTCGCCGCCGATGTCGTCGCCGGTCACCGCCAAGCTGGCGTGCCAGTTGCTGCCGTAGAGCTTGGTCGTCACGCCCAGGCCGAAGAAGCCGCTCTGCATGCCGCCCACCGAGCCGACCGCGTTGCGCTCCATGAAGGGCGTGGTGGTGCCGCCGGTGGCGCCGTCGATGCTGCGGTCCTTGAGCTTGCTGCCCACGTAGACCTCGGCCGGCAGCCCGCCCAGCTTGGTGTCCCAGGACAGGTAGACGTCCTTCATGGTCACTTCGTTGCCGGCGAAGTCGGCCTCGATCTTGTAGCCCAGCGGGCCGGCCTCGCCCTCGGCGCCGAGGCGGCCGCTGGCCATGTCGGTGCCGGTGACGTTGCGCGCGTCGAAGCGCGAGCCGTGCGTGCTGGTGAAGTCCATCAGCACGCGTCCACGCGGATGGAAGGTGAAACGGCCATCGGCGCTCTTGAACTCCGGACCGCCGTCGCTCCAGCTGACGTTGCCGTCGCTCTTGGCGCCGCCACCGGCGACCGCCATCTGCGCGACCTGGGCCTTGAGGATCGCCAGCTCGTCGTCGCTGCGCGTGTCGGCCACCGCCGCGGCGACCTGGGCCTGGGTGGGATTGGCCGACGTGCCGGCCACCGCCGCGCCCGGCTTGCCGCCTTCCAGCGCCGACAGGCGTGCGTTCATCGCGCTGAGCTGTTGCTGCTGCTGCGCGATCTGCTGCGCCTGCAGCTCGATCATCTTGCGCAGCTGCGCCTCGGTGGCGCTGTCGGCCAGCGCCGGGGCGCTGAGCGCGGACAAGGCGCTGGCGATCGCCGCGGCCAGCGCGGCGTGTCGGACGTGCTTCATGGTGAGGATTCCCCGTAGAGGTGCGGCCCGCGGGCCGCGGGTGTCATTCGCCGTCTGCGGCGCCGGACGCAGCAGGATCGGCGCCGGACGTGCCGGCCGCCTGCATGAAGCCATGCATGCGCGCCCAGGTGGCGAACAGGCGCGGCCACTGCGCCGGTTCGGTGCCCGGCTTGCCCAGCCCCCAGCTGTGGCCGCCGCGTTCGAAGATGTGGAGTTCCACCGGTACCTTGGCCTTCAGCGCGGTCTGGTACATCAGCAGGCTGTGGCCGACATCCACGATGGGATCGTCCACCGCCTGGGCCAGGAACACCGGCGGCATGTCGGGGCGCACGTGGTCCTCGACCGAATACGCGGTGCGGTAGTCGGCCTGGGTGGACAGCTCGCGCGCGCTGCGGGTCTTGTCCAGCGGCGGCTTCATCGACACCACCGGGTACAGCATCCCTAAGAAGGCCGGACGCGCGGACAGCGCATCGGCCGCATCCACGCGCGGATAGAAGTCGTAGTCCCATCGGGTGGCGATGATGCCGCTCAGGTTGGCACCGGCCGAGGAGCCGATGATGCCGATCCTGTCCGCATCGAAGCCCCACTGCGCCGCATGCTGGCGCATCAGCCGCATCGCCCGCTGCGCATCCTGGAAGGGGGCCTCGGCCTTCCAGCCGTCGGCCGGCAGCCGGTAGTACAGCACCGCGCTGGTCACGCCGATCGAGGCCAGCCACTGCGCCATCGGCCGCGCCGCTGTGCCGACCTGGATGCGGAAGTAACCGCCACCGCCGACGATCAGCGCCGCGGTGCCGTTGGGATGCGCGGCGCGATAGATCTCGATGCGCGGGTTGGAGATCTGGCTCACCGAACCGGTGGCGCTGCCCTGCTTGCCGATCTTCTCCGGGCTCTTGACCACCTGCGGCAGGCTGCCTTCGGGCCAGAGCGCCAGGGTCTGTGTCGCCGTCTCGCCGGTCTGCGCCCATGCCGGCATCGTCGCCAGCAGCAGGCAGGCCATGCACCCGCGCATCGCATGCATCAATCGTCGCATCGTCCACCCCTCCCAAGGCTGTCGTGCCCTGCGCGCCTGACATCGAAGACAGACGCGAAGAGCCGGTGCGGAGTTATAGACCAGCGCGACGACGCGGCAGATAGCCCATTGGAGCTAATGCCTTGGTGCTAGCGGTCGCCCCAGGCGACCGGTCCTGCCCGCGCGACGCTCCGTCGCCAGCTGTGCGGGCGAGATCGTCGGTGCGCCAGGAGCGGGCGTCATGGAGGCCTTGCGATACCGCGAGATCGTGCGCGGATAGGACAGCTTCAACGTCATGGATATCGGGATCCGTTGTGCGTGTCGCGCTTCATGCCTCGCCCATGAGTGCTGAGTACCGGCGACGGTCTGCCGTGGCCGCAATCGCTGGTGACAGCTCGTACGCACAGTGCGCTTCTTCGCATGCTTCTCACCCGCATAACTCCCGCTTGAACCCACGCGTTAAATCCGTCTGAGGCAAACGTGAAGGTTTGGATGCGCTTCAGATGCGAAGCCTCCTACTGGTTTGTGTCGCACACGGCGCATCCGCGCCAGCGACGGTTCTGAAACCGGCGATCCCTGTGGACATCACCACGCTCGCCCCCCAGTCGAAAGGTCATTTGTATGAAGAAGATTTTCCTCCCTGCGGCCATCAGCGCAGCCCTGATCGCCCCGTCCGCGTTTGCGCAAACCGGCGGCGATACCTATCGCCCGGACCTGCAGGTCGGCCAGGGCAACTGGTTCGTCTCGGGCAGCGTCGGCCGCACCGACGGAGGCACCGCGGGTCGCTTCGGCAGCGGCGACTTCAACGTGTTCGAAGGCCGCCATGGCCGCCGCACCGGCTATGACGGCAGCGTGGGTTACCGCTGGAAGGTCGGCCCGCAGTGGGGCCTCGGCGTGGAAGGCGGTTACGCCGACCTCGGCAACCTCAAGGTCTCCAACGCGTTCAACAGCGATGAGGTCAACCAGCGCGACAGCGAGAACGCCCTGCGCGGCTGGCATGTGGGCGGCAACGCACGCTTCAACGTGACCCCGCAGTGGTACATCGGCGCGCGCGGCGGCTACTTCCGCGCCTCGGACAACAACATCGACTACTACAACTCCGTCGGCCAGAACCTGGGCCTGAAGAGCGGCGGCGACAGCGGTCGCAACAGCTACTACGCCGGCATCGGTACCGGCTGGAACGCCACGCAGAACTTCAGCGTCGGCCTGCACTACGATTACTTCCGGGCCAAGGCCGGCGAGGTGCGCGACCCGGCCACCGGCATCCGCTTCGATGGTCCCAAGCGCTCGACCGCCCTGCTGGGCCTGACGGCGGAGTACGCGTTCTAGGTCCATTCCGCAGCGCATGAACCACACCCATCGCGGGCGTCGAAACCGCCTGCGATGGGGCTTGCTGATTTACATCGCTACGCGCGCAGCAGCGTGGTGGGAGCGCCAAGGACGATCGCATCGGGTCGCCGACATCGGGATTTCTCCGCAGCTCTTGGCCACGGCGCCAATGACCTTGGTTTGGGCTCCGGCGACGAGCTTGGGTTAGCGCTTGGGGCGCACCGCTTTCAGCCGTCGGTCGAGACGGTCAGCGCTTCCCACTGCGCCAGCTCGGCCTCCAGCGCCTTCAACTTCTCGCGCACCAGCCGTAGGGCGTCGCTGCCCAGCAGCAGATGCGCGGGCGGCGCCGGCGCATCGATGACCGCCAGCATGGCGCGCGCGGCCTTGCGCGGGTCGCCCAGCTGCTTGCCGCTGACTTCCTGGCGGCGTTGGCGGATGGGATCGAACAGCGCGTCGTAGTCGCCGATGCTGCGCGGCGTGCGCACCATCGATCGCCCGGCCCAGTCGGTGCGGAACGAACCCGGCGCCACCGAGGTCACGCGGATGCCCAGGTCGGCCACCTCCTTGCCCAGCACCTCGCCGATGCCCTCCAGCGCGAACTTGCTGCCGCAGTAGTAGGCGATGCCCGGCAGGGTGATGAAGCCGCCCATCGAGGTGATGTTGAGGATGTGGCCGGCGCGGCGCGCGCGCATGTGCGGCAGGATCGCCTGGATCATCGCCACGGCGCCGAACACGTTGGCCTCGAACTGCCGCCGCAGCTCCTCCAGTGGCGATTCCTCCAGCACGCCTTCGTGGCCGTAGCCGGCGTTGTTGACCAGCACATCGATCGCGCCGAGCTCGGCCTCGATGCCCGCGACGACCGGCGCGATCGCCACGGTGTCGGTGACGTCCAGCACGCGGGCGACGGCGCGGCCCGGGGCCAGGGCTTCGAACGCTTCGACGGCCTGCACGCTGCGCACCGTGCCGACCACGCGATGCCCGGCGGCCAGCGCCTCCTGGGCGAGCGCGCGGCCGAAGCCGCTGCTGACACCGGTGATGAGCAGCTGTTTGGACTTGGACATGGGCGGGCTCCGGTCGTGTGAGGGGAGTGCACAATAGAAATCCGCAACCCGCCTTCGAAGGCCAATCCGCCTCCGATCCTTGCCTATTCCTATGAACAACCCTCCATCATCGTCGGATGCGACCGGCGCCGGGCTGCTGCCGCTGGCGCCGCTGGTGCAGGCGCTGGCACCGCGCGAGGGCTATACGCTGACCGCGCTGGAGAGCGTGCGCCTGCTGCGCTCGGACCGGCCGCTGGCGCGCACGCCGGTGCTGTACGACCCCGGCATCGTCATCGTCTGCCAGGGCCGCAAGCGCGGCTACTTCGGCCGGCGCACCTATGTCTACGACGCGCACCAGTACCTGGCCGTCTCGGTGCCGGTGCCCTTCACCATGGAGACCGACGCCACCGCGCAGGCGCCGCTGCTGGCGCTGTACCTGCACCTGGACTTCCCGCTCGCCGCTGAGCTGATGCTGGAGATCGACCGCCACGGCGGCCCGCCCCGCACCGCCGCGCCGCAGAGCCTGCTGTCCAGCCCGATCGATCCGCCGCTGCACCAGGCCGTGCAGCGCCTGCTGCTGGCGCTGGCCACGCCGATGGAGGCGGCCATCCTCGGCCCGCAGCAGCTGCGCGAGCTGTATTACCGCCTCCTCACCGGACCGCAGGGCCCCACGCTGCGCGCGGCGCTGGCCATGCAGGGCCGCTTCGGCCGGATCGGCAAGGCGCTGCGGCATCTGCATGCGGCCTACGCGCAGCCGCTGAGCGTCGCGCAGCTGGCCGAGGAAGCCGGCATGAGCGCACCGTCGTTCCACAGCCACTTCAAGGCCGTCACCTGCACCTCGCCCATGCAATACCTCAAGTCCACGCGCCTGCACCAGGCGCGCCTGCTGATGGTGCGCGAAGGCATGACCGCCGCCGCGGCCTGCCACGCGGTCGGCTACGAGAGCCCCTCGCAGTTCAACCGCGAGTTCAAGCGCCTGTTCGGCCTGACCCCCGCGCGCGAGGTGCGACGCATGCGCGACAGCTTCGCCGTGCCGCCCAAGCAGGCGGTGGCGGAGTATGTTTCGTCGCACTAGCAGCGCTGCGACAACCCCGTCCACCTTCCGATACCACTTCCGCCCGCCGTGACCACCACGACCACCCTCTACCGCCCCGTCGGACCTGAAGAGCTGGAACTGCTCAGGCAGTCCGACTTCACCCGTTGGCCGCCGCGTTTGCCGGAACAGCCGATCTTCTATCCGGTCACGAACGCGGAATACGCCGCGGAAATCGCCAGCAAGTGGAACGTCGCGGACAGCGGCTATGGCGCGGTGACCCGGTTCCAGGTCCATTCCCATTTCATGGATCGCTACCAGATCCAGAAGGTGGGCGGCGCCCGTCACACCGAATGGTGGGTGCCGGCCGAGGAACTCGAAGCACTGAACGACCATATCGTCGGCAAGATCGAGGTGATCCAGGAATTCGGCAGCAAGTAGTTGCCGCGCAGTCCTGCGATTAGTTCGGCGCCTGCGCCTCGCCATGCTGCGCGGCCCTGCGCATCTGCTCCTCCGTCAACGGCGGCGGACGGGCGATGGCGGGGTGCTCGTAGGGGCGCATGCCGGTCACCTGTTTGATGCCTTTCCAGGTGTGCAGCAGGCCTTGGTTGATGCCGTAGTGGACGTAGCCTCCATAGCCGCCGTCGCGAGGATCCTTGCCCATCAGTTCAGGGCTGATGCCGGGGTCGTAGACCTTGTCGAACGTGTTGGGCTCGACGGTGACGGGATTCTTGAAGGTGTAGAGATCCAGCACCTCCTCGTCCGGGCGCAGCGCCTGGACGCGATCGAGGGTGGTGACGGCGGTGGGCGGCGTTGTGGGTGGAGCCGGCGCGGGCGATGCCTGTTGGGCGAGGACCGGTTCCATGCCGATGCCTGACGCCAGCCAGGCGTAGGCGAACAGTCGCGCACGCCGCGGCGCCCTCATGCGCTCACCTGCTCACATCGTTGGCCGACGCGCCGTCCGCACAGCCCTGTCCGTCCTCGCCGCAGGCGCGGGCGGCGCGGTCCATCTGCTCAAGGCTCAGCGGTGGCGGGCGCGCGGTCGGGGGGTGGACCTGACCCTTGACGCCTGGGATCGCCTGTAGCCCCTTCGCAGCGGCGCCGACCAGCTTGGAGAGGCCGTAGGCCACATAGCCGCCGCTCTCGGAGATGTCCTTGACCGACGGCGGCGGCTGATAGGCCTTGGAGAAGGGATTCGGATCGACCTGGATCGGATTGCGGAAGCGATAGAGATCCAGCACCTCGCCCTCTTCCGGCGGCAGCGCCTTGACCTCGCCCAGGGTGGGCACGTCGCTGCCGGCGCTCAGGCCGGGCGGCGGCGCGGCCGTGTCCACCGTGTCTTGCGTGGCCTGGGTGCCGGCGGAGCGGTCGTCGGGCACCTGCTGCGCATTGGCCAGCGGCGCGCAGGCCAGCATGGCCAGCCAGAGGCTGCGGACGATGGCGATCCTGCTCAGAGTGCTGCTCCTTGTCGGCCGTCAGTGCGAAAGGCGCCGTTGCACGGCGCGCCAGACTCTACCGCCATCGCCCGGGGCCGCGGGTTGGTTTTCCGTTGCGCGGCCGGCGAGCACGCCCGCCGCGCGCAGGGGCGGTTCAGGCCTGGGGATCGACTTCGGTATCGCCCAGCGCGTGGCGCACATAGAGCTGCTTGACCAGCACGTACAGCACTACCGTCATCGGCGCGGCCAGGACCACGCCCATCGGCCCGAACAGGGCACCGATGCCGAACAGCGAGAACAGCAGCAGCGCCGGCGGCAGGTCCACCGCGCGCGCCTGGATCAGCGGCTGCAGCACATGGCCTTCGAGCTGCTGCAGCACCACGAACAGCGCCAGCGTGCCCAGCGCCACCTCCGGCGAGACGGTGAAACCAAGCAGGATGGCCGGGATCGCCGCCAGCACCGGGCCGACGATGGGAATGAAGTCCAGCAGCGCGGTCAACAGGCCGATGCCCAGCGCCACCGGCACGCCCAGCGCCCACAAGCCCAGGCCGGTCAGCGTGCCGATCACCGCCATGGCCAGCAGCTGGCCGCCCAGCCAGGCGCGCAGGGCCTTGCCGCTGCTGCTCAGGGCCTCGTCGGCGACCGGGCGCTGGTCCAGCGGCAGCAGGCGCAGCACGCCGCGGCGGTAGAGGTCCGGCTGCGCGGCCAGGTAGAGGCCGCCGACCACCATCAGCACCGCGTCGGTCACCCCGCGTCCGGCCGACATGACGAAGGCGCCGGCGTGCGCGGCCAGGGTCGAGGCGCCCTGGCGCAGCTGCTCGGGCAGGCGCTCCAGCTGCGGGCCCAGCGGGCTGGCCTGCAGCCAGGCGTGGAACTTGTTCCAGGCCGCCGGCAGGGTCTCGCGGAAGGTGTCGATCTGCCCGGCCACCTCGGTGCCGAACAGGGTGAAGATCCCGGCCAGCACCACCACCAGCACGGTGACCACCAGGCCCAGCGCGGCCCAGTCGGGCACCCGGATCCAGCGCCGCACCAGCAGGGTCAGCCCGTGCAGCAGCACGGCCACCACCACCGCGCCGAACATGATCAGCAGCAGCTCGGACAGCTGCCAGGCCAGCAGCGCCAGCGCGCCGATCGCCAGCACGACCAGCACGCGCGCCGCGAAGGGCCGCAGCGGGGAAGAAGGCACAGGGGTGGCGGTCATCCAGGACATCCAGGTAGGCAAGTGCGCAGACAGTAGCCGCAACCCGGGTCGAAACGAAGCGAAGGCGCCCGCGCCGGTCTCGCCGGCTGAGACGCCGCCGTGCTCCCCTGCCTCGCCCTGACCGCCCGGGCCCTCGCATGACCTACTCCCTCGCCCCCCGCACCGAAGCCAGCGAACGCGCCCTGGCGACCACCCAGGGGCAGCCCTCGCGCGACGGCGCGGTGCTGGGCGCGCGCCTGGCCCAGCGCTATGCCGACCGCATCACCGGGCGCTTCACCCTGCCCGGGCGCGAAGGCCGCTACGCGCCGATCCCGGACGATGTGCCGCGCGCGCTGGCCGATGCCCTGCGCGCGCGCGGCATCGAGCAGCTGTACGCGCATCAGGCGCAGGCCTGGGCCGCCGCGCAGCGCGGCGAGCACATCGCCGTGGTCACGCCCACCGCCAGCGGCAAGTCGCTGTGCTACACGCTGCCGGTGGTGAGCGCGGCGATGCGCGGCAAGGCCAAGGCGCTGTACCTGTTCCCGACCAAGGCGCTGGCGCAGGACCAGGTGGCCGAGCTGCTGGACCTCAACCGCGCCGGCGAGCTGGGGGTCAAGGCCTTCACCTTCGACGGCGACACCCCGGGCGATGCGCGCCAGGCCATCCGCCTGCACGGCGACATCGTGGTGTCCAACCCGGACATGCTGCACCAGGCGATCCTGCCGCATCACACCAAGTGGGCGCAGTTCTTCGAGAACCTGGCCTTCGTGGTGATCGACGAGATCCACACCTACCGCGGCGTGTTCGGCAGCCACGTCACCAACGTGCTGCGGCGGCTGAAACGCATCTGTGCCTTCTACGGCGCCAACCCGCAGTTCATCCTGTGCTCGGCCACGATCGGCAACCCGCAGGCGCATGCCGAAAGCCTGATCGAGGACCGCGTGCATGCGATCACCGAGTCCGGCGCACCGACCGGGGACAAGCATGTGCTGCTGTGGAACCCGCCGGTGGTCAACGCCGACCTGGGCCTGCGCGCCTCGGCGCGCTCGCAGTCCAATCGCATCGCGCGCATCGCGATCAAGTCGGGGCTGAAGACGCTGGTGTTCGCGCAGAGCCGGCTGATGGTCGAGGTGCTGACCAAGTACCTGAAGGACATCTTCGACCACGACCCGCGCAAGGCGCCGCGCATCCGCGCCTATCGTGGCGGCTACCTGCCGACCGAACGGCGCGAGGCCGAGCGCGCGATGCGCGACGGCCGCATCGACGGCATCGTCTCGACCTCCGCGCTGGAGCTGGGCGTGGATATCGGCAGCCTGGACGTGGTGGTGCTCAACGGCTATCCGGGCAGCGTGGCGGCGACCTGGCAGCGCTTCGGCCGCGCCGGCCGCCGCCAGCGCGCCAGCCTGGGCGTGCTGGTGGCCAGCTCGCAGCCGCTGGACCAGTACGTGGTGCGGCACCCGGAGTTCTTCGCCGACGCGCCGCCCGAACACGCGCGCACCGCGCCGGACCAGCCGCTGATCCTGTTCGACCATATCCGCTGCGCGGCGTTCGAGCTGCCGTTCAACGCGGGCGAGGCCTTCGGCCCGATCGATCCGCTGGTCTACCTGCAGGCCCTGGCCGAGAGCGAGGTCGTGCACCAGGAAGGCGAGCGCTGGGAGTGGATCGCCGACAGCTATCCGGCCAACGCGGTCAGCCTGCGCTCGGTGGCCGACGGCAACTTCGTGGTGGTCGACAAGACCAACGGCAAGCAGACCATCATCGCCGAGGTCGACTACTCGGCCGCCGCGCTGACCCTGTACGAGGGTGCGATCCACATGGTCCAGTCCACGCCCTACCAGGTCGAGCATCTGGACTGGGAAGGACGCAAGGCCTTCGTCACCCGCACGCACGTGGACTACTACACCGACAGCATCGACTACACCAAGCTCAAGGTGCTGGAGCGTTTCGACGGCGGCCCGGCCGGGCGCGGCGACGCGCACCACGGCGAGGTGCACGTGGTGCGGCGCGTGAGCGGCTACAAGAAGATCCGCTACTACACCCACGAGAACATCGGCTACGGCCCGGTCAACCTGCCCGACCAGGAGCTGCACACCACCGCGCTGTGGTGGCAACTGCCCCAGGCCACGCTGGGCAAGGCCTTCGCCTCCAAGCAGGACGCGCTGGACGGCTTCCTCGGCGCCGCCTACGCGCTGCACGTGGTCGCCACGGTGGCGGTGATGGCCGACGCGCGCGATCTGCAGAAGGCGGTGGGCAATGGCGATGGCGCATGGTTCGCGCTGGCCGACCAGACCGGCCGCGGCCAGCTGCGCGGCGCCGATGGCGCCGAAGGCGTGGTGGAACTGGAGCAGGCCTTCGTGCCCACCGTCTACCTGTACGACAACTTCCCCGGCGGGGTGGGCCTGAGCGAACCGCTGTGGCAGCGCCAGGCCGAACTGGTGCAGCGCGCCGGCGAGCTGGTGCAGCGCTGCGACTGCAGCGCCGGCTGCCCCGCCTGCGTCGGCCCGGTCCTGGCCGCGCACGAGGACGGCCAGGGCGCCTCGCCCAAGACCCTGGCGCTGAAGGTGCTGGCGCTGCTGTCGGACCTGGAAGCGCGTGCGCGGCGCGAAGCGTCCTTCGACGGCGAAGCGGTGTTCGCGCCGATCGACCCCGCGCCGCAGATGCTGGATGGAGACCGTCCGGCCCGGGAGGCGCGGTCGTGAGCATGAGCCTGGAGCGCCTGCGCGCGCTGCGCAGACAGGCCGGCGACCCGACGGTCCGGCAGGCGCCTGCGGCGCCGAGCGCCGCCGCGTCTGCTGCTGCGGAAACGGCGCAGGACAGCGGTGCCCAACCTTCTCAGTCGTTTCCCGCAATCCCGAACTCCGCTTCGCAGCGCGAAAGACAGGGCGCCCTCAGTACCTCCGACCGCGCCGGTCCCGCTTCTGCCCCCTCCCTTTGCGAAGCAAGGGGAGGGCTGGGGAGGGGTAAAGCTCTTGATCTTGATCTCGCTCTTGATCCGCACTCCACACGCCCGGTCCGCCTGCGAACGCCCTCCACCCCTGCCGCCAACGACACCCAACCACCGCGCAGCCTGGACGCCCTGCGCCGACTGATCGCCACCCGCGAACGCAAACCCGGCACGACGCCGGTACCGGCACGCAAGCCGGCCTCACTGGACCGCAGCCTGCCCGGGCGCGAACTCTCGCCCGGCCTGCACCTGATCGAGGCCTTCCTGCCGCAACCCATTCCCCGCGCGGCCCTGTCGCTGGCCTTCGCCAAGCGCCACGAAGAAGCCGTGCACCCGCGCGACCTGCTGTTCTTCGACACCGAGACCACCGGCCTGGCCGGCGGCACCGGCACCCGCGCCTTCATGATCGGCGCGGCGGACTGGCATGTGGACGCCGACGGCGGCGAAGGCCTGCGCGTGCGCCAGCTGATGATCTCCACCATGGCGGCCGAAGCGCCGATGCTGCGCGCCTTCGCCGGCTGGCTGTCGCCGACCACGGTGCTGTCCAGCTACAACGGCCGCTGCTACGACGCGCCGCTGCTGAAGACGCGTTACCGCCTGGCGCGCATGGCCGAGCCGCTGTCCGCGCTCGACCATGTCGACCTGCTGTTCCCCACCCGCCGCCGCTATCGCGGCACCTGGGAGAACTGCCGGCTCGCCACCATCGAGCGCCAGTTGCTGCGCATCGTGCGCCAGGACGATCTGCCCGGCGCCGAGGCGCCGGCCGCGTGGCTGTCGTTCCTGCGCGGCGGCAGCGCCGGCAACCTGCGCCGCGTCGCCGAGCACAACCGCCAGGACGTGGTCACGCTGGCCCAGTTGTTCCAACGACTGGTGCAGGCCGAAGCCGACGATCGCGAGGTACTGTCGTTCGAAGAGGCGCCGTAGCGCGCGACGCGCTCAGCGGCCGAGGGCGCCCATCGACTCGTGCTGCTGCGGGGCCTGCCGCGCCTGCGCGGCCGCCTGCTGCTGCAGGGTTCGGCTCTGCTCGGCCTGGCTGAAGGACTGCTCGACCGGCGCCTGCACCGCCTCCTGGGTGGACACGGACGTGCGCAGATGCGTCGGATCGGCCGGGTTGCCCTGCACGGCGAACACGCGTTCGCCGGCGCGGGACTGTGCGCCCTCGATGCTCAGATGCACGCCATCGACCCGGGTCATGCCCGACTCGACGGCCTTGGCGTAGAGGCTGGCGCTCATGCGCTCGCTGGCGGCATCCGGCGTGCGGCCCAGGCTCGCATCCAGCCGGGCCACATGCCCCTGGATCTGCTGGAACATCGGGTCCAGCCGCAGATCCGCATGGCCCGGCAGCGGCACGGAGACCGGCTCGACCTCGCCACCGACCTGCCCATGGCGCGCCTCGCGCCCATGGCCCAGCACATCGGCCATGCCGTGGACGACGTTGCGCGGCAGGGCCAGGCCCTGATGCACCAGATGGATGTCGTTGCGGTACTTGTCGATCATCGGCCGATACTCGGCGTAACGCGCCGCGTCCTCGGCGTTGATGATCGAGCCGCCGCCTTCGGGATTGGTCGGCAGGAAGTTGCTGCTGTAGTGCGCGGCGACCCCGACACCGAGGGCCACGCCGAACGGATTGCGCAGATCGGTCAGCACGCGGTGGTCGTTGGCGTAGCCGTGGCCCTTGAGCGCGGCGATGTCCTGCACGGTCGCATAGGTGCGGACTTCACCGTAATGGCGGCTGGCGGCGCTCACGAAGTCGGTCGCACGCACGTGGTTGACGACGTCCTGGCCGCCTTCCGGAATGTGCCGCGTCAGGCCCGCGGCGCCGTATGCATCGAAGGTCTCGCCCTTGAGGCCGTACTCGTACGCGGTGATCTGGGCCAGCGTTCCGCCGAGGGAGTGGCCCACGACGATGGGACGCGACGTCAGGTAGCCGCGCGCCTCCAGTCGCTCGTACTCCTCGATGGCGCTGCGAGTGAATGCTGCGGCATCGGCCGCTTGGCTGTTGACGCCAGCGAGGACCATCCCGCCGTCCGCCACGATGCCGTCTTTCACCAGTTGCCGGTCGAACTCCGTCCCACGATGGGCCACCACCAGTTCACCCGTTTCGATGTTCTTGTAGAGCGTGCCTTGGTAGCCACTCGGCCGAGAGACTTGATCGACGATGGCATAACGCACGCCATCGGCGGTCACGCCCTTTTCCCATTCCTCCCGGGGATGAAACTGGTATGCGTCCGCTGCCAGTATCGCTCTCGCTTCCGTCGAGACCGTCATGATCGTTCCTACTTGGTAGAGATGATCAGGGTGAAGAGCTGGTCGCGCACTTCGGGTTTAAAGCGCGATGGCGACTCCTCGCCTGGATATGCGATGCCGCTTCGGTCAGAACTGGCATAGGCACTCCTGGGAAAGTACGCACGGATCTCATGCGCGTGCTGAAGGTCCTCACGCCAGAGGTGGTAGGAAAAACTCGGCGAGTCCGGCTCCTCGCTCTTGAGCAACTTGAACTGCGTTGTCACCAGCGACCAATGACAGACACCGAGTCCGTAGTAGTCCTCGTCCTTCAGAAGCCCGTCGTAGATCGTGCCGCGATAGGTGCCGTCGGCCTGCTTCGCCAGCTCGACGGGCACCCACTCCAGCAGGCTGGCGCGAGTGCCGGCCATGCCGCCGAGATCGGGACGACACGCGGGGTCCAGCACCTCGTACTGCATGGCCGCCTTGACCACCTCGAACGGCCCCGGCGCATCCTTGATGGCGACAGTGACCTCGTATGCCGTGGGATGCGGATTACGGTGGATGACCGGCTTCGGGGGCTGGTTGTCCTTGACGTCCACATGGGTGCGCGGGACTTGGCTTTGCATGGGCGTGGATCCACAGGCGGTGGCGACGAGCGCCAGAAGAAGGCCGGGCGCGATGACCGATGCGGATTTCATGGGCAGCGTCCTTGGCGGGAAGGAAGATCGGCCTGCTCCGAGCAGGCAGGCCGATCTAAGCGCACTTCGGTGACGACTTCAACTTGCGCCGGGCAGCCTGCTTGTAGGTATCGCATTCGAGGCTCGAGCGCTGACGCCGCGCGTACCGGTCGCGACGCGGACGCGTTCAGCGCCGCCTGGCGCCTGCGTCCAGCACCAGATGCGGCACGCCGTCGGAGGTCTTCTGCGGCGATCGCCCGTGCGCATCGACCGTGGCGCGCACCAGGCTGCGCAGGTTGGAGAAACTGGCGAACCGCACCGTATCCACCGGCGCATCGAGCCTGATCTCGATCCGGAACAAGTCGCCGACGGCAGACAACGTCACCACACGGCCGGTGAAAGGCTGCCCCAGGTAGCGCCCATGCACCCGCGCGTTCAAGTCCAGGGCGGGCAGCCCTTGCTGCCGCGCCAGGCGCGCATGCAAGGTGTTCCAGTCCTTCGCGCCGTGCTGGGCGGCGATCGCCTCCAGCGCCTGGGCATGACGGATTGCCGTCCCCTGCGCCTGCAGCGCCAGGCGCAATGCCTTGGCCTGGCGTTTGGCTTCGACGAGGGTCAGGGTCATGGCGTCCCCTCGCCTGTCGCATCGCCAACCGGACCTCGCCCACGGCGCAGACGCCAGACGACAAACACGGCGCACAGCAGCATCGCGTCCGCCAACGGAAACGCCCACCACAGCGCGCGGCTGCCCCACGACGCGACGCAGATCAGGACAAGTCCCGGAGTGAGCACCCAGGGCTTGAGCAGCGTGAGCAGCGCCGCCTCGCGCGCCCTGCCCGCCGCCTGGACGGACAGCGCCAATACCAGCAGCGGCCCGGAGCAGACGTAGAACAGCAGCTGTGCGTGCAGGATCCTGGCGACGTCGTGGGCGACCTCGCGCGAGGGGGTGAACCACCACCCCAGCTCGGCACCGCCGGCCAGCAGCACGACCGCCACGCACAGGCACCAGAGCGCGGCGGCGACCATGCCCAGACGCACGCACGCCGTGGCGCGCTGCGGGAGGCCCGCGCCCAGGTGATGGCCCACGATCGTCTGCACCGCCAGCGCCATGGCCATCTGCACCAGGAAGGCCAACCCCATCAGGCGGGTCACGATGCCATAGGCCGCCAGCGTCGTCTCGCGATCCGGCGCCGTGCGCAGCGCCAGGATCACCGTCGCCGACACCACGACGGTGCCCAGCAGCCCCAGGCTGACCGGCAGGCCCAGCAGCAGGATGCTGCGCCAGGCCTGCGCGGGAATCGCGCCGGGTCGCGGGGGCGTCGGCAACCCCCGCACCGCGCGCCGGCGTGCGGCGACCAACAGGATCAATCCCACGGCCTGCGCCAGCAGCGTGCCGAGCGCGGAACCGGCCACGCCCAGGCCGCACCCTGCGATCAGCACCGCGTTGGCCGCGATGTTGACCAGGTTCATCACGACCGAAAGCCGCGCGACCAAGGCGGCGCGGCCCTCGGTGCGCGAGGCGTCGGCGTAGACGCCGAGCAGCAGCTGCAAGGGCGCGGCCAGCGCGATGACGCGCAGGTAGTCGTGACTCAGCTGTGCCGCCCGCGAGCCGCCGCCTGCCAACGCCGCCTCGAGCGGCCTGCCGCACGTCAGGAACAGCGCCATCAGTCCGAAGCCGATGACCAGGGCCAAGGCCCGCGCCGCGCGCAGGTCATCGAACGCTGCGGCGTGTTGCCCGGCACCCAGGTGGCGGGCCATGCGGCTGGACAGGCCACCGCCCACCAGCGCGGACAGCGCCGTGGTCAGCATGACCAGGGGAAAGAGCGCGCTGACGGCCGCCAGTGCGTCGGGGCCGACAAAGCGCCCGACGAAGACGCCATCGACCGCATTGAGCAGGCCGCCCAGCGACAACACGATCGCCATCGGCAGGGCGTTGGAAACGAATAGACGGCCAACCGGCGCCGTCAGGAACGGCTGCGCCGCTCCGGCTTGCTGGGCGTGTCGGGACGACATCGCTCACTCCTCATCTGAGGCATTTCGATGGGGGTGGGGCGCTTGCGTTGCCCACCTGCGAAATGCTTCGAGGGTGAGGGTTCACTGCTTCGGGGCTTCACCGTGACATGGCGTCAGCAAGCGGCCGGTGCCCGAGACCGGCGCGCATCTTACCCGACAAGCCGTCGCCGCTGTCGCGGCGACGCGGATGGAAGCCGCTGCGGGATGCTGGTTCATGCCCGAGGGCTGACGAGGACGGCCCTTGAGCGTGCCGCTCAGGGAGATCGCTCCAAGCTTCGATTCGCGACGCGTTCCGTAGCCGCTGCTCGCCTCACTGACGGGATGCCGGCCTGCAGCGTCTGCTTCGCTCTCACCGTCGCCGTGGCCCAGCGAGTGCCGAGACCGGCCGCGGTGCCGCGATTCGAAGAACCCGGAAAGCATTCGGCACCCGCATCATGCGGGTGCCGAAGCCTCGTTCACGACCCGCCCGCTTCTCGCACCAAGCACTCAGCCGTCGATGGGCTGGGCGAGGCCGCTCTGGAGGGTCTGGTTGATGATGCTCTCCGCCTCGCGTTGCGCGCGTGCGCTGGCGGCGGCCTGCTGTTTGCCCAGCACGGCCTGCTGCTGGCCCAGCGCCTCCTGCTGGCGGGACAGCTCGGCCATCTCGCGTTGCATGGCCGGGTCGTCCATTTCCGCGCGGGCCTTCTCGGTGGCGCGGTGGGCGTCCTCGATGGCCTTGCGTGCGGCGGCGCTGTCGCCGCCGGCCAGGCTCAGCTGCGCCTCGCGCACAGCGAGATCACCCAGGCGACTGCCGATCTCGCCCATGCGCCCGCCGATGCTGCCCTGCCGTTCGCCCAGCGCGCCCTGCTGCTCGCCGAGCTTGCCCTGGGCCTCGCCAATGCGAGAGGTCTCGGCATACACCGCCTTGAAGCGCGACAGGGTGGCCGCGTCGCGGATCACGTAGCTCTTGCCGGCGCGACGCACGAACAGCACGCCCTTGCCGTCGTCCAGCGCGCGCGCCCGGCGCAGATCTTCGGAGGACCCGCTCATCGTGCTCTCATTGCCCTGCACCAGCACGTAGGCGTCGCGAGTGGGGTCATGCGACTGGTGGAACAGGCCCCGGGTGCTGAACGCCGTGGCCGGCGGCTTGGGCGGGGCCGGCGGCGCAGGAACCGCGTCTGCCGGTGGCGCGGGCGGCGGCGGCGGCGGAGCGGGAGGCGCCAGCAGGGCACGCATGCCGGCCGCCCGGGCCGCAGGCGCCGCGGGCGCGGCGGCGGCGGCCGGCTGCGCGGCAGCAGCGGGCTTGGCGTCGGCTACCGGCGTCTGCGGGGCCGGCGCGGCCGCCACCAGCCGCAGCGGAGTGACGCCGGCCACCGCAACACCGGCCAGGATCAGGACCGCGCCGATGCGCGGGAAGGAGTGCGTGTTCTGCAGCATGAGCAGTCTCCGTTTGAGGCTGAGGAAGGACGGCGATGCACTGGCCAGGCCCGCCCCCGGTCTCGGCGCGACGCCGAGGCGGACCAGCAGGCGGCCGTAATCGCCGCGACAGTGACGGTTGCCGGCGATCACCGCGGCATCGACGGCGGCCTCGCGGGCCACGCCGTATTCGCGCACCGCGTAATGCACCAGCGGATGGAAGAAGGCCACGTGCTGGGCCAGCGCGGGCAGCAGGCCCCACCACAGGTCGCGGCGACGCAGGTGGACCAGCTCGTGGGTGAGGGCCATGTCCAGGTCGTCGTCGCCGATGCGGGCAGCTTCGGGCGTGGGCAGCAGCAGCACCGGGCGCCGCACGCCGACCAGCTGCGGCGAGCTGATCTGGCGCGACAGCCGCAGCGGCGGTGCGGTGCGCAGGCCGTGGGCCTCGGCCGCCAGGCGCAGGGCGCCGCACAGCACCGCGTCATCGCAGGGATGCGAGGCGCGCACCAGCGCGCGGCTCGCGCGCCAGGCCAGCGCCGTGCGCAGGCCCATCACGACGATCCCGGCCAGCCACAGCGCCAGCAGCACCGTCTGCCAGGCCGGCAGCGCCCACAGCGGCGCGAGGGTGGGCGCCGAAGCGAGCGGCGCGATCACGAGCGGCGCGGTCGCTTCGGCCGCAGGCACCAAAGCGGGCGCGGCGGCCGATGCGCGCGCGGCGGCCGGCAGCCACGGCAGCTCCAGCGGCGCGGCGACCAGGCCGATCACCGCCTGCAGCGCCACCGTCCACCACAGCCAGCATTGCGTGGACGCCGGCAGACGCGGCAGCGCGCGGCACAGCGCCCACACCAGCGCGACCAGCAGCGCGGTCTGCACGCTGGTCGTGGCCAGGCGCGTGATCAGTTCCGAGGCGAGGGCGTCCATGCTCAGCCCTCCTTGCGCTGCGACTGCAGCTTGGCGACCAGCGCCTCGAGTTCGGCCAGCTCATCGTCGCTGACCTCGCTGCGCTGGGACATCCACGCCACGAACGGCGAGACCGAGCCCTGCAGCGTCTTCTCCACGAAGCTCTGCACCGCGCCCTGGACCACCGCGTCCTGGCCGGCCGTGGCGGCGTAGCGATACACGCCGTCGACCTGCTTGCGCCGCAGGTAGGCCTTGGTGCGCAGGCGCTCCATCATGGTCAGCACGGTCGAGCGCGCCAGCCCGCGCGCCTCGCCGAAGCCAGCGGCCACCTCGCCTACCGTCGCCTCGCCCTGCTCGCCGATGTACTGGAGCAGCGCCAGCTCCTGGTCCCCGATGCTCTTGCGGCGCATGGCCGTCTCCGGTTGCCTACACTTGTAGTCAACCTAGCCGTGACGACAACTGTAGTCAACCCTGCCGGAGGTCATGGCTGACGAACGGCTTGCCCATCCTGCATCGCCACCACCGCGCCTCCCCGGTGCGCAAGCGCCGGGAGTTCGTCTGCACTCGTTGAAGGACGGAATCGCGGGGGATCCGGATACCGGCCGGTTCGCCTGCGAAGGCCTCAGCGTCGCATCACGAACCCAGGCCCTGTGCGCTGGCAGCAGGCGCCATCGCAGCCAGGCCCGCGCCCATGCTGGATCAGTCAGGCTTTGCGCCGAAGGCGCCACGCAACAGGCTGAGGGCGAAGCCGCCCACCACCAGCGCGCCAAGTACCAGCAGGCCCCATAGCAGCCATGTCTTCCAGTCGCGCGCCGGTTGCAAGGCGGCCTGGCCGGCCAGATCGCTGGGCGCGGCGAGGGTGGCCGGCGCCGGTTGCCATTGCGGACCGCCTGCCCGCTGCAGGCTATCCAGCAGCGATTGCAGCGGGGCGTTGGCGCGCGCCGCACGCGCACTGCCGGCGACCAGGATGTAAGGAGGCTGCCCGCTGGCGACGAAGACCAGTTCCTCCGCCCGCCAACCCAGGCGCAGGCGCGGCGGCACCGAGACGGTCGCGCCGTCGGCCGGCAACAGCCGCCACTGACGGTCGCGGGTGAGTTCGAACGACTGCGGTTGCGACCGGGAGGCCGCATCGCCGCCGACGCGGAATGCCAGCCACGGACCGGCCCGCTCGCGCCAAGGGGCGTCGTCCGCATCACGGCTCTGCAGCCGCCATTGGATGGCGTCGTTGCCGGCAAGCGCGACATCGGCCAGCTCCACGGGGAAGCGCCCGCTGGTGGTGAACACATAGCCGCCCTCGCGCGCGGCGCCGTCCAGTTCCAGCCATTGCAGCGGCGCCTGCGTCCGCTGTGGCGCCAGTTCGGCCTGCGCCGCGCTGATGGCGACCAGGCCCGGCGTCAACGCGGTGAGACGCAGGTAGCGCGCGCGCAGGTTCAACGGAATGCGCCGCTGTGCCAGTCGCTGGGTGCCATTGTCTACCTGCACCAGCGTGGTCGCCGCCTGTACCGTGGTCCAGTCGCGCAGGTCGTCGCTGACCTCCACCCGCACCTGCGCTTGGGCCTGCGTGGCCGGCCAGTCCAAGCGCAGGGCCCGCAGCGGTTCATGCACGCCGCTGGCATCTAGCAGCCAGGCTGGCAGGCCGTCGGCGGCCATGGTCGTGCGCGTCTGGATGCGCTGCACCGCGCCGCTGGCATCGCGTTCGGCGACCACGTCGGTGGATTGCCCGGACGCCGGCACCGACGGCAGCGCGAAAACGGGCAGCGGCTGCAGCCGTGGCTGCGCCTGGGACGCGAGCGCGTCCAGCAGCGCCGCAGGCAGCGGCTGGCCGCCCGAGTCGAGCGGCTGCACGTCGCGCAGCGATGCATCGATGGCGGTGCGATACACCGTCGCGTCCAGCGCCACGCGGTAGGCGCCAGCGTCGGCCGGAGACAGTTGCAGCGGCCATTGGCGCGCGTAGTCGCCGCGCAGATCCGCGGCTGGAGCGGCCGGGGCCAACAGCAGGGCCAGGATCAGCCAACGTTTCATGCGTGCGGTGTCCTCAAGCATCGCGCCGGCGCGGAGGCGCCGGCGCCAGGTAGCCCACCGCCGTGCACAGCAGGCCGTAGGCGATGAACGAACCGATTCCCAGCAGATTGCCCAGATGCTGGCGGTCCACCAGCACCAGCTTGGCCAGCACCAGCGCCATCAGCGCGGCGCCGGCGATCCACAAGGGGCGCTGGCCCCGGCGCGAACCCAGCACCCAACCGATGACCCCCAACAGACTCCAGGCCACCGTCAGGCTGGTCTGCGCCAGACTGGACGAAAGCAGGCGCGCGTCCCAGGCGATCCCACCCCAGTGGTGCACGCCGTGCAGCACGCTGCCGGTGAGCAGCAGCAGGGCGCCTCCGGCCAGCACAAACAGGCGTTGCCGCCGCAACATCGCCGGCGACCAGTCCTGCGCCAGCCAACGCCCCAGCAGCACCAGCATCGCCAGCTGCGCCAGTTCGCCCGGATTGAGCAGCGGCAGCCACGGCAGCGGCGCCGGCGAGGCCGGGCTCATCAACACGCCCAGCCAGCCAAGCGCCAGGATCGCGAACAGTACGCGCATCAGCGGCCCGCGCAGCCCAGCGACGTCCGCGTTCTGCGGCCACGCCAACCACGACCATCGCCACAGCGCCAGCGCAGTGGCCAACAGCCACGGCCAGCCGGCCAGCGCCCAGCGCCAGCCATCGGCCAGGTCGAAACGCTCCGCCACCCAGGCGCCGCCTAATGCCAGCACGGTCGGCCACAGCAGCACCCACAGGCATTGCGCCAGCATGCTGGCGCGGCCGCCGCCGGCGCGTCGCAGATTCCACAGACCGCGCAAGGCGAGCGCAGCGAACACCACCCATGCGGGCCCGCCCGAACCAGCAAAGGGCTGGTCATGCGCGGCGATCTGCCAGGCGACGAGGGGGAAGGCCACGGCCAGGGCCGCGATCATCGTCCACGCCAGCGGCGCGGCGGGACGCCGGCGATGCGCCTCGGCCGCGGCCGCGCCACTCAGCGCCGTCCAGGCCAGCAAGGCATCGGGAACGGCCTGTCCGGGGACGAAGCGCACGATGTCGACCACCCCTGCCACGCACCACCATCCCAAGCCCCACAGGTAGGCGAGCAGCGCTTCCCGGCGCCGTTCATGCGCGCGCAGTGTCCACGCGCTGGCCAAGCCCGCCAACGCCAACAACAACGCGCTCATGAAACCGGGATTGGCGACGGCCTTCTCATCCAATGTCATCCCATCCGTGCCCAGCGCATAGCCGGCCGCCGCCATCGCCTGCAGTGCCACACCGGCCAGCTGCGGCAGGCGCCGCTGCTGGCGCAGGCCCAGCCACAGCAGCCCGGCGCCTTCCAGCGCGAACACGCTGGCGGTAGCGCGCGCCGACAACGCGAGAGGAATGGCCAGGGTGGCGAAGCCGACCGCCAGCGCCGCATGGCCCTGGCCAAGCAGACGCGTGCGGTCGCCACGCAGCAGCCACGCTGCCAGCGCGGCGTAGATCGCCGCCAGGACCAGTGCGTTCAGCGCCAGCGGCATGCGCGCGCCGTCCAGCAACCCCGCCTGCAGGGCGAAAGCCACGAGCGGGGTGCCGAACAGCAGGCTGCCGTCCACCATGGGAGCGCGCACGTCGCCGCGGCGCGCGTGCAGCACCGGGATCAGCAGGTAGAAGGCGAAGAACAGCAGCAGGAAAGGCTCTGCGCTGGCGAACAGCGCCGGCCGGTAAGACAGCACGCCCCACACCGTACCGATGCCGAAGGTGAAGGCGAAGCCCAGCAGGTTCAGCACCCGCCACGCGCGGAACCAGGCAATGGCGAAAACCGCCGCGTTGAACATCGCGTAGTAGGCGAACAGCGCCACGTGGTTGCCGCTCCCGTCGGACAGCCACACCGGCGCCATGAAGCCGGCGAGCAGCGCCAACATCGCCAGCGTGCGCGAATCCTGCGCCACCGCCAGCACGCACATGCTCGCCACCAGGGCCACGCTCAACCCCAGCGCCAGCGGCGCGGCCATGAGCGCGCTGAGCTTGAACGCAGCGAACACCACGAGCAGCAGCACGCCGATCGCACCGCCCTGCAAGGCCAGCGCGAAGCCGCGCCGCGCGAAGCGCTGGCGCCAGCCGAACACCAGCCCGCCCAGCGCGGCGGCGGCGATGCCGGCATAGCGCAGCTCCACCGGCAGGGTCAACCAGCCCTGGTCGCCGGCGTACTTGAGCAGCGCTGCCACGCCGGCCAGCAGCACCAGCATGCCGACCTTGACCGGCACATTGCCTTCAGTGATCCACCGCTTCGCGGCGGCCAGCGCGCGCTCCAGAACGGAGGGGCCGTGCACGTCGCCGGCCTGGACCGGCTCGGGAGGAGGCAGCGGGGGCGGGCCTTCCTGCGCGGAAGAGGCGGCCACCGGCCGGGCGGCAACGTCCTCCGATGCAACGGAGGAAGGCGACCCCGGGTCGTCGCGCTCGGTGAGCGCATCGAGCGCCGACTGCGCGGGCTCGTCCTCCGGCCTCCAGGCCGAAGCGCTTGCCGCGCGCGAGTCGGTCGACGTCGAGGGGGTACGTGCGTCCAGCCGCTCCTCGAGCATTCGCAGGCGCCGCTTCAGTCCGGCGATCTGAGCCAGCGCCACCACCAGCGCCACCGGCACGGCCAGCAGCACCAGCACGACCAAGGCAATGCCTGCTTCCACGACCACTCTCCGCGGGCACCGTGCCCTTCCCTGATCGGCATGATAAGGCTGAACAGGCGCCGTCCATCTCTGCGCCCATAGCGTGCGGCACTCCGCCATGGCGACCGGTACGCACGGGCGGGTCAGGTCTCCGGCGGGACGACCGGCGACCTCCGGTGCTTCCGTCGCATTCCCTCACCGTCTCCGGCCGCCTGCACTTGTAGTCGACCCAGGCGCGGCGACAACTGCAGTCAAACCTGCAGGAGGTCATGGCCGACGAACGGCGTGGGTCGGGTCTCCACCTGCAGGGGCGTGCATCAGGCGATGCCGTTGCAGAAAACGTGCAGTACTTTGTTCGCGCCGGGGTCGTAGCGCAGGTGGATCACGTTACAGCCACCGTCGAGAATGAGCGGCATCTCGCGCTTCGAAACCAAGTGCGCCTGACGATCACCGCCGTCAAAGTCCTTGACGTAAATCCCGACCAGCATGCCCTCGGCGGTGAGCGTGTAGTAGCGCGTGTAATCGGACAACGGCGAAGCGTCCTTCGCAAGTCTCACCTGCTGCTCAAGCGCTATCACCAGCTGCGCGCCCTCCAGACGTTTGGCACCTGGCCCAGTGCAGGCCGACATCAGCAGTACCGCGACCAGCATGCCGGTGAACCTCACGGCGCTTGGCCTGCCAGCCCAGTCATCAGTCCAGGCAGCCGCCGCTCATACTCGGTCCCAAGCATGCTGTCGACTGCACCTAGCGCCCGAAGCGCTTGCTGGGTATCGAAAGACTTTCCTTCCAGAACAGCGTGGGCCTGGTTGTGGAGTGCGTACGCCAGATGAGCGGCAATCCGTACGGATAAATCCGCATCGGCCTGGCTTCCGAGATAACCCGCCAGGAGCTGGCGGATCTCAGTGATCGCAAAAGCCAGGACTTGTTCCTGGGTCAGGCTCATATCGCTCAATGCCTTCTGAAAGTTGACCTTTGAATGACGCTGAGCATGCCGGCTAACACCCCAGAAAGCGCAGCCCCACCCCCGGCTCGGTCGCCAGGTACTTCGGCGCCAGGGCCGAGTCGCCGAGCTTGGCGCGCAGCTTGCCGACCAGCACGCGCAGGTAGTGGGTGTCCTCGGTGTGGGTGGGGCCCCAGACCTCGCGCAGCAGCTGCGGCTGTGTGACCACGCGGCCGGCGTTGGCCACCAGCAGCGAGAGCAGGGCGAACTCCTTGCGGGTCAGCACCACGGGGGCGCCGTCCAGGTGCACTTCGCGGCGCACCAGATCGATGTGCAGGTGGCCGTCGTCGAACAGCGGCGGCGCGCTGGCATCGGCCACCACGTGCTGGCGCAGCAGGCCGCGCACGCGCGCCATCAGCTCCTGCGTGCCGAAGGGCTTGGTGACGTAGTCGTTGGCGCCGCCGTCGAGCGCGGCGACCTTCTCGCTCTCGGCGGCGCGCACGCTGAGCATCAGCACCGGCACCTGGCTCCATTGACGCAACTGCGCCAGCACCTCGTGCCCATCCAGATCGGGCAGGCCGATATCCAGGATCACCAGGTCCGCGCCCTGCGTGGCCAGCGTCTCCAGGCCGGCGCGGCCATCGGCCGCCTGCAGCACCACGTAGCCCTGCGCGCGCAGGGAGATGTCGAGGAAGCGGCGGATCTGCGCTTCGTCGTCGATCACCAGCACGCGCGCGGGCGTGGTGGGGGCTTCAGTCGTCGTCGGCATCGTTGCGGGGCGGTGGCTGCAGCAGCGGCAGGGTGATGCGGATCAGCGTACCGCGCCCATCCTGACCGGGAAGTGCCTCCACGCTGCCGCCGTGCGCGCCGATCATGCCCTGGCAGATGGTCAGCCCCAAACCGGTGCCGTGGCGGCCACGGTCGCCGCGCTCGACGCTGTAGAACATGTCGAAGATGCGCGCGCGCTCGTCCTCGGGGATGCCCGGGCCACGGTCGGCCACATCGATGCGCAGTCCGCCGGGCGCCAGCTGGGCCGACACGCGCACCGCTTGGTCCGGTGGGGAGAACTTGGCCGCGTTCTCCAGCACGTTGAACACCGCCTGCTCGACCAGCGCCGGATGCACCCACAGCATCGGCAGCTCCGGCGCCAGCGCGGTCTCCACGCGCACGCCGGGCTGGTAGCGCTGCAGCCGGCGCACGGCCGAACCGATCAGCTCGTCCACGCCGATCCAGTCGCGGTTGAGGGTCAGGCCGGTGTGGCCCAGGCGGGTCATGTCCAGCAGGTTCTGGATGTAGCGGTCCAGGCGCTCGCCTTCGGTGAGGATGGTGTCCAGCAGCGCGCGCCGGTCCTCGACCGGCATGGCCTGGCCGTAGCCGGACAGGCTGCTGGCCGAGCCGATCATCGCCGCCAGCGGCGAGCGCAGATCGTGGCTGACCGAGGACAGCAGGGCCGAGCGCAGGCGCTCGGTCTCGCCGCTCATGCGGGCGTTCTCCAGGTCGCCGACCAGGCGCGTGCGCAGGGCCGCTTGGGCGATGTCCTCGACCATGGCCTCGGCCAGGCGGCGGCGCTCCAGCCCCGGGGGCGAGGGATCGTCCATGCGCAGCCCGGCCACGCCGATGGTGGTGCGCTCGCCGGCGGTCATCGGCACGAACCACCAGCCCGCGCCGGCCAGGGTGTCGGTATGCCGGCCGCTGGGCGCGCCGTGGCGCTGGGTCCAGGCCGCGGCGGCATGGTCGGTATCGCCCAGCGCGGCGGTGGGCGCGGCCTCGACCTGCTCGCCCACGCGCAGCCAGGCCTGCGCGTCCAGCGCCCGCTCCAACGCGCGGCGACCGGCCTGCAGCACCTGGCCCAGGTCGGCGGCGGTGGACAGCTCGCGCCCCAGCTGCTGCATCGCCGTGGCATGGCGGTTGGCCGCCGCCAGCGCCAGCACCTGCATGCGCAGGCGCGAGGCCAGGCGCCCGGCGACCAGCGCGGCGGCCAGGAACAGGAACACCGTCACCACGCCCTGCTCGGCGCTGATGTGCAGGGTGAAGCGCGGTTCGATGAAGAAGAAGTTGTAGGCCAGGAAGCACAGCACGGCGCTGAGCACCGCCGCGGCCATGCGCGTGCGCGCGGCCACCACCACCACCGCGACGATGAACACCATCGACAGATCGTCCAGCCCGACCCAGCGCTGCGCGATCCAGGCCAGCGCCACCGCGGCGACCGTCGCCAGCAGCGAGAAGCCGGCATCGTGCCGGCTCAGCCGCTGCGGCAGCGCATGCAGGCTGCGCCGCGCCCGGGCGCGCGCGGCCGGCGTGCTGACGATGTTGATCTCCAGGTGCGCGCCGCGCTGGATCAGCTGCTGGGTCAGGGTGCGGTTGACCATGCGCGCCAGCGGCCGCTCGCGCGTGCGGCCCAGCACCAGGGTGGACACGCCCGTATGGCCGGCGTGGTCGAGCAGGGCGTCGGCGATGTTGGGGCCGTGCAGCAGTTCGGCCTCGCCGCCCAGGCGGCGGGCCAGGGCGAAGGCGCGGTCGATCTCCTGCTGGCTCTCGGCATCGAACCCGCGCCGCTGTACGGTGACCACGGTCCACGGCGCGCCGCGGCGTTCGGCTATGCGCCGGGCCACGCGCACCAGGTATTCGCTCTGGCCGCCGCCGTCGATGGCCACCAGCACGCGCCGGCGCACGGGCACGCCGGCCTGGCCGCGCGCGGCGGCGTCCTCGCGCAACGCGTTGTCCACGTGCTCGGCCGCGGTCTGCATGGCCAGCTCGCGCAGCGCGGTGAGGTTGGACGGCGAGAAGAACGCCTGCAGCGCCTGCGCCGCCTGGTCGGGCAGATAGACCTTGCCCTGCTGCAGGCGTTCGACCAGCTCGCGCGGCGGGATGTCGACCAGCACGATGTCGTTGAGCCGGTCGAACACCGCGTCGGGCACGGTCTCGGACACGCGCACGCCAGTGATACGCAGCACCATGTCGTTGAGGCTTTCCAGATGCTGGACGTTGATCGTGGTCCACACGTCGATGCCGGCATCGAGCAGTTCGACCACGTCCTGCCAGCGGCGCTCGTGGCGGCTGCCCGGCGCGTTGCGGTGCGCCAGTTCGTCCACCAGCACCAGGGCCGGCTTGCGCGCCAGCAGCGCGTCCAGGTCCATCTCCTCCAGCACCCGGCCCTGGTACTCGACGCGCTTGCGCGGCTGCTGCGGCAGGCCTTCGGCCAGGGCGGCGGTCTCGCTGCGGCCATGGGTCTCCACGATGCCGACCACCAGGTCGGTGCCGCGCCGGAGCTGCTCGCGCGCGCGGCCGAGCATGGCGTAGGTCTTGCCCACGCCGGGCGCCGCGCCGAGGAACACGGTGAGCTGGCCGCCGTGCTCGCGTTGCAAGCCCTCGATGAGGGCGTCGGCCTGGCGGGTGCGGGGGTCGGTCATGGGGAGATTTTGCTTGGGTTGCTTGGGGTTTTGGTGGTTGAGGCTTGAGTGGGTTGGACAGGGTTCTTTGATCCGCAAGGGGCAATGATCTGTCCGTGGGACGAGCGTCCGCTCGAGACCGAAGCGCCAACCTGAAATCCGTCATTCCCGCGAAAGCGGGAATCCAGGGACTTTCCGCTTTTGCCTTTGAATTGGGCTCTCTTTGTCCGCGTCAGTACCCCGTGGGGTGAAGCTCTTGATCCGCGGCCTGCCGCTGTGAGTGCGCCGCATGCGTAGAGCCAGAAGCAACGTCCCTGGATTCCCGCTTTCGCGGGAATGACGAATTTTGCAGGGGCCGACACCAATGACGAATTGGGGGAGCCGACGCCGGCCTCGATCTCAGCGCTTGGAGGCGTCCTCCAACGCCAGGTTCAGCGCCACCACATTCACCCGCGGCTGCCCGAACACGCCGAACTGCTTGCCGGTCGTATGCGACTTCACCAGCGCGGCCACCGTCTCCACCGGCAAGCCGCGCGCACGGGCCACGCGGGCGATCTGGATGCGCGCCGCGGCCGGCGAGATGTCCGGGTCCAGGCCGCCGCCGGACTGTGTCACCAGGTCCGAGGGCACCTGCGAGGGCGACACACGCTCGCGCGCGGCGACCTGCGCGATCGCGTCGTCCACGCGCTTGATCGCGTCGGGATTGCTGCGCGCCTGGTTGCTGCCGGCGGCCGACATCGGGTCGTACTTGGCCGCCGAGGGGCGCGGCTGGAACCACTGATCGCCGGCGAACGGCTGCGCCACCAGCGCCGAGCCGATCACGGTATCGCCGCGCCGCAGCAGGCTGCCGGTGGCCTGCTCGGGAAACGCCACGCGCGCCAGGCCCGTGCCGGCCAAGGCGTACAGCAGCCCCATCACCAGCAGCGCGACCAGGGACAGCACCAGAGCCGGCCGCCACGCGGCGCGGTCCTGCAGAACAGGGGAAGACATGGCAGCTCCTTTTCCGGAAGGGCGGGACAACAGGGTCTGGGCGAGGTCGACGCGGCTCATGCGCCCACCACCGCGTTCAGGACGAGATCGATCAGCTTGATCGCCACGAACGGCAGCACCACGCCGCCCACGCCGTAGATCAGCATGTTCCGGCGCAGCAGCACGGTGGCCGTGGCCGGGCGGAAGCGCACGCCGCGCAGGGCCAGCGGGATCAGCGCCGGAATCACCAGCGCATTGAAGATCAGCGCCGCCAGCACCGCGTTGCGCGGGCTGGACAGGTGCATGACGTTCAAGGCGGCCATCGAGGGAATCGCCGCGGCGAACAGCGCCGGCAGGATGGCGAAGTACTTGGACACGTCGTTGGCCAGCGAGAAGGTGGTCAGCGCGCCGCGCGTGATCAGCTGCTGCTTGCCCACTTCCACCACCGCCAGCAGCTTGGCCGGGTCGCTGTCCAGGTCGACCATGTTGCCGGCCTCCTTGGCGGCCTGGGTGCCGGAGTTCATCGCCAGGCCCACGTCGGCCTGGGCCAGCGCCGGGGCGTCGTTGGTGCCGTCGCCGACCATGGCCACCAGCCGCCCGCCGGCCTGTTCGGCGCGGATGCGGGCGAGCTTGTCCTCGGGGCGGGCCTGGGCGATGTAGTCGTCCACGCCGGCCTCGGCGGCGATGGCCGCGGCGGTGAGCGGGTTGTCGCCGGTGATCATCACCGTCTTGATGCCCATCGCACGCAGCTGGGCGAACTTCTCCTTGATGCCGTGCTTGACCACGTCGGACAGCTCGATCACGCCCAGCACGTGCCGGCCTTCGACCACCACCAGCGGGGTGGCGCCGCCGCGCGCGACCTGCTCGACGCGGCCGGCCAGTTCGGAAGGCACGCTGCCGCCCAGCGCGGTCACGTAGGCGGCAATCGCATCGACCGCGCCCTTGCGGATCGCGCGGCCGGCCACGTCCACGCCGGACATGCGGGTCTGCGCGGTGAAGGCCAGGTACTCGGCCTGGTCGGGCTCGGCGGCGGTGCAGCCCTGCTCGCGCGCAAGCCGCACGATCGACTTGCCCTCCGGCGTGGGGTCGGCCAGCGAGGACAGCAGCGCGGCCTCGCGCAGCTGGATCGCGTCGATGCCGGCCAAAGTATGGAAGTGGGTGGCCTGGCGATCGCCGTGGGTGATGGTGCCGGTCTTGTCCAGCAGCAGCACGTCCACATCGCCCGCAACTTCTACCGCCTTGCCCGACTTGGCCAGCACGTTGGCGGCCAGGGCGCGGTTCATGCCGGCGATGCCGATGGCCGGCAGCAGGCCGCCGATGGTCGTCGGGATCAGGCAGACCAGCAGCGCGATCAGCAGCAGCGGGTCGACGCGCACGCCGACGAACGCGCCGATGGCCGGCAGCGTAGCGACCACGATCAGGAAGGTCAGCGTCATCGCCGCCAGCAGCAGGGTCAGGGCGATCTCGTTTGGCGTCTTCTGCCGGTTGGCGCCCTCGACCAGGGCGATCATGCGGTCCAGGAAGCTGTTGCCCGGCTCGGCGGTGACCTTCACCACGATCTCGTCGGTCAGCACCTTGGTGCCGCCGATCACGCCGCTGCGGTCGGTGCCGGCCTCGCGCAGCACCGGCGCCGATTCGCCGGTGACGGCGGCCTCGTTGATGGTCGCCAGGCCGCGCACGATCTCGCCGTCGGCCGGGATCTGCTGCCCGGCCGAGACGATCACCAGATCGCCCGGGCGCAGCTGCGCGGCCGGCAGGCTGCGTTCGCTGGCGTGGCCCTGGATGGCATCGACCTTGCGCGCGATCAGGTCCTGCCGCGCGGTGCGCAGCGAGGCGGCCTGGCCGCGGCCGCGCGCCTCGGCGATGGCCTCGGCGAAATTGCCGAACAGCACCGTTAGCAGCAGGATCGCGCTGACCGCCAGGCCGAAGCCCAGCGGCGCGTTGCCGGTCAGCGTGACCAGCAGCGCGACCAGGGTGCCGGCCATGACCACGGCCATGACCGGGCTGCGCACCAGCTTGGCGGGATTGAGCTTGAGCACCGCATCGCGCAGCGCGGCACGGATGGCCGCGCCATCGAGCAGGCGCTGCGGCGCGCGGTGGGAATGGACTTGGGAGTTCATGTTCAGCGTCCTTCAGTGCGCCATCAGCGCCAGGTGTTCGGCGACCGGGCCCAGCACCAGCACCGGCATGAACTGCAGCACGGTCAGCACGGCGATCACCGCGATCAGGGTCAGGGCGAAGGTGGGGGTTTCGATCTGCAGGCTGCCCGGCGACTCGGGCGCGGCGCGCTTGGCCGCCAGCTGCGCGGCGACCACCAGCGGCACGATCAGCGCCGGGTAGCGGCCCAGCAGCAGCACCAGGGTGCAGCTGAGGTTCCACCACGGCGTGCTGTCGCCCAGGCCCTCGAAACCCGAGCCGTTGTTGGCGAAGGCCGAGGCGTACTCGTAGAACACCTGGCTGATGCCGTGGAAGCCGGGATTGGAGTTGGCGGTCAGCGCGGGCACCGCCAGCGCGATGGCGGTGAACAGCAGCAGCACGATCGGCTGCAGCAGGATCAGCAGCGCCAGCAGCTTGACCTGGGCGGTCTCGATCTTGCGCCCGAACAGCTCCGGCGTGCGCCCGGTCATCAGCCCGGCCAGGAACACGCCCAGCAGCAGGTACACGATGAACTGCTGCAGGCCGCAGCCGATGCCGCCCCAGATGGCGTTGATCAGCATGTCGATCATGGCCACGCCGCCGCTGAGCGGGCTGAGCGAGTCGTGCATGGCGTTGACCGAGCCGTTGGAGGTCTGCGTGGTCAGCGCCGCCCACAGCGCGGAAGGCACGGCGCCGAAGCGCACCTCCTTGCCTTCCATCAGCAGCGGGCTGGCGGCGCTGGCCGAATGGCCTTCGGCCCACACCAGCGCCGCGGTGGAGGCGGCCGACATCGCCAGCATGCTGCCGAAGATCAGCCCGGCCAGCTTGCGCCGGCCGGTGAACGCGCCGACCATCACCACCACCGCGATCGGGATCAGCACCAGCGCGATGCATTCCAGCGCGTTGGAGAACGGGGTCGGGTTCTCCAGCGGCATGGCGCTGTTGGGCCCGTACCAGCCGCCGCCGTTGGTGCCCAGCTGCTTGACCGCGACCATCGCCGCGACCGGGCCCAGCGGCAGCTTCTGCGCGCTGAAGTCCGCGCTGTGCGCGATCGGCGTGGCCGTGGGACCGGCCTGCAGCGTGGAGGGCACGCCCTGGCTGCCGAGCAGCAGCGTCCACAGCAGGCACAGCGGCAGCATGAAGCGCACGCAGGCGCGGATCACATCGCTGTAGTAGTTGCCCACATCGACCGCGCGCGCATCGCCTTCCTGCGCATCGGCGGCGCGGCCCTTGCCGAAGAACGCCCGCAGCGTGGCCACCGCCAGCCCCAGGCCCATCATCGGCGTGACCACCTGCAGCCCGGTGATGGCCACCATCTGCGACAGGTAGGACAGCTGCGCCTGGCCGGAGTAATGCTGCTGGTTGGTGTTGGTCAGGAACGAGACCATGGTGTGCAGCGCCAGGTCCCAGCGCATGTTGGGCACACCGTCAGGATTGAGCGGCAGCCAGGCCTGGGTCATGAACATCGCCCACACCAGCACGCCCACCACCACATTGCTCAGCACGAAGGCGCCGGCGTAGCCGCGCCAGGACATGCCGCGTGCCGGGTCCACGCCCAGCAGCGCATAGAGCGGCCGCTCGACGAGGCCGAACAGCGCATCGCCGCGCATCGGCGCGCCGCGCATCACCCGGGCCAGGTACAGACCCAGCGGCCAGGCCAGCAGCAGCGCGGCGGCCAGGATCAGGAAGATCTCAAGCATGTCGTGGGTTCCTTCAGAAGTCTTCGGGTCGCAGCACGACGTAGAGCAGGTAGGCGGCGGCGAGGATCACCAGCGCACCACAGGTCAAAGCTAGCCAGCCAGGCATTGGTTGTGTCTCCATGGACTGCGGTCGGCGGCCATGCGTGCCGCGCGATCCGCAGGGGAATGAGGAAAGGGGGCATGCAGCTCCCTGCATGCGGCGCCCGCCCCGGGTGTGCCGGAACGGGCGAAAGTGTCGAGCGCGTGCCGGTAAAGGCGCTAGGCGCGATGCGCCGCCGTGCGTAAATTCTTCATCAAATCTCCGCCCGGCCAGGCCGCGCGGCTCAGAACCGATGTGCGAATCCGACGTAGCCCTGGACATCGGGCGTCCGGTCGTTCAGACCGAAGTTGGCGCCGAGATCGATCTGGAACTTCGGAGCCAGCAGGTAGCTGACCGCCACGTCCGCGGAGGCCTGCCTGATCGTGCCGGCCGGGTCCTTGTTCACCGAGGACCACAGCTCCACCGCCACGCCCAGTCGCGGGGTGAGCGCATGGGAGAGGTTGACCAGATTGGTCACGCCCAGGTGCGTGCCGCTGCCGTCGCTGTCGGCCAGCGCATCCAGCTCCGGCCCCAGCAGCAGGGTGAAGCCGCGCGGCAGGTTGAGGCTGATCGGCAGGGCCACGCCCCCTTCCCACTTGTCATTGCCCAGGCCGTCGGAGGCCGTGGGCATCTTGACGAACGGAATCACCGCCACACTCACCGATGGACCCTCGTAGAAGCGGGTCTTCAGGCGCAGGGTCGCATCACCGCCGCCGGACAGGCGGGACATGGCGCCGTCGGTGCGATCCAGCGTCCGCACTTCCACCTGCGGGGACCAGTACAGCTGGAGGTCGGTGTCGTCGCTCAGTCCGTACTTCAGCCCGGTATTGGCGAAGGCGAAGGTTTCGGTCCTGGTCGCGGGCTGGGTATCCCGGGTGTAGCTGGTGACATCCGCTTCCACCTGCCAATCGCCGGCGGGAACGGTGCAGACCGCATTGCTCTTGGTCGGGCGGTCGGTGCAGAGCGGTGCGTCGTCGCCGGCCGCCATGGCCGGGGCCGCACAGGCCAGGCCGAGCAGCACCAGGGCGCCAGAGGCCAGCGGCGCGCGCCCACGCGGCGCGTTGAGTGATGTCTCGATGTTCAAAACGAAGCTTCCTTGGCGTCGCCCGGCAATCAGCGGACGCGCGGTATGACGACATTCCACGACCTTTGCACGGGATGTCGATCTGCTGGGTTAAGTGCGTGGGTGGCCTCGCCACGCCACGCTGCAAGGCCAGCGCAAGATAGGAAGGGGCGGCGTAAAGACACCATCCGCGCCCGCTGCCTCTGACATAAAAACCGCATCAAATCGCCAGGCGCGCGTGCTGCGCGGCGCAGAGATTGCGAAGAATTTATGCCGCAGGCGCCGATGCGCATGGCGCGTTGATGCCCTCGGCGCGAACCATGCGCGTCCCGCACCGTGGTGCGCTGTCAGCTGCCATGTTCATGTCCATCGTGTTGCTCCAAGGGCCGGCCGCCGGCCCGGTCTCACTGCCCCCGCATGCCGCGCTGTCCATCGACCTGATCCAGTGCGACACGCTGCCGGCCATGGTCGGCGGCCTGCACCTGGCCCGCCGCCAGCGCGCGCCGCTGGTGGTGCTCGACCCCGGCGCGTGGTCCGCGCGCGACTGCGCCCTGCACGGCGCGGCCTTGCGCGACGCGCTCGATGCGCTGGACGCGCCGTATATCGAACTGCACGACCACAGCGCCCAGGAATTCGCCCACTGGGCCCATCCGCAGCACGAGGCGCTGGCCGTGTTCAACGTCGACCGCGACGCCGCCGCACGCCTGACCATGGCGTTTGCCGTGGCCACGCGCCTGGTCGCCGCGCCGCTCGACCCGCACTGAGGGCCGCCCCCATGTCCATCGTCATCGTCCGCGGCCCCGACCGCCTCCATGCCACGCCCGCGCCGCCGGCCTCGCTGCCCTCGCCGGTGATGCACGGGCTGGCCGAGCTGGCCTGCTGCGCCGGCAAGACCATCGCCCTGCGCAGCTGCGCCAGCGAGCGCGAGCTGCTGCAGACCCTCACCCTGTGCCGGCGCACCCAGGTCGAGCTGGTGCTGCTCGATCCCGGCGCCTGCAGCGCCAGCCCGCGCCTGCACGCGCTGCTCGCACAGCAGCCCCTGCCCTACATCGAAGTGCACGACGACCCGCCCGGCCAGCCCGAGGCCTGCCTGCCCGACGCCAGCGGCCGGCGCGTCGGCCGGGCCCAGGGCTACGGCGCGCACAGCTACACCCTGGCCCTATCGCTGGCGCTGGAACATCTGGGCTGCAGCGAACTGGACGATGTCCATGTGGGCACCTGAGCCGGGCCCGGCGCGCACGCCGGTCGCGGTGCGCTACTTCGTCGATTACGAGGTGTGGGTGGGCGGCCAGGCGATCGCCTGGGGCCAGCTGATCCAGGCCGGGCCGCCCGGCGACCCGCTGCCCGGCGCGGACGCGGCCTGGCTGCACGATCTGCAGCAGCGCGCGGCCGACCGCCACGGCGTGGGCGCCACCGAAGTGCGCATCCGCACGCTGGCGCGGCTCTAGGACACGCCAGGCCCGCTGACATGCGATGACACGCGGCTTCATCACGCCGCAACACGATCGCGGCAATGCTTAGCTCCGCTGCCCACTGGAGAGAGTTGCCATGCGTCTTGCCCTGACCGCCGCCGCCGTGTCCCTGGCCCTGTCCGCCTGCGCCTCGGCGCCGCTGGCGTTCCAGCCACTGGACGGCACCATCTCCGGCACCTGCCATACCGACATGGTCAAGGGCGCGGTCGGCCTGGCCGCCGCGCAGCCGACGCTGGAGCGCATCCGCGTGGACAGCGACAGCACCGCGCTGTCCACCGGCGATCAGGCCGCGACCGCGACCGAAGGCGGCTCGACCGTGCACGTGCAGGTCGGCGAGCACAACGCGATCACCGCCATCGGCTGCAGCGGCACCACGGTGGCGATGCGGTAAGCCTTTCGCGGGCGCATCCGCTGTCCCGACGCCGGCGCTCGCGCCGGCGTCGTCGTGTCCGGGTCCGGATCAGGCCGCGGCCGCGCGCTTGGTCTTGCCGAGCGGGACCTTGTGGACCTTGGCCATCAGCTTCAGCGCGGCCTGCTCCCACTGCCGCTCGCCGCGCGCGTCGCCGGCGATCTTCTGCAGGCGCCCGTCCTCCCAGGCCACGAACACGCAGGGGTCGATGTACGCCTTGCGGCACACCGCCGGCGTATTGCCCAGCGCCCGCGCGACCTCCTTGATCACCCCGTTCTTGGCGCGGTTCAGCGCGGCCTTGCTGGGCGGCTCGGGCAGCGGCGTGGCCGCCAGCAGCTTGAACGCCGCCAGCGTGCCGCCCCAGGTGCGGAAGTCCTTGGCGGTGAAGTCCTCGCCCATCACCTCGTGCAGGTAGGCGTTGACCTGCCCGGAGTCGACCGGCTGCAGCGTGCCGTCGTCGTCCTGGTACTGGAACAGCGCCTGCCCCGGCAGGTGCTGCACCGCGCGGATCAGCTTGACCAGGCGCGCATCGTCGATGCCGATGTCGTGCTCCAGCCCGCCCTTGCCGCGGAACTTCAGCCGCACCCGGTCGCGGGCAAAGGCCACGTGCCGGTTGCGCAGCGTGGTCAGGCCGAAGGAGCGGTTCTCGCGGGCGTAGGTGGCGTTGCCGATGCGCACCAGCGTCTCGGCCATCACCGCCACCACGATCGCCAGCACCTTCTCGCGCGGGAAGCCGGGGCGCTTGAGGTCCTGGCGCAGGCGCCGACGCAGGCGCGGCAGGGCGGCGCCGAACTGGACGATGCGGTCGAACTTGCCCTCGCCGGTGACCTGCATCCAGTCCGGGTGATAGCGGTACTGCTTGCGCCGGCGCGCATCGCGCCCGGTGGCCTGCAGATGCCCGCGCTCCTGCAGGCAGATCCAGACCTCGGTATAGGCCGGCGGGATGGCCAGCGCGCGGATGCGGGTCAGGGTCAGCGCATCGCGCACCGCGCGGCCTTCCGGGTCGCGATAGCCGAAGCCCTTGCCGGCGCGTCGCCGCGAGTAACCGGGCTCGGCATCGCTGACATAGACCAGGCCGGCCAGCTTGGCCACGTCGGCCATCGGCGGCGGGACCGCGGGCGGGGCGGGGGTGCGCTTGCGGGAATTGGGAGAGGCAGCCATGCCGGCGGCACGTTGTCTGCTCGTGCATGAAAGCGCCGTCAACCGACGCATGCGCGGGCGCGTCGGCTGGTTAACATGAGGCCCTCATCGTCACGGAGCCTTCGCATGTCCCCCCTCTCCGCCTCCTCGCTGATGCTGCTGCTCGCGCTGGCCGGCTGCGCCGCGCCCAATCCCGACGAACAGGAACAGGCCGTGGCCCAGTCCGAGCAGCGCGCCGATGCCGCCGCCACCCCGACGCCGGAAGCCGCGCCGCCGGCCGACGCCAGCGCCTGCGACGCCACCCAGGCGCAGTGGATCGTCGGCAAGACGCCGGCCCAGGCCGACGTGGACCAGGCGCAGAAGGACGCCGGCGCCAAGAGCGCGCGCACGCTCAAGCCCAACCAGCCGGTGACGCTGGAATTCAACGAGAGCCGGCTCAACATCGAGGTCGACGAGAAGGGCGTGGCGATCTCCGTGCGCTGCGGCTGACGCGCGCCTCTATTTCAAACCCTCTCGGCAGGCTACTCTTCGCCCTTCACAAGGGCTCAAGGAATGGACTCGGTGAACGCCAGCGCCAAGACCGCGGTTACGAAAACTCCGTCCGATTGGAAGCTTTATTTGTGGAAGAAAATAGTCGCACTCACGGGTGCGGCTGGTTTGTGCGCCTCGGTTCATGCGCAAACCGTTGAATACATCCATACCGATGCACTGGGAAGCCCCGTCGCGGTGACCGACGCTAACGGCAACGTCATCGGACGCACCGAGTACGCCCCTTATGGCGACGTACTGAACCGTCCAGATACCGACGGACCCGGATACAGCGGACATGTGCTGGATGCGGCCACCGGGCTGAACTACATGCAGCAGCGATATTACGACCCGAACATCGGGCGGTTTCTATCGGTGGACCCGGTGAGCGCTAACACGGCTACGGGCGGGAACTTTAATCGCTACAAGTATGCCGCGAATAACCCCTACACATTTACCGATTCTGATGGTCGGCAAGAGGCAGCAGATCGGTTCGGTGATCGATTAAAAACGGATGCCGAAGCGGGCAACCTAAGTGTTTACAAACCTCTCGAAAAACCTGCCATTGCCATCACGGCGTTCATGCTTGTGGGTCCACCGGCGCTTGCCCTTTTGCCGGAAAGCGCTGCGACTGCTGCTGCCACGTCAGCGGGCGCAGGTGGTACTGGCGGTGGGCTGGGGACGCTGATTTCTGCGTCGGAGGCCGCTGGCGGGCATATGGTTGCAAGGCATGTCGGCCTCTCTGCGGCACAGCTTGCGGGGCGACTTGCAACCGACACGGGCATTAAAGCGGCTTCTACGTTTGCCTCGGCCTCAACCGCTGAAACTTCTTTAGGCAGTGCATTGGCGGCAAACCAAACACAGGTTGCCTCTTGGATAGCCGGAAACGGCGGAGCTCGCTTAGTCATTGAGGGGACTGCAGCAAGCTCTGTTGGTAGCGTACTCGTTCGCGGCGCAGCTACCGCAGTAGAATCGCCTACGGGAAGATTTGTTCTACAACGCGCGTCCGAAATGGCGCAAGGTTTCAAAATAGTTACGGGCTACCCAGTACCATGATCAATCTCGTCGACGAATTCTTCGCCCCTTATCTCCACCAGGACTTTGCCCGGGAGTTTGGCTCCGCTGAGAAACTGGCGGATGAGTTGGTTAGGACGAACAGTTCACCGTGGATCGAAGATCTGACTGAAGGTCTAAAAGCGCTTCTGATCCGGTTCCCTTCGAACCAGATGCTCTATACCGAACTTTCCCGCCTCTCTGTCGAGTACATCCCGCCTCTTCCTACGAATTTCTTTAGGGCGCTCGTTTCGGAAATCACACGCATACGTGGCTGTTGAGTCGAGGCGAATCGGCTGCTGGCAATGCAAAAATCCTCGCGGATGTGTTGTAGGCGCTGCAGTTGAAAAAACAGTCCGTTAGCTTTAGCTCTTTCAAGACGCACCCGGGCTGTCGTGCATGCCTGAAACTACCCACCCTTGGCGGGTTGGGTCGCAAGGAGACTGATCGGAAAGCCTCGGGTTTGTTGCCCCTGAAACCGTCACTGCACCAAGGTGGCGCAGGCGTTGCGGCGGCGCACCAAGTTGTGGTGTCATCGCAAGTCCGGTGACACCTTCTTCACGTCTGCGCCGCCCATCGAAGGGCTCGGGTGCCGCCTGCCCCTCCTTCGTTTTCGAGGTAGCACCAATGGCCCCCCGCAACCGCCACGGGCTGTACGACCCCAACGACGAACGCGATGCCTGTGGCTTCGGCATGATCGCGCAGCTGGACGACCAGCCCTCGCGCCAGCTCGTCGATACCGCCATCACCGCCCTGTCGCGCATGACCCATCGTGGCGGCGTGGCGGCCGATGGCCTGACCGGGGACGGCTGCGGCCTGCTGATTCGCAAACCGGAAGGCTTCCTGCGGGCGCTGGCGCGCGAGGCGCATATCGAGGTCGGCGCCCGCTTCGCCGCCGGCCTGGTGTTCCTGCCGGGCGACGGCGATGCCGCGCACGACTGTCGCGACCGCCTGGAGGCCGAGCTCACCGCCACCGGCGTGCGCGTGTGCGGCTGGCGCGTGCCGCCGACCGACGAATCGGTGTGCGGCGAGCTGGCCAAGGCCACCCTGCCGCGCATCGAGCAGATCTTCGTCGAGGCCGGTGCCGAGCAGGACGTGGAGGCCTTCGCCCTGGCCCTGTTCCTGGCGCGCCGCCGCGCCGAGCAGGCCCTGCGCGAGACCACGCCCGACTTCTATGTGGTGACCCTCTCGCCGCACGTGATCGGCTACAAGGGCATGGTGCTGCCCGACAAGCTGCCGGTGTTCTACCCGGACCTGCAGCGCAACGACCTGACCTCCAGCGCGGTGGTGTTCCACCAGCGCTTCTCGACCAACACCATGCCGCGCTGGCCGCTGGCGCACCCGTTCCGCCTGCTGGCGCACAACGGCGAGATCAACACCATCGAGGGCAACCGCTCCTGGGCGCAGGCGCGCAGCAAGGTGTGGAAGACGCCGAAGTTCGACATCGCCCAGTTCGATCCGGTGATCTCCATGCACGGCTCGGATTCGCAGAGCCTGGACAACATGCTCGAGCTGCTGGTCGCCGGCGGCATGGAGCTGATCCAGGCGCTGCGCATCCTGGTGCCGCCGGCGACGGCCTCGCTGGAGTTCAAGGACGCCGACCTGGCCGCGTTCTACGAGTTCTACGGCCTGAACACCGAGCCGTGGGACGGCCCGGCCGGCATCGTCGCCTGCGACGCGCGCTATGCGGCGTGCATGCTCGACCGCAACGGCCTGCGCCCGGCGCGCTGGATGCTGACCTCCGACCGCCACTTCCTGGTCGCCTCCGAGGCGGGCGTGTGGGAGCTGCCGGCCGAGCGCATCACCCGCAAGGGCAAGCTGGGCCCGGGCGAGATGATGGCTATCGACCTCAAGCGCGGCGACCTGCTCGACTCGGATGCCATCGATCGCATCAACCGCGGCCGCGCGCCGTTCAAGCAGTGGCTGCAGCAGGGCGTGACCTATCTGCAGACCGAGCTGATCGACCCCTCGCTGGTGGAGGAGCCGTTCGACGAGAAGACCCTGCGCAGCTACCACAAGCTGTTCCAGCTCAGCACCGAGGAAGTGGAGCAGATCCTGCGTCCGCTGGCCGAGACCGAGCAGGAGGCCACCGGCTCGATGGGCGACGACACGCCCATGGCCGTGCTGAGCCAGCACACCCGGCCGCTGTACGACTACTTCCGCCAGGCCTTCGCGCAGGTGACCAACCCGCCGATCGACCCGCTGCGCGAAGGCATCGCCATGTCGCTGTCCACCCAGCTGGGCCGGGAGACCAACATCTTCCACGCCGGCCCGGAGACGGTGAACCACGTCATCCTCAACTCGCCGGTGCTGTCCCAGCGCAAGCTGCGCCAGCTGTTGAAGATGGACCAGTACGCGCACAAGAACCGGCTGATCGACCTGTCCTATGCGCCCGAGGAAGGCCTCAAGGCCGGCATCGAGCGCATCTGCCGGGAGGCCGAGGCCGCCGCGCGCGAAGGCATGGTCATGCTGCTGCTGTCCGACCGCTATCCGGTCGCCGACCGGCCGATGGTCCATGCGCTGCTGGCCACCGGCGCGGTGCACCACCACCTGTCCAACGTCGGCCTGCGCTGCGACGTCAACCTGATCATCGAGACCGGCACCGCGCGCGATCCGCACCACATGGCCTGCCTGCTGGGCGTGGGCGCCACGGCGGTGTATCCGTACCTGGCCTACCAGACCCTGTTCGACCTGGGCCGGCGCGGCATCCTGCTGCTCAAGGCCGGCGGCGAAGTAGCCCAGATCGGCCGCAAGTACCGCAAGGGCGTCTACAAGGGCCTGTCCAAGATCATCTCCAAGATGGGCATCTGCACCATCGCCAGCTATCGCGCCGCGCAGCTGTTCGAGGTGGTCGGCCTGGACCGCGAGGTGGTGGAGCTGTGCTTCCCCGGCGCGGCCAACCGCGTGGGCGGCGTGGGCTTCGAGCGCCTGGATACCGAGGCCCGGCAGCTGACCCGCAACGCCTGGAACGACCTGCGCAAGCCCGAGGTCGGCGGCCTGATCAAGTACGTCCACGGCGGCGAGTACCACATGTACAACCCGGACGTGGTCATGACGCTGCAGCGCGCCACCCGCACCGGCGATGCGAAGGATTGGCAGGCCTACACCGACGCGGTGCACAACCGCCCGGTCTCGACCCTGCGCGACCTGCTGCAGCTCAAGCTGGCCGACACGCCGCTGCCGCTGGATCAGGTCGCCGAGGCCGGCGACGTGCTGCGCCGCTTCGACACCGCCGCCATCTCGCTGGGCGCGCTCTCGCCCGAGGCGCACGAGGCCCTGGCCATCGCCATGAACCGGCTGGGCGGGCGTTCCAACTCCGGCGAGGGCGGTGAGGACCCGGCCCGCTACGGCACCGAGAAGCGCTCCAAGATCAAGCAGGTGGCCTCGGGCCGCTTCGGCGTCACGCCCGAGTACCTGGTCAATGCCGAGGTGCTGCAGATCAAGGTCGCCCAGGGCGCCAAGCCCGGCGAAGGCGGCCAGCTGCCCGGGCACAAGGTCAACGAGCTGATCGCGCGCCTGCGCTATGCCAAGCCCGGCATCGGCCTGATCAGCCCGCCTCCGCACCACGACATCTATTCCATCGAGGACCTGGCCCAGCTGATCTTCGACCTCAAGCAGGTCAACCCGAAGGCGCTGGTCTCGGTGAAGCTGGTCAGCCATGCCGGCGTGGGCACGATCGCCGCCGGCGTGGTCAAGGCCGGCGCGGACCTGATCACCATCTCCGGCCACGACGGCGGCACCGGCGCCTCGCCGATCAGCTCGATCCGCTATGCCGGCGTGCCGTGGGAGCTGGGCGTGGCCGAGGCCCACCAGGCCCTGGTGCAGAACCAGCTGCGCGAGCGCACCGTGCTGCAGACCGACGGCGGCCTGAAGACCGGCCTGGACGTGATCAAGGCCGCGCTGCTGGGCGCGGACAGCTTCGGCTTCGGCACCGGCCCGATGATCGTGCTGGGCTGCAAGTACCTGCGCATCTGCCACCTCAACAACTGCGCCACCGGTGTGGCCACCCAGGACGAGCGGCTGCGCGCGGACCACTTCACCGGCCTGCCCGAGCGCGTGGAGAACTACTTCCGCCTGCTGACCGAGGAAGTGCGCGTGTGGCTCTCGCGCCTGGGCGTGCGCTCGCTGGACGAGATCGTCGGCCGCACCGACCTGCTCGAGCAGGTCGTCCACAGCCCGCGTCCGGGCGTGCACGTGGACCTGACGCGGCTGCTGGCCGGCGCCCAGGTCGACGGCGGCACCTGCGCCGCGCAGCGCATGTACGAGCCGCCGGACAGCCTGGCCACGCAGCTGGATTCGGAGCTGGCCCGGGCGATCGCGACCAAGGCCGGCGGCGACCACCGCCACCTGATCCACAACACCGACCGCTCGATCGGCACGCGCCTGTCCGGCGCGATCGCCCGCGCCCACGGCAACCACGGCATGAGCGATGCGCCGATCCAGCTACGCTTCCGCGGCACGGCCGGGCAGAGCTTCGGCGCGTTCAACGCCGGCGGCCTGAACATGGAGCTGGAAGGCGAGGCCAACGACTACGTGGGCAAGGGCATGGCCGGCGGCCGGCTGGTGGTGCGCCCGCCGCGCGGGGCGCGCTTCGAGGCGCGCAACACCGCCATCCTGGGCAACACCTGCCTGTACGGCGCCACCGGCGGCGAGCTGTTCGCCGCCGGCCGCGCCGGCGAACGCTTCGCGGTGCGCAACTCCGGCGCGCTGGCGGTAGTGGAAGGCGCCGGCGACCACTGCTGCGAGTACATGACCGATGGCATCGTCATGGTGCTGGGCCGGGTCGGCCTGAACTTCGGCGCCGGCTTCACCGGCGGGCTGGCCTATGTGCTGGACGTGGACCGCGATTTCGTGGACCGCTACAACCACGAACTGATCGACATCCACCGCATCAGCGGCGAAGGCTTCGAGAGCTACCGCCAGCACATCCACACCCTGATCCAGCGCCATCGCGAACTCACCGGCAGCATCTGGGCCCAGCAGATCCTGGACGAGTTCCGCGACTACATCGGCAAGTTCTGGCTGGTCAAACCCAAGGCCGCCAGCATCGAGTCGTTGACCGACGCGTTGCGGCGCGCCGCCTGACGGTGGCGGGATTGGGGATTGGGGATTCGGGATTGGCAGAGGCGATCCCTCCCCCCCGATCCCCGCCCGGTCCCGCTTCTTCGAATCCCCAATCCCGAATCCCGAATCCCACCCCAATGAGCCGCAAGCACGCCTTCCAGTTCCTCGACCTGCCCCGGCAGATGCCCTCGCGCATCCCGGTGGAGCTGCGCACGTCCGGCGACTGGGGCGAGCTGTACGGCAAGTTCGACAAGGCCGACGCGCAGTACCAGGCCGGCCGCTGCCTGGACTGCGGCAACCCGTACTGCAGCTGGAAGTGCCCGGTGCACAACGCCATCCCGCAGTGGCTACAGCTGGTGCAGGAGAACCGCATCCACGAGGCCGCCACGCTGTGCCACTCGACCAATCCGCTGCCGGAAGTCTGCGGCCGGGTGTGTCCGCAGGACCGCCTGTGCGAAGGCAGCTGCACGCTGGAGGAGTTCGGCGCGGTCACCATCGGCGCGGTGGAGAAGTACATCGTCGACACCGCGCTGGCCACCGGCTGGCGCCCGGACCTGTCCAGCGTGCAGCCCACCGGCAAGCGCGTGGCGGTGATCGGCGCTGGCCCGGCCGGGCTGGGCTGCGCCGACCGGCTGGCGCGCGCCGGCATCCACGCTGTGGTGTTCGACCGCTATGAGCAGATCGGCGGGCTGCTGCAGTTCGGCATCCCCAGCTTCAAGCTGGACAAGACCGTGATCGCCCAGCGCCGCGAGGTGCTCGAGGGCATGGGCGTGGAGTTCCGCCTGGGCGTGGAGATCGGGCGCGACGTCAGCCTCGATGCGTTGCTGGAGGAATTCGACGCGGTGTTCCTGGGTACCGGCGCGTACCGCTACACCGACGGCGGCCTGCCCGGGCAGGACCTGCCCAACGTGCTGCCGGCGCTGCCCTTCCTGGTGCAGAACAGCCGCATCGTCACCGGCAGCGACGGCTGGGGCCGGCCGATCGCCGGCTGGGAGGACAAGATCATCCTGCCCGATCTCACCGGCAAGCGCGTGGTCGTGCTGGGCGGCGGCGACACCGGCATGGACTGCGTGCGCAGCGCCATCCGCCTGGGCGCGGCCAAGGTCACCTGCGCCTACCGCCGCGACGAGGCCAACATGCCCGGCAGCGCGCGCGAGGTCGCCAACGCGCGCGAGGAAGGCGTGCGCTTTCTGTTCAACCGCCAGCCGCTGTCGATCGAGGCCGGCGCCGACGGCCAGCTGGTCGGCGTGCGCGTGGCCGAGACCCGCCTGGGCGAGCCCGACGCGCGCGGCCGCCGCAACGCCGAACTGATCGAAGGCAGCGAATCGCTGCTGGACGCCGACGTGGTGATCATCGCCTTCGGCTTCTCCCCGACCCTGCCCACTTGGCTGTCGGCGGTGGGCGTGGAAGGCCAGGCCAACGGCCGCATCGTCGCCGGCGGCGACGAGCGCCTGCCCTACCAGACCACGCACCCCAAGCTGTTCGCCGGTGGCGACGCCGTGCGCGGCGCCGACCTGGTGGTCACCGCCGTGGCCGAAGGCCGCGACGCCGCCCAGAGCATCGCCGAGCTGCTGCTGGGCTGACAGCTCCCGACGAACAGAGACCCCCATCGTCATTCCCGCGAACGCGGGGATCCATGGACGGCCTGGCAGACCGCGTAACGTCCATGGGCTCCCGCGTGCGCGGGAGCGACGAGGGTCTGACTATCGCAGCGGCGGACTGCATCGCCCGCAGCTAACAACCCTTCGTCATTCCCGCGAAGGCGGGAATCCAGCGGCCTTCCACGTCCTGCATCCGGTTGCCGATGCAACCGAACTGGGCGTCGTTGAAGCCGCCCGTTAAGCTCAACGCTTCCCTCCCCTCGTCTCGCCTCGAACATGCCTGCCTTGCCTGCGCGCGTGCTGCGCGATTCTTCGCTCTCGGCCATGGCGGCCGGCTTCGTCACGGTGCTGGTGGGCTTCGCCAGTTCGGTGGTGATCGTGTTCCAGGCGGCGCAGGCGGTGGGGGCCAGTCAGGCGCAGATCGGCTCGTGGATCCTGGCGCTGGGGCTGGGCATGGGCGTGAGCTGCATCGCGCTCTCGCTGCGCTATGGCGTGCCGGTGGTCACCGCGTGGTCGACGCCGGCGGCGGCGATGCTGGCGGCCAGCCACACCGGCCTGCCGCTGCCCGAGGCGATCGGTGCCTTCGTGGTGTGCGCGGTGCTGGTGGCCGTGGCCGGGTTCTCCGGCCTGTTCGAGAAGACGCTGCACCGCATTCCGCTGCCGCTGGCGGCCGGCATGCTGGCCGGGGTGCTGCTGCGCTTCGGCCTGGACACCTTCGTCGCGCTCAAGACCCAGCCGCTGCTGGTGCTGGCGATGCTGGTCACCTACCTGGTGATGCGCCGCTGGTGGGCGCGCTATGCGGTGATCGCCTGCCTGCTGGTCGGCGTGCTGGTGGCCGCCGCCAGCGGCACGCTGCATCTGGAACAGGCGCATCTGACCCTGGCCCAGCCGGACTGGGTGACGCCGCGGTTCTCGCTGGCCGCGCTGCTGGGCATCGCGTTGCCGATGTTCGTGGTGACCATGGCCTCGCAGAACGTGCCGGGCGTGGCGGTGATCCGCGCCTCGGGCTTCGAGGTGCCGGTCTCGCCGGTGATCGGCTGGACCGGCGTGCTCACCGCGCTGCTGGCGCCGCTGGGCGCATTCTCGTTGAACCTGGCGGCGATCACCGCGGCGATCTGCATGGGCCCCGAGGCGCATCCGGACCGCACGCGGCGCTACATAGCCGCGGTCTGGGCGGGGCTGTTCTATCTGGTCGTCGGCCTGTTCGGCGCCACGGTGGTGACGCTGCTGGCGGCGTTCCCGAAGGAGCTGGTCATGGCCATCGCCGGCATCGCGCTGCTGGGCACGCTCGGCGGTGCGCTGGGCACGGCGGTGAAGGACGAGGGCAGTCGCGAGGCGGCGCTGGTGACCTTCCTGATCACCGCCTCGGGCCTGAGCCTGGCCGGCATCGGCGCGGCGTTCTGGGGCCTGGTCGGCGGCGTGCTGACGTTGCTCGTCCTGAAGCCCCGCAAGGCATGACACCTGCGTCAGTCACCGCGGGTTTCATGCTGCGGTCGCACACGATCGCCTAGGCTCGGGATCACGATGCGGCCGTTCCCCCACCTGCCGCCGATGGCTGCTCGCAGCCGTGAGTCTTTCGCATCGTGGCCTGTCGTGCTCCGCGCCCGCGCGGAGCCGCCAACGGCCGGCGGCGCCTGATCCGGAGACGTCCCATGCGCCCGATCCGCTATCGCCCCGCCGGCCTGCTGCTGGCGACCGCCCTGGCCTTCGCCCCCCTGGCCCACGCCGAACAGGCCCTGCGCTACGCCGGCGTCAACCTGGCCGGTGCCGAATTCCAGTCCAGCAAGAAGCCCGGCACGCTGTACAAGGACTACACCTATCCGTCCGAATCGGACTTCGCCTACTTCGCCGCGCAGGGCATGAACTTGGTGCGGCTGCCGTTCCTGTGGGAACGCCTGCAGCCGACGTTGAACGGCGAGTTCGACCGCGCCCAGCTGGACCTGCTGCGCAAGACCGCGCAGACCGCGAGCAAGCACGGCATCACCCTGCTGCTGGATGTGCACAACTACGGCGGCTACAACGGCCAGACGATCGGCAGCGCGGCCGTGCCGGTCGCGGCCTTCGCCGACCTGTGGCGGCGGCTGGCCAGCGAGCCGGCCTTCGCCAACAACGACAAGGTGCTGTTCGGCCTGATGAACGAGCCGCACGACATCAGCGCCAACGACTGGGCCGCCGCCGCGCAGGCGGCGATCGATGCGATCCGCGGCACCGGCGCGAAGAACCTGATCCTGGTGCCGGGCACGGCCTGGAGCGGCGCGCACAGCTGGACCAGCGCCTCGGCCGGGCGCGGCGTTTCCAACGGCGATGCGCTGGCCAGTTTGAAGGATCCGGCCAACCGTCTGGCCTTCGAGGCGCATCAGTACCTGGACCGCGATTCCTCCGGCACCAAGCCCGAGTGCGGCGACGATCCGCAGATCGGCGCGCGCCGGCTGGAAGGCTTCACGCGCTGGCTGGAGGCCAACAAGAAGGTCGGCTTCCTGGGCGAGTTCGGCGCCAGCGCGGAATGCATCCCGGCGCTGGACGCGATGCTGGCCTACATCCAGGCCCATCCGCAGCAGTGGCTGGGCTGGAGCTACTGGGCGGCGGGCGCGTGGTGGGCACCGAGCTATCCGTTCAACGTGCAGCCCAATCGCGATGGCAGCGCCAAGCCGCAGCTGCCGACGCTGCGCAAGTACGCCGGGCAGGTCACCGGCAAGCCCGCCCACGACTGATTCGGCACCACCCAGCCGGAATCGCCGCCGTGTGGGCGGCGGTCCGGCGTTGGCGCAGGCGACCGGGAGGCACGGCCACGGCGCGAGCTGGATAGCGCGCAACGCAAGGCCGCGCGCGGCTTGCGCGATCGGTCCGAAACGAAGCATGCGGCGTGTTCCAGAACGCGACACGACCCGAGGATCCATCGGATCCGGCATCCGGCTTGCGCCTATGCTGGATGCGTGCGCTCGGCTCCCGAGCCCAGGGACCAACCACCGAGCGCATCGGTGAGGACGCGGCGCGATCGCAGCATCGAGCGCCTTTAGCGTCTGCGCAGGATCGTGGTCGCCGCCGAGTTCGCCCTCTTCGCAACGCCGCCATCGGCCTGCCTCGTGCTCGCCGCTCCTTCGCCCGTTTGCCGTCGCCGGCGTCCGCTCCGACGGTGACCGACACCAGAGCCATCGCCATGCGCCCGATCGCCTCCCCCGTTCTGATGCGTTTCCCCCTGGCCGTCGCGCTGGCCTGCCTGCCGGCGCTCGCCGCCGCGCAGACCCGCGCGCTCGCGTATGTGGGCGTCAACCTGGCTGGCGTCGAGTTCGCCTCGGACAAGAAGCCCGGCGTGCTGTTCAAGGACTACACCTACCCTTCCGATGGCGACTTCGGCGACTTCGCCGATCGCGGCATGAACGTCATCCGCCTGCCGTTTTTGTGGGAGCGCCTGCAGCCGGCGCTCGGCGGCGCGTTGGATGGCGCCCAGCTGGCGCAGCTGCGCACCGCCGTCACCCGCGCGCGCGACCATGGCCAGGTGTTGATCCTGGATCCGCACAACTACGCGGCGTTCAACGACCAGGCGATCGGCTCGCAGGCGGTGCCCGATTCGGCCTTCGCCGATCTCTGGCGGCGGCTTGCGCTCGCCTTCGGCAACGATGAGACGGTGATCTTCGGCCTGATGAACGAGCCGGTGGGGCTCAAGGCGACCCGCTGGGCGCGCACGGCGCAGACGGCCATCGACGCCATCCGCGCCACCGGAGCGAACAACCTCATCCTGGTGCCGGGCGTGGCCTGGACCGGCGCGCACAGCTGGACCAGTGCCGAGGCCGGCGGCGGCGTGTCCAACGCCGATGCGCTGGTCGGCCTGCGCGACCCGGCCAACAACCTGGCCTACGAAGTCCACCAGTATCTGGACAGCGACTACTCGGGCACCTCGCCCACCTGCGTGAGCCCCACCATCGGCGCCGAGAAGCTCACGGCCTTCACCGACTGGCTGCGCGCCAATGGCAAGCGCGGTTTCCTTGGCGAGTTCGGCGCCGCCGCCAACGCCACCTGCCTGGCCGCGCTGGACGGCATGCTGGGCTACATCCAGGACAACGCCGAGGTCTGGCTGGGCTGGACCTACTGGGCCGGCGGTGCGTGGTGGGGCGATTACATGTTCAGCGTGCAGCCGAACGACGATGGCAGCGCCAAGCCGCAGATGGCGATCCTGTCCGAGCGTGCGCGCCAGGCGCTCGATGCCGCGGTTCCGGCGCGTCTATCCATCGGCGAGTCGCAAACGGCCAAGGCTCAACCGGTCGAGATCAAGGCCAAGGGCAAGCGCTGAGTCCAGCCGCCAGCGCCGCTCCACGCCCGGGATCAGTCCGGGTCGCGCAGCTGCAGCAGCCAGTGGCTGACCTGGCCGCGGCTGGCCGGCAGCGGCTCGAAGTCGAACTGCTGCAGCACCGGGTCGGCATTGGTCACACGCAGCGGCAGCACCGCATTGCTGGGTTCGCGCGCGTGCAGGCCCTGCTTGAGCGCCTGCAGCTGCGCCTCGGACACCGAGGGGTCGAGCAGGGCGCGCATGTCGCGGCCGATCATGCCGCTGGCGTCCTCGTCGGCCAGGTGGGCGAAGGCGTCGTTGGCGAACAGCACCCGGCCGATCCCGGTCGGCCCGCGCTCGATGATCGCCACGCCCTGGCGCAGGCGCGCCAGCGAGGCTTCCAGCAGGCTGAAGTCCTGCTGCACGCGCTTGCGCTCCATCAGCTCGATCAGCACGCGCAGGCTGCGCGCCGATTCCAGATGCAGCAGCGACCACGGCCGCGCCTGGCCGCGCACGGTCTGCTGCCACAGATCGAAGCTCTTGCGCGGCGACAGGCGCGAGTTGGGGATGTCCACCAGCTTGGCCAGCTCCGGGTTGCCGGCCCAGTTGATCGTCTCGATCTGCTCGCGGCGCGTCCACAGCAGCGCGCTGCGCGCCTGCGGCATCAGCGGCACGAAGATCAGGCCGGCCGCCAGCGGCGCCAGGTCGGCCAGTTCCGGGAAGGCGCTGCCGATGGCGTCCACGTGCAGCGCGCCGACCACGCCCTCGCGCAGGACCTCGTCGTCGCGCGCTTCGATCTGCTGGCGGATGCGCGCCAGATCCTCGACCGACGGCAGCGTGCCGTAGCCGATCACCTCATCGCCGTTGTAGATCGCCACGCCGTCGGCATCGACCACGTCCATCAGCTCCGGCGCCAGCTCGGTCAGCATCTCGGTGGAGAGCGTGTCGGCATTGTTGAAGGCGGTGATCAGCTTCTCGCGCACGGTCAGCAGCACGGCCTCGGTGCGCGCGCGCTCGACCGCCTGCAGCGCGCCGATGCGCGCGGCCAGGCCGCGGGTCAGCGCATCGGCGACATCGCGCATGGCGTGGCTGGCGAACAGCGGCGCGTAGTGATGGCAGGCGATCAGCCCCCACAGCACGTCGTTGACCACGATGGAGGTCACCAGCGTGGCGCTCACGCCCATGTTGCCCAGATATTCCAGGTGCACCGGCGAGACGCTGCGGATGCTGACGTCGCTCAGATCCACCGGCGCGTGATCGCGCGGGTCCAGCGGCGGCTCGATCGGCGAGGGGCGGTAGCCAACGTGCGCGATCTGGCGCACGCGGTTGCGCAGGTACAGCGCGCGCGCCTGCGCCGGGATGTCGGTGGCCGGGTAGTGCAGGCCCAGGTAGGCCTCGAGCTCGGGACGCCTGGCCTCGGCGATGACGTCGCCGTTCCACTCGTTGTCGAAGCGGTAGACCATCACCCGGTCGTAGCCGAGCTGGGCGTGGATCTCGCGCGCCACGCGCAGGCTGGCCTCGTGGATGTGGCGGTCGCGCTCGACCAGGCGCAGCACCGGCAGCACGTCGCGCACGCCGACGTCGGAGGCTTGCGAGTCGCGCGGCTCGATCTCCACCAGCCACTGGCTGGGCGCCAGATGCCAGGCCGCCACGTAGACCTGCGACGGCGCATCGGCGCGCTGGGGGAAGCCGATCGCTTCGTGCGCCAGGTGCAGGGGCTCGCGCACCTCGTCGGCCGCCGGCAGCGTGCGCGCCTCCAGCGTCAGCAGCGCGTCCCAGCGCTGGCCGATCAGCTGTGCATGCGGCACGCCCAGCAGGTCGGCGGCGGTGCCGCTGGCCTGCAGCACCTGCCCGCTGGCAGGCTCGATGACGAGCAGCGCGCCGTAGGGCTGGACCGAGCCGGGGATATGGATCGGCTCACGCGCGCAGGCATCCATGTCCACGGTGTCCAGCGACAGGCTCATGCGGCCACCCCGGCGGCGAGCTGCTGATGGAAACGGGCGAACATCGACTGCGCGCCGCCGATGGCGGCCTGGCGCTGCGCGACGGAGGGCAGCGCCGCCTCCAGGCAGGCCTGGAACTGGCGCCATGCGCCGGGCGCCTCGCTGCCCAGGTCGAAGTAGGCCAGCGCGGCGGACAGCGCCGGCTGGGCGGCGCGGAAGGCGCGCGCGATCAGGCGCCCGCCCAGCAGCGAGCCTTCGATCACATACAGCTGGCCCCAGGCCGCGGCCGCCGTCTCCACCTCGGTCAACGGCGCGGCCGCGGGCGCGGCGACGCCGAGCGTGGCCAGGTCGGCGCGCAGCGCCGGCCCGCGCGCACGGTAATGCCAGCCCTGCGCCCCCAGCGTCTGCAGCCAGGCCGCATGCGTGCGTTCCCAGGGTTCGACCAGGGCCAGATGCTGTTGCAGCACCCGCACGTACTGGTCGGAAGGCAGCGCGCCGTGCGCGAGCGCGTGCATGTGCGGCAGCGCTTCGACCGCGGCGTGGGCCTGGGCGGTCGCCTCACGCAGCGCGCGCGCCAGGGGAACGGGGGCAAGGGCGGCGTCAGCGGGCATGCGGGATCGGACGAGGGTGGGAGGGCATCGCGCCAAGCCTACCAGCGCGGTCAGCGGCGCCATACCCGGACGTGTGGTCGCAGGTCATCGAGGCTCACGCCTGCAGCGCGGGGAAGTACAGCCGCACGCAGGCGCCCTGGCCCGGCTCGGACCACACTGTGGCGAAGCCTTCGGACTGGCGCATCAGCCCGGACACTTGGGCCAGGCCCAGCCCGGTGCCGATGCCTTCGGGCTTGGTGGTGAAGAAGGGTTCGAAGATGCGCGCGCGGGTGGCCGCGTCCATGCCGCAGCCGTCGTCGCGCACCTCCACGTAGGCATAGCGGCCGCCGGCGCGACGCAGCGTGCCGTCCTGCCCGGCGGCGACGTCTTCGAGGCCCAGCGCGACGTCGATGCGGCCGTGCCCCTGGCAGGCGTCGCGCGCGTTGACGCACAGGTTCATCAGCGCCTGCTCGATCGAATGCCGGTCCGAGCGGATCGGCAGCGCCACCTCGGTCGGCGCCAGCGCCATCGTCATGCGCGCGCCCAGGCCGTGCGCGATCAGCGGCAGCATGTCGTTCACCACCTGCGCCAGGTCCAGGGCTTCGGCGCGATAGGGATGCTCGCGTCCGAACGCCAGCAGACGCCGGGCCAGGTCCACCGCGTGACCGACGGCCTCCTGCGACCGGGCCAGCAGGCGCGCCTGGCGCGGATCGCTGGCGGCCTGCAGCGCCATCATGTCCAGCGTGGTCTGCACGATCTGGAGCATGTTGTTGAAGTCGTGCGCGATGCCGGCCACCAGCTGGCCCATGGCTGCGCTTTTCTGCGCCTGGCGGCTGATCTGCTCGGCGCTGTCGCGGGCCACGGTGGCCAGGTCGAGCTGGTCCTGCAGCGCCTGTTCGCGGCGCACGCCCAGGGCCACGTCGTCGCGGGCGCGCAGCAGCCGGTTGTGCAGCCCGAAGCGTTCGCCGCGGCGCTGATGTTCCTCGGCGCTGGGCGGGTCGGGCAGCACTGCGGCGTCGGCGCCGTCGTCGGTGGCGGCAGCCGCGGCCTGCAGCAGCGCGCTCAGCGACGGGCGGACGTCGGGGACGCGCCTCGCGTCCGGGTCAGGGCGCTGCCCGCCGATCTGGCGACTGACCGCGACCACCGCGTCGATCGCGCCGTGGACATCGTGCAGTGGGGCGATGTGGATTTCCCAACCGTCCGCTTCGCCGTCCGCGGTCTGGGCCTGCGGTGCGACGCGGCGTTCCAGCCCCCCGGCCCAGGCTGCGTCCAGCGCCTGTCCCAGCTGAGCGCGCTGCGCCTGGTCCCAGCGCGCCAGCCAGAGATCGCCGGGCTGGGAATCGGGGTGCGCCACGCTGGTCAGGCGCACCCGGCCGTCGGCATCGACGATGTCGATGCGCTCCTTGGCGCGCATCGTGCCCTGCGGTTCCCTCGCCCCGGACGGGGAGCGCACGCTGTCTTCCATCTGATCGAACGCCGCAGAGACGGTGGTTCAGTGTAGGTGCGCGCCGCAGCGTGTCCGTTGCAGCGCTGCAACGTCGGCAGGCAAACGCGGCAGATGTACAGAACCGGTGACGGCACCTGCGTCCCGCCTCGGACTGTGTCACGGGCCGAAAACGTGACAGGTGTCCTGAATTGGCCGCTTTTGGTGTTAGCACAGGGACAAGCCGGGATTCCCCCGCCCGGCGCCACGCCGGAGGTCCGCGTGTCTCCTGCCCTGCTGCATGCCCTGCGTTCGTCGTTCTTCGCGCTGGTCCTGGTCCTTGCGGCGTGCTCGCGTCCGCCGCCTGCCGCCGCGCCCGTCGCTGCGCCGCCGTCCACGACGCCGGCGGCCGCGGCCAAGGCCGAAACGGTGTGCGACCTGATCACCGCGGACGAACTGGAGACCGTCTTCAGCGGCACCTCCACCGCCACGCCCGAGCACCACCAGACCTTCGGCATCACGGCCTGCGAGTGGAACGGCGACTTCGGCCGCCTGCTGGTACAGCAGTGGCCTTCCAAGGGCCATACGCCGCAGGATGAGGTGCGCGACCTGGTGACCGGCTTCATCGACGCGAGCAATCCCGGCGCCCGCGCCGGCGTGCGCCTGGTCTCGCCGCCGGGCCTGGGCCACTACGCCACCGCCGTGGTCGAGCGGCGCGATCTCGAGCGTGGCGTGCTGGCCGATATCGCGGTGCTGTCCATCGCCCGGGACGGGCAGACGCTGGTGTTCCTGACCAACGGCCTGGAGGGCATGGAGCGCCAGGCGGCGCTGGCCAAGCTGGTGCAGCTGGGGCGCTTCGCCTATCCCAGGCTGTAAGGGCCGCCGGCCGCCGATGGCCGGTTCCCGACGCGATCGAGGTTCTTCCAGCTGTGCGGTCCGAAGTGTGGACCGCCGGGAGGCTCGGATGAGGGAGTGGAAAGCGGCGGGCGCCCGTCTCGGCAGCCTGCTGATCGCCGTCGGCCTGTGCGGCTGTCGGCCCGAGGCCGACGCGCGCGCGCCTTCGCAGATCAGCCCGTCACCCGCGGCGAGCCGTGCGCCCAGCGACAGTCTGGTATGCGCACTGACGACCGATGCCGGGCTGGGCGCGGCCGAGCCGCTGGCCGGACGCGGACGCGTCGCCCTGCTGCGCCAGCGGTTCGGCGAGGTCGGCTGCGAAGCCAGCGGCGCAGCCGATCTGGCCGGCACGCACCAGTGGATCCCGCGCGCGCTGCCATCGCCGGACGCGGCGGCCGGCGTGCCGGTGTCGATGGGCGCGGGTCGACGGCTGAGCCTGGTCGCGCCTGCCTGCGGCGCGCAGCGGGCCTGCGCCACGGCGGCCGTGCCCTGACGCCAGGCCGCGCATCTTCAGGCGGGCGGCCTGCGTGAGGCGGACGCCGCCTAAGCGGTCAGCACTTCCACGGCCTGGCCGAGGGTGTGGCTTGCGCCCGGGGCCAGCTTGATGACGTCGTGCCCGGCGTTGGCCGCCTCGACGCAGACGAAGGCCGGCCACGCGTCATCGGGCACGTCGGCCATGGCCTGCGCCCCGGCCTGGCCGGGGTTCCACACCACCACCGAGCGGCTGCCCGTGGTGCTGATGCGCAGCTGCCGGGACAGCACCGGATCGTGCAGCACGTAGTGCCCGCCGGCATCGTGGTAGATGCGGTCGCTGCGGCCGGGATCGCGCGGGTCGGACAGGGTCCAGTCGCCGGACTGGGGGAAGGTCTGCCCGGTGAACTTGTCGTTGTAGTCCAGCCCGTCCAGTCCGCTCAGCCGGACCTGGCGCGCGTCGCCGGCGTGGAAGTAGCTGTGCAGCGCATCGGTGAAGGCGACCGCCTCCGCGGAAGGGTTGTGCGTGGTCAGCGCCTGCTGCAGGCCTGCGCCCAGCACCAGCGTCTGCTTCAGGCGCAGCGGTGTGGAGGCGTGCGCCGGCAGGTCCAGCGTCAGGTGCACGTTGCCGTCGCCGTCCTCGCGCGCCTCGGCCAGCGTCCACGGGCTGATCCGCGCGAAGCCATGCTGGATCGCGTCGGCCGGCTGATGCTCGCGGGCGAAGTAGGGCCAGCACACCGGCACGCCGCCGCGGATCGCCTTGGGCGCGCCCTGCGCCAGCGGCGAGAGCCACAGCACATCGGCTCCGCCGGCGGGCACGAACGACAGCAGCTGGCCGCCGTGGAGCGAGAGCTGCGCGGTGCACAGCGGCGTGTCGATCCGCAGCACGGACAGGCCGTGCAGCGTGGTCTCGGTCAGCGTGTGGGTCATGACATCGCACATGAAGACGGGCGGCCAGTGTAGCCGCCCGTCGCTTCGCCGCCTGTCGTATGAGGCCTTAGGCGGCCTTGTCCAGCTTGGCCAGATCCATCACGAAGCGGTACTTCACATCGCCCTTGAGCATGCGCTCGTAGGCCTCGTTGATCTGCCGGGGCTCGATCATCTCGATGTCCGACACGATGCCGTGCTTGGCGCAGAAATCCAGCATCTCCTGGGTCTGGGCGATGCCGCCGATCAGCGAGCCGGCGATGGTCCGGCGGCGCATGATCAGGTTGAACACCGTCGGCGTCGGATGCGGATGTTCCGGCGCGCCGACCAGCACCATCGCGCCATCGCGCTTGAGCGCATTGAGGAACGGATCCAGGTTGTGCGAGGCGGCCACGGTGTTGAGGATGAAATCCAGCTTGCCGGCCTGCGCGGCCATCTGCTCGGGATCCTTGGAGATCACCACCTCGTCGGCGCCCAGGCGCTTGCCGTCCTCGCGCTTGCTCTCCGAGGTGGTGAACAGCACCACGTGCGCCCCCAGCGCCTTGGCGATCTTGACCGCCATGTGGCCCAGGCCGCCCAGACCGACCACGCCGACCGACTGGCCCGGACCGACCTGCCAGTGCGCCATCGGCGAGTACACGGTGATGCCGGCGCACAGCAGCGGCGCGACCGCGGCCAGGTTGTCGGTGCCGTGGGTCACGCGCAGCACGTAGCGCTCGTCGACCACGACATGGTCCGAGTAACCGCCGTAGGTGTTCTCGCCGCCGCCGAACAGCGGGCCGTTGTAGGTGCCGGTGAAGCCGTTGTCGCAGTACTGTTCCTCACCCGCCGCGCAGGAAGGGCAGGTGCGGCAGCTGTCCACCATGCAGCCGACGCCGGCCAGGTCGCCGACCTTGAAGCCCTTGACCTCACTGCCGACGGCGGTGACACGGCCGACGATCTCGTGGCCCGGCACCGAGGGAAAGATCGTGTTCTGCCACTCGTTGCGGGCGGTGTGCAGATCCGAATGGCAGATGCCGCAGTACAGGATGTCCATCTGCACATCGTGCGGACCGGGGGTGCGACGTTCGAACACGAACGGCGCCAGCGGCGCATCGGCGGAAGTCGCGGCATAGCCGTGGGCTTGGGACATGGGGGAGTCTCCTTGGCGAAGTGTCGAAGAAAGCGCGCGCACTAAAGGCGCAACGTCATGCGACAGATGCTAGACCCGTTGCGCGAGAAACCCACCGCAGCACTGCAACGCTGCATCGCGCGCGGCTGGTCTTGACCGCCACGTCGTGCGCGCGCGCCGCGCCGCCTTCAGCCGACGTCGCCGTCCACGTAGAACCAGTGCCCGCCTTCGCGCACGAAGCGGCTGCGTTCGTGCATGCGCTGGGCCGAGCCGCCGCCCACGCGCAGCCGCGCGGTGAACACCACCTCGGCGGTGTCGGCGCCGGTGACGGTGTGCGATTCCACCTTCAGCCCCAGCCAGACGGTGCGCTGGCCGGGCGCGTCGGCCAGCGACAGCTGCGCCGGACGCGTGGACGGATGCCAGCTGGCGCGCAGGTAGTCGGCCTCGCCCAGCACATAGGCGCTGTAGCGCGAACGCATCAGCGCCGCGGCATCCGCTGCCGGCGCGCCGCCGTGCAGCGGGCCGCAGCAGCGCGCGTAGGGCGCGCCGCTGTCGCAGGGGCACGCCTTCGGTGCCGGCTTAGCCACCGGCCGCGCCGCTGAGGTGTTCGTAGAGGATCGCCGCGCCGACCAGGATCAGGATCACGCCGCCGACCAGCTCGGCGCGGCGGCCGATCACCGCGCCCAGCGCGCGCCCGGCCATCACGCCGATGGTGACCATGGTGAAGGTGCACAGGCCGATCACGCCGGCCACCAGGTAGATCGGCACCTGCACGAAGGCCAGGCCCACGCCCACGGCCATCGCATCGATGCTGGTGGCCAGGCCGGTCAGGGCCAGGGTGACGATATTGCCGTGGCGGTTCTCGCCGGCCTCGGCGGCGTCCTCATCGTCTTCGTGCAGCGCCTTCCAGATCATGTGCAGGCCCAGCGCGCCGAGCAGGACGAAGGCGATCCAGTGGTCGAAGCGCTCCACGTACTTGGAGGCGGCCGAGCCGATCAGCCAGCCGATCACCGGGGTGATGGCTTCGACCACGCCGAAGATCAGGCCGACGCGCAGCGCCTGGGCGAGCGTGGGCTTGGCCATGGCCGCGCCCTTGCCCAGGGCGGCGGCGAACGCATCGGTGGACATGGCCAGACCGAGCAGGAGGATGGAAATCGGGTTCATGGGGGTTGGGACACCAGGCCGGGAATGCGGACGATACGAACCGCCCAACACGCCGGCCATCAGCCGTGCTGGACTGCTCGTTGGTCTCGCCAACCGGTGTGGTTGCATCCGCCATGGCCGGTACAGGCCAAGTGTGTTGACGGCTACGCGTGCGCTGTTGGGCGACGCTGGCTACTCCCCAAGGAGACCCCGTCAGCCGCACTGAGCGCCTTTCGGGGCGCGCAGTATACACATCCGATCAGGTCATGCGTTGCAGGGCGTTGTCCCGCCGCACCAGCAGGTGGAACAGGGCCGCCAGGATGTGCAGCCCGATCACCCAGTAGAACGCCTCGCCCAGCCAGACATGGACCGATTCCAGGGTATGTGCCAGGTGCTCGTGGGTGCCGAAGAAGGACGGGATCGCCCAGTCGGTGAACGGCAGGCCGATGCCCCGGCCCGTGGCCAGGCGCGCGACGATGCCCAGCAGCGGCTGCACGATCAGGAAGGCATAGAGCAGCACATGCGTGGCATCGCCGGCGCGCTGCATCCAGCGCGGCAGCGGCGGCACGATCGGCGGCGCGCGCTCGCCCAGCCGTGCCGCCAGCCGCGGCAGCACCACCAGCAGCACCGCGATGCCGATAAGGAAATGCGACTCGACCACCAGCATGCGCGCGTCGCTGCCGCGCTCGAAGGCCTTGCGCAGGTTGATGGTCACGTAGGCGACGACGACCAGGGCGAAGGTCGTCCAGTGGAAGATGCGGGCGCGCCGGCTGTAGCGCGCGGTCTCGACCTGGGTCATGGCGATTGCCTGGGCGGTGGGGGGCTCCAGCGCGATCCTAGCCAGCGCCGCGCCGATGCGGCGCTGACGATCCGGTCAGCGCTTGCCGCCGACCTCGATGAAGCGCAGGAACTCGGCGCGGGTGCGCGCGTCCTCGCGGAAGGCGCCCAGCATCTTGGAGGTGACCATGCTGACCCCGCGCTTGTGCACGCCGCGGGTGGTCATGCATTCGTGCGCGCCTTCGACCACCACGCCCACGCCGCGCGGCTGCAGCACGTCCTGGATGCACTGGGCGATCTGCGCGGTCATCTTCTCCTGCACCTGGAAGCGCCGGGCGTAGGCATCGACCACGCGCGCCAGCTTGCTGATGCCCACCACCTTGCCGTCGGGCAGGTAGCCGACATGGACCTTGCCGATGATCGGCGCCATGTGGTGCTCGCAATGGCTTTCGTACTCGATGTCGCGCAGCACGATCAGCTCGTCGTAGCCGGCCACTTCCTCGAAGGTGCGCGCCAGGTACTCGTGCGGGTCGCGCTGGTAGCCGCTGAACCAGTCGCCATAGGCCTTGGCCACGCGCTTGGGCGTGTCCAGCAGGCCTTCGCGCTGCGGGTCCTCGCCGGCCCAGCGCAGCAGGGTGCGCACGGCATCCTCGGCCTGGTCGCGGCTGACGCCGCCGCGGGTGTTGTCGGATTCGCTCATCGGAACAGCCTTCTGCTGCACCACCAAGGGGGCGGGCATCGTACCGGACCGGCCAGGGCCGCGCCCGCGCGCGCGGCGCAACGCCGTGTTGCCCGGCCACCTTCACCCGGCCTGGGCGGCGGCGCCCCTAACGTCCAGGGCCCACCCGCCCAACGAAAAGATGCCGGCATGACGCCTTCCCCTGCCCGGTGCCCGCGCACCTCCCGCACCGGCCCGCGCCATGTCGGCTGACGCGCGCGGGGCCCAGACGCGCGGGGCCCAGACCGGCGCCATCGCGCCGCAGCGCGTGGAGGGGGTGCTGCCGATCGCGCATTACGGCGCGCTGGGCGAAGGCCGCTCGGTGGCGCTGAGCGGGCTCGATGGCGGCCTGGACTGGTGGTGCGCGCCGAACATGGACAGCCCGCCGCTGTTCGACCGGCTGCTCGACGGTCCCGACGGCGGCCACTTCACCCTGGCGCCGGAGGGCGCGTTCACCGCCCGGCGCCGCTACCTGCCGGACAGCAACGTGCTGGTGACCACCTTCACCACCGACACCGGCGAGGCGACGCTGACCGAGTCGCTCAACAGCGGCAACGCCGGCCGCCTGCCGTGGTCCGAGCTGGCCCGGCGCATCGACGGCGTGCGCGGGCAGGTGCGCTTCGGGCTGGAGATGAAGCTGGGCATGCGCGCGCGCAACGCCAACCCGTACCACTCGCGCATCGGCCCGCACACCGTCTTCCATGTCGAGCGGCTGCTGGGACTGATGATCCACCACGACCGCATCGACATCGCCTGGTCCGACGCCGGCGCCTGCGGCACGGTGGAGGTCAGTGCCGGCGAGCGCATCACCGTGGCGCTGGTGGTCGGCGAGGAGGAGCCGCTGGTGGCCCCGACCATCGAGGAGATCGACGGCCGCATCGACCTGACCGACCGCGAGTGGCGCGACTGGGCGCGCAACGTGTCCTTCGACGGCGACCAGCGCGAGGCCTTCGTGCGCAGCGCCCTGGCGCTGAAGCTGCTGCTGTACTCGCCCTCCGGCGCGATCGCCGCGGCCGCCACGACCTCGCTGCCCGAGCGCATCGGCGGTCACAAGAACTACGACTACCGCTACGCCTGGATCCGCGACGCGGGCTACACCATCCAGGCCTTCCTGGCGGCGGGGCTGGAGGCCGAGTCCAAGGCCGCCTTCACCTGGCTGCTGCGCCAGCTGCGCCGGCATGGCTCGCGCGTGGTCTTCACCCTGGACGGCGCCCTGGTGCCGGACGTGTCGGAACTGCGCGCACCGGGCTATCGCGGCAGCCAGCCGGTGGTGAGAGGCAACCTGGCCGGCGCGCAGCACCAGCACGGCATCTACGGCGACATCTTCGAGACCGCGTACTGCTTCGTCGACTGCGGCAACATCCTGGACCCGGCCAGCGCCGAGCTGCTCTCGCACATCGCCGACGAATGCGCCGACCGCTGGCGCCTGCCCGACTCAGGGATGTGGGAGCTGCAGGAGCTGCAGGACTACACCATGTCCAAGGTCAGCTGCTGGCAGGCGCTGGCGCGCGCGGTCGAACTGGCCGACCAGGGCCAGCTGCCGACCACCTGCCGCGACCGCTGGGGCCGCGAGCGCGATCGCATCAAGGACTGGATCGAGACGCACTGCTGGTCCGAGGACCTGCAGGCCTTCGCGATGTATCCAGGCAGCGACAAGCTGGACGCGGCCATCGCGCTGGCGGCGCGCTTCGGCTTCGACGGGCCGGAGCGGTTGAAGCTGACGATGGCGGCGCTGGACCGGGAACTGGGCGCCGGCGATTTCCACTATCGCTACAGCGGCATGGACCAGGAGGAAGGCTGCTTCCTGGCGTGCTCGTTCTGGATCGCGGAGAGCTACGCGCGCCTGGGCGATCCGCAGCAGGCGCGGCGCCGGCTGGAACGCCTAGGCCAGGCGCTGACGCCGTGCAATGGGGTGATGAGCGAGATGATCGACCCGGATACCGGTGCGCTTTTGGGCAACACGCCGCAGGGGCTGAGCCATCTGGCGCATGTCATGGCGCTGTCGACGCTGGCGGAGATTGAAGGCGGGGGATGAGGGGGTGGGATGTGCCGCATGTGCCTCGTTTTCGGATGCGATGCAACCCGCGATCCACCGCTTGGCGCTCCAACCCACCGCGGCTATCTAACCGCGCCTCGCCATCCAACTCACCGTCACTCCCGCGGACGCGGGAGTCCAGCGACTTCGCGGGATCGGACAGAAAGTCCCTGGATCCCCGCGTTCGCGGGGATGACGAATTCAAGTGCTACGCGGGCGGTGCAGCCTCTCTGTCCGACATCTAAACGCTTGTCGCTCCCGTGGAAGCGCGAGTCCATGGACGTTACGCGACTACGCGACCCGGCCGGACGTCCATGGATCCCCGCGTTCGCGGGGATGACGGCTTGAGGTTGGAGGGGGACAAAGGTCGACCGCGTACCTCCGCGCGCGCTCAACCCGCGATGGTGAACACCGAGCCCGAATCCACGCGCAGGCCCGCGCCATTGATGAAGCTGGCGCGCTCGGAGCACAGGAAGGCCACCGCCGCGGCCACTTCCTCGGCGCGGCCGCGGCGCTTGAGCACCATGCCGGGGCGCTCCTCGTCCAGGAAGCTGGCGATGGCCTCCTCGAAGCTCACGCCCTTCTCCTTGGCGCGCTTTTTCATCATCGCGTCGGTCATGGGCGTGGCGATGAACGCCGGCGAGACCGTATTGACCAGCACGTTGTCGCACCCGTAGGCCTTGGACAGGCCCTTGGCCAGGCTGAGGATGCCGGCCTTGGAGGCGCAGTACGGCAGTTCGTCCACATAGGGCTGCACGGCGTCCTCGGAGGCGAACAGCACGATGCGGCCCCAGCCGCGCTTGCGCATCGCCGGGATCGCCTGGCGGCACATGCGCACCGCGCCCATCAGATTGATGTCCAGGGTCCGCAGCCAGCCGGCATCGTCCACCTCGAGGAAGTCGCCGGTGGCGCCGGTCACGCCGGCGGCGTTGACGTAGATGTCCGGCTCGCCCAGCCGCGCGCGCACCTGCTGCCAGATGTCCTCGACGTCCTGCGCCTGGGTGACGTCGCCGGGCACGGCGATGACCTCGCCCAGCGGCGAGAGCTCTTCCAGCGCCTGCGGCAAGGTGCCGTCGGCGCGGTCGGTGATGGCCACGCGCACGCCGGCCTGCAGCAGCAGGCGCGCGGTCTCCTTGCCCATGCCGGAGTCGGCGCCGCTGACCAGGGCGATGCGGCCGTTGATTTCGAGATCCATGCTGTGCTCCTCGTGGTGGATAGGGGGAAGTCAGGCCGCCAGGAAGCGCTCGGCCGTGCGCAGGCCCAGCGCCATCTGGGTCAGGGCCGGGTTGGCCGCCAGCGCGCTGGGGAAGGTGGAGTTGTCGCAGACGTAGAGGTTGTCGATGTCGAAGCTGCGGCCGTCGGCATCGACCACGGCGTGCTCGGGATCGCTGCCCATGCGGCAGGTGCCCAGCGTGTGCGCCGAGCGGTCGGCGGCGAGGATGTCGCGCGCGCCGGCGGCCTCCCAGATGGCGGTGAGCGTGCGCCGGGCATGGGCATCGAGCGCGCGTTCGTTGGCGCCGTAGCTGAAGTCGATGCGCGCCTTGCGCAGGCCGAAGGCGTCCACCTCGTCGGACAGCGTCAGGCGATTGCCCTGCGCCGGCAGGCAGTCGCCGTTGATGCCGATGCCGGCCAGCTGGTTGTAGTCGCGCAGTCGCGAGGTCAGCGCACGGCCCCACAGCCCGGCGCCGCGCGCCAGCGTGTTGGCCAGGGTCAGCGGCTGCACGCCGAGGCTCTGGATCAGATAGCCGCCGGCGAAGTCGGCATCGGCCGGCACGCGCATGTCCTCGCTGATCAGGGACGAGGGGTAGCCGCGGTTCATGCGCATGTCCGCGTCGAACCTGCCCCACACCTGCGTGGCCACATGCGCCATGAAGTTGCGCCCGACCTGGCCGCTGGAATTGGCCAGCCCCAGATTGAGCAGCAGGCGCGGGGTCTCCACGCCGCCGGCGCACAGGAACAGCGCGTCGCAGCCCACGCTCACTTCGCGCCCGTCATGGCGATAGACCACACCGGCGATGCGGCCGCGCGCGTCGCGATGCACATCGACCACGCGGCAGTCGGCGCGCACCTGCGCACCGTGCGCACGCGCCAGCGGCAGCCAGCTGGTGTCGGTGGCGGCCTTGGAGGCGTAGATGCAACCCTGATGGCAGGCGCCGCAGTTGGTGCAGGCGCGCCGCGTGCCCCAGTGCGGCTGCGCGTGCGCGGCGGTGACCAGCGCGGCGGGGCTGTCGGTGGCGGTGATGCCCAGCGCCGCGCAGCCGCGCGCCATGGCCTGCGCCGGCGCATTGCGCAGCGGCGGCGCGTACGCATAGGCGCGCGCCGGGTCCCAGGGATAGGGCGAGGGGCCGGACACCCCGATAAAGGCCTCGACCCGGGCGATGTAGTCGATCAGCTCGGCGTGCGCGATCGGCCAGTCCCAGCCCTGGCCGCTGCTGCGGCGCAGGCGCAGCTCGGCCGCATCCGGACGCGGGCAAAACGCGCCCCAGTGCAGGGTCGAGCCGCCCACGCCCTGGCCGGAGTTGTTGGCGCCGAAAGCGGTCGGCGTGGCGCCGCCGCTCAGCCGTTCCTCCATCCAGTACAGGTCGGTGGTCAGCTCGTCGGGTAGATGATCGGTCGGCGCGAACGCCGCACCCGCTTCCAGCACCAGCACCGAAACACCCGCCTGCGCAAGACGCGCGGCCAGCGGCGCACCGCCGGCGCCGCTGCCCACGACCACCGCTTCGACGCGGTCCGTCCGCGCCACCGTCATTCGCGCGGGTCCGGCAGCCGCTGCCAGGGCTCGCGCTGGTCGGCGCCGGCCAGGACATAGCCTTCGCCCTCGCCTGGCGCGCTGCCGGTGGCGAAGCCGTCGTAGCCCATCGCCGCCATCGTCGCCGGCAGGCTGGCCCAGGTGCGCGCGATCTCGGCGCGTACGTCCTCGAACCAGCGCGCCAGCTGCGCGCCATCCAGCGCGCTCTGCGGGCCGGGCTGCGCATCACCGCGCGCGATGCGGGTCAGCCACGCCTCCTGCGCGAGCGAATCGCGCGCGCACCAACCGCCGGTCATCGCGTCGAGCGCATCCAGCCCGAGCGGCCAGGCCTGCGCATCGGCCGGCAGATCGGCGAAGCGCCAGCCATCGCCGGCCTGGGTGGCCAGGCCCACGTCCAGGCGATGCGCCAGGTCGGCCGCCTGCGGCGCATCGTCCAGCGCCAGCACGCTGGCCACCACGTCGGCCAGCACCGCGCGCTGCGCATCGGACAGCACGCGCGGCGCATCGCGCGGCGGGCCGCGATGGCGCGCCAGCAGCGTGGCGCGCATGCGCGGCTGCACGCGCGGCAGGTTGAGCAGGTCGATGAACGCGGGCGGCAAGGCGCCGGCTTCCGCCCACTGCAGCAACGCGTCGATGTGCGCGGCCAGCGCATCGGGCTGTTCGTAGGGGATCAGATGCGCGGCATCGGCGATGGCGACGACCTCGCCCGCCTCCGGGTAGTGCGGCAGGTTCAGGCGCCGCTGCGCATCGGCGTCCAGGTCGCCGTCCTCGGCGCCAGCCAGGAGCAGCGCCGGCAATGCGATCCGGCCCGCCTGGGCGGAGGCATCTTCCTTGCTGCCCTGCTCCAGCCAGGCGCGCCAGGCGCGCGGATCGCTGCGCCGCACATCGGCGATGGCCTGCTCGCGCGGTGCCTCGTCCAACCGGCGCGCGCTGTTGTCGTCGACGAACTGCGCGGCTTGCGCGGGCGTGGGCGCGCCATCGGCGAACCAGTCCAGCATCTGTTGGCGGCGCTGCTCCTCCATCGGCTCGGGCGATGGCGGCGAGGCGGCGACCAGCACCACCCCGCACAGGCCGGCCAGCCCCGGCGCGCCCTCCCGCGCGCGGGCGGCGGCGAGCGTGGCGATCTTGCCGCCCATGCTGTGCCCGACCACGCACCAGCGCGAGGGCGCACGCGCGGCCACCGTGGCGCAGAACCAGTCCACCAGCGCCGGCACATCGGTGCATTCGCCCGCGGATGTGCCGCCGAAGCCGGGGATATCCAGCGCGATGCAGTCGGCCCGGTCGCCCAGCCGCGCGATCACCCGCTCCCATTCGCCCGCACTGGCGCCGAGCGCGTGGAGGAAGAACAGCTGGAGCTGGGGCATGGCCTGGCCGGAGCGATCGAGGTGGAGCGCGAGCATTGCGTCCGCCTGGTGTGGGGCGTGTGCAGGTTGGCTTCGCACGGCGTGTACATCGCGCGGCTTTACGCGAAGCCCGTCAGGCTCGGTCCGTCGTCCCCGCGAACGCGGGGATCCGTGGACGTTCGGTCCGGTGGCGCAACGTCCATGGGCTCCCGCGTGCGCGGGAGCGACGAGGATTTGGATCGCGACGACAGTTCAGAGCTAGGCGAAGGCCAGGTCTACGGCAGCGTCCCACGGTGCTTGGTTCGACAAGCAGTCGGTTGGAGATCCGCCGGGTCTCTGCCCGCGCCAAGCCCTGCGCTCGCGTAACGCCGGGTGAGGCCTGCCCGCCACTTGCTTCGCATCGCATTTACCGCACCCGGGCAAGGCTCGCGCGATCTCGCTCGCCTCCGCCGGCCACAGGACCGCCCCGCCATGTCAGACGCCCGCCGCTATGCCGCCTACTCACCGCAGATGGCCCTCCCCCATCCGGATGAGGCCGCGCTGGCCGAGGAGATGAGCGAGGTCCTGCTGCGCATCTCGCAGCAGACCTGGGAGGACAGCCACCATGCGCTGCGCAGCGTGCACGCCAAGAGTCACGGCCTGCTCGCCGCCACGCTGGAGGTGCTGCCCGACCTACCGCCGGAACTGGCCCAGGGCTTGTTCGCGCAGCCCGGTCGCTACGAGGCGGTGATGCGCTTCTCCACCACGCCGGGCGACCTGCTGCCCGATCGCGTATCCACACCGCGCGGGCTGGCGCTGAAGTTCCTCGATGTCCCGGGCGAGCGTCTGGAAGGCAGCGAAGCGGCGCGCTGCCAGGACCTGCTCATGGTCAACGGCCCGCAGTTCAACGCGCCCAACGCCAAGGCCTTCCTGCGCAGCCTCAAGCTGCTGGCGCCGACCACCGACCGCGCCGAGCGCACCAAGCAGGTGCTCTCCGCCTTGCTGCGTGGCACCGAACGCGCGCTCGAAGCGGTCGGCGGCCAGAGCGCCAAGCTCAAGGCGATGGGCGGCGAGCCGCCGCACCACATCCTGGGCGAGACCTTCTTCACCCAGCTGCCGCTGCGCTACGGCGCGCACGTGGCCAAGCTGCAGCTGGTCCCGGTGGATCCGGCGCTGCTGGCGCACCAGGACGAACGGATCGACCTCAAGCAGGCCAATGCGCTGCGCGATGCGGTCAGCGCGCACTTCGCCTCGCAGGGCGGCGTGTGGGAACTGCGCGCGCAGCTGTCCACCGATCTGGAGCGCATGCCCATCGACGATGCCACCGTGGTCTGGGACGAAGAGGAGAGCCCGTTCCGCACGGTGGCGCGCCTGACCGCATCGCCACAGGTCGGCTGGAGCCAGGACAGGGCCCGCCTGGTCGACGATCGGATGGGCTTCAGTCCCTGGCATGGCGTGCAGGACCACCGCCCGCTGGGCGACATCATGCGCATCCGCAAGCGCGCCTACCAGGCCTCACAGGACTTCCGCGCCCGCAAGTCCGGCTGCCCGCTGCACGATCGTTCGCTGTCGGCCGGCGCGCAGAACGAAAGCGAATAAACCGACCCCGCTTAGGCGTTGCCGATAGCGCTTCATTGCCGCCATTGGCCGAAAAGGTCACAACGGCGCCGCCCACCTGTAGAGCGGAGCTTGCTCCGCTGGGGCCTTCCCTACGAACCAGAAGCAGGTGAGCCTGCTCAGCTGGAGGCTTCCCACGAACTGAGCGAAGAGCAGCGGAGCAAGCTCCGCTCTACAGGTGAGGCGCTGCGCCTTACAGCACCGCCTGCGCTCCGGCGATGGTGATCAACGCACCCGAGGTATAGCTGGAGCTGTCGCTGGCCAGCATGACGAAAGCGAATAAACCGACCCCGCTCATGCAGTGCCGATAGCGCTTCATTGCCGCGATTAGCTGAGAAGGCCACAACGGCGGCTCCCACCTGTAGAGCGGAGCTTGCTCCGCTGGGGCCTTCCCCACGAACCAGAAGCAGCTGGGCGTGCTCGGCTGGAGGCTTCACACGAACCGGGCGAAGAGCAGCGGAGCAAGCTCCGCTCTACAGGAAAGGCGCTGCGCCTTACAGCACCGCCTGCGCTCCGGCGATGGTGATCAACGCACCCGAGGTATAGCTGGAGCTGTCGCTGGCCAGCATGACGTAGGTCGAAGCCAGTTCCGCCGGCTGACCAGGACGGCCGAACGGCGTCTGCGAACCGAAGTTCTTCACCTTGTCCTCGGCCATGCCGGCCGGGATGAACGGCGTCCAGATCGGCCCAGGCAGCACCGCATTGACGCGGATCTTGCGCTCGGCCAGCCACTGCGCCAGGCCCAGGGTGAGGTTGGCCACCGCACCCTTGGTGGTCGAGTACGGCAGGATGTTGGGCGTGGGGTCCTTGGAATTGACCGAGGCCGTATTGATGATCGAGGCACCCTCGCCAAGCAGCTCGAGCGCGCACTTGGTCAGGTAGAAGGTGCCGTGCACGTTGGTGTCGAAGGTCTTGCGCCATTCCTCCAGCGTCACCTCGTCGATGGACTGGAAGTACTTCTGGTAGGCCGCGTTGTTGACCAGCACGTCGAGGACGCCGAAGGCGGACTTCACCTCGCCGACCAGACGCTCGACTTCGCTCGGCTGGCTGATGTCGCAGGCGACCTTGAGCACCTTGACGCCAGCCTGTTCCATCAGCGAGGCGACCTGATCGGCGTCATCCTGCTCGCTGGGCAGGTAGGCGATGGCTACGTCGGCGCCTTCGCGCGCGAAGGCCAGCGCCACGGCCGCACCGATGCCGCTGTCGCCACCGGTCACCAGGGTGCGCTTGCCCTTGAGCAAGCCATGACCCTGATAGCTGTCCTCACCGATATCGGGCTTGGGGTCCATCTTGCTTGTCTTGCCCGGGAAGCTCTGCTGCTGCGGCGGGAACGGCGGGCGGGGATAGTCGGGCATGGCGAGACTCCTGCGGTCGATGTGTCGATGGGGCACGGCAATGCGCGTGCGGGAGTGACCCATCCTCACGGCTCGCGTAAAAAGCGACCGTGAACTTATCCGCGGCGATTCGTCATGCGGGCATGACAAAGCACTGCGCGGCAGCGTCGGTGTGAACACACCAGGGCCATCTCGCGCGCACAACGCAAGAAGCGCCGCCCTCACGAGCGACGCTTCACCTTGCATCTTCAGAAGAAGCGCGCGGCGCCGATCGCTCAGCGTCCGCGCCCGGCCCTCAGCTCTTGCACTCGAACACGCTGATGCTGCGCGGCGGAGCGAGGAAATCCTGCGCCCCCTCGGGCACCACATCAGTGCCGAGCGCATCGTCGGTGGACAGCACCAGCTCCCACTTCAGATGCGTCTCCGAATCGGGAAGCCTGAAATTGACGCCCTCGTGATACGCGTTGATCAGGATCAGCAGCGTCGCGTCCTGACCGTACTCGCGCACACCGGACACCTGCGCCTTGCCTTCCAGCAGCAGGCCCACCGACCGCGCGCCGCCATCGCTCCAGTGCGCGTCCTCCATCTCGCTGCCGCCCGGGTTGAGCCAGGTCAGGTCGCGCACCCCGGCCTGCTCGTTGTACTGGCCATTGAGGAAGCGGCCACGGGTCAGGATGGGGTAGCGACGACGCAGCGCGGTGAGCTGGCGCACGAAGTCGGCCAGGCGACCCTCGGTCGGGTCGGCGTCCCAGTTGATCCAGGTGATCTCGTTGTCCTGGCAATAGGTGTTGTTGTTGCCGCCCTGGGTCTGCGCGCGCTCGTCGCCGGCCAGCAGCATCGGCGTGCCCTTGGCCAGCAGCAGCGTGGCCAGCAGGTTGCGCATCTGCCGCTCGCGCAGCGCGTTGATCTGCGCGTCGTCGGTCGGCCCTTCCGCGCCGTAGTTGCACGAGCCGTCGTTGTTGGAGCCGTCCTGGTTGTTCTCGCCGTTGGCCTCGTTGTGCTTCTCGTTGTAGCTGACCAGGTCGCGCAGGGTGAAGCCGTCATGGGCGGTGATGAAGTTCACCGACGACCACGGCCGCCGCCCGCGTCGGTCGAACAGATCGGCCGAGCCGGTGAAGCGCGTGGCGAATTCGGCGAGCTTGCCCTCGTCGCCGCGCCAGAACGCGCGCGCGTTGTCGCGGAACTTGTCGTTCCATTCGGCCCAGCCCGGCGGGAAGTGACCCACCTGGTAGCCGCCCGGCCCGCAGTCCCAGGGTTCGGCGATCAGCTTGACCTGGCTCAGCAGCGGGTCCTGGCCGCAGGCGTCGAGGAAGCCGCCGCGCTGGTCGAAGCCGCTGGGTTCGCGCCCCAGGATGGTCGCCAGGTCGAAGCGGAAACCGTCCACATGCATCTCGCGCGCCCAGTAGCGCAGCGAGTCGTTGACGAACTGCACCACGCGGAAGTTGCTCAGGTTGAGCGTGTTGCCGGTGCCGGTGTCGTTGATGTAGTAGCGCGGGTCGTCGGCCAGGCGGTAGTAGCTGGCGTTGTCGATGCCCTTGAACGACAGCGTCGGCCCCATCTCGTTGCCTTCGGCGGTGTGGTTGTAGACCACATCCAGGATCACCTCCAGACCCTTGCGGTGCATGGCCTTGACCATGTCGCGGAACTCGTCGCGGTGGCCGCTGGCCAGGTAGCGCGACTTCAGCGCGAAGAAGCCCAGTGTGTTGTAGCCCCAGTAGTTGCGCAGGTCGCGATCCAGCAGGTGCTGGTCGTCCAGGTAGGCGTGCACCGGCAGCAGTTCGACCGCGCTGACGCCCAGCGACTTGATGTAGTCCAGCACCGGCGCCTGGGCCAGGCCGGCGAACGTGCCCTGCAGGTCCTGCGGCACCTGCGGATGGCGCTTCGTGTAGCCGCGCACGTGGGTCTCGTAGACCAGGGTCTGGCTCCACGGCGTGAGCAGCCGCTCGTCGTCCTCCCAGTCGTAGTCGTCGTGCACCACCACGGCCTTGGGCATGAAGGGCGCGCTGTCGCGTTCGTCGAAGCTCAGATCGCCATCGGGGTGCCCGACGGTGTAGCCGTAGAGCTCGTCGGCCCAGATCAGGTCGCCCTCGATCTCCACCGCGTACGGGTCCAGCAGCAGCTTGTTGGGATTGAAGCGGTGGCCCTCGGCCGGCGCGTAGGGGCCGTGCACCCGGTAGCCGTAGCGCTGCCCGGGGCCGACGTCGGGCAGATAGCCGTGCCAGATCTCGTTGGTGTACTCGGGCAGCTCGATGCGGGTCTCGTTGCCGGCCTCGTCGAACAGGCACAGCTCCACGGCGGTGGCGTTGGCACTGAACAAGGCGAAGTTGGTGCCCTTGCCGTCATAGGTGGCGCCGCGGGGAAACGGGCGGCCTTCGCGCACGCGCGAGGGGCTGGCGTACTTCGGGGTTGGAGCGTTGGGCATCGTGGGGGGCCGCAGTGGGGAGGACGGAGCATGTGGGCGCGCTTGTCGAGGTCGCGTCAGCGCACCGCGCCTGTCGCCCGGCGCTCGGCTTAGATCGCCGTCCGCGCCGCCCAAACAAAAAGAGCGTGAATTCGGCGTGACAAGCGTCGCGCAATCGATAGTATGTTCATCACTCCCCGCGCGTCCCCACCGCCCCGATGGCCGCCTCCGATCCGCTTCGTTTCCGCATGTCCTCCGGCCTGATGCAGGCCGGCCGTCAATGGCAGAAGGTGGTGGACGCGGCGCTGGCCGGCCACGGCCTGTCCAACGCGATGACCACACCCCTGCTGATGATCGGCCGTGCCGGCGGCGGCGTGCGCCAGATCGAGCTGGCCCAGCTGATCGGCGTCGAGGGGCCCTCGCTGGTGCGCATCCTGGACAAGCTGGCCGCCGCCGGCCTGGTCCGGCGCGAGAACGACGTCAGCGACCGCCGCGCCAACAAGCTCTGGCTGACCGAGGCCGGCGAAGCCATCCGCCAGCAGCTGGAGACCCAGTTGAACGCCCTGCGCAAGAAGACCTTCGGCGACATGAGCGACGCCGAGATGGAGGCGGTCCTCAAGCTCTACCGCATCGTCGAGACCGCGGCGCGCGGCGGCTGAGCGCCAGGGCCGGCGGCCCACGCCGTCGTTCCGGCAAAGACCGATCGCGCTGCGCGGCGCAACGCCGCTTCAGCACACGCAGACCGCTCTACCGTCATTCCCGCGAAAGCGGGAACCCATGGACTTCCGCGTAGAAGGCCAAAGGCGCTGGATTCCCGCGTTCGCGGGAATGACGGACTTTTGCGAATCGTCGGAGCACCCGGCGGCGCGCTCCCTAGAAGCAGCGGCCCACTCGAAGCCCCCAACCCCCCTCCTATCGTCATTCCCGCGAACGCGGGAATCCAGTGCCTTTAGCGCCTCCCGCAAACGTCCATGGGTTCCCGCGTTCGCGGGAACGACGGCTATGGCTACGCGGGCGAATGAAAGTGTTTACGGGGATGACCGTGGCTTGTCCGCACCCCGGCCATCACCGCCCCGCCAGCCGCCCTCAACCCCTGGGCTGGATGATCTGACTCAAGTAGTCCGGCGTGCCCTCCACACGTACCAGGTGCGGATACTGCAGCCCGTCGTGGTAGTCCACCTGCACCGTACGCAGCCCACCCTGGAACTGCAGCAGCAAGGTGATCGGCGTCTGGCCGCCCTTGGCCGCGGTGATCGCCTGGGCCAGCGTCTCGGTCGAATACTCCTGCCCGTTCACCGCCACCAGCTTGGCGCCGGTGCTGACCCCGGCCTTGAACGCCGGCCCGTTCCAGCGCACGTCGTTGATGCTGCCGTCCGGGTTCATGGTCAGGCCGATCGACCAGGCGAAGTTGTAGCGATGCCGCGGCGACTGCGCGGCGCGGTTGTACTGGGCCTCGTACTCGCTGGGCGTGTCGGTGTAGACCAGTTTCCAGCCGCTGGCGGCGATACCGTCCAGCAGCGGCGGGGCCACCGTCTGCACGCGCGTCTTGAGGAAGCCCGCCCAGTCGTCGTGGGCCACGCCGTCCAGCGTGTTGACCACGTCCTGGAAGGTGTAGGGATGGACCACGTAGCTGCCGTCGTCCACGCCGAAGAACGCCTTGGCGAAATCGTCCAGCGACTTGCGGTTGCCGGTGAGCTGGCGCAGGCGCGCGTCGATCTGCAGCCACACCATCTGCCCGGCGCTGTAGTACTCCTCGCTCATCTGCCAGCTGCGGTAGGGCAGCGCCTCGCGGTGGGCGGCGGTGGGATCGTTGGTGGTGTCCTCCAGCGTGCGCCACTGGAAGCCGACCCGGTTGCGGTCGTAGTTGGCCGCCACCATCGCCAGCGCGTCGCGGAACTGCTGCGGCGTCCACAGCCCGGCGCGCGCGGTCAGCACGAAGCCCCAGTACTGCGTGGCGCCCTCGTACACCCACAGCAGCGAGTCGCCCATCGGCTCGCTGAAGTTGGGCGTGGACAGGTCCGCGCCGCGGCGGAACTTGCCATTCCAGGAGTGGGTGAACTCGTGCGCCAGCAGGTCGCGGTCGGTCGGGTTGTCCTTCCAGCCGGTGAAGTAGCTGCGGTCCAGGCCGTTCTCGCTGGACTGGTGATGCTCCAGGCCGTTGCCGGCCAGCTCGTCGGACAGCGAGAACAGGAAGTCGTAGTGGTCGTAATGGTGCGAGCCGAACAGGCGCGTGGCCTGCACCGGCAGCGCGCGATGCGCGGCCAGCTGCTCGGGCGTGATCTCCAGGTCCTTGGGCTCGTCGGCGACGATGTTGAGCATCACCGGCGCGCCGCCCTTGGGCGTCAGATCGACCTGCTTGAAGTGCAGGCCGGCGTAGATCGGCGAATCGACCAGCGTCTCGTAGGACACCGGGTTGAAGGTGGTGCTGGCGCCGTCCTTCGACGCCGCGCGCAGGGCGCTGCCGAACTGCCAGCCGGCCGGTAGCGTCACGCTGGGCTGCACCTGGATGCCGCGCGTGTAGTAGCCGGCCGGATACAGCGACATCTGGTCCCAGTCCAGCATCAGCATGCGGTCGGTCATCTGGAAGCCGCCGCCGCGGCTGGACAGATACTGGAAGTCCGCCTCCAGCGTGGTCGCGCCGACCGGCACGTCGACATGGAACGCGTAGACGTCATACGGATCACGCTTCCACGGCAGCGGCTTGCCGTTGGCGCTGAAGCTCAGCCCGGCCAGCTGCGCGACGGGGCCGCTGGGCGAATGCGCGCCGGGGATCCACTCCGGATACAGCAGCGTGACCCGGCCGGCCTGCACCGGCAGGGACTCGTGGACGCGGAAGATGCCCTGGCGGGTGTCGCTGGCATCGACCTTGAGCTGGATCTGGCCGGGATAGGCCACGTCCTGCGGCGGCGGGACATCGGCCTTGCGCACGATCTGCGCCGAGGCCGTGCCGGCCAGCAGCGCCAGGCCCAGCGCGGCGGCCAGTCGGGTACGGGGACGACGCACCGAAGCGGCGGCGCGGTGGACGAAGGGCATGACGGGCTCCAGCACAGGATCAGGGCGATGAACCACCGTAGCATCGGTCCGCCGATCTGACATCGGGCACCCGTCCGGTCTGGATCCTGCCCGCTGCGATCCCCGTGCGGTGCGCTGTCGCCGCGACTGCATCATGGCCGACCCCGCCGATGCCGGATGCCATGCACATGGCACCGGCGACGCGTCGCACGCATGCCGTTGCCGATGCGGCACCTCGCGACCTATCCGCCGACGCGGGACGCCCCTACACTCGCCCGCGGGGAACCGGGGAGTCAGGATGGACCACACCGACCAGGCCGTGCAGGACGGCGACGCCGACATGCCTGCGGGTCGCCGCATCAGCTTCGAGCGCCTGCGCGAGCGCACCGACGAGCTGGAACTGCTGATCTCCGGCCTGCTCGCCTTCGCCCTGCTCACGCTGCCGCCGCGCCTGTTCGAGGCCTGGGTCGGCAGCGAGCTGCACGCCGAGGGCGCGACCTGGTACGTGCTGCAGTTCGCCTTCAATATCGGCGTCGGACTGAGCTACGCGCTGGGGTTCGCCTTCCTCGTCCATCTGGCGATCCGCGGCTACTGGGTCGGCCTGGTCGGCCTGAAATCGCACTTCCCCGGCGGCATCCGCTGGGAGCGCCTGTCGGCGATGGGCCCGGTCTCGCGCCGCTTCTATCGCGGCGCGATCGGCGACCTGGGCCAGGTGATCGATCGCGTCGACCGCACCGCCTCGGTGTTGTTCGCCACCACCGTGCTGGTCGCGCTGACGCTGGCGTGGATCGGCGTGCTCGGCCTGGGGCTGCTGATCCCGGCGACGCTGATCGGCCTGCTGTTCGAGGACAGCGAGCGCGCGACATTCATCGCCTTCGCCGTGCCCTATGTCGCGTTCCTGTTGGGCGGCATGGCGATCTTCGTGCTCGACAAGCTCGTCGCGCGCCGCGCCCAGCGCGATCAGCCCGCGCAAGGGCTGGAGCGGGCGACGGATCGCCTGCTGCGGGTGTTCTCCACGATCGCGCTGCAGCGCCTGGGCGGCCCGGTGCAGTTCACCCTGCAGAGCAATCTGGGCAACCGCGGCTTCAGCGCGGTGTATTTCCTCGTCCTCTCCGCGGCGATGGTGATCGGCGGGATGCAGATCGTCTCCTCGGCCAGCTTCTCCCTGCTCAGCCGCTATCGCGTGGTCACCAGCGAGGCGGTCGATCACGGCATGCTCAGCGCCCACTACGAATCCATGCGCGGGCCGGACGATGTGATGCTGCGCTATCCGATGATTCCCTCCGACCGGATCGAGGAGGGGCGGCTGCGGGTGTTCATCCCGCATCGCCCGCGCCTGGACAATCCGCGCGCCGAGCAGGCCTGTCCAACCCTGGCGCACGGCCGCAATGCGGCCCAGGGCCGCGTCGCCGCCGATCAGGCCGTCGCCTGCCTGGCGAAGATCTGGACCGTGACGCTGGACGGCCGGCCGGTCGCGCTGACCGACTTCGTCCCGATGGAGCGTCGCGACCTGGGCATGCGCGGCCTGGTCGGCTATCTCGATCTGGAGGGTAAGGCGCCGGGCCGACACGACCTGCGCCTGTTGTGGAACGCCGGCGGCGGGGAGCGCGGCGTGCAGCGCCAGCGCGACTACTTCATCCCGTTCTGGTACGACCCGCAGGGCGCCCCGCCGCCCGCCGCAAAGGCTGCCGACGCCTGAGCCGCCTGCCTCACCACGGCACCGTACGCCCCAGATAATCCAGATACTGCAGCCCGGCACGGCCGCGCTGCGCCTCCATGGTGTCGAGCAGGTTCGGGATGCTCTCCTCGATGGTCAGCCGCGCATCCGGCCCGCCCATGTCGGTCTTGACCCAGCCCGGCGCCATCAGCAGCAGCGTGCGCGGGTCCTCGGCATGGCGCGCGGCGAAGCTGCGCATGCACATGTTCAGCGCCGCCTTGCTGGCCCGGTAGGCCTCATGCCCGGCCCGGGTGTTGTTGGCCAGGCTGCCCTGGCCCGAGGACATCAGCCCGATCGTGCCGCTCGGCGGCACCAGGTCCTGCAGCGCTTCGACCACGCGCATCGGGCTCAGGGTATTGGTCAGCATAAGCCGCAGGAATTCGTCGGTGGCCACGTTCGCCACGATCGCGTCGTCATCGGTGTTGACCACGCCGGCATTGACGAACAGCAGGTCGATCGTCTCGCCTTCCAGGCGTGCGCGCAGGGCGGCGACCTGCGCCGGCTCGGTGATGTCCACCGTCTCCACGCGCAACGCCCCGGGATGCTGGCGCGACAGCGCGTCCAGGCGCTCGGTGGAATGCGCGCGGGCTGTGGCGATCACCCGCCAGCCGCGCGCCAGAGACTGCTCCACCATCGCGTAGCCAAGCCCGCGCGAAGCGCCGATCAGCAGGACGGTGTTGGATGAGGGTTTCATGGTGCGACTCCCGTGCGGCGCCATGCGCCAGTCCCCTCAGGCTAGGGGCGGCCCCACGCATGCGGAAGACGCACGGCATGCATTGATAGAGTGCGTGGCATGCACGCGTCCCCGACCCGCCGCCGCACGCCATGCCCGTCCCCGACCTCAACCTGCTGATCGCCCTGGACGCGCTGCTGGCCAGCGGCAGCGTCGCCGGCGCCGCGCGCAGGCTGGGCCTGAGCCCCTCGGCGATGAGCCGCACGCTCACCCGGCTGCGCGACACCACCGGCGATGCGCTGCTGGTGCGCGCTGGCCGGCAGATGGTGCTCACGCCCTATGCCGAGGCGCTCCGCGACCGTGCGCGCACCGCGGTCGAGGATGCGCGCGCCGTCCTGCAGCCGCCGCCGACGACACTCGACCTGGCCACGCTGCAACGCGTGTTCACCCTCCGCGCCAACGACGGCTTCATCGAAGCCTTCGGCCCGCGCCTGATCGCCGCCGTCGCGCACGCGGCCCCTGGCGTGCAGCTGCGCTTCGCGGCCAAGCCGCAGAAGACCGCCGCGCCGCTGCGCGAGGGCGAGGCCGATCTGGAGATCGGCGTGCTGAACGCGATGGGTCCTGAAGTGCGCGTGCAGGCGCTGTTCCGCGACCACTTCGTCGGCGTGGTCCGCGCGGCACACCCGCTGGCCAGGCCGCGCGAGGTCACGGCACAGGACTACGTCGCGCATGGCCATGTGGTCGCCTCGCGCCATGCGCGCGACCACGGCCCGGTCGATGACGCCCTGGCCAGGCTCGGCCTGCGGCGTCGCATCGTCGCGGTGGTACCCGGCTTTCCAGCCGCGGTGGCCGTGGCCCGCGCTTCGGATCTGATCGCGCTGGTGCCCGCCTCCTATGCCGCCAGCCAGGGCACCGCGGACGCGACATCGCTCCACGCTTTCAAGTTGCCGGTGCCGCTGGCCGGCATCACCGTCTCGCAGATGTGGCACCCGCGCCTGCACGGCGACGCGGCGCATCGCTGGCTGCGCGAGCTGGTCCTGGCGCAATGCCGGGAGCCGTAGGAACGCGGCACTGTTCACCCGGCGCAGGCGACCGGTACGGCGGCGATTGATGCTGCCGCTTTTGACGTCGCCGACCAGCAGCACAGTGGGGGAGCGGACGGCATGGCAGGAGGAAGCTCGGAGTCCGCATCGACCATGCTCGATCGCACGGGCCTGCAACGCCGCAGGGCCCCCGACGACAGCAGATCGACCCGGCACATGGAATCATGCGGCCCGCACCCGCCGGACATACGCAAGGAACAGTCCCATGATGAAGCTCTACTACGCCCCCGGCACCTGCGCCCTGGCCTGCTGGATCGCCCTGGAATGGGCCGGTGCCGACTACGAGGCGGTGAAGGTCGACCCGCACGCGGACGCCTACCGCGCCATCAACCCGCTGGGCACTGTGCCGGCGCTGGACATCGGCGGCGCACGCGCGATGACCCAGGCCGACGCCATCCTGCAGTACATCGTCCAGCGCCATCCCGAGGCCGGGCTGGGCGCCGACGCGGGCATCGAGGCGCAGTTCGTGTTCAACGAGACGCTGGCCTTCCTGACCGGCGACATGCATCCGGCGTTCTGGCCCTTCTTCACCCCTGAGCGCTACACCACCGACGCCAGCGAGGCGGCGCTGCAGGCGGTGCGCGATGCCGCGCCCGCACGCATCGCGCGCGTGCTGGCCCACCTGGACGCGCTGATCGGCGACACCGACCACGTCTACGCCGGCCGCCGCAGCGTGGCCGACGCCTACGCCTTCGTCATGGCGCGCTGGTCGGACAAGGCCGGCGAGAGCTGGCGCAAGTACCCCAACCTGGCCCGCTTCATGCAGGCCATGGCGCACGACCCCGCCGTCAAGACCGTGCTGGAACGCTCGAGCGGCCGCTGAAGACGCAAAGAACCTGCGGGAGCAACTGTCCCCTCAAATCTCGCGACGGTCTGCCTGTAGAGCGGAGCTTGCTCCGCTGGGGCCTTTCCCAGGCACTGAACGAAGAGCAGCGGAGCAAGCTCCGCTCTACAGGGGAGCCGCCCGTGGCGACGGGCTTTCCCCCCTTCCTCGGCCCTCCCAGCTGTACCCAGAAATCAGACTTTCCTTCCTGAGAAAACCCAACCCGTCGTTCCCGCGAACGCGGGAATGATGGGAGGAAGTGGCGGGCGGCTGTCAGTCACTGCACTTGCGGGAGCAACTGTTTCCTCAAATCTCGCGACGGTCTGCCTGTAGAGCGGAGCTTGCTCCGCTGGGGCTTTCCCACGAACTGAACGAAAAGCAGCGGAGCAAGCTCCGCTCTACAGGGGAGCCGCCCGTGGCGGCGACGGGGTTTTCCGGGAGAGCCCCATCGCCGGCATGCCGGCTCCCACCACAAGCGCTGCACTGGTGGGAAGTTTCGCGGTGCTGGGGCAGAACGGCCCGCAACCCCGTCGCTGCCAGGATCTTCCCCATCCGTCATTCCCGCCAACGCGGGAATCCAAGGACGTTCGCGCGGGAGCACCGGGGCGTTGAAGCGGAAGAGCAAAGTCCGTGGGTTCCCGCCTTCCCGGCAACGACGGTAGCCGCACCCATCACCCCTCCGACGCAAGCGTCTGGCGCACGATCACGTACTGATCGCGGCCGCGGCGCTTGGCTTCGTACAGGGCGGCGTCGCTGGCGGCCAGGATGGTCTCGACCTGGTCCGGCGCCGCGTCGTGGCAGACCACGCAGCCGCAGCTGATGGTCAGGATGCCGGCCTGGGTCCCGGCGTGGGCGATGCCCAGCGCATGCACGCGCTCGAACACGCGACGCAGGAAGGGCTCGGGGTTCTCCGTGCCGGCGAGCACGAAGACGAACTCCTCGCCGCCATAGCGCGCGACCAGATCGGTGGGCCGCACCGCATCGCCCAGCGCCTGCGCCACCTGGCGCAGCGCGCGGTCGCCTTCCAGATGGCCGTGCAGGTCGTTGAACGCCTTGAAGTCGTCCAGGTCGATCATGCCCACGCACACCGGTGCGCCGCCCGCGCCGGCCAACAGATCGTCCAGCTGCCGGTCCATGCCGCGCCGGTTGGCCACGCCGGTCAGCGCGTCCTCCTGCGCCTCGCGGCTGAGGACATCGCGCTCGTGCCGCAGCCGGCGGTTGGCGTCGCGCAGGGCGTGCTCGCCGCGCATCGCATCGGTGACATCGACCGCGAAGCCCACCGCGCGCGGCGCGGCGCCGCCGCGGGTCTCCATCCGCGCGGCCGAACGGATCCAGCGCACCTCGCCGTCCGGGCGCACGATGCGGTAGGCCGTCGAATACTGCTTGGCGCCGGTCAGCATTTCGGCGGCGAGGGTCTCCACCTGGGTGGCGCGCTCGCGATCGTCCGGATGGATCAGCCGCCGGAACTCCTCCAGCGTGGACACCGCCTGCCCCGGCGGCAGGCCCATGATCCGGCACCAGGTCTCGTCGCAGTCGAAGTGATCCTCGGACACGTTGTAGTCCCAGATGCCCAGCCCGCCGACCTGGGCGGCGACCACCAGCCGCGCCTCGCTGTCGCGCGCGGCCTCCAGCGCCAGCCGCTCGCCGGTGATGTTGCGCGAGATGCACAGGATCGCCGTGGGCTGCTTCGCCTCGTCGAGCATTGGCGTCAGCAGGTTGTCCCAGTATTCCGGCGCCCCGCCCTCCACCTCGCTACGGCCGGTGAAGCGATCGGCGTGCCCCTCCCGCACGCGCTCCAGGGCCCGCGCGCCAGGCCGATGCACGTCCTGCGGCAGCAGCGGCAACCACGGCATGCCGAAGCCCGAATCGGCCGCCACGCCCAGCGCCTGGCAGCCGGCCCGGTTCATGTGCAGCAGGCGGCCGTCCAGGGAGATGATCTTGATGCAGTCCTGGCTGACATCGAGCATGCGCGACTGCGCCGTGGTCAGCCGTTCCAGCTCGGCGATGCGCTGCTTGTAGCGGTGGATGTCGGTGCCCCGCCACAGCAGGGTGGGCGTCCCCCCGTCCAGCGCCGGCTGCGCGCTGACCTCGAACGCGCACCAGCGCAGGCCGGCCGGCGTGCGCAGCGGCAGCTCCAGCGTCTGCGGCGCGGCGTCGGACGCCAGCGCATCCAGGGCGTCGCGCAGCCCGGGCCGGCCCTGCACCGCCACCAGGTCGAGCAGCGAGGTCGGCATCTCGGCCTCATCGGCCAGGGTCAGCCGCCGCAGGTCCTGGCCCAGCTGCAGCAGGCCGCCGGCGCGGTCGGTGACGCAGGCCAGCCCGTGCAGGCGCGCCATCGCCAGGTCGGCGCCTTGCCCAAGGCCGGGGCCCCTGGCGGGGTCCTGGTGTTGCACGCTTTCGTTCTGCACTCGCCGCTCCTCCCGACACCCGGGCCGTTCCGCGCCGGGTTCGCATCGATCCAACGGCTGTCGTATACGTGGATCGCACACTGCGCGTCCAGAGCGTGTCTTGGCCCCGCCGTGCCGCGCCACGCCCGGCTCCCGAAGCGCGCCGGGCAGCCCGGCGCGAACGCCATTGCGCCGCCCGCGCCCGCCCCGACCCGCGCGATCTTGCGTCAACGCCTGCCACGGAAGCCGCGCGCCGGCGCGCTACGATGCGCACACCCCACCGCCGCACGCACCAGAGCGCCATGAAGTCCCGCCCCCTCGACGCACCGACGGCATGAGCGACGCGTCGAACCTCGCGCGTGCGCGGACCCGGCCCTGGAACGACCGCGTCGACCCCTGGGTCGGCGCGCTGCTGAGCCTGCTGCTGCACCTGCTGATGCTGTGGGTGCTGCTGCATGCCGACGTGCCGGTGGTGCAGACCACCCAGGGCGCGCCGGCCGGCGGCCGCACGCGGGTGGACTTCATCGGCGAGAGCACCGCGCCGGCCGATCCGGCCCCGCCCAGCCCGCCGCCCTCGCGCCAGCCCACCCCGCCCACACCGGTCCCGCCCAAGCCGAAGGTCGCGCGCAAGCCGCCGCCGGCCTCGCGCCTGCAGACCACGCGCGTGGACCACGCGGCCGACCCGCTGCTGACCGAGGCCGACACCACGCCAGCGCCCAGCGCCACGCCCAGCCCGCCCGTGCCCACGCCGGCGCAGACCCCGCCCCAAGCGTCCACGCGCCCGCCGGCCAACCCGCCGCCGACCGACCGCCGCTCGCCCAACTGGGGCCACCCGCCCGGCTACATCGCCCAGGACAGCGCGCCGGAGAACGCCGGCTTCGACGACAGCCCGGCGCTCAACCAGGGCCGCGGCCGCGACAGCGGCATGGATGGTGCGAGCCTGTCCGTCGGCGGCTACCAGGCCTATTACGAACCGCGCGTGGAAGAACGCGTGCGCACCTGGATGGCGCAGGGCATGAAGGAGTTCTTCATCCCCCTGCCCGGCACCGAATACCTGATGGTGTGCCCGCTGGAGATCGTGCTGCGCAACGGCTCCGGCCCGTGCCGCGCGCTACCGCCGGATTCGCCCGAGCTCAAGGGCATCGGCGACTCGCGCGACATCATCAACATGCAGCGCGTGTATCACCGCGGCGAGCTGGTGTGGAAGGGGCCGGGGCCGTATCGCTGAGGTTGGGCGGGTGGGCTCAAGCGGATGATCGGATATGCGCTTAGGCGTTGGCCGATGGCCTGAGGCAGGCCGAAGGTGGGGGTGCCGGCGCCTTCGCTTCGACACCCACTCACGTGATTCGCGCACGAGTGCAGAGCATCGAACGCCTCGCCTGATGAGAAAGCGAGCAGGCCCTCGATCGCGCATGCGCAAGACCCCGGCACCGCGCACCACCTTGCACCGGATCGACACCGACTGGCCCAATACGGCTTCTCACCTGCCTGATCGGCCCGCTTCCATGTCGCCTGCCACGCCCACCTCCGCCGCGACCGTTCCCCTGCTGGAGACGCCGCGGCTGATCCTGCGCGAATACCGCGCCAGCGATTTCGAGCCCTTCGCCCGGCACCTGTCCGACCCGATCAGCGCCGAGTTCCTCGGCGTGGTCGACCGCCCCACCGCCTGGCGCTTCTTCTGCTCGCACGTGGGCATGTGGCAGCTGTACGGCGCCGGCTGGTGGTCGGTGACGCTGCGCGAGGGCGGCGAGCCGGCCGGCCATGTCGGCGCCTTCCTGCGCGAGGGCCACAACGGCCTGGAACTGGGCTGGAGCATCTACCGCCCGTTCTGGGGCCAGGGCCTGGCCGGCGAAGCCGCCGCAGCCGTCCTCGACTACGCCTTCCAGACCCGCCGCGAGCCGCAGGTCCACGCCCTCATCGACCCCGGCAACATCGCCTCGCGGCGCGTGGCCGAGCGCCTGGGCCTGCGCTTCGACGGCAACACCGAGCTGCATGGCAAGCCGGTGGAGCGATACGTGCGCAGCGCGACGCCCTCCGAGGCCTGATGTCGCGAGCGGCCGCCAGGTCGCCGACACGCCTCGCAGGCAGCGGATTCGGCAGGCCATCAGCCACGAGCGCTTGCGCGGCGCGCCGGTCGCCACCGACGGCGCCAGGCCCGCCGCGCCGCATCGCACCGCGGCGAATCAGGGATGCGCATCTCGATTTAGCCGCCGGACAAAACGGAGGGCTCGATCCCGTGCGCTAGTATCGAGAGGGGACGCACCCCACCATGCAAAGGAGCTGACATGGCGGATCCGAACCGGATGCCCAGCGACCCCTCCCATCCCGACCACGCGCTGTATCAGCAACTCCTGCGGGGCGTCGAGGGACTGCACCGCTGGCAGGGCGACCAGAACGCCAACGTCGCCGCCGCACTCTATGCGCAGGTCAAGGCCGATCCGCGCTTCCCGGAGCAGATCAGCCAGGTGGTGCTTGGCGATCCGTCCGCGAAGGTCCCTTCCGTCTTCGCCACCTACACACCGCCTTATGGGGCGGACCCCATGCGGGCCAGCGCGCCGACCTCGAGCGCGCAGACGCCAGCGGCGGACAGCCTGCGACCCTTCGCATTGCCTGCCTCCCAGGTCGACAAGGACGGCATGCTCACGGCCCCGGAGATCCGCAATGCGCGCGTCACCGCGCTCGAACATGGCGCGCTGACCTCGCCGGAAGCCATCGTGATGCACCGCACCGAATCCTCTACGGCAAAAAGCACGCTGGATGGCTACAACGCCGGCGGCCAGCCTGCCGGCGCGCACTTCCTGATCGACAAGGACGGCACCATCTATCAGACCGCGAGCCTGGACCACCAGACCTGGCACGTGGGCAAGATCCGCTCGCGCGGGGCCGAGGAAGGCACGCTGATCGAGCCCGACAAGACCTGGCACGCGCAGACCGGCTTCAAGCCCACGGCCATCAACAGCCACGAGAACGCGAACCCCTATCCCATCCGCTATCCCAACAACAGCGACAGCATCGGGATCGAGGTCGTGGGCGCCTACAACGCGACGACCAAGACCTGGGACGCGCCGACCGCCGAGCAGACCGCCTCGATCAATCGTCTGGTCGGCGTGCTGCAGCAGCAGTATGGATTGGACAACCATGACATCTACAAGCACGACACCATTTCCTACAAGACTGCGGGCGAGGGCGATGGCCTGTACGTGCCTGGCGCTGCCGCTGCTGGCGGCGTGCAACAGCCCGCAGGCCCGACCCGCTGACACCGGCGCGGCGCCGGCCGCTGCAGGCAGCGGCAACGTCCAAGTGCTGAGCGTGGGCACGTCGGTCTACGTGCCGGATGCGGGACGTGCAGCGGATCCGGGACTGGAAGCGGCTTGCAAGGCATGGAAGCTGGATCGCGAAGGCGTCGCGCGCTTCTTCGGCGCCAGCCGCGAGTATCCGGACGGCACGGGGGATGCGTTCTACGCCCTGCCCTGCACCATCAGCGGCCAGCTGCAGGCGGACGGCAAGACCTGGTCCTATGCGATCAATGCCGCCGCCACCGCGACGTGGACCCGTGGCAACGTGGTACGCACCTTTGGCTGTTCCGCCAGCGCGTGTACGCCGCTGGTGCTGATGATGCCCGACAACAATTCGGGCTAGTAGCGTTACACCCGCGGCGCCATCGAGGCCGCGGTGCTGCTGCCGATGCGACGCGGGACTGCAGGCCCGCTCGTCCATGTCCTTTCCCGCCCCGGCCGGATCGCCGAGGCTGGCACTGCACCCTCGATGCAGCCGGCGCTTGCGGGGCGGAGCGCAATCTCACGAGCGCCGATGCCGACATGGCACCTGTGGAACATCGACCACCAGGCACCGCCGCGCCAATCGTGTTTCAGCAGACGATCGGGCCCGACGCCCGCATGACGCGCCGACCCGAGCGCCTAACCGTTGCGTCGGGCGAACGCCTCGAACCGCGCATGCTCGGCGGACAGACGCTCGCGGAACTCCGCCGTGTCGGTGGGCCCGAACCCGACCTCGGCCTCGCCGCGCTCGATGCGCGGGAACACCGCATCGCAGAACGCGTCCAGATCCGCGCCGTGCGCCTGTCCCGGCCCCGCCAGGGCGGTGGCCACCGCCGGCGGAATCAGCTCGGTGACCGTCACGCCGGTCCCGGACAGGGCCCGGCGCAGATTCATCGTGTAGCTGTGCAACGCCGCCTTGGCCGCGCTGTAGCCCGGCGCGAAGGTCTGCGGATTGAAGGCGCCGCCTGAAGTGACGTTGACCAGCTGCCCACCCTGGCGGGCCTCGCGCAGCAGCGGGACCAGCAGCGAGCCCAGGTGGATCGGCGCGCAGAACAGCAGATCGATCTCCGCCTGACGCTCGGGCCAGGCCGCGGTGTCGTGGGCGATGTCGACCCGACGCTGGATGCCGGCATTGTTCACCAGCACATCCAGGCCGCCCAGCTCGGAGGCGATGCGGTCGGCCAGGCGCTCGCGCGCGTCGGCGCGCGCCAGGTCGCCGGCGATGGTCACGCAGCCGGGCAACTCGGCCCGCGCCTGCTCCAGGCGCTCGGCGAAGCGGCCGGTGATCACCACCCGCGCGCCGCCTTGGGCATAGCGCTTGGCCAGCCCCAGGCCGATGCCGGACGTGCCGCCCGTGATAAGCACTGTGCGTTGTGTTGTCATGTCAACAGCATGCGTCCGCTATTGTTGCCATGTCAACAAGGTGGAGATGCGCATGAGCAGGCTTTCGGAACAGGACATGCAGCGATGGATCGCCTGGAAGCGCGCCACCGAGGCCGTGATGGCCGCGGTCGTCGCGGAGATCACCGCACACACGGGCCTGTCGGCGGCGGACTTTTCCGTGCTGACGCGCGTGGTCGAAACGCCCGCGGGCCAGATCCGCCAGCAGCGCCTGTCCGATGATCTGGGCTGGGAACGCAGCCGGCTCTCGCGTCAACTGAGCCGCATGGAAACGCGCGGGCTGCTGCGCCGCGAAGGCTCGACCGCCAACTGGCAGGTCGTCGCCACCGCCGACGGACGCGACGCCGTCCGCGCCGCCCGCCGCGTCCACGCCGACGCCGTGCGGCGCGCCCTGATCGACGCGGTGCCCCCGGAAGATGCCGACGCGTTCTGGCGCGTGGTGGCGCGGCTTGGGGCGGGCAATCCGTCGCCCTGACCACCTAGGCATTGCCTCTAACCTTCCCTGCGCCAAGGCTTTTATCCCTCAGCAGGCGGATGAATTGGAGTTCAAGCCAGCAGCGTCAGACCCGCGGCGCGATCAGCGCCGTGTCCATCGAACATGCCGATATCCGCGCTGGACAGGGCACGCCGTCGACCTGACAAGGCTGCCCAGTGGATGCGCTTGCCAAACGCCTGCGCTACGCGCGGTCATGGCGCAGCGCGGCGCCCTCCGCCCATGACCCGCGATGCGACACGCCGGCCAGCTTGCGCCACAGCGCATACAGCAACAGCGGCACCGCCCAGCTGCCCCACAGCATCCAGGCGATCAGGTCCGGCGATGGCGCCAGGCCCTGCGCCACCACGCCCGCAAGCGACAGCCGGAACACCGCCGGGGCCAGCGTGACCAGATACGCACCCAGCATCCAGCGGCGATGCGCGGCCACGTTGCGACGCAGGATCGCCACCAGGCCCGCACCGCCGGTGACCAGCCACGCCAGCAAGGTGGAACTGAAGGCCACGCGGATGCCCGTCGGGGCCGGCGAGGTCGCGATCAGGCCGACCGCGCCGACCATGGCCACCAGCATCGCGGCGAAGTACACGCGGCCCGACACGCGATGCACGCGCCACAGCCGCGGCCAGCGCTGGGTCAGCAGTTGCACCAAGCCCAGCACCACGCCCAGCCCGCCACCGGCCAGATGGCACCACAGCCAGCCCCGCCGCAGCAGGAACATCGCGTACGCCGGCGAATCCAGCGCGGCGTACTTGAGATACGCCGCATGCAGAAAGCCGATGCCTAGCCAGCCCAGGGCCAGCACGACGGCCGCGGAGGCCGCCACCGAGATCCCTCGCCCGCTCCGCCCGCCTTCCCATGCCATCGCGCGACTCCCGTTCGCGGTGCTGCCGGCGCTTGGTTTCCTGGCGCCGGCAGGTGAGATCACCTGGCCTTGCGGACCAGCCCCACCCCCACCAGAACAGAAAGCGGCGAGGCGGGCGGATCGCAAGGTGCCCCGCGCTTCAGCGGCGCGGTGCTGCCGCCGATGCTACGCGGGATTGCGGGCCCGCTCATCCGTGACCTTCCTCATCCGGGACGGCTGGCCGACGCCGGCGCTGCCCCTCTTTGCGCCGCCCGCCGCTTACGGGGGCGGAGCGGAACCCACGAGCGCCGAAGCCGACAGCGGCTCCCCGCCCCGCAGCCGCTGCGCGTAGATCGTATCGACCAGCACCCGCACCTCGTGCGCCGCATGGAAGATGCTCTCCCCCAACGTGCCCAGGCTGGCGTCGTCCAACTGCGCGCCCGCGCACACCGCCACCATGTCGCTGTGCGCGCTGATCGTGCGCAGCAGCTGATGGAACCGATCGATCTGCGCCTGTGTCGCGCCGAACGCGTAGCTCGCGCTGGGCGGCGCGGCGGCCTTGGCCCGGGCCTTTGCGGACTTTTTCAAGGCCTTAGAAGTTGTCACGGCATCCTTCCTCGACAGGGCGGACAGAGCGTCCGTGAGTCGAACTTATCCGTTTTTCGGATATTTGAAAAGGGGATATAGCGTCGTTGCTCCCGCGCGACTTTCCCCCGCCATGTCCACCAAGTCGATCCATAAAGCGGAGTACGCAGTCCTGCTTCAACAGCTGCGCGATATCCGGTTGGCTGCAGGGCTGACGCAAGTGGGCCTGAGCGCCGCGCTGGGCCGTCCCCAGTCCTACGTAAGCGATGTCGAACGCGGTGAGCGGCGGATGGATCTGCTGCAACTGCGTGATTTCTGCACCGCCTGTGGAACCTCTCTCAAGGCATTCGTTTCGAAGTTCGAGCGAGCGCTGGCCGGCTGACCACAGCTGGCTTTTGGTGACGCGCCGCGCTTGATTGCTCACGGCATATCTTCGTAGTCGCGACTTCTTAACCGCTCCGTCTGCTCATCGCCGTACCCGCGAACCCTTCCTCGGCTGCAGCCAATTCCCCAAATGCAGGGCGCCGCCCGAGTACCCCTGATCCCGCTTCTCACACGGAACTCCACCATATCCTTCGACCTATCCGCTACTGCACGGAGCCCTGGGCGCCGCTTTCCTGATCCGCGGCGTCAGCCACCTGCTCGAGACGATGCCCACATTGCTGCCTGCGACGGATGCCACGCCCTGGGTCAACGGCTACGCGGTCGGACAATCCCTTGGATTCACGGTACAGCTGATCGCAGGCGTGAGTCTGCTGATTCTGGCCGTCCGCCCGTTGCTGACGAAGCGCGACAAGCAGCAGTCGGAAAGCGCGCTCTGACCCTCTTCGATGTGTCGAAATTTTCCGCCGCCGAAGCTTGGCCAATATTACTGCTGGCAGACTTAGCCCTAGAAGTTGCCGCTTGGTTAATTGTGAAGAATCCACGTCACTAATTCCCCGTAATCTTAATTTCTATGTGATCTTTCCTGTATCCCTCGTCCTCGCTTAGCTTAAAATTAACCGAAGCTCCGGCTCCAATTGCGTTCGCGACATCCCGAATCAGCTTGGCTAGTAAGCACTGCTTATGTTTCCAGAACTTTTCAAAATCTTCGCTCCTATCCAAAGTACCATCGATATCTATTAGGGAAAATAGTCGTTCTTCGTCGAGACGAAGTGCGTATATCGGGTCCAAATGCTTCGTTGCACCGAATTCGAACTCGTCACTTCCTTCCTGCTTTAGTCGAATTCGAATGCTTTTTGTTTTCGAGACCTTCTCCATAAGCTCAGAGTATGAGCAGACCGTCCTTTGAAATATGAAGAGCGGTTTGGTCTCGTCTGGTGCGGAAATAATTGCGAGCGCCCGCTGCACGGCAAGAGTTTCTGCCTCGTTCTCGCAGATGCCGAATGCTTTAATCGACGCCCCCCTAACCCATTCTTTGTCTTGCGTAAGTAGGAAGTCATCAAACCTGTCGCGGGCTGCATTGGTCGTTTCTCGATCTAAGAAGCCATAAGCTGGCTGCATGCCACTCACGCCCACAAAAATTCCCTTGTCATATACAACAAGGCTTCCTTTTGCAGAATACTTAGAATCATCCTCTAAAGGCATTAAAAAGGCCCGGCCGATCGTCTGGCCGTTTTCTGAGATGTCGGTCATCCCAGAACTAAATTTCTTAGCAACTTCGTCCCGAGGAAAGAACATCGGGGTAAAAAGCGAAGTCAAATCTTCGCCGCTTATCGAAGCCCAATCAGAAACACTAACCCGCTTGCGAACTTGTCCATATTCGACTTCTAATGTAAATGGCAAAAGTCCACCGATCTCCTTCACCATGTCCACCCAAAAATCCTCTGATCCGGGGCCTTGCTTATGCCGACCTCTCTGTTCAAAAAATCGAAATTGACTGGAAAGACGACGCTTTGTGGTGGCCTTAAATAGATCCGGCCTTAGATTTAGGGTGATTTGTGTGTGCCAACGCGTGGAGGTTTCGTTTTCACTTGCCAATCTTATTAAAGGCCTTGAGTTCAAACCCTCTTTGAATTCGAGGATTCTAGTTGAAGCTATGTTATCTCTGAACCGCCGAGAGGCCACCTTCACATCATTAGCCCACATGAAGACTGAGAAAAATCCGATGCCGTATCGGCCACGCATCTTTGTTAGCGCCTTACCTATTCCCGGCATCTCTTGCCTTGCCTCTGCCGATCGCCAGAATGAGGAGCCAAAATCAAGAAGAGCACTAGTTAATGTTCGCTCCGACATACCCACGCCGTTGTCAGAGACAGTTATGCTGCGCTGAGAATCGCTTTCATCTATCGAAACTAGTATCCGCGCATCACCGACGGAAAAATCTTTATCCACCGCAATTCTAGCCTCGATAGCATCTGCAGAATTCTGAATTAATTCTCTAAGCGTCGCGTACTCATAATTATATAGGTCTGAGCCACCGACAGTGCTTGCTAGTTTTGCAACATCCGTAACCCTAAGATTCACTGCGAGTGGTCGCCAGCCATTTACTCTTATATACTGCGACAACGATTCAGGTGAATCTGCTCCGCGAACACTATTGACGCTGAACCTATTGGCCCCGCGCCTGACGTTAATTTCATCTGCTGATCTAAGTTCGCCATCAATCATTCTCACTGCGTCGAATGCTAAATACCACGCATCAGCTTCCTTGGCTTCGAAGGCTTTGGTACTCGTATAGACAATTGCCATTTCATTAACTTGCGGTTTGGCTAGTCGGCTCTGAAAGTTCCAGTGTTCTCCTGATAAACCGGCGGGATTTTGTATTGCATATGCCATCAATGGAGCCCTTCGATGATCTATATGTGCCGCGTCAGCGCAGCGCAATAGCAATGCGACCTTAAGCACATCCACTTTCCATTCGATCGGGCAACCACTGATTGCTCCCAGTCCTTCCGAGAAATCCTCTAATAATTTTGAATGCGGCCAATGATGGCTTGCTGCAACTCTTCCGATCGTTTCACCGTAATGTGCTTCAAGCTCAGAATTGTCAATCAAACCAATTGACTCAGATGAATTAGGAATTCGCCACCTTTGCGTAGCTAAAATGCTGGCACGCTCTGCGTGCATAACCCTCAGCGCGTCAACGCGCGCAAGTCGTTCTGCCTCGGAATTTTGCAGATGATCCCGACCCTCGTAAAAAGCTAAGGCGTCTGCATACGCCGGCAGGACCATAAGGTCTTCCCACCCTTTTTCGTACGCGGCCAATGTCATGCCGGCATCGTGTAAAAGGATAGCACCGCCTAAAACGAACCCTTCAGCTGGATTTATCTCTACATCCGGAGCGATGAGCGATGCCATTTCCCACAGTGCATCTAGGTGCGAAATATCGTGTACTGTGTAGCCTCGCATGTCTTCCTGAACATGTGAGACCAAAGTCCTTACTTTATCTCTAAATTGACTCAAAGCGATGGCGAATCTCGAAGCTGCCTCTGAATCTTGGGGTCGTGCTTCAAAAGCCTTGCGATACAGCAAAGAGCTTTTCATTATTGAGTCTTCGTACATGCGAGCTCCTTTCCATTGGAGAGATATGAATTGGCAATCCACTTTTGAGTTGCTATAACTTGTTTCATATTGCGTGACAAGTTGTCTTAAACTGACGCCAGATGGGTTCGTCCTTTTCAATCTCCATCTTGTTTCAAGATGACTCGGATTTGACCAATCGTTTATAAGCTGTATTGGCCACTAGCTCAAGCATAAAGGGCTCGCCATGATAAGGAGGATGCGGAGCCGCATCGCCCTGTCGTCGCCGGTGTGCGCTATGCCAAGGTGGATGCGAGAGACTCATCGGGTACTGGATTAACATGTTAGGACAGAGCAGAGAGGGCAGTTTCTCCACAGAGCGCGCTCGACCCTCACCGCAGCTCCGCTCTATATCTTGGCCTCCCCTGCATCCCCCACCCGACATCCTCGCCGCCAGCTCAACTAGCACAGGGGTCAGAGTGCACTTTCTGATAAATCCCGCCCCACCCCAATTTTCTATCGACGTCCCCCGCTTTCAGTAGCGGGGCTCTTTAGAGTCCGGGCTTCATCCTAGCGGCTTTGCCGCTAGCTGTTGGCGCGCTCTTGTGAAAGGCACGCTAGCTCGTTCGAAAGGCACGCTAGCTCGTGATTTCCCTGCCGCCTCTTATCAGTTCCCGAAGTGCCGGGAGACGGAATGAGCGCCGCAAGCGCCCAAAAGCTGCACTCTGACCCTATTTTCCCCCTGCGCCGGGGCACGCACTCCCCAAGGTACCGGGCGCCCTGGGCTGCTGGGCCGGCACCGGGCAGCGGGGGACCGTCAGGCTGGCGGGGCCACCAGGCTCACCACGACGCGATGCACGCACGGACGGCCAGGACGCTGAGAGTGAGGAAGAGGACGAGCTCCAGCATGGGCGTCTGCGCATGGAGGAAGCCGACGGGCACGCCCCCATCGGCGTGGAGGCCTCATAGGCTGCCGAACACGCGCACCGCGAACACCGCGGCGCCGAGCAGCAGCAGGACGGTGGGGTAGAACGTCAGCGCGAAACCGAACGCCCGGCCGCGCGCGCCCCGCGCGTACCCGACGAAGAACAACGCCCGCCCCAGCAGGAACATCCCCGCCGCCACGGGCAACACTCCGAGCCAGCGCGCAGGCGCCAGCGCCCCCCACGCGGCGTAGACGGGCACGGCCAGGGCCAGCTGCTCCAGCGTGTTCTGCAGCAACGCCTGGAGCAACCGCGCCTGGCGGGTGCCTTCGGTCATGCCACTGCCATCCAGGTCGGCCGGCGTATGGAAGCGATGGGCTGCCAGCCGCGCGATGCAGAAGGCCAGCGCCAGGGCAGGCGCCAGCGCCGCAAATGCGACCAAGTGCAAACGCCCCTCCAGCGCGTCCTCCGCCCACGCGCCCGGCATGGCGAGCGCCGCGCCCAGCCCGACCGCCGCCAGCACCAGGGCCGACGCCATCCCGAAGGCAACACCGCGCTGTGGCGTGGACAAGCTCATCGGGCCCCTGATCGCAGATCCCCCGGTTGCGCCGTGCCGCAAGGCGGCCGGCCGGACGGATGGTGGTTCGGCTACAGCGCGCCCGACATGACGCCGGCCGCGAGAATGCCGAACAGCATGGCAGAAAACACCGCCAGGATCGTCATGCCCGGACGCCGCCCTGCCAACCCTTGCGGGCATCCCATTGCGCGGCCAGCTCCCGGAACTGAACCCCGGTCACAGCCTGACCCAACCCGATCATCGCCAGCACCACCAGCAACGCGTAGAGCCAACCGAACGGCTTGAAGCGCCACAGGTCATAGCTGACCGGAAACAGGGGTCAGAGTGCAGTTTCTTCGCAAGGCACACTGACCCCTGCTACCACCCGGATCTACATCCTTGACCTACTCTGCATCCCCTGCCCGGCATCCTCCCCGCCAGCTCAACTGACGGAGTACACACGATGATGAAGTGGATGGGTGCCGCACTGGCCACGGCGTTGCTGGTGTCCGGCTGCGCCAGGGGGGAGGGCGAGAAGTTCGTGGGCCACTGGGTCAACGTGCAGACGCAGGACGAGACGATGGACATCGAGCGCAGCGGCGAGGCCTTCATGGTCCGCAGCACCACGCCGAAGTTCTTCAGCCGCAAGCCCCAGACCGACAGCTACCCGGCCATCTACAAGGACGGCGCGCTGCAGGTGAACAACGACGGCGAGACGGTCACCTTCGCCATCGATGAGGCCAACGGCCACCTCAACACCGGCAGCGATCAGTACCGCCGCGTCGAAACCAAGTGATGTGAAAGGCTGGCCCCCCCAAACGCGGGCTCAGCCGACCGGATCAGGGGTACGCTGTGGTCCTCGCATGGAAGCCGGACACGCTCCACCGGCGTCGTCCGGGACCGTCAGACGCCATGGCGCTCGCTCCATGCGGTGGACCTCAGGAAAAGGAAGATCGCCATGCCACGCTTCACGCCTTGCGGCTGGACTGCATCGATGGCTTTGATTGCCGCCGCGGCCCTGCCGCTTGCATCCTGCACCAATACGGGCACGGCGCATCGCGCGGCGACACAGGAAGCCTCCATGAAATCAGGAGTTGGTCCCATGCTGGAAGAGATCTACGCGTCCCGGAAACCTGTCCGGTTCGAACAGTTGGATGTCAGCGACATCGTGCGCAGGCATTTCCCCGTCGGCATCGACAAGGCCACCGTCGTTGATGCGTTCGCAAGCTCCTCCACCTCGAAGGTGGTCGAGGACACGGCGGACAAACTGGTGGTACGCGACAACCATGGTCAGGCCATGCTGGATCCGGATGCGCGCTCTGTCGTGATCACCTTCCACCTGGATGCGGATGGCAAGGTGTCCGGGATCGAAGCGCTGCACCTCAAGAACCAATAGGGATCCTGGAGCGCCTCATGGACGAGAAGATCGAGGTCGGGTACCGCAACATCGGGTCGCAGTTGGGCAAGGACTATCACCACAAGTTCCTGCTCTACACGGACAAGCAGGGTCACCAGCACACCATCAGTGGATGGACGGGGGATCCTCAGCCCGGCCTGCCCTATGGAAGGATGCACGTCGAGGCCAACCTTCCCTACGACAGGACAAATCCCGACCATCCCGCCAACCCCAACGCGGTGGGCCAGAAGCAGTATCGGGAGGGCATCGCGCACGGTCCGGACTTGTCCAAGACCTGGCAGCAGATGATCGCCAACGCCAGGAGCAAGGACGACAGATACCCTTACGACCCGCTGGAGCAGAACTCCAACACGCTCGCAGACAGCGTGCTGCGGGACGCAAAGCTGCCGGAGCCCAGGCAGGATGGATTCACTGGTCATTGGGCGCCCGCATCGGGTCGGCAGCTGGATGAGTCGATCAAGCCGGTCGTGCCTGGGCTTGGCAATTCAGGCCGTGTCTCCAGCGCCGGGCACCCCGCCCTGGATGCCGATCGCGAGGCCCAGCTGCGCAACGACCCGTATTTCAGGCAGGCGCTCGCAGGGCTGGACAGGCTTGGTCCCGAGGCAGGCGTCTACATGAACCAGCAGGACAAGGAACGGATGGCGGGTGCGCTCGCGGTAGAAGCCAAGCAGGGCCGTCTGCCGGGGATCCAGGAGGTAGTCGCCAATCCGGCCAACGGCAACCTGTTTGCGGTCTGGAAGAATCCGGGAAACGATCAGGACGTCATGCGCGTCCACATCGACAAGGGCGAAGCGATCAAGCAGCCCTTGGCCGACCATCTGCACAGGCTTGAAATCGCCAACCAGCAGGCCATGCAGGCGCCAACTCAAGAAGCCCATTCGCGCTTGATGGAGCAGCCCCACCACGGCGCACTCGCGCGGTAAGTTCCTTTCGAGAGCCACGAGATCCCCGCCTTTACGGGGATGAGTGCTAGCAGGCGTCGACTTGATGCGCAACGGTATACAACCGCGATGGGCGGCGCCTGCGGTGACTCGCTAACGCTTCTTCCGACCGGGGCCGGGCTTCGTGCCACGCACAGGCTGCTTGCGTGCTTGCTCGATCTGTTTCAAATCCCGTGTCGCCGCATCGAAGTCGCGCTCGACGGGCGAAGACTGGTTCAGCTGGTGTCGCTTAAACCTGGCGAACTGCGCCTTGCCATGTTCCAGCGCCTGTTCACTGCTGACGCTGCCTGCGTGCGTCAGGACCGCGCGATCGCTCAGACGCAGAAGGTCATCGAGCTTGGCGATCCAGTCGGCCATGGTCATCGGTTTGCGGTTGAACGCCTGTAGCTCCGCGAATTCCAGATAGGCGGTCCGATGCGGTTGAGCGCTTCCAGTTCATCGGCCTGCAGATAGCTCTTGGCCACCACCGCGTCTGCGCCGCGCGGCGCGCTGCCGACCCAGTTGGTCATGCCGGCCTGTGGCTTGTCGCCATCGGCACGCGCCAGGATCAGCTCCGCGGCGGTGTGTCCGTGCGCCGCCCAGTGCATCTTGTTCTGCACGGTGGCGAAGAAGCGCTGACTGGCTTCGGCTCTCGGATCGTAATCGACGCTGGTCGCGTAGATATCCAGCACCTTGCGCCAGAACATCTTCTCCGAGGAGCGGATGTCCCGAATCTTCTCCAGCAACTCTTCGAAGTAACCGTCGTCCGGGCCGCGCTTGAGACGCTCGCTGTCCAAGGCGAAACCTTTGACCAGATAGCTGGAGAGGCGCTCGGTGGCCCACTGGCGGAACTGTGTGCCCCGGGCGGACCGGACGCGATAGCCGACGGCGAGGATGGCGTCGAGATGGTAGTGATCGGTCACGCGCTTTACTTGGCGCTCGCCCTCCATTTGAACTATTCGGAATTTCCGAATAGTTCGTTCAGGATTGAGCTCGCCCTCGGCGTAGATCCCCGCCAGATGCTCGTTGACGGTCGGAACAGACACCTTAAAAAGCTCTGCCAGCTGCCGTTGCGTTAGCCAAACAGATTCGCCTTCCAGCCGAACCTGGATGCGCGTCTTTGCGTCCTCCGTGCGGTAGAGGATCAGCTCCGACTGCGGCGCGTCCTGATCTTCCTGGCTCATTGTGTCTCCTATTTGCGTCAGAACAAGTCGCCCTGGATCGGTGTGGCCGCATCCTCGGCGCGCGCGGGTTCCATCGCATTCTCCTGACCTCCCAACCGCCACGCCAATCCCGACATCCGCTCGGCGTGGCGGGCCAGGGCGTCGCGCAGGACCTGGGCGCTGCCGGCGATGTGCAGGCGGGTGCGGGCGCGGGTGATGGCGGTGTAGATCAGTTCGCGCGAGAGGACGCGGCTGTCGTTGCGGGGGAGCTGTAGCCAGACTTCGTCGAATTCGCTGCCTTGTGCCTTGTGCACGGTCATGGCGAAGGCGCTGTCGTGGGCGGGCAGTGTGGCGGGGTGGAAGGCGCGCACTTCGCCAGGTGCGTCGCCGGGGAACCAGGCCATCAGGGTGCCGTCTTGTGCGGCAGATGGGCTTGCTTCGCCAGACTCGGAGAACGAGCTAACTTCGCTGCGCAGGCAGATGCCGATGTCGCCGTTGAACAGGCGGTGGCGGTAGCTGTTCTGGGTGATCAGCAGCAGGCGGCCGTGGAACCAGGCCGGGGTGGGGCCGGTGCGGCGGCCGGAGAGCAGTTCTTCGATGCGGGCGTTGAGGCCGCGCGCGCCCTGCGGGCCTTCGCGCACGGCGGTGAGCAGACGCAGGCGCTGGGCGCGGGCCAGGGCGGTGGCCGGGTCGGGGGCGTCGGCCAGGCTGCGCCAGTGCGCCAGCAGGGCCTCGCGCTGCACCTCGAACGGGTCCAGCACGTCTTCGTGGAAGTGCACGCCCTGCAGCCCGCCGCCGCGCAGCAGGGCCAGCGCGGTGTCGGCCTCGCCGCTGCGCGCGGCTTCGGCCAGCGGGGCGAGGTCGAAGTCCGCGTCCTGGCGGTATCCGCGACGCAGCTGCACGCGATGGCCGCGCAGGCCGGTGGCGTCGGCATCGATGGGCGTGCCGGGGCCGAGCAGCGGCTGCAGCGCGCGCGCGTCGTCCTCGCGCAGGGCGTCGCCCGCGCCGGCGGCGGCGAGGATGGCGGCCAGCACGTCGCCGGCCTCGACCGAGGGCAGCTGGTCGGCGTCGCCCAGCGCGATGAGCTGGGTGCCGTCGGCCACGGCCTCGACCAGCTTGCACATCAGCGGCAGGTCGACCATGGAGGCCTCGTCCACCACCAGCACGTCCAGCGGCAGCGGGTTGTCGGGCGTGTGGCGGAAGTCGGGGCTATCCGGGATGACGCCGAGCAGGCGGTGCAGGGTGCTGGCGGTGTCGGGCAGCGCGGCGCACAGGGCCGGGTCGATGCCGGTGGCCAGCATCGCGGCCACCGCGCGGCGCAGGCTTTCGGCCATGCGCTCGGCGGCGCGGCCGGTGGGCGCGGCAAGGGCGATGCGCGGCGGCGGCGCGCCCGAAGCGGCGGCCAAGGCGATGCGCAGCACCAGCAGGCGGGCGATGGTGGTGGTCTTGCCGGTGCCGGGGCCGCCGGTGACCAGCAGCAGGGCGCGGCGCAGGGCCAGCGCGGCGGCGCGGGCCTGGCGGTCCTCGCCCTGGGCGGCGTGCGGGAACAGCGCGGCGAACGCCTCACGCACGCGGCCGGGGGCGTCGGTGAGCGGTGGCTGCGCGGCGATGCGGCGCAGGCCGGCGGCCAGGCGCGCCTCGTACTCGCGGTAGCGGCGCAGGTAGAGCAGGCCGGTGCCCTCGCCGGTGTGTTCGAACACCAGCGGCGCATCGGTGGCCGAGGTGGCGAGCGGATCGTCGGGCTGCGCGATCCAGGGCGAGGCGCGCAGCTGTTCGATCCAGTCGGCTGGATCGGGCCAGGGCAGCGGCGGGTCGGCGCTGGGTGCGGGGCCGGCGTCGATCAGCAGGCGCGGGCGCGCGGGGTCGAAGCCGGCGTGGCCGTTGGCCACCGCCAGCGAGGCCAGGGCGGCGGCGGCCAGCACGGCGTCCGGGGTGTCGGGGCGCAGGCGGCGCAGGCTCTGCGCGAACGCGTGGTCGAGCGTGCGCAGGTGGCCTTGGGTGTGGAGGGCGGTGAGGAGGAAGGGGGTGGAGCTCATGGTGTGCGCTCGCTTGGTGCTTCGGCACCGTGATTGCGAGCGTGCTTGGGGTCGCGGGTGGGGGTGGAGAAGACAGACGTGTTCTGTTGAGCGCCGCGGAGCGGCAGCGTTCCTTCTTCGGGTTGGGTGCTGCGCGCGTTCTGTTTGTGACTTCGGAAGCGCCCCCTCACCCCCTCAATCGCTAGCCGCGATGTCGAGCTCTCCCCCGCGGGCGGGGGAGAGGGGGCAGAAGATGGCGCGCGCTGTGGAGAGGGGGCAGTGAGGTGCGCGTGCGGGTGAACCGAAGCGTGCAAGTGAGGGCTCATGCCGCGGCCTCGGCGGCGTTGCCGGCGAACAGGGCGTCCAGCGCGTGAATCAGTTCCGGGGCGAAGCGCTGGGCGTGGACGCCAGGGGAGTCGGCGCGGGTGGCGTCCAGGCCGCGGCAGAACAGGTAGCGCAGGCCGCCGAAGTCGCGGGCGTAGTCGTAGGCCGCGCCCAGGCGGAAGCGCAGCCAGCGGTGCAGGGCCAGGGTGTAGATCAGGGCCTGCAGGTCGTACTCGCTGTGCGCCATCGCCTGGGCCATGGCCGCCGCGTCGTACTGGGGCAGGCGGTTGGACTTGTAGTCCAGTACGTACCAGCGCCCGACGTGGGTGTAGGTGAGATCGATCAGGCCGGTCATCAGACCCTCCAACACGCGGCGCAGGCCGAAGCCGTGGCGCTCGCGGATCACGCCATGGGCGTGCAGCAGCTGCAGCAGCGCGTCCACCTGGGTGGGCTGCAGGGCGAACTGGAACTCGATCTCGGCGCGGCGCGCCTCGGTCGGCAGCTCGCACAGGCGCAGGCCTTCGGGCAGGGCGACGGTCAGCGTCTGGCCGATCAGGTCGGTCAGCGCGGCCACGCCGTCGTCGAGGGCGTCGAGCGGGTAGCCGCCGGCCTTCAGCGCGGTCTCGATCGTGCTGCGCTCGTCGGCCGGCGCGGGGTCGCCGGCCTGCCAGTCGCGCCAGGCGCCGAAGTCGGCCTCCTCCAGCGCCGCGTGCAGCACCACGCCGAAGCGGTTGCCGGAGAAGCGCGCGTCGAAGGCCTCGGCCGGCTGGGTCGCGTTCGGCGTGGGGTCGGCCTCGGGTTCGTCGCGGCCGCCGGCGGTGGCCACGGTGGCGCGCGTGGAGGTGTCGACGCTGCCGCCCTCGGCGTTGGCCAGCTGGGTGAAGCTGTAGACCCACCAGTCCGGCGCCAGGTGGCGCGTGGCCTGGCGCGCGGGCGGCGTGTCGCCGGCATGCGGCGGCGGCGGCCACGGCAGCGCGGCGGGCTGGGTATCGTCGCGGGCGATGTCGGCAAGCTCGGGCAGGCCGTCGAGCATCGGCCACAGCGGGGTCCTGCGGTGCTCGTAGAAGGCGCCGGTGGCGATCCATAGCGCGTGCTCGGCGCGGGTCAGGCCGACATAGAGCAGGCGCGCGTCCTCGGCGCGCTGGGCATCGACCCAGCGCTGCCTGGCGGTGGCCCAGCCGGAGGTCTCGGTCTGCAGTCTCCAGTGCAGCGCGCGCGTGCCGTCCTCATCGGCCACCACGCAGGCGCGGCCCGGGTCGGGCGGCTTGCCGCCGATGCCGGCGAAGGGCAGGAACACCAGCGGGTACTCCAGGCCCTTGGACTTGTGCAGGGTGACGATCTGCACACGGCGCGCGTCCGACTCCAGCCGCAGCAGCTGGGTCTCGTCGTCCGGGTCGGCCTGGGCGATGCGCTGGCCCAGCCAGTCCACCAGCCCGGCCAGGCCCAGCGCGCGTGCGTCGGCCTGCTGCAGCAGTTCGCCCAGCTGCAGGTAGTTGGTGAGGCGGCGTTCGCCGTCGAACAGGCCGAGCAGGCGCTCGGCGTTGTCGGCGCACAGGTCCGAGACCAAGGCCAGCGGGCCGCCGCGCTGCCAGCGCTCGCGCCAGGCCACGGCGCGCTGCTGCCAGGCGCCGAGCGCGGCGCCGTCCTCTTCCAGCGCGGCGATGCCGGCCGCGTCCACGCCCAGCAGCACGGTGGCCAGCGCCGCGCGCAGGCGGCCGTCGTCGGCGGTGTGCAGCAGCGCCAACAGCAGGCTCAGCAGGTCGCGCGCCTCAGGTGTGGCGAACAGGCTCTGCTTGCCCGCCGCCACCGCCGGGATGCCCACCGCGGCCAGCGCCTGCTGGATGCGGGTGGCCTCGCGGTGCGTGCGCACCAGCACGGCGATGTCGCCGGGCTGCACGGGTGCGCCGTTGAGCGTGGCGTCGCCGGCGCGGGCTTCGCTCAGCACCGCGTGGATGGCCGCGACGCAGGCCTGGGTGGCCAGTTCGCGCGAGCGCTGCGCGCTGTAGGGCTTCTGCCTGCCGGCCTCGTCGCTGGGCGGCGGCGGGGCTTGCCACAGCGTCAGTGCGGGCGCGTCGCGCCCGGCGCGCCGGTAGTCGGCATCGCGGCGCTGGGTGCCGGGCAGCACCGGGTGGAAGGCGATGTTCTCGTCGAGGAAGGCCTGCGCGCCGGCCTGCGCGTACAGCGCCTGGATCGCGCGCAGCACGGCCGGGCGCGAGCGGAAGTTGCGCTCCAGCGGCGGCGCGATCTGCGCGGTGGCCGCGGCGCGCAGGTAGGTCTGCACATCGCCGCCGCGGAAGCCGTAGATGGCCTGCTTGGGGTCGCCGATCAGGGCGAGGAAACGGCCGTCCGCGCCCTCGCCTGCGCCCTCGCCGAACACCGTGTCGAAGATCGCCCACTGGCGCGCGTCGGTGTCCTGGAATTCGTCCACCAGCGCCACCGCGTACTGCGCGCGCAGGCGCTGGGCGAGCGCGGCGCCGTGGGGCCCTGCCAATGCGTCGGCCACGCCGTCGATCAGGTCGTCGTAGGTCTGCACGCGCAGCTGGCGCTTGCGCTGGGCCAGGCGCGTGCGGGCGGTGTCGCGCAGGGTGTGGAGCAGGCGCACGCTGGCGCGTTCCTGTTCGTCGGCCAGCTCGGCGAGCGCGGCCAGGTACGGCGGGATCAGCGCGCACAGCGGCGAGGTCGGCGTGGATGCGGCCTTGCCCTTGTTCGTCTTGGTCTCCAGCGCCTCGGGCGCCAGCAGCGCCAGCTTGGGGTGCGGCGGCGTGGACCAGTCGCCGCGCGCGCAGCGCTGGGCCAGCTCGTCCCAGAGTTCGTGGATCCAGGCGGCCTTGTAGCTCTGGCCGTTGAGGATCTTGGCTTCGACCGCCTCCAGCAGCGCGGCGCGCAAGGCATCGCCGTGGGTGGCGAAGGCGTCGGCCAGCGCCTGCGAGGCGCGGTGCAGTTCGGTCGCGCTGCGCTCGGGGTCGTCGGCCTGCGCGGGCAACGGCGGCAGCAGTACGGGCTGGCGGATCAAGACGTCCAGATCGCGCGCCAGGGCCTCGGGGCCGGCGGGCCACAGCGTCATCAGCAGCGGCGCCTGCGCCGCGTCGGCGGCGGTGGTGCGCCACAGGTCGGCGGCCAGCTCGTCGCGCAGCGCGCGGTCGTTGGCCAGCAGCTCGGGCGCGGCAAAGGTCTGGTCGCTTTCCAGCGCATGCTCGCGCAGCACGCGCGCGCAGAAGCCGTGGATGGTGAAGATGGCGGCCAGGTCGATCTCGTCGGCGGCCTGGCGCAGGCGGCGGCGCAGCTGCGCGGGCGTCTCCTCGCCGATCTGCAGATGCGCGGCGATGATGGCGCGGCTGAGGGCGATGTCGGGTGCTTCGGCTGCGCTTGGTGCTGCGTCCTGTTGCCCCTGTGAGAGCCGCCATGGCGGCGAGGGGCTTTCCCCGTTTACTGCGTCTGCGCTGTCCTGCTCTCGTTGGAAATCGGAGGAGTCGGCGAGTTGGTCGGTGAAGCCACTCGCCGCCATGGCGGCTCCCACCGGGTCGGGGACCAGGGAGGCGGCCAGGGCCAGGCGCTCGCGGATGCGCTTGCGCAGTTCCTGCGTGGCGGCGTCGGTGAAGGTCACCGCCAGGATCTGGCCGATGCGCAGGCGCCGCTCGACCACCAGCCGCGTGACCAGCGTGGCCAGGGTGAAGGTCTTGCCGGTGCCGGCGCTGGCCTCGATCAGGCGCGTGCCGGTCAGGGGCAGGTGGAGGAAGGGGTCGGTGGGCGGGGTCATGCGCGGGCGTGGTGCGCTGTGCGGCGGGCGCATGGGGTGTGGGGCGGGGGCGGTGGTGTGACGATCTTCTGGCTGATGGCGATGAGGCGCTTCGCGTGCCTGCGCGATGCAGGCGGCGGCAACATGATTGCTGCTCTTGCGCTGGCGGGAGACGTTGCGAAGGGGCGTGCTGTGCTGGTCGTCCCGTGCGTTTGCGTGGTCGGGTCGAACGTCCCTGGATTCCCGCTTTCGCGGGAATGACGAGATTTGAGTTTGGGGCGAGGTTTGTGTGCGTCGTGGTGTTGAAGTGCGTCGCGATCGTAGGGCGGCTGTGTTGCCGAGCGGCTCGCAAACACGCTGAGGCGCAGCTGGCCGCGTCCATCGGGCAGGCCGTGTCCGCTGGCTCCGCCTTGGCCGCCGCGCCCATGCTGCGGGCAGTGCCCGCGTGAGCCGCCCTGCCCCGTCATGGTTCTCCCTCGCTTTCGGCTTCGGCGGCGAAGGCGTGCGCGTCGTCGAAGCCGGCGTGCAGGGTGCCGTGTTCGACCGCGCCGAAGATGTCGAAGCTGGTCTGTGCGAAGTCGCGCAGCAGGGCCGGGTCGGTGAAGGGGTCGCGGCCGCGCAGGGCGAGCTGGTAGGCCTCGCCGTTGCCTTCGCCCCAGCTGCGCTCGCTGCCGCGCCAGCGGGCGGCGGCTGCCTTCAGCGCCTTGTCGGCGTCCTCGGCGTTGAAGTATTCCCAGCCGCTGTAGGGGCCGAACGGCAGCGGCGCCTGCAGGCCGCGGGCGCGCACCTCGAGCAGGCGCTGCAGGGCGGCGCGGGCCTGGTCCGGGGCGAGCGGCGCGCGCACGAACGGCCCGACGCCGGGCAGGTCGCGGCTGCCCGGCTCGAAGAAGCGCACCAGCGGCAGCGCCAGCCCGGCCGCACTGGCGAGCAACCAGTCCAGCCCCTGGCGGATCGCGGCTGGGCCGTTCATCGGGCCCAGGCGTACATGGGCCAGGCCGTGTTGGTAGACGCCCTCGAGGCGGCCCTGCAGGCGCAGCGCATCGAGCTCGACCTCCACCCGTACGCTGCCGCGTGGCGCCGCGCCGCGCCAGGCGAGGAAGGCCTCGGCATACGGCTGCAGCCGTGCGACCAGTGCCGTCAGCTGCTGGCGCCCCAGCGGCCCGGACGGCAGCAGCGCACGCGCGCGCAGCGTCTCGTACAGGCCCTCGTCCTTGCCTTCGAGCAGCGCGTCGAACACCTGCTGCTGCAACAGCGCCTTCTCCAGCCCGGCGGCGGGCGCGAGCAGCGGCTCGACGTCCTGGCCGACGTCGTGGTCCTCGGCCAGGCGCAGGCCCAGGCGCTGGCGCAGGAACTGCTCGGCCGGCGCGGTGAGGAAGCGGCGCAGCGGTTCGAGCGGCAGCACGCTGTCCGGCTCGCCGCCCGACGCGGGCAGCCCTGCCTGGTACCAGGGCGCCAGCGCGGTGCGCGCGCCGCCGATGCGGACCGAGGCCGGCTGCCACTGCGTGCGATAGCTGAAGCGCCGCGGATCGCCGTTCGCGCCGAACGCGGCCGGCGCGAACGGCTGCAGCGCGTGGCGCACCGTCAGCCCCTTGGCCGCCGCGACCGAATCGGCGTGGTAACGCGCGGCTTCGGCGATCAGCTCGCTGACCAGCGCCGAGGGCTCGCGCACGCTGCCATCGCGCGCATCGGCGCCCAGGTAGCTGACGTAGAACACGTCCTGCGCGGCGGCGAACAGCTGCAGGAACAGGAAGCGGTCGTCTTCGCGCGTGGAGCGGTCGCCGTGACGGCGCCGCTCGCTGCCGAGTTCGGCGGTGAGGCGGTTGAGGCCGGCGGCCGGGTCGCGGCGCGGGAACTCGCCATCGTTCATGCCCAGCAGGCAGATCACGCGGAACGGCAGCAGCCGCATCGGCACCATGCGCCCGATGCTCACGCCGCCGGTCAGCAGCGGCGCGCGCGTGTCGGCCTGGCCGAGCACCGCGGCGAAGTGCGCGCGCACCACCTCGGCCGGCACGGCGGCGGCAAAGCCGGCGCGCGCAGCGTCCTGGGCGAAGGCATCGATCAGCGTGCGCAGACGATCCAGCGCGCGCTGGGTGTTCGCCGCCGCCGGGGGCTGCGGCAGCAGCGCGTCGAGCAGGTCGAGCAGGCGCTCGCGCCACTGGGTGGGCGAGAGCGCCTCGTCCAGGCTGCGCTGGGTGCGGGCCAGCACCCGCAGCAGGCGCAGCAGCGCATCGAGCGCATCCAGCGCGCCGCCTTCCAGCGCCGGATAGGGCGCGACGCCGGCGATCTCGTCGCTGCTGCCGCTGGCGTGGCCCAGCAGCAGCCGGTCCAGCGCGAAGGCCCAGGTGTAGGCGTCGTCGGCCGGCGCGCCGTGGCGCGCGCGATGCGCCGCGTCCACGCCCCAGCGCGCGCCGGCGGCGGCCAGCCAGCCGTGCAGGCGTTCGAACGCGGCCGCGTCCAGCCCGGCCGCGTCGGCCAGCGGCGGGCTGGCGAGCAGGTCCAGGATCTCGTGCAGGCCGAAGCGCGAGACCGGCAGGTCCAGCAGGCGCACGAACACCTCGGCCAGCGGCTCGCCGGCCAGCGGGCTGGTGTCGGCCAGCGCATAGGGAATGCGCGCGCCGGCCGTGTCGCCGCCGAACACGGCTTCCAGGTACGGCAGATAGGGATCGATGTCCGGTGCCAGCACCGCGATCTGGCGCGGCTGCAGCGGGGGATCGAAGCGCTTGTCTTCCAGCAGGCCGCGCAGCTGATCGTGCAGCACCTGCAGCTCGCGCAGGCGGGTGTGGCAGGCGTGCACCTGCAGGCTGGGATCGGTCGGGTCCAGCCTGGTGAGCGGCGCGGGCTCGGGCGGGGCGGCGCGGCGCAGCAGGTCGTGCTGCAGCCGGCGCAGCAAGGTGTCGCCCAGGCCGCCCTCGGCCAGGGTGCGCTGGCCGGTGTCGAGCGGATCGGCGTAGACCTCGATCTCCGCGCTCGGGTGCACCACCTCGTAGCTGCCCAGCATCGCCATGAAGTCGCGCCCGGCCGCGCCCCAGGCCTGCAGCAGGCGGTTGTCGCCGGCGGTGCCCTCGAACAGGTCCGCATCGGCCGAAGCCGCCGCGCGCGCGCGCGGACCCAGCGCCTGCAGATCGCCCCAGTAGCCCTGCGCGGGCGTGGGCAGGTAGAAGTGCAGCGTGCCCACGCGCGCCTGCGTGGCCAGCACGCGCAGCACGTCGGGCGAGACATTGAGCGTGGCGAAGGCGAACACGCGCCGCGGCAGGCCCTGCGGCAGCGCCCCGGTTTCGAACCGGTCCAGGTAGTCCTGGATGCGCCGCGCGCGGTGCGTGGTGCCGGCGGCGACATGGCGCCACAGCAACGCCTGCGGATCGCGCGGATCTGCGCCGGCTTCCCAGCGCAGCAGCCAGTCGCGACGCCAGGCCTGGTACTTCTCGAACACGCCGGCCAGCTCGCCGGCCAGCGCCCACGGCTTGAGCGCGTCGTCGCCGTGCAGATAGCCGGCCAGCTGCTCCAGCGCCGGGTTGGCCAGCAGCGTCGGGTCGGTCAGCGCCGCATACAGGCGCCAGTGCAGCGTGGCCGCGTCGAGTTCGTCGCGGGCCGCGTCCGCTGCCTGGCCCGGCGCGGGATTGGCCGCCAGCGCGCGGGCGACGAATTCGCCCGGGGTGAGGAACTCCAGGTTGGCCGCCACGCCGTGTTCGGCCGCCAGCGTGGCCTGCAGCCAGCGCCGCATCGCCACCTGCGGGATCAGGATCACCTCGGGCGTGAGGATCGACTGGCCGGGCACGGGCGTGCGCAGCTCGGCCGCCAGCAGCTGCGCCAGCAGGTCCAGGGCATTGGAGGGATAGAGCCGGAAGTCGGCGGGCGGCGGCGCGGGCATCGTGCGGGATTGTGCCGCAGACAGGTCGCCGGGGTTGAGATCGGGTCAGGGGCTGCAGTCGCTGGCGGCAGCGGTTCTTCCCTGTTCGGGGCGGCTTGGAACATGCTGGTGCGCAGGCACGCACCTTGGCCCTCACGGGCTGAGCGAGCGGATCGACGATCCATCGCCGCCGCAGGAGGAGCGGCGTGCGCGTTTCAGCGCCGGATTTCTGCGGAGATTGCGCGGATCGGTTGTCTCAGGATGGTCCTGAGCCTGGTCGGTTCGGTTTTGCGTGGATCGCTGAGATAGATCTCATGATGAGGACCGTTGAAGGTGACACCACGTCCGGGCATCACCGTGTCGTGCAGGTGCTTGAGCACCGGGCCTTCGTCATCGTAGCGACCGATGTGCAGGATCTGCAGCGACCGCCCCTCGGCGTAGGGCTCGAGGCGCAGCGAGGCTGGAGGATCGCTCCTCTTGGCGAGGGTTTTGGCTACCGCATCCTCGAACATGGAGCGGGTGACGAAGTCCGGCACCATGATCATGACCGTCCATTGCCAGCGATCCTTTTCGCGGCGGACAAAGGCACCGGGATCGTCCGACCACCAGAGCGCTTCCAGCGGCGGCACCACATAGTCGCGGCCCAGGCCGTTCTTCGCCGCGAACTTCATGGCATAGCTGACGCCGTAGAGCCATTCGACCGCCGTCCTGTACTCGGCCGCGGTGTTGGGGTCGCCCGATCCATCGACCTTCACATAGGTCAGGGTCGGCACCGCAATCTCGGCGAAGTCCTGCTTCGGCGGATTGAAAAGGTCGCGAAACTGCTTCTTCAGATCGAGCTTGTCCATTCACGCGTCCGTCCGGATCAGCCGGCCTGCGGGCGTATGGCTGCCGCCGACATCGCCCTGGAGAAAGCGGCTTCCTGTGCCCGCACGCATCACGGGTCATCTTCCCAGGCGATGGAAGCGATCCGCCAGCCGCGGAGCGTTCGCACGAGTTGGAACAGTTTGGCGCCGCCGCCGTCGTAGGGCGCGCCCTGGTAGAGGCCGCGCTTCTCGTAGGTCGAATGGCGGCAGGCGATGTCGCGCAGCACCTGTGTCCGCGCGTGCGTCTCCCATTCGTGGAAGTCGGTGAGCGTGCCGTCGGACAGCATCCGCGCCCGGGGCGCGATGAAGCTGTCGACCGTCATCGTGTCCGTTCCGCTGCCGGCTACCCGCGTGACGATGGCCTCGGGCAGGAACATGTCACGCAGCGCCTCGGCCGGAATCGCCCGTCCGCCGCGATTGTCGAACGCGCCATAGAAGGCGGCGATCAGCGCATCGATCTCCGCGTGGTCCTGCGCGTCGTCAGCGCCTTTCATGTCGTGCCAATCGCGTTCTTTGGGAGAGACGATCGGGCGTCTCGCGGGGATTGCGTCGAAGCATAGGTGTGTCGGGGCAGGTGCGCCATGGCGGCTCCAGGCGAGGGGCTTCGGATGGGCAGCGGTCCGGCGGGCAATGGTCCGCTACCGCGCGGGTCAAGTCACAAGGCTTCGGTTTGCGTGGTCACTCGAGCCCCCTCCCTTGCGCGTAGCGCAGGGGAGGGATGGGGAGGGGTTGGGGCTTTACCGGGCAAGCCACAGAAGCAAGAGCAACAGCACCCCACCCCCTCAGCCGCTAGTTCGCGACTTCGAGCTCCCCTTCGCCTACGGCGAAAGGGAGGGGGCAGATCAGGATCAGGGTGGGAAGTCGTCGACTTGCGGCCCCCTCCCTTGCGCGGAGCGCAGGGGAGGGATGGGGAGGGGTTGGGGCTTTACCGGGCAAGCCACAGAAGCAAGAGCAAAAGCACCCCACCCCAACCCTCCCCTTCGCCTGCGGCGAAAGGGAGGGGGCAGATCAGGGCCAGGAGCGGGAAGTCGCGGCTAGCGACTGACACGCGAAAGAACCACCGCCACACCCGAAAGAACCACCGCCACACCGCCGATGTCACGCAGCGTTGCGACAGCGGAAACGGACCGGCGTGCAAGCATCGACGCCGACGGGCTACAATTTCTGAACTGGCCAGTCCAGTCATGGTGGCATTCAGTCCGTGCAGGCCATGCTTAACCGATTTTTCGCATTCCGCCCTCCTCTCGCCTCGCCTGCCCACGCATGCCGCATTCCACCTCCCCTGCTGCGAAGTTCGAGGCGGTCCGCCTGGATCGCGGCGGGCGCGCGATCCTGTCCGGGCTGGACCTGGTGGTGCCCCAGGGCAGCATCACGGCCGTGCTGGGCCCGTCGGGCAGCGGCAAGTCCACGCTGCTGGCGGCGCTGACCGGTGAGCTGGTGCCGGCGGCCGGCACGGTGGAGCTGTTCGGCCAGCCGATCCCGCGCAGTGCGCGCGCGCTGCTGGAGCTGCGCAAGAACCTCGGCGTGCTGCTGCAGGGCAATGGCCTGCTGACCGACCTGACCGTGGCCGAGAACGTGGCGCTGCCGCTGCGCACGCACACCGCGCTGCCGGGCGAGCTGATCGACCAGCTGGTCGATCTGAAGCTCAACGCGGTCGGCCTGCGTGCCACCGGCGGGCTGTATCCGCGCGAGCTGTCCGGCGGCATGGCCCGGCGCGTGGCGCTGGCCCGCGCGCTGGCGCTGGATCCGCCGCTGATGATCTACGACGAGCCGCTGACCGGGCTGGACCCGATCGCCTCGGGCGTGATCATGTCGCTGATCGGCCGGCTCAATCATTCGCTGGGGCTGACCAGCGTCATCGTCAGCCACCACGTGCACGAGACCCTGCCGGTCTGCGACCAGGCGCTGGTGATCGCCAACGGCAAGCTGGTGTTCTCCGGCACGCCGGCGCAGCTGGAGGCCAGCGGGGACCCGCTGGTGCTCCAGTTCCTGCGCGGCGCGCCCGATGGCCCCATCCCCTTCGACAGCGCCGCCTCGGCGCGCGCCGCATAGGACCCGTGCCGATGGCCTTCGCCGCTTCCATCCGCTCGCTGGGCGCCGCCGGGCTGTTCTCGCTCTCGGTGCTGCGCGCCTCGGTGCCGACACGCGACTTCTGGGCCGAGCTGACCAAAGAGATCTACAAGATCGGCGCGCGTTCGCTGCCGATCATCGCGGTGGGCGGTGCGTTCGTGGGCCTGGTGCTGACCCTGCAGGGCTATCGCACGCTGACCACCTTCGGCGCCTCCGACGCGCTGTCCACGCTGCTGGGCCTGTCGCTGTACCGCGAACTGGGTCCGGTGCTGACCGCGCTGCTGTTCATCGGCCGCGCCGGCAGCTCGATCGCCGCCGAGCTGGGCCTGATGCGCGCCACCGACCAGATCAAGGCGCTGGAGCTGATGGCCATCGATCCGGTGGCCAAGGCGGTGGCGCCGCGCTTCTGGGCGGCGGTGCTGACCGTGCCGCTGCTGACCGGCTTCTTCTGCTCGCTGGCGATCAGCGCCAGCTGGTTCGAGGCGGTCAAGGTGCTGGGCCTGGACAACGGCACGTTCTGGTCGGCGCTGCAGGGCAGCGTGGATCTCTGGGACGACTTCGGCGTGGCCCTGCTCAAGTCGGCGGTGTTCGGCGGCGTGGCGGCGCTGGTCGCGGCCTACGTGGGCTTCAACGCCGAGCCGACCATCGAGGGCACTTCGGTTGCCACCACCCGCGCGGTGGTCAACGGCTCGCTGCTGGTGCTGATGCTCAACTTCATCCTTTCCGCCCTGTTGTTTCAGTGAGAGACCTCTAATGGCCGCACGCGGACCACGACTCGAATTTGCCGTCGGCGCCTTCCTGCTGCTGGCGCTGGCCTCGCTGCTGGTGCTGGCGCTGGCCTCGACCAACCGTTCCTTCGGCTTCGGCGGAGGCGGCTACGACCTCAAGGCCCGCTTCACCAACCTGGGCCAGCTGCGCGTCCAGGCGCCGGTGAAGATCGGCGGGGTGGTGGTCGGCCAGGTCGCCAGCATCGCGCTGGATCCCAAGTCCTTCGACTCGGTGGTGACCCTGCGCATCGACGGCCAGTACAAGGGCCTGCCGGCGGACACCGCGGCCGGCATCTTCACCAGCGGCCTGCTGGGCGAGAACTACGTCGGCCTGTCGCCGGGCGGCGACCCGGACGTGCTCAAGGCCGGCGACGAGATCACCTACACCCAGCCCGCAGTGGACCTGCTGCAGCTGGTCGGCAAGTACATGTTCAGCGGCGGTGGCAAGCCGGCTGGCGACGATTCCACCGCCAGCCCGGCGCCTGCGCCGGCGGCGACCGCCCCCAAGGGAGATACCCCATGAAGCGTTCCACGATCACCCTCGCCCTGGCCGCCGTCCTGGCCGCCGCCGCACCGACCGCCGTCCTGGCGCAGGCCTCCGCCGCTTCGGCCGCCGCGCCGGCGCAGGGCTCGGCCAGCGCGGTGGTGTTGAGCCAGTCCACCCGCGTGCTGACCACGCTGGAGCAGCGCCGCGCCGAGTTCAAGGCCAACCCGGCCGCGCTGAAGGCGTTCATCAAGACCGAGTTCAACACCGCCTTCGACGGCAACTACGCCGCGCGCCTGGTGCTGGGCGTGCACGGCCGCGGCGCGTCCGATGCCGAGGTGAGCGGCTTCGCCGATGCGCTGGCCGACAACCTGACCGCGCGCTACGGCCAGTCGCTGCTGGACTTCAACTCGCGCCTGCGCGTGCGGATCAAGTCCGAGACCCCGCTGCCCAACGGCAAGGGCGTGCGCGTGTCCAGCGAGATGCTGCGCGAGAGCGGCGACCCGGTGCCGGTGGACTACCTGATGCGCAACGTCGGCGGCCAGTGGAAGATCTTCGACGTGATGATCGAAGGCATCTCCTACGTGCAGACCTTCAAGAACCAGTTCGACGGTCCGCTGCGGCAGAAGTCCATCGCCCAGGTCACCGCCGACCTGCGCGCCGGCCGCATGCAGGCCTCCGGCGACACCGGCCAGCGTTGAGCCGCCGATGAGCACCGCGACACTCCGGCGCGAGGGCACGGCCCTGGTCTTCAGCGGGGCGCTGGACCGGGCTGCCGCGCAGGCCCTGTGGCCGTCCGCGCAGCGCGCGCTGGACGGCGCGCAGCGGCTGGACGTGTCGGCCGTGTCGGCGCTGGACAGCGCCGGCCTGGCGCTGCTGGTCGCGCTGGCCGCGCGCCTGCGCGCCGCGGGCAGCGGCCCGGTCACCGTGGAAGGCGCCGCGCCCGGCCTGGCCGAGCTGTGCGCTGCGTATCGCCTGACACCGGCGCTGGATTATCAGCCGGCTTGATTGCCCGGCACCGACATTAGCGTCGGTCCGCCCCCCAGAGGGATCTTAGGAATGAAGACCTTGCATCTGTTGTCCCCGCTGCTGACCGGCCTGCTGCTGGTCGGCTGCGCCTCCAACGCCACCAAGCCGGCGGCGCCGTCGGCCGGCGCCACCGTGCCGCCACCGTCTCCTGCCGCCGCCGCGCCCGCGGTCGAACCGCCGCCGGCAGCGCCGGCCGCCCAGGCGACCGCGCCGACCACGGCCGCGCCCAGCACGGCGACGAGCGCGCCGCCGACCAGCGCCGAGAACGACTACAGCGCGATCTACGACCCGGTCGCCGATCCCACCCTGCCGCCGCCGGCCGAGGGCGCGCCGCCCAGCTACGACCCGTGGGAGAAGTGGAACCGCAAGGTCCACGCCTTCAACAACGTGGTCGATCGCAACGTCGCCAAGCCGCTGGCCACCGCCTACATCAAGGTGGTCCCTCGCCCGGTGCGCAACGGCGTGCACAACTTCTTCGACAACCTGGGTCAGCCGCTGACGGTGGTCAACAGCCTGCTGCAGGGCAAGCCGGGCGAGGCCTGGGACGCGCTGGGCCGGTTCCTGATCAACACCACCGCTGGCGTCGGCGGCGTGGTCGATGTGGCCACGCGCGATCAGGTGCCCAACACCAGCGAGGACTTCGGTCAGACCCTGGGCGTGTGGGGCTGGCGCCAGTCGCGCTATCTCGAGCTGCCGCTGTTCGGTCCGCGCACCGTGCGCGACACCTTCGGCCTGATCGGCGATGCGCCGCTCTCGCCGGTGCAGCGCGTGGAGAACGACAAGGCGCGCATCTTCCTGCAGGGCCTGCAGCTGGTCGACGTGCGTACCCAGCTGATGTCGCTGGACTCGATCCGCGAAGGCGCGGTGGACGAGTACGCGCTGTTCCGCGACGGCTGGCTGCAGCGCCGCAACTACCAGATCAGCGACGAAGGCGAGCGTAGCCGCCGCAAGGGTCACGCCAACGACGACCTGCCGGCCTATCTGCGCGACGACGACGACAATCCGACCGTGCCGATGGACGCCATTCCCACCATCATGCCCAACGCGCGCTGATCTCAGGCGCGCCTCAACGAAGAAGGCCGCCCTCGCAGGCGGCCTTCTTCGTTTGCGCTAGGGCGTTGGCGATCAGGCGGCCAGCGCGGCGTCCACGGCCTCGCGCAGGCGCGCGTCGTCGGCCGCCACGTCCGGCGAGAAGCGCGCCACGACGCGGCCGTCGCGACCGATCAGGAACTTCTCGAAGTTCCACAGCACGCCCGGCGCCGGGTTGACCTTGATGTCCAGGCCCTTGAGCTTCTCGCGCAGCGGGCCTTCGCCGAGGGCCACCGGCTGGGCGTTGACCAGCGCCTGGTAAAGCGGATGCACGCTGTTGCCGGCCACCGAGATCTTGGAGAACAGCGGGAAGGTCACGTCGTACTCGGTGCTGCAGAAGCTGGCGATCTCCGCATCGCTGCCCGGCTCCTGCTCCTTGAAGTTGTTGGCCGGGAAGCCGAGCACTTCCAGGCCGGCCTCGTGCTTGTCGCGATACAGCGCCTCCAGGCCGGCGTACTGCGGCGTCAGGCCGCACTTGGACGCGACGTTGACCACCAGCAGCACCTTGCCGCGGTAATCGCCGAGCTTGGCCGGCTGGCCATCGATGGTGGTGAGGGGAATGTCGTACAGGCTGGTCATCGGCGCGGACTCGGGCTGGATGGGAGAACGGGCCGCTAGTCTAGGCTGGAAATGTTGACGCCCGCTTCCGCCAACCCTGCAGGCACGTGAACGCCCGCGTCGTCGTCCCGCGCGCGGGCGACCAGGCCTCGCCGGTCGAGCACCGGCGCGGCGGCCAGCAGCCAGTCCGGGTAGGCGCGCACGCTGACGACCAGCGTGCAGGTGCCCGCCGCATCGACGCAGGGCGGGCCGTGGATGGCGCCGATGGACACGGTATGGCCGAGCAGGCCCAACTCCTCGAGCGAGCCGATGACCTCGCGCATCATCCGCTCGGTGTTGGTATTGGCGCGGACGAAGCGGTAGTAGCGGCGGACCTGGTCGTTCATCGAAGACTCCTGCGACGCACGTGGGACGGCGGGACCTTCGTGACGGTCTGCTTGCGCGGGATCAGACACCGGCAATGCCGCAGAGCGTGACGACCCTGGCATTCAGATGCCGGGCCTCGAGCAGGGCGCACAGGCGCTGGCTGACTTCGCGCACGCCGCACAGGTTCTGCGGGCCATACAAGGTGTAGGTTGGACGGTCATCGCCGTAGGGCTGAAGGCGCCGGCCCACGTGGACGGCATTGACGCCGCTGGCGCGGGCCCAGAGCTCACGCAGTTCGGCCGGTCCGATGCTGTTGTTCCCGCCAAGGGTGAACGAGAACATCGCCACCTGCGACTGCGCCATGGATCCAGCTCCTGGTATGCGCCACATGCCGGTCGCACCCAGTCGCAGATCTGGAACCTACGCGCGCGGCCGTTCCGGAAACGTGAGGGGCCGCACAGACGCAGCGCTTCATGACGGCGCGGATGCCACGCTCCGCGCGATGGACGCGCACTCGCTATGAACTTCGAACTGCCTTCCAAGACTGGACACGCGCACAAAGCGTCGGTCATTCCCGCGAACGCGGGAGGTACTTTTCGGCAGAGGCATGTCTGACGATTCAGCGTCTTTGCTGCTTGCGGAGGAAGTCGCTGGGTTCCCGCTTTCGCGGGAGCGACGGTAGTGATGTCTTACGCGACGGAGCCTGCGCGGCGGCAATCGAGCGCGTCTGTCGCTGCAGTCGCAGGAGCGCACGGCTGCAGGTGTCGGCGAACGGGCCGCCAGACACCGAGCAGCGCGATCAGGCTTCCTCGTCCTCGCCGCCCGCGGCGGCGCCCTCGTCGGCATCGCCGATCAGGTCCTCGCCCAGCAGCGCCTGCGATTGCGCGCCGACCAGCGTTTCCACGCCGCGCAGCTTGCGCTCGATGGTGCGGGTCTTGCGGCTGGCATCGCCCAGGCTCTTGCCGACGGTGTGGATCTGCTTCTCGGCCTTTTCCAGGATGCCGGCGAACTTGCCGAACTCGCCCTTCACCGCGCCCAGCAGCGCCCACACCTCGCTGGAGCGCTGCTCGATGGCCAGGGTGCGGAAGCCCATCTGCAGGCTGTTGAGCAGCGCGGTCACCGTGGTCGGGCCGGCGATCACCACGCGATGCTCGCGCTGCAGCAGATCGACCAGGCCCGGGCGGCGGATCACTTCGGCGTACAGGCCTTCGGTGGGCAGGAACATCACCGCGAAATCGGTCGTGCGCGGCGGTACGATGTACTTCTCGCAGATGGAGCGGGCCTGCACGCGGATGGCGCGTTCCAGCTGCGCGCCGGTGGCGCGCACGGCCTCGGCGTCGCCGGCCTCCTGCGCGTTGAGCAGCTTCTCGTAGTCCTCGTGCGGGAACTTGGAATCCAGCGGCAGCCACACCGGCGCATCCTGCGCGCCGCGCCCGGGCAGGCGCACCGCGAAGTCGACCATCTCGTTGCCGTCCTCGCGCAGCTTGACCCCGCGCTGGTACTGCTCGGCGGTGAGGGTCTGTTCGAGGATGCTCTCCAGCTGCACCTCGCCCCAGCCGCCGCGCGACTTGACGTTGGTCAGCACGCGCTTGAGGTCGCCCACGCCGGTGGCCAGCTGCTGCATCTCGCCCAGGCCGCGCTGCACCTGCTCCAGCCGCTCGGAGACCAGCTTGAACGACGCATCCAGGCGCTCGTTGAGCGTGCCCTGCAGCTTCTCGTCCACGGTCACGCGCATCTGCTCGAGCCTGGCGGCGTTGTCGGCCTGCAGGCGCTGCAGCTGCTGGTCCAGCGTGGCGCGCATCTCGCTGATGCGGGTCTCGTTGCGCTGGGTCAGCTCGGTCAGGCGCAGGCCGAGCTGCTCGTTGAAGCGGCCCAGCGATTCGCCGCTTTCGCTGCGTGCCTTGCGGCTGTCCTCGGCCAGCTGCTCGCGCAGCGTCGCCATGTGCGTGTCGCTGCGCGCGATCAGCTCGGCCAGCTGCTGGCCGAAGGCGACGATGCGCGCCTCCTGCTGATGGCCGAAGGCGTCCAGCTGGGTGCGCATGTCCTGCAGGCGCGCGCCGAGCAGTTCGGCGGTGCGCTGCTGGGCCTCGCTGCCCTCGGCGCGGGCCTTGCGCGCGTCCTCGCCCAGCGCCTCGCGCAGCTGGTCCAGGCGCGTGTCGGTGCGGGTGGACAGGTCGGTGAGGTTGCGGGCGAACAGGTCCAGCCGCGCGTCCTGCTGGCGGGCCAGGCCGTCGAGCTGTTCGCGCAGTTCGCTGCGGCCGTTGCGCTGTTCCTCGCGCAGGGCGTGTTCGAGCGCGGCGTGCTGGCCGCGGCGCAGCAGCAGGACCAACTGCAGGAGCAGGACGAGGGCGATCAGCGCGCCCAGGATCAGAGTGTCGACTTGCATGGCGCGCAGTGTATCGGCCGCGGGTCTCAGGCATTGCGCCTGGGTGCCCGGCTTCAGCGCCTGGGCAACTGCCAGATGCGGCGCGCCAGGCGGCGCGCGGCGGGTGTGTCGGCCACTTCGATGCGCACGCCGTAGGGCGCCAGGCGGCGGCCCAGCTCGACCAGCGCCGCCGACGGCAAGGCCTGCAGGCCGATCACCAGCGGCGGCCCCTGGCGCGGTGTGAGCCCGAGCATGGGCACGGCGCGGCCGTAGGACCACAGGCCGCGCGGCGCGGACAGCCAGGCGCGCGCGACCCGCGCCAGCGCGATGCGACGCACGCCGAACAGAGTGCGGACCTCTAGCGAGCCGGCCTCGAGCGTGAGCCGCAGCCGCCACACCCCGGCGACCAGCAGCGCTGCCGGCACCAGCGCGAAGAGCGCCAGCCCGAGGCTGCCGCCGCGCAGCCCGGCCGCGCTCAGCGCCAGCAGCAGCGCCGCCAGCACGCCCGCGCCGATGCGTGCGGCCGGTGTGGCGCGGTAGTGCTGTGCGGTGTGTGGCGCTGGCGCGTCCAATGGCGACTCGCTCCCTGTGTGGGCCGCGAGTATGCCGCGCGCGCACCGCGCACGGCAGGCGCGGGCCGAAGCGCCGCGCCAGACTTGGACGCGGCCGAGCTCAGTCGAAGCCTTCCAGCACCAGCTTGCCCTTGGCCTTGCCGCTCTCGATCAGCGCGTGCGCACGACGCAGGTTGGCGGCGTTGATTGTCCCGTAGTGCTCGCCGAAGGTGGTGCGCAGGGTGCCGGCGTCGATCAGCGCGGCCACGCGGGTGAGCAGGTCGTGCTGGGCCTGCATGTCCGGGGTCTGGAACACCGAGCGGGTGAACATCGATTCCCAGTGCAGCGAAATGCTCTTGGGCTTGAGCGGCATCGCATCCAGCGAGGGTAGGTCGTCGATCAGCGCCAGCTGGCCCTGCGGCGCCAGCAGCTCGATGAACTGGCTGTAGTAGCTGCCGGTGTGGGTGAGGCTGGCCACGTGCTGGACCTGTTCGATGCCCAGCGCCTGCAGCTGCGGAGCCAGCGGCTGGCTGTGGTCGATCACGTGATGCGCGCCCAGTTCGCGTACCCAGGCCTGGGTCTCGGGGCGCGAGGCGGTGCCGACCACGGTCAGCGCGGTCAGCTTGCGCGCCAGCTGCACCAGGATCGAGCCCACGCCGCCGGCCGCGCCGGTGACCAGCAGCACCTGGCCCTCGCCCTGGCCCTCGGGGATGCGCAAGCGGTCGAACAGCAGCTCCCAGGCGGTGATGGCGGTCAGCGGCAGCGCCGCGGCCTGGGCGTCGTCCAGGCTGGCCGGCTTGCGCGCGACGATGCGCTCGTCCACCAGCTGGTATTGCGCATTGCTGCCCGGGCGGTTGATCGACCCGGCGTAGTAGACGACCTCGCCCGGCTTGAACAGGGTCACCGCCTCGCCCACCGCCTCGACCGTGCCGACCGCATCCCAGCCGAGCACGCGCGGCTCGGTCACCTGCGCGCGATGGCGCACCTTGGTGTCGACCGGGTTGACCGAGACGGCGTGGACCTTGACCAGCAGGTCGCGCGGGCCCGGCACGGGCTGGGGCAGGTCGACATCGACCAGCGCGGCCGGGTCGTCGATGGGCAGACCAGCCTGGAGATAGGCGACGGCTTTCATGGGGAAGCTCCGTGAGGTGGGGACAGGCGCCCATCTTCCTCCGCGCGTTTTGCCATGTTAACCGGCAGAATCGAGCATCACTTTCACTCCAGGAGCGCAAATGATCCGGCTCGAGGACCTGGCCCTGTTCGTGCGCACCGCGGCGCTGGGCAGCTTTTCGGCGGCCGCGCGCGAGGCCGGCCTGCTGCCCGGCCAGGCCAGCGCGGCGATCAAGCGGCTGGAGCGCGAGCTGGACCTGCGCCTGTTCGTGCGCACCACCCGCGCCCTGCGCCTGACCGCCGAGGGCGAGCAGTACCTGGAGACCGCGCGCGAGGTGCTCGACACCCTGCGCCAGGGCCGCGAACGCCTGCGCGGCGACGATGCGCCGCTGTCCGGCACCCTGCGCCTGGCCGCGCCCTCCGACCTGGGCCGCAACATCCTGCTGCCGTGGCTGGACGACTTCCACGCCGCCCACCCCAGGCTGAGCGTGCAGCTGCTGCTGTCCGACCAGGTCACCGACGTGTTCCGCGAGCCGGTGGACGCGGCGGTGCGGCAGGGGCGCTTCGACGACGCGCGCTACGTGACCCTGCCGCTGCTGCCCGACAACCGCCACGTGCTGGTCGCCTCACCGCGCTACCTCGCCCAGCGGGGACGGCCCGAACGCCTGGAGGACCTGCGCGAGCACGAGGCGGTGCTGTACATGCTCGGCGGTCGCGCCTACGACCGCTGGAACTTCGAGGTGGACGGCCAGCGCCAGGTGGTGCAGGTGCGCGGCCAGCTGCTCAGCAACAATGCCGATGTGACCCGGCAGTGGGCGCTGGCCGGGCACGGCATCGCCTACAAGTCGTGGCTGGACGTGCACCGCGACATCGCCGCCGGCCGGCTGGAGTGGCTGCTGCCGCAGTTCGGCGAACCCTTCCCGATCCTGCTTGTGTGCCCGCACCGGCGCCAGTTCTCGCCCGCCGTGCGCCAGCTGCACGCGCTGCTGGCGCAGCGCCTGCAGGCGCTGGCCGGAACGGACCGATTGCAACCTTAGGGGGTTGACGAAGCGCTCCGTGGGAGCCGCCACGCCGTCGATGAGGCTTCGCCCTTCAATTCCCTCGCCGCCATCGGCCCAAAGCGCCCCCACCTGTAGAGCGGAGCTTGCTCCGCTGGGGCCTTCCCCACGAACCGAACGAAGAGCAGCGGAGCAAGCTCCGCTCTACAAGGTGGGCGCGAGGCGATTGGAGGAGACAGCTGCTCCCACGAATCACTCGCGGCTGGCGGTCAGGTCACGCAGGTGATCATCGCGAAGAAAGCGGTGGACTCGCCGTCGATGGTGGCGCTGAAGCCGCCGGCCGGGGCGTCCAGGCCGCAGCTGTCCTGGCGGATGCGCAGCGTGGCCGCCAGCGCATTCGACTGCGCCGACCACACCGCCACGCGGCCGGCCTCGATCAGCGGGATCGCCACGTAGCCGGCATCGTGCAGCGGCGCCAGCGACACCGGCTGGCAGCCCTGCGCATCGGCCGGCTGATCCTTGGCCGCGGCCAGCACCGCCTTGGCGCGCTTGCCCATGATCCGCACCATGCGCGCATCCAGCGGCAGGCCGTCGCCGCGCTCCTCGGCCAGCGCCTGCAACGTGTCGGCCGAGACCAGCAGATGGCTGCCGTGCGGCGCGTCCTGGTACAGGGCCAGGCAGTGGGCCGGCACCTGCGTCTGCACGGTGACGGCGCGCGCGGTCGGCGCGGTGGCCGCGGCGGCGGCCAGGAGGGTGGACAGCAGGGGGACGAGCATGGCGGGCGACGCGGTCCTTCGGCACGGCGGCCCCGGGGGCCGACCCGTGCACTGTAAACGCGTCGGTCAGTGCGAGGGCTGCGGCAGCTGCGCGGGTTCGCGCCCGGCGCGGCCGGGCTTGTCGACGCGAGCCAGCGACTGTGCCGGGGTGACCCGCGGCAGGCGCAGACCGATGGCGACCTCGCCCCCGCGCGACTGCGCGAACACGCTGCCGCCATGCAGCTGGGCCACCGCCTTGACGATGGCCAGGCCTAGGCCGTGGCTCTGGTCGCTGCCGGTGCGCGAGGGATCGGCGCGGTAGAAGCGGTCGAACAGGTGCGCCAGCTTCTCCGGCGGAATCGGCGCGGCTTGGTTGCGCACGGTCACCGTCACCGCGTCCGGCCCCTCGGCGATGTCCACGTCCACCGCGCTGCCGGCCGCGCCATGGCGCAGCGCGTTGTCCAGCAGGTTGGTGATGGCGCGCGCGTACAGCGACTGCTCCACGCAGGCGCGCGCATCGCCCCGGATGCGCAGCTCCAGGCCGGCGTCTTCCATCAGCATTTCCATGAACTCGGCCGCGTGCGTGGTGGCCTCGTTGAGCGAGACCTCGACCAGGTCGCGCGCGGTCTCGCCGCGGTCGGCGCGGGCCAGGAACAGCATCGAGTTGACGATGTTGCGCAGGCGCTCGAGCTCCTCCAGGTTGGACTGCAGGGTGCCCTCCATCTCCTCGGTCGTGCGGGCGCGCGAGAGCGTCACTTGGGTCTCGCCGATCAGGTTGCCCAGCGGCGTGCGCAGTTCGTGGGCCACGTCGGCGTTGAAGGCATTGAGCTGCTCGTAGGCGCGCTGCAGCCGGGTCAGGGCCTCGTTGAGCGAGACCACCAGGCCGTCCAGCTCGGTCGGCAGATCGTTGGCGGGCAGGCGCAGGGTCACGTCGCGCACGTCGAGGCGGCGGGCGTGTTCGCTCAGCCGGTCCACCGGCGCCAGGCCGCGCCGGGCGATCCACCAGCCCAGCCCGGACACCGCGCCGATGGCGACCACGCACAGCACGACGATGCCCACGGCCTGCAGCCACTCGGCCGCCTCCACGTCGCGCCGGCCGGCGGCGACCATCAGCTGCACCGCCGGGCGCTCGCCCATCGCCGGCAGGGCGTGGGTCAGGGTAATGTAGCGCTGGCCGTTGGGCAGCGAGGCGCTGCCGAAGCCCTCGCCATGCGCATCGAAGCTGGCCCGGTCCAGGAAGCCGTTGCCTACGCGGAAGCGCGCGTCCGCGCTGTCGGCCAGGAAGTACAGGCTGCCGTCCTCGGGCGTGAAGTCGGCCAGCTTCTCGCGGAAGTACGACCAGTGCTCGGCGTCGTTGGCGCGCTGGGCCAGGCGCTCGACCAGCATCAGCCGCGCGCTGAGCTGCTCGCGCTGGTTGCGCTGCAGCTCGTAGGACTGGAACAGGAACAGCGAGACGGCCAGCACCGCCAGCACCACCGTGGCCGCCAGCCCGAACATCAGAGCCAGCCGCGCCGCGATGGAGCGGGTGGTCATGCCACTTCGCCCTCGCGCTGCTCCAGCACGTAGCCCATGCCGCGCACGGTGTGCAGCAGCTTGGTCTCGCCCGGATACTCCAGCTTGGCGCGCAGGCGCTTGATCGCCACTTCCACCACGTTGGTGTTGGTGTCGAAGTTGATGTCCCACACCGTCTCGGTGATCACGGTCTTGGACAGGATCTGCGAGCGGCGGCGCGCCAGCGCGGCCAGCAGCGCGAACTCCTTGGCCGACAGGTTCAGGCGGCGGCCGCGGCGGGTGGCGCGGCGGGCGAGCAGATCGATGTGCAGGTCGCCGACCTGGATCTGGGTGGACTCGTGGGCGCGGCCGCGGCGGGTGATGGCCTGCACGCGGGCGAGCAGTTCGAGGAAGGAGAACGGCTTGATCAGGTAGTCGTCGGCGCCCGCGCCCAGGCCGCGCAGACGGTCGTCGACCTGATCGCGCGCGGTGAGCATGATCACCGGCGTGTCGCGCTGGGCGCGCAGGGACTGCATCACCTGCAGCCCGTCCATGCCCGGCAGCATCACGTCCAGCACGATGGCGTCGTAGTCGCCGGTCAGGGCCAGGTGCAGGCCGTCCACGCCGTTGGCGGCATGGTCAACGCTGTAGCCCTGCTCGCCCAGGCCCCGGGTCAGGTAGCCGGCGGTCTTGGGCTCGTCCTCGATGATCAGCAGTTTCATGGCGTCGTGGTAGGTGGCGGGAGCGATGCTCATGCGGCGGTCCTGTCGAAAGGTACGGACCCAGTGTGTCCACCGGGTCCCAACGCCTTCCTGACAGCACGCTGACGATTCTGTCAGCGATTCAAGCAGTGTTGCATGAACCGCGCCGCCGCCCCGGTAGAGCGGAGCTTGCTCCGCTGCACTTCGGCCGGATCGTTGGGAAGGCCCGGCGGAGCAAGCTCCGCTCTATGGCAGCTGGATCATTGGGGAAGCCGCAGCGGAGCAAGCTCCGCTCTACATCGGCCGGACCGTTGGGGAAGCCGCAGCGGAGCAAGCTCCGCTCTACATCGGCCGGACCGTTGGGGAAGCCACAGCGGAGCAAGCTCCGCTCTACAGCTCGTAGCGGAAGCCGAGCAGGTACTGGCGACCGTACTTGGTGTACTCCTCGGGGAAGAACAGCCCGGTGCCGGTGCTCTCGCTGACCTCGGTGCGGAACGGCTCGTCGGTCAGGTTGTTGACCTGCCCGATCAGGGTCAGGCCCTCCAGCGCGCTGCCCTTGGGGAAGGCGTAGCTGAGCTGGAAGTCCAGCGTGCGCTCGCTGAGCGTGTTGCGGTACTGGCGCTGGCCGAACAGGGCGCTGTACTCGCCGCGATAGCCGTCGCGGTAGCGCTGGCTCAGCCGCGCCGAGAAGCCGTGCTGCTCGTAGTACACCGTGGCGTTGGCCACGATCTTGGACAGCCCCGGGATGGTGTCGGTGCCGGGGGTGTTGTCGTTGGGGTCCGGATCGATCGAGGAGGCGGTGTAGCTGATGTTGAGCTGAGTGCCGAAGCCGGACAGCGCATCGCTGATCAGCCCGCCCGACAGCGCGGTGGACAGCTCGGCGCCACGCATGTAGCCGCCCTTGCCGTTGGCCCAGGTGTTGAAGTTGCCGATGTTGGAGATCGGCTGGGTGCCGTCCGGATCGGGCGTGTAGCCGCTGAAGTCCCAGGTCAGGTTCTGCCGGTAGATGTAGGTCTGCAGGTTCTTGCGGAACAGCGCCAGGCCCACGTAACTGCCCTCGCCGAAGTACTTCTCGAAGGACAGGTCGAAGGCCATCGCCCGGTACGGCTCCAGCCGCGGGTTGCCGCCGCTGCCCGACCAGCGGCCGGCCTCGGCGCCGCTGTCGATCACGCCGGCGCCGGCATCGGCGCTGAGGTAATTGATCGGCGGGCGCATCATCACCTTGGCCGCCGAGGCGCGGATCAGCCAGCCTTCGCCGAAGTCGAAGATCAGGTTCACGCTGGGCAGGAAGTCGCTGTACTGCGTGCCCAGCGTCAGCGGCGTGATCTGCGAGGTGTTGGAGGCGTTGAAGCCGGTGGAGGACTGGTCGGTGGTGATGTACTGCATGCCGGCGTTGCCGCGCACGCGGATGCGGTCGGTCAGGTCCATGTCGAGGTTGGCGCGCACGTAGTAGGTGTTGACCTTTTCCTCGACGGTGAAGTCCTTGCGCTGGTCGTCATTGGATTCGCTCAGCACCACGTCGTAGTAGCGGTCCATCAGCGCCCACGGGTTGAACGCCAGCACGTTGCCCATGCCGGTGAAGTCCAGCGACACCGGCGCGTCCAGCAGCGAAGGATCGACCCGCTGCGGCACCTCGCCCGGCAGGAAGGCGAAGTACACCTCGGCCGACTTCTCCTTGGTGCGCTTGTTGAGGTTGACGCCGACATCGACGCTGCGCACCACGGCGTTGTCCAGCTCATGATTGAAGTTGAAGCGGCCGGCCTTGATGGTGTCCTTCTGCCGCGAGTTCTCCAGGCGCCCGTCGTGGTTGTAGTGCTGTGGATCCCACAGATAGACGGCATTGGGATCGGCCATGTCCGGCAGGGCGAACTGCGAATAGCCCGGCGAGGTCTTCAGGTCGAAGTCGATCGACTGGCCGTCCAGGCGCCCGGCGTACAGCTCCAGCGCGGACTGGTCGCGCTTGGCGCGCGAATAGCTCAGGTCGGCGGTGAGCGTGCTGGCCTGGCCGAGCTTGAAGACGTTGTTCCAGCCGACCGAGAACAGCTTGTCCTGGCGCCGGTTGCTGTCGTTGCGCACCAGCGGCTGCACGTTGTTCAAGGTGCCGCTGGTCACCACCGGACGGCCGTCCTTGTCGGTGGTGGCGGCGTTGGAGAAGCTCACGCCCTGCCCGTTCTCGCCGACGAACCACGGGTCGTTGTTCCACATCGTCCCGTGCATCACCTCGTCCTGGTCGAACTTGGAGTAGTACAGGTCCAGGATCGAGTGGAAGCGGTCGTTGGGCTTGAACTCGAACACGCCCATCACGCCATCGCGCTGCAGGTCGCGCGACTTGATCCAGCCCTCGGCGCCTTCCAGCGTGATCGCGTTGGCCGGGCGCCCGGCCTGCGGCGGATCGCCCCAGTCCACGCCGTCCAGGTCCGCCCACCACCACGACTTGTAGTGCTGCTCCTGGAAGGGCGAGTTGAGCCGCGCCACGCCCAGGGCCACGCCCATGGTGTCGCCCGCGAACTGGTCCACGTACGAGGCGCTGGCGCGATAGCCGCGCTCCTTGCCATCGTCGCTGAGCTTGCCCAGCGAGTTGTACTCGCCCTGCCCGCCGAACACGATGCGGCGCTCGGACAGGTCCAGCGGGCGGATGGTCTGCAGGTCGACCGTGCCGGACAGGCCCTGGCCGATCAGCGCCGCGTCCGGGGTCTTGTAGACGGTGACCGCGTTGATCAGCTCGGACGGGTACTGGTCGAATTCCACGCCGCGGCTGTCGCCGGTGCTGACCTGTTCGCGCCCGTTGAGCAGGGTGCCGGCGAACTGCTCGGACATGCCGCGGATGTTGATCACCTGCGCGCGGCCGTCCACGCGCTGGGTGGCCAGGCCGGGCAGGCGCGAGAGCGAATCGGCGATGGACACATCGGGCAGCTTGCCCAGGTCCTCGGCCGAGATGGTCTCCACGATCGAGGTCGCTTCGGCCTTCTTCTCCACCGCGTTGGCGATGGCCGCGCGGATGCCGGTGACCTTGACGCTGTCCAGGGTCTTGGCGTCCTGCGTCTGGCTTGCAGGGGCCGGATCGGTCTGCTGGGCCTGCGCCTGCAGCGCCAGCAGCGCCAGGCAACAGGCGCTGGCCAGACGGCGAACGACGGGCATGCGACGGGCGGAGGCGCACGGCCCCCGTGATGGAGTGGACGTCATCTTCATTGCCCTCCCAGGCGTCTGACAGGCGCCGTGATACGGCCATCTGCCAAAGCGTGTCAATCGATTGCACGCCTTGAAGCAATCGATTGCACGTGCGCCACGCCAGAACGCCGCCGACACACGCCGCGCGATGCGGATCTTGCGCGGCGCAGCATGTCATTGGCGCAGGCTTGAGGCAGGTTGTGGGGCCGTCGATGAGGCCACGCGGCATGAACCGGCAGTCGTTTCGCGCAGGCCTGCCCGGCCTGTTCCTCGCCTTCGCCCTGTGCGCCACTGCGTCGGAGCCGGCGCCGCTACAGGTACAGGCGTGGCTGACCACGCACGATCACCGCCAGGCGCTGGCGCCGATGGCGCCCATCGCGCTGGGCGCGCCGGTGGCGCTGCCGATCGCGATCGAGGTCCAGGCCGATGCGCCGCGCCAGGCGATGGTCGGCTTCGGTGCCTCGATCACCGATGCCTCCGCGCAGGTGCTGCAGCAGCTGCCGGCGCCCGCGCGCGAGGCGCTGCTGCGCGAGCTGTTCGGCCGCCAGGACGACGGGCTGGGCCTGGGCTTCACCCGGCTGACCATCGGCGCCTCGGATTTCTCGCGCCATCATTATTCGCTGGACGACACGCCGGACGATGCGCCCGATCCGCAGCTGGCGCACTTCTCCATCGCGCCCAATCTGGGCGATGTAGTGCCGGTGACGCGCGCGGCGCTGGCGATCAATCCGCAGCTCAAGGTCATGGCCTCGCCGTGGAGCGCGCCGGCGTGGATGAAGTCCAACCGCAGCCTGGTGCGCGGCACGCTCGACCAGGCGGCCTACGACGCGTTCGCCCGCTATCTGCTGCGCTATGTCGACGCCTACGCACAGCAAGGCATCCCGATCTGGGCGCTGACCGTGCAGAACGAGCCGGACTTCGAGCCCAAGGACTATCCCGGCATGCGCCTCAACGCGCCGGCGCGGGCGCGCTTCATCGGCGAGCACCTCGGCCCGCTGCTGGCGGCGCGCGGCCAGGCGGCGCCGCTGCTGTTCGACTGGGACCACAACTGGGACAAGCCCGAGGAACCGCTGGCCGTGCTGCGCGATGCCAAGGCCAACCGCTACATCGCCGCGGTGGCCTGGCATTGCTACGGCGGCACGCCCGACGCGCAGTCCAGGGTGCAGCAGGCCTTCCCCGACAAGGACGTCTACCTGACCGAGTGTTCGGGCGGCGACTGGGAGCCGCTGCGCAGCGGCGGCCTGACCCTGCAGGCGCGCCGCCTGATCATCGAATCGGTGCGCCACGGCGCGCGCGGCGTGCTGTTCTGGAACCTGGTGCTGGACCAGGACGGCGGCCCGCACGCGGGCGGCTGCGACACCTGCCGCGGCGTGGTCGACGTCGACACCCGCAGCGGCGCGGTCACCCGCACCGACGAGTACTACGCGCTGGCCCATGCCAGCCGCTTCGTGCGGCCCGGCGCGCGGCGCGTGGAGTCCAGCGGCGAGATGGACGGCGTGGACAATGTGGCCTTCGTCAACGCCGACGGGGGACGCGTGCTGGTGGTCACCAACAGTGCGCAGGCGCCGCGCACGTTCTCGGTGCGCGAGGGCGCGGTCGGCTTCCACGCCACCTTGCCCGCGCGCACCCTGGCGACCTTCACCTGGGCGCCGGCGCGCTAGGGCCTGTCCCCAGCCTCAGCGCAGGTGCGTGTCGAGCCAGTCCAGCACGCGCTGCTGGACGTCGCGGCCGGCGGCCTGCTCGGTGAACCAGTGCGGCCCGCGCGGATAGGTCACCATCTCCACCGGCGTGCCATGGAACTTGAGCGCGCGATAGAACATCTGTCCCTGGCTCAGCGGCACGCGCGCGTCGGCCTCGCCGTGCAGGATCAGCACCGGCGCGCTCACCCGGTCCACGTAGCGGATCGGCGAATGCGCGTCGTACTCGGCGCGGTGGGTCACCGGGTCGCCGAAGTAGCCCGGCGCGTAGGTCGGCACGTCAGTGGTCAAGGCCGCCGCGCCGATGTCGATCACGCCCGCGCCGACGATGGCGGTCTTGAAGCGCCTGGACTGGGTCACCGCCCAGGCCGACATGTAGCCGCCGTAGCTCCAGCCGCCGATGCCTAGGCGCTGCGGGTCGATCACGCCTTCGCGTTCGAGCATGTCCACGCCGTCGAGCAGGTCCTGGAAGTCGGCGCCGCCCCAGTCGTGGCGGACCAGCTCGGTGAAGGCGTGGCCCTGCCCTTCCGAGCCGCGCGGATTGGGCAGGAACACGGCATAGCCGCGCGTGGACAGCAGCTGCGCCCAGTCGTGCCAGGAGCCCATCCAGCCCGACCACCAGGCCTCGGCCGGACCACCGTGCACCTGGACCAGCGTGGGCAGCGGCGTGCCGGCCTTCCAGCCGGGCGGGGTGAGCAGCACGCCGGTGATGCGGCGGCCGTCCTTGGAGGACGTCCACGCCAGTTCGCGCACCTGGCCATGCGCCCAGCCGGCGACCTGCGGATTGGTATCGGTGCGCGCGGTGAGCTTGCCGCCGTCCAGGGTCCACACCTCGGCCGGCTGGGCGTCGCGCAGGCCGATGAAGGCGGTGCGGCCGGTGCGCGCGGTGCTGAAGCTGGGATAGGCGATCTGCGGCGTGGCCAGCGTGCGCCATGCGCCGGTGGCGGCATCGACGCGCAGGAATTCGCCGCGCACGCCGTGCAGCCCCTGCGCGATCAGCGTGCGGCTGTCCTGCCAGCGCGCCAGCCACAGCGTGCCGGGCCAGTCCTCGGCCAGCGCCACGCGCTTGCCGCTGGCCAGCTCGTGCGCGTACACCGTGGCGACCATGCCGTAGGGCGCGATGCGGCCGTACAGCAGCCGGGCTCCGTCTGGCGAGAACTGCAGCGGGAACGCCGAGGCCATCGGCTCCAGCGGCGGGCTGAGCGCGCCATCGGCCAGCGACAGCAGCACCACGCGCGACCGGTACCAGTAGCCGTTCAGCGTGGTGTCGTCGGACACGCGCAGCGCCAGCGTGCGGCCGTCCGGCGCCCAGGCCACGTCCTGCACCTGCAGGCCGGGCGGGCTCAGCACGCGCGCCTCACCGCCGGCCAGGTCCTGCACCCACAGGCGCTTGAACAGGCGCGGATGATCGACCTCGACCGCATCGTCCTTGGCGGCGATGCGCGCCTGCATGGCCGGCGAGGGCGGATCGATCGCCAGATACGCCAGCCGCGTGCCGTCGGCCGACAGCGCGAAGCTGGCGACGTCGCTGGCCGCGCGGGTCAGCGCCTGCGCCTGGCGGCCTTCGGCATCGACGCGCCAGACCTGCGTGGCCGCGGGCTTGGGCGCCGCCTCGGCGCCGGGCAAGGCGCGATCGGACAGGAACAGGAGCTGGCGCCCGTCGGCCGACCACTGCGGTGCGCTGTCGTCGGCCTTGCCCGCGCCGTCCAGCGGCCGCGGCGCGGCCTTGCCGGTCGCGGCGATCAGCTGCAGCTGCCGGTGCGCGGGCTTGCCATCGCCCTGCGGCGTGGCCACGCCGTAGGCGATGCGCGCGCCGTCCGGGCTGATCTGCGGATCGCCCACCTGCGCCAGCGCGACGAAGTCGGCCGGCGTCGGCAGATGCGGGGACGCGGGCGTCTGCGCCCCCGCCGACATCCCGCCCATGCCGCAGCACACGGCCAACAGGCAGCTCAACACGATCCGCTTCATGCGGCGCTCTCCTGCGAGGAAGAAACCAGATGGCGGCGCAGCCAGGCCGCGCCCGTGGCCACCGCCGCGCGCGCCTGCTCGGACACGGCCATGGCCTCGACGAAACTATGCGGTGCGCCCAGGTAGCGGCGCAGCTCGACCTGGCCACCGGCCTCGCGCAGACGCTGGGCCATGAGGACGCTCTGCTCGCCCAGCACGTCGCGGTCGCCGTAGAGCAGCAGGGCCGGCGGCAGGCCGTGCAGGTCGGCGCGCAGCGGCTGCGCCAGGGGATCGTCGTTGCTCATCGCGTCGGGGCCGAGGTAGCTGGTCCAGAATTCTTCCATCTCGGCCACGGTCAGCAGATCCTCCGGGGTGCCCAGGCGCGCCGCGGCGGCGGAGATGCGGGTATCGAAGGCCCCGTAATTGAGCAGCAGCGCCCGCACGCCGGACAAGGCCTGCGCCTGGCGCAGCCGCAGCGCGGTGGCGACGGCCAGATTGCCGCCGGCCGAGTCGCCGCCCAGCGCCAGCTGCCCGGCGTCGATGCCCAGCGTTGCGGCCTGCGCGCGCAGCCAGGCCAGCGCGGCCACGCACTGCTGCAGCGCCAGCGGATAGCGATGCTCGGGCGAGAGCGCGTAATCGATCGCGACCACCACCACGCCGGCCTCGTGCGCGTAGGTGCGCAGCAGCCGGTCGTGCGTGTCGATGCTGAACATGCACCAGCCGCCGCCGTGGAGATAGAACAGGGCCGGTGCGTTCTTCGGTGCGGTGGCCGGGCGCAGCACGCGCACGCGGAATGCCTGGCCTTCGGCTTCCAGCCCATGGTCTTCGACGTGCTGCATCGCCGGGCCGCCCGCGCACCAGGGCGCACGCACCTGCGCGGCGATCTCGCGTCGCTGTGGCCAGTCCAGCGCGCGGCCTGCGCGCAGGCGCGCGCCCTCACCGCTAACGTCCTCGACGAAACGACGCAGCTGCGGATCCAGCGCATCCAGCGAGGCGCTCATGCGGCGCCTCCATGTTCGCGCGCGGCGAAGTCGCGCATCCACGCCACCAGCGTGTCCTCGCCGCCGGCGCTCAGCCCGGCCAGGATCTGGGCGAAGTCGTGGCGGGCCTCGTCCTGGCCCAGCTTGAAGGTCGAATGCCGGGCCACGATGCGGCCGCGCAGCGCGGTCACCCCGAGCGCCAGACGCGCATAGCGCTCGCCCATCTCCTCCAGCGCCCAGGCGCGCGCGCGCCCGGCTTCCATCTGCGTGACCAGGGCGTCGAGTTCGGCCGCGATGTCCTGCGGCGCCTCGCTTAAGGTGACCTCCAGCTGGAACACCGCCGCGGCGTAGTTCCAGGTGGGCGCCTGGGTGCGATCGTCCAGCCAGCTCGGCGAGACATAGGCCTGCGGACCCAGCACCAGCGCGGTGGCCCGCGGATCGCGCGCCAGGCGCGCCACGTGCGGATTGCGCCTGGCCAGGTGGCCCATCAGGCCGATCAGTTCGCCGGCCTCGTCTAGCTGCGCGCGCAGCGGCAGCGGGCTGAAGCAGGCATCCTCGCCGCCGGCCGACACCAGCCAGGCCAGCGGCCGGGTGGCGAGCAGGCGCAGCAGGTCGTTGCTGTCGCGCGCGGCGAAGCGGCTGTCGCGGGCATGTCCCATCAGTGTGTGTCCTTGCCGGATTCAGAAGCGGCCACCGACACCGGCGGCCAGCGGTCGCGCCAGGGCGCGGCCGATTCGAGCTGCAGGGCCAGGGCCAGCAGCAGCGGTTCCTGGCCGCGATCGGCGGCGAACTGCACGCCGATCGGCAGGCCGTCCTCGCCGTGGGCCAGCGGCAGGCTGATGGCCGGCGTGCCGGCCAGGTTCTGCAGCGGCGTGTAGCCCATCCAATCGAACATGCCGCCGAACACGGCGGCGAAATCGCCGTCCGGCGCGAAGCTGCCGATCAGCGGCGGCGGCGCGCGCAGGGTCGGCGTCAGCAGCACGTCGTAGCGCGCGTGGAAGGCCTTGAACGCGGCCGGCAGCGCGGCCAGCACCGCATAGGCGCGCTCCAGCTCGGCCACGCCGCAGTGGGCGCGGTTCCAGTCGGACAGGCCGACGGTGAACGGCTCCAGCGCCGTGCGCGCGCCGGCCGCGCCGAAGGCGATCTCGGCCAGGTCCAGCGCATCGGCGCCCAGGTGCGACCACAGCGTCATCGCCGCCTCGAACACCTGCGCGCCGCACAGCGGCAGCGAGGCGAGCTCGACCCGATGTCCCAGCGACTCGCACAGCGCCGCCGCCTGCGCCAGCGCCGCGGCGACCTGCGCATCGGGCGCCACGCCCTGCAGCGTCTCGGCCGCCAGCGCGATGCGCAGCGGACGCGCCAGCGGCGCGGTGACTGGCGCCGGGCGATCCGGATGCAGCGCGGCGAAGGCCCAGGCGCTGTCGCGCACGCTGCGCGACATCAGGCTGTCGGCGACGATCAGGTCCTCGATCGGATGGCGCGCCCGCACGCGCACCGTGGTCCCACGGCCGGGCTTGAGGCCTACCACCCCGCAGGCCGAGGCGGGGATGCGGATCGAACCGGCGCCGTCGCTGCCGTGCGCCAGCGGCACCACGCCCGCGGCCAGCGCCGCGCCGGCGCCGCCGCTGGAGCCACCGGGCGAATGCCTCAGCGACCACGGGTTGCGCGTGACCGGGCCGAGCAGCGGTTCGGTCACGCCCATCAGGCCGAACTCCGGCATGGCGCTCTTGCCCAGCGCGACCAGGCCCGCGTCGGCGCAGCGTTGCGCGAACGCGTGCTGGTCGCTGGCCGGCACGCCGGTGCGGCTGCGCGAACCGCCGCGGGTCGGCATGCCGATCACGCGCAGCGAGTCCTTGGGCAGCCACGGCACGCCGCGCATCGGCGCGTCGGCGTCGGGACGCGACAGCGTGGCGGCCTGCGCCAGCGCGCGCGCGAAATCGGTGTGGCTCAGCGCGCCCAGCGCCGGCTCGAAGTGCTGCGCGCGGGCGATCGCGGCGGCGGTCAGTTCGGCCGGCGACAGCTCGCCGCGCGCCAGCAGTGCGGCCTGGTCGTGCGCGTCGAGGCGTCCCAGCGACAAGGCCTGGGATAGGGGAACTTGCGGGAAGGACATCAGGATTCCGATGCGTGCACGGCGGCATGCGCCAGGCGCCGGGCGCGGCGCTGGCCGTAGAAGACATAGACGAGCGCGCCGGCCAGGACATAGCCGGCCAGGATCAGCGCGGCCAGCGGATCGCCGCGACGCACCTGCTGGACCATGTCGCCCAGCACCGGCGCCATCATGGTCAGACACAGCACGATGCCCAGCACCGGCACAGTGCCGATCCAGGCCTTGCCGATCCACACCCCGCCCAGCGGCACGCGGAAGCCGCCGCGCAGCTCCGGCCGCGCCGAACGCAGCCACATCACCGCGATGCACACCACGATGAAGGCCGAGGCGATGCCGAGGCAGATCAGGTCGCCGAGCACGCCGATCGGCAGCAGCGCCGCCAGCACCGCGGCGATCACGCCGAAGGTCAGATTGCCCAGCCACGGCGTGCGCCGGGTGCGATGCACGCGCGCGAACAGCCCCGGCAGCAGCCCATCGCGACCGATGTTCACCGCCACGCGCGACACGCCATAGCCATTGGCCAGCAGCACCGAGCCCAGGCCGGTGAGCGCGCCGATCTTGATCAGCACCGCGAACCACGGCCAGCCCATGCGATCCACCGCCAGCGCGACCGGATCGGGCACGCCCAGCTCGCGGAACGGCACGATCCCGGTCAGCACCGCGCCGGCGGCGACATACAGCAGCGTGCACACCACCAGCGAGCCGAGGATGCCGAAGGGCACATCGCGGCGCGGGTTGCGCGTCTCCGAGGCCGCCATCGACACGGTCTCGAAGCCCAGATAGGCGAAGAACAGCATCGCCGCCGCGCGCAGCACGCCCGGCCAGCCGTAGGCGAAGCCGCCTTCGTTGGCGGGCAGGAACGGCTGCCAGTGCGCGCTGTCCACGTAGCGCGCCCCGACCGCGATGAAGGACACCAGCACGCCCACCTTGATGACCACCAGCACCGCATTGACCAGCGCCGACTGGCTGACCCCGGCGATCAGCACGCAGGCCGCCGCCAGCACCGCCAGCGCGGCCACCAGGTTGAGGCCGCCGCTGTTCGCCAGCACGGTATGGCCGTCCTGCTGCAGCGCCGTGATGGTGGAGGTGGCCAGCCACGCCGGCACGCGCACGCCGATATCGCCGAGCAGGCTGGTGAGATACCCCGCGAAGCCCGCCGCCACCGCCGAGGCCGACAGCACGTATTCCAGGATCACCATCCAGCCCAGCGCCCACGCGCAGCCCTCGCCCAGGGTCACGTAGCAATAGCTGTAGGCCGAGCCGGACACCGGGATCACCGAGGACAGCTCGGCATAGCACAGCCCGGTGAACCCGCAGGCCAGCGCGGCCAGCACGAAGGACAGCAGCACCGCCGGCCCGGCGAAGCTCGCCGCGGCCTCGCCGGTCATCACATAGATGCCGGCGCCGAGGATGTTGGCGATGCCGAGGATCAGCAGACTGCCGGCGCCGAGCTTGCGCTGCAGGCCGGCGCGTTCGGTGTCGGCCACCACGACGTCGATCGACTTGCGGTGCAGGGCTTGGCGCCAGCGATCCAGCGGGCGGGAGGCGTCAGCCATGGCGGGGATCCTGGGTGTCATGGGGCGTGCGTGCACCATCGCGCGCATCGAGGGCAAAGGAGGCGGACATGGCGTGGAGGCTCAGGCGGCGCATCGATGCGATCCGGGCCGAAGCGCCGCAACGCGGCGACGCATCGACCCGCCGGCGGCTCAGTACTTCCAGTGCACCGTCATGCCGACGGTGCGCGGCCGCACGATGCCCTGGCCGATGCCGTTGACCTCGGCCACCTCGCGGGTGATGCCGCGCTTGTCGGTCAGGTTGGTGCTCCACAGGCTGACCTCGGTGCTGCCGAAGGTCATGCTGTAGCGCAGATCGAACAGGTTGTAGTTGCCCTGCACGTTGGGCGTCATCCCCGGCACGGCCGAGTTGAGATCGCTGATGCCCTTGGACAGGTACTGGTGCGACAGCGACAGGGTCGGGTCGTAGGCCGCATCGAAGTGGTAGCGCAGCGTGTTGTTGATCGACCAGTCGGCCGAGCCCGGCAGCTGCGAGCCGGCCGGCGCGGTGCCGTAGTAGAGGATGAACAGATCCTGGTCCAGACGCGCGTGCTGCCAGGTCACGCTGCCGGCCCATTCGAACTGGTCGGTCGGTCGCCACTGGGTGGACAGCTCGATGCCGCGGCTATAGGCCTTGCCGCCGTTGGCCGCGTAGTTGTAGAAGTCCGGCGTCTGCAGGCGCAGCTGGATGTCCTTCCAGTCCACGTAGAAGGCGGTGGCGTCGAGCAGGAAGCGGCCGCCGGCCCAGCTGGTGCGCGTGCCCAGCTCGTAGTTGACCAGGCTGTCGGACTTGGAGCCGGACGGAATCGGATAGGCGCTCAACCCGCTGGTGTTGGGCGTGCCGAAGCGGAAGCCCTCCGAGACCAGGCCGTAGAACATGACCGTCTCATTGGGCGTGTAGGACAGCGCGACCTTGGGGTTGAAGCCGTCCTCCTTGGTCTGCGACGGGGTGACGATCGGATTGCCCGGATAGGTGGAGAAGCCGACCTGGGTCGAGCGCGAATCGACCTTGGTGCGGAACAGGCGGCCGCCGAGGGTGAGCTTCCACTCCGGAGTGAAGGAGAACGACCCTTCGCCGAACAGCGCCGCCTCCGAGCCCGACAGGTGGGTGTAGTACGCATTGAAGATGCGGCCGTCCGGCGCGATCACCGCACCGGCGCCCGGGCCGTACAGCGAGGACTGGTCGAAGGCCGCGGCCGCCCCGTCGGCGCCGATGGTCTCGTACAGGTCCTTGCTGGTGTCGAAGTACATGCCGCCGACCAGCCATTCGAAGCGGCTGCCCTTGTCCGAGGCCAGGCGCACTTCGAGGCTCTTGCCGGTGCTCTCGCCGCCCGAATAGATCGACAGCGGGCTGGTCAGGTCCAGATCCAGATCGGCGTTGTAGGCGCCGCGGATGGGCGTGTAGTCGAAGCGCCAGTCCTGCTTCTTCTTCTGGTAGGCCAGCAGCGCGGTCAGCGTCATGCCGTCCAGGTCCTGGTCCAGGCGCAGGCTGTGCACGGCGACCTTGGTGTTGGTGTATTCGGGCACCGCGGTCTTGCGGGTCAGGTCGGCCAGGCCCTTGATCTGGTAGGCGTTGTCGTCCGAGTCGGTGTTCTGCAGCAGGCTCAGCCACGACAGCGTGGTGCCCTGCGCCGGGGTCAGCACCGCAGAGAAGCGCCCGCCGGCCAGCGTGGTGGTGTTGGCGCCCTGCTTGCCGGTGCCGATGTTGTCCAGGTAGCCCGGATCGTCGCGATACTGGGCCACGGCGCGGAACGCCAGCAGGTCCTGCTTGACCGGCACGTTGACCATCGCCTTGGCGCCGAAGCCGACATCGGCGTTCCTGGTCTGGCTGACGGTGGCCTCGGCCGCCGCGTCGAAGCCGCTCGTGTCGGCCACGTTGGCGATGTAGTTGATCGCGCCGCCCATCGAGGCCGAGCCGAACAGCGTGCCCTGCGGGCCGCGCAGCACCTCGACGCGGTTGAGATCGAAGGTGTCGATGTCGGGCACCACGATGGTCCAGCCCGGCTCGGTCAGCGGCACCTCGTTGAGGAAGAAGCCGGTGGTGGCCTGGCCCTGCACATTGCCCGCGCTGGTGGCGATGCCGCGCATCACCACCTGCGACACGCCCGGCTGATAGCTGTTGAACACCACGCCGGGCGTGCGCTGGATGTAGTCGGACAGGCTCTGCGCGCCCAGCGCGTCCAGTTCGGCCGCGGTGACGGCGCTGACCGAGCCGGCGATCTCGCGCACCGACTCGTTGCGCTTGCCGGCGGTGACGACGACGGTGTTGAGGTCCTTGGTCTGCGGCGCGGCCGCGCTGTCGCCGTCCTGGGCGAAGGCCGGCGCGGCGCCGGAGGCGGCGATGCCGAGCAGACAGGCGGCGCGCACGGCGCGGGAGAGAGCGGTGATCGGCAACGACTTCATGGCGGACGGTCCCCTTTGGACGGTTGGCGGGTTGGCGGAACCTCCGATGTCCCCCTGATGGCCAGCGCGACCTCCCCATCGCCTGGCAGCGAACTCCTGCTCGGGATCAGTAGTAGGTGAAATCCCGAACCGCGTCCAGCAGAAACCACGGGGCGCATCACGCCCTCAATCGATTGATCTGAAAAGGAATTTATTCCGCACACGCCGCAGGAACGGCGGGTTACCATCGGCAATAACGCAGGATCTGCAGTCCCGGCCCGCCAATTGCGCACATCGTGCAGCGCGGCGCTTGGCCCCAACGCCCCAAGAAGCCCGCCATGTCAGCCAAAGCGCCCGATCGCACCGACCTGAAGATCCTCGACGTCCTGCAGCAGGATGCACGGATCACCAACCAGGCCCTGGCCGACCGGGTGGCGCTGTCGCCCAGCGCCTGCCTGGCGCGGGTGCGGGCGCTGGAGCAGCGCGGCCTGATCCGCAGCTACCGCGCCCACGTGGCGGTCGACCGGATCCGCTCGGCGACCATCGTGCTGGCGCAGGTCACCTTCAAGCAGCACGCCCTGGACGAGTTCACCGAGTTCGACCGCCGCATCCTGGACATGCCCGAGGTGGTCGAGGCCAGCCGCGTCTCAGGCTCATACGACTACCTGCTGCGCGTGATCGTGCACGACGTGCACCACTGGAAGGACATCGCGCGCGGCCTGCTGGGCGGCGACTACGGCGTGGAGAAGATCGTCTCCCACTTCCTGATGGACGAGGTCAAGCCGTTCTCCGGCTACCCGCTCACGCGAGACGCACCGCGCGGCTGACTCACACCGATCAGGTGCCGCCGAACAGGCTGAAAAGCAGCCCTGCCAGCGAGGCGAGCCATGAGATGCCCACGTAGAACCGCAGCTCCCTCGACGTGAGCGCCCAGGCGAACCAGTCCAGCGTCACCAGAGCTCGCCATCCCTCCAGCGTGTCCGCGCCGTCCAGGAACACGACCCAGAAGGAGAAGACCGAATAGAGCGCAAAAAAGAGGATGGCCATGGCGTCGCGAGTCCCTGTGCGTAAGGGGGCATCGCCCCTGCGGCATCCTGCCACAGGATTCGCCGACACCTCGCCGGCAATCAATCAGCGGCAGGCGCGTCTTCGTCCTGCGCATCGCCCGCGTCCATCCACATCGCGCCCCACACGTGGCCATCCGGGTCGCAGAAATCGCGGCCGTACATGGTGCCGTGGTCCTCGACCGGATTGATGTCGGTCGTGCCGCCATGACGGCCGGCCGCCTCGGCCATCGCATCCACCTCCTGGCGCGAGGCGCAGGAGATGTTCAACGCCACCTCGCTCGAGGTGCTCGGCGGGATCGGCCGCGTGGTGAACGTCGCCCAGCGCGCATGGGTCAGCAGCATCACGCTGATGGTCTCGCTCCACTCCATCAGCGCCGCCGTGGGGTCGGCGAACTTCGCGCTGGGCATGAAACCGACGGCCGTGTAGAACGCCCTGGACGCCTCCAGATCGGCGACGGGCAGGCTGATGGTGATGGTCTTGGTCACACGTAGCTCCAGGGGTCCGGGAACGGATTGGCCGGACAGCCGACCATAACGCGTCGGCTTGGCGACGCGCCAGGCGCCGACGCAGAACGAAACGGCGGATTCGTAGAGCGCCGCAGGGCCGACCGACCCATGCCGCCACTGCGCATGAGCGCCCTCGGCGGCCAGAGCCTGCCGAAGGAGAAAGCCACGGGCTGATAGGCCTCCCACGCGGGCTGCCAGCGCGTATGCCCCTTCCGCATCCGATGCTCGATCACGAGCGCGACCACAACCTGTTCGAGCGCGGGAATCCGCGGCGCATGCACCGCACAGCGGATCTCACGCATGAAGCCGTCGTCCTGCAGCAGGCGGGTGGCGCCAGCGGCCGGATCCCTCGCCGCGAAGTGGACGTTGCCGAGCTGCATCATGCGCAGCGCCCCCGCGCACATCGGACACGGCTCCACCGTCACGAAGAGCCGGGCCGCGCGCCGATCCAGCGTCGCCGGGACACCGGCGAAGGCCTCCATCTCGGCATGCGCTAAACGGTGGCTCGAGATCGCGTTCCCACCCCTGGAAACGATCGTGCCAGCCCCGTCCGTGACCACCGCGCCAATCGGCGCAGCGTCCCGCCTGAGGTACGAGTCAACGGCAAGTCCGAATGCGTCTTGCCAGGCGATCGGCAGCGATGACCAGCTTGACTTCATGTGCCTCCCACTCTTGCAGATAAGGCGACTCGCGCACCGGATGCTGCTCCACCGAAGTCCTGGACGTTTGACGCAAACGCTGGCCGGAGAATGTCCCCAATAAGAAGGGCCGACACAGAAATCGCGTAGTCGAAGACCACTAAGGGCATGGAGGGCCAAGCCAATCAACCGCCTAGAGAAATCGTCTGGTTGAACGCAGCTAGAAGCCCAGCGCCAAGATGCCGAAGACCACGCCGAATGTTATGCACATTCTTACGTGACGATCGATGACCTTAAGTACCTCTGCGTGCCCTGGGAGCTGATCATCAAGGCTGGAGTGCGCATACCTCCTCACACGCAGGAGGATGAGCGCATTGACGGCGAGCAGTGCCGGCACGATCCACCAAAACTCAGCGAGTTTTGGGAGATATCTCAAAAGCAGCAACCCGACCCCCATAATGAGGTATGCAGAAGTAGAGGCGATGAACTGCCTGGGTTTGCCCAACCTCGTCCATGCGTCCTGCATGGTTCTCAGCTTGGTGATCTTGTTCTGGTCGCCCGCTGCTCGCTCGATAAAAGCAGGAGAGTCGACTCTGAGGAAACACCCCGTTAGAAATATCAGGCCAAACGTCGTACACAGAAGGCCAAGAGCAATAGTTACCATGATTTCCCCAATGTGCGTGACAACAATAAAGTTGGCTGTCTCACAAAATTTGGCCATTTGGACAAATTTTTCGAGTAAAGAGCAACGAATCCCCTTGACCGCAATTAGCAGAACAACAGCAAAAGGTCCAGATAGGTATGGACAATCCATCCAGACTTAAACGAGCGTGAGTCTCGCTGGTTTCAGATCTATCAAGAACAGATTCGGTTCCAAGAACTCTTAGCTGCCTCCATGCATGACCTCTTCCGCGATCCTTTGCGCCTCCTGGATGGAAAGACCTTCGAAGTAGTGCGTGGCGAGCGGGTGAGCGCTTGGCTCCAACTCAAGGTAGGGCCTCAATCCACCGTTCCGAGGTCGAACCTTCGTCTTGAGGTTCATCGTGTCCGGATAGTAGGGAAGGCGGTTGCTGAACCAGCCGAAGTAGCTGTCAGACTCGTCGTGCTCTCCCCACGTGGACGTGTATCTCGCAAAACTCTCTTCGCTGAGTGAAACCCACACACCCCAGAGAAAGGGTTCTTCCACGCCATGAATCGGCAACTCCAGGACAACGCGGGCGAAGTAGTCGGTTCCTTCAGGGCTGTCTATCTCGCACAGGTCATCGGTGAGTGTGGCGAGCGACTCCTTGTCTCGCTCCGAGAGAACGTCGTAGTGCATCGGAGCCTTGTACCCAAAACTCGGTGATCCCTCATGCCGTTTACCGCAACAGGAGCAGGTGAATTCGAAGATGGCGACCATGTCTGTAGTTAGCCAATACCTAGGTTAGGCCTAGCCGCTGAGCGGTCTTGGCTCAGATGCATTTTCCGGCACTACACCGCCAAAGATAGCGACGAAGAGTGCTTGGGCCCCGCCCGCTACTCCATGGCTTGGAAGAATTTCTGTGTGCTACCCCCGCCCATAAGTCTGAAGCATATGCGACTCGATGCCTGGCGAACCAGTCACTTCCCAGAAAGAAAGGCCAGGGCCACCGACTCAACGCTTCAAGCTGTTCGAACGATAGAAATCATCCAGGGCATTGGGCGAATCGATCAGTACCTTCGCTAGGCCGATGCCGGCGAACATGCTCCGGTAGCGGCTGCGGTTGGCTCTTGTCGCGCCGACGATGTGACGGATCATGTCCCACTTCACGCTGTCCTGTCCGCCCGCCAACGCGCCGCGACGATCGCGCTCGAACCAGCAACGGCGAAAGTAGCGGTAAAGGCTTGTCACCGTGGGAACGTCGAGCAGGATGAGCCCGGTGGCCCTCTCCAACCGTTGCGGAAGCAACCGGGAGTAATTGCCGTCCACCACCCAGTGCGAGTCGGAGACCGCCGCATCGTGAAGCGCCACAAACTCCTCGAACGGCCGGGGAACCCAGTCGGTTTCGGGAAGGTGATGGAGCTGATCGAGGTGGACGACCTTCAGGTTCCGCGCACGACCTATCGCCTCCGCCAGCGTGGACTTGCCGCTGTTGGAGGGTCCCATGATGCAGATCCGTGGCCCCAACGCATCCAGCGTCATGGCGCGGGAACGAGCACGAGAGGGCCATTCGCCTCGGCAGGCCAGTTAGATTTCAGCGCGTGAAGCTGCCCAAAGATCGGCATCTTGTTTACACCGAACCGTATCGCGAAGCGGCATCACGCCGGATGCGCTGCCAGATCTCAAGCCGAGCACTGCAGCGCGAGGCGCAAATCCCTGACGGTCGCCCAGGTCTTTGTATCCACGGTGCCAGTCGCCGTGACCTTATAGCTTCCGCAATCGCTGTTGTCGGGCAGCGGATTGAGCTCGCAGGTGCCGCTGTAAGTGAACTTGCTCGTCTTACCGCGCGACAGCGTTTCCGCGGTGCAAGGCCCGAGCACTTTGACGAACACTTCGTTGGTGGCCTTGATGTGGCCGATAAGGGCCGCGTCGTCCTGGGAGAGATCGGCGCCGCTTGCTGCGCTCGAGAACGCGGCGCAAGCCAGCAGGCCTGCGATGAAGACTTGACGGGCTTTCATGAGGGCCGACACCGCGTGGACTCCGTCCGGAGCATCGCGGCGATTGTTCGGCTGGGAAGATGGAGCCGTCAAGATCATTTCCGCCCTGCAAGCACGATTTTTCTTGCCTCATCGGCGCTGGAAATTCCGCGGCTGCGCGAATATGTCCGCCGCGTCCGCATATGGCTTGTGCAACAAGACGCAGGCATCGCAGGACAAGGACAGCCATCGCTCGTCAAAGCGGATCAGGATGCGCCTGGGCGAGGACCGGCCTGCGCCGCTCCGGCGGTGATACTTTTGATCCAATCCTGGTAATGGCTCAGGCGCACGTTGCAGGTGATCTGGCCATACCGCCCTGGCGTCCTGATGCCGCTCTGCGGGTCCGACCACGAGGTCAGTCCGGCCAGTCGCCAGTCGTTCCCGGCCTGGAGCAGGACCGGACCGCCGCTGTCGCCGCTTCCCGAGCCGCCCTCGAGCGGCAGCGCTGCCGATGGCGGATCGAACATGTAGCAGAGCCAGCGGCCGTCGGCGCTGGTGACCTTGTTGTAGGCGCGACGAAGTTCGGTGCGATGCGGGCTGCTGAATGCGTAGCCCTTGATCCCGTTGCCCGTGGCGCCGGCGCCCAGGATCTTGATGGTCTGGCCGAACTCGTCCTCGCCTACGTTGAGCGCGACGGGCGTGACGTCGGTAACGGGGTGCGCCAGCTTGATCAGTGCGATGTCATCGGAGGAGGAGAGCACCACGCGGAACAGGGTCCAGTCCCAGGTCGCCAGCGCCTGGTCGAGCAACGCCTGCGACGGCTTCCTGTAACCAGGATGGACCACGAGGCGTTCGACCTCCCTGGGCGTCCCGTTCAAGGTCACCTGCTTGATCTCGGTCTGCCACATGACCGCATGGGCGGCGGTCACCACCCATTGCGGCGCGATCAGGACGCCATGTCCTTCGCCAGGCAGGTCGACCAGGGCCGGGAATTCCGACGCCGCGACGCGATACTTCGCATCGTCCACATCGTCGCGTATGACGATCGCGCCCGCGCCGAAGGGCACGGCGAGCAGTGCGAGCAGCAGAATGCGGAGCATGGTGCAGGTCCTTGTTGGTGGTCTCATCCGTTTCTTTCCCTGGCCTTTTGCCGGGCGACAACGAGCGCCGCGACAATCAAATACGCGAGTGCCGCGGCCAGCACGAGGGCGCCGTCTCCGAGAAACCACAGTTCGCCCTGCCCGCCGCGGGCAAGCGTGAGGGCCAGCGGCGCGGCGGCCCACAGGAACAGGGCCACGACCGACGCGGCGATCGCGGTCAGCGCCCAGAACAGGACGCGGCACAGCCAACGCCAGCGATACGCGCGCTCCCTCATGACCAAGGCAGCGGACTCAGTGAAGCCGCACCACCGGTGCCACCAGGACCGCCCACAGCGCCAGCACCGCCAGGAAGTTCACGGTGAACACCAGCCCGCGCAGGCGCAGGTTGGGGATGAAGATCTGCACAAGGCTGTGCAGCACGCGCCCGGCGACGAACAGCCAGGCCAGGCCGACCACCAAAGGCCCCGTCGTACCCTGCATCAGTAGCAGCACACAGGCGACATGGAAGAACAGCGGCCACTCGAACTGGTTGGAGAGGTTGGCGCTGATGCGCGGCTCCAGCTGCGCGAAGGGGTTGCCGCCGTCGCGCGCGCGGCCGATGCCCCACACGGCCGGTGCGCGCGCCACGGTCAGGGCGACGTAGAGCAGGGCGGCCAGCGCGACATGCGCGGCCATCGGCGGGATCAGCGTGGGTGTCATCGGCGATGCGTCCTTGTCCTGGGGCGGTCGTGCGGCGCGGCCGGTTTGCGCTAGGACTTCGGCTGCGCCGCCGCCCAATCCTGCGCCTGCTGCATCACGCGCAGGACGTTACCACTCCAGATATCGGCGATCTGCTGTTCGCTATAGCCCTTGCGCAGCAGCCAGGCGGTGATCTTCGGCAGGTCGGCGACATCCTCCATGCCGGGCAGCCCGCCGCCGCCGTCCCAGTCCATGCCGATGCCCACGTGTTCGGGGCCGATCAGCTTGAGCACATGCTCCAGATGCGCGAAGAAGTCGTCCAGCGTGGCGTGCCTGACCGGGTACTTGGCATCCAGCGCCTTCAGGTCGGCGGCCAGGCGCACGCCGTCGGCCGTCTTCATGCCCGCCTCGCCGCCGTACTTGTCCTGCAGCGCCTGCTCGGCGGCCTTGCGCTCGGGCGTGGCGCCGGTGTCGATCAGATAGCCCTGGTAGGAGTTCATCTGGATCACGCCACCGTGCGCGGCCAGCACCTTCAGGCGCGCGTCGTCGATGTTGCGCGGATGGTCGTGCACGGCGCGCGCGCCGCTGTGCGAGAGCAGGATCGGCACCGGCGAGAGCGCGATCAGCTGGTCGAACACCTCGTCCGAGGCATGCGACTGGTCGATGACGATGCCGAGCCTCTGCGCGGCCTGCACCAGCTGCCGGCCCGCCGGGCTCAGGCCATGCCACTCGGGCCCCTTGGGGTCGGTGGCCGAGTCGGCGAACTCGTTGTTGATGAAGTGCACCGTGCTCATCAGGCGCAACCCCTGCCCGTAGTAGAACGACAGCAGCGTGGGGTCGGCCGCCAGCGGGCTGGCGTTCTCCATGCTGATGTAGACCACGCGCTTGCCCTGCGCCTTGATGCGCGCCGCGTCGGCCGGGGTGGTCGCTTCGGCGAACTGCTGCGGGTGCGCGGCCAGCATCTCGCGGATCTGCGACAGGCGCCTGAGGCCGGCGTCGCGATCCTCCAGATGCGCCCTGGCGCTGCGATCGCCCTGGTCGGTATAGATGGCCCAGAAGCCGCCATCCAGCGCGCCGGCCTGCATGCGCGGCAGGTCCACCTGCGACAGCGCGTTGCCCGGATGCGCGGCCAGGAGGTCGAAGTCCGGCCGCGGGAAGTTGGCCGGCGTGTCCAGGTGCGAATCCAGCGTCAGCAGCCTGCTCTGCAGCGCCTTCGCGCGCGCCAGCTCCTGCGGGCTGAACTCGATGGCGTGTGCGGCCGACAGCGGCAGCAGGGCGAGCAGGCAGGCGGACAACAGCGATGAGCGGGCCATGGCAGAGGTGCGTTGCGGCGGAAGCGGCCAACGCTAGCAGCGTCGCGCTGGACGAACCAGCGCGACGTGGAGGATCACGGCCCGGCGTGCGCCGGTGCCGGCGCCGAGCCCGAGGCAGGCGCCGATGCCGCACCGGCTGCGGTGGGCAGCTGCGTCTGCATCCAGTCCAGCACGCGCCGCAGGATGTCGCGGCGCAGCGCCTGCTCCTGCGGCCAATGCGTGGTACGCGGGTACAGCGTCAGCTCGGCCGGGGTGCCGTTGAAGCGCAGCGCGCGGTAGAACGCCTCGCCCTGGAAGGTCGGCACGCGCTCGTCGGCCTGGCCGTGCAGCACCAGTACCGGCACGTGGACGTCGTTGGCCGCGCGCAGCGGCGAGCGCGCATCCAGCAGCGCGCGGCGATCGAGCGGGTTGCCGTCGAAGTAGCCGGGCAGGAAGTCCAGCACATCGGTGGTCAGGGCCATGGTGTACAGGTCGGTCACGCCGGCGCCGACGATCGCGGTGCGGAAGCGGTCGCTGTGGCCGACCGCCCACGCCGCCAGGTAGCCGCCGTAGCTCCAGCCGCCGATCGCCAGGCGCTGCGGGTCGGCGATGCCCTGCGCGACCACCAGGTCCACACCATCGAGCACGTCCTGGAAGTCGCCGCCGCCCCAGTCGCTGCGGATCGCCTCGGTGAACGCCGCCCCCTGCCCTTCCGAACCGCGCGGGTTGGGCAGCAGCACCGCGTAACCGTGCGAAGCCAGCATCTGCGCCCAGTCGTGCCAGGAGCCCAGCCAGCCCGACCACCAGGCCCAGGCCGGGCCACCGTGGATCTGCACCAGCGTCGGCAGCGGGCCGTCGGCCGGGGTCCAGCCCGGGGGCAGCACGACCTCGCCATGGACCGTGCGGCCGTCATGCGTGTTGTGCCAGGTCAGGGTCTGCAGGCGGCCCAGCGACCAGCCGGCCACCTGCGGATTGGTGTCGGTCAGCGCGCGGGCTCGGCGACCGCGCAGCAGCCAGACCTCGGACGGCTGATGGGTGCCCTGGCCGAGGAACGCCACGGTCCCGTCGTGGGCCAGGCTGAAGGCCTGCCAGGGCGCCTGCACCTGCGCCAGCGGCTTCCAACGGCCATCGCAGGCGCCGGCCTGGAGAAACTGCGCGTCCATGCCCTGCAGGCCCTGCACCACCACGGTGTGCGCATCGCGCCAGCGTCCGCCCCACGGCGTGCCCGGCCAGCCTGGCGCGACCTCGCAGACGCGGTCGTCGGCCAGCGTGCGCACCACCAGCCGATAGGCCATCTTCGAGGCCGATTGCTCGCGGTAGAGCAGGCGCGTGCCGTCGGGCGACCACTGCGCCGCCTCGCCGCCGACGGTGCCGGGCAGGGTCTTGAGCAGGCGGCCATCGCCGGCATCGACGATCACCAGCCGCGCGCGGTTCCAGTGCTCGTTCAAGCCCGGCCGGTCGGCCACCCGCAGCGCCAGGCGCCGGCCGTCGGGCGCCCACGACAGTGCCGAGACCTCCTGCTGCGGCGGGCTGACCGCCACCGGCGCGCCGTCGGGCAGGCGCTTGACCCAGGCCTGGTTGAATTCGCGCGGGTGGTCCACCTCGATCGCGTCGTCGCCGGCCTTGGTGCGCGCCTTCTGCTGCGCCGACGGCGCCTGGCGCGCCAGCCAGGCGATGGACTGGCCGTCGGGCGACCAGGCGAAGTCGGAAAGCCCGCCGGGCGCATCGCTGAGCCGCTGCGCCGCCGCACCCGGCGCATCGACGACCCAGAGCTGCTGCTTCGGCGCGTCGTCCTCGCCTTCGGCCTTGTCGGCGGACGGCGCCGCCACCGGCACCGGCGCCGCGCCCGGCGGCTTGCGATCGGACAGGAAGGCCAGCCGGCGCCCGTCCGGCGACCAGCGCGGGTGGTTCTCGCTGGCGGCCTCCGGCGCGTCCACCTGCCACGACGGCGCGCCGTCGACCCCGACCACCCGCACGCGGTCCTTGGGCGGCTTGCGCGCAGGCCCCGGGGTGGCCACCACATAGGCCACCGCCTTGCCGTCCGGAGCGATCTGCGGGTCGTCGACCTCCTTCAGCGCCACCACGTCGGCCGGCATGATCGGCCGCCCGGACTGGGCAGCGGCCACCGGTATCGCCGCCAGCAGCGCCAGGCAGGCCGTGGCCCGCCACGCCATCGCGGTGGACATGCTCAGAAATCCAGCTTGAGGTTGAGCGCGACGGTGCGCGGCGCGCCGATCGCGAACTCGTTGAAACCGCCCTGCCAGTAGTTGCGGTCGAACACGTTGTCCACGCCCAGGCGGAGCGTCGTCGGGTGGCCGCCCCAGCGCGTGGCGTAGCTGCCGCCCAGGTCGGTCACCGCATAGCCCTTGGCGTAGACCGTGGCCTGCGATGCGACGTTGTTGTAGACGGCGGTCTGTCCGTACCACTTCATGCTGGCATAGGCGGCCAGGCCCGGCACCGCGTCGAAGGCATAGCTGGCATCCGCAGTGGCGCTGAAGCGCGGCGTGCCGGCGAGCTGGCGGCCGACCAGCCACGGCGTGCCGGTCTTGTCGTAGGTCGCATCCATCCAGATCGCCGAGGTACCGACCTCGAACTGCGGGGTGAAGTGGTAGCGCGCTTCCAGCTCCAGGCCGTCGTAGCGCAGGTTGCCGTCCTGCACGTAGACGTTGGCGGCGTTGGCGTATTCGGCACCGCGGTTGATCCGGAACAGCGCCGCGCCCGTGGTCAACGCGCCGGTCTCGAGCTTGTAGCCCAGCTCGTACTGGTCGCTCTGGATCGGCCCGAGCTGCTGGCCCGCGTTGGCATACCAGCTGCCCACGGTCGTGCCCTGTTCCAGCGACTCCACGTAGCTCAGGTACAGGGTCGAGTCGGGGGTGGGCTTGAACATCAGCGCCACCGTCGGCGTCCACACCGGCTTGCGGTAGCGCACGCTCACATCGGTGGTGTCCCAGGTGTAGGCCACCTGGCGGTAGCTGTTGAAGCGCGCGCCCAGCAGCGCCGACCAGCGATCGCTGAAGTGGATCGTGTCGCTGCCGAAGACGGCGAACTGCTCGGTCTGCGAGTACAGGAACATGTTGTGCGTGACGGCGGCGGCGGTCCAGGCCAGCCGCACCCGGTCGGCCAGGCGCGCGCTGCCGATCACCGCCCACGAGCCGATGTTGCCGTCGCCCAGGTCCAGCTTCATCAGCTGCCAGGATGCGCCCACGACCAGATCGTGGCGCAGGGGACCGGTGTCCGCGCTGCCCTGCACCAGCCCCTGGATGAAGCGGAAATCCCAGGCGTCCTTGCCGTCGAACGCCCAGTCGTCGTAGCGCCCATCGGGGCCGTCCAGTTCGAAGTACTCCTGCTTGAGCCGGTAGTGGTCGCGCAGCTCGCCGGCGCTGAGCGTGGCGCTCCAGTTGGGCGCGAAGTCCCAGCGCAGGCTGGAGGTGAGCATCGAAAAGGTGTTGTAGTTCAGCGTCGCCGGCGAGGAATAGTTGGTTCGGCCGGTCACGCCCTTGGGCAGGTACTTCAGGGCGTAGGCCCAGGGGTAGAAGTACGGCGTCGGCTCGTCGATGCGGCGGTCCTGGTAGAGCGCATCGACCGACAGCACCAGATCCGGGGCGATCTTGTACTGCAGCGCGACGGCGGCGTCGCGGTGGATCTCGCCGCCGGAATAGAAGCTGCCGGCCTCGTGCGTGGCATTCAGTCGGTAGCCGAAGCGGCCGTCGTCGCCGGACTGTCCGCCGTAGTCCACATGCGCGCCGAACACCGCGTCGGTGCGGTAGAACAGGTCCACGCTGGCCACATCGCCCGCCGGCTTCTTGGTGACGTAGTTGACGATGCCGCCGGGCTGGCCGAAGCCGTACATGAAACCGCTGGCGCCCTTGAGGATCTGCACCTGGTCCATCATCTCCAGCGGCAGGTTCACGCCGAACAGCGCGGTCGGCATGCCGTTGACCTTCATGCTGTCCTCGAAGCTCAGCGGCAGGCCACGCACGACCAGGCGCGAGGACCAGCCGTTGTAGTCGCTGCCGGCGCTGCGCGAGACGCTGGCGTCGCGCGCGAACACGTCCAGCAGCGAGACCGGCTGGTACTTCTCCAGCTGCTGCGCATCGACGCTGTTGACCGAGAACGGTGTGTCCACCGCGGCCTTGTCGCCCAGCGCGCCGTTGCCTTCGCTTTCGCGCTTGCCCTTGACCTGCAGCTTGTCGAGTTCCTTGACGTCCTTGCCGTCGGTGGTGGATTGGGCGGCCGCCGGCGACGCCGACAGGGCAAGCAGCAGCGCGACAGCCAGCGGGCTGCAGACGAGGGCGGGGAGGCGCGAGGACAGGGAACGACGGGCGGCGGACATGGAGGTCTCCGGGACAGGCAGGCGTGGAGGGACAGGCCGCCACCTCGTCCCCGATCAGGAGACAAGCGGCAGCGGCGCGGGAGGCGGGTGTTGAAACAGGTGGCAGTCGAGGTCCGGCCATGAAGGCCGCGGCAATCGGCGGATCGGTCCCCTTACGCCGCCGACCGCTCCGGTCAGCGGGGATCCGCCTGCGGTCCCTGCACGCACATGGTCTGCGTAAAAACGGCGTGATCGCAATGCAGCATTTCTATCGAATGCATCAGGTCAGCTAATGGATTTCCCGCTGATCCCGAGCCGGTCCAGGGTCCTGGCCTGGCTCGTCTCCATGCGCAGCAGCAGCCAGCGCACCAGCTGCTCGAGCGCCGAGCCGGCGCGCATCGGCGCCAGCGACATCATCCGGTAGTGCGCGCTCGGGACCGGCACCACGCAGCAGGCCGGCACCAGCTGCCGCGACTGCAGCATGCGCTCGACGCTGACCGAGCGCGCCATCGCCAGGCCGTCGCCGTACATCGCGGCCTGGTAGGCCAGATACGCCAGGTTGAAGCGCTGTTCGGCGGTGATCTTCCACGCATCGGCGCAGCGCGCACCGCCCCCTTCGAACCACTCGCGCCACTCGGCGCCCTGGCGCTCGCCTTCCTGCCAGACGTTGTCGTCGTGCAGCGCCAGCACCTCGCGTCCGCTGGTGCAGGTCTCCAGGCGGGAGAGCGTGGCCGGCGAGCACACCGGGAAAATCAGTTCGCGGAAGCTGGCCAGCTGGTGCAGGCCGCTGACCTGCACGTGCGAGTAGCCGATCACCAGGTCGACCCGCTGGTCCTCCATCCAGTAGACGTCCGGCGCGACCATCTCGGCGCGGATGTGCACTTCCAGGCCCGGGCTGCCGCGGTACAGGTCGGGCAGATTGGGCATCAGCCATTCGATGGCCAGGGTCGGCGGGCAGGCGACCACCAGGGTCTGCTGGCGCAGGCGCCCGATCTGCACCAGCGCCTCGTTGACCGTGCCGGAAGCATCGTTGAACGCGGCCAGCAGCACCTCGCCGGCCCGGGTCAGGGAGATGCGGCGGTTGTGGCGCTCGAACAGGGGCACGCCCAGGCGCGCCTCCAGCCGCAGCACGCGCTGGCTGACCGCGCCCTGGGTCACGCTCAGCGCGGAGGCGGCCTGGGTGATGCTGCCCGCGCGCGCGGCCGCGCGGAAAAACCAGAGATCGGACAGCAGCTGGCTGTCCAGCCGCTGCAAAGCAGGTTGGCACCCCTCAAGCGATGGTGTGGACACGCAGCGGCCCCGGATCTGGGTCGCGTACCGCCTCCCCCACGGTCGCCCCCAGGGCCGCATCATGCAGAGCCGACGCGCCGGCGCGCAAGGCACCGCGCGGGCGTCGGCGAGTGGCCTGAGCACGGCGATCCATCCCCTGCACGTTCGGCCGAAGCGCCGCGCGGCGTCGATCTCCCCAGGTTGCACGGCACGGGCCCAGGTGGTTCACTCGGCCCCTCGCCTGGCTGGATGCCACCCTGGGGCCAGCAGCGACCTACCGCTGTGTGAGGATTGCCCGCCCCCATGCGCCTTGCCGCTTCGATCCTTCCCCTGCTGGCGGCCTGCGTGGCATTGCCGGCCTGTTCGCGGGCCCCGCTGTCCGCGCCTTCCAAGGAGGAACCCGCCGTGACCACCGCCCCCCCTTCCGCCGCCGCCACGCCGCCCCCGCAGGCGGGTGCCGTCCTGCAGCGCGTGCTCGACCTGATCCAGGGCAGCCATGCGCTGGCGGATCTGACCCAGGCACGGGTCGAGCAGACGATGGGCATCCGCCTGGAGCGCGCGCGCGACGGCAGCGCCCGCTACGGCGTCGGTGCCGCGCTGGACCCGCCGTGGTCCTACACGATCGAACTGGACGCCACGGCCCCGGATGCGGCCAAGTTCGCGTTCAACTTCACGCCGGCCTCGGCGGACGCGGCGATGACCCCGGTCTGCCAGCTGGACTACGACGCCTTCGGCCAGCGGCTCGAGGCGCTGGGCTTCACCCGCACCCCCTACAACGCCGAGCACGGGCGCCTGGTCAAGGAATGGTTCGACAAGCCGGGCCTGCGGGTGAGCGTCTATCCGCAGGGTGAGTCGGACGGCGCCGCCGAGCATCGCTGCGTACGCACGGTGACCATCCAATAAGGACCCGGGCGTGCCGACGTGCCTCGGACAAAGGCGGGCCGACCCTACAACGCACTCTCCAGGTCGCCTGATATGCCTGTGGTTGGGCCGGCAATGCGTTCGGCCGGGATTGGGCTCGCCGAGGTACCCGAGTGCGGCCGACGCGACCGGCACTTTGAGCCCCATCAACTAGGAGCTGCATCGCCATGCGATTCCACAACCTGATCCCCAAGATCTTCTACGACCGGCTGGAGGATGGGCTGGCCTTCTTCGTCGATGCGCTGGGCTTTGCGGTGCTGTACCAGGACGCGGACATGGCGGTGGTCGCGCGCGACGGGGCCAAGGCCTACCTGGTGGAGAACGCCGAGTGGGCGGCCAAGGACCGGCCCGAACTGGGCATCGAGGTCGACGACATCGAGGCGGTGCACGCCGAGCTGGCCGCGCGCGCGCCGCAGCGGCTGCACCCCAACCTGCCCACGGTGCGACTGCAGCCATGGGGCGCGCGGGAATTCGCGATGCTCGACCCGAGCACGGTGTGCGTGGTCTTCCGTCAGTGGCCCAAGGCCTGAGGCGCTTGGGCCCGCGCCGCTAGAACACCCGGCAGAACACCGCCTTGAGGTAGCGCGATTCCTGCACGTGGGCCATGAAGGGATGGTCCGGGCCGGCGCCGGCGACCTTGAGGATCTGGATGGTGCGGCCGGAGAAGTAGGCCGCGCGGCGCAACATGTCCAGGAACTGCTCCTCGCTCACCAGCCCGGTGCACGAGAACGTGGCGAACAGCCCGCCGGGCTTGACCACGCCCAGCGCGAGCTTGTTCATGTCCAGGTACTTCTTCAGCGCGGCGATGACCTGCTCGCGGTCGCGCGTCATCTTGGCCGGGTCCAGGATCACCACGTCATAGGCATCGCCGCGCGCGGCCGCATCGCGCAGGTAAGGGAAGATGTCGGCCTGCACGAACTTGGGCTTGACGTTGTTCAGGCGCGCATTGCCCTTGGCGATGGCGATCACGTCCTGGTCGATGTCCACGCCCAGCACCTCGCTGGCCCCGCGCGCGGCGGCGTACACGGCGAAGCCGCCGGTGTTGCAGCACAGGTCGAGCACGGTCTTGCCTTCTACGTGCTGGCTCAGCCACTGGCGGTTCTCGCGCTGGTCGGCGAAGAAGCCGGTCTTGTGCGCGCCGGCCGGGTCGGCGCGGAACTTCACGCCGTACTCGGTGATGACCTCGCTCTCGGTGCCCGAGGTGCTGTGGAAGTCGAAGCTCTCCTGCTTCTGCACGTGCTCGTCGGCGAAGCTGTGGAAGCGGCAGCCCGGGAACTGCGCGCGCAGCGCGTCGAAGATCCACTCGCGATGGCGGAACATGCCGGCGGCGAAGAACTCCACCACGATCAGGTCGCCATAGCGGTCCACCACCAGGCCGGACAGGCCATCGCCCTCGGCATGCACCACGCGCCAGGCGTCGGTGGTCTCGTCCAGCCTGAGCACCTCGCGGCGCAGGGACACGGCCTGGGCGATCTTGTCGTGGAACCAGGCCGCATCGACCTGCACGTCCGGATCGGTCTCCAGGATGCGCACGGCGATGCGCGAATGGCCGTTGTAGAAGCCGCGCCCCACCCAGTCGCCGTCCACGCCGAACACATCGACGATGGTGCCCGGCTTGGGCTTCTGCGGCGGCTTGTCCACCAGTTTCTGGAAGATCCACGGATGGCTGGAACGCCAGGCGTTCTTCAGGCGGACGGCAGGATTGGGCATGTTCATCGGCCTATTGTAGAAGGCCGGGCACCTGTAGAGCGGAGCTTGCTCCGCTGGGCCTTCCCGATGATCCGGCTCAAAAGCAGCGGAGCGAGCTCTGCTCTACAAGGGGTCGCGGGCTGATTGGGAGAGGCGGCGGCGCTTACGGCAGCGCACTCGTCCCGGCTGCCGGAACACTGCGGTCCCCGCATGCCGGCTGCGGCGCTTTGCCCCGCCCTGCCCGGGGGGCCACAATGGCGTGCTTGGTCGCCGCCAGCCGCTGCCCCCGCCTCGATGCCCGGGCCGCCTTCGCCACCGGCGGCGTCACCCGTGCAGTCGCCCCCGCGCCTGCTGCCCCTGTCACTGCAAGAGAGACAACGCCCGCAATGTCCAGCACGCCCAAGATCCTGTACACGCTGACCGACGAAGCCCCGTTCCTGGCCACGCAGTCGTTCCTGCCCATCGTCGACGCCTACACCGACACCGCCGGCATCGTGGTCGAGACCCGCGATATCTCGCTGGCCGGGCGCATCCTGGCGCAGTTCCCCGACCTGCTGAGCGATGCGCAGAAGGTCTCCGACGACCTGACCGAACTGGGCGCGCTGGCCACCACGCCCGAAGCCAACATCATCAAGCTGCCCAACATCTCCGCCTCGGTGCCGCAGCTCAAGGCCGCGATCAAGGAGCTGCAGGACCAGGGCTATCCGCTGCCGGCCTACCCCGACGAGCCCAAGACCGACGCGGAGAAGGACGCCAAGGCGCGCTACGACCGGGTCAAGGGCAGCGCGGTCAACCCGGTGCTGCGCGAGGGCAACTCCGACCGCCGCGCGCCGCTGTCGGTGAAGAACTACGCCCGCAAGCACCCGCACCGCATGGGCAAGTGGTCTTCCGATTCGAAGACCCATGTGGCGCACATGGAGTCCGGCGACTTCTACGGCAGCGAGCGTTCGGCCACGCTGGGCGCGGCCGGCGCGCTGAAGATCACCTTCGTCGGCGCCGATGGCAGCAGCACGGTGCTCAAGGACAAGGTGGCGGTGAAGCAAGGCGAGGTGGTCGATGCCTCGGTGCTCAGCCGCAAGGCGCTGGCCAGCTTCATCGATGCGCAGATCGAGGATGCCAAGGCCAAGGGCGTGCTGTTCTCGGTGCATCTGAAGGCCACGATGATGAAGGTCTCCGACCCGGTGCTGTTCGGCATCGTGGTGGGCGAGTTCTACAAGGACGTGCTGGCCAAGCACGGCGAGGCGCTCAAGTCGGTGGGCTTCGACCCCAACAACGGCATCGGCGACCTGTACGCGGTGATCGGCAAGCTGCCGGCCGAGCAGGCCGAGGCGATCAAGGCCGACGTGGAGGCCGAGTACGCCAAGCGCCCGGCGCTGGCGATGGTCAACTCCGACAAGGGCATCACCAACCTGCACGTGCCCAGCGACGTGATCATCGACGCCTCGATGCCGGCGATGATCCGCGACAGCGGCAAGATGTGGAACGCCAAGGGCGAGCTGCAGGACACCAAGGCCGTGATCCCCGACCGCAGCTATGCCGGCGTGTACCAAGTGGTGATCGAGGACTGCAAGACGCACGGCGCGTTCGACCCGGCCACCATGGGCAGCGTGCCCAACGTCGGCCTGATGGCGCAGAAGGCCGAGGAATACGGCAGCCACGACAAGACCTTCGTCATCTCCGGCGACGGCAAGGTGGTGGTGACCGACGATGCCGGCGCGACGGTGTTCGAACACGCGGTGGAAGCCGGCGATGTGTGGCGCATGTGCTGCACCCGCGACGCGCCGATCCAGGACTGGGTCAAGCTGGCCGTCACCCGCGCGCGCCTGAGCGGCACGCCGGCGGTGTTCTGGCTGGATCCGCAGCGCGCGCACGACGCGCAGCTGATCGCCAAGGTCGAGAAGTACCTCAAGGACCACGACACCACCGGCCTGGACATCCGCATCCTCTCGCCGGTGGAGGCCACCGCGCTGTCGCTGGAACGCATCCGCAAGGGCGAGGACACCATCTCGGTCACCGGCAACGTGCTGCGCGACTACCTCACCGACCTGTTCCCGATCATGGAGCTGGGCACCAGCGCCAAGATGCTCTCCATCGTGCCGCTGATGGCCGGCGGCGGGCTGTTCGAGACCGGCGCCGGCGGCAGCGCGCCCAAGCATGTGCAGCAGTTCGTCGAAGAGGGCTACCTGCGCTGGGATTCGCTGGGCGAGTTCCTGGCGCTGGCCGCCTCGCTGGAGCACCTGGGCCAGACCTACGACAACCCCGCGGCGCTGACCCTGGCCAAGGCGCTGGACGTGGCCAACGGCCAGTTCCTGGACAGCAACAAGTCGCCGGCGCGCAAGGTCGGCGAGATCGACAACCGCGGCAGCCACTTCTACCTGGCCCTGTACTGGGCCCAGGCCCTGGCCGCGCAGGACGAGCATGCCGAGCTGAAGGCCAAGTTCGCCCCGCTGGCCAAGGCGCTGGCCGAGCAGGAGGCCACCATCGTGGCCGAGCTCAACGGTGCCCAGGGCCGTCCGCAGGACATCGGCGGTTACTACCACCCGGACCTCACCAAGTGCGCCGCGGCGATGCGCCCGAGCAAGACCTTCAACGACGCGCTGGCCAAGCTCGGCAAATAAGCCCCCTCAACGCTTGACCCGACGGGCCGCCTGCCGCAAAGCAGGCGGCCCGTCTGCGTTTGCGGCCGTCCTCAGCGGAACCCGGTGAGCGGTGCGTTCGCGCGCGCCGACTGGGCCTGCTTGCGCGCCAGGCGCCGCGCGCGCTTGATCCTGCGGGCGCGCTGCGCGGCGGTGTCCTGCGTGGGCTCGACGCCCGCCAGGGAGCGGGCCAGCTCCACATCGACGATATGCCCGTGGTGGAACAGCAGGGCCTTGAACAGGTTCATATCGGCATCTCCACTTGAGTGGAATCGACAATAGGCGCAGGCTCAGGCCCCGAGAAGCGAAGCTTTCGCAAGCGAGTCTTGAATCCAGCTCAAGGGAAGTTCCATGTCGCGTCCCCCGCTGCACGCCCTGCAGGGCTTCGTCATCGCCGCGCGCTTGGGCAACCTCTCGCGTGCCGCCGACGCGATGCATCTGACGGTCAGCGCGCTCAGTCATCAGATGCGCGGCCTCGAGCAGCGCCTGGGCTACCGCCTGCTAGAACGGCACGCACGCGGCGTACGCGTGACCGGGGACGGCCAGCGCCTGCTCGATCGCATCGGCCCGCACCTGGATGCCATCGCCCAGGCCTTCACGCCCTACGCGGCGCGGCGCGAGGACGTGCTGACACTGAGCATCACGCCCTCCATGGCGTCGGCCTGGCTGGTGCCACGGCTGAGCGGATTCCTGGCGCTGCATCCCAAGATCGAGGTCAACCTGCTGTCGAGCGAGGCGCTGGTGGACTTCGCCCGCGAGCCGCAGATCGACGCGGCGCTGCGCATCGGCCACGGCGTCTGGCCCGAAGTGATGGCCGAACCCCTGTTCGAGGAATGGCTCACGCCCATGGCCAGCCCCGCGCTGATCCGGCGCATGGGCGGCAAGCGCCGGCCGCTGGTCGAATGGCCGCTGCTCGGCGACCCGGACGGCGAGTGGGAGCGCTGGTTCGCGCAGGAGGGCCTGACACCGCCTGCGCGCTACGTGGCCGTGCTCAACAGCTCCGAATCGCACCATCGCGCCGCCATGGACGGCGTGGGCGTGGCCCTGGGCCGGATCACGCGTGCGCGGCTGCTGCTGGAGTCGGGCGATCTGGTACCGCTGTCGACGCGGCGGCTGAAGACCGCCTGGTCGCATTATCTCGTCTATCCGGAACGTTCCGCCCACCACAGCGGTTTCCTCGCCTTCCGCGACTGGCTGCGCGGCCAGGCGCAGGAGCACGCGCAACAGACGCAGACGATGCCGGGCAGAACGACGACGGCGAGCGCCGCGCTTCAGCGACGCCGCCGCTGAAGCCGGCATGCGCGTGCAGCAGCGCGGTCAGCCGCGCGCGGGCGCGACGCGTTCCAGCGCGTCGATGTCGCCGGCGACGATCCTGTCCAGGTGCGCGGTGATGTGCGCGACCGGCCAGTCCCACCAGGCGATGGCCTCCAGCCGGGCGACCTGCTCGGGCGCGAAGCGCGCCTTGATCGGCCGCGCGGGGTTACCGCCGACGATGGTGTAGGCCGGCACGTCGGCGGTGACCACCGCGCGCGCCGAGACGATCGCGCCGTTGCCGATGCGCACGCCCGGCATGATCAGGGCCTCGTAGCCGATCCACACGTCGTGGCCGATCACCGTGTCGCCCTTGTACGGCAGCTCGCCCGGTTGCGGCATCACCGCCTCCCAGCCGTGGCCGAAGATCTGGAAGGGATAGGTCGAGATGCCGGACAGCTTGTGGTTGGCGCCGTTCATGATGAACTTCGCGCCGCGCGCGATCGCGCAGAACCTGCCGATCACCAGCCGGTCGCCGATGAAGGGAAAGTGGTAGAGCACGTTGCGCTCGAAGCCTTCGGAGTCTTCCGGGTCGTCGTAATAGGTGTACTCGCCGATCTCGATCAGCGGGTTGCGCACGGTGTTGCGGATGAAGCACACCTGGGGAAAGCCCTGCATCGGATGCGGGGTCTCGGGACTGGGGCCGTGCATGCGGCATGCCTCGTCATCGAAGGAGGGCGCCGATGGTAACCAGTGGCGGGAGGCGAGGCGGTCAGCCGCGCGGAGGCTTCCTGGCGGGCGCTTTCTTGGCCGTGGCCTTCTTTGCCGGCGCCTGCTTGGCCGCCTTCGGCTTGGGCAGGGGCAAGGCTTCGGCGGTGGCGCGCAGCAGGCGCCGCAGCGCGTCGGTGTCCTCCAGCGCATCGGCCAGCAGGTAATGCGGCTTGGCGCCCGGGTACGGCGGCTGTTCGATCACCTCATGCAGCAGGCCCCGGCCGGGCGCGGTCGGCTTGAGGAAGACCTGGTTGTCGCACACCAGCGCGACCACCTTGCCGTCCAGGTACAACGCGTACTCGCCGAACATCTTCTTCGATTCCAATGCCGCGCCCAGCCCGGCCTGGGCGTGCACGTAGTCGATGAAGTCCGCGTCGGTTGCCATGGGTGTCCTCAAGCTTCTTCAGGGAATGCCGTTGCCGCCATGGGCACGATAGCCGGCCCGCGTCTCCAGGCGTGCGATCCAGGCATCGACGGCCGGCAGCACCGGTCGCGCCATCGGCGTCATCCGCCAGCGGTTGGCCGACAGCCCCAGCACGATGTCGGCCAGGGTGAAGTCCGCGCCGGCGACGAAGGCGCCGGTCGTGGCCAGCTGCGCGTCCAGCAGGCCCATCAGCCGGTTCCAGGCCGAGATGCTGGCCTCCACCGCGCTGGCGTCCTGGGTCAGCGGCGTGCGCCGCACCAGCGCCATGAAGGCCGGACGCCACGCGCCGTTGAGCTCGGTGGCCTGCCAGTCCATCCACTGTTCCACCCGCGCCCGCGCCAGGGGTTCGGCGGGCAGCAGGTCGTGACGCCGCTGGCGCGCGGCCAGGTAGCGGCAGACGGTGTTGGATTCCCACAGTACCGCGCTGCCATCGATCAGCACCGGCACCAGGCCGTTGGGATTGAGCGCACGCAGCGCGTCCGCATCGCCGGGGCCGTCCATCGCGTCATGCGCCAGCGCCAGGTCCAGCTCGGCCGCCAGCCACAGCACCTTGCGCACGTTGATCGAGGTGGGCTTGCCGAGCAGTTTCAACATGGCGTCGCTTCAGTCGCTGGCGATATGCCAGCACACGCCGGCCAGGTCGATCATGTGCACTTCGCGGCCCCAGGGGAAGTCGGTCGGCGTGCCGAGGCGGAAGCCGGGAAAGCGCTGCTCCAATCCGCGCCCGGCCATCTCGCCCCACCATGCATCCACGTCGGGCACGACCACGCGCAGCATCAGGTTGTGGGCGACATGGTCGTCGTGGAAGTCCTGCAGGATGAAGGACACCGGGCCGCTGCGGAATCCGCACACATCGCCGGCCTCCCAGTCCTCGACGAAGTCCAGCGCGGCGAACAGGCGCCGGCTGGCGGCGAAATCCGCGCCGCCCGGGACGAAGGGCTGCAACGCGGTCAAGGTGGTGGCCTGCATGTTCGGCTCCGGTCAGGTCGTGGGTAGGGGGATTCCCGCGGCATCCTTGACGGTGCGCAGGACGAAGCTGGAGTTGACGTCGGCCACGCCGGCCTGGGCCAGCAGCCGGTCCAGCAGGAAGCGCGAGAAGTGGTCCAGGTCGCGCACCAGGATGTGCAGCAGATAGTCCATGTCGCCGGTCAGCGCATGGCAGGCGACGACCTCGTCCCAGCTGGTCACGGCGGTGGCGAAGCGCTCGATCGCCGGCTGGTCGTGCTGGGCCAGCTGGACGCGCACGAAGGCCTGCAGGCCCAGGCCCAGCGCGCGCGCCTCCAGCCTGGCGCCGTAGCCGGCGATGATGCCGGCCGCCTCCAGGCGCTGGATGCGACGCAGGCAGGCCGAGGGCGACAGGTTGATGCGCGCGGCCAGCTCGGCGTTGCTGGCGCGGCCGTCGGTCTGCAACAGGGCCAGCAGACGAAGATCCGTGCGATCGAGCGGGCTTGGTACGTCCATTTGTCGCGTCGCAACATGCAATGACGCAACAAGATTGCGCCATGCGAGCTGGATCCTGCAACTTTCGCAAGCCCGTTGCGCGCGCTTGCCGGTAGCGTGGGAGCCTGCCTTTGCTGCCCCCAGGAGACCGCCATGGACACCACGCCGCGCCGCGTCGAGAACCAGCTCACCGACAAGGGCTATGTGCCGGTCTACACCACGGCCGTGGTCGAGCAGCCCTGGGCCAGCTACAGCGCCGCCGATCACCGGACCTGGGGCCAGCTGTTCGGACGCCAGCGCGCGCTGCTGGTGGGCCGCGCATGCGATGAGTTCCTCGCCGCTCAGGATGCGATGGGCCTGAGCGCGGACGAGATCCCGCGCTTCGACGATCTCAACGTGGTGCTGGGCGCGGCCACCGGCTGGAAGCTGGTGGGCGTGGAGGGCCTGCTGCCGGAGCTGGACTTCTTCGAGCACCTGGCGCACCGGCGCTTCCCGGTGACCTGGTGGATCCGGCGGCCCGAGCAGATCGACTACATCGCCGAGCCGGACCTGTTCCACGACCTGTTCGGCCATGTGCCGCTGCTGATGAACCCGCTGTTCGCCGACTACATGCAGGCCTACGGGCGCGGCGGGGTCAAGGCGCATGGCATCGGCCCGCAGGCGCTGGTCAGCCTGACCCGGCTGTACTGGTACACGGTGGAGTTCGGCCTGATCGACACGCCGCAAGGCCTGCGCATCTACGGCGCCGGCATCGTCTCCTCGAAGGGCGAGTCGCTGTACTGCCTGGAGTCGGCCGCGCCCAACCGGATCGGCTTCGACCTGACGCGGGTGATGCGCACGCGCTACCGCATCGACGACTACCAGAAGACCTACTTCGTCATCGACAGCTTCGAACAGCTGATCCAGGCCACCGCGCCGGACTTCACCCCGCTCTACGCCGAGCTCGAGCACGCCGAGGCGCTGCCCGCCGGGCGCGTGCTGGACCGGGATCGCGTGTTCCAGCGCGGCACCGGTGAGGGCTGGGCCGACGGCGGGGACGTGTGAGGCGCGGCGACGCGGGGAAGATGTCGCCACGCTAAGCTCGCCGCATCGGTCCCGGAGGGCGTGGCGATGAAGCGATGGATGCTGCTGCTGGCGTTGTGCTGCGGTGGCGCGGCCGATGCGACCTCGATCGTCCACCTGCCGCTCTCCGAGATCCTGGCCAAGTCCGATCACGTCATCGTCGGCCGCGTCGTCGAGGTGGACATGATCGATGGTCAGGGACGGCCGGTCATCGATCTGGAGGCGCGCACTGGGCCGGGATTCGCGAACCTCATCCGCTATCGCGTGCACGTCGAGGACGTCATGCAGACCAATGCGGCGCGCGTGCCGGCGGTGCTGGTGATCCAAGAATGGCCCGGCTGGATCATGACGCTCGGCGGCATGAAGACATCGGTCACCGGCAAGCAGTTCGTGTTCCTGCTCAGCGGCGCCGATTTCCATCCCACCAATGCGGCGCAGTTCCGCTATCGGCTGGATTCGCAGGAGTGGAAGGACCTGAGCCCATCGCCTTGAGCTTCGCGGCACGTGTCGCGTCCGCGCGACGGCGCGCCATCCGCGGGGGTTAGCATCCGGGCCTGATCATTGGGCAAGGGAAACGGCGATGCGTTGGATGCAGGTCCTGCTGTTGCTGCTCGCGGCGGTCTCGGCGCAGGCCGCCGAGCGGCCTTCGGCCGAAACCCCCGAAGAGCTCAGACACCGGATCCTGCTGTGGCCGGGTGGCACCGGGCCGGGCTCGGAAGGCGCGCCGGCGCAGCCGACCATCGTCGACCACAGCGATGATCCGGCGGTGCCGGACCGCTCCATCCGCGGCATCCGCGCGCCGTACATGATCGTCTACCGGCCGGCGCATCCGAACGGCAGTGCGCTGCTGGTGGTGCCCGGCGGCGGCTATGCGCACATCGTGATCGACAACGAGGGCACCTCGCTGGTGCCGGCCTTCGCCGACCGGGCCGGCATCACCCTGTTCGTGCTGCGCTACCGGCTGCCGGACGAGGGTCATGTCGATGGCCGCGACGCGCCGCTGGCCGATGCGCAGCGCGCGCTGCGCCTGATCCGGGCGCATGCGAAGCAGGACGGCCTGGACCCGGCGCGCGTGGGGGTGATGGGCTTCTCGGCCGGTGGCCATGTCGCGGCCAGTCTGTCCACGCGCTTCGACGATGCGGTGTACGCGCCGGTGGATGCGGCCGACCGCCTCAGCGCGCGCCCGGACTTCGCGCTGCTGATCTATCCGGTGATCGACATGGGCAATGCGATCGGCCATACCGGCTCGCGCAAGCGCCTGTTGGGGCCGCATCCGGATGCGCGGCTGGTGCACGACTACTCCATGCAGAACCGCGTGAGCGCGCGCACGCCGCCGACCTTTCTGCTGGCCGCGCAGGACGACGACGTGGTGCCGGTGCAGAACACGCTGGTGTACGAACAGGCGCTGCTCGGTGCCGGCGTGTCGAGCGAATTGCACATCTTCCCCAAGGGCGGCCACGGCTTCGGCGTGCGCCGCATCCAGGGCCTGACCCTGGCCACTTGGCCGCGGCTGGCGGTGGACTGGATGGCCTGGCAGACGGCGCAGGCACCAGCGCGCTGAGAAAAGCTTTTGGCCCCCTCCCTTTCGCCGCAGGCGAAGGGGAGGGATGGGGAGGGGTCGCTCTTCGCGGGGAGCCTTGGGCGCTGGAGATTCACCGCGAAGAGCACCCCCTCCCAACCTCCCCCTTGCGCTGCGCGCAAAGGGGAGGGGCAGGTCTTGCGAACTGGCGCACCTCGCATGTGGCAGGCGCCGTCCACCTCTCGCACCACGCGCGCTTTTGGCCCCCTCCCTTTCGCCGCAGGCGAAGGGGAGGGATGGGGAGGGGTCGCTCTTCGCGGCGAGCCTTGGGCGCTGGAGATGCATCGCGAAGAGCACCCCCTCCCAGCCTCCCCCTTGCGCTGCGCGCAAAGGGGAGGGGCAGGTCTTGCGAACTGGCGCACTTCACATCTCGCGCTGGTGGGGAGAGGTGCAAACAACGTGTCGGGTCGCGCGCGCCTTCGCGCGTGGCCTGCGGGTGAGGCGGTAGGCTGGTGGGCCCCTGCGTCGCTTCGGTTGTGCTTCTTGAATTTCTCTGCGCTTTATCCCGCCTTCCTGTTCGATATGGATGGCACGCTGCTGACTTCGATCGCCGCCGCCGAGCGCGTGTGGACGCGCTGGGCGCTGCGGCATGGCCTGGACCCGGCCACCTTCGTGCCGACCATCCACGGCGCGCGGGCCATCGACACCATCGCCGGCCTCGGCCTGCCGGGCGTGGATGCGCAGGCCGAGGCGGAAGGCATCACCCGCGATGAGATCGCAGACGTCGAGGGCGTCGCGCCCATCGCCGGCGCAGCGGCGTTCATCGCGGGCCTGCCGGCCACGCGCTGGGCGGTGGTGACCTCGGCGCCGCGGGCGTTGGCGCTGCGCCGCATGCAGGCCGCCGGCCTGGCGCCGCCGGCGGTGCTGGTCACCGCCGAGGACGTGGTCCACGGCAAGCCCGATCCGGCCGGCTATCGCCTGGCCGCCGCGCGGCTGGGCGTGGCCGCCGAGGACTGCCTGGTGTTCGAGGACGCGCCGGCCGGCATCGCCGCGGCCGAGGCCGCCGGCGCGGACGTGCTGGTGATCCAGGCCGCGCATGCGCATCCGCTGGAGACGCCGCACCGGCAGGTGCGCGACTACCTCGCGCTCCAGGCGCGCGTGACGCCCGACGGCCTGCAGTTGCTGGACGCCGGCTGACGCGCCACGCCGCCACCGGGTCGCCCTAACCCGGCGTTCACGGTGCTGACCGGAGGATCCTGCGAACCCCGTTCCTGTTCTGAACAGGGGATCTGCCGGATACGACCGATGCGCCCCAATGCCGATGAGCTGTTCGACGAACTGGCCCAGCTTGACCTGACCCTGGACGCGATCGCCGCCTGCGCCGGCGGCGCCAACCTGGCCTTGCAGCAGGCGCTCCAGCGCCATGTGCGCAGCCTGCGCATCTTCCTGGACATGGACGCGGCGGCGGTGCTGCATGACGTCGCCGAGGCGGCCCAGCGTCTGCTCGAAGCGAACGAGCCGCGCGTGCTGGAAACCGCCCAGCGCGACCTCGCCCGCATGCGCGCCCTGATGGACGCGATGCTGCGTCGGCAGGCAGCGCAGGCGACGGCCGCCTGACGCGTAGAAGCTGCCGTACGGCCTTCGCGCGATGGTCGCGTTTGGCTCATCGGGAAAGCCTCATCGCCGGCCGCTGTCCCAAAGACCAAAGCAGGGGCTCTTCCCTGTAGAGCGGAGCTTGCTCCGCTGGGGCCTTCCCCACGAACCGAACGAAGAGCAGCGGAGTCCCCAAGAGGGGATTGCCACAAGCTCCGCTCTACATGTCGGCTGCTGGGAGCTTCGAGGAGACCGTTGCGCCACGTCCACGATGGCTAGTGCGTGGTATCGCGCAGGTCCTGACCCAGGCGGCGATAGAGGGTGCTGCGGCTGATGCCGAGCTTGCGCGCGGCGCGGGTGACGTTGCCGTCGCAGTCGGCCAGGGCCTGGCGCATCGCGGCTTCGGCCAGGGCGTCCAGGTCCTGCGCGCTGGCCGGGGCGGCGAGCGCGGTCGGGGCGATGGGCAGCGCCGGACGCTGGATGTGCAGATAGGAGGGCAGCATGTCCGCGCCGATGGTCTCGCCCGGTTCGCTGAGCGCCACCAGGGTGCGCAGGCAGGCGCTGAGCTGGCGCAGATTGCCGGGCCAGTCGTAGCTGGCCAGCAGGGCGTGGGCGTCGTCGGTCAGGCGCCGGCCCTGGCCCAGGCGCTGCCAGAGCGCGTGCACCAGCCCGGCGCGATCGCCGTGTTCGGCCAGCGCGGGGATGCGCACGGTGTGATGGGCGATGCGGTAGTACAGGTCGGGGCGGAAGCGGCCCTCGGCGATGGCCTGGTCCAGCTCGCGGTGGGTGGCGCAGATCAGGGCGAAGTCCAGCTTGACCGGCTTGCCGCCGCCCAGCGGCAGCAGCTCGCGCTCCTGCAGGACGCGCAGCAGCCGCGGCTGCAGGGCCAGCGGCATGTCGCCGATCTCGTCCAGGAACAGCACTCCGCCATCGGCCTGGCGCAGCAGGCCGGGGTTGCCGTGCTTGCGCGCGCCGGTGAAGGCGCCGTCCTCGTAGCCGAACAGTTCGGCCTCGATCAGGCCTTCGGGCAGGGCCGCGCAGTTGACCGCGACGAAGGGCCGGCCCGCGCGCGCGCAGCGGCGATGCAGTTCGCGTGCGAAGACTTCCTTGCCGGTGCCGGTCTGGCCCTGCACCAGCACCGGCAGGCCGGCATCGAGCACGCGCCGGGCGCGCGCCAGTGCGGCGTCCTGCTCGGCGTCGAACAACGGCGCGTCGCTGGCCTGCGGGTCGACGGCGGCCGAGACGGTGATCGGCGGCCGCGCGGCCGGGCGCCGGGCACGGGCCTGGCCGTCCTCGACGCGGCCGTGCAGCGCGCGGCCCTGGCGGTCGAGCAGCACGCCGTCGTCGCGCAGCCGGCTGGGCGCGTCGGCGAACAGGCCGGTGTAGGAAGCACGGCCCAGTTCGCCGCGCTCCAGGCCGAACAGCTGCAGGCCGGCCTGGTTGGCGGCCACCAGCTTGCCGTTGCGGAAGGCCAGCAGGCCCTCGCGCGCGGTGCCCAGCAGCGCCGGGTCGCGGTGCAGGCGCAGCAGCTCGGCATCGGGGATGCCGTCGTCGAAGTAGCGATGCTCGATGCTGGCCACCGCCATCCGCGCCAGCCCCAGCGCGTGCATGTGCGAGACGCGCGCATCGCCGGAGATATCCAGCACGCCGATGCGCGTGCCGTAGGGGTCGAAGATCGGCGTGGCCGAGCAGCTCAAGATGCCGTGCGGTGCCAGGTAGTGCTCGCCGCCGTGGACGACCACCGGGCGGCCTTCGACGATGGCCGTGCCGATGGCGTTGGTGCCGACCTGGGCCTCGTTCCAGCAGGCGCCTGGCATCAGCGCCACGCGGCCGGCGCGGTCGAGGAAGCTGGCGCTGCCCTCGGCATCGAGGATCCAGCCGTCCTCGTCGGTGAGGATGACGATGCTGCCGGTGGCCGCCGCGTCGGAGGACAGCAGCTCCAGCTCGGCGCGCGCCAGGCGCCAGAGCTTTTCGTGGCGCTCGCGCATCTCGCTCAGGCGGGCGGCGCTGACCGGCTCGATCTGCGGCGCGCCCTGCGCCGGCAGGCCCAGGCGCTGGCAGCGCACCCAGGAGCGCAGGATGGTGTCGGGCACCTTGCCCACCGGCGCGCCGCCGTGTTCGAAGAACGCGCGGCGCGCGGCCCCCAGGGCGCGATCCGAAGCAGTCAGCGGCTGTGCCATTCCCAACTCCTCAAGGTGTCGCATTTTGCGACAGCGCAACGGGGCGCTGTCCCAATAAACATCACAGCGCGTCGACGCTTGCAACGGGCAGACGTGGTGCGCCGCAACAGCCGCGGGGCATGACCCTCGGCCCGCCGCGGCCCAGGGTCGTGACGCGGCGCAGCACCGCGTTTTTGGCATCGGGCTTGCGCTATTGGGCACACCCATTGGGCGACACACACCCCGCACTAGGAGAACGCCATGAACGCCGTCACCAGCACCAAGCCGATGTCCACCGACCCGCAGTCCATCTTCAAGAAGCGCTACGCCAACTTCATCGGCGGCGCGTGGGTCGAGCCGAAGAGCGGCCAGTACTTCGACAACATCACGCCGGTGACCGGCAAGGCCTTCACCCAGATCCCGCGCTCCAACGCGCAGGACGTGGACGCCGCGCTGGATGCCGCGCATGCCGCCAAGGACGCCTGGGGCGCTACCTCGCCGACCGAGCGCGCCAACATCCTGCTCAAGATCGCCGACCGCATCGAGGCCAACCTCGAGCTGCTGGCCTACGCGGAGACCTGGGACAACGGCAAGCCGATCCGCGAGACGCTCAACGCCGACGTGCCGCTGTGCGCCGACCACTTCCGCTACTTCGCCGGCGTGCTGCGCGCGCAGGAAGGCAGCATCTCGGAGATCGACAAGGACACCATCGCCTATCACTTCCACGAGCCGCTGGGCGTGGTCGGCCAGATCATCCCGTGGAACTTCCCGCTGCTGATGGCGTGCTGGAAGCTGTCCCCGGCGCTGGCCGCCGGCAACTGCGTGGTGCTCAAGCCCGCCGAGCAGACCCCGGCCTCGATCCTGGTGCTGATGGAAGTCATCGGCGACCTTCTGCCGCCGGGCGTGCTCAACGTGGTCAACGGCTTCGGCCTGGAAGCGGGCAAGCCGCTGGCCTCCAGCCCGCGCATCGCCAAGATCGCCTTCACCGGCGAGACCACCACCGGCCGGCTGATCATGCAGTACGCCTCGCAGAACCTGATCCCGGTGACGCTGGAGCTGGGCGGCAAGTCGCCCAACATCTTCTTCGCCGACGTGATGGCCGAGGACGACGATTTCCTGGACAAGGCGGTGGAGGGCTTCGTGCTGTTCGCCTTCAACCAGGGCGAGGTCTGCACCTGCCCCTCGCGCGCGCTGATCCAGGAATCGATCTACGAGAAATTCATGGAGAAGGTCATCGCCCGCGTGGAGGCGATCAAGCAGGGCAACCCGCTGGACCCCAACACCATGATCGGCGCGCAGGCCTCCGGCGAGCAGCTGGAGAAGATCCTGTCCTACATCGATATCGGCAAGCAGGAAGGCGCGGAAGTGCTCACCGGCGGTGCGCAGAACAAGCTGCCGGGCGAGCTGGAGGGCGGCTTCTACGTCAAGCCGACCGTGTTCAAGGGCCACAACAAGATGCGCATCTTCCAGGAGGAGATCTTCGGGCCGGTGGTGTCGGTGACCACCTTCAAGGACGAGGCCGAGGCGCTGGCCATCGCCAACGACACGCTCTACGGCCTGGGCGCCGGCGTGTGGAGCCGCGATGCCTCGCGCCTGTACCGCATGGGCCGCGCGATCCAGGCCGGCCGCGTGTGGACCAACTGCTATCACGCCTACCCCGCGCATGCGGCCTTCGGCGGCTACAAGCAGTCGGGCATCGGCCGCGAGACGCACAAGATGATGCTCGACCACTACCAGCAGACCAAGAACCTGCTGGTGAGCTACTCGCCGAAGAAGCTCGGCTTCTTCTGACCGGTTGGAAGGATCGCATCGCACCTCCCCGCGTCGGGATGCGATCCATCGCCGCGGTGCGCTGACCTGACCCCAGGCCGACGCGCCACGGCCCCTGCAACCGCGCTCAAGGAGCTCCACATGGCCGTCTGCAACGACGACCAGCGGCGAAGCGGTGTCCGGCAGATGCCGGCCGCTGCCCGTCCTCGCACCCCGTCTTCCACCCCTTGCCCGCAGCGGATGCCGTCGCGGCGCGCGCTGAGCCGTGCGCTGACGCTGGCCCTGCTTGGAGCCTGCCCCGCCCTCATGCCCGCGCTGGCCGCCGACACCGCCACACCCGGCATCACCACGCTGCCCACGCTCGACGTGGTCGGCGTGACGCCCAACGGCGATGCCACGCTGCCGGCGGACAAGTCGCCGTATCCGGTGCGTGGGCTGGATGCGGACCAGCTGGACCGCATGACCTCGGTCGACCTGACCGAGGCCATGGATCGCCAGGTGGCCGGCATCAGCCTCAACAGCGTGCAGGGCAATCCGCTGCAGCCGGATGTGCAGTTCCGCGGCTTCACCGGCTCGCCGCTGCTGGGCATCGCCCAGGGCATCGCGGTCTACCAGGACGGCGTGCGCGTCAACGAGGTCTTCGGCGACACGGTCAACTGGGACCTGCTGCCGCAGCAGGGCATCGACCGGCTGGACGTGGTCACCGGTGCCAATCCGGTGTTCGGTCTGAACACGCTGGGCGGGGCGATCGTGCTGCGGTCCAAGAACGGCTTCGACGATCCGGGTACGGCACTGTCGTATGAGGCCGGTTCGTTCGGCCGCGAAGTGGCCAGCGTCGAGTCCGGCGGCAACAACGGCACGCTGGGTTACTACGTGCTGGCCGACAATCTGTACGAACAGGGCTGGCGCGATCTCTCGCCCACCCACGCGCGCCATTACATGGCCAACTTCGGCTGGCGCGGCGAACGCGCCGCACTGGATCTGGATCTGGCCAAGGCCAGGACCAATCTCACCGGCAACGGCGCGCAGTCGATCCAGGCCATGCGCCGCGACTACGCCAGCATCTTCACCGCGCCGGACCAGACGCAGAACGACCTCACCCATGCCAGCCTGCACGGCCGCTACGACATCGCCGACGACCTGGTGCTGAGCGCGATGGCCTACCAGCGCACGGTCAAGACGCGCTCGTTCAACGGCGACACCAGCGACGCGGAAGCCTGCGAGGACGATCCCGCCTTCCTGTGCGAGGACGAGGACGACCAGGGCCAGCAGGCCTTCGTCACCGACCAGAACGGTGATCCGGTCTCCTCCGACTACGACGCGGTGAACAACATCGGCCACCGCCGCCAGCGCGCGCACGGCGGCAACGTGCAGCTGGTGTTCTCGCGCCCGCTCGGCGGCCACGACAACCAGCTGGTGCTGGGCGGCGACTGGCTCAGCGGCAACGTGCGCTATTCCAGCATCGTCGCGCCGGCGGTGCTGCTGGAGGACCGCAGCACCTCGCGCGATTCGGGCCTGCAGATTCCCGACGAGGCGCTGGACGTGTTCGCCAGCACGCGCACCTACGCCTGGTACGCCACCGACACCTTCAGCCTCACCGACGCGCTGGCGCTGACCGTCTCGGCCCGCTACAACCACACCCGCACGCGCATCGCCGATCGCTCGGGCGAGAACCCGGACCTCAACGGCGAGCACACGTTCTCGCGCCTGAATCCGGCCGCGGGCCTGGCCTGGAAGTTGAGCACTTCGCTCACCGCCTACGGCAGCTACAGCGAGTCCACCCGCGCGCCCACGCCGGTGGAACTGACCTGCTCGGACGAGGACGCGCCGTGCAAGCTGCCCAACCAGTTCGTCGCCGATCCGCCGCTCGACCAGGTGGTGGCCAAGAGCTGGGAGGCCGGCCTGCGCGGCCGCGGCGCCGGCGTGCAGTGGCAGGCGGGCGTGTTCCGCACCACCAGCCATGACGACATCCTGTTCCAGGCCGTCGGCGGGGCGACCTCCAACGAGGGTTTCTTCGCCAATGTCGGCGACACCCGCCGCCAGGGCCTGGAGCTGTCCGCGCAGGGCCGCCTGGCGGGCGACCGGGTGGAGTGGTCGGCCAGCTATGTGTGGCTGGATGCGACCTACCAGGACGGGTTCACCGAGAACGCGGTCCACAACCCGCAGGCCGACGCCGACGGGCAGATCACCGTGCAGCGCGGCGATCGCATCCCGGGCCTGTCGCGGCACCAGCTCAAGGCCGGGGTCGAGTTCGCGCTGAGCGACGCCCTGCGCATCGGCATCGATGGCCAGTACCGCAGCAACCAGTACCTGCGCGGCGACGAGTCCAACCAGCTCGCACCGCTCGGCGGCTATGCGCTGTTCGGCCTGCACGCGCGCTGGGACGTGACCCCGCGCCTGCAGCTGACCGCGCGCGTCGAGAACCTCACCGGCAAGCGCTACGCCAGCTTCGGCACGTTGGGCGAGCCGGGCGACGTCTTCCCCGGGGATTCCGATCCCCGGTTCCTGGGGCCGGGCGCCCCGCGCGGTGGCTGGGTCGGGGCCCGCTACCGCTTCTAGTCCACCGCATCCCCAAGGCAACCCATGACCCAGGAGAGCGACACATGCACATCCATCGTCCCACCACCCAGGCGCTCAAGGCGCTGGCCGTGGCCAGCGTGCTGGCCTGCAGCGGCGCGGCCAGCGCCGCCGATGCCCCGTATGCCCCGGTGACCGACGCGCGCCTGAAGGCCGCCGCCAGCGACAGCGGCTGGCTGATGTACCGCCGCGACTACACCAGCCGCGGCTATGCGCCGTTCAAGACCATCGACACCGGCAACGTCGCCAACCTCAAGCCGGCCTGGGACTGGAAGAGCGAGTTCGACATGGGCCACGAGGCCCCGCCGATCGTCAACGGCGACTATCTGTTCATCACCACGCCGAAGAACCACCTGATCGCCTTCCAGGCCAGCACCGGCAAGAAGCTGTGGGAGTACGCCCACGACCTGTCCAACGTCGGCCTGAAGACCATCTGCTGCGACGTGGTCAACCGCGGCGTGGCGCTGTACGAGGACAAGGTCTACATGGCCACCCTGGACAACCACGTGGTCGCGCTGAACGCGCAGACCGGCGATGTGGCCTGGAACGAGCAGCTCAACGCGCCCGACGTGGGCTATGCGATGACCCTGGCCCCGCTGGTGGTCAAGGGCAAGGTGATCGTCGGCGTGTCCGGCGGCGAGTACGGCGCGCGCGGCTTCATCGAGGCGCTGGACGCCAAGACCGGCAAGCAGGTGTGGAAGCTGCACACCATCCCGCTGCCGGGCGAGCCGGGCGGCGACACCTGGCCCAAGGGCGCGGCCGAGACCGGCGGCGGCGCGGCCTGGCTGACCGGCAGCTACGACGCCGATACCGACACGCTGTTCTGGGGCGTGGGCAACCCCGGCCCGTGGCTGGCCACGCTGCGCCCGGGCGACAACCTGTACACCGACTCGGTCATCGCGGTGAACCCGGCCGACGGCAAGATCAAGTGGCATTACCAGTACACGCCCAACGACACCTGGGACTACGACGGCACCAACGAGACGGTGCTGACCGACATCACCTACAAGAGCAAGAAGTACAAGGCCATCGTCAGCGCCAGCCGCAACGGCTGGTTCTATGCGATCGACCGCACCAACGGCAAGCTGATCTATGCCGAGAAGTTCGCCACGGCCACCTCGGTCAGCGGCTTCAAGGACGGCAAGCCGGTCACCGATCCGGCGATGCGCCCGACCGTGGACAAGGAAGTGTTCACCTGCCCCAGCTTCCTGGGCGGCAAGAACTGGTGGCCGATCTCGGTCAGCCCCGACACGCACATGGCCTACGTGCCGACCCTGCACACCTGCATGACCATGAAGGGCGCGGCGGTCAGCTACAAGGCCGGCCTGCCGTTCCTGGGCGAGACCTTCCTGGTCAAGCGCGATCCGGCCTTCCCCAACCACTGGGGCGCGGTGCAGGCGATCGATCTGAACACCGGCAAGCAGGTCTGGAACTTCCCGTCCGAGCTGCCGTGGAACGGCGGCATGTTGACCACCGCCGGCGGCCTGCTGTTCTCCGGCAGCGCCGATGGCTACCTGTACGCCTTCGACGCCAAGACCGGCAAGGTCCTGTGGAAGAGCCCGCAGATGGCCTCCGGCGTGCTGGGCGTGCCCTCCACCTGGACCGTCAACGGCAAGCAGTACGTCGGCGTCTACGCGGGCTGGGGCGGCGGCGTGCCGATCTGGGGCGGCGAGATGGCCAAGGACCCGAAGGTCCGCAACATCCCGCTCGGCGGCCACCTGTACGTGTTCTCGCTGTAAGCATTCGCACCCCGGAGCCAGGCCATGAAACACACCCCGCACCCCACCCTCCTCCGTTCCGTCGTGTCGCTGGCGCTGTGCGCCGGCGGCATCGGCGCCGCCCAGGCCGCCGTCTCGGTCTGCGTGGACAGCTCCAGCCCGACCGCGGCGATGGACAAGGCCATCGCCGCGGCCGTGGCCAAGCAGCAGAAGACCACCTTGTCGGTGCACGAGTTCGACGGCACCGGCGATGACGATGAAGGCTTCGACCTGAAGGAGTTCAACAAGCTGGTGGCCAAGGACTGCCAGCTGGTGCTCGGCTTCCCGGTCGATGCCAGCGCCTCGGGCGTGCCCGAGGGCCTCAAGGCCACCGCCGCCTACGGGCGCACCGGCTTCGTGCTGGTCACCCCGCACGGCAGCCAGGCCCGCTCGCTGGCCACGCTGCCGGCGGGCAGCCCGGTCGCGGTGACCTACCAGACCACGCCCAACCTGTACTTCGCCGATTACCCGAAGCTGCAGGCCGACGTGCACCTGACCAACGACGACGCCATCGAGGCGCTGGAGCAGCACAAGGTCGGTGCGGCCATGCTGTGGCGTCCGGCGGTGGTCGGCTGGCTGAGCGCGCACAAGGACGCCGCGCCGTTCGACTACGCCGAGCTGGACGAGCCGCATGCGCGCTGGAACCTGGTGGCCCTGTACGACCCGGCCAACGCCGCGGCCGCGCAGGCCTTCGAGGCCAGCGTCGCCACGCTCGGCGCCGACGGCACGCTGGGCAGGCTGCTGGATCCCTACGCCGTGCTGGCCACGCCACAAGGCAGCGGCAAGGCGCAGGCCAACGCGACCACGCAGGCGATGTTCAGGCGCGGCGCGCAGCTGGCCTGGAACGGCGCCGGCGCAGGCCCCGCGGCGGCCGCCACGGCCGCGGCCGGCGATGCGCCCAAGCTGTTCACCGCCGCGCAGGCCGACAAGGGCAAGCAGGAGTACGCCGACAACTGCGCGCTGTGCCACGGCGACACGCTGGCCGGCCGCGCCGGCCCGGCGCTGAAGGGCAAGCACTTCGCCAACCCGGCGGCGGGCTTCCACGTGGGCGACATCTTCACCATCGTCTCGCAGAACATGCCCGCCACCCAGCCGGCCAGCCTGGACCATGACACCTACGCCAACATCATGGCCTTCATCCTGCAGGAGAACGGCTACCCGGCCGGCGACAAGCCGCTGACCTTCGACGAGGCCAAGGCCTCCAAGGAGCCGCTGGTCTACCGCGGCAACGAGCCGTAAGCGCAACGCCGCCGCGACGCGGATTCACGCGTGGCGGCCGTGGCCCGGCGATGGGAGATCGACCTGGATCCCTTTCATCCCGGTCGGCCCGCGCCTCTGGCGTTCCACCCCACACCGTGCGTATCCGCGGGGGATGCGCGCGGTGTGGGCCCCATCCGGGAGCGAACCGCTCCAGCCCCACTTCCGCACAAGAAGAGAGGACCACCGACGATGCGCAAGCTGTTTTCCACCCTGGTCTTGCTGTGCCTGGCCTGCATGGCCTCCACCGCGTTCGCCAAGAACTGCAACGTCGCCATCAGCGGCGACGATGCGATGAAGTTCGACAGGACCGAGATCCGGATCGACGCGGCCTGCACCCAGGTGAGCGTGACCCTGACCCATACCGGCAAGCTGGCCGCCAACGTGATGGGCCATGACTGGGTGCTGGCCAGGACCGCCGACATGGCCGGCATCGATGCCGATGGCATGAAGGCTGGCATGGCCGCCGGGTTCATCAAGGCCGGCGACGAACGCGTGATCGCCCATACCAAGGTGATCGGTGGCGGCCAGCGCGACACGGTGACCTTCTCCACGTCCAAGCTGACCAAGGGCGGCGACTACAGCTTCTTCTGCTCCTTCCCGGGCCACGCCATGCTGATGAAGGGCAAGTTCGTCTTCGGCTGAGCCGCCGCGCCGCGGCGCGGCTGGAGCGTCGCGGGTCGGCGATTGACTGGGATCAAGGCGCAGGCTGGTTCGCCGGCCTAGCCTGCCCGAGACGTTTCCCACAGGAGCTGAGAACCATGAACAAGACGATGAAAGCCGCCGTGGTCCGCGCCTTCGGCCAGCCGCTGACGATCGAGGAAGTGGCCGTGCCGCGGCCCAAGGCCGGCGATCTGCTGGTCAAGATCGAAGCCTGCGGCGTGTGCCACACCGACCTGCACGCGGCCGAGGGCGACTGGCCGGTCAAGCCCAACCCGCCCTTCATCCCCGGCCACGAGGGCGTCGGCCATGTCGTGGCCGTCGGCGAAGGCGTCACCCACGTCAAGGAAGGCGACCGCGTCGGCATCCCGTGGCTGTACTCGGCCTGCGGCCACTGCGAGCACTGCCTGGGCGGCTGGGAGACGCTGTGCGAGGCGCAGCAGAACACCGGCTACTCGGTCAACGGCGGCTTCGCCGAGTACGCGCTGGCCAACGCCAGCTATGTCGGCCATCTGCCGAAGAACGTCGGCTTCGTCGAGGTCGCGCCGATCCTGTGCGCCGGCGTCACCGTGTACAAGGGGCTGAAGGTTACCGACACCCGGCCCGGCAACTGGGTGGTGATCTCCGGCATCGGCGGCCTGGGTCACATGGCGGTGCAGTACGCCAAGGCGATGGGGCTGAACGTCGCCGCGGTGGACGTGGATGACGCCAAGCTGGCGCTGGCCACGCGCCTGGGCGCGACGGTGACGGTCAACGCGCGCACCACCGATCCGGTGGCGTACCTGAAGAAAGAGATCGGCGGCGCGCACGGCGCACTGGTCACGGCGGTCTCGCCCAAGGCCTTCGAGCAGGCCATCGGCATGGTCCGCCGCGGCGGCACGGTCTCGCTCAACGGCCTGCCGCCGGGCCAGTTCCCGCTGGACATCTTCGGCATGGTGCTCAACGGGGTGACCGTGCGCGGCTCCATCGTCGGCACGCGCCTGGACCTGCAGGAGTCGCTGGAGTTCGCCCAGGCCGGCAAGGTCGCCGCGACCGTGACCACCGACACGCTGGACAACATCAACGCGGTGTTCGCCAGGATGCACGCCGGCCAGATCGAAGGCCGCGTAGTGCTGGACATGGCGGCATAACAGGCCATGCTTGCGCACCGCGCGCGCCTGCCGGGATCCGCGTCGCGCACGCGGATCTTCACCCTTGCGGTGGACCGGCGTGTTCTCCTTGTCGCGTGCGCCCGGCCTGCCGACGCACGCGCCATCCGCGCGGCCCGAGGCTGCGCGGTGCGCCTTCTTTCCTTCCCCATGATGCCTTGACGTTGATGACCCGTTTTCGCCCTTCTTCGCTGCACGCGGCCTGCCTGGCCGCGCTGTACGCCTCTGCCCCTGCCCTGGCCGATGAGCCCGCCGCGCCCATAGATGCGCTCACCCTGGACCGCATCGTGGTGACCACGCGCCTGGAGCGCGTCCCGGCCTTCCGCGTGCCCGCGTCGGTGTCGAGCATCGACCTGGGCGAAGGCGACCACAACGACGTCAACCTGTCCGACGAGCTGCAGGGCGTGCCCGGCATCCTGGCGCGCGACCGGCAGAACTACGCCCAGGACACGCAGCTGTCGGTGCGCGGCTTCGGCGCGCGCACCACCTTCGGCGTGCGCGGCATCCGCCTGTATGCCGACGGCATCCCGGCGGCGATGCCCGACGGCCAGGGCCAGGTCTCGCACTTCAACCTGCTCGGCGGCGGCCGCGTGGACGTGCTGCGCGGGCCGTTCTCGGCGCTGTACGGCAATTCCTCCGGCGGGGTGATCCAGCTGTGGAGCGCCGCGCCGACCCAGGCGCCCGAACTCACGGTGCAGACCACCTACGGCCGCGACGACAGCTGGACCGCCGGCGCCCGCGTGCGTGGCACCGCCGGCGCGGTGGGCTATAACGTGGCGGTGCAGCGCTTCATGACCGACGGCTATCGCCAGCACAGCGCGGCCGACCGCGATTCGGGCAATGCCAAGTTCACCTTCGATCTGGGCGGCGCCGGCACGCTGGACCTGGTCGGCAACGCCTTCCGCAGCGATGCGCAGGATCCGCTGGGCCTGACCAAGGCGCAGGTCGACGCCGACCGCACCCAGGCCACGCCGCAGGCCGAGCAGTACAACACCCGCAAGTCGGTGCAGCAGAACCAGCTGGGCGCGCTCTACACCCTGCCGCTGAACGCACAGCAGACCGTGCGCGTGTCCGCCTGGGGCGGCAACCGCAAGGTGGTGCAGTACCAGTCCATTCCCGCCGCGACCCAGGTCAATCCGCTGCAGGCCGGCGGCGTGATCGACCTGGACAGCGACTACGGCGGCGCCGACGGGCGCTGGTCGTGGCAGGGCGAGGCGGCCGGGCGGCCGCTCGAGTTCACCGCCGGCACCAATTTCGAGAAGCAGCGCCAGCAGCGGCGCGGCTACGAGAACTTCGTCGGCAGCACGCTGGGCGTGCGCGGCCGGCTGCGCCGCAACGAGCGCGATGTGGTGGAGAACTTCGACCAGTACGCGCAGGCCTACTGGGAATTCGTGCCGCGCCTGTCGCTGCTGGCCGGCCTGCGCCATAGCCAGGTGCGCTTCTCCTCGCGCGACTTCTACATCACCGCCGGCAACCCGGACGACAGCGGCCGGCGCACCTATTCGGAGACCACGCCGGTGGCCGGCCTGAGCTTCGCCGCGCGCGAGGACCTGAGCCTGTACGTGTCGGCCGGGCGCGGCTTCGAGACGCCGACCTTCAACGAGATCGGCTACCGCGCCGATGGCGGCGCGGGGCTGGCCTTCGACCTGCAGCCCTCGATCAGTCGCAATGTCGAGCTGGGCGCCAAGTGGCATGCCCAGTCCGGCGCGCATGCCGAGCTGGCGCTGTTCCGCGCCAACACCGACGACGAGCTGGCCGTGGCCCGCAACGTCGGCGGCCGCAGCAGCTATCGCAACGTCGGCAGCGCGCGCCGCCAGGGCGTGGAACTGAGCGCCGGCCTGCCGCTGGCGCAGGACTGGTCGCTGGACCTGGCCTATACCTATCTGGACGCCACCTTCCGCGACAGCTTCCCGATCTGCACCGCCGCCGGCTGCAACAACCCCACCACCCTGGTGGCCGCCGGCACGCGCATCCCGGGCACCGCGCGCAACCAGCTCAACGCGACCCTGGGCTGGCGCCACGGCGACTGGAGCGCGCAGCTGGACGGCGAAGGCGTGGGCGATGTCACCGTCAACGACGCCGGCACCGCGCGCGCGCCGGGGTATTTTCTGGTCGGAATCGAGGCCGGTTATCGCTGGCGCTACGCCAGCGGCGCGCTGAAGGGCTTCGTACGCGTGGACAACGCGCTGGACCAGCGCTACATCGGCTCGGTCATCGTCAACGAAGGCAATGGCCGCTACTACGAACCCGGCCCGGGCCGCGGCGTCATGGTCGGCGCACGCTGGACCTGGGGCGGCGACGGCTGATCGCCCCTACCCAACCCATCAGGAGCCCGTCATGGACACCCGCCAGGTCATCGCCACCCTGCCCGCCCTGCAGCTGATCGAGCGGCTGCGCGGCCGCCACGGCCCGGTGCTGTTCCACCAGTCCGGCGGCTGCTGCGACGGCTCCTCGCCCATGTGCTACCCGGTCGACGACTTCATCGTCGGCGACCGCGACGTGCGCCTGGGCGAGATTGGCGGGGCGGATTTCTATATCAGCCCTTCGCAGTTCGAATACTGGAAGCACACCCAGCTGATCATCGATGTGGTGCCCGGGCGCGGGGGGATGTTCTCGCTGGACAACGGCGAAGGGGTGCGCTTCCTGGTGCGCTCGCGCCTGTTCGCGGATGAGGAGTTCGAGGTGTTGCGGGGGGAGGGGAAGGTTTAGGTTCCAGCTGCTTTTTCGCGTGTGTGGGCAGCAAAAGCCGCCCGCGTGGGGTCTTTAAGGCAAGAGCTTTCGTGCCGCTTCGCGGCCCGACCTACTTTCTTTGCTCGTGCAAAGAAAGGTAGGCAAAGAAACACGCCCCGGGCGGCGCGCCTGCGCTGCGCGCAGGTCCGCTGCGGGCCGAGGGATTTTTCGAAGGGACATCCTGTCCCCTCGAAAAACGCCGCACATCCATGTGCGGCGCCCTGCGGGTCTGATCCTCGTCCCTCCGCCGTGCCTTACGGGGGTCTGAAAGCATCAGCAAAAGCGAGGAGCGAACAGCAACGTCCCTGGATTCCCGCGCTCGCGGGAATGACAATCTGAAAGGCCTGCTTCGGCTGTTGTTGTTGTTGTTGTTGTTGCTGTTGCTGTTGCTGTTGCTGTTGCTGTTGCTGTTGCTGTTGCTCAAGAGCTTCTGCTTTCGCTGTTGCTATACCTGTCTGAGCCGTAAAGCGAGCCGAGCATCGCAGGAAGTCAGGGCCGAAGAGTCGCCCTGTTTGAGCGAAGCGAGTTTGGGCGACGTGCCCTGACTTCCGAGAAGCGCAGGGGACCGCCGCGTAGCGGCGGCTCGCGTCCCGGCGAGAAGCGGTTTTGGCTACTTTTGACAAGACAAAAGTAGCTCGCGCCCGTAGGCGCGAAAGCCTTTGCATCCAGCGCGCCGCAGGCGCGTGCTCTTAAAGCCTCGAGGCGCCGACGCGGGTGCGCCGAAGCACGTCATCAGAACCGCACGAAGTACGGCACCGCCATCAACCCCACCCCCACCACGAACGTCACCCAAGCGCTATCCACAAACCAAGTGAACACCCCCAACGCCAAGCCACACAACGCCGGCACCAGCGCCCGCTGCCGCACCCCATACACCAGATAGCCGCTTCCGATCGCGCCGAACAGCAACCCCCAGATCAGATTCGCGGTGTCCATCGCGCGCGCGCCGCTAGCCGAGCGGCACACGATGCGCCGCATCGGCGCCGACCACCGTGGTCCACGGCCTCACCGTCCAGCTGGCGACGATGCCCTCGACCACGTAGGGATCGCCTTCGGCGAAACGCCGCGCGGCGCTGTCGTCCTCGCCCTGGAACAGCAGCAGCGCCGACTCGGGCGGATCGCCGACCGCGCCGCCCAGCACCAGCTCCCCGCGCGCCACCGCCTGGCGCGCATAGGCCAGATGGGCGGCCCGATGCAGCGGGCGGCGCTGCAGGTAGTCCGGGGCGGTCTGGTAGAACAGCAGGAAGTGCATGGGCGGCTCCGGCGGGGCGGGCCCCCAGTGTGGTCCCCGGCCAGGCCGGCTTCAATCGCGCCGCGCGGCTGAATGGTGTCGCCCGCAACCACCGCAGGATGGGACAAACCCGCGCCGTTGCGCGCTCTGCGCTTGCCCGCGCCTGCTACGATTGGCGCCCTTTCGCGCGCCGGGGGCCATCGCCGCCGGCACGCGGAACGCGCCGCGTCGCGCCCCCTTCCTCCCGCCATGTCGAGTCACGCCGTGTCTTCTTTTGCATCCGTTGAACAGGTCCCGGGCGATCCCATCCTGGGCCTGACCGAGGCCTACAACCACGATCCCCGCCCGGGCAAGGTCAATCTGGGCGTAGGCATCTACTACGACGAAACCGGCCGCATCCCGCTGCTCAAGGCCGTGGCCAAGGTCGAGGAAGCCCTGGCGCTGGAGGCCAAGCCGCGCGGCTATCTGCCGATCGACGGCCTGCCGGCCTACACCCAGGCCACCCGCGAGCTGCTGTTCGGCAAGGATTCGCCGCTGTTGGCCGCCGGCCGCGTGGCCACCACCCAGACCGTCGGCGGCAGCGGTGCGCTGCGCGTGGGCGCCGAGACCCTGCGCAAGCTGCTGCCGCACGCCACCCTGGCGCTGAGCAAGCCCTCGTGGGAGAACCACCGCGCCGTGTTCGAGGCCGCCGGCTTCGAGGTCGGCGAGTACACCTACTTCGACGCGGCCACCCACGGGGTGGACTTCGCCGGCATGCTGGCCGACCTGAAGGCGCTCAAGCCCAAGACCACCGTGCTGCTGCACGCGTGCTGCCACAACCCCACCGGCGCCGACCTGACCGTCGAGCAGTGGAAGCAGGTGGCGCAGGTGCTCAAGGAGGGCGACCTGTTCCCCTTCATCGACCTGGCCTACCAGGGCTTCGACAAGGGCATCCGCGAGGACTCGGCCGCGCTGCAGGTGATCGTCGACGCCGGCATCAGCGACTTCATCGTCGCCAGCTCGTATTCCAAGTCGTTCTCGCTGTACGGCGAGCGCGTGGGCGCGCTGTCGATCGTGGCGGCCACCGCCGAGCAGGCCAAGGCCGTGCAGTCGCACGTCAAGCGCATCATCCGCACCATCTACTCCAGCCCGTCCACGCACGGCGCCGCCCTGGTGGCCGGTGTGCTGAACAACCCCGAGCTGCGCGCGGAGTGGGAAGACGAGCTGACCGCCATGCGCGAGCGCATCCATTCGCTGCGCGCGGGCCTGGTGCAGAAGCTGGCCGACGCCGGCGCCGGCAACTTCAGCTTCATCTCCAAGCAGGCCGGCATGTTCAGCTACTCGGGCCTGACCCGGGACCAGGTGGACCGCCTGCGCGAGGAACACGCCATCTACGCCATCGGCTCCGGCCGCATCTGCGTGGCCGCGCTCAACGCCGGCAACCTGGAGCGCGTTGCCCAGGCCATCGCCCAGGTGGTCAAGGGCTAGCCGTGCGTGGGTGAGGCGAGGGGTGGGAAGTGAGTGGATGTCTCACCTCTCACCTCTCACTCACCGTCATTCCCGCGAAAGCGGGAATCCATGGACGTTAGCTTCCGCTTGAAAGGCACTGGATGGTCAGACATGCGTCTGCCGAGAAGCACTTCCCGCGTTCGCGGGAATGACGGGGTTGAGCATCGCGCTTGGACCTCGGAAGCGAGCTCAGTCAGGAAGCGGGCGCCGAGTGGGAAGCTGCGCGCACGCGGGGCGCTTGCTCGCTCTTTTTTGCAATCTCGGCGCCACCTGCTCAGTGCCGCCTCGGAGCTCACCATCGTCGTTCCCGCGAAAGCGGGAACCCAGGGACTTTCGCGCCGAAGCGTCAACGTCCATGGATTCCCGCTTTCGCGGGAATGAAGGCGTTGGGCATCGTGCTTGAATGTCGGAAGCAGGCAATGAAGCGAGGAAGGCCACGCAGATCCGCGCAGACGCGGCTCCTGCTCACTCCTCACTCCTCTCCACTCACTCCTCCCTTCGTTCCCCCACCCATCTCCGCCCCCCCTACACCCACCCGCGCCCCCGCGGCGTCTGGCCGATGCCGGGGTTGAAGCGGTTGGTCGGGTCGAGCTGACGGTAGAAGGCGGCCAGCGCCGGCTTGGCGCGGTAGAGGTGGCCGACGTTGTGTTCGGCCGGGTACTCGGCGCCGCGCGCGTCCAGGCGCTTCCACATCGCATGCTCGATCGCCAGCGGGTCGCTGCCCTTGCGCGCGATGTAGTCCTGGTGGAACACGTGGCAGAAGAAGTGGCCGTAGTAGAGCTTGGCGATGAGCTGGTCGTCCAGGTCCGCGGGCAGGGTTTCGACCCAGTCGCGGTCGTCGCGGCGCAGGGCGATGTCGAGCGCGACGATGTCCTCGACGCGGTCGCGGTGCACCTGGCGATAGCGGATCGCCGCGCCGGCGATGGCGAAGCGGTGCAGGAAGGCCTTGCGCCCCTCCTGCGCATCGCACTGGAACCAGTCGCCCTCGCGCCCGGCGAAGTAGGCGCGCAGGAAGGCGGCGGTCGCCTCGACGCTGTCCCGCGCCACCCGGATCAGCAGGTGATGCTCGAAACGCGCGCGGAACTCGCTCATGCGCCGCGGCAGGTGAGGCGGCAGCAGGCCGGCCAGGCGCTGCAGCGCGCGGTCGCTGACCCCGTGCAGCCCCAGCCGCTCGAAGAACGCGTCGACGCGGCTCTTCAGCGCGAACGCCTTGGGCACGCGCGCGGTGCCGAGGCGGTCGATCAGCAGGAAGGTGTCCTTGCCGTAGCGCTCGCCGATGTCGTAGGCGTCGCGATGGATGTATTCGCCGGCCACCGGTAGCGACGGCAGCGCGGTCAGCAGATGGCGGCGCACGGCGGTGAGATCGTCCGGCGCGTTGCTGCCGACGTAGAACACCACCGTGTCCTCCTTCGGGAAGGTGTCCAGGCGCACGGCGAACAGCGCCAGCCTGCCGGCCGAGCCCGAGGCCTCGTGCAGCCGCGTCGGGTCGGCGTTGAAGCGCGCCGGCGTGGCGGCATCGACCTGGCGCACATGCGCGGCATAGGTGTGGTCGGAGGCCGCCCTGGTCGGATCGTTGACGATATCGGCCGCGGTGTAGCGCCCGGCCTGCAGCCGCGTGAGCATGTCCTCCGGGTCCTCGCCCAGCGCGATGCCTAAGTGGTTGACCAGGCGCAGCACGCCGTCGGCGCCCAGCTGCGCGTACAGGGCCAGCTCGGTATAGGCCGGGCCGCGCCGCACCAGCGCACCGCCGGAGTTGTTGCACACCCCGCCCAGCACCGAGGCGCCGATGCAGGACGAGCCGATCACCGAATGCGGTTCGCGCCCCAGCGGCGCCAGCGCGCGCTCCAGCGCATCCAGCGTGGCCCCGGGCAGGCACACCACCTGGGCGCCGTCGTTGATCAGCTGCACCCCGGTCAGGCGCAGCGTGCTGAGCAGCAGGACCGGGCGTTCGTAATCGTCGCCATCGGGCGTCGAACCGCCGGTCAGGCCGGTATTGGCCGCCTGCAGGATCACGATCACATCGGCCGCCACGGCGGCCTGCAGCACGCGCCATTGCTCGACCAGCGTGCCCGGCTGGACCACCGCCAGCACCGGCCCTTCGCCGAAGCGCTGGCCCTTGCGGAAGCGGCGCGTGCGCTTGTCGTCGGTCAGCACGTGGCGGCGGCCGACGATGCCGCGCAACGTGTCCAGCAGGGCCGCGTCGCCGCGCGCGCTCACGGCAGGCGGTCGGCCGGCAGCGCGTCTGCGGGCACCAGCATGTGCGGGCCCATGTCGGCGATGCTGCGCGTGCTGGTGAGCGTCATGGCCACGCGCATTTCCTTCTCGATCAGGCCCAGCAGATGCTCCACGCCGGCGCCGCCGGCCGCAGCCAGCGCGTACAGCCAGGCCCGGCCCAGCAGCACCGCGTCGGCGCCCAGGGCGAGCATGCGCACCACGTCCAGGCCGGTGCGGATGCCGGAGTCGGCCAGCAGCTTGATGTCGCCCTTGACCGCATCGGCGATGGCCGGCAGCGCGCGAGCGCTGGACAGCACGCCGTCGAGCTGGCGCCCGCCATGGTTGGACACCACGATGCCGTCGGCGCCGAAGCGCACCGCATCGCGCGCGTCGTCCGCATCCAGGATGCCCTTGATCAGCATCGGGCCCTTCCAGAACTCGCGTATCCACTCCAGGTCCTTCCACGAGATGGAAGGATCGAAGTTGGCCGCCAGCCAGCCGATGTAGTCCTCCAGCCCGGTCGGCTTGCCCAGGTAGCGCGAGACATTGCCCAGGTCGTGCGGGCGGCCGTGCAGGCCCACGTCCCACGCCCAGCGCGGATGGGTCAGCGATTGCCAGTAGCGGCGCAGCGCCGCGTTCGGCCCGCTCATGCCCGAGTGCAGGTCGCGATAGCGCGCGCCGGGCACCGGCATGTCCACGGTGAACACCAGCGTCCTGACGCCGGCGGCCTGCGCGCGCTCCAGCGCGTGGCGCATGAAGCCGCGGTCCTTGAGCACGTACAGCTGGAACCACATCGGCCGCGTCAGCGTCGGCGCGACTTCCTCGATGGGGCACACCGACACGGTGGACAGGGTGAAGGGGATGCCCTTGCGCGCGGCGGCCCGCGCGGCCTGGACCTCGCCGCGGCGGGCGAACATGCCGGTCAGGCCGACCGGCCCCAGCACCACCGGCATGGCCAGGGTCTCGCCGAACAGGGTGGTGGACAGGTCCAGCCGCGACATGTCCTTGAGCACGCGCTGGCGCAGGGCGATCTCGCCCAGGTCGGTCACGTTGCGCGCCAGCGTGCGCTCGGCGTAGGCGCCGCCGTCGGCGTAGTGGAACAGGAACGGCGGCAGCCGGCGCTGCGCGGCGGCGCGGTAATCGGTAGAGGAGGCGATGATCATGGCAGCGGGCGGTCCGGCGGGAGGCGCGAGGCGCGGGCGCGACGCGCCTCGTCCTCGTCGAGGGTCTTGAGCGAGCCGTGGACGAAGGCCAGGTGCTCGTGCGCGGCATGGCGCGCGCGGTCGGCATCGCCGGCCAGCACCGCGTCCTTCAGCGCGCGGTGCTGGGCCAGCAGCGGTGCGAAGGTCTGCGGCGAGGTGTAGAGCTTCTCGCGGTTCTGCGAGATGTTGGACTGCAGCAGCCGGAACAGCGCGCGCATCACCTGCAGCAGCACCAGGTTGTGCGAGGCCTCGGCGATGGCCAGGTGGAAGTCCGCATCGGCCTGGGCCTGGCGGGCCGCGTCGCCCTGCTCGTGCGCGGCCAGCAGCGCCTCGAAGGCGGCGGCGATGCGCGCGCGGTCGGCCTCGGTCGCGCGCTGGGCCGCGTGCCAGGCGGTCGCGCCTTCCAGCGCATGGCGGATCTCCAGCACGTCGAAGCGGTATTCCGGGTCGCCCTGGAACAGCGGCAGGTACGGCACCAGCTGCGCATCCAGGGCCGCGTCCAGCGGCGCCGGCGCGCGCACATAGGTGCCGCCGCCGACCCGGCTGACCAGCAGGCCCTGGCTGGCCAGCTGGGCGATGCCCTCGCGCAGGGCCGAGCGCGAGACCGCAAGCTCGAGCGCCAGGGCGCGTTCGGCCGGCAGGCGCTCGCCGGGCTTGAGCCCGCGGCGGTCGATCAGCGCGCGCAGCTGGGCCGCCACGCGGTCGGGGACGCGCTCGGCCGGGCGCGTGGCGACGGGCGTGGCATCAGCGGACACGGGGTGGGATCGGGGCATGGCAGGACTCGCGGCAGTGGCCGGGCGCCCTCGCCCGTCCCATCGGCCGGTGGCGCGCCGCACTTGCGTGCGATTGCCACTCAATTGGTCATACCAAATAACGCTCGGCCTGGCGTAAATTAGGCGCTCCCGACTCGATCGGTGTCAATCACAAAGATTGCTTTCTCAATAGGTCCGACCAATCACCACACTCCGGGCCACACCTTCCACGTCCGGCGGGCGTGCGCGTCCCAGGCCGCGCCGAAGGCCTGGGCCAGCACCGCTTCCTCCACCCGCATGCGGCGGGCGAAGGCCGCCGTCGCCGCCAGCGCAATCACCGCCAGCGAGGCCCAGCTGCCCAGGCCCACGCCCAGGCCATAGAAGCACGCCAGCGCGCCGGTATAGGACGGATGGCGCAGCCAGCGGTACGGCCCGGCGGTGATCAGCGCATGGCCGGGCTGGATGCCGACGTCCACCGTGAACTGCCGCCCCAGCACCGCGATCGCCCACAGCCGGAACGCCAGCCCGCCGACCACCATCGCCGTGCCGGTCCCCAGCAGCGGCAGGCGCCAGCCCGGCGGCCAGCGGCCGATGCCCAGCACGCTCAGCACCACGCCGACGAAGATCGCTGCGTACAGCACCGTCCACAGCATGCGCAGCGTGCCGCCGTCGCGCGCCGGATCGTCCTGGCTGCGACGCCGGTGGCTGATGAACACTTCCACCGCCCACCACGCGGCGCAGGCGATCCAGAACAGCAGTTGCGGCAGGTCGATGGTCATGGCGGTGGCCAAGGAAGAAGCGCGGTCTCGCGCGGTGAGGTCAGTGTGCGCCGCGCCTGCGTCAGCGGCAGGTGCCGGCGGCCATCGCCACGCCCTGCCGGAAGTCATCTTGCGCAGGGCAGCTCAGGATCGGTCGCCGGCTGCGGCTCAAGCCGCGAAGCAGCCGTGGAATCCGAGCGGGACCGCATCGGGCAACCAGGCCTGCGCCAGCGGGCCGCGGTCGAGGTGGCGCGCATCGAGGACGGCGATCCCGCTGCGGCCGCGCGCCGCATCCAGCACGGTGCCCACCAGCCAGCCCTCGTCCGCGCGCGCGCTGCCCGGGCGCGGGACGAAGACGTGTTCTTCGGCCAGGACGTGCGGGCCGTAGTCGTGCACCACGCGCCGTCCGCGCTCGACATCGAACACGGCAACCGCATTGAAGTACGGCGCATCGTGTCGACCGACCGTGGTCGGCGCGTACAGCAGAGCGCCGCGCCCGGCGGCCGTCCGCGGGTCGAATACCGGGAACTCCAGCCCCGACAGCCCCGTCGGTTCCCAGCGGGCACGCCCCTGCGCCAGGTCCAGGCGCAGGGTGAGCAGCCGGGTCGCGGCGCCGCGCTGCCCGGCTGCATCGCCATGCAAGGCCGCCTGCATGGGCGAACGCGCCTCGTCCGGATTGTCGTGACCGATGGCCCGCACCCATAGCTCCCCGCTGCGCTCGAAGGCATCGCCGAAGTGATAGATCGCCGCGAACGGCGCCTCGAACCAGCGCGCCTGCCCGGGCCGGTCCTTCTCCACCACCGCGATGCGGCAGGGCTGGTCGGGCGTGAACCGCATGCGCTCGAAGAAGCTGGCCCCGGCCGCCGGATCGAACGCGTAGGGCATCAGCACGAACACCAGCCGCCCGGGCGTCTGCGCGAAGGCGTGCAGGTAGCCGGGGGCCGGAGTGTGGACGATGTCGGCCGACAGCAGCCGGCCGTCGGCACCCAGGTGCCAGATCAGCAGGCCGTTGCCGCCCATCAGGTTGATCGAACCGAAGTTCCACACGCTGCCATCGGCGTCGCGCAGCGGGTGCGCCGAGAACGGCATCGCCGCCAGATCCTCGCGCCAGGTCACCGGCCCCAGCGTGTCCAGCTGGTCCGGGTCCAGCTCGAAGGCCGAACCGGACTCGCACAGCGCGAACAAGCGGCCGTCGATCAGGGTGACCGAGGTATTGGCGGTGTTGGCGCCGTCGTTGTTGCGCACCGGCTGCGCGTCCGGCACCGAGGTGCCGGCGGCCATATACAGGAAACGGCCGGCCTCCTGCTCGCGCGTGAACTTGGGCGTGGCCACCATGCGCGCCTGATGGGTCAGGGTGCCGTCGCCGTTGAAGCGCCAGCGATGCACCATGCCGTCGCCGTCGAACCAGTGGTCGTAGCGGAAGCCCGCACGCTCGGTCCAGGCCGGCCCGTTGCGGTAGAGGCTGCCGGCGAACCCCACCGGCAGACGCCCCTGCACCGGCACCGTCCGCGGCCCCAGCCGCGCGGCCTGCACGCTGCGCCAGCCCACCAGCCAGGGATGCGCCTGGAGGCCCTTGGCGAAGGCCGCCGCCTCCCCGGCCATCGCGCTGGCCGGGCGCAGCGCCAGGCCGCGGATCGCGGCGACCGCGGCACTGCCGAGCAGGGAAGACAGGAAGCGACGACGGTCCATGGCGTGTCCTCCAGGTCGGCTCAGCGCAGCTTGATGACGATGGCGGTGCCCTGGTCTGGCAGGTCGAAGGCCGCCTCGTCGAAGGTCGGCTTGCGCATCACCCGCGGGTTGTTGCTGAAGCCGTAGCCCTCGGTCGGCATGCCGATGATGTTGGTGTCCAGGCGGCCGTTGCCGTTCTCATCGTGCATGACCTGGACCGCGTACCGGCCCGCGGGAAGATCGTGGAAGACCACCTGCTCCTCCCGGCCGCTGGGCGAGCGCATCTGCGCGGCCGCGGCCGGCGCCTTGCCCTCCCAGCCCTCGGCCGAGACCACCGCAACCTTGAGCCGTCCGCCGGGCGCATGGATGTCCTGCAGATCGATGGTGAGATCGGCCGCGGCGGCGGGCAGGGCGAGGAACAGCAGCAGCGAAGCGACGAAGACGATGGGTTTCATGGCGAAGGCCTCGAAAGTGCGGTGGGTGTGCCGCCAGTCTCCCGAGCCGCCCCCGCGCCTTGAATGGCGGTTGGTCATCAATGCGACCTGCCGGAAGTCACGACTTGTCGCCGGCCCATTGCCCACCGCACGAGGACGAGTGAGCATCGCCCCATGCGACCGACCCTGCGCGAGTTCTTCGAGCCCCTCAACATCGCCGGCCTGATCACCATCGCCGCGGTGACGCTGTCGTTCGGCTTCGAGGCCGACGGCGGCGTGCTGCGCTGGTGGCTGCTGGGCGGCTTCGCCGGGCTGTTCATCGCCTACGACTGGATCAAGGGCCACGCCTTCCTCCGCGATGCGGCGCTGTGCGTGCAGGCGGCGCTAGCGCTGTGGCTGGTGTACCTGGAACCGCGCGCCGGCACCGCGCCGGTGCTGCTGGTGATGCTGGTGGCGCATGCGGCCATGTGCTGGCGGCCGGCGGTGGTGCTGGCGTTCGGCGTGGCGATCAATGTGGGCCTGTACCTGACGCTGGATGCGGTGGGTGTCAGGCGGCAGTGGCTGATGGTGGTTATCTACGCCAGCTTCCAGGCGTTCTCGGCGCTGGTGGCCTATTACGCGCGCAATGCCGAACGCACGCGCGACGCGCTGGCCCTGGTCAACGCCGACCTGCTGGCCACGCGCGCGCTGCTGGCCGACAGCGCGCGCGACGCCGAGCGGCTGCGCGTGGCGCGCGAGCTGCACGACGTGGCCGGGCACAAGCTCACCGCGATGAAGCTCAACCTGCGCGCGCTGGCCGGCGACCCGGCCCTGGCCGAACGCAGCGAGGTGCGCATCGCCCAGCAGCTGTCCAGCGAGCTGCTCGACGACATCCGCAGCGTGGTCCAGGCCCTGCGCGATACGCGCGGGCTGGATCTGCATACCGCGCTGCGCGCGCTGGCCGCGCCGCTGCCGCGCCCCGCGCTGGCGCTGGACATCGCCGCCGACGCCACCGTCACCGACCCGGCGCTGGCCGAGACCCTGCTGCGCGTGGTGCAGGAGGCCCTGACCAACACCGCCCGCCACACCGATGCCGACACGCTGCACGTGCGCCTGGCGCGCGAGGGCGAGGCGCTGCTGCTGCGCATCGAGGACAACGGCCAGCGCGCCACGCGTCTGCGCGAAGGCAACGGCCTGTCCGGCATGCGCGAGCGCATCGCCGCCGCGCGCGGCCGCCTGGACATCGATCTCACCCCCCACGGCGCGCTGCGCCTGACCGCCAGGATTCCCGCATGAGCCCCTCCGCTTCCATCACCGTCGCGTTGGCCGACGATCAGGCACTGGTGCGCGCCGGCCTGCGCGCGCTGCTGCTGCAGCAGGGCATCGCGGTGGCGTTCGAGGTCAGCGATGGCGCCGAGCTGATCGAGCGCCTGGCCGCCCAGCCGGTGGACGTGGTGCTCAGCGACATCCGCATGCCCGGGGTGGACGGCATCGAGGCGCTGACCCGGCTGCGCGCGGCCGGCGACGCCACCCCGCTGCTGCTGCTGACCACCTTCGACGATGCCGACCTGCTGCTGCGTGCGACCGAGGCCGGCGCGCAGGGCTTCCTGCTCAAGGACGCCGCGCCGGAGGATCTGCGCGATGCCATCGTGCGCGTGGCCGGCGGCGACACGCTGCTGCAGCCGGTCAGCACCGAGCCGGTGCGCGCGCGCTATGCCTACCGCGAGCAGGACGCCCCGCGCGAGCCGTTCAACGAGCGCGAGGTGGCGATCCTGCGGCTGCTGGCCGGCGGGTATTCCAACAAGGAGATCGCGCGCACGCTGTTCCTGGCCGAAGGCACGGTGAAGAACTACGTCTCGGTGATCCTGGACAAGCTCGGCACCCGCGACCGCACCCGGGCGGTGCTCAAGGCGATCACGCTGCGGGTGATTTGAGGCGTTGCGCCGCGCGCGTTAGGAACCGGCAACGCGCTCCTGCCCCCTCCCTTTCGCGCAGCGAAGGGGAGGGCTGGGGTGGGGTGTTTTTGCTTTTCGCTTGGGCGACAGCAACAGCTAGCAGCAAAACCAAAAGCAAAAGCCAACCCCTCCCCAGCCCTCCCCTTCGCTTCGCGAAAGGGAGGGGGCAGGAGCAGAAGCAAAAGCAGCGGCAAGCGCGACGGCGGGTGCGTCGCCGGACGACGAGATTCGTCGCTGACATATCCGCGGTCACACGATTGCGGCGACAATGCCGGCCCCCACGTCGCCCGAAGGTCCCCACCACGATGCAGCCCGTCACCCTGACCCGCTACCTGGTCGAAGAACAGCGCGCCGGCCGTATCAGCGCCGAACTGCGCCAGCTGATTTCCGTCGTCGTGCGCGCCTGCACCAGCATCTCGGTGGCGGTGAGCAAGGGCGCGCTGGGCGGGGTGCTGGGCGAGGCCGGCACCGGCAACGTGCAGGGCGAGGCGCAGAAGAAGCTGGACGTGATCAGCAACGACATCCTGCTGGAAGCCAACGCCTGGGGCGGCCACCTGGCCGCCTGCGCCTCGGAGGAGATGGACCACGCCATGCCGGTGCCGGACGAGTATCCGCACGGCGAGTTCCTGCTGCTGTTCGACCCGCTGGACGGCAGCTCCAACATCGACGTCAACGTCTCGGTGGGCACCATCTTCTCGGTGCTGCGCTGCCCGAAGGACCATGTCGAGTCGCCCACCGACGCCGACTTCCTGCAGCCGGGCCGCGACCAGGTCGCCGCCGGCTACTGCATCTACGGGCCGCAGACCATGCTGGTGCTGACCACCGGCCACGGCACCCACGGCTTCACCCTGGACCGCGAGCAGGGCCTGTTCGTGCTGACCCAGCCGCGCATGCAGGTGCCGGCGCAGACCGCCGAGTTCGCCGTCAACATGTCCAACCAGCGCCACTGGGAGCCGCAGATGCAGGCCTACGTGGCCGACCTGCTGGCCGGCCGGGACGGCCCGCGCGGCAAGGACTTCAACATGCGCTGGATCGCCTCGATGGTGGCCGACGTGCATCGCATCCTGACCCGCGGCGGGATCTTCATCTATCCGCGCGACCTCAAGGACCCGTCCAAGGCCGGCAAGCTGCGCCTGATGTACGAGGCCAACCCGATGGGCCTGCTGATCGAGCAGGCCGGCGGCCTGGCCAGCACCGGCCGCGCCCGCATCCTGGACCTGCAGCCCGAACAGCTGCACCAGCGCGTGCCGGTGTTCATCGGCTCGCGCGAGGAAGTCGAGGCGGCCGAGCGCTATCACGCCGACTGAAGGCCTGGCGCCGCGGGCCGCGGATGACCGCCACCTGACGTCGGCGTCAGCTTCCTGAGACAATCCCGGGCTTCCGGCCGCGTCCAGGCGGCGTCCGAACAGGTGCTTGTCCCATGGCTTCAGCTTCCCCGCGCCGCGATGTCGGCCCCTTCGCGCTCATGCTCACCGGCCTGGGCTCGATCATCGGCTCGGGCTGGCTGTTCGGCGCCTGGCGCGCGGCTGGCCTGGCCGGTCCGGGCGCGATCTGGGCCTGGGTGTTCGGCGCGGCCATCATCACCACCATCGCCCTGACCTATGCCGAGCTGGGCGCGATGTTCCCCGAATCCGGCGGCATGGTGCGCTACAGCCACTATTCGCACGGCGCCCTGGTGGGCTTCATCGCCGGCTGGGCCAACTGGATCGCCATCGTCTCGGTGATCCCGGTCGAGGCCGAGGCCTCGGTCCAGTACATGGCGTCCTGGCCCTATCCCTGGGCGCAGGCGCTGTACATGCATCTGCCGGGTGGCCAGGGCGAGCTGGCCGAGCCCGGGCTGTTGATCGCCGCCGCGCTGGTGCTTGTGTACTTCTTCCTGAACTTCTGGAGCGTCAAGCTCTTCGCCCACTCCAACACGGCCATCACCGTGTTCAAGCTGGTGGTGCCGGCGGCCACCGGCGTGGCGCTGATCGCCAGCGGCTTCCACCAGGAGAACTTCGCGGTCGGCGTGCACGGCGGGCGCGACACCCTGGACCTGGCGGCGGTGCTGACCGCGGTGGCCACGGCCGGCATCGTGTTCAGCTTCAACGGCTTCCAGAGCCCGGTGAACCTGGCCGGCGAGGCGCGCAACCCGGGCCGCAGCATCCCCTTCGCCGTGCTCGGCTCGATCGCGCTGGCCACGGTGATCTACCTGATCCTGCAGGTGGCCTACCTGGGCGCGGTGCCGCCGGACCTGCTGGCCAAGGCCGGCTGGCACGGCATCGACTTCCGCTCGCCGTTCGCCGAGCTGGCGATCATCGTCAACCTGCACTGGCTGGCGATGCTGCTCTACGCCGATGCCTTCATCAGCCCCTCGGGCACCGGCATCACCTACACCGCCACCACCTCGCGCATGATCTACGGCATGGAGCGCAACGGCACCCTGCCGGCGCTGCTGGGCCGACTGCATCCGCGCTGGGGCGTGCCGCGCCCGGCGATGTGGCTGAACCTGGTGGTGTCCTACCTGTTCCTGTTCTTCTTCCGCGGCTGGGGCACGCTGGCGGCGGTGATCTCGGTGGCGACGATCATCTCCTACCTCACCGGTCCGGTCAGCGCGATGGCGCTGCGCCGCAGCGCGCCGGACCTGCCGCGTCCGCTGCGCCTACCCGGCCTGCCGCTGCTGGCCGGCGTGGCCTTCGTCATGGCCACCGAACTGCTGTACTGGGCGCGCTGGCCGCTGACCGGGGAGATCATCCTGCTGATGGCCGTGGCCCTGCCGGTGTACGCCTGGTCGCAGCACCGCCGCGGCTGGCCGGACCTGCGCCGCCAGCTGCGCGGCGCGGCCTGGCTGCTGACCTACCTGCCGGCGGTGGCACTGCTGTCCTGGGGCGGCAGCACCACCTTCGGCGGCCACGGCTACCTGAGCTACGGCATGGACCTGGCCGTGGTGGCGGTGGTGGGCGTGGTGTTCTACCTGTGGGGCGTGCGCGCCGGCTGGCGCACGCCGGCGCTGGGCGAGGCCACGAATCGCTGAGCGCTGCTATCGTGCAGGCCATGCACGAACAGGATCTCATCGCGGTGATCGACGGGGCCGTCCCCGCCGACACCTGCGCCGCCATCGTCGCCCGCTTCGAAGCCAGCGGTCAGGAAGCGCCGGGCCGGGTCGGCGGCGGCCACTTCCCTGAGCTCAAGCGCTCCAGCGACATCGCCATCAGCGGCCAGCACGGCTGGGCCGACGTGGAGCAGGCGCTCAACCAGGCGGTGTTCGCCGGGCTCAAGGAATACCTGCGCACCTATCCCTTCGCGCTGATCGCGCCGGTGATGCTGCAGTACACCCCGCAGGGCGGCAGCGCGCGGCGCATCGGCTACGAAGACCTGGAGACGATCGACGACGCCACCCTGTCCGACCTGATGACGGCGGTGTTCCGCCCCGGGCGGATCAACCTGCAGCGCTACCGCGCCGGCGAAGGCGGCTACCCCTACTGGCACTGCGAGCTGTACCCGAAGGACAAGCAGGCCGAGACGCTGCACCGCCACCTGCTGTGGACGCTGTACCTCAACGACGGCTTCCAGGCCGGCGAGACCGAGTTCTTCCACCAGCAGCGCAAGATCGCTCCGCGCACCGGCAGCCTGCTGATCGCCCCGGCCGCCTTCACCCACACCCACCGCGGCAACCGTCCGCAGGGCGGCGACAAGTACATCGCCACCAGCTGGGTGCTGTTCCAGCCCGCGACCAAGCTCTACGGCGGCTAAGCCCCGGTGCTGTCGCGGCATCAGGCGCGCTAGCGCTGTTCGGCCAGCAGCAGGCTGGTCTCGGAGGCGGCGATGCCTTCGATGTCGCGCAGGCGGCGCAGGGCCTGGTCGAAGCCGGCCAGGTCGTCGGTGCGCACCTCGGCCACCAGGTCCCAGCGGCCGTTGGTGGAATAAACGCTTACCACCTCCGGCAGGCGGCGCAGAGCGGCCACGACCTTGTCGGTGGCGCCGCCGCGGACTTCGATCTGGGTGATGGCGCGCACGCCGTGCAGGCCGTCCTCGTTGGCCAGGCGGATGGTGAAGCCCAGCAGCAGGCCGCTGCGCTGCAGGCGGGTGATGCGGTTCTGCACGGTGCTGCGCGAGACCTTGAGCTGCTTGGCCAGCAGCGCGGCAGGCGTGCGGCTGTCGGCCCGTAACAAGGCGATGAGATCCTGGTCCAGGGCGTCGAGGGCTTCGGCCATGGCGGGCCTCCGGAGGGCGAATGGAAGTCTGGCGATTCGCCAGCGCCTGTCATCGATTTGACAGAAATCCGGCAAACACTGGCGATCTGCGCGCTTCTTGCTGGTTTGCGCGCGGCCTAGGATGCCACAACGCCAATCACGAGACGCTTGCCCATGTCGACCTCGCCCCGCCCGCGCGTGCTGATGTGCCCGCCCACGCACTTCTCCGTGGACTACGACATCAACCCCTGGATGACCGGCAACCGCGACCAGGCCGACCGCGGCCGCGCGCAGCGCCAGTGGGAGAACCTGCACGCCCTGGTGGCCGATGCGGCCGACGTGGAACTGATCCCGCATGTGCCGGGCCTGCCGGACATGGTGTTCACCGCCAACGCCGGGCTGGTCTATCGCGACCTGGCCGTGCCCAGCCGCTTCCGCCATGCCGAGCGCGCCGGCGAGGAGCCGCATTTCACCCAGTGGTTCGCCGGGGCGCGCTTCGCGGTAGACCTGCTGGACGGGATCGAGTTCGAAGGCGCCGGCGATGCGCTGCTCGATCGCGCCGCGCCGCGGCTGTGGTTCGGCTATGGCCACCGCAGCGATGCGCGCGCCGCCGCCGCGCTGCAGGAACGGCTGGGCCTCGAGGTGGTGCCGCTGCGGCTGGTCGATCCGCGCTTCTATCACCTGGACACCTGCCTGTGCCCGCTGTCAGGCGGCGAGTTGCTGTACTTCCCCGCGGCCTTCGACGAGACCGCACAGGCGGCCATCGCCGCGCGCGTGCCGGATGACAAGCGCATCGCGGTGTCCGAGGAAGACGCGCTGGCCTTCGCCTGCAACGCGGTCAACCTGGACAACGTGGTGATCCTCAACCGTGCCAGTGCCGCGCTGCGCCAAGCGCTGGCCACGCACGGCTATCGCGTGCGGGAGACACCGCTGGATGAGTTCCTCAAGGCCGGCGGCTCGGCCAAGTGCCTGACGCTGCGACTGGACGAGCCGGGGCTGAACTAGACCTGCCCGGCGCGTTCAGGCGGCGCGACGAAGCGCAAGCGCTTTCAGTCACTGGCGTTGAATGCGGGGACGTGCACCGTGGCGCCACACCAAAGCGCCAACTAAGGAGCGCGCCATGAAACTCCGCAACCGTACTTCGCTCGCCATCGCCACCCTGCTCACCGTGAGCCTGTCGGATCCGGTCTGGGCGCAGAGCGCGCAGACCGACAAGCCGATGGACCACGCCGGCATGCAGCACAGCGACGCCATGCCGCCGGACAAGTCCGACCAGCCGGGCACCGACACCTGGATCACCACCAAGGTCAAGGCCGATCTGCTGGCCAGCAAGGGCGTCTCGGGCACCGACGTGTCGGTGGAGACCAAGGACGGCGTGGTCTGGCTGAGCGGCACCACCGCCACCAAGGCCGAGAAGGACCGCACCGTCGCCAAGGCCAAGGCCATCGAAGGCGTCAAGAGCGTCAACGCGACCAAGCTGAAGGTCGTCGCGGCGACCAAGAAGTAAGCCGCGTCCATCAGCTTCGGACAAAGGACGGCGCCTTTCGGCGCCGTCCTTTTTTTGTGCAGCTGCAGGGCGATGCGCGCGGTTCGAACGGTTCACGCTTTCCCGCTGCGCAGCGTCCACAGCGCCGCGCCCACGATCAGCACGCCGCCCAGCCAGCCGGCCAGGGTGAGCCGTTCGCCCAGCCACACCACCGCGAACAGCGCGCCCCACACCGGCTCGGTGCCCATCAGCAGGCCTACGCGGCTGGGCGTGCCGCGGCGCAGCGCCCAGTTCTGCGCCACCAGGGCGAACACCGTGCAGCCCAGCACCAGGTAGAGACAGGCCCACCAGAAGGCGCCGGCCTGCGGCAGTGCGGGCAGGCCGGCGGGCAGCAGGACCCACGCCAGCGCCAGGCAGCCGGTGCCCACCACGGCGGACTGCACGGCGGTCAGCAGCAGCATCGGTGCCTGCGCATGCCGGCGCGCGAGCCCGCTGGTGGCACAGGCCGTGATCGCCCGCAGCACGGCGGCGGCCAGCATCAGCGCATCGCCCCAGCCCCAATGCATCCGCGGGCCGCCGGCGAGCAGGGCCGCCCCGGCCAGGGAGACCGCCGCACAGGCCACCACCACCGCGGCCGGCCGCCGGCCCAGCAATGCCCATTCGGCGAATGGCGTAAACACCACGCACAGGCTGATCAGGAAGGCCGCGTGGCTGGCCTGGGTGTGCGCCACGCCATAGGTCTCGCACAGGAAGATCGCCAGCAGCAGCCCGCCCAGCGGCAGACCGGCGCGCACGGCGCCGCGCCACTGCGCCGGGGTGGCGCGCAGACACGCCGGCGCCAGCAGCGCGGTGGTCAGCAGGAAGCGCACGGCCAAAAAGCCCAGCACGGGGTAGAACGCCAGCGCGCCCTTGGCCACGCCGTAGCTGGTGCCCCAGACGATGGCGACCAGCAGCAGGGCGGCGTCGGCGGCACGCAGCAGCCTGGGCGCGGCTGGCGAGGGCGAAGATGCGAGGGTGGGAGCGGAAGTGGACATGGGCGCAGCGTATATTCGCGATCCTGCCGCGATAATCCGCCGCTCCAGCACAGGTTCTGTTCCCCATGCGCACGAATGAGGCCCTCGACAGCCTGTCCGACATGGCGGTGTTCGCACGCGTGGTGGCGGCCGGCAGCTTCTCCGCCGCAGCGCGCGGGCTGGGGCTGACGCCATCGGCCGTGAGCCGGCAGGTCGCGCGGCTGGAACGCGCGCTGCGCGTGCGCCTGCTGGAGCGCTCCACGCGCCAGCTGCGCCTGACCGAGGCCGGACGCGCCGCCCATGCCCGCTGCCAGCAGCTGGAGAGCGCCGCGCGCGAGGTGTTCTCGCTGGCCGGCGATGCCGACGGCGCGCCGCGCGGGCTGGTGCGCATGAGCGCGCCCAAGGCCTATGGCCGGCTGCGCATCCATCCGCTGGTGCCGGCCTTCCTGGCCGCGCACCCGCAGGTGGACCTGCAGCTGGTGGTGACCGACCGCACGGTGGACCTGTTCGCCGAGGACATCGACCTGGCCGTGCGCATCACCGACACCCCGCCGCCGGGGTTGGCGGGCCGGCCGCTGGAGACCGTCGAGCACCTGGTCTGCGCCAGCCCGGCCTACCTGGCGCGGCGCGGCCTGCCGGAGCACCCGCGCGAGTTGGCCCAGCACGACTGCATCGTGCTGGGCGAGGACGAGCGCGACCGGCACTGGCGCTTCGAGCGCGCCGGCGGCGGCGAGGCGGCCAGCGCCAGCGTGGCGGTGCGCGGCCGCTACCAGGCCAACCACTCCGAGATGCGGCGCGAGGCGGCCCTGGCGGATCTGGGCATCGCCTCCCTGCCCGGCTTCACCGCCCGCCCCGCGCTGGAGGCCGGCACGCTGGTGCCGGTGCTGACCGGCTGGCGCCACGTCACGGCCTACTCCGGCACCGCCTGGCTGCTGTACCCGCCCAACCGCTTCCTGCCGGCGCGCGCACGCGCCTGGATCGACCACCTGGCCGCCGGCCTGGCCGCGTCCTGAGGCATGCCCTTGGCGTCCTGAATGCCGCGCCGGCCTGGGCCTCCGGCAGCCCGAGCACGCCCAAGCGGCCCGCCGAACCGGCTGGCGGCAGACCGCCCGGCCACAGCTGCACACCGAGGCCAAGGAGGAAAGCGGCGCGGGCGGTCCTTCGCCCGCGCCGTGATCCTAGAAACTGAAGACCAGACCGAAATCCACGCCGTTGACGCCATAGCCGCCGGCATCGCCCGCGCCCTGGTCGGCCGAGGTCGCCTCGTTGCTGTAGGCGATGGTGCAGGTGCCGTTGCGATCGTTGCGGATGTGGGCGTAGTCGGCGTAGAGGTAGGTGCGCTTGTCCAGCGTGTGCTGGTAGCCGATGCCCCACTTGCTGCAGACGTTGTCCACCGCGGCGGAATCGCGCCTGTTCCAGGACGCCTTCCACAGCCCCTTCTCGCCCATCGGCACGGTCACGCCGAACAGGTAGCCGGTGTGGTCGTCGTAGAAGCCCAGCGCCGGCGACACCGGCGATTCCACCGTGGTGCGGTCGCGGTAGGCCCATAGCTTGAGCGGCCCGAAGTCGTAGCTGGCCGCGGCCACGTTGACCTTGAGCCGGGTCAGGCCGGGCACGCGGTTCCACCACTCTTCCTCGTGGTCCCAGGTCAGGCTCAGCGGGCCCTGCTTGTAGGCCAGGATCACCGCATACACCGGGCTGCGCGCGTCGTGGTCGCTGACGCCGTTGAGGTTGGGCGTGTAGGCCAGCGTGGCGTTGAGGCCCTTCCAGCTGGGCGTGACATAGGCCACAGCCTCCTCGGCGCGCGAGGTCACCACCTGCAGGGCGCCGCCGGCGGCCACCGAGCGGCCCTGGAACGGGTCGAAGGCCTTGAGCACCGAGGCGCGGCCGCCGTCGATCTTGCCGGCCAGCAGCGTGCCCCACTTGCCGGTCGCGCCCAGCCAGGTGTGGCGGTTCCAGTAGGTGTCGCCGCCGCTGCCGTAGTCGTGCTGCCCGGTGTAGTTGATGCCCAGCTCGGACTCGCCGATCAGGGTGACGCTGTCGTTGAGCGCGTAGGCCAGCTTCAGGCCGACGCGGCTGCCGTCGGAGCCGGCCGCGCTCTGGATGTCGTGTTCGGTGCCGTTGTCGGGCACCAGGCCGTTGCCGCCGCCACGGCCGACATAGCCGATATCCAGGGTGCCGTAAAAGGTGACGCTGGCCTTGCCGTCGCTCCATTTGAGGGCGGAAGCGTCTTCTTGCTGGGCGTGGGCCAGCGGGGCGGCCGACAGGCCGGCCAGCAGGGTGGTCAGGGCGCATGCGGTTCTGCTGTACATCGCGTTCTCTCCGGAAGATGGGCAAAGCGATCCCGTGGCACCGGCGCCAGGGCCGGACCAGGACATGTGGGGGGCGGGGTGTCGTCCGGCGCGCAGGCGCGGACGCAACGCGGGGCCGCCCCGCGTGCGCGGGACGCAAAGACCTCCTCTTCGGCCTGCCGCGTGGGCGGGCCGGGCATGGGTGGGCGGGATGTGGTGGCCCGCGCGCGGTCAGCGGCGCGTGGGCGCGGCGGTCATTCCATTTCGAGCATGAAGTAGAGCCGGGTGCCGATATCGGCCAGCAATCGGTCCTGGTGCCGGGCCAGCTTCAGCCCGGTCAGGCGGCCGATCTTGGACAGGCGGTAGGCGATGGTTTTCTGATGCGTGCCCAGCGACAGCGCGGTGGCCGCCTGCGAGCAGTCGCATTCGAAGAAAGTGCGCAGCGTGCCCAGCAGCATCTGCCGCGACGCGTCGGGTTCGGCCATGAGCTCGCCGAGGATCTCGCGCGTGACCCGACGCACGTCGGCCTCGCTGCGCAGGTTGATCAGCAGGCCGAGCACGCCGCTCTCGCTGTAGGCGGCGACCGCGCCGTTGCGGCGGTAGCGCGCCACTTCCAGCGCGATGGAGGCCTCGCGCAGATGCGAGGGCAGCTCGCGCATGTCCGCGCACGGGCCGCTGAGGCCAGCGGCCAGCGACAGGTGCGGCACGCGCGCGGTGACCTCGCCGATCATGCGCAGCGCCAGCACGCGCAGGCGGCCGGTGTCGCCGGCGCGGCACAGCATGCGCAGCTGGTTGCCGCGCACGCCGTGCAGCAGGCTGGCGCGGCCCAGTTCGCTCTGCTGCACGGCCTCGAGCAGGGCGTCGCGATCCTCCTGGTCCAGGCTGTCACTGTTGAGCGTGGCCAGCAGCACGCAGGCCGGGCCCTTGAGCGCCACGCGCAGCTCGCGCGCGCGGTCCAGCGCGGCGGCGCGCACCTCGTCGCTGCCCTCGAGCAGGTCCCACAGCACTTCCTGCAGGGTCTGGGCGCGGGCGCGGGCCATGTTGCGCCGCTCCAGCAGGTGCATGGCCACGGCCAGGCAGACGTGGCTGAGCACCAGGCGGGTGGACTCGGCCGGCTCGGTGGCGCCGTACCAGGCGATCCAGCCCAGCATCTCGCCGCCGGCCAGGATCGGCTGGGCGTAGAGGTAGCCGTCCTGCAGCGGTTCGAGCACGCCGTTCTCCGGCGTGCCGGCCACGTCGCCGACGATGCGGCGCACGCCTTCGAGCAGGCGCTCGCCGCGCTCGCCCTGGCTGGGGCGGGCGACTTCGACGGCCAGGTCGCGGTCGAGCACGATGATGGTGCCGCCGGTGTGCTGGGCGGTCTCGGTGGCCACCGCGGCGAGCGCGCCGCCGCCGAGCATGGTGTTGACGACCTGCTTCTGGAAACGCGCCGAGTCCTCGATGGCACGGATACGCTGGGCCAGCTCGGTGTTGGCCTCGGCCAGGCGCGCGGCGGCGCGTGCGCGCGACTGCTGCAGGCGGGCGTTGTCGATGGCCAGCGCGGCCAGGCCGGACAGGGCCAGCAGCAGGCCGTGGTCCTGCTCGGTATACAGCGAGGGGCGGCGGCGCCAGACCTCGAGCACGCCGATGATCGCCTCGCGCGCGCGGATCGGCACGGCCAGCGCCGAGCGCACCTTCTCCAGCCGCGCCAGCGGCATGAAGTCCTGGCTGATCGACTCGCTCTCGATGTAATTCTCCACCCCGCACGGCGCATCGGTGGCCAGCGCCTGGCCGGCCACGCCGACGCCGGCGTGCATGCGCAGCTTGGCCGTCTCCACCGAGAAGTGGCCCACGCTGCAGCGCATGACCAGTTCCTCGTCCTCCAGCATCAGCACGCCGCAGATGTCCGAGGCCAGCAGGCGCTTGGTCTCGTGGGTGACCAGCAGCAGGATCTCGTCCAGGTCGGCGCTGCGCAGGATGCGGGTGGCCACGTCCTGCAGCACCTGCAGCTCGTGGGCGTTGCGCGCGGCGCTCTCGTGGCGCTCGGCGATGGCGATGGCCAGGTCGACGTAGCGCGCGGCCAGGGCCATGGTCTGCAGGTCCGGGGCGGTGGCGATGCCCTCGATCCAGGCCACGATGCTGCCGGCGCGCACCGGTAGAGTGAGGCGATCGCCCTGCAGGGTCGGCTCGGACTGCGCATCGCGCGGCGCGGCAGGCCAGCCTTCCTCGCGCGGGGAATCCAGCGCCACGTCCAGCTGGTGCCAGTCGCGCCAGCCCACCGCCGATTGCAGCAGGATGCGGCCGCTGCGCCCGCCGGCCAGTTCGGCCAGGCTGTGCTCGGCCTCGGCGAACACCGCCTGCAGGCCGTTGTCGTGCAGCGCCGACAGCCGCTGGGCGAACAGGTCCAGCCGCGCGATGTCGCCGGCCTGGCCGGCCTGGGGCATCCGGGTCCGCTGGCGCACCACTTTCAGCTCGGGCTTGCTCATCGTCGCCTCCCTCGGTTGCCAGGCCAGGCTCAGCCCTGGGCGGTGGCCTGCTGACCCAGCATCAGCCGGATCAGATCGCGCTGCTCGTGCGGCACGCTGAAGCGGTGCACGCCCAGGCGCAGCAGTTCGCCGGCCAGCTCCGGCAGCACCTGCGCGCCGCAGGCCGCGCCCAGCGGTTCGCCATTGTGCCCCCGGGCCTGCACCAGCGCCTGCACCAGCGCGCGCAGGAACGGGCGCAGCCGTGCGTCCGGCCGCGCGCTGATCGCGCCCTGGGCCACGTAGGCATCCAGCACCGCCCCGGCCACGTTGGGCACCGAGACCGAGCCATAGGCCGAATGCACCAGCTCGTCCATGTCCAGCCAGACCTGGGCGCCGCCGGCCAGCATGGCCGGGGCCTGCTCCAGCGCGGCCACGTTCTGCACCAGCACGCCGGGCTCGACCGCGGCGAAGGACGCGGCCGCCTCGCGGAACAGGCGCCATTCGCCGTCCTCGACCAGACCGCCCAGCAGCACGGTGATGCGGCGCCCGGCGGCGCGCGCGGCCGCGTCCAGGCCGCTGAGCCAGGCGCGGATATAGGCCGGGTTACCCATCGGCAGGAACAGGTGCGGGTCGAACTCTTCCCAGTCCGGCAGCAGCACCCGGGCGCGCGCCGAGGCGACCACCGGGATGCGCACGTGCAGCGGGCGCTGCCCGGCCGCGGCCAGGGCCGGCGCGGCCAGCGCCTGGGCGATGTCGGCCAGCGCCTGTTCGGCCTGGGCGCCGCCGCCGCGGCCGACGTCGCGCACGCGCTGGGCCATGTCCTGCAGCCGGCCCAGGCTGCCGGCGATGTCGGTCAGCGACACCACGCCCAGGCCGGGTGCGGCGCTCGCGCCCAGGCCCTGGCTCCAGACCTGCGCGCCGCTGGCCGCCTCGGCCGCCAGCAGCAGGCGCTCCAGCCCGTCGCTGGCCTGCTCAGGCGCGGCCAGGGCGATGGCCTGCGCATAGACCTCGCCGCTGCCGCCGTCGATGGCGATGGCATCGCCTTCATGCCAGGTGCGGCCGGCGGTGGAGAAGGTGCGCGCATCCGGGTCGATGACCAGCGCCTCGCAGCCGACCACGCAGGGCTTGTCCAGCGCGCGCGAGACCACCGCGGCATGGCTCAGCGCGCCGCCGCGCGCGGTCAGCACGCCTTCGGCGGCGAGCATGCCGCGGATGTCCAGCGGGCTGGTGGTCGGGCGCAGCAGCACGACCTTCTCGCCGGCCGCGGCGCGTTCGGCGGCGCGGTCCGAATCGAGCACCGCGATGCCGCTGGTCTGGCCCGGCGAGGAGCCGATGCCCCGCGCGATCGGCGTGGCCGCGGCCAGCTGGGCCGGATCGAACACCGGCCGCAGCAGCTTGCGCACCTGATCGGCGCTGACCCGGGACACGGCGGTGGCCGCGTCGATCATGCCCTGTTCGACCAGGTCGGCGGCGATGCGCACGGCGGCCTCGGCGGTGCGCTTGGCCGGGCGCACCTGCAGCAGATACAGCGTGCCGGCCTGCACGGTGAACTCGATATCCACCGCGTCGCGGTAGAGCGCCTCCAGCACGTCCGCGTAGCCGTCCAGGCGGCGGCGCAGCTCCTCGTAGCCCGGCTCGTCGCGCGACAGGTCCACCGGCGTGGCGGCGCCGGAGACGATGTCCTCGCCCTGGCGGCCGACCAGGTATTCGCCGTACAGCGCCGGGGTGCCGTCGTTGGGATTGCGCGAGAACGCCACGCCCGAGCCGGAGTCCGCGTCGGCGTTGCCGAACACCATCGCCTGCACGGTCACCGCCGTGCCCAGGTCGTGCGGGATGCCGTGGTGCTCGCGGTAGGCCTTGGCGCGCGGGCTGTCCCAGGAACGGAAGACCGCGGCGATCGCCTCGCGCAGCTGCTCGGCCGGGGCGGTGGCGGTGCTCTCGGCGCCCTGCTCCTCCAGCCAGGTCACCACGGCCTGCTCCAGGGCGGCCAGGTCGAGCGCGCCGGACTCGGCCCGGGCGCGCACCGGCGCCAGCGCCTCGACGAAGTCCTCGCCGTCCAGCCCCAGCACGATCTCCGAATACATCTTCCAGAAGCGCAGCCAGGTGTCGATGACGAAGCGCCGGTCGCTGCCCTGGGCGATCAGCCATTCGGCCGCGGCCGCGTCCAGGCCCAAATTGAGCACGGTGTCCATCATGCCCGGCATGCTGACCTGGGCGCCGGAGCGCACCGAGACCAGCAGCGGCTGCGCGCCGGCACCACCGCCGAAGCGGCGGCCCAGCGTTTCGCCCAGCGCGGCCACGGCCTGATCGACCTGCGCATGCAGGCCGCGCGGCAGGCGCCGGCCGCCCTCGGCGAAGGCGCGGAACGCGTCGGTGCTGACCACGAAGGCCGGCGGCACCGGGATGCCGGCGGCGACCATGCGCGCCAGGCCCGTGGCCTTGCCGCCGAAGCGCCGGCTGTCGCTGGCATCCAGCGCCGCGACGTCCCAGACGAAGGCGTCGGTGTGCATGACGGCGGCCTCAGACATCGCGCGGCCGCCCCACCACGGCCAACACATCCTCGTGGAACTCGAACCAGATGTTGTGCATCGAATCGACCGTGGGCCGGCACACGAACTCGCTCTGGCCCTGGTCGGCCTTGGCCATCGCGCGGGCGAAGCGGTCGGCATAGCGCTGGTAGCGCGGGATGTCGTCGGTGACCTGGCCGAGCGCGCGGATCATGCGCTCGACCAGCTTGGTCATCTTCTCCTGCGCGCGCGCATCGCCGCCTGAGGTCTGCCAGTCCGAGACCGCCTTGATGAACTGCGGATTGAGCGTGGCCTCGAAGCGCTCGTACCAGACGATGATGTCGCCCTGCTCGCGCAGCGGCGCATAGGTCTGCCGATAGAACGCCAGCACCTTGGCGGTGCCGGGTTCCATCAGCAGCCAGGACCCCTCCATCCCCAGCACCGCCTCGGCCTGCGCTTCCTGCGTCAGCGCCTGCTCGACCGACGCCAGCGGCTGCCCGGTGACCTCGGCCACATGGGCGGCCGTGGCCATCTTGCGCAGGTAGATGGCGTTGAGCAGCTCGAAGCGGTCCGCGTCGGGCACCGACGCGGCGGGTGCGGAAGTGTCGGGTAAAGCGTGCATCGCTTCAGCTCCAGAAGTACTTGGACCGGCGCAGGTCGGTGCCCTCGGGGAAGGGCAGATAGCCCTCGCCGGAGAAGATCTTCTGCGGCACCACCGCCTGGGCGAAGCCGCGCTTGTTGATCTCGTAGTAGTAGTTGGCCACGCGCTGGTCGATCTCCCAGAAGTCGTAGTCCACGCACGCCTTCTCGTAGGTCCCGGCCAGGCGCAGGTGCGGCAGGATCATGTCGATGTAGTAGGTGTACATGCCATTGGTGATCAGCTGCCGCCGCGACATCCGCGCCAGCTTGGAGTACAGGCCGAAGGTGGCCTGCTGGATACCCTCCAGGCGCTTGCCCAGGTCCTTGATCGGCACCTGGTAGACCTCCTCCATCGGCGTGTTCCACTTCTCGCGGGCGAACACCGCGCCACCGACGATGGCCTCGATGTAGTTCTTGGGCCGGGTAAAGGTGGTGGAGATGTCGTTGACGCGGATCTCGTCGAGCTTGAGCAACGTCGGGTCGATCACCAGCAGCAGCGAATAGGCGTGCGGCACGCCGTTGGCGTCGCACACGTCGCTCCAGTGATAGATCTCCTCGTTGGTGAACAGGTCGCGGATGATCATCAGCTTGCCGTCGGGCAGCTCGTAGGGGCCGGTATCGCCCAGGCCCAGGCGGTTGTCGAAGTGATCCAGGAACGCCAGCAGCTCGGCCGAGGCGTTGAACTGGGTGAACTGCGCGTGCTGGTCGCTCTCCGGCTCGAACCACTCCACCTGCGAGGCCAGGCGCTCGATCACGTCGGCGTCGTGGATGGCGCAGCGATAGCGATCCTGCGAGTTGAGGATGTAGCCGTCCTGGCGCTTGCCCCACAGCACGCGCTGCATGAACTTGAGGATGGTGTTGCTCTCCTCGACGTAGTCGTTGGGCTTGATCGCCTCCAGCGCCAGCAGGCCGCAGCGGCCCATGCCGAAGCCGACCGCGCCGATGCACCAGTCGTGCACCGCGTTGACCTTGATGCCGATCTCGCGCTTGGCGGTGGCGCCGATCTGCATCACGCCCTCGGCGCCCACCTCGTCGGTGGTCATGCGCAGGATCTCCGGCCAGCGGTAGAACTCGTTCATGAAGGCCAGGATCTCGTATTCCTGGCGCGGGATCATGCCCGACACGCCCTCGGTGGCGCGCATCACCAGCACGTCCCAGATGTTCCAGGCCAGGTAGTTGTTGAGGTCGTTGAGTTCGTCCAGGGTGAACTGGTCGCGCAGCACGTCCTCGCGCGAGACCTTCTCCAGCACGCGGCTCTTGGCGCGGCTACGCATCACGCGGTCGCCGATGATGCCGTCGCGCACCGGCTCCATGCCCTTGAAGTTGCCGACGTAGGTCAGGTCCTGGAACCGCAGGCCGTCGTCGTCGGGGGTGTAGCGCTGCTTGTAGTTGCTCATGTGTGGATCCTCCCGGATACCGGCGATGGGGTCAGGCTTCGACGACGCGGCCGAACTCGGCGTCGGTCACGTCCAGGCGCACGCGCTTGCCTTCCAGGCGCTCGATCATGGCCTTGAAGTGCGCGTCGTTGTCGCCGCCGGTGACGTAGCGGGCATCGCTGTCGAGCAGGTAGGTGGTCATGATGCAAGGCATCTGGAACTCGCGTGACAGGATCCCCAGGTGCGACTCCGGCGCGCCGGACAGGGTGATCACGCCGATGGCGCCCATGCTGATGGCCGGCGAGAGGAAGGTCGTGGTGCCGCCCTGGACCAGCAGGATGTGCTGCTTGAGCTTGCCGCTCTGGATCAGCTTGATCACCGACTGCGGATTGGGCAGGTAGATCACCTCGCCCTCGGGCGACTTCTTGCTCTCGAAGCTGTTGTAACCCTGTGCGATGACACTCATCGTTGTTCCCTCCCAGGAACGCGTATTGGGATCGGCCGCCCGCGAGGGCGTCCTACGAAGTGGGGTGTTTCTTGCCGGCGATGCGGGTGACGGTGGCGCCGCCGTCGGCCGGCGCGGGCGAGGCATGGCCGGCGGCGTCCTGAGCCTGGATGGCGCGGATGGAAGGGGCCAGCCAGGACAGCAGCTCCTGCGGCCAGTGCGCGATGGTCTCGGCCCCGGCGTCGCGCAGCGCGCCGGCCTCGTGCAGGCCCCAGGTCACGCCGATCACGCGCACGCCGCATTCGCGCGCATGCAGGGTGTCGCCGACGGTGTCGGTGACCAGCACGACTTCGTCCGGCGCCAGGCCGCGCGGCGACTTCTCCTCGTAGGCGTCATGGCCCTGGCGGCGCGTGGCATAGGACGGGTCGGCGAGGAACTTGCGGATCGCCTCGCGCTTGTCCGGCTCGATATCGCCGCCGAAGATGTGGGCGAAGTACGACTCCAGCCCCGATTCGCGCACCACCCGCGCGATGGCCTCGGTGCTGTTGGTCGAGACGATGCCCAGCACCATGGTCTGGGCCAGCGTCTTGACCACATCGGCGATGCCCGGCACCAGCGGCGGCGCGTACTCGCGGCGCAGCAGCTCCAGGAAGTGGGCGATGGCCGCATCGCGCTTGGCCTGGTCCGGCACCAGCTTGGCCAGCGAGACGAACATGTTCTCCTTGAACACCGCGAAGTATTCCTCGCGCGTGTCGATGCCCAGCGCGAACTCCCGGTTGGTACGCTCGAACAGCACCCAGGACGACTCCCGCGTCTGCACCAGCGTGCCGTCGAGGTCGAACAGGACGGCGCGCACGGGGGTGGGAGCGTTCATGGGCCTGGGCGTCCTCAAGGCTCAGGCGTGGATCAGGCGGCGGGTGCGCGCATCGGCGTTGAGCCGGGTCAGCGCAGGCAGTTCGAAGAATTCCTGCAGCTCGCCGTAGCCCACCTCGCCATTGACGTCCCAGCGCGCCAGCACGTTGAAGCCCACCGTATTGGCGTAGCACTGCCACGGGAAACTGGTCATGCCCTTGCCGCGCAGCTTCCAGACCCGATCCTCGCTGTCGGTCAGCTCCAGCTCGACGGTGTCGGCATAGCGGTCGACCTTGCGCAGCACCTTGCCCTTGCCGGCCTTGAAGCCGAAGACCTGGCCCCGCTCGACCACATAGCCATGGGTCAGCGACAGCGCGCCATCGTCCACGGCCGGGTCGAAGCCGAAGATCGCGTGCACGGCCAGGTCCTTGGACACGTGCGCATGCAGCCAGGACATGTTGGGCGCGCCGCGCTCCGGGCGCGGGCCCCAGCTGTGGTCCATGGTCGACACGCAGTCGATCGGGATCTGTTCGCCGCGCAGCACCACCTGGCCTTCGAAGTGCCCGCTCTGGTCGAAGTGGCCGTTGTAGGCCGTGCCCCAGGCGAACTTGCCGGCCGCACTGGCGGCGGCCACCATCGGATCCTGCTCCGGATCGTGGATGTCGAAGGGCGGCATGATCGCGCGATAGGTCACGTCGATCTTCAGCTGATCGGCATCGTCGAAGCGGATGTGCCAGGCCATGTTGGGCTCCAGCGTCTTCACCCGCAGGCCGTTGGGCAGGCTGTAGTCGAGCAGGTCGCAGTCGGCCGGCATCGGGATCGAGGCCTGCCAGTCCACGTAGTCCGCTTCCCACGGCGTCACCGCGAAGCGGCTGCTCACGCAGATCGAGGAATTGACCGTGCGCAGCTGGGTGCGGAACAGCGCATAGACGCCGATGTTGATCCCACGCTGCGCATTGTAGAAGCCGAAGTAATTGGTCTCGGCCCACAGCGGCTTGTCGGCGTCGGGGGCGTGGAAGCGGGCGTCTTCGGGCTTGATCATGGGGCAGGCTGCGTACGGTTGCGGCGTGGGATCAGGCTATGGGTTGGCTGCGCGGCTGCACATGGCTGGTGGGGACAAAAACGCGCGCGTGGCTTGCCGTGGTGGATTGTGCTGTGCAGCGTGGGATCGCGTTCTCGCATCGAAAGACAGCGCCGGATTCCCTCGCCCATCGGCAGGCGGCAGCTGATGTCCCTTCTCCCATCGGGAGAAGGTGCCCCGAAGGGGCGGATGAGGGTCCGGGCCAAGCCCGCCCCTTCTTCGACCGCATGAGGCTTCACCCGCGCCCCAACCCCTCTCCCAACGGGAGAAGGGCGCAAAGCTCACAGCGCCAGGTCGTAATGCGCGGTGGTGCGCTCGCGCACATCCTGGGCGCTGACGCCCGGCGCCAGCTCGACCAGCGCGAAGCGCCCGCCGCGCTCGCGCGCGAACACGCACAGGTCGGTGACGATCATGTCCACCACGTCCTGGCCGGTCAGCGGCAGCGTGCATTGGGTCAGGAACTTGGGATCGCCGTTGCGCGCGGTGTGCTCCATCACCACCACGATGCGCTTGACCCCGGCGACCAGGTCCATCGCGCCGCCCATGCCCTTGACCATCTTGCCGGGGATCATCCAGTTGGCGATGTCGCCGGTCTCGGAGACTTCCATCGCGCCGAGTACGGCCAGGTCGATATGGCCGCCGCGGATCATGGCGAAGCTGTCGGAGGAGGAGAAATAGCTGCTCGACGGCAGCTGGCTCACGGTCTGCTTGCCGGCGTTGATCAGGTCGGCATCCACCTCATCCGGATACGGGAACGGGCCGATGCCGAGCATGCCGTTCTCCGACTGCAGGGTGACCTCGATGCCGGCGGGCACGAAGTTGGCCACCAGCGTGGGAATGCCGATGCCCAGGTTGACGTAATCGCCATCGCGCAGCTCGCGCGCGGCGCGCGCGGCCATCTGCTCGCGGGTCCAGGCCATGCTCAGTCCTCCCTGGCGCGGGTGGTGACGAATTCGATCTGCTTCTCGTAGGGCGCACCCACGATCAGGCGTTCGACGTAGAGGCCGGGCAGGTGGATCGCATCTGGGTCCAGCGTGCCGACCGGCACCAGTTCCTCGACCTCGACCACGGTGTAGTGGCTGGCCGTGGCCACCGGCGGATTGAAGTTGCGCGCGGTCTTGCGGAACACCAGGTTGCCGGCGGTGTCGGCCTTCCATGCCTTGACCAGCGACAGGTCGGCGCGGATGCCGCGCTCCATCACATAGCGCTTGCCGTCGAACTCGCGGACCTCCTTGCCCTGGGCCACCTGCGTGCCGACGCCGGTGGCGGTGTAAAAGGCGGGGATGCCCGCGCCGCCGGCGCGCAGGCGCTCGGCCAGCGTGCCCTGCGGGCAGAACTCCACCTCCAGCTCGCCGGACAGGTACTGGCGCTCGAATTCCTTGTTCTCGCCCACGTAGGAGGCGACCATCTTGCGCACCTGGCGCGTGCGCAGCAGCTTGCCCAGGCCCTGGCCGTCGATGCCGGCGTTGTTGGACACGCAGGTCAGGCCCTGCACGCCGGTGTCGCGCAGCGCGTCGATCAGGCGCTCGGGGATGCCGCACAGGCCGAAGCCACCGGCCGCGACGGTCATGCCGTCGAACACCAGGCCCTGCAGCGCCGCCGCGGCGCTGTCGTAGACCTTGCCCATCAATGCTCTCCTGCCTGCGCGAGGAGGCGCCGGGCCTGCTTGAGATGCGGCGCATCGACCATGCGCCCGTCGACCTGCAATGCGCCGGCGCCGGGCGCGGCGGCGAACGCGGCGACGATGCGGCGCGCGTGCGCCACGGCCTGCGCATCGGGGGTGAAGGCGCGGTTGATGATCGGCACCTGCGCCGGATGCAGGGCCAGCATGCCGGTGAAGCCGTCGCGCGCCGCGCGCGCGGCGTAGACGGCCAGGCCGGCCTCGTCCTGCAGCGCCGGATACACCGTGTCGATGGCCGGCACGCCGGCGGCATGCGCGGCGAACAGCGCCAGCGCGCGCACGGTCTGATAAGGCGGCGTGTACTGGCCGTCGGCCTCGCGGCTGGTGGCCGCGCCGATGGCCGCCGGCAGATCCTCGGCGCCCCAGGTCAGCCCGAACAGGCGCTCGGCGACCTGCGCATAGCTGCCCAGCTGGAAGATGGCAGCGGGCGTCTCGGTGGCGATGGGCAGGATCGGCGCGGGCGCATCGCCCAGATGCGTCGCCAGCGCGCGCACCGTGGCCGCGCCTTCGGCCTTGGGCAGCACCAGCGCATCGGCGCCGTGCGCGGCGGCCAGATCGCGCGCCAGGGCCTCGCCATCGATGGGATTGATCCGCACCAGCACCGTGCCGCCCTGCGCGGGCGGGCGCGCCTGCAGGAACGCGGCCACCGCCGCGCGCGCGGCGTCCTTGTTCTCCGGCGCGACGGCGTCTTCCAGGTCCAGGATGATCGCGTCGGCGCCGCTGGCCTGCGCCTTGGCGAAGCGCTCCGGGCGGTCGCCGGGCACGAACATCAGCGAGCGCAGCCTCATGCCGGCGCCTGATCCGAGCGCGTCAGGAGCGCGGTGCGCAGGCATTCGCATACCACCTCGTCGCGCTGGTTGAGCATGCGGTGGCGGAAGGTCACCAGCCCCGCCTCGGGCCGCGAGCGGCTGGGCCGCAGGTCCACCACTTCGGTCTGCGCACGCAGCGTGTCGCCGATGAACACCGGCTTGGGCATCACCACCTTGTCGTAGCCCAGGTTGGCCACCAGCGTGCCCAGCGTGGTGTCGCCCACCGACAGCCCGATCATCAGCGCGAAGGTGAAGGTGCCATTGACCAGGATCTGGCCGAACTCGCTGGCGCGCGCGGCCTCGGCGTCCAGGTGCAGCGGCTGCGGGTTGTGGGTCATGGTGGAGAACAGCAGGTTGTCGGTCTCGGTGACCGTCCTGCGCATCACGTGGTCGATGCGATCGCCGATCGCCCACTGCTCAAAGTGCCGTCCGCCGCTCACGCCGCCTGCTCCTGTTCGATCACCAGCAACACCTTGCCCTCGCTCACCTGCGCGCCGACCTGCACGCTCAGCTCGCGCACCGTGCCGGCGAAGGGCGCCTGCAGGGTCTGCTCCATCTTCATCGCCTCCAGCACCACCAGCGCCTGGCCGCGCGTCACCTGCTCGCCCTGCGCCACCTGCACCGCGACGATGCGTCCGGGCATCGGCGCCAACAGCGCGCCGTCGCCGGTCTCGCCCGCCGCGCCGGCCTCGCCCAGCGTCGGCGCCGCCACCGGCCAGGCCTGGCCGGCGTCGAACAGCAGCTGCGTGCCCTCCACCGTCACCAGCGCGGGCGCCGGGCCGGCATGCCATTGCGCCAGGTGGATCGCCTCGCCCACGCGCACCGCGGCGCGATGCTCGCGCGACGCATTGGCGCGGAAGCCGCGCAGCGCCGTCCACGGGCTGCCGTCCGGCGCCGGCAGCAGCGCAGTGGCGGCCTGGTCCAGCAGCGCCGGCGGCGGCACGGCCGGCGGCAGCAGCGCGTCCAGATGCCGCGCGATGAAGCCGGTATCGACCTGCCCGGCGACGAACTGCGGATGCGCCGCGGTGCGCGCCAGGAACGCCGCATTGGTGCGCACCGGCCACACCTGCACCTGGGCGCAGGCCTGCGCCAGGCGGCGCGCGGCCTGCGCGCGCGTGGGCGCATGGGCGATGAGCTTGGCGATCATCGGGTCGTAGAACGGGCTGACCTCACCACCTTCCTCCACGCCGCTATCCACGCGGATGCCCTCTGGCAGGCGCAGGCGCTCGAGCGGACCGATCGACGGCAGGAAGCCGTTGGACGGGTTCTCCGCGTACAGCCGCGCCTCCATCGCCCAGCCATGGATCGCCAGCTGGTCCTGCGCCAGCGGCAGCGCCTCGCCCGAGGCCACGCGCAACTGCCACTCCACCAGGTCCTGCCCGGTGATCGACTCGGTCACCGGATGCTCGACCTGCAGCCGGGTATTCATTTCCATGAACCAGATCGCGTCGGCGCGCAGGCCCTGCGAGCCATCGGCGATGAACTCGATGGTGCCGGCGCCCACGTAATCCACCGCGCGTGCGGCCTTCACCGCCGCCGCGCACAGCGCCTGGCGCGTGGCCGCATCCATGCCGGGCGCGGGCGCCTCCTCGATCACCTTCTGGTGGCGGCGCTGCAGCGAGCAGTCGCGTTCGAACAGGTGCACCACGTTGCCGTGCGTGTCGCCGAACACCTGCACCTCGATGTGGCGTGGATTGCTGACGTACTTCTCCAGCAGCACGCGGTCGTCGCCGAAGGCCGCGGCGGCCTCGCGCCGGCAGCTGTCCAGCGCGGCGGCGAAGTCGGCCGCCGCATCGACCTTGCGCATGCCCTTGCCGCCGCCGCCGGACACGGCCTTGATCAGCACCGGATAGCCGATGGCATCCGCCTCGCGCTGCAGGCGCGGCGTCGACTGGTCCTCGCCCAGATAGCCCGGCGTGACCGGCACGCCGGCCGCCTGCATGCGCGCCTTGGCCGCGTCCTTGCGCCCCATCGCGCGGATCGACGCCGGCGGCGCGCCCACCCAGACCAGCCCGGCGGCGATCACGGCGTCGGCGAATTCGGCGTTCTCCGACAGGAAGCCGTAGCCGGGATGGATCGCGGCCGCGCCGGTCTGGCGCGCCGCGGCGAGCAGCTTGTCGGCGGACAGATAGCTCTCGCGCGCCGGCGCCGGGCCGATGCACACGGCCTGGTCGGCCTCGCGCACGAACGGCAGGCCGGCATCGGCCTCGGAGTACACGGCGATGGTGCGCACGCCCAGGCGCTGGGCGGTGCGCAGGATGCGGCGGGCGATCTCGCCGCGGTTGGCGATCAGCAGGCTCTCGATCATGGGACTCTCCTGGCGATCACATGCGGAACACGCCGAAGCGTGCGGCCTGCGGAATGGGTGCGTTCAAGGTGGCCGAGAACGCCAGCCCCAGCACGTCGCGGGTCTGCGCCGGGTCGATGATGCCGTCGTCCCACAGGCGCGCGGTGGCGAAGTAAGGATTGCCCTCGCGCTCGTAGACCTCGCGGATGGGCGTCTTGAAGGCCTCCAGCTGCTCGGGCGTCCAGCTGGCCGCGTCGCGGTGCACGGTGGCCAGCACCGAGGCGGCCTGCTCGCCGCCCATCACCGAGATGCGCGCATTGGGCCAGGTGAACAAAAAGCGCGGACTGTAGGCACGCCCGCACATGCCGTAGTTGCCCGCGCCGAAGCTGCCGCCGATCAGCACGGTGATCTTGGGCACGCTGGCGGTGGCCACCGCGGTGACCAGCTTGGCGCCGTGCTTGGCGATGCCCTCGGCCTCGTACTTGCCGCCGACCATGAAGCCGGAGATGTTCTGCAGGAACAGCAGCGGCACCCGGCGCTGGCAGGCCAGTTCGATGAAGTGCGCGCCCTTCTGCGCGCTTTCGGAGAACAGCACGCCGTTGTTGGCCAGGATCGCCACCGGGATGCCCCAGATGCGCGCGAAGCCGCACACCAGCGTGGCGCCGTACAGCGGCTTGAACTCGTGCAGCTCCGAGCCATCGACCAGGCGCGCGATCACCTCGTGCACGTCGTAGGGCGCGCGCACGTCCTGCGGAATGATCGAGTACAGGTCCTCGGCCGGCAGGCGCGGCGGCCGCGGCGGCTGCAGGTCGATGTCCACTGTCTTGGGATGGTTGAGCGTGGCCACGATCTGGCGCACCAGCAACAGCGCGTGTTCGTCGTCCTCGGCCACGTGGTCGACCACGCCCGAGCGCCGGCCGTGGGTGTCGGCGCCGCCCAGCTCCTCGGCCGAGATCTCCTCGCCGGTGGCCGCCTTCACCAGCGGCGGGCCGGCCAGGAAGATCGTGCCCTGGCCGCGCACGATGATGGTCTCATCGCTCATCGCCGGCACGTAGGCACCGCCGGCGGTGCAGCTGCCCATCACGCAGGCGATCTGGGCGATGCCCTTGGACGACATCTGCGCCTGGTTGTAGAAGATGCGGCCGAAGTGCTCGCGGTCGGGGAACACCTCGGACTGGTGCGGCAGGTTGGCGCCGCCCGAATCGACCAGGTAGATGCACGGCAGGTGGTTCTCCAGCGCGATCTCCTGCGCGCGCAGGTGCTTCTTGACCGTCATCGGGAAGTAGGCGCCGCCCTTCACCGTCGAATCGTTGGCCAGGATCATCACCTCGCGCCCGCTGACCCGGCCGATACCGCCGATCACCCCGGCGCCGGGCGCGCTGTCCTCGTACATGCCGTTGGCCGCCAGCGCGCCGATCTCCAGGAAGGGCGAGCCCGGGTCGAGCAGGCGGTTGACCCGTTCGCGCGGCAGCAGCTTGCCGCGGGCCAGGTGGCGCTCGCGCGCCTGCGCCGAGCCGCCCAGGGCGGCGCTGGCCACGCGCTCCCGCAGCTGCTGGGCCAGGGCGCGGTTGTGCTGGGCATTGGCTTGGCTGGAGGCGGCGTCCAGGTCGATCAGGCTGGTGAGGACAGTCACATCGGGTCTCGTGTTGCGAAACGTGCGGGCACGCGCAGGGTGGCAGCGGCGCGAGGCAAGACGCATCGCGCACTGCACAACGAACGCATCGATGCCCGGCCTGGCGGCGCCGGGCGTGGCCGCCCTCAGGCGGCCTTGCGCCCCGCGTCGCTGGCCTGCGCGCGATTGATGGCCAGGGTCTGCACCGCAGTGTATTCGGCCAGGCCTTCCAGCGCGTTCTCGATGCCGATGCCGGACTGCTTGCGCCCGCCGAAGGCCACGTGCGGGGAGAAGGTGTGGATCTCGTTGATCCACACCGTGCCGGCGTCGATGCGCTCGGCCACCTTGCGCGCGGCCTCCACGTCGCGCGACCAGACCGAGGCGGCCAGGCCGTATTCGGTGTCGTTGGCGCGCGCGACCACCTCGTCCACGTCCTTGAACTTCAGCAGCGGCAGCACCGGGCCGAAGGCCTCCTCGCGCACCACGCGGCTGTCGTCGGGCGGGTTGTCGATCAGGGTGATCGGCACCAGGTAGCCGGGCTGGTCGGGGATGTCGCCGCCGAGCAGGAAGCGCAGCTTGTTGGCCTTGGCGTCGGCCAGCAGGTTCTTGAGCTTTTCGAACTGCATGCGGTTCTGGATCGGGCCCAGCTGGGTCTGCGGCAGCGCGCCGTCGCCGACCTGCACGGTCCTGGCGTAGGCCACCAGGGCCTTGGCCAGGTCGTCGTAGATGTCCTCGTGCACGTACAGGCGCTTGGCCGCCACGCAGAACTGCGCGCTGTTCTGGAAGCTCGCCCAGAACAGCTTCTCGGCCACCTCCTCCACGTCCACGTCCGGCAGCACGATGGCCGGGTCGTTGCCGCCCAGTTCCAGGGTGATGCGCTTGAGGTTGCCCGAGGCCGATTCCATGATCTTGCGCCCGGTCGCGGTCGAGCCGGTGAAGCTGACCTTGGCGATGTCCGGGTGCGCGGTGATCCAGGCGCCCAGTTCGTTGCCGCCGGAGACGATGTTGAGCACGCCGTCGGGCAGCACGCCGCGCAGCAGCTCGCCCAGCTTGAGCGTCGTCAGCGGGGTGTAGGGCGAGGGCTTGAGCACCATGGTGTTGCCGGCCACCAGCGCCGGGGCGATCTTCCAGATCGCCAGCAGCACCGGGAAGTTCCACGGGGTGATGCCGCCGACCACGCCCAGCGGCACGCGGCGTGTCTCCACCCGGCGCGTGCCGGTGTCCTCGACCACGTGCAGCGGCAGCTCCTGCTTGGCGATCTCGTGGCACCAGATCGCCGCGCCGCCGATCTCCCATTCGGCGCCCTGGCGCGCCTTGCCCTGCTCCAGGGTGAGCAGCTTCATGAAGTCCTCGGCGTGGCGCTCGATCGCATCGCCGATGCGCGCGACGTAGCGCTGGCGCTCGGCCAGCGGCAGCGCGCTCCACGCCGGGAAGACGCGCTTGGCCGCGGCCACCGCGGCATCGAGCTGGTCGCGGCTGGCGTCGGGCACGCGCGCGATCACCTGCTCGTTGGCCGGGTTGATCACCTCCAGCGTCGCGGCCGAGGTCGCGGCCTGGCCGTCGATGGTCAGGGTGTAGTCCTTGAAGAAGTCGATGGGCATGGCAGGTCACCTCATGCGGGTAGGGGTGCGGAACGGGAAGGAGCGTCGTCAGGCGATGTCGGCCAGCGCACGGCGCATCAGCTTGCCGGTGCTGGTCTTGGGCAGGTCGTGGACGAAGCGCACCGAGCGCGGCACCTTGTAGGCGGCCAGGTGGCGGCGGCAGTGGCTCAGCAGCGTGGCCTCGTCCAGGGCCGCGCCCTGACGGCGCACGACGAAGGCCACGGCGATCTCGCCCTTCTCCTCGTCGGGAAAGCCGGCCACGGCGGTCATCACCACGTCCGGGTGCATGGCCACCACCTGCTCCAGCTCGGCCGGGTACACGTTGTAGCCGGCGGTGATGATCATGTCCTTCTTGCGGTCGACCACGAACAGATAGCCGTCGGCGTCGGCGTAGGCGATGTCGCCGGTGGCCAGCCAGCCCTGCGCGTCCAGCGCCTGCGCGGTGGCGGCCGGGTTGTTGTAGTAGCCGGTGGTGACCAGCGGGCCGCGCACCAGCAGCTCGCCGGGCGTGCCGGGCGCGGCATCGCGGCCGGGTTCGTCCAGGTCGGCGATGCGCGCCTGCATGCCGGGAAACGGCAGCCCGATCGAGCCGGGCCGCGGCGCCCAGTACGGCGAATGGCTGGTGGCCGGCCCGGCCAGCTCGGTCATGCCCCACAGCTCCAGCAGCGGGCAGCCGAACCTGCGCACCACCGCCTCGAGCTTGGCCACCGGCATGGTCTGCCCGCCCACCGTGCAACGGGTCAGGCTGGACAGATCGGCGCTGCCGAGGTCGGCGTGCGCCAGCAGCTGGTAGTACATGGTCGGCACGCCTTCGAACAGCGTCACCCGCTCGCTGGCGATCAGCGCCAGCGCCGTGCCGGGGTCGAACTTCGGCGTGGCCACCAGCCGCGTGCCGGCCAGGAACATCGCGTTCATCACGATGTTGCCGTACACGTGCGGGAAGGGCAGGCAGGACAGCACCACGTCGTGCTCGTGGCGCACGTGCACGGTGGCCGTGCCGGACAGGCTGGCGAACAGGCAGCGATGGGTCAGCATCGCGCCCTTGGGCTTGCCGGTGGTGCCGGAGGTGTAGCCGATGGTGAACAGATCCTCTGGGTCGCGTTCCACCGGCAGCCGGTAGACGCCGTCCAGGACCTCGTCGAAGGAATGCGCGCCCTCGGCCCGGCCCAGCGCGATGCGGAGCACCGCCGCGTCCAGGCTCACCGCCGCGTTGCGCTCGGCCGGCAGGATCACCGCCACCGCCTGCGCATCGCTGGCCATGTAGGACACCTCCTGCGCGCTGAGCAGGATGTTCGCCGGCACCACCACCGCGCCGAGCCGCGCGATGGCGTGGTAGGCGGCGATCCACTGCCAGCCATTGGGCAGATACAGCACCACCCGATCGCCGGCACCGACGCCCAGCGCCGCCAGCCCCCCGGCGAAGCGCCCGGCCAGGTCGTCGAGCTGGCCGTAGGTGTACTGGCCCTCGCCGGGCAGGGTCAGCGCCACGCGCTGGCCGAAACGTTCGGCCGCCGCGCGCACCAGATGGGTCATGGTCGGCCGCAGCATGGCCTTCAGGCTCCCGCGCCCTCGGGGATCAGCACCGCCTTGAGCACCTCGCCGGATTCGGAGGCGTGCGCGGCCGCGTCGATCTGCGACAGCGGGTACTTGCGGATCAGCCGGTCGAACGGGAAGCGGCCCTGCTTCCACAGGTCCACCAGCTGCGGGATGAACACGTCCGGCACGCTGTCGCCCTCGATGATGCCGCGCACCGTGCGGCCGAACAGCAGGCCGTTGATGTCCAGCGAGACCTCGGTGCCCAGCGGCGCCACGCCGATGATCCCGCACACGCCGGTCAGGCGCAGGCTGTCCACCGCCTGGCGCAGCACCTTGGGCAGGCCGGTGCATTCGAGCGAGTACTGCACGCCCTCGCCGGTGATGGCCTGGATCGCGGCGACCGCGTCCTCGCGGCCGTTGATCGCATGCGTGGCGCCCAGTTCCCTGGCCAGGGCCAGGCGGCCTTCGTTGAGGTCCACCGCGATGATCGTGGTGCAGCCCACCACCTTGGCCGCCATCACCGCGGCCAGGCCGACCGAGCCGGCGCCGAAGATCGCGATCGAGGTGCCCGCGCCGGGCTTGAGCGCGTTGATCACCGCGCCGGCGCCGGTCTGGATGCCGCAGCCCAGCGGACCCATGATCTCCACCGGCACATCGTCGGGGATCTTCACCACGTTGCGCTCGGTCGCCAGGGCGTATTCGCCGAAGGAGGACTGGGCGAAGAAGTAGGCGCTCACGCGCTGGCCGTGCGCATCGCAGCACGGGCTGGAGCCATCCGGACGGCCGCCGCTGAAGTTGCGCCCGTACAGGTCCGGGCAGTAGCCGTACAGGCCCTTCTGGCAGTTCGCGCAGACCCCGCAGCTGGCATAGCTGAGCACCACGTGGTCGCCCGGCTTGACCTTGGTCACCCCCGCGCCGACCTGTTCGACCACACCCGCGCCCTCGTGCCCGAGCACGGCCGGCAGCGGCGTGGGGAAGTACTGGTCGCGCACCACCAGATCGGTGTGGCACATGCCCACGCCCAGGATCCGCACCAACACTTCGTTGTCGCGCGGCGCCTCCAGCTGGATCTGCTCGATGGCGAAGCTGCCGCCCTGCTCCCGCACCACTGCCGCCTTCATCGTGACCATCGATCAAGCTCCGTCGAGATGGCCGGGCAGCGCCCGACCGTGGCAGGCACGCTACAAAGAAGGCCTGCCGCCCGACACGGCCGGCGGGGACAAAGAACCGCGGCCGGCCTATCCACCATGCTGGCGCGGCGCAACAAAGATCCGCGCTCGGTCGTCTGCGCGTCGCACGCGCCTTCTACAATCCCCCGATGCTCGACGCACTCGCCACGCTGTGGCACGACATCGCGGACATCCCGCACCTGAAGACCTACCTCACCACCGCCTGGGTGGTGTACCTGCTGGTGCTGGCCGGCTGGATCATCCTGCAGAAGCGCGAGCCGGCGGCCACGCTCAGCTGGCTGCTGTCGCTGGCCGCCCTGCCCTACATCGGCTTCCTGATCTACTTCGCGCTGGGCCCGCAGAAGATCAAGCGCCAGCGCCTGCGCCGCCACCGCTCACGCGACGGCATGGACGCGCACGAGGCGATCTGCCCGCCCGACCAGCTGTGCACCGAGCTGGCCCTGCTCGGCCAGGCGGTGACCGGCCTGCCGCCCTCCTCGGCCACGCGCGCGGACCTGCTGGTCGATGGCGCGGCCACCTACGAGGCGCTGCTGGCGGCCATCGCCGCCGCCACCAACCACGTGCACCTGGAGTACTACATCTTCGAGCGCGACCGCACCGGCACGCGCGTGCGCGATGCGCTGATCGAGCGCGCCCGCGCCGGCGTGCGCGTACGCCTACTGCTCGACGCGGTCGGCGCCGGCAAGGCCAACCGGCGCTTTCTCAAGCCGCTGCTGGACGCCGGCGGCGAGCATTGCTGGTTCCACCCGACCCAGTTCAAGCCCTTCAGCCGGCCCTGGGTCAACCTGCGCACGCACCGCAAGATCGTAGTGATCGACGGCACGGTCGGCTTCGCCGGCGGCATCAACATCACCGACGAGGAGAACGACGCCCTGCGCCCCGACGCCTACCGCGACCTGCACCTGCGCGTGGAGGGCGAAGTCGTGCGCGGCCTGCAGCAGGTGTTCGTCGAGGACTGGATCTACGCCAGCGGCCAGGGCCGCGCCGACTTCGCCGGCACCGTGCTGTGGGCGCCGAAGGAAGACGCGCCACCGGGCGAGATTCCCGTGCAGGTGCTGACCTCCGGGCCGGACTCGGACTGGGAGGCCATCCACCGCCTGCAGGTCGGCGCGATCCACGACGCCGACGAGCGCGTCTGGCTGGTGACGCCCTACTTCGTGCCCGGCGAGGCGGCGATGATGGCGCTGACCTCGGCCGCGCTGGCCGGCCTGGACGTGCGCCTGCTGGTGCCCAAGCTCAGCGACTCGCGCTTCGTCACCTACGCCGCGCGCTCCTACTTCGACGAACTGCTGGCCGCCGGAGTCAAGGTCTACGAATACGGCCCGCGCATGCTGCACACCAAGGCCCTGCTGTGCGACGAGCGCCTGGCCGTGCTGGGCAGCGCCAACTTCGACCATCGCAGCTTCCGGCTGAACTTCGAGGTCGGCCTGCTGTTCCGCGACGAGGGCTTCGGCCGCCGCCTGGCCGCGCTGCTGGAAGGCGAGTTCGCCAGCGCCACGCCCGTGCACAACGCCCGCAACCGCTCGCTGTGGCGCAACCGCCTGCCTGAGGCCCTGGCCCGCCTGGCCTCGCCGCTGCTGTAGCGCGGCCGCAGCGCCCGCCGCGCGCACGGGACGGTAGAATCCAGGCCGTCCTCCCGGCCTGCGCGGTATCCCATGTACTGGCTCTTTCTGCTGCTTTCGCTGGGCGCGATGGGCGTGGCCCTGCGCACCACGTCGATGGCGCTGATGGTGGTGATGCTGCTGGCCGCGCTCGGCCTGCTGGTGGCCTGGGCACTGGGCTGGTACGCCGCCCGCGCCGGCAACGGCAGCGCCGATGGCCGCGGCATGATCGACCCGGTCGAACTGCACCGCCTGCGCGAGCAAGCCAAGGCGCGCAAGGCCGCCGAACACGCCCCCACCGCGGACCCGCGCAATGGCCCCTGAGCCGCATACCGCCCTAAGCGTCAACGTCAACAAGATCGCCGTGCTGCGCAACTCGCGCGGCGGCGAGGAGCCCGACGTGCTGCGCGCCGCGCGCACCTGCCTGTCGGCCGGCGCCCAGGGCATCACCGTGCATCCGCGCCCCGACCGGCGCCACATCACCGCCGAGGACGTCATCGCCCTGGCCGCGCTGACCGCGCAGTTCCAGGTCGAGTTCAACGTCGAGGGCAATCCCTTCGCACCCCCCAGGCCCGGCTATCCCGGCCTGGTCGCGCTGTGCGAACAGGTCCGTCCGGCCCAGGTCACCCTGGTGCCCGACGCCGACGGCCAGCTCACCTCCGACCACGGCTTCGATTTCGCCCGGGACGGTGCGCGCCTGGCGCCGCTGGTGGCCCAGTTCAAGGCACTCGGCTGCCGCGTCAGCCTGTTCGTCGACGCCGGCTGCCGCGAACTGGCGCAGGCCGCCGCGATGGGTGCCGACCGCATCGAGCTCTACACCGGCCCCTACGCCGAGGCCTGCGCCGCAGGCACGCCGCAGCCGGCGCTCGACGCCTTCGCCTCCACCGCCCGCGCCGCCCAGGCACTCGGCCTGGGCGTCAACGCCGGCCACGACCTGAGCCAGGACAACCTGGGCTTGTTCCTGGACACCGTGCCCCACGTGCAGGAAGTCTCCATCGGCCACGCCCTGATCTCCGAAGCCCTCTACGACGGCCTGGACACCACCGTGCGCCGCTACCTCGCCATCACCGGCGCCACCCCGTAGCCCTGACACCGCCAAGCACGCACGCGCCAATGGATCGAGGCTTCTTCGCGCCGAAGTCCCCTGACGTAACGCGCGCGGCAGCGGGCTGGCGGGCGGTGGCCGCAGACGAGCGAGGCAGGAAGCCGAGCGCCCGAGTCAGGGCAGGATGCCCTGACCGAGGGATAAGCGGCCGCCGCCCGCCGGACCGCTGCCCCCAACGAAGCCGGCACGCACCCGCGCCGTGATCATCGATCGCGAGAAGCGCCCGAGGTCGCACCGACCAGACACGCCGATCGTCGCGGCACAGCCGCCGCACGATGTCGAACAGACGAAGGAGAAATCCACGGAGCTCAGCAGCACGACAGCCTGCTGCACCAGCCGCCGCCTCCCACAAGGCGACGACTGGTGCAGCCCTTCCCCAACCCAAGGGGCGCGTCACGTGGATCGCAACTCCAGTAAATCCTGAGGCACGCGCCGCGACAAATTCCGAGCACGCATGAACTCCTGGCAAACCGCGCGACTCAGTCGAGCCTGACCATCCGCCTGCCGAACTTCTTCCCGTCCAGCACATCCGCCAGCGCCAGACGCATGCGATCGGGCGCAAGATCCGCGCTTTCGATCCGCTGCCGCGGGTTTCGCTGCACGCTTATCCATCACCTCGATGGGCCGGCGCCCTTCAGAACGCCGGCAGCACCGCGCCCTTGTACTTGGACTCGATGAAGGCGCGCACCTCCGGACTGGTCAGTGCCTTGGCGAGCTTCTGCACGCGCGGATCGTCCTTGGCGGCGGGCAGGCCGACCAGGAAATTGACGTAGGGCGAGTCTCGGCTTTCGATGGCCAGCGCATCGCGCGTGGGGTCTAGGCCCGCGTCCAGCGCGTAGTTGGTGTTGATCAGCGCCAGGTCCACCTGGTCCAGCACGCGCGGCAGCATCGCCGAATCCAGCTCGCGGAACTTGAGCTGCTTGGGGTTGGCCACGATGTCGCGCAGCGTGGACAGCGGATTGCCCGGATCCTTGAGTTTGATCACGCCGAACTTGTCCAGCAGGATCAGCGCCCGGCTGTTGTTGCTGGGGTCGTTGGGGATCACGACATCGGCGCCGTTGGGAAGCGCATCGAGCGACTTGAAGCGCCGCGAATAGGCGCCGAACGGCTCGATGTGCACACCGACGATGGTCTGCAGATCGGTGCCGCGATCCTTGTTGTAGGCGGCCAGATACGGCTCGGTTTGGAAGTAGTTCACGTCGATATGCCCCTGCACGACCTGATCGTTGGGCTGGACATAGTCGTTGAAGACCTTGATGTCCAGCGCCACGCCTTCCTTGGCCAGGATCGGCTTGACGACCTCCAGGATCTCCGCGTGCGGCACCGCCGTGGCGGCGACAGTGAGCGGCGCGCTGTGCGCATCACCGGTGGAGGGCGTGCCGTTGCCGCAGCCGGCCAGCGCCAGGGTGGTCAGCACGCCAAGAAGTCGCAGGAGGTTCATGGAGATTCCAGGGTTGAGGGGGAAGATCTCAGCGATGGTTGAAGCGCGCGGCCAGGCGCTCACCGGCGACCTGGACCAGCTGCACCATCGCCACCAGCAGCACGACGGTGACCACGGCCACGTCGGTGTGCGAGCGCAAATAGCCCTCGCGATAGGCCAGGTCGCCCAGACCGCCCGAGCCGATCGCACCGCCCATCGCGGTGAAGCCGATCAGCGCGATCGCGGTGACGGTGGCACCGGCGATCAGGCCCGGCAGCGCCTCGGGCAGCAGCACGCGCAGGATCAGCTGGCGCGTGGTCGCGCCCATGGCCTGGCTGGCCTCCAGCACGCCGCGGTCCACTTCGCTCAAGGCCGATTCCACCAGGCGCGCGTAGAACGGCGCGGCGCCCACCACCAGCGGCAGGATGGCGCCCTTGACGCCCAGCGACGTGCCGGCCACCCACAGCGTGATCGGGATCAGGCAGATCATCAGCAGGATGAAGGGCACCGAGCGCAGCACGTTGACCACGAAGGCGACGACGGCGTTGAGCACGGGCCGGGCGCCCGGCTGCTGGCGCCCGGTCAGGAACAGCACCAGCCCCAGCGGGATGCCCACAGCCAGCGTCAGCGGGAACGCGAGCCCGAGCATCACCAGCGTGTCCTTCAGCGCAATGGCGATCTCGCCCCACTTCTGCGCATCCAGATGCGAGAACCAGCCGGCCGGCAGCAGTCCGATCACGGCGTCACCGCCTGGGCGTGGACGCCCTGCTCGGCCAGCCGCTGCACGACCGCGTCGCTGAGCTGCGCGTCCACCGACAGCGTGACCTGGCCATACGGCAGGTGCTTGAGCGTATCGACGCGACCGGAGGTGATGAAGTACTCGGCGCCCAGCGCGCGCAGGGTCGCGCCCAGCACCGGGGAATGGACCTGCTCGCCCACCAGGGTCACCCGCAGCAACTGCTGCCCCTCGCCGGCGCGGATGCGCTCGACCCCGGCCGCATCGTCGTGCAGGAAGGTCCGCGTCGTCGGATGCTGCGGATGCAGGAACACCTCGCTGACCGCGCCCTGCTCCACCACGCGGCCGCCATCCAGCACGACGACGCGGTCGCAGATGCGGCGCACCACTTCCATCTCGTGGGTGATCAGCACGATGGTGAGCCCGAGCTCGCGATTGAGGTCGGACAGCAGGTCCAGCACCGAGGCGGTGGTCTGCGGATCCAGCGCACTGGTCGCCTCGTCGCACAGCAGGATCGAAGGGCCAGTCGCCAGCGCACGCGCGATGCCGACCCGCTGCTTCTGCCCGCCGGACAGCTGCGCCGGATACGCCGTGGCCTGCTGCTCCAGCCCGACCCGCGCCAGCAGTTCACGCACCCGCGCCTGGACCTGGGCCTGCGGCAGGCCCGACAGGCGCAGCGGAAACGCGACATTGCCCGCGGCGGTCTGCGCGCTGAGCAGGTTGAAGTGCTGGAAGATCATCCCGATCCGGCGCCGCAGCGCGATCAGCGCGGCCTTGGCCTTCGGGTCCACGGCCTGCCCTTCGACCCGCGCCGCGCCCGAGGTCGGCGTTTCCAGCCCGTTGATCAGGCGCAGCAGCGAAGACTTGCCCGCGCCCGAGTGGCCGATCACGCCCAGCACCTCGCCACGGTGGACTTCCAGATCGATGCCGCGCAGGGCGTGGATCTCGCGGCCGCCGCTGCGGTAGGACTTGCTGACGTGCTGGAAGGAAATCACGGGCTGCGCAGGCGAAAGGGCCGGCAAGTAGAAGGGCCAAATTTCATTCTGGCAAATGGTCCGTGGTGATGTGCTGATATCCCGGCGGCGCTCGACGCCCACGCATCGCATCGCGTCTCTTGCCGCACACCCGGCGGGAACAGATCCGACCGGACGCAACTTGCAGCCGCGCGCCGCACAAACGACGACGCCGCCCCTTGCGGAGCGGCGTCGAAGCGAACTGGCGAACAAAGCCGATCGATTACTGCTGCATGAAACCGATCTTCATCATCTGCGCGTTCTTGGCGGCGGCGAGCACCTGGGCCATCGTCTCGTACTGGGAGTCCGGGTTGGCGTCGATGCGCAGCTGCGGCTGGTTGGTCGGATCCTTCTGGACCTCGTTCTCCATCATGCTCTGCAACGCGCTCACGGCCACCGGATTGTTGTTCCAGTAGATCGTGTTGGACGCGTCGATCCGCAGGTCGATCGGCGGCGGCGGCTCTGTCGTCGGCGGCGGGGTCTGCGACCGCTGCGGCAGGGCGACGTCGATCGGGTAGGTCATGATCGGCGCGGTCACGATGAAGATGATCAACAGCACCAGCATGACGTCGATCAACGGCGTCACGTTGATCTCGGCCATCGCGCCCTTGCCACTTCCACTGCTAAAGGCCATGGATCAGCCCCCCTTCTTCGGCTTCGTGGAAACGAACCCGACGTCCAACATGCCCTGACCCTGCGCGATGCGGGTGATCTCGTTGATCGTGGACATCTTGGTGGTCTTGTCGCCACGCAGGTTGATCGACGGCTGCGGCGTCTGCTGGGCCGCCGAGGAGAAGCGCGACTCGAGCACATCCTTGGTGACCGGCTCGTCGTTCCAGTAGATCGAGCCGTCCTCGGTGACCGCGATGTTCACTGGCGGCGCACGCTTGGCCAGTTCGTCCGGGTTCGGCAGGAAGGTGGTCTCGGGCAACTGCACCTTGACCTTCTGCTGCATCAGCGGCGTGGTGATGATGAAGATGATCAGCAGCACCAGCATGACGTCCACCAGGGGCGTCACGTTGATGTCTACCATGGGGCCGCCACTGCCGCCCCCGCTACTGAATGCCATGTGGCCTCCGGATACCTGTCGGTAAGTTCGTGTCTAGGCCGGATCAGCGCACGCGGGCGCCGGTGGCGAAGAAGTCGTGCAGGTCGTGCGCGAACGTGTCGAACTTGGCGATGGTGGTCGCGTTGAGCTTGCTGAAGAAGTTGTAGGCGAACACGGCCGGGATCGCGACGAACAGACCGATGGCGGTCATGATCAGCGCCTCACCCACCGGGCCGGCCACCGCGTCGATGCCGGCGTTGCCGGTGGCGCCGATGCGGATCAGGGCGCCGTAGATGCCCCACACCGTACCCAGCAGACCCACGAACGGGGCGGTCGCGCCGACGGTCGCCAGCCAGATCATGCCGCTCTGGATCTTGGTGCTCTCGCGGGTGACGGCCTGGCGCAGGGCGCGGTCGACGAATTCCGAACGGCTCAGCGTCTCACCGGCACCGGTGGACTCGGCGCGCTGGTGGTGCGCGGCGGCCTGGGCGGCGTCCAGGGCGATCTTGGAGAACGGCTCGTTACGCGGCTGCTCTTCCATCACGCGGATCGCGTCCTGCGCGTTGGGGGTTTCCCAGAACGCGGTGGTCACGCGGTCGGCCTGCGAACGCAGACGCACGGCCTTGATGATGTTGACGATGGTCCAGTACCAGGAGCCGGCCGACATGAAGACCAGCGTCAGCAGCACCACCCACGACACCACGAAGGCGCCCGGGTTGGAGGTCATTTCGTGGATCAGGTGGGAGAAGCCCATCTGGTTCAGGGCAGCAGCGGCGTTGTTGCCCCCCGAAGCGGCGGCGATCAGAGTTTCCTGCAGCATGACGCTTACCTTTGTTGAAAATTGAATGGAGAGGTGGTGGTGACGCTAAATGGGTGAAACGGGTCCGGCTCAGCCGCCCATGCTGAAGTCGACCGGGACGCGGACGCGACCGGCCACCTTCTGGCCATTGGACTGGCCGGCGTTGAAGCGCCACTTGCGTGCTGCTTCCATCGCGGCGCGGTCGAGATCGCGGTTGCGACTGGACTTCTCGACCGAGACGTTGGTGACGTTGCCACTGGCATCGACATCAATGATCAGCACCACGGTGCCCTCGATGCCCGAACGTGCGGCCGACGGCGGGTAGCGCGGCGGATTCATGTTCTTGGACGAGATGTCCACGCTGGCGCCGATGTCAGGCGACGGGGCCGGCGGAGCGGGCGGGGCAGGCGGGGTGTAGGTATCCACCGGACGCGGATCGGGCACTTCCACGGGCGGGGCTTCCGGCGGCGGCGGGACCGGCGTCGGCTTGGGCGGGGACAGCTCCTTGACCGGCGGCGGCGGCGTGTCCTGCTTCGGCGGCGGCGGCGGCGGAGGGGGCGGCGGCGGCGGCGGATCGACGATCTGCACCAGCATCTTCTGCTCCTCCTCCTTCTGGGCCGGCGGTGCGACGGCGGGAATCAGCAGCAGCAGGAAGACCGCGACATGCAGGGCGATGACGAAGGCATAGCCGATGATGCGCGACCAGTTCAGACCGGAGTCTTCTTCCTGATCCTTGTAACGGTTGATGACAAGTTGTTCAGCCATGCGCCAGTGGACTCGATGGAAACGGGGTGTGCGCCGCGACGCACACCGATGTCGGTTCGTAGGATTCCACCGCGAGAAAACGCAGGGGAATCGTGAGCTTAACCCAATCCTTCACCGCTTTCATAGCAGTTATCCACTGCTTTGTAAGCGCTTCCAAGCGATCACTTGGAGCCGATGATCGCCTTCGCGTCCTGCGGTTTTTTGACCCCCTTGTCCAGCGCCGACTGAGCGGCCTTCTTGGCCTCGGCGGGACGATTCTCCTGCATCAGGACACGCGCGAGATTGAGATACGTCTCGCCGGTGGTGTCCAGAGGTGCCGCCTTCTGCCAGGCGTCGATAGCCTGAGCGATCTGGGGCGGTTCCGAATAGTAGTACGACTGGGCCAGGATCTGATACACCTCGAGGTTCGGCTTGAGGATGCCCTTGGCCAGGCCGTCGTTGATGACCTCGATCGTGTCCTTCTCGTGCTTGTCCATGTTGGAGAAGGTCGCGTACAGCTGGCGGTATTCCTTGTCCGTGGTCAGCTGGCCGGAGGCGCGCAGCTTGTTGAGGATCTCGGCGGCCTTTTCCGGCTGGTCGTTCTGCGAGTAGACCACCGCCAGGTTCATCTGCGCGGTCTTGTCGTTGGGCGCCTTGGCGGCCATGTCCTGGGCGAGCTTGAGCGCCTCGCCGGACTGGTTGCTGGCCTCGTAGCTGGCCATCAGCACCTGGCTCCACTGCGGCTTGGGATCCGACGAGGTGGCGATGGCCTGCTTGAGCGGCTCGATCGCCTCGGCGTAGCGCTCGGCCTGGTACAGGGCCTGACCCTTGAGCGCCAGGTCCTCGGGCTTCTTGGACTTGGTTTCGGCCAGGTACTTGTCCAGCGTGGCCAGGCCGTCGGCGTACTGCTCGTCCTGCAGCTGCAGCTGGGCCAGCATGAACATGGCCTGGTAGTGGCCGTTGTTGTCCAGCGCGTTGAGGTCGATGGCCTGCTTGAGATAAGCCTTGGCGGCGGCCTCGTCGTCGGTGCTGTAGGCGGCCTGCGAGGCGATCTGCGCGGCCAGGGCCTTGTCGTAGTCGTTGGAATCGGGGCTGGCGATCAGCGCATCGGCGTCGGCGCGCGCCTTGGCCCAGTCCTGATCGTTGTAGGCCTTGATCATCTTCTCGGCCATCGGGCCGCCCTTGCGCGAATTCTTGCCTTCCGGCGCGACGCGGGTCGCATCCGGATAGAGCACCTGCTGCTTGGCGTCGTCGCCCTTGTTGCGGCCGGCGCGCTCACGCGTCTGCTGGGCCGAGGCTTCGACGGACACCGTGCCGGCCAGCAGGCCGATGACGGCCAGGGACAGCAGGGCACGCTTGGGGGTGCGCAACAACATGGATCACCTCGTGTGGATCGGTCTTGCGTGAGTGCGGGGGGCTGAACAGCAGGCCAACAAGTGACCGGGTCGGCGAAACTAGCAGAATCGCCAGCGCAATGTGTGCGGATTTCGTTGTGCCGGGCCTACAAATGGCCGGTTTCGCTGTTCAACCGCAGCGGGGCTTGCGGCCGGCGGCGCGCGCGGCCTCGTAATCGGGCACCAGCGTGTCGGCGCGCGTGGACAGTTCGCGGATGCGCGACTGCGGATCGGGATGGGTGGAGAGCCACTGCGGCGGGCGGGCGCCGCCGGCGGAGAGCATGTTCTGCCACAGGTTCACCGCCTGGCGCGGGTCGAAGCCGGCCTGCGCCATCAGCCGCTGGCCGACCACGTCGGCCTCGCTCTCCTGGCGGCGCGAGTTGGGCAGCAGGAAGCCGGCGTTGGCCGCCATGCCGCCGCCTTCGGTCACCAGCTGGCCGTAGTCGCCGGCCAGCGCGCCGAGGATGGCCAGCGCCTGCGAGGTGCGGACCTGGTTGGTGATGCGCTCGTCGAAGTGATGTTCCACGACGTGGCCGATCTCGTGGCCGATCACCGCCGCCAGCTGGTCCTGGTTCTTGGCCACCGTGAAGATGCCGCTGTTGACGCCGACCTTGCCACCGGGCAGGGCGAAGGCGTTGGGCTCCTTGTCCTCGAACACCGCCGTTTCCCAGGCGATGCCGCGCTCGCTGGCCGGAAGCTGGGCGACCAGGGCGTTGACCACGCAGCGCACGTAGGCGATCTGCTTGGGGTCCTTACTCAGCGGCTGCTTCTGCTTGGCCTCGGCGAAGGCCTGGGCGCCGAGCTGGTCCAGCTGGGCCTGGGAGACGGCGCCGACGTTCTGGCGGCGGCCGGTCGAGGAGGTCGTGGTGGCGCAGGCCGCCAGCAGCGCGGCCATCAGACCGGCACAGAGCGGGGCGAGCAGGGCGCGGGGACGGTGGGTCATGGGGCGGGAGTCTTGCCGGCGCCCGGTGACGCCCTTGTCAAGCGCGGACACGCTCAGGCATCGATGCCGAACAGCAGCAGCATGCCGATGGCGAAGGCGTTGTTGAGCGCGTGCGCCAGCACCGCCGCCCACAGCGAGCCGGTGCGCCGGTAGACCCAGGCGAACGCGATGCCCATGCCGGTGTAGACCAGCCACAGCGGCGCGGCGGCGATCAGCGGCTTGCCGCCCAGGATCGGCGGCTCATGCATCAGGGCGAAGAGCACGCCGCTGAGCACCATGCCCAGGCGCGGCCAGCCATCGCGCCACAGGCGCCGGAACAGCACCCGCCGGAACAGCACTTCCTCGTACAGCGGCGCCAGCACCACCGCGAACAGCACCAGCAGCAGCGGATGGCGGCCCACGGTGCCGCGCACCAGCTCCAGATTGCTCGGCTGCAGGGTCTCCTGGAAGGCGGCGGCGAGCTGGGCCCCGACGATGCTGCAGGTGATCGTGGCCGCGGCGGTGAACAGCACCAGCAGCCAGGTCGGGACCCGGCGCAGGGCGGCGGCGGCGGCCTGGCGCTCGCCCTTGCGCGCCGGGGCGCGCCAGGCCATCGCCAGCAGCGCCGTGCCGCCGACGGACAGCACGCTCATGGCCATCACCGCCAGCGGGCCGGGCCGGCCGATGGCCTGCATCATCGCCGCCGCATCGGCCGGCGCCGTGCCGTGGATGGCCAGCATCAGCCCGCGCCACAAGCCCCAGGCGACCGCGCCCACCAGCGAGAGCAGGGCGAACAGCACGCCCATGATCAGCACTTCCAGCCCGAACCGGCGCAGCGCCAACGCCAGGGGCAGGGGAGCCGGGACCGCCGCCGCGGGCAGCGGCGGTGGGGCGCCGGGCAGGGCGGGCGCCTCCGTGCGCGCGTTCGTCACGGCGTCAGATGTCGAGATTGGTGACCTTGAGGGCGTTGGCGTCGATGAACTCGCGCCGCGGCTCGACCACATCGCCCATCAGCGTGCTGAAGATCTCGTCGGCGGCGACCGCGTCCTCGATCCGCACCTGCAGCATGCGGCGCGTGTCCGGATTCACCGTGGTATCCCACAGCTGCTCGGGGTTCATTTCGCCCAGGCCCTTGAAGCGCTGGATCTGGCGGCCCTTCTTGGCTTCCTCCAGCAGCCAGGCCTGGGCCTGGGCGAAGCTGGAGACTTCCTGGCTGCGGGTGCCGCGCTGGATCTGCGCGCCTTCGCGCACCAGGCCGTACAGCTGGGCTGCGACATCGCGCACCGCGCGCAGTTCACCGGTCTCGAACGAAGACAGCGGCAGCACCTGGGTCAGCTCTTCGCCCATGTGGCGGCGGTGCGAGAGCAGGGCCGCAGGACGCTGGTCGTTGGCCGGCTGCAGCTCCAGAGTGTAACGAGGACTACCGATGCTGCTGCTGTTGAGGGCCGCTTCCAGCTTGCCCAGTTCGCTGCGCAGGGCATCGTCGGCCAAGCCGACCAGCGCATCGACCGGCGCGGCGTCGATCAGCGCTTCCAGCAGCGTGGTGTCGAAGCGATGGGCGTTGCGGCCGATCGCCTCACGCGCGTTGGCATAGAGGATCAACAGCCGCTCCAGCACTTCGCCGGAGATCGGCGGCTCGCCGGTGGCCGGAATCAACGAGGCGCCCTCGACCGCGCTGTTGGCGAGGTAGGCGTTGAGCGCCGCGTCGTCCTTCAGGTACAGCTCCTGCTTGCCCTGCTTGAGCTTGTACAGCGGCGGCAGGCCGATGTAGACGTGGCCGCGCTCGATCAGCTCGGGCATCTGCCGGTAAAAGAAGGTCAGCAGCAGGGTGCGGATGTGCGCGCCGTCCACGTCCGCGTCGGTCATGATGATGATGCGGTGGTAGCGCAGCTTGTCCGGGTTGTACTCGTCCTTGCCGATGCCGGTGCCCAGCGCGGTGATCAGCGTGCCGACCTGATCGGAGGAGAGCATGCGGTCGAAGCGCGCGCGCTCGACGTTGAGGATCTTGCCGCGCAGCGGCAGCACCGCCTGGTTCTTGCGGTTGCGGCCCTGCTTGGCCGAGCCGCCGGCCGAGTCGCCCTCGACGATGAACAGCTCGGACAGCGCCGGATCCTTCTCCTGGCAGTCGGCCAGCTTGCCGGGCAGGCCGGCGATGTCCAGCGCGCCCTTGCGGCGGGTCAGGTCGCGCGCCTTGCGCGCGGCCTCGCGGGCGCGGGCGGCATCGACGATCTTGCCGGCGATGGCCTTGGCCTCGTTCGGGTTCTCCTGCAGGAACTCCTCCAGGCGCGCGCCGAAGGCGTTCTCGACCGCCGGGCGCACGTCCGAGCTGACCAGCTTTTCCTTGGTCTGGCTGGAGAAGCTGGGGTCGGGCACCTTCACCGACAGCACCGCGATCATGCCTTCGCGCATGTCATCGCCGGTCAGGTTGATCTTGGCCTGCTTGGCGATGCCGTTCTGCTCGATGTAGGTGTTGAGCACGCGGGTCAGCGCGCCGCGGAAGCCGGCCAGGTGGGTGCCGCCGTCCTTCTGCGGGATGTTGTTGGTGAAGCAGTACATCGTCTCCTGGTAGGAGTCGGTCCACTGCAGCGCCACCTCCACGGTGATGCCGTTGTGCTCGCCGGTCACCGAGATCACGTTGGGGTGCAGCGGGGTCTTCAGCTGGGCCAGGTGCTCGACGAAGCTGCGGATGCCGCCCTCGTAGTGGAAATCGTCGCGGCGGCCCTCGCCGCGCTCGTCGGCGAGCACGATCTTGACGCCGGAATTGAGGAAGGACAACTCGCGCAGGCGCCGGGCCAGGATGTCGTAGTGGAATTCCACGTTGTTGTGAAAGGCCACGACCGAGGGCCAGAAGCGCACGGTGGTGCCGCGCTTGGTGGTCTCGCCCAGCTGCTGCAGCGGGGCCACCGCCGCGCCGTTGCTGAATTCCTGCTGGTAGTGGGCGCCGTTCTGGAACACGTCCAGCAGCAGCTTTTCCGACAGCGCGTTGACCACGCTGACGCCCACGCCGTGCAGGCCGCCGGAGACCTTGTAGCTGTTGTCGTCGAACTTGCCGCCGGCGTGCAGCACGGTCATCACCACCTCGGCGGCGGAGACCTCGCGGCCCAGCTTGGCGCTCATCTGCGCGTGCTTGCCGACCGGGATGCCGCGGCCGTTGTCGGACACCGACACCGAGCCGTCGGCGTGGATGGTCACGGCCACATGGTCGGCGTGGCCGGCCAAGGCCTCGTCGATGGAGTTGTCGACGACCTCGAAGACCATGTGGTGCAGGCCGGTGCCGTCGTGTACGTCGCCGATGTACATGCCGGGGCGCTTGCGCACGGCCTCCAGGCCTTCCAGGGCCGTGATGCTGTTGGCGTCGTAGTTGCCGTTCTGGCCGGGAGTGGTCGGCGGGTTCTGCTCGGTCATTCGCGTATCGATTGCCTGCACGGCCGGTCCGCCACGCGGCATGCGCAGGCGCGACCGGCACTGGGAAAGGACGCGAATTATAGCATTGGCCGGGGTTGGCCCCCTGATGGCCCCTGTCCTAGCGAGGCGCCACCGCGCCGTGTTCCACGTGGAACCAGGCCCCGGGCGTGCGGTCTCCAAGCCCGGCAGGCGGCTCGGTCCCGGTCAGGAAGATCTGGGCGCCGCTGCCGAGCAGGCGGTCCAGCACGCGCTGCTGGTGCCGGCGGTCGAGCTCCGAGGCGAGGTCGTCCAGCGCGATCACCGGCCATTCCCCGCGCTGGACGGCGTAGTCCTGCGCCTGGGCCAGCAGACAGGACAGGGCGGTGAGCTTGGCCTGGCCGCGCGACAGGGTCTCGCGCTGGGGCAGGGCGGCGTAGTCGATGCGCCAGTCGGCGCGATGCGGCCCCACGCCGGTATGGCCGAACTGCCGGTCGCGATCGCGCGTCACCAACAGCGCGTCGGCCAACGACAGCTCCTGGCGCTTCCAGCCCGGCGCAAAAGCCAGCTGCGCGCGCCCCAGCATGGGCACCAGCGCGTCCGCGGCCTCCGAGAGCTGCGTCTGCAGGCGGTCGAGGTAGGCCAGACGATGTGCGGTGACCGCTTCCCCGGCATCGGCCAGCTCCGCATCCCAGGCGTCCAGCTGTGCCAGGCTGCCGCCGGACTTCAGCAGGGCGTTGCGCTGCTTGAGGGCGCGGTTGTAGCGCCGCCAAGTCGGCAGAAAGTCCTGTTCCACGTGGAACAGCCCCCAATCCAGGAAGCGCCGGCGCGGCTCGCCGCTGCCGGTCACCAGCGCGTGACTGCCCGGTTCGAAGCTCACCACGGCCAGTGCAGCGCACAGATCGCCGAGCTGGGCGACGTTGTTACCGTCCAGGCGTCCCTGCCACTCCTGACCGCTGTGGCGCAGGCCGGCCTTGCGCAGCCGCTCCTGGGCGGCTTCGGTCCATTCGACGAAGACTTCGACCGCGTCGCTGCCGGTCCGGATCAGTCCGTCGCGGACGCGTCCACGGAAGCTGCGCCCCCAGGCCATCAGGTGCAGGGCTTCGAGCAGGCTGGTCTTGCCGGCGCCGTTGTCGCCGGTGATGAGGTTCAGGCCTTGGGCAGGCGTCAGCTCGACCCGTTCGAACCGGCGTAACCCGCCCACGACCAGTCGCGTCACGTCCAAGGTCGAACGCTCCCAAACGGCGACGCCCGGAAAACTCCGGGCGTCGCGTCGTGTTTCACGTGGAACAGCACTGGGGTCAGAGGCGCAGCGGCATGACGACGTGGCGCGAACGCTGGCTGCCCGCCTCACGCACCAGCGCCGAGGAATTCGCATCCCGCAGCTGGATCACGATGTGCTCGTCGCGCAGGGCGGACAGGGCATCGAGCAGGTAGTTGACGTTGAAGCCGATCGCCAGCGACTCGACCTTGGTGTCGGCCTCGATCTCTTCCTGCGCCTCTTCCTGCTCAGGATTGTGCGCGCTGACCTTGAGCTGGCCCGGCGAGAGCTCCACGCGGACGCCGCGGTACTTCTCGTTGGACAGGATCGCGGCGCGCTGCAGGGCGGCGCGCAGGACCTCGCGGTCCAGCTTGACCTCGATATCGGCGCCGATCGGGATCACCGCCTCGTAGTCGGGGAAGCGGCCGTCGATCAGCTTGGAGGTGAAGGTGACATCGTCGCGCTTGACGCGGATGTGGCTGCGGCCGACTTCCAGCTCCAGCACGCGGTCGCCGCCTTCCAGCAGGCGCTGCAGCTCGGTCACGCCCTTGCGCGGGACGATGATCTGGCGCTTGGTCAGGCTACCGCCGGTTTCCAGGCCGGATTCGCACAGCGCCAGGCGGTGGCCGTCGGTGGCCACGCAGCGCAGCGAGGTGTCGCGCAGGTCGAACAGCAGGCCATTGAGGTAGTAGCGCACATCCTGCTGCGCCATGGCGAACGCGGTGCGCTCGATCAGCTCCTTCAGCGCCGCTTCCGGCACGGTGACGCGCTCGGTGGCCTCGACCTCGTCGACCGACGGGAAATCGTTGGCCGGCAGCGTGGCCAGGGTGAAGCGGCTGCGCCCCGCAGCCACGCTGACCTTGTCGCCGGTCTGGCTGACGGTGATGCGGCTGCCATCGGGCAGGGCGCGCACGATTTCGAACAGCTTGCGTGCCGGGATCGTGGTCTCACCGTCCTGGGCGTCCTCGACCGCGCTGCGCGCAATCATTTCGACTTCCAGATCGGTGCCGGTCAGCGAGAGCTGACCGTTGTTCACCTGCACCAGGAAATTGGCCAGCACGGGCAGGGTCTGGCGACGCTCCACCACATTGACCACTTGCGCCAGGGGTTTGAGGAAAGCTTCTCGCTGCAGGCTGAAACGCATCGTGGGTGTCCCGGTGCTCTAGGTTTTTAGAAGTGTATAAATCTTAAAAGCTGATGGTGATGGTTGCCGCGGATTTCCGGGAAAACCGATCTAACCAATTGATCAGCCTCGTTTTTATTCGCTTGAAACCCGGTGGATGGCGTGTCGGTTTGCTGCGGGAAAAACTGTGGACAACTTTCATCGTCAAATCGATCCACGCCTTATCCACAGCTTCGACCCCCTACCGCCCACCGGATGTTCCATGAATGCGGCGACCCGCACAGCATAGCCACCGCGGGGCCCGCCCGCTCACTCGCTGAGCTTGCGGATCAACTTGTCCCAGTCTTCCTTGAGCTTGCCGTCGGACTCCATCAGCGTGCGGATCTGCCGGCAGGCGTGCAGCACGGTGGTGTGGTCGCGTCCGGCGAAGGCGTCGCCGATCTCGGGCAGGCTGTGTTCGGTCAGCTCCTTGGTCAGGGCCATGGCCACCTGGCGCGGGCGCGCCAGCGAGCGGGTGCGGCGCTTGGACAGCAGATCCTTGATCTGCAGGCCGTAGTAGTCGGCCACGGTCTTCTGGATGTTGGGGATGCCGATGGCCTGCTGCTGGGCGCGCAGCAGGTCGCGCAGGGTCTCCTGGGCGAACTCCGGCGTGATCGCCCGGCCCAGGAAGTTGGCGCGCGCGGCCAGCGTGTTGAGCGCGCCTTCCAGGTCGCGCACGTTGGAGCGCATCTTCTTGGCCAGCAGGAAGGCCACATCGTCGGGGATGTGGGTGCCGCGCTCGGCCGCCTTGGACAGCACGATGGCCGCGCGGGTCTCGAAGTCGGGCGGGTCGATGGCCACCGACAGGCCCCAGGCCAGGCGCGACTTCAGCCGCGGCTCCAGGCCCTCCACCTCGCGCGGGTAGCGGTCGCAGGTCAGGATGATCTGCTGGCGGCCGTCGAACAGCGCGTTGAAGGTGTGGAAGAACTCTTCCTGGGTGCGGTCCTTGCCGGCGAAGAACTGGATGTCGTCGATCAGCAGCGCGTCGACCTGCTGGAAGCGGCGCTTGAACTGATCCATGGTCCGCTCGATCAGCGCCTTGGTCATGGCGCTGAAGAACTGCTCCGAGCGCAGGTACAGCACACGCGCGGCCGGATTCTGCCGGCGCATCTCGTTGCCGGCCGCGAACATCAGATGCGTCTTGCCCAGGCCGGTGCCGCCGTACAGCAGCAGCGGGTTGTGGGCGCGATCGCCAGGCTTCTGCGCGGCCTGCCAGGCAGCGGCGCGGCCGAGCTGGTTGCTGCGCCCTTCGACGAAGTTGTCGAAGGTGTAGTGCGTATCGAGGTTGCCGGCGAAGGGCTCGACCGGCGCGGTGGCCGCGGTGGTCAGCGAGGCGCTCGCGCCGTTGCCCGAGGCGGCGGCCGGCTCGGCCGCCTTGGCCCGCGAGCCCACCGCCAGCGAGACCTGGTCGAAGCCGGCGTAATGGTCGATCAGCTCACGGATGCGCGGCAGGTAGCGCTCGCGCACCTGGTCGACGATGAAGGCGTTGGGCGCATACAGCACGACCGCGTCGGGACGCTGTTCGGCCTGCAGCGGCTTGAGCCAGGTGTGGACATCTTCGGCCGGCAGTTCGGCTTCCAGGCGTTCTAGGCAGCGGGGCCAGGCATCCATCTTTAAGAGATCGGTCATCCAGCGCCGGGCCAGCTCGCGCAGCCCGACGGCACGTGGAAAAGAGGGTCGGGCAGGGTACCACGTCGTCCGCTTTGCCCAC